>NZ_AP039376.1:2350000-2876382 GCF_059728655.1 Adlercreutzia sp. St.1H8 | reverse complement strand
GCCCCGCGACGCGGCGGTCTCCGGCCGCTAGAGCCCCTGGGCCACAGCTGCCCCCATGTCGGTGAGACGCCTCTTCTTGTTCTGTCCCTTCACCACGAGTGCCGCCTGCTCGAGTTTCTCAAGAATGTTGTGGACGCTCGACTGGGCTACCTCGAGGTACTTGGATATATCGGTGACCCCCAGCTCGCCATCCTGGTAGAGCAGGCGAAGAACTTCCTGCTCACGATCGGAAAGCGGAGGTGCGGGAATCTGGGGATGCCTTGTGGTGGGAACCACGGCGTAGCTCTGGGTGGGTATGCCGCCCATCGCGGCCAGCTGCTGCGGGGGAATGGCGTTTCCGTAAGCGTCGAAGGCTGGCGCGGGCTGGGCGTAGCCGCCATGGTAGGGATCTGCGGGTGTCGTGCCATAAGCCGCCGCGCCGTAGGTCTGCGCTGGCGCGCCGTATCCTCCGCCTGGCTGCTGCAAGGGCATCGTCGGCTGCGGTGCGGGAATGGCGTATCCACCCGCCGTCTGCTGCAAGGGCTGCGCGGGCTGTTGGGCCGGCCATCCGCCGGCGCCCAGCATGGGAGGCACCGAGGGGTTGGGCGTAACGCTGATGGTAACCACCGAGCCTTGCCCCAGGTTGTCCTCGATGGAGATGTTGCCATGGGATATGTCCAGGTAATCCCGCACGATGGGCAACCCGGAGCCAACGCCGCGAATGTACTTCTTCATAGGCTCGACGGCTGACGAGAAGCCGGGCTTCTGGGCCTGGTCTTTGAACGGGATGCCCGGCCCCTGGTCGGCGAAGCGAATGGTGTTGCCGCGGTCGAGCACGGAGACGACGATCTCGCGGAATCGCGCATGGATGAAGTTCTCCGACACCTCGCGAATAACCGTGTAGGGGATGGTTCCGCCAGCTTGCTGCGCCTCGCGGTAGATGGTGGATGCCAGGTTCTCGATGTACTGCGTCGTGTCCGCAGGCTCAACCTCCACTACCCGCGGAGCGCTGCGCAGGTCGTCGTAGAGGGCAATACGCGCGGTGGTGTGGACGAAGGTGAAGTCAAACCCGTAGGGATCCTCGGTGGGGAGGGATTCCACGGGGTTATGTGATTCAGCGTTATTCAAGGTCATTCCAATTTTTCTTCGATTATTCAGCGTTTTCAGGAAATTCCAAGGGCATTTTAACGTTATTCACCGACCTAAATCTAGCCCACCTGCGGTTTCAGTGGATGAAAAGCAGCGAATTCAGCTTTTCAGGAAAGTTCAGTCATATCTGACCTGCTGTTTTCAGAGTTATCAACAATTTATTCATCAAAAGTGGAAAACGCTGAAAACTATGAATTCCAGATTCTTGAAAACCAGATCGCGTGGTGAAAAACTAGGGAAGAATTTGCTTGACTTTTAAGGTATTTGCGTTTCGCCAGGTTAATTGAGAAGGGGTTTCGAGGAAGCGCTCCTTTGTTCGCCCCTTTGATGGAAAAGTGGGCGTGAGGTGGCTCTCAACCGATGGAGTTTTTGTAAAACACCAGGTAAACAGCTAATTTTCAGTTTTTCATAAAAGGGCGATGGTTTTAGCTCCGAAGAAACAAACCATGACGCCCCTTGAGATTTGCACCGGCTTTGACGAAGGAAGGCCAGCGTAAGCCCTTGTTCGGCAAAGTTTTCAACATTTTCCACAATGCTCTTGGAAAAAACAGTGGAAAACTCCGAGCATCTCGCCGAAGAGGAAGGGAAGCACGCGCCGCGCGGCCTTCGGGGGCGGTCGTCATTGTCTATAATGACCGATATTCCGAAAGATATTCACCACCCCTCTGCCTCTGAGCCGAGGGGTGGAGCGCGAGGGAAGAGGACGCCTTGAAATTCAGCATCAATCGCACGGAACTGCAGAACGCCATCTCCATCGTCTTGAAGGGTGTGTCCACGCGCTCGACGCTGCCGGTGCTCTCGGGCATCCTCATTGAGGCGCGCGGCGATAAGATCACCCTCCAGGCGACCGACCTGGAACTCTCCATCCAATACTCGGTGGCTGCCCTCGTCGAGGAGGAGGGCAAGGCCGTGGTTCCCGGCAAGCTGTTCTCGGACATCGTGAAGAACCTTCCCGATGCAGCGGTGCATGTGGACGCCGGGGAGGATCAGGCGTTCATTACCTGCGACACCTCGTCGTTCTCGATCAAGGCCCTCAATTACGAGGACTTTCCCGGATTCCCGTCGGTTGACGTGACCCAGCGCATCGAGGTTCCCTTCGCCCAGTTCTCATCCATGGTTCGCCGCGTCGCGCGCGTGGTCTCGAAGGATGAGAGCCGCGCCATCCTCACCGGCGTGCTCATCACGCTTGAGGAGGGCCTGCTGCGCATGGTGGCCACGGACTCCTATCGTTTGGCCATCACCGAGGCTGAGCTGGAGGAGTCGGCGGCCGATCCCTTCCAGGCCGTCATCTCGGGCAGCTTCTTGCAGGAGATCGCGTCGCTTCCCAAGACCGAGTCTCCGGTGACGTTGGCCCTGGCGGAGAATCAGATTGTCGTGACCTGCGAGGACACGGTGTTCATCAACCGCCGCATCGAGGGGAACTTCCCCAACTACAAGCAGCTGCTGCCTGATGCCTACGTCACGCGCGCCACGTTGGAGGTCGACCGCCTGATGGCCAGCGTCAAGCGCGCGTCCATCCTGGGAACCGGGTCCACTCCGGTGCGGTTCGACCTGAACGCCGCCTCGCAGACGGCGCAGATCTCGGCGGCGTCGCAGGACGTGGGATCGGCTCAGGAGACGCTGACCTGCGAGATTGAGGGCGAGGATGTGGAGATTGCCTTCAACTACGCCTACGTGCTGGATGGTTTGCAGTCGGTGGGCACCGAGCGCGTGTACCTGGAGGCTCAGTCGTCGATGAAGCCGGGCATCTTCCGTGCCGAGGCGCCGGAGAACTTCCTGTACTTGGTCATGCCCGTGCGCCTGTCCTAAGACCGCGCCGGCCCGAGGCCGCCGTCCATGACGTTGACCATTCAGAGCATAGCGTTCCGCGACTTTCGGAGCTACGACCGGCTGCGCCTTGACGGCTTGGGCCCCCTGACGGTGTTCGTCGGGCCGAATGCGGTGGGAAAGACGAACATAGTCGAGGGAATCCAGCTTTTGACTGCGCTCGCCTCGTTTCGCCATCCCACCATCGAGCAGATGGTGCGCCACGGCGCGCCGGCGGCCCGGCTGACCGCCCACGTGAGCGATGGAAGCCGCGAGCTTGACGTCGATTTGCGCCTGGAGGGTCACACCAAACGCTACTCCCTGAACGGGAAGGCCAAGAAGACGGCGGATCTGAAAGGGCTTGTCCCCTCGGTGACGTTCACGCCGGACGACCTCGACTTGGTTAAGGGGTCGATGAGCGTGCGCCGCAAGGCCCTCGACGTATTGGGGTCGCAGCTCTCGGCCAACTACTACCTTATTCTCAAGGACTACGAGAAGGTCCTCCAGTACAAGAACCGTCTGCTCAAGGAAGAGGCGTCGGAGGTGATGATCGACAGCATCGACGAGATGCTGGTGACCGTGGGCGCGCAGCTCTCGTGCTACCGCGCGTCGCTCTTCACGCGACTTGAGCCTCAGATAGCCCGGCGCTACAGCGAGATAGCGGGCAGCGCTGAGAAGCTGCGCGCGACCTACCGGCCCTCATGGGAGAAGCTGCGCGACGGCAACCCGTCTGGGGAGGAAGCGGGCTGGGAGTCGCTCACCCGGGATGTCGCGCGGGCGGCCCTTGAGGAGGCGCTCGCTGGTCGCCGCGCCGAAGAACGCGCCCGCCGCCGCGCGGTCGTGGGGCCCCACGGTGATACGATCAGCTTCTCCATCGACGGAATGGACGCGACGCTCTACGGAAGCCAAGGTCAGCAGCGCTCGGTGGTGCTGGCCTGCAAGCTGGCAGAGGCAGCCGTCATCGAGGAAGTGCTCGACCAGAAGCCGGTGCTTCTCCTCGATGACGTGATGAGTGAGCTCGATGAGGCCCGTCGCGCCGCGCTCGTCTCCTACATTTCAGAGGATGTGCAGACCTTCATCACTACGGCGAACCTCGCCTACTTCGATGAGCGAATGTTGCGCGCAGCCCAGGTGATACATCTTCCCATTGCGGAATAAGCGCCGATTTAAGCACTTGTTTTTATTGTGAATCGATACCGATAGAGGAAAAGTCGAGAAACACGCCTTAGAACGGCTTAAAACAGCGTCTGTGAGCGGTTATGAGCGCTTTTCCCTACATCAATATGATAGAATCAGTCAGATTCCGCCTTATAACCGACTCTACAGGCCGCGTCCTGGGTCGCAAGGCGTCTGGAAACCCTCTCTATCTGGAAAAGGAGCGTGTCAGTGGCGAGTAAACCAGATCACTATGATGGTTCTGACATCCAAGTCCTGGAAGGCCTCGAGGCCGTGCGCAAGCGTCCGGGCATGTATATCGGATCGACGGGCCCGCGCGGCCTGCACCACCTGGTCTACGAGGTAGTCGACAACTCCGTCGACGAGGCGCTCGCGGGCTACTGCGACACCATCGAGGTGTGGATTCATCCCGACAACTCGATCACCGTCGCGGACAACGGCCGCGGCATTCCCGTGGACAAGCATCCCAAGGAGAAGATCCCCACCGTCGAGGTGGTTCTCACCATCCTGCACGCCGGCGGCAAGTTCGGCGGCGAGGGCTACAAGGTGTCCGGCGGCCTGCATGGCGTGGGCGTCTCGGTGGTGAACGCGCTCTCCACGCGCGTCGAGGTGTGCGTCAAGCGCGACGGCAAGGAGTACGCCATCGACTTCGACCACGGTAAGACGGCCACCAAGCTCCACGAGATCGGCAAGGCGAAGGGCACCGGCACCAAGACCACCTTCTGGCCCGACCCGGAGATCTTCACCGAGACCACCATCTACGACTACGATACCCTGGCTAACCGCTTCCGTGAGATGTCCTTCCTCAACAAGGGCCTCAAGATCATCTTCCACGATGAGCGCGTGACCGACGCCGACGGCAACCCGCGTACCGAGGTGTTCCAGGCCCTGGGCGGCATCGTCGACTTCGTGAAGTACCTCAACGAGGGCAAGGAGACGCTCAACAAGCCCGTGTACTTCGAGGCGGAGAACGCCGACGGCACGGTGGAGGTGGCCCTGCAGTGGTCGACTTCGTATTCCACCACGTCGGTGCTTGCCTTCGCCAACAACATCAACACCCACGAGGGCGGCACGCACCTGGATGGCTTCAAGCAGGCCATCACCCGTACCATCAACGACTACGCCCGCGCGAAGGGTCTGCTCAAGGAGAAGGACTCCAACCTCTCCGGCGAGGATGCGCGCGAGGGCCTGGCCGCCGTCATCTCGGTGAAGCTGCATGACCCGCAGTTCGAGGGCCAGACCAAGACGAAGCTCGGCAACACCGAGATCCGCCCGCTCGTGCAGAACGCGGTCACCCGCGGCCTGGCCGAGTACCTGGAGGAGAACCCGACGCCGGCCAAACGCATCGTCGGCAAGGCGACCCAGGCGCTCAAGGCGCGCGAGGCTGCCCGCAAGGCGCGCGAGATGACGCGACGCAAGAACGTGCTTGACTCCTTCGCGCTGCCGGGCAAGCTGGCGGACTGCTCGTCCAAGGAGGCTTCGCTCTCCGAGATCTTCATCGTAGAGGGCGACTCCGCAGGCGGCTCGGCCAAGCAGGCCCGCGACCGCAAGTTCCAGGCGATCCTGCCCCTGCGCGGCAAGATCCTCAACGTGGAGCGCGCGGGCCTTCATCGCTCGCTGTCTTCGGAGACCATCAGCTCGCTCATCACGGCCATCGGCACCAACATCGGCGAGGACTTCGACGCCGACAAGGCGCGGTATCACCGCATCATCATCATGACCGATGCCGACGTGGACGGCGCGCATATCCGCTGCCTGCTGCTCACGTTCTTCTACCGCTACATGCCCGAGCTCATCAACCGCGGCTACATCTACATCGCGCAGCCGCCCATCTTCGGCATCAAGAAGAAGAACTCGCGCAATCCCAAGATCGAGCGCTACATCTACGACGAGAAGGCGCTGTCCTCCACCCTGGCGGAGTACGACGACCCCGGCAAGTACGACGTGCAGCGCTACAAGGGCCTCGGCGAGATGGATCCGGAGCAGCTGTGGGAGACCACCATGGAGCCGGCCACCCGCACGCTCTTGCAGGTGAACATCGACGATGCCGTGGAGGCCGAGCGCGTGGTGAGCGAGCTCATGGGCGACCAGGTGGAGCCCCGTAAGGAATTCATTCAGAAGCACGCGCGTGACGTGCGCTTCCTGGACATCTAAGGAGGCCCCGTGTCTGACGAGAACAACGAGATCAACGACGGCCTGAGCACGGACGAAGACAGCCTGGACAGGCTGCTCGACCGCGCCGAGGAGGACTTCGAGGACATCGACGAGGAAGAGGAGGGCGACGAGGACGCCGAGCAGGCGAGCGCGTCGTCCACCGTGGAGGAATACGCTTCCGAAGAGGACATCGCCCGCTCGATGCTGAAGGACATGCCCAACCCGCACGGTTCCATCATCGAGGACGCCAACGGCGGCGAGGGCACCACGGTGCGCGCGGCCTACCTGGGCAAGGAGATGCAGACTTCCTTCCTCGAGTATTCTATGAGCGTTATCGTCTCGCGCGCCCTGCCGGACGTGCGCGATGGCCTGAAGCCGGTGCACCGCCGCATCCTCTACGCCATGAACGAGTCCGGCTACACGCCGACCAAGCCGCACATGAAGTCGGCCCGTACCGTCGGCGACGTGATCGGCAAGTACCACCCGCACGGCGATAGCGCGGTGTACGACACCATGGTGCGCCTGGCCCAGCCGTTCAGCCTGCGCCTTCCCCTGATCGACGGCCACGGCAACTTCGGCTCCATCGACGGTGACTCCGCCGCTGCCATGCGTTACACCGAGGCGCGCCTGGACAAGGCGGCCATGGAGCTCCTGCGCGACCTGGACAAGGAGACGGTCGACTTTCAGCCGAACTACGATGAGTCGCTCCAGGAGCCCAAGGTGCTGCCGGCCCGCTTCCCCAACCTGCTGGTCAACGGCTCCAACGGCATCGCCGTCGGCATGGCCACCAACATCCCGCCGCACAACCTGGGCGAGACCATCGAGGCCACGTGCCTGATGCTCGACAATCCGGATGTCACCACCGAGGAGCTGATGGAGGCCCTGCCTGGTCCCGACTTCCCCACCGGCGGCATCATCATGGGCAAGAAGGGCATCATCGACGCCTATGAGACAGGCCACGGCAACATCACCGTGCGCGCCAAGTGCGAGATCGAGGAGAAGAAGAACGGGCGCTCCGCCATCGTGGTGAAGGAGATCCCCTATCAGGTAAACCGCAAGCGCCTGCTGGAGAAGCTCGGCGAGCTCGTGCGCGACAAGAAGCTGCCCGAGATCAGCAACATCCACGACGCGGCTGACCGTCATGGCATCGACATCATCATTGACCTCAAGCAGAATGCCATTCCGCAGGTGGTGCTGAACAAGCTGTTCAAGCACACGCAGCTGCAGGTGGGCTTCGGCATCAACATGCTGGCGCTGGTGGACAACAGCCCCCGGGTGCTCTCGCTCAAGGAGATCCTGTTCTACTACATCGAGCACCAGAAGGACGTTATCCTGCGGCGCACGCGCTACGAGCTGGCCCGGGCTGAGGAGCGCGCCCATATCCTTGAGGGCTACATCATCGCGCTCGACAACATCGACGAGGTCATCTCCATCATCCGCTCGTCGGAGACCGACAAGGAGGCCGCCAAGCGCCTCACTGAGCGCTTCGGCCTCTCGAAGAAGCAGACCGACGCCATCCTCGAGATGCGCCTGCGCCGCCTGACCGGCCTGGAGCGCACCAAGATCGAGGAAGAGCTGGCCGAGCTGCGCGAGAAGATCGCCTACTACAAGCGCGTGCTCTCCGATGACGCCCTCGTGCGCGACATCATCAAGGAGGAGCTGCGCGACATCAAGAAGCGCTACGGCAACGTGCGCCGCACCCGCATCACCGGCGAGGCCAAGGACATCGACGTCGAGGACCTCATCGCGGATGAGAACATGGTAGTCACCATGACGAAGGCGGGCTACATCAAGCGCCTGCCCGTCACCACCTACCGCCAGCAGAAGCGCGGCGGCAAGGGCATGCAGGGAGTGAACCTCAAGGACTCCGACTTCGTGGAGCACCTGTTCGTGGCCTCGACGCATTCCTACATGCTGTTCTTCTCCACTGCCGGCAAGGTGTACCGCCTGAAGGTCTACGACATTCCCGAGGCGTCGCGCCATGCGCGCGGCACGGCCATCGTGAACCTGCTGCCGCTGGCGAAGGGCGAGACCATCTCGGCCGTCATCGCCACCAAGGAGTTCCCGAAGGACGAGTTCCTCATGTTCGCCACCGCGCAGGGCATGGTGAAGAAGACGTCCATGGACCTGTACGACCGCACTCGCCGCGACGGCCTGATCGCCATCAACCTGAAGGACGACGACGAGCTGATCGCTGTGCGCCGCGTGGCCAAGGACGAGCGCGTCATCATGGTGTCGAGCGCCGGCAAGGCCATCATGTGGAGCGAGGACGAGGTGCGCGCCATGGGTCGCGACACCATGGGCGTGCGCGGCATGAACGTGCCGGCTGATGCCCACGTGCTGGGCATGGAGATCGCGCGCCCTGGCACCGACCTGTTCGTCATCACCGAGAAGGGCTTCGGCAAGCGCACGAAGATCGAGGAGTACCCCGAGCATCATCGCGGCGGCCAGGGCGTGTACACCATCACCATGACTCACAAGAAGGGCCTGCTCGCGGTGATGAAGATCGTCGGGCCCGAGGACGAGATCATGATCGTGTCTGAGGAAGGCGTCATCGTGCGCACTCCGGTCGAGGGCATCTCCGAGCTGGGCCGTTCGACCCAGGGCGTGATGGTCATGCGCGTGGCCGACAAGGATCGTGTGACGGCCGTGGCCATCTCGAGCACCGGCAAGAAGCGCAAGGCCAAGCCGGGCGCGGACATCGACGAGGATCAGATGGCGCTGCTGGAGGCCGAGTCTGAGACCGGCGTCCTCGGAGAGGACGACCTGGACGACCTGGAGGAGTAGCGCACTGCGGCGAAAGCGCCGGCTGACGGCGCTGCGAGTAGCGAGAAAAGCCCCGAAGGAGGATCTTCGGGGCTTTTTTGTGGGTGGGGCGAGGGGGCGGCGGTGAGGGCGGCAGGTGGTGGAAGGCTGGCGTTGGGTGGTTGGAGGACGGCTGTTGGCGCCCTGGGCGGCTGCCGGGCGGGTGTGGCCGGCGGCGAGGGCGGACGCTCTGGGCAGCTGGTGTGGGCGGCGGCGGTGAGGGTGGCTGTTGGCGGCGGGTACCGAGTTCCGCACTGCGCCGGGTGGCGCCCCAGGCGGCGGCGAGGGCTACGGCAGCGGAGAGGGCTCCGGTGGCCGGGGCGAGGGTGGACAGTTGGCTGGTGGGTGCTGCGTGCAGATAGCGGGGGGCAGTGGTTGGTGCCGGTTGCCGGGTGCCGGCGGCGGTTGGAGGGTGCCTCGGAAGCGGTTGCGGGGCGTCGTCGGCTACGGCGAGGGTGACGGTCGGCAGCGCACACCGAGCGACGCATTGTGCCGGGCGCCCACCTGGACGGCGGTTGCAGACGTCGGCGGCGGCGCGGGCGCCGGGTGCCGGGTGCCGCACTGCGCCGTGTGGTGATTGATCGGCGGGAGCGGTTGCGAGCGTCTGGTGGTTGGCCGGCGGCGTGTGGTTGAATGTTTCACGTGAAACATTCAACCATGGCTAACTTTTTTGCGCGCCAAAGAGCGACGTGCCGACGTGGCAGCGGTGTGACGCTGTTGAGGCGCGGCGGTTAACTGTCGAGGGTGTCGTGGCCATCGTCGGCAAAGTCCTCAGGGGCAAGGGTGTCGAGGAAGGTGCGGAACTCTTGCATGACGGCCTCATCATCGTCCCGCGTGCGGAACACATAGGGAAACGACGTGCGCTCGAGCACCGCTTCGTCAATATAGAACGGAGCTTCCTGACGAATGGCCAGCGAGAGCGCATCAGTGGGCCGCGCGTCTAGTTCGATGAGCCGCCCGCCTTGACGCAAGGAGAGCTTCGCGAAGAAGGTGGCACCTTTCGCCCCGCTGATGACCACGTGGTCAACGCGCGCATCGAGGTTGGTGACCGCATCGAGGAACAGATCATGGGTGGTGGGCCGCGGCAGGCGCACATGCTCGATGGCGATGCCGAGTTGGGTGGCCTCCTGCGTGCCGATCCAAATGGGGACGATGCGTGATTTCCCTTCTGGCGTGTCTTCAATAGGCTCGAGCACCAGCACCGATGGCTGTCCAGGGGCCGTGACGATGAGGGTGAGAACGCGAAGGGGAATCATGCTCGCTCCTGTCTTCCAAAATATGCGGGGCCACCGTTCGCGGCGCTGGATGTTTCACGTGAAACATTATCCCAATTAACGGCAAAAAGTGCTTGACCATCCTTTGTCACTTGGTATAAGGTAGTCAAGCACTTTTTCAAGGGCCCGTAGCTCAGTTGGTTAGAGCGCACGCCTGATAAGCGTGAGGTCGCTGGTTCAAATCCATTCGGGCCCACCATTTTTTGCGATAAACGCTCCACCGTGAGCCGAGTTAGCCGGTGGAGCGTTTATTATTTTCCCTGCCGGTTCTTGCTCTGATCGTTTCGCTTGCTGTTTCACGTGAAACACGGCTGAGGCTGTCGGAACGCGCAACGAGCCAGGCAACGAGCACGGGGCATTAGCTCAGCTGGGAGAGCGCGGGCTTTGCAAGCCTGAGGTCAGGGGTTCGATCCCCCTATGCTCCACCAAATATGATGAAGAGGGTCAACATTAAGTTGGCCCTCTTTTTTTGCGGATCAAATGTTTCACGTGAAACATTTGTGCGGTTTTCGCTCAAGTGCCACCTGAGGGCGCTATAGTGGACGAGAAGGGGAATACGACGACGTCTTGGCTGGAGGTGGCCGAATGACCAGCGAAGAGACGGTGCGGATAGGCTACCGCGCGCCGTACCGATTCGACAAACTGCTTGCATTCTTCGGCCGCCGCGCGTTGGAGGGCGTCGAGCTGGTCGAGGGGGAATCCTACGCTCGGACGGTTCGGCTTGCGCTGCCTGGCGGCGATGAAGCGCAGGGATGGCTGCGGGTCACCGACGATCCCTCCTCCCAGTCACTCATACTTACTATAAGTGAATCACTCATTAATTATGAGCCGCAGGTGAGCGCTCGCATTCGCCGCCAGTTTGACGTAGAGACGGATCCGCAGGCCGTTCATGAGGGCCTTCGCTTGCTCGACGAGGCGGTGCCGGGCGCCGCCGTCGAGGGAACCCGCGTTCCGGGGTGCTTCGACTCGTTCGAGACCGCGTGCCGCGCGGTACTCGGTCAGCAGGTGACGGTGGCAGCTGCCGGCCGGTTCGCCGCGCGGATTGTCGAGAGTTATGGCTCGCTGGTGGAAACGGGGATAGCAGGTCTTACCCACGCGTTCCCCACACCGGCTGAGGTGCTGGCGATTGATGATGTGGAAACGGCGTTTGGCACGCTGGGCGTCATCAGATCGCGCTCGCGCACGATTGTCGAGCTCGCGCGTCTCATTGAAGCGGGAGAGCTATCGCTCTGTCCCGAAGCAGACGCGAAAGACCAGATGGAGCGCCTGCTGGCGATACGCGGCATCGGCCCATGGTCGGCCAACTACCTGGCCATGCGCACGCTGGGGCATCCGGATGCCTTCATGGAGACTGATGTGGGCGTGGCCCAGGCGCTGCCAGAGCTCACCCCGCGTGAGCGCCGCGCCCTCGCCGAGCGCTGGAGGCCTTGGCGCAGCTACGCCAACGTATGCCTGTGGAACTCGCTCGAAGACGGCTGAGATGACGAGCCCCTAGCCGCCAGCGTCCGGCAAGACGCAGCGGGGATGGGACGACGAAGGGAGATTGCCGTGTATTACTCGACGGAATACGACTCACCGGTAGGAAAGCTGACGCTGGCGAGCGACGGCCAGGCTATCTGCGGCCTGTGGCTCGAGGGGCAGAAGTACCACGGCGCCGGCATCGCCGGGGAACTGGAGCGTAACGACCAGGCAGGCGGCTTCGACGAGCTGCGCGCGTGGCTCGACGCCTACTTCGCCGGCGCTCGTCCGGTCCTTGAGAAGGTTCCGCTCGCGCCCATCGGCAGCGAGTTCCAGCGCCTGGTATGGCGATTGCTCACGAAGATCCCCTACGGCGAAGTGACAACGTACGGAGCCCTCGCCGAGCAGGTAGCGCAAGAGCGCGGCGGACGCCGCACGGCGCCCCTGGCCGTGGGGGGAGCGGTGGGCCATAACCCCATCAGCATCGTCATCCCCTGCCATCGCGTAGTAGGATCCGACGGGAGCCTCACCGGTTACGCGGGCGGCCTCACGCGCAAGATGTGGTTGCTCGAGCACGAAGGTGTGAAGGCGGACGGCCTTTACATGCCGAAGCGGGGCACGGCGCTTTAGGAAAGACATCGCGCGCGTGTCGAAAACATGGACGCGAGCGGGGAAATCAGATGATCAGCATGCTCATCAGCCAGATGACGGCCAGGTGGACGGGATAGTAAGCGTAGAAGAACCACTTCATCGGCCGACCACGCCGACCGTCATAGCAGGTGATAAGCGCGCTTCCGAAGAAGAATCCCACAAGCGAAAAGAAAACGGTAGCCCACAGCGCGGGGAGGGCTCCGAGGTCGTCGATGGTATTAGTGGCGCTGAATGATGGCGCTGCGGCAGCGAAGGGATCGGCTGTCAGCATACTGAGGGCGCCTACTGCGTCGGGGCCGTGGGAGACGATCGCGAGCGCCGGCGGCAAGCCTATGGCGAGGAAGGGGACGGCCAGCGCCATCGGCACGCCGTGTGGATGATGACGAAGCCGATGGAAGAGCAGCACCGTCAGCACGCCGACGAGTCCCCAGTCGAAGGGGAGGGTAGCCAGCGTTGCCATGCCTGCGATCAGCACGAACAGCGGTCGCGATGAGACGCGGTCGTGCGCGACGAGTACGCCGAGCGACACGAGCAGCGTGAACAGAACATTCGGCACCGCACCCCACAGCAGCGAATACGGCACCTGTGATACCACGGCGAACGCCGCCAAGCGCAATGCGTAGCGGCGCACATTCGAGGTGTAGTGGTAGCCCTCAACCAACAGAAAGGCCATGATGGGAAACGTGATGCCGCCGAGAGGGTAGAGCCCCATCGCCGCCGTCGGAATCGTCGAAGCGAAGACGTTGGCAACATGGTTGCACGTCATGGCGACGATAGCCGTCACCTTCAGCCAGAAAGAGGATATGCCTACGCCGCTCTTGCTCATGAGGACATCATAGACGACCCTGCGCTCTGAACTGCGTCCCAAAACTTGGACGAATTAGTAAGGACTAAGCTGCTAAGGACTGATTTCGGAATTCCTCCGGAGTCAGTCCTTTCAGTTTAACCTGTCGTCTCCTCGTATTCCAATGAACGATGTAAGCGTCCAGATCTTTCTTGAACTCTTCGAAGGTAGCCCATTTCCGACCCTTGAAGAACTCATCTTTGATATGACCGAAGATCTGCTCGGTAGCCCCGTTGTCGATGCAGTTGCCCTTTCTCGACATGCTCTGCACGATGCCATGCTCTCTCAGTCGCTCGGCCCAGGCCCTCTGCTGGTATTGCCAGCCCATGTCCGAATGCAGGATCGGTGTCGCGCCCTTCGGCATCCTGGAGAAAAGCTGATCGAGGATATCGTGCTGCTGGGCCATGCTCGCGCTCTTCGACACCGACCACGCTATTATCTCTTTGCTCCCGAAGTCGTATATCGGCGCGAGATAGGCCTTGCCCCACGCCTGCTTGAACTCCGTGACGTCGGTGCCCATCTTCTGCCAAGGGCCCTCCGCTCCGAAGTCGCGCCCCAGCACGTTCTCGAAGGTCTCGCCGACGAGGCCTTTGTACGAATTGTACTTGTGATAGTCGGTTTCGCGGCGGATGCCGCAGCTGATCCCCATCTCGTGCATGACCTTCAACACCGTCTTGTCCGCGATGCGCGCGCCGCGCTCGGCGCGCAGGCACATGGCGATCTGCCGATGTCCGCAGCCGTTGGGAGTCCGTGAGAATATCTCGCTTATGGCGTCCCATAGCTCCGGTCGGGTCGGCGCCTTCGGATGCGACAGCGCGTAGTAGTAGCTCGATCGCGCCATCTCCGCCGCTTCCAGCAGATCAGCGAGCGGGTAATGCCCTGAGAGCGCGGCTACGGCCGCTGCCTTCTCCCGGTTCGAAGGCTCTTCTCCGCCCTCAGGGCCGCCAATTTTTTTAGGTAGGCGTTCTCCGCCTCGAGCTTTCGGACGCGGACTTCGAGCTCTTGCTCGCGAGTCATCCCTTCCTTCGCGGCCCCGCTCCCTTTGGGTCGGCCCTTCGGCTTGGGGCGCAGGGCTTCAGCGCCGCCCTCCCGATACGCTTTGCACCACTTGAGGAGCGCCGACCTCGAGGCTATGCCGAAAGACGCCATGGCATCGGGGACCTTCTCGCCGTCCTCGACCACCGCTTTCGCGGCGGCCAGCTTCTGCTCGTAGGTGTATCTGACCTGTCGTCCGCCCATCTGCAGCAATCCGTCCAATCCAACAGCGCCGAACTTGTAGCACCATTGTTTCACAACGGAAGGAGGAAGCGCTAGGACGGTCGCGGCCGCGTGATACCCATAGCCCTCCTCGAAGAGCTCCGCTGCGGCCCTGCGGACATCGACGTCGTATCTGATCCTAAGGTCTGATGGCATAAAGAAGCCTCCCATTTCTCGTGTCCAAGAAATGGGAGGCAGTACACTCCACCGGGTTGAGCTCGGGGCGTACTATGGGGGCATGAGCGAAACACGGCAGAGAACAGAGAGGCGGAACGCCCCGAGCGGCACCTGGAAAAACCCCATTGGGGGCCTTGCTGCACGGACGCCCATCGTGGTGGTGATTCTGGCGGCCGGCTTGGCTGGGTGCGTTCTCTCTTGCAGCGATAACGTTACCTATAGTGAACTTCTGCGGAACTTCTCAGTGCTTATGGCGGGGTGCGCGCTGACGGCGGTTGTGGAGGAGGTGCTCTTTCGCGGCTTGCTCATGAACGCGCTGCTCCACGCGGGGGAGCGCGTGATGTTTCACGTGAAACATCGTGGGATAAACGATGAGCCGTACGATAGTGACGGACGGGGTGAGGGGAAGGGCTCTCGAATGTTTCACGTGAAACATTCGAAACCGCGGGGAGATTCGAGTGGGCCTCATGAATCGCGATGCGCTGCGGGTACGGTGGCGTTGGTGGCCGTTGTGGGGAGCGCGATGGTGTTTGCGGCGCTGCATATTGTTCCCGCAGCAGGAGAGCCGTGGCCGTGGGAGATGGCGCTTGAAGCGGAGGTCGCGTCGGAAACCGGGGGCGCGATGGGAGTTGAGGCCGCGCCGGGAGTCGGGGGCGCGGTGGGGGTTGCGGTTGCTGCGGGGCTCAAGGTGATGCAGGCGCTGCTCTTCGGCATCGCCATGGCCGGGTTGCGCCTGGTCTCGCTCTCTCGGACGCGCTGCTCGGGGGCGAGTGCGTCTGGCGCGATGGAGGGCGTAGCGAATCTGGTGCGATTGGACGGGCTGGCTGTGCCCGTTGGCGTTCACTTCGGGTTTGACCTGCTGTACTTTGCGCCGGTGGTGCTGGCGACAGGCGCGTTTCCCCTTACTTATATCAGCACGACGCCCGCAGAATGGGCGCCCGCGGTCGCGTCGACCGTGGTTCTGCTGTGGCCGGCGGCTTGGGCCCTCGGAATTGCCCGTCGTGGCGTGCTACCATACGACGACGATCAAGACTGCCGCCGCTCGTAGGCGGAAAGGAAGGAGAGGCCCGTGAACCGCATGGAGGCGCTGCGCGCGCTGGGTCTGGACTCCGATGCCACGCCTGAGGACATCAAGGTGGCCTACAGGGAGACGGCGCAGATCCTTCATCCGGATCGCTTCGCCGCCAACAAGAAGCTGCAAGATCGCGCGACCGAGCAGTTCAAGCGCCTGCAAGAGGCGTACGACTTCCTGCAAAGGGACGCGGGGAGGACGGGGCACCGCCCCGGCGGGGCGAACGCGGGCGCTCGCCGCCGCGGGGCGGCCGCCGCGGGGTGGTCTGGTGCCGGCACGCAGGGTGCGGGGGCGCAGAGCGCGGGCGCAAGCACCGGCGCGGGGGCGTCGGGAACAGCGCGGCCGCACGTCGAGGTGGACGAGGATGGCAACGAGGTCGAATACGTCACCGACGCGGAGCTGCGCGCGCGGCTGGCAGGTATCGCCGCCGCCCGTGTCCAGATGGTGGCTCAGCGCGACGCCCTGCTCGACGAGCGTCGAAACGGTGCGGTCATGGCGGCCATCGGCGCGGTACTCGCACTGCTCACCGCGCGGCGTCCCTTCGGCATTCTCGGCGTCATCGCCGCCGCTGCCTCGGCCGCCACGGTGTGGGGAATCGTCCAGGTAGTGTCGTCGCAGCGTAACCTCACGACCCTCAACGAGCATTTGGACGAGCTGACTCGTCAGCGTAGGGAATACGAGGCGCTCCTCGACGAGTAGCTCCCCCGATTTCGCGTCCGGCTGCCGACTTGGGGCTCTGGTGGCTCCGCCGAGGAGGCGTTCCGCGTGTTTCACGTGAAACATCTGTTGGTGGCGTTCGGCGCGCGTATAATACGCACGCACCACGAACGCCGTGTTCGCAGCCGCTTTTCGCGCGTGTCGACAGGGCATCCCATCGCAAGAGAAAAGAGAACCCCGAACCTATGCAGCAAGAGAACATCCGCAACGTCGCCATTATCGCCCACGTCGATCACGGCAAGACCACCCTGGTCGATCGCCTTCTGTGGGCTTCCCACGTGTTCCGCGAGAACCAGCAGGTAGAGGAGCGCGTGCTCGACTCCAACGACCAGGAGCGCGAGCGCGGCATCACCATCCTCTCCAAGAACATCTCCATCACCTACAAGGACGTGAAGATCAACGTCATCGACACCCCGGGTCACGCCGACTTCGGCGGCGAGGTCGAACGCGTGCTCAACATGGCTGACGGCGCGCTGCTCATCGTGGACGCCTACGAGGGCCCGAAGCCTCAGACGCGCTTCGTGCTGTCGCACGCGCTGGAGCGCGGCCTGCGCATCGTGGTGGTGGTGAACAAGATCGATCGCCCCAACGCCAACCCCGAAGGCGCAGTGGATAAGGTGTTCGACCTGATGGTGGAGCTGGGCGCCACCGATGAGCAGCTCGACTTCCCCGTCGTGTACGCCTCGGCCGTCAACGGCTATGCGCGCAAGGACCCGGAAGACGGGAACATGGACATGGTGCCGCTGCTCGACACCATCCTGGCGGAGATCCCCGCGCCGGACGTCGACCCCGACGGAGCTGTGGCGCTGCAGGTGTGCACGGTTGACCATTCCAGCTACGAGGGGCGCATCGGCGTGGGGCGCCTGCACAGCGGCACGCTCCACGAGAAGGAGACCGTGCTCGTGGTGAAGGCCGACGGCACCGAGCGCACTGCCCAGATTCGCAAGGTGTACACCTTCGAGAACCTTGGCAAGGTTGAGGTGCCCGAGGCGCACGCGGGCGACATCGTGGCCGTCATCGGCATCGAGGACGCGGACATCGGCGACATCCTCACCTGCCCCGATAACCCCGTGGAGCTGCCGGCCATCGCGGTGGAAGAGCCCACCATGGCCATCGTGTTCGAGGCCTCCACGAGCCCGCTCGTCGGCCGCGAGGGCGACATCGTCGGCGGCCGCCAGCTGAAGGAGCGCCTGCTGCGCGAGAAGGAGAGCAACATCTCCATGCGCATCAACGAGCTTGAGGACAAGAGCGGCATCGAGGTGGCCGGCCGCGGCGTGCTGCACCTGTCGGTGCTCATGGAGACGATGCGCCGCGAGGGCTTCGAGTTCCAGGTGGGCCGCCCGCGCGTGGTGTACAAGAAGGCCGAGGACGGCAGCCGCCTCGAGCCCATCGAGGAGGCCACGGTGGACGTGCCCAGCGAGTACGCGGGCAAGGTCATCGAGGTCATGGGTACGGCCGGCGGCATCATGGAGGATATGGCGTCGGATGAGACCATGACGCACCTCACCTTCCGCATCCCCTCGCGCGGCACCATGGGCCTCAAGACCCGCGTGCTCAACGTCAGCCACGGCGAGGCCGTGCTGTTTCATCACTTCAAGGAGTACGGTCCCTATTCCGGCGAGATGGCCGGTCGCAAGAACGGCGGCATGATTGCCATGTCCACCGGCAAGGCCGTGGCCTACGCGCTCGACACGCTGCAGGAGCGCGGGCGGCTGTTCGTGTCGCCGGGCGATGAGTGCTATGAGGGCATGATCGTGGGCGAGTCTGCTAAGGAAGGCGACATGGTGGTGAACGTCGAGAAGACGAAGAACCTGGGCAACCAGCGCTCGAGCACCGCCGACAAGGCCATCCAGCTCACGCCGCCCATCACCTTCACCTTGGAGGAGGCCCTGGAGTACATCGAGGACGACGAACTGGTGGAGGTGACGCCGCAGTCCATTCGCCTGCGCAAGCGCCTGCTCTCGGCCACTGATCGCAAGAAGGCGGCCAAGCGCGCGTAACGCCGAGCGCGCCCGCGCCTGCGTCGTCCGCGCAGAGAGCGGCGGCTGGGCACGCCCGCAGCGTGCTAGTCGCGAGCGGGACGGGAGAGCGGGTCGCGCTCGGGACATGCTCAGCATGGAGGCGCCACGCGTTTGCTGAGCGTCGCCGTTCTCACCGGCGTGGGCGCCGAAGAAGCACGAGCCGAGGGCCGTCGGGGGAGACCTGGCGGCCCTCGGCTCGTTTTCCCGAGAGCGTGTTTCACGTGAAACACGCTTGCTTGGAGCGGGAAACTTCCTACTGCGCTGTTTACCGGCTGTGAAACGAAAGTGGTCATATCGTGAACCGCCGCGCGCCCCTCTACGCCGTGTGCAAGAATACACGCGAAATGACCATGGGGGCCGATGCCTAAAATCGTGCATCAATCCCGGCGCCCATGATAGAGAAAGGCGATCATGAAGAAGCTATCTGTCGCAAAATCCGTCTGCGCTGCCAGCTTGGCCCTCGCCTGTGCGTGGGGCATCGTCGGCTGCTCCGGCGGCACCACTGTCAACGGCGTGAAGCTCACCGGTGGCACGGCGGCCACTGTCAACGGCACCGAGATCCCCGAGGACGACGTGACGCTGGAAGTGCAGGCCATTCGCGAGCGCATGGGACTCACCGACGAGCAGGCTTGGGGCGAGTGGATGGCCCAGAACGGCTTCACCCCCGAGACCGTGCGCGAGCAGGTCATCGACGGCCTGGTGAACGAGGAGCTCATTCGCCAGATCACCAAGGAGCAGGAGATCACGGTGGATGCGGCCGAGATCGACGGCTATGTGGACAGCATGCGCTCGCGCTACGAGAGCGACGAGCAGTGGCAGGACGCCCTTGAGCAGGCTGGCCTGACCGAGGAAGAGTACCGCGAGAACATCGAGCTCTCGCTGCTCTCCAACCGCCTGATGGAGACCGTGGCCACCGATGACGAGCCTGCCGCCGAGGATATGCTGACCTACGCGCAGATGTTCGCCTCCTCCTATAACGGAGCCAAGCGCTCGAGCCACATCCTGTTCGACTCGGGCGACGAGGCCACTGCCCAGGAGGTGCTGGAGAAGATCAACGCCGGGCAGCTCGACTTCGCCGAGGCCGCCAAGCAGTACTCCAAGGACACCGGCTCGGCCGCTAATGGCGGAGACGTGGGCTGGGACAAGCTGACCACCTTCGTCGACGAGTACCAGACCGCGCTGAACGATCTGGACAACGGTGCCGTGAGTGGCCTGGTGCCCAGCCAGTTCGGCATCCACATCATCAAGTGCACCGACGTGTTCACGGCGCCGTCTGAGGTGACGAGCACCGATCAGCTGCCGGAGGAGTTCGTCACCTCCATCCGCACCATGCTGTCGCAGAGCCAGAGCTCGCAGGGCTACACCACCTGGCTGACCGAGCAGCGCGAGGCTGCCGATGTGGTAGTGAACCCGATGCCCGAGGGCCTGCCCTACTACGTTGACATGACGCAGTTCGAGACGGCTGACGAGGGTGCGGATAACCCCGACACGGGTACCGGCACCGAGGCCGGTACCGAGGGCGGCACCGAGGGCGTGACCCCCGAGGCGCCCACCGAGGGCGATGCCGCGCCGGAAGGCGATGCCGCTGATGATGGCGCCGCCGCTGGCGAGGGCGATGCCGCGAAGGAAGGCGCCGCCGATCAGCCCGCCGAGGGCACCCAGGGCGCTCAGCAATAACCAAGACGCCGCAGGAAGAGCAGGCCCCGCGTTCCACTGGGAACGCGGGGCCTGCTTGCGTAGAGGAAGGACCAAGGAAGGCGCAAGCGAGCGCCGGGCCCATCGGCTTCCTGTTTTTCGACGTACGAATGTTTCACGTGAAACATTCGGCAGCGCAACACGCCACGCCGCGAATAATCAGAGCGCGCCACGGTTCTGCGGGGAGGCTTCAACAACGTGACACGTTGCGAAAGGGTGGAGCTCGCTGCAGTGCCGCGTGATGCGTCCTGCTGCGTCGTATCATCCGATGCGCGCGGGCATCGTACTGCGTCGCGCAACAAAAAACGCCCCGCGGATGGCGGGGCGCTTCGCTGTTTCTGGCGGAGGAGGAGGGATTCGAACCCTCGTCACCGGGGTTACCGGTGAAACGGTTTTCGAGACCGCCGCATTCAACCACTCTGCCACCCCTCCGCTTGGGGCGGGCGTCCGAGGACGCTCCCTATGACGGAAGGCGGGCGGTGGTTTGCGCTGCGTCTTCCCGAGCCGCATTCCTTCCCTGAGTGTTTCACGTGAAACGGGGAAGGGGGCTGTTAACTCTTAGTGGCGGAGAGGCGGGGATTCGAACCCCGGATACGCTTTTGGCGCATACACGATTTCCAATCGTGCTCCTTCGGCCAGCTCGGACACCTCTCCGCTGCTTACAGGCCGACCGGCGATAATCGCCGATGCAGCAAATACGTAGTATAGCGGACGCCTTGCGAGCTCACAAGCAGGATTTTTCTTTTGAGTAGAAGGAAGGGGGGCGGTGAGTGCCGCGGCCTCTCTTGTAGGGTTTGTTGCCAAGCTGTAATATATCGAGGTTGCGCTGCGTTCTCGCGCCTCCGTGTTCCGCCGCCGGGTGGCCCGAGGACCGCAGCGTGACGCCTGCCGCGCATCGACGCATTTCCTCCTTTTCCTAGTACAGAAGCACCAGGCCTTCTCGTTTTCCGTGATCCTTCCCGATCACTTGAGTATCACTGAAATCCAAGTGATACTTCACTGAAATTCAAGTGATAAAGTGAAGTGATCAAGTGAGAGTGATGCCATGTCGTAGAATGAGCCCCATCGTCGGGAGGCAGGAGAGGAAATGACGCCAGAGGATCTTCGCGAGACGGTAGAGCGTCTTCGCCGACAGGGCAGCGACGATGCTGAGGTCGAAGTAAAGCGATGTGCCGTCGATCTTTCTAGCGACGTTTGGGAAAGCGTGAGCGCTTTCGGTAACACACACGGCGGAGCCCTGATTCTGGGGCTGGCTGAGAAAAATGATTTTCAACCAGTGAAAGATTTTGATGTCAATAAGATCATCGATCAATTCGTGTCAGGCATTGGAGATGGCGGTCAGCCTGGAAAGCTCACCAATCCCCCTCAATACGAAATAGAGAGACACGATCTGGAGGGATTTCCCCTTCTGGTCGTTGAGCTCAAGGAAGTGGAGGTGTCTCTCAAGCCGTGCTACATCACGGCCCGCGGCGTAAACAACGGAAGCTACAAGCGCGTCGATGACAAAGACATAAAGCTTTCCCCGACAGAGCTTTACGAGATGCAGAACGCCCTTATTCCCTCACCTGCTGATCGGTCCTTGGTAGACGGCGCCACACAGAAGGACCTCGACCAAAGTCTCATCGATGACCTTATTGAACGTGCGAAGAGTCGGAATGCAAAGGCTCTTCGTGGAGTGAATGACCGCATGGGACAGCTTGAGCGCCTCAATATTACTGGTGTGGGAGGGGGCCTTTGCTTGGCAGGCTTGCTCGTGGCTGGTTCTTATCCTCAGCAGTACTATCCGAAGTTCATTGTCGACGTAGCAGTTCATCCAGGAGTCGAGAAGTCTACTCCCGATTCACCCCGTTTTCTCGACAGGGTCATCTGCGAAGGCCCTTTGGCAGAGGTGGTGGATGATGCCGTACACGCAACAGCGAAAAATTTGAGAACGTTTGCCGTCGTTAGGGGAACTGGTAGACGGGAAGAATTGGAGATACCAGAAGAGGTTCTTCGAGAGGCAATAGCAAACGCGGTGGTTCATCGTGAGTACAGTGCGCGGTTCCAAGGAGAATCGGTTTCAGTAGATGTTTTCTCGGATCGTGTGGAGATATCCAATCCGGGAGGTCTTTGGGGAGGAAAGACGCTTTCCAACCTTGCGGATGGGTCTTCCCGCTGTCGTAACGAGGCTCTCATGAAGCTCATGACGCTGGTCCCTCTCGCCGATGACAAGGGGTCGCCTGCGGAGGGAAATGGCTCAGGCGTTCCTTACATGATTCACGAGATGGAGTCGCGTGCTTTGGAGAGACCGCGTTTTGAGGTAAGTTTCGACCGCTTTAAGGTGATCCTCGGTCGTTATGGCACAGAAATAGCCGAGAGCCGACAGTGGATGAAGGGTCTGACAGATGAGACGCTCTCCCATCATGAGGAAGCGGTTCTTCTTTATATGAGGAGATACAAGAAGGCCTCGGTGAAGGAAGTCAGGTTGGCTTTGAGGTTTGACTCAGATGAAATAAGGGAGGTTTTCCGCAAGCTTGCCCACGAAGGCGTTGTAGCAAAGGTTGGGCCAGATGAGTTCAGGCTGTCAGGAGAAAGCCCCTTTATAACTGGCGAGGAGTTTCGTGACGCTATCCTGTCTCTGTTTGGCTCGGATGAGACGCTGGGAATGCGTGATATTGCAGCGGGGGTTGGGCAAGATATAGAGAAGACGCGCTACCAGGTGAGGCGTTTGGTGACGGAAGGCCGACTTGTCCCCACGGCAGTTCAAACAAGTAAGAACAGAAAGTACCGAAAGTCTCACTGAAATATCACTTGAATTTCAGTGAGACTCAAGTGATGAAGTGAAGCGAAGGGCACCTGAGGGGAGGAAGGGGACGGTGAAAGGCCGCGTTTTTGTCGTCTCATCATGTGGAGAGTTGGCGCTTCGGGGGCGGTTTCGGGGTTCTTTCAGCCTATTTTCAGGTTCGAGTGACTAAAATGGGGCAGTTTTCGTAACGTAACAGGAAGGCTACCCACACGATGCTTACACTTTCGAATCTCAAACGCTTCGGCGCCGTGGCGGTGAGCGCGGCGCTCGTTGCCACCATGGCCGGCTGCGCAGCCGGCGGCAACGGTATCTCCGATACCTCCCAGGGCACTGCCGCCACCCTGAACGGCAAGCCCATCGGCGAGAAGGCCATCACGGAGTACGTCGCCGAGTTCCGCGAGTCCGCCGACCTCACCGACGACGATGCCTGGGGCCAGTGGATGGTCTCCAACGGCTACACGCCCGAGTCCGTCCGCGAGGAGGTCATCAACTTCTACGCCGACAAGCTCCTGCTCGACCAGGCGGCCGAGGAGAAGGGCATCAAGATCGAGCAGTCCGAGATCGACGACCAGCTCTCCCAGGCCAAGGCCATGTTCGAGAGCGAGGACAAGTGGAAGGAAGCCCTCGAGCAGAGCGGCATGACCGAGGAAGAGTACATCGACGAGGTCATCCGCACCAACCTTCTGCAGCAGAAGATCCAGGAGGCCCTCACCAGCGAGGAAGGCACCGGCTCGTCCGACGAGGAGCTGCTCGCCTACCTGCAGGACAGCGCGTCGCTGCTTGACGGCACCAAGCGCTCGAGCCACATCCTCTTCAACAGCGAGGATCGCGACACGGCCGAGCAGGTGCTCGAGCGCATCAACTCCGGTGAGCTGGACTTCGCCGCGGCGGCCGAGCAGTACTCCGCCGACACCGGCAGCGCCGCCCAGGGCGGTGACGTGGGTTGGGATGCCACCGCGTCTTTCGTGACCGGCTACCAGAACGCCCTCGAGGGCCTGGAGAAGGATCAGGTGAGCGACCTGGTCGAGAGCGACTACGGTATCCACATCATCAAGTGCACCGACGTGTACAACGTGCCGGAGGGCGGCATCACCGAGCTCGGCCAGGTGCCGGAGGAGATTGTCGAGACCGTCCGCACCAACATGACGGCCAGCTCGGGCACGACCTCGTTCTACTCCTGGTACAGCGACTACCGCGACGCGGCCGACCTGGTGATCAACCCCATGCCGGAGAAGCTCCCCTATGCCATCGACCTCTCGGCCTACCAGGCTGCCACGCCTGACGTGACCGCTGAGGACCCGGGTGCGACCGAGGGTGCGGCCGACCAGGGCAGCGCCGACGCCGGTTCCGCGCAGGGCGCCGACGCGCAGGGCGCTGACGCGGGCGCTCCCGCCTCTGGAGGCTCCGCGAGCGGAAGCGGCACCACGAGCAACTAGCAAGCTCTCAGCTATCACGCGCACGAAGGGCGTGTCCCCTAACGGGGGGCACGCCCTTTTTTTGTGCGGGGGGGGGGTCCCAATGTAGCTATTTCATTGCAAAAATGTAACGCCATATTTACAATTGGGGGTTGAAGGCAGAGGGAAGTGTGCCTTCTAGAAGCGCATTGGCGAGGCTCTGGGCAGAGGGCTTCGTGCTCTTGGAGGGGCCGGCGGGGCAAGGCCGGCTCTGAGAAGGACAACTATCAGCTGAGGGCGGCGTTTTGCGCTGTCCAGCGATGCTCCATTGGAGTGAGAATGGTGAGTTCAATGAACAGCAGATCAGGCTTTCCCGACCGCCGTGAGGCAGACCCGTCGCGCATGCAGGCGCGCATGGACGAGGAGCTGCGCTCAGATCCGGTCGAGCCTCCTCGCGACGACGCTACCCGCGAGGAGGCATACGAGGCGTACGTAGCAGCGCGATCCACGGGCTCCCGTGCGTCTCGTCGTGCCCTGGAGCGGGCTGAGCGCGCTCCAGGGCACGACGAGACGCACGCGCGCGTATATAGCGGGGATGCGAAGACCGCCGCTGACCAGGTGGTTAACTCGTTCCGGACGCGTCCCTGGGTGCGCGCGGTCTCCGCGGTGATGGCCGTGCTCCTGGCCGTCACGCTGTTCGACGTGACGGGCCTGCGTCCCCTGATGTTCGACGTGTCCAACGACGACGCCACCGCCGCCACCGAGCAGGCGAACGACGCCACGAAGGGCGAAAACGACCCGACCGCCGCCGATGCGAACGACCCTGCCGCCGCGGATGCCGACGATCCCGCTGCCGCAGACGCCGCGAACGATGCCGCGACCCCTGCCGAGGACGCCACCGGCGCCGCCGCCGACGCCGAAGCGCCCTCTGCCGAGGACGACGCCGCTGCCGACCAGCCCGCCGCCGAGCCTCAGGATCCCGCTGCCGCGAAGGCGGCCCTGCTGCAGCAGGTGGCCGACGAGCCGCTGGACGCCGACGTGCTGGCCTCGCTCAAGCCGACGTCCCTGACGGATGCGGCCGACGTGCTTCCCCGCCTCACCGACGACACCGAGGACGCGGCCGCCGTGGCGAACCGCATCAACCCGTTCATCGACGTGTGGGGCGCGCCGCTCATGGAGGGCACCACGTTCTACGCCAAGTCCAACCGCGCGAAGGCCCGTCTTGACCTGGGCAACCTGGGCCAGCTGCTTGAGGGCGGCTACGTGGCCGGCTCGGCCGACGGCGACGTGCTGACGGCCACCATCGAGCTGCCCTACCTGTACCGCGTGTCCGATGACGCGCTCTCCGCCACGCTCTCGCAGGAGGAGTGGCGCCTGCGCACCGCGCTGTGGTCCGAGGCCTCCAAGGCCGACGCGCCCGCCGACTACCAGGCCGTGGCCTCCGCAGCCGCCGCCCGCGCCGCCAATCCCGACGACACGGCCCGCGCCCCGCGCGTGGCCCTGTTCGCCGACGGCGTGCCGGCCGGCTGGTCGCTGTGGCAGGAGCACGACGGCGCCTACGTCGCGCTCACCGACGCCGACCTGCGCGCCGGCGTGTCCGGCCGCGTGATCCTGCGCTGGGAGGGCACCGACCCTGAGCGCCCCGGCCAGCTCTCCGCCGCCGACGTGGCCGCGGCCAGCCCCTCCTTCGAGCTGGGCTTTACCGGAGCTGTGCCCGAGGACGAGTCCGTCAACGTCTCCTACGGCTTCGAGCTGCAGAGCTACACCGCGCCCCTCACCGAGGAGCAGGAGGCCGCCGCGGCCATCGACCCCGAGTCTCCCGAGGCTCAGCCCACGGTGACCGTCGGCAAGGCCCTGCGCAAGGCGTCGGGCGCCATCGCGCTCACCAACGCCGACTCCAAGGCCAAGGCCGAGCTGTCCGTCTCCAGCCTGGGCACCCCCACGATGCCGCAAGCCGACGGTGCGGGCACCGGCTGGTGGCACGCGCTGGCCACCTTCGCCATGCCGCGTGACGTGGTGGCCGCGAGCTCCCTGGCGCTCACTGCGCAGTGGCGCGCCGACTGGCAGGGCGAAGGCGGCATCTCCACCGCATCGCTCGCGCGCTTCCGCGTGGCGAAGGATGGGGACGACGAGGCCGCCCGCGCTGCTGGCTACGTCGACCAGCTGGCCGCCGGCGCAGCCGTCGACGTGAGCGCCGAGACCCTGGCCCAGAACACCTACCGCGGCGTGCCCGGCCAGGGCGGCGCCGTCATCCTGGACGTCACCGACCTGACCGATCGCCAGATCGCCACCATCGACGCGGCCGACCCCGCCACCATCGAGGCGCTCGGCCTGGAGCCCATCCCCTACGAGCTGGCTGCCGACGGCACCATCCGCGTGCTGCGCGACAAGGCCGCCGGGCGCGTGGAGCCCGAGAAGCAGCGCCGGCTGCTGGTGGCCGCGCCCTTCGCCGAGTCGGCGCTCGTCGACGCGCCGCTGCCCGAGGGCGCCGCGCCCGACGCCACGCCCGGCTACCAGCCCGTCATTGCCACCTTCGGCCTGCAGGCCGGCTCGGTGGACGACGGCAAGCCCGTCTACCTGACCGACATCACCGAGCTCGCCGCCACCTTCGAGCGCGGCGCGGCCCCCGAGCAGCCGGCTCCCGGCGATGACGAGCCCGCCGCCGACCCCGATGCCGCCGACGAGCCCGCCGCCCCGGCCGAGCCCGACGAGAACGGCGTCACCCCGCCCACCGGCCCGTCGGTCGAGCTCAAGGACGGCCCGACCGTCCCGATGGCGCCTACGGTGGACAACCTGATGGCCGTCGGCGGCAGCTTCACCGTCATGCGCTCTCCGCTCCGCGCCGCTGGCAGCTCGCGTGCGGCGGTGGACTGGAACAACATCATGGATCCGTACTCCACGCTCCTCACCGAGAACGAGGCGCTCCCGGGCACGGTGAACACCTGGCTCATCAAGGGGTCATCGGAGATCACCCGCATCAACCTGACGGCCGACTTCAGCTTCAACATCGGCTATCTGGGCGATCAGCAGAACAAGACGAAGTTCACGGTGAACATCCCCTACCTGTACTTCGACGACAAGTACTCCGTGTGGCAGGCCTACACCTATGACGACTACCAGGCGGCCATCAAGAAGTACTACGAATACAACGTCGGCCGCGAGATGAGCCTGCGCCTCATCCCCGATACGAGCTTCTTCACCCAGTGGGACGTGAAGGACGACCGCAACCGCTCCATCACCGCATCCACCTACAACATTCACTACAAGGACGGCCTGGTGGGCTCGTTCACGTTCTCCTACAAGGGCCTCAACGCCCGTGGCGAGATGGACGTCAACTTCAAGCGTCCCGAGTTCCAGGTGGAGTTCCGCGGCACCATCCCCGAGAACACGGGCGCCACCGTCCTCATAGGCGGCGACGCGACGCTCTACAACGACATGACCACCAAGCACACGGGTAACTTCCACCGCGATCCCGGCAAGATGGAGACGGGCGACATCCACAACCGCACCATGACCTTCATCAAGACCAACCTGCAGTGGAACACCACGGTCACCAACATGTGGAGCCCTGCCATGTGGGACCGGTACAACTACATGGTGTACCGCGTGGAGACGGTGAACACGTCGGAGGACAAGGACACCCTCATCGACTACTTCGGCAACGTGTTCAAGTACCCCACCAACGAGCAGGGTGGCGGCGGCATGCGCCTTGAGGACGTCATGGCCTTCTGGGCCGAAGACGGCTCGGCGATCAAGAACCCCTCGGCCAACCTGAAGGGCCCCAACGGCAACGACAACCTCATCGGCAAGCCGATGGAGGGCGGCGTGCTCATCTATGACGTCACCAATGTGGATGACATCATCTGGAGCGGCGTGGAAAACGGCGGCCTTGACCTCGACAAGTTCACCAACATCGACGACTTCCTCAGCCGGACCGACCCGACCACGGGAGAGCCGCTGGTCACGCAGCTCCCGTACGTGACGGGTGGTTTCAACAACTCCATCTCCGTCCGTATTACGGAAAACGAAGGCGGCACCCTCATTCCGCAGGGGGACGACGACCACATGGTCATGCTCTTGGCGCTGCCCTATACCAACAACTTCACGCCGTTCACGATGAACGGCAACAAGGTGTATCCGAACGTGTCGCTCGACACCACGACCACCGTCTACTTCGGCGGCCGCGGCGAAGATGACTACTCTTGGGCCAAGACGCTCTACAACTCCGACTCGTTCAAGGAGGCGAAGAACGGCTTCGAGTACACGAAGGAGGCCTACAACCGCCTGGGGAACAACTGGACGGGCGACGCGCGCGACCGCCTGGGCTATCTGACCAAGTACCGCATCTCCGGCATCAAGACCACGGGCAACACGCCCGTCTCCTCCAACGACCTCTCCCTGCCCTTTGGCGCGGTGATCAACGACACCATGCCCGACAACTACGAGCTGGTGAACGTCGAGTTCCGCATGAAGAAGGATCACCTGGTGGCGGGAGACACCGTCCCCTACGACCTGTCCGACTACCTTTATATAGACGGCGCGGGCAGCCCCGCGAGCGCTATCCAGTTCGAGGTGCGCACCGGCCCTGACAAGGGCGGCCCCACCGCCCCGCGCCAGTGGGTGACCTTGACAGGAAGCCCGCAGTACGTGGGCCCCGACCCCAACGACAGCGCCTACGTCATCTACCGCGTGGGCGGCACGACCAGCAATGACGGCATCGCCGCGCAGCTGGAGGCCAGGGGCATCGCCGCCAAGCCGCGCAACTCCGTCGTGGGCAGCACGAGCACGTCCATGGCCTTCACCGGCAAGATGCGCTTCCTCATGGCCAACGAGCTGCCGAAGAACACCAACCTGCCCGTGGACATCACCATCCACGGCATCATGCGCTCGCCCATCAGCAACGGCGCGGACGGCCGCTACACCAACACCGTCGACGGCGAGTACGGCCGCAAGCAGTGGGTGGTCCCCGCGCAGAAGTACGACACCGCCAAGTACTACGGCGCCACCTCCCAGGCGAGCCTGCTGCCCGAGAGCGGCGTGCGTCCCTGGGTGGGCGGCGCGGGCTTCGACACGCCCGACGGCGCGGCTGTGCCCAACTTCAGCGCGTGGAACGGCACCGAGAACGCGCCGCTCAACGAGTCGCGCTCCGGCTTCATCTTCCACCTGGGCAACAACTCCTCGTCCATGATCGAGCCGGGCACGTTCACTACTACCAACATGCGCGTGGCCGACCACCGCTTCACCGGCCTGTATGATGGCAGCCTGCGCATCAACGAGTATCGCGGATTCGATACGAGCGCCATCGAGCTTTCGCCTGCGCTGTGGAGCAACTCGAACATCTCCAGCATCCGCGTGTGGTACCAGAACCCCAACTACAACTTCGGCTCCGGATCGTCCGCGAGCAACATCACCTACAAGGACATCCCGCGCGCTACCTTGGCGAGCGCCTACCTCCAGGCTGACGGCAGCGTGGTCATTCCCAAGTCGGTGTGGGCGGGCTCGGGCCGGGACAACAACTACTTCCTGCGCCTGGAGATCACCTTCGACAAGTTCGCCAGCGACATCCCCAACGCGGCCTCGCCGGCTGCCACGGGCACGCCCACCGTCATCCTGCGCGGTACCACCAGCTACACCGGTCAGTACACGGTGACGGGCACGTTCACCACCAGCTACCAGCTGGGCGGCACGCCGGTGAAGGCGACGGGCAGCGGCACGCTCAACGTCAACCCGGCTCAGCCGCGCGTCTACGCCAACGCCTACGAGGACGGCCTGGGATGGAGCAGCTGGAACCGGGAGCGTCCCTCGGCGCTGCTGCGCAACCGCTCCGGGTTCGCGTTCCACTGGGGCAACTACAGCCCGACCGCGCTCGAGCCCGGCCGCTTCCGCACGACCGCCATGCCCTACGAGATGCATGACGGCACGCGCCGCGGCTTCGAGACCGACTCGGTGCTCATCTCCAGCGAGGTGTTCGACTGCACCAACAACACGGTCAACGAGATTGTCGTGGTGGCGCTCGACGCCGACAACAACGAGGTCACCTACTCCTGGAAGAAGAACGACTCGACCGACCAGATCACCCCGCTCAAGGCGGCCGACGGCAGCGTGACGCTCACGCCCGCCCAGTGGGGCAACAACTACTTCAGCCGCATCGAGGTGCGCTTCGACGAGATGAACGCCAACGTATCGGCGGCCGTCGGCGGCAACGACCATGGCCCGCGCGTGAAGATTCACGGCACGACCACCTGGCTGGACAGCCAGCTGAAGGTCCAGGGCGAGCTGCGCAGCTGGTACACCTACCTCGACGACAACGGCGATGAGCAGATCGACGAGACGATGAACGTCAGCAGCATCGGCAAGGATGTGAACGGCACGTACATCGCCGGCTATCCCTGCGAGGCCATCCTGGCGCCGTACAACGCCAGCCCGGTGGTGGACGCCTATGCCTACGACGTGAAGAAGAGCCCCAAGTTCAGCGCCGCCGGGGGAACCCAGTCCGGCCCGCTCAACTCCAAGCGCTCCGGCTGGTACTTCCGCCTGCGCAACACCAACGACTCTTACGTCGACCCCGGCGTGTTCAGCACGTCCAACCTGACCTATCAGGTGATCGACGGGAAGAAGCGCGGCTACGACACCTCCTCGGTCACGCTGACCAAGGGCCTTCTGGCCAAGGGGCAGATCAGCAAGGTGCGCCTGTACTACTCGGTGAACGCCGAGGCTGACAACTACGTGGAGATCCCCTGGAGGGCGGGTGCGGCCGGCGGCGCCGACCTCCAGCAGTACCTGGTGGCGGCCGGCAGCGCGCAGGCGACCGAGTACGGCGCCGACGCCGTGGGCAGCATCGTGCTGCCCTCCTCCGCGTGGAACGGCGAGTACTTCGCCCGCGTGGAGGTGTACTTCGACCGCTACGACCCCAACGTGACCGCCACGCCCACGGGCAGCTACGACGACACGGCCGTCATCATCCACGGCATGCCCACGCAGATGGGCACGCGTACCATGTCGGGCACGTTCCGCACCCTGCACCTGGGCGACCAGGCCGACAACGACACGAAGGAGAAGTCCTCCACCGCGTCGGCCAAGCTGACGGCCAACACCATCAACCCGCAGATCACCATGGCGGCCGGCTGGTCGCTTGACGGCACCGCCCACGACTCCGGCGTGCGCCATGGCGCCGGCGACCGCGCGGGCATCAACGTGGCGGCCGATGTCGTGCCCTACCGCTGGGGAGAGAACCCCGCCCGCGAGAAGGCGTGGTTCCAGTACTCGCTCACCAACAACACGGAGTGCTCGGGCGATGAGGTGTACTTCGACCTGGCCGTTGACGAGATGGCCGCCGACACCGACGCCAACCGCGGCGAGTTCCGCGGCTTCGTCGGCCGCGAGCTGGTGATAGCCGGCTTCAGCAAGAACGACAAGGGCGCGTGGGTGCACTCCTCGGGCACGCTGCACGGCATCGACGTGTACGATCACACCGGCGCCAAGGCCCTGAGCCTGACCATGGACGACCTGGCTCCCTTCATCGACGCCTCGGGCGTGCTGACGCTGCCCTTCAAGGCCAACGTCAACGGCACGGTGACTAACATCGGCGTCAAGAAGGTGCGCCTGAACTACCAGACGCTCAACGAGTGGGTGAAGGACGACAAGACCCTGGTGGCGCGCATCTACGGCATGATGGAGACCCACGGCGCGGCCGTGAACAACGCCAACCGCTACTGGGTGCCGGCAACGAGCCAGCACAACGGCTACTGGGTTCCGGCTGATCCCATGTACCAGTACCGCTACACCACGGGCAGCTGCGCGTTCGGACCCATCGACGACCGCTACAACGACGCTGCCGGCAACCACTCCATTGGCCGCACGGAGTCGTGGCGCAGCTACATCGGGTGGTTCGACTGGGCGTCGAGCTCTTACGCCTACCGCGACGCGTACACCGCCCCTGGCCAGACGGCCCCGCTCATGGCCGCCGCCCAGGGTGACCCGGTGGAGGTCGTACACTACGCGGACGGCTCCGGCTATCACTTCACCGCGAACAACAACACCAACTCGCGCTCGGACTACAACGTCATCACCTACGACCTCACGTCGGTGGGCAACAAGCTCACGGTGAGCAACCCGGCGGAAGTGTACGGCTTCCTTACCAAGGAGGTGACGCTGAGCGCCGGCGTGGTGGACGCGGGCAAGTACTGGGACGAGCTGGATGACGGCACGGGCAACTCGCGCCTGGGCAAGTCCACGCTCAAGTCCGTCAACTTCTACTTCGTCGACTCCGCTACGGGCGCGGTTCCCACCACGCCCAGCGTGTCACTGACCCCGGATCAGCTGCAGGCCTACAAGCAGCCCGACGGCAGCTACAAGATGGTGGTGCACACCGACGCCGATGCCGGCCTGACGGCGGGCGCCGACTTCACCGCGCAGGCGTCCAAGTACCTGCGCAAGGTAACGCTCAACTACGACGTGATAGACCCGGCGTACTTCGGGCAGCAGATGACCGCCGACTTCAAGGGCCAGACCACGTGGTGGTCGAACTACGACACCACCGTGCATATGGACGGCGTCATGACCGCCGTGCAGACGGGCACCGGCTTCCCCGGCGGCAACTACGTCGCCCGCTCCACGCGCCGAGACCCGAGCCTGCTCACGGGCCGCCCCTACCTCAACGTGACCACCCATGGCAAGTACGTGGACATGGGCGAGGGCAGCTACGGCACCACGGCCACGAGTGACAACAACATCACCCGCGTCAGCGTTCCCTATGACCGCGACTTCGTGCTGTGGGCGCAGTTCGAGAACAGCCACGCCTACAACATGATCGACGACGCCGATGTGGACCTGGCCCTGGGCCTGGCGCGCGAGAGCGGCATCGTCACGCCCCCGGGCGGCAGCGTGACCGGCAGCGCCACGGCGTGGACCGGCTTCCACACCACCAAGATGGTCATCGCGGCCGAGTACCTGCAGCAGTGGGGCAAGCCAGGCAAGATCCAGCTGACCGGCGCGCTCTCGTCCGAGGCCACCGCCTCGCTCAAGGCCACCCTCGAGCCGCAGATCGACGCGACCACCGGCGACCTCGCCGGCTTCAAGAGCGGCGCGCGCACCTTCGCCATCCAGGCCGACGGCAGCTTCGAGCTCACGGAGAAGGATCTCATCGACCTGGGCATCCAGGAGCTCACCAACGTCAAGCTGCTCGACTGGCGCGACATGGAGCGCCGCACCTACCAGGCTGCCGGCGGCGCGGAGGTGCAGCGCATCTACTTCTACGGCTTCAGCGACAAGGACCTGGGCACCACCATCACGGGCCTGAGCGCCAACACCACGGTGTTCCTCAACAACATCCGCGAGAACGCGCAGGTAGACGACAACTACTACTACCAGATGAAGCGCAACGACCGCACCGAGGTGCGCATGTCGAAGATGTTCTTCGACGCCAACACGCGCGTGGCCTACAACGACATGGCGAACGAGAGCAAGGCCTACGAGAACTGGTCGTACGCCTTCGACGAGGATCATGACTACTGGAACAGCTACTGGGGCTGGGGCGGCACCGAGATCGACCAGCAGCTGGAGGTAGGCTACAAGGCGCTCGGCTCCTACACGGTGGACTTCCGCCAGCTGACGGGGACGAACGGCGTGGAGGCCGCCTGCCACTACGACCAGTGGTGCACTGAGCACCGCACGGGCTACAACATCTTCACCTGGTGCTCCGAAGGGCGCGCGGGCAACCACGCGAGCCCCATCGACGGGCGCACCTACAACAGCGCAGCCGTGCTCGACTTCGAGCAGACCATCCCGTCTGACGCCTTCGACGCCTACTACGTGCGCGTGCGCGACGCGGCGGTGCCCTACCTCAACTCCATCACCGTCTACTACGCCGACGGCTCGAGCTTCGTCGCGGACAAGGCCTCCATCATGGCCAACCGCCACAACGGCAACGGCACGGGCGTGGACGGCCAGAAGTACCTCCGCCTGAACCTGCTGGCCAAGGACGCCTCCGGCAAGCACGTGGCGGACTTCAGCAACAACGAGGCCGCCTACTTCAAGGACGCCTACTCCGGGTACTGGAACAGCTCGGACCCGGCCGCGGGCGACCGCGTGGTCAAGATCGTCTACAACGTGTCCATCAACCAGGACCAGTACACCGACGCCACCGAGGCCCACGCCAAGCAGGTGGACTTCGGCACGTGGTTCCGCTGGAACGACCCGAACTACGACGCCTTCGAGGTGTCGGGCCGCTTCTACAAGGTGACCAACGAGATCTACTCCACCACCAACGTGAAGATGCGCCTGGGCGACACCGCCTCCACCGCCGCCGCGCCGGGCACGACGGACAACGGCAACAGCGGCGACCGTCCCTACCACAAGGCGCAGGTGCGCTACGACTCGGGCGACCGCAACGCCGCCCAGGCCTACCGCTCCAACTGGTCCTACCAGGACTACGTGCAAAGCGGCCATCACGGGCACACCCCCTACAAGATGCGCCACCTGTGGACGCGCGCCCGCGCGGCGGTGGTGGAGGCCGGCGCCTACACGCGCAAGGGCCGCCTGAGCAACCTGACCAACGGCCGCGACGGCATCAACGGCCTGGAGGGCAGCACCGCCATCCGCTTCGCGAGCGACCAGTACTTCACCGTGTCGTTCCAGCGCCACTACGGGTCGGCCCAGTACAACCAGTGGAGCAACAAGCTCTCGTTCACCGACGAGGCCGTGCTGCGCGATGTCATGCCCGTGTGCAAGCCGGATGCCGAGATGGACTACTACGGCTTCCTCTCCACCGGCATGCAGATCCTTGGCAAGGACAACGCCGCGAGCCAGCATGTGCTGCCCCACGTGAAGGAGGTCATCTTCCACCTGGAGCAGTACAACGCCGACGGCACCGTCGCGGGCACGCGCTCGGTCACGGTGAGCCGCGCCGACCTGGGCGTGGATGCCGCGGAGGCCGCCGGCAAGGGCGTCTACATCTACTTCAACCGCCCGAAGGGGCTCAAGGAGGACGTTCCCGAGTCGCCGACCGACTTCAAGGCGGCCATCGACAACGGCTCGGCCTACCGCCTGAGCCTCGGCGCGGAGGAGTTCGTCGACAGCTACGACATCGTGCTCAACGAGTTCGGCGGCGCGGGCGATCATACCCAGGAGGTGGGCCGCAAGCACGCCGCCGACTACGACGCCGACCGCGACAACCCCGACGTGCGCGTCTACGGCCGTCCCTACGCCTACGTCAACCAGACCCCCACGGTGAACTCCGACGTGAACAACACGTCTCAGACGTTCACGCGCCGCTACGGCGACGGCCTGGGCGAGGGCAAGCAGGAGTACTGGCACGGCACCGACGGCCTGGGCACCTCCGGCAGCGGCGACGACTTCGTCAACACCGACAACGCCTTCTTGCTGGGCTACCTCATTCCCTTCGGCTACCACTACAGCATGCAGCGCGCCGACGGCACGACGCATGACATCACCGGCGCGGGCCGCATGTCGCACTTCTCCGCCGCCGACAACCTGGCACCGGCCCACGGCACCTTCGAGGCGCGCTTCTGGAACATCCGCGACCGCTTCTCGCTCGCGCAGAACCCCGACCCGGATAACTTCGGCCGCGCGTCCCACATCAACCAGGTGACGCTCAAGGCCACCACCTCCGGCGACTTCCGCATGCAGAAGGTCTACGTGCCCAAGCAGCTCGTGCCCACCGACCCGGACTGCCCCAAGACGGCGGAGGGCCAGCCCGCGTGGCTGGCGGTGGAGAACTTCTCGTTCGTCTACAACGGGCGCACCGTATCCGTCGACTGGCCGACGCTCGCGGGCATGGGCATCGTGTCCGCCGCGCCGCTCGCCAGCGGCCCCTACGCCGACTGCTACGAGGTTGACCTGGAGAAGTACCTGCGCGAGCAGTTCAACCTGTGGAAGACGAGCGGCGGTGCCAACGGCATCCAGCCGGTCACCTACACCGCCGTGTCGGCCACCAACCTCATCCCCGGCTACGCGCCCGACCTGACCACGGTCAACCGCACCTACGTGAACAGCCGCATCAGCGACCTGACCATCAGCTACAACTCGCCCACGGCGCATCGCAAGCAGGAAGACACGATGCTCGACGCGAGCCAGTACCTCTCGGGCGACCCGGACAACGCCAAGGGCGGGCGCTACAACTACGCCTTCGCCTACGACGGCGTGTACGTCGACCGCACGCTCGACGACTTCCTGAGCGCGCAGGAGACCACCTACACCGACCTGACGAAGGGCAACTGGAACGAGTACGCCACGCCGGCCGGCAACAAGCAGGGCATGGCCTACCCGGACATCAACTGCCGCGAGACGCTCGCCGTGACGAGCGTGCGCACGCGCGATCCCAACCACTGCTCTGTCAACGATCCCAACTATGTGAGCCAAGTGGGGCCGCTCAACCACGACCCCTACGCCGACAACGTGCTGTTCCACCGCCTGGCGCAGATGGAGACCTCCAGCGTGCGCGGCAAGCAGGTGACCCTCAACGGCGTGGACACCACCATCTTCGGCTACGACAACTCCAACAATGACGTGGCCTCGCCCGTGTCCTACAGCCCGGAGTCCCAGGCCAAGGACGCCAACATCCCCGACGGTGCCCTCTATGCCGGCGACTACGTGGAATACGTGGTGCGCGTGGGCAACAAGGCGGCCGACGCCCCCGGCGGCAAGTACGACGTGCCGCTGGAATCGGTGGACGCCCGCTTCCAGGTGGAGAAGGGCCAGCGCATCGTGGGCTGGGAGGTGCAGAAGGTCAAGCAGGCCGACGGCACCTGGACCGAGGACAACCCCACGGGATTGCCCGTCACCGCCGAGATAGGCGACGACGCCCTGGCGGCCCTGCGCGACGCGCCGGCCCAGACCGACCTTTCCGTCGTGGGCGGCGTGGAGCAGTACGACCAGAACCGCGTGCTCATGATCAAGCTGGGCGCCGACAAGTGGGTGGAGCAAAAGGCCAAGAACCCCGACGGCTCGGACAAGGTCAACGAGCAGGGCGAGCCGGTGTACGAGGACGTGATGACCCCGCAGGAGGATCGCCAGGTAGAGCCCGGCGAGTACGTGGCCATCCGCATCATCACCCAGCTGACGGGAGAGCTGGGCACCGACGCCTACCATGAGTCCGAGAACACGGCGGCCTACGGCAGCGCCAACGACTTGCCGTCCTATCGCGACGCCGCCCTGCGCGCCGACTTCTACGCGGCCAGCGCGCCCATGCACGGCTACCTGCAGTACATCGTGCCCGGCGGCGGTGACAACAACCATGACGTGTGGGGCTACTCCAACGACACGGGCCTGAGGCTGATCAGCTCCTACACCACCGCGCATCAGCGCGGCACCTACCTCACCGACGGCGTGCACAGCCAGTACGGCTCGCGCGTGTACAACTACGTGCGCTTCTACAACCACCGGGCCGATCGTCCGCGTAACAGCGTGGATCACTACAACGATCCCGCCATCACCCTCAAGTACACGGGCCAGGATCCGGCTACGCTGCTGCACTCCCGCCCGCGCGCGGACGGCGACACGGCGCAGCTGACCATCGGCGGCATCACCAATCCCACGTACCACACCACCGACCTCACGGTGACGGTGAGCCTGCTCGACAAGAACGGCAGCGGCCGCCAGGTGTTCGAGCTGACCGACACGCCCAAGCTGGCTGCCGGCACCGATGCCGTGCGCCGCGTGACGGCAGAGGGCCCCGACAAGGGCAAGATGATCAACCTGCGCTACCCGTCCAACATCCCGCCCAGCCTGAACCTGGATAGCCGCGACAGCACGCTTTCCGACGTGCTGAGCTCCATCGGCTCGGCCGGCGGCGGCGTGAGCGGCGGCGGCGACGTGGAGGACATTTCCTCCACCGTGCCCACCTACCAGGTATCTTACGTGGCCGACACGGGCGGCGAGGTCGATCCGGACGTCGATCCGGGCACCGACCCGTCCTTCGCCGGCAAGCTGCCGGCCAACTCGGCCTACGCCGAGGGCGACATCGCGGGCTCGACGGCCGAGGCCAAGCCCGGCTACGTCTTCGAGGGCTGGTACAAGCGCGTCAAGAACGAGGACGGTACCTTCACCGATACCAAGATCGAGGGCGCCGTGGCGGCGCTCACCCCCTCGCTCATCGCGGCCAACCTCAACACCAAGGCCGCGGTGGACACCGAGAAGCCCGAGCAGCCCGGCCCCGGCGCCGACGCCGAGGGCGGCGACGGCTCTGGCGACGGCTCTGGCGACGCGGGTGACGCGGGCGACGCCGACGGCTCCGGCGAGGCCGAGCCGCCGAGCACGGGGCCGGCCACCATCTACGACGACACCACCTTCGTCGCCAAGTTCAAGGCCGATGACAAGCGGAAGTACTCCGTGACCTACGCGTCCTCCGACAAGGACAAGGGCACCGTCTCCAACGAGGGCGACCTTGCCATGCAGGCGCTCAGCACCGCCCAGGTGACTGGCTCGACCGCCGCCCCGGCTGCGGGCTTCATCTTCGACGGCTGGTACCTGCGCACGCGCGATGCGGGCGGCGCGGAGGTGGACACCCTCGTCACCGAGGAGCTCCAGCTGACCGTCGATGACGTGCGCGAGGTGCTTGACGCCCAGTTCAAGGGCGATGACGGCCTCTACACCGACGCCGCCTTCGTCGCGAAGTTCGTCGACGAGTCGCAGCGCAAGTTCACCGTGAGCTACCTCGCCAGCGGCGAGGGCCAGGTGCGCACCGCCGGCTACAAGCCGGGCGCGGGCGACGAGGTGAAGCCCGGCGCGTGGGGCACGAGCGCGGACAACCGCAAGGTTCCCGCCGACGGCTCGACCATCACCGGCGCCGAGGCCCAGGCATCCGAGGGCTATCAGTGCGACGGCTGGTTCCTGCGCACCACCGGCGACGACGGCGTGACCGACACGGCCGTCACCCAGGCTGCCGTGCTCTCGCGCGAGGACGTGGCCGGCCTGTTCACCACCGAGGGCGAGGGCTGCAAGCTCACGGGTGACGTGACCTTCGTGGCCAAGTTCAGCCCCAAGACCGAGGCGCGCTTCGCGGTCACCTACGGCACCGACGGCAACGGCGAGGTGCGCACCCTCGGCACCGTCGAGGACGGCGAGGAAGTGGGCTTCGGCGAGTGGGGCGCGAGCGCCTCCAACACCGACATCGTGGCCCTCATCACCGCGGGCGTCACCGGCGTCCAGGCGCGCAGCAAGGCCGGCTATGCCTTCGAGGGCTGGTACGTCACCCAGAAGGCCGCCGACGGCACCGCCACGGAGAAGCGCATCAGCAGCGACGCCGAGCTCACGGCCGCCGCGGTCATCGCCGCGCTCAACACGACCACCACCGAGGCGGAAGGCGAGACGCCGGCCGAGACCCTCTACGCGGATACCGCCTTCACCGCCAAGTTCACGCCGGACGCGGCGCTCACCTATACCGTGAGCTATACCGCCACCGAGGGCGGCACCGTGTCTGCGGCCAGCAACGTCGACCAGAAGCTCAGCACCGCCAAGGTCACGGGCGCCACCGCCACGGTCAAGCCGGGCTATGAGTTCGCCGGCTGGTACCTGCGCACCTACGGCGAGCCCGAGTCCGAGGGCGGGGAGCCCACCTACACCGACGCCAAGGTCACCGAGGACCTGACGCTCACCGCCGCCGACGCCAAGGCGCGCCTGGCCAAGGATAAGGACGGCCTGTATGCCGATACGGCGTTCGTCGCCAAGTTCCAGGCAGAGGGCGACCGCACCTACACGGTCACCTACGAGGCCGACCCTTACGTCAAGGAGCAGGACGACGGCACCGAGGTGTCGGTCTTGGCCGGCGAGGTGGAGACCAAGACCAACGCCGACATCCAGGTGCTCTCCACCGAGGGCGTCACCGGCTCGGTGGCGCTGCCTGCCAACGGCTACAAGTTCGCCGGCTGGTACGTCCGCACCTACGTGGACGAGCAGCGGCAGGTGATGGTGCCCAAGCTGGAGGAGAAGTGGGAGAAGGTCAAGGTTCCGGTCCTCGATGAGGACGGCCACCAGAAGTACGACGATTACGGCGAGCCGATGTATATCGAGGAGAATCGCCTGGTCGTGGACGAGGACGGCAACCCCATCCTCCAGCCGGTGCTCGACAAGGACGGCAACCCCGTCATGGAGCCCAAGAAGGATGAGAACGGCAACCTCGTCTACGAGACCGTGTCCGTCGCCAAGGACGAGCTGGTGGCGGGCGCCCGCGCCTCCCTCACCAAGGACCAGGTGGTGGCCGAGCTCGAGAAGCGCAAGGACGCCGACGGGCTCTACGCCGACCTGCTCCTGGTGTGCAAGTTCGCCGAGAAGAGCGGCAACGAGCCGGACGAGGACTTCGACCCCTACACCGTCACCTACAAGGTGGTGGACGGCACGCTCGACGTCACCTCCAACCCCAACCTGGACGCCACGAGCACCGATGGCGTGACCGGCGCCACGGCTAAGGCCAACGCCGGCTTCGAGTTCGTCGGCTGGTTCGTCGAGACCATCGAGTACGTGCCCGATGCGAGCGGCGCCATCCAGGAGCAGAAGGTCGAGCAGAAGATCGACGGTGCGGGGCTCACGCTCTCCGCCTGGGAGGCCCAGGCCTTCCTGCAGAAGGACGACACCGGCCTCTACATCGACACCACCTTCATCGCCCGGTTCCAGAAGGCGGCCGTGAAGGAGGATCTGAGCAAGGAGTCCGTCAACGAGCCCGAGACCCTCGGCGACCGCGACCCCATCCTCATCGAGTACTGGGACACCCGCGCCATCAAGAACGCCGATGGCACCTACGAGGGCGCCTGGATCACCATCGACGAGCTCGATCGCCTGAACGCCCAGCCCGACCGCGAGCCCACCGTGGCCGTGGAGGGCTACTACAAGAACTCCAACAAGTTCCGCTACGTCACCCAGGTGCGCTGGACCTACTACGACCTGCCGGCTACCATGTCCGACGACGGCACCACGGCCTACAAGCTCGATGACGTGGCCCTGGTGGGCGTGGCCCGCTACCAGGACAACCGCGACTCCACCGGCGAGCTCTACGAGTACTGGACGGCCGACCGCGTGCCGGTGGACTTCGGCTACACCCATCGCCACGCTGAGACGACGCAGCTCGACTTCTACCAGGAGGGCGCCGACGGCGAGAAGGGCGGCCCCATCCTGACGCCGGCCGTGAAGCACTTCGAGAAGACGGTGGAGGGCCAGACGAAGAGCGTCCTGCAGACCAAGCAGGACAGCGGCAAGAACGTCAACTTCACGGTGTACCGCCGCACGCCCGTCATCCGCTTCCAGAACCAGGTGTTCCAGACCGAGGCCCAGGCCAAGGGCACGGGTGCCAAGAGCTGGAACGCCTCCCAGAAGACCGGCTACATCCCCGGCGAGAAGTTCTGGTACAAGGACACCCTGTGGAACGTGCCGCGCGGCACCAACTCCTACATGGACGTGGAAGGCGAGCTGTACAATCCCGTCTTCTACGAGCGCATTCCGCTTGACTACCTGAAGAAGGCCGACGGCTCCGCCGGCGAGATAGACGCCGACTACCTGGCCGCGCGCCTGCAGAACAACATCCGCTGGTACGACATCTACGGCAGCGACGTGAAGGACGCGCGCCTGAACGGAATGAAGCTCCAGGTCACCCGCGTAGCCGAGGAGGACGCGCCGGAGGTGGCCAAGGACTACGGCGGCATGATGAACTACAACAACGCGCCGATGGGCTACAGCACCCGCGACATGGGCGCCAAGCCGTTCAACGACCTGAACCCCACCACGGCCGGCGCGACCGAGGACACCCGCTTCGGCCTGTTCCGCATCGAGTGGGTGCCCGACCCCAACGCCTCCGAGCCCGGCTCGAAGGTGCCGGATAACCGCGAGGAGATATCGCCCGTCGATCTGGTGGAGCCGGGCAACGTGTGCGTGGAGGTGGGCGACACCATCGAGCTGTGGTTTGACGTGACCGCGGCCATCGACGGCCTGCCCCAGGTCTACGGCGACATGGCCAAGACGCAGTACTCCACCACCACCGGCAAGGAGCCCGCGTACTTCCCGCGCATCGGCGAGTACTGGCACTCCAACGGCAACACGGGCGGCTGGAATTCCAACACCGGCCGCGTCTACGTCAACCCGCTCTCCGGCGGCAGCTTCGGCGCGTCGCGTCCCGGCACGGGCGCGAGCTACGTGAACAACGCCGGCGTGCTCATGGACATGGACTCGCTGCTCCACGAGTCGGCCTTTACCGCCGATAAGCCCAAGAACACCGACCGCTGGGAGATGTGGGACGGCTCGCTCACCTTCATCCCCGGCGAGGCCACCAACCAGAACGTCGACCGCTACCTCAGCTACGATTGGAACAGCCAGCCCAACACCATGTACGGCCAGGACGGCTTCCGCGGCGTGTTCCTGGACACCGACGCTAAGACGCAGAACTTCGTGCAGTGGACGCGCTACACGCCCAAGCGTCCCTTCAGCGCGGCAAGCCAGGCGGCGCTGCACAAGAACGCGCTGCCCACCACCCGCTACCTGGTGAACGGGTACAGCTCGGGCTGGAACTCCACCGTGGCGCGCGTCAACGAGCGCTCGGACCGGTACCGCGACTACCGCTACAGCTACTGGCGCGACTACGACAACTTCGTGACCATCCGCCGCACGTGGGTGGGCAACACCGTGGACACCGACGATGAGGGCAACGCGACGGGCCTGCCCACGCAGTGGGGTTCCGAGACGCCGCTCATCTGGTCGCAGACGCGCCTGCACCTGCAGAAGGCGTGGCTGGCCACGTCGTCCCAGATGTATCCGACCAACGACTCGACGCCGGCCATCGGCGGCCTGTGGGCCACCACCGGCACCCATGAGACGCAGCGCCAGTACCTGAGCGGCCGCGACGCCACCGAGTGGTGGTACGAGAACACCAACAGCTACTACAACAACCTGTACAAGCACACCATCCGCGACCAGCGGGGCGTGCTGTGGAACCAGTACAACACCGCCATGCAGTACAACCAGGCCTACACCACGCGGCTCCAGGCGCTCAACTACGGCGACCGCAACCTCGACGCGGTGGAGTTCACCTACATATTCCCGCGCGGCACCGAGCCGCAGCTCAACGAGGACGGCAGCCTCAAGCTGGCCGCGTACACCCTGAACGGGTACAACCGCGGGCCGTCGTGGCTCGACAGCGACGCGCAGGTGCAGGAGAACTGGGCGCGCATCGGAGACGACCTGGTGGACGCCGAGATCATCCAGACGCCCTATGGCCCCTACCAGGGCTATGACGCGCCCTCCGACTCGCAGAACCCGGCCGACTACCGCAACGGCCTGGCGCGCCGCTCCGAGGACCTGTCAGTCGACCCGGCGCTTTCCAGCTACGAGGCCGTGAGCGGCGGCGACGCCACCCTGCACGGCGAGGACTACGTGGGCAGCTCGCAGCCGTGGGTGGTGCGCGTGACCGTGCGCAAGCCGCTCGGCAAGTGGTTCGGCCGCGACATCGACAACAACGCTGCCAACACCGCCGACCGCGACAGCTACAGCGGCACCCAGGGCTACAAGATGATCGTGGACATCCCGTCGCACATCTTCGCCACCAACACGTCGGGCTACTGGTACGACCGCGTGCTCACGCGCCCCGTGGACACCCGCGAGGTGACCGGATCCGACACGGCTACCGGCGAGCTGCCCTCCAAGTCGAGCGCCTACTACCAGCTGTTCGACATCGAGCACTACGAGGGCAAGGCCGCCTGGGAGCCCGACACCAACAAGGGCGATGGAGACACCAACAACAGCCAGCCCTTCGGCATGGACTACGTGTGGACGGCGCGCTATCGCAACAACGACAGCTCGTGGAACCTCCCCAGCACCTACGACCAGTCCTATGGCTCGCCCAACATGCCGTCGGTGAACGGGCGCGTGGTGCAGAACAACACCGTGCGCCTCACCCGCTTCGAGCAGAACGCCGACGGCACCTGGCGCGACACCGGCAAGGCCGTGCCGGCCGGCGTGAAGGTGACCGACACCACGGCTGGCGGCAGCTGGCACAACGCCTACAAGGACTACGGTGAGGAGGGCACGCCCACGCTGTATGCCCAGACGGGTACGCGCGCCCAGATGCGCAAGCCCGTGGTGCGCATGTGGAACACGCTGGGAACCAACGGCGTGACCGGCAACCTGTCCGAGTACTACGCGGAGCCCGAGGGCGCCGTGCGCCAGCTCAACGTCCACGTGGAGAACCGCTACTGGTGGGATCACACGGCCCAGAACGTCACCACCAAGAACTCGGGAGACTGGTACCACGAGGGCGGCTGGTGGGAGCGCCTGTACCACACCTACTCCGTCGACGGCGGCCAGCAGGGCGACCTCGTCATGCCCGTGGTGACCGTGGTGCTGCCCGAGAACATCGTGCCGCTGCGCGCCAACGGCGAGCCCTACAGCCGCCTCCCCGACGTGGAGCAGGGCTTCGCCGCCGGCGACTGGTCGGTGAACTACGCCCGCGAGGCGCGGGTGGGCAACACCGGCCAGCTGACCAACAACATGGACGCGCCGGGGGCCTGGCGCGACTTCAAGGCCACGGTGACCTACGAGAACGTGAAGGACGAGGGCACGCCCGCGGTGGGCAACGTGCCGGCCAAGCCGCCGGTAGATCAGTACCGCTTCGTCATCCGCTTCGAGGCCCGCGGCGACGTGGACACCTCCGCTGAGACGGCGGCCGACTTCGCCTACGGCTTCGACCCGGATCAGGTGGCCGTGGAGGGCGCCTGGAACGGCGGGCGCAACAGCAGCTACGCCGACGCGAGCGTCAAGCGCAACGTCGCGGCAGACCTTGACGTGGCCGCCACCCGCAAGGGCAACGGCGAGCAGCGCATCCGCGCCTACGACATGAACACCTTCAAGTTCAACATCATGACCACCGGCGCCAGCCGCTCCGACGCGGACGAGACCGCCTACCCCGAGACGTGGCGCAGCTACGAGAACATCCGCACCTACGTGTCGTCGAAGATGGACGGCTACCAGTTCCTGGCCGACTCCGACATAGCGGGCAACCCCTACCAGGTGGGCTCGCCCGTGCAGTACCGCCGCTGGGGCGGTGTGGGCGATGACACGCGCCTCGACGCCCGCCAGGCGCAGTACCGCACGTCCAAGCGCGACGGCTACAACTACTACTTCTGGGACACCACCGACTACACGGGCAATGCCAGCGGCAGCGCGTATCCCTACAACATCAGCTCGGTGGGCGTCATCCCCAAGAACGCTGTGAGCGATGGCAGCTACACCCGCGCCAACGAGCCGGCCACCAACTACCTGCCCGGCTTCGTCAAGCGCTACACCGAGAGCCAGAACGGCCTGGACAGCGTGACGCCGGCGGGCAACGCGGGCGTCATCGTGGAGGACTACCGCTTCCGCGAGAGCTATGCGCTGGACGCGCAGGCTACCTATCGCCTGAACGGCAACGACGCCGTGCGCAGCACCGAGGCCTTCAAGCGGAACAAGACCGGCGTGGCCGACTCCCGCGATGACCAGGGCCTCATGTCCGGCCTGAAGATCCGCTGCTCGTATCCCACCGTGAAGGCGGAGTACGAGGTGGCGCGCGGCACCGGCGACAACGGCGCCACGCCTTCGGCCATGGGCAACGGCGCCTACTGGGACCAGAGCCTCAAGTCGGGCGGCGGCCGCAACGACTTCTACTACTGGCTGGGCCGCGACGGCACCCGCCAGGCCAACACCATCCCCGACGCCAACGCCTTCCAGTACGGCGACACGCTGTGGTATCAGGCCAAGTTCTCCAACCTGAACAACGGCTACGCCCAGTCGGGCCGCCTCATGCACGCCAAGATCGTGTTCGCGCTGCACCTGCCCAAGCAGGTGACGTTCTACACCGATAAGATGCTGACCGACGATCCGGCCGTGGCGGCCAAGGACGCGGCCTACAAGTTGATCACCGACTACGAGGGCGACGACTACCAGTTCCTGGTGGAGTGGCACCACTGGGATCGTCATCAGAACGGGTTCGTGACCGAGCACCTCACGCCCAAGCAGCTGGTGGCCAACGGCTGGACGGTGAAGGTGGTCGACCAGCCCAACTACACGTCGAACAACTACGCTGCCACCCAGGGCGGCAGCGACTACGGCAAGCCCGACGCCGACCAGCCTGATGACCTGGCGCCCGACAACATCAAGTCCGCCTCGCACGACGAGGAGGTGGTCGTCTTCGAGCTGGCGCCGCCGGATGATGCCACCGATGAGGAGTTCGACAAGTACGACAGCCTGCTCCAGGCGCAGTGGGGCGGCGTGCATCCCGATGGCCACATGTTCATTGGCGACGCCATCACGCTCAAGGTGCGCACGCGCATCGACAACCTGGGCGACGCGGAGAGCGCGCTCACGGGCATGCACACGAGCTATGCCGACCAGCTCAAGGAGCTCCGCACGTGGAACGGCGGCAACTCCACCATGTACGCCACGGTGCACGACACCAACCTGCGCTGGCTCCAGCAGGCCAACGGCGGCCCGGGCTGGACGCACGTCTACGAGAACGACTGGACTGATCCCGACACCGGCGTCGTCACGCCGGCCGGCACCCAGGCCACCAAGCCCGTGACGCCTACCGCCACGGAGCCGGGCCAGAAGCCCTATGACTTCAACGAGCAGAAGATGAGTCGCTTCATTCGCTGGGGCCGCTACAACGGCTACGTGCGCCTCATCAACGACGAGGTGGCCAAGATCGACCCGGTGACGGGCGAGGAGATCCCCGCCAAGGACTACGACCGCGACGGCGACCTCACCGACAGCTACATCTACGACAAGTCGGGCTTCTTCAAGATCCTGAAGCCCAGCTCCAGCGTGCGCGGCGACACCTTCGTCCAGCGCGCGCTCATGACCGACCAGGACTTCGACATCAACCTGGCCGACGACTCGCACCAGGCCGGCGACAACGAGCTTCTGGTCACCCAGGCCGTCAACACCGGCTCGGCGGTGAACAGCTTCATCGTCGACTGGCAGGTGCCCTACTACGGCACCCTGAACGCGCTGTCCTACGACGCCCCGCTGGCTGACCCGAGCCAGCCGGTGGTGCGCACCTACCCCTACGTGAGCTACGTGCAGACCGGCGTGTGGGAGGTGCCCGGCGCGGAGTGGTCCATCAAGCAGGTGGTGGTGCCGAATACCGCAGCCGCGGCCTCGGCCAGCGCGCCTGCGAACGATGCGGGCATCGCCGCGTACTCCGCCGACCCGGCGTCTGATGCGCCGGTGGCCGACGAGCCCGTGGCCGACGAGCCCGTGGCACCGCAGTCCGATGAGGTCGCGCTGCCCGTTGCCGAGGGCGACGGAGGCGCGGCTGACGGCGACGGCGGGTCGACGCCGTCCGAGACGTACAGCATCAGCTACCGGACCGACGGCATCGACGGCAAGGTGAGCGTGACGAATGACTTCAACATCCCCCAGGGCACGACTGAGGGCATCCGCGGGTCGACGGCCACGCCGAACCTCCACTTCGAGGTCAAGGGCTGGACGGTCATGCGCACCGATGAGAACGGCAAGAGCTACGAGGAGGACATCGACGTGCCGGTGGCCGAGGACGGCACCTGCACCCTGACTCCCGAGATAGTGGCCGCCAACCTCAACATGACGGAGGTGACGGACGCCGACGGCAAGCCCACCGGTGAGATCCGGTACAGCCAGACCACGTTCACCGCTCACTTCAAGCAGAAGACCTACAACGTCTACTACCTGGCTGAGCCGCTCGACCCAGATGCGGACAAGAGTCCCCACGGCAGCGTGGAGACCCCCTATAACCTGGACATGCCGTACAAGGCCACCAACGGCATCTCCGGCTCCAAGGCCATCCCCGACACGGGCTACATCTTCGAGGGTTGGTACAAGCGCACCGAGTTCGAGCGCGAGGAGACGCTGCCCGACAACACGGTGGTCACGGTGACCGACTACCGCGACGACCGGATCGAGGTGGTCTACGACGATATCACGGGAACGGCTACCCTGACGCCCGACCTGGTGAAGGCGAACCTCAACGCGAGCGACGAAGCCGAATCCGCCGAGGCGGGCATGTTCTACAAGGACACCGTGTTCGTGGCCAAGTTCAAGGAGAAGCCCAAGTACGAGGACGTCTACGACCAGCCGCTCAACGAGCAGGCGCGGATAGAGAACAAGCTGCGCGTGTTCGTGCTCGCCCGCGTGGTGAACACGTCCACGAAGGACGCCGACAAGGCGAAGTCCGTCTTCGGCGAGCAGAACGGCCCCACGCCCAACGAGCGCGAGAACTATGCGCTGCCGGGCACCGACGCCGACCGCGACTACTTCTTCGGCGAGGACGACCGCGGCAGCGCCCAGTATCCTGACGGCAACACCGCTGACGGCCTGGATCCGAGCACCTGGGGTGGTTCCCAGGCGGGTACCTGGGTCATCCTGGGCGACCCGGCGGGCTATCCCGTGCGCGACAAGACCAACACGCGCATCGACACCACGCAGTACAGCAACGCGGGCGGCTACGACATCCGCCAGGTGCGCTGGGTGGTGAAGGCCGTGGAGGAAGATGACGCGGGCAACCCGGTCAAGACCGGCTGGGACGCCATCATCGACGACTCCATGGCGCAGCGCAACCCGGTGCCGCGCGGCTTCCGCCTGGACGTGGACGCCGTGCCCGACGTGACTGGCGCCGACGACGACGGCCTGAACGACTACAGCGACACCATCGGCAAGCAGGAGGCCGACTTCCTCGACCCGCAGCGCCTGAACGTGGGCTGGAAGTGGGAGAAGGACGCGGCCACCGGCAAGTACGTCATGACGAGCGACGGCAAGCGCAAGAAGCTCCAGACCAAGGCCCAGATGCCCCAGGGCCTCTACTCCAACGCGGCCGGCATCATGTGCCACACCTTCGTGCTGGAGGACTTCACGCTTTCCACCATGGGCCTGCGTACCGTGGCCGACGGCCCGCTCGCGCAGGACGGCGGGGCCGATGGCGGCGACGCGGGCGACGGCTCGGGCGACGGCGATGGCGGCACCACCCAGGTGTCGAAGGAAGCCCACCTGAACCACTTCGTGTCCACCGTGCTGCGCTACGACGACACGAAGTACGCCAACCCCGAGCGCGACCGCGTGGGCTTCTACCGCGTGGCCGAGTACCCCACGCTCAAGCTGGACATGGAGCAGGCCTACTACAACGGCAACGCGTCCGAGCGCTACGAGTGGGTGGTGGGCCGCCCGGCCATCGACCCGGCCGCATCGCTCATGATGCGCTACAAGATCACGCTCACCAACCTGAGCACCGCCCAGCTCAAGGCCCTCGGCGTGGTGGGCCAGCAGGGCGACTTCTGCTCGAACCCCGACCTGTCCATCGTGCTGCCCTTCATCGAGGGCTTCGGCGCGGCGGCCACCATGTCGGGCAAGTCGTTCCAGTACGTGCCCTATGCGGAGAGCCTCAAGACCGATGACTCGGGCAAGCCGCTGAGCCCGCTCAACATCGGCTACCACGATGTGGCGGAGACGCGCAAGGTGGACATCCTGGACGAGAACGGCGAACCGCTCAGGGACGAGAACGGCAACAAATACCAGGAGGTCGTCTACGACCGGTACGCCCAGAACCTGGACGGCAAGACGCCGCTGTGGACGTGGCACGTCGAGAAGCTCGACGACAGCTTCGTGTCCCAGGGCGTGGTGGAGAACCCCAACGTCACGCTGACCCAGCCCACCGTGGGCGGCAGCCTCACCACCGCCGACAAGCTGGGCTCGGTGAGCTCGGGCTACAACCGCAAGTTCATGAACTGGCGCTTCACGTCGGCGGCGGGCGGCAACATCCGCGGCACGCTCCAGCAGGGCGAGGCCGTCATCATCGAGATGATGATGCCCATCCGCGCGGACGCCAACTCCTCCATCAGCTCCGACCTCATGACCACCACCGGCTATGCCTACAAGTCGGGCAACTACAACCCCTATATCCCCACCCAGCAGGGCAACAACAAGACGGGCTTCATCCTTGACACCCGCGACGTGAACCTGGACAACAACACCAACGAGATGCTGCTCTCCCTGCAGCTGGAGGGTGCGGGCTTCGTGGCCAACACGGCCCAGGCCCAGTCGAAGTTCTCGTCGTCCGACCTGGGCACCCTCTACACCCAGGCCGTCAACGGCCCGGTCATGGTGGGCGAGGGCGGCAACTACGACTACCTGTCCCGCGCTGAGAACCTGGGCGCGAGCGATGCCATCGCCAAGCAGTACGTCCATGCCGTGCTCTTCGACGTGCTGCCCTACGAGGGCGACCCGAAGGTGCTCGACGGCGGCTTCGAGTACAACGAGGCCGGCGAGCCGGAGCGCGTGGCGGTGCCCCGCAAGTCCACCTGGCACGGCTGGGTGGAGGACCTGGATTCCGTGAAGGTGATGAGCTTCGACCCGCGCGACGCCGATCACCCCAACGGCCGCGAGCTGATCAGCGAGGGCCCGAGCCGCGAGGTGAGCGTGTGGGCCGGCCCCTATGAGGTGACCCGCGACGCCAAGGGCAACGTGACCCACGTGAAGGCCCTGGAGGCTGACGCGCTGCCGGCGCTTTGGAAGCAGCCGAGCCAGGCGCTCCAGCTCCAGGCCATCAACGAGATGCGCGAGGATCCGACTGGCATGCGCCTGCGCGAGGCGGGCCTCATGCCGCTCGAGGAGCTCAAGGCCTACGTGGAGGCGCATCCGGACGAGTCGCTCAACCTGCGCCACGCCCTGCGCGGCTTCTGGGTGCAGGCCGAGAAGGACAGCGTGTACCTGCCGCCCACCGGCTACATCTCGCTGGCCTACGACATGCATACGCCGCTGAACCTGCCCAAGTACCTGGGCTCGACCACCGGCGACGCGCTGTTCGACATGAACCTCGACATCACCGACCCCAACCTGAACCCGAACGGCGCTGCCCGCCTGGCCGAGGTGACCCAGTGGAACAGCTTCGCGCAGCGCGTCAACGTTACCGGCGCGGACGCCCTGGGCGACGCGTCGGCCCGCCTGGTGGAGAACCGCCAGGCTGGCGCCGTGGTGGCTGCGCCCGACGAGCGCGGCTACGTGGGCGACTACGTGTGGATCGACCTCAACTGGGACAAGTTCAAGAACGACACGAAGGACGGCGCGCCCGTCACCACCGATGCGCAGGGTCGCCCGACCACCTACCACAAGGGCCCGAACGGCCGCTATATGCTGGCGACCGACACCGAGTACGACGAGGCCACGGGCACGTGGAAGGGCGTCTACGAGGGCACCGACGAGGACGGCAACCCGGCCACGCTGCGCAGCGACGATATGCTGAAGGACCTGGACTTCGACGGCGAGACCAACGACCCCGGCGTCAACGGCGTGGTGGTGGAGCTGCTCAACGAGAACGGCTTCCCCGTCAACCGCGACGGCCAGGTTCCCCTGTGGCTCGAGGGCGCGGCGGGCGATGGCACCGGCCGCTGGATCCAGTGCGACCCGGTGACCGGCGAGCCTCTGCTCAACGCCGGTGGCGGCTACATCAACGCCGACGCGGGCGGCCCCTACACCTATACCACCGAGAGCGACTACTACGGCAACCAGGGCTACTGGATCATGTCGAACATCATTCCCGGCAAGTACAAGCTGCGCTTCACCTTCCCCAAGAAGTACTCCGGCTACACGCTGACCACCCTGGCCATCGGCCCGGACAAGGACGGCGACGGCGAGGCTGACTACGTGATGGACATCGAGCACCGCGCCGACGACCCGGACACCCCGGACGTGGACGAGACGGCGCTCGTGGCCACCACGGCCGAGGCGTTCGAGATTCGCCCGGTGGCCTACGACAAGGACTACTTCCTCGATCCGGCCAACACCGACGTGTTCGAGAACCCGGAGCGCATCCACCGCGCCTACGACGCCGAGATGACCAGCTACCAGGTGGGCATCAGCGCGCCCGTCACCGTGGAGGGCGTCACCTTCCGCGACGACATGTACGACGGCGGCATCCCCATGGACGACCCGGAGGACCCGAGCGACGACAGCATCGACCTCATCGACGGCTACCTCGACCGCCAGAAGGACCAGAACGACCCCGACTCGGCGCTCCAGTACCAGAAGGAGCAGCGCCTGGCCAACATGCAGGTGTCGCTCTACGAGTACGACCCAGAGACCGGCGAGGTGTCCAACGAGGTGGCGCTCGACGCCGAGGATAAGCCGGCCACGTTGCTGACCGGCGAGGACGGCACGTTCAGCTTCAACATGAAGCCGGATCGCTACTACCTGCTGCGCTCCGAGGACGCCCTGGGCACGCGCCTCATCAAGCCGACACCCTACCTCTACACCAAAGACCCGCTGGAGGCGCCCGAGCACAACAGCCTGCTCGACTTCATCGTGGCCCACTGGGCCGACCTGGGGCTGACCGCCGCGCCCACGCATCTGAGCGACCTGACGGACGCCCAGCTTGCCGCGGCCGAGGCCAAGTACAAGACCGACCCGTGCGGCATCTGGGACAACGACCTGTACCTGAAGACCTACGTGGTGCCCAACCCCGACTTTGACGACCGCTACCCCGAGTCCGAGAGCAACAGCCGCACCAAGAAGGCGGTCAAGGGCGAGTGCTATCCCATCTTCGCCGCCATTCCCACCGACGAGGACGGCCACGCCATCTACGAGGACAACGAGGAGTGGAAGGGCTTCAAGGTTTACCGCAAGTTCGGCCTGGGCTACGTGGACGCCACCAAGGGCTACCTGGGCAACTACGTGTGGAACGACCTCAACTACAACGGCGTGCAGGACCTGCTGGAGCCCGGCGTGCCCAACGTGCGGGTGACGCTTGAGCAGTACTGGTGGAACCCGGACGCCATCGCCAAGGGCAAGGGCGCCTGGCAGCTGGTGGAGCGCACGCGTAAGTTCAACAAGCAGACGCAGGAGTGGGAGTGGGCTCCCAAGGAGCATTCCACCCGCGTGACCAACAACGCCGGCCAGTACGTGTTCGCCGGCCTGCCCACCTACGTGCCCGACCCGCTTGACGACGACCTGGACAAGATGGACGAGGACAAGGTCAAGTACCTGGCCGGCTACCGTCTGCGCATCGACCGCAAGAACCTGCTGACCCTGGGCACCAACTGGGGCTTCACCTTCCGCAACACCACGAACACCACCGACGACCCGGCCGACGAGCAGGATTCCGACCTCAAGACCACCGTCATGAACGGCCCGCTGGACGGCGCCACCAAGGACCCGACGAGCGGGGCCATCGTCACCGTGCCGGTGTACTATCTCAACGCCCCCACCGACGGGCTGCGCCCCGACGTGGAGATGGGCCTGGGTACCGACTCGATGATCGTGCTGGCCGGCGCGCCCACCGAGGAGACCCTGCTGGAGAACACGGTGACGGTGCGTCCGTCCGCCGGCATCTCCTACACCTACGACTTCACCAACGCCCAGCGCTTCGAGAACTGGGACGCCGGCCTGGTGGCCGTGCCCGAGGGCGCCATCTCCGGCGTGCTGTGGGAGGACGCCGACTACGACGGCATTCGCAAGATCGACGAGAACCCGACCGACCCGACCGACCCCGACGCGGGGGCGACCGACCCCGACGCGACTGACCCCGACGCGGGCGACGGCGACGGCGGCGACGGTGACGGCGGCGACGAGCCCGTCGACCCGGACAACCCGGGCGCGGTGGAGAAGCCGGAGATCCCCGAGGTCGAGAAGCACGACAAGCCCATGCCGGGCGAGAAGGTGGTGCTGACCCAGTGGTACTGGGATCCGGCGGCCGTCAACGACGCCGGCGGCGTGGGGGCCTGGAAGCAGAACCTCACCTTCGGATCTGACCTGCGCACCTCGCACGTGGTGGGCAGCGTCCCCGTGACCATCAACAACCCGGACTACCCGGGCACGGGCAGCGAGACCACCCCGCCGGAGGAGAAGATCACCGTCGACTTCGAGATGCGTGTGCCCAACGTCACGGGCGGCGTGTCCAAGGACGTGGTGAACTGGAAGTACGGCCTGGATGGCACGGTGGATACGGACAAGGTGGGCGCCCTGCTCGAGGCCGCCCTGAACCAGTCTGCCTGGGATAGCCTGGTGGACGGCTCCTTCGACGCCGACGAGTGGGGCAAGCTCGGCGACGGCGAGGTGGGCGTCTACACCGACGAGAACGGCGAGTACCTCTTCGACAACCTGCCGACCGCCTACACCGATGCCGAGGGCGCGCACTATCTGGCGTCCTACCGCGTGAAGCTCTACGAGACCCACGTGGACTATGACGGCACCGGCCCCGGCGGCACCGGCAACCCGGACGACGACAACTACTGGCTGCTCACCAAGTCCCACATCGGCGAGGATCTGACCATCGACTCCGACGTGCTGTCCTCGGCCACCCTGGCCATCGAGGACCGCGACGCCGTGGACGCGACCGACCGCGACCGCTACACCCGCGTGAACGACGGCCAGGTCATCCTGGCGGCGCCGGTGGCCACGCCCGACGGCAGCCACGAGAGCCATGTGCGCGTGCCGGCCAGCCAGCTGACCGAGGGCGCGCCGGCGGCCTACGACTGGCTGACCATCCGCAAGGACGGCGACGACGTGGAGATCCGCGAGGTGGAGGCCGACGACGGCACCACGTCCCAGCTGATCGTGTTCCGCGGCGGCGACGCCGGCCAGCTGCCCGCGCCGCGCCGCGACATCTCCGGCGTGGTGTGGAACGACGTCAACTCCAACGGCATCCAGGACGCCGGCGAGCCGGGCTATGCCAGCACGCTCATCCAGATCGAGCTGCTGCGCTTCGTGCCCGATGCTGACGCGCCCGACGGCTGGAGCCCCGATCCCAGCTGGACCCCGCGCCTGGAGTACCCGGGCAAGGGCGGCTGGTTCTGCTTCGAGGACCTGCCCTCCCAGCGTCGCGAGGCCGACGGCTCCACCACCATCTTCGCCTACCGCGCGTGGGTGAAGGCGGCGCCTGATGTGCGCTACACCCTGTTCATCGCCAAGTACCAGCAGGGCGACGACTACACGGTGGACTCCGACCTGCGCTACGACGACTCCTACCTCATGAACCTGACGGTGGACGAGTACGACGTGCTGCTGGACAAGCGCGTGCCCGAGTCCTTCGCCGACAACGTGGTGAAGGCCGCCCCGTCCAACAACCCCAACCAGGGCGACGGCCCGGCCGTGGCCACGGCCAACGCCCTCGGCCGCGTGATGCGCCTGGCGCGCGCGGCGAGCCCCCTCACCTACAACTACGACCTGGCCATGTCCTCCAGCCGCGATTCCAACGACGGCGGCGTGGAGATTCCGCCGTCGGCCGACATCGCCGGCTACGTGTGGAACGACCAGGACTACGACGGCCTGATCGACGAGGACGAGGAGCGTTTCGAGAACAAGACCATCACCCTGCACCGCTGGTACTACGACCCGGCCGACGGGCAGTGGAAGAAGCCCGGCGCCGACGCCGGCTTCGATGCGGTGCGCACCATGCAGACCGACGCGGACGGCCACTTCCTGTTCGAGAACATGCCCGTGTCCATGCGCGTCGACGACACCGAGCGCTGGTATTTGCAGGGCTACACGCTGGAGATCGACGGCCGCGAGAACGAGCCTACGGGCGTGGGCGGCCGCCCGGTCACCCTGTGGCAGCAGATCAACGACCCGGACAACCCGGGCGATGATGAGAAGGTCAACTCCAAGGCGGTGCGCCCGGTGAACGTCCCGGCGTCCGACAAGGCCCTCTACGACCTGGAGAACAACTATCCCATCACCTACAACCTGGCCGTGGACGCCGGGGCGCCGGTGGTGGACGGCCGCCTGGTGCTGTGCAACCCGGCGGTGGAGGGCAGCGGCACCGAGGAGGAGTACATCGTCCGCGGCTACGACATCACCAGCCCGGCCGACCGCATCCACATGAACGCCGGCTTCGGCAACTTCCAGACCACCACCCTGCGGGGCGTGGTGTGGAACGACGTCAACTACAACGGCATCCGCGAGTACGCGGCCGACCGCTTGGGCGACGACCCGATCGACGCCGACGACGTGGTCATCGGCGAGGCCGGCCTGGCGGGCATCGAGATGCGCCTGACCCGCTGGCTGCTCATCGACGGGAAATGGACGCCGGACGGCAACTTCGCGACCGATTTCGCGAAGGAGATCGCGAACAGCACGGGCACCGACGCCGAGATGTACGCCAACGGCGCCGACCCGAACGACCCGGCCGTGTACGCGCGGACGGGCGCCGACGGCGTGTACGAGTTCAACGAGCTGCCCGGCTTCGTGCCCAAGGGCACCGGCAAGGACAAGGACGAGTTCTACCTGGCGGCCTACCACATGGAGGTCGTGCGCGACAACGTCACGTCCTCGAGCGTGGTCACGCGCTTCCACGTGGAGGATGCCACCATCCGCACCGACTCCGACCTGGCTACCGACATCGACGACGTGACGGCTGACACTTCGAGCAACTACCACCTGTTCGAGACGTACCCCATCGTGCTGCCCGACGGCACCGAGAACGGCCAGCGCAGCGAGGGCCTCATCATCGTGGCCAAGCCGCGCAGCGACCAGCGCGCCTCGCAGTACAAGGTAGTGGCCAACGGCGGCGAGTACGATCCGCTCGACCCGATGGTGGACTACCGCGGCGGCGACGCCGGCTTCAAGGTGCCCTCGCCGGTGGAGATTGCCGGCACGGTGTGGGTGGACGCGGACGGCGACGGCATCCGCAACTACCAGACGGCCGAGGACGGCACGCCCGAGGCGGACGAGGACGGCAACCCGCTCTACGCCGAGCGCGGCCTGCCCGGCCAGAAGGTGGAGCTGCGCCGCTACTGGTACGACGTGAAGACGCGCACGTGGATCTTCGACGAGCGCCTGAACCCGGCTAACGGCGGCGTGGCCGAGACCACCACCGACGCGGAGGGCAACTGGATCTTCGAGAAGCTCCCGGCCTTCGAGGTGCTCACCGAGGACAGCGGGCTTTTGCCTGCCGACGAGGAGTCGCGTCCCGTGGTGTTCGGCTACCGCGTGAACATCCCGTCGGTTCCCGACGAGTACGCGGTGACCGACCCGAACGTCGGCGACGCCACGGTGGACTCCGACCTGGACGAGACCACCACGCGCATCCTGCCCGACGACCCGCAGAACGGCCTGTTCGTTCCCATGCAGGAGGCCGAGGCCGACGAGGACATGGCCACGCTCATCGCCGGTCCTGCGGAGAGCACGTGGGAGAACCCCGACCACGTTGGCCTGTGGTCTCAGGCCAACGTTGAGAGCAGCTACCACAACGACGCCGGCCTGGTGCCCTACGCGGGCGCGGTCATCGCCGGCATGGTGTGGAACGACAACAACCTGGACGGCATCCAGGACGCCTCCGAGGAGCCGCTGCCGCTGGGCACGGTGTACCTGGAGCGGATGCTGGTGCCGGAGGCGGAGGCTCCCGTCGATCCTGACGTGCTGGCCCTGCAGGGCTGGACGCTGACGGACGGCGCGGCCGGCTCGAACCTGGACGGCGTGACCGGCGAGCCGCTGGTGAAGGCCGATCGCATACCGCCGAAGACCCGCGCGGCCGCTACGCGTGCTGGCCTGGCCGCGCCGCTGGATGTGCTGGCGGATGCCGTGGCGCCGGCGGATGGCGTCGACCCCGATGCGGGCGCGCCCGACGCGGGTGCGCCTGACGCGGGCGATCCCGATGCGGGCAACCCGGATGCGGGCGCGGACGGCGATGGCTCGGGCGACGGTGCCGGCGACGGCGACGGCTCGGGCGACGGCGATGCGACCGTGCCGGATGAGGGCGATGGCAGCGAGTGGGTCACCATCTCCCAGCGCAAGATCGGCGCGGACGGCCGCTATGCGTTCGCCGGCCTTGACCTGGTGAACGACGAGGGCAAGTCCTATCGCTACCGCCTGCGCTACGAGAAGCCGGACGGCACGTTCTACGCGCCGCTCGACATGGGCGACAACGACGACGTGGACAACGACTGGTTCCCCGTGGTGGAGCCTGAGAACCCGACGGTCGACCTGTCGCCCCTCATGGGCACCACGCAGGCCTACGAGGTGGTGAAGCCGCTGTTCGGCAACACGGTGAACGCCTACGGCCAGCTGTGGCAGGCCCACCGTCCCATCAACCATCAGGACGAGGAGGACGAGGACGGCAACCCCACGGGCAGCTCCGTCGACTTCGGCTTCACCTACCCGCCGACCGTCAAGATTGCCGGCACGGTGTGGGAGGACGCCGACCACGACGACCTGCGCAACTACGAGCTGAAGGAGGTGGCGCCTGAGGAGGGTGCCCCCGAGGACGTGGAGCCGCGCTACGAGCGTGACTACACCGAGGACGGCATCGAGGACGTCTACGTCGAGCTGCGCCGCTACTACTTCCTCCCCGAGGAGTTCACGGCCTTCGATCCCGACGAGCTGGACAAGCCGGAGGGCCCGGATGCCCCCGACGCGGGCGATAAGCCCGAGGTGCCGGGCGTGGGCGACGGCACGGGCGACCCGGATGCGGATGGCCCGGATGCGGGTGGCCCGGATGCTGGCGGCGACGCGGGCGATCCCGATGCGACCGATCCCGATGCGGGTGACCCTGACGCGACCGACCCTGACGCGGGTGACCCGGATGCCGGCCCTGATGCGACCGACCCCGACGCCGGGACGACGGGCCCCGAGGTGACCGATCCCATCGATCCCATCGTGTCCGAGGGCGATCCCGTCCTGGTGGCCCTGGCCTTCTTCCAGGAGCCGCTCATGGGCGCCGCTGCGGACGCTGTGGCGGGTACGGTTGACGGCGAGGCGCTCGAGCCCGAGCCGGAGCCCGATACCGATCCGAACTACGACCGCTACGACCTCGGCAAGGGCCAGTGGGTCTACGACGAGGCCTTCAACGTGACCGGTCCTCTGGACGGCGTGCCCTGCACGTGGTCTGACGAGGACGGCTACTGGGAGTTTGACGGCCTGCCCACCACCGGCGTGGTGACCATCGACGGCGAGCAGCACCGCGTGGTCTACGGCTACCGCGTCAACGTGCCGGTGCTGCCCGAGGACTACGAGGTGGCCGCGCTACGCGTCGGCGACGACCGCACGGTGGACTCGAGCCTGGACGAGGCCAACACGCGCCTCGTGCCCGACCTGGCCGACGGCGGCGCCTTCGGCCTGGTGGTTCCCGCCAAGGGCTCCGACGGTACCGAGGACAAGCTGTCGCTGGTGAAGGACGGCCCCGGCGGCGTGCCCCGCTCGCTGGCCGTGGGCCATGACAGCCTGGAGAACGACAGCGGCCTCGTTCCCTACCAGAACGCCGTCATCAGCGGCGTGGCGTGGAACGACGCCGACGAGGACGGCCTGCGCCAGGAGGGTGACGAGATTCTGCCCGGCATGACCGTCCGCCTGGAGCGCAAGCTGGTGGATGACGAGCCGGCCGACGTTCCCGCTGGTCGCGGCCAGTACCTGACCGACGGTGCGGCGGGCAGCGACCTCACCACGCCGGGCGACCCGCTCGAGAAGGCGGAGCGCGGCCAGGTGCGGGTGCCGGTCAAGGGCTACGGCGAGGAGGAGCCCGACGAGCCGACCGGCCCGGTGGATCCGGACGATCCCGGCGTGCCGGGCGAGCCGGACGACCCGGAGGGGCCGACCGACCCGGATAACCCGGACGCCCCCGGCCCCGGCGGCGATCCGGACGACCCGAGCAAGCCGACCGACCCGGACGCCCCCGGCATCGACACGCCCGACCCGGACGACCCGCTGGCCGACCTGGGCGCGCTCGACCCGGCGGATGCCGCCCTCGTGGTGGCGGATGCCGACCCGGCTGCGGCTGCCCTGGCCCTGGCCGAGCTGAACGTCGGCGACGCGGCGGCCATCATGGCGCTGCTTGACCCGGCCGACGCTGCGGCCGTGGCTGACGTCATGGACGTCGCGCTGGCCGCGGGCGTCATGTTCTCCCTCGATCCGTCCGTGGCTGCGGCCATGGTGGATGCCATGACCCCGGCTCCGGCCGCCGAGGCCCTGGCCGCCGTCGACCGCCCGGTGGCGGCCGCCGTGCTGGCCCAGGTGGACGCGGCTCAGGTGGCGTTGGTGCTGGCCGCCATGGATCCGCAGGTGGCCGACGAGATCGTGGCGCTGCTCAATCCGGAGGTCGAGGCGCCGGCTCTGGCCTCCCTGGCTGCTGGCGAGGCTGCGCATTCCGTGGCCGACCGCGTGACGCGCACCTTCTCCGCCGTGGCCGCCACCGCCGCCTCGGCGATGCAGGCGGCTGCCGACGGTGCTGCCTCGGCAGATGTCGCGGGTGACGCCATCGAGGGCGCGGGCGACAAGGGCGATGCTGGCGACAAGGACGAGCCCGCCAAGCCGTCCAAGCCTGCCGCGAAGCCCGACAAGCCCTACGAGACCTACGGGCTGAGCAGCAAGGACGCGGCTAACGCGGTGGTGCCCAAGAAGAACGAGTGGGCGCAGGTGGCCTCGAAGCAGACCGACGAGGAGGGCTTCTACAGCTTCAACAACCTGCCCCTGGAGGATGAGTACGGCCGTGCCTACGTCTACCGCGTGGTGATGGACAAGCCGGCCGAGGCCAAGTACGTGCCGGTGAACGTCGGCGGAGACGACAACGTCGACAACGACTGGGGTCCGGAGAAGGAGGGCGACGTCAAGGGCGTCACCAACCCGCTCAAGGTCTCCGTCCTGCGCGAGGTGGCCAAGTCCGCCAACCCGACGCCGGCTGATGCCGCCACTCAGGCCGACGCCATCGAGGGCGGGGCCGCGAGCCGTGCGGCCGCCGGGACGACCGGGGGCACGGCGGCTGGCGGATCGGCCTCGGCGAGCCACGTGAACGCCTACGGCCAGACGTGGCGCATGCACGAGCCCGAGAACTGGACGAGCGAGGAGCAGCGCTCCGTCGACCTCGGCCTCGCCTACGAGGACGAGGGCGGGCGCGACCCCCTGCACCCGTGGCGCCTGGCCCTGCCCAAGACGGGCGACGGGCTGATGCTGCTGGTAGCAGCGGCCACGGCGCTGCTCGCCTTGTGCCTGGCCCTGCTGGCGCGTCGCCGCCGCAAGGCCGCCGACCAGCAAGACTAACCCGAGGGGCCGCCTGAGAAAGCGGCCCCTCCCTTTCCCGAACAGGAGCCCCCATGTTCCCACCCCCCATCCCCACCGCCGCACCCAGCAGCCCCGCCCCCTCCGCAGCGCCAGAGAACGGCACCCCCTCGACTCCTGTGGCATGCGCAGGCGACGCCCCCTCTGCTCCCGCGACGTGCGCGGACGCCGCCCCCGCGGCTTCTGCGGCTCTCTCGGGCATCACCCCTGCGGCTCCTGAGGCGCCTGCGGCCGACGCCCCCTCGCCCCTCGCGACAGGCGAAAACGGCGCCCCCTCTGCTCGCGCGACGTGCGCGGGCGACGCCCCCTCTGCTCCCGCGGCTCTCTCGGGCATCACCCCTGCGGCTCCTGAGGCGCCTGCGACCGACGCCCCCTCGCCCCTCGCGGCAGGCGAAAACGGCGCCCCCTCTGCTTCCGTGACGTGCTGCGGTGAGGCATTCGCGCTCTCCGCAGCGCGCAAGGCCACCGCCCTTTCGGCTCCCGCGGCCCTCGCAGCCGTCGCCCCTGTTTCTCCTGGGGCGGAAGAGAGCGCCGCTCCTTCGGTTTCGGCGGGGAGTCGCGACGGCGCCGTTCCCGCACTCTCCGAGACATTCGAAGGCGTTCCTCTGGCGCTCTTTCGAGTACGTGAGAACGCTATTCCCGCGGTTTCGTCTGCGTGCAAAGGCGTTGTTCCTCCGGCTCCGGCGGGGAGTCGCGATAGTGCGTCTGCGTGTTCCGCGGGCGGCGCGCCCGTGCTCCCTGAGGCGCGCGAGGACGGTGGCGCTGGTCGTGCGAGTTGGCGTGCGCGCGAGGCGGGCGCTCTGAAGGCTGTCTTCCTGCGGGCTGTCTTCCCGCGGGCGGGTCGTGCCCGTGCGGCGGGGCGAAGTGTTTCACGTGAAACATTCCGTTTCTCGGGTCGCCCCTTCTTTTCGGCGCGCTTCCCGTCGCGTTTGCTGGCCGTCCTGGCGGCGATGGCGCTGGTGGTGACGTGCATGGGATGCTCTGGTGCCAACGGGACGGCTGCGACGGTCAATGGGACGGCCATTCCCGAGCAAGCCGTGACCGACTACGTGCAGAGCCTGCGCGCAGCGCAGGGGCTTGAGGACGGTGCTGCGTGGAAGGCGTACCTGGAAGACAGCGGCCAGACATCGGAGGGCGTTCGCGACCAGGTGATCGACGTGCTGGTCTCGCGCGAGATCATGCGCCAGGGCGCTTCTGAACTGGGCGTGCGTGTGACAGGCGAAGAGCTGGACGAGGCGGTGGCCGTGAAGCGGCGCACCTACGAGTCCGACGAGCAGTGGCGCGCGGCCCTGGCCGCCGCCGGCCTGGACGAGAAGTCCTTCCGCGAGGAGACCGAGCTGGACCTGCTCTCCGCCAAGGTGACGCAGGCTCTCGCCGAGGATCCCGAGCTGGCCTACGAAGCCATGCGCGACGCCGACGACAGCGCCTACGACAAGGCGGGCGACGCCGCATCCGGCGCCGGCGATGCCGTGCGGGACGAGGCCGCCCTCGAGTCCGCGCGCACCCAGGCGGCACTCGCCTGGATTGCCGACCTGCGCGCCCGCGCCGACATCACCGTGAATCCCTTCCCCAACGGCCTGCCGTACTAGAACAGGCCACCCGCCCGTCCGCGTTTGCCCAAGGCCCGGCGCCCGCGACTGTCACGCCCATGGCGCCCGCGACCGTCGCGTCCTTTTGGCCGCGCCCGCCCCCGCGGCGGGGGCCCTCCCGCGTCTCGCGCCCGCCCCCGCGGCGGGGCCCCCGCCCAGGTTGGCTTGCGAGTCGGGGGGCTCCCGCGTGCGACTGCCCGCGCTTTCGGCGGAACCCGCAGGGCCGGCCGGGGCGCGGCGGCGCGCTCCCCGTGCGGCCGTCGGGGGAGTGTTTCACGTGAAACATTCGCGTCGCGGCTGCACGTGCGCGGGAAACCAGTAAACTGCTGCACAGCGACGGAGCGCGTGTTGCCTGCGGGCGGCACGCGCGATTGCCCTTACGGGCGAGTGGGCGCGCCCGCGCAGACGGGTTCGCGCCGAGAAAGGAGGCCGCCATGGCCGATCGTGAGATCGAAAACGACTCCCAGGAAGTCCCCGAGATTCCCGAGATTCTCGAGAAGGTGCTGCTGTTCTCCCTCGATGAGGCGAAGGAGAAGATGTCCCAAGGCGCCGAGGTCATCCCGTTCACGGCCCTGGTGGTCAAGGACAACCTCTTCATCGAGTCGCATCCCGGCGAGACCGCCGAGGAGTGCTTCAACTTCGCCGAGCACACGGTGAAGGGCGCGCGCGGGGCCGATGCCTACGCGCTGTGCTACGACGGCTACATCGACACCGACGACGGGCAGAAGGACGCGCTCATCGCCGAGGGAGGCGTCCCGGGCGAGGACGAGGGCTTCGCCGTGGGCTTCCTCTACACCATCGAGGACGAGGAGCCGGTGTTCGAGGACGAGCCGGTGTTCATCGGCGCGGCTCCCAACTTCATGGGCTCCCTGAAGGACGCTTCCGAGTACGGCGACGACGAGATCGACGAGAAGTACCTGGAAGACGCCCCCGAGGACGAGCCGGAGCCCGAGGCGCTATAGCCCCTGCTCGTCAGATACGCTCCCCTCACCCAAGAAAACGTCGGCCCCGCGCCGGCGTTTTTTTGTGCCCAAGTGCGGGGAACGAATGTTTCACGTGAAACATCTCGGAAAGCACCGCAAGAACCCCCGCCCGCCGCCCCGGGCGCTCGACTCGACGGGCGGCGACGACGGAGGCGACGACGGAGGGCGGCCGTCGCGACGGGTGATGGAGGCGCCAGCCAGGAGCAGAGCGCAGCAGCGTCGGCGAAGGGCGGAGACACAGACGGACGGCCCGGTATCGCGAGCGGCGACGAGAAGGGCTGCCGCTGCGACGATACGGCGGCTTGCCACGACGAGGCGGCGACGGGAAAGGCTCCCGACCCGACGAGGCAGCGATGGGCCGTGCCGCCGTGCCGCCGCGACGGGAAGGCGCTCGACCCGACGGGGCAGCGACAGGGCGTGCCGCCGCGACGGCGGGGCAGCGATGGGGCGGACGCCCGACCCGACGGGGCGGCGACGGGGAAAGGCGCTCGACCCGATAGGGCGGCGATGGGACGTGTCGCCGCGGCGGCGGAGCGCCGACGGGGCGACGACGGAGTGTGCCGCCGTGCCGACGGGGATGACGACAAAGTGTGCCGCCGTGACGATGGGGCGACGACGGGGGAGGGCGCCTGCTGTGGTGGGGCGGCGTCGGGCCGTGCTCTCGGCCCGACGGGGCAGCGATGGGGCGTGTTGCCGCGACGGCAGGGCGATGACGGGGCGAGCGCCCGACCCGACGAGGCGGCACCGGCGGGGGACGCCTGCCGTGACAGGGCGGGGCTCGCGGTGTGGTGGGCCGTGCGGTCGGGCCGACGGGGTGGCGACGGGGGCGGGGCTGGGGGAGGGGTGGCAGCGCGATGGGGGCGACCTGGCGTAGCGGGGCAGGGCAGGGCAGCGGTTTCGCGCGGATGAGGACGAGGACGTCTCGCCGTTCTGGCGTCGGCGGGGGCGGTTAGGGTGGCAGGAGCCTCAGCGGATGGCGGCGGATCGACGGATGACGAAGGCAAATGACGGAGAGCCGGATCCTGACCGCCCCGCCAGAGGCGCAGCCCCCGCAGGGAGGCGGAGCCGGGCCTCGTGTCAGATGCTCCGTCTCCCGTCTGCTCGGGGGCTCCACGCAGACGCGCCCGCGGGCGCACGACGAGGCGCCGGCCCCGCGCGCGGCGCGGAAAGAGGCACGACATGGGCATCAACAACGTAATCATCAGCGGCAACCTGACGCGTGACGCAGAGCTGCGCGTCACCCAGAGCGACTGGAAGGTGCTCGGCTTCGGCGTGGCGGTCAACGACTACCGCCTGAGCCGCGAGACCGGCGACTGGGAGGAGTATCCCAACTTCGTCGACTGCACCCTGTTCGGAAACCGCGCGGCTGCGCTTCACCGGCACCTTCGCAAGGGCACGAAGGTATGTCTGAGGGGCCGTCTCCGCTGGAGCTCATGGGAGAAGGAAGGCGCGCGCCGCTCCAAGCTGGAAGTGGTAGTCGACGAGCTGGAGTTCCTCTCGCCTCGCCGCGACGACTTCGTTCCCGCCCCCGTATCCGCTTCTGTCCCCTCCGCTCCCGTCCCCGCATCCGACCCCGCCCCTGCTCCCAATTCGGCTCCTCCCGCCCCAGCTCCCGTCCCCGCTCCCGACGACGGCGCTCCTTGCGGCGAGCCTCCGTCGTCAGGCGTCTACGACGAGCGGATTCCCTTCTAGCATCCGCGTCCGGCGCTTCACGACGAGTCAGGCGCCTTTCCGCCCAGGAGGCGGGGAGGCGCCCGACCCGCGCTGATGGCACGGGGTATCGGCGACCCAATGCGGCCGAAGCCCGCGCCCCGCCTCCGTCCGCGCCGAGCCCCCCGGAGCCTGGCGTAGCGCCGCCCCTTCGTCCGTTGCCAACCTCGGCCTCCGCCCGTGCCCAGTCTGCCGGCCCCGCGCCCGCCGCCGGCACCTGGCGCAGCACTGTCGGGACCAGCTCCTGCCGCCAGCCCGGGCCGCCCCCTCGCCGCAGGCCCCGCCAGCCTCGGCCCCGCCCCCCCCGTTCTCGCGCCCCAGCCCGCCGGTGCCTGGGGGGCGCCGCCGGCCCCCAGGCACCGCTCTCTCACCCCAGCCCCCAGCCCCGCCGCGCGTCCAGCCCGCCGGTGTCTGGGGGCGCCCCCCCCTCGTCGTCGCGGGTGGCAAATGTGGAGTTGGCGTGTCTTGTTTGGGGCGCGTGACCGGGTTTGCTAGAATAGGCAGGCTATTTCCTGCCCCGGTCGTGCCTTCATCAGCCCGGGGCCGTACAGTCCAAAGGAGGTGAGCTGATGAAGGCTTACGAACTGCTGTTCATTGTCGCTCCCACTATCGACGAAGAGAATCGCGCTGGTGTCATGAAGCGCATCGAGACCGCCATCGCCGCTGGCGAGGGCAAGGTCGACAACGTCGAGGCGTGGGGCAAGCGCAAACTCGCTTATGAGATCAATGGTCTCACCGACGGTGATTACACCCTCATTGATTTCCACGCTGATCCCCAGTCCATCGCCGAGCTCGATCGCGTGCTGCGCATCACCGATGCCGTGGTGCGTCACATGATCGTCGCCCGCACCGACCGCGATTAGTAGTGAAATCAGGGTGGCGCCTCTGCGGCGCCCCCGGCTTGAGAAGAGGTGGAAATGAGCATCAACCGCGTCATCATCAGCGGCAATCTTACCCGCGATCCCGAGCTGCGCTCTACGGCCTCGGGTATGCCGGTGCTCGGCTTCGGCGTGGCGGTCAACGACCGCCGCAAGAACCAGCAGACCGGCGAGTGGGAGGACTACCCGAACTTCATCGACTGCACCATGTTCGGCACGCGCGCCCAGAGCCTCTCCCAGTACCTGAGCAAGGGCACCAAGGTGTCCATCGAGGGCAAGCTCCGCTGGAGCCAGTGGGAGCGCGACGGGCAGAAGCGCAGCAAGATCGAGGTGATCGTCGACGAGCTCGAGTTCATGTCGAGCCGCAACAGCGGTGCTCAGCAGTCCGGCGGCTACGACGCCCCGGCCTACTCGGCCCCGGCTCCGGCGTACAATGCGCCGGCGGCCCCGGTCATCGACGCCTCTTCTTCGGTCTATGACGAAGACATCCCGTTCTAAGCGAAACGAAAGAGGTTAATGCAATGGCCGATTATGCAAAGCAGCCTCGTCGCAAGTACTGCCAGTTCTGCAAGGACGACGTGGAGTACATCGACTACAAAGATACCCAGATGCTGCGCAAGTATGTTACCGACCGCGGTAAGATCAAGCCCCGCCGCGTGACGGGCGCCTGCACCCAGCACCAGCGTGATGTCGCGAACGCCGTGAAGCGTGCTCGCGAGATGGCCCTGATGCCGTATGCGGTTCCCGCTGTCAGCGGCCGTGGCGACCGCCGCAACCGCTAGGCTAGGAGGTCCCCATGAAAGTTATTCTTCTGAAGGAGCTCAAGGGCAAGGGCGGCGAAGGCGACGTCATCGACGTGGCCCGCGGCTTCGCCAACAACTACCTGCTCACCCAGGGCTATGCCGTTCTGGCCACTAAGGGCAACCTGAAGCAGCTGGAGCAGCGCAAGCACAACATCGCCAAGCGCGAGGAGACCCGCATCGCCAACGCCGAGGCGCTCAAGGCGAAGCTGGACGACCTGAAGGTCACCGTGGACGCCCAGGTGGGCGAGGAGGGGCAGCTGTTCGGCTCCGTCACGTCCGTCATGGTCGCCGACGCCATCCAGGCCGCCGTGGATGCCGAGATCGACAAGCGCCGCGTCGAGCTGGGCAAGCCGATCAAGGTTGCCGGCGTGCATCCTGTGACCGTCTCCCTCTACCGCGACATCAAGGCCACCGTTCAGGTGGTCGTGGGCCGCGAGGACGCGGAGGCCGAGGACGCCATCGACGCGCTGGAGGAGGCCATCGACATCGCCGAGTCTCCGGCGGACGAGATGGTGGAGATCGACGCCCAGGTGTCCGAGGACGGCACCGTCGAGGCTGAGGTCACCGAGGTCGAGGAGTAGCCGCTCGCCGCTCCCGCCAAGGCTCCGAAGAGCTTCAAGCGCCAAGCCCCTGACTTTCGAGTCAGGGGCTTTTTTTGTCAAAAAATGAAGAGCGTGAGGAAGAAATGTAAACGATCAGTTACATTCCGTGCCCGCCTTGCGGGCGCTTTGCCAAAAAAGTTGCCGGAGGGTATCAAAGCCATTACAATTACGCCGGTAACCAGGCTTTTTCGCCGTATTGACCGGCGCCGTCGGGCAAGCGGCGCGGTGGAAACGTAACTGAACAAAAGGGATCGAACATGAGCGAGCAGAAGTTCTCAGCCTCTTGTCATGTCCATAGCCAGCCGGCGCGTTCCGACGTGCCGGAAGCGGAGCGCACGCTTTCGGGCGGCGCCTCCCCGCATGCGTCCGAGCGCCTTGACGCTCGCGGTCGCTCGCGCGCCGCGGCGTCTCCTCGTATACGCGCGGGCGCGCGCGCGAGGGATCGCCGCTCCTTCCGGGAGCGTCCGTGGGTGAAGGCGGTGTCCACGGCCATGGCGGTGCTGCTGGCCGTCACCGTGTTCGACACGACGGGGCTGGCTCCGCTCGTCCAGGACGCCGCAGCTGCGCCGTCTGCCCCGGCGGGCGCGCTGGCCCAGCCCGCTGCCACCGGCGAGGACGCCGGCGATGCGGCCACCCCCTCGGACGACTCCGCTGCCGACGCCGTCCCTGCCGGATCATCCGATCCCGCCAGCTCGGGCGACGAGCCCTCTTCCGACGCCGCGGGCGCTGCCCCGTCTGCCGGCGACGCCGCGGACGCCGCGGACCCCGCCGAGCAGGACGTCGTGGACGAGGAGGTCGTCAAGGCGCTCATGCCAACCGGCCTGACGGCGGCAGAAGAGGTTCTGCCCCAGGTCAAGGGCGGCACGGACGACGTGCTGCGTCGCCTGAGCCCCGCACTGGTGCTCTACGGCGCGCCCCTCGCCTCCAACGGCGCGTTCCTCGTGAAGGGCCAGCGCCTCAAGGGCGCCTACGAGCTGGGCAACCTGTCGGCCCTGCTCGAGGGCGGCTACCTGGGCGGCAGCGAGCAGGGCGACGCCGTGGTGCTCACCTTCGACGTGCCGTACCTCTACGAGGCCGCCGACGGCAGCCTGCGCACGACGCTCTCCCAGGAGGAGTGGAAGGCCCGCCGCGGCATCACGCGTCCGGGCGCCCTCGACCGCGGCGGTCAGCGCGCGGCCCTGTTCGCCGAGGGCGAGCCGGAGGGCTGGTCGTTCTGGCAGCAGCACGGAGACGGCTACCTGCGTCTGAGCGCCGACGCGCTCAAGGAGGGCGTCTCGGGCCGCATCGTGGCGCGCTGGGACGGCAACGGCGGCAAGCTGGACGCGTCGACTCCCGTTCCCAACCTGGAGTTCGGCCTGGTGGGCTCCGTGGATGCCGCGGCGCGCGCCACCGTCACCTACGGCTACGAGGCCCACAGCTTCACCCCGCGCGCCACGGAGGCCGACCCGGCTCCCGCCGTGCAGCGCGGCGACGCCCTGCGCAAGGCGGCGGGTTCGTTCACCCTGGTCAACGACGAGACCACCGCGAAGGCGTCTCTTGAAGCCGAGCTGGCTTCCCAGCCGAAAATAGCTGACGGGGGGGGGGTATCTCGCTAGCCTGATTCGCGTGTCCGTCCCCAAGGATGCGCCGACGGTCCGCACGGTGGCGGTGAGCGCCGCCTATCCTGCCGATAACGAGGGCCGCCACGGCGTGCCGCTGGACGCGCTCATGGCCTATCGCCTCGATGACCTGGGCGCTACCGTCGAGAACCGCGACGAGGCTGGCGCGGTGGACACCTCTGACGCGACGCGCGCCGACGCGCGCTTCGTGGGCGTGCCGGGGAAGGGCGGCGCCGTCGTGCTCGACGTGACTGCGCTCACCGACGAGCAGCGTGCGACGCTCGACCCCGCCGACGCCGGCGCCCTGGAGGCGCTGGGCGTGTCCCCGCTGCCCTACGCCGTGGCCGAGGACGGCCGCATCCAGGTGCTCCTGGAGGGGAGCGACGCGACGGTGGAGCCCGAGGGCCAGCGCGTCCTCTACGTAGCGGCTCCCTACGCGGAGGCCGCGCTCGACGCGTCGGCTGACGATCCCGCTGCGTTCGAGCCAGTGGAGGTCGTGGTGGATGCGCAGGTCACCGCTATTGCCAAGGGCTCGACGGTGGCCATCGCCCAGCACGCGGTGCTGAGCGCCGCCTTCCAGCGCGAGCCCCAGGCCCCCGCGGTCGATCCGGACGCCGCGACTGACAACCCGGAGCCGCCCGCGGCTGACGACCCCGCGGCTGACGATCCGGAGCCGCCCGCGGCCGCCGACCCGGCCCCCGCGCCCGACGGCGCCCCCGAGGCCGACCCGCTGCCCGAGCCCTCCGGCTACGAGGCCGACCTGCCCAGCGGCCCCATCGCGCGCACCAACCCCGGCATCATGCCGCCCCTGGCGCTCTACAGCACGCGCGCCCTGGGGGAGCTGAGCTCGAAGCTCTTCGACCCCAACCTGACGGCCAAGGCCGGCGGCGGCCAGGAGCTGGGCGGCAATACCTACATGGTGAAGGACGCCGACACCCCGTCCATCACCATGGACGGCAACTTCTCGCTCACGTCCGGCGGCTACCTGGGCACCTCGAGCGACAACAAGAAAGAGCAGGAGGATTCCGCCGTTCAGCTGCTCCTGGACATCCCCTTCCTCTACTACGACAGCAACGGCGTCATGCAGGAGACCTATGACCACGCTACGTGGAATGACGCCCAGGGCAAGAACGGCAACGACGGGCAGCGCCTTACCGCGTCGCTGCCCTCGGACGTGTGGGACGAGTGGGAGATCTACGACATCAACGGCGGTGACGCCAAGGTCACCAAGGGGTATTATGATCGCAACTACCCGCAGGGCCTCACCGGCAAGTTCCGCTTCGTCTACACCGGCAGCGATGGCAACTACCGCATGGAGAGGGGCTTCAAGCGCCTCTCGCTCAACGTCAAGTTCCAAGGCGCGGTGCCGGAGAACACGGGCGGCTCCATCCTCTACGGCGCCCAGTACAACTCCTATACCGACTCCAAGGGCAACACCACCACGTCCTCAGTGCCCGTCTACATAGGCACGGGCTCCGACTCCACGTCGGGCACCATGCGCACCGCCACGTTCATCAAGACCAACCTGGACTGGGAGTACGACATGAAGTGCGTGGGCACTCCCATCCTCTGGGATCGCTACAACTACATGGTGTACGAGGCCACGGTCAAGAACGTGTCCGAGAGCACTGACAGCCTCATCGACTACCTGTCGTTCTTCTTCAACTTCCCCAACTACGTCCAGGATGGTCAGGGCATGATCACCAAGGACGTGTGCGCGTGGTCCTATGACCCGGACACCGGCGCCACCACCAAGCTGGAGGGCGCGAGCATCTCCGATGGGCACACGCTCATCGGCAAGCCGGGGCAGGGCGGCATTCTCATCTACGACGTCACCGACAAGGACGAGGAGTACGCCGAGCTCGACCTGGACACGTTCTCCAACGCCGAGGAGCTGGGGCTTCAGCCCCTGTACTACTCGACGGGCGGTCAGGACGGCATGATGTCACTCATCGTCCACGAGAACCAGATGGGCGGGCCCCTGCGCGCGCCCGGCCCCGACACGCCGGCCGACGAGGTGCACGACGAGAAGAAGCTCGTCATCGCCATGCCCTACACCACCAACTTCACGGCGGAGCTCGATCCCTCGGCGGAAGGCGGCAAGCGCTACCCGGCCGTGGAGATGAAGGCGTCGCCCACCGTGTGGTTCGGCGGCCGCGGTGAGAACAACGACTACGGCTGGACCAAGCAGACGGGTATCACCTCGGAGTTCAAGGCGGCCAAGTTGAACATGGAGGTGTCGAAGTACGTCATCGACCCTGCCACCAACCGCGCCACCATGACGGCGAGCGGCCCTCTGGGCTATCCGGTGAGCTACATTCTGGACGGCATGACCACCGCCGGCTCCAACGTGCCGCTGTACGGGCGCGACCTGCAGCTGGACGTGGACGAGTCCCAGCGCGTCGGCGCCGAGCTGCGCGACACGCTCCCCGACGGCTTCGAGCTCCAGTCGCTCGTGTTCACCGTCAACCAGTCAGGCGAGAGCGATCCGGCCGTCGGCCCCCAGCTGACCGACTGGTACTACGCCAACGCCGCCCAGATGGTGCAGGTGGAGGTGGCAGACGCCTCCGGCGCCACCTCGTGGGTGAACGTGGGCACGCCGCAGCAGACGGCCAGCACCCCCACGAGCGCCACCTATCGTCTGGGCATCAGCGACGCCGAGGCCGACAAGGTGCCGGGCACGGGCATCGCGGAGATCCTGGAGGCCCAGGGCATCGCCGCCATCCCGCAGAAGCAGTACGCCCCCGGCCAGCAGCCCTCGCGCACGTTCACCGGGCAGTTCCGCGTGCTGTTCAAGAGCCCGCTTCCCAAGAACGTCGCCGTCGCCAGCAGCGTGAAGGTGACGGGCACCATGCACAAGTCCAACCAGAACTACGTCAACGACGCCTCCATCCTCTACGGCCAGAAGCGCTGGCTGGCCGCGCCGAAGGAGGCCTACGAGAGCCTGCCTTTGACCTCCAACGACGCGAGCGCCACCTTCAAGCCCATCAGCACCTCGCCGAAGGTGGTCGCCGGCGCCTACAGCACCTACGGCGGCGATGTGACCGGCGGCGTGTACGAGAAGAAGACCAAGGAGGCGCTCGTGCGCGAGCCGGATGCCGGCTGGCGCTTCCATGTGTCCAACTCCGCCGTCTCCAAGATGGAGCCGGCCAAGCTGACCATAACGGGCCTCTGCTCGCAGGACACGCTCACGGGCAAGCGCGACGACTTCACCGCGAAGAAGGTGGTGCTGAGCAAGGACCTGTTGGCCAATGCCGAGATCAGCGAGGTTAAGATCACGTACTACCCGCGCGAGAACGTGGGCGGGTCGTGGCAGATAGGCGCCCTGCCCCAGACGGTGACGCTCACGGGCGACCAGGTGAAGGCCCTCGTGGACAACAACCCCACCATCACCGTGGACGGCGTGGCGCAGCCCAACCCCGACTACGAGCATGCCGTCATCCCCCTGAGCCGCTGGGCCAACGGCTACCTCTCGCAGGTCGAGGTGGTCATGGACTCCTTCGAGGGCAGCGCGCCCGGCGCGGGCGAGGACGCCTTCGTCGACATCAACGGCACGCCCACGCGCGTGCAGGACATCCCCGTGACGGCGGTGTTCGCCACCGACTACCACGTGCCGAACCCGGTCAACCAGTCCTACACCGACACGGCCACGCTGCGCAGCATGTACGTGCCCATCAAGCCGCGCATCACGCCGAGCTTCGGTTGGAACGACGGCACGGCCGACCATTGGGACAGCGCGAGCGCGCCGGAGAAGGTGCCCTACCGCTGGGGCGATGGCGACGGCGAGGAGGCGTGGTACTCCTACACGCTGGAGAACGACTCCGACTACCTCATGCGCGACTACAACCTGGACATGGTGGTGAACGACCTGGCCGAGACCGCCGATCCGGATAACGGCAACCAGACGGTCGTGCGCGGCTTCGTTCCCGAGGAGCTGCGGCTGGCCGGATTCCACCGCGGGGTGGTGGACGCCGCGACGGGCGAGGAGGGCTGGCTTCAGCAAGGCGAGGGCAGCGTGGAGTACATCGAGGTGTTCGGCCTCTCTGACACGCTCCAGTTCGATCCTGTCAAGGACGAGGGCCTCGTGCCCCTCAAGCGCTGGTCGATGGCGGAGCTGGAGCCCTATCTGGAAGATGCGGGCGACGGCACCTCCACCCTCAAGCTGCCCTTGGACGAGGGGCTGGACGGCCAGACGGTGAAGTCGGTGCGCATCCACTTCGGCGCCGTGCGCAAGCGCGCCCTGGCTTCCAGCGGCACGGCGGTGCGGGCCCTCATCTTGGGCCGCGCCGACACCCACGGCACCAACCTCGACGAGCGCGTGAGCACCGATTGCGCCGCCTACCCCACCACGGCCGAGTACGGAACGGGGTCGGAGGTGCGCCCCAAGGCCCACAAGGTCATGGTCATCAAGCCCTTCGCCGCCACCGTGGAGGCCTACGCCCACAAGCCGGTGGGGGTGCGTCCCAACGAGACGAGCGCCGCCGATCAGACCGCGCCGCTTGAGGTGGCCAACTACTCTGAGGATGTGGGCTACCGCTTCGTGGTGGCCAACCGCCAGCACGCGCGGTCGGACAAGACCATGGTCACCCTGGACATCGAGAGCCTGAGCGGCCTGCTCCCCGCGCCGGTGAGCCGCGTGATGGGTTACAAGACGCGCACGCTCACCTTCACCGAGGGGCTGTTCTCCCTGGGAACCGTGGCCCAGGCCGACGGCACCGAGGCCTCGGCGCTCAAGGAGGCGCGCTTCTTCTTCCGCTCGGCCTCTGGCACGGCGAACATGGGCGCGGCGGTGGACGTGACGCTTACCGCGGCCGAGCTCAAGGCGCTGCTGGATGCGAGCGCCACCTCAGGCTCGTTCACCATCGACTTGTCCACGGGCGCGTTCGCCGCCTTCAAGGACCGCTACCTGGAGCGCGTGGAGATCGAGTACGCCGGCATCGACCCGGTGGCCGCCGGCAAGGAGGTCACCGTTACCGCCCACGGCACCGCCAACTGGTGGTACAAGCGCGTGAACGGGAAGGACTACGACAACCTGGACGCCCGCGCCCGCGTCATCCAGCAGGGCGCGCTGGACACCAAGGGCGCCTTCGACAAGGCGTCTGCCTTGCAGGTGTTCCGTCCCGCGCTGGAGCTGCACACCTTCGGCCAGTACGGCGAGTGGGACTATACCGACACGCACACCACGGGCGATGCCGCCAGCATGGATGGCAGCCGTACCCTCACCACGGTGCCCTACGACCGCGACTTCAAGCTGTTCACGCGCCTGTGGAACCAGCGCGGCTACTCCACCCTCGACGACGTGGACGTAAAGACCACGCTGCCGCTCAAGTGGGAGACGGGCATTGCCCAGGCCGACGGCTCCACGGTGAGCGCCTGGACGGGATTCCACACCACCAAGATCACCGTTGCCCACCCGTTCCTCGAGTGCTTCGAGGACGAGGGCCTGGTGGGCACCGTGGTGCTCAAGGGCTACGTCGATGATGACGGGACGACCGCGCGCGAGATCGTGCTGGAGCCGGCCGATGACTACGTGCCTGGCGCCGGCAAGCTGCCTACGAAGTTCGTGGTGAAGAGCAGCACCGTGACGCCGGATGCGTCCGATCCTGACTATGCGCGCCTCTCCGAGCTGGCGGTGACCGATGACGGCCTGGTGATCGGCGAGGAGTTCCTCTACTTTTGGGGCATCGCCAACCTGGCGAGCGCCGAGCTGCACAGCTGGAAGAACATGGACTGGGAGCACAGCGCCGCCGGCAAGGAGGCGCAGACCTTCACCTTCGACGGCTACACCGACGCGAACTTCGCCACCACCGAGCGGATGACCACCACGGCCACCAACCACCTCAACGGCATCCGCGAGGCCCCGCTCGGCAGCGACTACGAGGTTCTGCGCCGCGACGGCTCCGACATCTACGTGTCGAAGATGTACTTCGACACGGTGAGCCGCTCGGGCTTCTGGGACGACGGCACGGGCACTAACGGCACCGACCGGTTCAACCAGGGCACTGATGGCTCGTGGGACTCCACCCATTGGAAGGCGGACAGCTACACTGCCGGCGGCGAGAGCAACGGCGCCTTGGATGCGGGCTACAAGGCCCAGGTGTCGCTGCTCGCTGACTTCCGCCAGGTGAACAGCGGGCCGGGCGCCCAGTCGTATGCGCCCGAGTGGTCGTGCCACACCGAGCAGGGCGGCGCCTCCTACGTGGGAGCCCTCACCTACAACTCGGGCGCGCTCATCCACCTGACTCAGACCATGCCGGCCGGCTACTTCGACGCCTACTACGTGAAGGTTCGCAGCGCCGCGGTGCCCTACCTCAGGGGCATCACCGTCACCTACAAGAACGGCGACAAGCTGTACGTGAGCGAGCAGGAGATCCGCGACGCCTGGGCGAGCGGCGAGGCGTTCTCCAAGCAGACGGACGTGGACGGCAAGAAGTACTTCCGCCTGAACCTGCTCAAGGCCAACGCCGCCGGCCAGCCCGAGGCGAGCTTCGGCAGCTCGGCCGAGGCCGACCGGTACGCCCGCAAGGACGGCATCACTGACTACCAGAACGTGGGCGAGCCGGGCAACCCGGTGACGAGCATCACCTACGATGTGTCCATCAACCAGGCGCAGTTCGCCGGCGGGGCGGACAACCTGTTCGCCGACGGCACCTTCGAGGCCTCGGGCGACGCCTGGCAGAGCGCAGGCCAGCCCGACTACGGCACCTGGTACGGCGTGAGCAACGGCGACTGGGCCGACTGGCTCAACAAGATGGCCTTCGAGACGACGGGCCGCACCTACGCCGTGACCAGCGGCGACGGCGTGAACGTCCAGTCAAGCGTGACCATGGAGGTAGGCGGCGACCTGTCGGGCAACGTGCGCCCGCAGCACAAGGCCGTCACGCGTTATAACGCCCCCAAGGGCCCCAACTCCTCCGATATCAAGAGCAACTGGTCCTACCAGGACTACATCTGCCATGATAGCTACTGGAGCCATCACCACATGGAAGGCCGCATGCGCCACCTGGTGACCAACCAGCACCTCATCGTGCATGAGGACGGCAACTACGTGCGCAAGGACACGGTGACCAACGCCGCCGGCGCCTACGGCAACCGCCTGGGCAACTACGGCTACGAGGACGCGCGCTTCGCGGACGACTACCACTACGCCATGTCGTTCTACCGCAAGAACATCCGCTGGTTCTACAGCAGCACCGACTACCGTTCCGGCGACGACTGGTACGATACCTACGCCTCGTTCGCCGACCGCGTGACGCTCCATGACACGCTGCCCAAGTGCATCCCCGACAGCGACCTGGAGTACTACGGCTACCTCTCCACCGGCTTCCACTTCCTCAAGGACTCGGGCGTGTGGAAGCACCTGTCCGACTACGAGAACGCCTCCATCACGCTGACCACCCGCCAGTGGGATGCGGCGGGCGACAGCTACGTCGAGGGCACCGCGCGCACCATCGTGGTGCGCCGCGACGGCCAGTACGAGGTGACCTACGACGGCAGCGGCGCCATCACCGGTCAGGCTAAGCTCAACGACCAAGGCCTCGACTATATGGTGGCCAACCCCGGCTCCACCGGCGACGGCTTCCTGAAGTTCGGGCGCCCCGACGAGCGCGAGGCGGCGGTCATCGCCAACGCCTACGGCACCTACACCACCAACCCGGATGGCACCGAGGACTATAACCGCACGGGCGCCGAGCCGGCCACCGTGCCGCTCAAAGAAAACGAGTTCGTCACCTCCTACGTGATGGATCTGGGGCCCTACTACGGCAACGGCGACTCCACGTCCGAGATAGCGGGCAATCCCGTCGACCGCGACGCGGCGGACGCGGCTACCGACTTCTACCTGCTCGGCCGCCCCTACATCTACAAGGGCGAGAAGAACCCGCTCACCGGCAGCGTGAGCGACAAGGCCGACGCCACCAACTCGTTCAACGCGCGCTACTACCGCTACGCCGACCCGCTCAAGCCCCTGGCCTCGGGCGGCTGGAAGGCCAACTCCAACGCCGGCGTGGAGCACCAGGAGTCCGACCAGGGCTACTACCTGGGCTACCTCATCCCGTTCAAGGACAACTACAGCCTCAACGCCAAGAACAACAACGCCGCGGACGTGTCGATGTACGACTACGCGCGCGACAACAAGACGCCCAACCTGGCTGAGTTCGAGGCGCGCTTCTGGAACTCGGAGGACGAGGACATGGGCCTCGCGTTGGATGCGCGTCCCGACGGCCCCAACCGCATCGCGCACATCAGCCACGCGCGGCTGACGAGCGAGCTGCACGACACCTTCCGCCTGCAGAAGGTGTACGTGCCCGCCGAGTTCGTGCCCGATCACACGGGTCACGACGTCACGTGGTTCCAGGCCAACAAGTTCACTCTGACCATCCGCAACACGGTGGGGACGACCACGCTCACCAAGGACGTCGTGCTCACCTGGAAGGATATGCGCGACGCCGGCATCCTCTCCGACGCGCCCCTGGCCTCGGGCGATCATGCGGGCGACTACGTGATTGACGTGGAGAAGTACCTGCGCGACCATGCCGACGAGCTGACGCTGTCCTATCAGGCAGTCGACGCCACCAACACCATTCCCGGCTTCAAGGGCGACGCGACGGTGGACCTCACCTACGCCAAGCCCGCAGTGGCCAAGGTGTCCTTTGAGTTCGACTCGCCCAACGCCGACCGCGCCAAGCCCGAGACCATGCTCGACTCGGGCGAGTACCTCTCGCCGCTGCGGGAGCGCAACCTGACCGCCTCGGCGGGCGCGACCTCCCAGCTGGTCGACCGCGACGGAAAGGCGCTGCCCGCGGGCACCCAGCCCCACTACACCTACGCCTTCGACGGCGTGTACGTGGATCGCACCGTCGGAAACTTCAAGGCCGCCACGGCCACCACGGCCACCGACCTGGAGGCGGGCCGCTGGGACTACACCTCAACGCCCACCTTCTGCAAGGACGGCAACGACTTCGATACCTGGAAGCTGCCGAACAAGCTGGTGGTGGACCAGGTGGCCACCAAGGACCCCAACTTCAAGGCCCTGGCCGACCAGTCGAAGAACACGGCGGCTCCTACGGCCAACTACCTGCTGTCGCACCGGCTGGCCATCATGGAGACCTCGCTCACCCGCGGCAAGACGGTGCAGACCGACGCGGGCGCCCAGACCGTGTTCGCCTACGACTTCGATGACCGCTCCATCACCACGCCGGTGAGCTACGACCCCGCCTCGGGCGAGGTGTCGGACATCCCCAACGGCGACGTGTACGCCGGTGACTACATCGAGTACCTGCTCTACGTGGGTACCGACGAGTGGCTGGACGAGGCCGCCAAGGAGCCCTCGCTGCCGCTCGAGCAGGTGGACGCCCGCTTCGACACGGCTCCCGGCCAGCGCGTGGTGGGCTGGGAGGTGGCCAAGGTACAGAAGGCCGACGGCACGTGGGTCAACGGCAACGCCACCGGCCTGGACGTGAAGGCCTTCCTCTCCGCCGACGACGGCTCGGCCCAGCGCCCTGCGCCCGAGAAGACCGACCTGTCCCTCGACGCCGGCGCCGAGGGCCTGAGCCAAAACCGCGACCTGCTGTTCCAAATTGGCGAGTACGATGCGGCCGACCCCGATGCCTCGGGCATCGCTCCGGGCAAGGGCCTGTGGCTGCGCGTCATCACCCAGGCGACTGACGAGCTCAACGACGATCCGGACTACCACGACGACGGCAACACGGCCTACGAGGACGACAACCCCAGCTACCAGAACCAGACGGTGGAGTCGAACTTCTACGCCGTGGCGCGCCCGAAGCACGGCTACACGCAGTACCGCGCCACGAGCCTGAACCACGGCAAGGGCGGTCTGGACTGGGAGAACAAGACCGGCTATGCGACGGATTCCACGAGCCCGGGCAGCGCGCTCGAGCCCATCCGCTACGCGTCGGTGAACGACATCGCCCTGCGCTACGACGGCAAGGGGCAGCTGGCGGCTCGCGACTACTCCAACATCCGCTTCCACTACCACAAAGACGATGTCATCAAGCTGGACGCCCAGTTCACCACGAACACGCCCTCCAACCCGGCCGTGCCGGCCGACGGCGACGGCAACCCGGCCCAGCTGACGGTGAGCGACATAGAGAACTACACGCGCCACACCAACGACCTGCAAGTGACCGTGCGCTTCACCGACGGCAACGTGGGCGGCGATCCCTCGGGCAAGGTGCTCTTCGAGCTGACCGAGACGCCCAAGATAGCCGCGTCCAACAAGACGGTGCTCACCGAGGGCGGCGCCGTAGTTGACCTGCGCTATCCGAAGGACATGCCGGCTAACGGCGTGGGCCCGGTGGAGGGGGAGGACGGCAGCCTCGTGCCCGGCCGTCCCGCCATCAAGGTGGAGTACTTCGACTCCGGCTATCCCGCGGCCACGGCCGATCCCGCCGCCTACGCCCTGCAGCCGGCGGCCCTCATGACCGGCACCGATCTGGCGCGTGCTGCCTCGGCGCCGGGCAAGTGGGTGAGCTACGCCGAGCTGGTGGCGCGCTACGGCACCGCCACGCCGGATGCGACCGACGAGGGGCACTCGGCCAACGGCAACCTCTTCCGCAAGGTCACCGGCGTGCGCTGGACCTACTACGACGTGCCGGCCACCAAGGACGGCGCGGCGCCCTACGAGCTGGAGGACGTGGCCCTGGTGGGCGTGGGCCGCTACGCGGACCTGCGCGCCCTCTCGGCCCAGCTGCCCAGCAGCGAGCAGGCCAACAGCTGGACTCCCACCGACGCCGCCGACCTGGCGCTGACCCACTACCATAACGAGTCCACCGTCCTCGACTTCTACGACGACCCGGTAGCCGGCGCGGCCCCCGCCCTGGCCGCCCCTGGCGCGGCGGTCGAGCACGGCCAGTGGCTCACCAAGCAGGACGAGGGCGCCACGCGCACCCTCAAGGTGTACCGCCGCACGCCGGTGATGCAGTTCCAGGGCCAGGTGTTCCAGACCGAGGCCATGGCCGAGGCGGCCTGGGACGTGAACGCCGCCCAGAAGCTCGGCTACGTGCCCGGCGAGCAGTTCTGGTACAAGAACTCGCTCAAGAACGTGCCCAAGGGGACCAACCCCGGCATTCGCGAGCTGGAGGGCGAGCTGTACAACCCCGTGCTCTACGAGCGCATCCCCTCCGACTACCTGAAGACGACGGACGGCGGCCAGATAGACGCCGCCTACCTGGAGCGCGTGCTGCAGGTGCGCTGGACCGACCGTGACGGCGACGACGTGTCCGCCGCCCGCCTGAAGGGCATGCGCCTGAAGGTGGAGGCGGTGGCCGAGGGCAGCGGCGAGGCGCTCGACTACGGCGGGGCCATGACCTACGCGCGCGCCGCGGCCACGCGAGGCCACGCAGGCTATCGCGCCTTCACCGACCTGAACCCCACGGCGGCCAACGCCAGTCGGCCGACCGAGTTCACGCTGCTCAAGATATCCTGGGTGCCCGATGGCGACGACGCCGGCAGCGAGGTCGACCCTGATGATGCGGCCAGCCGTCCGGTGGACGTGGCCACGCCGGGCAACTCCCGCATGGAGGTGGGCGACCTCATCGAGGTGTGGTTCCCCGTGCGCGCGGCCGTGGACGGCCTGCCCCAGGTGTACCTGGACCTGGGCGCGACGGGCGCCCTCACGGGCAATGCGGGCGTGGAGCCGGCGTATTTCCCGCGCATGGGCGAGTACTACTACTATCCCTACGCCTACGGCAACAGCGCCTCGGGCCGCATCAACCAGATGAACGGCACCATCTTCGACGGCACCCATGAGATGGGCAGCCCCGTGTACGTGAACACGGCCAGCAACCTCATGGACCTGGACTCCCTGCTGCTGGACTCGGCGTTCTCGGGCGACAAGGCCGAGCAGACCGACGTGTGGGAGATGTTCGACGGCTCGCTCACGTGGATTCCCGGCGTGGAGACCACCCACCAGCCCTACTACAACTGGTGGGACGTGAACAACTGGGGCGAGGAGGGCTCTCGCGGCATCTTCCTCGACGAGGACGTGCGCACCGCGCGCAACAAGCAGCGCGTGCGCTACACGCCGCGCCCCTACGCCGACACCGTGGGCGACGCCAAGGGGCTGCTGCCCTCCAGCACCCGCTACGAGGGCTGGTGGGACAGCGGCAGCGCCAACACGGGCGGTACGGCCCAGGCCAACGACAACGGCTCGTCGCTCACCAACCGCTACGTGCGCGACTACTACTCGTTTGTGACCAAGGCGCGCACCCAGGGCGACATGGACAGCCAGACCGAGCGGTGGGGGAGCACCGTGCCGCTCGTGTGGAGCGAGACCCGCGTGCATATGCAGAAGGCGTGGCTCGCCACGTCGAGTGACTTCATCACCGACCAGGACGGCGACGCCAAGGCCTCGCGCAAGTACCCGAGCGGCGTGGACAGCCGCTACCGGTGGCGCGTGGGCGACTACGACTACGCCGGCCAATGGCTGCGTGACCGCTCCGGCCTCATCAACGGCCACTACGTGACGGCCCTCGAGTACAACCAGGACTTCACGAGCCAGCTCATCGCCTACAACTACGGCGACCGCACGCTCGACGGCGTAGAGTTCACCTACGTCATGCCGCGCGGCGTGGAGCCCAAGTTCACGGGTAACGCGGCGGCCGACGGCATCGACATGGGCGACCTGGCGGCGCTCTCGGCCCTCTTGAACGATGAGGCCACGGCCAAGGCCTACGTGATGACGAACCGCGGCACGCCGCAGGATCAGCAGTACGACCCCCACGTGTCCGACAAGACGTGGGATCCCATCGACCAGGCCAAGGTGAAGATCGAGGTGCTCCAGTCGCCGGCGAGCGCCTACGCCGGCTACGACGCCCCGAGCGCCGCCCAGGACCCGGGCGTCTACCGCAGCGGCGCCACGCCCACGGTGGCCGACCTCTCGGCCGATACCGAGAAGTCCACCTACACGAGCGTGCCCTCGGACAGCGCCAACGCCCACAGCACCGCGTACCGCGACAGCTCCCAGCCCTGGGTCATCCGCGTGACGGTCGAGCACGACCTGGGCAAGTGGTACGGCCGGGCCATCGACGGCACGGACGCCAACGCGGCCGACCCGGACGAGTATGGCGACAACGGCTACCAGATAGCCGTCAACCTGGCCTCGCACGTGTTCGGCAGCAACGAGGACGGCGCCTGGTACGACCGTTTGCTCACGCGCCCGGTGGACGTGAAGCCCGCGGGCGACGACACAGCAGCCGGCCAGGAGCCGAGCAAGTCGAGCGCCTACTACCAGGTGATGGACGTCGATCACTTCGAGGGCGGCCACCACGAGGGCCAGAAGCATATGCAGGTCTACGGCATGGACTGGAAGGAGACCATCAACACGCGCTGGCTCCGCGAGCAGGACTACCAGCAGCTCTACGGCTCGCCCAACATGCCGTCCATCAACGGCTACACCATCCAGAACGCCACCGTGCGCACCGATGAGGGCAACGCCATGGGGTCGGTGGCACGCAACGACGGCTTCGACGGCTTCTGGAGCGAGGCCTACAAGGGCGGGGATGCGGCCGTGGGAGCCGATGCGGTGGTGTACGCCCAGACGGGCACCCGCGCCGTGCAGCGCAAGCCGCTCGTGCGCGTGTGGAACACCATCGGCGAGAACGGCGTGTCCGGCCCTTCCACCGACTACTACCTGGCGGCCGAGACCGACACGCGCCAGCTCAACATCCACGTGGAGAACCGCTACTGGTGGGATCAGTACGCCCGCTGCTCCTGGCGCAATTCGGTGGAGGAGCGGCGCACGGCCAACTACACCACCAACGGCGGCCAGAAGGGCGACCTCATCCTGCCCGTGGTGACCACGGTGCTGCCCGAGGGCATGGCTCCCGTGCACCGCGGCACGCGCAAGCCCTACGGCGAATGGCCCGGGGTGGAGCAGGAGATGGATCTGGCCGACTGGGACGCGGCCTACTCCTACAACGCCTACGCCGGCAACACTGCCGAGGTGACGGACAACGAGGACAATGCCTGGAAGGACGCCAACTTCCGCGCCACGGTCACCTACGAGCAGGTGAACCCCGAGACCTCCTATGACGATGACGAGCCGCAGTACCGCTTCGTGGTGCGCTTCACCGCGAAGGGCGACGACCTCGACCATGCCGAGGATGCCGAGCAGCGCATCCCCGCGCTGGGCATGGACACGTTCAAGTTCGACATCTCCCTGGTGGAGGAGCCGGAGTGGCCGGAGGAGCCCGATCACCTGGAGGCGGGGCGCGCCAACGAGAACATCCGCACCTACGTCACCTCCAAGATGACGGGGTACCAGTTCCTCACCGACAACGACATAGCCAACAACCCCTTCACCGTGGGCGCGCCGGCGCGCTACCGCGGCGAGACGGGCGTGGGGGAAAACGACGACTGTGGCGTGGTGGATCGCTACTTCGACAAGCGCCTGGACGCGCCGGTGGAGTCGTACCGATACCAATCCCAGAGCCAAGATAGCTGTTATCGTGGCACCCATAACGACACCACGCCGCGCATCTCCTGGTCCTACGAGCAGGACGCCCATCGCCCGGCGGACTACCAGGATTCTTCTTACCACAACACCTGGACTCGCTTCATGGAAACCGGCGCCCTGCCCCGTAACTACTACAACGACGGCACCCAGACGCGCGAGGGCGTGCAGAACAGCCCGCTCACGGGCTACTTCGGCAAGTACACCGAGACGGGCGGCACCTACGGCGCCGGCCTGAAGTCGGTGGCGCTGGCCGGCCCCGAGGGCGACAAGGGCCTCAACGCGTCGGACTACACCTTCCGCCGCCAGTATGCGCTCTCGTCGGCCACCACCCAGGGCCTCAACGGCAACGATGCGGCCGAGGTGACCGAGAAGTTCCAGGCCAAGACGGCTGACGCGCCGCGCACCCACACCGATGCGGGCGTCTACGCCACGCTCAAGCTGCGCTTCGTGTCGCCCACGTTCAGCTCGTCCTACGAGGCGGAGCTGGAGCCGGCCGACCGGCCGCGCGACGACGACCCGGCCACGTGGTCGGGGGCTTCGACGTCCACGGGCAAGGGCGCCCAGGGCACGAACGTGCTCAACAACGACGGCACGGTGAGCGCCGCCGGCGACCCGGACAAGCCCTTCGAGTACGCCGACACCCCCTGGTTCGCCGCCACCCTGCGCTGCGCCAACCCCGACGGCACCGCCAGCGTGGGCGGCCGCGGCGCGCTCAACCACGGCAAGCTCGTGTTCGCCCTGTACCTGCCCGACTTCGTGACCTTCTACGACCACGACAAGCTGGTGAACGCCGAGGACGACGCGACGGGCGCCTTCGAGCGCTACCTGGCCGACTACGAGGGGGACGACTACGCGTTCTACGTGGAGCGCACCTATAAGGACCGCCACAACGGCAACGCCGTCACCCACGAGAAGCTCACCCCCAAGCAGCTGGTGGCGCGCGGCTGGACGGTCAACGTGACCACCCAGCCCGCCTACGACGAGAACAACTTCACCGACCCTGACTACGGCAAGCCGGACGCCGACGACCCGACCGACGTGCCGGACGACCCCACGGTCAAGCCCAAGGCCCACGAGGGCGAGGTGGTGGTGTTCGAGCTGGCCCCGCCCGACGACGCCTCCGACGAGGAGTTCGACAAGTACGACAGCCTGCTGGCGGCCTACTGGGGCGGCGTGCACCCCGATGGCTACCTGGGCTACCAGGACGTGGTGACCCTCAAGGTGCGCACGCGCGTCGACAGCCTGGGCTCGGAGGAGTCTGCTACCGACGGCATGCTGGTGGACGGCCGCCCCGTGAGCTACAAGGAGCAGATGGACACCATCCGCTCGTGGGACGGCGAGAGCTGCCAGGCCTACTACACCACCGAGGAGCGCCAGCTCCAGTGGATGCAGGGCGACGACTGGGATCACACCTACGCGGCGGGCGACAAGGCGGGCACCACTGCCTCCAAGCCGGTGCGCCCCGACGACCCGCTGGCCGACTTCGGCGTGGACGACTTCGCCGCGCAGTCGCCGGTGCGCTTCTTCCTGAGCGGCACGAAGGCCCAGGATAGCCCTGCCTACGTCGACCAGGTGACGGGCGACGAGATGCCCGCCATCGACCTGGACTGCGACGGCGAGTACGACGACGTGTACGTGGGCGCCCAGGCGGGCTGGTTCCGCGTGCGCAAGCCCATGGCCAGCGTGCGCGCCGACACCGCGGTGCTGCGCCGCCAGATCACCGACCCCGACTTCACCACCGTTACCTTGGCCGACGACGGCCATGACGGCGGCAACAACCAGTTCTACCTGACCCAGGCCATCAACACCGGCGGCGCGGTGAACAGCTTCATCGTCGACTGGCAGGTGCCGTGGTGGTCCACGGGCGACTCCACCATCACCGACGCGCCGTTCCAGAGCAAGACGACGCCCATCGGCCGCATCGAGCCGAGCATCGCGCGTGTCAACACGGGCGTGTGGGAGGTTCCGGGCGCCGCGTACAAGTACGTGGATGCCGCCGGGGCCGAGGTGGACGCCAGCACGCCGGGCGCCCGGCGCGTGCCGGCCAACGAGGAGGCCGAGACCGAGAGCAAGCTGCGGGTGTTCGTGTACGTCCGCAAGGCTCCCAACGACCCCTCCGCCGCCCTGAACGGCTATGACGAGCAGAACGGCGCGGCCTACATCGACCATGAGAACTTCGCGCTGCCCGGCACCGATGCCGACCGCGACTACTTCTACGGCGAGGACGACGCCGACGACTTCAACACCGCTGACGGCAAGCAGGGCACCTGGCGGCTGGTGGGCAGCCGCGCGGGCTACGCCGTCTCCGACAAGCAGAACACCGCCATCCCCATCAACTCGGCCGGCAACGAGGACGTGCGCCAGGTGCGCTGGGTCATCAAGGCCGTGGGCGAGGACGGCGACGTGTCGAGCGACTACGAGTCGCACGTGACGCCGGTGCCCCACGGGTTCCGCCTGGCGGTGGACGCCATGCCCGACGACCTGTCCACCCCCGAGAAGGAGGCGGCCACCAAGGGCGCCCAGGAGGCCGACGACATCGACCCGAACCGCAACAACATCGGCTGGCAGTGGTACACCATGTCCAACGGCGACTACCTGCTCAACGCCGACGGCGAGAAGATGCTCAAGAACGGCACCGACATGCCGACCACCATCACCAGCAACGCGGCCGGCGTGCTGAGCCATACCCGTGTGAGCGAGGACCCCACCATCCAGCAGCGGCCCATCCCCCTGTACGAGAAGATGCGCAAGGGCACCCACCTGCTGGCCACTGGCGTGGACGACGGCATCTCCGTGTTGGCCGAGGGCGACGTGACCGGCGCTACCACCGCGTCCCACATCAACCACTTCGTGAGCGCCGTGCCGCGCTACGACGACACCAAGTTCGTGGAGGCCGAGCGCGACCGCGCCGGCTTCTACCGCGACCCGGAGTTCCCCTACATCAAGATCGACATGAGCCAGTCGTACTTCTCGGGCAACTACCGCACCGAGTACTCCTGGAGCACCGGCACCCCCGCCATCGACCCCGGCGGATCGCGCATGATGCGCTACTCCGTCCAGCTCACCAACTTGAGCGCCGAGCAGCTCGCCGCCCTGGGCGTGACGGGCGCGGCCAAGGTGGACTACTGCTCCAACCCGCAGATATCCATGCTGCTGCCCTTCATCGAGGGCTACGGCGCGGCCACGGCGCTCAGCGACGCGGACTTCCGCTACGTGCCCGCCTCGGAGGCGGCCAAGCCGACGCACCCGCTGAACATGGCCTACAAGAGCGTGGCCGTCACCCGCGACGAGCCCATCCTGGACAAGGACGGCAACCCCGTCTACATCTTGGATGGGGACGGGAACAAGATCCAGAAGACCGACGAGGACGGCAATCCGGTGTTTGACGAGGACGGCAACCCGGTGTGGCTCGTGGAGATGGACACCGTGGTGGTCACGCCTGCCCAGAACCTGAACGCCGTCAAGCCCATGTGGACCTACCGCGTGGTGGACGTGTCCGACGATCTGACCACCACCACGCCTGCCGACGCCTCTGGCGTGAACGACGTGCGCCTGTCTGACCCGCGCATCGGCGGCAGCCTGCTCATCGAGGACAAGGCCGGCTCGGCCACGGTGAAGACCCAGCGCAAGTTCATGAACTGGCGCTTCACCGGCGCGCCCTACGGCGACGGCACCCTGCGCAAGGGCAGTCTGGACATGGGCCAGGCCGTCATCGTGGACATCCTCATGCCCATCCGCTCGGACGCCAGCTCCGCGGTGAGCCGCGATCTGCTGATGGCGTCCAGCTACGCCTACAAGGACGGCAACTTCAACGGCTACGTGCCGGCCATCCAGACCACGGCCGACCGCATCGCGCTCGAGCGCGACTCGCGTGACGTGAACCTGGACGGCAAGACCGACCAGAAGATGGTGTGCATGCAGCTGGCCGCCCTCGGCTTCGTGTCGAGCGAGACCATCAGCCAGAAGAAGGAGTCCACCACCGACCTCAACTCCATGTTCAACGAGGCGGTCAACGGCCCGGCGGCCGCGCCGGAGGGCTCCAGCTACACCTACGAGATCTCCGCGCTCAACGTGGGCGCCGACGCCGAGAAAGCCAAGGGCTACATCCGCACCGCCTTCATGGACATCCTGCCCTACGAGGGCGACACCAAGGTCAAGCAGCTCATGGACGGCGAGCCGGTGGGCCGCAAGTCGCAGTGGAACGGCTGGCTGGACGACCTGGACTCCGTGAAGCTCGTGATGATGGATCCGCTGGACGAGGACAACCCCAACGGCCGTGTCATGGTGACCGAGGGCGCCGAGCGCGACCTCGAGGCGAAGCTGTGGGTGGGCCCCATCGCCACGCGCGGCGGCAAGCTGGTGCCGCTGCCCGAGTCGGGGATCACGCCGCCCTACGCCCAGTCCGGCGAGACCCAGGAAGACCAGTACATCATCGAGTGGATGGACGCCATCTCCCAGGATGACGCGGGCATGGCCTCCATCAACATGGTGAACCTCAACACCCTCAAGCAGTACGTGGAGGATCATCCCGACGAGGCCGAGAAGCTGAAGAAGGCCATCCGCTTCGTGTGGATGCGCGTGGTCAACGACAACTCCAACCTGCCGTGCCAAGGCTACATCCGCCTGAGCTACGACCTGCGCACCCCGCTCAACCTGCCCAAGTACAACGGCACCCTGACGGGCGACCGCGACTTCGACATGAACGAGGTGGACGGCCAGCCTGACGCCAACCCGGGCCTGGCCGCGCGCCTGGCCGAGGTGACGCAGTGGAACACCTACGCCCAGCGCCAGACCACCGGCGGCGCGTCGGGCAGCACCTCGCTCAAGGAAGAGGTCATGGCCGGCGTGTTCGTGGACGCCCCCGAGGGCCGCGGCTACATCGGCGACTACGTGTGGCTGGACACCGACTGGAACGGCCTGCAGGACGACACCCTGGGCGAGCTGACCACCGACGGGCTGGGCCGCTCGACCACCTACCACAAGGCCGACAACGGCCGCTTCCTCCTATCCACCGACAAGGAGATCGACCCCCAGACGGGCGTGTGGACGGGCCTCTACGGCAACGGCCAGCCCACCTCGGCGCTGTTCAAGGACGTGAACTTCGACGGCGTGGCGGAGGATCCGGGCGTCAACGGCGTGAAGGTGGAGCTGCTCAACGAGTACGGCTGGCCGTGCAACCGCGACGGCGAGGTGGCCGTGCTGCGCAACGACGACAAGACCGGCTTCGAGGACCGCTGGGTGGTGGCCGACCCGCAGACGGGCGTGCCCCTGCGCAGCGACCTGGACGGCTACATCAGCGCCGACAACGGCGAGCCGTACTCCTACGTCACCGAGAGCGACTACTACGACAACAAGGGGTACTACATCCTGTCCAACCTGAAGCCCGGCAAGTACAAGCTGCGCTTCACGTTCCCGCAGGAGTACGCGTGGTTCTCGCTGACCACGCAGTCCATCGGCCCGGACGACGCGCGCAACCCGCTTTCGGTGGAGCGCAAGAACAACCAGATGATCGCCACCACCACCAAGGCCATCGACGTGGAGGCCGTGGCCTACGACAAGGACAAGTTCGCCGCCGGCGAGCCCGATCCGGTGCATGAGCGCTACGACGCGCGCATGACCAGCTACGACGTGGGCCTGGCGCGTCCGGTGACCATCAACGGCGTGGCCTTCCGCGACGACATGCTGGAAGACCTCACCGAGGAGGATCCCGACGACATCAACGGCGTTCTCGACTGGGTGGGCGCCGACTGGGACAACGCCGACAAGCTGACCACCGAGGAGCTGATGGCCTCGGGCACCGAGCAGAAGGAGCTGCGCCTCCAGAACATGCGCGTGGTGGTGCACGAGTACGATCCGGAGACGGACACCTACGACCCCGAGCCGGCCATCACGGCCGACGGCGTGGCGGCGGCCTTCAACACCGACGCCCAGGGACGCTTCGAGTTCCGCCTCATTCCCGACCGCCACTACGTCATCACCTGCGAGGACAACCGCCAGCGCTTGCTCAAGCCCACGGTGTACACCTGGGCCAACGGCGGCCCGCTGGAGATGCCGGGCGCCAACGGCGTGTGGGACAACGACCTGAAGATCGTGGGCGGCGTCAACCAGACCGCGCCCTTCGAGCTGAAGGTGCCCGTGGACGATGCGGGCCATGCGGTGTACGAGAACGCGGGCCAGCAGTGGCTCGGCTTCAAGCACTATCGCAAGTTCGCCCTGGGCTGGGTGGACGGCACCAAGGGCTACCTGGGCGACTACGTGTGGAACGACGAGAACTACAACGGCGTGCAGAACGGCACCGAGACGGGCATCGCCGGCGTGAAGGTGACCCTCGAGCAGTATTGGTGGCGCCCCAACGGCCACGAGACCGGCACCGACGGCATCGACGGCGCATGGGTTCCCGTGCCCGAGGACCGCATGAGCGAGCGCCTGAAGGCCAGCCTCACCCAGACCACCACGCCTTCCGGCAGCTACATGTTCAAGGGTATCCCCACCTACGTGCCCGACCCGGAGGCCTCGCCCAACATCAAGGACGAGGACAAGAAGAAGTACCTGGCGGGCTATCGTCTGCGCATTGACCGCGAGCTTCTGCGGGGGCTCTCGGCCGACTGGGCGCTCTCGCTGCGCAACCGCGCGCTCGACGAGGACGGCAACCCCGACGAGAACCTGGACTCCGATGCGAGCAGCACCGTGCGCGCCATCCCCGCGCACCAGCAGACGCTCACGCCGGCGCCCTTCGCGGCGGACAACGCCTTCTCCTACTACCTGAACGAGGGGGCCGGCAGCACGGTTGCCGACGAGGACGTGGCGCCGGACGGCATGATCGTGGTGGCCGACCGGTACCAGGAGGGCACCTCGCTTCCCGAGAACTCCGTGCTGGTGGGCGAGGGCAGCCGCTTCACCCGCTATGACCTGGCGGCGGCGGTGCGCGTGGATCACTGGGACGCGGGCCTGGTGGAGGTTCCGCGCTCCACGGTGACCGGCCGCGTGTGGCAGGACGAGGACTACGACGGCATCCAGTCCTTCGAGGCAGAGGTCGACGAGGACGGCAACGAGGTGATGGACGCCGAGGGCAACCCGGTGCTGGTGGAGCCCGGCGTGCCGGGGCAGGTGGTCACGCTGACCCAGTGGTTCTACGACCCGGCCCGCACCAACCCCGACGACGGGGGCAGCCACTGGTTCCGCAACGAGGCCTTCGGCGCCGATGACCGCACCGGCGTGCGCGCCGTGGACGAGAACGGCGTGCCGCAGGAGGATGCTGACGGCAACCCCTTGTGGGCCGGGCCCGTGGTGACGGGCGGCACGGCCGCCAACGGCGTGGTGAGCGTGCGCACCGGCGAGGACGGCACCTACGCCTTCGACAACCTGCCGACGGCCTACACCGATCCGCAGGGCGCCCACTTCCTGGCGGGCTACCGCGTGCGCCTGGCCGAGCTCAACCACAGCGTGGACGCCAACGGCAACGACAACTACTGGCTGCTGTCGCGCTACCATGCGACCGACTCCGACGCCGCCGACGAGGAGGGCGCCGCCGCGTCGACGGGCCTTGACTCCGATGTGCCCGATTCGGTGGACTCGCTCGTGAACATGGTGGTGCAGGGCCGCGAGGCGTTCAGCGCCGACAGCACGGCCTTCGGCACCCGCGCCCATGACGGCCAGATCATCCTGGCGGGCGAGGTGGAAGCCGACGGCTACGAGCAGTGGCGCGACTCCCACGTGCAGCTGGGAGCGGGCGAGGTGCTCGTGTCCGACGAGGACGCGCGCGCCTTCGACTGGCTGACCACCCGCGTGGGCGAGGACGAGGCCGTCGACGGCGGCGACGTGGGCCAGCTGCCGTCCCCGGTGCGTGACATCGTAGGCGTCATCTGGGACGACGTGGTGAACGACGGCATCCAGTCCGACGAGTTCGAGCGCGACGAGAACGGCGCGCTCGTGATGGGCGACGACGGCAAGCCCAAGCTGCTTGAGCCGGGCGTGAACGGCATCCAGGTGACGCTGGAGCGCTACGTCTCCGACGGCGCCGGCGGCTGGGAGGACGACCTGACCTGGGCCACCCAGGACGAGTGGGACGCCTACCGCGCCAACTACACCAATGGCCTGGGTGCGCCTGACCGCGGCCACAACCAGCAGACGGCCAAGCGCGAGGCGGCCGACGGCGAGCTGAGCGACGGCGTGTACCGCTGGAACGACCTGCCCACCCAGACGCGGGTGGACGGCGAGGTGCGCGTGTACGCCTACCGGATGCGTGTCACCGAGCCGCGCTACAAGACCCGCGGTTTCCTGACGGCCAAGTACGAGCGCGGCGACGACCCGACGCTCGACTCCAACCTCAACTACCACGACGCCTACCTCATGAAGGTGGACGGCTCGTCGTCGGGCGAGTACACCGTGCTGCTGGACGTGGCCGACGGCTCGTCGGTGGCCAGCAACAAGGTCCAGGCCGGCAACTCGTACAACGACAACTGGAACCTGGGGCTCATCGAGCGCCCGGCTGAGGCGGCCCGGGCCCTGGCGGCCCTGGGCGAGCCGGCTGCCCCGCGTGACACCGCGCCCACCGAGCCGGTGCTCACCTACGACGCCGCGAAGGGCTCTGACCGCGCCTACAACGACGGCGGCGTGCGCATGCCCCAGAGCCAGGTCATCTCCGGCTACGTGTGGAATGACCGCAACTACAACGGCCTCATCGACGAGGGCGAGCAGATGCTCGACGGCAAGCGCGTCATCCTGCGGCCGTGGGTGTGGGCCAACGGCAAGTGGAACGAGATGCCCGAGAGCGAGAGCATCGAGTTCATGACGGGCGCGGCCCTGAGCGGCTCGGGCCCCGCCGACCCGCAGCCGGGCGATCCGGGCTACGAGGCGGGCAAGCCGGGCTACTACGAGTTCCGCGACAGCCCGGTGTGCACCAACTACGATCCGTACGACCCGGACGGGCAGAACTACGATCCCGACAAGCAGTTCCTCATGGGCTACACCCTTGAGGTGCAGGGCGAGGGCGACGCCGGCGTGACGGGCCTGCCGGTCACGCGCCTGCTGGCGCAGCCGGCGAAGGCCGATGCTGACGAGACGACGGACGACGCGGCCGACGCGCAGGCCCAGGCCGACGAGGTCAACTCGAAGGCCCATCGCCCCGGTGATGCCTCGCTGAGCAAGGACATCGTCACCCCGCTGGCCTACGGCGCGGGCAACTATCCGCTCGCCTGGGGCGAGCCCAACCACTTCGAGGAGCCCGACTTCTCCGGCACGGCGCGCGTGGCGGCCGATTCCGACGGCGGCTTCTCGGTGGTGGACGGTCGCATCGTCATCGCGGCGCCCACGACCAAGGCCGAGGCGACCGACCTGTACTACCGCGAGACGACGGCCGGCGGCTTCGACATCTCCGAGGGCCGCGACGAGCTGCGCCTGAACGCGGGGTTCGGGCCGTTCCAGACCACCGTCATCCGCGGCATCGTGTGGGACGACGAGAACTACGACGGCCTGCGCAACTTCCGCAACCCGCTCATCGACGCCGAGGGAACCACCCCGCCGGTGTCGGTGATCGACCAGGAGGAGCAGCCGGTTCCGGGCCAGCGCGTGTTCCTGACCCAGTGGTACCAGCATCCCGTGACGGGCGAGTGGACGCTCAACAAGAACTTCGGCTCCAAGCTGCCCGAGGTGGGCGACTTGACTGCCACCGACACCTCGGTGACGGTCAAGCGTGTCGTCGACGGCACGGAGTACGCCATCTACCCGACCGCCGGCCTGGCGCCGGGCGCGTTGCCCGACCTGACCACGCTCACGTGGTACGGCGATGACGGCGCGGCCAACCCGTGGCCGGGCAAGGAGGGCGTGTTCGAGGGGCTCGACCCGGCCGTCGAGTACGCGGTGATCTGCCGCCACGTGGCCGCCCGTGACGAGCTGTGCGAGACGCCGATGATGGTCATGACCCTGGGCGCCGCCACCGTGACGGGGCCCTCGGGCACCGTGCGCGTGTCGGCCGACTCCCTGGAGGTGACGGCCCCGCCGGCGGGTGACGCGCCCTACGGCTGGGAGTACACGCTGGCCGACGACCCGACGAGCCCCGATGCCGTGTGGGTGGCGGGCGACGAGGCGGGCCGCGTCGTGTTCGACGGGCTTGAGAGCGGCCGCTCTTACGCGGTGACGGCGCGCGCCCGCGGCAAGGAGGCCGTGGAGGGCCCGGGTACCGAAGGGCCCGGCACCGACGAGCCCGAGCCGGGTCCGGGGCCGGACGGCCCGGATGGCCCGGGCGATTCGGGCACCGATCCGGACGGGGGCGACGGCGGTGACGCCGGGACTGCGGGCGACGGCGGCGAGCCGGCCGGCCGCGCGGGTGCGGATGGCGCTGGCGACGGCGATGCCGGCGCCGGTGACGCGGACGGCTCGGGCGACGGCTCGGGTGACGGCTCGGGCGACGGCGACGGCAGCGGCGAGGCCGTGCCGCCGGGGCCGCCGCTGGCGCCGGTGACGGTCGTCACGCTGCCGGAGGGCGCGGGCTCCTCGGTGGGCTACGTTCCCAACGGCACGACCACGCCCCAGCCGTCGGTGACGTCGGCGCCCCTGGGGGCCAAGGCGTCCACCACCGACGCCCAGGGCATCTACGCCTTCGAGGGGCTGCCGAGCTACCTCCAGCTGGATGCCGCGGGCAATCCGGTTGCCCATGAGGAGCGCGGCGCCGCTGACGACGTGTGCCTCGTGGCGTACCGGGTGTCCCTGGGCGAGCTGAAGCCCGGGTTCGCGCCCAGCCGCTACGACGTGCCCAAGGCAGGCGCGGACGACCAGCGCTACGACTCCGACCTTACCCGCGACGAGGGCGGCCGTCTCGTGCTGGCCGAGCACTTCCTGGACGGCGCGGCTAAGCTGGCGCGCAAGGACGGCTACGTGCTGACGAGCGTGGAGGCCGCGGCTGGCGACGGCCATCAGTACGAGGACGCCTACAAGAGCGTCACCTACGACACCCCCAAGGCGCTGGCAACCCAGCGCGGCGGCGATGCCGGCGTGAAGGAGGTCTCGACCACCCACGTCTCCGGCATCGTGTGGGACGACCTCAACCACGACGGCATCCGCCAGACGGGCGAGCGCGGCCATGCCGGCCAGGCCGTCGTGCGCCTGACCCGCTACTGGTACAAGCCGGAGGGCGTGACCTCGGAGGCGCCTGACGCCGGGACGCCCGATGGGGGAGACCCCGATGCCGGCGCGCCCGGCGGCCCCACGACGCGGGACGCGGATGCGGATGCCGGCCCGGATGCCGGTGACGGCGGCACGGGCGATGCCGGCACGTCCGGTGGCGCGGGCGATGCCGGCACGTCCGGTGGCACGGGCGACGACGATCCGGATGCCGGCCCGGGCGCCGGTGACGGCGACGGTGCCGACGGCCCGGCCGCTGGCGATGGCGCCGACGAGGAGGAGGCCTTCGGGCCCGAGCCGCTGTGGGTTTACGACCGCGCGTTCAACGGCGAGGGCGAGGACGCCTACCCCGACCGCGAGCGCGTGGTTGAGGCCGACGGCACCTACCGCTTCGACGACCTGCCGGCCACGGGCCTCCAGGTGGTCGGCGGCGAGGAGATCCAGGTGGTCTACGGCTACCGCGTGAACCTGGTGGAGCTGCCGGCGGGCTACGACGCCACCCCGCGTGACCGGGGCGGCGACGCGACGGTCGACTCCGACCTCGATGACGCCACCACGCGCCTCATCCCCGACGAGCCGGTGGACGGCCTGATCCTGCTGGCCGTGCGCGAGCAGCCGGGCGAGGCGGCCGAGGTGCTCATCGAGGGCCCGCAGGGCGCCAAGTGGTCGACGGCCACGGTGGAGGAGAGCGAGCATAACGACGCCGGCGTCGCGCCCTTCTCTTCGGCCCTCATCAGCGGCTGGGTGTGGGAGGACGCCGACAAGGACGGCATCCAGCTGGAGGACCTCTCCGACGTGAAGTACCCCGGCATGGTCGTCACGCTCGAGCGGCGCTCCACGTCGCTGACCGACGCGGTGGCCGACGGCTGGCACAGCCGCACCACCGATGGCGTGAAGGGCAGCCATCTCGATCTGAGCGGCGAGCCGCTGGAGAAGGCCCCGCGCACCATCGAGTGGTTCGACCTCGGCCCGGCCGAGGGCCCCGACGGCCCGACCGATCCGGATGAGCCGAACAAGCCCGAGGAGCCGGGCGGGCCCGACGGCCCGGCCGATCCGGAGCCCGGCCCGGATGACGGCCCGGATGGCCCCGACGCGCCGGACGCCGAGGGCGACGAGCCCGGCTTCCCCGACGCGGCTGCCGCCGAGGATGGCCGCCTGGTGATGGACGAGCCCCTGCTGGCCATGGTTCGCGCGCGTCTGGCGGCCGGGGGCTCTGCGGGCGGCAAGGACGACGCCGGCGCCTCCGACAAGAACGACGCCGACGACGATCCGGAGGAGGTCATCGACCCGAACGAGCGCGTCGAGTTCGACGGCATCCTCTCGGAGGGCACGTGGGAGAAGGCCGGCCAGACGGTCACCGACGAGGACGGCTGCTATCGCTTCGTCGTGCCGGTGGTGGACGCCCAGGGCAAGCCCTACCAGTACCGCCTGCGCATGGACAAGCCTGACGGCACCGAGTACGTGCCGCTGAACGCCGGCGACAGCGACGCCCTCGACAACGAGTGGGCGCACCTGAACCTGGTGGGCCAGCGCGTGCCGGAGCACGAGGGCGTCACCGACGTGCTGGCGCCGCTGGGCCGCAAGGCCTCGGGCCCCAACGCCTACGGCCTGACCTACGCGACCTTCGCGCCAGCCAGCTGGGCGCGGCATGAGGACGGCACGGGTAATCCGGTTGACCTGGGCCTTCACACGCCCATCGACCCGGAGGAGCCGGAGGATCCCGATAATCCGCCGAGTCCCGATGACCCGCGCAATCCGCTGACGCCCGACCGGCTGCCGCGCGACCCCAAGCACCCAGTGCTGCTGGGACTTCCCCAGACGGGCGACGACGTGAGCTGGATCCACCTGGTGCTCACGGCGGCAGGGGTTTCGGTGGCCCTCATCTTCCTGGCGCTGCTCTTCGGGCGCCGCAGGGAGGAAGAGGAAGCCTAGCCTTCCCGAGCGGGCGGTCGCGTGAATGCGGCCGCCCGCTTTCTTTTGATGGGGACGCGCGGCGCGGGCGCTCGCCGGGGCCTGCTTGGAGTACCATAGGGAGGTTGCCCGCTGACCCGAAGGATTGCCATGCCCGGACCGCTGCAGAACTCCCACACCACCGCCGATACCCTCGACCCGGCCAAGCGCGCGTCGCTGCCGCAGAACATCGAGGCCGAGCAGTCGGTTCTGTCGGCGTGCCTGCTCAACGGCGAGGCGGTGGAGGAGATCATCCTGCGCCTCAAGCCGGAAAACTTCTTCCGCCCGGCCCATCGCATCATCTTCGAGGCCGTCTACGACCTGACGGTGCGCCGCATCCCCGTGGATCCCATCGCGCTGGCCGACACGCTCCAGGCCAAGGGCCAGCTGGAGGCCGTGGGCGGCAAGGCCTACCTGGTGGAGCTGGCGGACAACACCTTCGCGCTCACCAACTGGCAGCGCCACGTCGACATCGTCAAGCGCAACGCCATCCTGCGCGAGCTGGTCTACGCGGCCGCCGACATCAACGCGCTGGCCTACGACGCCCCCGACGACCTGAACGAAGTAGTCGAGGAGGCGGAGAAGACCCTGTTCAACGTCACGGAGAAGCGCGTCTCCTCAAGCTTCGTCAAGATGGACACGCTCATCACCGACGCCTTCGAGGAGATCACGAAGCTAGCCGAGCAGAAGACCTCGATGGCTGGCGTGCCCACCGGCTTCAGGGACGTGGACGACCTGTTCCACGGCTTCCGCGGCGGCGACCTGGTCATCTTGGCCGCCCGCCCCGGCGTGGGCAAGACCTCCTTCGCGCTCAACCTGGCCGTGAACGCGGCGAAGTCCGGCGCGGCGGTGGCCTTCTTCTCGCTCGAGATGAGCGCGGGCCAGCTGGTGCAGCGTATCCTGTGCGCCGAGGCCCGCGTCAACCTGTCCAAGATCCGCAGCGGCCAGATCGCCGAGGGCGACTGGGGCGCCATCGCCGACGCGTCCAACACCCTTTCCAAGCTGGAGATCTACATCGACGACTCGCCCGGCCTCTCCATCCTGGAGGCCCGCGCCAAGGCGCGCCGCGAGCTGCGCCACGCCTCCGGCCAGGGCAAGGGTCTCATCATCGTCGACTACCTCCAGCTGATGCAGCCGCCGCAGTCGCGCCGCGACGGCAACCGCGCCGTCGAGGTCGGCGAGATCTCCCGAGGCCTCAAGATCCTCGGCAAGGAGATGGACATGCCGGTCATCGCGCTGTCGCAGCTGTCACGCGCGGTGGAGATGCGCGGCAAGAAGCGCCCGATGCTCTCCGACCTGCGCGAGTCGGGCTCCATCGAGCAGGACGCCGACATCGTCATGTTCATCGACCGCTCCATGGACGAGATGGAGGCCGAGAGCGAGGACCGGCCCGACCTGGGGCAGGCCCAGCTCATCGTGGCCAAGCACCGCAATGGCGCCACCCGCGACATCGACCTGGCGTTCAACCCGGAGTACACGCGCTTCATGGACTTCATCGACGACTCGCGTGTGGCCGGCTATATGTAGGAAAACCTGAGAAAATCGCACATATTCCAGGTATTTACGGTTTTTGACTTTACTTTAGGGCCGCAAGGCTCCACACTGCGCTTGTAGTACTTTTTACCTGCATTACTCACGCCCCGGCGCTGTCTAAGAAGAGGGCTGCCACCCGCTTCGAAGAGGTACCCGGTCTGCGGCCCGTTGGATGGGAAATTGCCGCCCGTTAGTTCCGACGACCACCCGCGCATCCGGATATACCACCGGTCTTCGGGTTCCCGACCCGGCTTGCCAAGACCCGGCAGCGCCCTGCGGGCGGCCATTTCTCCACCATCGAGCACTGCGCCCCTAGGGGGCGTTTTTTTGCGCCGCCGCCGTTTTGGCACCCCGCTCTCCGTGCGCACCGTGGCGCCGGCAGCCTCCGGCTGCCCCCCCCCTCGCTGCCACTTTTTTGCGGAAACGTGGCACAGATCCGGAGTTTGGTACGGTGGCGAGACGCGAAAACGGCTTGATAGCCCTGTTTCGTGGGGACCCGAGAGACAAAACCCCAGGTCGGCTTTTTCAGAGGGTGTCTCGCGAGGGTTCGCCACCGTACCAAACTCCGGATCTGTGCCATCAAAGCCGCGAAATGTGGTTGCGGGCGGGACGCGCGGGGAAGCGTGGGCCCTTTCGGGTATGCTATGCGCAGTGGCGGCGTGGCGGCGATGGCGGAAGGAGGCGCGGTGGGGGATACGCTCAGGTTCATCCATGCGGCTGACCTGCATATCGGCGCGCCTTTCCGTGGGTTGCGGGCGCTCTCTCCGCGGTGGGCCGATCGGCTGATGGACGCCATCCCGCAGGCATGGGACCGCGTGGTGGACGCCGCCGTGCGCAATGACGTGGACTTCGTGGTCATCGCCGGCGACATCTTCGACACGGCACGCGCCTCCTATCGCGACTACCTGCACTTCTTCCGCGGCCTCGAGCGGCTGGAGGAGGTGGGTATCGCCAGCTACCTGTGCACGGGCAACCACGACCCCTACGCCACCTGGCAGCAGGACTTCTTCTCGTTGCCCGCACACGCGGTCATGCTCGCCGCCGATCGGCCCAGCTTCGCGCTGCACGAGCGCGACGGGCGTCCGCTGTGCGTCATCGCCGGTCGCGGCTACCCCAACAAGGTATGGGCCGATGACGAGGACATCGCCGCGGGCATCACCCGCACCGCCGCCGAGCAGGCGCTCGGCCCGCGCGCGACCGAGGCGCTCTTCGGCGTGGGCGTGCTCCACACCGGGCTCGACCTCGATCCGGTGAAGGCCCCCACCAGCCCGTACGCGTTGCGAGCCGCCGGCTTTGACTACTGGGCGCTCGGGCATATCCACCGCCATTGGGAGGACGACCCGGCGAACCCGCGCCTCGTGTTCTCCGGCTGCATTCAGGGACGCGACATCCGCGAGACGGGTCGGCGCGGCGTAAGCCTGGTCACGCTGGAGAAGGGCGCGCCTAACCGTGTCGAGTTCATCCCCACGGCGAGCATCGTCTGGCAGCAGGTGGCGGTGGACGCGTCGGACAGCCCGACGCTGCCAGCCCTGGTGGAGAAGGTGATGCGCGAGCTGTTCGCCGTGAATGGCCGCTCGTCGTGCGAGGAGATGGTGACGCGCATCACGCTGACGGGTGCGACCGACCTCCACGAGGTGCTCGGCCGCCCCGGCGTGCTGGAGGACGTGCGCACGAGCGTCAACGATTCGTATCCGGAGTTCTTCTGCGATGCGCTCATAGACGAGACCACGCGTCCGCGTGATAGGGAGGCGCTGCTGGCGGAAGGCCTGTTCCCGGCCGTGTTCCTACGCGCCGCCGAGACCCTGCGCGCCGATTCAGACGAGGAGCGCGCCTACCTGCAGGAGGAGTTCCTGCGCCGTGGCATCGCGCTGCCCTCGGCGCCTTCGGGCCAGCTTGACAAGCTGGCGGCCGAGGCCCAGGAGCTCGTGCTCGACCTGCTCACCCAGGAGGAGAAGTGATGGGCGCGGAGGGACGGCGCGCGGAAGGCGCCGAAGACGTGCGGGACGTGCGGGGTTCGGAGGGGCAGCACGCGGAGGCGGCTCGGACTGCCGCGAGGGCGTGCGACGCGCGGCGCGGCGCGTACCTCAAGTTTCTGAAGGTGACGAGCTTCGGCGCGTTGAGCAATCGCGTGGTGGGGCCGTTCTCGCCAGGGCTCAACGTGGTGTTCGGGCGCAACGAGGCGGGCAAGACCACGCTGTCGTCGTTCGTGGACGGCGTGCTGTTCGGCTGGGAGGAAGCGCGTGGCACGCGCAACACCTACAAGCCGCAGAACGCCGAGCGTGCAGGTACGCTCGTCTTCGGCCAACTGACCGGGCCTGGTGCGCCCGGCGGCCTCGGGGGCCTCGGGACCTCGCCGGGGGAGGGCCTTCGGGAGGAGGGCGCTGGCGATGCCTCCATCGGCCCCGGCGGCGTCCTGCGAGAGGGCCTCGCGGGAGGGCGCGCCTTCGACGGGGGCTCCGCGGCGTGCGTCGATGCGCCCGACCTCGTGGTCTTTCGGGCGCGCAACGCCGACGGGCTGCAGGGCGACGTGGCGGTGGCGGCCGACATCGACCGCGACACCTTCCGCACCATGTTCTCGCTCAACAGCGACGAGCTGCGCTCGCTGCGCAACACGCCGGACGTGACGGCCAAGCTGCTGACGGCGGGGTCGGGCACGGGGGCCTCGCCGGCCCATGCGCTGTCCGTAGTGCAGGAGCGCCTGGCCGCGTGCACGTCGCGCGCTGCCAGCGCCGAGGGCTCTCTCGTCAAGCTGACGGCCGAACGCAGCGACCTGCGCGCGCAGCTGCATGCGGCTGCCGACGAGATGGACGCCTATCGCAAGCAGGACGCCGAGTTTCACCAGCTGGAGGGTCAGCGCCAGGCCATGGCCGAGCGTGTGGCCGACACCAATGCGGCGCTTGAGGCGCTCTCGGCCTGCCGCGCCGGCACCGAGGGCCTCGAGGCCGAGGCGCGCATGCTCGAGGCCGAGTGCGAGCGCCTACGCGAGGAGGAGCGCCAGGCCGTGGCCGATCGGCGCGCCTTGGAGGGTACGGTGGGCCGACGGCTCGCGCGGCTCTCCAACGCGGAGGACCGCGCCTTGCGTGACCGGCTGGACGCCCTGGGCGCCAAGGAGGAGCGCCAGGCCCACTCCGTCGACCGGGCGCGCGGCAACTTCGCAGCCTCCAAGGCCGCTTACGAGGTGGTGCTGGAGTCCGGTGACGACCAGGCAGAACGCGCACATGAGGCCGCCACGCGCCGCATGCGACTGGCTCTGGCTGCCGCGCTGCCGGTGGTCATGCTGATGGGCGGCCTGCCGCTGTTCGCCCTCGGGCGCGCCCGCGGCAGCCTCACGTACATGTCGCTCGGGCTGGTGATCACCGCCTTCGCGTTGCTGATGGCCGCGGCGGCCTTCGTGATGCTCGTGCGTCCCGACAAGAACGCCGACGCGCGCAAGGAGCGCCTGCGCGACGCGCAGTGGGTGATGCGCCAGGACGAGAAGAAGCTCGCGTCGTGCCTGGCCGACGAGGAGGAGCTGGCAGCGTCCATCCGCGCCGAGCTGGACGGGGCGGGGCTTGCCGAGGCGGAAGGATCGCTGCGTCGGGCGCGCTCCCTGCTCGACGAGGCGAAGGACGTGCGGGCCGAGATGGCGCTTGCCCAGCAGCGACGGCAGGCGGCCACGGCGCGCCTGACCGAGGCCGAGCGGCGCCTGGGCGACATAGCGCTTCAGCGCGACCAGCTCTACGAGCGCGCCGGCATGGAGCCGGGCGCGCCACTGTCCGCCGTGGACGAGGCCGTCTCGCGCCGCACGCTTCAGCGCGAGGGGTTGCTGGAGGCGTCGGAGCAGCTCAACCGCCGCCATGGCGAGCTTCGCCAGCTGCTGGCGCAGGCGGGCACGCTGCGCTCCTTCGACGAGCTGAAGATCCGCTACCAGGCGGTGCGCACGCGCCTAGCCGAGGCCACCGCCGACTTCGAGCGGCTGCTGCTGGCCGAGCGCATGCTTCAGGCGGCCATCGCCACCTGGGAATCCAAGAGCCAGCCGGAGGTGTACCGCCAGGCCAGTCGCCTGCTCGCGGTAATGACCGACGGCCGCTGGACAAGCGTGTCGCTCTCGTCCGAGGGCGTGTTGCGGGTAACCGACCGGGCGCTCACCACGCTCGAGCCGGTGCACCTGTCGCTCGGCACGTGCCAACAGCTGTACCTGGCCATGCGCATGGCGCTGCTGCTGACAGCCGACAACGTGGGCCGCGCCATCCCCATTCTGGCCGACGACATCCTGGTGAACTTCGACGCCGAGCGTCGCCGTGGGGCCGCCCGCGCCCTGGCCGAGCTGGCCGTCACACGCCAGGTGATCCTCTTCACCTGCCACGAGGAGGTAGTCGCCGCCCTCCGTGAAGCCGCCCCAGACGCCACGCGCATCGACCTGTAGCGCCCCGACCCTGCGGTCCCCAGCGCCCGCGCCCGCGGCTTGCGGGCCCCTCGCGGCCCACGGCCCCATGCGCGGGCCCCGCGACTCGCCCCCCTATGCGGGGCCCTCGCGGCTTGCCCCCGCACCCGCGGCGCCGCAGCTCGCGTCGCGGCCGCCGTTTCTGCGCGACATGCGTCCGTGGGCTTCACCTGCGGCGCCTCCTTGGCGAGGGCGTGAAACAAATGTTTCACGTGAAACATACCCCCACCGGGTATCACCCTCTCCCTGCTGTTTCCCGCCCGAGCGGCTCCACCGGGCGCCCACCTCTCCGCACGGGCCCCACGGCTCGTGCGGGCTCCACGGCTCGCACAGGCCCTGCGGCTCGCACAGGCCCCACGGCTCGTGCGGGCCCCGCGCCCCCCCCCGGCGGCTCGTGCGGGCCCCGCGCCCCCCCCGGCGGCTCGTGTCGCGTGCTCGTGGGTCGCCCTCCGGTTTTTTGGGCTGCGCTGCAAATTCAGTCGGTTTTGCACCGGCCTTCACGGCTGCCCGCGCCTTTTTCCTGTGGCCAACAAGGAAAAGGCCAGGTCGCAAATGCCTCGCAAGCCTTTGCCGAGACGCAGCCACTCTGCGGGGAGTGCAAAACCGTCCGAATTTGCAGCGCGGCAGCGTTTTTTAGCAGGTTTTGCCCAGTGCTCGCAGCCTCCCACGCTGGATAGGGGAGTTTGCCCCCGGTTAGCCGTCCTTCTGCGGCCTGCGCGCGCTCCCTATACTATAATTCGGAGGTTGCGAGAGAATCTGCCGTCCGCGGAGGCCCGCGGCCGAAGAGAGGGAGCGAAACACATGCCCAGTACAGTGCTCGTCGGTGCCCAGTGGGGTGACGAAGGCAAGGGTAAGATCACCGACCTCATCGCCGGCGACTATGATTACGTCGTGCGGTTCCAGGGCGGCAACAACGCCGGTCACACGGTCATCCACGGTGACAAGGAGCTGGCCCTGCACCTCATGCCCTCCGGCGTCATGTACGAGAACGCCGTGCCCGTCATCGGCAACGGCGTGGTGGTGGATCCCGGCGTGCTGGTGAAGGAGATGGCCATGCTGGAGGCCGAGGGCGTCTCCTGCAAGAACCTCAAGATCAGCTGCGACGCCCATGTCATCATGCCGTATCACAAGGATCTCGACGGCGCGGACGAGAAGCGCCTCGGCTCCAACCAGATAGGCACCACCAAGCGCGGCATCGGCCCGTGCTACCAGGACAAGATGGGCCGCAAGGGCATCCGCATCCAGGACCTCATGGACGAGCGCATCTTCCGCCTGAAGCTGGAGACGGTGCTTGCCCAGAAGAATCCCATCCTCGAGAAGATCTACGGTCTGCACACCTACACCGTGGACGAGATCTGCGAGGAGTACCTGCCCTACGCGCGCATCCTCAAGCCGTTCATGACCGAGACGGCGTACATGCTCAACACCGCCCTGCGTGACGGCGCGTCCATCCTGTTCGAGGGCGCCCAGGGCACGCTGCTCGACATCGACCACGGCACGTATCCCTACGTCACGTCCTCGTCGTGCTGCGCAGGCGGCGCGGCTACGGGCACGGGCGTGGGCCCGGCGCGCATGGATCGCGTGCTCGGCATCCAGAAGGCCTACGTCACGCGCGTGGGCGGCGGCCCCTTCCCGACCGAGCTCAAGACCGCCGACGAGGGCGGCGTGGGCCAGGACGCACTTGACGGCCAGACCCTGGGCACCATCGGCCACGAGTTCGGCGTGACCACCGGGCGCAAGCGTCGCTGCGGCTGGTTTGACGCGGTCATCGCGCGCTACGCCGCCGATGTGAACGGGCTTACCGACGTGGCCCTCACCAAGTTGGATGTGCTCTCGGCCTTCGACACGCTCAAGGTATGCGTGGCCTACGAGTGCGACGGCGAGCGCTACGACTACTTCCCCATGCAGCAATCGGTTCTGTTCCACGCCAAGCCCATCTACGTGGAGCTGCCGGGCTGGAAGGACGTTGACATCACCGGCTGCCGCTCCTACGAGGAGCTGCCGGAGAACGCGCGCAAGTACGTGGAGTACATCGAGGAGATAACCGGCGTGCCCGCGAGCATCGTCTCGGTGGGCCCGGACAGAGATCAGACCATCATGCGAGGCTGGTAGGGGAGGGCTCCGCTCGGGCGCTGCCCGGGCGCCGTGCCGGGCGCCCTGATGCGCCCGGTGCGCCCCGCCCGCGAGGCGCGCCTCCCGTGGCGCGCACGTCTCCCCGCACCGCGTCGCACCACCTGCGGCGCGGGTCTTCGGAAAGGAACTGCTGTGAACATTCTGGTTTTGGGCTCCGGCGGCCGTGAGCACGCCATCGCCTGGGCGCTGGCGAAGTCGCCGCGCACCGACGTGCTGTACGTGGCGCCGGGCAACGGCGGCACGGCCGATATCGCGGAGAACGTCGCCGACCTGGACGTGATGGACGCCGACGCCGTGCTGCGCTTCGTCGAGGAGCGCAAGATCGGCCTGGTGGTCATCGGCCCGGAGGCTCCGCTCGTCGCCGGCGTGGCCGACGGTCTGCGCGCGGCCGGCGTGGCCGTGTTCGGCCCCAACGCCGAGGGTGCCCAGCTGGAGGGCTCGAAAGCCTACTCCAAGGCGTTCATGGAGGCCAACGGCATCCCCACCGCCGCCTACGCGCGCTTCGACGCGTGCGAGCCGGCGCTTGCCTACGTGCGCGAGCAGGGCGCGCCTATCGTCATCAAGGCCGATGGCCTGGCGGCGGGCAAGGGCGTCGTAGTGGCCGAGACGCTCGAGGACGCGGAAGAGGCCGTGCGCGACTGCTTCGAGGGCGCCTTCGGCGACGCGGGCAAGACGGTGGTCATCGAGGAGTGCATGACCGGCCCTGAGTGTTCGCTCCTGGCCTTTGTCAGCGGCGGCCGCATGTTCCCCATGGCCCCGGCCCAGGACCACAAGCGCGCCTACGACGGCGACATGGGCCCCAACACTGGCGGCATGGGCGTCTACTCGCCGGTGCCCATCGTCACCGACGACGAGATGGCCGCCATGGTGGCCATCATGGAGAAAGCAGCCGCAGCCACCGCGCGCGAGCCCTTCGCGGCCGACTACCGCGGCACGCTCTACGGCGGGTTCATGCTCACCCCCGAGGGCCCGAAGATCGTTGAGTTCAACGTGCGCTTCGGCGACCCGGAGACCCAGGTGGTGCTGCCGCGCCTCAAGACCGACCTGGTGGACGTCATGGTCGCCGTGGCCGAGGGGCGCCCCCAGGACGTGAGCTTGGAGTGGTCGGACACCTGGGCCGTGTGCGTGGTGCTGGCCAGCGAGGGCTACCCCGGCTCCTACGAGAAGGGCAAGGTCATCCTGGGAATCGAGGAGGCCGAGGACATCCCCGGCGTCACCGTGTTCCATGCCGGCACCCGCGTGAACGCCGATGGCGAGCTGGTGACCGCCGGCGGGCGCGTGCTCAACGTGGTGGCCCTGGGCGACAGCTTCGAGGAGGCCCGCGAGCGCGCCTACGAGGCTTGCGACCTCATCAACTTCGAGGGCAAGCAGCTGCGCAACGACATCGGCAAGAAGGCCCTGCAGGGCCGTAGCGCTTGGGAGTAGCCCATGCTTTCCGAACGGATGCTTTCCACGGTGGTGCGGGAGTGCACCAGGAGCTACCTCAAGCTCAAGCCCGCCGAAGAGCGCGTGATGCCGGCGCCCGTGCCGGGGCAGCGCTACATGCTCTACCTGCACGTGCCGTTCTGCGAGCGGCTGTGCCCGTACTGCTCGTTCAACCGCTTTCCCTTCGCGGAAGACCGGGCGCGGCCCTACTTCGCCAACATGCGCAAGGAGATGCTCATGCTGCGCGATCTGGGCTACGACTTCGACAGCATCTACATCGGCGGCGGCACGCCCACCATCATGCTCGACGAGCTGTGCGAGACCATCGACCTGGCGCGTGACACGTTCTCCATCAAGGAGGTCTCCAGCGAGACCAATCCCAACCACCTGATACCGAGCTACCTCGAGAAGCTCCAGGGCCGCGTGCAGCGGCTGTCCGTGGGCGTTCAGTCCTTCGACGACGGGCTGCTGCGCCAGATGGACCGCTACGACAAGTACGGCAGCGGCCAGGAGATCCTCGAGCGCATCCAGGAGGCGAGTCCCTACTTCACCTCGCTCAACGCCGATATGATCTTCAACTTCCCGGCGCAGACCGAGGACATCCTCGTGCGTGACATCGAGCGCGTCATCGAGTCCGGCGCCAGCCAGACCACCTTCTACCCGCTCATGGCGTCGCCGTCGGTGGAGAAGTCGCTCGCGCGCACGGTGGGAAAGGTGGACTACGACCGCGAGCAGCGCTTCTACGAGATCATCTGCGCGCTTCTGACCGACGCGCTGCCCGGCGTGGACACCGGCGCGCCCGGCCCCCACGGCGAGCGCGGCCTGTTCGACTTCGGCAGCGCGTGGACGTTCAACCGCCGCGGCATGGCGGCCGAGGACGCGATGATCGACGAATACGTGGTGGACTACGAGGAGTACCCGGCCATCGGCTCGGGCGGCATCACCTACCTGGGCGCCAACCTCTACGTGAACACGTTCTCGGTGGTGGACTACAACCGCGCTATCGAGGAGGGCCGCATGTCCATGATGGGCAAGACCACCTTCTCCAAGCACGATCGCATGCGCTACCGCTTCATGATGCAGCTGTTCGGCCTGCGTCTGGACAAGCGGAAGTTCAAGGAGGACTTCGGCGTGTCGGTGGAGGTGGGCCTGCCGGTGGAGATGGCGTTCATGACGGCTGCCGGCGCGTTCGCTACCAACAACGCCGACGAGCTGACGCTCACCCCGAAGGGCCGCTACCTGACCGTGGTGATGATGCGCCAGTTCTTCATCGGCGTGAACAACCTGCGCGACCAAGCCCGCGCAGCCCTCACCGGCGAGGAGCGTGAGCTGATCTTCGGCTAGGTCTGCGATTGTGCGCCTGCCCACGCCCCTGGAGGAGGCGGGCGCGCCGCGTATCGGGCGCGCTTATATCCCCAGCGACCCTTCCGCCTTCTTCTCGCTTAGGTAGTCACGGAAGAACGGGGGGTCGAACCCGATGACGCCGCGACGTCTCTCGCCGATCACGCCGGCGTCGAGCAGGCGCCTGCGGTACTGCGCGGCCTTTCGTCGTGCTCGAATCTCGATGTCCTCGAGCATTCCCGGCAATGCGGTGGTCGACACGGCCACCCACCCGCGCCGCTCCGCCTCCTCTGCGATGAGGGCGAGCAGGGCCGTCTTTCCCGTTCCGCGCGCCCCGGAGAATATGGTGGTGAGATCGGGGCGCCGGCGCTCGGACTCAAGGGCCCTCGTCACGTCATAGAGTATCTGGTCGCGGCCGGCGAGGCGCGCGGGTATCTCGCCGAAGCTCGGGGTGAAGGGGTTCTCTCTTCTCATCGGCACCCTCTAAGTTCCTCTAAGTTTGAGTGAGAAATCAAGGGAGGATGTGGATCGGGTGCGTCCTGCGTCAGGGCGCGCGGGCTTGCGTATCATGGGATGATGCCCTTGAGGGGGAGAGGAGGCCTCCATGATAGTCACGCTGCTGGCCTACGGGTCGTTTATGCTGCTGCTGGCGGTGGCGGCGGGGGATGACCTGCGTGAGCTGCGGATTCCCAACGGCATCGTGGCGGCCTTGGCGGCCGTGTGGATCGTCTGGCGTATCGCGTTGGCGGCAACGCATCCCGAGGGTGCTCTCGTTCCTGCTCTGTCGGTTGCCGATGGTCTGCTGGGGGCGTTGGTGCTCGGAGGAGGGCTGCTGGCGGTCACGCTTGCCTTCGAAGCGCTGACGGGACGTCGCGCCATGGGAGGCGGGGACGTGAAGCTGATGGCCGCTGTGGGGCTCTTCCTCGGCATCGAAGGCGGCCTGGTCTGCCTGCTGACGGCCTGCCTCATCTCCCTGCTGCTCGCGCTCCTCCTCCCGCGTCTCGGCTGGGCCCCACGTCCCGCCCCGCCGACCTTCGCGCCCACCTCCGCGGCCCCTACCCCGGCCCCGGCGTCCCCCGCGCCCGCGAGCCCCACTCGCACCCCCGCGGCGTCCGCCCCGGCGAGCCCCGCGCCCGCGATCCCCGCCAGCCCCATCCCCGCGGCCCCCGTGCTCGAAGCGCCCGTCCCCGAGGCGCCCGCGTCGACGGCCCCTACCCCGGCGAGCCCCACCCCCGCGAGCCCCACTCCCGCCCCAGCGGCGACCCCCGTCCCGACGACGGCCCCCACCCCCACGCCCGCCTCCCGGCCGGATTCCTCGTTCGATGGGCGTGAAACAAATGTTTCACGTGAAACATACCCCCACCCGGTATCTGACGCTTCGCACCCTGCTGGCGGCGCGCCGTCTTCGGAGCGCAGCGCTCTGGGAGCGGTTCCGTTTGGGCCGGGAATTGCCGTGGGTGCTGGCGTGGCCCTGCTCTCCATGGTTTTTCTGTGAACGCCCTTTTCCACCAATCGCACAGCTCGGCAACGGCTCGTAACAGATTTACCCCCCCCCCCCGCTCAAAGCCACAGTTTCTCCAAACTAACTACCGTTTGCCAGTCCTGAAAACCCGCTTGCCGTCAAATGATGAGCAATAATTCATCATTTACGTTACCAAACCGACACGTTAAAGTGTCTAGCCGTGCATTTGGCCAAAGATCGCACACACGCAAGAGGGACTTCCCGCGGGTCTGCTCCTGTCGATCGGATGCGCAACCGATCCCAGGGGAGCAACATGCCCCAAGGGATGTCCATCGGCCTTCGGCGGAGGGAGGGGGCGGCACGCGCCGTCCAGCAAAAGGAACCGCCGAAAGAACCATAGGAGAGATCAATGCCTTCTTTGAACATTGATCGACGTCGCTTCCTCGGGGCCATGGGTGCCTTGGGCGCAGCGTCGCTGGCGGGAGGTGCGGGCTCTGCCCTCACCCCCGATCTGGCCGTTGCCGCTGACGCCGAGTTCCCCGTGCCCAAGAAGGGCAAGCCCATCGAGGCGAGCGTCGATCCCAAGACGGGAGACGTCAAGATCAACGACGACGTCATCGTCCGTTACTCAAGCTGCGTGGGCTGCTATAGCACCTGCGGCAACCGCATCAAGCTCGACCGTGCCTCCGGGCGCGTCATCGGCGTGGGCGGCAATCCCTACAATCCCGCGTGCTCTGGCGACAAGCTGGACTTCGAGGCGCCGCTGGAGGACGCCTATCGCTCCATGAGCTATGCCAACGGCCACGGCGCCATCACCCACGGCACCGTCTGCGGCCGCGGCAACGGCACGCTTGACGGCGTGAGCCAGCCCGACCGCATCACCGTGCCGCTCAAGCGTGCCGGCAAGCGCGGCGAGGGCAAGTGGAAGCCCATCAGCTGGGACCAGCTCATCAAGGAGGTCACCGAGGGCGGCAAGATCTTCGCTGACCTGGGCGAGGATCAGTACGTCGAGGGCTTCAAGGAGCTTCACGACACCACGACTCCCCTCAACCCCGATCAGCCCGACCTGGGCCCCAAGTCCAACCAGATCGTGGTCATGAACACGCGTGCTGACGGTCGCCGCCAGCTCAACGCGCGCTTTGCCACGACCTACGGAACCCTGAACTCCTTCAGCCACAACTCCAGTTGAGGCGCTGCAGGCGGAGCGAGTTCGCTCTATTCATCCGGTTCTGGCACTACCCCCGACACCGCTGGCGGTGTCGAGTACATCCTTTGGTCCGGCTCGTTCCCGGGCGGTAACGGATCCAACTTCCAGTACATCGGCCGCGAGACGGCCCGTGCGCTGCGCAAGGGCAACCTGAAGATCGACGTGCTCGATCCCACCCTGGCCAACGGCGTCATCACGCCCACGGCCGAGGGCATCAACTGGGTGCCCATCAAGCCCGCCACCAACGGCGCGCTCTACTCTGCCATCGCGCAGATTCTCATTCGCGACAACACCTTCGACGCCGACGCCATGGCCTTCCCGAGCCATGAGGCTGCCCTGGCTGGCGGCTACGGCGGTCACACCAACGCCACCTACCTCGTCATCGCCGACGAGAACCACCCCAACTACCGCAAGCTGATGCGCGCGGCCGACGCCGGGCTGGAGGTTCCCCCGGCCGATCCGGAGGCCACCATGCAGCCCACGTACTACGTGGTCATCGATGCGGCCACCGGCGAGCCGGCCCTGCACACCGTTGCGGCCAAGGGCGACCTGTTCTTCGAGGGCGAGGTCAACGGCGTGAAGGTGCGCACCGGCTTCAGCATGCTGCGCGACTCGGTCAACGAGCGTACCATCGACGAGTACGCCGAGATCACCGGCATCCCCGCCAGCGAGATCGAGCGCATGGGTAAGGAGTTCGGCTCTCATGGCCACAAGGTGTCCGTCCAGGCCGCCGCAGCCTCGACCGCGTCGGTCGTCGGCTTCGACACCCCGGCTGGCCGCGAGCTGCTCAAGGCCATGATGGGCACCAACCAGATGACCGGCGGCAGCTTCCCGTCCGGCCAGGCCCCCGTCACCGAGGGCAAGGGCGCCTGCTATGACCTGACCACCATCGCCGGCAAGCCGGACGTGTCCAACAAGAACGCCGTCATGATCTCCCGCGGCAGCAAGGCCTGGGAGAAGACCGACGAGTACAAGAGCCGCGTGGCCGCGGGCGAGAAGGACCCCAAGCCGATGCTGCCGTGGTACACCAACGCGCCGCAGTCCGACGCGCAGGCCATCATGTCCATCGTCAACAAGTACCCCTACCAGTGCAAGATCCTCATGACGTGGATGTGCAACGTCATCCAGGCCACCCCGGGCGCCATGCGCGACGAGGTCATCGAGAAGCTGAAGGACACCTCCGTTCTGCCGCTGCACATCGTGTGCGACATCGTGGTGGGCGAGATGGCGCAGTACGCCGACTACCTCATCCCCGACGTGACGCAGTACGAGAGCTTCGGCCTGCCCACCGTGAGCATGATCGGCGGCTACGGCACCACCGTCCGCTGGGAGGCCAAGACCCCTGAGACCACCAAGCTCGCTGACGACCGCTACGTGTGCTGGGAGACCTTCCTCATCGACGTGGCGAAGGCGTGCGAGCTGCCCGGCTGGGGCGAGAACGCCATCCCCGACGTCAACGGTGCGATGCACCCGTTCAACGACTCCTACGACTACTACCTGAAGGCTGTCGCCAACTTGGCCTACGCCGTGGAGCCGGTGGAGGACATCACCGCTGAGGAGGCACACATTCAGGGCCTCGACGAGCTGCCCGAGAACTGGAAGAAGGCCGTCACCGACGAGGAGTGGCCCAAGGTTCTCAAGGTGCTCTCCCGCGGCGGCCGCTACTGGGGCGCGGACTACAAGCGCGGCGCCGACGGTCGCTTCAAGGGGCTCAAGGCCAAGGAGGCCTATGTCTACAACGAGAAGCGCGCCCTCATGACCAACCCGTACTCGGGCAAGCGCCTCTCGCCGACGCTCAACTACAACGAGCAGATGTTTGCCGACCTGTCGCCCATGACGGATCACTACTCCGTCGAGGAGTACCCGTTCCTCTGCAGCGAGCACAAGCCGAAGTTCCGCTCGGTCACGATGCTCTCCAACAGCCCGATCATGCGTGACATCGCCGCGCACAACTACATCGAGATGAACGAGGAAGACGCCGCTGAGCTGGGCATCAAGGACGGCGACCGCGTGCGTGCCATCACGCCGCTGGGCGACGTCACCGAGGGCGAGGCCATGGTGCGCGCCGGTCAGGTGAAGGGCGCCTTCGCGGTGGCCTTCGGCTACGGCCACATCAACTACGGCGCCCAGGACGTGGAGATCGACGGCAAGGTGACCAAGGGCGACCCGGCCATTGCCGCGGGCACCCGCATCCACATGATGGTGGATCCGGTGGTGGCCGAACACGGTGGCCTGGGCATCATCGCCGACAACGACGCGTCCAGCCCCGGCCGCTGCGGTGGCATGTTCAAGATCGAGAAGGCGTAGGAGGTGAGTGACCATGAGTGAGAAGAGACTGGGTATGCTGATCGACCTGGGCGTCTGCATCGGATGCAACGCCTGCACGGTCGCCTGCAAGCAGGAGAACGAGCCGCCCCTGACCAAGTTCAACACGTGGGTGGAGAGCTGGGATGCCGAGGTGGAGGACGGTCGTGTGACCCGCGCGAACCTGCCGAAGCTGTGCAACCACTGCGAGAACCCGGCGTGCGTGAGCGTGTGCCCCACCGGCGCCAGCTACCAGGCCGATGACGGAACCGTCCAGATCGACCAGGACAAGTGCATCGGGTGCAAGTACTGCATGGCCGCCTGCCCCTACGGCGTCCGCTATATGGTGGAAGAGTCCGGCGACGTGTCCAAGTGCACGTTCTGCCACCACCGCACCACCGAGGGCCTGCTGCCCGCCTGCGTGAGCACGTGCGTGACCACCTCGCGTATGTTCGGCGACCTGAACGACCCCGACAGCGACATCTCCAAGAAGCTCGCGGAGGCCGGGGACAAGGCCAAGGGCCTGATGGAGGACTTGGGCATGGAGCCCCGCGTCTACTACATCGGGCTCGATGAGACCCTGGCCGCCAAGCCGGTGTCGGCTGTGCACAAGGGAGGCAACGTGATCGCCCCCTATGAGGGGAGGCAGTAATGGTTTGGGATGGAATTGTCGCCATCGACCTGTTCCTGGCGGGAATGGGCGCGTGGACGTTCATCTTCGCGGCGTTTGCCTGCGGCCGTGACGACGCGGCGCGCAAGGCCAAGCTGGCCGCCGTGGCCGTGGCCATCGTGGCTGTCGGGCTGGGTGCCCTCATCCTGGCGGTGGACGCCCGCGGCGGTATGATGCACCCCCTGCGCTTCGTGCATCTCATCGGCAACCTCGGGTCCGTCATGGCCTGGGGCGTCATCTTCATCAGCCTGTTCCTGGTGGGCGCCATCGTCTGCGCGGGCATGATGCTGGCGAAGAAGCAGCCGCCGAGGGCGCTGGAGATCGTGACGGCCGTGCTCGGCCTGGGCGTCTCCCTCTACACGGGCGTGCTGCTGGGCACCGCCCCGGCCTTCCCGCTGTGGAGCCTGGCCGCGCTGCCGATTGCCTTCCTGGTGTCGGCGGCCTACACGGGCTATGCGGCTTGGGGCCTGGCTACCCGCGTGGCGGGCGGCGGCTCTGCGGCTCCCTCGTGGGTGTCGCGGGCGGCCCTCGTGCTGCCGGTGGCCGAGGCGGCGGCGCTCATTCTGCTGCTGGCCGTGGTGTCCGGCACCGCCGGCAGCGGCGCGGCTGCGGCCGCGGCGTCTGTGGCCAACCTGGTGTCCGGCTCCCAGGCGGTGGTGTTCTGGGGCGGCGTCGTGGCGGTGGGCCTGGTGGCTCCGCTGGCCCTGGCCGTCCTGCGCCAGCGTCAGGGCGATAAGGCCCCGGCGTGGTATGGCCTGGCCGAGTGGGTGTGCATCCTGGTGGGCGGCTTCGCCTTCCGCTATGCCGTCGTGATGGCCGCTGTGCCCATCTTCCTGTAGGAAAGGACTTCGGCCATGACCGATAACACCCCCACCCTCGACGCCGCCCAGCTGCGGGGGTTCGCCCTGGTGGCGGATGCCGTCGCCCGGGCCCTCGCCCAGCAGCCCGACGAGGCCGTCGTGGGCGAGGTGCAGCGCGTGGCCGAGGCGCTCGGCGATGACCGCTTCGCGGCGGTCACGCCGGGCGAGGCCCTGGAGCAGCGGTTCTTCGACCGCTTCGTGGTAACCGCGAGCCCCTACTACCTGCCGCTGGTGGAGGGGAGCGTGCGCGAGGCCTACGAGGATGACGGCCGCCTGCGCTTCGGGCCCCTGCGCTCGCGCCATTCCGACCACGTGCTCTCGTGCTACCGCGCGGTGGGGTTCGATCCTGCCGGGTGGGGCGCCCGCGGCGTGGTGGCCGAGGGCCTGAAGCCCGACGCCCTGGCTTGCGAGCTGGAGTTCATGGCGTCCTTGGCGCTGGTCGCGAGCGGTGACGCGGCGACCGGCGCGGCCGAGGCCCCGGGGGCCGGCGAGACCCCGGGGGCCGATGCCGAGGGGCGGGCGGCCGCCGCCCAGCGGCTGCTCGCCCGCTTTGCCGCCGAGCACGCCCGACCCTGGTTCGGCCGAGCCGCCGAGTACGCGGCCCGCGTCGACGACGATTTCTACGCCCGCCTGCTCGCCTTGGCTGCCGAGGCTGTCGAGGCCCTGTAGGCGGGGCGGGGCCGCGCCTTCCCTCCCGCGCGTCGCCCGCAGTCTCTCCGGCTGCGGGCGCGCCCTGCGGGAGCGGGGCGAGTTAGCGGAATCCGGCGTGCGTGCGGCCGCACGCGCCCTTGGGCGGGGCCGGCCGCGCCCCTCATCGTCTCGCCGGTATTTTCCGCAATTTGTCCTTGCGCTTCGGCGTGCGCACCTATAAAATGTATATCCGCTTCAGGAACCAGCGCCTTGACGCCACGGTTCCGGCGCATCCGGTCGGGTAGCTCAGTTGGTAGAGCAGCGGACTGAAAATCCGCGTGCCGAGGGTTCAAGTCCCCCTCCGACCACCACTTTCCAGAAGGCCTCCGCAAGGGGGCCTTTTTCATGTTCGAAACCGCACCTGCCTTGCCATCCTCCGCCCCCCGTTCGCCAGCCTCTCTGCCACCGTGCCGTCCTCGCCTTCCTACCAGGCGTCGGCGAGGAGAAAGTCGATGATGTTCCAGTGGCGGCAGCCGTCGCGCGACCAGTGGGCCGTGTCGGCGCTGACGACCAGGCGGGGGAACCCATCGGGGATGCCGTTGAATGCCGAGAACTCGCGTTCGCGCGTGGACTCGAGCTCCAAGAGGTACGCGACCTGGATGTACAGGCGCTCGCCCTCGCGCTCGGCCACGAAGTCTATCTCGCGGCTGCCCATCTTCCCGACGTGGACGGCGTACCCGCGGCGGCGCAGCTCGTTGAACACGAGGTTCTCCAAGACGAGATCGACGCGGCTGGCGTTGGTTCCCAGCAGCGCCTCGCGCAGCCCGATGTCGGTGACGTACACCTTCTCGCTGCCGCGCAACAGGGCCTTCCCCTTGATGTCGTAGCGCTTCACGCGGCTGATGAGCAGCGCATCTTCGGCTGCCTGGGGGTAGTTGTACACCGTGTCGTTCGAGAGGTCTCGCTTCTCCTGCTTGAGCATGTTCACGATGCTATCGACTGAGTAGGCGGTGCCGACCTCGGAAAAAACGACAAAGGCAGCGTATTTGAGTTTTTATCGATTACAGTCGATAAAACTAGTCTCTCACGCAGAGGCGGATGCTCTGTGGCCGATGCGGGCGGGGGCGACGGGGGTTGGTGGGCTAGAATAGCGGGATGACGAAACGCTTGCGGGGCGCGCCCGCACGTGCGGGCGCGTGATTGCGGGCGAGCGCCTTCCGACCGCTCCGCGCGGCCGGCGCAGGCGGAACACGACGGCGAGGAGGAGCCATGACGCAGGAAACGCCGCTGGTCGGCATCATCATGGGGTCGAAGTCGGACATGCCGGCCATGGAGCCGTGCATGGAGCAGCTGGACGCATGGGACATTCCCTACGAGGTGAAGGTGGCCAGCGCCCACCGCAAGCCGGCCGAGGTGCATGACTGGGCATCCGGCGCGCACGAGCGCGGCATGCGCGTCATCGTGGCCGCAGCGGGCAAGGCCGCGCACCTGGGCGGCGTGGTGGCGGCCTACACGCCGCTGCCGGTGATCGCCGTGCCCATGAAGACGAGCGACCTGGGCGGCCTGGACTCCCTGCTGTCCATGGTGCAGATGCCCTCGGGCGTGCCGGTGGCCTGCGTGGCCATCAACGGCGCCAAGAACGCGGCCATCCTGGCGGTGCAGATCATGGGAGCGGGCGACGAGGCCCTGCGCCAGAAGGTCATCGACCTCAAGCGCGAGATGGCCGAGGCGTAGTTTTCGCCCCGCGCGGCCGAAAGTGCACAGTTTTTTCGAGTTTGCGACAAACGGGCCCGGAAAAAGTGCCGGCTTCTCCGAAAAACAGCTTTTGTCGCATGCGCCGTATCGGATAGATCAAAGCTGACCTGGGGTTTTGGCCATCAGCTCGCGGCGGGGGCCCGAGGCCCTGTCACAAAGTCGAAAAAACTGTGCACTTTGGCCCGACGCGCCCTCTGGCGGGGCGCTGCGCCTTGCTAGGAGGGAGGGCGGGCGTGATGTCGCAGCCCGTCCCGTGCAATAGGCCGGCGGCCCCGTCGCCTTGGCGAATCGAGGAAGAGCGGGAGAACAGGAGTCACATGAAACAGCTGCTGATGGGAAACGAGGCGTTCGCCTACGCGGCCCTGGAGGCCGGGGTGCGCGTGGTGGCTGGCTATCCGGGCACGCCCTCCTCCGAGCTGGTGGAGACGGTGGCCAGGCGCCACGCCCAGGGCGCCGCCCACGGCGTGCACGTGGAATGGTCTACCAACGAGAAGGCGGCTCTCGAGGTGCTGGCGGGTGCGGCCTACTGCGGCGCACGCACGCTGTTCACCTGCAAGATGGTGGGCCTGAACGTGGCGAGTGACGCGCTGCTCAGCCTCAACTACGTGGGCGTGCGCGGCGGCACGGTGCTGTTCGTGGCGGATGACCCCGGTCCCATATCGTCCCAGACCGAGCAGGACACGCGCCGCTTCGGGGCCTTTGCCAAGGTGCCGGTACTCGACCCGGCCACGCCTGAGCAGGGGTTCGCCATGATGCAGGCCGCGTTCGACCTGTCCGAGCGCTACGGCACGCCGGTCATCGTGCGGCCCACCACGCGCATCTGCCACGCTTCGACGTTCTTCGACGTGGCGGACGAGACCGAGGCGCGCCCCGTGCCTGAGGGCGGCTTTCAGAAGGATCCGCGTTGGGTCATCTTCCCCAAGCGCGCGTGGGAGGCCCACGGCGAGATCAACGAGCGGCTGCGCGCCATGGCCGTCGATTTCGCCGCCGACCCGACCCTCGCCGTGTTCAACCCCGTGACCGAGGGCGGCGCTTCCGGCGACCCGGCGGCTCCGGCCCCGCGTCTGGGCATCGTGGCTGGTGGCGTGTCGGCTGCCTACGCGCGAGAGGCGCTGGCGCTCATCGCCCGGGAGGCCGAGCGCGCCGGCGTGGCGATGCCCCCGTGGCGGCTCATGCAGGTGGGCACGCCCTACCCGTTCCCGGATGGGGCGGCCCGCTCCTTCGCGGAGGGCGTTGACGAGATCGTCGTCTTCGAGGAGCTGGACTCGGTGCTCGAGGAGGAGCTGCTGCGCCTGGCCGGCGAAGACCACGCCGCCTGGCGTGTGCGCGGCCGTCTGACCGGCGACGCACGCGACCGCGGCGAGAGCGACGTCGAGGATATCGCCCGACGCCTGGCGCGCATCTTCGACGAGCGCGCGGCCTGCGCCAGCGCGTCCGCCGCCGAGCGCTTCGGCGCCATGGAGGAGCTGGCCGCCGCCTACGAGCTGGCGCGCGAAGACGCTGCCGCCCACGGCGCGTTCCCCGCTTCGTCCCTGGCGGCCCTGGTGGAGGCCGCGCTGGCTCCGGTCGGCGCGCCTGCCTACGACGGACCGCTGCCGGTGCGCCCCCCGGTGCTCTGCGCCGGCTGCCCGCATCGGGGCAGCTTCTACGCTGTCAAGCGCGCCCTCGGCCGGCGTCCCGCCGTGCTCTGCGGCGACATCGGCTGCTACACGCTCGGCAACGCCGCGCCCCTCGATGCCGTGGACACGTGCTTGTGCATGGGCGCCGGCATCACCATGGCCCAGGGCTTCTCCGTGGCCGACCCAGAAAAGAAGGCCGTCGCCTTCGTCGGCGACTCCACCTTCTTCGCGAGCGCCCTCACCGGCATCGCCAACGCCGTCTACAACGGCCATGACATCACTGTGGCGGTGCTTGACAACGCCACCACGGCCATGACCGGATCCCAGCCGCACCCGGGGACAGGCGTCACGCTCATGGGACCGCGCCGCGAGCCCATCGACATCGAGGGCGTCTTGCGGGCCCTCGGCGTGGGATGCGTGACGGTGGCCGACCCGCTCGACCGCGCCGCGGCCCAGGCCGCCGCGGCCGAGGCCATCGACTTCGACGGCCCTTCCGCCGTCATCTTCCGCTCGCCCTGCATCCAGCTGGCCAAGCCGGCGCCGGCCCTGACGGTCGATGCCGCGCGCTGTACCGGCTGCAAGAAGTGCATCACCGAGATCGGCTGTCCGGGCATCGGTTTCGCGCCCGACGCGGAGGGCCCCAAGAGCGGCACCCGGGGCCAGGCGTTCGTGGACGCCGGCCTGTGCACCGGCTGCGGCCTGTGCGCGCAGGTCTGCCCGTTCGACGCGCTCGTTCCTGACGGCGCCCTGGTGCCGCAGCCGGCGGCGGCCGGCGACGTGACCGAGGCGGAGTCCGCCGGCGTGCTGGGCGATGCCCCCGGCGGCGAGCAGGGGAGCGGCGGTGCGGAAGAGTCGCCTGCGGTGACGAGAGGAGGCTCCCGTGATTAACGTGCTTCTCTGCGGGGTGGGCGGCCAAGGCACGGTGCTGGCCGCGAAGGTGCTGGCCCAGGCGGCCCAGTCCAAGGGCTGGCAGGTGCGCACCGCCGAGACCATCGGCATGGCCCAGCGCGGCGGGTCGGTCACGTCCCATGTGCGCATGGGCGATGGGGGAGAGCCGGTGAGCGCCCCGCTCGTGACCTGCGCTTCGGCTGACCTCGTCATTGCCTTCGAGCCCGGCGAGGCGGCCCGCGCGCTGCCCTTCCTGGCGCCTGGCGGCACGCTGGTCACCGCGTCTTCCGCCGTGCAGCCGGTGACGGCCGCGCTCGCGGGCACGGCCTACCGCGCCGCCGATGTGCTGGCCGCTCTTCGGGCCGCCTTCGCAGGCGCCGCTGCGGCGGGCGCCCCCGCCCCCGCTGCGCGCCTCGTCGTGGTGGACGACGCCGCCGTGCTCGATCAGCTTGGCAACCGCCGCGCGCTCAACACGGTGCTGCTGGCGTCAGCCCTGGCAACGGGCTGCGTTCCCCTCACGCTCGACGACTTGCGCGCGGCCATCGGGGCCTGCGTCAAGCCGGCCTTCGTCTCCCTGAACCTGCAGGCCGTCGACTTGGCCGCCGCGAACATCGCGGGCGGCGCGATCGCCTAGCCTCCGAGGGGGGCGTCCCGGCGGCCGGCCTCCGCCCCCCCCCTCGTCCCCTCGGCCCGCTCCCTCTCCACGGGCCCCGCCGCCTCGGCCCCCGCCCCGCCCGCCTCGGGCTCGCGCCCGCCGGAGGGGCTGCTCCGCCTCGGGGCCCTTGGCCGGCCGGCCGCCCCATGGGTCCCGCCTCTTCGTCCCGCCCCACGGGTCCCGCCCCCCCCCCTCGGCCCCCGTCCCGCCCGCCTCGGACTCGCGTCTCCCACGGCCCCCGCCTCCTCCTTCGGCCGGCTCAGAGTTTTCCCCTCCCAGCCTTGGGTTCCCGTTCTCTCGGCGCACGCTTTGTCATAGAATGGTTACCGTTACTGTGCAAACAGAAAGAGTGTGCCATGCAAATGACTCCTGAGCAGCTGGAGCTCATCACCGCCCAGTTCGCCACCTTGAAAGAGCGCTCGCCCTTCTACGCCAAGAAGTTCGAGGGCATCGACATCGCGGACATCCGCACCCAGGCCGACTTCGAGAAGCTTCCCTTCTCGGAGAAGGACGACCTGCGGGCCGCCTATCCGCTGGGGCTGCAGGCCGTTCCCGACGAGGAGGTGGTGCGCATCCACAGCTCCTCGGGCACCACGGGCACGCCGGTCATCATCCCCTACACCCAGCAGGACGTCATCGACTGGGCCACCCAGTTTGCCCGCTGCTACGAGATGGCCGGCATCACGCCGCTCGACCGCATCCAGATTACCCCGGGCTACGGCCTGTGGACTGCTGGCATCGGCTTTCAGCTGGGCGCCGAGCGCCTAGGCGCCATGGCCATCCCCATGGGGCCGGGCAACACCGACAAGCAGCTCCAGATGATGCAGGACCTCAAGTCCACGGTCATCACCGCCACCAGCTCCTACGCCCTGCTCCTGGCCGAGGAAATCTCCAAGCGCAGCCTGCGCGACAAGATTCACCTGAAGAAGGGCGTCATCGGCTCGGAGCGCTGGGGCGAGAAGATGCGCAATCGCATCCAGAATGAGCTGGGCATCGAGATCTACGACATCTACGGCCTCACCGAGGTGTACGGCCCCGGCATCGGCATCTCCTGCGACGCCCACGCCGGCATGCACATCTGGGACGACTTCGTCTACATCGAGATCGTGGATCCGGAGACCGGCGAGAACCTGCCCGACGGCGAGGTGGGCGAGCTGGTGCTCACCACGCTGCGCAAGCAGGGCGCCCCGCTCATCCGCTACCGCACCCACGACCTCACGCGCATCATCCCCGGCACCTGCCCCTGCGGCAGCCATCACCCGCGCATTGACACGCTCACCGGCCGCACCGACGACATGTTCAAGGTGAAGGGCTGCAACATGTTCCCGGCCCAGGTGGAGGAGGTCATCAAGGCCACCGACGGCACGAGCTCGGAGTACCAGGTGATGATCGAGGCCATCAACGGCCGCGACGTGCTCACCGTGCTGTTCGAGACGCCGCTCGAAGGCGAGGCGCTTGCCCGCTGCGAGGAGGAGCTCGCGCTCATCTTCAAGGCCAAGCTCGGCTGCACGCCCGAGGCGCGCGGCGTGCCGATCGGTGAGCTGCCGCGCTCCGAGAAGAAGACGAAGCGCATCTTCGACAGTCGCTACTAGGCGCCCCGCACGAAAGAAGAGGTGTTTTGTGGAGGCCCCCGCATTTAAGAAGAAGCAGACCATTCTCATCGTTGACGACTCTGCCATGAACCGAGCGCTCCTGGCGGATATGATCGGGGATGAGTACGAGATCCTGGAAGCCGAGAACGGCCTTCGGGCCATCGGTCAGATGCAGGCCCTCGGCACGGGCATCTCGCTCGTGCTGCTCGACATCGTCATGCCCGAGATGGACGGCTTCGACGTTCTGGCCGTCATGAACCGCCACGGCTGGATCAAGGACATTCCCGTCATCATGGTGTCGTCGGAAAGCGCCTCCACCTACATCGAGCGCGCCTACGAGCTGGGCGTCACCGATTTCATCAGCCGCCCCTTCGACGCCAACATCGTGCGTCGCCGCGTGCTCAACACCACCATGCTCTACGCCAAGCAGAAGGCGCTTATCGGCATGGTGGCCGACCAGATCTACGAGCGCGAGAAGGGCAACAGCCTCATGGTGGCCATCCTGAGCCACATCGTCGAGTTCCGCAACGGCGAGAGCGGCCTGCACGTGCTCCACGTGAGCGCCATGACCGAGCTTCTGCTCAACCACATCATCCAGAAGACGGATCGCTACCAGATCACCCCGTCGGACATCTCGCTCATCGCCATGGCGTCGAGCCTGCACGACATCGGCAAGATCTCCATTCCCGACGAGGTGCTCAACAAGCCCGGGCGCCTGACGGACGAAGAGTTCGACCTCATGAAGAAGCACACGGTCATCGGCGCCGAGATGCTCGACGATCTGCCCACCTACCGCGACGAGCCGCTCGTGCGCCTGGCCTACCAGATCACTCGCTGGCACCATGAGCGCTACGACGGCCGCGGCTATCCTGACGGCCTGGTGGGGGACGACATCCCCATCGCCGCTCAGGTGGTGGCCCTGGCCGATGTGTACGACGCCCTCACGTCCAAGCGCGTGTACAAGGACGCCTACTCGCACGAGACGGCCATCCAGATGATCATGGACGGCGAGTGCGGCGCCTTCAACCCCTTCCTGCTGGAATGCCTGGCCGAGGTGGCTGACGACGTGCAGGAGGAGCTGAAGGTGGCGTCGTTCTCCGACCACACCGACCGCGAGATCGGCAAGATCGTCGACAAGGTGGTGCGCCCGGACGCAACCTCCAGCCGCACGTTGGAGCTGCTGGACTACGAGCGCATGAAGTACCGCTTCTTCGCGTCCATGTCCAACGAGATCCAGTACGAGTTCACGCTCGATCCGCCTATGCTGACGGTGTCGGACTGGGGAAAGTCCCAGCTCGACCTGGACGAGATCATCCTCGATCCGCTCAACGACGAGCGCCTGCGCTCTGCCTTCGGCGGCGAGATCCTCGACGCGACGGTCGAGGCGCTCCATGCCACGACGCCGGAGAACCCCGTAGTCGAGCACGATCTGCAGGTGATGGTCAACGGCGAGCCGCGCTGGTTCCGCTCCACCTCGCGCGCCATCTGGAGCGACGACGAGGAGCCGGTCTACCACGGCTCCATCGGCAAGCTCGTGGACATCACCGAGAGCCACGAGCGCCTGATCGACCTCCAGTACAAGGCCAGCCATGACGCGCTGACGGGCCTTCTGAACCACGCCTCGGCGCGCCAGGCCATCATCGACCGCATGGAGGTGAGCCCCGAGGGCAACTTCGTGTTCATGATTCTCGACCTGGACTTCTTCAAGGAGGCCAACGACACCCGCGGCCACCAGTTCGGCGACGAGGTTCTGCGCCACTTCTCCCGCCGGCTTTTAGCCAGCGTGCGCGATCGCGACATCGTGGCCCGCGTGGGTGGCGACGAGTTCCTCATCTGCCTGGTGGACTGCCATACCGAGCCTGAGCCCCTGGTGGAGCGCGTGTTCCGTTCGATCACCGGTGAGTACGAGGGCTTTGAGCTCTCGGTGAGCATGGGCGTGGCGTGCACCGTCGGCGGCGAGTACGGCTACGACGAGCTGTTCCGCAACGCGGACGCGGCCCTCTACGACATGAAGCGCGGCGGCCGTGGCGGCTATGTCTTCAGCGACATGACCACTTTGGAGGACGGCAAATCGGTTCTGTCTGCCATCGACGGCAGCGAGCCTGACGAGAAGGAGTAGAAGATGTCCCTGGAATCCTGCTATGCAGCCATGGGCGGCGACCTGGAGGGCGTGCGCGGCCGACTTCTGACCGACGAGCGCATCCGCAAGTTCGCTGCCATCTTCCTCGAGGACAAGAGCTTCGAGAACCTGGGGGCTTCCCTTGAGGAGGGCAACCTGGCCGAGGCGTTCCGCGCCGCCCACACCATGAAGGGCATCAGCCGCGATTTGGGGTTCACGCCGCTGTTCGAGGCCTCAAGCGCGCTGTCTGACGCCCTGCGTCTCGATGACGCCGGCGTTCCGGCCGACATGAGTGCCGTGCCGGAGCTGCTCCGCGTCACCGAGGAGGCCTACCAGCGTACCGTCGCCGCCGTTTCCGCCCTCTAGCCTCGCTTCGTTGACGGCCTGTCGGGCGCCCTCGCGGCGCTTGCGGGTCGCCCTCCTGTGTCCTTGCTCCAGCCGCGCACGTCCGCGAGAAAGGTCGACGTCATGACGACCACCGCAACCAGCATCACCCGCAACCGCATCATTGCCGCCCTTGTCGTGCTGGCTTTGATCATCGCCGCCTTCATCGCCTTCATGAACGCCAACCTCGACCGCATCGTCGAGCAGAACGGGCGCTACGTCGAGGGCTCCACCGAGCAGACGGCGCGCCGCCTCAACGAGCTGTTCGACAACGCGCAGGACAACATCGACACGGTTTCGCGCATCTTCGAGCTGACGCTGAAGTCCTCCACGGTGACGCAGGAAGACTTGGTGCAGCTGTCCAACGACACCTCGTTCGACTACCTGCTGTTCACCAACGAGCAGGGCAGCGTGTCCAACATCCAGGGCCAGGGAACCGACATGGTGGATCGCGAGTACTACCAGCGCGGCATGCAGGGCGAATCCGGCGTGTGCGCGGTGTACGGCGCCAACATCGGCGAGGGCAACGCGCTCGTGTTCTACGCGCCGCTGCGCTACCACGGCAAGATCATCGGCGTCATGTCAGGCGTTTACACCGAGGCCACCGTATCCGACCTGCTCACCACCTACTTCTTCGGCGAGCAGACGTCCAGCTACCTCTGCGATAGCGAAGGCAACATCCTTGCGCGCTCGAGCAACTTCGCGGTGAAGGTGGACACCGCCTTCGACCTCTACATCGGCGAGCACAACGACGTGAGCTACCAGGACATGAAGGACGCCTTCGCCGACGGGCGGCCCGTCGGCTTCACCTACGAGTCGTCCTCGGGCCTGGGCGCCGCCTACGCCGCGCCGCTTGACGTGGCCGACCTCATGCTGCTGCGCGCCTTCCCCGAGTCCATCACCAGCGCCATGGTGAACCGGGCCAACACCGCCGGCGTGAACCTCATCATCGGCATCGTGGTGGCCTTCGTGGTGTTCATCACCATCCTGCTCATCCAGGCGCGCCAGCAGAAGCAGCAGCTCCTGCTGGAGAACAAGGAGGCCACGCGCATCATCGACACCTCCGTCAACCTGTTCAAGCGCTTCGTCATCATCGACCTGACGAACCATACCTACGAGTACCTGAAGGGCGACGACATCGGCGGCGACCTGCCCCCTAGCGGCCCGCTCGAGAAGTTCCGGGACTACTGGAGCGCACGCGTGCTCGATGGCGAGGACGCCGAGACGCTTGCCAAGGCCATCGGCCCGGACTTCATTCGCGAGGATCTGACCGCGGACGTGCCGTTCCTCCAGCACGAGTACCGCATCAACCAGGACGGCGGCGTGGTGTGGATCCAGGCGTCCACCTTGTGCCTGCGCCGCGATGAGGACGGCGTGCCCACGGGCGTGCTGTACACCGTGCAGGACATCACCGACGTGAAGAGCCGCGAGCAGGCCAGCCGCGAGGCCCTGGAGGAAGCCTACCGCGCCGCTGACCAGGCGTCCAAGGCCAAGAGCGACTTCCTCAACAGCATGTCGCACGACATCCGCACCCCCATGAACTCCATCATGGGCCTGACGGCCATCGCCGCCATGCACATCGAGGACATGGATCGGGTGAAGGACTGCCTCGGCAAGATCACCGTGGCCAGCCGCCATCTGCTGGGCCTCATCAACGAGGTGCTCGACATGGCCAAGATCGAGAGCGGCAAGATCGCCCTCAACGAGGAGGACTTCGATCTGCCCGAGGCCGTCGAGAACCTGCTGACCATCGTGAACCCCCAGATCGAGGACAAGCAGCAGCACCTCAAGGTCGACATCGCCGACATCACCCACGAGCACGTGGTGGGCGACTCGATGCGCCTGCAGCAGGTGTTCGTCAACATCATGGGCAATTCCATCAAGTTCACGCCCGAAGGCGGCACCATCGGCCTGCACATCGCCGAGAAGCCCTCGCGCATCCAGGGCTGCGGCTGCTACGAGTTCACGTTCACCGACACCGGCTGCGGCATGGACGAGGAGTTCGTGAAGCGCATCTTCGAGCCGTTCAGCCGCGCCCGCGACAACCGCGTGACCAACACCGAGGGCACTGGCCTGGGCATGTCCATCGTGAAGAGCATCGTCAGCCTGATGAACGGCACCATCGAGGTGGAGAGCACCTTGGGCGAGGGCACTACCTTCGTGGTGACTATCTACCTGAAGCTGCGCTCGGCCGAGAGCCAGGACCTCACGCATCTGGCCGGCCTGAACGTGCTGGTGGCCGACAACGACGAGAGCGCCTGCCAGAGCGCCTGCAACGTGCTCGAGCAGATCGGGATGGCACCCGAGTTCGTGACGAGCGGGCAGGACGCGGTCGACCGCGTGGCCGAGGCCGTCGCGGAAGGACGCGCCTATGCGGCCGTCATCCTCGACTGGAAGATGCCCGGCATGAGCGGCGTGGAGACGGCCAAGCGCATCCGCGAGGTGGCCTCTGACGACCTGCCCATCATCATCCTGTCGGCCTACGACTGGTCGGCCATCGAGCAGGAGGCGCGCCGCACCGGCGTGGACGCCTTCATATCCAAGCCGCTGTTCCGCTCGCGCCTCGTCCACGTGATGCAGGATCTGCTGTCCGATGGCGATGGGGAGGTCGTCGACGAGATGGCCCTGCTCAAGTCCTGCAACTGCGAGGGCCGGCGCATCCTGCTGACTGAGGACAACAGCCTGGCCGCAGCCATCGCCGAGGACATCCTCGCCATGACCGGCGTCATGGTGGAGCGCGCCGAGAACGGTCGCCAGGCGGTGAAGATGGCCACCGAGCATCCGGCTGGCTACTACGATCTGGTGCTCATGGACATCCAGATGCCCATCATGAACGGCTACGAGGCCACCGAGGCCATCCGTGCCGCGGCCGAGGACGGCCGTCCCGACCTGGCGAAGATCCCCATCATCGCGCTCACGGCCGACGCCTTTGCCGAGGACATCCGCCGCGCCCATGCCGCCGGCATGAACGCCCATATGTCCAAGCCCATGGAGATCAACGCCCTGGTGAAGACCCTCCAGGAGTGGATGTTCTAGGGGTACGCGCCCTCGCCGGGCGACCCCTTCCTCTAGCGCCCCCGTTCGGGGGCGCTTTTTTTGCGGGCGATGGGGCGGGCGCCGGGCGTCGAGGGCCGGACGAGGGCGCCGGGGCCGGTGCCGGTGCCGACAGGCGTCGGGCCAGGCGACGGGCGGGCTCCGACCGGTGCCGGGTGGCTGTCGATTGGGTTGGGGCTCTTGCTGCGGCGGTAGTGGCGAGCGCAGCCGCTACGCCTTCTCCCGTGCCGGCTGCCTTATGTGCTTGTCGTCTGCCTCGACGCCGCTTTCTTGCGTGTTGCGAAACTCGGAGACAAGGTGGCCAAAAATGACGACCTGACGACGAAAAGAGCCCCTTTAGAGACGACCGGCCAAGGCGCACGGCGCAAAACCCCAGGTCGTGTGTCGCCACTTGCGCATCGAAGCGGCCTTTGCGACCGCAGGATGTCGTCAGGTCGTCATTTTTGGCCACTTTGCGGACGGAAAACTGCACGGCGCCCGCCACCTTGGTGCCGAATCGGGTCTTGCGGGGCGGGATGGGGTGGGGGACGGCCCATCCTCATGTGCGAGGGACACAGTCGGGGGCGAGCGCGCACGCAAGGAGAGGCGTCCTCGTACGAGGGGGGGCGCCCCGCAGGACGCCCCCCCTCATTTCGCGACAAGTGCCGCGCGACGCCGTTTTGGAACGCTCCTACACGTCGGCGGCTGCTCCGGTGGCGGCGCTGGCCAGCTCCTCCTGCTCGAGCTCGCGCTCGAACTCGCGGTCGATGGCGCCCTCGGCCGAGGGCGGGTTGATCTCGAACGGCACCGCCTTGGTGACCAGGCTCACCAGCGGCACCACTGCCAGCGACAGCAGCATGCAGAGCGCGCCGCAGTTGATGGGGCTCGCGATGAGCGGCGTGCCCGCGAATCCCATGACCATGTTGACGGCGGTCAGCCCCACGCCGATGGCGAACGAGCACCACACCGCGGCCTTGGAGATGCGGCCGGAGTACAGGCCCCACAGGAACGGCCCCAGGAACGCGCCGGCCAGCGCGCCCCACGAGTAGCCCATGAGCTGGGCGATGAACACGATGGAGGAGTGGTACTGCAGCAGCGCGATGCCCGCCGAGATGACCACGAACACCACCAGCAGCACGCGCATGTAGCCGATCTTCTGCTTCTCACTCATCTCCTTGACCACGTTGCCCTGGATGAGGTCGATGGTCAGCGTGGAGGACGAGGTGAGCACCAGCGACGACAGCGTGGACATGGACGCCGAGAGCACCAGCACGATGACCAGGCCGATGAGCACATCCGGCAGCGTGGACAGCATGGTGGGGATGATGGAATCATACACGGGCGTGCCGTTGGCGGCGTATTCGATCTGACCGGAGTACAGGCGCCCGAAGCCGCCGAGGAAGTACGACCCGCCGGCCACCACGAAGGCGAACACCGTGGAGATGATGGCGCCCTGCTTCACCGCCGGGCCGCTCTTGATGGCGTAGAACTTCTGCACCATCTGGGGCAGGCCCCAGGTGCCGAGCGACGTGAGGATGACCACGCCGAGCAGGTTGAACAAGTCGGGTCCGAAGAAGCTGATGAAGGCGCCCTCCATGGCCGTGCCCTCGGCCGGAATCTGCGACAGCGAGATGACCGCCTCCGAGAAGCCGCCGTTGTTGAGGATAACCGCCACGATCACCGCCGTGATGCCGAGCAGCATGACGATGCCCTGGATGAAGTCGTTCATCACCGTGGCCATGTAGCCGCCCAGCACCACGTAGACGCAGGTCACTACGGCCATGCCGATGACGCAGACGTCATAGGGCAGCGCAAAGGCCATTCCGAACAGGCGCGAGAGCCCGTTGTAGACGCTCGCGGTGTACGGGATGAGAAACACGAAGATGATGGCCGCCGCCGCGATGCGCAGGGCCTTGGAGTCGTAGCGCTTGCCGAAGAACTCGGGCATGGTGGCCGCTCCCAGGCGGTGGGTGATCTCGCGCGTGCGCGGGCCAAGCACCCACCAGGCGAGCAGGCTGCCGAGGATGGCGTTGCCGATGCCCGCCCATGTGGCCGCCAGGCCGTACTTGAAGCCGAACTGGCCGGCGTAGCCCACGAACACCACCGCGCTGAAGTAGCTGGTGCCATAGGCGAAGGCGCTCATCCACGGGCCTACCTTGCGGCCGCCCAAGATGAAGCCGTCAACGGTGTTGGTGGACTTGCGGCAGTAGATGCCCACGCCCACCGCCACGGCGATGAACAGCAGTACGAGGATGATTTTCTCGATCATGGTGATTCCTATCCGAACGTGCGTGCAACGCCCCGCAACGGGGCCGAACCGAAGGCGCACACGACCTCTCGCCCGGGGCTACAAAAAAATAGCCACGGGCGAAAACCCGTGTGCTATTGGTATCGGTAGGTAAATTGCGGGGAAGCGGCGTGCGGGGACTGTTGAGCCAGGTGCTCGCTCATGACGGCGCGGGCGCGCTCGCCGCAACACTTCTGGGCAAAGTGCTCGCTCATCAGGGCGCACTCCTCCGCGCCCAGAAAACCGCTATGTCCTCGCAGGTCAGCCATGGACGCTACTTTATCACAATAAAGCGATGCCGCAAGTAATAATTTACGAAGGGGGTGTCGGACGGTCTTCGCCCGTAAAGTGGCCAAAAAAGACGACCTGACGACGAAAAAGGCCCTCGTCCGGGCAATCGCGCGGCGAGGCCAGCGCAAAACCCCAGGTCGCGTGTTGCCGCTCGCGCATCGAAGCGGCCTTTGCGCCCCCAGAGTGTCGTCAGGTCGTCATTTTTGGCCACTTTGGCCCTCGGGTTCTGCGCGACATGGTGAGAGGGCGGAGCGGCCGCGAGGGACCTGGCCGGCCGTCAGGCGGAGGGGTGGGGTGCGGGGCAGGTTCGCTCCGTCGCGCTCCTGCCTGCCGCCGCCAAGTCGCAGGGGAGGCGCCGTAGGCGCCGGGCCGCGCGCATGCGGCGCTGGTGCCGAGCGAGGCGGCGGGCTGCGCGCCCTTCTGTCGGCCGCCGGCCTTGCGGCCCGCGTCCCTTTCTGCCCCCGCCCCCTGCCGGCTTGCGCAGGAGCCGCGGCTTCCCCCTGCTATACTGGTGAGCGTCTGCGGTTCGCGGGCGGGAGGCAGGTTTGTCATGCCTGCGGCCCGCGCATCGCGACCCTGCGGCCGCTGGCCGCGTCGTATCCATCCGACGGAGGGGAAACAATGGAAGGGTTTGAACTGATCAGTTCCGGTATCTGGTCGATCGTGCCCCCGCTTCTGGCCCTTGGCCTGGCGCTTCTCACCAAAGAGGTGTACTCATCGCTGACCGTGGGCGTGTTCGTGGGTATGATCATCTACCAGTTCACGCTGAACGGAGCCGGGGGCGAGCAGCTCATCGCGTCGTTCTCGATGGTTCCGCAGATGATGGCGGAGCAGATAGCGGGGAATGGGGCGCTGCTTCTCTTCCTCGCGTTATTGGGAGCGCTTACGGTGGTCATCGCTGTGTCCGGCGGCTCCCGCGCCTATGCCGAGTGGGTGTCCCAGCACATTAAGAACGCGCGTATGGCGCAGATCCTCACGGCGGCGCTCGGCATCATCATCTTCGTGGACGACTACTTCAACTGCCTGACGGTGGGCGCTGTGATGCGCCCGGTCACCGATCGGTTCCGCATCAGCCACGAGAAGCTGGCGTGGATCATCGACTCCACTGCCGCGCCTGTGTGCATCATCGCGCCGGTGTCGTCGTGGGCCGTGGCTGTGGGCGGCTATATGGGCGAGGACGGCTTCAACACCTTCGTCGCCTCCATCCCGTACAACTTCTACGCGTTGCTCACCATCTTCTTCGTGTTCTTCATGCTGGCCACCAATGTGGACTTCGGCCCCATGCGCGCTGCCGAGGCTGCGTCGCAGCACAACCGCGTTCCGGCCGAGGACTCCGTGGAGGAGGAGCGCCTGGAGGCCGAGGCCGACCGCGCTGAGGCTGGCCTGCTGAAGGGCGCGGGGAACCTCCCGGAGCTCGCGCCGAAGGTGACCGAGCGCGCCGACATCGAGGAGGCCGTCTCCGGCACCATCGAGGAGTACAAGGGCCTCAACATCTCGGAGAAGGGGCGCGTGCTCGACCTGGTGCTGCCCATTCTCGTGCTCATCGTGTTCTCCATCGCGGGCATGCTTTACGTGGGCGGCTTCTTCGAGGGCGTCGACTTTGCCACGGCGGTGGGCGAGAACCCGGTCATGGGCCTGTGCATCGGCGTGTGCGTGTCGCTTGTGTGGGCGGCTGCGCAGTTCCTGCCGCGCAAGCTGACCACGCTCGGGGGTTTCATGGACGCCATGTCCGAGGGCGTACGCTCCATGGTGGGCGCCATCATGATCCTCGTGCTGGCCTGGTCGCTCGGCGGCGTGTGCCGCTACCTGCTGGGTACCGGCGAGTTCGTGTCCGGCTTCCTGAACGAGCTGGGCGTCGGGCTCGACTTCCTGCCGGCCGTCATCTTCGTGGTGTCGGCGTTCATCGGCTTTGCCATGGGCACCTCCTGGGGCACGGTGGCGCTTATCCTGCCCATCGTCATCGGCGTGTTCGAGCCGAGCGACCCGCTGTTCCTGGTGGCCGTGGGCGCCACCTTGGCCGGCGCCGTCTATGGCGACCACATCTCGCCCATCTCGGATACCACCATCCTGTCGTCGGCCGGCGCCAAGTGCAACCACCTGCGCCACGTGGCCACGCAGATTCCCTATGCCACGCTCGTCATGGTCGTGTGCCTCATCGGCTACGTCATCGCCGGCTTCACCAAGAGCCCTTGGATCTCCCTGGGTCTCGGCGTGGTGCTGATCGTGGCGGCGGTGCTCGTGCTGCGCAAGCTGGGCGGCAGCAAGAAGAACGAGCCGGAGGTGCTGGCCGAGTAGCCCCCCGTCTATCTGGAATGCGCGCGGCGCCTCGGGCGGTCGCGCGCCAGGCGGCCCGCGCGTGATGGCGCGGGCCGCTTTCGTTCACATAACCGCCATACGGCAAAGACGGTGAATTAGTGCCTTTGACCAGGCTTTGGTAAACTACTCGAAACATAACCTGAGAGAAGGAACCCTATGATCACCGGAGACATGGAGAAGCTCTATCCCTCCGCGAAGACCCTCGTGAAGGACTGCGTGGCCAGCCGCATCCACGGCAAGGACGCCACCCTGTACGACTTCTCCGACGAGGCGCGCGCCTGCGCCGAGAGCTTCATGGGATGGACGGACCTGGCCAGCCATCCCGCCTGCTCGCTTGAGCGCATCCAGGAGTTCGCCGACGAGGCGGTGGCCGGTGGCATCAACACCGTGGTGCTCATCGGCCAGGGCGGCTCCACCCAGGCGCCCATGACCATCACCAAGTACAACAAGCAGGATCACAACCGCGTGACGTTCCGCACGCTGGACTCCGACTCGCCGGTGCGCCTGCGCGAGGTGCTGGCCACGGCCGATCCGCGCACGACGCTCATTATCATCTCGTCGAAGAGCGGCGGCACCATCGAGCCGCGCCTGGTGCTCTCAGCCCTGCGCGACGCCTTCGCCCAGGTGATGCCCGCCGACGAGCTGGCCCGGCACCTGGTGGCCGTCACCGATCCCGGCTCGGAGCTTGAGCGCCAGGCTGCCGAGGAGGGCTGGGCGGCCGTGTTCTCCGGCGAGCCCACCGTGGGCGGCCGCTTCTCGGCGCTTTCCGTGTTCGGCCTGCTGCCGGCGGCGCTGGCCGGCATCGACCTGCGCTCGTTCATGGACCACGCCATCGAGGCCGAGCGCCTCTGCAGCGAGGATGCCATCGACAACCCGGCCATCAACCTGGCCGCGTTCCTCTATGACAACTACCTGAAGGGCCGCAACAAGTTCTCGTTCCTCACGCCTAAGCGCGGGCGCGTGCTGGGCCTGTGGATCGAGCAGCTGGTGGCCGAGTCGCTCGGCAAGGACGGCCAAGGCATCCTGCCGAACATCGAGATAGACACGCTGCTGCTCACCGCCGATCCGGGCGACCGCAGCGTCATCATGTACCAGACCAAGGCCGACCTGTGGGACGAGTCCAAGAACTTCGAGATGTCGCTCGCCTACATCGACCCGTCCATCCCGCGCCAGCACTACCGCATCGACTCGGTGGAGGAGCTGGCCGAGCACTTCATCATGTGGGAGTACGCCATCGCCATGTGCGGCTACCTGATGAAGGTGTGTCCCTTCGACCAGCCCGACGTGGCCTCGGCCAAGGCCGTGGTGCTCGACATCCTGCGCGACGGCCAGCCGGCGCCCGACTTCACGCAGGATTTCATCGACGATGTGCACATGGGCGAGGCGGAGGTGCGCCTGGCGCCGCTGTTTGCGGACTGCACGGACGTACGCGGCGCGCTGCGGGCGCTCCTGGGCAGCATCAAGCCAGGGGATTTCTTCGCGCTCAACGCGTTTCTGCCGTTCACGGGCGAGGGCCGGCGCGAGGCGCTTGAGGCCATCCGCCATGACGTGGCCGAGTCCTTCGGCGTGGTGTCGTGCTTGGAGGTGGGGCCGCGCTACCTGCACTCCACCGGCCAGCTCCAGAAGGGCGGCCCCAACTGCGGCGTGTTCCTCATCCTGTCGGCCGACGAGCTGAAGGACGTGCCGCTGGCCCGCGAGGCCGAGAGCCTGGGCGCGCTTGCCAAGGCGCAGGCGTCCGGCGACCTCATCACCCTGGCCGATCGCGGTCGACGCTGCGTGCACCTGCACCTGCCCGACAACTCCGGCGTGACCCTGCGCTGCCTGGCCGAGGTGGTGAACGGGGTGATCGCCGACCTCTTGGTAGATCGCGCCCTCGAGGCGGGCGAGTAGGCGAAGACGCTGACGCGCGGCCGGCCTCGACGGGCGGCCGCGCTTTTCTCTGATGGGAGGGTGCCCTCATGGTCGAGGCGCTGGACATTCAGGTACGCGGTATCGTGCAAGGGGTGGGGTTCCGCCCCTTCGTTTATCGCATGGCAAAGAAATACCTGATCAATGGATGGGTTTTGAACGCTGCCGACGGCGTGACCATCCATGCGGAAGGCGAGTCGAAGCTGCTCGACGAGTTCGTGATGGAGCTGTCGGACAACGCGCCGGCCGCCGCGCAGGTGACCGAGATAGACCTGCGCGAGGTGCCGCTGGAGGGCTTTGACTCCTTTGAGATCCGCTTCTCAGACGAGGGCGCGGTGGAGAAGACGACGCTTGTCTCGCCGGAGCTGGCTACCTGCGACGACTGCGTGGCGGAGCTGCTCAATCCCAACGACCGCCGCTACCGCTATCCGTTCATCAACTGCACCAACTGCGGGCCGCGCTTTACCATCATCGACCGGCTGCCCTACGATCGCGCCAAGACGTCGATGCGCGGCTTCCCTCTGTGCGAGCGCTGCGCTGCCGAGTACGCCGACCCGCTCGACCGCCGCTTCCACGCCCAGCCCAACGCCTGCTTCGCGTGCGGGCCGGCGGTTTCGTGGGTGGAAGCCGTGGGGGCCGCGGAAGATGCGGCGGCCGCGGGCGTGGAAGGCGCCGATGCCGCGGGCGCGGCCCCGGGCGCGGGTGCGGAGGGCGCGGCGGGCGACGATGCCGCGGGCGCGGGCCTGGGGCGTCCGGCGCGCACGGCGGCGGGGCTGGCCATCCGCTGGGGCGCCACGCGCGAGGAATCCGACGCCATCCTGGCCCGCGCGGTGGAGATGCTCCTGGCGGGGAAGGTACTGGCCGTGAAGGGGCTCGGCGGGTTCCACCTGGTGTGCGACGCCAACAACCCCGCCGCGGTGGCGCTGCTGCGCGCCCGCAAGCGCCGCGAGGGCAAGGCCTTCGCGGTGATGGCGGCTGATGCGGACGCCGCGCGGGCGGTGTGCGAGGTGGACGCGGCCGAGGAGGCCGTGCTGGCCGCGCCGGCGCGCCCCATCGTGCTGCTGCGCAAGCGCCCGGACGCCGTGTTTGCCCCCGGGCTGGCCGACAAGCTGACCGAGCTGGGCGTGATGCTTCCCTACACGCCGGTGCAGCACCTGCTGATGCACGACTTCGCCGAGGCGTGGCGGGCGGCCGCGGGCGGGGAGGGAGGTTCGGACGCGGACGCCTCCGCGGCGGCCTTGGCGGCCAATCCGCCGCTGCTGGTGATGACCTCGGGCAACTTGCATGACGAGCCCATCGTCATCGACGACGAGGACGCCTACGAGCGCCTGGCCGCGGTGGCCGACGGCTTTTTGGGCAACGACCGCCCCATCCTCACGCGCTTCGACGACTCGGTGGTGAGGGTCATCAGCGCGGGGAGCGCCGGCGACGCGGTGCAGGTGATCCGCCGAGCTCGCGGCTTCGCGCCGCTGCCCATCGAGGTGCCCCTGGTGAAGGCGGCCGAGGAGGCTCGCGCCGGTGCGCCGGAGGCCGGCGAGGCCCTTGCGCCTGCGGCGTCCCCCGACATCTTCGCCACCGGGCCCGAGCAGAAGAACACCTTCGCGTTGCTGCGCGGAGCCGAGGCCTTCGTCTCCCAGCATATCGGCGATATGGAGAACGCCGACGTCTATGACGCGTGGCTGGCCGCCAAGCGCCGCTTCGAGGGGCTCTTCGAGGTGGAGCCGGGGCTTGTCGCCTGCGACCTGCATCCGGAGTACCTCACCTCGAAATGGGCCGCTGATCAGGACATTCCCGTTATTCGGGTGCAGCATCACCATGCCCATGTGGTGTCGGTGATGGCTGAGCACGGACTGTCTGATGCGGTGTGCGGCATCGCCTTCGACGGCACGGGCTATGGCCCTGACGGCGCCATCTGGGGCGGCGAGGTGCTGCTGGCCAACCCGGCGGCCTTCGAGCGCTTCGGCAACTTCGCCTACGTGCCCATGCCCGGCGGCGCGGCGGCCATCAAGCACCCGCTGCGCATGGCCTATGGCGCGCTGTGGGCCTTCGATTTGCTTGACCATCCCGGCGCGGCTCCGGCCCTGGAGGCCTTGGGCGCCGATACGGCCGGCCTGTGCGACCAGATGATCGAGCGCGGCCTCAACACGCCCATGACCTCGTCGGTCGGTCGGCTCTTCGACGCCGCGAGCGCGCTGCTGGGCCTGTGCCTCGCGCCGGCCTACGAAGGCGAGGGCGCCATCCTGCTTGAGGCCGCCATCGAGGGCCGCGTGCCCTCGGCCTTCGCCGACCGGCTGTCCGCGGCCCCGGCCGACGTTGCCGCGCGCGCGGCGGTCAGCGCCCGCGTGGACGAGCCGGCTGCCCAGGCGGCGCGCGACGAGACAGCCGACGACCTGGCCGCTGCCGAGCGCTATGCCGTCACGGTGACCAAGAACGTGGCCACCGAGGCCAGCACTGCCGAGGACACGTCGGTCGTGCTCTTCGACGCGGCGCCCACCTTCACCGCGCTGCTCGACGACTTCGCCACCGGCGTGCCCGTGTCCGTCATCGCGCGGCGCTTCCACGACGCCATGGCGAGCGCCGTGGTTATGGCGGCCGAGCTGGTGCGCGCCCTCTACGGCATCGACGTGGTGGCGCTTTCGGGCGGCGTGTTCATGAACCGCTACCTCGTCGAGCGCGTGCTCGCGCAGCTTGAGGCCGCCGGCTTTACCACCGCGGTCAACCGCGACCTGCCGCCCAACGACGGATGCATCTCGCTTGGCCAGGCTGTGGTAGCATGGGCCAAAACCACGGGCGGGGACGTCGCGGCGTCGTAGCCCTCGCGTCTCGGGCGCTCTTGTGCGCGCGGGGCTCCGGGGCGGACGCGCCGCATCCGCCGTACCCGCCGTCGAGAGAAAGCGTGCGAGCCTATGTGCCTGGCTATTCCGGCGAAGGTGACCGAGATGGGGGAGGGCGGTCTCGCGACCGTCGACATCCTGGGGGTCACCCGCGAGATTTCCGTTGACCTGACTCCGTCTGCCCAGGTGGGAAGCTACGTGCTCGTGCACGCGGGCTTCGCCATCGAGGTGGTGGACGAGCAGTTCGCCCAAGAGACCATCGACCTCATCCGCCAGTTCCCCGAGCTGGTGGCTGACGACCTGTCCGCTGCCGACGTAGCCGTTCCGACCGCTGCGGCCGCGCCTGGCGCGACGGCGACCGCCTCGGTGCGGGCCGCCTTGGCTGAGGACTAGCCATGGCCGACCTCGCAGACGAGCTGAAGGCGTTCAAGGATCCCGCGCTGGCGCGCGGCCTGGTGGAGTCCATTCGCGCCTGGGCGCCTGGGGGCGCCACCCTCATGGAGGTGTGCGGCACCCATACGGTGGCCATCGCGCGCAACGGCATCCGCGGGCTCATGCCCGAGGGCGTGCGCCTGGCGTCCGGCCCCGGCTGTCCGGTGTGCGTCACCTCGAACCACGACATCGACAAGGTGATAGCGCTCGCGCGCGTGCCCGAGGTGACCATTGCCACCTTCGGCGATATGACGCGCGTGCCGGGATCGACCTCCAGCCTGCTGGCCGAGCAGGCCGCGGGGCGCGCGGTGGAGATCGTGTACTCGCCGCTTGACGCGCTGCGCCTGGCGCAGGACAACCCCGACCGCCAGGTGGTGTTCGTGGGCGTGGGCTTCGAGACCACCACGCCACTCGTAGCCATGGCCATCAAGCGCGCCAAGGCCGCGGGCCTGCGCAACTTCACCGTCTACGGCGCGCATAAGAACATGCCCGGCGCGCTGGAGGCCATCATCAACGATCCGCAGCTCAAGGTGGATGCGCTTATCCTGCCGGGCCACGTGAGCACCATCATCGGCGTGGAGCCCTACCGCTTCCTGGCCGAGAAGTACGGCATTCCCGGCGTCATCACCGGGTTCGAGCCGGTGGACGTGCTGCAGGGCATCGCCATGCTCATGCGCCAGCTCCACGAGGGGCGTGCCGACATCGAGATCGCCTACGCGCGCGGCGTCATGCCCGAGGGCAACCCCGTGGCCATGGCCGCCATCGACGAGGTGTTCGAGACCTGCACCGCCACCTGGCGCGGTCTGGGCGACATCCTCGGCAGCGGCTACCGCATCCGTGAGGAGTTCGCCGAGTTCGACGCGCTGCGCCGCTTTTCGCCGGAGGTGGAGCCCACCGTGGAGCACCGCGGCTGCCGCTGCGGCGACGTCCTGCGCGGCATCATGGCGCCGAGCGACTGCCCGCTGTTCCGCACCGTCTGCACGCCGGAGAACCCGGTCGGCCCCTGCATGGTGAGCAGCGAGGGAAGCTGCGCGGCGTACTTCCGGTATTACTAGGCGCCGGGAAGCGGCGTGCCCCAGGTAGCGGGGGCGTTGGGGAGCGGCGTGCCCCGGATGGCGGCGGCGCCGGAGCGGCGGTATGCCCCGGGTAGCGGAGGCGTTGGGAAGCGATGCGCCCCGGACGGCAGGACGCCCAGGTGGCGGCGTGCCCCGGACTGCGGCGGCGTTGGGAGGCGGCGCGTCCCGGGCTGCGGGGGCGCTGGGTCGCGGAGGCGTTGGGAAGCGGCGCGTCCCAGGCTGAGAAGGCGCTGGGTCGCGGCGCCAGGTGGCCGGCTCGCTCGGGCGGAGGCGTGGCCCGGATGGCGGCGGCGCCGGACGGCGTAGGCGCTGGGAGGCGGGTGCCCCGGACAGCGGGGGCGCTGCCCCCCCCGAGGCGGGGGTACTGTGGAGGGGCGCCCGAGGTGGCGCGCCCTGACGCTGGTGCGCGTTGGATGGCGAGAGGCTTGGGGGGTGGCGGCGCGAGGACGCCCGGGAAGGCGGGAGCCTTGGTGGCGCTGGGGCGCGGCGGGCGCTCCGAACGCGTGAGACCCTCCTGGGCGCACGGGCTTGTCGTGCGAATGCCTCCTAATCAGATGCCGAAGTTCGTTTTGCCGCGAATACGTGCTGGGCTTCTCGGGGGGGGGGCTTCCTCGGTTCGTGACGGGAGCCACTCCTTTTTCTGCTCGAAAAGAAGATTTCTGGCCAAAAACACTGCGGTTTACGCTGATCTGCGTCTCGATAAGGCTCTGGCGAGTGCGTTTCCCCAGGTCGCCACTGCCTGAAGGCTGCTTGTTCTCCAAGAAGATGCGTAAACCGCAGTGTTTTTGGCCAGAAACTCGGAATCTCGTGGTGCTCGCAGCGGAATGGGCCGGCTTGCCGGACGGCGACCGGGGCTACCGGACTGGCGGGGCGACCGTGGGGACGATTGGGCCGAGTGGTGGCGCCGGGGCGACCGGGGCGACCGTCGGCTGCTCGGCGCGCTAGAACAGCGAGAGCTGGTCGGGATGGGGGCCGCCACCCGGGCCGCTGGCGCGGCTGGGTTCCGGCGCCTCGGCGCGCTCGAGGGCGACGCGCGCCCGGTCAGCCAGCTTGGCTAGCTCGCCTGGCGTGCCGTTAAGCCAGGTGAGCGCCTCGACGGGATTCAGCACGAGTGGCATGCGATGGTGAACGGGTGCCACGACATCGTTGGGTTCGGTGGTGACGATGGTGAAACGGTCGCCCATCCGCAGTCCTGCCAGCAGCAGCGCCCCGTCGCCCGGCCCGGCAAATCGGAACTGTGGCCGTCTTCTCCGCGCGGCCTTATCTGACGCGGCTGCTGCGGAGGAAGATCCCTCGCTCGCGGAGGCGCCGGACGCATCGATGAGCAGCTCGGCGGTCGGCGGCTCGACGCTGCGCGTCTCGAAGAACGCGCGCACGGGCACGAGGCAGCGTCCGTGATCGAGCGCGTCGCGCCACATTGCGCGGCCGGCGAGCGCCGACTCGATACGCGTGTTGAACACAAGTCCCTTCTTCCAGGAGACGTCGATGCCCCAGGTGAGCGCCGATCGGGTCAGTCCGCTGGCCCACGCGGAGAGCGGGCCAAGCGCATCGAGGTCGTCTCCTGCGCCCGCCGCCTTCGTCGCAACGCAGATTTCCGCCCCGCCTCCGCCGTGAGTTTCCCGGGTTCCTTCTCTGACGGAAGCGCCCGCCTCCGCGTTGCCGCCCGCTGCCTCCAGGCTACCTGGCTTCGCGGGAGCGTGCTCTGCGCCGTTGCTCATGAGCGCGCAGGAATGTTTCACGTGAAACATGCGCACGTGGCTAACTTCTTCGTCCGTGCGTTTGCCTTCGGCGTCGGCGACGATAACCCAGCACTCCGAGCCGGGGAAGGCGTCGATGTCCGCGATGTCGCGAGGGCGGTGCAGGGTTGGCAGCGTGTCGTCTGCGACGCTTGGGCCGCCGAGCGCGCCCTCGCCTAGCAGTCGGGCGACCGCGCGCAGGTGCGCGAGCACGCGGTCGACCTCGTCAGGCGTAAGCATGGTGAATCGATGGCACATGGTCGTCCTTCCGTCGCGGGCGCTCGCGGTGCGCCTGCCGACCACTATAATTCTTCCCATGACCACGCGCACTGAAAACGACGACTGCAACTCCATCTCCGCCACGCCTCCGGGCGTGCCGCAGCACGCGAGCCCAACGGGTGGGGAAGAGGGCCCCGCGCACTTCATGTACGTCCTCGAATGTGTGGACGGCTCGCTCTACACAGGGTATGCGGTGGACGTGCGCCGGCGTCTCGAGACCCATAACGCCGGTCGGGGTGCGAAGTACACGCGTGCTCGGCGGCCCGTGAAGCTGCTCGCCTACGCAGGGTTCGCCACCAAGCACGACGCCATGAGCGCCGAGTATCGCTTCAAGCAACTTTCTCGCGATGAGAAGGACGCCCTTCTCGCCGCGGCATCGCGCACTTCCCTTGAGGAAGCCCTGGCGCCCATCCTTGCCTAGCTGATCTCCGTCCTCCGGCGCTCGCAAACGCCGGCCGCGTGGGGCTGGTGCGTCACGAGGCGGAAGGCCGTCTTCCCGTCAGCCTCGCCGTTGCGGCAGCTTGCTCGCTCTTTCCGCTCGCGCTGTGCCGGCAGCCTTGTCCTCCGTCGGCGCGGGGCGCCGTGCGGCTCCCTTCTCCTGAGAGGTGTTGTCCCGAGGTGGTGGATGCCGAGCGACCGCCGCCTGCGCAGCCCCCGCTCGCGATCTCTGCCCCGGCGCCTCGCCGGCCTCGTCGCCCCCCCCTGTGGCTCGCCCCGTCCCACCCGCCGGCCCCGCGACCCCGCCGCGCGCTCCCATTCGCTCGCCAGCCGACCCCGCGACCTCAGCCCTTGCCCAGGCAGCTCTGTTTGCGCCCCTTTTCCCCGCGCTTCGGAAGCCCCGCCCTCTGTCGACGAGGCCCCCTCTCTCCTGAGGGGTGTTGCCAGAGGCGATGGATGCCGGGTGAACCGTTCGTTTTCGGGGAGGGGCAGTGGATGCCGAGCGACTATCGTCTGCGCAATCCTCCCGCTCATCCTTACCTTGGTAGTCCGTCCTCGCCAATGCTGCTCGTGGACGGGAGGCCACCCGTCGGGAGATCGCAAGGCGGCCAACTTGCAGGTGACGTCTCGAACACCGAGAGCGTACGCCGCAGTCGATGACGCGACCGGCGGGGCCCGCGCCATTCGCCGCCAGACCCTCTCCGCCGCGCAAAGCACCCTCCGGCGCTCCTCGGCAGGCGGGCCCCGCATGCCGAGGCCGGCCAGCGTGTTTCACGTGAAACATCGGCCGCCCCGCCGTCTCACCCGCGGCCGGGCCGCCCTGCTGCGCGGATGGCCGTCGCCGGTTCCTCGCTCTCCTCGCCGCCCCCGACCCCTTGCAGCCGAGGCGCTACCTGCCAGGAGGGCGTGCTCGCCCCGGCTCCGGCGCGGCGGGTGCTCCACGTGAGGCACCTCGCCCCCTCCGCCCCCCCCCGCCGCCTTCCGTCCGGCCGAGGCTTCGCTCGCCCCGCGAGCGGCCGCGGGCCGACCCTGCGCCGAGGCTGACCGCCAGCCCCTCCAGGCCGGAGCTCCTCCGCCCAGCTGCCACCACCGCCACGCCCTTCTCGCTCCCCGGCCGACCAGCAGTCCACCCTCTGCGACGACCCCGCCGCGCGAAGCGCTTTCCGGCGCTCCTCGGCGGGCGGATCCCGCATGCCGGGACCGGCCAGCGTGTTTCACGTGAAACATCGGCCGCCCCGCCGCCTCGCCCGCGGCCGGGCCGCCCTGCTGCGCGGATGGCCCCCCGCCAGTCGGGAGGCCCCTCGCGCTGGCGCGCATGCGTATGTTTCACGTGAAACACGCCCCCGTTCCCCGGCCGGCCGCCAGCCCCCAGGCCGGAGCTTTTCCGCTCAGCCGCCCCCCGCCCCCCCCGCCTCGCCGCGTGTTCCCGCCCCCCCATTCGCCCCCCCCGTCCCGCCTGCGGCCCCGCCGCGTGTTCCCGCCCCCCCCCATTCCTCTCGCCTCGCCCGCCCCCGCATTCACTGCAGGCTTCCGCAAAAGTGGCCAAAAACACTACGCTTTACGCCCCCTGGCGGGCGAATAGCGGCTTCCAGGCAATCGCGACCTGGGGAAACGCGCTCCCTGCCCCGTCGACAAGACGCAGATCAGCGTAAACCGCAGTATTTTTGGCCAGAAAACGCCAATCGCCCGTGCGTGCTCGGGGGCGGCGGGGGCCGTGCGCGGTTGCGCGCTGGGACGGGTATCGATTTGGCAACGGCGAACAGAACCCGGTCGGCGATCTTCACCGATATGCCACAAGTTGGGTATCATCTTTCTGTTTCGTTGGGGCTTGATCTGGGAAAGGCGAATGCGGCTCGCGATGGCAAGCGTGGCAGGCGTCATCGTTTTTCCCAGGTCAAGTACGTAAGCAAGAGGAGGCGTGAGATGGAAATCCTCACCGACGTCGCCTTGCTGTCGCGCATCCAGTTCGCGCTGACGGTGGCGTACCATTTCCTGTTCGTCCCGCTTTCGATTGGCCTGGGCCTCATCCTGGCCATCTGCGAGACGCGCTACTACCGCAGCCGCGATGAGCGCGACGCGGCGGCCACCCATTTCTGGGTCAAGATCTTCACCGCCACGTTCGCCATCGGCGTGGCCACGGGCATCACCATGGAGTTCTCGTTCGGCACCAACTGGGCCAACTACTCCCGCTTCGTGGGCGACATCTTCGGCGCGCCGCTGGCGGCTGAGGCCTTGTTCGCGTTCTTCCTGGAGTCGGTGTTCCTGGGCGTGTTGCTGTTCGGCCGCAAGCGCGTGAGCCCGCGGGCCTATATGGTGTCCGCCTGGCTCGTGTGGTTCGGCTCGTGCCTGAGCGCGCTGTGGATCCTCATCGCCAACTCATGGATGCAGACGCCGGCCGGCGCCGCGCTCAACGCTGCGGGCGACGAGGCCATCATCACGGACTTCTTCGCCGCCGCCTTCAATCCCTCCATCTTCGCGCGCTACACCCACACGGTGGACGCGCTGCTCATCATGGGCGCCTTCGTGGCCATGGCCGTGGCGGCGTGGTACCTGCTCAAGGGCCGCCATGCCGACTTCGCCATGAAGATCATGCGCATCGGCGCGGTGGTGGGCATCGTCACCAGCTGCCTCATGATCGTGTTCGCCCATGCGTCGGCCGTGGTGGTGTGGGAAGAGCAGCCCACCAAGCTGGCGATGATGGAGGGCCAGTACGACACGGAGGCACCGCCGCTGTACGCCTTCGGATGGGTCGATGAGGAATCGGGCGAGGTCATTGCCCCGTTCTCCATCCCCGGCGGCACGAGCTTCCTGGCCACGGGCACGTGGGACACCGAGTACCCGGGTCTCAACGACCTGGCTGAGACGGAGAAGTACGGCGCCATGGACCCGGCCGACCTGCCGGTGAACTTCGTGTTCCAGAGCTACCATATCATGGTGGCCATGTACGGCCTCATCATGCTGACGGCCATCTTGGCCATCGTGTTCACCTTCAAGGGCGGGCGCGTGAAGAAGATGCGCTGGCTGCAGAAGCTGCTGCTCATCTCGCCGCTGTTCCCGCTTATCGCCATCAACACCGGCTGGATCACGGCTGAGGTCGGCCGCCAGCCGTGGGTGGTCTACCCGTCGGTTTCGGGCCCCGAGGGCGTCGAGCTGCTCACTGACAACGCCATCTCGATGTCGGTGAGCGCGCCTGAGCTGCTGACGACGCTCGCGCTGTTCGCGCTCGTGTACCTGCTGCTGTTCGTGGGCTGGGCCCGCGTGATCGGCCGCTTCATCAAGGAGGGCCCGGCCGAGCAGCTGGCCGCCGCCGGGGCTGGCGAGGCTGGCGAAGCCGGCGCCGCGGGCGACGCGGTGGTGGAGGCGCTCGAAGAGGCCGTGGCGGAGGAGTCGGCCGCCCCGCGCTCTGCTGCCTCTGGGAAGGACGGTGAGTAGCCATGACCATGACCATCCTGGGCGTCCTGTGGTTCTTCTTGATCTTCGTGCTGATAGCCGGCTACTTCATCCTTGACGGCTTCGACCTGGGCGTGGGCGTGCTCGCTCCGTTCCTGGCGAAGAACGAGGAGGAGAAGGCTCTCATGCGCCGGTCCATCGGGCCGGTGTGGGACGGCAACGAGGTGTGGCTCCTCACGGCGGGCGGCGCGCTGTTCGCGGCGTTCCCCGACGCGTATGCCACCACGTTCTCCGGGTTCTACCTGGCTGTGATGCTCGTGCTCTTCGGCCTGATCGTGCGTGCCGTGTCCTTCGAGTTCCGCGCCGGCGACCCTGGCTGGGCGAAGGTGTGGGACGCGTGTTTCTTCGTGGGGTCGCTGCTGCCGGCGCTGCTGTTCGGCGTGGCGGTGGGCAACATCTACGCGGGCATCCCGATGGACGCCAACGGCGACTACATGGGCGTGCCGCTGCTGGGGCTCATCACCCCGTTCACGCTGCTCACGGGCCTGCTGGGCCTGGCCATGTTCCTCTCGGCCGGCGCCACGTGGACGGCGCTCAAGGCCCCGCTGGGAAGCGACCTCCATCGTCGCGCCCAGGCCCTGCGCGTGCCGCTCCAGGTTGTGGCCGTGCTGCTCTTCGCGGTGGTATCGGTGCTCGGTCACTTCTTCTACGCGCCTGACATGGCGCCTGAGCTGGGCATCCTGCGCTGGCTGTTCGCCGCGCTGTTCCTGGTGACGGTGATCGGCTCGATGGTGGCGGGTCGCGTCGGCAGCCGGAAGGACTGCCCCAAGAGCGACCTGGTGGCCTTCCTCGGCCAGAGCGCCGGCGCGTTCTCGCTGGTGGGGCTGCTCGCGTGCTCGATGTTCCCCTGCCTGGTGGTGGCCTCGCCCGACAGCATCGGGCCCACCATCACCATCTTGAACGCCGCGTCGTCCGAGCTCTCCCTGTTCTGGATGACCGTCATCGTGTGCGTGGGCCTGCCGCTCGTGCTGGTCTACCACGTGGTGATCTACCGCACGTTCCGCGGTCGCGTGACGCCGGAGGACCTGGCTCACTAGGCGGCTCTGCGCAAGAAGGCGGCCTTCGGGTCGCGAGGCTGGCGGGCCGGCTGCGGGTGCTCCGCGGCCGGCCCGTCCTCGTCAGACGCCGGTGGGCGTATAATGCTGACCGGATTCAACAGAGAAAGGGAAAGGCAAGCCCATGGAAGACCAGACCAAAGACCCCCAGAGCAATCCGGAGGCCATCGCCTCCGGCGGCTCGCCCGTTGAGCCCGCGGAGCCGGTGGCCTCCGAGGCGGTGACGCCGGCGGAGCCCGTGGCCGCCCAGGCCGTGACGCCCGCTGATGCGGCCCCCGCGGTTGATAGCAAGATGACCAACAACGTGTCCGGCACGAAGTCCGGCGCCGTGCCGCCCGCGGCCCCGCAGGCCCAGCAGCCCGGCGCTTCGGCCTCCGCGGCGGAGCCCTATGCCGTCGGCGCGGCTCCCGCTCCTGGCGCCCAGCAGCCCGGCGCCGGCGCCGCTGCCCCGCAGCAGCCGGCAAGCCCCTACGCCTCCGCCCAGCCCGGCGCGCCCGCGTCGCCCTACGGCTCGGTGCCTCCGACCCAGCCGGCCCCGTCCGGCTCCGGCAAGGCCACGGGCGCGCTCGTCTGCGGCATTCTGGCCATCGTGCTGTGCGGCACCCCACTCATCGGCATCGTGCTCGGCATCGTGGCCATCGTCATGGGCGGCTCCTACCTCAAGACCTTCGGGCAAGACGGCAAGGCCAAGGCCGGCCGCATCTGCGGCATCGTGGGCGTCGTGCTCTCCGTTCTGCTCTGGGTGTTCGCCATCGGCGCGATGATCTGGGCCTACTCCACCGTGCTCAACACGCCTACGGTGAGCAGCTCGCCGTCGAGCAGCCTCTCGGCGCCCGGCACGAGCAGCACCGACCGCGGCAGCTCGTCGTCCAGCTCCAGCTCGAGCAGCGAGCCGGTCTACGACGAGAACGAGCAGACCGTGCTCGACCTGGTGAGCGCCCAGTTCGACGCGCTCGAGGGCGGCGAGGCCGAGATGATGCAGAAGGTCGCCTCCATCGCGTCCGAGGGCTTCCAGGAGGCCACCGGCGTCACCATGGAGCAGTGCGGCATCGACCCGGTGAACTACGCGCGCCTCATGACCGACGACCTCACCTACGAGATTGACCTGGTGGTGGTCAACGACAAGCAGGGCACCGGCTGGGTGAGCGCGGACGTCACCTGCCGCGACATCTTCGCCGTGCTCGACCTGTTCAACGAGAAGGTCGACGCCTTCGACACCAGCGGCGAGGCCAACGCCATGACCGAGGAGCAGGTGCAGCAGAAGCTGGGCGAGCTGCTCATGGCCGCCGTCACCGAGACCACGACCACCACGGAGGACTACGCCACCATCAACTGCACCCTGGAGAACGGAACCTGGGTGCTCAACGAGGACGATTGGACCGAGGAGCTGGACTACCTCTTCGGCCTGGTGTAGCCGCTCCGGCGCAACGCCATGACACAGCGAAGGGCCCCGCGGGATTCGATCCCGCGGGGCCCTTCGCTGTGTCAGGAGGGAGGGGGCAGCCGACCGCCCGGCCGCCGCCAGCCGACCGCCAGCCGGGCTGGCCGGACGCCCTAGCCCTCCTTGAGCGCGCCGGCTACGATGGAGCGGCTGGCCAGGTAGGTCATCAGCAGGTAGCCGCCGTAGACCACCAGAACCAGGCTCGCGGCCATCATGATAGGGCCGAAGGTGGACGTGCCGATGGCGTCGAACAGCGAGTCGCTCAGCACGCTGACGGCACAGATCGAATGGCACATCGCCAGCCCCAGGGGCACCAGGAAGTACACGAGCACCTGGGTGAGGAGCGAGCGGTTGATCATGCGCTGGTCGCAGCCGAGCTTCCACAGCGTGCGGTAGCGCGGGCTGGAGTCAGAGGCTTGGGACAGCTGCTGGATGGCCAGGATGGCCGCCGTGGACACCAGGAACACGAAGCCGATGTAGAGCGCCAGGTAGGTGATCATGAGGCGCAGGCCGCCCGACTGGGCCACCATGGCATCGGCGGTGATGATGCGGGTCACCGGCCACAGCAGGCTGGCCCACGCATCCTGGGATCTGGCAGGTCCCTTCTCGAAGCCTCCCAGGTCGCGCGGCTGCAGGGCAGCCACGATGGCGCCGAGGGCCTCGTCGTTCTGGGCGGCGGTGAGCCCGTTGTCGGCGTACTGGATGTTGAGGGTCTGCGTCTCGGGGATGAGCCCCTCGGCCCACAGGTCGTCGATGACGGCGTCGGGCACGATGAGGGTCATGGCCACGGCGCTCATGGCGTTGTCCTCCAGCTGGGTGTCGTAGACCGGGCCCGTCACGGTGAGTGCGCGGCCTGCCGCCTCGATGGTGGGCGCGGCCTTCACCGTGGCCGCCGCCAGGGGAGCCACCATCTCGATGTTGCTGGCCAGGCCGCAGGTCCCCTCGGCCAGTTCCACGGGGGCCAGGCCCTGTAGCACGCGGGCGCCGTTGAAGTCGCTGAGCGATATGACGCTGACGCTTGCCTCGCGCACCTTGCCCAGGTCGTTGACGCGCAGGTCGGCGCCGCCCGCGCCCGCCTGGGCCGCGTCGACGAGGGGGCTGTAGGTCAGGTTGGGCAGCGCGAACATGGTGATCTGGGACGACGCCCCCACCGTGGCGTCCCACTGCTCGGGCGCGGCGTCGCGCAGGGCGGCGGCCATGTCCCAGCCGTAGGCCTCGGCCTGGGCCAGGCGCTCGGGCGCCCCGGCGGCCATCTCCTTGATGCGGTCGTGGGGATCGTCCGACGACGAGGCGACCGACCCGTCGGGGCCGTACCACACGGCCGACGTCAGCGACGCGCTGTAGGGATTCGCCCGCTCGGTGCCGCCGACGAACACGTCCACCATGCCCATGCCGCTGGAGAACACGGTGATGGAGAAGAACAGCAGCACGCACACGGCCCACAGCGAGAGGAACGCCGTGTTCACCTTGCTGGCCACCTGGCGCACGGTGAACGCGGTCAGCCCGCGCAGGTACACGCCGCGCAGCCGCGTGAGCACCGCGATGGCGAACCCGGCCAGCGACCAGAAGAACATGAGCGTGCCCACCAGCATGGCCACGGTGGCGTAGGCGAACCGGGGATCGTCGAGCATGACCAGCCCGCTCTCGATCAGCTGCTGGTAGGCGAAGGCCAGCACGGCGAGGGAGGCGACGAACACCAGCAGGCATACCCACGGGTTGCGCACGCCGCCGCGCTCGCTCTTCGCATCGGCGCGCAGCAGGTCGATGAGCTTGCAGCGGCTGACGGTGAGCGTGTTGAACAGGGCCACCACCACGTAGATGGCGGCGAAGCAGCCGAGCGTGGTCATGAAGGCGTCCGACGAGAACACGAACTGGTAGTTCGTCATGGTGGTGCCGAACAGCGCCGCGGTCAGAAACGACAGCCCCTGGGACAGCAGCACGCCGAAGACCAGGCCCGCGGCCAGGGAGATGAGGCCCACCAGCACCGTCTCGTATAGCACGATGCGCGAGACGTGCCCCGGCGTCATGCCCAGCACCAGGTAGGTGCCGAACTCCCGCTTGCGGCGGCGGATGAGGAACTGGTTGGCGTAGAGGATGAGGAAGCCCAGCACGCAGGCCACCACCACCGAGAACATGCCGAGCAGCTGCGTGGTCGTCTCGAACTGGGCGCCTGACGCCGTGTTCTCCAGGTCGAAGAGGATCTGCTGGCTGCCGATGGAGTTGAACGCGTAGAACACCGCCACGCCGAACAGCAGCGTGATGAAGTAGATGGCGTAGTCGCGGACGGACCGGCGGATGTTGCGCAGGGCGAGCTTAAGCGACATGGCCGGCCTCGCCTCCCAGGAACGACACGACCTCCATGATGCGGGCGAAGAACTCATCGCGGCTCGCGTCGCCCCGGCGCAGCTCGTTGAACACGACGCCGTCCTTGATGAACAGCACGCGGTTGGTGAACGAGGCGGCGAAGGCGTCGTGGGTGACCATCATGATGGTGGCGCCCAGCTGCCGGTTCATCATCTCCAGCATCTCCAGCATGACGGCGGCGCTGCGGGAGTCCAGCGCGCCGGTGGGCTCGTCGGCCAGGATGAGCTTGGGGTCGCTCACCATGGCGCGCGCCGCAGCCACGCGCTGCTTCTGGCCGCCGGACATCTGGTAGGGGTACTTCTTGAGCACCCCCTCCACCCCCAGCGTGCGGGCCATGTTCTCCACCAGCTCGGGGATGCGCGCGGGGCTCACGCGCTTGATGGTGAGGGCCAGGGCGATGTTCTCGTAGCCGTTGAGCGTGTCGAGCAGGTTTGAGTCCTGGAAGATGAAGCCCAGCTCATCGCGGCGGAACTTCGCCAGCTGGCGCTTGGACATGGTGGTGATGTCGGTGCCGCCCACCAGGATGCGCCCGCTCGTCACCGCGTCGATGGTGGAGATGCAGTTGAGCAGCGTGGTCTTGCCGGAGCCCGACGGCCCCATGATGCCTACGAACTCACCGGCCTCCACGTCGAAGCTGACGCCGGCCAGGGCATGGGTGACGGAGTCGCGGCTGCCGAAGACCTTCTCGATCTGGCGGACGCTCAGGGTGGGCTGCGGCGCGCGGGCGCCGTAGGGGACGGCGCCGCCGGAGGCGTACGTGGCGGCGGACGGGGTTGCGTAGACTTCGGTCATGGTTCCTCCTGCGTTTTCTCTACGAAGCTTACGGTATCCCATGATGGCGCGCGTCTGCCGTGCCTGCCATCGAAGCCGCTTACGCCTGCCTTACGAGTTTGTCAGGTTGCCGGCGCTCACCAGGTCAGCGCCAAGGGCCGACGGGGGGGGGTGTCACCGCCCGCCGTCGGTCGTGGGGGAAGGAGAGCAGCACGCGGGTGCCCACGCCTTCCTCGCTGGCCAGCCCCACGCCGAGTCCCATGCGCTCGCACATGAGCGCCACCAGGTACAACCCCATGCCCGTGGCGCTGCCCTGGCTGCGTCCGTTGGCGCCGGTGAACCCGCGGTCGAACACGCGCGGCACGTCGGCGGCGGGAATGCCGCATCCGTCGTCGCGCACCTCGAGCATCGTGCACTCGCGCGGGGTGCCCGCCTCCTCCACCCGGGTGGAAAACGTGATCGTCCGCGCGCCGTACTTGGCCGCGTTCACCACCACCTGCCCAAGGACGAACACGAGCCAGGGCTCGTCGGCCAGCACGCGCGTGTCCTCCGGCACGTCGATGACGGGAGCCACCGAGCGCTCGATGAGGAAGCGGGCGTTCTTCTTGCACGCCTCGCGCACGGCGCCGGCCAGGCGCACCTCGCGGATGGCGTAGTCGTTGGCCAGCGACGAGGAGCGCGCGTAGTAGAGCGCCTGCTCCACCTGGGCGTCGATGCGCTCCAGCTCGCGCGTGAGCTTGGCGCCCTGGGCATCGTGCATGCTCGCGAGCATGAGCTTGGCCGCGGCGATGGGCGTCTTGATCTCGTGGATCCACAGCTCCACGTATTCGCGGTAGTTCTGGGCGTCAACCTGGGCGGCGCTCACCTCGTTGTTGGAGAGGCGGGCCAGCGCCGCCCCCGCCTGGTAGGCGATGCGGCCCTCCAGGAAGTCCGGCTCGTCGATGAGCGCGGGGAAGTGGCTTGCGCTGCCGAGCTCGGTGACGAGGTCCGAGGCCTCCCGGTAGAACCGCGCGCGACGGCTGTAGTCCAGGGTCAAGGCGATGGCGGCGCACAGGGCCACGAAACCGGCGATGGTGAGCGCCCCGGGCAGGCTCACCCCCAGGGCCGGCAGCATGCAGATGACGCCTGCCACGCAGAAGGCCGTGATGCCGAGGGCGATCGCGTGGTCGCGCAGGTAGGCGCCGGGGCCGAAGTGCTCCGGGGCGTTGGGGCAGCCGGGCGCCTCCTCGTCGTCGCGCCAGCCCAGAAGGCTCATACCAGGTACCCCTGGCCGCGCCGCGTGGTCAGGAAGTCCTCGGGCACGCCGAGCGACCCGAGCGTCTTGCGCAGGCGGTTCACGTTGACGGTGAGGGTGTTGTCGTCGATGAACGCATCAGACTCCCACAGCTCGCACATGATCTCCTGCCGGCTGATGACGAGCCCCGGGTTGCGCATGAGGATGTGGAGTATCCGAAGCTCGTTGCGGGTGAGCTCGGTGGATCGTCCGCCGAAGGACACGGTGCCCGCCCCCACGTTCAGCAGCACGCCGGCGTGCTCGATGGTCAGCTCGTCGCGCCCGCTTGAGCTGCGGCGGATGGCCGACTGGATGCGCGCGATGAGCACGGCGGGGGAGTAGGGCTTGGTCACATAGTCGTCGGCGCCCAGGTTCATGCCCATGACCTCGTCGAACTCGCTTTCAGACGACGTGAGCATGATGATGGGCACGTCGCTTGCGGCGCGGATGTCACGGCAGATGCTGTGCCCGTCGGTGCCGGGGAGCTTGAGGTCGAGCACCACGCAGTCGGGCCGCGCGGCCAGGGCGTCGGCCGCAGCCGTGCCGAAGGTGGCGCAGCACGCCACCGAGAATCCCTGAAGCTCGAGCAGGTGCGCCAGCTCCGTGCGCAGCGCCTCGTCGTCCTCGATGATGTAGATGCGGCTCACCGATCCTCCTCCCGCGAAAGAACGCCTCCTATTCTACCGCTCCGCCTCTCCGCAGCGGGAAACCTTACGTGAAGGTAAGCGCCAGGACGGGGAGCGCGCTGAAGAAACCTTTAAGGTTAGTTGCGCGCTTGGCAAAGACCATTACTATGGTTCCCGAACTTTTTCCGAGGAAAGGACTTGGGGATGAGAGAGCTTCCCGCCAATCAGCTGGATCCGCGCATCAAGAACGTGTGGCGCATCAACGATGCCATCTGGATCGTCGTCGTGTTCCTGTGTTCGTCTGCGCCCTTTGCCCTCATGGCGCTGGCGGATCCGGAGCCCTGGATGTTCGCGGTGCTGGCGGGGGAGGGCATCGCGTTCGCGGCGCTGCTCATCCTGTTCGTGGTGGTGCTGCCGCCCATCCGCTACCTTCGCTGGCGCTACGAGCTGTCGCCTGAGTACCTGGACATCGCCCGGGGCATCGTCTGGCGCAAGCGCTTCATCATCCCGTTCATCCGCGTGCAGAACACCGACACCAAGCAGGGCCCGGTCATGCGCGCCTTCGGGCTGTCGAGCGTGACCGTCTCCACGGCTGCCGGCGCTCACGAGATCCCCGGCCTTGACGCCGCCGCGGCCGATGCGCTGCGCGACCGCGCCGCCGAGCTCGCCCGCCTGGCTCGGGAGGACGTGTGATGACCGACCCCCAGAACTCCTCCCGCCCCTTCCCGCGAAGCGCTTCCGCCTCGCAGCCCGCTGCCGGCGGCATACCTCCGGAGGCCGTCGCGCAGCCCGTCCCGCCGGCCGTCCCCGCCGCCTCCGGGCCGGTCGCGCAGCCGGCGGCGGGCGAGCGCCAGCACGTCCACCACAGCTACATCTGGCTCGGCAGCCTGCGCGCCGGCGCAGCTGCGCTGTTCGCCGTTGCCATCGCGGCGTTCTCCTCCATCGCGAGCGCCATCTCCAGCATCCAGCGCGCGATGGCCGGCATGGACGCCGGCTTCGGCCTGTTCGTTGCCATCGCCATCGTGGCGCTTCTCGTCATCGTGGCCCTGGGCATCCTCTTCGCTGTGCACGCCATCTCCTACAAGCACCTGTGGTACCAGCTGGGCTCCGAGGAGTTCAACCTGTTCAGCGGCGTGTTCTCGAAGAAGCGCGTGCACGTGCCCTATCAGCGCATCCAGTCGGTCGACCAGAAGGCGACGCTGCTCCAGCGCCTCTTCGGCGTGTGCACCGTGTCCATCGACACCGCGGGCGGTGCCAACAACAAGGCCGTCATCGTGCCCTACCTGGCCAAGCAGCAGGCGGAGACCCTGCGCACCCAGCTGTTCGCCCGCAAGCAGTGGCTGGCCGCCGGCAACGACCCGGCTGCCTTCCCCGTCGCCGTGGGCGCCGCGCCCGTGCAGCCCGCCGCGGCCCCCAGCCTCGCGGCGGTCGCCCCCACAGCTCCCGGGTCCTCGGCCGGCAACGTGCTCGACGTGGCCACCGGGGTGTGGGACGAGGTGGGCGGCGTGTTCGCCGGCGCGGCCGTGGACACCGGCCGCGTCTCCTACGAGTACGGCCTCACCAACAAGGAGCTGCTGCTGACGGGCTTCTCCAACAACACCGCCTTCGTGGTGGTCATCATCGCCATCCTCGGCGCCGTCGGCCAATTCGCCGACATCCTCTTCGACCTCATCCCCGGCTCGGGCGACGCGGCGGTCGACGCCGTGGTCTCGGCGGCCTCGGGGCCGGCGGCCGGCGGCTTGGCGGCGGTGCTCTTCGCCGCGTTCATCGGCGGCTCGCTCGTGCTGTGGCTGCTGTCGGCGCTTGCGTCGTGCCTGTCCTACGGCGGCTTCCGCGCCCGTCGCCGCGATGACCGCATCGAGGTGGAGCGCGGCCTGCTCCAGCACCAGTTCCAGGGCGTGGGCATCGACCGCGTGCAGTCCGTCATCGTCAAGCAGGGCTTCGTGCGGCGCCTGCTCGGCTGCTGCGAGGTGTCCCTCGGCAAGATCGACGCCGCGTCTGAGGGCGACGAGTCCAAGGGGACGGCCAGCCAGGGCGTCCTGGTCATCCACCCCTTCGTGAAGGCGAGCCGCGTGCCGGAGATCCTGGCTGGCCTCGTCCCGGAGTTCGCCGACCTGCCCACCGAGCCGCGCCGCGTGGCGCCGGTGGCCCTGCGCCGCGGGCTCATTCGCCGCTGCCTGTGGCAGGGCGAAGGCTTCTGGCTGGCCGTGGCGGTGCTCATCTGCCAGGTGGGGCTGCACCTGCTGGTCGCCGCGGAGCCGTCCGAGGCCTGGGCGCTGCCCTACCTGGACGGCGGCGCGCTCGTGGGCTACCTGTTCGCGCTCGTGCTGCTCGTCGTGGACGTGGTGGGCACCGTGCTGTGGTACCGCGAGTCCAGCTTCGCGGTGAACGACCGCTTCATGCAGGTGTCCAACGGCGGCATCTCGCGTGAGACGGTCAGCTTCCCGCGCCAGAAGATCCAGTTCGGCTACGCCAAGACCAATCCCTTCCAGCGCCTGGCCCACACCGCCACCCTCTCCGCCCGCACCGCCGCGGGCGTGGGCGGCACCACCATTCGCCTGATCGACGTGGGGGAGGAAGACGCTCGTGCGTGGCTCGCGTGGCTCAAGCCGAGGGGAAATGTGCTACAGTAGCTCCCATGAGCAAACGATCCTCATCAGACGAAGCGGGCGGCCGAAGTAGCCGCTCGTCCCGGGGCTACCTCGCGGTGGCTCCCTCGGCCGCCTCGGGAGCAGCCTCGGCCGCAGCTCCCTCGGCCGGCCGGCGCTCGCGGCGCAGCGCACGCGAGTACTCCCTGGGCGAGGAGATAGCCAACGCCGTCACCCACGGCATCGGCGCCTGCCTGGCCGTCGCCGCGCTCGTGGTGCTCATCGTGAAGTCGGTCGTGGACGGCGGCGGCGTGCTCCTGTTCTCCGCGCTGGTCTACGGCATCTCCCTCCTGCTCGAGTACCTCATGTCGACCCTCTATCACGCCCTTGCCCACGAGGGCGCCAAGCGCGTGTTCAAGGTGCTCGACCACAGCTGCATCTACCTGCTCATCGCCGGCTCCTATACGCCGTACTGCCTGGTCACCCTCGGTGCGTCCGGCGGCGTGTGGCTGGCGGCGTTCGTGTGGGCCACCGCCGTGGCCGGCGTTGCCTGCGAGGCATTCTGGACGTTCAGGCCGCGCTGGGTCTCGGCTGTGCTCTACGTGCTCTTGGGCTGGAGCGTCGCGTTCTTCATCCCGCAGCTCTGGGAGCTTCTGCCCGCGCCGGGCTTCTGGCTGCTGGCTGCGGGCGGCATCAGCTACACGGTGGGCGCCGTCTTCTACGTGCTGAAGAAGGTTCCCTACATGCACTCCGTCTTCCACGTGTTCGTGCTGGCGGGCAGCGTGCTGCAGTTCCTCTCCATCATTCTGTTTGTGATCTAGAGAAGGCGACCATGGACAAAGAACACTCATCCGAGAAGGCTCCCGAGAAGAAGGGCTTCTTCGATTTCTTCAGCGTGGGGCGCCATCAGCCCGTGTCCGAGGAGGAGATCAAGGACATGGTGGCCGGCGCCGGCGAGCTGCTTGATGACGAGAAGCGGATGATCCACGACATCCTCGACCTGCGCGACCTCACGGCACGCGAGATCATGAAGCCGCGGGTGGACATGATCCTGGTGGAGGACACCGAGACGGGGCGCGCCGCCCTCGAGCGCATGCGCGGCACCGGCTACTCGCGCCTGCCGGTGTACCACGACGACATGGACGCCATCGTGGGCATCGTGCACTACAAAGACCTCATCGGCCCGCTCATGGACGGCCGCGTGGACGATCCGGTGACCAAGTTCATGTACGAGCCCATGTTCGTGCCCGAGACGAAGGACGTCATCCCCCTGCTCTCCGAGATGCAGGAGCAGCGCCAGCAGATGGCGATCGTCGTGGACGAGTACGGGGGGACCGACGGCCTCATCACGGTGGAGGACATCGTGGAGGAGATCGTCGGCGAGATCATCGACGAGACCGACCGCGACCGCGAGCCGGTGACGCTGCTCAGCCCCGGCTGCTGGCGCGCCGATGGCGGCCTGCCCGTGGACGACGCCCTGGAGCTGGGCTGGCCGGTGGCCGAGTCCGACGACTACGAGACTATCGCCGGCTGGCTCATGGACACCCTCGACTTCGTTCCCAAGACCGGTGACGAGTTCGAGGTGGACGGGTTCTCCTTCAAGATAGAGAAGATGCGCCGCTCGCGCATCTCCACCATCCGCGTCACGCGCTTATAGCGAAAAAGTTGTGGAGACGCCCCCAGGGAGGCCGAAAAACGCATCGCTCTCACCTGCGGAACCTTAGCCGCTCACCTTTGTCAAGCGAACAAACCATGAATCGTTGCCATTAGGTTTTGGCACTAAGGGCCCTGCTACGGTAAAATACGGCTACTAACAAATGCATATCGAGCCATTCGGCAGCATACCCACACCCAACCTAACACGCTGTCACCGCCCCCGGGCGGTTGGTCGTGTGCGCTTCGTGAAAGGTTGGCCAGGCAGATGGTCGCAAGACGGAAGAGTGCGGGAAGGGGCTTCGTCGGCGTGTTCGCCGCGGTGGCCTGCGCCTCGCTGTTCGTCGCCGGCTGCTTCGGCTTCGGCATCGCATCCGCCGGCGGCGCCGGCGCGGACGCCGCCGGCTTCGGCCTGGGCGGTACGAGCGATGCGGTCATCCTGCAGGTGAACGACTCCCCGGCCGAGATCGCCGCGCCCGCCATCCAGGAGGAGCGGGCCATCGAGGCCACCGCCCAGCGCGACGTCTCCCAGGGCTACCAGGAGATCGCCGCCGAGGAGGAGGCTGCCCGCATCGCCGCCGAGCAGGAGCGCATCGCCAAGGAAAAGGCCTGTATCCAGCAGGTGGCAGATGCCAAGTCCGCCTACCTTGCCAAGTACGGCAGCCTGCCCGTCTCCAACGTCGACTTCAGCATCGGGCGCGAGGCCTTCGTCGCCGAGTGGACCGTTCGCATCAATGACTACCTCGAGGGCTTCCCCCTGGCCGGCCACGGCGAGACCTTTGCCATCGCGGCCTGGGAGAACGGCGTGGATCCGCGCTGGTCGCCCGCCATCTCCAACACCGAGAGCACCCGCGGGTCGGTGTGCTTCAGCCCGCACAACGCCTGGGGCTGGGGCCAGTCCGCCTGGCCCAACTGGGACACGGCCATCCGCGCCCACGTGAAGGGCCTGGCCGATGTCTACGGCTACACCATCAGCTACGCCAACGCCATGAAGTACTGCCCGCCGAACTACGACAACTGGTATCGCGACACCCTGAACGAGATGGCCAAGATCTAGGTGGCCGGCAGGACGGGATATATACTGAGGGGGCTCGGGTTATCCCGGGCTCTTTTTTCGTAGAAGGAGGTCAGATTGAGCAACGTCATCGTCATCGGATGCGGGCGCGTGGGATCGCAGCTGGCCAACATGCTGTCGGACAACGGCAGCAACGTGTGCGTGATCGATCGCTCGGCCGACGCCTTCGCCAACCTGGGACGCAACTTCAACGGCTCCACCATCCAGGGCGTGGGCTTCGACGAGGACGTGCTCGTGCGCGCCGGCGTGGAGGAGTGCGACGTTTTGGCTGCCGTCACGCAGTTCGACAACGCCAACCTCATGTGCGCCGAGGTGGCCAGCCGGCTCTATGACGTGCCCCATGTCATCGCCCGCCTCTACAATCCCGACCATGAGCGCGCCTACATGCAGCTGGGCATCGACTACGTCTGCGGCACGTCGCTGGTGGCCGAGGACGTGTTCAGCAAGATCGTCTCGGGCCACGGCGCCCACATCGAGACGCTCGGCGAGTTCGAGGTGCTGCGCTTCTCGCTCGACCTCTCCTGGCGCGAGAACCAGAAGACCATCCGCGTCTCTGAGATGGAGCGCGACCACGAGGTGCGCATCGTCGCCTTCGAGCGGGCTGACGGCTCGGCGTCGTCCATCCCCACGAGCGACTCCGTCCTCTACAACGGCGACACGGTGCTGGCCTGCGTTCACCACGACCTCATCGGCGCGTTCAGCAAGTATATCCAGGATTAGGGGACGATCATGTACATCGTTATCGCAGGGGGCGGAAAGATCGGGTCGTACCTGGCGGGCGTGCTGCTGGCCAGCGGCAACGAGGTGGCCGTCATCGAAGAGACTCTGGCTACGGCTGACCGCCTGTCGGTGCAGCTGGAGGGCCGCTACCTCGTCATCCACGGCGATGGCTGCGACTCGCGCTACCAGGAGGACGCGGGCATCCGCCAGGCTGACGTGTTCGTGGCCACCACCGGCCAGGACGACGACAACCTCGTGTCGTGCGAGATTGCCCAGCGCGTGTTCAACGTGCCGCGCTGCATCGCCCGCGTGAACAACCCCAAGAACCTGCGCATCTTCCGCGAGGTGGGCATCGAGTGCGTGTCGTCCACCACGCTCATCGCCAACCTCATCGAGGAGGAGGCCCTGCTCGGCTCGGTGAGCATCGTGTCGTCGCTGACGCATGGCAACGTGGCCCTGACCGAGGTGGTGGTGCCGCGCATGAGGCACCACTCCAACGAGGCTGGCATCGTCATCGACTCCATCCCCATGCCCGAGGGGTCGCTCATCGCCGCGGTCGCCACCAAGGACGACGTGGAGGTGGCGAGCGAGGGGCTCGTGCTCTATCCGGGCGACAAGGCCATCGTGGTGGCCGACAACGACGTCCTCGACGACGTGCGCGCCATGTTCCGCGCGCTCTGACGTGGTACGCTTTTCGCAGAGACTGGCAAGGGGTTCGCAAGAGAAGGGATGTGCCTCCGCATGATCAACCGCTACACCCGCCCGGAGATGGGCCGCATCTGGGAGCTTCAGAACAAGTTCGCCATCTGGAAGGAGATCGAGGTGCTGGCCTGCGAGGCGCAGGCCGAGCTGGGCCAGGCGGGCATCACGCGCGAGGAGGCGCAGTGGATCCGCGACCACGCCGACTTCACCGTGGAGGAGATCGACGAGATCGAGAAGGTGACGAACCACGACGTCATTGCCTTCACCACCTGCATGGCCGGCTACATCGACGCGGACGTGCCCGAGGGCCAGGAGAAGCCGAGCCGCTGGGTGCACTACGGCATGACGTCCTCTGATCTGGGTGACACGGCGTTGTCCTACCAGGTCACGCAGGCGTGCGACCTCATTATCGCGGACATCCGCGCGCTGGGCGAGACCTGCAAGCGCCGCGCCCTCGAGTTCAAGGACACGCTGTGCGTGGGACGCACCCACGGCATCCACGCCGAGCCCATGACCTTCGGCATGAAGTTCGGCAGCTGGGCCTGGGCCCTCAAGCGCGCTCTCACGCGCATGGAGCAGGCCCGCGCGGTGGCTGCCACCGGCGCCATCTCCGGCGCGGTGGGCACCTATTCGTCCATCGACCCCTACGTCGAGCAGTACGTGTGCGAGAAGATGGGCCTCACCCCCGACCCGCTGTCCACCCAGGTGCTGGCGCGTGACCGCCACGCCCAGGTCATGGCCGCGCTGGCGGTGACGGCCTCCACGCTTGAGTCCATCGCGCTGCAGGTGCGCCTGCTACAGCAGTCCGATGTCATCGAGGCCGAGGAGCCCTTCGCCAAGGGCCAGAAGGGCTCGAGCGCCATGCCGCACAAGCGCAACCCCATCACGGCTGAGCGCGTCTGCGGCCTGGCCCGCGTGGTGAAGGCCAACGCCCAGGTGGCCTTCGACGACGTGGCGCTGTGGTACGAGCGCGACATCTCCCACAGCGGCGCCGAGCGCGTGGCCCTGGCAGACAGCTTCACCGCGCTTGACTATATGTTCGGCAAGATGCAGTGGATGCTCGACGGCCTGCAGACCTACCCGGCCAAGATGGAGCACAACCTGTGGCGCACCAAGGGCCTCATCTTCAGCTCGAAGGTGCTGTTGGCGCTGGTGGACACGGGCATCACGCGCGAGGACGCCTATGTCATCGTGCAGCGCAACGCTATGAAGGTGTGGGAGGACATCCAGAACGCCGTGGACGGCCCCACCTACCGCGAGCGCTTGGAGGCCGACCCTGAGGCCGCCGAGCTCCTGCCCGCCGCCAAGCTCGACGAGATCTTCGACCCCTGGGGCTTCCTCACCCGCAAGGACGTCGTCTTCGAGAGGCTGGAGGGATTGGAGTTCTAGAGCGTCCCGCGCGCCAAGGGGGCCGGCCGTGTGCCGGCCCCCTTTTGCGTTTCGGCTGCGTATGGCGCGTGGGGCGCGGGTTGAGGCCGGATCCCGCGCGTGCCTCGGGCGCGGGCGTCGCAGGCGCGGGCGTCTCCTCCCGTCGTGGGGCGTTGCGCAGAAATGCGCCGCAAAGTGGCCAAAAAAGACGACCTGACGACAATGGAAGCGCTTCGCAGCCCCACGCAAGCGCGGCATGCGCCCAAAACCCCAGGTCGCGAATGGCGGTTACACCCTCCGGCCCCCGACTCATCTCCAAAGCACCCGAATTTTGTCGTCAGGTCGTCTTTTTTGGCCACTTTGGGGGTGTGTTTCTGCGCGGCAGGTGCCCGGATCGGGGGGGGTGGCGGGGGGGGTAGGGAGTGCGCGGCGCGGGGGGTGCGAGGGGGGCGCTCGCGTATCGTGGGACGGCTCTGCCCCGGTTGGGCCGGGGAGGAGGGCGCGGCATTCCCGCCGTCGGCGTTTCCCTGAGCCTGGATGCTTTCGCGGAAGGACCTGGCGGCGATGCGCCTGCGCCGGACTATCTGCCGCCGGGCTTTGGCTTTCAGGGGCTTCTCGAACCCTGGCGCCGATCCGAGGCTGACGAAGTGCCGGCCGCGCCTCTTGCGCGGCGTGGCATTTGTGGCCAAAAAGGGCGCGCTTTACGCCGGATTAGGGCTTGGCCGCGACTTCGCTTTTGAATAATCCCAGGTCAGGTGTGGGGGAGATCGTTCCCAGTTGCTTGCCGCGATGCGCTAGCTGCGTAAAGCATGGCAAGAATGGCCAGAAATCCTGTTTCGACTGCGCTATTCCCCCCAGTCGATGAGAGCGTATCCGTCGAGGTCTTGGCGGGTGTGGAGGATGCGCCAGACGGTGAGCGTCTCGGCGCTGTGGGTGTAGAAGATGCGATACTGGCCGACCAGGTGCCAGCGGTAGGCCTCGCCTTCGAGGGAGTCGTCGAGGAAGGACCGGCCGAGCGTGGGCATCTCGCAGAGGCGGTCGACCGCATCGAGTATGGCCGCGTAGGTGTCGCGCGCCGCCTGCGGGGAGCGCAACACCTCGCCGAGGTACACGACAAGGGACTCGAGGTCGAGCGCCGCGCGTGGACGAAAGGCGGGGGTGCGCATCAAACGCCCCACTGCGCGAAGACACGGGACATCGTGTCGTCGAGCTGGTTGCGGCTTACCGTGTCGGGATGATACCGCGCCTCTATCTCGGCCTCGCGCAGGCTCTGCACGTAGCGGTCGCGTTGCCGCTGGTTCTCATAGGCCTCGCAGTCGATGACCACGAGTGACGCTTTGCCGTTCTTTGTCATGAATATGGGCTCCTGACTCTCGCGAGCCATCGCGCACACATCGTTGAGGTCGGTTCGAAGATCGCTGATGGGCCGAATCTGAGGCAGCGGAAGAGTCATAGTTCCTCCTCTATAGACAAATAAGTTATAAATTTATTATATCAACCATTTCGAAATCTTTTTACATAGCGGGGACAAAAAGTCGAGAACGCTGAGCGGCGGATCAGGAGGAAGAGCGTGGCTGGAGCGTGAAGCTTGAGCGCCGTCTGGCGGTTGCGTCCCTTACTCCGCAGGGCTCCAAACGCGGACGAGGCAGTGGTGCTGGGGGTCGCCCTCGAGGGGGGTGTAGTCGATGTTGGAGAAGGTGACCACGCGGCTGCCGCTGCCGGTGGAGGCCAGGTAGTCGCCGTAATCGTCGGTGCCGTTCTTCACGTCCAACGTGAAGTAGCGTCGCGACTCCGGATCGATGCCGCACACGGCCTTCGTCGACTTCACCATGAACCACTTGCCGCACCAGGCGGGCGGAGCGGTGGGGGTGCGCGGAAAGCGGAACCAGGGCGCCGCGCCGTAGGCGGAGGCCCCCGCAGCGTCGAGCGTGCGCACTGGCGAGGAGTCGCCGTCGGCTTCGCTCTCGGCGGCCGGCGCCTCCACGGAGACGGCGCTGGCGGGCACGTAGGTGCCGAGGTTCTTGATGCCGTCGCCGTAGTTGTAGATGGCATCGAAGGCGAAGCTGAAGCCCGTGGGGCCGTAGGCGGCCTCAAGCGGGCGCATGGACGAGGGGAGCACCACGGCGTCGGTGACCTGGGCCGTCGCGGCATCGAGGCGCGTCAGCTGGTAGTAGGTGCCGCTGGTGGCGGCGCGCGGCGTGATGACCACGCCGCCTTCCACGGCGCAGGGCGGGGTGGTCATGCGCCCGTTGGACGAGTAGACCTTCTCTGTCTGAGTGCTGCCGAAGGGCGCGCGCTTCAGAAGCGACGCCTCGGTCTTCTTGGGTCCTTCCAGACGGGGGAGCACCTGCCACCAGGCGTAGTCGCCGGATGCGGCCAGGGTGGGCATCTCCCAGTCGGTGGTGCCCTCTTCAAGCAGCGCGGGCTGGCCGATGGAGGCGCCGTCGCTCGATGCGGAGTAGACGCGCCACAGCCCGTCGAGGATGTCGGCCTCGGCCCATACCACGCCGCGGGAGCAGGCGCGCACGTCGTACACCTCAAAGCCCTCGTCTTGGCCGACGGCCTGCTTGAGCACGGTGTTCACCGTGCCGGACGAGAGCGAGAGCAGTCCTACGGTGCAGAGCGGGCGGGCCTGGTCGGTGGGCATGAGGCAGGCGGCTACGTCATCGTCGTTGGCCCAGACCAGGCTGCCGTAGGGCAGCTCCTTGGTGGTGATCAGGCGCATGACGGTATCAGGATCTTCGATCTGCTCGCAGTCTTCGGAGGTGAACACGGCGCTCTCGGGCACCTTGAGGGTGGCGAGCCCGCCGCTGCCGGACGATGCGGCCCGGGAGGCCGCATAGCCTCCTGCGCCAACGGCCGCCAGGGCCGCCAGGCCGGCGGCGCCGTAGAGGAAGTGGCGGCGGGTGAGCAGCACCTCGCGCCCGCCGGGCAGCGCGACGCGAGGGCCCTCGGCCGCCCCGTCGGCGGGTACGCGGCGCTGGGGCTCCGAGGGCGCGGCGCGATGGGCCGCGCGCGAGCGCCCTGACCGGGCGGCGCTGGGGCCTTTGGCGACGCTTCTCTGTCTATGGCCGCCCCGGGGGGCGGCAGACGTGGCTCGGGGGCCGGCGCCGGCGGAGCGGCGAGAAGGCGAAGCCGACGAGCGCACGTGCTTGATCCTCTTCTGTGGCATGGGGCTATTGTGTCATTTCACGCACAGCTCAAAGGGCCCTTCCGGGCAATTGCTACAATAAACGCAAACACGACCCTATCGGGCAACTTTCGCCGCTCCGCGGTGTTCGCGGGCGGCTTCCTACGAGCGAACGCCAACCTGAGGAGCAACCATCATGAGCAACGAAACCCGCCGCATTCTCCTCGTCGAGGACGAGAAGGCCATCCGCGATGCGGTGACCGCCTACCTTGAGCGCGAGAACTACTGGGTGACCGCCGTGGGCGACGGCCAGGAGGCGCTGGAGGAATTCCAGAAGCACCACTTCGACCTGGTGATTCTCGACCTCATGCTGCCCCGCGTGCCGGGCGAGCGCGTCTGCCGCGTCATCCGCGACACGTCAGATGTGCCCATCATCATGCTCACCGCCAAGGGCGAGGTGGAGGACCGCATCATCGGCCTGGAGCTGGGCGCCGACGACTACCTGGTGAAGCCCTTCAGCCCCCGCGAGCTGGTGGCCCGCGCCCGCGCCCTGCTGCGCCGCGTGCACGCCGACTCCGAGCCCCAGCGCGAGGTGCTGGAGTTCGGCGAGCTGACCATCGACGTGTCCGGCCACAAGGTGCTCGTCTCCGGCGAGGAGATCGACCTGACGGCCAGCGAGTTCAAGCTGCTCACCACGCTGTCCCGCTATCCCGGCCGCGTGTACTCCCGTATGGAGCTGGTGGAGAAGGTGCTCGGCTACGACTTCGAGGGCTACGAGCGCACCATCGACTCCCACGTGAAGAACCTGCGCGCCAAGATCGGCGACAACCCGCGCAGCCCGAAGTGGCTGCACACCGTCCACGGCGTCGGCTACCGCTTCGAGGATCCCACCAAGAGCGCCTCGTAGGGCGGCCCTGTGGAAGACAAGAAGCGCCTCGCCTGGTCGAGCTTCTCCTACACTACGCGCGTCACCCTGGCCTTCGCCCTCATAGCGGCCATGACGGCCCTGGTGGCCATCGGCGTGGTGTCGTTCGTGTGGGAGCAGCACTTCCAGACCTACACCACCGACAACATGCGCAACACGGCCAACATCACGGCCCAGCGTATCGCGACCATCTACGAGCGCACGGGGGACTTGTGGAACCCCGACACCACCAAGCCCGCTGCCCAGGTGGTGGAGATGACCACCGGCGTGGGCGTGAAGGTGATCGACGCCGCCGGCGGCGCCCCGTTCGACTCGTCCATCGTCATCGACGAGGACGTCGACGGCTTCCAGCGCTCCTTCGAGCCTAACGACGCCTCCCAGGTGGCCATGGCCAACATCGTCGTGGATGGCGTGGCGGTGGGGTCGGTGCGCATCTGGGTGTATGGCTCCGACACGCTCATGCGCCAGCCCGACCAGGAGTTCCGCGACAACTCCTACCAGGCCATGGGCATCGCCGCCCTGGTGGCCATCGTGCTGGCGTCGTGCATCGGCTTCCTGTTCGCGCGCAACCTGGTGGCCCCCATCAACCGCATGACCTCCACGGCGCGCGCCATCAAGGAGGGCGACCTGTCCGCCCGCACCGAGCTGCACGGCGAAGACGAGATCGCCCGCCTGGGCGAGACGTTCGACGCCATGGCCGAGTCGGTGGAGAAGGATCGTATGCTCGAGCGGCGGCTCACCACCGACGTGGCCCATGAGCTGCGCACGCCCCTCATGGCCATCCAGGCCACGGTGGAGGCGATGGTCGACGGCGTCTACGAGGCCGACGAGGAGCGCCTGGTGACGGTGAATTCCGAGGTTCAGCGCCTGTCGCGCCTGGTGGACGCGCTGCTGCGCCTGTCGCGCCTGGAGAACCGCGCCAACCCCATGAAGGAGGAGATCGTCAACGTCGGCGAGCTCATCGAGGGCATCATCGCCACACATGAGATATTCGTCTCTGATTCCGGCCTGACGCTGCGCTACGAGGCCCAGCCCGACGTGTATGTCATGGGCGATCCGGACATGATTCGCCAGGCCACGGCCAACCTCATCTCCAATGCTGTGCGCTACACCCCCGAGGGCGGAACCATCGACGTGAGCGTGAGGCGCGGCGACATCATGGCGTCCATCGCGGTGAAGGACACGGGCATCGGCCTCTCGCGCGAAGAGGCGAAGATGGTGTTCTCGCGCTTCTGGCGCGCCGATGCCGGCCGCACCCGCGAGAGCGGCGGCCTGGGCGTGGGCCTGGCCGTGGTGAAGGAGATCGTGGATCGGCACGGCGGCTGGGTGCAGGTGGAGGGCGAGAAGGGCAAGGGGGCCTGCTTCACCATCCACATCCCGCTCTATGATGAGGAGCGCGCCCGCGCTCGCGAGAAGACCCAGGCCAAGGAGGCCGCCAAGCAGGCCCGCGCCGCCAAGCAGGGAAAGGCCAAGGCCCACAACAGCGGCAAGATCGGGTAGGATCGACCTCCCTGCCCCCGCGCCTTTCTGCTTCTTGAGGGCGGATGGGACGGTGGGGCGGGCTTTCCCCGTGTGCTCCTTGAGATTGTGCGATAATGGTTAGTCGCGCGTTCGAACGTGGGTTTTTCTACGAAGGGGAGGGTTCGCCATGACGGGAATCGACATCAAGCCCGATGCCCAGGGCAAGGTTCGCGATCTGTACGATTTGGGCGACAGGCTGCTGCTGGTTGCCACGGATCGCATCTCGGCGTTCGACTACATCCTGGAGGACGAGATCCCCTACAAGGGGCAGGTGCTCACGCAGCTCTCGTGCTTCTGGTTCGAGCTTCTCGGTGACGTGGTGGACAACCATCTCATCTCCGCCGATGTGGCCGATCTGCCCGAGGAGTTCCAGCCCTACGCCGACTACCTGCGCGGCCGCTTCATGCTGGTGAAGAAGGCGGACATGTTCCCCGTCGAGTGCATCGTTCGCGGCTACCTGGCCGGCAGCGGGCTGAAGGAATACCAGCGTGAGGGGACGGTCTGCGGCATCGAGCTGCCGGAGGGCCTGGTCAACTCGGCGAAGCTGCCCGAGCCCATCTTCACGCCCTCGACCAAGGCCGAGATCGGCGACCACGACGAGAACATCAGCTTCGAGCGCTGCGCCGAGCTCATCGGCGAGGCCGACGCGGCCGCTCTGCGCGACCTGGCCGTGCGCGTCTACCAGACCGCGGCCGACCACGCGGCCGAGCGCGGCGTCATCATCGCCGACACCAAGTTCGAGTTCGGCGTGGTGGACGGCGCGATCATCCTTGCCGACGAGGTGCTCACGCCCGACTCCTCGCGCTTCTGGCCCGGTGGCACCTACGAGGAGGGCGCCGACCAGCCCAGCTTCGACAAGCAGTTCGTCCGCGACTGGCTCACCGCCAACTGGGACAAGACCGGCAACCCGCCGCGCCTGCCCCAGGAGATCATCGACGCTACGTCCGAGAAGTACATCCAGGCCTATGAGATCATCACGGGCCGCACCTTCGAGCGATAGACCCCAAGGAGAATCATGTCTCAGCGAAACCCGATGAACGAGCGCTATCAGTCCGAGGATCACCAGGGCAAGACGCGCAAGAGCGCCGCGTCGGCCAAGCCCAAGAGCAAGGCGGCGGCCTCGGTGGTGGTGCAGACGTCCTCCAAGACGCCGCAGCAGAAGAAGGCCGATGCCAAGGCCGCGCGCCGCAAGGCCCAGGATGAGCAGCGTGCGCTCGACCGCAAGTACTACAACCCCGATACGAAGGAGTACAAGCGCCTCCGCCGTCTGTGGTGGGGCCTGCTGGGGGGTGCCGTGGTGTGCACGGCCGGCTCGTTCTTCCTGCGCGAGTCGCTGGGCGACGCGGTGTCCATGGGCATTATCGTGGCTGCGTATGCCCTGATCATCGCCGCGTTCTATGTCGACTTCTCGAAGATTCGCAAGGAGCGCCGTGCGTATCAGGATCGCATGGTCGCCTTGGAGGCGAAGCAGAAGAAGGAGGAGCGAGCTGCCGCTCGCGCCGCAGCCCAGGCGTCGTCGAAGAAGGGGTCGGGCAAGAACGCGAGCCGCAACCCCAAGACGCAGAAGGCAGCTGCCGAGGCCAACGCCGCCGAGCAGGCGGCCGAGGAGCAGCCGAAGGACGAGAAGCCTGCGCGCCGCGGCCTGTTCGGCAGCGGGTTCCGCCTCTCGAATCGCGAGAAGGCGAAGGAGGAGAAGGCCGCTGCGAAGGCCGCTGCGAAGGCTGCGAAGGCTGCCGAGACCGCCGAGACGCCCAAGGCTGACGCCAAGTAGTGGCTCACCGCCGCTTTTTCGGCGTGGGATGGCACTGATCCCGAGTTTGGTACGGTAAAAAGGGTCCCGACTTCCATTTTGGAGGTCGGGACCCTTCCTTTTCCTGGGCAAATGCAATGCCGTGCGCCCAATCTCGGCTGTCTTACCGTACCAAACTCGGGATCAGTGCCATTTTGGCGGCAAAACGTGGCAGTGGCGGACGCGCGTGGCCCCGCCACCTGGCGATAGCGGATCGCAGGAGCGCTACTCGTCTTTCTCGACGATGACGAACTCGCTCTCCTCCTCCGCCCCGTTGGCGACGAGCATCTGCTCGAACATGGAGGCCGTTTGCGAGAAGTCGCTTGGCAGCACCACGGTGGTCTGGCGGCCGTTGCGGGCGAACTCGCTCATCATGTCCGTCCACTGGGTGAAGATGAACAGCTGGTTGGCCTCGGTGGCCGACACGCCCGAGCTCTTGATGACCGCAAGCGACTCGGAGATGCCGTCGGCGATGGCCTTGCGCTGGGCGGCGATGCCGCGGCCGGCCTGCTCCATGGCCTCAGCGCGGGCGCGGGCCTCGGTGACCACCTTGATGCGCTCGGCCTCGGCGAGCGACTGGGCCGCTTCTTTCTCACGCTGGGCGGAGTTGATGCGGTTCATGGACTGCTCCACGTCGGAGGGCAGGTCGATGCTCGTGATGAGCGTGGACACCACATCGTAGCCGTAGTCCACCATCAGGTCGGACACGGTGCGGTTCACGTCGGAGGCGATGGCGTCCTTCTTGTCGAACACCTCGTCGAGCGTGTACTGCGGCACCGAGGAGCGCAGTGCGTCGATCAGGTACGAGCGCATCTGGGACACGGGGTTGGCCAGCATGTAGTAGCTGCGGTAGATGCCGGACTGCTGCGGCGTGGCGCCGGGCGCCGTGCTCACGCGGTACTGCGCGGCGATGGCCATGGTTACCGTCACGTTGTCGCGCGTCTTGGCGTCGATGGCGAACTCCTCCTGGCGGGTGCGCAGGTCGACGCGCGCGGCGATGACCTCGATGAGCGGGATCTTGATGCGCAGGCCCGCGCCGGTGACGCGGTTGAACTTGCCCAGGCGCTCGATGATGACCGCCTTCTGCTGGGGCACGATGAACAGGCTCATCCAGCCGAGCAGCACGAGCAGGACGATGATTGCGATCAGGGTGATCATGGGAGCCTCCGATTCTTAGGGGACGCTCCTGATTGTACACGATCGATGGCGTTGCCCACGGCCTCCCCGATCATCTCGCCCACCACCTCGCCGACGGCTTGGGCGGTGATGGCGGCGCCCTGAACGGCTTGCCCGGCGTTGGCGGCTGCCTGGGCGGCTGACACCTCCACGAAGCTGCGCACGGCGTCGAAGACGAGCGCGCGGTCGGCGCCGTCCACCCGCAGCGCGGCGTTGGTCAGCAGGCTGAGCGCGTGCGGGCCGCCGGCTAGGAAGTCCAGAGCGTCCTCGGCGCCCGAGACGTCGATGGCGCGGAAGAGGGCCTCCACCACCTGCTCGCGCTCGGCGTCGTCGTAGCGGTCGAGCCATACCCGCAAGGTGGCGGCCGTGTCCTTTGTGGCGTCGGGCAGGTCGTCCAGGTAGCGGAAGTCGTGCGCCTCCGGGTCAACCTCCCAGGTGAACACCGAGTGCTGGGCGATTCCCTTGGCGCTGCTGGGTGCTACCCGCAGCGGCGCCAGGGAGTCCAGCAAGATGCCCACGAGCGCGCCCTCGGGGATCACCTTGTGCATCCGCCCGACCACGGGCGCGTAGTCCTCGGCTGCGAACAGGCCGTCCTTGAAGCCGGGGCCATCGAGGATGAACACCTTCTCCAGGCGGTCCTGGACGGCGGGGCTGGCCTTGAGCGCGGCATACTCCGCCAGGTTCCCGCCCTTGGAGTGGCCGCCGATAAACAGGCGGCGCGGCAGGTGCGGGGCCACTGTCTCCAGGTAGCGCGCCGCGTGCTCCTGGGCTGGCACCGGGGCGGAGAACGTCATGTTGAAGTCCTCCTTCCAACCGGTGCGCGAGGTGTCGGTGCCGCGAAAGCCGATGAAGGCGAAGTCGTTTTTGTAGACGAGGGTGACGGCCGCGAACTGCGTCTCGCGCTCGGTGTCGAGCAGGCTCAGGTAGTCGCGCGCCGTCATGTCGCGGAAGCGCGGACTGGCGGCCAGCGAGAAGAGGCACTGCTTGATGCGGTCGGGGTCAAGCCCGGTGAACATGGTGGGGAAGTCCTCGGCGCGCAGCAGCTCGCGAAAACGAGCCGGCTTACGCCGCGGGCCCAGCGCGTTGCGCACGACGGTGCGCACGTCGGCGAACCCAGCGCGCTCGCGCAGCGCGGGGATGACCCCCTTGCTGCGGATCATGGCGAACTGCGTGAGTACGGCGGCGTCGAGCACGTTGAAAGGCTCGCGCTCGAAGGGGGCGAACTCGGTATCCAGGTAGTCGAGGAGGTAGGGCATGGCGTCCTCGCATTCGCGAAAGTCTGACTGATTCTCTCAGCTTCCAGTGTAGGCCCGTGAGCCCGCTCTCGTACCGGCGTCCCGCGGTGGTTGGCAGGGCGTAACGTGATCTGCGCGAAGGGGCGGCGAACCCGAGGCCGCGCGACGCAAGGGCTCTCCCCGGCGGCGGGGCGGAGACCAGCTGCGGCCAGGCGGGACGACCGAGGAATCTTGCGCCGCATGACGAAGGGGGCCCGCCGCAGTACGCGGCGGGCCCCCTTCGCGGTCGCGACATGACCTCGCGTGCGTTACTCCGCGAAGAGCTCCTTCTCGACGACCAGCTCGTTTTTGATGTGGCCGACGAGCTTCTGGAGGGCGTCGATGCAGTTGGGGCGGATGTCGGCGCCGATGAGCACGTACATGAGCGAGTCGCCCACCTCGCAGCGGCCCTCGTTGAGCCAGGTGCGCACGTAGTAGACGCCCGGCCAGGTGAGCGCCTCGGCCTCAGCCGCAGCCAGGCCCTCGGCGTCGTAGGAGAACTCAACGGCCACCACCTCGCCCAGGCCCTCGACGCCTTCACGCACCTGCTTCTTGGGCGTGACGCGCACGACGCCGTTGTGGGTGAGGAACATGCCGCACTGGGCCGCCGCCGGATCGGCCTTGGCCTCGGCAAGCCACTGGTCGACGGAGGGTTCGGTCTTCGCCATGGTGCCACCTTTCGCTTAAAGCTTACTTGTTCGGTAGACTTTATCTGCCGGGGAGAATATACCACATCCGAGGATAAGGGCGCGTGCCGCTTGGTTCGCTCTCGCGTGATTTAACGGGGTGGACATGGGAAACCGCCAGGTCGGCTGGTAAGATAGCGAGAATTCACGAGAACCGACGGCGTGGCGCGTCGACGGCCGGCCTGGCGCTGAGGCGCGCAGGCGGTCGTGACGGGCGCGCGCGATGAAGAAAGGACGCGGCATGTCACTTCCTGCATCCGACCTGACCAAGCAGCCCGATCAGCGCATCACCATGGAGCTGGGCGCGGTGCTGCCCGCCACCGCCGAGGTGCGCGACGACCACCTGTTCATCGGCGGCGTGGACATGGTGGAGCTGGCCCGCGAGCAGGGCACGGCCCTCTACGTCTTCGACGAGGCCGACCTGGTGGCGCGCATGGAGGCGTACCGCGAGGCCTTCCGCGCCCGCTACGAGAACTCCGACATCATCTACGCTTCCAAGGCGTTCCTCAACAAGGAGGTGCTGCGCCTGGCCCAGCGCGAGGGGCTGTGCCTGGATGTGTCGGGCGGCGGCGAGCTGGCCTGCGCCCAGAGCGTCGGGTTCCCGATGGAGCGCGTGTTCGTCCACGGCAACAACAAGACCCCGCAGGAGCTGGAGGAGGCCATCTCCGCCGGCGTGGGGCGCATCATCCTCGACAGCCGCATCGAGCTGGCTCGCGTGTCCGAGATAGCGGGACGCCTGGGCAAGACGCAGGACATATATATGCGCATCACCCCTGGCGTGGAGGCCGACACCCACGAGTACATCCGCACCGGCTGCGAGGACTCGAAGTTCGGCTTCACCATGCTGGAGGACTTCGCCTATAAGTGCGTGGCCGACGTGCTGGCGGCGCCCAACGTGCGCCTGGCGGGCCTGCATTGCCACATCGGGTCGCAGATCTTCGCGCTGCACTCCTTCCGCGAGGCGGCCCAGGTGATGGTGGAGTTCATGGCGCGCATCCGCGAGGGCTACGGCTACCTCATCGAGGAGCTCGACCTGGGCGGCGGCTTGGGCATCGCCTACACGGCCGAGGACAGGCCGTCCTCCATCGACGACTTCGCCGAGGTCACCTGCGCGGCGGTGCGCGAGTTCTGCGCCGATCACGACCTGCCCCTGCCGCGCCTGCTGGTGGAGCCGGGCCGCAGCCTGGTGGCCAACGCCGGCGTCACGCTGTACACGGTGGGCATCTTGAAGACGCTGCCCGGCATCCGCAAGTACGTGGCCGTGGACGGCGGCATGTCCGACAACATCCGCACGGCGCTCTACCATGCGGACTACGAGCCGGTCATCGCCAACAAGGCGGGCCAGCCGCGCACCGAGATTGTCACCCTGTGCGGCAAGCACTGCGAGAGCGGGGACGCGGTGGTCATCGACATGCCGCTGCAGCACCCGGACCTGGGGGATGTGGTGTGCGTGTTCGGCACGGGCGCCTATAACATGACCATGGCCAGCAACTACAACGGGCAGCCCCGCCCGGCTGTGGTCTTCGTGCGCGACGGGCAGGCCCGCGTGGTCACCCGGCGTGAGACGTATAATGACCTGTACGCGAGAGACCTCTAGGGAAGAGCCGGGCCCGCAGGCCTTGGCAGCGATAGGAGAGAACCCATGGCAGTGAGGATTGGACTGGTCGGAACGGGCACCGTCGGCGGTGGCTGCATCGACATCCTGCAGAACCACAAGGACGACTTCAAGCGCCACTACGGCATTGACGTGGAGCTGGCGCGCGTGTGCTCGCTCAGCTCGGCAGAGGCCGAGGCGCATGGCGTGGGGCACCTGTTCACCGACGACTTCAACGAGGTCATCAATGACCCCGACATCGACCTGGTGGTGGAGCTGATCGGCGGCACCACCTTCGCGCGCACCGTGGTGCTGGGGGCCCTGGCCGCTGGCAAGAACGTGGTCACCGCCAACAAGGCGCTCATGGCCACCCACGGCCAGGAGGTCATGGACGCCGCGGCTGCCGCCGGCAAGGAGATCGCCTTCGAGGCGAGCGTGGGCGGCGGCATCCCCATCATCGACCCGCTCAAGCACTCGCTCATCGCCAATGAGATCACGTCGGTCATGGGCATCGTGAACGGCACGACCAACTACATGCTCACCCGCATGGCCGACGACGCCATGGACTACGACGAGGCCCTGCGCGAGGCCCAGGCCGCCGGCTTCGCCGAGGCTGATCCCTCCGCCGACGTGGACGGCTTCGACGCGGCGGCCAAGATCGCCATTCTGGCCTCCATCGCCTTCAACTCGCGTGTGGTGATGGACGACGTGTACACGAGCGGCATCACCTCCATCAGCCCCGTGGACCTGGAGGCCGCCCGTGACATGGGCTACGTGGTGAAGCTGCTGGCCATCGCGCACCGTCGCCCCGAGGGCATCGACGTGCGCGTGCACCCCACCATGATCCCCGACACCCACCAGCTGGCTACGGTGAACGGCGTAATGAACGCCATCTACGTGGTGGGCGACGCCGTGGGCGAGACCATGTTCTTCGGCGCCGGCGCCGGCTCGGGCCCTGCGGCGAGCGCCGTCATGGGCGACGTGCTGGAGGTGGCGCGCCACATCCAGCAGGGCGTGGGCCCCATCGTCGGCTGCACCTGCACCGACGCGCTGCCCATCCTCCCCATGGAGGAGCTGGAGATGAAGTACTACATCCGCTTCAGCGTGTCCGACCGCCCCGGCGTGCTGGCGGCCATGACCGGCGTGTTCGCCCAGCACAACGTGAGCGTGCACTCCGTGGTGCAGCGCGGCAAGGGCAAGAGCGGCGTGGTGGACGTGGTGTACGTCACCCACACCGCCCAGGAGCGCGCCATCCGCGCCGTCATCGACGAGATAGCGGCGTTGGAAGACGTGCTGCACGCCGAGCCGTCGCTCATCCGCGTGGAAGAGTAGGCGGACTCGTCGTCGCCGGCGCAACGACGAGTCGGCCGACGCTGCGAGGCCCCCTGGCTTTCCGGCTGCTCCCTGCGAACGATCGTCGCGTACCGAAGGTGCGCGTTCTCGCGTTCTCGGGGCATCTGGAAAGCCAGGGGGCCTCTTGCTGACACTGACGGGAAAGGGAGATTGCCGATGCAGGGGAAAAGTCCGCGAGTGGGCGTCGTCTACGACTGCGACGGGACGCTGATCGACTCGATGGGGGTGTGGCGCGCGCTCGAGGACGAGCTGGCGGCGCAGGGCGGCTTCACGCTGACCAAGGCCGACACCGACCACATCACCACCCTCACCATCCCTGAGTGCGGCGACTTCTTCCACGAGAAGTTCGGGCTGGGCGCGTCGGGCGCTGCGGTGAAGGGGATGATCGACGAGTTCATGATGGACTTCTACGCGAACCGCGCCCAGGAGCGTCCCGGCGCGCTCGCCTTCGTGCGCGCCCTGGCCGAGCGCGGCGTGCCCCAGAGCGTGGCGTCGTCCACACCGGCGCCGCTGCTGCGCGCAGGGCTCGCCCATGCGGGGTTCGCGCCCTACCTGGCGGACATCGTGTCGGTGGATGACGTGGGAGCCTCCAAGCGCGAGCCGGCGGTGTACGACCGCGCCCGCGAGCCGCTTGGGACGACGCGCGCCCAGACGTGGGGCTTCGAGGACGCGCTGTACGCCGTGCGCACTCTATCTGCGGCCGGCTACGGCACCGTGGGCGTCTACGACAACGATCTGGCCGGCTCCTATGACGACTTGGCAGCCGAGGCCGACCTGGCCATCCGTGGGTTTAGTCAACTGAATCCTGACGACTTCTTGGTCCGCGCGCAGGCTCGCCTATAATCAAAGGGACTGTACCTTCCCGTTGTCGAGGAGTTGTTCCCCCATGACCGAGCGTCACCACGCCCCCGGAGCAGAGGAGCGTCTGAGCGAGGAGGCCGAGAAGGCCGCGCGCATCGTGCGCGAGGATGCGGCCGCGGCCGAAGCCGTCGCGGAGCGCGAGGTGAGAGAGGCGGAGTGCCGGGCCAAGGAGGGCTTGGTCGAGGGCGTCTCGTCTGCGCGCCATGAGCTGGAGATGGATCGGGCGGCTGCCGGGCAGAGCGCCCGCCGCAAGGAGGCCGACCTCCGTCGCGCGGCCGAGCTGCTCACGCACCCGGAGGCGCTGCGCGAGGGCGCGGCCGCCGCCGTGGCCCGCGAGTCGGCCAAGGTGGAGCGCCTCGCCGATGACCTGGCCCATCCGTCGCGCGAGCTGGAGGCTGCCAAGCAGGCGGTCGAGCATCGGCGCGAGGCCATCGAGGAGGTCGGCCAGCGCATCGTCAGCGAGACCGAGGGGCCGAGCGACAAGAAGAAGCTGCCGCTGGCCATGAAGGTGCTCGGCGTGCTGTGCCTGGTGGCTGGCGTGTACAACCTGGCCGGCGTCGTCTGGGGCGTGCTGGAGGCGTGGCGCCTGTTCCAGCCCGAGAGCATCGAGACCTTGGGCATCTCAACGCTCGTGGTGCAGATTGCCATGACGACGGACTACGCGCTACTGCTGGCGTCGTTCGCCTTCTTCGGCCTGCGCCTGCTGCGCAACCGCCGGCGCCTGGCCGCGCTCACGCTCGACTTCATCTTCATCCTGCTGGTGGTGGGCGTGCTGTGCTCGGTCATGCTCCAGGGCATTGGGTACTACCTCATCGGCTACGGCGTGCTGCTCGTGTTTGCCGTTGCCATGCAGTCCTATCTCGATCCGTCACTCGCCGAGGAGCGCGAGCTGCGGCGAAAGCTGCGTGACATGGACCTGCGAGACGAGGCCGAGGCGGGCACGCTGGGCCTGGACGAGACGGGCCGGGGCTTCATCACGCTCAACTTCTTCAACCTGTTCTGGATATTCGTGGTGTGCTCGGTGCTGGGCCTGGGGATCGAGACGGTCTACCACTTCCTGGTGGTGGATCCTGGCCAGTACCAGGATCGCGCGGGGCTGCTGTTCGGGCCGTTCTCGCCCATCTACGGCATCGGCGCGGTGCTGATGACGGTGTTCCTCAACCGGTTCCATAAGAAGAACGTCGTGCTCATCTTCTTCGTGAGCGCGGTGATCGGCGGGGCGTTCGAGTACTTCACCAGCGTGTTCATGCAGTATGCCTTCGGCGCGGTGGCCTGGGATTACACGGGCATGTGGCTCTCCATCGGCGGGCGGACGTGCGGGCTGTTCATGATCATGTGGGGCGTGCTCGGCGTGGTGTGGATCAAGCTGCTGCTGCCGGTGATGCTGCGCATCGTGAACCTCATCCCGTGGAACTGGCGCTATGCGGTGACCACGGTGTGCGCCGCGCTCATGCTGGCTGACGCCATCATGACGCTGCAGTCGCTCGACTGCTGGTATGAGCGCCTCTCGGGCAACCAGGTGGACACGCCCATCCAGAGCTTCTACGACAGGCATTTCGACAATGCCTACATGGAGCATCGCTTCCAGTCCATGAGCATCCATCCGGACGACGCGGTCCGCGGCGGGAAGTAGCCGAAGACGCACGAGGGGCCCCTTCTCGAAGGGGCCCCTCGTGCGTCCGCCCCCTCTTAATTCCAAGGATCGCGCTCGAAGAGGGGGTTGTCGGCGGGGCGGTCGGAGTAGGGGTCGTAGCCGTCGTCGTCCTCGTTGGCCGGACGGCGGAAGGGGTCGGGCGGCGCGGGCGCCTCCGCCGTGCCCGACCCGCCCGCGTGCTCGGCCGCCGCGCGGGCGGCCTGCTTCCGGGCGATCTGGCTTGGCAGCGGCGTGGTGACGACGGTCGCGTTCGGATCTTTCCGCGGGTCGATGGCCATCGCTATGCGCCTGCTTCCGCGTCGGTGCGGCTTGCGCCCGCGTTCGCGACTCGCGCGCCGCCCGCTGCCTCGCGGGAGGCGCGGGCGGCCGGGGCTTCCGCCGATGTTTCACGTGAAACATTCGTGCGGGCTTCGGCGCTTGCGTCCCTGTCCCGCGCGCCCTCCGCGTTCGCGTTCGCGCCCTCCGCGTTCGCGTTCGCGCCTTCCGCGCCTTTCTCGCCCGTGCCGCTCTCATCGGCGCCGCCTGCTGCCTCGCGGGAGGTGCGGGCGGCCGGGGCTTCCGTCGATGTTTCACGTGAAACATTCGTGCGGGCTTCGGCTCTGGGGCCTTCCGCCTCCTCGTCGGTGCCGATGGCGTCGATGTCGTAGGGGGTGGTCTGGTAGACGTAGTAGTTGAGCCAGTTGGTGTAGAGCAGCTGGGCGTGCGAGCGCCAGCGCGCGACGGGCTCGGCGGCGGGGTCGTCGTCGGGGAAGTAGTGGGCCGGCACCGCCATGGCCAGGCCCTTCGCGATGTCGCGGTCGTATTCGGCGCGCAGGGTCTCGCGGTCGTACTCGGGGTGGCCGAACACGAAGAAGTGACGGCTGTCGGTGGACTTGGCGATGTAGACGCCGGCCTCGTCGGAGACGGCCACCAGCTCCAGGTCGGGATGGGCCTCGATGTCGGCGGCGCGCACCTCGGTATAGCGCGAGTGGGGCGCCCAGAAGTCGTCGTCGAAGCCGCGCACGAGCGGCGAGGTGCGCTTCGTCAGGCGGTGCGCGAACACGCCGAACGTCTTCTCGTCCAGCCCGTGCTTGGGCACGCCGTAGTGGAAGTAGATGCCGGCCTGCGCACCCCAGCAGATGTGGAGCGTGGAGTGCACGTTCGTGGCGGACCAGGCCATGATGTCGCACAGCTCGTCCCAGTAATCGACGTCCTCGAAGTCGAGTTGCTCTACCGGGGCGCCGGTGATGATCATGCCGTCGAAGTGGCGGTCACGCACCTGGTCGAAGGTGGTGTAGAAGGCCTCTAGGTGCTCGGCGGCGGTGTTCTTGGAGTCGTGGCTGGCGGTTTGAAGCAGCTCGACCTCCACCTGCAGCGGCGTGTTGGACAGCTTGCGCAGGATCTGCGTCTCGGTGGTGATCTTGGTGGGCATGAGGTTGAGCAGCAGCAGCTTGAGCGGGCGAATGTCCTGGTGCATGGCCCTAAACTCCGTCATGACGAAGATGTTCTCGCTTTCGAGCGCCTGGGTGGCGGGAAGCGAGTCGGGGATGCGTATGGGCATGGCGGGCTCCTTTGGTTGGGGCAGGGTCGCGCCTGGCCGGCTTGCTGGCGGCGGCGCGGGCGCGCGGCTGTGCGGGCGCAGGGGCGCGCAGGCGCAGGGGCGCGCGTTTGGCGCATCCTACTATATAAGAAGGCTGCGCGGGCGGAGGCGCAGAGCGGTTATCGGCTTATTCGTTTATCGGGTAGCTGGCTATATCGAATGCGAGGGAGACGCCAGCTGTGCCCTCGTCGTACAATAGGCGGCGTTCTTCTCCGGCACGACGAAAGGCCATCCTATGAGCGAGACCATCGGCACTACGTGCGTCCAGGGCGGCTGGCGCCCCGGCGACGGCGACCCGCGACAGGTTCCCATCTACCAGAACACCACGTGGAAGTACGGCACGAGCGAGGCCATGGGCCGCCTGTTCGACCTGGAGGAGTCCGGCTACTTCTACACGCGCCTGGCCAATCCCACCAATGATGCGGTGGCGGCCAAGATCGCCGAGCTGGAGGGCGGCACCGCCGCCATGCTCACGTCGTCGGGCCAGGCCGCCAACTTCATGGCCGTCTTCAACATCGCGGGGGCGGGCGATCACATCGTGTCGTCGGCGTCCATCTACGGCGGCACGTTCAACCTGCTGTCCCACACGCTGCGGCGCATGGGCATCGAGTGCACCTTCGTCGAGCCCGACTGTTCGGACGCCGAGCTCGAGGCGGCGTTTCGCCCCAACACGAAGCTCGTGTTCGGCGAGACCATCGCCAACCCGGCGCTCACCGTGCTCGACATCGAGCGATTCGCGGCTGCGGCCCACGCCCACGGAGTACCGCTGGTGGTGGATAACACGTTCCCCACGCCGGTGCTCTGCCGGCCGCTGGAATGGGGCGCCGACATCGTGACGCATTCCACCACCAAGTACATGGACGGCCATGGGGCCACCGTGGGCGGTGTCATCGTGGACGGCGGCACGTTCGACTGGCAGGCGCATGCCGACAGGTTCCCCGGTCTGTGCGAGCCTGACGAGAGCTACCACGGCGTGGTGTATACCGAGCGGTTCGGCCAAGGCGGGGCGTTCATCACCAAGGCGACGGCCCAGCTCATGCGCGACCTCGGCTGCTGCCAGAGCCCGCAGAGCGCATTCCTCATCAACCTGGGGCTTGAGAGCCTGCACCTGCGAATGGCGCGTCATGCGGCCAACGGCCTGGCGGTGGCCGAGTACCTGGCAGCGCATCCGAAGGTGGCCTGGGTGCGCCATCCGTCGCTGCCGGGCGACGTTGAGCATGAGCGCGCGGCCAAGTACCTGCCGGAGGGTAGCTGCGGCGTGGTGAGCTTCGGCGTGGCCGACGGGCGCGAGGCGGCCGAGGCGTTCATGGCGAACCTGCGGCTGGCGCAGATCGCCACGCACGTGGCCGATGCGCGCACCTGCGTGCTGCATCCCGCGGCCAGCACCCACCGCCAGATGACCGAGGCGGAGCTGGCGGCTGCCGGCATAGGGCCGGATCTGGTGCGCTTGTCCTGCGGCATCGAGGACGCCGCGGACCTCATCGCCGATCTCGACCAGGCGCTGGCGGCCATCTAAGGGCGTCGAGGAGCTGGAAGGCCCCGATCTCCTGCGCGCGGCCCGGTGTTTCACGGGAAACACCGGGCCGCTTTGGTCCTGCCCGTTGCAGGCGGAGGGGGCGTTTCTGGCCATTTGCTTCGAAATTCCGAGGCGTGACCCTGTTCCCTCCATGCGCTTGCCACCGTTTTGCCTGGTCAGCATTTTTCATCGACGCGATCCAAAGCGGAAAAATCGGGTTTTGCCAGCTTTATCTCGGAATTTCGAAGCAAATGGCCAGAAACGCTCAAATCGCGTGCAAGGTGCGGCCGTTTTCGCGCGCTGGCGACGATGGAATTGGGAGGAGCGATGAGTGCAGCCTGCCGCGCTCTCGTGGGGCGCGTGGCCAGGTCGCGTCGGAAGGCGGCCGACAGCTTCCGACTGCGGGGCAAGCTTGTCAGCGACGGGCGGCGACTCGGCGCCGCCCGTCCAGCTCGAAGGATAGCCGAGGGTCAGGCGACGAGCGGCCCCTCCTCGCCTTCGAGGTGCGGAGGAAGGGCGACGGGCTCTAAAGGCAGATCATGACGAGGCCGAGCGCGAGACCGGCCATGATGGCGAACGCGGGGGCCTTCGACCGGTAGATGAGGTAGGCCTCGGGCAGGATCTCGCCGAACACCACGTAGAGCATGGCGCCCGATGCGAAGCCGAGCGACAGGCACAGCCCGAGCGGCCCGATGTCGCCCAGCCAGAAGCCGAGCCACGCGCCCAGCAGCGTGGGCACGCCGCAGGCGGCCGTGAGCAGCGTGGCGCGCACGCGGCCCATGCCGCCGCTGATGAGCGGCACGGCGACGGCCATGCCCTCGGGGATGTTGTGCAGGCCGATGAGCACGGCCATCACCATGCCGGTGCCGAGCATGAGGTTGTCCGAGATGGCGAAGCTGGCACCGATGGTCATGCCCTCGGGGATGTTGTGCAGCGCGATGGCGCAGGCCATGACGACGCCGGCCACCACCAGCGATACGCGTGAGTCGTTGTTGCGCTTGTGCTCGTTGAAGTGGTCGGCGTGAATGAGCTCGTCGATGTCGTCATGGGTGGCGGGGTGGTCGGCGTCGGCTACGTGGGGCACCTCGTGGCGCGTGCGCCGGTCAATGGCGTAGTTGAGCCCGTAAACGACCGCCACGCCGGCGGCCACGGCCGCCACGGCGATGAACACCCCGTGCTCGTGGACCTCCTGAGCCGCCTCCACCGCCTCGGCAAGCAGGTCGAAGCACACCATGGCGGTCATCACGCCGCCCGCGAAGGCGAGGAGCAGGCTGACCGTGCGGTTCGACTCGCTCTTGAACAGGGCGCCGACCAGGCCGCCCAGCCCCGTTCCGCCGGCACCGGCCAGCAGGGTGACGAGGGTTATGAACAGAAACGGATCCATCGATTCCATGGCGCGATACAGCCTTCCGGAGAGGGTGGGGACGAAAGTTACCCAAATATAATAATGATGAAACCCCTCGACGATGTCAGGAAAGGCGATTCTTTAGCGAGCGTAAACTAAGGCTAACTTCAGTCGGGCCCCTCCGCGTTGCCTGAGGAAGCGACATTGGGTACGCCTCGGATGACGCGCCCGTCGGCGCCGATGCTTCCGGTCGGGCCGTGCCGTCGTGGCGGTTCCGCGGGCCGTTCTCTGGGTGCGGCGCGGTTGTCGATCCAGCCGCTTTGCCCGCTTTAGCTGGGAATTTTCGTCAGCTTTGCCTGGTTTTCGTTGACTTTGGTCGAAGCGCGTATATACAATGCAAAAGTTCGCTTTCAAAAGCCCCGTAACGGCAGTGCGAGTTCGGAAGCGCGCAAGGAGGGAGTCCAGGCCCACACCGCGTGCGTTGGCGTAGGAAACCAACACCCGAGGTCAGCTGCACTTTTGAAAACAAACACCCCTGCGAGGCGGGCTCCGCCGCTCGCGGGAGCGGGCGCGGCCTCATGGCTACGCGCGACCCCGTGGGCCGGAGGCTTCAGCCGCCGGACAGGACCTGCAAGCTAATTGGAGGAACGTAAGTGAAGACGTATCATGCAAAGCCCGGCGAGGTCGAGCGCGAGTGGGTGCTGATCGACGCCACTGACCAGGTGCTCGGTCGCGTGGCCACCAAGGCCGCTCAGATCCTCAAGGGCAAGCACAAGCCGCAGTACACCCCCCATGTGGACACCGGTGACTTCGTGATCATCATCAACGCGGACAAGATTCGCGTGACGGGCACGAAGGCCGCGTCCAAGAGCTACTACCGCCACAGTGGTTTCCCCGGCGGGCTGAAGTCCGAGACCTTCACCGAGGCCATGGCCAAGCATCCGGAGCGCGTGATCGAGCATGCCGTCAAGGGCATGCTGCCGAAGAACACGCTCGGTCGCGCCATGGGCAAGAAGCTCAAGGTCTACACCGGTGCGGAGCACCCGCACATGGCTCAGCAGCCCCGCAAGATTGAGATGGAGGGTTAATCATGGCAGGTGAAGCTCTGTACTACGGCACCGGCCGTCGCAAGAACGCCGTCGCCCGCGTGCGCCTGGTTCCCGGTACCGGCAAGGTGACCGTCAACGGCCGCGATGGCGAGGAGTACTTCGGCCGCGAGGCTCTGCTCAACTACGCGAAGACCCCGTTCAAGGTGACTGACACCCAGGGTCACTTCGACGTGATTGCCAACATCACCGGTGGCGGCGTGTCCGGCCAGGCCGGCGCCCTGCGCCATGGCATCTCCCGCGCCCTGCTGGCTGCTGGCGACTACCGCGCCGAGCTGAAGAAGGCTGGCTTCCTGACCCGCGACGCCCGTATGGTGGAGCGTAAGAAGTACGGTCTGAAGAAGGCTCGCAAGCGCCCGCAGTTCTCCAAGCGCTAGTTTCGCGTACGCGATACCAGAGAAGGCCTGCTCGAAAGAGCAGGCCTTTTTTGTTGCAGGTGTTAAGCGGTTAACAGCAAGAGGGGATGTGGGGCTTACTGAGTTAAAAATCGGGTGATTTTTAACTCAGTTGTGGGGAATTTCAGGCGAAGGTGTTAAACGTTTAACTCAATTCCGGGTCAGCCGGGGAAAGCGGGGCCTCGGCGACGAGCGCTTCAAGGCGCTCCCGATCGAGGGCGTAGTGGGTCTTGCGCCCCACCTTGAACGCCTCGACAAGCCCCAGTTCCTTCAGGGGCTCAAGGCGCTTGTACAGCGTTTGGCGGGAGATTCCGACTGCGCGGGCCATGTTGATGCCGCTGATGCCCTCGAAGGAGAACAGCGTGGCGGTGGCCAGTACCTCGGCGACATCGCGGCTCTCCGGCGGCACGAGGCGGTCAGTCGCGGTCACGCACTGCTCGAAGGCGCGTCGCCTCTCGACGAGGGAATCGCGGAGGTTGCGCATAGCCTGCACGATGATCTCGCAGAAGGAGATGACGAAGGGAGTCAGGTCGCCGCGGTTGAGCGCATGCTCGCAGGTGGTGAAGGCCTTGTAGTACTTGTTGATGTCGTTCTTGACGGCGAAGGAGAGGGCAAGCCCCACGAGGGGCTCGTACTCCTGGGCGATGAGGTAGCTGCTGATGAAGCGGTTGGTGCGCCCGTTGCCGTCATAGAAGGGGTGGATGTAGCCGAAGAGGAAGTGGAACAGCGCCACGCGGACGAGCAGCTCGACGTCATCGTCGTTGAGCAGGCGCAGGGCGTTGTCGAGCTCCTCGATGATGCGGCTCTCGGGCTCCAGGCCGTCATGGATGGGGATGCCGGCCTGGTCGACAACGTGGACGACCCCCCGGCGGAAGTAGCGCCCGTCGGGGACGTTGCCGGGGTCTGCCGCCCTCACCTCAGCGAGAACGAGGTCGTCATAGATGGCGCGGATGTCGGGGCAGGTCTCGGTGGCGACGGGGGAGCGGCTTTCGAGTAGCGCGTATTTCTGCACGATGCCGAGGAAGCGGCCGTTGCGGTCGTTCTCGCGCAGGCGCTCGAGCACCTCGCCGATCTCTCGCCGCGTGGAGCGGACGCCCTCTATCTCGTTGGTGAGCACGATTTCGTCGATGAGACAGCTGTCGCGGTAGCTCTCAAGGGCGCGGCCGGGCAGGGACAGTTCGAGCTTGAGGATTTCCTTGTCGAGCCGGGCCGCCTCCAACATGGCCTCGTAGATCTCGGGGGCCATGAAGACGAAGGCGGGTGCGCCGGATACCGTCGTGTCGAGGTGCAGGGTGCGCGGGTCGTTGAAGCGACTCTCGTAGGCGCCATCGGCATCGGCTGCGGGGTCGTGGAAGAGCTTGCGGAGGTCTCGGTAAGTCATAGGCGAACCTTCTCATTGAGTTAAATTCTGTCGCTATTTTAACTCAGTAGACGTGATAAGGGGATGATTGAGTTAAAAATCGGGCGATTTTTAACTCAATCATGGGGAATTCAGGACGAAGGTGTTAAACGTTTAACTCAATTGAGCGAGAGGAGGCGGGCACGGAGGGCCTCGGGGGTGCCGCGGTGGTGGGTGGCGATGACGAGGGTGCGCGAGCCGAGGGCCTGGAGGGCGAGGCGGGCGGCGGCTTCCCGAGAGGCATCATCGAGGCTGGCGAAGGGCTCGTCGAGGATGACGAGGGCGGCGTCATGGGCCAGCGCTCTGGCCAGCTCGATGCGGCGGCGCTGACCGCCGGAGAGCTGGGCGACGGGGCGGTCGAGGAGGCCGGGCGCGTCGGGAAGGAGGGCGTCGGCCAGGGCGGTGCCGCGGGCACGCTCGGCGGGGTCGCGGGCGGTGAGGGCGAGGTTCTCGCGACCGGTGAGCTCCTCGACGAGACGCGGCTCCTGGAACACCATGCTCACCCGGGGCGGCTGTACCTGAACAGCGCCCGCATCAGGCCGCTCGAGTCCCGCTACCAGGCGCAAGAGCGTCGTCTTCCCGGTGCCAGAGGGCGCCATGACGCAGAGGCGGCCGCCAGGTTCCACGTCGAGCGAGAGGTCGTCCAGCACGAGGTGGTCGCCGAAGGACTTGGCGACGCCGCTCAGCTGCACGCGGGCGCCGGGCATGGAGTCGGGGGCGGGTGCGGTAGCTGGGCCGCCGGCGCTGGCACCGGCGGCGGGCGAGGGCGCCGGCGCGCTGGGCGAAGCGTGCGATCCGCCGTCCGGGCGCTCGCGCAGGAGGAGACGGGGCAGGCGGGCGAGGGCGTCGATGAGCGCCACGACGGCCTTCTCGCAAAGCCAGCCCAGGGCTATCACCACCACCGTCCAGGCAATGATGTCGGCGGTGTCGAGCGAGAGCTTCGCCAGGTAGATGTGCTCGCCGATGGAGCGCGCGGGCAGGCCGATGAGCTCGGCGGCCACTCCCGCCCTCCAAGCCATGCCGACGGCGGTCTTGGCGGCGGCGCGCAGGAAGGGGGCGGCCTCGGGCCAGCGCACGCACGTCCAGCGGCGCAGGCGCGGCACGGAGAAGACGGTCAGCATCTCGTCGAGGGCCCGATCGCGGGCGTCGCGTGCCTCGAGGGCGGCGAAGTAGAACGGCGGCGCCACCACGAGCCCCACCACGAGGGAGGTGGCGCGATTCGCGCCGGCCCCTACCAACAGCAGCGCGATGACGCATACGACCGGCGTGCTCTTCACCACGTGAAGGAGCGGCGCCAGGAAGTCGCGCACGCTTGCCCAGCGCGCGGCTGCGGCGCCGGCGGCCAGCCCCAGGGCGCAGGCCGCGGCGAACCCGAGGGCGATCCGCTCGAAGGAGCGTGCCGTCGCCGTCCAGAACGCAGGGTCGGCCAGGTTTCGGGCAAGGGCGGCGGCTGCCTCGGCGGGGCCGCAGAGCAGGAGCGCGTTGCCCGCGGCCAGGGCCGCCAGCTGCCAGAGCGCGAGCCAGGCGAGGACAATGGCGCCGCGCCGTGCGACGCGGCGCAGGCCGCCGCCCTCGTGTTCGCTCCGGTCCCCTTCCATCGCTCCCTTCCGCATGGCAGGCTAGCCCAGGTAGTAGAAGTCGTCGTCGGGAAGCTGGCCGCCGATGGCCTGGGGCGCCCGCTCCTCCAGCATGGCCAGGTAGCCGGCGAGGGCGTCCTGCATCTCGGCGCCGGTCAGGCAGACGATGCTGCACTGGGGGATGGCGCGCTCCGCCACGGCCGCGCTGCCGACGATGCCCAGGTCGACCACGGTCGGCGCCACGGCGGCAGGGTCGTTCGCGGCGGTGGCGGCGGAGGCGCGGTGGGCTTCCACGAAGGCGGCGACGGCCTGGGGGTGTTCGTCGATCACCGCGGCGCGGGCCACGGTGACGCCGGTGACCAGGCGTCCGAAGACGCGCGCCGACTGGTCGCTGCGCGCTGCCAGCAGGTCCCACTCCTCGGTGAGGTCGAGCACCGTGCGCAGCGTCTCGTTCTGCGCGAGGGCGGCCGTGGCGTAGGGCTGCGGCACGATGCCCACGGCGCTCGGGTCGGCGGCGAGGAGCGCCACCACCTCGGCCGGTTCGGAGCGGTATTCCAAGGTGAGAGCGTCGGGCGGCACGCCCGCGGCGTCGAGCAGGCACTCAAGCGTGTACTGCGGCACGGTGCCCTTGCCGGTCAGGTAGACGGTGCGGCCGGCCAGGTCGGCCATCGACCGCACGGATTCGTCGCCGGACAGGCCGTAGAGGACGCCGAGCGTGTTCACGTCGATGACGCGGATACCGCCGTCCGTACGCTGGTAGAGGGTGGCCGCCAGGTTGGCGGGGATGAGGGCGATGTCCACATCCCCGCTGGCCAGGGCGGGAACTATCTCATCGGCGGTGCCGGCGATGGTGAAGGCATAGGCCGGCGACTCACCGGAGGCTGCGACGTCGCCCGTCGCAGCGGGCGCGGCGCCGCCCTGGTTGGGGCCCGTCGCGGCAGGGTCGTCGGCGGCGGCAAGCCCGCCGCTTTCGGCGATGAGCGACGCCAGGCCGATGGAGGTGGGGCCCTTGAGCGAGGCCACGCGCAGCGTCACGGGTTCCTCGGCCGGTGCGCCGCCGGGCGCCGGGTTGTCGGTCGAGGGGGAGGGCGCAGGGCTTGCGCATCCCGCGATGGCGAAGACGGCGAGCGCCGTCAGCGCGGCGAGGAGGAGGGCGGCGATTCGGCACCTCGAAGGCGTGCGCGGCGTGGCGAGGGTCATGCGGTTCCTTTCCGTGCGTCGGTATGGCCGAGCATTCTAGCACGGTGTCTTCCGATGCCTGTGCGCCGCAGGCCGAAGCGCCCGCCACCGGCGTCAGGGGGAGCGGGCGGCAATGATAAGGTTGCGCGTATCAGTCTTCGCACCCCCCGAGGAGTAGGAGGAAGCGACATGCCCCTGATGGAGATCGAGAGGCCGACGGCTGCCCAGGCGGCGATGGCCGACGTGCGAGAGGAGCTGGCCCGCCGCGCGCGTTCCGGATCGGCAGGGGCGTGCCCCGTGGAGCTGGCCGGCGCGCTCGTGGGCCTGTGCGCCGCGCAGTCCTGCGGCAAGTGCGTGCCGTGTCGCGTGGGCCTGGCCCAGATGGCCGCGCTCATCGGCCGTATCCTCGACGGCGGCGCCGATGCGGCCGACCTGCGCACCTTGGAGCGCACGGCCCGCGCGGCCTATGAGAGCGCCGACTGCGCCATCGGCTACGAGGCGGGCGCCGCGGTGCTGCGGGCCCTGGACGGCCATGCGGCTGACTTCGCCTCCCATGTGGGGTGCGGGCGCTGCGCCGCCGGCCCGCGTGAGGCGGTGCCCTGCCGCTCCGGCTGCCCGGCGCACGTGGACATCCCCGGCTACGTGGCCCTCGTGCATGCCGACCGCCCGGCCGACGCCGTGCGCCTCATCCGCAAGGACAATCCCTTCCCGCTGGCCTGCGCGCTCATCTGCGAGCACCCCTGCGAGGTGCCGTGCCGTCGCGGCGTGGTGGACGCGCCGGTGGGTATTCGCGGCCTCAAGCGCTACGCGGTCGAGCGTGCCCCCGAGGCCTTCGACCCCGCCAGCCCCGCCGCCGCGCCCTTCCGCCATCCGGCCACGGGTCGGCGCGTGGCGGTGGTGGGCGGCGGGCCTGCGGGTCTCACCGCCGCCTACTACTTGGCGCTCATGGGACACGCGCCCGTCGTCTTCGAGCAACGCGACCGCCTGGGCGGCATGATGCGCTACGGCATCCCCGCCTACCGGTTCCCGCGCGAGGAGCTCGATCGCGAGCTGGATTGGCTGCTGGCCCAGGGGATCGAGGCGCGCACGGGCGTGTCGGTGCCCGGCGACGTGACGTTGACGGCCCTGCGCGAGGAGTTCGACGCCGTGTACCTGGCTGTCGGCGCCCACGCGGAGAAGCGCCTGGGCGTTCCGGGCGAGGACGCAGAGGGCGTGCTCTCCGCCGTGCAGATGCTGCGCGCTATCGGCGACGGGCTCCAGCCGGACTTCTCCGGCGAGCGCGTGGCCGTGGTGGGCGGCGGCAACGTGGCCATGGACGTGGCGCGCTCGGCGGTGCGCCTGGGCGCGGCCAGCGTAACCGTGGTCTACCGGCGCCGCGCGGAGGACATGACCGCCCAGCGCGAGGAGGTGGAGGGCGCCATCGCGGAAGGCTGCGACATCCTGGCGCTGCACGCCCCCCTGCGTGTGGTGGCAGAGGGTGGGCGCGTGACGGGGCTGGAGGTTCAGCCCCAGGTCATCGGCGCCTACGACCGCGGCCGTCCGAAGCCGCGCGCCGCCGATGCGCCGCCGATGACGCTGCCCTGCGACCGCGTGCTCGTGGCTATCGGCCAGGGCGTGGACTCAGACGGCCTGATCGATGACGGCGTCCCCGTGGAGTGGGGCCGGGTGGTGGCCGGCCCGTTCGGCCAGGTGGAGGGGCTGCCCGGCGTGTTCGCCGGCGGCGACTGCGAGACGGGCCCCGCTACGGTCATCCGCGCCATCGCGGCTGGCAAGGCGGCGGCGCGCAACATCGACGCCCACCTGGGCTTCAGCCACGACATCCGCTTCGATGGCGACATTCCCGCCCCGGCGGGCGGGGGATGCGGGCCCTGCGGGCGCGCGGACGCGCCGGAGCGCCCTGCGGCCGAGCGCCGAGGCGACTTCGCCCCGGTGGAGGGCTGCCTGACTGACGAGGAGGCCGCCCAGGAGTCCGGCCGGTGCCTGCGCTGCGATCGCTTCGGGCTGGGCGCGCTGCGCGGAGGAAGGAGCCTGTCATGGTAAGGGCCATCATCAACGGAGCGCCCGTCGAGGCGCCGGAGGGCGCGACCATCCTCGCGGCTGCCCGCGCGGCGGGATTCCGCATTCCCACGCTGTGCACGATGGAGGGGCTCTCCGACATCGGCGCATGCCGCGTATGCGTGGTGGAGGTGGAGGGCCGCGAGAGGCTGGCCGCCGCCTGCAACACGCTGCTCGAGGAGGGAATGGCGGTGCGCACCGACACGCCGCGCGTGCTCGAGGCGCGTCGCGTGAACGTGGAGCTGCTGCTCTCCCAGCATGATGCGCGCTGCGCTCTGTGCGTGCGCAGCGGCAACTGCGTGCTCCAGTCGCTCGCGCGCGATCTCAACGTGATGGACGTCCCCTACGAGACCGCCGTCACCCGCGACGTGTGGGACGCCAGCTTCCCGCTCATTCGCGACAGCGCGAAGTGCGTGCGCTGCCTGCGCTGCGTGCAGGTATGTGCGAAGGTGCAGGGCTGCGACGTGTGGGACGTGCGCAACCGTGCCACGCGCCTTGACGTGGCCGTGCGCGACGGCCTGCCCATCGACCAGGCCGGCTGCGTGCTCTGCGGCCAGTGCGTCACCCACTGCCCGACCGGCGCTCTGCGCGAGCGAGACGATACGGCGGCGGTGCTGGCCGCCCTCGCCGACCCGAACGTGGTCACTGCGGTGCAGGTGGCGCCGGCTGTGCGTACCGCCTGGGGTGATGACCTGGGAATTTCGCGTGAGGAAGCTACGGAGGGCCGCCTGGTGGCCGCTCTGCGCGCCCTCGGGTTCGACTACGTGTTCGACACCAACTTCGCCGCCGACCTCACCATCATGGAGGAGGGATCGGAATTCCTGGAGCGCTTGGCGCACGCCGGGGCGGCGGGCGCCGCGGAGGGTGGTGCCTGCGGTGCTGCCGGGGCGGCGGGCGCCGCGGGGGCCGGCCCTGGCGCCGTGCCCGCGCTGCCGATGTTCACCTCGTGCTGCCCCGGCTGGGTGCGCTACCTGAAGGCGCATCGCCCGCAGTGGCTGGGGAGCCTGTCCTCGGCCAAGTCGCCGCAGCAGATGTTCGGCGCCACGCTCAAGGAGTACGTGGGCCCGAAGCTCGGCATGGACGCCGACGGCCGGCGCGTCTTCTGCGTGTCGACGATGCCCTGCGTGGCCAAGAAGTACGAGGCTGCGGTGGGGGAGATGGCGCGCGGCGACCAGCCGGACGTGGATGCCGTGCTCACCGTGCGCGAGCTGGCGCGCCTCATGCGCGTCAAGCAGCTGAGACCGGCTGCGCTGGGCGAGTCGGCCTTCGACGACCCCATGGGCGAGGGCACGGGGGCGGCGGTCATCTTCGGCGCCACCGGCGGCGTGATGGAGGCGGCCCTGCGCAGCGCCTACGCCCTGGCGGTGGGGAAGAACCCCGACCCGGACGCCTTCAGCGAGGTGCGCGGCCTGGACGGCTGGCGCGAGAAGACCTTCGACCTGGACGGCACGCCGGTGCGCGTGGCCGTGGCGAGCGGCCTGGCGAACGCTGCCCGGCTGCTGGACGCCCTGGAGGCGGGCGGGGCGGCGTACGACTTCGTGGAGGTCATGGCCTGCCCCGGTGGCTGCGCGGGTGGCGGCGGGCAGCCTATCCGCGAGGGACGCGAGCTGGCCGGTGAGCGCGGCCAGGTGCTCTACGGCCTGGATCGTCAGCGCCCCACGCGCTTCAGCCACGAGAATCCCCAGGTAGCAGCTGCCTACGATGAGTTCCTGGGAGCCCCTCTCTCCGAGAGGGCCCACCACCTCCTCCACACCTGCCAGGCCGACTGGAGCCTCTAACTAGTAGGGGGTGCCTTTGCGGGCACCCCCTACTTCACGGGCAGCGGCTTGCTTTTCCTGCGCGCGCTTTCTCCGGAGGCGCGCCCGAGGCTTCTCGCGTCCCGCTCGCCTTCCCTGACCTCCCCCCCGGGGGGGGAGCTCTCCGGGGGGGGAGGGGAGCCTACTTCTCCTTCGGCTTGCCCAGCGTGACGGCCTTGGTGGGGCAGTGCTCTGTGCAGTCGAGGCAGCCGGTGCAGTCCTCCAGGTCACGCGGGGTGGCGGTGGCTACGCAGAGGTCCTCCGGACAGACGGTGGCGCACGTGCGGCAGCCCTCGCCGTAGAGGCACTTCTCCGCGCGGGCGCGCGGCTGCGGCAGGAACGGGAGCCGCACGTGCAGCTTGGCTATGACCCCGAAGAAGAAGCCAAGCGGGCAGATGGCCGCGCACCAGCGCCGCAGCAGGAACACCTCGGCCAGCAGCATGGCGGGGAACACGATGAGCTCCCAGCCCGGCTGCCAGGTGACGAACATGCGGCTCACCGCGAACAGCGTTCCGAACGCCAGCCCGATGGGGCAGAACAGGCAGAACACGGGGAAGTGGATCACCAGCAATACCGCCAGCAGCACGGCCAGCACCAGGCCCTGCGCCGCCAGGCTGCTGCGACCGCGCGCGGCGTTGGGGTCGGCGCCGGCACGGCGTCGACGGTCGCTGCGGGTGCCATGGGTGCCGCGTCGGCGGGCGCGGTGGTGGCGGAGGTTGCGGGTGCGTCGGCGGTCGCCGTGGGCGTGGTGTCGAGTGCGGCGCCCACGGCGACCGCCGCCACGGTTCCCGACGCCGCGCTGCTCCCGTTCTCCAGAACCGCCGCGGCGTTCGGGCGCGTGACCTGCGCGTCGTTGGCCTTTCCTGTGCCCTCCGCCCCTTGGGGGGGGGCGGCGTTGTCCTTATCCATCCCCTTCATCTCTTTCCCCCTTGGTTCTCGTGCTCGGACCCCTTCGCGGACGCGCAGAGCCAGGCGCTCCTGCGAAGGGGCGTCCGGCCTTGCGGAGGCCGGGCAGCGCCTCGTCAGTCCAGCATGTCGTCCAGCAGCAGCGCGTCCTCGCGGACGAAGGCTGCGGTGAAGCGGGCGAGCGACGGGTAGAAGCCGTCCGCGTCGTCGGTCGATGCCGCAGCATCGAGGTCGGCGCAGAATCGATCAACCCAGTTCAGCAGGTGGTTTCGCGCGAATGTCAGCGACTGGCGCACCGTCTGGTCGGCCGCTTCGTCGCCGGAGGCGTCACCTGTCGTGAGGAAGGACTCGGCTCGGTCGGCTAGCGTGGCCATGAAGGCTAGTTCCACGGCCAGGTGGTCCTCCGGCTCGGTGAAGGAGGCGCCCTTGGCCAGGTGCTGCTCGCGGTAGGCGCGCACCACCTGGGCGTAGGCGTCCTGCATCATGATGCCGCGGCCGCTCGTGTACACCGACTCGTAGGGGAAGGCGTGGCGCGCGGTCAGCGGGCCCATGCCGAAGAACACCCGGTCAAAGGTGACGGCAAGCTGCTCAAGGGCGGCCTCGTCTGCGTCGGCGAGCGCCGCGCGCATGGCGTCCAGCGTCTCGACGAGGGTCGGGTCATCGCTCGCGAAGGTGAGCTCGCTGGTCAGATCGCGGGCCAGGGCGTTGTCTACCTCGCTACGGTAGCAACGTGAGAGCAGGCGATAGACGTTGGCGCGGCCGGTCATGAGCGCAGCCAGCGCCGCGCGGGTCTGCGGGTCGAGCGTCGGTGCCGTGGGCTCGGCGCCGGCTGCGGTCGCCGGCGCGGTCGCGGAGGTGCTCTCGGACATGGGTGACTCCTTCCATTGGATGGTTTTCGGCGTCCTTCCGCAGCTTGGCGCAGCAGGAAGGGCCGTTTTTGGTCATTTCGTTCGAAATTCCGAGGGGGAGCGGGCTTTGCCGGCGTCTTTTTTGATGGTTGCGACTGGTCGATTTTTCTGACCTGGGTTAACGTCGTCAAGCAGGGTGTTGGAGGGTTGCCATGCCTCGGAATTTCGAACGAAATGACCAAATTTCGGCGAAGAACGTGCATTCGGCTGCACCTCCCGCAGTCGGGAGGTGGCGCGCCATCAGGGGGCGGGGCCTCGGGGTGCCCGCCAGGGGGAGGGCTCGCCAGGAACAAGACGCTTCGGCCGGGGTTCCTGCCAGGAGGGGGCTCGCCAGGGGGTCTCCCGCCAAGGGGCGCTCGGCGTGAGGCGGCAGGGCGGGGGCGACTCGACGCGCCCGGCTTGGCGCGCAAGCCCCCGGCGCGGGAGCTCGCTCGGGGGGGGGGTGAAAACGGGAGAAGCCGGAATCTCTAGGGGGTGAGATCCCGGCTTCTCCTGTGCTTCAGACCAATACTTATATTAGACTATATCTAACAAAAGTCAACAGAAACGCGAAACCTGCCCGCAAAATGTTGGCGTCGGTCGCGTCGTGCCAGTCACGCAACACAGCCTTCCCTGCCTAGAAAACTCCTGGAAACATTCGGCCTTTAGCTTGATAGACGGCAGTTGAGAGGGAGGCTCTCGATCTCGCGTGGTATCTTTTCCAGATACGCGTCCGCGGCGAGCAGGGAGCCGACCGGGACACGGAGACAAGTGAGGAGCGTACCCCGATGGCGAGAGTCTCAGACATCTACGGATCCATGGTGTTCAACGAGCACACGATGCAGGAGCGCCTGCCCAAGGCCACCTACAAGCAGCTCATGCGAACCATCAAGGAGGGCGTGCCGCTCGACATCGACGTGGCCAACGTGGTCGCCCATGCCATGAAGGAGTGGGCCATCGAGAAGGGGGCCACTCACTACACCCATTGGTTCCAGCCCCTCACCGGCATCACCTCCGAGAAACACGACGGCTTCATCGACCCCACCGACGACGGCCGCGCCATCATGACGTTCTCCGGCAAGGAGCTCATCCAGGGCGAGCCCGACGCGTCGAGCTTCCCCTCCGGCGGCCTGCGCGCCACCTTCGAGGCCCGCGGCTACACCGCGTGGGATCCCACCTCCTACGCCTTCATCAAGGACGAGGTGCTCTGCATCCCCACCGCCTTCTGCTCCTACACCGGCGAGGCCCTCGACAAGAAGACGCCGCTTCTGCGCTCGATGCGCGCCATCGAGGATCAGGCCCACCGCGTCCTCGAGCTGTTCGGCGATGATGCCGCCACCCGCGTGACCACCACCCTCGGCGCTGAGCAGGAGTACTTCCTCATCTCCGAGAAGGACTACGAGAACCGCCTCGACCTGGTGCTCACCGGGCGCACGCTGTTCGGCTACCCGCCGTGCAAGGGCCAGGAGCTCGAGGAGCACTACTTCGGCGCCATCCGCCCCACGGTCAACAACTTCATGAAGGAGCTCGACGACGAGCTGTGGAAGCTGGGCGTGTCGGCCAAGACCAAGCACAACGAGGTGGCCCCGGCCCAGCATGAGTTGGCGCCCATCTTCGCCGAGACCAACCGCGCCATCGACGAGAACCTGCTCACCATGGAGGAGATGAAGCTGCTGGCCAGCCACTACGGCTTGGTGTGCCTCCAGCATGAGAAGCCCTTCGAGTCCATCAACGGCTCGGGCAAGCACAACAACTGGTCCATCTCGGCCGGCGGCAAGAACCTGCTCGACCCCGGCGAGAACCCCATCGAGAACCTGCGCTTCCTCGTGTTCCTCACCGGCGTCATCCAGGCGGTCGACGAGTACCAGGAGCTGCTGCGCATGTCGGCCGCCAGCGCCGGCAACGACCATCGCCTGGGCGCCAACGAGGCGCCCCCGGCCATCGTGTCCATCTTCCTGGGCGATGAGCTGGGCGCCGTGGTGGACGCGCTGGTGGACGACCATGACTACACCTCGGCCGAGCGCGTGGCCATGGACCTGGGCGTGGACGTGCTGCCCAACTTCCTCAAGGACAACACCGACCGCAACCGCACGAGCCCCTTTGCCTTCACGGGCAACAAGTTCGAGTTCCGCATGCCCGGCAGCGCGCAGAACCTGTCGGACAGCAACATGATCCTCAACACCGCCATGGCCAAGTCGCTCAAGGAGTTCGCCGACACCATGGAGGCCGTGCCGGCCGAGCAGTTCGAGGCCGCTGCCATCGACTACATCAAGCGCACGCTGACCGACCACCAGCGCATCATCTTCAACGGCGACGGCTACTCCGACGAATGGCCCCTGGAGGCCGCCCGTCGCGGGCTGGCCAACAACCGCACCACGGCTGACGCGCTGCCCTGCCTCGTGGCGCAGAAGTCCATCGACCTGTTCGAGGAGTTCGGCGTGCTCTCCGAGACCGAGGTGCGCAGCCGCTACGAGGTGAAGCTCGAGAAGTACAACAAGATCATGAACATCGAGATCCGCACCATGAAGCGCCTGGTGCGCCGCGACTACCTGCCGGCCATCAACAACTACGCGGCCGAGGTGGCGCGCAACATCTTCCAGGTGCGCGGGGTCATGGCCGATGCCGACCTGAGCCCGCAGGAGGCGCGCCTGCGCCAGCTGACCGAGGGCGCGGCTCGCGTCAACGTGCTGCTCGAGAAGCTGCACGAGCTGCATTACGCCTCGCTCGAAATCGCCGACCAGCAGGAGCGCGCCAATATGAACGCGCACGAGATCATCCCCGTCATGGACGACCTGCGCGCGGCCGTCGACGCCATGGAGATCATCGTTGCCCACGAGCACTGGCCGGTGCCCACGTACAACGAGATCCTGTTCTACGCGTAGGAAAGCGCAGAACAGAGGGGCCCCGGCGCCAAGCGGCGCCGGGGCCCCTCTTGCGTGAAGGCGCGAGTTGGGGCACGCGCGAGGAAGCGGTGCCCGACCAGGCCGCCCGACCAGGCCCCGCTGCGGGCGCCCGTGGGCTCACCGAGCGGCGCCCGCCCCCCCCGTTGCCTACAAGTCGCAGTTGGCGTGCGCCCCGGGGCAGGCGGCGCGGCGCACTATCCAGGTGAGCACGGCGGCTGCCAGCAGGGCGACGCCCACGGGCAGCAGCGTGGCCAGCAGCTCGGCTGGCGCGGGGACGTAGGCCGTGGCCAGCCCGAAGGTGGCGTCCCAGTCGAGGTAGCGGCCGGTCGAGATGGGGTAGGGCCCGGTGGTGTAGGGCGTCCCCGACAGCTGGAGGTACAGCGACGGCGCGTTGTACGCCGGGTACAGCAGCATCATCCGGTGGGCGAGGATGCCCGCCATGGTGAGCACGGCCGCCGTCGCGCACCACGGCCGGCTGCCCTTGCGGCCCACAGAGAACAGGATGGCCATGGCCACGGCGGGAAGCACCAGCTCGCTCGCGTACAGCGGCGCGTAGGCGCCCAGCACATCCAGCACGCCGCCTGCCTGCGGCGTGCCCTCGGCGACCACCAGGGCCAGGTCGGCCAGGGCGAGCACCAGGTGCGCCGCGATGGCCCAGGCGCAGAAGCGCGCCAGCCACGAGACGGCCCCCGCGGCCCCGGCGCCCTCCTCGGCGGGGGCGGCATGGTCGGCCCTGGGGGCCTCGGCCGCGCCCTCCTTCCGCAGCCGGCCGCTCACGCAGGCGATGAGCAGCATGAGCGCCGAGCCGCTCACGAAGGCCACGGCCAGGAAGTCCACCGGCATGATGGGCGTGGCCCACCAGCTATGCGCGCTCTGCGTGGAGAACAGCAGCCCCTCCACCACCTGGAGCGCCACCGCGGCCACGCCGGCCAGCACCGCCCACAGCTGGGTGCGCGGGGACTGCCGGGCCATGGCCACCAGCTCGATGACGGCCAGCACGATGAACGCCGTCATGGCGATCATGTCCCAGGCCAGGGGCGAGCGCAGGTTCAGGCCCACGATCATGGCCAGGATGTTGCGCAGGGCGCCCAGGTCGGCCAGGATGGCCACGCCGGCGCCGGCCACGCAGGCGAGCCCCCACGTGGCGGCGGTGCGCGCTAGCGGCCGCAGATCCTCGCGGCCGGTCAGCCAGATGGCGCTGGCCACCAGCTGCGAGCCGGCGCCGAAGCCCACCAGGAAGGCGAACATGGCTATCATGACGCCCCACAGGAAGATGTTGGTCATGCCCGAGTGGGCGAGCAGGCCCCCCGAGAGCTGGATTCCCCAGCCGACGGCGCCGGCGACCAGCAGCACGGCGCCGACGATGCCCACGATGCGCGTTGACTTCTCCATGACCTTACGCCCCCTTCTCGTCAGCCGCGTCTTCCAGCGGGTTTTCCTGCGACACCTCATGGGATGCCAGGTAGAAGACGTTGGGCTCGGTGTGGTACTCGTCGCCCAAGGTGAACGGCTCGCGGTCGGTGCCGTCCAGGTACGTCCGGATGGCCGAGCTCGCGTCGTCTAGGTCGCCGAAGATGCGCGCGTTGCCCGGGCACGCGGTGCAGCAGGCCGGATCCTCGCCCTGGGAGGTGAGCTGCGCGCAGAAGGTGCACTTCTCCATGACGCCCTCGGGGCGCTCGGGCGTGTACACCAGGTGGCCGTCGTCGCGGTAGTCGCGCGGGTAGCCGTACTCGTAGGCGGTGTCGCCCAGGCCCACCATCTTGGCGGGCTTCCCCCAGTTGTACTGGCGCACGCCGTAGGGGCAGGCGCTCGCGCACATGCGGCACCCGATGCAGCGCTCGTAGTCGATGAGCACCGTGCCCGTGTCCGCGTCAACGTAGGACGCCTGCGTGGGGCAGGCGGTGACGCAGGGGGCGTCGGTGCAGTGCTGGCAGCTGATGGGGACGAACTCCATGCGCAGCTGGTCGTCCACCTTCACGGCCACGTCGTATTCCGGGGTGCCGCTGGTGAACACGCGGTTCCACCAGATGCCCTGGGGCTGGGCGTTGAAGTTCTTGCAGACCACCGCGCAGGTTCGGCACCCGATGCAGCGGTCGAGGTCGATTGCCATGGCGTATCGCATGATCTACGCCTCCTTCCCGTACTCGACGGGCGAGGCCGCCCCCGCGCCGCCCTGGAGGACGCTCTTGCCGGTGTCGGTGACCACCTGAGGCCGGCCTCCCTCGTACAGGCGCACGTTGCAGGCGGTCTCGTTCCAGGCCATGTTGGGCGACCAGACGCTCACCAGGTAGTACGCCTCGTTAGTGGGATTGATCCACGGCCAGATGAGCGAGTTGTAGCTGGTGCCGTTGTCGTAGTGCGACCACCAGCCCTGATCGAAGATGCACTGCGTGGGGTAGACGCCGGGATCCTCCACGAGCTGGCCCTGCACGGCGCCGCGGTCGTTGTAGACCTCTACCCAGTCGCCGTTCTTGAGGCCGCGCTCGGCAGCGGTGGCGGGGTTGAGCCACACCTTGGGCGTGTTGTCCTGCATCTCCAGCATGAACGGGCTGTTCACGTAGGTGGCGTGGACGCGGAAGGCGCTGTTGCGTGTGGTGTAGCCCAGCGGGTAGAGCTCGCGCGCGTCGGGGTTGGCGGCGTACTCCGTGTCTTCGAAGGGCGGCTTGTAGCAGGGAAGCTGCTCGCCCAGGTCGAGGAAGATGTCCTCGTCGCGGTAGAACTCGATGCGCCCGGAGCGCACGAACTTGGAGGTGACGTCGAGGGGGTTCGGGCGCGAGACGGTGGGGAAGGGGATGCGCTCGTTGACCTGCTCCCAGAAGGGTATGCGCTTCTCGCCGGGGTTGCTGTGGGCCAGCTTGCCCGGGCCCTCGCGCAGCAGCTCAGGCGTGAGGTGGTTAATGGTGGGGCCGCCCTCGCGCAGCAGCAGCGCCAGCACCTCGTCGGCGCGCTTCTCCGAGTCCTCCGGGGCGAAGCGCGGCCACGCCTCGGCCTTCGACGGGTCGATGCGGTTGGCCAGCTCGGTGAGCACCCAGATCTCCTCCTGGGCCTGGCCCGGCGGGTCGACGATGCGCTGCTGGAGCTGCACGTAGGGGTGCAGCGGGGTGGTGGTGAGCTCGGTCTTCTCGTACCAGCTGGCGCAGGGGAAGGCGACGGTGGACTCGGCCACGGTGAGGGTGCGCTGGAAGTCCAGGCTCACCAGGCACTCGATCTGGCCCGAGGCCAGCGCGCCGCGCAGCCAGTCGGCCACGTTGTGCTGCTCGAGCGGGTTGCCCCAGCCCACCACGAGGGCCTTGAAGCCGTCCTTGGGGTAGGTGGCCTTCATGAGCGGCGTGGGGCCGTTCACCGCGTAGTGGAACGGGCAGGACGCCTTGACGGCGTCGGGCGGCACCATCCAGCTGGCGGTGTTGAAGCGCGTCTTGTATTGGCCGACATAGGTGGAGATGCCGCCGCCCAGCTGGCCGATGTTGCCCGTCAGGCACGCCACGAGCGCGCAGGCGCGGCCCTTCAGGTCGCCGTGGTACCACTGCTGGGTGCCACCGCCGAAGATGATGTGCATCGGCTTCACCGTGGCGGCCTCGCGGGCGATGCGCGTGATGACGTCGGGATCGATGCCGCAGATGACGGAGGCGTCCTCGGGCGTGTATGCTTCCAGCTGCTCGGTCAGCAGCTGGAAGCCCGTCTTGGCCTGGACGGTGCTGCCGTCCTTGAGGGACACGTCGAAGGAGCCGGTCAGCGCGTAGGCGTTGTCGGGCAGCTCAAGCGGCGTCACCGCGGCCAGCGCGCCGATCGCCTGGTCGAAGGCCACGAAGCTCGACCGATAGTCGGGAACGTCGGGCACGGCGGCGAGCCCCGCCACGTCGTCGGCCAGGATGCGCTTGCCGGTGGCCAAGTTGATGAGCAGGGGCGCGTCGGTGTAGGTGGCCATGAAGTGGGCGTCGTAGAGCCCCTCGTCGATGATGACCTTGGCCATGGCCAGCGCGAAGGCGCCGTCGGAGTCGGGTGCGATGCGCACCCACTCGTCGGCCTTCTCCGCCGAGGCGGAGTAGTTGGGATCGAAGTAGATGACCTTGCCGCCCGCCTCCTGGGAATAGGTGAGGAAGTGCGCGTCGGGCATGCGCGTGACCATGATGTTGGAGCCGAAGATGAGCGTGAGCCGCGAGTCCTCCCAGCAGTAGGACTCCAGCTCCTCGCTCTGGCAGCCGAAGGTCTCGGGCCAGAACATCGGCAGGTCGCCGTTGAGCTCATAGCCGCCGATGACCGACCAGCCGAAGGTGTTGGCAATGCGCACGAGCGCGCCCTTCTGGATGTGGCCGGTGCCCTGCACCTGGTAGATGACGCCCACGGAATTGGGGCCGTACTCGTCCATGATGGCGCGCAGCCGGCCGGCGGCGTCGTCGAGCGCGGTGTCCCAGTCCGCTTCCACCTGCTCGCCGGCCTCGTTGCGCACGAGGGGCATGGTCAGGCGGTCGGGCCCGTGGAGGATGGTGTTGACGGAGAGTCCCTTGAGGCACCCGCGCGGATTGTAGTGCTCGTAGGGATAGTCGGCGGCTTGGCGCACCATGCGCACTTGGCCGTCTTCCACCCACGCCTCGACACCGCAGGCGCCGGTGCAGTTGGGCGAGCAGGTGGTGCGCACCCAGCTGCCCCCGAGGGGCTCGGCTGGGGTGAGCGCGTCAGCGGGATCGGCGCCCCCGATGGCGCCCAGTCCCACGGCCGCCCCGCCCGCCGCGGCGGTAGCGACGAAGGTGCGCCGGCTGATGTCAGGAAGTTTCATAGGCCCTCGCCTTCTCGTGTCGATGCCAGTGATTCCCCCATTGTGGAGGTGGCATGGACGAAGAGCCTCTTGGCAGCCTCATCCGTAACAGCCTCAGAAGCCATCTGAAACCAAAAGGTTGAGCGTGCCGCGAAGGGGGCGCGGAATCCTCCGGAGCGCGCCTAGCCCCGCGCCTCGGCTATCTCCCCGGCGAGGGGCGCTGAGACAGGGTGCTCGAGGGCCTGGTAGAGGGCGCGCGGCGTCATGTCCACCAGGTGCTCGCAGAACTGCTTGAGCGTATAGGGAAGCTCGTTGTTGCGGAATCGCGACGCCATGACCACCTCGCAGGTCGGAAAGGCGAGTATCTCGAACTCCGGCTGGTCGGTGAGGGGCTTGCGCTGGAACTCGAGGATGGTCTCGCGCAGGTTCTGCTGGCGTCCGCGTACGAAGGACGGCACGGCAGCGTCGTAGTCATCGCAGTTGGACGCCTCGCGGAAGAGGCAGGTGAACCGCGCCATGTCGCGGGTGGTGATCAGGTGCCCCTCGAACCACGTGAGGTCGCGGCCGATGCGGAAGATCCCATTGGCGTGGCATTGCCGGCTCAGCCAGTTGACCACAGCGTTCTTGTCCTCGAAGTTGTGGTAGAAGTTCGAGCGGCTCACGCCTGACTCGCGCACGATGTCCTCGATGCGGATCTTGCCGAAGGGCTTCTGGTGACAGAGCCTGTCCATGGCCTCGGCTACCTTCATCTTCGTGAGGTACGAACGCGAGTAGACTCGGTTGTGCGAGGTTGCCTGATTTGCCATGGCGTCTCCTGTCTGCTAAGGACGGAAGTCCGGAATGCAAAGTCGATCATAGTGCGATCGAGGATGAAAATCTAACCTAAAAGGACGTTTTGCCAGATTTGTCCCATCACTCGGAACGCTCCAAGGCCATCGCTCCTTGAGTTAGCCGCCGTTCGCCGCCTACCTTCTCCCTATCGTCGAATGAGACGAAAGGTCATCGATCGCGTGAAAGGGGAGAAGGGGTCGCCTATGACGAAGGAAGAGAAGAGAGCTGAGGTATTCCAGTCTGGCAGGGCGTGGATCGTGGCGTGCATCGCCATCATCGCCTCCATTCTGGTCTCGGTCAACAGCAACAAGCTGCCGGCCACCGCATCGCTGGTCATTCCGGCGCTCGGCATGGATGAGGGCATGTTCGCCAACATCATGTCGCTCAACGGCTACGTCGGCCTGATCATGACGTTCGTCGTGGCCGCCATCATCATGCGGTTCGGGGCGCGCAAGGCTACCACGCTCGTGCTGGCCTGCGCCGCGGTGGGCGCCGTCATCAGCGCCGCGGCCACGGACCGTGGCGGTGCTCATGGTCGGCCGCCTCATCGAGGGCGTCGGCTACGCCTGCATCGGCTCCACGGTGCCGGTCATCATCTCCGAGTGGTTCCCGCCGTCCAAGCGCGGCGTGCCCATGGGCCTGTTCTCCGTGTGGGTGCCGCTCGGCTCCATGTTCATCATGGCCAGCTCCGGCTTCTTCTTCACCGTGGGCGACCCGCAGACCTACCACAACGTGTTCTGGTTCGTGGTGGCGCTCCTGGTCATCGTCACGGTGCTGTGGGTGGCCGCCATCCGCGACCCGCAGGTGTCCTACCTTGAGGAGCAGGATCCCGCGGCGCCCAAGCCCAAGATGTCCGAGGGCTTCAAGAGCCTGTCCTGCTGGATCTCCATGATCGCCTTCGCGGCGTTCTCGCTGGGCACCGCCTGCGTCATGAACTTCGAGACGCTCTACCTGGTGCAGACCATGGGCATGGACCAGCTGGCCGCCAACGGCATGATGAACATCGCGAACATCGCCGTGGTGGTCGGCGGCATCGCCATCGGCGTCGTCATGAACCTCTTCACGGGCAACGGCCAGCGCCTTGCCATCCTGGTGGCGGCCTCCGTGGTGCTCGGCGCGTCGTTCTCCCTGGCGTACTCCATCAGCGAGGGGCTGCTCGTTCCCTGGCTGATCGTGTTCGGCCTGTCCAACGGCGTGGTGCCGGCCATCTTCTTCACCATGGTGGCCGAGATTGCCCCGCGGCCCGAGCTGGCGGGCATCTCCTCGTCGCTCATGAGCTGCGGCCAGTGCGTCGGCGGCATCCTGTTCGGCCTCGTGGGCGTGGTGGTGTCGAGCGCCGGCTGGGGCGCCTGCACCGGCCTGCTCATGGGCGTGGGCGCGGTTCTCATCGTCGGCTCCATCGCCTTGTTCGCGGTCATCCGGGCCCGTGACGCCAAGCGCGCCGCCTAGCCGCCCCGCGCCATCCAACTGCCTATCCGTCATCTGAGAAGAGAAACAAGAGAGTAGAGAGGAACGAGGAAGCATGGAATTTAAGAACGACCTTGGCAAGCCGTGGAAGTTCCAAGATGGGGACTTCACCGTCATCCGGTCTTCGGTGTGGTCGCCCCCGGGCTGCCATCCGGTGGGGTGCGGCATCAAGCTCTACGTGGACAAGGACGGTCGCCTCGACCACGTGGAGGGCGACGAGAACGACCCGGTCACCGGTGGCCGCCTGTGCCCGCGGTGCGTGGCGCTCAAGGACTACATCTACAACCCCACGCGCGTCATCTACCCCCAGAAGCGCGCCCGGGAGGAGCGCGGCAACGCCGAGGCCTGGGAGCGCTGCAGCTGGGATGAGGCCCTTGACATCATCATGGACAACTGGCGCCGCCTCACCGACGAGTACGGCCGCGAGACGCTCGCCATCTTCGTCGGCACCGGTCGCGACGGCATGCTCTCGCAGGACTTCCAGCTGTCCATCTTCCGCACGCCCAACCTGGCCTACACCCAGTCCGGCTACGCCTGCTACCAGCCGCGCATGATGTCGTCCCAGATGGTGCTCGGCGCGCTCTATCCCGAGCTCGACTACGCCGGCGGCCTGGAGGGCGGTTATGACGATCCCGAGTACACGGTGCCCGAGCTCATGATCCTGTGGGGCAAGATGCCGCTGGCCTCCAACCCCGACGGCTTCTTCGGCCACGCGATCATCGACCTCATGAAGCGCGGCGCCAAGCTCGTGACCATCGATCCGCGCGTCAACTGGCTGGCCACCCGCTCCGTCCTGCAGCTGCGCCTGCGCAACGGCACCGATGCGGCGCTCGCCATGGCGATGTGCAACATCATCATCTCCGAGGACCTCTACGACCACGAGTTCGCGGAGAAGTGGACCTACGGCTTCGACGAGTTCGCCGAGCGCGTGGCCTACATGAAGCCCGAGGACGCTGCCCGCATCTGCGAGGTTCCCGTCGAGGACATCTACACGGTGGCTCGCATGTACGCCGCCGCGCATCCCGCCTCCATCGCCTGGGGCCTGGCCTTCGACCAGAACACCAACGGCATGCAGGCCGGCCAGTGCGTGCTCGCCATGATCTGCCTGTGCGGCAACCTGGACGTGCCAGGCGGCAACATCGTGGCTGACCTGTCCATGCCCGAGGACCTCACGGGTGCCGCGGCCGCCGGCCAGTCGGCTCACAACACCGACACCCGCGCCTTCATCACCGAGGGCTGGTACCAGATGACCGACGAGGAACGCGACAAGTGCATCGGCATGGACAAGTACCCGCTCTACTGCAACCAGATCACCGGCGCGCAGGCCGACTGCGTGCTCGACACGCTGGAGACTGACGAGCCGTACCCCATCCGCATGGCGTGGATCGCCAACACCAACCTGCTCGCGCCCACCAACTCCGCCGAGCCCACCCGCTGGCACGCCGCCTTCCAGCGCTCCATCGACTTCGCCTTCGGCACCGACTGCTTCATCACGCCCACCATCCAGGCCGTGTGCGACGTGTTCCTGCCGCTTTCCACCGTGGCTGAGCATGACGGCGTGAACCGCACCCACTACGGCGCGGCGTCCATCACCACCGGTTGCGGCAACAAGGCCATCACCGTGGGCGAGGCCAAGTCCGACCTGGAGATCTACTGCCTGCTGGCCGAGCGCATGGCCGCGATGTTCCCCGACGACCCCAAGGCCCGCTTCGCCCACGAGAAGTACCCGGACTATCACGACTACCTGGAGAAGAACCGCCTGGAAGGCCGTCACTCGTTTAACGAGGTGCGCGAGCTGGTCAAGTTCAAGCGCAAGGTGTACTACCGGAAGTACGAGACCGGCAAGCTGCGCCCTGACGGCCAGCCTGGCTTCCTCACCCCGACGGGCCGCGTGGAGCTGTGGTCGTCCGCCTTTGCCCAAAACGGCATGGATCCGCTGCCCTACTACTATGAGCCCGATCTGAGCCCGCGCATCCCGGAAAAGTCCGCCGAGGAGCTGGAGCTCAAGAAGAACCCGCTCGTCCCCGAGGAACTCGACGCCAAGTGGCATGAGCGCGATCTGCCCCATGAGGAGATCATCGAGAAGTACCCCTTCATCATGTCTACGGGCCATCGCCGCTACTCCTCGTTCCATTCTGAGCATCGCCAGGTGGCCGTGCTGCGCGAGCTCGACCCGAACCCGAGGATCGAGATCAACCCCGCAGACGCCGAGCGCATCGGCCTGGCCGACGGGCAGTGGTGCGAGATATCCAACATGTTCGGCAGCGCCAAGTTCAAGGCCCGCGTGATGCCCACGGTGCACGAGGGTCACGTGGAGGTGGATCACGGCTGGTGGTTCCCCGAGCAGGACGGCAGCGAGCCCAGCCTGTTCGGCGTGTGGCAGTCCAACTGCAACGACCTCGTTCCCGCGCACCACAACAACGCCCTCGGCCTGGGCGCGCCCTACAAGAGCGCCTGCTGCAACGTGGTGCCCCTGAAGGAAAGCTACGACGTGGACATGGCCGCGTTCGACGAGAAATTCGGAAAGTTGGTGTAGATTATGCCCCAGTACGGACTGCTTATCGATTACGAGTTCTGCACGGGATGCCAGAGCTGCGAGGTCAGCTGCAAGGAGCATCATCACTTCCCCGTGGGGAAGTGGGGGATCCGCGTCATGGACGACGGCCCGTGGCAGAAGGACGACGCCAAGGACGAGGGAAGCTGCTTCAACTGGAACAAGATCCCCGTTCCCACCGACCTGTGCGACCTGTGCGCCGACCGCATCCGCGACGGCCGCGAGCCGGTGTGCATGCACAACTGCCTGGCTGACGTGATCCGCTTCGGCACCATCGAGGAGATGGCCGTCGAGCTAGCCCGCAAGCCCAAGCAGGTGCTGTGGACTCCCTGCGAGCTCGAGCTCTAGACATCCGCCGAGCGCGGCGCGGCGGGGTGGCCGCGCCGCCTCGTGGGGCCGGCCGGACGTAGTGCCCGGCCGGCCCTTGCCGGGTTGGCGGACGCGTCCGTCAACCCAAGAGAGGAGGGGTTGTGGCTTTGCGTGCTTCCTCGTCGCGCTCGCTGGGCACGACGAGCGTCATCGGCATTCTCGCCCTGTTCTGCACCATGAGCGAGTTCGCCATCCTCACGCCGTCCATCGCGGCGTTCTCCCATCACTTCGTAGGCACGGACATCACCACCATCATGCTGGCCAACTCCATCACCGGCATCGTGTCGGTTCCGGTCAGCGTCGCGTCGGGCGCCCTGCTGCCCCGCGTGGGATTCAGGCGGGCCGCCATCGGGGGCATTCTCGTGATGACCCTCGGCGGCGCCTTCCCCTTCCTCCTGCCCGACATCACCGACTACGGGATCGTCATCGTCTCGCGCGTCGTCGTGGGTCTGGGCCTGGGCGTCATGTTCCCCGTGGGCAACGCCGCTATCATCGCCCTGTGCGAGGGTGAGGAGCGCTCGCGGCTTCTGGGCCTGGGCATCACCATCCAGTTTGTCTTCAACATCATCTACACCACGGTGGCCGGCTACCTCACCGAGCTGGGCTGGAACTACTCGTTTCTGGCCTATCTCGTCGGGCTCGTGCCGCTCGCGGCGGTGCTGGCGTGGATGCCTGAGGCCAAAGACGCCGTGAAGGCCGCGCCGTCGCACGCGGGCGCTGACGCAGGGGAAGGGGGCCGCGCCAGGAGCGCGGTGCCGCCGGCGGTGGCCGGCTACGCCTTGTTCGCTCTGGCGGGGTGGACGTGCGTCGTCACCGTGCAGGTGGTCACGTCGTCGGTGCTCGACTGGCGCGGGCTGGCCGGCCCGGGCGAGGCGGCCCTCGTCATCAACTGCTGCGGCATCGGGACCATCCTGTGCGGGCTGCTGTTCCCCGTGCTCATCCGCTGGCTCAGGGGGCGCCTGTTCGGCGTGGCGGCCCTGCTTATCGCCGTGGGCATCGTCCCGTGCCTTCTAGCTGAGAGCCCGCTCGTCTACGCCCTGGGCGTGTTCGTCCTTGGGTTCGCGGGGTCGGCCTTCTTCACGGCGGCCCAGAACGCCGCAGGCAACATCGCGCCACCCGATCGCGTGCCCTTTGTCAGCGGCGTCATGACCTCCATGATGAACCTGGGGCCGTTCCTCGCTCCCTACGTGTTCTCCGCATCCATGGTGGCGCTGCCCGGCCTTGGGCTCGATGCCGTGTTTCCCGTGCTTATCGGGCTTGCCGTCGTGGTAGCCGTCATTGGACTCGTCCATCCCATGCGGGCGCTCGTGGCCCGACGTCCGGAGTAGGCGGCGGTCATGCCCCGGTGCTTTGCGTGCATCCACTGCGGCAAGTGCGGCCCGCCGTCCTCCGACGCGCGGGTGAGGCCGGCGGGCTACTGCGCGTTCTGCGGCACCCAGAACGCCGCTGGCGAGGTGCGCTGCGCCCGCTGCGGCAAGCCGCTGCCATTGCCGCCCGGCGCGAGGCGCGGACTGGCGGAGCGCTAGCGCCGAGGAGCGCGCCGGGCAGGCGGCGCCTCGGCAGGCCCACCCGGCAGGTGGCGAGTATCGGGAGAGCGTCAAGGCGCCTCGCAGCGGACGTGCTTCGAAAAACGCCCCCCTGCGCGCAAATTGGGACGGTTTTGCACTCTCTTCCGGGCTGCGGCGAAGGACTGCTCAGGAGACTGCTCGCAAAAGGCCAGGTGAGTGGGGTTCGCATAGGGGCGACTGCTTGCAAAGCGGTCGCCAAGCACCATGCCAAGAGTGCAAAACCGTCCCAATTTGCAGACGGCCCCCGCTTTCCGAAGGTTTTGGGTGGCCGGGCAACCCCCAACTGCCGCCCTCCACCGCCGGGTGCCGCCGCCCGCACGGAGCCCCGCACGCTTCAGCGCTTTTCGTGCGGCAAGGGCGCTAAGCCCCCGAACGGCGAGCCTCGCCGTTCGGGGGCTTAGCGCCTCCCTACAGCTCCACCGTGCCCACCAGGCGCATGAGCTGCTGCTGGCTGTGGACGTCGAGCTTGCGGTAGATGTGGCGGATGTGGGTCTTGGCGGTGCCCTCGGAGACGTAGAGCTTCTCCTGGACGTAGGACGACTTGAAGCCGCGCGCTAGGAAGAACATGACCTCGGCCTCCCGCTTGGAGAGCAGGTAGGTGTTGGCGATGGCCTCGCACTGCAGGCGCAGCTGGTCGGCGCTGCCTGCAGTGCTCGCGCCGGCCTCGGCCTGGCTGCCGATCTCCCCGAGCATGGCCAGCCGCGCCTCCGAGGGCTCGGAGGAAGAGGCGGCGTCGGCGGAGTGCGGGCCCTCGTCCAGCTCCGGCGCCTCGTCCGAGCCCTCGGGTTCCTCCGGGTCGCAGGCGCGGGCCGGGGCGTCGGTCGCCTCGCCTTCGCCGCCCGTCGCTCCCGCGACCACGTGCGCCAGCCCCGCTCCTGCGCCGCCCGCCCGGCGCCCGCACGGCCTCGCGCTACGCCTTCGGGAGCCTCACGGTAAAGACCGTGATAGCCTCCCCGCCGTCTTCGGCGGAGGGGGCGCAGGGCGTGCTCGCGGCGCTGATGGCACCACCGTGGTCGCGGGCTATCTCGCGGGCGATGGCCAGGCCCAGGCCGTAGCCGCCGGCTGCGGGCTCGTCGGCGTCGGCGACGAGCCCGCGGGTGCGCGCCGCGTCGACGCGGAAGAAGCGGTCGAACACGCGCGCCAGGTTCTCGGGCGCGATGAGCGGCCCGCGGTTGGCCACGCTCAACACGGCCTCGCGGCCCTCTGAGGCCAGGCGCACGGTCACCTCGCTGCCGGGCTCGGCGTACTTGCAGGCGTTGTCGATGAGCACGGCGGCCAGCCGCTCAAGGCGCGCCGCGTCGCCCTCCACACGCACTGCTGGCTCCAGATCGCACGCGATGGAGACCCCGCGGTCAAGCGCCACGGAGTCGAACTGGAGCGCCTCGCCCTCCGCCAAGTCGCTCAGGTCGACGGTGCTGAACCCCGCGCGCAGGGCCGCCGGATCGGGCGTGCGCGCCAGGTCGAGCAGATCGCCGACGAGCGACTGCATGCGTCGCGCCTCCACCTCGGTGCCGGCCAGCCACTGGTCTTGGGCCGCCACCAGCTCCTCGCCGCGGCTGCGCACGATGGCCAGGTTGGCCAGGATCACCGTGAGGGGGGTCTTCAGCTCGTGCGACGCGTCGGCGACGAAGCGCTGCTGCTGCTCCCATGCCCGTTCGACGGGGCGCAGGGCCCAGCGGGCGAACAGGATGCTCACCGCCAGGAAGATGAGCAGCGCGCCGGCGCCTACGCCGATCAGCGTGAGGGCCAGGTTCTGCCACGACGAGGCGGCGGTCTGGTCGGCGAAGGCCACCAGCACGTCGCTGCCGGCGCGACGGGTGGCGAAGAACAGCCCCAGGTCGCCCAAGTACCCCTGGGCGCTGCCGTCTTCCAAGGCGTCGGCTAGGGCCTTGGGGAGCAAGTCGGGCGCCACGGAGGCCGTGGTGAACCGGCCGAGGGCCGTCGCCGTGCCCTGGGCGTCCACGCGGTAGACCGCCATGGGCGTCAGGCCCTGGCCGTCGCCGCGCCCGATCTCCGGAGGCGCTGGCGTGTCGTCGCTCGGCGCCTCGTCCGCTGGGGGCTCCTCAGCGCTAGGCGGCGCGGGAGCCTCCGGCGCCTCGCCTCCCTGCGCCTTCTCGCCGAGGGGGTGGCGCTTCTCGGGAATGAGGGTCGGCTCGCCGAAGAGCCTCCCGTCGCCGCGATGCCCGGCGTCGACCGATGCGGCCAGGCCGAGGGTCTGGCGCAGCTCGTCGTACACGTCGTCGACGCTCTGGCGGTAGTCGAGGTAGCCGATGGCCGCGAGGGCCGCCACCAGGGCGAGGGTGACCACCGTCATCGACAGCGCCACGAACTTCACCCGCAGGCGCCGCAGCATGGGCTGGGCTGCTCCCGCCCCGGCATCGCCGCTCATGACCGTGCGTCCTCCGCGTGCTCCGCCAGGCGGTACCCGGCACCGCGAATGGTCTCTATCTGCGCAGTCGAGCCCAGGTGGCGCAGCTTCTTGCGCAGGAACGAGACGTAGGCCTCCACGTTGTTGTCGCCCGCGTTCGAGCCCACGTCCCAGGCGCGCTCGATGAGCGTGTCCTTCGAGAGCACCTGCCCCACATTTCCCATAAACAGCCTCATCAGGGCAAACTCCTTGGCGGAGAGGTGCAGCGTCTTGCCGCCGCAGCCCAGATCCATGGCCTCCAGGTCGAGCGACAAGTCGCCGGCGGCCAGCCGCTCGAACACCACATCGCCCTGGCGACGCGTGAGCGCACGCAGGTGCGCCATCAACTCGGCGGGGGAGAAGGGCTTGGTCATGTAGTCGTCGGCGCCGGCGTCGAGCCCGGCTATCTTGTCGGCGGTGGCGTCGCGCGCCGTCAGCAGCAGCACGGGCGTGCTCACCGAGGAGCGGCGCAGGGCGCGTGCCACGGAGAACCCGTCTTGGCCTGGCAGCATGACGTCGAGGATGATCACGTCGTAGAGTCCGCTCTCTCCCCAGGCCACGCCTGCGTTCCCGTCGTGCACGACATCCACTGCGTACCCGTTGTCCTCAAGGATGCGCGCCAGGGCGGCGGCCAGGCTGACGTCGTCTTCCACGATGAGTATGCGCACGGGGCCTCCTTCTCTCATGCCCCCATTGTAGCGGGCCGGCTGAAAAGTTCCTGAAAGGGACGGGCGGGGGTTTCAGGAAGTTTTCAGCGCCCTCCCGTAGGATGCGCTGCGGTGTTCCCCGGCACCTGCGGCGGTGCGGTCGTTCGTCTGACGAGCCGCGCCTCCGCACGCCGCCGTGTCACCGGCTTCTGCCCGGCACGGCGGCGCCCCTCCCGTCCGGCGGGGCCGTGGCCTCGCCGGAGCCCCTTGCCGACCGACGCCCCGAGAGGATGCCCTATGCCCGCCTATGCCGACGTGTTCCAGCGCGTGGAGAAGAAGTACCGGCTGGACGCCGCCCGACGCGCCGCCCTGGAGGAGGGTCTGGCCGCGGCCTTGGCGCCGGACGGCTATGGGCGCGCGTGCATCACGAGCCTCTACCTCGACACCCCGGAGCGCACGCTCATCGACCGTTCGCTCGAGAAGCCGCCCTATAAGGAGAAGCTGCGTCTCCGCGCCTACGGCGAGCCTGCCGGCCGCGCCCTCGCGGCTGCCTTCGCAGGCGGCGCAGGCCTGGCCGCCCCGGCTGCCGTCTCGGGTGGCGCAGGCCTGGCCGCCCCGGCTGCCGCCGATCTTGGCATGCCGGTGTTCCTCGAGATCAAGAAGAAGTTTCGCGGCGTCGTCTACAAGCGACGCGTCAGCCTCTCGCTGGGCGCTGCCGTCGCCTACCTCGACGGGGTGCCCTACGAGGAGGCCTGCGCGGCACGCCCCTTGGCCGATGCTGCGCTTCAGCAGGCGTCGCTCGCGCCGCGCAGCCGCCAGATCGCCCGCGAGCTAGACGCGGCCCTCGTCCGGCACGGTCGCCTCGCGCCCTCGATGGCCATTCGCTGCGAGCGCGTGGCCTGGGCGCCACGCGAATCGGCGGAGGCCGGACCGCGCGTCACCTTTGACGACCGGCTGGTCTTCCTCGACTTCCGCTTCGGCCTCTCGCCGTCTTCCGGCCCCGACGGCGCGCTGTCCCTCGGCTCCAATGCCGCGGCGCTTCCTGGCCCCGACGGCGCAGCGCCTCTCGGCCCTGCCTCCGTGCCTCTTGCTCCCGATTCCGCCTCCGCCTTGGCATGGCATCCCGTCATTCCCGCCGCCGAGGCCATCATGGAGATCAAGAACGCCGGCCCCTACCCGCGCTGGCTCGCGGCCCTCCTCGCCGACGTCCGCGCCTACCCCGCGTCCTTCTCCAAGTACGGCGCGGCCTATCAGCTGGCTGCGAAAGCCACGTTTTCCGCCGAAAATGGCACTGATTGGCGTTTCGGTACGGTGCAAGCCAGCCGACCCTCTCCAAGCTCCGGCGTTTCCCCAGGTCAGATTTTCTGCGAGCGCCAAAATCCCCCTCAAGGCCGGCAAATCGCCCCCGAATCGCCCCCACCACCGTACCAAAACGCCAATCAGTGCCATCCGCGCCCGAAAAACTGGCGCTCGCTCGTGAAAGGAGGCCGCTGTGCTTGATGCGGCATTCACCTCTGTCTTCGGCACGGCCGACTCGCTCGTCTCGGCTGTGTCTCCCGCCGACTTCCTCGTCTGCTGCCTGGCATCCATCGTGCTGGGCATGGCTTGCGCAGGCGTCTACATGTTCCGTCATAGCTACTCGAAGAACTTCGTGGTCACGCTTGCCCTGCTGCCGCTCATCGTCCAGATGGTCATCACCCTGGTCAACGGCAACCTGGGTGCGGGCATCGCGGTCATGGGCGTGTTCAATCTCGTGCGGTTCCGCTCCATCCCCGGCAGCGCGAAGGATATCGGCAGCGTGTTTCTCGCCATGGCCGTCGGCCTGGCCACGGGCATGGGGTACCTGGTGCTCGCGGTTGTGTTCACGGCCATCGTGGCGGTGGTGAACGTGCTGTTCGTGGCGACGCCCTTCGGCCGCCCGCGCGAGCCCGGCAAGACCCTCAAGGTCTCCATCCCCGAAGACCTCGAGTACGACGGCGTCTTTGACGAGGTGCTTGGTCGCTATGCTGCGGAATACGAGCTCGTGGAGGTTCAGACCACCAACATGGGCAGCCTCTTCCAGCTCCAGTATCAGCTGCGGATGCGCCAGCCCGGGCAGGAGAAGGCGCTCATCGATGAGCTGCGCTGCCTCAACGGCAACCTGAAGATCTCGCTCGGGCGTGCGCCGCAGCTGCGGGAGTCGCTCTAGCGGTGCGGCATCTTGCGGCTCGTAATGAAGAGAACCCTACCTATATATAAGTAAGAGAATACGCGAAAGGGCTTGCACTGCTGCGACAAGCCTGCAGAAGGAGGACACGTGGAAGAGAGGACGAGGCGCCGTCTGGGGCGCGTGGCCGCGAAGGATGGCGGGGGAGGAGCGCGCCGGGCGGATGCCCTTAGGCGTTGGAGAGCGCGTCGCGGGGGCGCTGGCCCCTTCCGTCACGGAGCTCAGGCCGCCATCGCGCGCGGTGGCGCGGGCGGGCTGGCCGCGTGCCCCCGGTCGCACGCCGGCCAGCGCGTGCTGGGCGCGGCCTTGGCGGCTGCGCTCGCGCTGGGGTTGGCCGGATGCTCGGCCGGGCCGGCCGCCGACGCGAGTGCGTCCGGCGGCGAGCCTGCCGCCTCGGAGGCCCCCGCGTCAGCCGAGGCGGCCGCCCTGGCCGACGTGGGGGCCATGGACTTCGAGTACAGCAAGCGCGATGGCGACGCCTCCTACGACGCGACCTCGGTCACGGCCGTCGATCTGTCCGCCGGTACCGTGGAAGGGCCCGGCGCCGCGTTCGACGCCGCCACGGGCACCCTTGCCATCAACGCGGCCGGCACCTACGTCGTGACCGGTAGCCTCGATCAGGGGCAGATCGTCGTGGAGGCGGACAAGGACGCCGACAAGGTTCAGGTGGTGCTGGCTGGCGCGTCGGTGCGCAACGAGTCCGGCCCGGCCCTCTACGTGAAGAGCGCCGACAAGGTGTTCGTGACCCTCGCCGACGGCACGCGCAACGTCCTGGCCGACGGCGCGTCCTACGAGCTGGCCGAGGGCGAGGACGAGCCGAACGGCGCCGTATTCAGCAAGGGTGACCTCACCTTCAACGGCACGGGCTCGCTTGCCGTGGAGGGCTCTTACCGCCACGGCATCGTCTCCAAGGACGACCTGGTTGTCGCCGGCGGCACCTACGAGGTGACGGCGGCGGAGGACGGCCTGCGCGGCCGCGACTGCGTGAAGGTGGCCGACGGCGACATCACGGTGACGGCCGGGGGCGATGCGGTGAAGTCCAACAACGACGAGGATCCGGCGCGCGGCTTCGTCACGCTTGATGGCGGCACGCTCGACCTGACGGCTGGCGACGACGGCGTCGACGCCTACACCCTCTTCCGCGTCACGGGTGGCACGGTGACGATTGACGCGGCCGATGACGCCTTCCGCTCGGAGGTGCTCGGGCGCATCGCGGGCGGCACGCTGTCTGTGCGGGCAGGCGACGACGCCTTCCATACCGAGTACGAGCTGGTGGTCGACGACGGTCAGGTTGACGTGGCGGCCTGCTACGAGGGCTACGAGTCCGAGAAGGTCTACGTCAACGGCGGGGCCACGCGCATCGTGGCCTCCGACGACGCGGTGAACGCCTCGACAGCGGAAGACCCGACCGCTGCGGAAGGCGAAGGCGAAGGCGCAGGCGCAGGGGCCACCGCAGGGGCGCCTGCCGAGGGCGCGCCTGCCGGCGACGCGCCGTCGGGCGGGGCGGGGAACCCGGGCGCCGCTCCGGCCCCGGCGCCCGGCTCTGACGAGGCTTCCCCCGGGGACGAGCGTCCGTCCTGGCGAGATGCCGCCCCTGGTGAGGACGGCTCGTCCGCCCCGCCCGCTGGCGCCTCGGCCGAAGGAGGCACGCCTCCCGTGCTGCCCGAGGGCACCGAGCCTCCCGCCGCCCCACAGGACGCCCCCAATGGCGCGTCGGCGGAGGGCGCCCCTTCCGCGGAGCGCCCCGGCGGCGCCCCCGACGGCGGGGGCGGACGCGGCGGCTTCGGGCCGGGGGCGGCGCCCTGCCCGGCGCCAGCGAGGAGTGCCTCATCCAGGTGAACGGCGGGTCCCTCGTCATCGTGGCCGGCGGTGACGGCATCGACAGCAACGGATCGGTGGAGGTGAACGGCGGTACCGTTCTCGTCACGGGCCCGACGGGCGGCGCGGACAGCACCCTTGACTACGAGCTCGAGGCCACCGTCAACGGCGGCACCGTCATCATGGTGGGCTCGGCGGGCATGGCCATGGGCTTTACGGGCGGCACGCAGCCCTCGGTCCTGGTGGCCGCGAGCGGCGCCGCGGGCGATGCCGTGTCCCTCGTCGACGAAGCTGGCGTCGTGCTGGCCTCCTTCACCGCGGAGGCCGCCTTCCAGAGCGTCGTAGTGTCGAGCCCCGATTTGGCCGACGGCGCGACGTGCCAGGTGGTGGTGGGCGGCATGCTGGTCGGCGCTGTCCCGGAGGGCGCTCTCTGGCGGGGCGGTTCCGTTGACGGCGGCTCTGCGGTGAGCGCCACCGTCTCCACCGAGGGCTCCTCCCGGCTTGAGGGGGCCGGCGGCCGCGGCGGATTCGGCGGGTTCGACCGTGGCGGCGATCGTCCAGATGGAAAGGGCGGGGTTACTGCTTAGAAACAGCGGAGGACGTCATCGGAGCCTGTGCCGGAGTCGGGGATATCCTGACTTCGGCACTTTGAATTTTCCCTGAAACCTGTCTGCGTCTGTTACCAAAACGACATCTTTGCCTTGCGGTCGTCGGGTGCCTGTGATAAATTCACGGTTATCTGAGAAGAGGATCGATGCCGTTGCGGGGGCGATGGGCGTCGATGACAGAAGACGCGCATGCAGGGCAGCGCGCGGTAGCACACGCTTTTACCGCTCTATCTGCTTTGCGGCGCATTACTCTGAAAGCAGGTTCTCATGCGTAAGAATAGCGGCAAGGATACGCGGGCCCGGCGCAATCGCGTCAAGGGCGCAACCGCGGTAGTGGTCGCCACCGCGCTTGCGGTGACGCCCATCGCAGGCCTCACGTTGGCAGACGGTGATGCCTTCGGCGACAAGGACGCGGCTTCGGCCGTCATCGAGAAGGTTCGCAGCACCGGCTTTGCCGGCAGCGGCGCGGTCGTGAAGTACCTCAATGGCGGCTCCCTCAGCCTGGAGGAGCTCAACTCCATCGATCTGGGCGCCCTGCGTGCCATCGATCCCGCCACTGCGGACAACATCGCCAGCGCCAAGGCCAAGGCCCAGGCTGCTGCGGCCGAGAAGAAGGCCCAGGAGGAAGCGGCGAAGAAGAAGGCCGCCGAAGAGGCTGCCGCCAAGGCGGAGGCCGAGAAGAACGCGGCCGCCAACGGCGAGGCCGTCGAGCCTGACCCCGATAACCCGGCGCCCATCGTCGGTCCCGACTCCAAGGATCCGGACGCCGTCGATCCCGAGAACCCTGACGCCACGGATCCCGTGGAGCCCGGGGAGCCCGGGGAGCCTGGGGAGCCGACTGACCCCACCGACCCGGTTGACCCCGTTGATCCGGTTGAGCCGACTGACCCCACCGATCCGGTCGATCCGGTGGATCCGATCGACCCCGTTGACCCCGTCGAGCCGACCGACCCGACCGTCCCGACGGAGCCCGTTGACCCGGCTGAGCCGACCGATCCCGTGAAGCCGGTTGAGCCGACCGTCCCGACCGATCCGGCGGATCCCTCTGAGCCGGCCAAGCCAGGCGACCAGACCGATCCCGTGAAGCCGGCCGACCCGGCCAAGCCGGCCGATCCCGCGGACAAGACCGACCCCGCCGACCCCAAGGATCCGGAGGCCGAGGATCCGGCCAAGCCGGCCGACCCCGAGGCTCCCAAGGCTGAGGCCCCCGACGCCGAGGCGCCGGCCGAGGTCGTCGCGCCCACCGTCCCGACGCCTCCGGCGCCCGTGACGCCGGCCGACCCGCCGGCGGCGGAGAACCCGTCCTACCCGTCGTGGTCCTACAACGGCGATACCACCTACACGCCGAAGCACTACACCCACGATCTCACCACCGAGAAGTTCATCGCCATGATCGGCGAGCAGGCGCGTGAGATCGGCCAGGAGCGCGACCTCTACGCGTCCGTCATGATTGCCCAGGCCATTCTCGAGTCTGCCTCGGGCAATTCGATGCTGGCCAAGGCGCCGAACAACAACCTCTTCGGCATCAAGGGCTCCCACAACGGCGAGAGCGTCCTCATGCGCACCGCCGAGGACGACGGCACCGGCCTCATCTACTTCATTCTGTCGGACTTCCGCAAGTACGACACGGTGAAGGACTCCCTCAACGACTACGCCGACCTCATGTGCGAGGGCCTCGACGGCTTCTATGCGCCGGTGTGGAAGTCCAACGCCCCCACCTTCGTGGACGCCACGGACTACCTGGAGGGCCGTTACGCCACCGACACCCAGTACTCCGAGAAGCTGCAGGACATCATCGAGACCTACGATCTGACCCGCTTCGACGAGCCGCTGGACTACGAGATGGTCTCCACCTTCGAGTTCCCGGTCATTGATCCGGAAACCGGCAAGGAGATGCTCGACCCCATCACCGGCGAGGCGATCATGGAGCAGCGCACGCTCGCTGACCTGGTGGCCGAGGCCACGTCCCACCTGGGCACCCCCTACCTGTGGGGCGGCACCACCCCGGACGGCTTCGACTGCTCTGGCCTGGTGCAGTACTGCTACCGCGAGGTTCTGGGCGTCGAGATTCCGCGTACCACCTACTTCCAGTGCCTGGTGGGCGAGGATGTGGACTTCGAGGACCTGCACATGGGCGACCTGCTGTTCTTCGATCGCCAGTCCGACGGCGTGGGCCACGTGGCCATGTACCTGGGCGACGGCTACTACATCCAGGCGCCGCACACGGGTGACGTGGTGAAGATCACCGCCATGGAGGATCAGATGCCCACCTTCGCCAAGCGCGTCATCGAGACGCGCCCGGTGACCGACCAGGTCATCACCGACCTGGTGGAGGATCCGATGACTCCCGTTGCCGACCTCTTCGTCCTGGGCAAGGACAAGGGCTCTGCCAAGCTGATGTCCCAGCCGCTGCAGCGCCTGGCGCAGTTCCTGTCCTAAGCACACCTGCTTTCAGCCGCTCCTCCCCCGGGGACGCGGCCGTGGGCCCCGCCTCGCTCTCTGCTGAGCTGGCGGGGCCCTTCTTTTTGCCCCACTCGGCGGAAAAGGCGGTGGACGTTAGTTCGTTGGAGTAAAATGCGGTGTCATCTGGAAGAGGGTCCAAGAAGGGAGCGCAAGATGGACATCACCGAAGTGGACTACATTTGGAAGAACGGGGAGCTGGTTCCGTGGGCTGAGGCCACCACGCACGTGCTGTCGCACTCCCTGCACTACGGGTCTGGTGTCTTCGAGGGTATCCGCTGCTATAAGGACCCCGACTCCGACCGCAGCTTCGTGTTCCGCCTGCGCGACCACATGGAGCGTCTGCACCGCAGCTGCAAGATCGCGTTGATCGATCTGCCCTACACGGTGGACGAGCTGTGCGAAGCCACCCTCGAGGTCATTCGCGCGAACAAGCTGCCGTCCTGCTACATTCGCCCGCTCGTGTATCGCGGCTACGGCGTCATGGGCGTCGATCCCAGCGGCGCGCCGACCGATGTGGTCATCGCCGTGTGGCCGTGGGATGCCTATCTGGGCCCCGAGGCGTTGGAGAGCGGCGTGTCCGTGGGCGTGTCCTCGTGGCGTCAGCGCTCCAACAATGCCATCCCGCCGGCGGTGAAGGCCACCGCGTCCTACATGAACTCCATCCTGGCCAAGCTGGAGGCCAAGGAGCACGGCTACGCTGAGGCTATCATGCTGAACGAGGACGGCCTGGTCTGCGAGGGCACGGGCGAGAACCTGTTCGTCGTGCGCGATGGCGTGCTCTCCACGCCGCCGCTCTCCGACGGCCTGCTCGAGGGCATCACGCGCGACACGGTGCTCTGCCTGGCCGAGGATCTGGAGATTCCCGCCATCGAGGAGAGCCTGACCCGCTGCGACCTCTACGTTGCCGACGAGGTGTTCATGACCGGCTCTGCTGCCGAGCTGACTCCCATCGGGGCCGTGGACGGCCGCGAGGTGGGCAAGCCGGGCCCGGTCACCCGCGCCCTCCAGGAGCGCTTCTTCGCTGTGGCCTACGGTCGCGTGGAGGAGTACACTGACTGGCTGACGGAGGTCTAAGGCGCGGTGAGTCGCCGCATCCACACCTATGACAGCACGCTGCGCGACGGTGAGCAGTGCGAGGGCATCACGCTCTCGCTTGAGGACAAGCTGCGCATCGTCGAGCGGCTCGACGCCTTTGGCATTGACTACATCGAAGGCGGCTTTCCCGCGTCCAACCCCAAGGACATCGCGTTCTTCCGCCAGGTGCGGGAGCTTTCCTTGGCCCACGCGCAGATAGCCGCCTTCGGATCGACCTGCCGCAAGGGCGTGGCCGCGGCCGACGATCCGGGGCTGGCCGATTTGCTGGCCTGCGGGGCGCCCGTGGTCACCATCGTGGGAAAAACCTGGGATGCCCAGGTCACTCGCGCGCTTCAGACCTCGCTTGAGGAGAACCTGCGGATGATAGCCGATTCCGTGGCCTACCTGAAGGCCGCGGGGCGGCGCGTTGTGTTCGATGCCGAGCACTTCTTCGATGGCTACAAGGCCAATTCCGCCTACGCGCTGGCGTGCCTGCGCGCGGCCTCTGAGGCCGGTGCCGACTCGATAGACCTGTGCGAGACCAACGGCGGGGCGCTCCCCTTCGAGGTGGAGGAGGCCGTCGCGGCCGTCGCAGCCGCCCTGCCGGAGCAGGCGCTCGGTATCCACTGTCACAACGATTCCGGTTGCGCGGTGGCCAACACCCTGGCCGCGGTGCGCGCCGGCGTCACGCAGGTGCAGGGCACCGTCAACGGCATAGGCGAGCGCGTGGGCAACACCGACCTGCTCACGGTCATCGCCGACCTGGAACTGAAGATGGGCGCCGCCTGCGTGGGGCCCGACCGCCTGCGCGACCTGACCGGCGTGGCCCAGTACGTGGCCGAGCTGTGCAACGTGTCGCTGCCAGCTCATCATCCCTACACGGGCGCTTCGGCCTTCGCCCACAAGGGCGGCCTGCATGCCAGCGCCATCGCGCGCTTTCCCGAGGCCTACGAGCATGCACGTCCCGAGGCCGTGGGCAACAGCGCGCGCATGCTCGTGAGCGAGCTTGCGGGAAAGGCGTCGCTCGTCCAGAAGGCGGCGTCGCTCGGCCTTGACTTGACGGTGCCTGACGTGGACGTGCAGGCGGTACTCGACGACATCAAGCGGCGCGAGGCGGCCGGCTACTCCTACGAGGTGGCCGACGGGTCGCTCGCCCTGCTGCTCATGCGTCACTTGGGGGATTACCGCCCCGCCTTCACGCTGGAGAGCTTCCGGGTCATCGTGGATGATCACGAGGATACGGGCGCGCTGGCTAAGGACGCCATGTCCGAGGCCACTGTCAAGATTCACGTGGGCGCCCGCCGGTTCGTCTCCACGGGTGAGGGAACCGGCCCCATCGGCGCGCTCGACAACGCTCTGCGGCTTGCCATCAGCGAGTCGTATCCGCAGGTGGCCGCCATGGAGCTGATCGACTACAAGGTGCGCTTGCTCGACGAGAGCCAGGGAACGGACGCCATCACCCGCGTCACCATCACCTCCGCAGACACCTGCGGAACCTGGGGGACGGTGGGGGTGTCGGAGAACGTCATCGAGGCGTCGTGGAACGCGCTCGTCGATTCCATAGAGTACGGCCTGGTGCGCGCGGCGCACCGCGGGAGCCTTGAGCGCCCGGCGGCCGCTTCCGCAGAGGAGTGATCTGACCATGAGCGACATTCGCACGAAGGACGTTGACGACCTGCTGGCCGTGCTGGCGGCCCTTGACGATGAGGACACCGTGTTCACCTTGTTGGAGGACTTGTTCACCATTCGCGAGATTCGCGAGACCTCTCAGCGCCTGGCTGTGGCGCGGCTGCTTGCGGCGGGGAAGTCCTATGCCGCCATCGAGGAGGCCACCGGGGCGTCGGCCACCACCATCGCCCGCGTGTCCAAGTGCTTGAGCTACGGCAGCGGCGGCTACCGCGCCGCGCTCGACGTGCTCGAGGGAAAGTGAGGAAGCCGTGACCGTGCTGTTCGTGAATGCCTGCCTGCGCAACGAGGAGTCGCGCACCTTGGGCCTGTGCCGCGAGTACTTGGAGGGCATCGACGGCGTGCAGGAAGTGAACCTGGGCCAGATGCGCCCGGAGCCCTTCTATGCGGAATCCGTCGCCTACCGCGCTCAGCTGGAGGCAGCGGGCGTTTTCGACGACCCGGTGTTCGACCTGGCCAAGCAGTTCGCGGAGGCCGATGAGATCGTCGTCGGCGCGCCGTACTGGGACCTGTCGTTTCCCGCAGCGCTCAAGGTGTACCTCGAGCATGTGAGCGTGTGCGATATCACCTTCCACTACACCGATGACGCCCGCTGCGAGGGCCTCTGCCGCGCGCGGCATCTCACCTACCTCACTACCTGCGGCGGCTCGGTGGCCGGTGCCAACTTGGGCTATGAGTACCTGTGCGGTATCGCCCGCATGTTCGGCATCCCCGAGGTGCGCTTTGCCGTCGCCGAGAACCTTGACGTGCGCGGTATCGACGTCGAGGCGCAGCTCGCCGAGGCACGCGAGAAGGTAGCCGCCCTCAAGGCTGCCCGCTAGTTAGCGCTTCGTTCTGGTGGGGCCCTGCGGGCCGCTCCCTCCTTGCACGCAGGGTGGCCGGGGAAGGAGGGAGCAGCCCGGGCGCTCGGGGCGCCCGGAGGGAGGGGCCTAGCGGCTCGGGTGACGCCGGCGCCGGGGGGTGTCCGGCGACTCGATTGGCGCCGACGGTTTGGGCGGGTCGGAGGAGGCGCCCAGCGGCTCGGGTGGCGCCAGTGGTTTGGGCGGGTCGGATGGTTCGAGCGGTGCCGGTGGTGCCGGCGGCCCGGATGGCCCGGGCGCCCGGGGGGCAGCGGCTCGGGCGATTCCGCCGATTTGCCCGAGCCCGGATGCTTCCGCCCCCTTAGGCGAAGTCCTCGCTTCTGAGGGGGTTTTGCAGCAGCGTGAGGCGCTTGCGCAGGACGTTGGTGCGTCGCACGGCCTCGAGCAGCAGCTGGCAGCGTGTGCCGATGAGCTCGCGATTCGTGTCGAGGAAGGGTCCCACCTGGTCGCGGGTGAGCGTGAAATGCTCGATGAACTCGCCCTCTCCCGGCTGCGCGTCGCCGTCGGGCTCGACGTAGGCGATGACCACGCGCACGTTCTCCTCCGCCATGCCCACCGACGAATACCCCGACTGCGGCAGCGGCATGAGCGGGTCGCGGTCGAACGCGCGACGCAGGCGGTAGCCGGTTTCCTCGCGCAGCTCGCGGTCGACGCAGTCCGCCAGCGTCTCGCCCGGCTCGACGAGTCCGGCGGGAAACGCAATGACCGAGGCATTCACGGGGTAGCGGAACTCGCGGATGAGCAGCAGGCTGTCGTCGGGGAGCACGGGCACGATGCACACGGCGTCGGGCTCGGGCGTGCGGCCGGCGGCGTTTCCCAGCAGCTGGGCGCGATAGGCGTCAAGCCCCTTGCGCGAGACGCTCTCGTAGCGGTATTCCGACCCATCGGGCATCTCATAGGTGAGCACATACTTCTTGATCCACCCGTCGCTGACGAGTTCGATGTCCTTAAATTGGGGCAGTGAATGCTGATCTTCCCGATGGGAATCGTGAATGATCTCATTGTTTTCGACGAGGCTCATGGAGACTCCTCTCGTGTGGTCGACCTCCCCGCTCTCTCGTGCGAGAAGCCCCGAAAACGCCGAAAGGGCGGCCTAGGGGGAGCCGCCGATTCGGTTGAGCACCGGAAAGGGGAGGAACCGGCGCTCTCAGGAGAGAAGGAGGAAAGGAAACTGTCTTCTTATGTACTTGTCATCTGCTGGTTAGCAGTATAGCGAGCGCCCAAGGAGCCTCGTGGCCTCGTGGCGGCGTAGTTACCCCCGTGTCACTCTCCCCTCATGTTCTCGTCATCGTCGTAACCTCCTAGTCAATTCCACGTGGGTTTTCGGCAACGAACTCCTAGGAGAAACCCCATCCAGCGCGGAGAAAATGTTTCACGTGAAACATTCGTACGGTGAAAACGGGGGGTACGGGAGCCGCTGTTTTGCAAACGAATGTTTCACGTGAAACATCCCAGAGGCACTGAGCGCAGGACAAGTCTGGATGAAGTGGACGCGTGCGGACGCGGAAAGAGCGCTCGACACGGCTGCGTGAACGCAAACGCGAGTAGGCACGGATGACGGCGGGCAGGCACGAGCAGACGAGCGTGGTCGATGAGGCGAGCGTGGGCGGGAGGCGAGCGCGAGCGAGCTGGCGGCGGGAGCGAGCAGGCGCGGGCAGACGAGCGTGGTCGGTAGGGCGGGCGAGCGCGGGCGAGCCGGCACGGCCGTCGGGGCGAGGCGTGTGCAGGCGCGAGCGGACGCAGGTGGTTTTTGCTACTATGGGGGGCATGGCTACCATTGGCATCATATCGGATACGCACGGACGGCTCGACCATCGGGCCTACGCGGCGCTGGCGGATGTGGATCACATCATCCACGCAGGCGACATCGGCGACCCTGCCATCCTGCGCGAGCTGGAGACGCTGGCTCCGGTGACTGCCGTTCTGGGCAACAACGACTTCCCGGAATACGGCGACTTCGTGGGGCGCTTCGCGCGTCCTGTCCTCGAGGGCGTTCGTTTCCTCGTGGCCCACTACCCTCGCGATGTGCGCGTTACCGCTGCCGGCAGCGCGGCCCTGGCGCCTGGCGACCCGCTGCCCGACATCTGCGTTCACGGCCACACCCACGTGCCCAAGCTCGAGTGGGGGAGCGACGTCCGGCCCGCCACGCTGCTGATCTGCCCCGGCTCGGCGTTTCGTCCTCGTGGCGGCTTCCCGCGTTCCATTGCGAAGGTGTCTGTCGAAGGCGGCCGCATTCTCAGCGCGCACGTCGAGTCTCTCGAGGGGGAGTCTCTCTTCACATGGCCCCGCCATCCTTAGCGTCTGCTTTTTGCGGCGAGAACGAATGTTTCACGTGAAACATTCGGCGCACGGTGTTTCGCATGCCCGCGCGGCGCTCGCGCCCCATCCCTCTGCCCGTCGCCAATGCGGGCAGCGGCACTCCGCCTCAGAGCTGTGTCGCCCACAGCGCGCCGCCGACGGCTCCCGCCTTCCCGCCCCGCAGCCCCGCCGACGGCTCCGCAGCTCCGGCTCCCCCGCGCCTCCGTCCCACGGTGCTCCGCCGACGGCCCCGCGTTTCCGCCCCGTCCGCAGCTCCGGCTCCCTCCCCGCGCCTCTGCTCCACAGCACTGTTCCCGCCAATGCGAGCATTCCGTCCTGGTCGGCGTCAGCGTTGTGCGGCGGGGATTGTTCTCCTTGGTGTACTTTGGCCCTTTGGACGACAAAAAAAGAAAGCCGCCCCTGATGGGACGGCCTTTCTTGCACGTTGTCTTGCGCTGGCTTAGAACACCTGGAACTTGTCCTTAGCGCAGAAGCAGATGGGGCACTTCTCGAAGTCGTCGCCCTTGTGGATGTAGCCGCAGACGGGGCACAGGTAGAAGGAGCGGTCGTCCTCGGCGTCGATGTTGTTGTAGGCGTCCAGGTACAGCTCGGCATGCACGGACTCGGCCAGCTTGGCGCGGGTGAACACCTGCACGGCCTTGGCGTCGCCCTCCTCCTGGGCCTTCACGATGAAGGACGGGTACATGTCGGAGGTCTCGTAGATCTCGCCCAGCGCGCCGGAGATGAGGTTCAGGTCGGTCTGGATGCCCTCCATCTGCGGAGCCTCGGGACGGACGTAGTCGGGCTCGGCGGCCTGGATGAGCGCGGCCTCAAGGCCGATGTGGATCTGCTCGGCGGCCGAGGTGGCCTCGAACTGGCGGGCGATCTGCTCGTAGCCCTGGGCGCGGGCGGCGGCGGCGAAGGCGGCGTACTTGGCGGACGCGCCGGTCTCGCCCATGACAGCGGCCTTCAGGTTCTCGAGCGTGGTGCCGACGGTGGTGGTGCTGTCGGGCACGACGTTGAAGTTGGTGCTGTTGGCGGGGGTGGGAATCTCCTGGCGGATCTTCATGGTCATGGCGTTGCTCCTTCTTGCTTGTTCGGATGACGAGACGGGGTCATCTCGTGTGCCCGCCTATTATAGGCACGACCGTGGCGGGGGCGCAGCCGCCCATTCCCTGCTTTTCACAAATGTTTCCAAAATAGCGCAACTGCTTGGCGATAATGGGGGCGAGACGTTTCGCCTGCCGATGCCGGCAGGCCCCAAAGCGCGAGAAGGGAACCGCATGGAACGCGAAGCAGCGTGGAAGACGTACGACGAGGCCGCCCACGAGGCCGTCGAGGCCCTGGCCTCCGACTATCGGGACTTCATCTCGGAAAACAAGACCGAGCGCGAATGCGTGACCGCCGCCGTGGCCAAGGCCGAGGCGGCCGGCTACCGCCCGCTGTCCGAGGCCGTGGCCGCAGGGCGCGCCCTCGTGCCGGGCGACAAGGTGTGGGCTGCCGCCCAGGGCAAGGCGCTCGTCCTGGTGCAGCTGGGGGATAGCCCGCTCGCCGCGGGCATGAACATCCTGGGTGCGCACGTGGACTCGCCGCGCCTCGACCTCAAGCAGAACCCGCTCTACGAGGCCCACGGCTTCGCGTTGCTGGACACGCACTACTACGGCGGCATCAAGAACTACCAGTGGACGGCGCTGCCGCTGGCGCTCCACGGCGTGGTGGCCAAGACCGACGGCTCTGTGGTGGAGGTGAACGTCGGCGAGGATCCGGCCGACCCTGTGTTCTGCGTGACCGACCTGCTGCCCCACCTGGGTCGCGCGCAGATGGAGAAGAAGGGGAGCATCGTCGTGGAAGGCGAGGACCTCGACGTGCTCGTCGGCAACCGCCCGCTCGTCGCCGAGGCGGGGAAGGCCCCGGCTGCCGCGGCCGCGCCTGCGACCCAGACGGCCGGAGACGCCGCCGACGCGCCGAGGGACCCCGCCGCCGCCCCCGCCGACGCTCCTGCCGCCGCCGCCCCCGACGGCGCTCCTGCCGCCGCCGCCCCCGACGGCGCTCCTGCCGCCGACGCGCCGAAGGATCCCGTCAAGGCCTTCGCGCTGGCGCTGCTGGCCGACAAGTACGGCATCGCCGAGGAGGACTTCCTCTCCGCCGAGCTGGAAGTCGTGCCCGCCGGACGCGCGCGTGACCTGGGCTTCGACCGCTCGATGATCATCGGCTACGGCCAGGACGACCGCGTGTGCGCCTACACGTCGCTCGTGGCCCAGCTGGCGCTGGCCGACGAGGTGCCGACAAAGACGGCCGTCACCGTGCTCGTGGACAAGGAGGAGATCGGCTCGGTGGGCGCCACGGGCATGGAGTCGCTGTTCTTCGAGAACGTCATCGCCGAGGTGATGGCGCTCGCCGGCGAGGAGGGCGCGCTGCCCCTGCGCCGCGCCCTCGCGGCTTCGTCGATGCTCTCCTCCGACGTGTCCGCCGGCTTCGACCCCGCCTATGCGAGCGTATTTGAGGCGAAGAACGCCGCCTTCCTCGGCCGCGGCCTCGTGTTCAACAAGTACACCGGCGCGCGTGGCAAGAGCGGCTCGAACGACGCGAGCGCCGAGTACGTGGCCCGCGTGCGGCGCGTCATGGACGACGCCGGCGTGAGCTTCCAGACGGCTGAGCTGGGGAAGGTGGACGCAGGCGGCGGCGGGACCATCGCCTACATTCCCGCGCGCTATGGTATGGACGTCATCGACTCGGGCGTGCCGGTGCTCTCGATGCACGCGCCGTGGGAGGTTACGAGCAAGGCCGACATCTACGAGGCGCGCTGCGGTTACGAGGCCTTCCTGCGCAACGCCTAGCGTCCGGTCTCCGCTGGCAGGGGCGCCGCGCGCCGGAGCGTCGGCCGCCCCTGCACCCTCCGCGAGCCCAGGGCGGCCGGCGGGCTGCGGGCCGCTGCGCCCTCCCGCGGGCGCCCGCCGGCCGCTGCGCCCGTCGCCTCGCCCTCCTGCGACTCGCCTGCCCCACCTTGTCGCGTCCCCGCCCCTCCGCGGGCGCCCCCCCCTTCTCGCCCGTCGCCTCGCCCTCCTGCGCTTGCGCTCCCTCCCGCGGGCGCGGCCGCCCCCGTCCTTCTGCCCTCCTGCGGGCGTGTCCTCCCGCCCCCCCCCTCCCGCTCCCGCGCATGCCGGGAGATTCCGCCGATTTTCTGATCTGACTGCCGACCTGGGGTTTTGCCGTCTATAATGCACTCAACCTATCGCGCAGCCGCGTTCGCAAGCGGCGTCACCGCAGGTCAGAGGGCCATAGAGAAGAAGGAGAGAGCGCATGGCATTCTATTTCGACGAGCCGTCCCGCACGTTCAACGAGTACCTGCTGGTTCCTGGGCACACGCCCGCGTCCTGCGTGCCGGCGGCGGTCAGCCTCAAGACGCCCCTGGTCAAGTACCGCAAGGGCGAGGAGGAGTGCCCGCTTTCCCTCAACATCCCCATGGTGTCCGCCATCATGGCCGCCGTCTCCGACGACCGCATGGCCGTGGCCCTGGCCACCGAGGGCGGCCTCTCGTTCATCTACGGCAACCAGACCATCGAGGACGAGGCGGCCATGGTGGCTCGCGTCAAGGACTTCAAGGCCGGCTTCGTCACCTCGGACGCCAACCTCTCGCCCGACATGACGCTGGCCGACGTGGTGGAGCTCAAAGACGAGCACGGCCACTCCACCATGCCCGTCACCGAGGACGGCACGGCCCACGGCAAGCTGCTCGGCGTGGTGACCGAGCGCGACTACCGGCTTTCCCGCATGGAGCTCACCGAGAAGGTGGCCGACTTCATGACCCCGCGCGAGAAGCTCATCGTGGCCCAGGACGGCGTTTCCCTCAAGGACGCCAACGACATCATCTGGGAGCACAAGCTCAACTCCCTGCCGGTGGTGGATGCCGACGATCACCTGGTCAGCCTCGTGTTCCGCAAGGACTACGACTCCCACAAGTCCAACCCCAACGAGATGCTCGACGGCCACAAGCGCTACATGGTGGGCGCCGGCATCAACTCGCGCGACTACGCCGAGCGCATCCCCGCGCTCGTGGAGGCCGGGGCCGACATCCTGTGCATCGACAGCTCCGAGGGCTTCTCCGACTGGCAGAAGATGACCATCGAGTGGGTGCGCGAGCACTACGGCGACACGGTGAAGATCGGCGCGGGCAACGTGGTGGACGCCGAGGGCTTCCGCTTCCTGGCTGACGCGGGTGCCGACTTCATCAAGATCGGCATCGGCGGCGGCTCCATCTGCATCACCCGCGAGACCAAGGGCATTGGCCGCGGTCAGGCCACGGCCACCATCGAGGTGGCGAAGGCCCGCGACGAGTACTTCCGCGAGACCGGCATCTACGTGCCCATCTGCTCCGATGGCGGCATCGTGTACGACCACCACATCTCGCTCGCCCTGGCCATGGGCGCCGACTTCGTGATGCTGGGCCGCTACTTCGCCCGCTTCGACGAGAGCCCGTCCAACAAGGTGATGGTGAACGGCACCTATATGAAGGAGTACTGGGGCGAGGGAAGCGCCCGCGCCCGCAACTGGGCCCGCTACGACCTGGGCGGCAAGAAGAAGGCCCTCACCTTCGAGGAGGGCGTGGACTCCTACGTGCCCTACGCCGGCAGCCTCAAGGACAACGTGGACGTGACGCTGCTCAAGCTGAAGTCCACCATGTGCAACTGCGGCGCGCTCACCATCCCCGAGTTCCAGGACAAGGCGAAGCTGACCCTGGTCAGCGCCACGTCCATCGTGGAGGGCGGCGCCCACGACGTCCTGCTGAAGGACAAGACGCCCTACGTCTCCAACACGCGCTAACGCAGGAAGGCGGAGCGCGCCTGACGATGCGCTCTGCGGCACTCCCGCGCTTCCGAAGGGCCCCGATGACGGGGCCCTTCCTGCGTCTGGGGGAGGGAACTGTGCGTTTTGCTGGCGAGAAGTCGTGAGATGCCCTGATCGCCCCTTGCGAACGGGGCCTTGGTGGTATACTCCAGGTTTCGATAGGATAATTGCTTCAGTGTGCTCTTTTTCGTGCGGGGAGGTGACATGCAGAACTCGTGGATCGGCATCGCGCTGATGGCCCTGGTCGTGGTCATCGGCCTGGTGGTGGGCATTCGCCTGAGCCCGCCTGGCTCCCAGCGCCGTGCCGTCATCGGATCGCTCGGCGGCGTGACCCTCGTGGTGGTTCTGTTCTTCCTGGTCGCCATCGCGCTCTCGCAGCGGTGGACCGCCCCGCTGTTTGCCGTGGCCTGCATCGTCGTTCCCGTGGCCGTCTACGTGGGGATGACCGAGTCGGCTGACAAGACGCGTCGCCGCAAGCGCGCGGACGAGGCTGCCAAGGCCCGCGCCGCGCAGGAGCCTGCCTCGGAAGAGGCGGCCGAGCCGCTGGTCAAGCCCGTGGTCGAGCCGAAGAAGCCCACCAAGCGCGTCGCCCCCAAGCCTAGCAAGCCCACCAAGCCCGCTCACGGCAAGCCCACTCCCGCCACGATATCGCTTCCCTTCGCCGACCTCACCACTACCAAGGTGGTTCCGGTGGAGAAGGTCAACGTGATCGACCTGCGCCCGCTCGCCGAGGAGCAGGAGGAGCGCCGTCGCGCCCTGGAGGAGGCTGCCGCCCTGGAGGCCGCGGAAATCGAGGCGGTGGAGGAGATCCCGTTCGTAGCCTCGCCCTTCGTGCCGGCTGACGCGGAGCCGGAGGACGAGGAGTTCGAGCCGGCGGAGCCCGTCGTCACGTTCGAGCCCGAGCCGATGCGCGAGCCTGAGCCGGCGTTCGTTCCCGCGTCCGAGCCGGAGCCCGCGGCATCTTCCAAGCCGACGTGGGAGGTGTTCTCCTTCGCGTCCGAGCCGGAGCCTGAGCCTGCGCCCGAGCCGGAGCCCGCGGCTGCCCGCGCGCCGGAGGAGGCGCCTGCCGTGGAGCCGGCCTTCGAGCCCGAGTCTGCCGTGGCGCCTGCCGTGGAGCCCGAGCCTGCCGTCGTCGCCTTCGAGCCCGAGCCCGCCCGCACCGCGACCCCCGAGCCCGAGCCGGCCCCCGAGCCCGTCGTGGCTCCCGAGCCCCTGCCGGAGCCGGAACCCGCCATCATTCCCGAGCCGGAGCCCGAGCCTGCGTTCGTCCCCGAGCCCGCGCCCGCCCGCATCGCGACCCCCGAGCCCGAGCCGGCCCCCGAGCCCATTGCGACCCCCGAGCCCGAGCCGGAGCCCGAGCCCATCGCGACCCCCGAGCCGACCCCTGCCGCGGCCTCGTCCTATGACGGCTTCTGCGCTAAGGCGCAGTCGCTGCGCGAGCGCGGCGTGTACCCCATTGCCGCGCGCCTCTTCGCAGAGGCCGCCGCCGCGGCGCCGACGCCCGACGAGGCCCGCCGCGCCCGCTTCGACGAGCTGGCCTGCTACGTCAAGGCAGGCGATGGGGACAAGGCCCGCGCGGTCGCCGCCGAGCTGCGCCAGTCAAGCGTGCTCACCCGCGTCGAGCGCATGAAGCTGGACGCAGTCGAGAGGATGGGGTAGGCCATGGCAGCCCACGCCCGCCCCGATCAGCGCGTTGACCGGCGGGCGCCCGCTCCGCGCCGCCGTCCTGAGATGCCTCCGTCCTACCGGGCCTCTTGGGCGGCGCTGCCCGTGGTGGTGCTCTGCTCCCTGGCCGTCTCGGCCTGCATGGCCTTCGGCAACCCGGTGCTGTGGATGACTAACGACCAGGCCGCCGAGGCCCTTGCCGCTGCGCCGCCGGAGGAGGCTCCCACGCCCGCTCCCGATGCCCCGGAGGAGCCTGAGGCCCCCGAGCAGCAGATCATCGGCCAGTACCAGGCCATCTCCCAGAGCGAGGACGCGGCGCGGGCCCAGAACATCCGCCTGGCGGCCGACGCCATCGACGGCGTGGTCATCGAGCCCGGCGGCGTCTTCTCGTTCAACGAGGTGGTGGGCGACAGCTCCGCCGAGCGCGGCTACCAGGAGGCTCCCGTCATCCGCAACGGCAAGGTGGCCGTCGGCGATGGCGGCGGCATCTGCCAGGTGTCCACCGCCCTCTACATCGCGGCCGTCAAGGCCGACCTGGACATCGTCGAGCGTCATCCCCATTCCGTCGTGTCGGACTACGCGCCCATCGGCCTGGACGCCACCATCGTCTACGGCCAGATCGACCTGCGCATCCGCAACAACACCGAGCACGACATCACCATCTACGCCAAGGCCGTCGGCCAGACGGTGGACGTGACCATCGTCGGCGACCCGCTGCCCGAGGGCGTCACCGTGGATGCCACCTCGCGCGTGGTGGATCGCTATGAGAAGAAGGACGCCGAGGGCGAGCTGCGCCAGTACTACATCTCCGAGTCGTTCCGCGTGTACTACCAGGACGGCGTGCGCACCACGCGTGACCTGCTCTCAAGCGACATCTACCTGGTGGACGACTCCTCCACGGTCACCCTCGCCGAGGGAAGCGTGGAGCCCAGCAAATAGCGCTGCTTCCCTCCCCGGGCGGGCATCGTTTCGTATACAATGGGCCAAGCGCGCGAAATGCGGGCACCAACGCCGCGCTTGCGGCCACCGTCGTCCATCATTGGGAGAAAGAGCCACCATGGAAACCAACGAATCCATCCTCACTCGCAGCATCGTCGGCCTGGATGACCGCAAGGTGCTCGGCAAGATGCGCGAGCTGCGCGTTGACTGCGATACCCTGGCCGTCGGCCACTACATCGTCTCCAACGCCACCACCAACACCCCGCTTGTGCTGCCCTTCGCCAACGTGATCGCCGTCGGCGACACGTTCATCACCGTCCAGTCGCGCGAGGACTTCCTGGCGGCGTCCGACCCGCAGGCCCAGGCCCTCATCGGCGACGGCTTCGCGCTCATCGGCGCCGAGGTCTACACTCGCACCGGCAACAAGCTGGGCGTCGTGGCCACCTACGCCTTCGACCCGGTGTACGGCACCGTCACCAGCCTCACCCTCGACGATGGCACGGTGTTCGCGGCTGATGCCTTCGTGTTCTTCGCCCCCGAGTTCGTCTTCGTCGACGACGGCGCCAAGACGGCTGCCGAGCTGCGCGAGAGCGGCGAGCCTGCGGCCGCGGTCGCGGCTGACGAGCCGGTGGCCGACGATGTGCTGCTGGCCGACGACGTGGCTGCCCTGGCGGTCGAGGACGAGATCGTGGAGGACTTCGCGGAGGCCGCCGTTGCGGAGGAGGTCCTCGAGCTCTCCGAGGAGGATGCGCAGCTGGTGGAATTCCTCATCGGCAAGACCCTCACTGAGGACGTGGCCAGCGCCGACGGCGTGTTCGCCGCTGCCCGCGGCGTCATCCTCACCCGCGATCTGGTCGAGCAGGCGGCTGCCCATGACGCCCTGCTGTCCCTGACCATGAGCGTGGACGAGTAGCGCGACGCCAAGGCATCGCTGATGCGAGGGGCCCGGCCGTCTGGTCGGGCCCCTCTTGCGTCTGGGGGGGGCTAGGAGCGTTCCCGCAGGGCGTCGAAGAGCGCTTGGAGCTCGGGTTCGAAGGCGCTGCCCTTCAGGCGGATGAAGGCGATGTCGTGCTGGATGGGCGGGCCGGCCAGGGGCACCTCCTTGAGCGAGCCCTCCTGCAGCTCGCGCTGCACGGCGGCCTCGTAAAGGAACGCCACGCCCAGGTCGTGGGCGACCATCACCTTGATGACGCCCAGGCTCTCGGCGATGAGCGTGTCGGCGAACCCCTCGATGGAGAGGTTGCGCGCGGCCAGGGCGTGGTCGAGCACGGCGCGGGTGCCCGAGCCCGGCTCGCGGGTGACGAGGCGCTCGCCCAGCAGGTCCTCCATCGTCTGCGGCTCCCGGGCGAACCGGTGGCCGGCGGCGCATACGCAGATGAGCCGCTCGGTGCGGAATACGTCCCACTCATACGCGCTCTTGTCGAAGAGACCCTCCACGAAGGCGCAGTCCACCGTGCCGGCGTCGAGCAGCTCGATGAGACGGCGCGTGCCGCCCGAGCGCACGGTGGCGCGGATGTCGGGCCGCGCGGCCAGGTACTCCGCCAGGGGGGCGGCGGCCAGATACTCGCCAGCCGTGAGCGTCATCCCGATGCTCAGCTCCACGGCCGAGCCCGACGCCAAGGCGCTCACGCGCTCGCGGAGCATGGACTCGTCGTGGGCCATGGTGGAGAGCGCGTCACGCAGCACGAGGCCGGCCTTCGTCAGCTCGAGCTTCTTGCGCCGATAGGTGAACAGGTCGGCGCCGTATTCCTTCTCGAGGAAGGCGATGTGCTGGGAGACGGCGGGCTGGGTGATGTGGAGCTCCTCGGCGGCGCGCGTGTAGTTGAGGGTGCGGCACACCGTGAGGAAGGTCCTTACGCGGAAGTCCTGCACGGGCGCCTCCCTTCTCGTTCTTCTGGCCGTCGCCACCGTATCATAAAACTATCTTATCGATAGATAAAAACTCATTAGTTTTCATTTGGTATACTGGATGGCAGAATGACTTCACCACGTTCCTGCGCGCCGCTGCGTCCTCCACCGGCGGCGCGTGGTCTGAACGCTTGTCTATACCCGTATGAAAGGCGGCCAATGCGCGAGCTGATAAAGAAGGTCCCCATCCCCACGGCGGGCGTGGCCCTTGGCCTGGCGGCCCTGGGCAACCTGCTCCAGCCCTACACCGAGATTGCCCATGGCGTGTGCGGCCTGCTGGCCCTGGCCTTGGTGAGCCTGCTGGCGGCGAAGATCGTGCTGTTTCCCTCGATGATCCGCGATGACCTGCACAACTCTATCCTGGCCAGCGTGTCGGCCACCCTGTTCATGGCCCTCATGCAGCTGGCGGGCTACCTGGCGCCCGTGGCCATCGTTCCCGCCTTCGGGCTGTGGATCTGCGCGGTGGCGGCGCACCTGTCCCTCATGGTGTGGTTCAGCTTCCGCTTCATTCGCCGCTTCAAGCTGCATGAGGTGTTTCCCACCTACTTCATCTGCTACGTGGGCATCATCGTGGCGTCGGTCACCTCTCCGGCGTTCAACATGGAGTCGCTGGGCTACGGCCTGTTCTGGCTGGGCTTTGCCTGCTATGCCGTGCTGCTGGCCGTGGTCACCCTTCGCTACCTGCGCCATGAGATTCCCGAGCCTGCTCGTCCGCTGTTCTGCATCTACGCGGCGCCGATGAGCCTGTCGCTCGTGGGCTACCTGTCCACCTCGCCCAACCCCAACCCGGTGTTCGTGGGCGTGCTCATGGTGCTGGCCCAGGCGCTGTTCGCGATGGTGCTGACGCGCCTGCCCAAGCTGGTGGCCCTCAAGTTCTACCCCAGCTTCGCGGCGATGACGTTCCCCTTCGTCATCTCGGCCACGGCGCTCTCCAAGGGCGTGGCCTTCCTGACCGGCGCTGGCGTGGCGCTGCCCTTCCCCGAGGCGCTTCAGGTGCTCATCGGCCTGGAGACGGCGTTCGCGGCCATCATGGTGCTGTTCGTGCTCGGCCACTACGTGCGCTTCTTCTACGAGCGCGTGGAGCATCCGCAGGCTGCTGCCGTGGTGCAGGAGTCGCAGATGAACGCCCGCTTCGCCGAGAACTTCGAGAACTAATCCCGAGGGCGGGATCCCCCGCTCCTGCCCGCTGTCATAAGAGGCGGCCCGCGAACCTGCTCGCGGGCCGCCTCGCGTTTGTTGGTACAATGGCCCGACGAACCCCTTCGCGAAGGAGCCCCCATGAACTTCCACAACGCCCGCTTCCTGGCCGCCTACGGCACCTCAGCGCAGCTGCCGCCCTCCAACGGCCCCGAGGTCTCCTTCGCCGGCCGCTCCAACGTGGGCAAGTCGTCGCTGCTCAACAAGCTCATGTACCGCAAGGGCCTGGCGAAGGTGTCGTCCACGCCGGGCAAGACCGCCACCATCAACTTCTACGACGTGGACGGCGCCGACCTGGTCGATCTGCCCGGCTACGGCTACGCGAAGGTCTCCAAGTCCGAGAAGGGGCGCTGGTCTGAGCTGATCGACGGCTACTTCAACCAGGAGCGCGCCTTCGCCTTGGTGGTCTCGCTCATCGACATCCGCCACGAGCCCTCGGCGCTCGACCGCGGCATGGTGGGCTTCTTGAAGGAGGCCGAGCTCCCCTTCGCCATCGCGCTCACCAAGGCGGACAAGCTCTCGAAGCAGCAGGCGGCCAAGCAGCGCGCTGTCATCGTGAAGGCGCTCGACCTGCCGAAGGGGACGCCGGTGGTGGTCACCTCTGCCGAGAAGGGCGGCGGCATCGAGGAGCTGCGCGCCCTCATTTCCCGGGCAGTCGGCGAGTAGGCGAAGCGCGGCGCCCGGCTACCTGACCTGCCGTGAAAAGGGTACCGGGGGGGGGGTATGCGCTTCTCAGTGCCGCTGGGCAGCAAAGGGCCGTAGGAAAGTGCATTTTAGAACTTGATTGTTACATCCAAAACCAGGTCTCGCACTCATTTTCTCGTGCTTGGCTACAATAGAGGGCAGCGCGTCGAATAAGACGGGGGAATCGGGGCCCTCGGCGGCGACACAATCGGGAGAACCTGCGGGGAGAGCCTTCGTACCCCAAGGGATGTCGCACCAGGAGTAGCAACGTATGAACACGGTAAGCGTCTTGGTCGTCGATGACGACAGAGAGCAAGCGCATGCGCTCGAGCGCATGCTTGAGCAGTATCCTACCCATAAGACCTTCGAGGTGGAGATCTGTACCAGCCTCGCCGCTCTTGACGAGCGCCTGCGCCGCGGCTTCTCTCCGGACATCGTGTTCATGGACGTCGTGCTCGAGGATTCCGCCGGATCTGCCGGCAACGGCATCACCGCCGTGCAGAAGCTGCTTCAGCAGTGCCCCGGCGTCCAGGTCATCTACGTCACGGGCCACGTCGAGTATTGCACGCGGGTCTACCGCACGAGTCACGTCTACTTCCTCACCAAGCCCCTCCAGCCTGAGGACTTCACCGATGCGCTCGACAAGGCCATCGAGAACCTGGAGGAGCGCATCGCGCGTCCCTTCGGCGTGAAGGTGGGCGGCCGCATCATGCGCGTACTGCCGGCTGACATCGAGTTCGTGGAGAGCGACCGGCGCAAGGTGTGCATCCACCTGGCCGACCAGGTGATCGAGGCCTACGAGTCCCTGGGCGGCATCTCCCGCAAGCTGCCCGGCACCTTCGTGCAGTGCCACAAGAGCTTCCTCGTCAACATGGAGAAGATCGCCGAGATGCGCAGCGACCAGATCGACCTGCTCTCCGGCGCCACCATTCCCATCAGCCAGAAGCGCTCGCGCCCCACGCGCGAGGCCTTCATGGACTTCCTGAAGGAAAGGCTGTAGGCTAGGGGCATCGTCCCTCCGTCGAGCGAGCGCATGCCAGAGAACCTCATCAACTTCCTCACCGGTCTGCCCTGCCAGCTGGTGCTGATCTATGCCGCCACGCGCCTGCTGGATATCCCGCGCAAGGGCTGGTACTGGCTGGTAAGCCTGCTTGTCGTGCTGCCGTTCCTCGTGGCCCAGGATGTTCTGAGGCAGCCGGCGCGGATGCTGCTGGGTACGGCGGGGATGATGGTTCCCTGGCTCGTGTTCGCCCGCGATCCGCTGCCGCGTCGCCTGTTCGTCTCCGTGCTCATCATGCTGGTCGTCGTCATCGCCGAGATACCGCCCACGTTCCTGTGGAGCCACGTCATCGGGCCCGACCTGGCCGTGAAGCCCGCAGCAGGCGTGAACCTCGACTTCTTCATCGCCTCGCACCTGCTGCACCTGGTGGTGCTCATGGGGCTGCTCGTGGTTCTAGAGGCCGTGGAGCGCTGGCTGCGATCCACCAGCACGCGCAACGGCATCGCGCAGTTCATCGGGTTCATCGTGGTGCAGTACCTGCTCATCGCGTTCAGCGTGGGCATCATGGAGGTCACCGGCGACGTGAGCCGTCCCATCGTGCTGGGCAACCTGATCGTGGCGGCGGCGTGCGTGGTGGCCGACGCGTTCTTCTTCCCGCTCATGGAGCGCTACAACCTGAAGGTGCGTGAGGACGAGCGCGCCCAGGTGCTCGCCCTTGAGCTGTCGCACTACCTGGCGCGCTATCGTGAGGTCGAGCGCGAGGTAAGCGCCGTCGCTCGCGTGCGGCATGATCTGAGGAACCAGGCGAACGTGGCGCTCATGCTCATCGCGCAGGGCGCCGTGGACAAGGCGCATGCCTTCGTGTGCGAGCTGCTGGGGCGCGTGGTGGAGATCGTTGGGCTGGAGGGAGAGGCGGCTGCCGACGCGGAGGGTGTGCTGGCCGTGGAGGCGCGGGGCGCCGAGGATGCGGGCGCCGGCACGGCGGCGCGGCGTGCCGATGGGGATGCGGACGATGGCCCGGCAGCCTCTGCCTTGGACGACGTGTCGTGGCGCCGCAAGCCGGCCCGCCCGACGGCGGCCGTGCTGCGCACGCCGCGGCGGCGCGCGCTCATCTCGCTTGCGTTCCCGCTCAGCCAGCTGGTCGTGCTCTCGTTCCTCGTGTGGTACGCGGTGGCCTATCAGCCGCCGCTGTGGGTGCTTGTGGCCGTAGGGGTGGTCGCGGCGCTGTGCATCGTCGCCGACGTCATGCTGTTCCGGGCCCTGTCCGCCATCGACGAGTCCGAGCTGGCAGCCGAGCGCGTGCGTCTGCTGGAGGAGCAGCGCGAGCTGCAGCGCGTGTACTACGAACGCCTGCGCAGCGGCCTGGAGGAGGCGCGCGGCATGCGCGAGGACATCGTGGCCGTGCTGTGCGACCTGGAGCGGCTGCTTGCGGAGGGCCGGGCGGACGAGGCGGCTGAGCGGATCCGGCGCGCTGCGGACAACATGGACTCCGCCGACGAGTACTGCTGCGAGAACCGCGCGGTGGGCGCGCTCATGGCCATGAAGCTGCGCGCCTGCGCGGACGCGGACATCCCCGTGGACTGCCAGATCGTCGTCCCCGAGGATCTGGCCATCTTGGACGTGGACCTGTGCGCCGTGTTCTCCAACCTCATGGACAACGCCATCCGCAGCTGCCGCGCCGTGGAGGGGCCGTGCCGGCGCATCACCATCAAGGCGTGCCTGGTGTCGGGCGTTCTCATGGTCGACCTGCTGAACGGCCGGGTCGCGGAGGGGGAGGGCGACGCCTCCGCCGAGGAGCTCCGCCCCCGCGTGGCCTTCGCCGACCGCGAGCTGCCCGTGGCGTCCCACGGCTGGGGCCTCCAGATCCTGCGAAGCCTGGCCTGCCGCTACGGCGGATCGCTCAAGGCTGAGGCGGAGGACGACTGCTGGTTCCGCACCACCGTCATGCTCATCAACGAGCGACCCGCGAAAAACCCGCCTGGGGGGGGCGCTCAGCGAAGGTTCCGCTGGCGAGGGCCTCGGCGCCTCGTAGGCGCGCCGAGGACGCTGCCGGCCGAGGCTAGCATCGGGTCTGATGATTGGGCCGAACCGGCGGCATGGGGGTTCTGCGAGTCGCGCCGCCCGGCGTCGGCGGGCTTGCGTCCGGCGTCTGGCGGTGCCCGGGCGCCCCGTTCCTTCCCCGCCTCATCTCCCCAGCGCCGCGCGATAGCCCTATAATGGGAAGCTGCTGAAAAACGGGCGTCCGCGTCGGCGCGGGTGCCCGCATCCGTGATCGCGAGGAGCCCCATGAAGCCTTATAACCCCCACGAGATAGAGCCGCGCCTCCAAGCCCAATGGGAGGCCGATGACGCCTACGCCGTCGTCGAGGACTCGCCCCGTCCGAAGAAGTACGTGCTCGAGATGTTTCCGTACCCCTCGGGCGACATCCACATGGGCCACGTGAGCAACTACACCTACGGTGATGTGGTGGCGCGCTACTCCACGATGCGCGGCTTCGACGTGCTGCATCCCATGGGCTGGGATGCCTTCGGCCTGCCGGCTGAGAACGCAGCCATCAAGCACCACAGCCATCCGGCCACGTGGACGTATCAGAACATCGACACCCAGCGCGCCAGCTTCAAGCGCATGGGCTTCTCCTACGACTGGGACCGCACTGTGGTGGCGTGCGACCCCGAGTACTACCGCTGGGGCCAGTGGATCTTCCTGAAGTTCTGGGAGCGCGGCCTGGTGGAGCGTCGCAACAGCCCGGTCAACTGGTGTCCTGATTGTGGGACAGTCCTTGCCAACGAGCAGGTCATCGAGGGCCGTTGCTGGAGATGCGACTCCGAGGTGGAGAAGCGCGACCTCACCCAGTGGTACTACAAGATCACCGACTACGCCCAGGAGCTGCTGGACGACCTCGATCAGCTGGAGGGCTGGCCGGAGCGCGTGAAGCAGCAGCAGGCCAACTGGATCGGCCGTTCCGAGGGCGCCAACGTCGACTTCATCCTGTGCGACGCCGAGGGCAACGCGCCGGCCGAGCCGGGCGCCGACGACATCATCACCGTGTTCACCACGCGTGCCGACACGCTGTTCGGCTGCAGCTTCTTCGTGCTGGCTCCGGAATACGCCGGGCTGGACGCGCTGGTGGCCGGCACCGACTACGAGGCGCCCGTGCGCGAACTGGTGGAGGCGTCGAAGAAGGTGAGCGCCGTGGAGCGCGCCATGGGCGATCGCGAGAAGCACGGCGTGTTCACCGGCCGCTACGTGGTGAATCCCATCAACGACGAGAAGGTGCCCGTCTGGGTGGCCGATTACGTGGTGGCCGACTACGGCACCGGCGCCGTCATGGCCGTGCCCTGCGGCGATCAGCGTGACTTCGAGTTTGCCCGCAAGTACGACCTGCCCATCATCCCCATCATCCTGGGGGAGGACGACCCGCTGTTCCCGCAGCTCAAGGGCGAGCAGGGGCGTGTGGTGACCGAGGTGGACTGGCCCGAGGCCTACGCCGCCGAGGGCATCCTGGTGCAGTCGGGCCCCTACACGGGCCTGGTGGGCGGCAAGCACTCCCCGGGCGAGGAGGCCGTGGTGGCCGCCCTTGAGGAGATGGGCCGCGGCAAGCGCACCGTGGAGTTCCGCCTGCGCGACTGGCTCATCTCGCGCCAGCGCTACTGGGGCAACCCCATCCCCGCCGTGCACTGCCCGACCTGCGGTGTGGTGCCCGTGCCCGAGGATCAGCTGCCCGTGCGCCTGCCCGAGGACATCGACCTGGCCGCCGGCGAGACGCTGGCCACGCACGAGGGCTTCGTGAACACCACCTGCCCCGTCTGCGGCGCGCCGGCCAAGCGCGAGACCGATACCATGGACACGTTCACGTGCTCGAGCTGGTACTACATGCGCTACACCGACCCGCACAACGACCAGGCCCCCTTCGATCCGGCCAAGGCCAACAGCTGGATGCCCGTCGACCAGTACATCGGCGGCATCGAGCACGCCATCCTGCACCTGCTCTACAGCCGCTTCTTCACCAAGGTGCTGCGTGACTGCGGCCTGCTCGACTTCGACGAGCCGTTCGCCAACCTGCTGTGCCAGGGCATGGTGCTCGACGCCAACGGCGAGGTCATGAGCAAGTCCAAGGGCAACGTGGTGTCGCCCGAGGAGATGATCCGCGACTACGGCGCCGATTCTGTGCGCGCGGCCATGCTGTTCATGGGCCCGCCGGACAAGGAGAAGCTGTGGAACGAAGACGGCCTGGCCGGCATGGCGAAGTTCCTCAACCGCCTGTGGCGCCAGGTGAACGACCTGGCGGGCGCCGCGGGGGAGGACACGCTGTTCGAGGCTGCCCCCGACCCTGAGGCCGCCGTCAAGGTGGCGCAGAAGCTCATGCGCGAGCGCCATCGCGTGGTGGGGAAGGTGAGCGACGACTTCGACCGCAACAACTTCAACACCGCCATCGCCGCCATCATGGAGCTGTCGAACGTGACGGGCGAGTATCTGCGCGCGTTCTCGCCCGAGGCGCGCGGCGCCTGCCCCGACCACCAGGCGCTCGACGCCGAGGTGGCCGCGACGCTCGTGAAGCTCATGGCGCCCATCGCCCCGCACTGGGCCGAAGAGCTGTGGCAGACCGTGCTCGGACACCCCGACTCATCGGTGCACGCCCAGCCCTGGCCGGAGTACGACCCGGAGGCTGCCAAGGCCGACGAGGTGGAGCTGGCCGTGCAGGTGAACGGCAAGGTGAAGGCCAAGATCACCGTGGCCGCCGACGCGTCCGAGGAGGCCATCCGCGAGGAGGCCCTGGCCGCCGTGGCCCGCGCCCTGGAGGGCAAGGACGTGAAGAAGGTGGTCGTCGTGGCCGGCCGCCTGGTGAACGTGGTGGCTAAGTAGGGCGGCGCGAAGGGTCTTCGCTTGCGTGGGCGTCCGCTTTTGCGGGCGCCCACTGCTATTGGGGGCCCTGTGCGCGTTTGCCGCTGGCGTCCCTGTCGACGGCGCCGGCGTCCCGCCCCCACCCTGGCCCCGGCGCTCCTCACTTGTCGTCGGCGTCTCCCGTTTGTTGGCGCTCCCGTCGTCCCGCCCCGGTCCCGCCCCTCGACTCCCGGCCCCCGGCGTTCCGACCCCCCCGCTTGCCGGCGCCTCCCCATGCCCGGCAGAGAATCCTGCCTTTTTTTGGCAAGCGATGACGGGTCTGCAACATTTTTTCGGCCCTTTTCGCCGACTGCGGGAAAACCCAGCGGATTCAACAGAGTCTGACCAGGGCAAACGCCTACGCCTGCTCAGGCAGCCCGCCGTTTAACCCCAGGAAAAGTTGCAGACCCGTCATCGCTTGCCACGCAGAAGGCGTTTTCGCGCCCGGCTCTATGTCCATCGTCTGAAACCCCTCGGAGGCCCCTGCGTGCCGCGAGGGCCTCTGCTATGATCGATCGCACCTTACCCGCACCCGAACCTCAAGGAAGTGCTGCCGCCCATGTCCCGCCGTTCCAAAGGCCCCGTGCGCCGCCTCCTGGGCATTGCCCTGAGGGTGGTCGTGGGCTGCCTGCTGGCGGCGCTCCTTATCGTCGGTGGGGCCAACCTCATCACGGTGATGTCTACGCGCGACAACGTGCACACCGTCTCCGATCTGGCTGACTTTGACGCCGATGCCGTGGTGGTCCTGGGTGCGTCGGTGAAGCCCGACGGGACGCCATCCGACATCCTGCAGGATCGCCTGGAGACGGCCGTCTCCCTCTATCGCTCGGGGGCGACTGGCGCCATCATCGTGAGTGGTGACAACCGCACGTCCCATTACAACGAGTCGGCGGCTATGAAGGCCTACTGCGTGGCGCTTGGCGTGCCGAGCGAGGACGTCTACGAGGATCATGCGGGCTATTCCACCTACGAGTCGATGTACCGTGCGCGCCATGTGTTCGGCGCCGAGCGCATCATCGTGACCACCCAGGCGTACCACCTGTACCGTGCCATGTTCGCCGCCCAGGGCCTGGGCATGGAGACGCGCGGCGTGGCCAGCGATCACGGCGCCTACGACAATCAGCGCATGTACAGCTTGCGTGAGGCCGTCGCTCGCACCAAGGACTTCTTCAACACCCTTCTTCAGGTTCCCGTGGAGTCCGCTCATGACGCTGCGCCCGTCAACCTTGCCGATTCCGGCGACTTGACCTGACGCTGTTCCGATCCGATCTAATCGCCCATGTGGACGCCATGAATGACGGCGGCTACGCGGGGGCTTTGCTTTATACTGAAAGGCTGTACGCCGTCCAATGCGGCGTGTGTCGTTGACAGAACCTCCGCCCGTCGGAGCCGAAGGCAAGGCTGGACTCATGACCCTGATGGATCTGCTGAAACTGCTGAAGCGCAACTGGAAGATGGTCGTGGCGCTGCCCGTCGCGTGCATGCTCGTGTGCGCCGTGGTGCTGGTCGTCATGCCCAAGACGTATTCCGCGACGGCGAACGTGTCGGTGTCGGGTGAGCCGGGCGGCATCGGCGGCGTGGCCGAGGGCCTGGCCAAGGAGAAGAGCTCCGGCAAGCTCGAGGTCACGGCCAAGGCCAACACCACCAACAAGACCGTCGCCATCACGGCTGAGGATGTGAACGGCCAGAGCTGCGTCAACACGGTCAACGAGGTGGCCGGCAACCTCAAGACGCAGGCCGCTACGCTCTATCCTAACGTGCAGGTGCAGGTGGCCAACGCCAGCGCGGCGGTTGACGTGTCGCCAAGCCTGGTGAAGTACTCGGCCGTGGCCTTCTTGGCCGGTTTGTTCGTGGCGGTGTGCATCGTCGTGCTGATGGATATGCGCCGTGCTCCCGTGCACAGCGCCGCGGAGGTGGAGGAGGGGCTCAAGATTCGCCAGCTGGGCGATCTGCCGTTCCCCACGCCGGAACACGCGCGCGAGGCGTTCCTGGCCAACATCCGCTTTGCTGGCGAGGGCGAGCGCGCGCTGTGCGTGGTGCCAGTGGGCGGTACGCGCAATTCGGTGCTCGCGTGCTTGGAGCTGGCCCAGGCGGCCAGCCAGGCGAAGGTGAAGACGCTGCTCATCGAGGGCGACCTGGCCGAGGGCGCGCTTGACGCCATGCGTGGCGACCAGGGCGGACGCCGTGCTGTGGGTCTGGCGGACGTCGTGTCGAAGCGAGCCAAGCTGGACGCGTGCGTTATCCCCTTCGCGCCGTCGGTGGACTACCTGCCCGCCGGCAGCCCGCTCGTGAACCCGGTGACCATGCTGGGCTCCTCGGCCTTCGAGAAGTTCGTCGCCGAGGCGAAGGAGCATTACAGCCTGGTGGTGGTGAACACGTCCGATCCGGCTAACCATGCGGACTTCGCCTACATCGCGCATGCAGTGGGCAACACGGTACTGGCCCTGGCTGAGTTCGAGACGCCTACGGCCGAGTTGGCCGAGGTGGCCAATCAGCTGGACATCGCGTCCGCCAAGGTGCTGGGCTTCGTGATGGTGCAGCCCCCAGCCCCGGCTGGCGGCCGTGGCGGCCGTGGCGCGCGTACGAGCCGCTCCCACAGGGCGAGCGAGTCCAAGACGTCCATGGAGCGCCTCAAGGCCGCTACGCCCAAACGCTCTCGACGGTAGGGGAGCGCGAGAAACAGTAGCTTTCTGATAGCTGCGTTTGTATACGGATGCGTATACAAACGCAGCTATTTTGTTTTTGCTTCTTGTAATTCATGTTGCAATTGTTATAAAAATTAATACAATTGCAACATGAAATATCAAACGTACAGATCGCTCATTCAAGAACTCTCAGAGGAGGAGGGCGTATTCACAACTGCCCAGGCGGAGCGGTTTGGTATTCCGAGGAGCGCGCTTTCATATGCGAGTTCCACTCATATGCTTGAGCGTGTTGCGCATGGCGCTTATCGGCTTGTAGGCGCCCAGGCAGGCCCCCTCGATGGCGCTAAAGCAGCCTGGAGCCTTACTGCTCCAGGCAAGATGACCGCCGAGCGTATGGCGGCTGAGAGCTGGGATGGCGTTGCGATTGGAGGGAGTAGCGCAGCTGCTATTCGGGGTCTAGGAGATTTTCACCTTACCCCTCTTAGAGTGCTTTCCCCAGTTCGATTCAACAGCCGACGAGATGGCGTGTGTTTTGGCACGCGTGTGATAGAGAGGGAGGATGTCTCGTTCTCAGAGGGGTTTGCTCTGACGAAGCCGGAGCGTACAATGCTGGATCTCATTCTCGACAAAGAGGATCCGTCTCAGATCATTGCTGCGCTTAAGGATGCGCGAGGAGGTCATTTTGATCTGCGAAGGTTTGCCCTCCTCCTGGGAAGGGAGTTCGGCGTTGAGGAGGGAGCAGACCTGGCCGCTCGATTTGTCATAGCATCGGAGGAGGGACGATGAGGTATCGATCTGCGTCGGCGCTTGAAATGGCGATAAAGCAGGCCGCAAGGGACTCGCCGCTCGATACAGGAAGGGTCATAGAGGGGTTCTATCGGCATCGCTTGCTTTGCCGGGTGTTGTTGACCTGCACAATGGGCGAGTTTCCTCCCGCGTGAAGGATCTTGTCGACATAATCCTCTATGCGTCGCATTGCCCTATCGATGAAGTGCAGCTGCGGCAAAAACTTGAAGTAGAGGCTCGGATGCGGCATAAGGTTCTGCCGGATGAGTTCAGGGTGCCTTCGAGCTGGTATGCCGACTATGGCGACTTCTACAAGAAGGTAGCGCGCGATGCCCACGTTCTTGAGATCTGCCCAACGCTTGGCGCTGCTGAATCAAAGTGCAAGGATCTCTACGATCCGGTCTTACGATCCCTATGCGTTGGGCATGTGTGGAATCCGGAGCGGTGGTGCTGGGAGTAAGCCCCGCCCGCGTTGACTCTTAGCGTGACGACTGCCGAGGGGCGCATCGAGCGCGGCCCCTCTTTTGCTAAGTGGGAAAGGTGGCATTTACCAGGGGTTTCATCTGTCACGTGCCCAGGGTGCGTGTTTGTGCGCATTCTGTGTGTAAACGATGGCTCGGTGCTCGTATCCGCGTCGGTGAGTGGCGGGCAAAACCCCTGATAACGGTGGCTTTTCCATCTGTTGTTCCATAAAAGCAGTCGAAGGATCTTCTGAAATCGGAAAAACGGCATGGGGGGGGGTCTCACCTGACGCACTCATGACGACGTGTTATCATTACTCCCGTATTGGACGCCTGCGACCAGCTGTTTTGCGCCTTGGCGCGCAGCTCGCGAGCGCCCGGTCAACGGGATGCACGTATTCCCCTTCAGGGGAGGCTCGGCGCGGCTGGAGTTTACTCTAGATCGCGTCATTGTTACGATTGTCCCGAACATAGCCCGAAGGAGCGAAGACGACGCCACGCGCGCGCTTCGTGAGCTCAGGCGAATGAAGAGCGCTTATTTCTTCTTGCAGATGCAAGGGGCGAAGCCATGCCGGGCGCCTTGGCGTCTTTGCGCTGGCAGCAGGGGAGGCTACGTGCCTCCTCGGCCGCTGGCGTGCCGGCTTGAAGCCACGGGGCTGTGCTCCGATGGCAACGCATACCCTGCGCATCGCGAAGGACGTGATTGATGTGTGGTATGTCGTGCAGGTGGCCGCCGGCCGTGAGGCCAACGCCGAGGCGATGATTCGTCGCTTTGTCGACGAGGGGGCTCTCGAGGAGTGCTTCGTGCCCCGCTATGAGCTGATGAAAAGCTTCCGCGGCGAATGGCGGCTGTGCACCGCCAAGCTGTTTCCCGGGTACGTGATCGTGGTGACTGACGACATCGACGCGCTTGAGGCCGAGCTTCGCAAGGTGCCGGCCTTCACTAAGCTCCTGGCCAGCGGCGATGCATTCTTGCCGCTCGCACCCGAGGAGATCGACTGGATAGCCGCCTTCACCGAGAGCGGCGATCGGGTTATCGAGATGTCCGAGGGTGTCATCGAGGGCGATCAGGTTCGCATCACCAAGGGGCCGCTGCGGCACCACGAAGGCTGGATCAAAAAGATCAACCGTCATAAGCGCTTAGCGTATCTGGAAATCGAGATGTTCGGAAGAACACTAGAGGCAAAAGTAGGACTGGGGATTGTCAAGAAGACCGGTTGACAAGGGAATAGGGAAAGGCGCGCTGCCAGCGTGCTCCAAGGGTAAGAGGAGCCGCTTCGTATGGTAGAGGATAAGCGGATCCTCGTTACGCGGTCGTCGATGCCGCCGTTCGAGGAGTATTGCGCAGAGATTGCGCCCTTGTGGGAAAGTCACTGGCTGACCAACCGGGGTGTGAAGCACAAGGAGCTGGAGAAGAGCTTGCAGGAATACCTGGGAGCCGACTACGTGACGCTGTTCGTCAACGGCCATTCCGCGTTGGAGTGCGTGCTTGAGACGATGGAGCTGGGCAAGGATGGTCGCGATGAGGTCATCACGACGCCCTTCACCTTTGCGTCCACCACCCACGCCATTGTGCGAAAGGGACTCAAGCCTGTCTTCGCCGACATCAAGCCCGATGACTACACGCTTGATCCTGCTAAGATCGAGCCGCTTATCACCGAGCGCACCTGCGCCATTCTGCCGGTGCACGTCTACGGAAACCTGTGCGACGTCGATGCGATCAAGGCCGTCGCCGACAAGCATGGCCTTAAGGTCGTCTACGATGCGGCCCACGCCTTCGGCGTACGGAAGGACGGGATGCCGGCAGCTCGGTTCGGCGATGCCTCCATGTTCTCGTTCCACGCCACCAAGGTGTTCAACACTATCGAGGGTGGTGCCATCTGCCATTCCGACCAGGCGCTTTGCGACCGGCTCGCCCAGTGGCGCAACTTCGGCATCATCGACGAGGAGCACGTGGAGTATCCCGGCGGCAATGCCAAGCTCAACGAGTTTGCTGCCGCCATGGGCATCTGCAACCTGCGTCATGTGAACGACGAGATTGCCAAGCGCAAGGCGGTGAGCGAGCGCTACTGGGGGCTGCTCGACGGTGTGCCGGGTCTGCAGCTCTACCGTCCCGCCGAGGACATCACCCCCAACTACGCCTATATGCCCGTAGTCTTCGATCCTGAGGTCTTCGGTGCCACTCGCGACGAGGTATCCGCCGCCCTGGCGCGGGAGGGGATTAGCGCGCGCCGCTACTTCTATCCCCTGACTAGCGAGTATGGGTGTTATGGGGGTAAGGATGCCGCCAAGGAGACGCCGGTTGCGCACCGCATCTCCACGCAAGTTCTTACGCTGCCGATGTTCGCGGATCTCGGAGGAAATGATGTAGCTAGGATCTGCGAGATCATCGTAAGTGCCGAGCGTCAGGCTCTCAAAGGACGTCAAGGGGACTCTCAGTGAGAAAAGAAGACCTGACGCTTGATCAGCAGTGGGTCGTTGCGGGAAAGCTCGCCGAAGACCGCCTCCCCATGATAAACGCCAGGTTGGATGACGTGCGGCCGGCCGACGGACTGTATGTCCGCTACGGTAAGCGCATCCTTGACGCGCTCTTTGCTTTAGTTGGTTGTGCTGTCACGCTTCCGGTCAATCTCGTTCTTGGGGTTATCACGTTCTTTGATGTGGGACGTCCGATTCTCTTTAAGCAGACGAGAATTGGGAAAGATGAGAAGCCTTTTACGCTTGTGAAGTTTCGCAACATGCGGAACCTCTATGACGAGCGAGGCGAGCTGTTGAACGCCTCCGAGCGCGTAACCGAGTTCGGAAAATTCGTGCGCAAAACCTCATTGGATGAACTGTTGAACTTTTGGAGCGTTCTCAAGGGCGATATGAGTCTTATTGGGCCGAGGCCACTGGTTGCCGGGTATACCCCTCTCTATCACAAGCGGCACAAGGGCCGTCTTCTTGTTCGTCCAGGCCTGGAGTGTCCTCCTCGAGAGCTTACGGGGAAGCCGCGCACCTGGCAAGAGCGTCTGGAAAACGATGTCTGGTATGTGGAGAACGTCAGCTTCAAGACGGATTGCAAGATGCTCGTCAACCTCTTCAAATTCGCATTAGATTCAAAGAACGCAGCAGCGCGCGCCGATGCGGAAGAAGACGGCACGTTCCTGGGATATACCGAGGAAGGGATCGCCGTGACGCTGAGTGGAGTCCCCCAAGAGTACGTTGACGCGTGCGCCAAGGAGCATGGATGGCAATAAAGATATCGAAGATGGCGCAAGCCATAGAGCCGTCTCTCTCGCGACGGCTTTTTAATATGGCGAAGGAGTACGAAGACGTCATTGACTTGACGTTAGGCGACCCGGATCTTCTTCCTGCTCCTGCCATTAGGTCGGCAGCGTGCGAGGCCGTCATGGAGGGACGCACTCGCTACTCGGCTAATGCGGGGCTTCCTGCTTTGAGAGAGGCGATAGCGAAGCGTTTTTCAGAAGAGTATGGAATGGAGGTTGATCCGCAGTCAGAAATCGTCGTGACGGTGGGGGGGATGGAGGCGCTTTTCCTCACGTTCGCCTGCCTGCTCGATCCTGGTGATGAGGTCGTTGTTCCAGCGCCCTATTACGTGAACTATGTTCAGATGATTAAGATGTGCGGAGCGGTTCCCGTTGTCGTCGACTCGGAGGAAGGCGCCGACTTCCTTCCCTCTCTTGCCGCCATTGAGGATGCGATAACCGACAGGACGGTCGCGCTTCTCGTCAACAGCCCCTGTAATCCTACCGGTGCGGTTATGGATGCGGACTTGCTGCAGGCTTTGGGAGACTTGGCCATTCGCCATGACCTCGTCGTGGTGTCAGACGAGGTCTATCGGACGCTGGTCTACAGTGAGGCCTCGTGCCCGAGCATCTTCACCGTGCCGGGTATGCGAGAGCGTACGGTAGTGGTGAACAGTGTGTCCAAGCGTTTCTCCATGACCGGCTATCGACTTGGCTATGCCGTTGTTCCTACAACGCTGGCGGATAGCATGACGATAATGCAGGAGAACGTCGCTGCCTGCGCGCCGCTTCCCTCGCAGTATGCGGCGCTGGCTGCTTACGAGCTATGTGGCAACGATCCTACTGTCAAAGAGGTATTTGAGGATCGCAGAGAAGCGCTTTGCACGGCGCTTGCCGAAGTGCCGGGGCTGCGTTTCGCCAAGCCCCGTGGCGCGTTCTACTTGTTTGTCAACGTTTCCGGCACGGGATTCGATGGGCTCCAGTTTGCGTATGAACTTTTGCGAGAGGAGCAAGTTGCCGTTGTTCCCGGCATCACTTACGGGTCAGCTTATGGGGACTATGTGAGAATCGCTTATACCCTTGATGTCTCTCTGCTTGAAGAGGCGGCTCTGAGGATCAAACGCTTCGTATGTCGACGCGAATGCGAGGATGCTGCCAGATGAGCCAAAAAAAGCTTCTCATGCTTGGCGGTAGCATGCAGCAGATACCTGCGATACGCCGTGCGAAGGAACTGGGGTGCTATGTCATTACCTGTGACTATCTGCCCGATAATCCCGGCCATGCCTTGGCAGATGAATACCATGATGTGAGCACCACCGATCGTGAGGCGGTTCTGCGCCTTGCACGGCAGCTGGCTGTCGACGGCATTCTTGCCTATGCCTCTGATCCAGCGGCTCCGACGGCTGCCTATGTGGCCGGCGAGCTGGGACTGCCAGGCGCTAACCCGCTTGCTGCGGTTGAGATCCTCACGCGAAAAGATAGCTTCAGGGCCTTCCTCAGCGAGCACGGATTCAACGCTCCGCGTGCTTGCGGATACTCCTCTTTTGCGGAAGCGGAAGAGGGGCGAGGCCTTTTCGAGCTGCCGGTGATGGTGAAGCCCGTTGATTCGTCGGGCAGCAAGGGAGTCGTCAAGGTTGAGCGACCCGAGGATTTCACGGAGGCTGTCCGAGAGGCTTTTTCTTATTCGCGCAGTGGTCGCATAGTCATCGAGGAGTTTATTCAGAAGCAGGGATACCAGATATCTGGCGACGGGTTCTCCGTTGATGGCAAGCTGGTCTTCACCAGCTACGGGAATGAGCTCTACAGCAATAAGGGAACGCGTGACTATGTTGCGCTTGGGGAGTTCTGGCCTTCGCTTCACAGTGACGAAGACCTTGCGCGGCTCGATGATGAGCTGCAAAGACTCATAACCGCCCTCGGCATGGGCACTGCTGCTTATAACATCGAGGCCATTGTGGACGATCGCGGCGACGTTTACCTCATTGAGCTGGGCCCTCGCAACGGGGGAAGCTATATCCCCCAGTTAATTTCGTATGCCACGGGCGTAAATCTGGTCGACTATGCCATAAAGGCGGCCCTGGGCGAGGACTGCTCATCTTTAAAGCGGGCTGAGACGCGATGCTGTGTGAGCAACTACATGATTCTCAGCACCAAATCAGGTCGCTTCGCGGGTCTTTGGTTTGATGACGATTTCGAAAAAAACAACCTAATGGAAGTCCATTGCACCTGCAGCTTGGGAGAGCCTGTCGAGGCGTATCGCAATACTTCCCATTCCCTTGGAACCATTCTGTTCAAGGCGTCAAACGTCGAGGAGATGAAGTCTCTGACAGACGAAATCGATCGATATGTTCGCGTACTTATCGACTGAAACGACGACGGAAAGGACTGAGATGGACAATTCGGCAGAAAAGAAGATCAGGGAGTTGGGGGTTATCCCCGTCGTGGTGCTCAATGACGCCGAGAAGGCGGTGCCCTTGGCGAAGGCCTTGGTAAACGGTGGTATTCCTTGTGCTGAGGTGACGTTTCGAACAGCGGCGGCAGAGGAGGCTATCCGTCGGATAGCCTCCTCTCTTCCTGACATGCTTCTGGGCGCGGGCACGGTGCTTACGATTGATCAAGCCAGCCGTGCCGTCTCGGCAGGAGCTCGTTTCATTGTTTCTCCGGGCTTCGATGCTGAGCTGGTAGATTATTGCCTCGCGGAGCGCATTCCGGTCTTTCCGGGATGTGCTACCCCCACGGAGATAATGGCTGCTGTGAAGAAGGGGCTTAACGTGGTGAAGCTCTTCCCGGCCCAACAGCTTGGCGGCGTCTCGGCAGTGAAAGCACTTGGAGCGCCTTTCCCAGGCCTTTCATTTATCCCTACAGGTGGAGTGAGTGCGAAGAATCTCGGTGACTATCTTGCGTGCGACAGAGTTGCGGCTTGCGGTGGCAGCTGGATGGTCAAGGCGTCTCTCGTCGACGAGGGCGACTTCGCTTCCATTGAGGAGCAGACGCGCGAAGCCTGTGCGCTTGTTAAGAGTGCGCGTGGATAAAACTGGCTGGTAGTTTCAACTGCCTGTGAAAGGGAGGGATATGGAGATGCTCAACAGGCCAAATCTCAGCGAAAAGAAAGCGGTTCTCTTCGACCTAGATGGAACGGTGTACTACGGCAGTAAGATTATCCCTGGGGCAAATGACACGATCACCTTTTTCAGGAACCAAGGCATAAAGGTGTACTTCGCCACAAATAACTCCACTAAGACCCGCAAACAGATCTTCGAGCGGCTTTGCGGAATGGGCGTCGACTGCCGCCTCGAGGAGGTTCTTACCTCAGGTTACCTCGCGGCACTCTATGCTCTCAGGAGGGGACTCAAGGACATACATATATTTGGCTCTCCGAACCTCGTTGAGGAGTTCGAGAGCCTTGGGGTTACGGTGAGCCACGATGGCACGGCGGAGAACCTCCTGATCGGCTACAACCCGGATATGACCTATGAGGATTTAACCATGGCCGTGCGCGTGGCCCTGAATGCCAAGCGGATTATCGCCTGTAATCGCGAGAGAGTTTTTCCCGGCGAGGGAGCTAAACTCTTTCCTGGCTGTGGCGCCATGACGGCACCTGTTGAGTGGTGTGCGAACCGCTCTTGCGACGTCATCGTCGGCAAGCCCAGCCCATTCATGATCGAGACGGTCATGGAAGAGGACGGATTGAGCGCTGACCAGCTCCTTATGGTAGGCGATTCCTACGAAAGCGATATCGCCATGGCGCGGGCGGCTGGCTGCGATGCCATTCTTATCTCAAGCGACGAGCGTGATGACGTGCTGACGGCGGCGTCGATTCGTGAGATTCCGCGACTGATGCAAGGGGTCGAGTAGCCTTGGTTGACGATCAGAGCCTCAGGCTTGTTCCGGTAAGGGGAGAGGAGGGTGTAAGGGCCCTCTGGGAGGTGCTGGGCAGATACTATGAGCCTCCCCTGTGGATAGCGCTCCCCGATTTTGAGGGCTATATTCGCAAGGTGGCAGAGAAGGCGGAGACCTACGCCCTCTTTAAGTCGAATGATCTTATAGGGGCAATCTCGTTGTATGTGAATGATGCTTCGCAGAAGCAGGCCTATATCACTCAACTCGCCATTCACGAAGAGCATCGCGGTCTAGGCTATGGCAGGGTTCTTCTCGAAGAGTCGTGTTCCATCGCCCGATCGAAAGGAATGGAACGGATCGCGCTGGAAGTTTTGAAAGACAATGCGTCGGCTCGGGCTCTCTATGAAAAGAGCGGGTTTGCTTATACCGGAGAGGGCAGTTCGGTGAGTTATTTGATGAGAAGAAGCCTGTTGTAGCACGTGGGAGAAACGCGCAAGACAGAGAGCATTTTCGACGTAAGCGTGATCGTACCCGTGTTTAATCCGCCGCTTGACCGGTTGTGCAGGTGTCTTACGAGTATCGTGGAGCAACCTGGGGCTGTAGAGCTCATTTTGGTAAATGATGGCAGCGATGGGACGACGGAGGCGTATCTGGCGAATTATTCGCTGGAGAAAGAGAACGTCGTAATAATCAACCAGGAGAACAGAGGGGTTTCCGCCGCTCGCAATATCGGGATTTCGTTTGCCAGCGCGCCCTATGTAATGTTCGTAGATAGTGATGATGAGTTGGAGGAGGGTGCTTTAGCTCAGGCTTTAAGTGTTGCTCGTGAGGGCAATTACGATGTGTTGCTGGGATTTTCTCAGAAGTATTACGCGAGCGGAATACCCTATTGCCCCATCCCGTTGCAGCAGCTAAATGGAGAGGTGTGCGCGCTGGAGCCGGACGAGCTGCTTCGATATGCCTTGACGGGGCGAACGAAGAATAAAAACCTTTGCATACGGCACGATGTTCTCGATGTTATATCTGGTGGTCCGGTCGCCCGTTTGATAAAGCGGGACATAGCGAAGAGGGTGTTGTTTCCCGAAGGTGTGGCAGTCTGCGAAGACACCATATGGAACGTTAAGCTATTTCAAAGATGTGATTCCATTGCAGTGGTTAAGACGTGTTGGTATCGATATTACCAATTGCGCGAATCAAGTATTCATCGATATAGGGCAAATAGCGATTCCGTGGCTTATGAGGCAATCAATACATTGAGGAAAGTTCTGGATGATGAGGCTTTGGAGGAGTATGGCTTCGAGGTCGAATGCCGTTTCCTTGGCGAAGTGAATCGTGTGGCTAAGAATTACCTTCTCCAGGAGTGCGATTTGCCGATAAAAGAAAAGCGTAGGAGGGTTCGACGCACATACGAGAGGATCCACGCGGATCTGTTGCCTCGAAACGTATCGAAGGGGAGGCGAGGGATGTTCTTTGCGGTGAAGAGGGCGCTATGTAAAAGTGGGATTAACGTAGACGTATTCCTTTTTAAAAGCAGAATCGAATCGGCTTTGCTGAGGGCAAGAGGTCTTTGCTAATGGCCAATATCTTGATAGTGACCCCTTATGGTCTATTCAACTATGGGAATCGGTTGCAGAATTTTGCGTTAACGCACAAGATAGAGCAGCTCGGGAACTCATGCGGAACGATTGCGTATTACCCTGCGGCTGGATTCGGCCCGATGGTCAAAGAACTTGCCAAGCCGCTGGTGTGGAACCCCTTGAATCGGAGTGTTCGCGCGAGAAGGTACAGGGCCTTCCAAGAGTTCGATCGAACGATCAAAAAGTATAAGGTTCGGAGTAAGTCAAATTTAGCGGATCTTGCAAACAAAGCCGATCTCTTCTGCATTGGCAGCGACCAGATATGGAATCCGGATCATTTGACGGATCCGGATTTTCAGTTCGCCGCTTTTTCTCCGAAGCAAAAATGCATCGCCTACGCTCCTAGTTTTGGCATTGACGTGCTGCCCCCCCAATACGTGAATGAGTATCGTTCAGGACTCGATTCGATAGGATCGATTTCTGTGAGAGAAGAGGCTGGAGCGCGAATTATCAAAGAGCTCACGGGATTAGACGTCCCGGTCGTTCTTGACCCAACGCTTCTTCTCGATGAGGGGCAATGGGATGCCGTCTCGTCTGTTCGTATGGTGCCGGACGGCGACTATGTTTTCTCGTATTTTCTCGGGAATAATGTTGAGCAGCAACGGCGGTTGGTTGACGAGTATTGCGAGCGCGAGGGGCTGCAGAACGTTGAGGTAATGAACCTCTCTAGTCCGCTCTTCTACGAGGCGGGCCCTCAAGACTTTATTGCATTAATAAAAAATGCAAGTTTAATCTGTACGAATTCTTTCCATGCGGCGGTCTTCTCTCTTATATACGAGCGTCCGCTAAACATTTTCGAACGTTCAGATGCCAAAGAGGCTTCAATGAACTCACGGATCATAAACTTCGTGAGTCAATTTGATTTGAACGAGAGCCTTGTTTCTGACGGTGAGGGCCCGCAGCAAGTGTCCTTGCCATATGCCAAGGCGAAAGCCCTTCTCTCGATAAAAAGAAGTGAGTCGGAGGAGTTTCTGAAGAGAGCGCTAGAATCACGGTGATCGAGAGAGGCTTAAATATATCCAAAAGCGAGAGTCTTTACTACATCCTGGCGGTTTTACTGCTGGCTTATCCGCTCTTCGAAGATGTTCTTCCCAAAATTTTTACACGCTCCCTCTTTTTCCTGGGGTTCGCGATCGCTGCATGCCTCTTTGTCAAAAAGAAGAGTTTTGATTTGCGGTCTTATGGCGTGGGGATTCTGTGGCTTGTGTTGGGGGTTATTGCGCTTCTGGGCTACCTTGCCACCTTCCAAGTGACTGAGTTTCCCGTTCTCGCTCTCTTCATTTCAATCCTGCTCGCCTTATTTGGGGCAGCCGCTACTGAGTGGGTCAAGCCTTTTCTTCGTGTCTTGCTCTGGATGCTGGTGATCCACTTATTGGCGACATTCTTTTTCTATGTCTTTCCGGACGTCTACACCGACTTTGTTAAGCCGCGTTTCTTCGCAGATCAACCCGACGCTATTGGATACCAATCCGGTCTTACCATGCATTACAGCAACAATGGCGATTTGATGGCATTTGGATTGATACTAAGCTCCTCATTCTTCTTTTTTAGCAAGAAGGGAAAGGGCGCTCTGTACCTGATCCTGATGTTGCTCTTTTTGTTTGCGCTGTTCCTTACGCAGAAGCGTGCACAATTGGGCTTTGGGATTTTGGGAGTAATCTGTCTCTACCTAATGACGGAAAGAAAGAACAAGATTCTAAAGCTGGCACTACTTTCTGTGCTTGCTTTGGTGGCAATAATGATCCTTGCTCAGTATTCTGAGGGAATAGCAAATTCGATCAAGAGGATCATCGAAACCACCACAGCTGACAACATGAACGAGGTTACTTCCGGACGTGTGCTTCTTTGGGCTCATGCTTTGGAGCAATGGGGTCAAAGCCCTGTGGTAGGAACAGGATGGAGCACCTTCGCCTTCCTATGGCCGAATGGGAGCTTGGTATCAATATATGCGCATAATGATATCCTTCAGCTTCTAGCCGAAACCGGGGTTCTTGGCGCGGCGATTTTTCTTGCTGCATCGGTGGGAACATTGGTGGTTAGCGTAAAGGCTGTAATCATGTTGAAGTCAGACGTGTCGAGCGATTGCGATCCTTCTCTAAAAGTATTCCGGAAGCAGTCGGCCGCTTTTGCAGCTGCGTTTCAGATATTTGCTCTGCTCTACGCGTGCACCTTCGGAACATTGCTTCAAATGACGCTCGTGTTTATGCCTTTTTTCCTGGCTGTGTCTATCTCATACTCGTATCGGTGCAACATCTATCCGTCAATCCGGGTGATTGATCAGAAAGAAATTGCTTAACCAGCGCAAAGCCGGGGCACTGTTGTCCTATGCCTCCCTTTTGGTAAACGGGATCATATCGTTTGTGTATGTTCCCCTTCTGCTCAGTCATCTTACGCAGGCCGAATATGGGGTGTACGAGCTAATCGGGTCGATTATTTCGTATTTATCCGTTATGGATGTCGGCCTTTCTACAACTCTGACCAGGTTCTATGTGAAGGCGAAGTCAGACTCGGAGAATGGCTCTGTGGAAAACCTCCTAGCTATGGCTGCCATTATCTATGTTTTGATAACTGTTTTGGCCATCCTGGTTGGCATGGGGGTTGATTCGTCCCTGGAAATCCTCTTCTTGACCACATTTACGGAGGCTGAACTGAAGCTTGCGCATCAGATGATGCTCTTGGTCATCCTTAACTGTGCCGTCGTTTTGCCGGGAAACTGGTTCCTGGCTCTCATCAATGCAAACGAGAGATTTGTTTTTGCCCGTGTGCTCTCCATCGTGAAGTACGCTATGCAGATATTGGTCGTGTGGGTAGTTTTGGTTTGCAAGGGAGATGCTGTCGGCGTTCTGGCCGTGCAGGTTGCCTTGAATGCGATTGTCGTCCTTTTTTATGTGGTGTATTGCAGAAGAAATCTCTCGATCTCGTGTCGATTGGTGAGATGGGATTGGGCTCTCTTCAGAGGCCTTGCATCGTTCAGTTTCTTCGTTTTGCTCAATATGGTGTTTGATCAAGTATTCTGGAAGACCGGACAAGTTGTTCTGGGGGCCGTGTGCGGGGCAGCGGCGGTTGCGGTTTACGGTGTGGTTTGCAAGGTGATCACTTCGGCATACATGCAGATATCAACGGGGTTAACGAGTGTGTTTTTGCCAAAGTTGACAGCCGTTGCAAGCCGAACGGAGGATATGGGGGAGATTAACGAGCTCTTTATCAGAATAGGCCGTCTCCAGGCAATAATGATTTGGGGGACATGTGCGGCGTTTATAGCTATTGGTCGTCAGTTCGTTTTACTATGGGCGGGAAGTGATTTTGCGGATGCGTATCCGGCCATTGTCGTCCTCATGCTGGGTCTATCTATATCGCTCATACAGAATCTTGGGATCTCCATTTTGCAGGCTAAGAATAAGCAGGCATTCCGCTCGGTGCTCTATATAGTAGCTGCTGGCCTGGATCTTGTCGTATCGATTCCGGTATCACGAGAATTTGGAGTCATCGGCTGTGCGCTGACGGCTGCGATACTGCTTTTTCTTTGCACGGGGCCGATCATGAATATCTACTATGCGCGTGTAGTGAAGCTGGACATAAAGCAATTTATTGGAAGTGTCACGCCCCTGATTGTTCCCGCAGCGCTCGCAGGAACGGCTACCTATCTTGCAGCCGACTGGTTTTTTCCGACTGTTTCTTGGCTGGCACTTGCAGGCGAGGCGGCTTTTTTCCTGGCGTTTTACACGCTGGTTCTCTGGGGCGGATGGCTGAATCGATATGAGAAAGCGATACTGGCCTACCCATTCAGGATGTTGAGGCGAAGGGGGAGAGTTGACTAGAATAGTTGGACTGGGGGAGCGCTGCTGCGGCTGTGCGGCATGTGCTGCCATTTGCCCTGTTTCCTGTATTTCAATGAAGGCAGACGATCTGGGATTTCCTTACCCTTCTGTTGATTTGGATAGATGCGTCAGCTGTCTGAGGTGCGAGGATGTGTGCCCGGCCTTGTCATCGAATGTGGCAGTGGGAGCAGGGCATGCTCTTTGGGCGAAAGCGGCCGATCGGGAGCTCCTTTTGGAGTCCTCGTCCGGAGGTGTCTTTGGATTACTCGCCAAGCAAGTGTTCAATGATGGCGGGATTGTATACGGGGCGGCCTTTACCCAGTCGTTCGACGCTGTTCGTCATGTGAGGGTTGGTGATCCGTCCTGTCTGAATGAGTTACTGCGGTCAAAATATGTGCAGAGTAATTTGACGATTGATCTCTATAGATCCATGCGCGAAGACCTTGCGGCTGGTAATCGTGTTCTAGTGTCGGGGACTCCCTGTCAGATTAAGGGGGTAAAAAGGTACCTCGAATTAATGAAAGCTCCCGTCGGTAATCTTCTGCTGGCGGAAATCATATGTCATGGAGTGCCATCTCCGATGCTTTGGCGGCAATGGATACGGCTGCGTTCCGAGGTGGCTCAAAAAAGAATCATTTCGGTTAACTTCCGATCAAAGCGTATCGACTGGGAGAACTTCTCGGTTGAGTACTCTTTCGAAGATGGAACGACTGAGTCGTCCTTGCATGAGGATGACTGGTTTATGAAGGCGTTTCTCTGCAATGCCTCAATCCGGTCTTCATGCTTTGCCTGTCCGGCGAAATGCTCAAGTGGAAGCGATGTAACCCTAGGAGACTACTGGGGAGTTGATCGAACGCTACCTAGTCTTGACAGATCTGATGGCGTTTCTGCTGTGCTGACTAATACGGACAAGGGGCAACAAGCCTTGAACGACCTGCAGTTTGTCATTGAAAGCGGACCCGCGTCATTTGCGGATATCGCGGCTGGGAACAGCGCATTGGTTCGCAGTGTAGAGCCGTACGCGAAAAGAACCGCTTTTCTCGACGATGCGAGGAGGGCCTCAGATATGAGTGTATTGGTGAAAAGGTGGGATTTTCGAAGAGGGGCCCTTGAGCGGATTGTCGCTAAGATAAAAAAGACAGTCGCGAAGAATCAAAAAACTCTCTAGCATTATGGGCGTAGGAGGAGATCGCCCTGCATTGCGCGTACATGGTGTCGACGGCATGCCTGGCGCAGACGGGCTGGTCTGTCTGGCTGCGGCCGATATCTCCCGATGATGGTTGTTCTCCGCTTGTGGAATCGCTGGCGTCGGCCAAGCGATTCATATCGGGCGCGCTTTCCTTCTTGGATGAGCTAGCGATGGTTGTCATCTGGCGTGACGTCTCTCTGAGAATATCGAAGTCGTTCTCTGAGGCTATCCCTCGACCTGCTTTGTTAGGCCCTTCTCGTGTGGTGAGTCCTTCCTCGTGTAGTTGGTGGAGGATTCTCTGAGCCTGTCGCTCTGAGATGCTAGGCTCTGCGCTGGGGGACGGCATGCCCCCTCCTCTCGATTGCATATCGCAATAAAACCGCCAGATAGCCTAATTTAGGCAAAGGATGTCGTAATAAATGAATTTATTACGACATAGAAAAGGCCTCACATTGTGGAGGCAATGTGAGGCCTTTTCTCTGCAGTGATGTCTATCGCCTACCGGTACGCCGTCAGCGTGGGCATGTGGTAGAACGCCAAATCCTCCTCGGGGTTGGGGGCGGTGGTCACCGTGTAGGTGAGGGTGATGCTCTTTGACGGCAGCAGGCTCGGGCGGAACCAGAGGTAGGCCTCCAGGCCGGCCTGGGTGGTTGACGAGAGGGCGGAGCCGTCGCTGGCGACTAGGTTGGTGATGGTGCCGCCAGCCGGGGCGTAGAGGTAGATCTGCGGGATCATGTCGCCACTCTGGAAGCCGTCGAGCTTGCCCATGATGTAGGGGCCGCCGTCGTAGACCTCTTGCTGGGTGGCCGTGTTGGTGAAGGTGGTCTTGACCTCATAGGACACCGTGCCGTCGGCGTTGGCCGTCTTGCCGAGGATCTCGTTGTTCAGATCGAGGTACCAGCCCAGCTTGGAGCCGATCCACAGGTTGAAGAACACGCCCACCGCCGGGGTCTCCGGTGTGGTGTCGAGCGAGCCCGACCAGCCGATCTCCTGGATGGTGACCTGATCCGTCTCGTTGGTGAGCCACAGCATGGTCTCGCGGCTCTGCATGCACTCCATCATGAGGGTGGCGAACTTCATGAGCGTCTCGGAGTTCATGTTGCCGATGAGGTTCTTGAACGAGAGGTCAGCTGCTTCGGCAAACAGGGCGTCGCAGATCTGGTTGCCGCTTTCCGTCGGCGTGCCGCTCAGATACTTCCAATACAGATCATGTTGCAGCACCTTCGTGGCGTTCTGGCCGTTGAGCTCGGTGCCGTTGGAGAGCTTGATGGGCCCGGTGATGGCCAGGATCTTCTGCACGACGCACGGCGTGATGCCGATGACGCCGTCTACGGAATTGCCCGTGCGCGCCGTGTAGGACGTGGCCCAGATGTTGGCCACGGTGGGGAAGTCGGGGTCGAACCCGGCGTCGCGCGGCACGGTCATCCAATTGCCGAACAGGGCCACCTCTGCCTCGGTGAACTGGACAGATGACGGTGTGGTATCAGTAAGCATGTCGTAGACGGTGGCGAAGTCGTCAAGCGAGATGGCGCCGTTGTTGATCTTGAGCGTGCCCATGGAACCGGGGAAGCCGCCGCTCGAGCGGATCTCGGCGGAATTCTGGGCGGCGATGAGGTACGTGCGCTCGCCGTCGACGCCCAGCAGCGTGCCCACCAGGGGCGCGAAGGCGTTCGCCTGCTGGAAGGTGTCGTTGATGCCGACGATCTTCTCACGCGCGGGACCCATGACGGCCTCGAGCTGGTCAATGTTCATGGGCGTCATGTTCGACAGCGTGTCGGTGCAGCGCTGCATGACGGGCGCTGCCTGCTGCAGCGAGTCGAGCAGCAGGCCCAATGCGGCCACGTCGATGGCGCCTTCCGACGTGATGAGGGCCGAGGGCGGGTTGGCCTCAAGCGCGCTGGTCAGCGGCATGAGCGCGTTGGAAGACGCGTCCTTCAGCGTGGCCACCACCGTGCGCACGTTCTGGATGTCGGGCCCCACCACGGGCAGCGCGGACGCAAGGCCCCACAGTGGCCCGTCCATTTCTGACTGCATGGCGCTGGCGGTGTCGTCAATCTTCTTCGCGGCCGCCGCAGCACCGGCGTAGTCGCCGCCGACAATCTGGTCTTTGATGCCCGAGACGCTGGTCATCACGGTGTTGGCCTGGGCCTTCAAGGTCTTGGCGGAGTTGAGCATGGTGAATCCGGACACGCCCACAGCTACCGCCAGCAGCACGATGACGCCCAGGACGACGAAGGGCCACTTGCGACGTCGCTTCTTGGCGGGCGGCGCCATCATCTCCTGGTAGTTGCCGAAGCCGGTGAAGCCGCTCTGGCCCCGCTGACCGACGGGTGCCATACCGGCGGGGCGGGCGCCGGGGCGCTGCCCACGTGGGACGTTGACGCCGGAGCGACGGCCGCCGCGGGCGGAAGGCCGGGCGGCGGGCTGGCTTTGCGCGGCGGGGCGCTGCGAATGCTGCCTGCCGGCGCCAGCGGCTCGCTGCTCGCGGGGCTGTGCGGCGCCAGCCTGGCCGCTGCGCGACGCATTCAGCCGCGGGTTGTTGCTGGGGGCGGCTGCGGGGCGGGCCCCTTGGCCGGCGGCTCGCTGCTCGCGGCCGCCCTGGGGCCGAGGCGCAGGCTGGCCTGCGCGCTGCGCAGCTCGTCCGCCCCGGCTTCCGTGCGGGTCTCCGCCGGCAGCTTGCCGGGCCTGCTGGCGCGGGTTATGGCTTCCCGCTTGGGGGCGACGCCGCTCAGGCGGGAAGCCCTCGTCAAACCTATCCGTCATGATGCTCCTCTTCGTCCTGGTTAAATGCCCGTGTGATCAGGCACGCGAATTGCATTGAACAGATAGTCACAATGATACCAGCCAAGAGTGGATACCAGGCGAAGGATGACCCGAACACAGAGTATTCGGATGAGCAACCGCCAGAAAAGGGGAGGTCAAAGCCGGAAGCTATTCCTACTCCACCGTCAGCACCGGCAGGTCGGTCTTGCGCATGACGGCCTTGGCGGTGCTGCCCAGGAAGTCGAGGATGCCGCGCTTGGCGTGACGGCCCATGACGATGAGGTCGCAGCCGTGCTCCTTCGCGAAGGCGGCGATGGTCTCGGCAGCGGCGGGGGCCAGCTCGACATCGCAGGCGATACGGTCGGCGGGGATGCCCTCTAGCGTGGCGGCCGCCTCGTGGAGCTCGTCAAGCGCGCGGGTCTGAGCGGCCTTGTCCATCTCCTGATCGAGCTCGAGGCTCTCCACGTCGGGCCCCATGGTGCCGTCGTAGTACATGCCGGGGTCGACATCGGCGGGAAAGACGACGGTTAGCAGACGCAGCCGCACATCCTCGCCCTCGAGGGCGAACTGCCGCGCCATCTCGAGCGCCGCCTTCGCGTGGTCGGATCCGTCGTACGCAACCAGGATGTTCGCGAATACCATAATGACCTCCCAAGGCTCGTCTGCCGTTGGAATCATGCTATGCCGCCCGCGCACCCGCGACGCCCTCCGAGACGAATCGGCACCAACCCGCCGCCGCCCAGCAACCCGTTCGTTGACGAATCGGGTTAGGAAAGCCAGCGGAGCACGGGGCCCCGCCGACGGGGGGCGGCTGCGCTTAAGCGCCGGCCGCAGGCTCCCCTAGACGAGCATCCACCTAGTAGCTCGGGTGTTTCCCTCGCTTCGCACGACGCCTGCCTCCTCGAGCGATCGAAGGAGACGGTATATCTTCTTCCCGTTAACGGGCTTCAGGTCTGCGTCTAGCGCCCCCAGGTTCAGCAGTCGCCGACTGACGGCGTCGGTGAGGCCCACGCGCGAGGCGGCCCCTCGGGCCCTCAGCTCGTCGATGATCGTCTGGCAGATGAGGTCGTCAAGCTCTCTCTTGCTGAGGAGACGTGCGGAAGCCTTCGCCTCGGGAGCCGTATCGTGCGAGCTTGGCGACGGGGCTCTCCTTGCGCGAGGCTCAACAAGGCGGAGCCGCCCGCCGTCCTCCTCGATGAATCCGCGCGCCGTGAGATCAGCGCGCTCGTCGGCGCCGAGCGGCAGGCCCTTCTGCGCCTTGTCGAGGGCAAGCACGGTAAGGATGGGGAGATCGGGGTTCGCGAACAGCAGGTGGGTGTATGTCGGGTTGATCTCGTGGTTGGGGAGGTCTACCCGCACGCGCTGAGGATCCGACAGATCGTAGGTCGGCAGCGGCATGTCGCGCTCGCGCGCCTTCTCGCATATCGTTCGAATGCCCATGGCGTTCTGGTCGAGCATTCTCACGCTCAGCATGGCATCCACGAGGAAGGGGTTGCGGTAGAAGGGCGGTTTGTACCCCTGCTCGAGCGCCTTCTCAAGGCTGCCAGGGATGAACCCGCCCTCGTTGAGGAATGAAATTCGGTCAGGGAATTCCTCAATGTTCACCTTGCCGCCGCGGTCGTAGGCCTGGTGGGCGATGGCGTTTCCCACAAGCTCGCGCAGGGACCAGTCGTTGTACTCGGTAGTGGTGAGGGGAATGAGTGAATCGGGATTCGCGAGAAGCTGAATCTCCTCGTTGCGGATCTTCGCCATCAGGTCGTCGATGCGCAGCAGGAACGGTGGTTCGAAGTGCTGGTAGGTGCGTATGGTGCCGGTTGCCTCGTAGAGAGACCACGTGATCTTCGGAAGGGCGCCGGCAATGAGCTTGGCAGACTCCGGCGTGCCCAGAAGCAGCAGGGCGGTATGAGTAATCTTGCCGCGGAAAGTGATGCCGGCCTTGTCGAGCAGCTCGCTGTCGTCGAGCCCGTCGATGATCCCCTCGCGATCGCCATAGCGCTCGCGCATCTTTTTCCGTGCGACGCCAATGGCCTCGGGGTCGAGGTCGGCCAGGGTCGCCCCTTCGACGACTTGCCGACTCCAGTCCGCAGGCGGTTGTTGGCGAATCTCGTCGATCTTGCTGATGGGGAGGGGGACGAGGTCCTCGTCTTCGCGCGCCCAGGCGGCGCCTGCCCACTGGGTGGGGATGCCGCGTGTTGCCGCAGGAATATCAAATACGATAACGCGTTTTCCCTCATGCTCGATTTCGTAGATCTCGCGGAAGGTGATGCGGTTGTTGGTGTTCTCGGCGATCTCCTTCTTGAGCTTTTGGAGTCCTTTGCTGGGCATCTGGGCCTCGCGGCGAAACGAGGTACCGCAGGTCTTGCCGTCGTCCTGCACGCCGAATACGAGGAAGGCGCTCGAAGCACCGCGAAGGTTGGCCTCATTGCTAAGCGCGGAGAAGTACTTTCCCAAATCCTTTATCCGAAATGAGTCTTTGGCCTCTTTAAGCTCGAGAATCTCATTTTCCGAATGGCGATTGAGCGAATTAAGCAATAATATAAGCTCATTTTCATTCATAAAGTCGCCTTTCTTGCATTATAAGTAAAACTATTAGCAAATTATAAGCCTAAATTGATACGATAAGGGCCCTATATGGTAAATATAGGGCCCTTATCGTTAGCGAATATTGAACTAAAGGGCTATCCCGCGCTTGCCACGTCGTCGGTGGTCAGGCCGGCCTTGGCTGCGAGCGCCCGGTAGTCCTTGGGCGCGGCGGAGTTGGTGGCGGCGCCGAGCGTGGTGCTTGAGGCCTGGGGCTCGGGAATGGTTGCGGAGGTGTCCGTGGGGTCGAGGCCCGCGTCGACGCGCTTCATCATGGCGCGCCACTCGTCGAACATGGTGCCCACGTAGCTCACGCCGCCCTGGCTCAGCGAGTAGCTGGGGCACGCGGCCTGGTACATCACGAGCCCGCTCCCCTGGAACTTGGTGGCTAGCCCCACCAGGTCGCCGACGGAGTAGTCGGTGGTCACGCAGCCGGCCAGCTCGCCGATGAGCCCGGGCAGCTGCGTGGGCGGGGCGTCGAGCACCTGCTGGATGATGGCCATGATGATGAGCCGCTGCGCCTGGGCGCGGCCGAAGTCGCCGCCGGACACGTTGTAGCGCTCACGCGCGAAGGCCAGCGCCTGGTCGCCGTTGAGCCGCTGCTCGCCGGCGCTGAAGCTCATGCCGCCGTTGCCGGCCTTGAAGCTCTCGGGCACGGTGACGGTGATGCCGCCGAGCAGATCCACCACGTCTTTCAGCTCGTCGAAGTGCACCTCGACATAGTGGCTGATGGGGACGCCGGCGAACTCGGAGATGCAGTCCACGGCCCCCGGTGCGCCGCCGAAGGCGAAGGCGGCGTTGATCTTCTGCGTGCCGTGTCCCTCGATGGTCACCATGGTGTCGCGGGGGATGGAGATGAGGTCGACCACCTTGTTCTTCTGGTCGATGCGGGCGAGCATGGTCACGTCGCTGCGGCTAGTGGTGTCGCCCTTGCGCGCGTCGCTACCCAGGATGGCCACGTAGTAGGCGTCGTCGCCGCGCGTGGGCGCCAGCTTGTCGAGCAGCGCCTGGCGCTCGGCTTCGGTGTTGAAGCCGAGGGCGCGGTCGAGGGCCCCGATCCAGAAGGCGAAGGCGCCGCCGCCCACCAGGGCGAGCGCCAGCACGATCCCAAGCGCCACCTTCAGCTTCTTGTGCTTCCCGCGGCGCTTGGCGGTGGTGCCGGGCGGCACCATGCCGGCAGCCGGCGTCGGGGCCGTCGCTCCGCGACGTCCGCCGCGTCCTCCGGTCGGGGGCATGGCGATGGTGCGACCCGGCTGCTGCCCGCCGCCCGCTCCGCCTGCGGCCCCAGCGTTCATGCGCACGGTCTGGGCAGACGTACGTCGCCCACCCGCTCCGGCCCGCGCCCGCGGGTTGCCGGGCGTGCCGCCGCCCCGGCCGCCGTCGAAGCCTCCGCCGTCAGCGTAGAAGGCGTCGTCCCCGCCCGAGGGCTGATAGTGGATGCCCTGGCCCGTGCGGATGCCCTGCCCGCCGGCCGCATCGCCCCCGCGCTGCGGGTTGTGCCGCCGGCCTGCCTGGGCGTTGTGTCTGGGATTGTTGCTCGCCATAGCGTTCGGCGCCGAGGCGCCTTGCCTCCTCGGTGAGTCGGGCGCGCGCCGAGGCGCGACGCCGTGGATCCGTAGTGGCGCCCGCTCGTCGGCGCGCGCTCGGCCGCGCGTCCCCCGACGTCGCCGGCCTCTCGTCGCCTTCATCCTACCACGTCCGCCCCAGTCCCACGCCATTTCCACGTCGAAGCCAACCCGCCTGCATGAGGGGTTTTCGCGGGAGGTGGCCCATGTATAATACAATTCGTAATACAATATGTATGACAAATGGTATTACTTTGCGAATGGAAGGGGGAGCCATGCGACATAGCGACATTTCCTCTGCGATAGGCGCTCAACGCCGGGTGCCGGTCTCTCTGCGCGTTCCTGCGGATCTGGCGGATGAGGTGGATGGCTTCGCGCGGGAGCACGGCGTGCGAAAAACCGATGCCTACCTCTTCCTTATCAAGAAGGGTCTGCAGCGTGGCGGCGACGAGGGCGGGTGCGAAGGCGCGGATGCGCGCGTTGGCGAGTACCGGGCCCTTCTCGATGACTTATCGGCGCTTCTCCAGGCGCCTGTTTCGGCGGCGCGGGAGGCGCAGAAGGTGAGGGAGGCGGTTGCCGAGGCCGCGTCACTCTTCCCGGCTATCGAGCGTGCCTACCTCTTCGGTTCGTTCGCGCGTGGGTCGCAAACGGCGGGGAGTGATGTCGATGTGCGTCTTGTGATTGACCGGGGGGAGGGGTTCACCCTCCGCGAGCTGAGTCACTTTGCGAAGATCGTGCAGCAGGAGACGGGGAGGGAATGCGACGTAGTGTCGGCCGCCGATGTGGCGAACGAGGCGCTTGCGGCAGCTATCGACCGAGAGAAGGTGCTCGTATATGAGCGCAAAACCGACTGACCTTGCGCGTATCCAGGAGATTTACGATGTTATCGTCCAGACGCAGCGCCAGCTCGGAGCCTTGTCATTTGATAAGGCGCGTTTTCTTCATCCGGGGAATGATCAGGATGAGGTGCTGGCCGAGGGATTCATGAATCGGGTTCTTCGCGTGACGGAGGAGGTCGGGCGCCTGGATGACGAACTGGCGAGCTCGTATGGGTTCAACACCGCAGGCGCGTCGGGGGTTCGCAATCGTCTGGCGCATGCCTACGGAGATGTTGACGCGGAGATAATATGGGCGGTCATCGAGCGTGAGTTCGATGCGCTGCTGAGCACGTGCCGCCGGTATTGCGATGATGTCGGGGTTGACCTCGAATAGCCTTCGAAGTTGTGCCGAAGTGGGGGATAGGGTAGCATCCTTGGTAAGGGAGGGTCGTTGAGCAGGGGAGACGGCTGAATCGAGAGGGGATCCCATGGTTTTTCTCGGCGCGCCGCGGGGCGGTGATGACGTGCGCTCGGGGCGCTTTGTAAAGACGCGTTTACGCATTACGGCGCTGGTCGTTGCGGTGGGCCTGCTGGCGCTCGGCGGATGCGCGGCGGGCGGAGATTCGGGGGAGTCCGGTGGTGCCGCGTCGGAGCCGCGCGTCGAGCGTGCGGTGGAGGTGGCAGAGGAGGTCGAGGCCCCTGCGAGCGACGCGCCCTCCGGCGTAGACGCGGGCGAGGGCGCCGCAGATTCGTCCGCGCCCCTCGCCGGCACGGGCGACGCCGCTTCCGCGCCTGCCCCTGATGCGTCGCTTCTCAAGGTGCGCTTCATCGACGTTGGGCAGGGCGACTGCGCGCTCATCAGCTGCGACGACCAGTGGCTGCTCATCGACGCGGGGCCTCCCCAGGCGTCGTCGACCGTCTATTCCGTGCTGCGGCGCCTCGGCGTCGCGCGGCTCGACTACCTCGTGTCCACCCACCCCGACGCCGACCACGCCGGCGGCATCTCCGGCGCGCTCGAGGCAGCCGCCTGCGGCACCTTCTACAGCCCCACTGCCGAATCGGACACGCGCACCTGGCGCAGCCTTTGCGAGCGGCTCGGTCGCCAGGGCGTCCCCATCACCATCCCCGCACCGGGCGACAGCTTCAGCCTGGGCGCGGCGCGCGTCACCTTCCTCGGGCCCGTGCGTCCAGCGTCAGATGACAACAACAACTCGCTTGTGCTGCGCATCGACCATGGCGACGACTCGTTCCTCTTCACCGGCGATGCCGAGCGCGAGGAGGAGTCTGACCTGGTCGCCGCAGGCGCCAACCTGCATGCTGATGTACTGAAAGTAGGACACCATGGCTCGGCTGGCGCCTCGTCGCCCGCCTTCTTGGCAGCCGTTGCCCCGCAGCATGCGGTCATATCGGTGGGGGACAACTCCTATGGGCATCCGACCGACGAGGTGCTTAGGCGCCTGACAGCCCAGGGAGCGAGCGTTCTGCGTACCGACCAGGGTGGTGACATCCTGGCCGTCTCCACCGGCGACGGCATAGTCCTTACGACGAAGGGATCGATCGATGAGTAGGAAGCGCAACGCGCGGCTGCTGGCCGCCATCTTCGGGAAGGGGGTGCCCGTCGCCAGCCGGCCCCTGTCGGCCGTCGCGCTGGCGCTCGTGCTGTGCGTGGGGGCGGCCTGTCTGCCTGGATGCCAGCCGGAGTCTCCTGCCGCCGATGGCGAAGGGCAGAGCCTGGCGCAGACCGGACCAGGCGGGGAGGCCGCGTCTGATCCGCGGCTTACCTTCACGGTGAACCTGGACGACGATGAGTTCCAGGACGTGCCCCTCGTGATAAAGGTGGAGGGCGAGGGGGCCGACGGCGAGGACTTCTCGCGCCAGTACCGGGCTCTGCCGGGGCATGTCTACGACCTGAGCTGTGATCCGGGCACCTACCGCTTCTCCGTCGAGGCCGATGCGCCCTACGATGACGCGTACCTCTGCGTGCCCACGTCGGCCAGCTGCGTCTATGACGGGGAGGAGGGCCAGGAGGTCGTGCTGGCCGCAAAGGTCGACCGTGAGGCGATGGAGGTCGCAGCTGCAGAGAAGGCCGCCGCCGAGGCCCGGGCTGCCGAGGAGGCGCGTGCTGCCGAGGAGGCCCGCCTTGCGGCGGAGGCCCAGGCTGCTGAGGAGGGGCGCAAGGCCCAGGAGGCTGCGGCTGCAGCTGCGGCGGCAGAGGCCCAGCGCAAGGCCCAGGAGGAAGCCGCGGCAGCGCAGAAGAGTACGCATACGGTCTACATTACCAATACGGGCGAGAAGTATCACCGCGATGGTTGCCGCCACCTCAGCAAGAGCAAGATCCCCATCGACTATGCCGACGCCCGCGCGAAGGGATACGCTCCCTGCAAGGTCTGCAGCCCCGGCTGATGGCCGTCGGCGTGAGATGGGGTTGTGCGAAACGGCGCCCTAAATTGGCCAAAAAATGACGATCTGACGACGCTCGGTGACTCTCATGCCGGGCGTCGTTGCATGTTTGCCCAGGTCGCAAAAGCGGGCAGATCCGCCAAGCGGCAAGGATGCCTGAGGTCGGCGAGTTCTTGTCGTCAAGTCGTCGTTTTTGTCCAATCTGCAGCAGAGCTTTGCGCAAAAAGGTCAGGGTGCCTTTGCGTTCTTGCGGCCATCGGCCTCGGGCCGCCCGCCTCGGCATCTCGGCTTGCGTCGCCTCGCGCTAGTGCGCCGCGGCTCCTTGCGCCTGCGCCTCGGCGTCTTCCACGACCATGCGCTTGCTCGCGTTTCGCGCTCGCGTGCCGTCTTTCGGAATGAGCGGCGCGATGAACGTGCGCGGCGACGGAGGGATCAGCCACGCCAGCGTGGGCTTGAGCGCACGGCCCCACAGGCCCACGGCGCGGCCGACCAGCAACGCAGCGATGATGGTGCCCTCGCGCACCTGATGCAAGCCGCCGAGGGCCGCGAACGAGACCACTGCCGCTGCGGACATTAGCGTGACGTCGATGAGCACCTTGCACTTCGGGAAGGGTCGGCCCGATACGTACGACACCACCTGGACGATGGCGTCTGCGGGGCACATCACCAGATCGGGAGCCAGCTGCAGGTTGATGCCCAGCGCGAGTGTGATGATGGAGAGGGCCAGGAACACTGCCTGCAGCGGGTAGCTGTCGGCCGGCACGAACGAGAGCGCCCAAAGCCACGCGTCCACCGCGACGGACAGGACGAGAAACAGGGGAAGCTGCAGCACCTGGATTGGCTTGAACTCGCCACGGAGCAGGACGATCTCCGCCAGCAGGAACAGAAGGTTGAGCAGGAAGGTCCACGCGCCCATGGTCATCCATTCGGCGCCGTGGGCAGCTGATACGTCAGTAAACACGGCCGGCATCGACGAGATGGCTGCCGTTCCCATGCACGAGTGCTTCGAGAGCGCGATGCCCAGCGCCACCAGGATGGCGCCCGCCGTCATGATCAATATCCGCAGGCAGAAGTTAGCGCGGACGCCGCCAAAGCGCGCGCCCCATGTCGTCTTGAAGTGTCCCATAGCCAGAAGTGTAGCACCAAGCTGCTCTGCCCGATCGGCCCTCACCGGCAGGCGGCACAGGCGCCGCTTGGCCCTGGGGGGGCAAACTGCACGGTTTTTGCGACTTTGTGACAGGCGTCCGCGCCAGGCGGCACGCGGTCGGGACGTTTCCGCAGGTCGCGGGAAGGCGTCTCGTGAGGGGCCGCTGCGCATGGTCGTCGCGAGCGCCGAAATCGGGGCCGGACTGTCGCAAAGTCGCAAAAACCGTGCAGTTTGCCGCATCACGCCGTCGGGAAGGGCGGGACCCGCTGCTTCGGTGGTACCCCGGTCGTCCGAGCCGCCCGACTACCCCGGCCTCGGCCACCCGGCTGCCCCGCCCGCATCCGCGCCCGGTTACCGGCCCAGCCCGCTCCCAAGAAGCGCCTCCAGCGCGGCAAGCTCCTCCGCGAGCAGCGCGGCGAGCTCGCGCCAGTAGGGCGTGCGGGCCCGCTCGGCCAGCGAGCGCGCCCATCCCGCACTCCAGCGCCCAAGGTGCTCCTCGTGGAAGGCGCGGAGATCCGCGCTCAGGGAGCACGCCTCCTCCTCGTCCTCGGTGTCAGCGAGGCTATCCAACAAGAAAGCGCAGAAAGCCAGCTCGAAGGCGATGTGATCCTCGGGCTCCCGCCCCGCGCCCGCAATCGCGAGCCCATGGCGCCGGTAGCAGGAGCGCACCTCGAGGGTCTCCCGCTGGAAGAGCAGGTCGTCCTCGCTCATCCAGGCCGACTCCCATGGCGGACAGAGCGGCTTCTCCGGCCCCTCGAGCAGGCGCTGGAAGTCGCGGGCCGCCTCAGTCGCCTCGGCTTCGGTCGCAGGCTGCCCGAGCAACGCCGTCATCATCTCCCCGGTGGGCGCCTGGCGCAGCGCCTGGGAGAGGAATCCCAGACGGGCAACCGCCTCGCGGACCGTGAGGTTGGCATCGTTATCCATGGCGCGTCCTTTCGCCAAAGAGGGGGGCGCCTCGCCTCGGCGCCCCCGGTTGGCTAATACTGAAGGTTGACGGAGCAGGAGTAAAACAGTGCGCGGGCGAGCAGCAGGGCGATGACCACCAGCGCGCATCCCGCCAGGGACAGCCCGCGTCCCAGCCCCTCGGAGCCCGCGCGCCCGGCAAGCAGCGCCCCGGCGGCCTGGAGACCGGCGCCGGCGGCCCCGCAGACGGCCTCGGCCAGCAGCAGGGGCGCCTGGACGCCCGTGGCCAGGGCGATGGACGCCACGCCGGCCGGCCCCTCGGCGCCCGCCAGCCCAAAGCCGAAGGCCGTCGCGAATCCCAGAAGCCCGAGCAGCGCCGCGCCGGCCACGGCAAAGCCGATGGCGCGGCCGCGTGCCGCCTCGTCACCCCTCGCAAGGGACAGCGTGACGGTTGACGCCACGGCGCATCCGGCCATGAGGGAGCCGATGATGAGCCCCAGCGGCGTGGCGGGCGTGTTCCAATAGGGGATGGTGGGCAGCAGGTAGGCGTTGCCCGCGCTGGCCAGGAACCCGACGGCCACCACGGCCGAGACGGCCCAGGAGATGGTGGCGACGCTGCCGCTCGCCTTCCAGGCCAGCAGGGCGGTGACGGCCATGCACGCGAGGGAGAGGGCTCCCATGAGCACCTCGCGGGAGAGCCACGAGCTGCCCACGTTCAGAAGGGCCGTCGGCGCGCCCAGGATGGAGCCGAGGTGCGCCATCGACGCTGCCAGCCCCGCGGCCAGCACGAGGGCGCAGCCGCCGAAGAAGGCGGCCGCCGGGAAGCGGCGCTCGGATGCGCTCGCGTCGCCGCCGGCGTGCTCGATGAGCAGCCGGGCGCCTCCCCCGCAGATGAATGCTCCCACGGAGGCGGCGGTCAGAAACGTGAAGATGAGGAGGGGCCACTCGTAGCTCATCGCAAAGCCTCCTTCGGAGTCGTCAGGTAGTTGGGGTGGGTGAGCGAGGACGGGGGCAGCACCGAGAGGTCACTCACGGCGTCGGGGTGCTGTCGTCGCAGCTCGTCGATGTCGCCGAAGCGCAGCGCCCGGGTAGAGCAGGCGCCCACGCAGGCGGGCTCCATGCCCTTGTCGAGGAACTTCTCCTTGCACCCGTCGCACTTGCCCATGCGCTTCTCCGCCTCGTCCCAGGAGGGGGCGCCGTAGGGGCATGACCACTCGCACATGCGGCATCCGATGCAGCGGGCGCGGTCCTGGATGACCAGTCCCGTCTCCGGATCCTTACTGATGGCCCCGGTGGGGCAGTTGGCCGCGCAGGGCGCGTTGTCGCAGTGGTTGCACCCCATTGGTACGGTGGCCGCCCACATATGGGGGAACGTGCCGCCCTCGAAGTCGCGGGCCTCGCGGAAGAACCGCCCGACGGGCAGGTCGTTGACGTCCTTGCACGCCACTTGGCAGCATTTGCAGCCCGTGCATGACGTCATGTCGAAGTAGAAGCCTTTCTGAGCCATTTATCCCACCTCCACGATACGCTGCGGCCACAGGCAGTCGGGATCGAGCGCCTCGCCGTCCCATTTCTCGACGCTGACGTTGCAGCTGTTCCAGGCTTGGATGCCCGATCCGGACTTGAGGGGCCCTACCAGGTAGTTGGCGCAGCCGGCTCGGTCGATGCCCGTCTCCTCGTTTACGTCGACCCAGGTGGCCTCGTCCAGCTTGACCACGCCCGGCATGATGCGCTCGCTCACGTCGGCGCGACGCAGGCAGGAGCCCCAGCGGCTGCGGATGAGGACGGTGTCGCCCTTCTCGATGCCGAGCCGCGCGGCGTCGGCGCTGTTCATCTGGAAGTCGTTGGGGTGCGCCTCGCGCGTCCAGGGGACGTTGTCGAACGAGGAATGCACGGTGCGCAGGCAGTGCAGCGTCACCAGCTGGAAGGGGAACTCGCCCGGCTCCTTCGTCTCCCAGTCGGCCAGCGTGTCCTCGTATCCCTCTGCGGGCACCTCGTACTTGGCGATGGGCGACTTCTTGGTGAAGCCCACCGCGTCGACGAAGTCGACGATGCCCTGGCAGTAGATCTCCAGCTTCCCGGAAGGGGTGGGGCGGGGGTTGGCCACCGGGTCGTCCACGAAGTCCTTCAGCGCGGTGTAGCCGTAGTTGTCGCCCTCGTGGCGCTCCACCCGGCAGAACCCGTCCTCGAGGAACTGCTTATAGGAGAACGTGCCCTCCTGGGGCTTGCCCTCGACGCCCTCGGGGATGTCGTCGGCCTCCAGGGTGAACAGCGGTGCCTTGGTCACGCCGTCCTCCAGCACCACGGTGGCTCCGCTGATGCGGTTCCATCCCACCTGCTCAAGCGAGAGGGGGTTGATGAGCGCGCGGTCGACGCCCATGCGGGCGGCCAGCTCCTCGTCGATCCACGCGTCGGTGCGCGCCTCGAACAGGGGCTCGCAGATCTGCTGGGCCGACAGCATGGTCTCGCGGTTGGTCTTCGTGTAGAGGAGGGTGTCGCCCGGCTCCTCCCAGCGGGTGCAGGCGGGCAGGACGATGTCGGCGTAGCGGCAGTTCGTGTTCATGTGGTAGCCGCTGGCCACCACGAACTCCACCTTGCGGTGGGCCTCGATGCCGCGCTTGGTCGCCGGGGACTGGTTGAGCGTGGCGCCTCGCCCGATGTGGTTGATCATCTGGATGTTGATGGGGAGCACGCCGCGCGCGCCGGCATGGTACTCGCCGTCGATGACTGCGTCCCAGATCTCAGAGTGGTTGATGCACGTCCAGTCGGAGGTATCGGCCGGGTCGATGGTGTAGTACTCGTAGGGGCTCACCGGGTTCTTGATGGCGGGAACCTTGGTGGCGCCGCCGCTGATGAGCCAAGGGCCGCCCGTGCCTGACCCCACGTTGGAGGTGACCACGTGCCCCACCATGGCGCCGCGCTTGCCCACGTTGCCCGTCATCCATCCCACCGTGAGGAACGCCTGGGCGAACTGGTCGCCGTTGGCGGTGCGGGCTGGCGCGCGGCTGCAGGTGAGGGCCATGGGCTTGGTGGTGGCCATCTCATAGGCGAGGGACTTGATCTGCTCGACGGGCGTCCCGCATATCTCGCTGGCCCACGCGGCGGTCTTCGGCACGCCGTCATAGGTGCCTAGCACGTAGTCCTTGAAGTTGTCCTCGGGGTTCGCGCCGGCGGGCATGTGGTCGGCGTCGAATCCGATGGTGTAGGTGTCGAGGAACGCCTGATCCTGCAGGTTGTTGCTGATCATCTCATGGGCGATGCCCAGCAGGAGGGCGGTGTCGGTGCAGGGGCGCACGGGCACGAACTCATCGGCCAGCACCTTGGCCGAGTCGTGGTAGATGGGGTCGACCACGATGATGCGGGCTCCCCGGCGCTTGGCCTCCAGGAACGTGAGGATGGGGTTTCCCTGGCTCGACCAGACGGGGTTGTGGCCCCAGAGAACGATGAGGTTGGAGTCGTAGTACTCGAAGCGGTCGGAGAGCGTGAGCGCATGGCGTGGCCAGCCGCCGCCCACCATCTTCTGCGACGTCCAGTAGAAGCCGCCCGAGGACCAGCACGACCACATGGTGGTCGATCCCCCGATGGCGTTGAAGAAACGCCCGGGGCCGCTGCGCTCCGACGACAGGATGGCCGTGTTGCCGTAGGTGTCCACGATGCGCCTGGTCTCGGCGGCGATGAGGTCGAGCGCCTCGTCCCAGCTGATGCGCACCCACTCGTCGCAGCCGCGAAGGGAGCGATCGCCGCCGCCGGGCTCCCAGTGCTTGCGCTTCACGGGGTACTTCAGACGGTCGGCCCCGAACACGAGCGTGCGCATGGAGCGCCCGCGGTGGCACCCGCGCTGCTGGGGCATGTCGGGCGTGTCGTCGCCGCTCACGTCGGTGCGCTGGTAGAGCACCGCGCCGTCCTTCACGTAGGCTTGGTTGACGCAGTTTCCGCCGCAGTCGAACCAGCACGAGGCGTTGCGCCATTCCCCGTTGGGCTCCTCGGCCTGGGCCTCCAGAGGGCGGAAGGCGCCGAAGCCCGCTTGGGCTGCGCACCCCGCGGCGCCTATCGCCGCGCTCCACTGGAGGAAGCGGCGACGGCTCAGGGGGACGATCTCCCTCGGTGCGTTCCTCTCTTCCACGATTTCCCTCCTTCTCATTCGGTGAACCGCTCTTCGTCTCCGCCCGTCGTGGCGGGGACGCGGCTCCAGCTTCATCCAAGAGGGGAGGTCGGAGGTATCATCACGACAGGTGAAAAGGGGAAACCGTGTCATCAGGACGTATGATTTTGAGTTCGCGGGCCTATTTTCGCCCTGCTCCGAAGAGGGTTCGTCGACGTGGCCCCTTACAATACGGAGGGGGAGGCAGGCTCAAGGGGAGGCAGGACTGACGATGATCCCGGGAGGGAAGTACCGGCACGGGGAATGGCGATGGCGAGAGTTTGCTCTTGCCACGCTGGGCTTCACCTTCTACCGGCTCTATATCTCGATCTTCTTCGTCTCGAACCACGTGCTGCCCCAGCCCCAGGCCACCATGGCGAACAGCGCCTACGATGCGTACAGCTTTCTGCTCGCCTTCCTGGTGGCATCCGTCGCGCTTGTCAGGAGGCCGGCCTTCTTCCGGTCGGATATCGCCGCCGCGCTGGGCGCGGCCTGCATGGCGCTGGGCGCCCTGTCCTACGCGGCCCTCTCCGTGGGCGGCTGGGGGGAGCTGGCCGGGCCGTTTGCCATCTGCGCGAGCGTGGGCGTCGCCCTCATGACCGTTCAGTGGGGCTGTGCGCTGGGGGTGCGCTGGCGCGAGGAGGGGCTGTTCTCGATCATCGCGGGCTTCTTTCTCGCGGCTGTGCTCAACACGGGCGCCGGGCTCTTCGCCCCGGCCTATCAGGTGCTGGCCGCCTTGGCGGGGCCGGCTTCCTGCCTGGCCCTGATGAAGCTGCGCCGCTGCCGGGCGGCCTCGGAAGGCTCGCTCGCGCAGCGGGCGGGCAGTGATGTGCGCGCCGGCGGGGCGGAGCGGGTGGAGGCCGGCTTCATCGCTCGGGCGTCCGTGGCGTTCCTGCTGTTTGCCGTGGCGTCGGTGTTCTGTTCGATGCCCATGGAGTTCTCGGTTATCGGTGGTGCGAGCGAGTCGGATCGGCTGCTGCTTTTGCTGCGCACCTGCGTGACGGCGGCCGTGTGCCTCGTTGCCTTGGGCCTGGCGGTGCTGCCGCGCACCTCGCTGCGCAGCATCTACCGGCTCATCCCGCTGTTCCTGGTCATCGGCGGGCTCTCCGCCTTCCTGCAAGAGCTCTCGCCGCTGGTGGCCTATGCGTGCGCTCTGGTGGGGCGCCTGGGGTTCCAGCTGGTGTTCTGGCTCTTCGCGCCTCGCATCGCCTGCTGCTCTAAGACGCCGGCGGGGCGCGTCTTCGCGGTTGAGTTCGCGCTCTACTGGTTTGGGTACGCCGGGTCGCTCTTCGTCGTGCGGCACCTATGGCCCGATCCCTACCATGTGTCGGTGGACGCCATGGGGAGCATGGTGGTGGCTGCCATCGTCATTTTGCTGGTGTCCTACTTGTTCGTGCTTCCCGAGCACGATCTCCGCGTGGCGACGGGGGAGGCGCTGCCCGATGCCGACGGCGCGTCTGCGCCTGCTTCGGACGGAAGGAGCGCGGCAGGCGCTGTGGCCGATGACGGGGAGCTGGCGGCCATGGCGGAGCGCTACGGGCTCTCCCCACGGGAGACGGAGGTGTTCCTCCTGCTGGCTCGCGGGCGGGACACGGCCTATATCCAGAAGTCCCTCTTCATATCGGCGGGCACGGTGTCGAGTCACCGCCGGCGCATCTACCAGAAGATGGGCGTCCACACCAAGCAGGAGCTGCTCGACCTCGTCGAGGCGGGTGCCGTGTAGCTCGTCGTCGGGTAAACTGCACAGTTTTTGCGACTTTGCGACAAGCCGCGCTCTCGGCGAGCGGGAAGCTCCGACGTATTCCCAGGTCACAGGAGCGGCGGGGCGGCGAGGCCTCTTCGCGGACTCGGGGTGTGCGTGGAAAGGCGCCGGATTAGCGGCGAAATTGTCGCAAAGTCGCAAAAACTGTGCAGTTTGCGGGAGCCGCCCGCCTCCGGCGACCTCCCACGGCCCGCGACCCCACTGAGATGGACGACTCCCGCGGCCCGGGGCGGTATGGGCGACCCCCGCAGCCCGGCGCCCCCCGCGACCCCCGCCGGGCGACCCCCGCGACCCCCGCGCCTCCGCACCCTACGAGTTCAGCACGGCCTCGGCGCTGCGGCTGAAGTAGCCCTCGGGGATGTTGGCGGCCACGAACTCGGCGAACGCCCGGGCCTCGTCCGAGCGCGGCGCCTCGGAGGGCCAGGTCAGCGACACGGGGTACCACATGGTATCGGTGGCCACCTTGAACCGCACGACGCCGGGCTCGTTGCGGTAGCGGTGCGCGATGCACTCGGGCAGCGTGGCCCAGCCCAGTCCCGCCTTCACGCCCTCCACCATGGCCTCGTGCGTGTCGAAGCAGCCCACCATGTTGTGCTCGCGCAGCGATATGCCGTAGCGCTCGCGGAAGTGGCGATTGCCCACCATATGCCGCCCGGAATGCCACTCGTACACGATCATGGGCCACTTGAGCAGCGTCTCCACCGGCACGGGGTAGATGGCCTGGTTGTAGGGCGGCTTGTCCGGCGCCAGGAACACGAGCTTCTTGTAGCCCAGCACCTCGTTGACGATGCCCGGCTCCATGGGCTGGTTCTCCAGGATGGCGAAGTCCAGCTCGCCGTCCTTCAGCTTCTGCACCAGGTCGGGCTCGTAGCCGGCATCCAGGTGGACGCGGGCGCTCGGCAGCTGCTCCACGTACTCGGCCACCAGGCGCGGCAGCAGCGCCACTCCGTCGGCGAAGCTCATGCCGACGGTCAGGCTGGCGGGGAAGTGCTCGTCGATGGCGGCGATCTGCGAGGCCAGCACGCGTTCCATGTCCGCCACGTTCTGGGCGAACTTCACCACCACCTTGCCGGCCTGCGTGAGCGATATGCCCGATGACGAGCGGTTGATGAGCGAGGTGCCGAACTTCTTCTCGATGCTGTTGAGTTTCTGGGAAAGGCCGGGGCGCGACATATACAGCTGGTCGGCCGCTTGCGAGAGGCTCTTCGCCTTCGATAGAACGAGCAGGACCTCAACGTCATCGAACAGCATCGTTCCCCCTTTGCCTCCGGGAGCTACGAGCGTGGTCGGTGTCGGGCGGGCGCCATCCGGCTTTGCGCTGTGCGAAAGAGGGTGGCTCACTCGGCTCTGCAACGCTGGCGCAGCATCCGCGATTAAGCACACATGAGTAGATTAAACACTGCGCACTTGGAGTTAGTCCAGGGTATCAGCGCGAATCGGTGAAGTTCTTTTTACCCGAAGCTGTAACAAAAGCTTTCATGTCAGTTTTCCTTTGCAACCCCCGCAAGGAAGTCGAACGGCGAATCGGTGACTGACGCGGTAGTGATTCCCTACACCTTCCTATGATCGAAGCACAGGCGAAGGGGGAGTCGTGTCGCCGAGGGGGCCCACACAGAACCGTCGATCGAAGCTCCCAAACCTGAGTGCCAAAGAGGAAAGAAGAGGAGGAATCGATGGACAAACAGGGAATCATCGAGGCCAGCCGGGAGCGTCGCGAAGGTGAGCGCATCTTCTACACGTCCTGCCCGGCGAACGGATGCTGGGACTCCGCATGCGTTCTGAAGTGCCATCTCAAGGACGGCAAGCTCATCGCCGTCGAGCCCGACGACTCCATTAACAAGAACGACAGCCGCGAGGACTGCGGCTGGGAGAACCTGTGGAAGGGCAACGTGCAGATGCGCCCCTGCGCCATGGGCCACTCCTGGAAGAAGGAGCTCTACGCTGAGACGCGCCTTCTGCACCCCATGAAGCGCGTCGGCAAGAAGGGCCCGGGCAACGGCTACTTCGTGCAGATCAGCTGGGAAGAGGCCCTCGACACCATCGCTGAGAAGATGATCGAGATCAAGGGCAAGTACGGCCCCTACGGCATCTTCCACTCCCAGTACCCCAGCTTCGAGAAGAACGGCTTCCCGCTGGCCCCCTGGTGGGAGGCGGGCTTCGGCGCGTGGGGCGAGCACTCCTGCTCGGGCCATGCGGCTGGCGAGATGTTCCACCTGGGCGTCGACATGCCCAAGTGCGCTCGCGGCGTCGCGGATAACCTGCCGGGCTTCGAGGCCTCGGACATCTTCAACTCCAAGCTCTTCATCATGTGGGGCATGGATCCGGTGGTCGCCTGGTTCGGACCGACGTCCTACTACATGCAGCTGGCCCATGAGTACGGCTGCAAGACCATCGTCATCGACCCGCGCTACACCCAGTCCGCCGAGATTCTCGCCGATCAGTGGATTCCCATTCGCCCCGGCACCGACCTGGCCATGATGCTGGCCGTGGCCCAGGTGCTCTATGAAGAGGATCTCATCGACCACGAGTTCGTCGACGAGTGGGTCGAGAAGGACGGCTTCGAGGAGTGGCGCGCCTACGTCATGGGCGAGGGCGAGGACGGCATCAAGAAGACCCCCGAGTGGGCCGCCCCCATCACCGCCGTGCCGGCCGAGACCATCCGCGAGTTCGCGCGTCTCTACGGTACCGAGAAGCCGGTGCATCTGCAGTACTTCTACTCTTGCGCCAAGCGCCACCTGGGCGACTACAGCGCGGCTGCCGCCATGCTGCTCCAGGCCATGACCGGCAACGTTGCCTGTGCTGGCGGCTGCGAGTCGGGCGCCTGCCTGCCCACCCCCGGCCGCGTGCCCGCGCCTCGCGCCGACTTCGGCCGCAATCCGGGTGACTACACGGTGCCGGTGCTGTTCAACAACAACTGCCTGACCGAGATCCTGGCGTCGCAGAAGGACTACTGGGAGGGCCGCATGAGCGAGGACGAGTTCCGCCATCGCATCGGCTCGCCGACCAACGACAGCCCGCTGCCCAACATCCAGATGATCATCTTCGAGAACAACTACGCCAACAACCACTCGAACGTGAACCGTCGCTTCCAGGGCATGGCCGACACGGAGTTCAACTGGGGCTTCCAGTGGCATATGAACCAGCCCACCGCCGAGCTCTGCGACATCATCCTGCCGGCGCCGGTGTGGCAGCTCGAGGGCATGGACGAGTACATGTACGGCCATCAGCGCTTCGTGAGCGGCCCGAACGGCATGCGCAACTACTTCACCTTCTGCGCCCGTGGCTGCGACTTCCCCGGCGAGGTGCGCTCCAAGGAGTGGGTGTGGACTGAGATCGCCAAGCGTCTGGGCGATGAGGTCGTCGAGGGCTACAACCCCCGCATGAAGGACGTTCCGGTGGAGAAGTGGGTTGACGCCCAGGAGGCCATCTACAAGGAGGCCTTCGAGAAGTGGGCCGACAACGAGACCGTCATGGCCTACCTCGGCTACGAGAAGCGCCCCACCTGGGAGGAGTTCAACGCGAATCCGGTCGTCCGCACCGAGATCGACGTGCCGTACTACCCCTTCAAGAACGTCATGGAGCGTGGCGACAGCCCGTTCCTCACGCCGTCGGGCAAGGTTGAGTTCGTGTCCAACTTCGTGAAGAACAACGACATGACCGAGACCCGCTGGCGCGGCCAGTACGAGGCCATGCCGGTGTGGAGCCCCAGCTACGTCGAGGGCGACATCTCCACGGCCTCCAACGACGGCTTCTACAACCCGAAGGTCAAGGACTATCCGCTGTCGCTGGTCACCCCGGTGTCCATCTACCGACAGCACTCCTCCAACGACAACAACCCGTTCATGCGCGAGGACGTCTACCGCCACGGCGTGTGGATCTCCGGCGTGGACGCCCAGGCTCGCGGCATCAAGGACGGCGACGTCTGCCGCGTCTACAGCGATCGCGGCGAGGCCATCCTCACGGCCTACGTGACCAACCGCTGCATGCCCGGCACCGCGGCCATCCACCATGGCGGCTGGTACCAGACCAACGGCGAGACGAGCGAGATGAACGCCTTTGGCCAGGATATGCGCGGTACGCCGAACATCTTCCTCGATGACGGCCACCTGCCCCACATCCTGGGCGCGCTGATCATCGCCGGCCTCATCAACGTTGAGAAGGTGGCCGACGGCGACGCCGAGGGCTACGGCTCCGAGGCCGAGCGCGGCGGCATGCGCGGCGCATCGGTCGCCATTGGCACCCGCGATGCCCTGGCCAAGAAGGACGGCGCCCGCGACGCGGCCGCCACGGCCTAGTGGCGAAGACTTCGAGAGGAGGAAACAGACAATGACCCAGTACGGATTCTTTTTCGACATGAACCGCTGCTACGCCTGCCAGGCCTGCAGCATTGCCTGCAAGGACTGGAACGGCCTTGAGCCCGGCGCCGAGAAGTGGATGACCGTCTACGAGTGGGAGCAGGGCACGTTCCCGAACATCCGCCTGCACGCGCTCGCGTTCCCCTGCGCGCACTGCGAGGATCCCTCGTGCGTGAAGGTGTGCGAGTCGGGCGCCCTCTACAAGGAGGACGAGTTCGGCGCGGTCCTGGTGGACCAGGACAAGTGCACCGGCTGCCGCAAGTGCTACGACGCGTGCCCCTATGGCGCGCCGAAGTTCGCCACTGACGAGCCGACGGCCAAGATGAGCAAGTGCACCATGTGCGTCGACCGCCTGGCCGACGGCCAGCAGCCCCTCTGCACCCTGAGCTGCCCGCTGCGCGCCTTCGACTTCGGCCCGCTCGACGAGCTCATCGAGAAGTACGGCGATGTGCGCTACTGCGAGGGCATGCCCTCCCCGGACGCCACCAAGCCGGCCTATCTCGTCTGGAACCCGCGCGAGAAGAAGCAGCTCATCCCGTATCCCGTGGACGAGGCCATCGCGCTCAACCAGCAGCGCGGCGACCTGGGCACCATGTTCGAGAGCGAGGAGGACCTCACCACCTTCGATGAGGGCACCATCCGCCGCGACAAGCTGCAGATGAAGTTCGACAACAACATCGAGCTCATGCGCGCGACTCGCAACGACATGGCGTAGGGCTTCGAATCGCCTTGACCTGTGGGACGGGAGGCGGTGGCGCGAGGCTGCGCTCAGAAGCTGCGCAGCCTTCGCTCCGCCCCGCGCCACCGCCTCCCTCGCCGCGCCCGAGCGCTTCTCCGCGGGAGGCGGGCCCCGCCCCGCGTCATCAGCACCATCTACGTCCACTTGCAGGCTTGGAGGACTTGGAAGTGGGCTTAGGGGAAATACGCATCAACCTGAAAGGGGAAAGAAATGGAGTGGATAGGAGTCATCGGCATCGTCGCCGGTCTCGTCTTCTTCGTCATCGCGGCTATGAAGGGATGGAACGTGCTCATCACGTCCATCGTGACCGCCATCATCATTGCTCTGACCAACGGCATGGACGTCATGAACTCCATGGTAGGCGCCGATAAGTCCTACGCGACGGGCCTCGCGGGCTTCATCCGCGGCAACCTGATGATCTTCATGGGCGGCGCCATCATGGGCGAGTTCATGGACAAGTCGGGTGCCGCTAAGGCCATCGCCCAGGCCATCATGGCGAAGGTGGGCACCAAGAGCCCGTACTTCGTGCTGCTGGGCATCGCCGGCGTGGGCGCCCTGCTCACCTACGCGGGCATCTCGATGTTCGTGGCCATGTTCGCCCTTATTCCGCTGGCGCGTCCCATGTTCCGCGAGTGCAACATCCCGTGGCACCTGTTCTGCGCTGCCTGGACTCTGGGCGCCTGCTCGTTCACCATGGCCATGATCCCCGGCGTGCCGGCCGTGGCCTGGATCAACGCCGCCAACGGCTGCGGTGTGTCCCTCACCGCCGCCCCCATCATGGGCATCGTGGGCTCCCTCATCGCCATCGTGGTGAGCTGCCTCTACATCAAGTTCGCCCTCAAGCGCGCTGAGGCCAAGGGCGAGCACTTCGTGGCCGACGCTGACGACGAGGCCGTCGAGGAGCAGAAGGATCTGCCCAGCCTGCTTCTGGCCCTGCTGCCGCTGATCATCCTGATCGGCGTCATCATCGGCCTGTCCGCCACCGGCATGAAGAACGTCGTCTACATCGGCATGCTGGCCGGCATCATCGCCTCCATCGTGTGCTTCTTCAAGTACGTGCCCTCCGTTCGCGACGCGCTCGGCAAGGGCGCCGTCGCCGGCGTGGGCCCGGCCGTGTTCACCTCCGCTGCCGTGGGCGTGGGCACCGTGGCCGCCGCCTCCGTGGGCTTCACCGTCATCTACGAGGCCATCTTCAACATGCCGGGCGGCACCTACGTCTCCGCCGCCACCATGGCTGCTGCCCTGGGCGGCATCATGGGCTCCGGCTCGGGCGCGGTGGGCATCATCGCCCAGAACTTCCTGGAGCCCTACCTGGCCACCGGTGTTGATCCCGCGGCCCTCGCCAAGATCATCGCCACGTCGGCCACCATCGGCGGCGCGCTGCCCAACTCGGGCGCCATGTTCGGCATGATGGCCGCCATGGGCCTGAACCACAAGAACTCCTACAAGCACATCGCCGCCATCTCCATCGGCGCCGGCCTGTGCGCCCTCGTGGTCATGATCCTCATGGCTACCGTCGGCATCTACTAGGAGCCCTGCGTCACCTGACCGACCGGGCCGCAGGCGGCATCCTCCAAGCTCCCTCGTGGCCCGGCCGGCTTCCCCCGGGGCCCCTCGCGCCCCATCCCCTGATCGACTGAGGAGAACAACCATGTGTTTTAGACCTGCTGACACCGGCGCCTCCGCCGGCCCGGCCAAGTGCCCCGAGTGTGGCAAGACCATCCAGGCCATGGGCGGCATCGAGCTGAAGACCTGCCCGTTCTGCAAGTGCGACTTCACGCCCTACCTCAACGGCTCCACGCCGCTGCCGACCGGCGCCCCGGCCGCTCCGGCTGCACCGGGCGCTCCCGGCGCCCCCAAGGCTCCCGGCGCTCCGGCTGCTCCTGCGGCCCCGGGCGCGCCCAAGGCCCCCGGGGCCTAGGACCCGCATTCCCGCTGGGCGCTCATCCCGAGCGCCCAGCTCCCTTCCCGAGGCCGCCCGCCGCACCCCACCGCGGGGGCGGCCTCGGGAAGGGAAAGGCATTCGCCGGTCGCCGAGGGGCGGCCGCCAGCCCTCCCTCGCGGAGCGCGGGCGGCCTGCGGCAACCGGTTCGCGCACGGCACCGGCGAGCGGAACCAGAGAGGGGCGATCCGCCAATGGAGAGCAAGACGAGCGAGGCGAAGGGCAAGCCCACCGACGAGGTGGCCGAGAAGACGCGGGGCCGGGCCCCGGCGGGCGAGGGCGCCTCGGCCAAGTCCCGCAGGAAGGGCTCGGCCACCGAGCAGGTGTCCCTGTTCGAGCGCGTGCCGGCTGACAAGCGGCTCGCGTGGCCCGACATCGGCGCCATCCTAGGCGGTGTGGTGTCGAGCCTGTCGAAGGTGATGGGCGGCGGCATCGTGGCGTTCTACGCCGGCTGCCAGATGGGCGGCGTGACCGTGGCCATCACGTTCGTCCTGTCGTTTCTGCTCACGCTGCTGGTGGGCAAGATCTGCTTTCGCGAGGGCCTGCCCAACAACGTGGTGTCCCGCTTCTACATCTTCGGCCGCCGCGGATCGGCCGCCGGATCCCTCATTTGGATATTCTGCCTGGTAGGCGTGCTGGCCGTGGGTACGGTGCAGCTGGGCAACGCCATCCTGTTCGCTTTCGGCTGGGAGGGCGAGGCCGTCCGCTGGGCGCTGTTCATCGGCATCTCGTGCGTGTGGGTGGTCATGGCGCTGTTCGGCACCAAGGTCATCGCCCGCATGAACGCGGTGTTCGTGGTGGCGCTGTTCTGCGTCATGGGCTACGTCATCTACCTCATCGCCGCCGACGGGCAGCTGGTCGACGCGGCCACCCACGGCATCCTCATTCCCGGCGTCGAGCCGGTGCAGGGCTTCGCCTACTCCGTGAACTACGCCATCATGACGAGCGGCCTCATGGCGCTGTTCGCCGCCGACTTCACGCGGTTCGCCCGCAAGGAGCGCGACATCGCGCCCATCGCCGCCACCGGCAGCGTGTTCGCCATCATCACCTACCTGTGCGGCGCGCTCATCGTCTACTACGGCTTCGAGAAGTCGGTCGAGTACTTCACCGCCCAGGGCATGGGCGCCACGCTCGCGGCCAACGCGGCGGTTACCAACCCCGGCGTGTCGCTCGTGCTGGCGGCCGGCGGCGTGGGCCTGGCGGTCATCTGCCTGTCGCAGATGAAGGTGGAGACGTCCAACTCCATCGGCGGCGCCAACGCCGTGTCCAACCTGGTCAACTCGCTTACCGGCCGCAAGCTGCCTTGGGCGGCGGCGGTCATCGGCGCCAACGCCATCGGACTCGCGTTCATTCTGGGCAACATCCTCGACCAGGTGAACGCGTTTATGAGCTACGGCTCCATTCTCACGAGCTCTTGGTGCGTGCTGCTCATCACCGACTATTACCTGGTGCGCGGCAAGATGGGCATCGGCGCGGTGGGCATCGACCTGGACGCGCCCGAGCACGAGGTCAACTGGCGCGGCGTGGGCACCATCGCGGCGGTGGGCCTGCTCGGCAGCGTGCTCTACGCCACCGGCGCCGTGGCCGTGCCGTTTCTGGTGGTGGCCCCGCTGACGGTGCTCGTCTATGTGGCGGCCAGCTGGGTGCTGCGCGACAAGGTGCGTGCCGGGGAGATAGGGTAGGGAAGAGGCGGCGCGACGCCTGGCGGGTTCCCCGCGGGCGGCCGGAGCCGGCGCGGGGGGCGCCCTGGCCGGCGGGTCGCTCGCCTCCCGCGGCCGGCGGGTCGCCCGCAAAAAAGAGCCCCCTGTCGCAGGCTGCGCGACGGGGGGCTCTCTGGTTCCGGAGGGGCTGGCCGCTACTGCTGCACGGCCTTCTTCGCGTCGTCGGCCTTGGCCTCCACGACGCCCTTTGCCTCGTTGGCCTTGGCGGCCACGGCGTCCTTCGCGTCGTCGGCCTTGTCGCCTGCTTTCTTCGCGGCATCGCTGGCGGCGTCCTTCAGGTCACCCGCCTTGTCCGCAGCGGCGTCCTTCAGGTCGCCGGCCTTCTCGGCGGCGGCGTCCTTCAGGTCGCCCGCCTTGTCAGCGGCCTTCTTCGCGGCGTCGCCCGCAGCGTCGGCGATGTCCCCGGCCTTCTCGGCGGCGGCGTCCTTGAGGTCGCCCGCCTTCTCGGCCACGTCGTGAGCCACGTCGCTGGCCTTCTCAGCCACATCGTGGGCCGCGTCCTGGATGGCGTCCTTGGCGTCTTCGGCCATGTCCTTCAGCTTATCGGTGAAACCCATGGTGTGCTCCTTCCAAAGCGGATCAGTCCCCTTGCGGTGCCGCCGATGAGTTAGCGAGTCGGAGGCACCGCCGAGGTGTTTGGCACAGGTTACGGGTTTTCGCGCGATGGCGGGTTGGCTTCGGCTGCCTGAAACGCAGCCATATCCTACCCGTTGACTAGGCGTTGTCGGCGATGAGGCGCTTGCGGTAGCCGTAGTGCCCGCTCAGGGCCACCATGAACGCGGTGGTCACCGCCACCGACGCTAGCTCGGCCACAGTGACGGAGAGCCAGATGCCGTCCACGCCCAGCCACAGCGGCAGGATGATGACCGAGGCCGTCTCGAACACGAGCGTGCGCAGAAACGAGATGAGCGCCGAGACGAGCCCGTTGCCCAGCGACGTGAAGAACGCCGATCCGTAGATGGAGAACCCCATCAGCAGGAAGCACAGCGCGTACACGCGGTAGCCGTGCACCGTCAGCTCGAGCAGCGCGGCGTCGTAGCTCACGAAGATGCGCGAGAGCGGCTCGGCCAGCACCTGTCCGGCGACGAACATGGCTACGCTGCCGGCCGCGATGAGTCCGAGGCTCTTCATGAGGAGGCTGCGCATCTCGCGGCGGTTCCGCGCGCCGTACTGGAAGCTCATGAGTGGCGACGACCCCATCGCGTACCCCATGAAGATGGCGCCGAACACCATGCCGGTGTACATGATGACGCCGTAGGCCGCCACGCCGTCCTCGCCGATATAGCGCAGGAGCTGGAAGTTGTACAGCATCCCCACCAGGCTCATCGCCACGTTGGCCACCATCTCCGATGATCCGTTGGCGCACGCCTTCCCGATGACGCGCCACGCGGGCCGCGCGGGGCGCAGCCGCAGGAAGCTCGAGTTCCTGCGCAGGAAGTAGACGAGGGGCAGGCCGCCGCCGACGACCTCGCCGATGTTGGTGGCCAGCGCCGCGCCGGCGAGCCCCCAGCCAAGCGCGCCGACGAACAGCGCGTCGAGCGCTATGTTCGTCAGGCCAGCCGCGACGATCACGGCAAAGCCCAGCTGCGGCTTGCCCGCGGTGACGAAGAAGCTCTGGAAGGCATACTGGAGCATGAAGAAGGGGAGGGTGAGGAAGAGCAGGCGACCGTAGAGCGTGGCGTCGGCCAGCATCTGCCCCTGGGCGCCAAGCCCGGCCGCAACCGGCTCGGTGAGCAGGAATCCTGCTACGGCTAGGATGACGCCGACTGCCAGGGCAAACCAGACGAGCATCGAGAAGGCGCGGTTGGCGCGCTCGTCGTCGCCCTCGCCGCGGGTCTTGGCCACGATGGCGCTGCCGCCGGTGCCTATCATGAGGCCCACCGAGGAGAGGATCATGATAAACGGGAAGATGAAGTTGACCGCTGCCAGCGCCGTCTTGCCCGCGAAGTTCGACACGAACACGCCATCGACGATGGTGTAGAGCGACGCGAACACGGTCATGGCTATGGAGGGGGCGGTGAACTTGAGCAGCGCGCCTGTGGTGAAGTGCCGGGACATGTCGACGGTCATGGGGGCTCCTTGCTGGGCTGGGACACGGTGGCGGAGATTGCGCGCGGGCGGCTAGAGCGCGCCGAATTCGGTGCGCAGGGCAGTCGTGTAGCGCTTGAGCAGGCGTGCGAGCGTGGTGCGCTCCGCTGCGCTGAGGGCCTCGGCGGCGCGAAGCTCTGCGAGATAGGCCGGCCGCACGCGTGCCTCCACGACGGCCCGCCCGGCCGCGGTCAGCCAGATCGGCGCGTTGCGCTCGCTGCCCTCCTCGGGCATCGCGAGCCCTCGCTCCACAAGCCGCCGCACCGAGGAGCTCACTGTCTGCTTAGCCGTGAAGCTGCGCTCGCAGAGCTGCTTCTGGGTGAGTCCGTCATCGAGCATGAGCGAGTACAGGATGTCGAAGGCGCTGTCCGAGAGCCCCGCCTTGCGGGCCCCCTGGCGGTAGATATCGTCAGTTTCCAGGTAGAAGCGGTCCATCTGCGCCAGGAGATCCTTGGCGTCGGTCCCGTCGTCGAGGCCTCCGGCGGCCCCTTCTTCGCTGCGTGCCGTAGCTGCCGTTTTCATGCTCACTCCTTGGTCTGATTTCGGACTTAGTAGCTTAGTCCGAAATCAGACCAAGGAGCGGGGAAGGCGCCCATCTCCAAGATCCTTTCAAAGATGGATATTGACGATTATTTGATTACATCCTATAGTGTATGTAGTCTAAAACACAGCGAAAGCGGACTGGCACCTCCCCGATGGAGCCGGTCCGCTTTCGTGTTGTGGGGCAGGGGACGCCGGCACCGGGCTGCTGCGGCTGGATGGCCTCAGGCGCTGCGGGCGCGGCTTACGGTTGCGTTGCCGCGGCGCCGGTGTGTCCGCGGAGGCAGACGCGCCGTGCTATGCTTCCTGTCATCATTGCCTATGAGGAAGAGGTTCTGCCATGTCCTATCAGCCTGACTGCGCGAAGCGAGACGCCACGCGTCTCATGGCGTCCATGGGCGAGCCGGCGATGGGGCGCCGTGAGACGCCTGAGCCGGAGGACGCCGGGGCCGTGCGGCGCCGGGTGGCGGTTGGCGTGGCTCTGGGGGCCGCGGTGGTGGTCGCCGTCCTCGCGCTTCTCGTGTTTCTGGGCGCCGGCGTCGAACTCGCGGGCTAGGGGCGGTCATGGCTGGCGATGGCCTGCGGGCCTCAGAGCCTGCGGCAAGCGTGGTTGCGCCCGTGCAGGCAACGGGCGACGCGAGCGCAAACGGGGCTCCGGCAGGCGTGCGGACGGCGTGGGACGGGGTCGCGTGCCCTGCGCCGGCGGGACCGCACGCTCCGCGAGCGGCGGAGCGCGTGGTGGTGGCGCGCCGCGGATTCACGGCGCTTGACGATGCCGCGCGTCCGCTGGCCGCGGGCATCGCGGGCGATCGCATCACATGGACGGGCGACCCGGCGCAGGCGGGCGACGCTGCGCACCCCATCGCCGCAGGTGCCGTGGTAGACGACTGGGGCGAGGCCTTCCTCATGCCGGGCTTCCACGACGCGCACCTGCACTTCTTCCATGCAGCGCTCTACGCGTCGCCCCTGGCCGACCAGTTTCTCGGCACGAGCGAGCAAGACTGCGTCGATCGCCTGGCCGACCTGGCCGCGCGCCGTCCTGCCGGCTCGTGGCTGCTGGCCCAGGGCTGGCGCGAGTATCGCTGGGATCCGCCGGTGACGCCCACGCGCGCCTCGCTCGACGCGGTTTACCCCGATCGTCCCGTGGCGCTCTATTCCGGAGACGCTCACACCTTGTGGCTGAACTCGTGTGCGCTTGAGCGGTTGGGCATCACGGAGGACGCGGAGCCGCCCGCCGGCGGCAGCTACGACCGGGGCGCGGACGGTCGCCTCACCGGCATCGTGCGCGAGGCCGCTGCCATGGAGCTCATGCCGCGCATCGTCGGGTCGTTCTCCGCCGAAGAGCTGCTTGACGCCTACCGCGCCTTCCAGGCGACGCTCAACGCCCAGGGCGTCACAGCCGTCTGCGACCTGGCGCTCATGGCGGGCCCGGGGCTCGACTTCGTGCGTGACGACCTGTTTGCCGCGTTGGAGGATGCCGGCGAGCTGACCCTGCGCGTGTCGCTCTTCCCCACGCTGCTGGCCGAGGGCTCGCGCCTCGCCGACTTGCAGGCGCGCCTGCGCGGCCCGCTCGTGCGCGCGCAGGGCTACAAGCAGTTCTTCGACGGCGTTTCGAGCCAGCACACCGCCTGGTTGCGAGACCCTTATGCCAACGCCCGCTTCCCCGGCGACTGCGGACGCCCAACGGTGGCTCCTGCGGTCATGAGCGCGCTTGTCCAGCGGGCTGCGGCCGAGGGCCAGGGCGTGCGCATCCACGCCATCGGCGACGAGGCCATCCACGTCGCGCTCGACCTCTACGAGCGCGCCGGCGCGTCAAGGCCGGGCGGGGGAGCGTTCGCCGCGAGCCGCGCGTCCGACCCGGCTGCCAGCCCCGTCGCGCCCGCCGCCCGCCGCGCGCCCGACTTGGCTACCGCGCCCGCCGCCCGCCGCGTGCCCGGCTCGCCCGCCGAGCGCTACGCGCCCGGCCCGGCCCCCGACCCGGCCGCCGGCCCCGTCGCGCCCGGCCAGGCCGTCGCGGATGCTGCGTGCTGCGCTCCCGACCCGGCCGCCAGCCCCGTCGCGCCCGGCCAGGCCGCCGCAAATGCTGTGCGTCTCGCGCCCAGCCAGGCTGCCGGGGATTCCGCCTGCCGCGCGCCCAGCCAGGCTATCTCTCCCGACCCGGTTGCTACGTCCGACCCGGCCGCCGGCTTGGCCTCCGGCTCCGTCGCGTCCGACCCGGCCGCCGCGGATGCTACCCGCCGCGCCCCCGATCCGGCCGCCGACCCCGTCGCGTCCGTCTTCACCCTCGAGCACCTCGAGAACTTCCAGCCAGCCGACATCGCGCGCCTGGCCCGCCTCGGCGTGGTGGCGTCGGTGCAGCCGCGCCACATGACCCTCGACCCCGGCGGGCCCGAGCGCGATCTGGGCCCCGCGCGCGTGCCGTATATGTGGCCCTTCCGCCAGCTGCTCGACGCGGGCGCCACGCTCGCCTTCGGCACCGACGCGCCCGTCACGCCCACCGACCCGCTCGCCGCCGTCTACGCGGCCGTCACCCGCAGGGACGCCGACACCCGTGAGCCCGCCGGCGGCTGGCTGCCGGCCGAGGCGCTCACCGTGCCCGAGGCTCTGCGCGCCTACACCGCCGGCAGCGCCTGCGCCGCCGGGCGCGCCGCCGATCTGGGCGTCCTCGCGCCTGGCATGCTTGCCGACCTGGTCGTCCTCGACCGCGACCTCACCGTCATCGACCCCGAGGCCATCCTCCAGACCCGTGTGCTCGCCACCTACGTGGGCGGCTGCCGGGTCTACGCCGCCAGCTAGCGTGCCCGCGCTTCGTCGCCTCGCCCTCCTTCGGCGTGCGCGCGAATGCCGCGAAAATGGCCATCTGCTTCGAAATTCCGAGCCTCATTTGGCCACGTCTGGTTGTGGCGCAAGCGTTTCCCCAGGTCGCGTTTTTCGTCTTTTGCCAAGCTCCCGCTTTCTGCCCGCAAAACCCGAGATGAGCCTCGGAATTTCGAAGTAAATGTCCAAAAACGGCCCGCCTTGATGCGCACGCGCCCTCTCAGGCTCACCTCACCCGAAAACAGCCAGGCGCGGACGCCGCACGGTCGGGGGGCGCGCTATCCTTAGGGCCGTCACTGATAACGCGCGCGAGCCGGTGGCCACGCGCCGACGCTAAGGGGTTGCCATGTACAAAGTCCACTGCCTCAACAACATCTCGCCCGAGGGCCTGGCCCTGCTGACCGACCAGTACGAGCTCGTCGACGACATCGAGCAGGCCGACGCCGTGCTCGTGCGCAGTGCCAACATGCACGAGATGGCTATCCCCGCCAACCTCAAGGTGGTCGCTCGCGCCGGCGCCGGCGTTAACAACATCCCGCTCGAGGCCATGGCCGAGGCGGGCATCCCCGTGCTCAACACCCCTGGCGCCAACGCCAACGCCGTGAAGGAGCTCGTGCTCGCCGGCATGCTGCTGGCTAGCCGCGACATCGTCGGCGGCATCGCCTGGTGCCGCGACAACGCTGGCGACGAGAACATCGGCAAGTCCGCGGAGAAGGCGAAGAAGCAGTTCGCTGGCCGCGAGATCACCGGCAAGACCCTCGGCGTCATCGGGCTGGGCGCCATCGGCAAGCTCGTCGTGGCCGCCGCCGAGGCACTCGGCATGAAGGTCGTCGGCTACGATCCCTTCCTCGACGCCGACCGCGCCGCCGCCATCTCGCCGGCCATGACCTTCGTCGCCGACCTGGCCGACCTCTACCCGGCCTGCGACTTCATCACCATCCACGTGCCGGCTACGCCCGATACCAAGGGCATGATCAATGCCGAGGCCATCGCCCAGATGAAGGACGGCGTCGTGTTCCTCAACTTCTCGCGCGACACCCTCGTGGACGACGCCGCCATGGCTGCTGGCCTGACCGACGGCAAGGTGGGCTGCTACGTCACCGACTTCGCCAACCCGGCCGTCATGGCCATGGAGGGCGCCATCGTCATTCCGCATCTGGGCGCCTCCACGGCCGAAGCCGAGGACAACTGCGCCATCATGGCCGTCAACCAGATCATGGACTACCTGGAGAACGGCAATAAGGTTCACTGCGTCAACATGAAGTAAGCTCGCGTCGGAAGCGTCGCGCCTCGCGGGCTGGCGGGGCGGCTTGGAACATCCACCGCGTTTCGCCTCCGTTGCAATTGGCCGTCGTGCCCTCGGGTGCGGCGGCCTTCTTCTATCATGGGCGAAACGCTCAACCACATCCGGCTCGGCGCGTGGCGCCCGAGGCCGAAGAAGGAGGCATCATGGAAGAGGGAATCCTCAGCGGCAAGGTGGCCATCATCACCGGCGCCACGCGCGGCATCGGCTTTGCCATCGCGCATGAGTTCCTGAAGTGCGGCGCGAAGGTGGCCATCTGCGGATCGCGCCCGGAGACCGTGGAGCGCGCGCTCGCGGAGCTCCGCGAGATCGATGGCGACTACCCGGTCATGGGCATCGCGCCTGACCTGACCGATCCGGACTCCATCGCGTCTGAGTTCCAGAAGGTGACTGACGCCTTCGGTCGCCTTGACATCCTGGGCAACAACGCTGGCGTCAGCTCGCGAACGCCCATCCTCGACTACACGGCCGACGAGTTCCGCAGGGTCATGGAGCTCAACGTCGATGCGGTGTTCCTCTGCAGCCAGGCGGCGACGCGCATCTTCCGCGAGCAGGGCGAGGGCGGCTGCATCATCAACACGTCGTCCATGGTGGGGCGCTACGCCCAGCCCTCGGGTTCGGCTTACCCCACGTCGAAGTTCGCGGTCAACGGGCTGACGCTCTCGCTCGCGCGCGAGCTGGCGAAGGACGGCATCCGCGTGAACGCGGTGGCACCGGGCGTCATCCACACCGACATGGTGGACGCGCTGCCCGAGTCCCTCATCCAGCCGCTCATCGCGAGCATCCCGCTCGGCCGCATGGGCGAGCCCTCTGACATCGCCAACGCCTACCTCTTCCTGGCGAGCGACATGGCCAGCTACATCTCCGGTGCCGTGATTCCCGTGGACGGCCTCTCCCGCCCGTAGGCAGCGCAGCCCGTGAAGCCCCCTTCTTCGGAGGGGGTGGTCGCCGGCGTCCTCTCCGGCCCTTGGCGCCCCGCGGCGCAATCGCGATCTCTTCCTGCCAGAGAGGAACGCGCGAGGCGGGGTAGGAAGAGGCGAAGGCGGGGCGTCGGCTTGTTCTCCTGCCCCGCGCTCCGTCTTTCCGCTAGCGTTCCCGCGAAGGCGCCCCCTCTTCGGAGGGGGCGCCTTCGTCGTCGGGGGGCAGGCCGGTGGCGGCGAGCTAGGTCGTTTCTCGTCGCGCCGCCTCCACCACCAGGCGAACGCGGTTCTCGCGGTTGAGCGCCGATGCCTCCGGATCGTAGTCGAGCACCGTCACCTGCAGGTCCGGGTAGCGCCTCCCCAGGTCATGAAGGGCGCCGCGACTCTTCACGTGACCTTTCAGGCAGCCAAAGGACTGGAGGTAGATGACGTGGCGAACGCCCGCGGCCGCAAACGCGTCGAGCTGCGGAAGGAAGCGCACGTCATCGGCGAACAGCAGGTCGGCGTCGGGAAGCACCGGATCGGCGCCGAGCGACTTCAGCAGATCGACCAGCCCATCGTTCATGAACGGGTCGAGCACGAGCAGCGGGTTTCCCACGATGCCGATGCGCGGCTTCGCGCTTGCCCGCGTTTGGGCGGAGGCGTCCGTCGAACGCGCGCCGGCCGCTTCCGCCTCCGCGGCTGAGCCGGTGGGCGCGGCAGGCGCCTCGGGCTCGGCTTCCGGGGCGCCGCCTGCGGCCAGCGCTGCTTCTCCGGAGTGCTGCGGCGAGGCGTCGTCGGCGCCATCCGCGCGCCACGAGCGCTCCCAGACGAACTCCGGCGCGCGCCCCGTGGCGCGCTCGACCATGCGCGGCACGGCGTCAACCAGGCACCGCTCGCACACCGCCGGCAGCGTGATGGCCGCCAGCTCCGGGTTCTCCTCCAGCAGGCGAATGGCCCGCGCCGCCAGCGCCGTGGCCGTGAAGCACACGTCCTTGGCCGTGCAGCGCCGCGCGACCTCGAGGTCGCCTTCGTCCAGCCCTCGATCCAGCAGGAAGGCGCCGCCGCCTTTCTGCTGGAGCCCCTCGGGGGAGTCGGAGTCGGGGGAGCAGCCCGGCGACGTGCCGGGCGTTCCCTCCCGCCGCCCGTCGAGGGAGCCGAGCATGCTGGAGGCGACCGGGGATCCGTGGGCGCCCGGCGCAGCGGGCGTGCCGGGGGCGCCGGGCGCACCCGACGAGCTGAGGTCGTCGAAGGTGTCGGGGGCGCCGGACGCGCCTGCCCCCTGGTGCGCGTCGAGGGCGTCGGACGCGCAGCCCCCTCCGCCGAAGGCGCTCTGGCGTGCCGAACCCTCGCGCACGCCCCCGTCGTCGGATCCCGCTTGTGTTTCACGTGAAACGCGCGTGGCACGGCGCTTTCGGGCGGCGATGGTCTCGCCGAGGGTTCTCAGGCGAATGCGAAGGTGGGCGGTGTCCACCATCTCGTCCACCTTGAGGGCGGTGAAGGGGGCGCCGGCTTCCACGGCCAGGTCGCGCACCTCCTCCAGGCTCACCGCGTCGAACCCGCAGCCGAACGACTGGAGGCACACGAGGTCGATTTGCGGATGACCGAGGGCGAAGCGAGCTGCCCGGACGAGGTGCTTGGCGGGCTTCCACGGATAAGCGCCTGGCGCGCGTCCGTCGACCTCGCGCAGGCGGTTGCCGAGCGCCAGCGGGTTGAGCACGGCGAAGCCCATCTTGTGGAGCATCGCGTCTACGTCGTGCGCGAGTGCCGCATCGTTGTGGTAGGGGCGGCCTGCCACCAGGATAGCATGGCGACGAGGATCGGTCTCCACCCAGGCCAGCGCCGCCGTGCCGGCCTGCTCCATCGTGGTCTCGAAGGTCTCTTGGGCCGCGAGCGCCGCTGCCAGGGCGGCATCCAGCTCACTCGGCTCCAAGGGCATGCCCGTGGCAGCCGCGAGCGGCTCGAGGTAGGCGGCCAGGGTCGCCCGATCCTCGGCGCACGCGACGAGGGAGCGCGGCTTGCTCTGGCTGAGCGTCGGGGCTAGGAGCGTCGGCATGCCATCGCGGATGCCGAGGCCGGCGCCATCGGCCAGGGCGTCGGCGTACTCGCAGGTCACCGGACAGTGGTGGCTACGGTCGAAGCGCGCCATGAGCACGGCGTCGCAGCCCTTGTCCACGAGCGAGAACAGGCGGCCGTGAGTCAGCTTCGCGGGATAGCAGACGCTCTCGGAAGGCACCGTCTCCCAAGCCGCACGCGATCCTCCCTGGCCGATGGCGTGGTCAGGCACGCGCACGCTGAACCCGAGCTCGGCCAGCAGCGTATGCCAGAAGGGGAACGTCTCGTACATCTCGAGTGTATCTAATATCCCAAGCGCCATCTTTCCGCGCGGTTCGGCGGACTCGACGTCCCCCAGCCGCGCGATGAGCCCTTGCTCAAGCGCCATCAGGTTCGGAGCACCGCCGTCACCCGCCGCGCCATCTGCCGCGCCGTTCGTTGCTCCGCCCGCCGCGTCATCGCCAGGTGTTTCACGTGAAACGCCCGTATCCGCTTTTACGGTTGCGGCGCCTGCGCTTGCTCCCGCCATCGTCGCACCGGTTACCTTGTCGGCGTCGCGCGCGTCGACGGTCGCCACGCCCATCGCTCCCGTCGGGTCGTCCGCATTCGCCGCGCCGCCCGCCGCGTCGCTTGTCGCCCCAGCAGCTGCACGGCCGCATATAGCGTTGCTTTTGCTCGTCGTTTCGTTGCCGAATGTTTCACGTGAAACATTCGTACTTGCTTTTGCGCCCGCCGCGCTGCGCATGCCGTTGCACGCTGCGTTTTGCGCACTCGCACCGAGCGGGGAAGCGGCCGTGGATGTTTCACGTGAAACATCCACGGCATCGCTTTCGTCCATCGCGTCGGTTGCTGTGTTGACGCCGCTCGCGCCGCTGCTATCCGCCGCGCCGCCTGCCGCTGTATCGCCTGCCGCTGCATCGCCGGGTGTTTCACGTGAAACACCCGTGTCCGCTCCTTCGCCCTTGCCGTTTTCGCACGCCGCTGCGGCAGTGCGCCGTTCGAGCTCGTCGGCGCCACGCTCGCACTTGTTGCCGCTCACGAATGCGCGTCCTTCGCCGAACTCCACCACGTCGAGCGAGCAGCCGTTCGCGCATCCCGTACACGCGAGCGCGCGATGCGTGGGCTTGAGGGCCTTCAGCGCCTCGCGCCCCAGCAGCCCGCTGCCGCGCCGCGTCGCCCTCGCAGCCCCAGCTCCGTCCCCAGGCGCCGCCCCGACCTCCGAACTTCCCGCTCCGGGCGTCACCCCCGCGCCCGCCGCGCCTGGCACCCCGGCCTCCGCGCCTTCCGCCCCGGTCGCCGCCCCTGCAGCCTGCGCGTCTGCGCCGGTCGCCGCCCCCGCAGCTTCCGCGGCCGCCGCGCTCATCGCTCCGACCCGCGCGTCTTCCGCCCCCGCAGTCTGCGCGCCTGCCGCTGTCGTCGCCCCGACCGGCGCGCCTCCCGCTCCGAGCGTCGCCCCGTCGCCGTCAGAGCGCCTGCCGCATCCTGCCTCCCCGCTCTCGCACTCCTCCGCTTCCCAGCGGTCACGCGCGATGAGCGCGGCGCCGATGGCGCCCATCAGGTGCGCGCGGTCGCACCGCACGGCCTCCACGCCGCAGATGAGCTCGAAGGCGCGCAGCACCGCGTCGGACTTGAACGCGCCGCCCTGCACCACCACGCAGGGGCCGAGCGACGTCGCGCGTTCCGATCCGATGATGCGGAACAGCGCGTTCTGCACCACCGAGTACGCCACGCCTGCGGCGATGTCCTCAAGCGACGCCCCCACCTTCTGGGCGTGCTTCACGCGCGACGACATGAACACTGTGCAGCGCATCCCCAGGTCAACGGGACTCTCCGCGCGCAATGCGGCTGCCGCGAAGTCCGAGGGCGTCGACCGCAGGCTGTGCGCGGTGCCCTCGATGAACGCACCGCATCCGCTCGAGCACGCCTCGTTCAGCACGGCGTCGGCCACCGCGCCGCTCTCCACCCAGAGCGCCTTCATGTCCTGCCCGCCGATGTCGAGCACGAACGACACGTCCGGGCGCAGGGCCTGGGCGCCGCGCAGGTGCGCCGCCGTCTCCACCACGCCCGAGTCGATGCCGAGCGCCGCGCGCAGCAGATCCTCGCCGTACCCGGTGGCCGTCGCATGCGCGATCCAGGGCGCCTCCTCGCCGCGCGGGGCCGAGTTCGGCAGGGCGGCCAGCGCCCCCAGCACCATCTGCCGCACGGTGTCCAGCACATCGCCACGCGTGGGCTCGTACGCGCTGTAGACCAGCCGCCCCTCCGCGTCCACCAGGGCCACCTTCGCGGTGGTCGACCCCGCATCCACGCCCAGAAACACCGGCCCGCGCGCGTCAAAGGTACGCAGCGTGGGAAAGACGGCGGCGCGGTGCCGCTCGCGGAAGGCGGCCAGCTCTGCCTCGTCGGAGAAGAGGGCGGGAAGGCGCCCCAGCTCCTCCTCGGCCTCCAAGAGCTCGCCGGCGGCCGCCCGCTCGCACAGCGCGTCGAGCGATGCCGTCTTGCCCTCCTCCTCGGAGATGAGGGCCGCTCCCAGGGCGGTGAACAGGTGCGCGTCCCGCGGCAGGATGCCGGTGGTGGGCGTGAGCCCCAAGGCACGGCGGAAGCGGTGCGCCAGGTCGGGCACGTACTCGAAGGGTCCGCCCAAAAACACGAGCGTTCCGCGTAGGGGCCGTCCGCAGGCCAGGCCGCCCAGCGTCTGGCGCACCACGGCGTCCAGCGCGCTCGCGGCGATGTCTGCCTTCGCGGCCCCCGCGTTCAGCAGCGGCCGCACGTCGGTCTGCGCGAACACGGCGCAGCGCGACGCGATGGGGTAGAGGCGCGACGCGCCCATGGACAACCGGCTCATCGCGCCGGTGCGCACGCCCAGCATGAAGGCGATGGTGTCGATGAACCCGCCAGTGCCGCCGGCGCAGGTAGCGTTCATGCGCTGTTCGAGGCCGCCAGTCAGGTAGATCACCTTCGCGTCCTCGCCGCCCAGCTCCACCACGGCGTCGGCCGCGGGGTACGCGCCGCGCACGGCCCGCGTGGTGGCCACCACCTCTTGGACGAAGGGCACGCCGAGCATCTCGGCGGCGCTGATGCCGGCCGAGCCGGTGATGGCGACGGTTCCCTCCAGGTTGCCATAGCGCCAGGACAGGTCGTGCAGCACGCTCTGAAGCGTCTTGCGAATGTTGGACTGGTGGCGCTGGTAGGCGGAATGGAGGATCACGCCGTCCGCGTCGGCGATGACCACCTTGATGGTCTTCGAGCCGGCGTCGATGCCGATGCGCAAGGAGGATGGGGCGCTGTCGAGCGCCTCGTCACGGGTCTCAGTCATGATGTGCCTGCTCTCCCTCGATGTTCTCGAGTCCGATTATGACACAGAAGCCCCTGATCGCACCTGCCGCTGGCACAGCCCCACATTCAAGCGGAAACGGCGCCCGCCGCACCCGCGCGCCCCGCCGCTGCGCCCGCGCCCCGCCGCCGCGCCCGCGCCGCCACGCTCCCGCCTAGCCGCCGCGCCCGCGCCGCCACGCCCCCGTCTCGCCGCCGCGCCCGTGCGTCTCGCGCCCCGCCGCGCCCGCGCTCCCGTCTCGTCCCTTATCCCGCCCGCGTCCCGCATCCCGCCCCGTCACATCCCCGCCCCCCGGCGCTTGCCGCATCCCCCGTGTCCCCGCGCTCTGCCGCCGGTGCGACTCGAACGCTGGATCTTCCTCGCCGACCTCGCCTCCACCGCCAAGAAGGCCCGCGACCTCAAGGGGCAGTCCAAGCTTCTCAGGGGCGATCGGGCCGGCAACCATCGTTAAGATTGCCCCCGCGGGGCATCTGTGGGAAAATACCGAAACGCGAGGAGCCGCCATGAAGCAGCGCTCCTCTTAACGTGACGGTCGCGTGGCGCAGCGGGAGCGCAGGTGCCTTACAAGCACAAGGTCGGGGGTTCAAATCCCTCCGCGACCACCATAGAAAAAAGAGAAAGCCCCATTTCAAATGGGGTTTTTCTTTTCTATGGCTCTCTGTGGACGGATAGCTTCCTGGCAGAACTTGGCAGACGAGTGTCCGGTGAGGCGCGTCGGGGAGTTTCGTCAAGGGTTTTCCTCGGCAGGTTTTGGCAGGCGGATTCGAGGCCCGGTTGGGTCTTGGGCAGATAGCCATTCGTGGCGTGCCCGCCGCGTATCCCAGAGGGCCCCACTCGTCGGGCCGCCCCCTCCCTCAGCGAGTGCGATGCCGCCCTTCCGTGCTCTCTCGGCGCTCGCGTGCGGTCCGTCTCCCCCCGTGCCGTCCTCTCAGCATCTCCCAGGGCGCGCTCTCGTGTCGCTCGCGAGGCGACGGGGCGCCGTCCTGGCCGCCCTTCGCGCCGCAGGGGCAACTCCCTGCGCCCGCGCGCGCTTCGCGTGCGAACCTCCCGGCTTCCGCTTCCCCGCCCCCGCCCCGTCGCCCGTTTTCCGACCACGTGTCGGCGGGGGCGCTCATGATGGCGCTTCCATTGAGAGGACGGAGGTTCTATGAAGCGAAGTCGATCCCTGGCCATGGGCATCGCCTGCGCTGCAGGCTGCGCAATCTGCACGGGCGCGTTTCTCGTGCAGGTGAGCGACCAGGCTGAGGCCGCTCGGGCCGAGGCGCTGGCTCGCTATGGCGGCGATCAGCTGGAGGTGTGCGTGGCCCGACGCGACATTGCGCCCGGCGAGACCATCGACGAGGGGGCGGTGACGATGGGGATGTGGGTGGCCGACCTGCTGCCAGACGGCGTGGTCACTGCGCGCGGGGAGGTGGTGGGCAAGCAGGCCTCTGCAGCCATCTTGAAGGGAGAGGCGCTCACGGTTCGTCGCATTGGCGCAGGGCTGACGCCGACCCTGGATATCCCCGAGGGGCTTGCTGCCGTGAGCGTTCCCGCGCGCGAGGTGCAGGCGGTGGGCGGAGCCTTACAGGCGGGGATGCGCGCTGACGTCTACGCCACGGGCGCAAGCGCTACCGAGTTGATCGTTCCGCGCGCGTTAGTCGTGGCTACGAGCACCGACACGTCGGGGGCGCTCGCGTCAGGCGCGGTGGAGTGGGTGACGCTCGCAGTCGCGCCCTCGGCGGTGCAGGAGCTGGTGTCGGCGGCCCAGAGCCTCGAGATCTACTTCGTGCTTCCCACGGATGTTAAGGGCCCCGTCAGGGCCGAGGCCTAGAGATGAGCCGGCTTCGGCCGGCGGAAAGGACTGCCATGGGTACCATACTGCTATGCGCTGACAGCGCGTCGCTCGCCGATCCCCCTTCCCTGGGGCTAGATGGGAGGGCGTGGTCGCGTCGAACCTGGCTGGAGGCGTTCTCGAACGCAGCTGCGGCGCGCGATCGCCTGAGCCAAGGCGACCCCGTTGAGGAGGCTTGGGTTGCCTCAAGCGATCAGATGGACGCCGTCAACCTGGCGGCGGCCCTGCGACGAGATGCCCCCTCCATCCCCATTTACCTCGTGTCCGAGAGCCTTAGCGGGTCGGCTATCAGCCGTGCCCAGGCTGCGGGAATCACGGGGATGCTCTCGCCTGAGGGACTGGCGCGGCGTGTCGCCCACGAAGAGAGGCGCCGTTTGGGGGCGGCAGCGCGCGCAGCGGCCCTACGCGCGGCCGAGGCGTCCACCCGGCCAGATGATCTTTCCGGCGAGACCCCGCCGACGGTCAGCGTCCGCCGGCCCTTGCCGGGGATAGACGAGCTTCCCCGGGAGCCGGAACTCCTGGGGGAGGAGCCTGCTCCGGAGTCGTCGCCTGCGCTTGCGAGGATGGCGGACGCCCCGCAGGCACCCGCGGCAGAGCCGCTGGGGGCCTCTCGACCTCCTGTGCCGGAGCCGCCGCCTGCGCCCTCTTCGCCAACCGCGTTGTCGGCGGCCGATACCGCGCCGCTGCCTCCGGTGGCTGTCGGAGGGTCTCGGAGACCGGAGCCGCCCGTCGCCCCCGCGCTTGCGGCAGCGTCTCCGTCCCACGCTGTGGCCGTAGAGTCTTGCGCCGCGAAGGCGCCGGCCTATGTGGTGTCCGTGGTGAGCGGTAGCGGAGGTGCCGGGAAGAGCGCCGTCGCCGTCTTGAGCGCTTGCCTGGCCGCGGCGCGAGGGCTGCGCGTGCTTCTGGTTGACGGGGATCTCCAGTTCGGAGACGCGGCGGATCTGCTCGGGGCCTCTGACGCGCCTACGGTGGACGAGGTGCTGGCCGATCCGCGACGCCTTGACACGCTGGTCGGGGAGGGGGTTCCGGCGCTCGTGGCTGCCCCGCGTCGCCCGGAGCGGGCGGAGGAGCTGGCAGGGCAGCTGCCGTGCCTCATGGAGGCGGCCTCGACACGCTTCGACGTGGTTTTCGTCAACACAGGATCCAGCTGGTCGGAGGCGCAGGCTGTCGTCATCGAGCGCAGCGCGCGCACGCTCTTCCTGGTGGACCAGCGAGCCTCGTCGGTGCGAGCCTGCCGCCATGCGCTCGAGCTCTGCGAGCGCTGCGGCATCGCCACGGGCTCGTTCCTCTTCCTGCTCAATCGCTGCGCCAAGGGCGCCCCCCTTACCGCTCTTGACGTATCCTGCGCCCTGCAGGGAGCGCCTGTCACGGAGCTGCGCGACGGCGGCACGGCGGTGGAGGAGCTCTTAGGCTCGGGGATGGCGGCGGCTCTCGCGGCTGAGCGCAATGAGCTATGTGCGAGCCTGTCTTCCGTGCTCGACGGGCTTTTGCCAGATGGCGAGGCGGGCGGCGGCCTGCGTGGCCGGAAGGGGCGCAGGGTCGCGCCGCCGGCGTCGGAGTCGGCTGCTTCCGATGCGCCCGACCGCCGGCGTGGGCGTACGCGCAGCGGTCGGAAGTCGGGCCTTTGGGGGAGACGCCCCAAAGCATCGGTTGCGATTGAGTCAGGAGCCGAGCGATGACGCTCCTCGAGCGAGCCCGTACGGTGGGGGCGTCGCGCGACGTTGCGACTGCGCCTCGTGGGGCGACGGTGGAGGATCTGCGCCGCAGTGTCCGCAGGCGCCTTGCCATGGAGAAGGTGGCCGCGTTGATGGCCGAGAATCCCGAGCGTGCGCGCAACGAGCTGCGCGCTGCCTGCCGCCAGACCTTCGCCGAGGGCGGCTGGGAGCGCGTGTCTGTGGAGGATCGCGAGCGTCTGGTGAATGATCTCGTGGACGTCGTCTTCGGCATGGGCCCCATCGACGGGCTTCTCGAAGACGACACGGTGACCGAGGTCATGGTCAATGGGACGCAGAGCATCTACTACGAGCGCCAGGGCCGGTTGCATCGCAGCCCCGCGGTCTTCGCGAGCGACGAGCAGGTGCGCGTGCTCATCGACCGCATCATCGGGCCGCTTGGACGCCGCATCGACGAGGCTTCGCCGACGGTGAGCGCGCGGCTTCCCGAGGGACACCGCGTGCACGCCATTATCCCCCCGCTTTCGCCTGATGGGCCGTTGCTGACCATCAGACTCTTCTCGCGCCGCGTCATGACGCTTGACGAGATGGCAGCGGGCGGGTCGTTTGGCGACGACTTTCGTCAGATGCTCGTGTGGGCGGTGGTCGCGCGAAAGAACGTGGCGGTGTCGGGCGGGACGGGTAGCGGCAAGACCACGCTGCTGAACGCGTTGTCGTGCCATATCCCGCATGGGGAGCGCGTCATCACCATCGAGGACTCGGCTGAGCTGAAGTTCACTGAGCACCCCCACGTGGTGCGGTTGGAGGCGCGGCCCAGCAATGCCGAGGGAACCGGAGAGGTGACCATTCGCGAGCTCGTCATCAACGCGCTGCGCATGCGGCCGGATCGCATCATTGTCGGCGAGTGCCGCGGCGGAGAGGCGCTCGACATGCTTCAGGCCATGAACACGGGTCATGAGGGTTCGCTGACCACGCTGCACGCCAATGCGCCGCAGGAGGTGGTCGACCGCCTGGTCACTATGGTGCGTTATGCGGTTGACCTGCCGCTCGACGCGGTAGAGGCCCAGATAGGCAACGCCTTCGACCTGATAGTGCAGACCACGCGCGCTCGCGATGGGACGCGCTTCGTCTCCGCTGCGGCCGAGGTGTCTTTTGATCAGCGGCGCCGGGCTTGCGAGCTCGTTCCGCTCTACGAGCGGGGGCTGGGGGAGGCTTGCGGGCAGTGGCTCGCGGAGCCCTCGTGGGTGGCTCAAGCGGCGCGAGCTGGCCTTATCGATGGGAGGGAGGTGGAACGATGGAGACGGCAGTTGCCATGGCAGGTGGCGCGCTAGCGGGCGCTGCGGCTGCGGGCCTGGTGCTAGGCCAGCAAGTCGCCGAGGCGGTGGAGCGTGCGCGTAGGGCCCAGGCGCTCGTGGGATCGCGTGGGTCGGGCATGGTGCCTTGGCTCCTGCGCAACGGCGTGGCGCCTCTGCGGCCGTTTGCGCGAGCGCTCCTGCGCAGCACGCGGCTGCGCCGCATGGCGCAGGACGCTGAGTCGCTGCTGGATGGGCGGGGGATGCTGGCCTCGGCGGAGTCGTTGGCCAGCTTGGCGCTTGGCCTCTGTCTTGCGGCAGGCATGGTGGCAGGGATGGCGTCCGGATCGGTGGTGTGCGCTGCGGCGGTGGTCGGCTGCGGCGCGGTGGCGATTGCGGGTGCGCTGCGCTCAGCCCGGGAGAGGCACCAGGTGCTTTTGCGCGAGGAGGTGCCCGAGGCCCTGCGGTCGATGGGGGTGTGCTTTCGGGCGGGACTCTCCCTTTCGCAGACGCTGAAGCAGACGGCGGCCGAGATGGGCGATGGGATCGGCACCTTGTTCGCCCGCGCGGCGGCCCGCCTTGACACGGGATGCTCTCCCACCGAGGCTCTGGCGGTCTTCCGTGATCAGCGAGGCCTGCCGGAGCTCTCATTTGTGGCGGTGTCCCTTGACGTGCAGCATCAGAGCGGCGGAAGCCTGGTCACGGTGCTCGAGGCGGCGCGAGAGTCGGTGGAGGGCGAGTTGGAGCTGCGCCGTTCGCTTCGCGTCCAGACGGCGCAGGCGAAGCTCTCCGCTCGCATCGTAACGCTCATGCCGTTCATCTTGGTGGCGTTGTTTTCCTTGGTCAGCGATGACTTTCTCGCTCCCTTCTTCAGCAGCCCGGCTGGGTTCGTCCTACTGGGAGCGGCGCTGGGCATGCAGGTGACGGGCGTGGTTCTCGTCCGGCGGATGCTTGACGTTGAGAGGGAGTGATCGACGTGGAGCAGATGATGTGGCCCTGGGCGGTCGGCGCGTGCGCGTTCGCCGGGCTCCTCGGGCTGTGGGCATGGATGCGTGCCGACGTAGCAGCGCGTCGTCTGCGGCACCGTCGAGGCGTTCGGGGGATGGAGGCCTCGCTCTCCGATCGGCGCGAGGCCGCTGACGAGCGTGTCGCAGGGTACCTGGCAGCTGTCGCCCGGCAGATGGCAGCGGGCTCCTTTCGACCGTGGGCGCCCCCTCCGCTGCGTCACCCTCAGTGGTTCGAGGATCGTCTGCGGCTGGCGGGCTTAGGGGATGCGGTGACGGTAGAGGCGTGCGGGGAGGCGCGCGTTCGCCTGCTGGTGGCTGGCGCGGGGGTCGGGGCTCTGGTAGGGTCGGCCGCCTCTCCCGAGGTAGCGGCGCTGCTGGGCGCGGCGGGTGCCGTCGTGGGGGCACGGGCGCCGCGCTGGGCGGTGGAGAGGCGGTGCCGCTGTCGGGCAGAGGAGCTGGAACGGCACCTCTCAGAGATGCTCGACGTAGTGGCATTGGGGCTCCGCAGCGGGCTGTCGTTCGATCGCAGCCTCGCGCTTTACGGAGAGCACTTCGACACGCTGCTTTCCTCCTCGCTCGCAGCCGCGCAGCGGCAGTGGGGCTGTGGCCTGACCTCGCGCGAGGAGGCGCTGCGCCGTGTTGCCGCCTCCTATGACTCGGCGCTGTTCGGCCGGGTGGTGGAGAACGTGGTGCGCTCCTTGCGCTTCGGATCCTCGCTTGCCGAGAGCCTGGAGGGCGCAGCAAGGGAGGCGCGGGCCGCCTACCGCGCACGCAAGCAGGAGCAGGTGGCGAAGGCGCCGGTCAAGATGATGGTGCCCACGGCGGTGCTCATCCTGCCCGCAATGCTGATGCTGGTGCTCGGCCCAGTGATGCTAGAGCTTATCGGAGGTTTCTCATGAGAGAGGAGAAGAGACGTGAAGGTGAAGATGATCGAGGGAGGGGCAGCGCGCATGCGCGCCGCCTGGGAGCGTGCTGGCATTGTCTGGGGAAGACTGCGGGGGCGCGTGCGGGAGAAGCTGGCTTGCCAGGCCGGTCAGGGCACGACGGAGTACGCCATTCTGGTGGGCATCCTAGTGGTGATAGCCATTCTGGCCATCACCCTGTTCAGGCCAAAACTGCAGGAGCTGTGGGACGCCATAGCCGCTGGCATCAACGGCTTATAGCGGATGAGTCAGGCCAAGCCACTGTGGAGTATGCCGTGGTGGCTGGGATTCTGGTGGTCATCGTGGCGACATGCGGGCTGCTTGCCTCCGCTCTGGAGCGGGGCTTGTTCGTCGAGCATGCCCTGGCTGCGGCCTCCCACCACGTGGGGATAGCGGCGGGATGGGCATCCGATGCGTTCTGCTATTGACGAGGGGGAGAGGAGGAGCAAATGAGGACGGGGCCGGGTTGCGGGATTCGTCGCAGCCGCGTAATAACTCGGACGCGGAGGCGTCGAATCCTGCGCTGTCGGGGCTCGCTGCCGGGGTCTCGTCGCATCGCCGAGCGCTTGCGGGGCGAGCGCGGCCAGGCAACGGTGGAAGCCGCCTTCGCTCTGCCGGTGCTGTTTCTGCTCGCCCTTCTCCTCCTGCAGCCGGGGATTCTCCTGTACGACCGCATGGTCATGGAGGCGGCGGCAGCCGAGGGGTGCCGGCTGCTTGCCACGCGATCCGACGCGATGGGCGATGCTGAGACGCTTTGCGAGGAGTACGTCTTGCGTCGGCTGGGGTCGGTTCCCTCGGCGGCTTGCTTCCATGTTCATGAGGGCGGTTGTACGTGGCGCATCGAGATGTCGGGTGACGAGCGTTCCGACCGGGTGGCGGTGAGGGTCTCTACTGAGGTGCGCCCGCTTCCCCTGCTTGACGGTGGAGCGGCGCTGCTGGGGTTGGCGAACGAGCGCGGCAACATCGTGATGTCAGTGGAGCGGTCGATGCCGACGCAGCCGGCGTGGGCGGCGGGGGCACAGGTCGGGCGCGACCCGGCCCGCTGGATAGGAGCGTGGATCGATGAGGACGGGTGAGGAGCATCGGCAGGTGACGCGCGGGATTGCCGAGGACGTGTGGGGTCGGCTCATCTGCGATGAGGAGGGGCTTACCACGGCGGGCATGGCCGTGGCGCTGCTGCTGGTTTTGGCGCTCGTGTTCAGCAGCGCTCAGGTCTACCGAGTGAATGCCGCCGCGGCCGATATTCAAGAGGTTGCCGACGCGGCAGCGCTGGCTGCCGAGAACCCTGTGGCGGAGTTTATGGTGGCGGTGCGTCTGTGCGACGCGGTGGTGTTGTCGCTCTCATTGCTGGGGGCGGTGACCTATGGCGCAGGGGTGGTGGCGCTGTGCGTTCCGCCGACCGCGAGCGTGGGCGCACGCTTGGTGGAGCTGGGTTCGAAGATTCTGGACGCGCGCAGCGCCTTCGCCGAGCGCGCAGCGCGGGGGCTCAATCGGCTCCAGGCCGCCTTGCCCTTTCTAGCGGCCGCCAACGCTGCGGCTGTGGGGGTCGCCAACCAGGGCGGTGCTTCGGGTGGCGGCTACCTGACAGCAGCCATGCTCGTCCCCTCCAAGGGGGTCGACATCACGGTGGGGGCCGATGCGGCGGCTGGCGTGCTGCGCGAGTCCATGGAGGAGAATTCCGGCGCCCTCGAGCGCGCAGCTGCCGCGGCGGAGCAGGCGGCACGCGAAGCGCAGGAGGCTAAGGAGCGGGCCTTCGAGCGAGATTGCGGCGCTCACCCTGGCTACTGCCTCTACGAGCGTGCGAACCACCTGGCTGCCTTAGACGAATCGCTCAACCCGCTCTATCGCAGCGTCGATGCCTGGTCGTTTGCGGTGCCGCTCAAGCGGGCTCGCGCCTACTACGTGCAGCGCTTGGCCCAGGAACGCCCCGCGACAGACGATGTGGAGGAGCAGGCTCGGTCGGCTCTGCGCAAGCTGTTCTACCGGTTCGCTGCCGATGAGCTTGCGCGTGGCTATGTGATTGAGACGGATGACTCGTTCGATGCCTTCTTTCCGCGGCTGCCGCGCAACACTGACGAGATGAGGCAAACGGCGCTCTATCGCATGGTCGCGTTTCCCATCACGGAGGGGGAGCAGCGCGCCATGCACGCCTGGAGTGGCTGCCCGGGCGCGGCGGAGGCAGTGGGGATGGGCTCTGCTGCCGACTGGGAGGCGGGCGAGTTCTCGCTTTGCCCTACGTGCGAATTCACGTCGTCAAGCTTGGGAAGCGTGGCGTCGGCGTCTACGGCCATCGAGAACGGGTTCGAGTACCACTATGCGGCCATAGCCCAGGCCGCTGACGAGTATCGGTCTGCCAAGGAGAGGCTCGCGCCAGAGTTGGAAGCGGCCAAGGACGCGGCGGGGGACCTCATCGGAAAATGCGCTGAAGCGGCTCGGTCGGCAGGCGCCTATCGCATCAAGGCGGCTCCCCCGGGGTATCGGGGCGCGGTGTCGTTGGTGGTGAGCACGGGCTCCGTGGCGGCAGACAAAGGCTTTGAGTCGCTGTTCGTCGTCGGCGGCATGACGCTGGGCTCGCGGGCAGCCGTCTCGGGCTCAACGCTGCTCGAAGATCCCTCGCCCGAGGGGCAAACGGTCATCACGGCGCTGCTGGACGGCTTCGGTCAGGATGCTGGCGCGGCGGTGGGGGCGGCGCGCATCGTGCTCGATGCCTGGTCGGGGCTGCTACGTGCCTACGGGAAGGGGCAGGAGGCACTTACGGGCGCTGTAGAGGCGGCGGCCTCCTCCGTTCCGCTGGTCAGTGCCAGCGGGTTGGGCTCGTGGGCGGCTGGCGCTTTGCAGGGCGCCTTCTCGTCGGCGGGCTTGCAGCCGGCTCGGCTGAACGCCTTAAGGCCGGTGCTCGTGAACAGCGTGCATGTGGTCGCTGAGGGAGAGGGGAGGTTTTCTGCCACATATCGTTCGGTGAGGGAGCAAGCTCTCCGGTTCTCGTCTCCGGCCGCTGATCTGTTCTCGTCGGTGGCTCTGGAGCTAGAGGCTGAGGCGCTTGATGCCGTGGCGGCTGGCGAGCGCGGGATCGAGGTGGCGCGAATCGAGCTACCGGTCGGAGGTGTGTCCATTCCCGTGATTGTGGCGCTGCCGCCCTCCCTTGGCGAGGGTGCTCGCAGCCTGGTGGAACGCTGCTTCGATGCGGTGGGATCCTTGTACGGCGAGGCGACGGAGGTGATCAGGCCATGGCGGTGAGAGCGGGCATCGCCTTGCTTCGCAGCCGGGTGCTGGCTGACGACCGGGGCCAGATGACCGTGGAGCTGCTAGTCGTGCTGCCGGTGGTGCTCATCGTGGCGGTTGTTGCCGTGAATGCGCTCACGTTCTTCGGAGATTGCGCAGCCTTCGATCGGGTTGCGCGTAACGCAGTGCGTCTCTGTGCGGCGTCGCCGGCGTACGGGCAGGACGCGGGGCGGGGCGCCGAGGAGATTCGGGCGGTGATCGAGGAGGCGCTCGTGCGCGACAACCTGGCGGTGGGAGTGGAGGTGTCGGGCGGTGTGCTCGGGCATGTCACCTACACGGCCACGCTGGCCTATGCCCCGACCTTGTTCGGGCTGGGGCTGCGTGACGAGGTGCTCGGCGTGCGGCTTCCGCGTCTGGAGCATCGGGTGTCGCTGACGGTGGATCCGTACAAGCCGGGAATGCTGTTCTGAGGAGGGCGAATGGGCGAGAAGAGGCAACGGAGACGGGCGCTTGCGGCTGCGGCGCTCGTGGCAGGGATGCTGGGGATGGTGGCGGTACCGGGGCTGTTGCAGCGGCTGGAGGAGGGGCCCGCGCCCGAGGTGGCGGGGCCAGCGCGTGCTTCTCCTCTGGTGAGAGCCGTGCTTGGCGGCGAGACAGCGTGGGAGGAGGTGCTTCCCGGCTATCGTGCGGGGCCGTCGGCTCCGGCATGGTTCGTCGAGGAGCTGTTCTCTCCCGAGGGTGCTCGGGAGTCATACGCCAGCGAAGATGGGCAGGTGCTGGGCTTCGTCTTCCCCGGCGTTGCGGCCGATAGGGCCGAGATGATGGCGAAAGCGCTGGTCGACCGAGGCTGGCTGGGGGTTCCCAGCGGCGTGGAGGGCTGCGCGACGTTCGTGAAAGGAGAGGGCCTATGTCGATGGGCAATGGTGTCGTGCACCGATGCGGCAGGATGGACAAGCGTCGTAGTGCGCGTGCGGATGGTGGAATAACGGGCAGGGCGCGAGGCGCCCCAGCGGAGGGGCGGGCGCCACGGCGTCACGAGCGCTCGCGTCGGAGCCTCGCTCGGACGAGGGGCGCGATGCGGTGCCAGGAAGGTTGGCTGAGGCGGCGCGCGCCGGGCCGCATGGTACCGCTGGTTGATCCCGACGACCTGCGTGGCGCCGTTGCCCGTGGCGGCGTGTCGAGGTGTGCGACAGTTGGGGAGTGCTCCTTCGAGGGGCGCATGGGAGGGGGCTCGGGATCGCTCTGCCTGGCGACGAGTCTGGCATCGCGCCTGCGTGGGCTCCTTTTCCGACGCCCTCAGGCGGGAGTAATGCTGCTCGCGCCCTGTCGCGATGTCCACACCTTTGGCATGGGACATGCCGTCGATGTCGCGTTCGTGGATGCTACGGGGCTTGTGGTCGAGGCCCATCGCGCAGTCGCTCCCGGGCGGCGTCTGCGCTGCCGGAGGGCCCGGGCCGTGCTTGAGCGGTTTGCGGGCGAGGGCCCGTGGTTGAGCGCGGGCGACAAGGTTGAGATGGCCGTCATGGGAACGGCGCTGCGATGAGAGGGGGAGCCATGAAGGTGTGCCCGGTGTGCAAGACTACGCTCTTCGAGGATATGGAGGTGTGCTACGGCTGCCTCTATCGCTTTGGGAGCGAGCCGGCGCTGGAGAAGGCGGCGAGCAATTTGGAGGAGGCTGCGCCGCTGCGCGAGGGTGACATGAGGCGCTGGGCGGTAAGGCTTGAGGTTCGCAGCCTCTCTGATCCCGACCAGGTTTGGGCGGCTGAGCTGATACCGCCCTACGAGGACTGCGCATCGACGGGAGCCGAGGCATCGGCGCTGCGCGGTGGCGGGGCGGGTTCTCCTGGCGTCGCGCGGGCGGTGCGGGAGAAGGCTGCGGTGTCGGTGCCTAGGCGGTGAGCTCGGCGAAGAGCTGCTGCGCCTCGGCCTGGAGGCGGTTGTTGATGGCGATGTAGGTGTCGAGGATGCGACCGCCCTCCTCGGTGAGCTCGCTTCCGTGGGCACCGTCTCGGTTCAGCAGCTGGACGTCGAGGGCGGCTTCGGTGTCCTTGATGATGCGCCATGCCTTGCTGTAGGCCATGCCCATGTGCTTCGCGGCGGCGTTGAGCGAGCCGTGGGTGCGCACTCCCAGGCAGAGGTCGGCAACGCCGCGGCCGAAGACGGAGGTGCTCTCGGAAAGGGGGTTTCTTACGGAGAGTCGAACGCTCGTCTCGAGCTTGTCAAGTTGGTCCATGGCGAGTCCCTTCGGTCTGGTGGGTCGTGATGCCCTGTTGGCTGCGCAACACGTTGGCTTGCGTGTGGACGCGAGCTGGCTATCGACGAGCCCGGGGGCGCTCATGAGTGGCTCCCCGGGCTATTTTCGCACGGAAGGCGTCTTAGCGGCTGAGGAAATCCTCCGCAGCCGACTCAATGGAGGCGACGTCGCCGTCGATCACCTCGGCGAATCGCACGGGCATCTCGTCGAGGGAGGAGAGCCCGGCGGGGATGGCTCGCCCACCCGTCTCTCGCGAGATGAGCTCGTTGAGCTGGCAGCCAGTGAGGGCCGCCACGTCTGCGGGCAGCGGGGCGCCGGCCGGCAGATCGTGGAGGGCGCGGTACACGTTGTCGCCGAACTTCGCCCAGTGGGCCGTGCTGGCTATGAGCACCGGGTTCTCGCCGCGAACGTTCTGGGCCACGCGGTAGGCGACGGCCGTGTGCGGGTCGAGCAGGTAGCCGTGCTCATCGAGAACCTCTCGGATGACGGCGAGGCACTCGTCGTTTCCTACGGAGCCTGCCACGAAGTCAGCACGCACCTTGGCGAAGGTGTCGGCGTCTACGCGGAAGCGGCGGCTTTCCGACAAATCGCGCATCCAGCCGGCAATGGCCTGGGTGTCGCGACCGGTGAGCTCGAAGAGCTGGCGCTCCAGGTTCGAGGAGACGAGGATGTCCATCGAGGGGGAGGGGGTGGTCACGAAGTCGCGGTCGGAGATGTCGTAGGTGCCGGTGTTGATGAAGTCGGCGAGGACGCGGTTCTCGTTGCTGGCGCACATGAGCGTGCCGAAGGGAACCCCCATGGCCTTCGCGTACCAGGCGGCCAGGATGTTGCCGAAGTTGCCCGTGGGCACGCAGACGTCCACGGGTGCGCCGGCCTCCACCTTGCCCTGGGCTACTAGCTCAGCATAGCTGGAGACGTAGTAGACGATCTGGGGCATGAGACGCCCCCAGTTGATGGAGTTGGCGCTCGAGAGGGCCACGCTGTGCTCGCGGAGAAGCTTCTGGGCGAAGGCATCATCCGAGAAGGCCTTCTTGACACCGGTTTGGCAGTCATCGAAGTTGCCGCGCACGCCCCATACTTGGACGTTGTCGCCAGCGGTGGTGACCATCTGCTTGCGCTGGATGTCGCTCACGCCGGTGTCGGGGAAGAGCACGCCGATGCGCACGCCCTCGGCGTTCTTGAAGCCCTCAAGTGCTGCCTTCCCCGTATCGCCGGAGGTGGCGACCAGGATGAGGAACTCGTGGTCGAGCTGTCCGGACTCGCGCAGGGCGCTTGCGCTGGCGGAGAAGAACTGCGGTAGGCACTGGAGCGCCATGTCCTTGAAGGCGCTGGTGGGCCCATGCCACAGCTCGAGGACGTGCGTATCGTCATCCAGCGAGGTGATGGGGCAGATGGCGTCGTCATCGAAGTTGTCGCCGTAGGAGCGGGCCATCAGGCGGTCGATCTCATCGTCGGGAAGGTCGATGGCGAAGGCCTTGTAGATGGCCGCTGCGCGCTGGGCGTAGGGCAGCTTGGCGAGGGCCGTGATCTCCTTAAGGGTGAGCGTGGGGATGTGCTCGGGCACATAGAGGCCGCCACCTTGGGCCAGGCCGTTTACGACGGCCTCGGTGAAGGGAACGGGGGCCTCGCAGCAGCCGCGCGTGTCGACGTAGAGGTTCTGGCCGGCTTCGCCGGATGAGGCGTTTGTCATGGGGTCTCTTCCTTCTCTGGGACGGACGCGGACAAGTATACTATGCTGCGATTCGGGCCGGCTTGCCGCCGCCCCAGGTTTTCATGCAACGCGCAATCGCCCTGCGTGGGCGGCGCGTCGTCTGGTCGCGAGGCGAGGAGGGCCCATGGCGCAGCGCACGTTCTCGGTCTTTGGGGATTCCATTTCTACTTTCGAGGGGGTGACGAGCCCGGCCAACCGCATCTACTATGCGGGCGACCTGCGACGGTCGACCGGCGTGCTCGAGCCGGAGGACACCTGGTGGGCCCGGGTGATCGCACATTTCGACGGCAGGCTGGTGTCGAACGCGGCGTTTTCCGGCTCGATGGTGGATGGCGCGGGATTCCCTGCCGGGCACACGCCTGAGCGCATCGCGGAGATTGCGGGGCCTGACGGCGAGGAGCCCGATGACGTGCTGGTGTTCATCGGCATCAACGACTATGGGTGGGCCGGTCCTTGGGCCCAGGCTGCGGCGCGCAGCGCGGCCATGCCGCAGTGTCCCGAGGCGCTGGCCGTCCCCGAGGGCGAGCCCGGGCCTGCGACTGAGGAGTCGCTGCCGTCATTCGCTCGCGCCTATGATGCCATGCTTGCTCGGATGCGGAAGGCCTGCCCCCATGCGCGCATCTGGTGCCTGACGCTGCTGCCTGGGCGTGAGCTCGGGGCGGGGCGCGCCTCCTTCGCGTACCGGCTGCGTGGGATCGACCTCGATGACTACAACGACGTCATCCGCGCATCGGCAGTTGCCAATGGCTGCCTGGTGGCCGATGTGCGCGCTGCGGGCTTCGACTACGAGGCGAGCGACGGCACCCATCCCACCGGGCGAGGCATGGAGCAGCTCGCCGCCCTTGCCGTGGCGGCAATGGAGGCGGTCGAAGCTGCCGCGGGGCGGGTGGACGCGGAACAGGCCGCCCTGGCTGAGGCGTTCGCGGGCCTTTCCGCAGACCTGCTTCCGGAGGAGATGCGATCGGATCGGCGCTGCGAGAAGGAGAGCTGTTTCGGCTGCGAGTTCGCCCGGGGGACGGGCGCCGTCTGGTCTTGCGTCTGCGATTTGCCCTAGGCGTGCCGCCGCTGGGGGCTCTTCAGCCTTTCGGGCCGGGAGGTTCCTAATTCTGAGCGAAAAAGTTATCCATGGTTCCATTTGGTAAGAGTTTGCTGTATGATACTTTTTGTTTCAGTAAGCTAACACTGATAGGAGTCTGCATGGAAGGCGTGATGACGATGACCGGCGCTGGCTTCGCTGGCGCTGCAGACGGCAGGGTGACCGTCGTCTCCGCTGCCGTTCCGGCGACGATGGACCCGACGACCGCGGCGGGCGCGCTGCCCCAGATGCCGCTCACGTTTCTGCGAAGCGGGGACGCGGCGCGCGTGGCGAAGGTGCGCGGACGCGGCGAGGTGCATCATCATCTGGAGAACCTCGGCTTCGTCGAGGGCGCCGTCGTGCGCGTGGTGAGCGAGCAGGCCGGCAACTACATCGTCGAGGTCAAGGGCGCTCAAGTGGCGCTCGACCGTTCGGTGGCGTCGAAGATCATCACCGCCGCTGCTTAGGGCCGAGCTGCCGGCTGCATTCCGCGCAGTGCCTGGGTCGCATCATGGCGCGTACGAATGTTTCACGTGAAACATTCGCGTGGCATGGGAGTTCGCGAGGCATGGGGCGGGGCGATGTGGCTGCGGGGCCGAGCGCGATGCAGCTGCGAGGGCGAACGCGATAGGGCGGGCGTCTTGCGAGCGCCTCGCGAGCGGTTCGCGATGATCTTGCGAGGATCCCGGGAGAGCCCTCGGGGGCTTCGGAGAGACTTTGGCGGGACTTTGCCGGGGTCCCGGCGGGATTGCTCGGAATCTTGCTGAGATTCCGCCGGCATTTCGCGGGAATCGCTCCCGTTGTGGCGTACGAGTGTTTCACGTGAAACATTCCGGCGGCGGGTGACGCGTCTTCGGGCAGATGCCTATCAGTGCTAGCACCACGAGTTTGAAGGGAAGGAAAGGAATGAGTGAGATGGAAGGGACGCGGACGCTGCGCGACGTGCCGGTGGGGCAGTCGGCAGTGGTTCGTCGCCTGACGGGTGAGGGTGCGGTGAAGCGCCGCATCATGGACATGGGCATCACGAAGGGCACCGATGTTTTCGTGCGCAAGGTGGCGCCGCTCGGCGATCCCATCGAGGTGACCGTGCGCGGCTTCGAGCTGTCGCTGCGCAAGGACGAGGCCCAGCAGGTGCTGGTCTCCTAGGGCCCCCGGGTCGCGCCCTCGCGCCACGCCAGATCGGCCGCACCTCCTGGGGTCGTGTCGAGCGGCGGCGTCTGAGGTGTCGCGTATCCCGCGCCGGCTTGCGTCCAGCGCCCTGCGCTTGGGCTTGGCTCGCGCCCTTCGCTTTGAGTCCGGGGCTCCGCGCTCCGTGCCCCGAGCTTCGTGCTCCGAGCTTCGTGTCTTGGGCCGCGTACCCCGAGCCCCGCGCTCTGAGCCATCGCTCTGCGTTTCGCATCCTGCGGCTTGCGCTTGCTCGCTCGCGTGGCGCCGATCATCCGGGCCGCCCTACTGGCTCCGCTGGCGAGGATCTTTCGCAAGCGGCTGGTTCATCGCGAGTGAAAAGCCAGTTCGAACGCGGAGTTTTGCACTTTTGGCGATGGGGGGCTCCGAGGCGGCCAAGCGGCAAAGCGGCCAAGCGGCTGGGGGGTCACGGTCGCGTTCGCGCAGGGGCGCGATTTTTTTGGCATTGCAGTTAGTAGTGGTTAACTTAAGTTGACGCTAATGAGAGAGATACGAGAGAAACACGAGAGAGACGGAAGGCAGATCATGGGAATCAACATTGCGCTTGCCGGCAATCCCAACTGCGGCAAGACGACCATGTTCAACGAGCTCACGGGGGCCAACCAGTACGTTGGCAACTGGCCCGGCGTGACCGTTGAGAAGAAGGAGGGCAAGTACACCCGCGACAAGGACGTGACCGTCACGGACCTGCCGGGAGTGTACTCGCTTTCCCCCTACACCCCCGAGGAGATCGTCACGCGTGACTACCTGCTGAGCGGGCAGCCCGACGTGGTGGTCAACCTGGTGGACGCCACCAACCTGGAACGCAACCTGTACCTGACCACGCAGATCCTGGACCTGGGCCTGCCGGTGGTCGTCGCGCTCAACATGATGGACCTGGTGCGCAAGAACGGTGATGAGATCAATGTGGAGGGGCTCTCGCAGCGTCTGGGCTGTCCCGTTGTCGAGACCACCGCGCTCAAAGGGCGGGGCGTCGAGGAGCTTATCGCGAAGGCGGTCGAGGCGGCCAAGGCGGGCCAGCCTGCCACTCCCGAGCTGCGCTTCTCCGGCGATGCCGAGGCGGCGCTCGCGCAGGTGTCCGACATCCTGGGCTCTCGCGTGAAGCCGGCCCAGGCTCGCTGGTTCGCCATCAAGCTGCTGGAGGGCGAGGAGCTGACCATCGACGCGCTCGGCTTGCCGGCGGATGACCTGGTGCGCATCGACGCCATCCGCGAGGCGCTTGAGGAGGCCGAGGATGACGACGCCGAGTCCATCGTCACCAACGAGCGCTACGACAACATCGGCGAGGTGTGCGCCGCGTGCGTCAAGAAGTCGCCCAAGGCCCTGACCACCACCCAGAAGATCGACCGCGTGGTCACCAACCGCGTCCTCGGCCTGCCCATCTTCATCGTCATCATGTTCCTCGTGTACTACATCTCCGTGTCCACGGTGGGCACGCTCGTGACCGACTGGGCCAACGACGGCCTGTTCGGCGACGGCTGGCTCTACACCAACACCGAGTCCTACGAGGCCGACGCCGAGGAGTACGAGGGCTACCAGGCGCAGATCGATGCCTACCTGGAGGCGGCCGAGAAGGACGGCCTGGACGTGGAGGGCTTCACCGCCGCCCTCGCGGCTGAGGAGCCCAACGCCGAGGACGAGGAGGTCATCGAGAACTTCCTATACGCCGCCGCCAGCGCAGGCGTCGAGGGCGAGATGGAGGTCGAGGACGAGGAGACCGGCGAGGTCGCCATCGAGACCATCGGCTCCGCCGCCTTCGCCAGGGCCCTCGAGGCTGAGGAGCCCGATCCGGCAGGCTACGGCCTCTACCACGTGGGCGTGCCCGTGGTGGTGGGCGGCTGGCTCGAGGCCATTGACGCCGCGCCGTGGATCCAGTCGCTCATCCTGGACGGCATCATCGCCGGCGTGGGTGCCGTTATCGGCTTCATCCCGCAGCTGATCGTGCTGTTCATCCTGCTCGGTTTCTTGGAGGGCTGCGGCTATATGGCGCGCGTTGCCTTCATCATGGACCGCGTGTTCCGCCGCTTCGGGCTTTCGGGCAAGTCCTTCATCCCGATGCTCATCGCGAGCGGCTGCGGCGTGCCCGCCGTCATGGCCACCAAGACCATCGAGAACGAGCGCGATCGCCGCATGACCATCATGACCACCACCATGATCCCCTGTGGTGCCAAGCTCCCCATCATCGCGCTGGTCTTCGGCGCTCTGGCGGGCGGCGATTACGAGGCCACCTGGTGGGTGGCGCCCCTGTTCTACTTCATGGGGCTGGCTGCCATCATTCTGTCCTGCATCATCCTCAAGAAGTTCAAGGCCTTCTCCGGCGAGGCGGCTCCCTTCATCATGGAGCTGCCCCAGTATCACCTGCCCACGGTGAAGAACGTGCTGCTGTCCATGTGGGAGCGCGTGCGCAGCTACGTGGTGAAGGCCGGAACCATCATCTTCCTGTCTTCGATGGTCATCTGGTTTTTGCTCAACTTCGGCTTCTACGAGGGGCAGTTCGGCCTGCTTGACCCCGACATGGACGACTACATCCAGTACAGCCTGATGGCTGGCTTGGGCAACCTGCTGGCGTGGGTCTTCGCGCCGCTGGGCTTCGGCACCTGGGAGTCCACCGTCACCTCCATCACGGGCCTGGTGGCCAAGGAGAACGTCGTGGCCACCGTGGGCGTCATCACCAGCCTCGGCGAGGCGGGCGAGACCGATCCGTCCCTGTGGGCCTCCTTTGCCGCCATGCTGGGCGGCGGCAGCGCGGCCATCATGGCCTTCTGCGCCTTCAACCTGCTGTGTGCTCCCTGCTTCGCGGCCATCGGCACCATCCGCCGCCAGATGATGTCCGCCAAGTGGACCTGGGCGACCATCGGCTACCTGTGCGGGTTCGCCTGGTGCGTGGGCCTCATGATCTACCAGCTGGGCGGCCTGGCCCTGGGTGAGGTGGACTTCAGCCTGTGGACTGTGGTGGCCCTGGCCGTGCTGGCGGGCATGCTGTTCCTGCTGCTGCGCCCCGCGCCGCGTCCCAAGCAGGACAAGGTGGCTGCCGGCACGGCCGCCCAGAACGCCTAGAGTCCGACGTCTGAAGGAGAACGACGATGCTTGAGATGGCCTTCACCCCCTCGACGGTGCTGCTGCTGGCGGTCATCGCCGCCCTCGCTGCCCTGGCGGTACGGCGCCTGACCCATCGTGGCCTCTGCGACTGCCACGATAAGGAGGGAGGCTGTGCCGGATGCGCGGGCTGCGCCGGCGGCAGCTGTCCCTCGGGCGGCTGTCCTTCCCAGGGAGCGTCGTCCCTCGGGCTGTCGGACAAGCCAGCCCTGGCGGCCTCGATCCCGGCCCGTTGCGACGGCGGTTTGGTCGAACGCTGAGCCTTCCGCCTGGCAGCGACGGGCTGTGGTACCATAGCCCGTACCTAAGGAAGGGAGGGGTGCGGTGGAGAAGATGTCCATGTCCCACGAGGACTATCTCGAAGCCATGGTCATGCTGGGGGCCTCGCCGGAGAAGCCCATCCGGTCCGTCGACGTGGCTACCAAGATGGGCGTCTCGAAGGCGTCGGTCAACAAGGCCATGTCGGTTCTGAAGGAGAAGGGCTACGCGGAGCAGCCCTACTACGGCGACATCACCCTGACGAAGCCGGGCTACGATTACGGCTTGTCGGTGCTGGATCGTCATAACCTGCTGTTCCAGTTCCTGCACAAGGCCCTCGGCATCCCCGAGGAGCGAGCTGACCACGAGGCCTGTCTCATGGAGCACGCCATCAGCGACGAGTCGTTCGAGAAGTGGTCGACCTACATCAAGGGGCTCAACCTGTAGGGTCGTCGTCTGAGAAGACGCGAGGCGCCCGGTTCCGCGAAGGCGGGGCCGGGCGTCTTTGCGTTGGGAACAGGTTGCTTTAGGCCATCGAAATGTTGGCCTATGGCGTCGAAGCCGCTCGTTTTCGACCCCTTTTCTGCTCGATAAGGTGTGAGCGGAAGGAGGGGAACGGTCGATCGTCTCTTCCCCGAGGCTGTCTCGGCCTTCTGATCCTCCTTCTGGCCAATCGAGGATAAGGAGGAGCGAATATGGAAATTAGCGAGGCGTGCGTTCGTGTTCCCCACGACAAGCCCTATCGCTATCAGGTGGGAGACCTGACTGTCACGCGGGGAAGCGCCTGGTCGGGCCCTGGATGCCACGACGGCTGCGGGGTGCTCATGTTCACCGACAAGGATGGCAAGCTCGTCCGCGTCGAAGGCGACCCCGATAATCCGTACAACCAGGGACGTCTCTGCTGTCGTTGCCTGGCGCTGACTGAGGCTGTGAACCATGAGGATCGTCTGCGTTATCCTCTCAAGCGAGACCCTCAGTTCCGCGGAGATGCCTCTAAGTGGGAGCGCATCACGTGGGAAGAGGCCTTCGACACCATTGAGGAGAGATTCAAGTACTACCGGGATAACTTCGGCGCGGAGTCGGTCTCGTTCTGGAAGGGCACCGGCCGCGATATCGCCACGTACATCTCGCGCCTGGCCTGGTCGTTCGGAAGTCCTAACCTTACGTCGGGCATCAACGGCATCGCTTGCTATCTCCCCCGTGTGTTTGGCTGCCAATCCACTTGCGGTAATTTCTACGTGGGCGACTACTCCCAGCAATTTGCCGATCGCTACGACAATCCGGCCTGGAAGGTGCCGGAGATTATTCTGATCTGGGGAAACAACCCCATCGCCTCCAACTCTGATGGTTTGTATGGCCCTTGGATCACCGACTGCATGCATCGCGGGAGCGAGTTGGTGGTTATCGATCCGCGCTTGACCTGGCTTGCCTCGCGTGCCAAGTACTGGCTGCAGATTCGCCCTGGCACCGACGCAGCCCTGGCCATGGGCATGGCCAACGTCATCATCAAGGAGGGCCTCTACGATCATGAGTTCGTGGAGCGCTGGTGCTATGGGTTCGACGAGTTTGCCGAGAGGGTGAGCGAGTGGACTCCGGCACGGGTGGCCGAGGTGTGCTGGGTGGACGAGGAGGAGTTCGTCGAAGCCTCTCGCGCCATCGCTGCCGCTGATGGCATGGCGCTGCAATGGGGCGTTGCCATCGACCAGACTAAGGAGGCTCTGCCGGGCAGCCAGGCTATGTTCTCCATCGCGGCCATCACGGGCAATCTGGAGAAGCCGGGTGGCATGATCGTTCCGCCGGAGCTCCTGCAGTACATTGGTGGCTGGGGTAGCGAATTCCTCTCGCCGGAGCAGAAGGAGAAGATGCTCGGCCTTAAGGAGTACCCCTTCTATCGATCGGGTGTCACTAATGCTTCCGACCAGCTGATTCTCCGTGCCTGTGAGACTGGTGAGCCCTATGTCCAGAAGGCGGCTTGGATCCAGACCTCGGATCTGCTGACGGGTACGGGTCCCGATCCGGTGCGTGCGGAGAAGGCGTTGCTGCTCAATGAGTTCAACGTGGGCGTCGACCTGTTCATGACGGTTACGATGAACAAGCTGTGTGACATTGTTCTGCCCGCGGCTACGTATCCGGAGCGCAATGGCATTCGCGTGGGCGATGGCGTGCAGCACGGAGAGACCATCAACAAGGCTGTTGACGGCGGCGAGGTCAAATCGGATATGGAGATCAACCTCGAGCTGGGCAAGCGGTTCAATCCTGAGGCGTGGCCTTGGGAGACGGTGGAAGACATGTACTCCTACATCTTGGAGCCCACCGGCCTTACTTTCGAGCAGATGCAGGAGGAGGCTCCCGTCTATCTGCCTTACGAGTATTACAAGTACGAAAAGGGGCTGCTGCGACCGGATGGCCAGCCAGGCTTCAACACCCCTACGGGTCGTGTGGAGCTCTGGTCGACGTTCTACGCCAATCTGGGGATGGATCCCATGCCCGCTTATCACGAGCCGGCGCCTAGCCCCTATTCCACGCCGGACAAATACGAGGATTATCCCCTGATCATCATCACCGGCTGCCGTGACTTCAATACGTTCCATAGCGAGAACCGACGCCAAGAGCACCTGCGCGCCATCGCTCCCGAGCCTACGCTTGAGATCCATCCTGATACCGCCGCCGCCTATGGCGTGAACGATGGTGAGTGGGTATGGGTGGAGGGCCTTTATGGCCGCGCCAAGCGCATGATCAAGACTACGCCGGCCGTCGATCCTCGCGTGGTGGCTACTACTCATGGTTGGTCGCATCCCGAGGCTGGCTTGGAGAACAACTTCGACGTCGACGATCTCAACATCAACCGCCTGCTCGACTGGGATTCCGTGGGCGAATGCGGCGTAGGGTCGAACTACAAGTCAAGCCTGTGCCGCATCTACAAGGTAACTGACGAGAGCTAGGGGGAGATGGATATGACAAAGGCGTTCCTCATCAATTACGACGACTGCTTTGGCTGCCATGCCTGCGAGGTGGCATGCCAGATGCTTCATGACCTGCCGGTGGGCCAGTACGGCATCAAGGTGGAGTGCGTGGGCCCTTGGGAGTACGGCACGAAGAAGTGGCAATACGACTTCGTGCCTGTGTATACCGCTCAGTGCACCCAGTGTCCCGAACGCACGTCGGCCGGCCTCCTTCCCTCATGCGTGCAGCATTGCGAGGCGCAATGCCTGAGGTACGGCGACGTGGATGATCTGGCTGCCGAGTTGGATGGCCAGCAGAAGCTCATTCTTCAAGTGCCTCCGAAGCCCTGCAGCGGCGCTATTGCGTAGAAAGGAAGGAAAATGAACGAGAAAAAGGAGACAAGGGGTCTTGTCTGGCTCGTTGTCGGCGTTGTGCTGATTGCATTGGCGGCGCTGGTGGTGGATATCCCTGGACTCTCTCACGAAGGCACGCTTTCGTTGGCTATTCTGCTCGTCGGAATCATCTATTGGGCTACGGGCTGTCTGCCGGTGCCGGTGACAGCCATGGCCATGGTGGCCGTTATTCCCCTGTTCGGCATAATGTCGTTCAACGATACCTGGGCTGCTACCATGTCGAGCCTCATTCTCTTTCTGGTGGGTACGTTTGGGTTCACCGTATTCATCAAGCACTCTTCGGTGGCGCAGCGCCTCATTGCCGTCATCCTGCGGTGGTCGGGCACCAATCCGAAGAAACTCATCCTCGGGTTCATGATTGTTTCCGCAGCTATATCCACTGTTATGAGCAATATCGCGCTGGCGGCGGTCATGATGGCGCTGGTTCATTCGCTGCTGCAGGAGAGCGGCTGCGACGAGGGCGAGTCGCGTCTGGGCAAGGCGATGGCCGTCGCAGTGCCTTGGGCCGTGGTCATCGGCTCCATGCTCACTCCCTGCGGTGGCCCCATCAACCTGATGGTTATCGGCATGGTTCAGACGACCTTTGGCATAGAGATTACTTTTGCCCAGTGGGTGATGGTGGCCGCCATTCCCGTTGTGGTGCTGCTTATTGGCACTTGGCTTGCTGCGGTGATGGTGTTTAGGCCCGAGCCTCTGTCCCAGGAGGCTGTGGATTCCGGCATCCGGAGCGCTGGCGAGCTGCCGCCTATGCCGTTCCGCGAGCGTGCCAACGTAGCCATCATCCTCATCACGCTTGTTCTGTGGATCGCCGGTTCTTGGGTCGCCATGCTCAATACCACTTCGGTGGCCCTGCTGGCTCTGTCTGCCATGTTCATTCCGCGGCTGCGCGTCATCAAATTCGACGATTTCGTTAAAGAGAGTCCTTGGGGGCTGCTTCTCATGCTGATGGCCGTGAACGCCATCGTTGCGGCGCTTACCAGCACCGGCACGGTCGACTGGCTCATCAACGTTGTCTTCGGCGATGTGGCTGCGATGCCCTGGCTGCTGACGCTACTTGTTTGCTCGATCGTGACCATGGCTATCCACAACGTCATTCCTGGCGGCCCGGCCGTCGCCGGCCTGGTGACGGTGCCCTTTGTGGGCTTCATGGTGGCCTCGGGCGGCAGCGTGGTCTCCATGGCCATGACGGTTGCCTGGTGGTCTGCCATCGCCTACCTCTTGCCTCTCGATGCAGTGAACCTGGTGTCCTACCAGGGCTACAAGTACCTGAAATTTGGCGACATGGCCAAGTGTGGGTGGGTTCCTACCGTTCTGCAGGTGGCGCTCAACTGCACTGTGATGCCCCTCATGTGTTCAGTTCTGGGGCTTGTGTAAGACGTTTGCCTCGGGGCGAAGGCCCGGAAGAGAGCCTTCGCCCCATCCAGATGAGGTGGCTCGGGGCATGAAGTGAGGGGGCGCGGGGTCAATGGAGGCGCGTGCGGTTCGCGGAAATCTCTTGGGTACGCTTAGAAAGGCGGCGCCTTTCGTCGTGGCGGCTGTCTTGCTGGCGTCGGCGCTTATGGGCCCAGAGGTGCCTGGACTTGGCCATGAGGGCAAGGCCACCGTGGCCATTCTTCTGGTTGCGGTGGTGCTCTGGGTGAGCGAGGCTCTTCCTCTGGCAATTACGGCGCTGCTCATGCTCGTGGCCATGCCGCTTTGTGGCGTATGCTCCTACGAGGATGCGTTTGCCAACTCCATCGGTAGCACGGTTTTCTTTCTGCTTGGCCCTTTCGCGTTTACTGTTGCCCTTGATGCGACTTCGATACCGACGCGCATAGCTGGGGCTGTGTTGGCCTGGTCGGGGACAAGCTCGCGCAAGATGCTTTTCGGACTGATGGCGGCTGTGGCGGCGCTCTCTACTGTCATGTCCGACGTGGCGGCTTGCGGGGTGTTTATCTCTGTGGGCAAGCGCTTGCTGGAATTGAATGGCGAGAAGGCTGGCTCCTCCTCTTTGGGTAAGGCTCTCATGATGGGCATCCCCTGGGCCTCCTATGCCGGGGGTTGCGCGGTGATGACGGGGAATGGATGCAACGTTTTGGCGGTGGATCTTTTCAGGGATCTCTTCGGTGTGGAGGTGACGTTTGCTCAGTGGTTTATCTTGGGAGCTCCGGTGGCTGTTGCCATGCTGGTGGTGGCCTGGGCGGCTTTAACGACGGTTTTCCGAACGGAGCCCCTTAAGGAGGAAGCCCTGGAACTCATCGTTTCCGAGGCTCGTGCATGCGGCCCTTTGATGCGAGCCGAGAAGGCTACGCTTATCGTGATCGGGGCTGCTCTGATCGGATGGGTGGTTAGCTCGTGGGTGCCTTTCGTCAATACGGCTCTTGTGGCTGTCTTGGCTCTGGCCGCCCTGTCGTTGCCGGGTTGCTGCGTGCTGGATTTTCGCACCTTGCTGTCTCGTATGAATTGGGGCGTCATCCTCATGATTATGAGCGTGATGTCGGTGGCTCATTTCATTGTGGTGACAGGGGCTGGCCAATGGTTCGTTGATGGAGTGGTGGCTCTGGTTCCTGCGGGGCTGCATACGGCAACTGGAATGTTGCTGGCTGCTTCGGTGGCGGGCTGCCTCATCCATGGCGTAGTGCCCGTGGGGCCGGCTGTAGCGGCCGTCTTGGCTTTTCCTCTGGGCTCCCTGGCGGGAGATTACGGAATTAGCGTAGCTGCCATGGTCATGGTCGTGGCTTGGCAGGCGTCGATATCGTATCTGTTGCCTTTGGACTGCGTACCTGTGCTCACCTATGGCTACGGCTATTACACCATGGCCGATATGGTGAGGGTGGGGTGGATACCGTCCGTTGTGCTTGTGGCGCTGTCGGTGACGCTTCTGCCGGCCCTATGCGCGTTTCTCGGGATGCCTTAGGCAGTGCGGGCTAGAGCAGGCGGCAGAGCCCATTGGCGGCAAGCGGTCGAAAGTGCGCATTCAAGGTTGTGAGCAGTGAGAGCACGAATGGCTCATCGAATACCTCCGGATGCGCAGCGATGCCCATCTCCACTCCGTAAGGCGTTCGCAGATCCCGCGCTTCGAGGGATTCATCGCTGGCAGCTTGGGAGAAAGGGGGCACGAGGATGCCGCCGCGTCCTTCGCGGATGATCTGGAGACGGGTTCCGATGTCTTCTATGCAGGTGTCTGCGGGAGATCCGAGATAGTGTTCAAGAGCCACCCTTTGCTCTCCGCTTGAGGAAACAACTGGCAGCTTGGTCAAAGCTTGGCGTCCTACGGGGTCTCCTGGAGCCAGTCCGGCAGCAGTAAAGGCCTGAGGCGTTGCCAGGACGACGTCGTGATAGCGAAGGTAGGGCCTATAGGCTATGCCATGAGAGTGGAGCGAGTCTTGTAAGGCTTGGTTCTGCTCAGTCGAGGTGTCAAAGAACAGCAGGAGCCCAACTCGCTGGATGTCGCTGTCGTCCCCCCCCCGGGGGGGGGGCTGATTGATAAGTGTGCTGACGATGGAGGCGGTATGCATTTGGATGATCTGGGGCTCTGGGGTGGGCAAGCTGAGGCCGCGCAGGCCTTGGCGCAGAAGTGGCAGGAGACCCATGACGAAGAAGAAAGTGCAGCAGTAGGCTTCGATGCGCTTTTGCGCGGTGTCTTGCGGCCGCTGACGATTCTGAGCGAGGAGGAGGTCGTAGTCAGCCACAACGCGACGAGCGTAGGGGAGCAGATCGTGTCCTCGGCGGGTAAGCAAGACGCTATTTGCGTTGCGTACGAAGAGGGGAGCCCCGATAGCCTCCTCGACGTTATGAATAGCGCGACTTATGCCTTGGGGGCTCATGCAGTTTTTCTCAGCGGCAAGCTTGATGGATTGGAGGTCAGCCGCATCTGCGAAGTACCGAAGATGATCGATGCGCATGCACCCTCCTCCCGTCAATGCCTGTTGAACATTATCTCACAAGTGAGGAATGGTAGAGAGGAGGGACGAAGGCGATGTGTGGCCAGTTCTGCACGCTTTGTGGGCGGTGCGCGCTTGTTGCCGGTCGAGACGCGCCGATGAAGATCATCCCGGGCCTGTGCCCTGCCTGTGGCTTCTTGAATGGCCCGACAGCTCATAGCTGCGCTTCATGCGGGGGCGAGCTCCTCTCCTTCGAGGGATTAGCGCTCTCAGAGAGAGGGCGTGAGAGATTAGAAAGGAATGACTATGTGCTTTAGACCTGCAGCTGTTGATGCGGAGCGAACCTGCCCCCATTGCGGAGAGAAGGTCGGCTCGGCGGATTCCGTATGCGCCTCTTGCGGTGCTGAGCTGCCCAAGGGATCGATGGCTCCCGGAGCTCCAGGCGTGCCGGGAGCTCCGGGGATCCCGGCGGCACCGGGTGCGCCGAAGGTGCCCGGCGCTCCGAAGGCGCCCGGAAAGTAAAGAGATGCTGCTTTGCGCGCCCGCTCCGCGAGGAGTGGGCGCCCGGCTGCTTGCACGGAGCGGATAGTGGGCTGCGCCACCTCATGGGCCTTGGCGTTGGGGCCGGGCGCAAAACGAGGTGATTTTCTACGAGAAAGTGCGGATATGCATGACTTTCGCGGTGGTCTTGGCGTCTAAGCGGGGATGGCGTTGGGTGCTGGCGATTGCGACCTGGGCAAACGGGGGATCTGGAAGGAGCGGGCCTTGCGCTTGGCTGGTTCTGTCATGCAAAGCCGCACTTTCTCGCAGGAAAAGGCCGCGAAAGCTGACCGGGTGCGATCGAGTGCGAGGCGGGGCCGGGTGCCTTGACGTTTGGGGGGGCGGGACGGGGCCGGGCGCCTTGGTGTTTGGGGGGGGGGACGTGCGGGCGGGTCGGACGCTCTCGGAAGGGCGTGGCGGGACGCTCGCGGACGGGGAGGCCCGGCGGGCTTGTCTGTTTCGTGACGGCGTTGAGGCGCGGCGCGGGGCTGTGGTATCCTGCGAGAGGCTTCTCGCATACCCGAACTACCAACGAACCCCATGCCTGAAGGAGCACCTCGGACTTGAACCGGCAGACGCATATCGTTTCCTTCGACGACGCGAAGCGCTCGCGTCGTTCTTTTGTGTCTGAAAGCGGTTCCGAATGGGGGAGTCGTGGGGAATCGGGCCGCGGTGCGCGCACTCGTCAGGGCGCTGGGCGCCGCTCGAGCGACGCCCCTGGCGCTGCGGGCCGCCCGACTGCCGGCACGCGTGCGGGCGCGCGGGACGCAATGCGACCTGGGCGTGAGGCCGGTCGTGGCGCGGCGCGCCCTGCGGACATATCGGGCGTCGGCGCGACGTTGGGCTCCGTCGTGGGGCGGGCCTCTCGCGACGCGTCGTCCGTCGGCGCGGCAGCGGGCCGCTCCTCTCGCGGATCCCTCCCGGGCGGCCGCGAGACCTTCCGCTACGACGGCCTGCGTGACGAGGTACGCGTGCTGGACGGCGGCTCGCCCGCCCGCGGCACTCGCTCGCGCGGTGCGGTGCCGGCCGCCGCTCGTGGCGCAGCCTCCTCGCTGGTCGCCGAGGGGCGCCGACCGCGCGGCGCGTCCGCTGAGGCGCGGGTCGCCCGCCGCGACGCTGGCGAGGCGGCAGCCGAAGACTACCTGGAGCGCACCCGCGCCCGCCGTGACACGCGCGACGAGGGCGTCGAGGACGAGCCGCCTGCCAAGCGCGGCCTGATGGGCCGCCTGTCGAAGGCGCGGCGCAGCGCCTCCAAGGCCAAGGCCGACCGTGAGTTCACCCGCCGCTACGGCGACGACAAGCCCTCGGCCGCCGAGTCGGGCCCTCGCGCCGCTGTCTACGAGACCCAGATGGGCCGCCAGCACAAGCGCGCCGCACGCCTGCAGGACGGCCGGGACGGTGCGCGCCGCTCGTCCGCTCCGTCCCGCCCCTCTGACAAGCGGGAGGCCGGCTCGGCCCGCAACCGCCTGGTCACCCTGGGCGCTGTGGCCGTATGCCTGCTGCTGACCTGCGTGTTTCTCTATCCGCCGGCCCAGCAGTACTACCAGGAGGTGCGCGAGCGCGACCGTCTGCAGGCCGAGTACGACGCCATCCAGCAGCGCAACGACGCCATCCAGCGCGAGGTGGACTACCTGTCAGCCGACGCTGGGGTGCAGGACAAGGCTCGCGCGGAGTTCGGCTGGGTGATGGAGGGCGAGCGCTCTGTGAGCGTCACGGGCATCGACGTGCCGGATGAGTCGAGGTTCACGGCCAACATCGTGGCGGGCGAGATTCCCGCGCCTGAGACCTGGTACTCCTTCCTCGACCCGCTGTTCGGGGTGAGCTAGCGCCGCCCCGCCACCGTGCCGCCGGCTGCGGGCCGACGGCTTTCCCGCAAGCGAAGGGAGCATGTCATGGGGTATCGTCCCGGCCGCTATGCGGCCATCGACATCGGAACCGTCACCTGCCGCATGCTTGTCGCCGATGTGGCGGCTGACGGCGCCATCACCGAGTTGGCCAAGGAATACGCCATCACCAACCTTGGCGAGGGGGTAGACGCCTCGGGCCTGCTCTCGCGCGCTGCCATGGATCGTGTGCTGGCGGCGGTCGACCGCTACCTTGTGGTGCGCGACGCCCTGGCCGAGCCGGGCCGTCCCGTGACGACCATCGCCATGGCCACCTCGGCGACCCGTGACGCGGCCAACGGCGCCGAGTTCGCGGCGCTCCTGGCCGAGCGCGGCGTCACGCTGGCGGTCATCCCCGGCCAGCGCGAGGCCGCGCTCTCGTTCCTCGGCGCGAGCAGCGGGTTCCCCGGCGAGGACGTGGCGGTGGTGGACATCGGCGGCGGCTCCACCGAGGTGGTGGCCGGCCGCGCTGGCGCGGAGCCGGCGATGGCGCGCTCCTTCGACGTGGGCTGCCGGCGCATGACCGAGCGCTTCCTCGCGTCCGACCCGCCTACCGCCGCCGAGCGCGCGGCCGCCCGGGCCTGGGCGCACGACGAGATGGCCCCCTACTTCGCCGATCTGCGCGCGGCGGTGGGCGTGGGGCGCATGGTGGCCGTGGCGGGGACGGCCACCACGGTGGTGTCCGTCCGCGAGGCGATGGCCTCCTACGACTCGGCGCGCGTGCACCGCGCCTTCGTCTCCGTCGCCGATCTGCGCGCGGTGGCCGAGCGCCTGGAGGAGCTGCCCCTCACCGAGCGCGAGCGGGTGGTGGGGCTCGACCCGGGGCGTGCGCCGGTCATCGTGGCGGGCATGGTCATCCTGGAGGAGGTGCTCGCCCTCATGGGCCTGCCCGGCTTCACGGTGAGCGAGTCCGACATCCTCGACGGCATGGTGCTCGAGGCCGCCCGCGGGTAGTCTCGCCTGCGGCCCGTGGGCTTCCGCCGTCGTGGCGTGAGTGTAAGGTTTTTCCCGGTGCCGCTGTGCTAACATGATGGGCTGTGCTGCGGGGGCGTGGCGGAACTGGCATACGCAGCGGACTTAAAATCCGCCGCCGCAAGGCTTAAGGGTTCGAACCCCTTCGCCCCTACCAATATCTTCCGCCGCACGCTGACCGTCCGACCCTAGGCAAGAAAGCGCTATGGATACCATCAACGAGATCATCGCAGGCGTTGAGAAGCCCCCCACCTCCTTCGAGGAGTACCTGACCTGCTACGCGGACAAGGTGGGCACGCTCGTCAACGAGTACATTCCCCGGGGCACCCATCCTGACATGGACCGCTACCTCTATGAGCCCCTGTTCTCCTACAGCCAGAACGGCGGCAAGCGCCACCGGCCGCTCATCTGCTTCGCGGCCTGCCGAGCCGTGGGTGGCGACATGGAGCGCGCCACCTCGGCGGCTGCGGCCATCGAGCACTTCCACACGGCGGCGCTCATCCATGACGACATCGCCGACGAGGCCGAGCTGCGCCGCGGCGAGCCGTGCCTGCACCTCACCGAGGGGCTCGGCTTGGCCATCAACATGGGCGATCTGGCGCTTTCCCTGGTCAACGGCACGGTGATGAACGACGCCAGCCTCGATGACGCCACCAAGGTGCGCGTGGTGACCGAGCTCATCAACATGACGCGCCGCACCATCGAGGGGCAGGCGCTCGACATCGGCTGGGCGCGAGACGGCCGCTACGACATCACGCCCGAGGACTACCTGGTCATGGCCACGCACAAGACCGCCCACTATTCGGGCGCCGTGCCCCTGGCCATCGGCGCCATCATCGGCGGCGGCACGGACGCCCAGGTGGAGGCCCTGCGCAACTACGGCCTGGACACGGGCCTGGCGTTCCAGATCCAGGATGACCTGCTCAACCTGGTGGGCAGCGAGGAGTCCACGAAGAAGGACTTCCGCAACGACCTGACCGAGGGCAAGCGCACGCTCGTGGTGGTGCACGCGCTGCAGAGCTCGCCGCAGCGCGACCGCCTGATCGAGATCCTCTCCTCGAAGGAGAAGGATCCGGCTGTGCTGGCCGAGGCCGTGGAGATCATGGAGGCGAGCGGCTCGGTGGACTACGCGCGCGCCTACGCGGAGAACCTCACGAGCATCGCGAAGAACCGTCTCATCGACATGGTGGAGCCGTCGCCCTCTCGTGATCTGCTCGTGTCCATGGCCGACTGGTTCGTGAGCAGGTTGAAGTAGCCATGAAGGCCATCGAGATCGGCCAGACGGGCCCCGCCGTCGAAGACGTCCAGCATCGCCTGATGCTCATCGGCCACCTGGCGGAAGACCAGGTGACGGGCTCCTACGACGAGGCCACTGCCCAGGCCGTGCGCGCGTTCTGCCGCAACGTGGGCGTGCCCGAGTCGTCGGAGGTGACCGAGAAGGTGTGGGCGGCCCTGGTGGATGCGTCCTATTCGCTCGGCGACCGCACGCTCTACCTGCGTATGCCCTACTTCCACGGCCATGACGTGCTGGAGCTGCAGCAGGCCCTCGGCGCGCTCGGCTTTGCCGTGGGGCATGAGGACGCCATCTTCGGTGCCTACACCGAGATGGCCCTGCGCAAGTTCCAGCTGAACCTGGGCCTGCCCTCGGACGGCATCGCCGGCGCCTACACCTACGCGGCCCTCCGCAACCTTCATCACTCGTGGGAGGGGAAGGGGGCGGCCCACGCGCCGCTGCACCTGGGCTTTGCCCGCGCGGCCGACGTGCTGGAGGCCAACGCGCTGTGCCTGTTCGGCACCGACGGCTTCACGCGGTCGGTGGCCTCGCGCATGTCGAACCTGGCGCTGGCCACGAACCCGGCCTCTAAGATAGTGAGTGCCGACGCGCTCTCGGTGGCGCCGGACGACCGCATGCTGCTCGTGCACGTGGCGGTGCAGGGCGCTCCGGTGGAGGAAGCCGTGCCCGCCGTGGACTGCACTGACGACGAGGGGCTCTCCCTGCGGCTCAAGACCGCCATCGCGGCGGCTCGCGCCGCGCGGCCGGCCCGCATCACGCTGGCGCTGCCGAGCCAGATGTGGGAGGACGCCGGCGCCGATCGCTCGGCCCAGCACTTCGCCATCACGCTGCTCGACGCGCTCTGCCTGGCGCTTTCGGAGTAGCGCCTCTGCCTGAGGAAGGGAAGGCGGCGGAGTTTCACCGGTGGTCTGCTGGCCGGGTGTCGCGCCGCTTGCGCCGGATGCGGCTCGCGCCCGGTTCTCGCCGCAGAGCGTCCGCGCTTCCGTCACGGAGCCGCCGGCTCCTTCCTCCCGCCGCCTTTGTTTCGCCATAGTTAACTGTGCCGTTTTCCCGCAGGGGCCGGTGGTACAATGCTGGGGTTTTACGTAGGCATTACCGGAAGGGGAGCGTACATGGCACGTCCCATGACCATGGCGGAGAAGATTCTCGCCGCCCACGCCGGCCTGGACGAGGTGGAGCCGGGGCAGCTCATCGAGTGCGACCTGGACCTGGTGCTGGCCAACGACGTGACGGCGCCTATCGCCATCAAGACCGTCCGCGAGATCACCGACCGCGTGTTTGATCCTGAGCGCGTGATCCTGGTGCCGGACCACTATGTGCCCAACAAGGACATCAAGAGCGCCGAGCAGGCCAAGATCGTGCGTGACTTCGCGCGCGAGCAGGGCGTCACCCACTACTACGAGGTGGGCTGCATGGGCGTGGAGCACGCGCTGCTGCCCGAGCAGGGCGTGGTGGGCGCGGGCGACCTCATCATCGGTGCCGACAGCCACACCTGCACCTACGGCGCGCTCGGCGCGTTCTCCACGGGCGTGGGGTCTACCGACGCCGGCGTGGGCATGGCTACGGGCAAGGCGTGGTTCAAGGTGCCCGAGACCATCAAGTTCGTCATCGACGGCGAGCTGGCCCCCGGTGTGACCGGCAAGGACGTCATCCTGCACATCATCGGCATGATCGGCGTGGACGGCGCGCTGTACAAGGCCATGGAGTTCACCGGCAGCGCCATCGAGGCCCTGCCCATGGACGAGCGCCTCTCCATCTCCAACATGGCCATCGAGGCCGGCGGCAAGGCGGGCCTCATCCCCGTTGACGACGTGACCCGCGCCTATATGGACGGCCGCGTCGAGCGCCCCTACACCGCCTACTATTCCGACGAGGACGCCCAGTTTGCCCAGGTCATTGAGATCGACGCGGCGGACATCGTGCCCACGGTGGCCTTCCCGCACCTGCCCTCCAACACCCGTCCCGTGGCCGAGGCTCGCGACGTGAAGATCGACCAGGCCGTCATCGGCAGCTGCACCAACGGCCGCCTGGACGACATGCGCCAGGCTGCGGCGGTGCTGCGCGGGCGCACGGTGCATCCGGACGTGCGCTGCATCGTCATCCCCGCCACCCAGCAGGTCTACCGCCAGTGCATGGAGGAGGGCCTGATGGACGTGTTCCTCGATGCCAACTGCGCCGTGTCCACGCCCACCTGCGGCCCGTGCCTGGGCGGCTACATGGGCATCCTGGCCGCGGGCGAGCGCGCCATCGCCACCACCAACCGCAACTTCGTCGGCCGCATGGGCGACCCGACGAGCGAGGTGTACCTGTCCTCGCCGGCCGTCGCCGCCGCCAGCGCCGTGCTGGGGCACATCGGCCTGCCGGAAGACCTGGAGCCCGTCGCCTGCGCGGCGGACGCGGAATAGGAGGACGCCATGGAGTTCAAGGGCACCGTCCATCGCTACGGGCGCGACATCGACACCGACGTCATCATCCCGGCGCGCTACCTCAACACCTCTGACCCGGCCGAGCTGGCCCGCCACTGCCTGGAGGACCTGGACACGGCGTTCGTGGACAAGGTGGCGCCGGGCGACATCATCGTGGCCGAGGAGAACTTCGGCTGTGGCAGCTCGCGCGAGCACGCGCCCATCGCCATCAAGGCGGCCGGCGTGGACGTGGTCATCGCCAAGTCCTTCGCGCGCATCTTCTACCGCAACGCCATCAACACGGGGCTGGCCATCATGGAGTGCCCCGAGGCGGTGGACGCCATTGCCGACGGCGACGTGGTGAGCGTGGACGCCGACGCGGGCGTCATCACCGACGAGACCACCGGCCAGACCTTCACGGCCCAGCCGTTCCCCCCGTTCATCCGCGAGATCATCGAGGCCGGCGGCCTGGTGAACCGCTGGAAGGCGCGGCTGGGGTAGAGACGCATGGTCAATTGGTGGACGCGCCGCCTCCGGTCAGGGGGAGGCGCGCTCGCCGTTAGAATGACGGCAGCTGGCGAAGTCCGATTGCGGGCGGCGCTCCCCGAAGGGAGTGATCGCCTATGGAGGTATTCCGAGAAATCCTGAACGTCGCTGCGGCCATTGCCACGGTCGCCGGGTTTCTGCTCGAGACGTGGAGGGAATATAAGCAATGCCGGATGACGAAGGGAGAAAAGGAAAAGGCCGGCGGCAACCGGCCTTAACCTAATCAACTGAACCTGCGCCGCCCGTCCATGGGTCACAACCTACGGGCTTCGCCGGCTCCATGAGTATACCAGGAAAGAGGCGTGAAATGAAGACGTACCGCATCTGCTTGCTTCCGGGTGATGGCATCGGCCCGGAGATCATCGCCGAGGGCGTGAAGGTGCTTGACGCCGTGGGCGAGAAGTACGGCGTGGGCTTCACCTACGACGAGGCCCTCATCGGCGGCATCGCCATCGACGAGACGGGCGAGGCGCTGCCTGCGGCCACGCTGGAGACGGCCAAGGCGTCCGACGCCGTGCTGCTCGCGGCCGTCGGCGGCCCGAAGTGGGATACCACCGACCCGACGCGCCCTCGTCCCGAGCAGGGACTGCTGGGCATCCGCAAGGAGCTGGGGCTCTACGCCAACCTGCGCCCGGTGACCATCTTCAACGCCCTGGCCGACGCCTCCACGCTCAAGCCCGAGGTCATCGACGGGGTGGACCTGCTCATCGTGCGCGAGCTCACCGGCGGCCTGTACTTCGGCGAGCGTGAGCGCTTCTACGACGAGGAGGGCGCTGGCGAGAACGGCGGCAACGGCCAGCGCGCCTACGACACGCTGGAGTACCGCGAGTACGAGATTCGCCGCATCGCGCGCCATGCCTTCGAGATGGCTCGCAAGCGCCACTCCAAGGTGTGCTCCATCGACAAGGCCAACGTGCTGGAGACGAGCCGTCTGTGGCGCGAGATCGTCCACGACGTGGCCAAGGACTACCCGGACGTGGAGCTCTCAGACCTGCTGGTGGACAACGCGGCCATGCAGCTGATCTGCCGGCCGTCCCAGTTCGACGTGGTGGTGACCGAGAACATGTTCGGCGACATCCTGTCGGATGAGGCCTCCATGCTCTCCGGCTCGCTCGGGATGCTGGCGAGCGCGAGCCTCGGCGACGGCGTGGCGCTCTACGAGCCGAGCCACGGCAGCGCGCCGGACATCGCCGGGCAGGGCATCGCCAACCCGCTGGCGCAGATCCTCTCGGTAGAGATGATGCTGCGCTACAGCTTCGGCATGCAGGAGGCCGCCGATGACGTGCTGGCCGCCGTGACCGCCGTGCTGGACGCGGGCTTCCGCACCGGCGACATCAAGCAGGCCGACACGCCGGAGGACAAGGTGGTGGGCACCGAGCTGATGGGCTCGCTCGTGGCCGAGCGCATCCAGCCCACGGAGAAGTTCGCCGAGCTGTGGGGCCGCCATCCCGACGACTGGAAGGACTACCGCGCGAACTAGGGGGCATGGCGCCGCGTCGCCGCCGGCCTGTCTCATCGTCTTGTCAGGGCCCCGCGCAGCGTCGCGGGGCCCTGCTGCGTGTGCGGGATCGGCGGGCGTGTGGTCTCGGGTGCGCGCGGCTTCCGGGCCTGTGGCCGCGAAGGCCCGGGCGGCTTTCGGGCGTCCGAGTCGCCCATCGGCTTCTTGGCGGGGCGGTGGGGGCAGCGGCCGGACGGGCAGCGGGGGGGGGCGAAGAATGCCGTCCCTGCGAGGCTGCCGCCCGCCCTTTTATTCCGGGGATAGTTGACGCGGCGGGCGATAACGGCTTGAATGGTGGGGATACCCAGAGCGCGCTCCGAGGGACGGGGCGCCGACGAGAAGGAGACTCCTATGACTGCCATCAAGCTTGCCGTTCCCACCATGGGTGCCGCCGGCCTGGACGCCGAGCGCAGCGGCCACTTCGGCCACTGCGACTGCTTCACCATCGTCACCATCGTCGATGGCGAGATCACCGAGGTGGATGCGCTGGACAACCCGCCTCATGAGGAGGGCGGCTGCCTGCGTCCCGTGAGCCTGCTGCACGATGTCGGCGTGGACGCCATCGTGGCGGCCGGCATGGGCATGCGTCCGATGATGGGATTTGCCGACGCGGGTATCACCGTGTACTTCGAGAACCAGACCCCCAACGTGGGCAAGGTGGCCGAGATGGTGGCCGCCGGCCAGGTGCCCACCATGGGCCCGGAGAACGCCTGCCACCACTAGGTTGCGTCGCCCGGGGGTCGCGGCATCGTGTGCCGACCCCCCCGTGCTGAGGGGCCGTCCTTCTGAACTAGACCCCAAAAGTGGGACGGTTAAATAAAGTTCTTAAGCGGCCCTTATCTGATGGCCCCGGTACTGTGAACTGCGTCCCAAAACTTGGACGAATTAGTAAGGACTAAGCTGCTAAGGACTGATTTCGGAATTCCTCCGGAGTCAGTCCTTTCAGTTTAACCTGTCGTCTCCTCGTATTCCAATGAACGATGTAAGCGTCCAGATCTTTCTTGAACTCTTCGAAGGTAGCCCATTTCCGACCCTTGAAGAACTCATCTTTGATATGACCGAAGATCTGCTCGGTAGCCCCGTTGTCGATGCAGTTGCCCTTTCTCGACATGCTCTGCACGATGCCATGCTCTCTCAGTCGCTCGGCCCAGGCCCTCTGCTGGTATTGCCAGCCCATGTCCGAATGCAGGATCGGTGTCGCGCCCTTCGGCATCCTGGAGAAAAGCTGATCGAGGATATCGTGCTGCTGGGCCATGCTCGCGCTCTTCGACACCGACCACGCTATTATCTCTTTGCTCCCGAAGTCGTATATCGGCGCGAGATAGGCCTTGCCCCACGCCTGCTTGAACTCCGTGACGTCGGTGCCCATCTTCTGCCAAGGGCCCTCCGCTCCGAAGTCGCGCCCCAGCACGTTCTCGAAGGTCTCGCCGACGAGGCCTTTGTACGAATTGTACTTGTGATAGTCGGTTTCGCGGCGGATGCCGCAGCTGATCCCCATCTCGTGCATGACCTTCAACACCGTCTTGTCCGCGATGCGCGCGCCGCGCTCGGCGCGCAGGCACATGGCGATCTGCCGATGTCCGCAGCCGTTGGGAGTCCGTGAGAATATCTCGCTTATGGCGTCCCATAGCTCCGGTCGGGTCGGCGCCTTCGGATGCGACAGCGCGTAGTAGTAGCTCGATCGCGCCATCTCCGCCGCTTCCAGCAGATCAGCGAGCGGGTAATGCCCTGAGAGCGCGGCTACGGCCGCTGCCTTCTCCCGGTTCGAAGGCTCTTCTCCGCCCTCAGGGCCGCCAATTTTTTTAGGTAGGCGTTCTCCGCCTCGAGCTTTCGGACGCGGACTTCGAGCTCTTGCTCGCGAGTCATCCCTTCCTTCGCGGCCCCGCTCCCTTTGGGTCGGCCCTTCGGCTTGGGGCGCAGGGCTTCAGCGCCGCCCTCCCGATACGCTTTGCACCACTTGAGGAGCGCCGACCTCGAGGCTATGCCGAAAGACGCCATGGCATCGGGGACCTTCTCGCCGTCCTCGACCACCGCTTTCGCGGCGGCCAGCTTCTGCTCGTAGGTGTATCTGACCTGTCGTCCGCCCATCTGCAGCAATCCGTCCAATCCAACAGCGCCGAACTTGTAGCACCATTGTTTCACAACGGAAGGAGGAAGCGCTAGGACGGTCGCGGCCGCGTGATACCCATAGCCCTCCTCGAAGAGCTCCGCTGCGGCCCTGCGGACATCGACGTCGTATCTGATCCTAAGGTCTGATGGCATAAAGAAGCCTCCCATTTCTCGTGTCCAAGAAATGGGAGGCAGTACACTGCACCGGGGCCATCCCATTTAGGCGCAACTGGTAACGTTTCGTGTTCCAATAGATGATGTATTCATTGAGCTGGGTTTTGAAGGAGTCGAAGGAGTCGAACTCCCGACCACGGTAGAACTCGTCTTTCAAATGACCGAAGAACCCTTCCATGCAGGCGTTGTCCAGGCAGGTCGCCTTTCTCGACATGCTCTGCGTGACACCCATCTCCCCAAGGCGCCTCCGATAGGCGGGCTGCTGGTACTGCCAGCCTTGGTCGGAGTGGAGAAGCGCAGGTCCTTCGAGGCGCGGCTCTAGGCCGTCGAGCATTTCCATGGTCTGCGCGAGGTTGGGGCTCCTTGCCACCGACCACGCTACGATCTCGTTATTGTAGAGGTCCATTACCGGCGACAGGTACGCTTTGCCGTCTGCCACCTTGAACTCGGTGACGTCGGTGACGAGCTTGGCCATCGGGACCTCGGCGCCGAAGTCGCGATCGAGGATGTTCTTGGCGGTCTTGCCCCGCTCGCCCCGATAGGAGTCGTACCTCTTGCGACGGATGCGGCAGCGGAGCCCCTCCTCGCGCATGAGCTTGAGGGCGGTCTTGCCGCTGACGCAGAGGCCGTGCTCGGCCTTGAGCGCCATGGCGACCTGCCGGTAGCCCATGCCGTTCGGGGTGCGGGAGAAGACCTCGCGCACGAGAGGGCGAACGCCGGACCATCGGTCGGGCGCGGGGTTTCTGCCGCCCGCATAGCGGTAGTAGGTGCTTTTGGGGAGCCCAAGCTTGTCGAGCACGAGCTTGAGCGGGTAGTCGCGCCTCAGCGAGTCCGCCGCTTCCGCTCGATCTCGTCCGCCAAGGCGTTGATTCGTTTTTGGATTTCGAGCTCCAGTTCCAGCTCGCGCACCCGCGCCTCCAGCTCCTCTTCGCGGGAGGGGAAGCATATCTCCGCCTTCCTGGGCCTGCCCTTCGGCCTGGGCAGAAGCGCGTCCGCACCGCCCTCTCGATAGAGCCTGCACCAAGTGTCTATCTGGGTTTTCGATCTGAGGCCGTAGGCCTTCATGGCATCGGGCTTGGACATCCTCCCCTCGATGACGGCTCTGGCTGCCTCGACCTTGAGTTCGTGCGTGTAGGTATTGCGCCCGGTCACAAGCAGGGCCTCCTTTCCGAGTGCCCTGTAAGTGTAAAGCCATTTCTTTACGATGGTGACGGATATTCCCAGCATTCGTCCGACCGCATTTTCCGCGTAGCCGGCCTCGAAGCATCTCACCGCCTCGGCTCTGACGTCCGTTCCGTGCCTCAAGCTATCACCCCTCAAAACAAGTGGGACTGAAAACTTTTGTTTCCAGTCCCACTATCGGGGTTCAGTTCATTCGCGGGCGGCCCTTTTTCATGCCTGCAATTCGGCGGCAATGACGGTGCTTGGGGCGGCTCGGCCCTTACGTCGCCTTCTTCATCGTGGAGGGCGCTGTGGTGAAGGCGGATCGCATCCTCTCCTCGCGCCGGGACTTCGGACGGGCGGTGGGCGGGGACGGCTTGCGCTACAATTGAGCGGAACGATGAGCGGCGCCTCGCAGGGGCGCCTTGTCCGCTTGGAGCGAAGAGACGTGGAAACCAACGACGGGGCCCGTGAGCCCCGTGTTTTTAGCATAGGCGGCCTGGCCGGGGTGCTCGGTGGCTCCCGACGGGTGCTTGAGGGCGCGTTGGCGCCGTTTCCCGGGGCGGAGGAGCCCTCCGGCGGCCCGTTCTCGGAGCCGCTGCCCGAGGGCGGGGTGCTCCCGGGGCCCCATGGCACGGTGCTGCGGCTGCCGTCGGCGGCCGAGGCGGCGCCGGCTGGGCGTCCCATCGGCCCGGACGTGGCGGTAGGCTGGGTGTGCGGCGTGCTGCCGGCCCCTTTCAAAGACGACCGCTACCTCGTGGAGTTCACGGGACGCAGCGAGGTGCGCGTCCTGGCGTACCTCGATCGCTTCGGCCGCGCCTTTGCCGCCGACGAGCCGAGCGAAGTGCCGCCGGCTCGCGTCCCCGACCTGGCGTTCGTGCGCGATGACGAGGTGGCCCCGGAGGCCGATGAGGCGGGCTGGGTGGTGGTTGCCGACGCGGGCGGCGAGGAGCGGCGCGTGGCGTCGTACCGGGTGAGCGCCGGGCGCTACGACCTGTTCGGCAGTTGGTACGACTTCGGCGCCGCCGCATCCGGCCTGGCCTATCCCGACGCGTTGGCGCGGGCGTACCTGGCCTGCGTCTACCGACCGTCGCTCACGGGCATCCCCGTGCCGTCGAGCGGGCTGGGGTGCATCTTCGAGCTGCTGGGAACCGCCAACCCGGTGCGCGGGCTGCGCGCCGTGCGCCTGCTGGTGGAGCGCGCCCGGCGCGATCCGGCCTTGCGGCCGCCGGCGCTGGCGTCGCTGCTGGTGGCGTGGCTGGAGGAGGCGGGCTTCACGGATCGCGCGAGTCGCGGCTGGCTCTACGGCGCCGATGAGGAGGGGCCGCTGCGGCTCATCCGCACGCGGCGCTACGCGAACACCTTCTACCTGGGCGAGGTCGACGAGGACGCGGGCATTCCGGAGCGGACGATCTGGGCTGTGGAGTCGGCGCTCAATCGCTTTCTGCTGCTGAGCGATGCCCTGGGCGCGCGGGCGGCCCTGGCCGATGAGGCCACGTGCGCCCAGTGGGATGAGGCCCTGCGCGTGGGCGTTGCCTCCCAGGTGGGCGACGCGGCGCGTTCGAGCGGCGAAGGCGCCGGGTCGGCGGCGGGGGAGTGGGACGCGCGGGTGTCGGTGGCCGAGGCCCTCGAGCGCCTGCGCCTGCCGTATCGCTTCCGCGTGGCGTTCGACGTGGACGTGGCCGCGCCGGGCGTGGCGGCCTTTCTGGTGACGGCGCCCGATGCCTCGCTCATGCCGCGCCATCGCTACGATGAGGCGGCAGCGCGCTGGGTGGAGCTTGCGCCCGTCGAGCGAGACCAGATGGCGCGCGCCTATGCGGCGCAGCTGGGCATCGCCCTGGCGAGCGCGGCTTTCGCGGCATCGGGATCCATCGATGAGGTGATGGTGACCACCCGCCCGCTCGCGGCGGAGGAGGACGGCTCGCCGGATGATGGCGGGGCTGAGGCGCGGTACTCGTGGGATGAGGTCGCCGCCCTCGTGCTGGCTGCCGACGACGAGGCGCTTGCGCCCGATGCCGCCACCGACCTCTCGGGCGGCCCCCTCTTCTACCAGGTGGTATTCGACCGGGCGCGCTTCGCCCGTCGGGGGGTCGCGTCGGATGACCCAGTGGCGTTCCTCGGCTCCTTCGGCGCGGTGCTGGACCCGTCGCAAGGTGATGCCGCGGCCGTGGGCGATTTGGGCCCGCAGCCGCGCGACCCCTTCTGCTTGCTGGAGGGCCGCCCTGCCCGCGTGGTGCGCGAGGACGCGCCCGAGTGCGCCGACGCCCCGCTCGCCGATGCCTGGCGGCAAGCCCTCGGTGCCCGCTCGGCCCGCGATGTGCGCGTCGTCTACGACGGCGGGCTGCGCCGCGCGGCTGATGAGCTGGCCGAGGCCGTGGCCGGTGCCGCTACCGTGCAGGAGGCCATCCACGAGGTGCTGGCCGTCCAAGGAGCCACGGGCGACCCGCTCGTGTACCAGGGCTGCACGCGGTTGATGACGGCGCTCACGCAGGGCAGCGTGGCCCTGGGCGAGCGCGAGGCCGTGCGTGCCTGCCTCATCGGCGAGAACCCGTTGGCCGAGGCCGTGGCCCGCGCCCGCGCCGCCGTGCCCGCCGATCCGCAGCGGGCGGCCGACATCCTGGGCGAGGCCATCGCCGCCGCGGAGTCGAGCGGCCGCTTCACCGACACCGGCGAGGCCGTGCACCGCTTCTTCGACAGCTATGCGGGGCGTCTGGCCTACAACCTGCGCGGGCTCGACGAGGGGCGTGAGGTGGAGCTCGTTCCGCCGGCGCTGCTGCTGTGCTATTTGGACGCCATCAACCTGCTCGACGAGTCGTTCAGCCAGTCCGAGGCCGCGATGGCCTACGGACAGCGCTGCATCGAGCTGGCGCCGACGTTCTCGCTGGCGTACCGCCGCTGCGCGCGGGCCTCCATGCTGGTGGGCGACTTGGAGGCCGCCGCCGACTTGCTCGTGCGCTGCCTGGCCTTCTCCACGGCCTCCGACGAGATAGCCATGGCGTACTACCAGCTGGCCTACGTGGAATGGAAGGCGGGCCGCGCGCGGGAGGGGCTGGCCTGCTACTGCAAGTCCATCATGGCGTCGCCGGTGTACGCGCCCCAGGCGTCGGTTGAGCTGCACGAGCTTATGCGCGAGGAGGGGTTGGACCTGCTGCCGCGCGAGCAGGTGGACGACGTGCTCGACGCCGCCGGCATCCCCGTCGCGCCGGTGGATGACCGCCTGGTGGAGCTGTGGGACGCCCTGCGCGCCGCCGTGGACGCCAACCTGTTCGCGGTGGGCCGCTCGCTTCTGGCCACCTACCTCCAGCATCGTCCCGATGACGCCCTGGCCAGCGTTTTGCGCTCCCTCTCCAGTCGTCCTCGCGCCTGAGGGGGGGGGTTGAGGGGTGCTCCTGCGGGGGTCGTTTGCGCCCCCGGGGGGCTGCCGCCTGCCGCCCGCCTGCGCGACGCCCGCTGTCCTGGGACCCGCCGCCCGCCTGCGCGCCTGCCCGCTGCCCTGACGCCCTCTCGTTGCCAGGGCTTCGTGCGGAGCGTCTGCCTAAAATGGCCAAAAATGACGACTTGACGACAAGGCACAGTGGGCGCCCGGCGGTTCGCTTAACGTAATCCCAGGTCATGGATTGTAGGCATCTGTCCGCGTAACGCCGTGCCTCGGAAAGCCGCCTCCAGGTGCCCCCAATACGTCGTCAGGTCGACATTTTTGGCCATTTTGCGGCCGGATTCTACGCGGCGGCCCCGTCCGGGCCGCGACGTCCCTGCGCCCGGCGCCGTGCCGTGCCCGCATCCCGGCGGGGCGGGTGCCCGCCGCAGCCTTGCCTTGCGCTACAATAGCGCCCGGAAAACCTGACGAAAGAAGGAACCATGGCCATCCAAGCACCCGAGGGAACCCGCGATCTGCTGCCTGACGAGGCGTTGTTCTGGACGCGCTTCAAGGACACGGCCGCCGAGGTGTTCGGCCGCTACGGCTACGTGCTCATCGAGACGCCCCTCATCGAGCAGGCCGAGCTGTTCGTGCGCGGCATCGGCGAGGCCACCGACGTGGTGTCCAAGGAGATGTTCGCCGCGCTCTCGGGCGAGAACCTCAAGCGTCTGCTGGCAGGCGAGAAGGTCAAGTCCAAGAGCCGCCTGTCGCTGCGCCCCGAGGGCACGGCCGGCGTGGTGCGCGCCGTGGTGGAGCACAACCTGGTGCCGCAGGGAGCGGCCCCGGCCAAGCTCATGTACGCGGGTCCGATGTTCCGCGCCGAGCGTCCGCAGAAGGGCCGTCAGCGCCAGTTCAGCCAGATAGGCGTGGAGTGCCTGGGGGCTGAGGCGCCCTCCATCGACGCCGAGGCCATCATCATGCTCATGCGCTTCTACGAGGAGGTGGGCATCCCCGCCGCTTCCATGGAGCTGCTGGTGAACTCCATGGGCTGCGAGAAGTGCCGCCCGGCCTACCGTGATCTGGTGCGCTCCTACCTGGAGGAGCACGCCGACGCGCTGTGCGAGACGTGCATGACCCGCGCGGAGATCAACCCCCTGCGCGCCTTCGACTGCAAGAAGGAGGGATGCGCCGCCGTTATGGAGGGCGCGCCTAAGATCACCGACCACCTGTGCGACGACTGCCGTCAGCACTACGCTGACGTGCTGACGCTGCTCGACGGCGCCGGCGTGGCCTACACCGAGGATCCCACGCTGGTGCGCGGGCTGGACTACTACACCCGCACCGTCTTCGAGGTGCAGGCGAGCGACGGCCTGGGCAGCCAGAACGCCATCGGCGGCGGCGGGCGCTACGACAAGCTGGCCGAGGAGGTGGGCGGCCGTCCCACCCCGGGCCTCGGGTTCGCCCTGGGCTACGAGCGCTGCATGCTGGTGCTGGAGGCTGCGGGCGTGGAGCTGCCCCGCGCCCAGCGCTGCGACCTGTTCGTGGCCTGCGTGGACGACTCGGTGCGTGCCCAGGCCTTCGGGCTGGTGCAGGCGTGTCGCGATGCCGGGGTGGTCTGCGAGATGGACCACCAGGGACGCAGCCTGAAGAGCCAGTTCAAGCTGGCCGACAAGCTGGGCGCCGCCCGCGTGGCCGTCCTGGGTCCCGACGAGCTGGCCGAGGGGGCCTGCACCCTGCGCGACATGGGCACCCACGAGGAGGCCCGCGTCAAGCTCGAGGACGTCCCCGAGGAGATGCACCGGGTGTTTCTGTAGACACCGACGCGCCGTCTTTCCGGCGCCTCGCATGCATTGTCGCCAAGCGCGCCGCCCCTCCCCGGGCGGCGTGCTTGGGTTTGGGGCCCGTTGCGGGGGGGGGGTCGGTGGAAAAAAGCGGCGATCTCGCTGGCTTGTTGCGAAGGTGCCGCGTTGTGCGGTAGGGCTCGGCCGTCCTCGGCGCCGTTCTACCGCATCCTCGCGTGGTTGCCGACTGGTGCGCGGGGCGGGGTTGAGGCGCTGGGTTGCGTCGGGGCGCCGCGGTGGGGCTTGTGTGGCGGGAGGTCTTCGACGAAGGGGTCGAGCGATGGCGGGCGAGCCCGCATCTGCTGGTCTAGCTGTAGGCAAGCCTCGAGGAAAGCCGCTCCCTATCAGGGGATAGTCGGCCGTGACTGCCTGATCTCCTCCCATCATGGCAGCATTCCCGCCTCGTACCATGTACAATGCATGCAATATGCATTCATTGAGGGGAGGACGCCATGCCCGCATTGCAAGTGAGGGACTTTCCGGATGGCCTGTACGCGAGCTTGAAGGCGCTTGCCGCGGCCGAGCATCGCAGCGTGGCCCAGCAGACCATAGCGCTGGTGGAGGAGGGGCTGCGACGCCACAGCCCTGCCGGCGTCAGCGAGGAACCTGCGCGTCCGGATCTGCTTCCCAGCCCCCTCGTGCTCGACACCGAGGAGGACCGCCAGGCTCGCATCGGGAAGCGAAGGCGCCTGTTCGAGGAGATTCGCCGGCTGCCTTGGAAGGTCGACGTCACCACCGACGAGATCGTGGACATGGTTCGCGAGGGGCGCGAGGAGCGCACGGAACGCATCCTGGAGGCCTGCGGGCTCTGCGAGGAGCCGGCTGCGCGGGAAGTGGGGAGAAGCGCATGATCGTGCTCGACGTGAGCGCCGCGATGGCCATGGCCCGCCAGACGGGGGAGGGCCAGGCGCTGGAAGCTCTCATGCTGGAGGGCGAGAAGGTCATCGCGCCCCGCTTCTACCTCATCGAGGGGGCCAACGTGGTCTGGAAGTGCGTGCGGGCTGGTGTGCTTCCGCCGACGGATGCGTCGACCGTGCTGGCGGGCCTTGCCATGCTGGTGGACGAGTTCGTGGAAGACGGGGAGCTGATCGAGGAGGCGCTGGCGGAGTCGATTCGCTGCAACCACCCGATCTACGACATGATGTACCTGGTGCTGACGCGCCGTCGGGGAGCCACCTTGTTCACCCTCGACAAGCGACTCGCCGGCCTCTGCGCCGAATGCCGGGTCAGCTGCGTGGAGGTTTGCTCGATTTAGGGGCGCGGCTCGTCGTGGGCGTGCGGGCGCGGTACAATAGGCCAGTTTGCGCGATCAGGCCGCTTGGGCTGTCGTGTCCCGGTTGCGGGGCGCGGCGGCGCGGGCGGCAGGCAAGATACCCGGTCCCAAGGAGAGACGCCGTCATGAACGACCTGAAGAACGAAAACTGCATGCATACCGCCACTTGCGGCGAGCTGCGCCAGGAAAACGTGGGCAGCGAGGTGGTGCTGACCGGTTGGGCGTGGCACAACCGCGACCACGGCGGCCTCATCTTCGTGGACCTGCGCGACCGCGAGGGCTACACCCAGGTCGTCGTCGATCCCGACTGCGTGAGCGCGGAGGACTTCGCCCGCGCCGAGCACCTGGGCCGCGAGTACGTGCTCAAGGTGACCGGCACGGTGCGTGAGCGCGGCGCCGACGCCGTCAACCCCAACATGGCCACGGGCGACATCGAGGTGCTCGCCAGCGCCGTGGAGGTGCTCAACGAGTCCGTCACCCCGCCGTTCGCCATCGAGGACGGCATCGAGACCGACGAGACTACCCGCATGAAGTGGCGCTACCTCGACATCCGCCGCCCGGAGATGCTGGCCGCCCTCACCCTGCGCCACCGCGTGGCCCAGGCCATGCGCCAGGCCCTCAACGAGCGCGGCTTCCTGGAGATCGAGACCCCCATCCTCGCCAACTCCACGCCTGAGGGCGCGCGCGACTACATCGTCCCGAGCCGCCCCAACCCGGGTAAGTTCTACGCCCTGCCCCAGAGCCCCCAGCAGTTCAAGCAGATGCTCATGATGGCCGGCGTGGAGCGCTACTACCAGATTGCCCGCTGCTTCCGCGACGAGGACCTGCGCGCCGACCGCCAGCCCGAGTTCACGCAGGTGGACATCGAGATGTCCTTCGTCGAGGGCGACGACGTCATGAACATGATGGAGGGCGTCATGGCCGAGACGCTCGACGCCATCGGCGTGGCGCACGAGTTCCCGCTGCAGCGCATGCCCTACGCCGAGGCCATGGCCAAGTACGGCAACGACCGCCCCGACGTTCGCTTCGGCATGCTCCTGCACGACATCACCGACCTGGTGAAGGACACCGGCTTCAAGGTGTTCGCGAGCGTGGCCCAGTCCGGCGGCGTGGTGAAGGCCATCAACGCGAAGGGCGCGGGCGACTGGAGCCGCGGCGAGGTGGAGAAGCTGGCCTCCATCGCCGAGGCCAACGGCGCCAAGGGCATGGCCTGGGTGGCGTTCACCACCGACGGCCAGGAGAAGAGCCCCATCAAGAAGTTCTTTACCGACGAGGAGTGGGCGGCCCTCAAGGCCGAGATGGAGGTGGAGCCGGGCGACCTGCTGCTGTTCGCGGCCGACAAGCCCGAGGTGGCCAACGCGGTGCTCTCCGCCCTGCGCCTGCATATGGCCGAGGCTCTCGACGTGCCGCGCGAGGGCCACGCGCTTTTGTGGGTAGTGGACTTCCCCATGTTCAAGTACGACGAGGACGAGGGCAAGTACTCCGCCGAGCACCATCCCTTCACCCACATCCTGGAGGAGGACCTGGGCAAGATCGAGGACGCTCCGCTGGAGTGCGGCTCGTACAGCTACGACCTGGTCATGGACGGCTTCGAGGTGGGCGGTGGCACCATCCGTATCCACCAGGTGGAGGAGCAGCGCCGCGTGCTGCGCCGCCTGGGCCTCACCGACGAGGAGATCGACGAGAAGTTCGGCCATCTCATCCACGCGCTTGAGCTGGGCGCCCCGCCGCATGGCGGCATCGCGCTGGGCCTCGACCGCCTGGTGATGCTGCTGGCCGGCAAGGACTCCATCCGCGACGTCATCGCCTTCCCCAAGACCTCGAGCGCGAGCGACCCCATGACCGGCGCCCCCAACGCCGTCACCGGCCGCCAGCTCAAGGAGGTCAACCTGCGCCTGCTGTAGGCGCGGAGGCGCTGCGATTGAGCGAAGGGCCTCTCTCGTCGATGCGGGAGGGGCCCTTCTGCGTGGGGGGGGCTATCGGGCGGCGCGGGTCACGGCCTTGTCGAGGCTTTCCACCGGGTAGCCGGTCAGGGTGCTGCGCGCGACCAGGAGGCACGCGCGGTAGGGAAGCCGTGCGGTGGGGTAGAGCCGGGAGGCCAGCCGTATGGCGGGGGCGTCGTCGAGGGTCACGTCGTCGATAAGCAGCTCGGCGACGGTGCCGATGAGCGAGCGCGGCACCCGGTAGTCGGTCTCAAGGGCATCGACGAGGGCCACCATGGTCTCCGGGTAGACGCGAGCAGCTCCCGATCCGATGATGCGCCGCGCCTGGGCCGCCGCCCGGGGCTCATCATCGAGCAGGTAGTGCAGCAGCATCGTCTCGTCCACGATGGTGGTCTCATCGCTTTCCGCGCGCGTGACGCGCCGCTGCCGGCGTTCGGCCCGCTCTCCCTGCTCGCGGAGCCAAACGGCTCGCGCCTCGCCGTCGAGGTTCGGCTTGCCGTAGGGGCGTAGCTTGCCAAAGGCGCCGTCGCCGCCCTCGCCCCCGTTGAGCCGGGGCGTGAAGGGGAGTCGCCGCTCGTTCACGCTCTGGGCCATGAACAGCCGGACGGCCTCGGATAGCGTGAGCCCCAGGGCCGCGAACAGCTTCTCTGCTCGCGCCTTCGTCTCCTCGTCCATCCTCACCTGCAGAGTCGCCTGCTTCGGCATGGCGTCCCCCTCCCAAAAAAATTCCCGGAGCGCCGGGAAGGCTCTCTTGTGGCGAAAACCCAGCGGAATGCCCCATTGTCGTCACTGAATACCCAGGTCAATCTAAATCAATGTAGTACGATTGTAACACGCCTTATGAATCATCCCGCGCAGCCGAGCTGTCCCCTGCAGCGCGGGCGGCGAAAAGAGGGTACTTGCCAACCTTTTCGGCCGGGGTTATAACGTCCACGACGAGACGCTCCGCCAACCCCTGCAAGGCGCCTCGCCGTCCCTGTCCCGTCGAGGAATCCTACAACTCAACCCACCAACGTGACGATCCGCGCGAGGGCGAAGCCATGCCCTCCTGGCTTGTCGCTGTCTTGGCGCCATCGGCCGTGCTGGTCGTGAGATAGGAAGCGCAATCTACGAAAAGGAGGGATCATGGGCTCAAAGTTCGTCGTCGCCGACCCGGGCCTGTGCATCGGCTGCCAGACCTGCATGGCTGGCTGCGTGCTGAAGCACAGCGTCCCCGGGGACGTGCCGCGTCCGCGGCTCAACTTGATCACCACGCTGTCGGTGTCGGCGCCTATCGTGTGCCACCACTGCGCCGATGCCCCCTGTGCCGCGGCATGCCCCCAGGGCGCCTTGTATCAGGACGAGGGGCGCGTGGCCATCCGCCAAGAGCGATGCATCGGCTGTCGCAGCTGCGTGCTGGCATGTCCCTACGGGGCGGTGGAGATAGTGACCGAGGAGGGCTCGGCCCTGCTTGGCGGGCTGCGCCTGGCCACCACCCCCCGAGCCGCCATCATCAAGTGCGACCTGTGCGTCGACCGCGAGGGCGGCCCTGCCTGCGTGGCTGCCTGCCCCACCGGTGGTCTGCTGCTTGTGGATGAGGAGGAGCTTGAACGCCGCCAGCGTGAGAAGCGCCGGGCGGCCGCCGAGGCGCACGCGAGCTTCTCGAGCGTGCCGTTGAACTAGGACGATAACCGAGGAAAGAGAGGAGAGCCTGATGGAGAAGCACATGGCCGTCTGCCCGTACTGCGGGGCAGGCTGCAAGCTGAACCTGCTGGTAGAGAACGACCAGATCGTCGGCTCGGAGGGCCTGGATGGCCTGACCAACCAAGGCGAGCTGTGCCTGAAAGGCATGTGCGGCTATGATTTCGTGAACGACACGAAGATCCTCACGCCGCGCCTGTACCATCCGATGCTGCGTCGCGAGAAGGGCGGGAAGCTCGAGCGCGTCACCTGGGACGAAGCCCTGGACTTCACGGCTTCCAAGCTGATGGAGATCAAGGAGAAGTACGGCCCCGACGCCATCATGACCACGGGGTCTTCCCGCGGCACCGGCAACGAGTCGAACCTGGCCATGCAGCGTTTCACGCGCGCCTGTCTCGGTACGAACAACATAGACAACTGCGCCCGAACTTGACACGGCCCCACTGTCGTCGGTCTGATTGACACCCTCGGAGCTGGTTCCATGAGCTGCGGCGTCCCCGGCATGGAGGACGCAGGCTGCTTGTTCCTGTTCGGGTACAACCCGAGCGCCTCGCACCCCATCGTCTCCCGTCGCATCGTCAAGGCGAAGGAGAAGGGCGCGAAGATCATCGTCGCCGACCCGCGCGTCATCGAGACAGCGCGCATCGCCGACATCTACCTGCCGCTTAAGAACGGCAGCAACATCGCCTTCCTGAACGCGTTTGCCAACGTCATCGTTACCGAAGGCTTGGTGGACGAGGAATTCGTCAAGGAGCACACCCTCGGCTTCGACGAGTGGTGGGACACCATCAAGGAGTACACGCCGGAAAACACTCAGGAGATCACGGGCGTCGACCCGCAGCTGCTCCGCGAGGCTGCCCGCATGTACGCTACCGCCGAGCCGTCCTCCATCCTGTGCTGGGGCATGGGCGTCTGCCAGCACCTCCAGAACGTGGAAGCCGTGCACGCCTGCGCCGCCATCGCCTGCGTCAGCGGCCAGATAGGCAAGCCCAATTCGGGCGTGGCGCCGGTACGCGGCCAGAACAACGTCCAAGGTGCCTGCGACATGGGGGCGCTGCCCAACTACTTCCCCGGCTATCAGAAGGTCACCGACCCGGATATCCGCCAGAAGTTCGCCGACCACTGGAACGTGCCGGTGGAGGCGCTGTCGGATCATGTGGGCTACAAGGTTTCCGATCTGCCGAGGCTCATCGAAGAGGGCAAGATCCGCGCCTTCTATAACTTCGGCGAGGATCCTGTCCAAACCGAGCCGGATGTGCCGCATCTTACCAAGATGCTTGAGAAGCTCGACCTGTTCGTGTGCCAGGACATCTTTATGACCCAGACCGCGGCCATGGCCGACGTGGTGCTGCCGGCCACGAGCTGGGGCGAGCATGAGGGCGTCTTCACGGCCTGCGACCGCACCTTCCAGTACTTCAGCCAGGCGGTGCCGCCGAAGGGCGAGTGCAAGCACGACTGGCAGATATTCAGCGAGCTCGCTGAGCGCATGGGCTACGACATGCACTGGGAGAACGCCCAGCAGATCTGGGACGAGGAGTGCCGTGCCCTGTGGCCGGCTGCCTACGGCGCCACCTACGAGAAGATGGCGGGTACGGGGCACGCCCAGTGGCCCATTCCCACGCTCGACCACCCCGGCACGCCGGATCTGTTCCTCGGCGGGAAGTTCACCACGCCGGAGGGCAAGGCGCACCTGGTGGCCCACGACTACCGCGATCCCACTGAGATGCCCGACGAGGAGTTCCCGCTCATCCTGTGCACGGTGCGCGAGGTGGGCCACTACTCCTGTCGCTCGATGACGGGCAACTGCAAGGTGCTGGCCCTGCTGGCCGACGAGCCGGGTGAGCTGCGCATCCACCCCGATGACGCCAAGGAGCGAGGCATCCGTGACGGCGAGCTCGTGCGGGCCTGGTCGCGTCGCGGTGAGACCATGAGTCGCGCGGTCATCGACGAGCGCGTGAACGCGGGCACGGTCTACATGACCTACCAGTGGTGGATTGGCAAGTGCAACAACCTCACCCTGCATCACGTGGACGATCGCTCCCGCACGCCGGAGGACAAGTTCTCCGCCTGCCAGGTAGAGGCCCTGCCCGACCAGAAGTGGGCGGAGCGCCACCTGCAGGAGCTCTACAGCCAGCTCAAGGAGGATCTGGCCGAGACGGCTGCCGCCCAGCACGTCGAGCCTACCTGCGAGGGCGCCGAGTAAGGGGTATCCGCCAACCGACTACATCATTGATGGGATTGCCAATGAACACCTTCATCGCCATCGAGCCGGATAGGTGCATCGGGTGCGGAACGTGCCAAGCCGCCTGCAGCGAAGGCCACCGAAAGGCCGGGCTGCAGGCGGAGCCCCGCCTCGCGCTGACGTTCACCCCGCAGGTGACCGCTGCGGTCACCTGCCATCAGTGCGAGGGGGCGCCCTGCCTCGCCGTATGCCCCGTTGATGCCATCACGCGCACCGACGTGGCCATCGTCGTGGACGAGCAGACCTGCATAGGCTGCAAGCTCTGCGCGGTGGTGTGCCCCTTCGGGGCCATCCACCCCTCAGGCACGTCCACGGCAGGCGTCGCCGGCTTGTCGTTTCCCACGCCTACCCAGCCGAGGGGCGTCTCGCCCCTTCTTGCGTGGAGCATCGGCGTGTACACGTGCGCCGTCAAGTGCGACCTGTGCTCCACCTACGACCCCGAGGGCGGCCCGCACTGCGTGCGCGCCTGCCCCACCAACGCGCTTTACGTGCGCGACGTCACCGCCCTCACCGGCATCCGCAAGGAGAAGATGAGGGCCGCGGCTACCGCGAACCAGATCATGATGAACCGCTCGACGAACCTGAGGAGGCCCTAAATGCTTGAACTTATCGTGCTCTCGCTGGGGCTCTCCTGCGTGACCGCCGTGGCCTCCCTCATCCTGGGGAAGGCGCGGGCGGCGTCGAAGACGGTGGCCTGCGTCGGTGGCATGGCCGCAGCCGTGGCCGGCGCCGCTGGCGGCATCATGGCGCTGTTCGGGCCCGCCGTGTACGTGAGCCTGCCGGGCCCTATGCCCTTCACCGACTTCACGCTCCTGCTGAATCCGCTCGCGGGACTGCTGGTGGCCGTCATCGCCGTGCTGGCCTTCGCCGCATGGCTCTACGGCCTGTCCTACTTTGACGAGTACTACGACAAGGGCATTGGCGTCATCGGGTTCTTCATGAACCTGTTCATCGCTTCCATGGACCTTGTCATCCTGGTAGACAATGCGTTTTGGTTCCTCGTGTTCTTCGAGCTGATGTCGCTCACATCCTACGTGCTCGTCATCATCGACCAGACGGAGAAGTCACTACGCGGCGGCTTCCTTTATCTGGTGATGGCCCACATCGGGTTCCTGATGATCGCGCTGTCGTTCTTCACCATGGCCGTGTCTGCCGGCTCGCTTGAGTTCATGGACTACCGCACCTGCGCCTTCGCGCCGGCTACTGCCACCATCGCCTTCGTGCTCGCCTTCTTCGGGTTCGGGGCCAAGGCGGGCATGGTGCCGTTCCACTCCTGGCTGCCCCAGGCCCATCCCGCGGCACCGTCGAACGTGTCAGCCCTCATGTCGGGCGGCATGATCAAGATCGGGATCTTCGGCATGCTCAAGGTGTGCTTCGACCTGCTGGGCGCCACGGGCGGCCAGGTGGGCTGGGGCGTGCTCGTCATCGTCATCGGCGCGGCGTCGTCGGTGCTTGGCGTGGTGTACGCCTTGGGCGAGCATGACCTGAAGAGCCTGCTGGCTTACCACTCGGTGGAGAACATCGGCATCATCCTGCTCGGCGTGGGCACCGGCATCTACGGTTGGGCCGCGGGGCTTCCCTGGGTGGCGGGCATCGGACTGTTGGCCGGGCTTTACCACCTGGTCAACCACGCTATGTTCAAAGGCCTGCTGTTCCTTGGCGCTGGTAGCGTGCTGCACGCCACCGGCACTCGCAACATGGAGGTGCTCGGCGGCCTGGCGCGGCTCATGCCGTGGACGGCTGCGTGCTTCCTGGTAGGCTCGCTTGCCATCTCGGCCATTCCGCCGCTCAACGGCTTCGTGTCCGAGTGGTTCACCTACCAGGGGCTCATCGGGGCGGCCATGGAGGGCGACCTGTTCCTGCGCATCGTCTTCGCCTTCGCCGTGGTGGCCTTGGCCATCACCGGCGCGCTGGCGGTGACCTGCTTCGTGAAGGCCTTCGGTGTTACGTTCCTCGCTGCGCCCCGCTCCCAGGCGGCGGCCGACGCCCATGAGTCGCCGGCTCCCATGACCGCCGCCATGGTGCTGCTCACCATTGCCTGCGTGGCGCTGGGCCTGGGGGCTGTTGCCGTGACCCCGGTGGTGAACGCCATTGGCGCGTCCCTTACCCTGGCGCCGGAGCTGCCGGCGACCGCGGGGCTCGAGCTTGTGTCCCTCGGCACCGCATCGGTGGTGTCGCCCCTCATCCTGGCGGTGCTCATGGCCGTGGTCATTGGCGCGTGCGCCCTCGTGCGCAACGCGGCCAACCGCCGCGCCGGCTTCAAGGAGGACCCGGCGCCTTGGCAGTGCGGCTACGAGCCCGATCTGTCGATGGAGGTGCTCGCCTCTACGGTGGGTGCCAACGTGCGCGCCTTCATGGGGCCGCTCTACGGCATTCGACATGCGGTCAACCGCGCGGGTCAGGCGGTGGCGCGCCTCTTGGAGCGCGCTCTCAGCTCGCCTGAGGATGCCCCCGTGTCTGCCGCGCCGGCCGCGGCTGGCGCTGGCGCCGAGGGCTCCTCGCGCTACGAGCGCGATCTGCGCCATGGCATAGCCCCGGCCGAGGAGGCGCCTTCGGCGCTGTCGACCTCGGTGCTCTCGGCCGTCGCGTCGGTCGGCCGCTGGTTCAGCCGGCTGGAGAGCGGGGACTTCCGCACCTACATCGTCTATATCGTCGGAGCGCTCGTGTTCTTCCTCGCGCTCATCATCCTGGTTCGATAGGGGGACGCCATGACTGTCATCATCGCTGTGCTCCAGGCCGTCCTCCTCGTAGCCCTCGCGCCTCTCGTGTCGGGTATCGCCCGCAAGATTCGCGCGCGGATGCACTCCCGGACGGGCGCGAGCGTCCTGCAAGACTACTACGACCTGGCTAAGCTCTGGCACCGCTGCGAGGTGCGCGAGGGGCCGAGCGGACTTGTGTCTCGCGCCATGCCGGCTGTGTACCTGGGCACTATGGCCCTCCTTGCCGCGGGGCTGCCCCTCATCATGCAGGCCTGCCCCGTTCCGCTGCTCGGAGACATCATCACCATCCTCTACCTCATGGCGCTGCCGCGCTTCCTGTTCAGCCTGGCGTCCATCGACTCCGGCGCCGCCTACCCCTCCATCGGCGGCATTCGCGAGCTGCTCGTCGGCGTGCTGGTGGAGCCCTCTCTCATGCTCGTGCTGTTCGTGATGGCGCTGGCGGTGGGCTCGACAAATGTGGGCGTCATGGCGGAAGCCGTGGGAACCCTGAGCGCATACCCGGCGGTGGCCGTGGTGGTGGCTGGCGTGGCGTGCGCCATGGCCTGCTACATCGAGATGGGCAAGCTGCCCTTCGACCTGGCCGAGGCCGAGCAGGAGATCCAGGAAGGGCCGCTGGCGGCCTACTCGGGGCCGTCTCTGGCCATGCTGAAGCTGGGCGTGTCCGTGAAGCAGCTCGTGGTGGCCAGCCTGTTCGTGGCCATCTTCCTGCCCTTCGGCGCCGCTGCCTCGCTCGCTCCGGCCGATCTTCTGCTGGGCCTGGTGACCTACCTGGTCAAGCTGGCTGCCGTGCTGTTGGTGGCGGCGGTCATCGAGAACTCGGTCATGCGCGTGCGCTACAAGCTGCTCGGCCGCTACACCTGGTTCGTCGTGGGGATAGCGTCGCTGTCTCTCGTGTTCCTCGTCATCGGAATCTAAGGTGGTGATGTCATGTTCGGTTACCCGCTCGTCAACGTCCTCGGGGCCTGCCTCATCATCACGTCGATGATGGTGGTGCTCGCCCGCGCGGGGCGCACCGCGGCCTGGCTCTACTCCCTTCAGTCCCTCGTGCTCGTGGGCGTGCTCGCGTCCCTTGGTTTTGCCACGGGGTCGGGGGAGCTGTTCACCTGGTCGGCCACGGCCTTCGCGACTAAGGTGGTGCTCGTGCCCGCCATCCTCCTGTATGCCCTCAAGAAGATCGGCGACGACGCCCAGGCCGACCTGCCGCCCAAGCTCAACCCCATGAAGTCGGTGGCGCTGGTGGCTGTGGAGGTGTTCGTCTGCTTCGTGGCCGTGTCGGGCATCGACCTGCCCACGGCTGCTGAGGTCAAGCCCACCTTGGCCGTGTCGCTGGCGCATTTCTTCATCGGGCTCACCTGCATCGTCACCCAGCGCTCCATCTTCAAGCAGATCTTCGGGTACTGCCTGATGGAGAACGGCTCGCACGTCTCCCTGGCGCTTCTGGCGCCTGAGGCTCCCGAGCTGGTGGAGATCGGGGTGGCCACCGACGCCATCTTCGCGGTGATCATCCTGGCGGTGCTCGTGGTTCGCATGGCGCGCTACGCCCACACCCTTGACGCCGATGACCTCTGCGAGCTGAAGGGATAAGCCATGGACTACTCAACATTGCTCATCATCATGCTGGGATGCCCCCTGGCGGCGGCGCTTCTCATCGCGGTGCTGCCGTCCCGCAGCGTTCCGCAGGGCATCTACGCGGCCATCCACCTGGTCTCCCTGGCCGGGGTCGCCGTGGCGGGCCTTGCCCTGGTGGCGTCTGTCTTTTTCGGGGCGGACGTGTTCGCCTTGGGGGGATGGTTTCACCTCGACGGCCTGTCGGCCCTGTTCCTCGGGCTCATCGCCGTTATCGCTCCGTGCACCGGCGTCTACTCGCTGCCCTACGTGGCCCACGACGTGGCCGACGGCAGGCTCGGGCCCTCTCAGGTGAAGCAGTACTACGCCTTCTTCAGCCTCTTCGTGTTTTCGATGATCTTGGCTGTTACGTCGAACAACATCATCATGATGTGGGTGTCGGTGGAGGCTACCACCCTCTCCACGGTGTTCCTCGTGGGGGTCTATCGCACCAAGCTGGCCCTGGAGGCGGCTTGGAAGTACGTCATCGTGTGTACGGCGGGCGTGGCCTTCGGTCTGTTCGGCACGTTGCTCGTCTACGCCAACGCCGCCGACGTCATGGCCGATGCTCATCAGGCCGTGTTCTGGACGGCCATCCTGCCCAACGCGTCTCTGCTCGATCCTTCGCTCATGATGATCGCCTTCGTGTTCGCGGCCATCGGCTTTGGCACCAAGGCGGGCCTGTTCCCCATGCACACCTGGTTGCCCGACGCTCACTCCGAGGCCCCGAGCCCCGTCTCGGCGCTGCTTTCGGGCGTGCTGCTCAAGTGCGCCATCCTCATTGTGCTGCGCTTCTATATCCTGACGGCAGCCAATGTGGGGCCGGACTTTCCCCAGATGGTGATGATGATCCTCGGCGTGCTGTCGGTGGCCTACGCCGCCTTCGAGGTGTACCGTCAGGGCGACCTCAAGCGCAAGCTGGCCTACAGCTCGTGCGAGAACGTCGGGCTCATCGCGGTGTGCCTGGGCCTTGGCGGCCCGCTCGGCATCATCGCCGCGCTTGTGCATTGCGTGGCCCACGGCCTCACCAAGGCGCTTATGTTCTGCCTGGCCGGCAATGTCATGATGAAGTACCACACGCGTGACCTGGGACGCATCGGCGGCCTGCTCAAGGCGGCTCCGGTCACGGGCGTGCTGTTCGTGGCTGGCTGCCTGGCGTTGGCGGGGTTTCCGCCCTTCGCCCTGTTCGTGAGCGAGATGGCCATGATCCTGGCCGGCGTGGCGGCGGACTGCTGGTGGGCCGTGGTGCTCGTGCTGGCGGCGCTCGTCGTGGTCATCATGGCGCTCGTGCGCATGATAGCCGGCTCGTGCCTGGGCCGGGTTCCCGAGGGCGTCTCCCGCGGAGATGTGGGCGCGCTTGCGCTCGTGCCCGAAGCGGTGCTGCTGGCGCTCGTGGTCATGCTCGGCGTGGCGCTGCCTGGCCCGCTGGCGAGCAGCATCGAGGACGCTACTGCCATCGTGATGAACTGCGAGTCTGCCTACGAAGGCGCCAGCCTGTTTGACGACGCCCTCGCAGCGCTGGCCGATGATCCCGCGAAGCCCGAGGAGGTACTTCTGTGATGACTAAGAAGAACGCGGCCCTGCGCCCGGGCGAGACCCACGTGCAGGCGGTGAGGGACGCCTTCCCCGGTGCCGTGCTGGATGCCGCGTGGCAGGCGTCCGACCAGGTGACCATCACGGTTCCCAAGGACATGCTGCCCGATGTGGTGGAGTTTCTCTACTATGGTCGCGGCGGCTGGCTGCCCAATATGGTTGCCAATGACGAGCGCCCCCTCAACGGCCGCTATGCCCTGTACTACCTGCTGTCGATGGAAGAGGCCGATCCGGGCTTCGTCACCGTCCGCACCGAGATAGACCCCCACTCCATGGAATACCCCTCGGTTACCCCGCGCGTGCCCGCCTGCGTGTGGAGCGAGCGTGAGGCCTACGACTTGTTCGGCCTGCGGGCCCAGGGCCTGCCTGACGAGCGGCGCCTCGTTCTGCCTGACGACTGGCCGAGCGGGTTGTTCCCCCTGCGCAAGGATTCCATGGACTACCGGCGACGCCCGGAGCCCGTCACTGACGTGGAGAACTACGAGTTTCTCTATGAGGGGCAGGCCGAGGAGGTCACGGGGGTCCCCATGGGTCCGCTCCACATTACCTCCGACGAGCCAGGGCATTTCCGCCTATTCGTTGAGGGCGAGGAGATCGTCGATGCCGACTACCGGCTGTTCTACGTGCACCGGGGCATGGAGAAGGTGGCCGAGAGCCGCCTGAACTACGATGCGGTCACCTTCCTGGCCGATCGCATCTGCGGCATCTGCGGCAACGCTCACTCGGTGGCCTATGCCGAGGCGGTGGAGAACGCCCAGGGCATCGAGGTGCCCGTGCGCGCCCAGTACATCCGCACCATCCTGCTGGAGGTGGAGCGCCTTCACTCCCACCTGCTCAACCTCGGGCTCGTGTGCCACTACTGCGGCTTCGACACCGGCTTCCAGCACTTCTTCCGCGTGCGCGAGAAGGCCATGGACCTAGCGGTGCTGCTGACCGGCGCCCGCAAGACCTACGGGCTCAACCTCATCGGCGGCGTGCGTCGTGACATCCTCGATGAGCAGAAGCTCGCCACCATCGCTTTTGTGCGGGAGCTCCGCTCGGATGTGGAGGCGCTCGTGGACATGCTCATGTCCACGGCGAACTTCGAGTCGCGCACGGCCGGCGTTGGACGGCTTGATCCGGCTATCGCCCGCGACTACAGCCCCGTGGGGCCGTGCGTGCGCGGTAGCGGCTTTGCCCGTGACGTGCGCTTCGACCACCCCTTCGACGGCTACCGGTACCTCACGGGCCTCAAGGCCCGCAGCCACGACGGCTGTGACGTGCAGAGCCGCACCCTCGTGCGCGTGGAGGAGTTCATGGACTCGCTCACCATGATCGAGCAGCTGCTCGACGGTGCCCCCGGCGGTCCCATCCAGGCCACGGGCTGGCGCTACACGCCGCACAAGTACGCCCTCGGCTACACGGAGGCCCCGCGCGGCGAGGACATGCACTGGGCCCAGGTGGGCGACAACCAGAAGTGCTACCGCTGGCGGGCCAAGGCGGCCACCTACTCCAACTGGCCCATCCTGCGCTACATGTTCCGCGGGAACACCGTGGCCGATGCCGCCATCATCGTGGGGTCGATGGACCCGTGCTACTCGTGCACCGACCGCGTGACCGTGGTGGACGTGAAGAAGAAGACGGAGACGGTGCTCACCAAGCAGCAGCTTGAGTCGTACTGCTGGCGCCGCACCCACTCCCCGCTGGCGGGAAAGGGGGCCTAGGCCATGTTCGAGCTGTTCAAGGAGATACGGAAGGCAGGGGACGCCACCATCGGCTACCCCTTCCAGCCGCTTGAGATGCCGGCGGGGTTCCGCGGCAAGCCCGAGCACAAGGAGCGGCTGTGCATCGCCTGCGGCGCCTGCGCCATCGCGTGTCCGGCCAACGCCATCACCATGGACCTCGATGACGAGCAGGAGTACATCACCTGGGACATCAGCTACGGCCGCTGCATCTTCTGCGGCCGCTGCCAGGAGGTGTGCCCCCTCTACGCCATCGTGCTGACCACCGAGTTCGAGCTGGCCGTGCGTGACAAGGCCGATCTGCGCGAGTCCTGCGCCTACCCGGTAGCCCGCTGCAGCTGCTGCGGGAAGCCCTACGCCGCGGCCAAGGAGGTCGACTATGCGCGGCGGGTGCTCGAGTCGGTGGGCGGCCCGGCCGCAGCCGACGCCGATGCGGTGTCGCTGTGCCTGGCCTGCCGCCGACGCGACGACGCCCTCGCGTTTCAGCGCCAGGCCCGCGTGGCCTCGGAGGAAGGAGGAGCCCGATGATCGAGAACGACTTCCCGGCTCGGCTGCAGTGGCAGCCCGACCCCGTCCAGCTGGACGCCTCGGTGGCCGAGGCCAAGAAGAGGCTCCTCGAGTCCATCAAGCGCTCGGTCTACGTCTACCGCGTGGACTGCGGCGGCTGCAACGGCTGCGAGATCGAGATTTTCTCCACTATCACCGCAGTGTTCGACGCTGAGCGCTTCGGCATCAAGGTAGTGCCGTCGCCTCGCCACGCTGATGTGCTGCTCTACACCGGGGCCATGACCCGCGCGATGCGCGAGCCGGCGCTGCGGGCCTACCATGCCGCTCCTGATCCGAAGATCGTCATGTCGTACGGGGCCTGTGGGTGCACCGGCGGCATCTTCCATGACAACTACTGCGTGTGGGGCGGTACCGACCCCATTCTGCCGGTGGACGTGTACGTGCCCGGCTGCCCGCCGTCGCCGCCGGCTACCATCTACGGCTTCGCCGTGACCCTGGGTCTGCTCGACCAGAAGCTTCACGCGAGCCATCACGTAGCGCCCGCAGGCGAGCAGGCGCCGGTAGCCTTCCCGCTCATACCCTACAAGGTGCGCACCGCCTTCGAGCGCGAGGCGCGGCTCATGAGCGGCTACTACTACGGCAAGCAGATCGTGGACGAGTTCATGATGGCCCTCATGAAGGATCGCTCCGACGCCCTGGCGGCGGCCGACCGGCTGATCGAGGGCGAGGCCGACCTGCGCAAGAAGGCGGTTTACATGGATCTGAAGGCCCTGCTTCTCAGTAAGGTCGTGCAGGAATGACGGCGGGGGAGAGCGGGGACGCTGCCATGAGCGCCTCGGCGGCCGTCCGTCCGACGGCGGCCCACGCCACTGACAGGCGAACGGCCCGAGACGTGGTGTTCTACCGGCTGGGGCGTAAGTTCGTCGATGATGAGCGCTCTATTCCCGAGGAGGCGCGCTCGGTGCTGTACTACACCCTGGCCATCGGGCACCACACGGGCGTCATCGACTGCTTGGAGCCGCGGCTGGCCTCCTCGTGTGAGGTGTTCGACGCCGTTCTCGAGGCTTTAGAGCCCGGAGAGGCCCGCGATAAGTTGGCAGGCATCAAGCGATTCGGCGAGATTGAGCTGAAGAAGGAGCACGTGGGCTTGTTGAAGCCGGCCGTGCTCGCGGCGCTCGCGACTGCGGGCGGCGCGGGGGTCGAGGCCGCGGTGGGCGCTGGGGGCGCCGAGGGGTCGACGCGCGCGGTGACGGCGCTCGATGCGCCAGCGTGGCTCGATGAGTTCCTGCGCCTGCTCGACGAGGTGCAGTGCGAGCCCCAAGTCTACGCCATGGGTCGGAGGGTCTCGTGAGCGCCCCGGGGTGGGAGCCCTCGCCACCGAGCTCGAGCGCCGCGGCCATCCTGGCGGCTGCCGAGGAGGGGGGTCGTGGCCGTTGCGTCGCGTTCTGCGTGGGCAGCGTTTTGCGGGGCGATGACGCTGCCGGCCCGCTGCTGGCCCGCCGGCTTGAGGAGGAGCCGGTGGATGGCTGGATAGCGGTGGACGGGGGCCAGACCCCCGAGAACGACCTGGGCTATCTGCGTCGCCTGGCGCCTCGGCGCCTGCTTCTGGTAGATGCGGCGGCCATGGGCCTCGAGCCCGGTGCCGTCCGTCGCCTCAGCGCCCAGGACGTTGCCGTCCAGTCGCTCATCACCACCCACACGCTGCCTATCACCTACCTTCTGGGGCAGTTGGAGGAGATGAGCGACGAGGTGACGTTCCTCGGCATTCAGCCGGCGGGCACCGCGTTCTTCGACCCGGTGAGCGAGCCGGTGCTGGCCGCTGTCGATGAGCTCCATGCCGTCATAGCCGCCGGAGCAGACTTCGGCTGCTATCCCCTGATGAGCCTGTAATCAACTGGAGAGGAGAGGTAACCAATGCCAATCGAGAAAGAGGATCTGATCACCGTGAGCCCGGAGGCCCTGGCCCCGGCAGCCATTGAGGCCAAGGCCGAGGCTGTCGGCGTCACCAAGGCATCGATGCCTCCGGCGCGTTGCTTCGTGGCAGCTATGCTGGCCGGCGCCTTCATCGGCTTCGGCGGCATGCTCTTCTGCACCTTCCTGGGCGATCCCACCATTCCCTTTGCCGTCCAGCGCCTGGTGGGAGGCGTCTGCTTTTGCCTCGGCCTCACCCTGGTGCTCTGCTGTGGCGCCGAGCTGTTCACGGGCAACGTGCTCATGCTGTGCGCCAAGGCCTCTGGCCGCATCCCGTGGTCGGGCGTCTTTCGCAACTGGGGTGTTGTGTGGGTGGGCAATCTGGTCGGCTCGCTGCTGGCTATGGTCGTCATCTACCTGAGCAATCTCCAGGGGATGAACGGCGGTGCCGTGGGCGAGACCTTCGTGTCGGTGGCGGCGGGGAAGGTGGCGCTCGATCCGGTCGCGCTGTTCTTCAAGGCCATCCTGTGCAACGTGCTCGTGTGCCTGGCTGTGTGGATTGGCTTTGGCGGCAAGTCGGTGGCCGACAAGGTCATCGGGCTGCTGCTGCCCATTTCCGCCTTCGTGGCCTGCGGTTTCGAGCACTGCGTGGCGAATATGTTCTTCCTGCCCATGGGGCTGGTGCTCAACACCCTGGGTGGCGTGGGGGCCGCTGGGGCCATCACCTTGGGCGGCATCGCCTACAACCTGGTGCTGGCGACGCTCGGCAATATCGTCGGCGGCCTGGTGGTGGGCATGGCCTACTGGTTCGCCTACCGCAAGCGCGACTAGCGCGACGGATGGGACGCGGCGCCGGCGGGTGCTGCGGGCGGTGCGGCGCCTGTCTGGGCGAGCGCGCTCGGCGAGTGACGTACGAGCCCTGCAGGCGTCGCGGTGCTTTTCTTGCGGGCCCGGCGGGCAGGATCGGCTGCTGCGGGAATTGAGGCGCCGCCCCTCGTGGGCGGCAGGGGAGGAGCAAGGCCATGAGGGTGATCGATCGCTACCGAGGGGGCGAGGTGGTAGCAGAGAGCTCGGCTGCGCTGCTGCGCCCTGACGGTCGGGCAACGGCGGCGGAGAGGGTCGTGCTGGTGGAGCACGCCCTGGACGTGGCGGTCAACACGGTGCCCACCCTGCGACTCGTCTGCACCCCCGCGCACCTAACCGACCTCGTCATCGGGCGGCTCTATACCGAGGGCATCATCGCCGGCATCGACGAGGTGGATGAGGTGTACCTGTGCGAGCAGGGCACTCGCGCACGGGTGACCCTCGGCTGCTGTCACGGCGACTTCTCGCGACGCGGCGTGGAGACGGTGCCCTCATGCTGCACGGGCAACCGGGTCTACAACCGCTACTTCACCACCGACGCCCCGCCGCGGCCGGTGGAGCCCATCGAGTGGAATCCGTCCTGGGTGTTCGGCGCGGCTCGGGTGTTCGCGGATGATTCCCCCCTGCACCGGGCCACCACCGGCACCCACAGCTGCTATCTCATGGTGGGCGGCGATCTTCTGGTCTGCCGGGAGGATCTCGGACGTCACAACGCCTTTGACAAAGTGGTGGGCGCGGCCCTGCGCCAGGAGATCGACCTGCGGCAGGCTCTCGTGTTCTCGAGCGGTCGTTTGCCGGTGGACATGGTGATGAAGGCCATTCGCGCTGGCATTCCGCTGCTGGCCACCAAGGCGGTTCCCACCGACGAGACCGTCCGGTTGGCTCGCGAGTTCGGCCTTACTCTCGTGTGTCAGGCGCGTCCGGACTCGGCCGTGGTCTACCACGACCCCCTCGGCTGCGCCGCCGTTTGATTCTGGGTCGCGTTGCTTCCGAGGGCGGCGCGTGCTCTCCGCAGCCGCAAAGTGGCCAAAAAAGACGACTTGACGACAGAAATCGGGGGATCCCCGCGCCCGGGAGGCCCCGGGCGCCGCGCGAAGCGCTCCCGGCCAACCACGACCTGGGGTTTTGCTCGCTCGCCGGGCAGGCGCGCCAGGCGTGCTGTCGTCAAGTCGTCTTTTTTGGCCACTTTGCGTGAAAAGACTGCACGAGTGTTCTTGGCGCGTGTAGTTGCGGTGCGGACGACTCAGCGTCCGCCCCTTGCCGGACGCCGCGTGGGCGGCCTCGTGACGACGCAGGCTGTGGACTTTTGGTTCGTGCCCGGCGGCGCGGGTGCGCGGCGCGGCGGCTTCCCCTATACTTGGGCGTTACAAGTTCGAGTGCCTCGAATGGGTATGGGCGGCGCCATGTTCCGAACCTGGTCAGGTCCGGAAGGAAGCAGCCATAAGGGACCGCTGACGAGCGCCCATGCCTATTCGGGGCACTTTTCTATGAAAGGCGCCTCCATGGGAATCATCGAGTTCTTCGTCAACCTGCTGAAAGACCCACGCGGGTTCATCGCCGCCTGGATCATCGCGCTGGGGCCGGTGTGGGTGTACACGCCGCTGTTCCTCATCGTGTTCATTGAGACGGGGCTCGTGTTCTTCCCGTTTCTGCCGGGCGACTCGCTGCTGTTCGCGGCGGGTGTGTTCTCGGCCGACGGCGGCGGACTCAACCTGTGGGCGACGCTCGTCGTGTTCTGGGTGGCGGCCATTTTGGGCAACACCTCCAACTACTGGATCGCGCGGTTCTTCGGCACGCGCATCATCGACTCGGGCAAGGTGAAGGCGCTCACGCCCGAGCGCATGGCCAAGCTCGACCACTTCTTCGACCGCTACGGCGGGCTGACCATCGTCATCACGCGCTTCATGCCGTTCTTTCGCACGTTCGCTCCCTTCATCGCCGGTACCGGGCACATGAACTTCGGGAAGTTCACGCTGTTTAACTGTTTGGGCGGCATCTCGTGGGTGAGCCTGTTCGTGCTGGTGGGGTACTTCTTCGGTGGCGTGCCGCTCGTGCAGGAGCACTTCGAGGTGATCGTGTTGGGCATCGTGGCCGTGTCCGTGGCGCCGGCGGTGATCGGCGCCGTGAAGGCTGCTCTGAGCGCGCGTCGGGCGAAGGCGGGCGATCCGGTGGCCGCAGCCGAGGAGCGCGTGAGCGACGCGGAGTACGAGCGCGAGCTGGTGCGTGAGAAGGTGCGCCGGGCCGAGGCCGAGGCCAAGGAGCAGGCGCGCGAGGCGGTGGCGGCCGAGCGCCGGGCTGCCGAGGAGGCGGAGCGAGCGGCTCGCGCCGAGGCCGGTGGCGCGCGTGACGACGCTTCTGAGCTGGCGGCAGGGGAGGGCGCCCTTGGCGAGGCGAGCGCTGCGGCGGAGGCCGCGCGCCCCGCCGATGTGCCGGTCGATGACACGGCCGCCGAGCCGGCGCGCCGCGAGGACAAGGAGGCGTAGGCCATGGCCGAGGCGCTGTATCGCAAGTACCGCCCGCAGATCTTCGAGGACGTCGTCGGGCAGGAGCACATCGAGCGCACCATCAAGAACGCCATCGACCAGGACAAGGTGAGTCACGCGTACCTGTTCACGGGGCCGCGTGGCACGGGCAAGACCACCACTGCGCGCCTGCTGGCCAAGGCGCTTCTCTGCGAGTGCGGCCCCACGGCGGAGCCGGACGGCACCTGCGCCGACTGCGAGATGATCGCCGCTGGCGAGCATCCCGATGTCTACGAGCTCGACGCCGCGTCGCGCACCGGCGTCGAGAACGTGCGCGAGGAGATCATCGGGCGCGTGTCGTTCGCTCCCACTCGCGGGCGCTATAAGATCTATATCATCGACGAGGTCCACATGCTCTCGACGGCGGCGTTCAACGCGCTGCTGAAGACGCTCGAGGAGCCGCCGAGCCATGTGGTGTTCATCCTGGCGACCACCGATCCGCAGAAGGTCCCCGAGACCATTCACTCGCGTTGCCAGCGCTTCGACTTCCGCCGCATCTCGAGTGAGTCCATCGTGTCGCGTCTTGGCGCCATCTGCGTGGCCGAAGGCGTGGAATTCGAGGGCGAGGCGCTTGACCTCATCGCGCATCGGGCGGAAGGCGGGATGCGTAACGCGCTTACCTCGCTTGAGCAGCTCATCGCGTTCGGCGAGGGGAAGGTCACCATGGAGGTGGCTGAGCGCATGCTGGGGTCACTCGACGTGAGCGACCTGGCCGAGATCGTGCGCTTCGTGGGCACGCGCGATGTGGCCGCGTGCTTCCGCTGGACGGCCGAGTACGTGGAGACGGGTGCCGACCTGGCGCAGTTCACGCGCGACTTTGCCGAGCACATCCGCAACATGTACGTGATGAGCCTGGCCGGCGCGGACGTGGCGCTCGATGTGAGCGAGAGCACGCGTCGCGAGCTGACTGAGGAGCTGCCGCTGTTCGGGCCTGACCGCCTGGCGCGCCTGCTCTCGGTGCTGGGCGACCTGTCGGCGGATCTGAAGACGTCGACGAACCCGCGGCTGTCCTTCGAGATCGCGCTCACGCGCATGGTGCGCCCGGATTCCGACCTGACGCTGGCCGCGCTGGCCGAGCGCGTGGAAGCGCTCGAGTCGGGGTACTCGGCGGTGGCCCATGTGGTGAGCGTGCCGGCTGCGGCGGGCGCGTCGAGTGCGGCTGGCGTGCAGGTTGCGGGGGCCCCGGCGGCGGGTGGCGCCACGGGTGCGGGAGCCGCCCAGGTCGCGGGGGCCGCGGTGGCTGGTGTCACGGGCCCGGGCGTGCAGGGCGGGGCCGGGGAAGGGGTCGCTGCGTGTGTTTCACGTGAAGCGCACGCGGATGGCGCTCCGGCCGCCCAGGGCGCGTCGGGTGCGGAGGCGGCCGGAGCGGGCGCGCAGGCCGCGGTGGCGGACGCGCCGCAAGGCGCGGCGGCTGGCGTGGCGGGCGCTGCCAATGGCGTGCCGGTCGCAGGTGCGGGTGCTGCGGCCGGCACGCAGGTCGCGGGTCAGGCTGGCGTCGCCGGGGTGGCTGGCGCGGGCGGCGCGGGCGGCGCTCCGGTCGGTGTTGCGGCCGGAGCGGGCGCTGCGATGGGAGCGGGCGGCGTAGCAACTGGCGCTGCGGGTGCGCAAGGCGCGGGCGCTGCGGCTGGCACGCAGGTCGCGGGCCAGGCTGGCGCGCAAGGCGCGGGCGGCGCGGCGGCTGGCGCTGCAGATGCCGCTGCGGCGGGCTTGGCGGCGGGTGCGATGCGTGGCGCGGGCGTGTCCGTTGCGGGCGGCGCGTTGCTGCAGAGCCTGCGCAATCCGGCGGCGCTTCAGCGCATGTGGCAGTCGGTGCTCGCTGCCCTGAAGAAGGGCAAGGCGGCCTACGGTGTGCTCTTCCTCAACACAAAGGCCGTCTTTGACGAGGCCTCTGGTACCTTGGCCATCGAATTCCCCGCTGAGAACGACTTTGCCTTCAAGACCGCGCAGGGCGCTGGCGTCCAGGAGGAGCTCGGCCGCGCCATCGCCCAAGCGTGCGGCGTGACGATGCCCTTCATGCTGACGAAGGCGGGCGCTCGTTCTGCTGGCGTGGTGGCTGTCGCTCAGCCGGCCGCTTCGACTCAAGCCGCTCAGTCGGCCGTTTCGGCTCAATCGGCTCAGCCTGCGGCGGGCTTCCCGCCGGCGCAGGCCTCGGGGCAGGTGGGGCAGGTGGCGGCCGCCCAGCCCGCCGCGCAGCCTGCCGCAGCCGCTGCCGGCGCGAACGGCGCGATCGCTGCGAACGGGGCGGGCGGTGTGCTGGCCGGCGCGGCAGCCGGCGCCGTCGGCGTCGCCGGTGCGGCCGCTGCGGGTGCCGGTTCGTCTGGCTCCCCGAACGGGGCGAGCGCGGGCCCGGCGGATCCCAGTGCGGTGCGAGGCCATCACGGCATCGATGCGATGACCGGTGCGTCGATGCAGCCTGGCGCTGCCGAGCACGGCTACGGCGCGTCGGCTTACGACGAGGTGCCAGTGGATCTCTACGATGATGCAGTGCCTTACGACGACTCCGGCTACGGCGCCTTCGACGCGCCGTCCCCTAATCCCCAAACGAATGTTTCACGTGAAACATCTAATCCTGCCCAAGCGGTGGTGCCTCAGGGCTCGGCGGTCGCGTCCGGCCCGGCTGGTAGCGCGTCGGCAGCGGCTGGCGGGCCGGCGTCCGGCTCCGTTTCCGCAGCTGGCGCTGTTTCTGCAGCTGGTGGAGCGCCCGCAGCCGGCGCCGCTCCTGCGGCAGACGCCGCGCCGTGGGAGGACGGCCCCGCGCCGGCGGCATCGGGAGAGGAGCCCTCGCAGGACGACCTCAACGCCATGCTCGCCTTTGGCTTCGGCGAAGGCGTCGGCTTCACCGAGGTGTAGCTCGCGTTGCCGGCTCGCGCTGCGTCCCCCCTCCCGCCCGGCCATCGTGCGCTCGCGTTGCTTCCAGCTGATCGCGTCTCGTGCGTTGAGGTGGGACGCGCTATAGTGTTTCCGGCCGCTTTGGCGGCCCTGATGAGATGGCGCTACCAACGAAGGAGCATTCGCCATGGATATGAAGAAGATGATGAAGCAGGCCCAGAAGATGCAGCTTGAGGCGGCCCGCGCCCAGGAGGAGATCACCCAGATGGAGTTCGAGGCCACGACCGGCGGCGGCATGGTCAAGGTGGTGGCGATGGGCGATATGAGCATCAAGTCCGTGAGCATCGATCCCGAGGCTGTCGACCCGGAGGACGTGGAGATGCTCGAGGATATGGTGATGGCCGCCGTGAACGAGGCACTGCGCAGCGCTACCGAGGCTACTAACCAGCGCATGAACGCCGTCATGGGCGGCATGAAGATTCCCGGCCTGATGTAAGTCGCCTTAGTTTCTTCCCAACTTCGCCGCAGAATGTTTCACGTGAAACATTCGTACGGAAAAATGCCAGCTGACACGCCGTGACGCGCGGCGAAAGCGCGGCTCCGTTCTTTTGTTCCGAGGAGTGCCCATGCAGTCTGCCCCCGCCATCCAGAAGCTGCTCGACGAGCTTGAGCGTCTGCCCGGCGTGGGGCCGAAGTCTGCCCAGCGCATGGCCTACTGGATCCTCAACTCCGATCGCGCCACGGCATTGCGCCTGGCTGAGGCCATCGCGGAGGTGAAGGACACCGTGCACTTTTGCTCACGGTGCTTCAACTACGCGGAGGCCGATCTCTGCGAGATCTGCGCGAGCGGCAAGCGTGACCAGGGCGTCTTATGCGTGGTGAGTGAGCCGCGCGACATTCCGCCCATTGAGCGCACCGCTGTGTTCTCGGGCGTGTACCACGTGCTGGGCGGGGCGCTCTCGCCCATGGAGGGCGTCGGCCCTGATGAGCTGCGTATCGCCGAGCTGCTGGCGCGCCTGGCCTCCGAGCCGGTGACCGAGGTGGTTCTGGCCACCAACCCCAACATCGAGGGTGAGACGACGGCCGCCTACCTCGCGCGTCTCATCAAGCCGCTCGGCATCACGGTGACGCGCCCAGCCAGCGGCCTGCCCGTCGGTGGTGACCTGGAGTTCGCCGACGAGGTAACCCTCGGTCGAGCCCTCGAGACCCGCCGTCCGCTGTAGGGCACGAAGGCGTTGACGCCTGCGCCTTGCGGAGGGGTCGAAGAGCGCGAGGGTGAGCGCGAGAGCGGGGGCATGGGAGACGGGGGCAACGTCGGCTCCGGCTCTCCTGCGGCATGGACAGGCCGTGTGTGGGCGCTAGGGCGGAAATCGCAGGCGCGCGGGACTGCAGACGGCGTGATGTCGTTCGGAGGGGGCGCGAGAGGGTTGCGGGCGAAATCGGGGGCACCGCCGCGTGAGGTAGTGCCAGGTGGCGCCGTTCCCGAGAATGCAAAACGACCCGCACAGATTCATGCGGGCCGTTCATGGCTTCGTTCTGCGCGCAGATCCTGTCCCCTCCAAAAACAGAACTGCACCCTGACGAAGCGTAAGGGTCGAAGCGAATTCACGCTCCTCGCTTAATTCAAAACAATAGTATATCAGGCTGTTCACAGAACACCAACAATTTTTTTCGGCGAACGAACGCCGACCTCGCTGGTGCGTTCTCGCCTTCGAAGGCATCGGCGAAGGCGGCATCGCGCCGCCCGGGCGCCCGGGTGAGACGACGTGACCCTTGGGGCCGGCGAAGGCTGCTCTGCTATACTGGGCGCCGGAAAACAAGGAGGGATCATGGTTAACGTACCCAGCCCTGCGGTGGCCGTTGTCGGCCGCCATAACTCTGGCAAGACCACGCTCATCGAGCAGCTCATCGCGTGCCTGGTGGGACGTGGCCATGACGTGGGCAGCGTCAAGCACCACAGCCATGCCGGCTTCGAGATCGACTACCCCGGCAAGGACTCCTACCGCCATCGGGCGGCCGGGGCCTCCGAGACGGTCATCGCGTGCCCAGGCCAGATGGCGCGCATCAAGACGGTCGAGGAGGAGCTCGAGTGCAGCGAGATCGTGCGCTCCATGCCGGGCCACGACATCGTGGTGGTGGAGGGGTACCGCAAGAGCGGCCTGCCCACCATCGAGATCATGCGCTCCGGGAACCCCGCCGACGTGCATGTGGCCGAGGCCATGCTGAAGGCGGCCCGCGCCGGCGAGCCGTTGGGTACCGACTTCGTGCAGCGCTACCGCGAGCAGGCCCAGCGCGAGAGGGAGGCCGCAGCCGCCGCTGACGCGTCCGCCGCGCCCGCCGCGGAGCCCGGCGCCACGCCCGCCGCGTCCGCCGAGCGCGACCCTCACGCCCACACCGTCGCTGACGACCTGGCGCACAAGATGCCCGACGCCAACACGGTGGCCGTCGTCACCGACATCCCCGAGGCGCGCCAGGCCGCCGTGCTGTTCAACGTCCCCGCCTTCGGCCTGGACGACGTGGACGGCCTGGCCGACTTCCTCGAGGAGCACTACGTTCGCCCGCGCCTGACCGTGGTCATCCAGGCCGGTGGCGAGAGCCGGCGCATGGGCCAGTCGAAGGCCACGGTTCCCTTCGCTGGGCGCCCCCTCATCTGCCGCCTCATCGAGCGCCTGGCGCCCGTGGCCGACGAGCTGGTCATCACCACTAACGAGCATGATCGCCTGGGCTTTCTCGCCGAGGCGTATCCCGACCTGGACATCAAGCTGGTGGGCGACGCCTTCGACTTCCGCGGCGCGCTGCCCGGCCTCTACACGGCGCTTACCGCGGCGCGCAACCCGTACGTGGCCGTGGTGGCCTGCGACATGGTGTTCGCGAGCGCCGCGCTCGTGGTGGCCGAGTCGCTCGTCATGGCCGGCACGGGGGCGGACGTGGTGGTGCCCGTCAACAAGCACGGCTTCGAGCCCTTCCACGCCCTCTACCGTCGCTCTGGCTGCCTGCCGGCCGTGCGCCGCGCGCTCGACCGAGGCGACCGTCGTGCCCAGTCGCTGCTGGAGGATCCGGAGGTGCATGTGGAGGAGTTCTCCCAGAAGCGCGCGCTGGAGGCCGAGCCCCACGGCGGCTGCTTCATCAACGCCAACACCCCCGACGAGCTCAAGCGCATCGAGGACTCGTACCTGGAAGAGTAGCCGGAAGGCCCGCGCCTCGCGTTCCGCGCCGCCCGCCGGCCCGGCTCCGCGCCGCCTGCCTTCCGCAGGAGAAGAGGGAAGCCCATGCCCACGATCAACGACGTGATGGAGATGGCCGAGGCGCTTGAGAGCGCGTCGGTGGTGGCCGCGCCCGACCGCTGCGTGGCCGTGCGCAACCGCAACTCGAAGTGCCGCCTCTGCGTCGACGCGTGCATCGCTGACGCCATCGAGGTGGGCAACAACGAGCTGAAGGTGTCCAACGGCGCCTGCGTGGCCTGCGGCGCCTGCGTGGCCGTGTGCCCGACTGGCGCGCTCATCTCGCTCGATCCCATGGCCGAGGACCTGGCGGTGGGCATCGCCAGGTCGATGCGGGCCGCAGGCGAGGGTCGCGCCGTTTTCGCCTGCGCGCGCATGGCCGCCCGCAACATCGGCGACCCGGACAAGTACGCCGCGGTGCCGTGTCTCGGTCGCATGGTGGAGGAGGACATCCTCGACCTGGCCGCCAACGGAGCGACCGAGGTCGTTCTGGTGGACGGTACTTGCAAGACCTGCAAGTACCGCGCCACCGGCCCGGCCATCGACGCCACGGTGGCCACGGCGCGCACGCTGCTAGACGCCCAGGGCTGCGCGACGCCCGTGACGCGCGTCTCCGAGTTCCCGTCCGACATCGTGGGCGACGCGATGAAGGCCCGCGGCGCGGCCCGCCGCGGCTTCTTCACGAGCGCCACCTCCATGGCCAAGGACGTGGCCATGACCGCGGCGGAGAAGGCCATCGCCGACGCGCTGCACCAGAACCAGAAGAACAAGATGGCCACCCTGCGCGAGCGGCTGGGCGTGGGCAAGACCGGGCGCCTGCCGCAGTTCGAGCCCGAACGCAACTTCCGCCTGCTCGATGCCATGGACGCGCTGGGCGAGAGCGTAGAGCCGGTCATCGACACGCGCCGCTTCGGCTCGGTCTCCATCGACCCTGAGGAGTGTACCGGCTGCGGCATGTGCGTGATGTTCTGCCCCACCGGCGCCTTGCGCCACGCCGACCAAGAGGAGGAGAAGCCGGCTGACAAGCCCAAGCCCGTGCTGGCGAGCCTCGCGCCTGACGAGGACGAGGATCCGGGCTACCGTGCCGTCGAGTTCTCCGCCGCCGATTGCGTGCAGTGCCGCTTGTGCGCCGACTCGTGCCTGCAGGGGTGCGTCTCCGTGTCGTCCGCCGTGGAGACCGCCGAGCTGTTCGACTTCGAGCCGCGACCGCTTCAGATACGCCGCCCCGGCAAGCGCCCCCGCCTCTTCGACCGCCGCCGCTAGCACGGGCCTTCGCGAAAAGTGGCCATTTGCTTCGAAATTCCGAGGCTGTCGGGCCGCTTTGGCTCGATTTCGGGCCTTTTGCTCGGTGAGGCATTTTTGCGACCTGGGGAAACGCTCGCCAGCGCTTAAGGGACGCCTCGTTTACCCTCGGAATTTCGAAGCAAATGGCCAAAAACACCCCGGCTTGCTGCAGGGGGGGGTCGCTGGCACCCGCCCGCCGTCGCCCGCGGCTAGGGGGGTGAGCCGGCGCCTTCTGGCGGCGGCCGCCCGCCCGCGTGACCCGCCGCGCCCGCCCGCGCAGCCCGCCGCGCGTGCCAACCGCCGCCGCTCGCCCGATTCCCGTGTCGTTGCCGTGGGCTGTGCTATACTGACTCCACTTTACTACGGTAGAGTGATGGAATGGCCGCGAGAGGGACGGCCGGCATCACGCCAGATCATACGGGAGGAACTAGCTATGAAGAAGATGAAGGCGCTCGTCGTCGCTGCGGCGGCTCTGAGCCTGTCCGCGCTGCTGCTGGCCGGCTGCTCCGGCGGCACCGCCGCCGACGACAAGAAGGCCGAGGACAAGGCCCCGGCCCAGGAGGAGAAGACCACGCTCATCGTGGGCCTGGACAACGCCTACCCGCCCTACGGCTTCGTCGGCGACGACGGCAACCTGACCGGCTTCGACATCGACCTGGCCACCGAGGTGGCCGAGCGCAACGGCTGGGATCTGAAGCTGGAGGCCATCGACTGGGACGCCAAGGACGCGCTGCTCAACCAGGGCACCATCAACTGCATCTGGAACGGCTTCACCATGGAGGGCCGCGAGGGCAAGTACGCCTTCTCCAAGCCCTACATGCACAACGAGCAGGTGGTCGTGGTGAAGGCTGACTCCGGCATCGACTCGCTCGAGGCCCTGGCCGGCAAGAACGTCATGACCCAGGTCGACTCCGCCGCCCTTGACGTGCTCGAGGACGAGGAAGGCCAGAAGGCCCTGGCCGACACCTTCGCCGGCGGCGCGGCCCAGACCATCGGCGACTACAACAACGCCTTCATGCAGCTGGAGTCCGGCGCCGTGGACGCTGTGGCCTGCGACCTGTCCATCGCCGACTACCAGATGGCGGCCAAGCCCGGCGTGTTCGTGAAGCTTGAGCCCCTGTCCACCGAGAACTATGCCGTGGGCTTCGCCAAGGACGGCGACGCGGCTATGGTCGACGCGGTGAACAAGACTCTCAAGGAGATGTACGATGATGGCACCATCGCCGAGCTCTGCGAGAAGTGGGGCGAGTACGGCATCACCATTGATAACTGGGTGCTGGTCGACTAACGCCATCCCCTTTGGCGCTCTAGTGCGCTAGACTGGGGGCATACGAGGTAACCGGGCGAATGCCGTGGGTCTCCCGCGGCATTCGCTGTCGTATCGGTAGGTTTGCCGAGGGGCCGCGCGGCGGCTTCGCGGCAAGCGATACCGGGCTTGAAGAGGAGGTACGGTGGAATTCTCGGTGATGATGGGCATTCTGGGAGAGGGCTTTCTGCTCACGGCGCAGATCTTCGTCGTGACGCTCGTCGGCTCCCTGCCGCTGGGCGTGGTGGTGGCACTCGCGCGCATGAGTCGCTTCAAGCCGCTGGCCTGGCTGGCCCAGCTCTACATCTCGGTGCTGCGCGGCACGCCGCTCATGCTGCAGCTTATGGCCATCATGTTCGGCCCGTACTACCTGCTGGGCCTGAACATGGGGTCGGACTGGAAGTTCTCCGCCTGCGCCATCGGCTTCATCCTCAACTATGCTGCCTACTTCGCCGAGATCTACCGCTCGGGTATCCAATCCATCCCGCGCGGCCAGTACGAGGCGGCGGCGGTGCTGGGCTACTCGCGGGCCCAGACGTTCATGAAGATCGTGCTGCCCCAGGTCATCAAGCGCATCCTGCCCGCCATGGGCAACGAGGTCATCACCCTGGTGAAGGATACCTCGCTTGCCTTCGTGCTCGGCATTGCCGAGATGTTCTCGGCTGCCAAGGCGTTGGCCGCGCGCGAGGTCTCCATGCTGCCCTACGCCATCGCCGCGCTCATCTACTGGGTGTTCTGCCTGCTCATCGAGTTCATCCTCAACCGTGTCGAGAAGAAGCTGGACTACTACCATGACTAACGCAAACGCTCCCGTCGTCACGCTCGAGCACGCGAAGAAGGCGTTCGGCGCCAACGAGGTGCTCAAGGACATCTCGCTCACCGTCAACCGCGGCGACGTGCTGGCCATCATCGGGCCGTCAGGCGGCGGCAAGTCGACGCTTCTGCGCTGCCTCACGCTGTTGGAGACGCTCGATGCGGGCGATCTGTCCTACGGCGACCTGGCGGTGACGCGCACCAATGACGCCGGCCGCGCCGTCTACGGCGGCAAGAACGTGCTCGCCCAAGCCAAGACGCGCTTTGGCCTGGTGTTCCAGAACTTCAACCTGTTTCCGCACTACACGGTGCTCAAGAACATCACCGACGCTCCCGTCTGCGTGCAGAAGCGGCCCAAGGACGAGGCGGAGGCCCAGGCCCGCGAGCTGCTGGCGAAGATGGGGCTGGCCGGCAAGGAGGACATGGTGCCCTGCGAGCTGTCCGGCGGGCAGCAGCAACGTGTGGCCATCGCCCGGGCGCTTGCGCTCAACCCCGACGTGCTGTTCTTCGACGAGCCCACGAGCGCGCTCGACCCCGAGCTCACCCGCGACGTTCTTCAGGTCATCCGCGATCTGGCGGCCGAGCGCATGACCATGGTCATCGTCACCCACGAGATGAGCTTCGCGCGTGACGTGGCCGACCACCTCATCTTCATGGACGACGGCCGCGTGGTGGAGGCGGGGCGTGCGGCGGACGTCATCAACAACCCCGCGCACGAGCGCACCCGCGCGTTCCTCTCGCGCTACGAGCGGGGCTAGCCCATGGACGTGAAGGGCCTCTTCGACCAGGGCGTCTCCAAGGCGCGCGATGCCGTCTCGTCGATTGCCGTGGAGCAGCGCGGCTTCGTGCGCTCCCTCGCGCGGATGTGCGACGACGGCTGGGCGCGCGGCTGGCATGAGCGCAACGGCGGCAACGCCTCCTACCGCCTGACGGCCGAGGAGATCCAGGCGTGTCGTCCCTACTTCGCCGAGAGCCCGCGTCCCTGGGAGCCGCTCGAGGCCGCGGTGCCGAGCATGGCGGGGGAGTGCCTGCTGGTGACGGCGGCGGGCTCGTACTTCCGCAACGTGAAGGACGCTCCGGCCCGCGCGCTCGGCATCATCGAGGTGGATCTGGGCGGCGCGTTCTGGCGTCCCGTCTGGGGCTTCGAGGGCGATGGCCGCCCGACGAGCGAGCTGGCGGCGCATGTCATCCTGCACGGCGTGCGTAAGGAGGCCACGGACGGCGCGTGCCGCGTGGTGTACCACTGCCATCCCGTGCCGGTGATCGCGCTCACCTTCGCGCTGCCACCGGACGCCCGCGTCATCACTCGCGCGCTGTGGCAGACGATGACCGAGTGCCTCATGGTGTTTCCCGAGGGCGTGGGCGCCGTGCCCACGGCCGTGCCCGGCTCGCGCGAGCTGGCCGACCTCACGGCTGCGGCGGCGCGCGACCACGCGGCCGTCATCTGGGCGCACCACGGCCTGCTCGCCACCGGCGCCACGTGCGACGAGGCCTTCGGCCTGGCAGACGTGGTGGTGAAGGCGGCGGCCATCTACCGCGAGGCCCGCCTGCTCTGCGGCGGCGCCGAGCTGGCCTACCCGCTGACTGACGACGATCTGCGGGCCATCGCGGCGGGTCTGGGGCTCGCGCCCAACCCGGCGTACCTGGCGTCTGCGGAGGAGGCGGCCGCGCCGGCGGCGCCGCAGCCGAGCGCCAGCGCTGACCAGGCGCCCGCGGGCGCTTCCGCCGCGCCGGGCGCTGCGCCCGATCCGGCGGGGGAGTGAGCGCCGTGGCGGTCACCTTCCACTTCGCGCGCCACGGCGAGACGCTGTTCAACGTCATGGGGAAGGTGCAGGGCTGGTGCGACACGCCGCTCACGGGCAACGGCCTGTATGCGGCCTACCGCCTGGGGCAGGGACTTGCGGACACCGACTTCATCTGGGCGTATTCCAGCGACAGCGGCCGCGCGCGCGAGACGCTTGCCGTCGCGCTCGAGGCGCGCGCCAACGAGCGGCGCCTGCGCGGCCTTGACGAGGGCGACCGGTCCATCCCCGTGTCGGCGGACGCGCGGCTGCGCGAGTGGTGCTACGGCTGGCTCGAGGGCGAGCTGGGCGAGAAGATGCGCCGCGCGCTCATCGACTGCTTCGGCCGCGACCTCTCGCGCGCCGAGCAGAACGAGCGCCTGCCCGAGATAGCGGACTACTTCGCGCGCGTCGACCCGACGGGCCGCGCCGAGGACTTCGCCGCCATCGAGGGGCGCCTGCGCGCATTCATCGCCGAGGCGGCGGCCCATGCTGAGGAGGCAGGCGGCGGCGACGTCCTCGTGGTCACCCACGCCTTTGTCATCCGCACGCTGGTCTACCTCTACGACCGCCCCCGCGTCAATGACCCCCTCAAGATAGAGAATGCCAGCCTCACCGAGCTGGTCTGGGAAGACGGTGCCATTCGCCTGGGGAGGATAGGCGACACGGCACATCTGGGGTAGCGCCCGGGCCGCGTCCTGCCTACGCGCCCCTCGCGCTACTTCCGCGGCTTCCTCACCATGGCGCGCTCGGTGATGGCGAAGTCAGGGCTCTCGAAGATGTGGCACACCTCAAAGCCCACGTGCTCGTAGAGCGCCTGGAGCGAGTCGGAGTAGGTCTCCAGGTAGCAGGGGATCCCGTGCTCGTCCGCATAGTCGAAGAACGGCGTCATGAGCTTGCGGAAGCGCCCCGTGCCGCGCTTGGTCGCATCAACTGCCAGCATGACGAAGTGGATGAAGTCGCCTTCCTTCTGCTCGCGCTCCTCCCAGTCGAAGACGGAGATGGGGGCCATGCGCTCCAGCTGCACGGCGAGGGCGGCGGCCTCCTCCTCGGAGAGGACCTCCTCCATCAGGATGCGGTCGGCCTTCTCCTCCAGGTGGGCCCACGTGAGGCCCTCCAGGTCGCTCTTGAGGTAGGCGACGGCCAGCGCAGAGGCGTCCTCCAGGCAGTAGACGGCCTGGTAGGGTGCGCCCACGACGATGTCGTTCATGATGATGGCGCGCGAGAGGAAGCGCTCCCGGTCGGCGCCGCGCGAGCCGGCGGGCAGGGCGCTCAGCAGCTCGACGGTCCACAGCTCCTCGAGGAAGGCATCGCCTCCCATCTCGGCCAGCCTGACGGCCAGCTCCTCGTTGGCGGGGTCGACGGTGACGAGTCCGGGCAGCTCCATGGCGTATCCTCTCAGCTTGGGCTTGGCGGGCACAGGGGCGCCTGCCGGGTGTTCTGCCAGATAATTGTACCCCTTCGTCATCATCGTCATCTTACGGGAGTACGTCAGTTGGTGTATCTCCGTGACGTGGGGATGACGTTTCCCCTGCGAATGTCGCGACGTTTTCGCACGGGTGATAAGGTGAGCGCGTTGCTGCGGGATTCACCTGGAAGCGGCCGCCTCCCTCCAACCTGACGGCCCTTCGCCAGACGCAGGCGCGCCCGCCGCCCCTTTACAAGGAACATGCAGTCAGACCCGATCAAGGAGCGAACTATGACTGAGAACAACAGCATGCCTCCGGTGCCGGGCCCCATGGGGCAGCCCGGGGCCGAGGGCCAGCCGGCGCAGACGACGCCGATGCCTGCCGCCCAGACCGCGCCCGTCCACGAGCCGCAGCATGCCGCCGCGGGCGTGCCCTACGCCACGGCTGGGCATGCGCCCATGCCGCCAGTGCCGGAGCAGAAGCGCAGCTCGGGCGCTAAGACCTTCCTCGTTGCCTTCGCTGGCGCGCTCGTGGCGTGCGTGCTGGCCTTCGGCGTGATGGGCGCGGTGAATGCCGTGACCAACGGCGCGTCTGGCGGTACCGTCGAGCCTTCCGCCACCGTGAACAACCAGCAGGGAACGAGCATCACCGTGAACGGCGAGGATGCCACGCTTCCCGAGGTCGTCTCGGCCAAGTGCCTGCCCTCCGTGGCGGCCATCGACGTGTACGCGCGCCAGACCGCCGGCGGCTACGGCAACAGGTACGGCTATGGCTGGGGCGGCGGCCAGCAGGGGCAGCAGGGCGGCGAGCTCGCTGCCACGTCGCTCGGCAGCGGCGTCGTGCTGACCGAAGACGGCTACATCATCACCAACAACCACGTGGTCGAGGGCGGCGAGGCCTACGAGGTCACCGTCGAGGGCACCACCTACGAGGCTGAGCTCGTCGGCGCTGACCCCAGCTCTGACGTGGCTGTGCTCAAGTGCAAGGATGCGAGCGGCCTCACCCCGATGGAGCTCGGCGACTCCGACGACCTGGTCATCGGCGAGTGGGTCATGACGCTCGGCAGCCCCTTCGGCCTGGAGCAGTCCGTGGCCACGGGCATCGTGTCGGCTACCAGCCGCTCCCAGATCATGGACTCCTCCGATCAGCAGGGCATGGCCGGCGGCCAGAGCACCATCTACCCCAACATGATCCAGACCGACGCGGCCATCAACCCCGGTAACTCCGGCGGCGCCATGGTGGATGCCGAGGGCAAGCTCATCGGCATCAACACGCTCATCACCTCCTACTCCGGCAACTACTCCGGCGTCGGCTTCGCCATCCCCGTGAACTACGCGGTGAACCTGGCGAACCAGATCATCGACGGCCAGACGCCCACCCACGCGCAGCTTGGCGTGTCGCTGATCAACGTCACCCCGCAGATGGCCCAGCGCTACGGCCTGGCCGTTGACGAGGGCGCCTACATCGCCGCGGTGAGCCCCGACTCCGGCGCCGCTGCCGCGGGCCTGCAGGAGGGCGACATCGTGACCGCCTTCGACGGCCAGGCCGTGGAGGGCGCGAGCGACCTCATGCTCGACGTGCGCGGCAAGCAGCCGGGCGACACGGTGACGCTCACCATCGACCGCGACGGCCAGAGCCAGGACGTCCAGGTGGTTCTCGGCGACGACGCTGCCAGCCAGCAGCAACAGCAGCAGATGCCGAGCCGCCAGCAACGCTACAGCTACGGCTACGGCCAGCTGGATAACGCCGCCTAGCGCGATTCACCCCGACGCCCAGCGCGACAAGCGCCCTGCGTCCCACGGGCTCCTCGAATGAGGGGCCCGTTTTCGTTGGGCTGTGATGCTAGCGTGGGGGAAGCTCGTAGCGCCTGTTCCTTGTCTCGCCGTGGGCGATAATGGCTCCTTCGGCAGCCAGTCGGTTCAGGTGGCTGCTGGCCGTTCGCTTGGTAACGCCGGCGACCTCGGCAACATGAGCGACGGTGACGGGCCCCTCTTGGACGAGTTCCATGATGAGTGCGGGGACGCTCTTCGCCGATCCAGCCTTTTGCGGGGGCCCCTGCGCCGTTTCGCCGTTTGCCCGCTTGGGGACGTGCGCACGAAAGACGTCTCCCTCTTGAAGAACCGGGTCTGCGCCTAAGTAGTGCTTGGAGTACTTGAAGAGGTTGCGCGTGCCGCTGCCGAGCTCATCGGCAGATGACGTCGCGCAGGCTTATGTGCGAGTCGACTTCCAAGAAGAAGGGGTGGGGCATTTCCTGAATCACTTCCTGAGTCACTTCCTGAACCATTTCCTGAATCATGCGTCTGTTGTCGGCTTTCCTTCCCGCTTGCCGAGGAATCGCGCCGGGGTTTCTGTGGAGTTGTACGGATAATCCGTCAGTGGTGATCGTCCGGTATTGCACGGGAGGGGGTGTGCTACTATATTCGACTGAACTACAACGCGTCGTTGCAGCAGGTGAGGACGCGTTCCGACGATGAAACGAGGATAGGCCTGACGTGAGCCAGCCGACGCTGACATACATCGCAGAAACTCGCGGGGGGGGGGCAGCCGCTTCAAGGTAGCCCTGGCAGCCTCCGCGTAGACCCTGCTGCGGCACGTTCGGCCGACGCTCGCGCCGCACGGGCCCGCACCCGTCGGTGCGTTCGTCCCGCTTCATCCGTTTTCCCTGATCGAAAGCTGAATATTCCCGTGCATGCGCCCGTGGCGCGCTTCGTGGTGCAGGTCGTTCCGTCCCGTGAGGACGCGGCGGCCCGTCGCGTCGCGGCCCTCGGCGGCGATGCCGTGCAGGCGTGCTTCCCGCTGCGTCGCCAGATGCTGCGGAAGAAGGCCGGCGCTTGGAGCTACGCGCTCGAGCCGCTGTTCCCGGGCTATCTCTTCCTCGCGTCCGACGATCCGGAGGCCGTCGACCAGGCGCTGCGTCGCTCCACCCAGCCCGATCTGGTGCTGGGCGCCGATGGCCGTCTGGCTACGCTCTCTGATGCGGAGGCTGCCCTCGTGCGCGCTCTCGCGGATGCGGAAGGCGTGGTGCGCTCGTCCCGTGGGCGCATCGTGGAGGGCGACCTGGTGGTGGAGTCCGGCCCGCTCGTCGGGCTGGAGAGGCTCGTGCGCCGCGTCGACCGCCACCATCGCGCGGCTTGGCTCGACCCGTCTTGCGCGGCCGAGGTGCTGCTGGGCGTCGATCCGTCTCGTGTCGCTGCCTCCGTGCTTCCCGCCGCCTCCCACGGCATCAAGGTGGGCTTGGAGGTGGTCTCCAAGAGTTGACGAACCGTAGGAGCCCTCTGCAGCTTGTTGCGGAGAGCCCGAGCGAGCGGCGCGCCGGCCCCGATCCAGCGCGCATTTCGCTCGATCTCTCCGCAGGAAACTGCACCGATATCCCGTTGTGTAAAGCGAGGCCGCGTTCGGCAGTCGTACAAGCGCGGGAGGGGAAGAGCGATTGTCGCGGAAGGGGCCGAGGCCCCTGATGGCGAAGCCGTGTGGCGCCGAGGGGCGGCGCGTGGCGAAGCCGTGCCGCGGCGGCCGAGCGCGGGCCGAGGGGTCTGGCGGCGAGGCTATGTCGGAAGGGAGGCGCCATGTGGTACGTGGTGCAGGTGGCGACCGGTCGCGAGCAGGCGGCCTGTGACCTCATCGGCGAGCGCGTGGACGGCGCCCTTCTGAAGGAGTGCTTCGTGCCGCGCCGCACGGTGGCCTTCAAGGAGGCCGACGGGTGGAAGACGATGGAGGAGCCCCTGTTCCCGGGCTACGTCATCGTGGATTCCGAGCAGCCCAAGCGGCTGCGGGCGGCGCTCGATCGGCTGCCCGACTTCGCGCGGCTCCTCGATGTGGACGGCGCGTTCCTGCCGCTCGACGACGAGGAGGTGGCTTGGATCGACGCCTTCACCCGGCGCGGCCACCGTGTGGTGGATATGTCGCGGGCTGTGGTGGAAGGTGGGGTAGTCCGCATCACCAGCGGGCCTTTGGTGGGCAAGGAGGCCCAGGTCAAACGCATTAACCGCCGCAAGCGAACCGCCGTGCTGGCGCTGCGCATACTCGGCCGTGACGTCGAGGTGCCCGTGGGCCTGGAGATAGTCCGCAAGCAACGCTGATCCCCAAAGAGAAGCACGACCGCCCCCGCCGGGGCGCCCGAAGAACAAGAACCATAGAAGCATTGGCTGACAACGAGATAGACTACCGCGAGGACGATGAGCCGTCGGTCCGCAGGCGCGTGCAGCGGCTGGCGGACGAGTCGCGCGCCGGCGGCCGCCGGGCTGCGGACTCCTCGGAGGCGTCTGCCCCCGCCCCCGCCCGCCCCCGCCGGCGCATGCAGTCGAGCCCCTCGCAGTCCGGCGCGATGCTGCTCACCTTCGACGACCTGACCGAGTTCGTGGAGGAGGAGCGCGCCGAGGCCGCCGGCGGGGCCAACAACCCGCGCCTGCGCGCCCGCGCCGCCGGGGCCGCGCCCTCCGTGCCGCCGCGCGCCCGCCGCTACGCGGTGCGCGAGCTCGCCGGCTACGAGGCCCCCGACGCCCCCGACCCGGCGGTGGCCGACGCCGCCGAGCGGCTGGCGCATGGCCGGTTGGCCTACCGGGCGGCCAAGCGCGCCTTCGACGCGGCCTTCAGCGCGCTGGTGCTGGTCGCGTTCAGCTGGCTCTACCTGCTCATCGCCGTCGCCGTCAAGCTCGACGACCCCTCCGGCCCGGTGCTCTTCCGCCAGAGGCGGGTGGGGCGGCACGGCCGCGAGTTCACCATGTACAAGTTCCGCTCCATGCGCCCCGACGCCGAGGAGCGCCTGGAGTCGCTGCGCGCCATGAACGAGAAGACGGGGCCGGTCTTCAAGATGCGCGAGGACCCGCGGGTGACGCGCGTGGGCCGCGTGATAAGGAAGCTCTCCCTCGACGAGCTGCCCCAGTTCGCGAACGTCCTCAAGGGCGACCTGTCGGTGGTGGGCCCGCGCCCGGCCATCCCCTCGGAGGTGGCCGCCTACACCCCGCGCCAGCGCCAGCGGCTGCTCGTGAAGCAGGGCCTCACCTGCTACTGGCAGACCCGCATGAACCGCGACGACCTCACCTTCGACGAGTGGGTCGACCTCGACCTGCTCTACATCGAGAAGTGCGGGATGTGGGCCGACTTCAAGCTGATAGTCCAGACCGTGGGCGTGGTCCTGACCGCGCAGGGGAGGTAGCGGCATGCGCATGAACGCATTTGCTGACACACAGGTCTCTAAAGTGAGTATTAGCTGTTTCGCTAAGAAAGGGCTTGGGCAGTGAGTCGGCCTATCCGCGTTGCTCAGATTGTGGGCAAAATGGTTGGCGGTGGTGTTGAGGCCGCCGTCATGAACTATTATCGATATATTGACCGCGCGAAGATCCAGTTCGACTTCCTCGTGGATGCTGACTCGAAGTTTGTTCCGAAGGATGAGATTGAGGCGTTGGGCGGACGCGTGCTGATGGTTCCCCCATATCAACATGCTGCAGCATACCATCGCAAGCTTGAACAGCTGTTTCGTGAACAGAAGTGGCGAATCGTCCATTCGCACATAAATGCACTCTCGGTATTTCCGTTGCATGCCGCCAAAGAAGCTGGCGTCCCCGTCCGCATTGCGCACAGTCATAGCACGTCGGGTAAAGGCGAATATGCTAAGAACGCAATAAAGACTTTGCTTAAAAAACTTTCTAATATATACCCTACTCATCGATTCGCCTGCAGCGAGATCGCAGGTGAATGGCTATTCGGAACTGGTTCGAAATTCGAAGTCGTTCGTAATGCTATAGAGCTCGATAATTTTGTATTTGATGACACAATTCGAAGGAACACACGGAGACAGCTTTGCATCCCTGACGATACGTTTGTTGTCGGCCATGTGGGACGTTTCGTGCCTCAAAAGAATCACGATTTTCTTCTTGCGGCCTTCGAATCTCTCTGTCAAAAACGACCAAATTCAATCCTTTTGCTCGCTGGAGAGGGGGAGCTTAGAGCGCAGATTGAGGAAAAAGCCAGAGGACTGAGCCTTGGGAATCGTGTTCGATTCCTGGGGCAGAGAGATGATGTTGCAAGTCTCTATCAAGCTTTTGACGTATTCGCGTTGCCAAGTCTCTACGAGGGTCTTGGCATCGTTGGCGTCGAGGCGCAACGAGCGGGCCTTCCTTGCGTCTTCGCTAACACTATTACCAAAGAGGTTTCTTTGACCAGCAAGGCATGCTTTCTCCCTCTCGGCGATGCTCAGACGTGGGCCGAGGCATTAAGTTCTGACACCACATCTCGTGATGTGGATCCTAGCGCTTTTAGTGAGTACGACATTATCACCGCAGCTAAAGGACTCGAGGAGAAATACATCAGCCTTATCGAGGGGCTCAGATGCTGAAAAGGACTCTCGTGCGATTAAGAAAACTCCGTACGTGCATCTGGCACAAGCATGCGTGCAGGATATTGTTCGACTGCGTCGCGATCTCGAAAACCAGACAGGGCACGCTAACATCTTGCACGGGCGGAATATGATGGTGCTGGGTAATCCTTTAGTGAGTGTCATTGTGCCTGCATACAATACGGCTTCGGTTTTGCTTGAGTGTGTGGAGAGCATTCTAGGTCAAACTTACCCTCGGATTGAAGTTATTGTGGTCGATGATGGATCGACAGATGGAACTGCAGGGCTGTGCGAGTCGCTTGTTGCACGGGATCAAAGAATAAAAGTGTTTCATGGCAAGAATAGGGGTCAGGCATTTGCTCGGAATTTGGGAGTAAAGAAATCAAAAGGTGAATACATAGCATTTGTGGATAGCGATGATGTTGTGGCGCCGATTTTCATTGAGGCGCTGATGGAGGCAATAAAAGAAAATGGTACTCAAATTGCCACACTTCCTTTTGGCAGAAGATTCGAGACCAAGCGCCCGGATCTTATAGAGTGCATGGAGCTGTGTCCGAAAGCTACTGTCATGTCGGAGCTTGAGATTCAAAAAAGTCTTCTTTACCAGGCTATGGACACAGGGCCGGTATGGCGTATATGCAAGCGAGAAATCGTAGAGAGATGCCCGTTTCCCGAGGGGCTTGTCTATGAAGACTTGGGAGCAGTGTATAAGATGTACCAAGGAGCAGGAGCGGTTGCGGTCGTCGATACGTTCGATCTCTATGCCTATAGAGATCGAAGAGAGAGCACTATTAATTCTGAGTATACGCAGAGAAAATCTAAGTCAGCGATAGAGATATCGCGACGTTTGTACAAAGACATTATCGAGGCTTATCCAAGTTTGTCCTGCGCTGCCTCATCAAGGTGTTTTAGCGTTAATAGGATGGTATACGCGCAAATTCCCTATGCAAACAAGACGGATCGCTTAGCTGTTTGGAACGAGCTTGCAAAGTATAATCAAGTCGTTCTCAAAGATCTCGAGGCGAGAAAGCGAGAGCGATTCGCTGCGCTCCTGTCCATAATGGGAGAGCGCATATTCTTTGTTGCTTGCTATATTGCACGAAAGCTAAAGCTCCTCAGATAGCATAGAGCATGATTTACCCGATTCTCTTCCTCTTGTGTACTTTAGTGTTTTTTCTTTCTTCGCGCACGAAAGGGGCGCTACGTGCCCTGCTTGTCGGCACGGGATTGTTTCTCCCGTGTTTTATTGCAGCAGTTAGGGACCGAACTGTTGGTACGGACGTCATGGTCTATGGCTGGTGGACCTTTCGAGATGCGCAGATGCTTGGCCTCAAAGATTTCATTGATGAATACGAGGGAGTGTCGGGAATTGGGTTTAATCTACTTTCTTGGATCGTTTCAAACTCAACGCATTCATTCGAAGTGTACTTATTCACTCTTCAAGCCCTTACGATCGTCCCGTTCTTTCTCTCCCTGAGGTTTTTTAGAGTAGAGCGACTGTGGTTTGGTATGTTGATCTACTTTCTCGTGTTTTACCTAAACTCACTTAACCTCATGAAGCAAATGATCGCAGTGAGCATCTGCTTGTACTCAGTCCGATTTGCTTTTGACAAGCGCCCTCTGCCTTTTTTCTTGCTAACAGTTGTTGCGATGTCTTTTCACCAAACAGCAATAGTGAATGTATTGGTTTACGTTGTAGTCAGATGCGTGATGAATGCCGGAGATAGGCGCCCTTTTCTTTGCAGAGAGCAGATCAAGATTCTAGCGGTATTCGTCGGTATTGCCTTCGTTTTCATATTGTCTTTTGGTCGAGATATTGTTGCTGCCCTCGCTTTTCTTAAAGAGTCGTATGCGTATCAAGCAAATGCCTCTAGTGCCACTGTGGGTACTATCGCGTATGTCCTCATGTTGGATATCCTCATCCCATTTTTTGTTCTTAGCTTTGGAAAGTCAAAGGAAAAAGCAAAAAAAAGCCAGGGATATGAGGGTAGGGGCATCTTTCTGTCCCTAGGCTTGCTGTCCCTTTTTGGCGTAATGGGATTGATGCTAAACGCTGTTGCGGAAAGTCTCGCGAGGTTTTCATTCTATGGCATGAGTTTCATTCCAAATTACTTTGCAGCAGCAGAGGAATATGGAGTGGTTGGCAAAAGGTATCGCATGCTTCAACTCTGTTTGTTCTCCTACTTTTTCGTTTCACAGTTTGTTATCAACGGAGGAGCAGGGGCGTATCCGTACTCTTCGCTACTTTTGGGAGTTTGATCTAAGTGGATGAAAAGATACTTACTATTCTAGTTCCAGCTTATAACTTGGCTCATAGTTTAGAAAAAACTGTCAAAAGCATTCTAAGGGCCGCTCATAAGGAAAAAATAGAGTTGCTAATAGTCGATGACGGGTCGACGGATGAAACATTTTATATCGCAACACAGATGGCGAAAGAAAATCCTAGTATAGTTAGATGCTTTCGAAAAGATAATGGCCATTATGGATCAGTTTTGAATTATGCAATAAAAAAAGCCGCAGGAACGTATTTCAAAATCATAGATGGAGGAGATTCGGTAGATAGCCAAGGTCTTGATAGGTTGATCCTGTTCCTCTTGGATGCCCAAGGCTATGACATGATAGTTACTTGCTATGAGATTTGCTTTATAAAAAAGAACAGGTCGAGCAAAGTAGAGCCATGTCTTCCGGAAAAGACAAGCTACAGTTTCTCAGACCTAATGAAGTCTCCTTATTCTATGCATATGCTAACTTTTAAGACAAGCATATTGGCAAATATGCGCAGAGAAATGCTGGAAGGCGTTCCTTACACAGATGTCGAGTACATGCTGTATCCGACTCCCTTTGTAAATGCCATAGGTTATTGTCCGACTGTGGTTTATCGCTACGAGTTGGGGGTAGATGACCAAACAATGGATTGGACTAAATTCGGCTCCAATCTCGAAGCGCATTGGAAGGTTATGTCACGACTAGCGAGTTGGAGCAAGGAGCAGCTGGGAGGCTTAGAGGAAGAGAAAATACGGTATATCGCAAAGCGGATTGGCGAAATGGCTTGCTCGCATATTGACTACTGTCTTTTCTGCGGAAATCACGAGGAATCAGAATTGCGAATTCAGCAACTTCTAAAGCTTGTTAAAGATAATCAGTTAATTTCTGACTACTTTAATTCCTTTCCTGCTCGATACGTGTCGCTGCTCGACGGGAGAAGGCTAACGCTGCTAAAAATTATTAAAATGGCAAAGTATCGCTATAGAATTGGATAGCGGGCACCGTGGAAGCAAAATATACATTCTCAATTGTGGTTCCTGTGTACCGGATTCCCGAACAGCTTTTGCATCGGTGTCTCACCTCGCTTGCTAAGCAGAGTTGCAAAAACGCTGAGTTTATTATTGTTGATGATGGGTCTCCTGACAATTGCGGTGTCATATGCGATGAGTTTGCTGAAAAAGACAAGCGATTCCGCGTATTCCACTGCGAAAACAGAGGCGTGTCCTCAGCAAGAAACTTCGGGATAGAGAAATCGACGGGCACCTGGCTCCTTTTTGTCGATGCTGATGATTACGTGTCGTCTGATTTGCTGAGCTTTTTAGAGGAGTATTTAAGTCAACATAATAACCAGGTGACCTTTTTTCAATTTAGGGATGTCGATGAGCAAGGCGATCTTTTAAAGAAAGAAACGCTAATCAGCAATGAGGAATGTCCAGATTCGTTGACAATAGCGGCTGCTATTGCAAGTGCAGAGTCTGAAGGGGCAAGGGTAGCGACTGAGGGCATTAGCTACGGAACACCATGGGGAAAGGTGTTTAATCGAGATTTCATTCGAAGCTCGAGGGCGTCGTTTCCAATTGGCGTGAAAAAGAAGCAGGATGCCGCTTTTATGCTAGAGGTACTTTCGGGTCATCCCTCCTTAGGCATTTGTGATCGAGTGGGTTATTTTTACACCCATAACGAAAACTCTATTTGCAGAGCATATCGGCCAGACGGAGTTTTTGTATTGGATGAGGCTGCTTTTGCTATAAAAGAAAGTATTAGGCATTTTTATTCCGAGAAAGAGCGTGAATACTTGTTGGAGTGCGCCAAACTCCTCGACTTAACGCTATTTTTCGAGGGTGTCGGTATAAGTCTTGCTCATAAGAGCTGCCCGTACGCTTATTCAAAAAGAATGAAACTGTTTCTAGATGAATGCGAGCGCCGATCGGAATTATTCCGCACCTGTGATCGCTCTTTAATAAAAAAGAGAACGACGAGACTGAAGCTTGCGCTATTGCAAATGGGAAAAAGAAGAACAGTGTTCTTTCTGATAACTTTAAGAAATACCGAGCAAAGGGACTAATGATGAGGAAACAAGAGTACAAGCATTACCTGAAAGCTGATGCGCTCTCTTGCGGATTAACAATTAAAGAGGCTCGATATCTTCGTGCAAAAGGACTGATTGTGCCCAATACGTGGCGGTTTCAGATTTTGCTAAGAAAATCAGAGCTTTCATTGAGAAGAAACTCTCCCTTTGACAAAGTTCTCCGTCCGATTAGGAATGTGATTCGAGATCGGTATGGAAGAAAACTTGGCTTCGAAATACCTCCTCTCGTATTTGGTCCAGGGTTGTGCTTATGCCATGGGGGGAGTGTGGTGATTAACTCGAATGTGAGATTTGGCTCCAATGCGAGAGTTCACGCAGGGGTAAATATAGGTGCATTTGGCAAGATCGACGAAGAGCAGCGCGCAAAAACCCCTTGTTTCGGAGATAACGTTTACGTAGGACCAGGTGCCAAGGTATTTGGCCCGATCTGCATCGGAGACAATGTTGCAATCGGCGCTGGCGCTGTGGTTTACAGGTCTGTTCCTTCGAATTGTACAGTAGTCGGAACTTCTATGAGGGTTATGGAGGGCAAGGGGTCGGCAGGCATGCTGAAGTGTGGCGATCAGACGAAATGCACGCCAGAATTTGCGGTCGAAAAGTCGATCAGTTCATCTGGGGCCCGGGGATAAGGCGGCTTTGAACACCGAAGAGAGAACTCTCGCTTCGAAGCTAGCTAAATTCGAGAGATGATCTTTCTTACGCCTTGGGGGCAAGAAGCAATTTGTTAGGAATTATATGAGTGCGAAGACATCAGGTCTTGGCGGCAGCACGCCCATGCTCGCGGGCAGAACGGGAAGCTTCGGTGTCACGCCCGTGAAGCCTCTTCGTTGCCCGCCGGAGCCCCTGGTGGTGGTCTTGGCGATCGTCACGCGCGGAATCGTTTCGCTGCATCTCCCCGCAGAGCTGGCATCAGCGCTCTTCTGTGAGCTCCTCCTGCTTGGTGCCGTGCTGCTCGAGGGGTTTAGTCTTACAGATCAGTTTTCCACCTGTGTGAGTTTATTCGCAGGCAGGAGCGTCACTTGATGGAGGAGAGAGAGTGAGAATAGCAGTAGCAGGTACTGGGTACGTCGGGCTTTCGTTGGCTGTGCTTCTGGCGCAGCGCAACGAGGTCGTGGCGGTGGATGTGGTGCCTTCCAAGGTGGAGGCGCTCGCGCGGTGGGAGAGCCCCATCGCCGACGTGGAGATAGAGGCCTGGCTCGCCGAGGCAGCCGCGGGGGAGCGGCCGCTTTCGCTCGCAGCCACGCTTGACGGCACGGCGGCCTATCGGGACGCCGAGATGGTCGTCATCGCCACGCCCACCAACTACGACCCCGACCGCAACTTCTTCGACACGCGCTACGTCGAGCAGGTGATCGAGCTGGTGCTCGAGGTGAACCCCTCCGCCGTCATGGTCGTCAAGTCGACGGTTCCCGTGGGCTATGCCGAGGAGCTCTCGGCGCGCTATCCTCAGGGACGCTTCCTGTTCAGCCCCGAGTTCCTGCGCGAGGGGCGTGCCCTCTACGATAACCTGCATCCCTCGCGCGTTATCGTGGGCGTGCCGCGCTCCTCGGCCTTCGCCGGCGAGCTCGAGGGGGCCGCGCGCGACTTCGCAACGCTACTCGTCGAGGGCGCCGACGCCGCCGAGCGCGATCGCGAGAACGAGGACGGCACTCGCGGGATACCCGTCCTCGTCATGGGCTCCACCGAGGCCGAGGCTGTTAAGCTCTTCGCCAACACCTACCTGGCGCTGCGGGTGTCGTTCTTCAACGAGCTGGACACCTACGCGGCCACGCGCGGGCTTGATGCCGCCGAGGTCATCCGCGGGGTGTGCCTGGAGCCGCGCATCGGGTCGCACTACAACAACCCCTCCTTCGGCTATGGCGGTTACTGCCTGCCCAAGGATACCAAGCAACTATTGGCCAACTTCGACCGCGTGCCCCAGAGCCTTATCCGTGCCATCGTCGAAGCCAATCGCACGCGCAAGGACTTCGTGGCCGACCAGGTGGTCGACCGCGTAATGTCGCTTGTCTACTCCGGCGTCGAGGCGCCCGTGGTGGGCGTGCACCGCCTCACCATGAAGAGCGGCTCGGACAACTTCCGCGCCAGCTCCATCCAGGGCATCATGCGCCGCGTGCGCGCCCGCGGGGTGCCTGTGGTGGTCTACGAGCCCACGCTCGACGCGCCCGACTTCTTCGGTGCCGAGGTCATCCGCGACCTGGGCGAGTTCAAGTCGCGCTGCGATCTCATCATCGCCAACCGCTGGGACGACGAGCTGGCCGACGTAGCCGCCAAGGTCTACACCCGCGACCTCTTCCGGAGGGACTAATTGATATGGAAAAGAAGGGGAAGAAAATAATTTCAGGTTTGATTGGAGACGAGGCTACTCGTTTCATTCGGCGATTAAGAGGATTTGTGCGTTCGAGACGCGATGCGAATTTGGATCCTGGCCGGTATCCGGAAGAAATCGCAAAGCAGTTTGAGCGGGTCATGGGGAAGACGTGCGATTTGGGTTCCCCTAAGACGTTTAATGAGAAGATCCAATGGATGAAGGTGTGGGGATCGCCGCCTCTGTATGGAGTTCTTGCTGACAAGTATGAAGTAAGGGAGTACGTTGCCGATAGGATTGGAAGTCAACACCTTGTCCCACTATTGGGGGTGTGGGAGAGCCCGCACGAGATTGATTTCTCGACTCTTCCTGACAAGTTTGTGCTGAAGGCAACACATGGCTGTGGATGGAATATTATTGTTAAAGACAAACGGAAGTTAAACCAAAAGAAGGCGATTCGGCAACTTGAGCAATGGCTGTCGGAGAGCTATGCATTTTTGTACGGGGCCTTTGAGCTCCATTATCGATATTGCACGCCTCGCATCATTGCTGAAGAGTATCTTGCGAATATGTCTTTGGGGGAGAGTTCTAGCAGCTCAGATGAAGATCTATTCGATTATAAGTTTTGGTGTTTTGGAGGGCGCGTAGAGTATATCCAGTTCTTAGAGAATCGCGCACATGGGCTGAAGATGGTTTTTTTTGATAGGGATTGGAATCTCATGCCGTTTGTCTACAGCTATCCGCGAAATGAGCGCCCCGTCCCCCGTCCTGATAATCTCCAGGAAATGATTATGCTTGCAGAAGCGCTTGCAGAAGGGTTTCCACATGTCAGAGTCGACTTTTATAGGCTCGATGATGGGCGGGTGCTTTTTGGCGAGATGACATTCACCTCGATGTCCGGTTACTGCAAATGGGATCCCCCTGAAGCTGATCTTGAAATGGGAAGGCTGTTTGATCTGCCAGCCCCCATGTTTTGGGAGGATGAGAAGTAGCATGAAGCTGGGCAATTCGATATTTATAGGTGGGGACATTTGTCCTACAGATGCTAACGCTTCCCTTTTTTCCGAAGGCGCGGCAGAAGATCTCTTCGGCGACGAATTGCTGAAACTGTTCGAAGGTTCTCTGGGTCTTATCTTCAATCTTGAGACACCCCTAACAGACGTGGGGGCGCCTATTCCGAAGTCGGGCCCAAGTCTGGTCGCCTCTCCTCGGGCTGTAAAGACGCTGGCGAAGCTATCCTGCGTTGGCATTGGATTGTCGAACAATCACATACTTGACTGGGGTCCCGAGGGTCTTAAGGAAACGATGAGGGTTCTCGGCGATGCAGGCTTAGCCTTCTTCGGGGCGGGTCAAGATGAAGTTGAAGCGGCTAGACCGCTCATATTGAATCTATTGGGGAAAACAGTGGGAGTGTATGCATGCGCCGAGCATGAATTTACTATTGCAGGCGAGAATAAGCCCGGAGCAAATCCTTTTGACGCTTTAACGATACAGTCGAGAATTGCTGATCTGGCGAAGAGAGTGGATAGGACAATCGTTCTATATCATGGAATGAAAGAATTTAGTCGCTATCCGTCTCCTGAAGTAATGAGACGCTGTCGGGCGATGGTGGAGGCTGGCGCGTCTTTCGTCGCCTGTCAACACTCTCACTGTGTTGGCTGTGAAGAGCGATACCAGGGTGGGATAATACTGTACGGGCAGGGAGATTTCCACTTTGCTATGGGGAAGCCTGACGAATTTAGGTCTACGGGCCTGGCAGTTGCGTATGACGCTTGCGCGAATGAGGTCGAGTATTTTCCTCTAGTCAGTAGGGAGGGAGTCGTTCGGCTCGCTCAAGGTGTAGAAAAAAATGAGATCCTTGAAGAGTTTTACGAGAGAAGCCTGAAGATGCAGGAACCGGGTTTTGTGGAGACAAACTGGACCGCTTTTTGCGAACGTGCGGCAGGAACATATGCGGGACAGGTCATCGAGAGTGTTTCGCCCAGGAGTCTCTCAATCTTGTACAGGATAATAAGGAGGGCGTTGCCGAAAAGGGCTGGGTTTAGAAGCGGCAAGGACGTGGCGGCGCTGCTGAACATTCTTCAGTGCGAGGCTCATAATGAGGTTCTGAGAACGGAGCTCGAAAGAAGGATGGCAGATGGGACAAGATAGCAGTTTGGGGAAGAGGGTCGTCTCCGCTGCGAAGTGGTCCGTGGCCGCCCAGGTCATTGCAAAGCTTGTTAGTCCTGTCACGACGATGGTCTTGGCGAGGCTTCTAACTCCTAGCGCTTTCGGCATTGTTGCTACGGCTACCATGGTAACTTCCCTTGCGGAAATGATTTCCGATGCCGGGTTTCAGAAATACCTTATTCAGCATAAGTTTGATAGTGAATCAGATGAGTCGCTATCAGCATGTGTTGCGTTTTGGGCAAATTTGTTCATCGCGGTTATGCTAGCTGCTGCCATTATTGCTTTTAATGAAGAGTTGTCGGTTCTTGTTGGAAATCCAGGTTTGGGGTTCGTCTTAGTCATTTCGGCTCTTGCCGTCCCCCTGACCTCGTTGATAAGTGTTCAAACGGCTCTTTATCAAAAGCATTTGGACTTTAAAACACTCTTTGGATCTCGTGTGGGGTCTAGCGTAACTGTTCTTATCGTATCGGTTTCTCTCGCGCTTGCCGGCTTCTCTTTTTGGTCGATGATAATGGGAAACATTGCGGGAAGTTGTGTCCTTGCCTTATGGCTAACGGCAAAGTCAAAATGGAAGCCCAGATTGCTTTTTGACTTCTCTCAGCTCAAGGGCATGCTTTCCTACGGGGTCTGGGTTTTGTTCGAATCGGTTGCGACCTGGGTGAATACCTGGGCGGGTACTTTCGTTATTGGCACTCTAATGGATTCGTGGTCGGTTGGATTATACAAGACGTCGATGTCCGTGTCTGCTTCAGTGGTCGGCATATTCACTGCGGCGCTTCTCCCTGTTATATTTTCCTCGCTCTCGAAGTTACAAAATGACGATTCGGCATTCGAGAAGGCGTTCTTGAAGATGCAAAGATGGCTATCCATCCTTCTCATACCTATTGCGGTCGGAGCTTTTGTTTACAGGCATGCTTTTGTTTTGATTGTTTTAGGCTCGCAGTGGACAGAAACCGAGATGTTTATTGGATTGTGGGTATTGTCTAGCTGTATTGTTGTTGTTTTCGGCTATATGTGCTCCGAAGCCTATCGCGCAAAAGGGAAGCCTCAGTTTTGCGTGGTGGTGCAGGTTGTCTACCTGGTGCCTTTCTTGCCAGCATTGTACTTTAGTGCACTGCATGGATATGGTTGGGTTTCTTTGGTCATGCCGGCCACACGCTTACTGCTGGTCGTCATCAATTTGGTCGTTATGAAATGCACGATAGGCGTATCGCCGCTCAAGATGATCAGAGCGACGGGGGTTATCTATGTGCAATCCCTGATCGCGATGGTGCCGGGTATTATAGTAACGAGCTTGACCGACTCGATATGGTGTGCGCTCGGCGCATTCCTTCTATCAGTTGTGATATACGTGATTCTTTTAGTTTTAGCGCGAGAGACTAGGATGACACTTTTGGAGCTGTTGGATCGCTTGGGGCTCAAGTCTGCCAAAAGCTTACTGACTCGCATAAACTGCTAGTTAGGATAACCTTTCGCTGCATGAATGCTTTCGTGTAAAAGCGACAGGAATACTGATAGCTTGAGCCCTCATGATAAATGAAGCAATGTCGAATTGCGTGCCTGAGGCAATTTTAGGTCGTGGCGTTCGCAGACGCCACGACCTATTTGTTTGCGCAATGTGGTGATTGTCGTATGCTGGGGACTGGATGTCCCGCATGTGTCGTTCTTTAACGAGCTGGCCGGCGTGGTTGGCAAGGTCTACGCCCGCAACCTGTTTTGGCGGGACTGGGGCGAATGCTTCTTTTCCGCCTCTGGCTCAGAAGCGGGTATTTCCCTGATACGCTTCGTTATCTTTTGCGTGAAGGGGGGGCGTGCCTGAGGAAGTCTCCATCGTGATTTCGGATCGAACGTCCGAATTTGTACAGCGGGGGCTTACTGCCGCTTCCATTCTCCTTCAGTTAGGATCCCTGCCGTCTTTCCAACCTGATGCAGTGTGGGCTATTGAGGGCACCTAGACGTCTCGCGAGGGCTTTCTGGTGCGGGTTCCCGATGCTGCGAGTGGCCGTCGACCGGTGTATTGCTAGACGGCTGGCTAGCTTACTCGGCTTAAGCGTGCCCTCCTTCTCAAGAAGTTCGAGAATGGATCCGTCCTTGACATTGCGCACCACCATCTCCGCAGGATTGGTATCGCGACATATCGCCCAGTCGTTTTTCGCATCGTAAGCTGCAAATGCCAATATGGCGTCAACGGCTTCTAGCTCTGGCATATGGGCTTGGGGCGGCGCAGATTTGATTACGGAGCACCCCCCTCTGTTCTCCACGACGTATCCGTGCTCCGCATACCATTCGAGAAAAGTGTACTCTCAAGAAGCCGGGACAGATGCTCGTTGCGCGAAGCGAATGCGCCGCATTGCCCTAGCTGATCAACGGTTATGGCGCCATAGAGGCCGCCGCCGTTCAGATACTACTTGATCAATAGCAGCGCTTAAAGTGATCAAGTAGACATCGCAATGAGATCGGGGCAGCCTAGAAACCGGGTGCGGAGGTACTATCCTGCGAGGAGGTAGTCATCCTTCGCACTCCCCATCCCTTTCCGCGGTTTCCTCGTGCTGGTGGTTGGCTCGGGGGCGCTTTCCGTTACAATTGCAGGTTAGGGTTTACGCTTCTTGACGAAGGGATGGATTCATGGCCGACGGATACAAGTACGACCGGGTGCTGCTGAAGCTCTCGGGCGAGGCGCTGGCGGGCGATTTGGGCTACGGCATCGACCCGAAGGTCGTCGACGACCTGGCGGAGCAGATTGCCGAGATCGTGCGTGACGGCGTGCAGCTGGCGGTCGTCGTGGGTGGCGGCAACATCTTCCGCGGGCTGGCCGGCTCGGCCGAGGGCATGGATCGCGCCCAGGCCGACTACATCGGCATGCTCGCCACGGTCATGAACGCGCTGGCGCTGCAGGACTCCTTCGAGCGCCACGGCGTCATCTCCCGCGTGCAGAGCGCCATCAACATGCAGGAGGTCTCGGAGCCCTACATCCGCCGCCGCGCTATCCGCCACCTGGAGAAGGGGCGCGTAGTCATCCTTGCCGCCGGCACCGGCAACCCCTACTTCACCACCGACACCACCGCCGCGCTGCGCGCCTGCGAGCTGGACGTGGACTGCCTGATGAAGGCCACCAAGGTGGACGGCGTCTACGATTCCGACCCCAAGACCAACCCCGACGCGAAGCGCTTCGACCGCATCACCTACCTGGAGGTGCTCAACCGCGGCCTCAACGTCATGGACGCCACGGCCACCTCGCTGTGCATGGACAACGATGTCCCCATGATCGTGTTTGACCTGACCAAGCCCGGTAACATTTCGCGGGCGCTCAAGGGTGAAGCCGTGGGAACCACGGTAGAATAGAGCCGCGCGCCCGAGGAGGCGCCGCCAGCCGTCCCATGCAGGCGGCGGCAACGCAGGACTACCAGCCGGCCGCGAGGCCGACGTGAGACGCGCCGGAGGCGCCCAGGGAAAGGAACCGCTATGGTTGACGAGATTCTGATGCAGGCCGAGGAGCGCATGGAGAAGGCCCTGTCCTCGCTGCACGACAACTTCTCCTCTGTCCGCACCGGCCGCGCCAACGCCATGGTGCTCGACCGCATCAAGGTCGACTACTACGGCGTCCCCACCCCCATCAACCAGATGGCCGGCGTGAAGACGCCCGAGGCGCACCTGCTGGTCATCGAGCCGTGGGACAAGGGCATGCTGCGCGCCATCGAGCACGCCATCCAGGAGAGCGACCTGGGCGTGACCCCCAATAACGACGGCTCGGTCATTCGCCTGCCGTTCCCCGCCCTCACCGAGGAGCGCCGCCGCGAGCTGGTGAAGCAGTGCAAGGCCTTCGCCGAGGAAAGCCGCGTGGCCGTGCGCAACGCCCGCCGCGACGCCAACGCTGCGGTGGAGAAGGCCATCAAGAACGACAACCTGCCGGAGGACGAGGCCAAGCGCGCCGAGGCCGAGATCCAGAAGCTCACCGACAAGTACATCGCCGACGTGGACGCTTCCTTCAAGAAGAAGGAAGCGGAGGTCATGGAAATCTAGGCTCGCGCCTTCCCCTAACCCCTCTACCTGCGAGGCGAACCGCCCATGAACAAGCCCCTCGACTATATTTTCCCCGCGCCCCCGTCTGATGTGGATCTGGGGGCGTTGGACATTGATCGCATCCCCGAGCACGTCGCTGTCATCATGGACGGCAACGGACGCTGGGCGAAGAAACGCGCGCTCAACCGCCTGCGCGGCCACAAGGCCGGCATCGAAGCAGTGCGCGAGACCATTCGGTGCGCGTCTGACCTCGGGGTTCGCTATCTCACCATCTACTCGTTCTCCACGGAGAACTGGAAGCGCCCGCAGGATGAAGTGGTGGGCCTCATGGACCTGTTCGCCAAGACCATGCTGGCCGAGGTGGACGGGCTGCACGAGGAGCATGTGCGCGTGATGACCATCGGCGATTTGAGCGTGCTGCCGGCGGATACGCGCGAGGCCTTCGACGCGGCATGGCGCAAGACGCGCGAGAACGACGGCATGACGCTCGTCGTGGCGGTGAACTACGGCTCGCGCCAGGAGATCCTGCGCGCCTGCGAGGGCTGCATGCGCGAGGCCGTGCTGAGGGCCGAGGAAACCGGCGAGCTGCTCGTGCCCACCGAGGAGCTGTTCGAGCGCGGGCTCTACACCTGCGGCATTCCCGATCCTGACCTGCTCATCCGCACAAGCGGCGAGATGCGCATCTCCAACTTCCTGCTGTGGCAGATCGCATACTCCGAGTTCGTGGTCACCGACGTGCTGTGGCCCGACTTCGACCGCTACGAGCTTCTGCGCTGCCTGCTCGAGTACCAGGGGCGTGACCGGCGCTTCGGGGCGGTGAAGTAAGTGGCTCCCGAGGCCGAGAGAGCGGAGACCGCCAAACGGGACGCGGCGCCGAGCCGCGCGTCCGAGGATGTCCCGACGCCTGAGTGGCGCCGCCCCACCACCGTCGAGCAGCTTGAGGCCCAGCGGCAGAAGAAGGCTGATCGCGCTGCGCGTCGTCAGAAGATGAAGCAGGCAGCCCTCGACAAGACGCCGAAGAAGCTCAAGAACCCCTCCGATATTCAAGTGCGGTTCCGCACGGGGCTTGTGTACACCGTGCTCACCGTGGTCTGCGTGCTGGCGGGCGACATCCCCATGCTGCTCATGCTCATGGCGGTGGCCGGCATTTGCGCAGGCGAGTTCTACTACATGCTGCGCTCGGACGCGAAGCTCCCCAACGAGATGCTGGGGATCGTCGCGGCGATGCTTTACCCGCCAAGCGTCTATTTCTACGGTCTCACCGGGGCGTTCGTGGTGAACCTGATGCTGCTGCTGGCCCTGCTCGTCTGGTACGTGTTCTGGACGCGCGCTCGCATCCCTGACGTGGGCATTAGCTTTTTCGGTGCGGCGTACACAGGGCTTCTGCTGTGCGGCCTGGTGGTCATTCGCCAGTCGCTGGGCGACCCGTGGGGCGGCGTGCTGGTGCTGCTGGTGTTCGTGAGCGTATGGGCGAACGACTCGTTTGCCTACCTGATCGGCTGCAAGTTCGGTCGCCACAAGCTGGCGCCGCGCACGAGCCCCAAGAAGAGCTGGGAGGGGTTCCTCGCCGGCTTGGTGGGTTCCATGGTGTTCTGGTGCGTTATGACGCTCGTGCCGGGCGTGACCATGGGCATTCCGATGGCGCTGCTGTTTGGGCTGATCTGCGGTCTTATGTCGGTGCTGGGCGATCTAGCCGAGAGCCGCATCAAGCGCAACTCGGGCTTCAAGGATTCGGGCACCATCATGCCGGGTCATGGCGGCCTGCTTGACCGCTGCGACTCGCTGTTCCTGGCCGCCGTGACGTCGGCCATCTTGCTCGTGGCGGGAGGGTGCATTCCGTATGTCATCATGTAACGAGGGCGCGCGCGTGGCAGAAGGCGCTTGCGCGCAGGGCGGTGCGCGGCGGCGCGTGGTGGTGCTGGGTTCCTCGGGATCCATCGGCGTCCAGACGTTGGACGTCATCGCGCAGCATGCCGACAAGCTGGAGGCCGTGGGCCTGGCGGTGTTCGGAAGCCTGGATGTGCTGGGTCGGCAGGCACGCGAGCTTGGCGTGCGCCACCTGGCCGTGGGCGACGCGCGTCTGGCGGGCGACGCGCGTTGCGACGAGCTGGCCGCCTGGTGCGCCGAGTCGCCGGAGGGCTCCTTCGGCGTGGGGCCGCAGGCCGTGGTCGACCTGGTGCGGCTGCCCGAGGTGGACGTGGTGGTGAACGCCCTGGTGGGCGAGGCCGGCATGCGCGCGAGCTACGAGACGCTGGCTGCCGGCAAGGTGCTCGCGCTGGCCAACAAGGAGTCGCTCGTGGTGGCGGGCGACCTCATCATGCCGCTGGCCGCTGTCCTCGACGAGCACCGTCGCGCCGAGGGCCTGGCCCCGGCCTTCGGGCCCGCCGGGGCGCTCATGCCCATCGACTCCGAACACGGTGCTATCTACCAGTGCCTGTTGGGCGAGGAGCCGCGTGAGGTGACGAAGCTATGGGTCACCGCGTCGGGAGGCCCGTTCCGCGGTCGCACGCGCGACGAGCTGTCTGCCATCACGCCTGCTCAGGCGCTCGCCCATCCCACGTGGAACATGGGGGCGAAGATATCCATCGACTCGTCCACCCTCATGAACAAGGGCCTCGAGGTCATCGAGGCGCACCACCTCTTCGCCATGCCCTATGACAAGATAGCGGTGGTGGTGCAGCCCCAGAGCGCGATCCACTCGATGGTGGAGTTCGCCGACGGAAGCGTGAAGGCGCACCTGGGCACGACGGACATGCGCATCCCCATCCAGTTCGCGCTCTCGTATCCTGCGCGATGGAATGCTCCGGTACAGCCGCTTGACTTCCGCACGCTGGGCACGCTTGAGTTCGCCGCGCCGGATGAGAGCACGTTCCGCTGCCTGCCGCTTGCCCGCCATGCGGGAAGCACAGGCGGCACGCTGCCCTGCGCGATGAACGCCGCCAACGAGGTGGCCGTGGCGGCGTTCTTGGCCGAGGAGTGCTCCTATCTCGGCATAGCCGCCTGCGTGGAGGCGGTCATGGACGCGCATGAGCGTGAGGGCGTGCAGCGCGTCGAGAGCCTCGATCAGCTGGAGACCGTCGACGCGTGGGCCCGCGCCGCCGCTCGCTCCTGGGTACGCGCCAACGGCCGCTAGGTGCCGTCTGAGCGGCGCCGCAGTCGGTTCGCGCTGCCGCCCGTCAAAGCTCTCGGATAGGGGAGGGGCCCGGAAGCTGTGTTTGCGGGCCCCTCTTGTTGAATCAGGGTCGTCGCAGTTTCACGGCAGCGGGAATCATCACGGCGCAGGCGAGCGCTGCGACGAATGCGACGAGGGGCACGAGCAGCCCGTCCCCGGTCTTGGCGAGGGGCGTCTCCTTCCCGTCGCGCGGCTCTGGGAACGGCTCTTGGTCGGGCTCGGGCTCTTCCTCGTCGGGCGGACTCGGCGGCTCCTCGCGGTCGGATACGGTAACGACCTGATCGAGACAGTCGGGGTCGTACTCGGCGGCTATCAGATCATCGCCGCAGAAGAGGAAGGCGAAGGCTGCCAGATCGCGGCCGGCGAGCTCTGCGGCGTCCACGTCGTAGACGAGCTGCGCTTCCAAATCGGGCCCGTCGGCTGTTACGCGGGCTGTTCCGTGGGCGACGCAGGCGTCGAGCGCGGCAGCATAGGCTTGCAGCCCCTCAGGCGCCTGGGCCTCAGGGTTCGCGAAGACGTCGGCGGCGAGGAGGGGCCGCGCATCCTCCCGGTCTACGAGCAGGCCCACGATGGAGTAGTTCTCGCCGGGCACGACGTCGCGGGCGACGATGCGGTCGGCCACCGCGACTCCCTCCGCGGGCGCAACGGACTTGTCGCCGTCCGCGCTGTCGCGAGCCCGCGTCATCAGGGTGCTGGGGACGACGGAGACGGTCTGGTTCTCATCGGCGATGTCCGCGTGGGATGCGATGAGGGCTTCCTCGCGGTAAAGGGACTCGAAGATCACCAGATCGCGCCCGGCCAAGGCGACTGAGTCGAAGTCGAACGCCAGCGCTACGGATCCGTCTGGCGCCTCGGGCGTGAATGCCAGCTCGGCGGTCACCGGGATGCCGTCAGCGTCGCGTAGGGGGCCGGCGTCGGCTCCCTCGGCATCGCGGAGGTGCAGCTCGCCGCGCATGAGGTAGTCCCGTCCGGGAATGAGCCCCGCGTAGGTCGCGACGTCGGTCACGGTGCTGCGTCGGCTTGCGATGACGCGCTTGTCGCCATCGAGCCCATCGCTTGCCTCGGTCGAGAGGGCGGGGCGTTCGACGGTTACCGTCTGGTTCTCGTCGGCTATGTCGGTGTCGGTCGCCACGGCTGCGTCGCCCCGATAGAGGGTCTCGAAGGCCACCAGCTCGTCCCCGGCCTCAAGCTCGCTGGCGTCGAACTCGAACACGACGGTGGCGCTGCCGTGGCCGGTGTCTGGCGCGAAGGAGGTCTCGGCGGTTACAGGTGCTCCGGCGCTGGCCAGCGGCTTGCCAGTCGCCCGGTGCATCAGCACGCCGCGTACCGTGTACTCCTCGCCAGGGACGAGGTTGGCAAACGCGATGGTGTCGCTTACCGAGGCCACCGGGTCGGCCACGAGGGACTTCCGCCCATCAGAGGTGGCGGTGGCCACGCTGCTCACCGACGGCTCCACGACGCGCACCGTCTGCCCGAAGTCATCGAGGTCCTCGTGGCTGGCCACCAGGCGCCCGGCTTGATCATAGAGGCGTTCGAACACCACCAGATCGCCTGCGCCTGAGGTCAGGGCGTTGAAACGGTAGTCGAGGGACACGTGGCCGCGCCGTGCAACGGGGGTGAACGTTCGCTCGGCGGTCACCGGTTGCTCGCTATCGAGGACGGGCTCGCCGGTGGCCCTGCTCATGAGGGTGCCGACCAGGCGATACTCCGCCCCGATGGTGAGGTTGGCGTACTCGACGCGATCCGTGATGACCGTCTCGGCGTCGGCGATGGCCAGCTTGTCGCCGTCGAATCCGTCAGCCGCAGTCGTGGCCAGATAGGGCGTTCCGTCGTCGGGCTCGCCGTCGTCGATGGTGCCGAGCGTGACCGTGTAGGAGTCGCGGCTGATGACGATGTCCGGTATGGTTACGAGCACGAGCCCCTCATTGGCCTTGCAGGGCAGCTCCTCAAGGGTGTAGGTGTCATAGGGGAGGGCGCCGCGTTTGTCGTCCGGTGTCACGTCGGCGCCGAACCAGATGCCTGCTGTGGCGTCGTAGCTGTTCGGCCCTGCGGAGTCGTTGGCGTTCGGGCGCTGGCTATGCGGGTTCCATGACGCGGCTGTGCTCGCGTAGCCGTTGGCGTCGGTCACCTGCACGTGCGCCTCGCCGGTGGTTTGGCTGACCAGGCGGAACGGAACGCCAGCGAGGCGCTCCATGGTGCCTTCCCGCACCTTGACGAAATCCAGGTCGCCGCGCTTCACGAGGTTCTTGAAGCTCTCCTTCGCGGCGAAGGGGTCGGCGATGACGCCGTTGCGCTCGATGGAGAACGTGCGTGGCTCGCCGTCGGTGAGAAAGTAGCCGTCACCAGGCATGATCTCGCGAATAGAGTAGGTGCCGAAGGGGAGGCAGTCGGCAGCGGTCTGCGCCTCGCCGTCCTCGGTGACGAGGCGCTTGACCACCTGGCCAGGCGCATATCTGACGCCCTCCACCACCACGGGGCGGTTGTTGGCGTTGGCTATCTCGAAGGTGGTGGAGAGGCTGGCGCCGCCGAGCGGCCTTAGGTGGCCGGTCTCCTTGTCGCGCTTCTCCACGCGAACGCCGCCGCGGATGATCGGCTCCGAGACGAGGGGATGGCGGTAGGAGGAGACCTCTTGCGCGCCGCCTCCGCCGGTGATCTGGCGCACATGGATCGTCGGATCGGGGAGGTAGCCGCGGGGGGCCTTCGTCTCGCCGATGAGCACGGTTCCCAGGGGTAGCACGGGGGCGTTGTCGGCATTGCGGTAGAGTTCGTCGCCGCCTACCCAGTGGGCTTCATCGGGAAGGACGCGCCCCTCCTCGTCGGTGCGAAACACCCAGGTGCGAAGCGGAGCCCCCGATGCCCGAGCCTCTTGAGCGGTGGCGTAGTAACCGGGGTAGAAGTCGAAGGTGAACTCGGCTCCTGCGAGAGAGGCGGCGCCCTGGGGCGCCGGGGCGCCGCTGTCCGCGTCGAGCTTGGCCAGCCAGACCGCGGCGAGGTCGTGCTGAGGCTCATCGATGACGCGCCCTTCTGTGCCGACGGCCGCGGTTTCCCCGGGGGTGACTTCGACGGTGTGGACGGTGGGGTCGAGCGCGTACCCCTCGGGGGCCGTCGTCTCCTGGACGTAGTAGGTGCCCGGTGCGAGCTCGCCGGAGGCAGCGCGTCCGGCCGCGTCGGTGACGAGCGTGGCCACGGGGGCGCCCGCGCCGTTGGTCACCAGGTAGGAGGCGCCGTCGAGGCGATAGCAGCCGTTGCCGTCGGTAAGCGCGGGGTTGGCGCTGCCCTTATCGAGCGCAAGCCAGCCGACGTTGTCGAAGGTGAGGACGACCTGGCTGCTCGCGCCGGTGGCCAGGGCGTAGGCGTTGAAGGTGGCGGGAACGCGCCAGTCGTTGGCGTAGATCTTGCCCGCGGTGGTGTTCTCGAAGTCGGGGACGGTCTCCGTCTCGGTGAGTTGGCCGGTCAGGTTGCTGAGCGCCCAGCGCTTGAACTCGGCGCTGCAGCCATGAGTGGCCTTGTTGAAGTCGTAGGAGTAGCGGTCGCTCACCATGATGTGAAGGCAGACGAGGTAGCGGTCATAGGTCATGGGACTGCCGTCGTACCAGGTGGCAGGCCAGATGGCGGGATCGAAGCCGTAGCTGCCGGGGCCGAAGTAGAGGAGCGCGCGCAGGTGGCTGCGCTCCGCCTCGTACCACTCGGGACTGCCGGCGTAGCCGATCATCAGGTCTTGCTTCGCGTAGGTTCCCGACGCGGGCGTCAGCTTCGCCGGCTGGGCGCAGATGGCCGGCGCGCCGTTGACGGTCATACGGCCGGTTGAGTATCCCGCATAGGGGATCTGCCCGTTCACCTCCAGATAGACCTGGTCAGCGGCGAAGGCGTGCTTCGTCGGCGGCGAGCAAAGGCTGAGGGGGATGAGGCCCATGACCAGCAGAAGCGTCATCGCTATCTTGAAGGCGCGGGTCGCGATCCGAGGGGTGTGGGCGGGGGCGGCGTGCACGGGGGCTCCTTTCTCTCTGGCTGCCGCGAGGCAGCTGCTGCGTTCGGCCCACCCTAGTCGCCCCCGCCGACGCGAGAGCGGCGCGCGGGCAGCGGGGCGGGCGCCGCGCGTGGGCCGTCGCGCCCGTCCCCGCGCCTGCGACCGCTTCCCGCCTCGGCGCCCCGTCCCTTCGCCGGCGCATCCCCGTGCGTCCCTCCTCATGGGTTTTATGTCGGAAACCCGCCCGTATCGGGGGACTTTCCTATAATGGCCCACGAGCAAGCAGCGGGGCGTCGTCGCCCCGCCCCGCCGCGTCCTGCTGAGGACGGCGGCCCTTCGGCATCGTTTCCCTACCGCGCGGTTGCCCCGCGCCTCGAGAGGACGTGAAGTGGACCTTCTATTCACCATCTTGTGTGCCGTCATCGTCATCGGATTCCTCGTGTTCATCCACGAGGGCGGCCACTACCTGGCCGCACGTGCCTTTGGCGTGCGCGTCACCGAGTTCATGCTGGGCCTGCCCGGGCCTAACATCGGCTTTACCAAGGGCGACACCAAGTTCGGCGTGACCGCCGTTCCGCTGGGCGGCTATGCGCGCGTGTGCGGCATGGAGGCCGGCGAGATGCAGCCCCATCTGAAGGAGGTGCTGGCGGCCCTGTACCGACGCGGCACGGCCGAGATGGAGGACATCGCCGCCGACTGCGGCATCACTGATGACGAGGCCTACGAGGCCCTGGAGGAGCTGACCGAGTGGGGGAGCTGCAGCGGTCCCACGAAGCGCGATCCCTACAACACGTACCGCGCGCGGGAGGTGACGCCCTCGAAGAGGCAGGTGCGTGCCGCGCTGGCGGCGGGAGAGGAGGCGCCGGCCGCCTACGCGTTGGGCGAGGCGCGCCCGGTCGATGACGCCCAGGCGCTCTTCGACGCGGAGTACCGCCAGCAGTACCGCAGCCTCCCCTTCTGGAAGCGCTCGGTCATCTTGGTGGCGGGCGTGGCGGTGAACCTGCTGTTCGCCATCGTGGCGTTCGTGGTGCTGTTCTCGGTCATCGGGTTTGACGTGCAGAACACTCAGACCGGCGAGGTGTTCCACTACAACGCGACGCCGTGGCAGTCCATCGAGGTGGGCTTCAGCTACATCGGGATGGTGATCCAGGCGGTGGCGGGGCTGTTCAACCCGGCTACCGCGGCGCAGACGGTCTCGGATTCCACGTCCATCGTGGGCATCGCGGTGCTCTCGAAGCAGGCTGTCGAGCAGGGGCTGTTCATGGCGCTGCAGTTCATGGCGATGATCTCGGTTTCGCTGGGCATCATGAACCTCATCCCCATCCCACCGCTCGACGGCGGGCGGTTTGTGGTGGAGGTGTTCCAGAAGGCCACGCGCAAGGTGGTGTCGCCTAAGGCCATGGGATACCTGTCCATGGCGGGCATGGCGCTGTTCCTGGGATTTTTCGCCATCATGCTCAATCAGGACATCCAGAACCTCATCGCGGGCACCGGCGTGTTCGGCCCCTCGGCGGGGGCGTAGGCCGCCGGCACGTTCGGCAGCCGGCGGGGCCTGCTGCTCCTGTGAGGGCGGCGCGGCTTCGTCATCTCTATCAGCAAGCGCGACGCGCTTGGCGAGAAAGGGGCGAATATGGAGCAGGGCGAGCGACCCAACCAGGGCACGCGGCAGGTGATGGTGGGCGACGTGCCCCTGGGCGGCGGCGCGCCGGTGGTGGTGCAGTCGATGCTCAACGCGCCGGCCAAGGACGTCGAGGCCAACCTCGCGCAGATAGCCGCGCTGGCTGAGGCCGGCTGCGAGGTGGTGCGCATGGCCATCCCGCATCGCGACTGCCTGGATGCGTTCGCAGCCGTGTGCGCGGCCTCTGCGCTGCCGGTGGTGGCCGACATCCACTTCGATGCGCAGATAGCCATCGAGGCCGCGCGTCGTGGCGCTGCCAAGCTGCGCATCAACCCCGGCAACATCGGCGGGCTCGAGGCCACCGACGCGGTCATCGAGGCCGCGCGCGAGGCCGGCATCCCCATCCGCATCGGCGTGAACGCCGGATCGCTCGACGCCGCGCTGGCTGCGCGCGACGACCTGACGCTGCCCGAGAAGCTCGCCGCCAGCGCCTCGGACTACGTGCGCCACTTCGAGGAGCGGGGCTTCTGTGACATCGTGGTGTCGGCCAAGGCGCACGACGTGCAGGCCACCATCGACACCTACCGGCTGCTCGCCGCGCGCATTCCCGCTGTGCCCCTGCACATCGGCGTGACCGAGGCGGGCACGGCGTTCCAGGGCATCATCAAGAGCGCCTGCGGCCTGGGCGTCCTCCTTGAGCAGGGGATAGGCGACACGCTGCGCATCTCTCTCACCGACGACCCGGTGACCGAGGTGCGTGCCTGCTGGACGCTGCTCGGCGCGCTCGACCTGCGTCGTCGCAGCCCCGAGCTCATCAGCTGCCCCACGTGCGGGCGCTGCCAGGTGAACCTCATCGGGCTGGCGTCGGAGGTGGAGCAGCGGCTGGCGAACGTGAAGTCGCCCGTGAAGGTGGCCGTCATGGGTTGTGTGGTGAACGGCCCGGGCGAGGCCGCCGATGCTGATATCGGGGTGGCTTGCGGGGCGGGGACCGGCGTGGTTTTCTCCCATGGTAAAATTGTTCGGAAAGTAAGCGAGTCAGAGATAGTCGACGCACTTATGGAGGAGATTGAGCAACTATGACGAATATCGTGCTGCGCATGAGCCAGCTGTACGCTCCCACGCTGAAGGAAGACCCGGCGGATGCTGAGATCGCGAGCCATCGCCTGCTGCTGCGCGCGGGCATGATCCGCAAGACGGCGTCGGGCGTGTACACCTTCCTCCCGCTGGGCTACCGCGTGCTCTCCAAGATCGAGGGCATCGTGCGCGAGGAGATGGACGCCATCGGCTCGCAGGAGATCATGATGCCGGCGCTGCAGCCGGCTGAGCTGTGGCACGAGAGCGGCCGCTGGGACGATTACGGCCCCGAGCTCATGCGCCTGGTGGATCGCCATGACCACGGCTTCTGCCTGGGGCCCACCCATGAGGAGCTCATCACCGCGCTCGTCCGCAATGAGCTGCGCTCCTACAAGCAGCTGCCCTGCTCGCTCTATCAGATCCAGGTGAAGTTCCGCGACGAGATCCGCCCGCGCTTCGGGTTGCTGCGCAGCCGCGAGTTCATCATGAAGGACGCCTACAGCTTCCATGCCGACCAGGCGTCGCTGCAGAAGACCTATGACGACATGAGCATGGCCTACGGCAACATCTGCGAGCGCTGCGGCCTGGAGTATCGCCCAGTAGAGGCCGACTCCGGCCAGATCGGCGGAAAGGTGACCACCGAGTTCATGGCGCTTGCCGAGGCCGGCGAGGCCGAGCTCGTGTATTGCAGTTGCGGCTACGCGGCCAACACCGAGGCTGGCGCCTGCCTCGCGCGCCCCACCTGCCATGAGGTGGCGGCCCTTGAGAAGATCAGCACCCCGGGCGTGCATACCATCGAGGAGCTGGCCCAGTTCCTGGACATCCCCGAGTCCTCCACGGTGAAGGCGCTCTCCGGCAAGGGCGAGGACGGCGTGCTCACCGTCATGTTCGTGCCGGGCGATCACGAGCTCAACGAGATCAAGGCGAGCCGTGCGGTGCCGGGCTTCGAGCTGCTCACCGACGAGGAGATGGAGGCCGCCGGGCTGCACAAGGGCTCGATGGGCCCGGTGGGCCTGCCCGAGGGCACGCGCGTCGTGGCCGACGTCAGTCTGCAGGCCGTCCCGCAGTGGGTGGTCGGCGCCAACGAGGACGGCTTCCACCTGCTGGGCGCTCGCCCCGGCGCGGACTTCGCAGTGGACGCGTGGGCTGACCTCTGCATCGTGAAGCCGGGCGACAGCTGCCCGGACTGCGGGCTGCCGCTGGAGGGCGCGCGCGGCATCGAGGTGTCGCAGGTGTTCCAGCTGGGCGACAAGTACTCCGTGGCCATGGGCGCCACGTTCGCCGACGAGGACGGCGCCGAGCGCCCGTTCGTCATGGGCTGCTATGGCGTGGGCGTGAGCCGTACCCTGGCCGCCGTGGTGGAGCAGCACAACGACGAGCACGGCATCATGTGGCCGCTCTCGGTGGCGCCGGCCCATGTGTGCGTCATCCCGCTGACCGTGGGCGATGACGAGGTTCAGCCCGCCGCCGAGCGCGTGGCGCGCGAGCTGGCTGGCCTGGGCCTGGAAGTGGTCATCGACGATCGCGACGAGCGCGCGGGCGTGAAATTTGCCGACGCGGATCTCATCGGCTGGCCGCTCCAGGTGGTGCTGGGCAAGCGCGGCCTGGCCGAGGGCAACGTCGAGGTGAAGCTGCGCCGCACGGGCGAGAAGAAGAGCGTGCCGCTGGCCACCTTCGCCGAGATGATGACCTTCGCGCGGCGCAACGCCAAGAAGTCGAAGGCCGGCGTGGGCACCTTCGACATGCTGTTCGCGTAAATCCGGCGCACTCGCGCGCCGCTCCCTAGGGCGGCGCGCTTTTTTGTTGGCAGGAGGCGTACCAAACTGACGATTAGTGCCACGGCTCTGACCAGGCATTATAGGACGTTTCCGCAGATGAAAAGGCGGTTTTTGAAATGGCAGAGATGGGCAGTTCGGTACGCTCCACGGGTAGCTCCCTGAGCGTGCTGTTCGATCTGGACGGCACGCTCATCGACACCTACGACATCATCCTGGCCTCGTTCCGGCACACGGTGCGCACAGTGCTGGGGCGCGAACTGCCGGATGAGGTGCTCATGCAGAAGGTGGGCCAGCCCCTGGTCACGCAGATGTGGGATTTCACGGACGATCAGGAGATCCACGACCGGCTGGTGGACGCCTACCGGGCGCATAACGACATCATTCACGACGAGCGCGTGGCCGCGTTCCCCGGCGTGGCGAACGCGCTGGCGCAGCTGGCGGCGATGGGCTGCCCGATGGGCGTGGTGACCTCCAAGCGCAGCGGGCTGGCCCGGCGCGCGCTGGCGCTGACGGGCATCGAGTCGCGTTTTGCCTTCGTGCTGGGGCCCGACGAGTGCGCTGCCCACAAGCCCGATCCCGCGCCGGTGCTCCAGGGCTGCGCGGAGCTGGGCCTCAAGCCCGACCGCTGCGTGTATGTGGGCGACAGCCCCTTCGACCTGCAGGCTGGCAACGGCGCTGGCACGACGACGGTGGCGGCTACGTGGGGGATGTTCCCCGCAGACGTGCTGGCTGCCGAGCATCCGGACTACGCCTTGGGGTCCATCGCCGAGCTGCCGGCGCTGGTGACTCGCCTGGTTGGGGAGCGGTAGGGCCTGTCGTCTTGCGTCAGGCGCGCCTGGGGTGGGGTGGCTGCGTCGGTCGCATCCTGGAGCCGCGGACTCAACGAAGCCGTAACATCGGTCATCTGGAGCTGGGGGCGGGCGGCGCGTGCGCGCATGATGGGCTGCAGAGGCGTCGCGGGGCGGCGCGGTTCCCGAGGATACGGAGGCTCATCATGTCGAGCATCACCGATGGATTCAAGGACGTGTTCATGGCGGGCATCGGGGCTATGGCCCTGGGCGCGGAGAAGTCCAAGGAGCTGGTGGACCAGCTCATCGCCAAGGGCGAGCTGACCGTGGAGCAGGGCAAGGTGATCAACGCCGACTTGATCGACCAGGCCACTCAGAAGGCCACGGCCACGGCCAGCGCTGTGCGCGACGACCTCATCGCCGCGCACCTGGCCACCCTGAGCAAGGACGAGCGCGACGCCTTCGCCGCCAAGGTGGCCGAGATGGCCGCCCAGGCTGACGAGAAGGACGCGGCCTTGGATGCCCAGGCCCAGGAGGTGGAGGCGGCGGCCGCCGAGGTCGTCTCCGAGTCTGACGCCGCGGCGGGCGTCCCGGCGGTTGAGTAGGGGCTTAGCGCGCGCAAGACGAATGAGCGGAGGGCGGCTGCCGGGGCGGTCGCCCTCTTTTCATGCAAAGTGCCAGGTCAGATGAGCGCAACCAATAGTTTCCCCAAAATTCCAACTGGAATTGGTCGCGCCCTGCCGCCGCCACGGGTAGGGTGGGCTTCCGTTAAGATGGAACGCATCGAGGAGAAAGGCCCATCATGAACGTGGAGATCGCCGAGCGCCTGGCGGCTCGTCGGAAGCAGGCGGGGCTATCACAGGAGGCCCTGGCCGTGAAGCTGGGCGTGTCGCGCCAGGCCGTATCGAAGTGGGAGCGGTCGGAGTCGTCCCCTGACACGGACAATCTCATTGCCTTGGCGCGGCTCTACGGCGTATCGCTCGACGAGCTTTTATATGTGGATGACTCCATCGCTGACGACGTGGCATTCGAGGCGGAGGATCGCGCTGCCGCGGGCACGGCCGGCGCAGGCGCTGCGGCCGGCGCGACGGGCGCGGCGTCCGCGGGCGGCCCTGCGGCGGGCGTCGCCGCTGACGCGTCCGCGACGGCGTCGGGCTGCGATCCGGCGGCCGCCGATGCCGAGGGCGCGGCAGCGAATGACGACGCGGCGGAAGCCGACGACCCTGCGTCCCGATCCCGTCAGCGCGGGCATCGTCGCGGCGACAAGGTGCGCGTAGGCCCCGGCGGCATCCACGTGGAGGACGGCGATGACTACGTGCACGTGTCGTGGCGCGAGGGCGTTCATGTGGTGGAGGGCGCCACGGGCGAGGAAGTCCACGTCGGCTGGGACGGCGTGCGCTTTGGCGGCCATGACGCTGCCGGCCATGCCTTCGTCCGCGGGGACGACCCCTTCGACTGGCATCGGGCCCAGGGCTTCCGCCAGAAGTGGATGTGCTTCCCCTTCTGGCTCGTGGTCATCTTGGCCTACCTGCTGGCGGGCGTCTTCTGGGACGCCTGGGGGCCGGCGCTGTTCGTGTTCTTCCTCGTGCCTGTCTATTATGTGACGGGCGTGGCCATCGCCGAGCGGCGCCTTGCCCCGGCAGTCTGCGCGCTCTACCCGCTGGGGGTCACGGCCTGGTTCTTCTGGATGGCGTTCGTGGAGGGCGCGTGGCATCCGGCTTGGGCCATCTTCCTGACCATCCCCATCGTGGAGTGCCTGACGGTCTACCTGTCCCATGCCTGGCGCCGCCGGAGGCGCGCGCGGCAGCAGTCCGATGCCGTGATCGATGTGGAGGGCCAGCCGGGGGAGTAGGCCTCCCGTCGACGCCGTCGCGCGCTCTCGCCGGAAGGCGGCAGGGGCGCCTGCGCTTGCCGGCCTCGCGCCGGGCGTGTCGCGCGGTTCGCGGGCCCTGCCGCTTGCCTGGCGGTCGCGGGCTTTCGGGGGAGATGGCGCGCCGTCGTCGGGCGCGTGCTACACTAGCCGGCGACCAACCGACCGACCGAAAGCGAGCCCCATGGCCGATTACATCGAAGGCAAGCGCCCCGTGGTTGAGGCGCTGCGCACCCAGGTTCCGATGAGGTGCGTCCTCATGGCCGACAACGTGCAGCGCGACAGCCTCATCAACGACATCCTGCGCAAGGCGAAGAACCGTGACATCCCCGTGAAGACCATCTCGCGCAAGAAGCTCGACGAGATATCCGAGCGCGGAAGCCATCAGGGCGTCATCGCCGAGGCGCTGCCCTTCGAGTACGTGAGCGGCTCGGCCATCATCGAGGCCGCTGCGGCCAGCGCCGCGAAGCACGACGGGCGCGCGCTCGTGGTGGTGCTCGACCACCTGACCGACGCAGGCAACCTGGGCGCCATCGCGCGCTCCGCCGAGAGCGTGGGCGCTGCGGGCATCGTCATCCCCAACAAGCGCGCGGCCCGCGTGACGGCTGCCACCTACAAGAGCTCGGCCGGCGCCATCTCCCACATCCCCGTGGCCCAGGTAGCCAACATCGCCAGCACGCTCGACCGCCTGAAGGAGGAGGGCTTCTGGGTGGCCGCTGCCACCGAGCATGCCGCCGACGTCATCTGGGATGCCAACCTCAAGGGCAAGATCGCGCTCGTCATGGGCAATGAGGGCGAGGGCGTCTCGCGCTTGGTGCTCGAGCATTGCGACTTCGGCGTGAAGTTGCCGCAGGTAGGCGACATCTCGTCGCTCAACGTGGCCCAGGCCTCCACCGCCTGCATGTACGAGTGGCTGCGTCAGAACCGCACGGCGGCCGAGGGACTGCGCGGGTAGGCTCCCATGGCGCGCCCCCGCAAGAAGCTGCTGATCGTCGACGGCTACAACGTGCTGCGATCGGGCAGTCGCTACCGCCCCATCGACGACCCGGACTACACCGACGACGCCTTCAACAAGGCGCGCGAGACGCTCATCAACGACGTGGTGAACTACGCCGGGCGCGACTGGCGTGCCATCATCGTGTTCGACGGCGGCCGCAACGCGTTCTCCGAGGGCGCGGTGGAGACGGTGGGCGGCGTGCAGATCATGTTCTCGCCGGCAGGGCAGTCGGCCGACAAGGTGATCGAGAAGCTGGCCCACGACGCCCGCGAGCGCATGATCGAGACGCTCGTGGTCACCTCCGACGCCACTATCCAGGACACCGTGTTCGGCGGCGGCGTGGACCGCATGAGCGCTGACGGCTTCTCCCACGAGGTGGGGGAGTACTACCAGAGCGCCCGCCTGGACGAGACCCCGAAGGTGGCCGAGAAGCGCACGCTCGCCGACCGCATATCGCCTGAGGCCCTGGCCAAGCTCCGGGCCCTGCGCGACGGCCGCTAGGGCGCGAGATGGGCTGCCCGGTCGCGGCCCGGGGAGGGCGCCGACGAGGGGGGGCGTTAGGCGCGCCTTCGGTGCGCGATGGGGAGTCATCGGTAAAACCCCAGGTGATCGACGGGGCAACCGTTGGTTGTCAGGGAAAAGATGGGTGAATTGACCACCTTAGGTGCTGGTGCAACCGCGGGCGGAACCATAGGCTGAAAGGCGAATCATGACCGACCGAAAGACGCGAAGGGGACATGCCATGAACGTCGAGATCGCCCAGCGCCTGGCCGAGCTGCGCCGCGAGCGCGGGTTCAGCCAAGAGGGCCTGGCGGCGGAGCTGGGGCTCTCGCGCCAGGCCGTGTCGAAGTGGGAGCGCGCCGAGTCGGCGCCGGACATGGGCAACCTGATGGCCCTGGCCGACCTGTACGGCGTGACCATCGACGAGCTCCTGCGCGTGGACGCGGACATCGCCGACGACGTGCGCTTCGAGTGCCAGGATCGGCGCGAGTCCGCCGAGGCCGAGGCCGCCCAGGCGGCGGAGGCGGCCCAGGATGCCGCGCTCCGCGCCGAGAGCGCGGCGAGCGTCGCCCAGGAGGCGGCCAACTCGGCGGCGACCGCGACCGTTGGGATCGCTGCCGTCCCGGCCGAGGACGCATCAGCGGGGGAGCCGGCCGCGCCGTCTGCCGCCGTGCCGCCCGCGACGATCGTCGACGCGCCCCATCCTGCATCGTCCGCGCAGCCGGGAGCCGCCCCCGGCCCGGCGCAGCCCGCCCCCGCCGTGCCGCCCGCCGGCGCGACGCCCCCGCCGCCTCCGCCCTACGGGTTCGCCGGCTACCAGGCCCCGCCGGCCCCCGCCGCGCCGCCTGTCGCGCCGTCCCTGGAGCCCCTGCTTCCCAAGAGCGCCCTGCGTTCGTTTCCCTATCCGCTCCTGTGCGTGGTGCTGTTCTTCCTGGGCGGGTTCACCGTGGGCTTCGGCCTGTCGTGGGCGGTCTACCTCACCATCCCCTTCTGGTACTGGATCGTGAACGTGATCGAGGCCGACCCGCTCTACCACGCCCGGCGCGTGGAGCGTTACCGGGCGGCCCAGGAGGCCGCTACCCAGCAGTCGATGCCGCCGGCGGGCGCCGTTCCGCCGCAGGGACGATAGGGGGGGTCGCCATGAGGCTGACGAAGACCACGTGGGTCAAGGTGGCCCTCATCATCCTGCTGTGCCTGGCGGTGCTGGGCGCGCTGACGGGCGGCTGCGCGTCGGTAGGCCGCCTCTGGGGCGGCTTCGGGGGAGCCGGGTCATGCGCGCGGGGCTCCGGCGAGTCCCTGGCGCCTGGCGGCGGCACCTTCACGGCCGCGGACATCGACAGCCTGGACGTGGACTGGGCGGCGGGCTCGGTGACCATCGAGGTGGTGGGCGACGGCGCCGACGTGACGCTCGCGGAGACCTACGTGGGCCCGGGGCGCCAGCCCCAGACCGTCGCCTACGTGGACGGCCGTACCCTCGTGGTGGACTACGGCGTGACGGGCGGCTTCATGTTCGGTTGCGCCGCCGGCCACAAGGAACTGGTCATCCAGGTGCCCGCGTCCCTGGCCGAGCGGCTCGACCTGGTGTCGCTGTCCGCGGCCTCCGGCGACTACGCGCTCTCCGGCATCCGGTGCGATCGGCTGCTGCTGGAGCAGGCGTCCGGGCGCACCACGGCATCGGACGTGACAGCCCGCGAGATGGACGTCGAGCTGGCCAGCGGCGCCATGGTCCTGGGCGTGTCCGTGAGCGAGCGCGCCGGGTTCGACATCGCCTCGGGCAACGTCGAGGCGCGCCTGGGCGGCGAGGTGCCCCATGACGTGACCGCGTCCCTCGCCAGCGGGGACCTGCGGCTGCTCGTGCCCGACGGTACCGGCTTCACAGCCCAGGTGGACAAGGTCTCCGGCAGCTTCGAGAGCGCCTTCCCCTGCACCACCGACGGCAACCTCTCTATAAGTGGCGACGGCGGCCCGATGCATGTGTGGGTCACCATGACGAGCGGCCATATGGTGATAGGCAAGGCCTAGCGTCCGTTTTCAAATGAGAAGCCCCGCCCAGTTCGGGCGGGGTTTTTGCGTAAAAGTCCAAAGAATTTCCACAGCTGGTTAAAATTTTCCTTGACTTGGTTTTGCGGGCGTCATATCTTAGCAAATTGCAACTTTTTTGCAGATTTGCGATGCGCGTGAAGGAGGAACAGCCTCGTGGCTCAAGGAAAAAACACCGCTCCCACCAGCCTTTATAGGGATCGCAGAAGCTTCGCGAAGATTCCGGACGTGATGGACGTCCCCAATCTTATCGCCATCCAGACGGAAAGCTTCGACTGGTTCAAGGAAGAGGGCCTGGCGCAGGCTTTCGCCGACATCTGTCCTATCGAGAACAACACGAAGGACATGGCCGTCGAGTTCGGCCGTCATGAGTTCGGCGAGCCCAAGTACACGGTGGACGAGTGCAAGGAGAAGGACGTCAGCTACCAGGCGCCCCTCTTCGTGGAGATTCGCTTCATCAACCGCGAGACGGGCGAGATCAAGGAGCAGGACGTGTTCATGGGCGACTTCCCGCTCATGACCCCGCGCGGCACCTTCATCATCAACGGCACCGAGCGCGTCGTCGTGTCCCAGCTGGTTCGCTCGCCCGGCGTCTACTTCGCCGCCGAGCGTGACAAGACCTCCGACAAGACCATCTACTCCGCGAAGGTCATCCCCTCCCGCGGCGCCTGGCTCGAGTTCGAGACGGACAAGCGCGACCTGCTCTCCGTGCGCATCGATCGCAAGCGCAAGCAGCCGGCCACGCTGCTCGTGCGCGCCCTCGGCCTGGCCGAGACCCGCGAGGAGATCATCGAGCTCCTCGGCGACTCCGAGATGGTGCTGCGCACCCTCGACCGCGACCCCGCCACCACCAAGGAGGAGTCGCTCATCGAGCTGTACAAGCGCTTCCGTCCCGGCGAGCCGCCGACCATCGACAGCGCCCGCACCCTGCTCGAGGGCCTGTTCTTCAACCCGCAGCGCTATGACCTGGCGAAGGTCGGCCGCTACAAGATCGACAAGAAGCTCGGCTTCGACCCGGAGGAGAACGACTCCTCCACGCTCACCGATGACGACATCGTGGCTACCATGCGCTACATCATCGCCCTGCACGAGGGCGAGGAGGGCTACGCCACCGACGACATCGACCACTTCGGCAACCGCCGCATCCGCTCCGTGGGCGAGCTGATCCAGAACCAGTTCCGCATCGGCCTGTCCCGCATGGAGCGCGTCATGCGCGAGCGCATGTCCATGCAGGAGCCCGACGAGATCACGCCGCAGTCGCTCGTGAACATCCGCCCCATCGTGGCGGCCACCAAGGAGTTCTTCGGCTCCTCGCAGCTCTCGCAGTTCATGGACCAGACCAACCCCGCCGCCGGCATCACCAACAAGCGCCGCCTGTCGGCCCTGGGCCCGGGCGGCCTGTCCCGCGAGCGCGCCGGCTTCGAGGTCCGCGACGTCCACACCTCCCACTACGGGCGCATGTGCCCCATCGAGACGCCTGAAGGCCCGAACATCGGCCTCATCGGCTCGCTGGCCACCTACGGTCGCATCAACGCCTACGGCTTCATCGAGACGCCGTACCGTCGCGTGGTGGACGGCAAGGTCACCGACGAGGTGGACTACCTCACCGCCGACGAGGAGGAGAACTACATCATCGCGCAGGCCAACGACCTGTTCGATCCTGAGACCCGCGAGTTCGGCTACACCGACGAGGACGGCGTGTTCCACAAGGCCGCCCGCGTCCTGTGCCGCACGAAGAACGCCGCCGGCGAGTTCGGCGAGCCCGACGAGGTGGAGCCGGAGCGCGTCAACTACATGGACGTGTCCCCGCGCCAGATGACCTCGGTGGCTACCTCGCTCATCCCGTTCCTCGAGCACGACGACGCCAACCGCGCCCTCATGGGCTCGAACATGCAGCGCCAGGCCGTGCCGCTGCTGCGCCCGACGGCGCCGCTCGTCGGCACCGGCATCGAGCATCGCATCGCGGTGGACTCCGGCGAGATCCTCGTGGCCCAGCGCCCCGGCGTGGTGGACTACGTGGACGGCCAGACCATCATCATCCTGAACGACGAGGGCGAGTACGACGAGTACCTCATCCCCAAGTTCCAGCGCTCCAACCAGTCCGGCTGCATCAACCACCGCCCGCTCGTCCGCAAGGGCGACGAGGTCCAGGCCGGCGACGTGCTGGCCGACGGCCCGTCTTGCGACGGCGGCGAGCTGGCGCTGGGCCAGAACCTCATGGTGGCCTACATGCCCTGGGAGGGCTACAACTACGAGGACGCCATCATCGTGTCCGAGCGCGTGGTGTCCGAGGATCTGCTGACCTCCATCCACATCTCGGAGTACGAGGTTGACGCCCGCGACACTAAGCTCGGCCCCGAGGAGATCACCCGCGAGATCCCCAACATCTCCGACGACATGATCTCGGACCTGGACGCCGACGGCATCATCCGCGTGGGCGCCGAGGTGTTCCCGGGCGACGTGCTGGTGGGCAAGGTCACCCCCAAGGGCGAGACGGAGCTCACCGCCGAGGAGCGCCTGCTGCGCGCCATCTTCGGCGAGAAGGCCCGCGAGGTGCGCGACACCTCCCTCAAGGTGCCCCACGGCTCCGGCGGCCGCGTCATCGGCATCCACCGCTTCTCCCGCGAGAACGGCGACGAGCTGGCGCCCGGCGTGAACGAGCTCGTGCGCATCTACGTGGCCCAGAAGCGTAAGGTGCAGCAGGGCGACAAGCTCTCCGGCCGCCACGGCAACAAGGGCGTCATCTCCCGCGTGCTGCCCGTGGAGGACATGCCCTACCTCGCTGACGGCACGCCCATCGACGTCATCCTGAACCCGCTGGGCGTTCCCTCCCGTATGAACGTGGGCCAGCTGCTTGAGAACCACCTGGGCTGGGCCGCCAAGTGGGGCTGGTCGGACGCCGAGGAGACCGACGAGGTGGTCGAGGGCCCGATGTTCGTGGCCACGCCCGTCTTCGACGGCGCCACCGAGAAGGAGATCTCGGACGCCATCGAGCACGCCAACCGCAACCTCATCAACATCAACCACGCCAAGTACGGCGACATGGCCCGCGACGAGCTGGTGCCGCAGCTGTCCCGTACCGGCAAGACCTGGCTCTACGACGGCCGCACGGGCGAGAAGTTCCGCGAGCCCATCACCGTGGGCCAGACCTACATCCTGAAGCTCGGCCACATGGTGGACGACAAGATCCACGCGCGCTCGACCGGCCCCTACAGCCTCATCACCCAGCAGCCGCTGGGCGGCAAGGCGCAGTTCGGCGGCCAGCGCTTCGGCGAGATGGAGGTGTGGGCGCTCTACGCCTACGGCGCCTCCAACGTGCTGCAGGAGATCCTGACCGTCAAGTCCGACGACACGGCCGGCCGCGTCAAGTCCTATGAGGCCATCGTCAAGGGCGAGAACATCCCGGCGCCCGAGGTGCCCGAGTCCTTCAAGGTGCTCGTGAAGGAGATGAAGTCGCTGTGCCTCAACATCGAGCTCGAGGGGCACGACCTGCCCTCCGAGAACGGCGAGGAGGAGCTCGACGTGGACCAGGCGCTCTACGAGGCCCTGGCCGCTGACGCGAAGAAGACCGAGGACGAGACGGCCTCTGCCATCGATGACATTGCTGCTGAACTGGGAGAACTGATGAGCGACGTCTCTACTGACACTGATATCAACGAACTCATCGGCGAGGGAGAGGAGGCCTAGGATGCCCACGGAATACGACGTGAACAACTTTGACGCCCTGCGTATCTCCCTGGCCAGCGCCGAAGACGTGCGCAGCTGGTCGCGCGGTGAGGTCAAGAAGCCCGAGACCATCAACTACCGCACCCTCAAGCCCGAGAAGGACGGCCTGTACTGCGAGAAGATCTTCGGTCCCACCAAGGACTGGGAGTGCGCCTGCGGCAAGTACAAGCGCGTGCGCTTCAAGGGCATCGTCTGCGAGCGCTGCGGCGTTGAGGTGACCCGCTCCAAGGTGCGCCGCGAGCGCATGGGCCACATCGAGCTGGCTGCGCCCGTGAGCCACATCTGGTACTTCAAGGGCAGCCCGTCGCGTCTGGGCTACCTGCTTGACATCCCGCCGAAGGAGCTCGAGAAGGTCCTGTACTTCGCCAGCTCCATCATCACGAGCGTGGATAAGGAGGCTCGCGAGGAGGACGCCGACGACCTGCGTGACGAGCTCGCCGCCGACCTCGACGAGCTGGACGCCGAGCGCGACCGCCTCATCGAGGCCACCCGCCGCCTGTCTACCGACTACGTCCCCGAGGACGACGACTTCGTGGACGAGGTCGAGGAGGACGAGCGCATGACCCCCGAGGAGGTCGACGAGGAGGTCGCCGACATCTACGAGGAGTTCAACGAGCGCAAGGCCCTGCGCCAGGACGCCTTCGACGCCTTCATGAAGATCGAGCCGAAGCAGCTCGTTCCCGACGAGGCGCTCTACCGTGAGATGCGCGCCAACTACCGCGACTACTTCACCGGCGGCATGGGCGCCGAGTCCGTGCGCGACCTGCTGGATGCCATGGACCTGGAGGCCACGGGCGAGGAGCTGCGCGAGACCATCGCCACGGGCAAGGGCCAGAAGCGCGCCAAGGCCATCAAGCGCCTCAAGGTGGTGGACGCGTTCCTCAAGTCCGACAACAAGCCCTCCGACATGATCCTCGACGTGATCCCGGTCATCCCGCCCGACCTGCGCCCCATGGTGCAGCTGGACGGCGGTCGCTTCGCCACGTCGGACCTGAACGACCTGTACCGCCGCGTCATCAACCGCAACAACCGCCTCAAGCGCCTGCTCGACCTGGGCGCGCCTGAGATCATCGTCAACAACGAGAAGCGCATGCTGCAGGAGGCCGTGGACTCGCTCTTCGACAACGGCCGCCGCGGCCGCCCTGTGACGGGCCCGGGCAACCGCCCGCTCAAGTCGATCAGCGACATGCTGAAGGGCAAGCAGGGCCGCTTCCGCCAGAACCTGCTGGGCAAGCGCGTCGACTACTCCGGCCGCTCGGTTATCGTCGTGGGCCCGCAGCTCAAGCTGCACCAGTGCGGCCTGCCGAGCCAGATGGCGCTCGAGCTGTTCCGCCCCTTCGTCATGAAGCGCCTGGTGGAGCTGGAGTACGCCGCCAACATCAAGGCCGCCAAGCGCGCCGTGGATCGTGGCGCCAGCTACGTCTGGGACGTGCTGGAGGAGGTCATCGCCGAGCACCCCGTGCTGCTGAACCGCGCGCCAACCCTGCATCGTCTGGGCATCCAGGCCTTCGAGCCAGTGCTCGTCGAGGGCAAGGCCATCAAGCTGCACCCGCTGGTCTGCACCGCCTTCAACGCCGACTTCGACGGCGACCAGATGGCCGTGCATGTGCCGCTGGGCGCTGAGGCCCAGGCCGAGGCCCGCGTGCTCATGCTGTCGTCCAACAACATCAAGTCGCCCGCTCACGGCCGCCCGCTGACCGTGCCCACCCAGGACATGATCATCGGCCTGTACTACCTGACGGCCGCCCGCGACGGGTTCCCGGGCGAGGGTCGCGTGTTCATCGACATGGACGACGCCATGAACGCCTACGACGCCCGCGCCGACCTGGACCTCCAGGCCAAGATCTGGGTGCGCCTGCGCATGGACACCCGCATCGCCACCGCCTTCGGCGAGTTCGAGGACCACGCTGCCGGCGAGCGCATCGAGACCACCGTGGGCCGCATCATCTTCAACGACGTGCTGCCTGCTGACTACCCGTTCCTCAACTACGAGATGAACAAGAAGGAGATCAGCCGCCTGGTGGAGGACGTGTGCAACCGCTACGCGCTCTCCGAGGTGCCGCCCATCCTGGACGGCCTGAAGGACGCGGGCTTCCACTACGCCACGCGCGCCGGCGTCACGGTGTCGGTCTACGACGCCACGGTGCCGCCGAACAAGGCGGAGATCCTCGCGGCGGCCGACGCCAAGGTGGCGGCCATCGACGAGGACTACGAGTTCGGCCTCATGTCCGACGACGAGCGCCACAAGCAGGTCGTCGACATCTGGAACGAGGCGAACGAGGAAGTCGGCGAGGCCATGGCGGCCAACTTCGACAAGTTCAACCCCATCTACATGATGGCGTTCTCCGGCGCCCGCGGTAACATCAAGCAGATCCGCCAGCTGGCCGGCATGCGCGGCCTCATGTCCGACCCGAAGGGCGAGATCATCGACCGCCCGATTAAGGCGAACTTCCGTGAGGGCCTCTCCGTGCTCGAGTACTTCATCTCGACCCACGGTGCCCGCAAGGGCCTGGCCGACACCGCGCTGCGTACCGCCGACTCGGGCTACCTGACCCGCCGTCTGGTGGACGTGGCCCAGGACGTCATCATCCGCGAGATCGACTGCGGCACCACCGAGGGCGTCCCGTACCCCATCGTCAACGAGAAGGGCGACCTGGATGAGAACCTCATCGGCCGCTGCCTGCTCGAGGACGTGCGCGGCACCGACGGCGAGCTGGTTCAGGCCGCCGACGAGTACATCACCTCCATGGATCAGCTGCGCGCCATGAGCCAGGCTGGCGTCGAGGAGGTCGTCATTCGCACCATCATGACCTGCCATGCCGAGCACGGCGTCTGCCAGAAGTGCTACGGCTGGGATCTGGCCACCGCCCGCCCGGTCAACATCGGCACGGCCGTCGGCATCATCGCGGCCCAGTCCATCGGCGAGCCTGGCACGCAGCTGACGATGCGTACCTTCCACACCGGCGGCGTGGCCGGCGAGGACATCACCCACGGCCTGCCCCGCGTCCAGGAGCTCTTCGAGGCCCGCAAGCCCAAGGGCCAGGCGGTGCTCGCGGAGATCTCCGGCACCATGCAGGTCTCGGGCGACAAGACCTCCAAGACCATCACCATCCACGACCAGGAGGGCAACTACCGCGAGTACGTCGTGTCGGCGCGCGCCCAGCTGCTCCCCGGCGTGATGGACGGCTGCCAGGTGAAGGTGGGCCAGCAGCTCACCAAGGGCTCGGTGAACCCGCACGACCTGCTGCGCCTGACCGACCCCAACTCCACCCTGCGCTACATTGTGAGCCAGGTCCAGGGCGTGTACGTCTCCCAGGGCGTGGACATCAACGACAAGCACATCGAGGTCATCGCGCGCCAGATGCTGCGCAAGGTGGCCGTGCTCGACTCGGGCGACTCCGACTTCCTGCCGGGTCGCCAGGTCAACCGCTTCGAGTTCGAGAAGGTGGCTAACGAGCTCATCGCCGAGGGCAAGGAGCCGCCGGTGGGCCAGCCGCTGCTGCTCGGCATCACCAAGGCGTCGCTGGCCACGGACTCGTGGCTGTCCGCCGCCTCCTTCCAGGAGACCACCAAGGTGCTCACCGACGCCGCCATCGAGGGCAAGACGGATCACCTGGCCGGCCTGAAGGAGAACGTCATCATCGGCAAGCCCATCCCTGCGGGCACGGGCCTCAAGCGCTACCGCGACGTGCGGCTCACCTACAAGGGACGCCCGATCGACGGCGTGGCGGGCGACGCGCTGCCGGACTTCGCGCCGGATGCCCTGCGCGAGATCGAGGACCTGCTGCCCCAGCCTCAGGACTGGTCGCTGGACGGCGACGGCTACTTCAACGCGGGCGGCGGCTTCGGCGGCTACTACAGCGCCCTTTCGCTGGGCCACCGCGGTCATAACCTGTCCGACGAGGATGCGCGCCTGTACATCTACGATGATCTGGGCGTGTCTCAGCGCTGGGCGAACAAGTTCTCCGAGGCCGGCATCGAGACGGTGGCCGACCTGGTGGGACACACCGAGGAGGACCTGCTGCGCATCGAGGGCATCGGCGTGAAGGCCATCGAGGAGCTCAAGGAGGGCCTGGAGGCCCGCGACCTCATGCACGTCATCGAGGACGACCTGGCCGCTACGAGCGACGACATGAGCCAGCTGCTCGACATGGTGTTCTCGCCTGACGACACCATCCTCATCGGCGGTGACGAGCCCCCGACGTTCAACACCGACGACGAGGAGATGCTGGGCGAGGCCCTGCCGCCCCGCTCCTACCAGCGTAACCTCGAGGAGCTGGACGCCCTGCTGGGCTCCGTGGGCTCCTTCGGCTTCGGCATCACCAGCGAGGAGACCGAGGCCGCGGCTGACGACGAGGACGACGAGTAGCCGCTGATCGAAGGCAAAGGGGCGGGCTTCGGCTCGCCCCTTTTCGTGACAGTGCACGATCAGCCCCCTATCATGCAGATTCGGACGGTTTTGCACCCTGCTGCGGGCTTTGTGGAGCCGTCTGATGGACTGTCTTTTGGGATGGCCATCGGTGACCTGGGGGTTTGGTCGCGCCGCCTGGCCGCAAGGGCGTGCAGCCGTGCCCGCATGAGTGCAAAACCGTCCGAATCTGCAAGTTCGGGGCGAAAAACGGAGGAAAGGAGACGGGCATGGGCCAGAAGACCTATGTGCCCGAGGGCGAGCAGCCCCCGGCATCGCAGGCGGGTGCCTCGCTCGAGGCCCTGGCGGCCACCATCGCTGCCCGGCGCGAGGCGGGTGAGGAGAGCTACACCCACCGCCTGCTGACCGGGGACGTGGACGCGGTGCTGAAGAAGGTCATGGAGGAGGCCGGAGAGGTGGCCCTGGCGGCCAAGGACGCGGATTCTGCGCTCTACTTCGCCGGTGAGTCCGCCGAGGTGGCTCCCGGATCTACCGCCGCCGAGCGCCTGGCCGAGGCGGCCAGCCAGTCGGTCGACCACCTGCGCTACGAGGCGGCTGACGTGGTCTACCATCTTCTGGTGGTGCTTGAGCGCTTCGGCATCGGACTGGACGAGCTGGCCGCCGAGCTCAACAACCGCATGACTGCGGACGAGCGCCCTGCTGGCGCCGTCCGTCTATACGACGAGTATGTGCGAAGGGGGAAGTAAGATGCCCAGAATGTTCGGAACCGACGGCGTGCGCGGCATCGCCAACGTGGAGCTGACCTGCAAGATGGCCTATCACCTGGGCCAGGCCGCCGTGACCACCCTGGGGGAGTCCATCGTGGTGGGTAAGGACACCCGCCTGTCCGGCGACATGCTGGAGGCGGCCCTGGTGGCCGGCATAACGAGCGCCGGCGGCACGGCCCTTCTGGCCGGGGTCATCCCCACGCCGGGCGTGGCCCTGCTCGTGCGCGAGCTGGGGGCCGGCGGCGGCGTGGTCATCTCGGCCTCGCACAACCCGCCGGAGTACAACGGCATCAAGTTCTTCGACGCCGAGGGCTTCAAGCTGCCTGACTCCGTGGAGGACGAGATCGAGGCGTTCGTCGCGGGCAGCGGCCTGGAGGGCCTGGTGGAGCGCGCGGTGGCTGCTGGCGAGGAGGCCGCCATGCCGTCTGGCCCGGCGCTGGGCGTGGCCATTCCCGTGGAGGAGGCCTGCGAGATCTACATCAACCATGCCGTGGACAGCATCCGCGCCCAGGGCATCGACTTCGCGGGCATGACCATCGCGCTGGACGCCGGCCATGGGGCCAGCGCGCTCACGAGCGCCGAGGCCCTGCGTCGCCTGGGCGCCGAGGTCATCGCCATCAACGAGGACTACGACGGCACCGACATCAACGTGGCGTGCGGATCCACCCACCTGGCCCCGCTGGCCGCACTCATGGAGGAGACCGGCGCGGACGTGGGCATCGCCCACGACGGCGACGCCGACCGCGTGATGCTCATGGCGCCTGGCGGCCTGGAGATCGACGGCGACATGGTGGAGGCCGTGTGCGCGCTCGACATGAAGGAGCGCGGCGTGCTGGCCGGCAACACCGCCGTGAGCACGGTCATGTGCAACCTGGGCTTCGTGCACGCCATGCGCGACGCCGGCATCGACGTGGTGCAGACGAAGGTGGGCGACCGCTACGTGCTGGAGGAGATGCGCGAGAAGGGCTACGCCATTGGCGGCGAGCAGTCGGGGCACATGATCCTGCTGGAGTACAACTCCACGGGCGACGGCCTCATGACCGCCTGCCAGTTCCTCGCGGCGGTCAAGCGCACCGGCAAGCCGGTGGCCGAAGCCGTGGCCGTCATGACGCGCTTCCCGCAGGAGCTCATCAACGTGCGCGTGCGCGACAAGCACACCGCTGCGCAGAACCCGGCCATCGTGGCCGCCGTGGCCGCCGCCGAGGAGGCCCTGGGGGACAACGGCCGCGTGCTTCTGCGTCCGAGCGGCACCGAGCCGGTCATCCGCGTGATGGTGGAGGCGCTCGACGCCGAGCAGGCCGCCGCCGAGGCTCGCAAGCTCGCCGAGGTGGTGGAGCGCGAGGGGTAGCACCTTTGGCGCGCTCGCGGGGAGCGGCAAGCTGTCAGGCGTGGGCTTCCTGCGCGCTGCGATTGACGGGGCGTCCCTGAGGGGGCGCCCCGTTTGCGTCTGCGATGGGGCGCCGGGCGGGATGCGGCGCGGGCGCGGCGCTGGCGGCGGGGCGTGGCGCGCTGGTTGCGGCGACCGCCCGCCCTTGCCGTGGCACCGGTTTCCGCATGAGGGGTATTCTGCGGGCGGCGGGTATAATCTCTCCGAGAGACGAGAGGGGCGAGGCCTATGGCGAGGGACGAGCGGAGCGCGCTGGCGGGACAGGCGGACTCGGCGCAGGCGGGATGGCGGGACCTGGCGGGCGATCGGGCACGGCTGGCGGCGCTGGGCCGCTTGGCCGCGTCCTGCGGGCTGTCGGCGGAGGGGCTGCTCGTGCCTGCGGACGCGCCGACGACGGGAGCGGATGCGCCTGCCGTGTCCGTCGACCCTGCCGTCCCGGTGCGCGAGACGCGGCACGCCTGGTGCCAGATGTGCGGGCCGGCCAAGACGGCGTGCTCGACGCTCTGCACGTTGGAGAACGGGCGCTGGACGCATGTTGAGGGCAACCCGAACGCGCTCAACAACGGGCGGCGCGGCGGGCGGACGCTCTGCGCCAAGGGCAACGCGGCGCCGCAGATCCTCTATGACCCGTACCGCATCCTCTATCCGATGCGCCGCGTGGGCGCGAAGGGGGAGGGCCGGTTTGTGCGCTGTACGTGGGACGAGGCGCTCAGCGCCATCGCCGCGCAGCTCACGGCTCTGAGCGATGCGCACGGGCCGGCGTGCTACGGCGTGCTCTCGCCCCAGGCCTACCCGGTGCTGCGTACCGTCGGGCGGCGCTTCCTCAACGTGTTCGGCAGCCCCAACTACCTGCACAGCGGTATCTGCGCGCTCCAACGCCGCGCGAGCAAGACGGTGACCATCGGCGCTGCCGTGTGCCCACCGGCGCAGCTGGACAAGACGCGGCTTCTGGTGGTGTGGGGCGCCAACCCTGAGAACTCGGCGGTCAACCAGGGGGCGGTGACGGCGCGGCTCGACGCGCTGGCGGCGGGCGCCACGGTGGTCGACATCCGACCGCTCCTCGACCCGCTCGCGTCGAAGGCTGACGTGTGGCTGCCGGTGCGCCCGGGCTCCGACGGCGCGCTCGCCCTGGCGTTTCTGCACGTCATCATAGGGGAGGGGCTCTACGACCGCGCCTTCGTGGACGAGTGGTGCCACGGCTTCGACGAGCTGGCGGCCCATGTGCGCGCCTTCCCGCCCGAGTGGGCCGCGCCGCTCACGGGCATCGCGGCCGTCGACATTCGCCGGGTGGCGCGGATGATGGGCACGACGCGGCCCATGGGCATCCTCTACGGCAACGGCATCGGCGACCAGCAGGTCGACGGCCACTGGACGTGCGCGGCCATCTGCCTCATCGAGGCCATCACCGGCAACCTCGACGTTCCCGGCGGGGGAGGCGCGCCCCTGCCGCCGGGCAAGCCGCTGGTGAAGGTGGCGCCCATCGACGTGCTCGCCGAACGGCTGCCCTTCTCGGAGGAGGATCGCGCCAACGGCTGGTGCGCCGGCGCGTCCAAGCTGGTGGCGCCCGAGACGCCGCGGTGGTACCAGACGCCCGCCACCTGGGAGTCCGGCCCCAACTCCGCGTACTTCCGCGCGCTCATGGGCGTGGCCCGCGACGAGCCGGGGCACCTGCGGGCGGTGCTCGGCCAGGCGTCGAACCCCTTCGGCGCCACGCGCCAGCCGGCGCGCGTGGCCGAGGCGCTGCGCAAGCTCGACCTGTACGTGGTGCACGACACGCGGTGGCATCCCGCCTGTGACTTCGCCGACTTCGTGCTGCCGGCGTGCACCCACTACGAGTGCTCGCAGCAGGTCGGCGTGAAGAACGGCCGCGAGGGCACTTTCGTCGCGGTGACCCAGCCGCTTGCGCGCCCGATGGGCGAGTCGCGGTCGGACTGGGACTTGTACCTGGGTCTGGCCGGCGCGCTCGGCCTGGGCGCCGACTTCTGGGACGGCGACATGGATGCGTGCCTGCGTGAGCAGCTGGCTGATTCGGGCCTCACGCTGGAGGAGCTGCGTGCCGCGCCCGCCGGCGTGTTCGTGGAGCGCCCGGCCGACGCGCGTCCGCCCGAGCCGCCGCGCCGCGACTACGCTCGCCTGTTCGCCCAGCTTCCCCATGGTAAGGTGCAGTGCGCTAACGACTGGCTGGGTGGTCGTCCTGACAACCGCGACGAGGGCACGCTCGGATGGCTGCCGGAGTTCACCGGCCCGCCGGAGGGCCCGGCCGAGACGCCGGAGCTGGCGCGCGAGTACCCGCTCGTGCTCTCCGATGTGCACGCCTATCGCCTGTGCGTCCACAGCTACTACACCGACACGCCCTGGCTCCACGAGCTGCAGCCGACGCCGTGGGTGAAGATCAACCCGGCTACGGCGGCGCGCTACGGCATCGCCGACGGGTCGTGGGTGCGCGTCGAGTCGCCTCACGGGCGGGTGCGCTTGGTGGCGGAGTACTTCGAGGGCGTCGCGCCGGGCGTGCTCATGACGCGTCGCGGCTGGTGGCGCGCCACCACGCCCGATGCCCCGGCTGAGCGCGTCCGCTTCGCCTGGCAGAGCGACTCCTCGGTGCTCTACGACACCGATGAGGTCCGCTTCGACCCGTTCCACTCCGCCATGGCCAAGCAGACCCTCGTGCGCATAGCCCCGTGGGAGGAAGGGGATGGAGATGAGTAGGGATGCGAAGAGGGGCGCGGGGGGCGTGATGGAGCCGAGGGCGGAGGCCTCGAAGAGCGCAAGCGCGCGGAGCGCAGAGGCGGAGGCCGCGCAGGGCGCGCCTGGCGCGGCGGGTGCGCGGGACGCGGGCGCGCCGGATGCGGCGGATTCGGGGGCTGCAGGCGCGCGGGATGCAGGGGCTGCCGAAGGCGCGCGCGGGGCGGGAATCGCGGCCCCTGCGCAGGACGCGGGCGCACGGCGCTTCGCCATCGGCTTTGACAGCACGCGGTGCGTGAAGTGCTGGGCGTGCGAGGTGGCCTGTCGCCAGTGGAGCGGCCTTGCCGCCGACGCTCCGGCTCGACGCTGGGTGCGCGAGGAGGTGCGCGGCACGTTTCCACGGGTGGAGCGCGTGTTCGTGTCGGAAGGCTGCCGGCACTGCGCCGACGCGCCCTGCGTGGCAGCCTGCGCGTTCGGCGCCCTGGGGCAGCGGGCCGACGGGCGCGTGACGGTGGACGCGGCCCGTTGCGCGGGCTGCGGGCGCTGCGCGGCGGCGTGCCCCCACGCTGTGCCGCGCTTCACGGCGTCGGGCGTCATGGACAAGTGCGACGGCTGTTTCGCGGCGGGCGTGCCCGACGGCGCCGCGCCGCACTGCGTGACCACCTGCCCGACGGGGGCGCTCGCGTTTTTCGGCCTCGCGGACGAGTCGGGAGGGCTTGAAGGCACGGCGGCCGACGGGCCGTCCTGCGCGTCTGCTGCTGCGCCCGGCGAAAGCGAGTGCGCGCCACGCGGAGCGGCGGACGCACCTGCGGGACGCGAGGGCGCGCGCCGGGCGGAAGGCCTGCTGCCAGGTGAGGGGGAGGGGAGCGCGTCCTCCTCTCCGCTTTGCAACGCAGCCGGGGGCCTTCGGGCGGCGGCTCGGTCTGCGTGGGGTGGCGGGCGCGCGGACGGGGCCGCGCGCCCTGCGGAGCGCACGGCCCCCGGGGTTTCCGCCGATGAGCTGGCGGACGCCTACGGGCTCCTGGCGGCGCTCGTCATGCGCGAGGTGCCGGCAGCCTTCCTGGCGGCGCTGCGCGACAATCTCCCGGCCGCGCCGGAGCCGCTCGCAGCGTACGCGCGCTCGCTTCAGGGGGCTGATCTCGACCGGGAGGCCGAGGAGCTGGCGGTTGACTTCGCCACGGTGCTCCTGGGGATGTCGCCGCATCCGGTGTTCCCCTATGAGTCGGCCTACGCCGACGGCGACCGCCTGCTCATGCGGCCGGTGCGTGACGACGTGGTGCGCGCCTACGCGGCCGCGGGCTTCGCGGTCGACCCGGCGCTCTGCCTGCCGGAGGATCACCTCGCCTTCGAGCTTGCCTTCGTGTCGTACCTCGCCCGGTGCGAGGCTGACGCCTGGGCAGCCGGTGACGAGGCGACGGCCGCCCAGGCCGCCGCGCGCCGCGCCGCCTTCGAGCGCGACCACCTGGGCTCGTGGGTCCCGCGCTTCGCTGCCGACTGGGCGCGCGCGAGCGCGTCCCCCTTCTACCAGGCCCTCGCTCGGCTTCTGGTCGACCTCACCGCTCCCGCCTAGGTCGCCGTGCCTCGGCGCTACCGTACCAAACTGACAATCTCTGCCAAGCCGCTGACCTGGTATAACGTCATGTTATACCAAGTCAGCGAGCATTTTCTGAGATGGCAGAGATTGTCAGTTCGGTACGCTTTGCCGCGCCCGCCTAGGCCCTTTCGGCGTCTTGGCGGGCGCGGTGGCGGAGCGCGGCGGCGAAGGCGGCAGCCGAAGCGGCCAGCCAGAGGGCGAAGACGACGCCAGTCGCGAGCCAGCCCTCGGGCGGCGTCGCGCCGATGGCCAGCCAGGAAACCGCAGAGGCACCGGCCTGAAGGGGCGAAAGGGCCGCCAGGGGCAGGATGGCCGAGTCGATGGTGGCCAGCAAGGTGGGCATGGCCAGGGCTACGAGCGCGAGATACCAGCCGCTCGTCTGGCCCTGAGCGCGCGTGATGAGCCCCATGGCGGTCGAGGCCAGCATGAACGGCACGCTCGCGAGGACTGTGGCCAGCGTCGCAGGTGCCAGCGCGCCGACGGGGACGCCTGCAATCGTGAGGCATGCCAGCGCGAGCAGCGCTATGAGGATGAGCGCGGCGAGCGCCTTTGACGCGGCGATGGCGCTCATCGATGCGCCGGCCCGGGAGAGCAGGGCGGTCGTCCCGTGCTCGCGCTCCTCCGCCATGAGCGAGAGGGGGATGACGCTGCCGCCGGTGAGCGCCGGCATGACGGCGCTGGAGGCCAGGACGAAGCGGGAGAGATCGCCGCGGGCCTGGGGGATGTCGGAGAACCCGAGGGACCATTGAGCGACGCCCCAGCACAGCAGGACGCCGAAGGCCGCCATGAAGAGGACGGTGGGCGTGCGCAGCGTGCAGCCGAGGTCGCGCAGCACCAGAGCGCCCACGGTGCGCATCGGGCTGATCTCTGGCATTCGCATGCTCCTCTCATCGTTCGAAAGTCCCCCTATTATAATAGTGCGCGGCCGGAGACGCCGGCCGGCGACGGAGGTTCCGCGGTCCGGCGGCGCGAGAGGGCAAGCCCGGCCGGAAAGGCAGAGACATGCAGGTACGGGAAGATTCCAGGGCAGGCGACGCCGCCGCGAGGGATGCGAGCGCGGTCGGCCCCGCGTCCGCGACGTCCGCCGCGGCGAGCGCGCTGCCCGTCGAGTACGCCTCGGCGGCCGACCTCGTGCGCGGCGAGGTGGGCGCAGGTCGCAGCGTGCACCTCGAGTGCTCGCGTGACGCCATGCGCGCCGCTCGCGAGGCCGTCCAAGAGCTGGCCGGCCCGCGACGCACTGCCTTCTACCTGGAGGACGACGGCGGCTTCGACCGCGATACCGTCCGCTCCTACCTGCGCTTCTTCGCGCGCCTGGCTGGCGACGCCTCCGCGGCGTCCGATGCGATCGCCCACTTCGGGCTGCGCGAGCGCGCCAGCGTCCTCGTGCCCAAGCTGACGCCGGAGGAGCGCGCGCTGCTCGGCTTCGCGCGGGTGAGCCTGCTCGACCCGGAGCTGTGCTTCTGCGAGCGCCCGCTGCTGGAACTGGGCCCCGACGCGCGCCAGACGGTGCTCGCCTGGATCGGCGCGCAGAGCGAGGCCGGCACCCTCTTCGTCACCTGCGGCCAACCCCTGCGCGAGGCTCTGCTCATGCCCGGGCGCGCCTTCTGGGAGGAGGACGGTCGCTTCCTCGCTGCCGAGGTGGACGACGATGCCGCCGACGATGAGGACGAGCCCGCCTTCGAGGGCGACGAGGTGCGCGTCTGCAAGATCGCCGCCAAGGCCGGCGACGTGACGCTGCTGCTCGACCCGCGCGAGATCGACTTCATCGAGAGCACCAATCGCGTCAACTACGCGAGCGTCCGCGGCGAGCTGTACCCCACCGCGCTCACCATGGACGAGCTGGAGGTTGAACTCGAGCGCTTCGGGTTCTTCCGCTGCCATCGCTCCTACATCGTGAACGTGCAGAAGGTGGCGAAGGTGGAGCGCTACACGCGCAACACCTACAACCTCGTGCTCTCCGACGCGCACCACTCGTCGCTGCCGCTGTCGAAGGGCCGGGCGGAGGAGATGCGCGAGCGCTTCCGCTGGAGGTAGCGTTTCTCGGAGGGCCGCGTCGGGCGTGCTCCCCTCGTGCCCTTCGTGCTCCACTCGTGCGCCGCTGCGCTCCTCTCGTGCGGGGAGTGCTCCTGTCATTCGGGAGTTATTGCAGGTCAGGGGCCTGCTGGGCATCATGGGCCGTGTTGAGTCAACCGGCGCCGCCCAAAGCGCCCCGCACGAGAAAGAGCATCACCATGATCACCACCCACGCCTTGAGCATCCTCGTCCTCGCCCTTGCGATCGCCTTCCTCATTCTGCTCGCATCCCATGTGAGCCACGACTTCGCCCTCCGCCGCGCCAACGCGCGGATCGACGCCCTGGAGGCCGCCTGCGCGGCTGTCCCGGTCGCGGCGGCCGAGTAGGAGGGGCGCCATGGCTGCGAGCATTCTCTCCATGGAGGCGGTGAGCCTCTCGTTCAAGGACAAGCGCGTCCTCGATAACCTCACCTTCGCCATTCCGCGCGGGCAGACCTTCGGCTTCCTCGGGCCGTCGGGCGCGGGCAAGACCACCACCATCAAGCTGCTCACCCGCCAGCTCGTGAAGGACGCCGGGCGCATCAGCCTGCTGGGTCGTCCCATCGAGAAGGCGAGCCCCGCCGACTATGAGCGCATCGGCATCCTCTCGGACACGAGCGCGCTGTACGAGCGCATGAGCATCGCCGACAACCTGCGGTTCTACGCCCGGACGCGCGGCGTGAGCCACGGTCGCGTGCCGTACCTGCTCGAGCGCATGGGGCTGGCCGAATCGGGCAAGACGCTCATCAAGAACTGCTCGAAGGGCATGCGCCAGCGGGCGGCCTTGGCCGCGGCGCTCGTGCATCAGCCGGAGCTGCTGTTCCTGGATGAGCCCACGAGCGGTCTTGACCCGGCGGCTCGCGCCGAGGTTCACAAGATGCTCGGCGAGCTGAAGGAGCGCGGTACTACCGTGTTCATCACCACGCACGATATGGCCGAGGCCGAGACGGTGTGCGACCGGGTGGCCATCTTGAACGACGGGGCTATCGCGGCCTGCGATGCGCCTGATGACCTGAAGTTGCGCTATGCTCGCAACCGCGTCGTCATCCGCACGCGCACCCGCGGCGCCTTCGAGGCGGCTAAGGATGCCGCCGGAGCCGCCCTCATCGACGAGCTGATACGCGCCGGCGAGCTGGTGTCCATTCATTCTGACGAGCCTAACCTCGAGGAAGTGTTCCTCGAGGTGACCGGAAGGGAGTTCTAACGTGGAAGCCTCGATGCGCAAGCTTGGCGCGCTGCTTGACAAGGACGCGCGCGACCTGCTCAAGAACCCCACCATGGTGGTGGCCGTCATCATGCCGGTGGCCCTCACCCTGTTCTACCGCTTCTCGTTTCGCGACGCCTTGGCCGCCGGCGAGTCCGACCCGGCGATGCGCCTGATCGTCGACGGCATCTTCCTCGTCATCGCGCTCTGCATGAGCGTGGGCGTGGTGGGCGCCACCGTGCTCGTCTACGGCATCGCCGAGGAGAAGGAGAAGCATACGCTGCGCACCCTCATGCTGGCCAACGTGAGCGCGGGCCAGGTGGCGCTGGCCAAGGGGCTCGTCAGCCTGGCGGCCATCCTGGTGGTGGCGGTGGCGTGCTTCGCCCTCACGGGTGTGAGCTGGCAGTTCTTCGGCGGGTTCATCGCGTTTGCGGCCGTGGGGTCGGTGCCCATCATCCTGCTGGGCCTGGTGCTCGGGCTGGCTGCGCGCGACCAGATGACCGCCGGCCTGTACAGCATGCCCATTCTGGTGATCAGCCTGGTGCCGCTGTTCACGACGTTCGCCCCGGAGGCTGAGTTCGTGGCCGGCCTCACCCCGCTCGGCGGCGTCTGCGATCTGCTGCTGCTCATGATAGAGGGCAACCTTATGTCGACCGACGCCCTGATCCCCGTGGCTGTCACCCTCGCCTGGACGGTGGCGGGCGCGCTGGCCTTCAAGCTGCTCTACCGCAAGCTCGCCCAGGACAACTAGGGAAGGGGCGCCGCGCGTCGGAGGGTATCCGGCGTGCGGCGCCTCTGCGTGCGGGAAGGCGACGCGCGCGCAGCCCGATCTTCCCGCCGAGGCGAACCGGAGGGGAGGCGCGGGACGACGAGCGGGGCGTTCCCCCCGGCCCCGCCTCCCTCGGGCCGGCGTGCCTTGCGCGGCGGGGGTGGTTCGCGGTACGATGACGGGGTTATCGTAATTTCGGCCCATGCGGCGCGCCAGGCGCGCGTCCCGTAGACAAGGGGTACCCTCCATGGACTTGTTCGGCTTCCACGTTCCCATGCAGGCGATCTGGATCATCGTCGCCATCGTCGTGCTCGTTATCGTGGCGTTCATCGCCAAGGGCTTCATCGACGAGATGAAGAAGTAACCGGGGCCGGCGTCGGACGCCCCGGGCTCGGTTGCGTCGCGGCGCGCGGCGCTGACGGCCGCCGGTGGTGAAAATTGCGTAGACGACGCAGTTCACGCCCCCATTATTGGGGGCGTTCCCTATTATGGTGGGGTTGAAGGCACGAGGCCGCCGCAGGGGCGGCCGCGGCCCAAGGGGAAGGGCCGCAGAGGGAAAGGACGGTGCCGTGGCACGAGGTCACCGCAACGACGCATCGATGGACGTATCTCGCGAGGCCACCAAGGAGCGCGCCCGCAAGAAGCGCCGGGGCCCCTGGCGCGTGGTGTTCTGGCTGGCGCTGGTGGTGCTCATCGGCTCCCTGAGCGTGCTGGGCTACCTCATCTACACCTACTGGAACGGGCAGAAGGCCTACGACGACATCGTGGACGTGGCCTTCGAGGAGCCGGCTGACCCGCGGGCGGCCACCCTGGCCGACTTCCGCGTGGACTGGGACGCCCTGCGCGCCATCAACCCGGAGGTCGTGGCCTGGGTCTACATCCCCGGCACCTCCATCAACTACCCCGTGGCCCACAAGGCCGGCGACAGCGAGTACTACCTGCACCACAACTTCGCCAACTCCTCCACCGGCGAGTTCGGCGCCGAGTACGGCTGCGTCATGCTCTCGGGCGAAAACAACCCCGACTTCACCGACTCGGTGAACATCATCTACGGCCATAACATGCGCAACGGCTCGATGTTCGCCTTCTTCAACCAGATGAAGGACAACGCGGTGTTCAACGAGCACCGCACCGTGTACCTGCTGACGCCGGAGGGCAACTACCTGCTCAAGTCCTTCGCCCTCGACCACGTGCCGGGGACGAGCACGGACATCGTCATCCCCAACTTCGAGACGCCTGAGGAGCTGACCGCCTACGTGCAGGACCGCATCGCGCAGTCCATCGTGACGCCCGACCCGGCGGCGCCGGCGGCGGCCGACATCACCAAGGTGTTCGCGTTCTCCACCTGCGACGGAGCTAACAACAAGAACCGCTACATCACCTTCTGCTACGTGGACGAGTTCCTGCCGCTGTCCGTGGCCTCGGCGGCTCCGTCCCTGGCGCCCGAGGTGGACGGCGATGACGTGGCCGCCACCAACGACGCCGCCGCGGAGCGCGTCTCGTAAGCGCAGGCGGCTCGGCGTGCCCTGCGGTCCTTCGAGCCGCGGCGGCGTGAAGGGCCCCTGCCGGGGCCGAGGCATTTCGGCGCCGCCATCGCGCGGCGCGGACCAATCGAGAGAACGGGGAAGGACGGACAAGATGGCTGAGGAGCAGGTAACCTACGCCCAGGCCGGCGTGGACATCGAGGAAGGCGCCCGCGCGGTGGACGCCATCAAGGGCGTCGTGCACTCCACCTACCGCCCGGAGGTCGTGGGTGATATCGGCGGCTTCGGGGGGCTGTTCTCCCTGGCTGCGGCCAAGGCCATGGACGACCCGCTGCTGGTGAGCGGCACCGACGGCGTGGGCACCAAGCTCAAGCTGGCGCAGCTGGTGGGCAAGCACGACACCGTGGGCATCGACTTGGTGGCCATGTGCGCCAACGACATCTTGGCCACGGGCGCCGAGCCGCTGTTCTTCCTGGACTACGTTGCCGTGGGCAAGCTGGACGCCGACGCCATGGCGAAGATCGTGGGCGGCATCGGCGAGGGCTGCCGCCAGGCCGGCTGCGCGCTCATCGGCGGCGAGATGGCCGAGCACCCCGGCGTGATGGATCCTGACGACTACGACCTGTCCGGTTTCTGCGTGGGCCTGGTGGATCGTCCGAAGATGCTCGATCCCCAGGCCGTGCGCGAGGGCGATGTGCTGGTGGGCCTGGCCTCGAGCGGCCTGCACTCCAACGGCTACTCGCTTGCGCGCAAGGTGTGCGTCGAGGGTCGCACGGCCGAGGAGCTGTCGGTGCCGGTGGAGGCGCTCGGCGGCCAGTCGGTGGCCGAGGCGCTGCTCGCGCCCACACGCATCTACGTGAAGCCGGTGCGCGCCGTGCTCGACGCCTGCCCGGATGCCGTGCGCGCGCTCGCCCACATCACCGGCGGCGGCATCACCGAGAACCTCAACCGCGCGTTGCCCGAGGCGTGCGATGCCGTGGTGGAGCTGGGCAGCTGGCCTGTGCCGCCCGTGGTGCTCCATGTGTGCGACGCTGCGCACCTGAGCGAGGCCGAGGCGCTCAAGACGTTCAACATGGGCTTGGGCCTGGTGCTCATCGTGGATCCGGCTCGCGCCGACGAGGTATGCGACGCGCTGGTCGCCGCCGGCGAGACGCCGTACCGCGTGGGCTCTGTGGCCGCTGGCTCCGGCGTGGTGCGCTACGAGAACGAGGGGAGCCTCTATGGCGCCTAACCTAAAGATCGGCGTGCTGCTCTCGGGTAGCGGGACCAACCTCCAGGCCATCATCGACGCCGCGGCTGCGGGGCTGCCGGTGGACATCGTGGCGGCCGTGTCGTCGCGGCCCGACGCCTACGGCATCGAGCGCGCGCAGGCGGCGGGCATTCCCGTGACGGTGCTCAACCGCGATGTGTACGCCGATCCGGAGGCCGCCGACGCGCTCATCGCGCGCACGCTGCATGCCGCCGGTGCTGAGTACGTGGTGATGGCCGGCTACATGCGCAAGCTCACCCCGGTGATGCTCGACGCCTTCCCCGATCGCGTGCTTAACCTGCACCCGGCGCTGCTGCCCTCGTTCAAGGGCGCGCACGCCATCGCAGACGCCTACGCGGCGGGCGTCAAGGTGACCGGCGTTACCGTGCACCTGGCCAACGAGGACTACGACAAGGGGCCCATCGTGGCCCAGGAGCCGGTGCGCGTGGAGGAGGGCTGGTCGCTCGACGATCTGGAGGCCGCCATCCACGAGGTGGAGCATCGCCTGTATCCCGAGGTGCTGCGCATCATCGCCGAGGGGCGCATGACCCTGGGGGACGATCGCAGGGTGCGTATTGCGGGCTAGACGCGTCGCCGGCGCTTGAAACCATGCGATGAAGGCCGTATAATGCGGATAAGCGGTTGCCCGTTGCCTCGGGCGGCTGCTTCACATTACCGGTACTAATGTGATGAAGAGCCGCTCTTTAGCTAAGGGGCGGCTTTTTCATTGGCGATAACGCAAGACCAATTCAATCACCGCAACGATCACCAGACAAAAGGCCAAGAGCTCCGTCCATGTAACCATACTGCCTCCTTGGTAAACGCCAGGATGCAGCACCGCCTATCCGCGCGCGCATGCTAGCACCTTGTTTGGGGAAAGCGGGGGAGACGTCGGGTCGGCGGTCGATCGGAGGTTGTGCTCGTTTATTCTCGTTGCGCTATAATACGGTCAGTGATTTCCGAGGGCGCAAGGGGCGCCGGATGGGGGTGCGAGATGGACAGAGGGACGCTTGAGCGTATCGCTGACGATCTGGAGGCCGGGCGCGCGCCGACGCTTGCGACGGCCGACTTCCCGGTTTTTTCCGCCGAGGCGTCGGCGGGCAATCCTCATGGAGGGCCGAAGGCGCTTGACGCTATCGCCGCCAGCTTGACGGCGGCCGACGCGCCTACCTTCCGACGGGCGCTGCGCGCGCTCGACGAGGGTGACCTGGCGTGGCTCGGCTTCAAGGTGGTGTACGACCCGGCTGCGGCGGTGGGCAACGTCGACAACGAGGTCACCAAGAAGTACGGCGAGCAGGGGTCGGCCGATGGCGAGCCGCTCGTGTTCTTCTGCAACGACGCCAAGGAGATCGTCGCTTCGCGCGAGCCGTCTGCTCGCGACGTGTTCCAGATGAAAGACGTGACGCGCGGGCCGTCGATGCACAACGAGCAGTTCGACGGCCTCACCTGGGTGAGCGTGCCGCTGTTCGACCAGGTGCGCGTGGTGCTGCTGGGCGCGTCCGATGCCGCGGCCGAGGTGGCGGCGCTCGCCGACCACGTGGGCTTTCACGTGGTGGCGGTGGACTATGATCCGGCCTACCTCAACGAGGAGCGCTTCCCTGCGGCCGAGCGCGTCTTGCTTCACGGCGGCAACTTCGACGAGCTGGCCAACCTGCCCGGCGATGCGGGCGATTATGTGTGCGTGCTCACGCGCGGGCACATGTTCGATCCCGAGGGCTGCGTGTGGGCCGTGCAGGCCGGTGCGCGCTACATCGGCATGATGGGCTGCGCGGGCAAGAACTCCACGGTACACGATCTGGTTATCGGCGCGGGGGTCACCGAGGAGGATTGGGAGCGCATCAAGCGGCCCATCGGCCTGAAGTTCGGCGCCAAGACGCCGGCTGAGCTGGCTATCGCCATCGTCGCCGAGCTGGTGGACGTGCGCTATCGCGACCGCTACTCCCAGGAGGCACGCGACCGCCACGAGGCGAGTCTCGGGCGCTAGGGCGCGCACCGTCGGACGCCGGGCGGCGAGGGGCTTACGACGCAAGGGGTCGCGACTCGGCTGGGTCGCGGCCCCTTGCGCGCTCGGGGCCGGTCGGGCCAGGCGCCGCTGCCGCTTTTCTCGCCGAAAATGGCACAGATCGTCAGTTTGGTACGGTTGGGATGGGCGTAGGGCTGGTTGACAATCTTCCCGACCTGGGGTTTTGTCCACGAGGAGCCCGTCGAGTCACGCTTCGGCCGCCCGAGAGGCCCCTCGCACCGTACCAAACTGACGATTAGTGCCACAAATGCGCCTTTTTCTGGCGGTGACGGCATGGCTCTCTCGCTGGGGTGCGGTCGCCGGCTTCTCGCGCTCCCCGTCGCCCGCCGCCCCCGCCCGCCCTCTGCCATTTCGCGCCCGTATCGCGCCCCGGCCCTCCGGCCGGGGCGCGCCGGCTTCTGGCGCTGCCTGCCCGCTGCGGCTGGTATGCTTAGCGGGTAGGGATTCCCGGAAGGAAAGGATGTAAGACCATATGAGCAATCCTCAAGTTAAGCGCGTGCTGATGTCGGTGACCGACAAGACCGGCATCGTGGACTTCGCGCGCGCCCTCGTCGACGAGTTCGGCGCGGAGATCATCTCCACCGGCGGCACCGCGCGCGCCATCGCCGAGGCGGGCGTGCCTGTCACCCCCATCGACGACGTGACGCAGTTTCCCGAGATGATGGACGGCCGCGTGAAGACGCTGCATCCCAAGGTGCACGGCGGCCTGCTCGCCAAGCGCGACAATGCCGACCACATGGCCCAGGCGGCCGAGCACGGCATCGAGATGATCGACATGGTGGTCGTGAACCTCTACGCCTTCGAGAAGACGGTGGCCTCGGGTGCCGACTTCGGCACCTGCATCGAGAACATCGACATCGGCGGACCCTCTATGCTGCGCTCCGCCGCCAAGAACTTCGAGTCCGTGGCCGTGGTAACCGAGCCGGCCAGCTACGACGCCATCCTCGGCGAGATGCGCGCCAACGATGGCGCCACCACGCGCGATACCCGCGCCAAGCTGGCGCTCAAGGTGTTCCAGACCACGGCGGCCTACGACGGCGCCATCGCCGCCTGGATGGGCGCGCAGCTGGACGACGCGCAGTTCCCCGCCGAGCTGGCCGTGCGCCTCACCAAGCGCCAGGACCTGCGCTACGGCGAGAACCCGCACCAGTCCGCCGCCTTCTACGCCCGCGACGACTACCGCGGCGCCGAGCATTCGCTGGCCCATGCCACCCAGCATCAGGGCAAGGAGCTGTCCTACAACAACTACCTCGACCTCGATGCCGCCTGGAGTGCCGTGCGCGAGTACGAGGGGCCGGCCTGCGTCATCGTCAAGCACCTGACCCCCTGCGGCGTGTGCGAGGACGCTGATGTCACCATCGCCTACCAGCGCGCCCATGAGTGCGACCCGGTGAGCGCCTACGGCGGCGTCATGGCGTTCAACCGCCCCGTCACCTCCGACACCGTGGTGGCCATCTTCGAGAACAAGCAGTTCGTGGAGGCCATCATCGCGCCCGAGTTCTCCGGCGACGCGCTGGAGATGTACAAGGCCAAGAAGAACGCGCGCCTGCTGTCCACGGGCGGGGTCAACCCGGCCGGCGGCGAGGTGGAGTTCCGCTCCGTCGAGGGCGGCCTGCTCTGCCAGGACTCCGACTCCGTGGCCGAGGACGTGGCCGCGTTCACCTGTCCCACCAAGCGCAAGCCCACCGACGAGGAGATGGCCGAGCTCGTCTTCGCGTGGAAGGCGTGCAAGTCGGTGAAGTCCAACGCCATCCTCATCGCCAAGGACCACGCGTCCGTGGGGGCCGGCGGCGGCCAGCCTAACCGCGTGAACTCCGCGCGCATCGCCGTTGAGCAGGCGGGGGAGAAGGCTCGCGGCGCCGTGGCCGCCTCTGATGCGTTCTTCCCGTTCCGCGACGGCTTCGACGTGCTGGCCCAGGCCGGCGTGACCGCCGTCATCCAGCCGGGCGGCTCCATCCGCGACGAGGAGGTCATCACCGCGGCTGACGAGCAGGGCGTGGCCATGGTGTTCACCGGCCACCGCCACTTCCGCCACTAGGCCGCGCAGCGCACAGTTCGCAACCGAAGCGCCCCGTCCTCCCGACGGGGCGCTTCGCGTTGGAGGGCACCGTGCGCGTTGGGAGCGGCCCAGCCGTGGGAGGGGAGGGCGCCGTGCGCGTTGGGAGCGGCCCAGCCGTGGGGGTTCCCGCCTCAGCAGCGGGAGCTCCTCCCCCAGTCGGGCCGGGTGCGCTTGGGGGGGGGGGGTGCGCTTGGCCAGCCCGTTGTTGGTCGCACGGGTGCCTGCGGGGAGGGGGCGACCCTTTTCCGGCGCAAAATCGCTCGTAACCGCCTGTTCGCGCCTTTGGGCCATCGATTCGCCGGTCAGCGCCTCTTGCCCTGCCGGCCGCCGGGAAAACAAGTGGGGAACGCCGGGCGGAAAATAGGGCGGTGGTTTCGTGAAACGCGGAGGGCCGGGGTATACTTAGGCCCGTTGGCCGCCCACGGGCGGGTGTCTATGCTGGAAAGAGAAGCGCCCATGATCATCCTCGACGCGCCCTACGCCTCGCGACCCTTGGCGCAGTGGCTCGGGCAGTCGCAGCACCCGGTGCTCGCCAACGACTTCTCCCGCGCGCTCTCCGCTGGGGCCGAGACGCCCCTCAATCTGGTGGATGACGCGGAGGCCGCTCGGCGCATCGACGCGGGCGAGCGGGTCTATACCAACTCCGAGAATGCCCTGGCCTGGATTCTCGGCCACACGTCGAACAAGGCGCTTTCCGATGCCATCCGCCTGTTCAAGGACAAGGCGGCTATGCGCGAGAGGCTGGCGCCGCTGTGCCCGGGGCTGTTCTGCGTCACCCTCGACCGTTGCGAGCTGGAGGCCGTCAACGTGGACGACCTGCCGTTGCCGGTGGTGCTCAAGCCCGCGGTGGGCTTCTGCTCCATGGGCGTCTACGTCATCGAGGAGCGTGACGACTGGGCCGCCGCCGTGGCCGGCATCGCGCGCCATGAGGGCGAGTGGCACGCCCGCTACCCTGAGGACGTCGTCGGCTCCCAGACCTACCTCGTGGAGGGCTACCTCGCGGGCACCGAGTATGCGCTCGACGCCTACTTCGACGAGGATGGGCACGCCCATGTGCTCAACGTGCTGCGCCATGACTTCGCCGGGCCGGAAGACACCTCGGATCGGCTGTACCTCACCGACGCCGCTCTTGTCGAGGGGCTGGCCCCGCGCCTGACCGCATGGTTGGACCAGGTGAACGCCCTGGTGGGCGCCCGGTCGTTCCCCGTGCATGTGGAGCTGCGCATCGACGGCGACGTCATCGCCCCCATCGAGTTCAACCCGCTGCGTTTCGCGGGGCTCGGCGGCACGGACGTGGCCTACTACGCGGTGGGCCTGCGCACCTACCAGGCCTTCCTGGAGGGGGACGATCCTGATCTGCCGGCGCTCTACGCCGCGCATCCGGGGGACGTGTTCTCCCTGTCGCTGCTGACCCCGGCGCCCGACGCGGATCTGACGCGTCCCTTCGACTACGAGGCCCTGGCCTCCCATTTCACCGACGTGCTGGCGCTCGTGCCCTTCGACGTGCAGGCTGTGGGGGCCTACGGGTTCCTGTTCCTGCGCACCGACGCGGCTACCGCGGCCGAGCGCGACTGGCTGCTCCATGCCGACTTGGAGGCCTTCGTAGACGGGAGGGATGGCGATGAGCGATAATCCCGCCATGACCCCTGAGCCGCCCGAGCAGAGCGTCGAGAAGAGTTCGCGCTCGAGCCTGAGCAAGATCCTAGCCGGTGGCGTGCTCGTCATCGTGCTGGCCGTTATCTTCCTGCGCGGCGATCAGCTGGTGGAGCTGGCCGACACGGTGCGCAAGGGCGCGCCGGTGTTCCTGGCACTGGCCGTCGTCTCCCAGCTGGGCAAGTACTTCGCTCAGGGCTGGGCCTACATCTACTGCTTCCATGCCGTGAGCGAGGGCTTCCGCTTTCGCGAGTCCATCAAGCTCGTCTTCGGCACCTTCTTCATGAACACGGTGGCGCCTTCGCTCAACTTGGCGGGCATGACGCTCGTGGTGGACGACGCCGCCAAGCGCGGCATTCCCGCGGGGCGTGCCACGAGCGCGGCGCTGCTCATGCAGGTCACCATCGACACGGGCTTCGTGGTCATCATGCTCATCGGGTTCGGCCTGCTCAGCGTGACGGTGGGTCTGCAGCCGGGATGGCTTTTGGTGGGGCTTCTGGCCGTGCTGCTGGTGAGCGTGCTCGTCACGGTGATGATCGTGGGCGGTAAGCGCCCCGAGCTGGTCATTCGCGTGCTCACGCCCATCGAGCGCCTGGCCGACCGCGTGCTGCGCAAGTTCAAGAAGGGACCCATCGACGGCTGGGCTGATCGCACGGTGCGGTCGTTCTCCGAGGCGTCGGGCCTCATCGTGCAGAACCCCCGCAAGACCGCGGCGGCCTTCGGCTTCTCCATCCTGGCGAGCACCTTTGAGCTGGGCTGCTTCGCGCTGACCGGCGTGGCCTTCGGCGTGCAGGCCATCGAGCCGCTCGTCTGCGGCTATGTGGTGGCCACGCTCTTCGCCATGATCTCGTTCACGCCCCAGGGCGTGGGCGTGGTGGAGGCGGCGGTGCTCGTGGCGTTCACGCTGTTCGGCATCAGCCAGGCCACGGGCATCGCGGTTGTCATGGTATACCGCGGCATCGTATTCTGGCTGCCGTTCCTGGTGGGGGCCATTCTCATCCAGCGGACGAAGGCCTTCCGGGGCAAGGGCGCGGCTTAGACGTTCCAGGCAAGGAAGGCCCAGGTGGTGACGCGGGGCTCGCGGAGGCGCCAGGCGCCCTCGGGGACGCCCTTGCGGTCGGGTTGGCCGGCGTGCTCGTTGGGAATCAGCTGATCATCGAGCCAGGTGCGCAGGTGCGCGAGGGCGGCCTTCTCCTCGGCGGGGGAGCTGTCGCTGCTGAGGGCGCTGCGCACCATGGCCTCGTAGTCGTCGCGGGCTGCCTGGGGCGTGGCGTAGGTCGCGTCGCGCTCGCTGGAGATGTAGGCCACCTCGGGGCGCAGCCCGTGGTCGACGAGGATGTTGAAGGCGAACTGGAAGTCCTCGCCCGGCTGGTGGGGCAGCTCGGCCGCTCGCAGCGCCCGGCTGTCCACCCGCGGCGAGGCGTCGGCCGTGAGGGTGATGCCCACGCGGCGACGCGCCACGGCAGTGAGCTTGAGCAGCGAGTCCTCCAAGTCGCTCGTGGCGATGGAGCGCGACGCCACGCACACGTCGTGGCTGCGCGGGCCCACGCCGTGGGTCGCCCAATCGGCCTCCCAGCTCATCTGCAGGGCCTTGATGCCCGTGACGCCCCGCTCGGCCGCCAGGTCGTCCATGACGCCCAGCATGCCGGCGGAGAAGTCGGCCGCAGTCACCGGGTGGCCGGCCGCCGCCAGGGGCAGCGCGAGCGCGCCCGTGCCGCAGCCCATGTCGAAGACGGACTCGCCGGGGCGGACGGCGGCCAGCTCCAAGAAGCGATCCACGTAGGGGCTCGGGGCGTCCTTGGTGGCGAAGGTCTTGGAGCGCTCGTCCCAGAACGCGGCGTCATCGGGCGCGCGCCGCAGCCTCTGGCGCTCTTTCCAGGCGTCGTTCCAGGGGGAGGAGGGGCTGGTGCTCTGCGTCATGGGGTCTCCTTCGTCGGCGAGCGCGCTGCCTGCGCTGCCCGCTCGGGGCGTCGCGTGCTATATGTTCTCAATTGAGTATAACTCCATCGCGCCTATCTGCGGCCGCTGGCAAGTTCATCGTTGCCAATTCAGGCGGGTGTGGTATCATATCGAGCGCTGTCGATGAGACAGCCTTTCGGGATGTGGCTCAGTTTGGTAGAGCGCTGCGTTCGGGACGCAGAGGCCGCAGGTTCAAATCCTGTCATCCCGACCACTAACTCAGGGGTCGCCTTCGGGCGGCCCCTCTTGTTGCTTGGCCCCTTCGAGGGCGGGCGCGTCTCGCACGCGCCCGCCACCCTGACCTGTTTGGTAGCGCGTCTCCGTCACTTCTTTGAGGGGCTACGCCTCATCGCAGAGCCAGCGCTGGCTCCAGAGTACCATGGCGTTCAGGATGGGAATGAAGCTCGCGCCCAGATCGGTCAGCGAGTACTCCACGCGAGGTGGAATCTCGCGGTAGATCTCGCGATGCACCAGGTCGTCGGCCTCAAGCTCGCGCAGCTGCTTGGTCAGCGTGGACTGCGAGATGCCCTCGATACGCCGCATCAGCTCGCCGAAGCGCTGCACCTCGTAGGTGGCGATGTACCAGAGGATGAGGATCTTCCATTTGCCGCCGAGTACGGCTTGCATGCGGCTCATGGATTCGCAGCGGGCGAGCGCGCGCTTGTCGGTGAACTTGTTATCAGCCATGGTTCTCCCTGGTGAGTAGTAATAGTGCAATTTTGGTGACTACCAACATAAAAGATCGGTACTGGTACTGCAAGCACCATAGCGGCATCCTAGCTGGTGAAAATCACGGCGAAAGGAGCCCCATGCACTACACAGGAACCATCTGGCGGCCGCCCTACGAGGCCGGCTCGCTCATCATCGAGGCCACGGCGGGCTGCACCCACCGGCGCTGCAAGTTCTGCACCTTGTACGAGGATCTGCCGTTCAAGTTCCGTCCCTCGCCCCTCGATGACATCGAGGCTGACCTGCTCGAGGCGCAGACCTGGTATCATGATCCGCTGCGAAAGGCGGAAGAACGTCTCTTCGAGCGCGAGCCTGCGCAGGTCAGCCGTGTGTTCCTGGCCGGCGCGAACCCCTTCGCGCTGAAGGCGGCGCGGCTGCGGAAGATAGCGGAGCTCGTGCGGCGCTCCTTTCCCAGCTGCGAGAGCATCGGCTGCTTCGCGCGCGTGACTGACGTGACGGCGAAGACCGACGAGGAGCTGCGGACCCTGCGCGCGGCGGGGTTCGACGGACTCACGCTGGGCATTGAGACGGGCGACGACGCGGCGCTGGCCTTCATGGACAAGGGCTATGGCGCCCAAGACATCGTGACCCAGTGCCGGCGGCTCGACGAGGCCGGCATCCGCTACGCGTTCTTCTACCTTGCGGGCATCTCCGGGCGGGGGCGCGGCCTTGAGGGCGCCCGCGCCACGGCGGCGGTGTGCAACCAGGCGAATCCCTGGCTCATCGGCGCGAACATGCTCACCGTCTACCCCACGTCAGCCCTGTACCGCGAGATGCAAGCCGGCCGCTGGACGGAGGAGGCGGAGGTGGAGAAGTACGAGGAAATTCGCGAGCTCGTCGCCGGCCTGCGCATTCCCGTCACCTTCGCCATGCTGGGTGCCTCTAACCCCGTGATGCTCCAGGGGCAGCTGCCCCGCCAGCGTGAGCAGCTCATCGACGCCCTGACCGCCATCGTCGCCGACATCGGCGAGGAGCGCCTTCGCGCCTACCGCACCAACCTGCGGCACCTGTAGGTCGGCGCGCCGAGGCGGGGCATCGGGGTGGAAACGGCCTGGCGGGAGGTGCCAGGCCGGGTGTCGGCAGGGTGCGGGTGGGCCTGCCTGGCGGACGATGGGAGGCGGGTGGCGGAGGGGGTGTGGGAGACGGCCGGCGGAGGGGCGGGCAGCAGGCTGGCGTTTGCCGCGCGGGCGGGTGCCAGCGGGGTGCGGGGCGGGCGTCCCGCGTCCAGGCGCCCCCCCCGTTCGCGGCCCCGCCCGCACCCGGGTGCGCCCGCCCGGCGGGCGGATCCGGGTTTCTGGCCAAAAACGCCGTGGTTTACGCCGCGCGCGGGGCCGAGGCGCGCCGGCCGCCGGCGTTTCCCCAGGTCGCGCGCTGCCGCCGGGGCGCCCTCGGGCGAAAGCGGCCTCCCGGGCGCGTAAACCGCGGTGAAATTGGCCAGAAATCGCGGATTCGCCCCCCGCCCGGCTCTCTCGCGTCGCCTGAGCGCGGGCCCCTCGCGTCCTGCGCCTGATCCTCGGCTTCCGCCGGCTCTCCGTCTCGCTCCCGCGAGGACGGGTGATGGCCCGTCCTGCGCGACGGCGTCTCCCGCAATGCACGATGAGGGCGTTCACCTGGGGAAACGATAGTGTTATCACCCATGGTTGGCGAGGCGCGCCTTGGCCGAGGTTTCGCCCATTACGGACGTTTCGGGACGCCCCGCCTCTTCGGTAGAGTCGTTTTCGCACGAATGAGACCGAGGAGGGGAATCATGGGGAATTCCAATCCGGACGCCGCGCTGGCCGCGGCTGACGTACGCGTCGCCGAAGCGCTGGCCGCCGACCTCGCCGACGAGCCTGCTTCCTTCGAGGAGGCCGTCCAGCGCGTGAGGGCCTGCGTCACCGCCAACCACGCCAACACGCTGCCGCTGCTCGCCTGTCTGCGGGCGGTACCCGAGCCGACGCCCTATCGCGAGGCCGCCGACGCCGTGGACGCCCTGCCCGTCAGGGGGCTCTCCACCCAGAACGCCTACGTGCTGTTCGACCTCCTGGAGAAGTCCGGCGGCGTGCGGGCCATCCCCGTCGCCGAGCCCGCCGTCGTGCCGGGCCCCGCTTCCGACGAACCTGTCTCCTCAGCCGGCGTCGAGCCTGCCTCGATCCCGGCCCCTGCCGACCCCGCGCCCGCGCCTGCCCCGGCCTCCCTCCCTGACCAGCCGGTCGACCACCTGCTGGTCATCACCGAGGCAGGTCGCGCGGTGCTTGACGAGTTCGAGCCGTCTCGTCGCCTGGCCGCCCTCCTTGAGGAGGAGCCGGCCGGCTACGCCGACGCCTACGGGCGCGTGCTCGACCTCTGCTCCGCGCCTGAGGGCGCCTCCCGCGCCGAGGTGGAGGAGGCCCTGGCGGGTCATCCGGCCCTTCGCTCGCCGAAGCAGATCTACCCCAACTACTTCATATCGAAGCTTGAGACCGTTGACGGTATCTCTTGGGACGGTCGCTGGCATGCCACCGAGTCTGGCCTGCGCCTGCGTGCCCTGGCCGGCTAACGGCCATCCCAATGAATACAGTGCAGAAGAGAGTCAAGAAGGAGGGAGCTTAATGAGCCATTCCAGCATGACACGTCGTGGGTTCCTGAAGTCCACGGCAGCCATGGGGGCCGTGGCTGCGCTCGGCATCAGCGCGGCTGGCAGCCTCGTCGAGGCCGATCCCGCTCACGCGGCGACGGCAGGGGAGGAGAAGGTCTACAAGACCTCGTGCCGCGCCTGCATCGCCAACTGCGCGGTGCTCGCCCACGTGCGCGACGGCCGCGTCATCAAGATCGAGGGCAACCCGGAAAGCCCCATGTCCCGCGGCGGCGTGTGCGCCAAGGGCCTGGCGGGCATCCAGGCGCTCTACCACCCCAACCGCAACAAGTACCCCATGCGCCGCGTGGGCGAGCGCGGCGGCAACCAGTGGGAGCGCATCAGCTGGGAGGACGCCATCACCGAGGTGGCCACCAAGATCAACGAGATGTCCGACAAGTACGGCTCCGAGTCCATCTCCGTGTCCACGGGCGGCGGCGGAAACCCGCACTTCTCCAACATCAAGCGCTTCGGTGAGGCCATCAACACCCCCAACGTGTGGGAGCCTGGCTGTGCCCAGTGCTACCTGCCCCGCATGGGCGCGGCGCTGCTGGCTTACGGCCGCGGCAAGCCCAACAACCTGTCCTTCTCGGACTCCAACGGCTGGGACTACTACTACGTCGACAGCCCGGTGACCTCGCTCGTGCTGTGGGGCACCGACCCGTCTAACTCCTCGGTCGCCACGGGCGGCCGTGCGTTGGCGGAGCTGCGCGCCCGTCCCCAGGGCCTCAAGACGGTGGTCATCGATCCGCGCTACACCCTCGACGCCGCCAAGGCCGACGTGTGGCTGCCCATCCGTCCCGGCACCGACGTGGCGCTGCTGCTCACCTGGACGAAGTGGATCCTCGACAACGAGAAGTACGACGAGGAGTTCTGCCGCGCCTGGACGAACATGCCCTACCTCATCAACCCCGAGACGCGTCTGACCCTCAAGGCCACCGAGGCGGGTCTGCCCGGCACCGACGCGGACTACGTCATCTGGGATCCGACCGCGAACGCGCCGGTGGTCGTCCAGTACCCGATGAACGAGGGCGTCGCCGCCCCGCTGTTCGGCACCTACGAGGTCAACGGCATGCAGTGTCCCACTGGCGGCGAGCTGCTCAAGCAGTCCGTCGAGGAGTGGACGCTCGAGAAGGGTGCCGAGGTCTGCTGGCTCGACGCCGACCAGATCGAGCGCGCGCTGGAGATCTACACCGACCCCGAGGGCCAGTCCGGCATCATGCAGGGCGTGGCCATCGACCAGTACGCCCAGTCGCAGCAGAGCGCCCTGGGCGCCCTTAACCTCGAGTTCCTCAGGGGCAACGTCGAGAAGCCCGGCACCATGCTCCAGAGCTTCGCGCCCGCCCCGTGCAAGGACCAGCTGGGCAACACCCCGCGCCTGCTGTCGAAGGAAAAGGTGATGAAGCGCGCCGGCTACTTGGAGCACAAGGGCCTCATCTGCTGGGACATGGCGTTCATCCCCGGCGTGTTCGACATGATGCGCGACGGCGATCCCTACCAGATCCATATGTGGATCGAGCGCTCGGGCAACAAGCACGTGGTGCTGGGCAACTCGTCGTGCCTCGACGAGGTCACCCCGAACGTGGACTACATCGTGCACGCCTTCATGTACCCCACCGCCTTCTCGGTGCTCTGCGCCGACCTCATCCTGCCCACGACCGAGTGGCTGGAGACCAACCTTCCCATCCCGCAGCTCAACACCATCGTCATGCGCCAGGCGGTCACCCACCTGTTCGAGACGGTGGAAGAGGGCATCATCTGGACGAACATCGTGCAGAAGTGCGCTGAGCTGGGCAACGAGCATGCGGCCAAGGCCTTCGACGCCGAGGCGTGCATGACCACTCCGTTCTACAAGAACGAGTACGAAAAGCAGCTCCAGCACCTCAACAAGCTGGACATGACCTGGGAGGAGGCCTGCGAGGAGGGCGTCATCACGTGGGCCGAGGAGGACGAGTACCGCACCTACGGCGTCTACCTGAAGCCCGATCCCGCCACCGGCCTGCCCAAGGGCTTCGGCACCCCCTCCAAGAAGCTCGAGGTGTACTGCGAGTCCAACATCATCCTGGGCCGCACCGGCGCCCCCTGGGCTCAGTGCGCCGAGGAGAAGCCGCTCGTGCTGGAGCCGGCCTCTGCGGACTACGAGCCTTTGGCCTACTACGAGGAGCCGGCCGAGTCGCCCCTGACCGACACCGAGTACCCGCTCGTGCTCACGGAGGGCCGCCTGCCCATGTACCACCACGGCACGCTGCGCAACATCCCCTACCTGCGCGAGATCTACCCGGTGCCCGAGATGTGGATCCATCCCGAGGACGCCGAGAAGTACGGCATCGCCGACGGCCAGTGGGTGAACATCGAGAGCCGCCGCGGCAAGACCCACGGCGTGGCCCGCGTGACGACGGGCATCGCCAAGGGCGTCGTCTACCAGGAGCGCTTCTGGGCGCCTGAGCTGCTGGACTCCGACGACCCGGCCCAGGCCTACAAGGTGATGAACGTCAACGTCCTCACCAAGAACGACCCGCCCTATAACCCGGAGTACGGCACCTACACGCTGCGCGGCTTCCAGGTGAAGGTAAGCCCCAGCGACGATGAGATTCTCAAGAGCGTGTGGACCGAGCCCGAGCAGTTCAACGCTTGGATGCCCGCTCCCAGCGACCCGACCGAGGATGTGTATGAATATGGCGCATAACTGCATTGTGGTGAACCTCGACCGCTGCACCGGCTGCTTCGGCTGCGAGGTCGCCTGCAAGATGGAGAACGACGTGGCCCTGGGCCAGCGCTGGTCCAAGGTGTTCACCGTGGGGCCGGTGGGGGAGTACCCCGACATGACCCGCTACGCGCTGCCGACCATGTGCCAGCAGTGCGAGGACGCCCCCTGCGTGTCGGTGTGCCCCACCGGCGCGAGCTACCGCGACAAGGACAACGTGGTGCTGGTGAACAAGGAGCAGTGCATCGGCTGCAAGTACTGCATGATGGCCTGCCCCTACGGCGTGCGCTCCTGGAACGAGGCCGAGGGCTGCGTGGAGAAGTGCACCCTGTGCGGCCATCTCACCTCCCAGGGCAAGCAGCCCGCCTGCGTGAAGAGCTGCGCGGCTGGCGCCCGCTTCTACGGCGACCTGGACGATCCGAACTCGGAGGTGTCCAAGGAGCTGGCGAAGTACGACGAGAAGGACATCCACGTCCTGCGCGACGCGGGCAACAAGCCTGCCACCCGCTACATCATGACCGAGAAGATCGGCACGTGGTACGACCGCGTCGAGCCGCGTGGCGGCCACCAGACGGCGGCCTACCCGGTCGAGGACTAGAAGAGAGGAGACCAACGTGGAGATCCAATGGTCCCTGGTTCTTTTCACCTGCCTGTCAGGCGCGGGCGCGTGGCTGCTCGCCTGCGCGGGGATTGACGCCTTCCGCGGGCTGACCAAGAAGGCGTCCGTCCCCGCCATCGTGGTGGCCATCGTGCTCATCGTGGCGGGCGGCCTGGCCTCGGCCACGCACCTGACCCACGTCGACCGCATCATGGCGGTGCTGGCGCATCCGGCCCCGGGCATCTTCCTGGAGGCCCTGCTCCTCGGCATCGACGTGATCGTCGCCGTGGTGCTTCTCGCCCTCGTCAAGCGCGAGGGGTCGGAGGCGGCCCGCAAGGCGCTTGGCGTGGCTGCGGTGGTCATGGCCGTCGTGTTCAGCTACTCCTGCGGCTCGTCCTACATGATGGCCTCCCAGCTGGCGTGGAACACCGTCACGCTGCCCCTGGGCTACCTGGGCACCGCCGCCGCCACCGGCACGGCGCTGTGGTACGTCCTGTGCGCGGCGCTGAAGGAGGAGTCCCCGGCCCTCGCCTTCGCGGCGCAGGAGACCGTCGCCGGCGGCGCGGCCGCCCTGGTGCTGTCCCTCGCCTTCGGGCTCGTCTCCGGCGCTGCCCTGGGCGCTGAGGCCCTCACCTTCTGGGTCGGGGTCGTCCTGTGCGGCGGGGTCGTGCCGGCCGCCTGCGGATTCGTGGGCATGAAGAAGCCGGAGAGCGCCCTGCAGCTGGCTGTGGTGGCCGCGGCGGGCGCCCTCATCGGCTCGGTCGCCTTCCGCGTGCTCATGTGGCTGGCGAGCGTTACCCTCATGAGCCTGTTTGGCGCGACTATCTAGCAATCCCGAAGGAGCAACCATGCGAGATGCCATCATCGACTCCGAGCTGGCCGCCGACCTGCGGCAGGCCAACGCCTCCCGCGCCGAGTTCGACCGCTTCCTGGCCAGCCTCTACCTCTACGAGCTCACCGCCGATCAGGTGGAGGCCCTGGCCGGGGTGACCGTCGAGGACGACGGGTCGGATGTGGCCCGCGGCCTTGGCATCATCCGCGAGTACCTGCGGCACCGCGATCGCGCGACGCCGCAGGCCCTGGCCGTGGACTACGCCCACGTGTTTCTTGGCGCCGGCACCTATGACAAGATCATGGCGCCGCCCTACGAGTCGGTGTTCACGAGCGAGGAGCGCATCCTCATGCAGGACGCGCGCGACGGCGCCCTGGCCTACTACCGGGCCGAGGGGCTTGAGCTGCCGGCTGACAACACGACGCCCGAGGATCACCTGGGCTTCGAGCTTCAGTTTGCCGCCCTGCTGGCCGAGCGCATGGCCGAGGCGCTGGAGGCGGGGGAGGCGGCTCGCGCCGCCGAGCTGGCCGACCTCCAGCGCAGCTTCTTCACGTACCACCAGGCCAACTGGCTGCCGGCGCTGTGCGATGCGGTAGAGGAGCACGCCCAGACGGCGTTCTACCGCGGCGTGGCGCTCGTGACCAGGGGATACCTGGCTGCCGAGGAAGCCTTCGTCGCCGAGCAGGCCCAGGCGCTGGGGCTGGGCGAGGCGGTGGACGAGGTGCTGCCGCCTTGGCGCGCCGCCGAGGCGGATACGGCCGAGGCGGACGCCTAGCCATGGGCGCCGCGCTTACCCGCCGGGCGTTTCTCGGCCTGTGCGCCGCCACGGCCGCCTGCGCGGGCGTGGGCGGCGTCGGGGCGGCCTTCGCCGGCCAGGGAGACCTGCTGCGCCCTCCCGGCGGGCAGGACGAGGCCGCGCTCCTCGGCGCGTGCCTCAAGTGCGACCGGTGCCGCAGCGCGTGTCCTACCGGGGCCGTGGGCCTGGCGCAGGTCGAGGACGGCCTTCTCCGCGCGCGGACGCCGGTGATGGACTTCCATCGCGGCTGGTGCGACTTCTGCGGGAAGTGCCAGGCGGCGTGTCCCACTGGCGCGCTCGGGGCCTTCGACCCCGCCGTGGACAAGCTGGGCGTGGCCGTGGTCCAGCCCGATCGCTGCCTGTCGTACCTTCAGACGTGCACGAGCTGCCAGGACTCCTGCGGCTTCGGCGCGCTCTCCTTCAACGCGGGCGGGCATCCGGTGGTGGACGCGACGGCCTGCAACGGCTGTGGGCGTTGCGAGCTGGAGTGCACGGCCCTGGTCTACGGCGCCTTTGCCGGCGGCACGCGCCGTGGCATCAGGGTGGAGCCGCTGGACGCGGCGGCGCCTGAGGCCGCATCAGGCGTAGGGGAGGGAGTTCGGTGAAGATGAGGATGTCGACGGCCCGGACGCTCGCGGCATGCGGGGTCTTGGGGCTGGTGGGCGTTGGCCTGGCCCTGCACACCGGAACGGGCACGCCGTCCGCCTGGGGCCTGCCCGACGTGGCGGCGCTCTGCCCGCTGGGAGCGGTCGAGGCCGCCATCGCCTCTAAGACGGTGGTGCCGCCGCTGCTCCTGGGGCTCGGCATCGCGCTCCTGATCACGGTGCTCGTCGGCCGGGCGTTCTGCGCCTGGGCCTGCCCGGTGCCGCTGATCCAGCGCGTCTTCGGCCGCCGGCGCCCGACGGACGATGCGTCTGCGGCTGGCGATTCCGCGTCCGACGCCCTCGCGTCTGCGGCTGGCGAGTCCGCTCCCGCGGCCAGCGCGTCCGGCGCGCCCGCCGTGGCGCGTGGCGCCGATCCGGCGGCTGCGCTCGACGTGGCGCCCGCCGACCGGGGTGGCGTGGGCGACTCGCGCAACTGGGTGCTCGGCGCCACCGTGCTCACCACGGCGGCCTTCGGGTTCCCCGTGTTCTGCCTGATCTGCCCTGTGGGGCTTTCCATCGCCACGTTCATCGGGCTGTGGCGCCTGCTCCAGTTCAACGAGACGACGCTTTCCCTGGTGGTGTTTCCCCTCATCCTGGTGGTGGAGGTGCTGGTGCTGCGCAAGTGGTGCCATCGCTTCTGCCCCCTGGGGGCGCTCCTATCGCTCGCATCGCGCCTGAACCGCACGTTCCGGCCATCCGTGGACGCGGGCGCATGCGTGGCCTGCAACGGCGCGAGCGGCTGCGGCCGGTGCGCCGCGGCCTGCCCGGAGGGCATCGACCTGCATCATCCCGAAGACTCCGCGCCGCTCAACGAGTGTACGAAGTGCGGGGAATGCGGGCAGGCGTGCCCGGTGCACGCCATCACGTTCCCGCTGCTGCCCCGCGGCGTGCGCCAGCATGGCGGGGAGCGCGTTGCCGTCGCCGAGCGCGCCGGGCGGCAGTCGGGCTCCTGCTCCGATGACGAGGACGTCTTGGAGGGCGCGGGGGGAAGAGGGCGCTTGTAGGGGGGAAGGGACGTATGGAGGAAGTACAATGGGAGCTGAACGAGGCGACGACCGATCAGGTGAGGACCGCTGCCATGCCCCAGATAGTACAGCGTATCTACAGCGCCGTCACCGGTGCGCCGAAGGATCCTCCTGCCCGCTCCCACGATGATGTGACGGCGGGCGGCGTGCTGTCTCCCACGCGGCTCGGCATCGACATCGACAAGCAGTGGCCCTCGCTCAAGCTGGTGGGTTTCGGCATCTACTACGCGTGGATCTGGGTGTCCTACAACTCGAGCGTGCTCATGGTCGGCGACGCTCCCAAGGCGCAGGCGGCCGACACGGTGTTCGCCACCTACCTGGCGTCGACCTTGGCCCTGGCGACGATGCTCCTCGTGCTCTCGTGCGCTGTGAGCCGCGTCAGACGGCTGGTGGAGAGCAAGGGGATCGTGCTCGCCTTCTCGCTTTTGGCCTCGGTGGCCACGGCGGGGACCTACCTCACCTCCGCAGGGGGTGCGGCGGACAACGCGCCGCTCTATGCGATGAGCGCCCTCACGGGCGTGGGCACCTCGCTTATCGTGCTGCGCTTCGGCCTCGTGTACGCTAAGATGCCGCCGCGTGAGGTGGTCATGTACAGCACCGCCTCGTTCGTGTTCGCCTGCCTCATCTACTTCGTGGCCGTGGGGCTGCCCGAGCCGTTGGGCCTGGGGTTCACGGCGTGCCTGCCGGTGGTCGCGGCGCTCACCACCATGACTGGCGCCGAGCTCTCGGAGGGCGGGTCGCGGCCGGAGGATCCGGGGGCGTCCGCTCCTCGCGTCGGGCGGTTCTTCGTGCGCCTCGTGGCGGCGGTGGTCGTCTTTTCCGTGGTGGTGGGCGTGGCCCGGGGCTTCTCCATCATGAGCGATCCGGCATCCACCTTGGATGAGCAGGGGTCGCTCATCGTGTTCGGCAGTGCCGTGTTCGCTGGCGCCGTGTTCCTCATCGTGGGGCTGCTAGGTCGCTCCTTCGACATCAGCTGCCTGTACTACCCGGCCATTCTTCTCCTGGCTGCCGGCATCCTGGTGACGCCGCTGCTCGACCAGGACGGTGCCTTCAATAACTATTTCGTGGGTATTGCCTACAACTGCTTCGTCCTGGTCATCTGGTGTCTGCTTGCCTATGTCGCCTACCAGTCGAGCCTGCCCGCCTTGCGGGTGTTCGGGCTGGGGCGCGGCGCGTCGGCTCGGGCGCGGACGGGATCGAGGGGGCGCCTGCGGGCGCCCGGGATGAGCCGGACGTGCGGGAGGACGTTTCCGGGGGAGATGCGCCTGGGAGCGCCGCGCTCGGCGACGGCCCGGCCGCCGACGGGAGCGTGGCTGCCGATGGGCGGGGAGGGGGCGCTTTCGGGGAGGGCGCGTCGGAAGCGCTGGACGCGGCCGAGGCCGTCTGGCGCCTCCATGCCGCGCGCTGCGACAGTTTGGCTGCGCGCTACGGGCTCTCCCCGCGGGAGCGGGACGTGCTGTACCTGCTGGCGCGGGGGCGGTCCATCGACTACATCGCGCAGGATCTGTCCATCTCGTTCAACACGGCCAAGTCGCACATTCGCCACATCTACGTGAAGGCGGACATCCACTCTCGCCAGGAGCTGCTCGATCTGATGGATTCCGAGATCGACCTGGCCTAGTCCGCTTTGCCTCCGGCGGGCGCGGGTGTACACCCTTTCCGCTCCCCTGTGGGCAATTCGCGCCGGGGCGCCCCGCGTTCTTGCGTCCGGGGCGCCCCCCGTTCGCGACCCCGCCCGGCGGGCGGATCCGGGTTTCTGGCCAAAAACGCCGCGGTTTACGCCGCGCGCGGGGCCGCGGCGTGCCGGCTGTCCGCGTTTCCCCAGGTCGCGCGCTGCCGTCGGGGCGCCCTCGGGCGAAAGCGGCCTCCCGGGCGCGTAAACCGTGGCGAAATTGGCCAGAAATCGCGGATTCGCCCCTCTTCTGGCTCCTTCGCGCCACTTGAGCGCGGGCCCTCGTCGCGGGCGCCATGAGTCCGGCCGCCCCGCATCTGCCCGCGTTCCGCCCCCCCCCTGGGCCGCCCCGCGTTCCGCCCCCCCCCGCATCTGCCTCGCGGTTCGCGGTCGCTAGCAGCCGAACAGCGAGGCGGTTTGCTCCATGCGCGCGGCGATGGCCACGCCGAAGGGGCAGCGTGCCTCGCAGGCCCCGCAGCCGGTGCAGCAGTCGGCCGTGGCGCTCAGGGCCTCGTAGTGGGCCTGGACGGAGGACGGCACCTCGTCGTGGAGCGTGGCCAGGTCGGCGTACTTGTTGACCAGCGCGATGTTGATGCCCGCGGCACAGGGCGCGCAGTGGCCGCAGTAGGTGCACTGGCCGTACCAAGCGTGCTGCGGTGCGCCGGCCAGCACGCTCGCGTAGTCACGCTCCTCGGCGCTGGCCTCGCAGTAGGCGAGCGCCTCCTCCAGCTGCGCGACGCTCTTGTAGCCGGCCAGCACGCTGGCCACGGCCGGCCGCGTGAGCGCATAGTGGAGGCACTGCGCCGGCGTGAGCGCCACGCCGAAGGGCGACGTCTCGGCCGAGAGCAGCCGTCCGCCCGCATAGCCCTTCATCACGGTGATCGCCACGCCTCGTTGCTCGCAGGTGGCGTAGAGCCGGGCGCGCACGGGCTCGATGCCGTCGCCGGTCACGTCGGAGTAGTCGCCGAACAGCGTGTCGAGGTCATCGGAGGCCGGCATCAGGTCGAAGGCGGGGTTCACCGAGAACAGGATGACCTCCACCTCGCCGCATTCGGCTGCCAGCTGCGCCACCTCGGGGTTATGGGTGGAAAGCCCCACGTGCCCGACCTTTCCCGCGGCCTTGAGCTCGCGCACGTAGTCTATGAAGCCGTGCTCGCCGGCCATGATGGCGCGGAACTCCGCCGGGTCGTCCACGAAGTGGATCATTCCCAGCTCCACGTGGTCGGTGCGCAGGCGCGTGAGCAGGTCCTCGAAGGCGGGTCGCACCTGGGCGAGGTCGCGTGTGCGCACGTACTGGCCGTCCTGCCAGGTGGAGCCGATGTGTCCCTGGATGATCCACCGCTCGCGCGTGGGCTCGAGCGCCGCGCCGAGCGCCGAGCGCACGGCCGGGTCGCTCATCCAGCAGTCGACGATGTTCACGCCGGCCCCTACGCAGCGGTCGACCAGGGCGCGCACCCCGTCGCCGTCCATTCCCTCGATCCACTCGGCGCCGAATCCGATGACGCTGGTCTTGAGGCCGGTTGCTCCCAGCGGGCGGTACTCCATGGCGGTTCTCCTCTCAGAAGCGCGGCTTAAGTCTCCATTGAACCACTTCGAGTGAACTCCAGGGCAAGGGGTGTTGTTTTCGTCGGGGGCGTTCCATTTACGGGCGGTTGTGGTACCCTTCCCCCCAGCAAAAAGGGGCGAAGTCTCGCCCTCAGCACCGAGGCGGGCGCAAGCCCTTGGAGGAACCTATGAAAATTCTGGGAATGGGCGTTCCCGAGCTGCTTATCATCCTCGCGGTGATCCTGCTCATCTTCGGCCCCAAGAACCTGCCGAAGCTCGGCAGCGCCCTGGGCAAGACCGTCAAGAACCTGCGCGACGGCATCGGCTCCGGCGAGAAGGAGATCGAGGAGGCCGTCGACCAGGACGAGATCATCGAGGAGGTGGCCGAGGAGGCCCCCAAGAAGACCGTCAAGAAGAAGGTCGTCGTCAAGAAGGCCGACGAGTAGCTCCATCGGACGGCGCGCCATCCCGGCTGCGCCAACACCCGGCTTCACGAGCGCATCGCCAGGTACGGCGGTGCGCTCCTCTTGTGTCAGCGCGCGGAACCGCCAGCGCGGCGCAGCGCGATCGAGTGCACGTCGGGGAGACGTGCCCAACCCCTAAGGACGGAGAACATGGCAGACAACAACTACATTCTCACCCAGGAAGGCAAGGAGAAGCTCGAGGAGGAGCTCCACTACCTGGAGACCGAGAAGCGCGCCGAGATCGGCGAGCGCATCAAGGTGGCCCGCGAGTTCGGCGACATCTCCGAGAACTCCGAGTACGACGACGCGAAGAACGAGCAGGGCATGATGGAGGCGCGCATCGCCGAGATCAGCCGCATCCTGTCGGAGGCCACCGTCGTGAACACGCCGAAGCGCTCCAACAAGGTGAACATCGGCTCCACCGTCACCGTGAACATGGGCGGCCGCGAGCGCGTCTTCACCATCGTCGGCGGTGCCGAAAGCGACGTGGCGGCTGGCAAGATCTCCAACGAGTCCCCCGTGGGCTCTGCGCTGCTCGGCCACAAGAAGGGCGACACCATCGAGGCCACCGGCCCCACCGGCAAGGACATCACCATGGAGATCCTCAAGATCGAGCACTAGGAGAAGCGATGGCTGAAGAGATCACGGAAATCATCGAAGACGACCCCATCGAGGTGCGTCGCGCCAAGCGCGCGGCCCTCATGGCCGCGGGGCAGGATCCCTACGGCCGCGCCTTCGACCGCAGCCACACGGTGGCCGAGCTCAACGAGGGCTGGGCCCACCTGGCCGACGGTGACTCCACCGAGGATGAGGTTACCATCGCCGGCCGGGTCATGGCCAAGCGCGTCCAGGGCAAGATTGCCTTCTTGGAGCTGCGCGAGGCGGGCGAGGACATCCAGCTGTTCTGCCGTATCAACGCGCTGGGCGAGGACGCCTTCGCGGCCCTCTGCGACCTGGACGTGGGCGACTGGATCGGCGTCCACGGCACCATGATGCGCACCAAGCGCGGCCAGCTCTCGGTAGGCGTGGACTCCTTCGAGCTGCTGAGCAAGTCGCTGCGCCCGCTGCCGGAGAAGTTCCACGGCCTGACGGACAAGGAGACGCGCTATCGCCAGCGCTACGTCGACCTGGTGATGAACCCGGAGGTGCGCTCCGTTTTCGAGAAGCGCTTCAAGATCGTCTCGGCCATTCGCCGCTACATGGAGGATCAGGGCTTCTACGAGGTGGAGACGCCGTTCCTCCACGCCATCATCGGCGGCGCCAACGCCAAGCCCTTCATCACGCACTTCAACGCGCTCGACCGCGACTACTACCTGCGCATCGCCACGGAGCTGCCGCTCAAGCGCCTGCTCGTGGGCGGCTTCGAGAAGGTGTTCGAGATCGGCCGCCAGTTCCGCAACGAGGGCATGGACCCGTTCCACAACCCCGAGTTCACCACCATGGAGGCCTACCAGGCCTTCACCGACCTGGACGGCATGATGGACCTCACCGAGGGCTACATCAAGGCGGCGGCGATGGCGGCCTGCGGCACCCTTTCCATCACCTACCAGGGCACGGAGGTCAACCTGGACGGCACCTGGCGCCGCGCCTCGATGGTCGAGCTGGCCAGCGAGGGCGCGGGGGAGGACGTGTCCTTCGAGCGCACCCGCGATGAGCTCGTGGGCATCTTGGAGCGCAACGGCGGGCACGCCGAGGCCGCCTGGGGCAAGGGCAAGCTCATCGCCGAGATCTTCGAGGCCGTGGCTGAGGAGAAGCTGACCCAGCCCACGTTCGTCATCGACCATCCGCTTGAGGTGTCGCCGCTGGCGAAGAAGCACCCGGATAACCCGGAGCTCACCCAGCGCTTCGAGCTGTTCATCATGGGGCACGAGTACGCCAACGCCTTCACCGAGCTCAACGACCCGGTGGATCAGGCCGAGCGCTTCCGCGCCCAGGTGGAGGCGAAGGATCTCGGCGACGACGAGGCCATGGGCTACGACGCCGACTACATCCGCGCGCTCGAGTACGGCATGCCGCCGGCGGGCGGCGTGGGCGTGGGCATCGACCGCCTGGTCATGCTGCTGACCGACGCGCCCTCCATTCGAGACGTGCTGCTGTTCCCGCACATGAAGGACGAGACGCCCGCTGGCGGTGCGCGCTCTGCGGCCCCTGCGGCGTCGGTCGCGACGGATCCGGCTCCCGAGCCCGTCGACTTCTCCAACGTGGTCATCGAGCCCCTGTTCGCCGACGAGGTGGACTTCGACACGTTCAGCAAGTCCGACTTCCGCGCCGTGAAGGTGCTCGCCTGCGAGGCGGTGCCGAAGAGCAAGAAGCTGCTGCAGTTCACGCTCGACGACGGCACGGGGGAGGAGCGCACCATCCTCTCGGGCATCCACGCCTACTACGAGCCCGAGGAGCTGGTGGGCAAGACGCTCATCGCCATCACCAACCTGCCGCCGCGCAAGATGATGGGCGTTGACTCCTGCGGCATGATCATCAGCGCCGTCCACGAGGTGCCCGGGCCTGACGGCGAGCCCGAGGAGCGCCTCAACCTTCTCATGGTGGACGACCGCATCCCCGCTGGCGCCAAGCTGTACTAGGCGCTGCTATCTGACGCATGACGGCGAGGGCCCGTCTGGACTGACTGTCCAGACGGGCCCTCGCTCTTTTCTTCGACAGGCGAACCGCTATCCGAGGAACCACCGCCAGGCGGGGATTTGACGAACGATGCGTCCGTCGCGCGTATGCGTGGCCTCGGCGCCATCTCCCGCTATGAGGATGCCTTCTTGCAGCCCCTGCTCGTCGAGCGCCTCCCAAAGGGCGCGAAGCTCGCGGTTGAGCGTGGCCTCATCGTGAGCGTCCGCGCAGACCTGGAAGAGGCCCAGCGGCTTCTCGTCGAGAGCGTCGCCCAAGGCGAAATCGACCTCATAGCCGTGGGCGGAGGTTCGCAGCGAGGTGATGGCCTCCTTGCGCATGCCCGGCGCCCGGCGCCTCAGCTCCAGGTACACCGCGTCTTCGAGCCGCTGGCCCGCGTCGTTGCTATTGGCGCGTCCGCTGGCGAGTGCGAGGCCCGGGTCGATCGCGTATACCTTGGGGATGGAGTTCGTAGACTCGGCCAGGCTGTAGGTGCGTTCCCTCACCACGAAGAGCAGATAGGCGTCCTCGAGGTATCCGAGCAGGTCGCTGAGAAGCTCACGACTCGTGGATATTCCGGCTGACTTCAGGTCGTTGGCAATCTTTCGAACGGAGAGCTGGCGACCGTTCAGGCCCATCAGCCGCTGGGCGAATGCCGTCGCGACACGCGGCTTGGCGATGTTGTGGCGCTCGATCACGTCGCGGGCCACAACGCGCTGCACGTAGGATTGGAGGAGAGGCACGGCTTCTTGGTTGGAGAGCTCCTGCGCAGCAGGGAATCCTCCGCGTCTCAAGTAGTCAGCGAGGGCCCCTTCGAGCGCGATACGCTCAGCAGTCGAGTAGCCGACGCCGGCGGGGGCGGAGATGCCGTTGAAGGAGAGGTACTCGGCAAACGATAGGGGTAAGAGCTCGAACTCGAGGGCGCGTCCTCTAAACTCGGTGGCAATCTCGCGGGAGAGCATCTTCGAGGAGGAGCCGGTCGCGTATATGGTGGCACGATGCGTATCCACGATCCGGCGAAGCCAAGGCCCCCAGTTTTCCATCTCCTGAAGCTCGTCGAAGAAGAGGAAGGTGCCTTCCTCGAAGGCGTGCGGATGGATGGCTTGGAAAGCCTCGAGCGCCTCATCGCCCGTTTGAGGGGTTACGGGCGCCAATCGATCGTCTTCGAAGTTGAAGTAGCAGATGCGATCCTGCGGAATGCCGGCGTCTGCAAGGGCGCGCATCTCCTGGAAGAGGCGATAGCTTTTGCCGCTGCGCCGCATGCCGCTCACCACTTTCACGAGATTGCCGGCGCGAGGCGGGAGCGGCTCTCCGAGGCTGAGCGCGCGCTGATGCAGGGGAGCGTAGAGGGACAGGTCGAAGTCGCGTAGGATTTCGAGAATGACAGGATTGGCCATGACAGCTCCTAGAATAAGTGGTCAAGAAAATATACCACTTTTTCTATTAATGGACAGGTATCCTGTCCACTTTTCAATCATATCGCTCCCGTTGTCATCTCGCGAGGAGAGATGACAACGGGAGCGGGGCTGTTGCCGAGGGCGGCCCTGGGCGAGAATCGGGGCCGAGGGGGTGGTGGCCGTGGATGTGCGGAGCCTGGAGCTGTTTTTGGCGGTGTCCGAGAAGCAGAGCATCTCGAAGGCCGCGCAGGAAAACTACGTGTCGCGGCAGGCCCTGACCGAGGCCATGAATCGGCTTGAGGACGAGCTCGACGTGCAGCTGTTCGTGCGCAGCCACCAGGGCGTGACCCTGACGCCTGAGGGGCGCTTCCTCGCCGAGCGGCTCTTCGTCCTGAAGCCGCTGTGGCGCAGCACGCTGGAGGGGCTTAAGGGTAAGGCGCCGGAGCCCAAGGTCGTGCGCATCGGGCTGCCGCTGTTCCTCTTCAGCGCGAAGACGCTGGCGACTATCGTTGGGCTTTCGGCGGAGTATCCCCAGTTCGCCATCAGCATCGTGGACTGCTCGTCGGAGACGGCGCTGAGCCGTCTGGGCCGTAGCGAGCTGGAGGTGGCGGTGACCTGGCTCGACTCGCGCAGCCGGAAGTTCGTTGCCGAGCCCGTTGGGAGCGCGGAGCCGCGGGCGCTCGCCTGCGTGTCGGCGAGCTCGCCGCTTGCCCGGAAGCACAGGCTCACGGCGGCGGACTTCGCCGGGCAGAACCTCCTTGCGCTCGAGGCGGACACGCTGGCGGGCGCCCGCGAGGTGGAGTACTGTCGCAGCGCCGGCGCCCGCCTGACCATCGTGCCGCGCAGCCACTCCTACATCGTCGGAATGATCGAGGACGACGCAGGGGCCTTTCTGCTGCCGAGCACCTCGGCGAGCCAGTTCTCCTCGAGTCGCATCAAGGCCGTTCCGGTGGTCGACTTTCCCAAGGTGCTGCACCAATCGGTCGTGCGCCTGGCGGGGTCATCGCGGGAGGTGGGCGCCTTGGCTCGCAGGCTCGGCGAGGTGCTCACGCGGGAGGCAGGCCCCTACGCCTGATCGCGCGGAATCGTGGGCGCTCCGGGGGCTGCGGGGGCTCCGGGGGCAGACGGCGCCCCAGGAGCTGCGGGAGCGCCCGGGGCGGATGGCGCGCCGGGGGCGCCCGCAGCTCCAGATGACGCCAGCCCGACGGGAAGCTCCTTCCCGCATTCGGGGCACGTCTTGTCGAGCAGCGCCACCTTGGCGCCGCATGCGGGGCAGGTCTTGTCCAAGTCGACGGATGCCGGCCTAAAGCACATGGAGGACTCCTTTCTTCGGTTGCGCCGCCTCTTCCACATGCGGAAAGGCGGCCGTGTGGTGCCGCGGCGCGGCGGCCTGATCCGGGGCGGCCGGGTGCCGCGCCGCGGCAGAGCTCGTCGGCGCTGCTGCGCTAGGCGGTGGGGGTGTAGAGCACCATGAACTGCTTGTCCATGCGTGCCGCCAGCTCCTCCACCGGCCCGTACTCGATGACCTGCGCCTGACAATGGTGGACGCAGGTGGGCCAGCGTCCCTCCGCCACGCGGTCGGCGCACAGGTCGCAGAGCGCGGTGGGCGTAGGCAGGTAGTGCCAGTCCCACTTACGCGGGGCGATCTCCTGCGGGCCGATCTCCGCGAGCTTGATGCCCCAGCGCCCTGTCTCGAATCCGTGCTCTACCTTGCACGCGGTCTCGCAGGTGTGGCAGCCCGTGCAGAACTCGTAGTCGATCAGCAGGCCGTATCGGGTGTTTTCCATCTTCTGTCCCTTCTCGCTCAGCGTCTGATTAATAGCCCGGGTCGTAGGCGGGGTGGTAGTCGGTGCATTTGGAGATGCGGCACATCTGCGTGTCGTAGGGCGCGCAGTAGCCAAGCGGGCCGTAGTCCTCCATGGGAACGAGCTGGTTGATGTTGGAATCGAAGACGCCGAACGGGTTGTCGCCGGATATCTCGCCCCGGCGCTCGGGGTACCACCAGCCGTGCTCGGCCATGATGGTGTCTGGGTGCATGGACGGGTTGATGACGCACTTCTCGCGAACGGAGCCCCGAGGGTTCTCGATGAGCACCCAGTCGCCCTCCTCGATGCCGTACTTGTCGGCGGTCTCCTGGGTCATCTCCACCTGCGGCCAGGGGTGAAACTCGCGCATCGACTTGAGGTGCCTATGCTCGCTGTGGAAGAACTCCCAGGAGCGGCGGCCTGTCGTCAGGTAGAGGGGGTAGTCCTCGAAGGCCTCGGGGTCGGCGTTCTTGTTGGGCTCGGGTACGTAGTGGGGCAGCGGGTCGCCGCCAGCGGCCTCTGCCGTCAGGCTGTAGAACTCGAAGCGCCCAGTAGGCGTGGAGAACCCGGGCTGGCCGTCGGAGCGCAGGAGGCCCTTCTCGTACTTTCGGTACTCGAACGGCTCCCAGACGTACATCTTCTCGCGCAAGTCGTCGAAGGTGAAGTCGGGCGGGTAGTAGGGCTTGCCTGCCTGGTCACGGATGTTGTGCAGCACGTCCTCCCAGAACTCGGTCGCGTTGGCCCAGGGCGTGCCCTCGGGGTTGAGCCGGTGCCCGATGTCGAGGACGATGTCCTCGTCGGTGTGGGCGTTGGTGGTGACCACCGGGCTGATGGCGCGGGTGGGGTTGAACATGCTGCGGCAGCCGGTGCGCTCGACGCTCATGGCGATAGGCAGGAAGAGGTCGGCGCAGGCGGCGGCCGTGGGCGTCATGTAGTAGTCGGTGACGACGAAGAAGTCCACGGTGCGCACGGCGGCGAGCAGGCGCTGGGGGTCGGCGCCCATGTTGGCCAGGAAGTTGGACGACTGCTCGAAGAGGAACTTGATGGGATAGGGCTCGCCGGTCTCGAGGGCCTTGAGCAGGCTGTCGGGGTGGGCCTGGGGCTCGAGCCCCATCTGCTCGACGACGAACTCGTCCTGGCCGAGGCGCTCGGTCATGTCGAACTCCTCGCCGGCGGTATTCTTCATACCCGAGAACATGCGCCGGGCATCGCCGGAGATGAATCCGGTGTTAACTACGATGTTGCCGCCGGGAACGTCGATGTTGCCGGTGAGCGCCCAGAGGGCCGCGCAGCCCATCGCGGCGCCGAAGCCGTTTTTGAACTGGTCGAACTTGAGGCCCCACTGAACGGATGCCGGCTTGGCGGTGGCGTAGCGGCGCGCCGAGGCGACGATGAGGTCCTCGGGGATGCCGGTGATCTCCGCCACGCGCTCGGGCGGGTACTCCGCGGCACGTGCGGCCAGCTGGTCGAAGCCGTAGGTCCATCGCTCGACGAAGTCATGGTCGTAGAGATCCTCCTGGATGATGATGTTGATCCAGCCGAGCGCGAGCGCGCCGTCGGTGCCAGGCTTGATCTGCAGGTAGTGCTCCGCCTGCGCGCCCATCCAGGTCAGGCGTGGGTCGATGACGATCAGCTTGGTGCCCATGCGCATGAGGTCGACGATCCAGTGGCCGAAGAAGCCGTCGGCGTTGGAGACGATGGGGTTGCAGCACCAGATCACGCACACCTCGGGATTCACATAGTCGGGGTGATCGTAGCCCTCCTCGACGCACTGAGCGCAGTCGGCCACCATCACGTCGCCACCCATCCAGAAGCACACGTTCATGCGCGGGACATAGCAGGAGTTGCCGCTCAAGAACCCGAAGGTGTAGTTGGGCGACCCCATGACGGTGGTTGCGAGCGCGGCGAACTGCCAGGTGGTGTTGCGCCCCGTCCCGCCGAGGATGCAGAACGACTTCTTGCCGTACTTTCCGAGAATCTCCTCGGCTTTCTCGACGTAAAGATCGTAGGCCTCATCCCACGTGATGACCTCCCATGCGTCATCGTTGCCGCGTTGGGAGGGATCGCGCTTCATGGGGTGGTAGATGCGGAACGGGTGGTTGACCATCTCCTCCATGGCAAGGCAGCGCATGCAGAGACGACCGTTGGAAAGCGCCCCTTTGGGGTCGCCCTCTATCTTGACCAGCTTGTTGTCCTTGACGTAGTGGAGCACACCGCAGCCGTTGTGGCAGCCGGGGGCTGTGTACTGGCAGTTGCGGTAGACCGTGTACTCGCCCTCCTGCCAGGTCCACTCGTCGCGGTAGAGCTCCTCGTTGATAGGTCGCGGGCATCGTGGCATTGCCTCTCCTTTCGCCGGCTCTTCTCCTCGCACGGTAGCCTTGCGGCCCATGCTTTCTGCGGCTCAGTGTAGGGGCGGAGAGCCTGGCGCGAAATCAGGTTCTTCCTGCCACCGTGTCAATCAAAAACTGACGCCCCCGCGAAAGCCGTCGTCGCGGGCCGGATGCTAGAATTCTTGCCATGGACATCAAGCAACTGCGATATTTCGTGACTGCCAGCGAGTGCCTCAACTACGCGCACACGGCTGCTGTCCACTACACGACGAGACACGCTATCACCTATGCCATTCGGAGCCTTGAGGAGGAATTCCACCGCAAGCTGTTCGTGCTCAATGGCAACCGGCCGCAGCTTACGGCCGAAGGAGAGCTGTTCGCCAAGAAGGCGAAGCGCGTGGTAAGCGAGTTTGACCGGCTGACGCGCGACTTCTCCGTATCGGCTGATGGCTGTGACAGCCAGATGCGAGTCATCGTGGACGCGCGCATCCTGCCCAGCAGCAGCTTGCTGGGTGCCGGGGACGACGGCATGGATGTCATCTTCCGATCGTTCGTCGAGGAGTCCGACCCGGAGGGATGTCTCCGGGGCCTCTATGACATGCGGTTCGACCTGGCGTTCGGCCGCTATGACCGTCTGAGCTTCGAGGGGCTGGCGGCTATCTGCTTCGGGCGCCAGCCCTTGGGGGTGCTGGTGGGCGCTGCCCACCCCCTTAGCGCGCGGGAGCGTCTTGCGGTGCCTGACCTGGCAGCCTGTCGTCTGGTGACGGCTCGCGGCCATCGCTATCGCCATGCAGCCCTTCTCTCTGAGTGCCGCGCCCGAGGCGTAGAGCTGCGTGAGCTCTCCTGCGTCGACGACCCCTCGCTTGTCCTCGGCATGGTATCCCGCCGAGGCGCTGCCGCGCTCGTGGCGATGGGGGAGGACGGGGCGGCGGCCGCCTATGGCGCCTACCGGGTGATTCCCCTCGAAGAAGACGGCCGGCAGCGTTGCCTCTATGACTGCCTCGTCTATCGTGATGACCAGGCTCAGGCGCGCAGCGTGCGAAGCTTCCTCAAGGGCTACGTGATGGGCGGGCGCCTGGATGTCCTCGGTCTCTCCAAGGTCGATCCCCTCGTAGCCGCGCTGCGCGAACGCTCGCGCTAGGGCCCTCGCGGCTCTCTTCGCCATCCCTGCCTCCCCTGCGCCGCTTGGACAATTTCGATACGCGGTTGACAACTTCCGCGACCACCCCCTGAGCCTGGAAAAGCTCCTGGCCGCACGGTACATTTCCGTCATCGGCCACGCGGACGGAAGGAGGGACGTCGGGGTTTCGGGAAAGGCGAAAGCTCATGGAGCGAAAGGGAGGAAGATGGGAAACTTTGAGGAAAAGACGCTAAGCGCCCCGGGCGTTGAGGGGGAGGCCCCTGAGCCTCAGACGGGTCAGGGAAAGGGCGTGGGCTACAGCGTCATGGCATTCCGCTATGGCCTGGGCATCATGTTCTCCACCATGATGACGGCTATGATCAGTACCTTCTGGGCGGTGTACCTGACGGGCACGGCAGGCCTTGACACCGTGCTTATGGCAAGCGTGCTGTCCATAACCGCCCTCGTGGACACCGTGTCGCTGCCCTTCTTGGGCGCGATCATGCAGAAGATCCGCCTGTTTCACGGCAAGTACGGCATGTTTCGCCCGTGGCTTGTCATGGGCGCCGTTCTCTGCGGCCTGTTCTTCTGGATGCGCTTCACTGACCTGGGGATGACGGGCCTGGGGCAGGCGGTCTGGTTTGGCGTGGCGTGCTTCGGCTACAACCTCTGCTTCAACCTGGCCTACACCGCCTACAACGGCGTGCTGCCCCTGCTGGCGCCTAACCCGGACAACCGCATCGCCTACTCCGCGACGCGCAACCTGCTGAACTCGGCCGGCCAGTTCGTCTTCTCGCTCGTCGCGGTGAGCGCCGTGGCCCTGTTCGGCCAAGGCAACGACGTGATGGGCTACTCGCTGTTCGCCGTTTCCATCGCGGCGCTCTACGTCATCGCCTACACGCAGCTGGCTGCCGCATGCAAGAAGGCTGATGCGATCAACGAGGCGGAGGAAGCCGACAAGCAGGGCCAGGAGAAGAAGACCGACCAGTACGATGCGTCGCTGTGGCAGATGATCCGCTACACCCTGTGCAAGCCGTTCGTGCTGTTCATCTGCGCCGGCATGTGCCGCACCGCCATGTACATGATCGTGAACGGGCTGTCGGCCTTCTACTACACTTACGTGGCGGGCGATGCTTCCATGCTGACGGTGTACTTGTCCAGCTCGACGGGCCTCATGATCCTCGGCTCCTTTATCGCCCCGTTCGTCGCCAAGTACATCAAGGGCTCGAGAAACCTCTACGCCCTTGGCGTCGGCATCTTCACCTCCTGCCTGCTGTGTGCCTTCCTGCTGGGCTCCAACCCGGTGGTGCTGACCGCGCTCATGTGCGTCGGCTACGTCGGCTGGGCCTTTGCGCATTCCTGCGAGATCGCCTACTACAGCTCCGTCGTCGACTACTCGTCCCTGCGCGCTGGACGCGACCTCAAGCCCTTCATGATGATGCTGTTCTCGCTCATTCCCAAGCTGGCCATCACCATCGGCTCCACGGTGCTTGGCTTTGGCCTGGTGGCCATCGGCTTCGATGCCACGGCGGTGACGGCCGAGGCTGCCAGCGGGCTCAAGTTCCTGTTCAGCGGCCTGCCGGCTGCCTTCGGCATCGCGTGTGTCGTGCTCACCCTGTTCAACCCCATGAACAAGAAGCTGTCCGACCAGGTTGCCCGCGAGCTCGCCGAGTCCGAGGCCACCAAGGCCGCGTAGCGACGACGCGGATGTGCGGCTACGCCTGTATGCAATGCGGGGCCTGCAAGGGGGTTCGAGCGGGTATTGAGCCCAAGGCTCCCTGCGCAGTCTGCGGCACCTTGAACGATCCGGGGCGAGGGGCCTGCGAGAGCTGCGGAGCAGCTTTGGAGGACCTCACGCCCGGTGTTGCGATGAGATACCACGAGAGGAGAACCAATGGAATTCGACAATGACATCGGCAAGCCGTGGCGCTGGGTTGAGGAGGACGGCACGGTGGTCACGCGCGGAGCGGCCTGGTCGGCACCGGGCTGCCATCCGACGGGCTGCGGTATCAAGACCTACGTGAAGGACGGCAAGCTCGTCCGCATCGAGGGCGACGAGAACCACCCCGTCACGAAGGGACGCCTGTGCGTCCGCTGTCTCACGCTGAAGGACTTCACCTACCATCCCGACCGCGTCATCTACCCGATGAAGCGCGCCCGGGAGGATCGCGGCAAGGACAAGTGGGAACGCTGCACTTGGGAGGAGGCCTACGAGATCATTGCGGAGAACGTCGGCCGCATCAAGGAGGAGTATGGCGCTGAGACCATGCTGGCCATGACCGGCACCGGCCGCATGACCCAGATGGCTGGGGTAGGTGCCCACCGCGCGCTCGGCACGCCGAACGGCTGCTACGCTCAATCAGGCTTCGCCTGCTACGGGCCGCGCGTCTCCATCACCCAGTACCTGCTGGGCGCGCCCTATCCGGAGATCGACTTTGCCGGCGGCTTGCCGGGCGGCTACGATGACCCGCAGTACCAGGTACCGGAGATGATCGTCCAGTGGGGCAAGGAGCCCCTCGTCTCCAACGGCGACGGCCTGTTCGGCCACGCCGTCCTCGACCTGGTGAAGCGCGGTGCCAAGCTCATGTGCGTCGATCCGCGCCTGACATGGACATGCGCCTTGGCCGACTACCACCTGCAGCTGCGCCCCGGTACCGATGCGGCGCTTGGCATGGCCATGCTCGACACCATCATCAGCGAGGACCTCTACGACCACGACTTCGTCGACAAGTGGTGCTACGGCTTCGAGCAGCTGGCCGAGCGCGTGGCCACCATGCCGGCCGAGCGCGCGGCGGAGATCTGCGAGATCCCGGCGGAGGAGATCAGGGAGGCCGCCCGCGCCTATGCGGGCGCCAAGCCGGCGTCCATCGCATGGGGCCTGGCCATCGACCAGACGGTCAACGGCGCCCAGGCGGGCCAGTGCATCCTGAGCCTCATCGCCATCACGGGCAACTTCGACGTTCCCGGCGGCAACATCCTCCAAGACATCTTCGACGGCTCCGGCGACAAGGTGGTCGCGGGCTTGGGCTGGAGGCTCCTCCCCGACGAGCTGAAGGAGAAGGTCATCGGCCTGGAGGAGTATCCCGCCTACGTCAACATGATGCTGCGCGCCCACGCGGATCGCGCGCTCGACGCCCTGGAGACCGCCGTGCCCTACCAGATCCACGGCATCTGGTTCGGCTCCACCAACCTGCTCGCGCCCACCTGCTCCGCGCAGCCGAAGCGCTGGTACAACGCCGCCAAGGACCTTGACTTCAACTGGGTTAACGACATCTTCATGACCCCGACGGCCATGGCCCTGTGCGACGTGTTCCTGCCTGTCTCCTCCTGCATCGAGCAGGACTCCATCGTCCCCACCCACTATGGTGGCACCCCGAACTACTACAGCGCGCTGAACAAGTGCATCGAGGTGGGGGAGTGCAAGGGAGAGTTCTACAACTATCATGACATGGGCCTCATCGTGAACCCCTCTGCCTGGACGGGCGAGAACGCCTGCACCCCCATGGAGTTCATCGACGACTACTTCGTCGGCGGCACGGGCATGAACCACGCCAAGCTACGCGAGGAGGTCACGCACCAGCGCGTCGTGGGCTACCGCAAGTACGAGACCGGGCACCTGCGCCCTGATGGCAACCCGGGCTTCAACACGATGACGGGGCGCCTCGAGCTCTACTCCTACGCGTTCCAGTCGTTTGGAGAGGACCCGCTGCCCTACTATGTGGAGCCCCCGTTCAGCCCGGTGTCCACTCCGGAGGTGGCTGAGAAGTATCCCTTCATTCTCACCACGGGCGCTCGCGAGTACGCCTACTTCCACTCGGAGGGGCGCCAGATCCCCTACCTGCGCGAGCTGGTGCCCGACCCGGTCTTCGAGGTTAGTGCCGTGGACGCTGCGGCCAAGGGCGTTAAGGACGGCGATTGGGTGCGCGTGGAGAACCAGTTCGGCTTCTGCCTGTTCGTCGCTAAGGTCACCAACGCCGTCAAGCCGGGTCTCGTGCATGCTCAGCACGGCTGGTGGTTCCCTGAGGAGGATGGCGAGGCGCCGCACTTCTACGGCGTGTGGAAGGCGAACATCAACAGCCTCGTGCCCCACTCCCGCAACGGAAAGCTGGGCTTCGGCGCTCCCTACAAGTGCCTGCTCTGCGACTTCCGCAAGGCGGTGCCAGAGGACTTCGAGCGCGTCGACGTCGAGGGCATCGATCAGCCGGGAATGCCCAAGCACAAGTATGATGACAACTTCTACCGCTTGGATGAGGATGAAAGCTACCGAAGCGACTCGCCCGCGGCGGGAAAGGAGGAGTAGGCATGGGACGCTACGGCCTGCTTATCGACTACGAGTTCTGCTCCGGATGCCAATCGTGTGAGGTGGCCTGCAAGGAGGAGCACGGCTATCCAGTAGGCACATGGGGCATCCGTGTGTTCGACGACGGCCCCTGGCTGGTCGAAGAGCCCCATGATTGGAACTGGCACAAGATTCCCGTTCCCACCAAGCTCTGCGACCTGTGCGCCGACCGCGTGGCTGCCGGGCGCGAGCCCACCTGCGTGCACCATTGCCTGGCGCAGGTGATGAAGTTCGGCCCGGTGTCCGAGCTGGCCCTGGAGCTTGAGCGGAAACCGAACCAGGTGCTCTGGTGCCCGCGGTAGTCTGATGGCCCAACGGGTCCGGCGTTGCGGCGGCGTGCTGCGGCGCCGGGCCATGCAGGGGATGAAGCGAAGGGGGGAGAGATGGCAAAGCGTATCGTCGGCATCGCAATCGCACTGGCGTTCCTGCTCTTTTTCGCGCTCACGCCGCCGCCGGAGGGCCTGGCTGTCGCGGCGTGGCATGTGTTCGGCGTGCTGTTCTCATCGGTGATCATGTGGCTGTTCGACATCTTCCCCAAGATGATCGTCACGCTCTACGTGTGCGCGGCCTGCGTGGCGGTTGGCTGCTACGACTCCATGTCCGAGGCGCTCAAGTCGTTCATGACGAGCGCAAGCATCATGGTGCTCGGCTCGTTCTTCCTGGCGGGCATGCTCTCGCAGACGAGCATCCCGCTGCGTCTGGTGGGGTTCCTCGTGCGGTTCACCAAGGACAGCGGCCGGGCCTTTCTCCTGGTTATCCTTGCCACCTGCGCGCTCATCTCCTCGTTTTGCGATGACATGACGGCAGCGACCATCGTGTACACGTTCGTGGTTTCGCTGTTTGGCATCGAGCGACGGGTGGTGACGGGGGAGAACCGGAATTTGCGCGCGGCCATGATGATCGGCATTCCGCTCGCGGCCTATGCCGGCGGCTGCATAACGCCGGTGGGCGCTCCGAGCAACGTGGTGGCCATCGAGCTGCTCCGCGCCACGGCAGGCGTGGACATCACGTTTCTGCAGTGGGTGCTCATCATGATCCCCCTCTCCTGGTTCATCGTATGCGTGCTGTGGGGATTCCTCTGCCTGACCCTGCGGCCCGAGCCGCTGGATCCGACGACCTATCGGAAGATTCTCGAGGCGACGAGTCTGGGGCGATGGACGGTGCTCGAGAAGAAATCCCTGGTCATCTTCTTGGGAATGGTGGCCCTGTGGTTCGCCGGGTCGGTCGTGCCCCTTCTCAGCAGCCCTATGGTGGTCATCATCGGCGCCATCGTCATGTACCTGCCCGGCGTGGATGTCATGGTGCCCGAGCGATTCCAGAAGATCGCCTCATGGGACCTGTTCTTTCTGCTGCCGGGCGTCATGGTCATGGCCACAGTCATCGAGCAGTCGGGGCTCATCCAGTGGCTCGTGGGCAACGCGTTTGCGACGCTTGCGGGCTTGCCGGTGCCCCTCACGCTGTTCCTTGCGTGTCTCGTGCTGTTCCTGATACGCGTGCTTATCCCGGCGGGGCCGCCGGTGACCATCCTCGCCATCCCGGCGCTCATCGGCATTGGCGCGGTGACGGGCATCCATCCGGTCGTCATGACGTGCGTCGGCGTCGTGTGGGGCACCATCTGCTTCATGCTTCCCATCGACATATTACGTGCCTACACCTACGATGCCGGCCAGTTCACCGTCAGGCAGATGTGGAAGGCGGAGATCCCCACGGTGGTGGTAAGCCTTGTGTTCAGCACGGTGTATCTGCCCATGGCCGTGGGCGTGGTGTTTCCCGGATAGCGCGCTCGCCGCCTGCGGCGGGGGCGTGTCGACAAGAGGAAGGACAATCGCGATGAGAGAGTTGGGCTCATGGGTGGACATCGCCTATCGGGGAACGTATCCTGACGGAGCCGTATTCGAGGAGCGTGTGGATAAGGCGCCCCTGCGCGTGGTGTTCGGGGCCAACTGCGTCCCGAAGGGGCTCGAGCGGGTTCTGCGTGAGATGGCGCTTGGCGAGGAGCGCGTGGTTGCGGTGTCGGCTGCGGAGGGCTTCGGGCCGCGTGATGAGGACGCGGTGTTTCGCATCCCGGTGAGCATGATTCCCGACTACCGCTCGCTTCCGGTGGGCGAGTATATCCAGTGGTACGGCGATACGCGCAAGAACAAGGAGCCCACGGCTGCCAAGGTGGTCAAGGTGGACGACTTCGAGGTGGTGCTCGACTTGAACCATCCCCTGGCGGGGCGCGACGTCGTGTACGTAGTGAGGGTGGTCGCCGAGGGCGAGGCAGGCGCGACTCAGGTGGACGTGCTGCTCGACGAGCTTCGAAGGCAAGTCGAGGCGCAGGTCGGGAGGCGGATCGCAGACGTCTGATGCGGTGCTTCCCGCAGGTGCGCCGGCTGAGGGCAGGAAGGGGTGTTCCCGTGGAGATCAACCAGCTGCGCTTCTTTCTCGCCTCGTGCGAGGGGGCGAGCTTCGCGAAGGCCGCGGAGGCGACGGGCACGTCGCGGCAGGCCGTCAGCAACTCGGTGAGGAGCCTTGAGTCCGAGATGGGCGTCCAGCTCTTCGAGCGCAAGCACAACCAGATGCGGCTCACGGCGGAGGGCGAGCGGTTCGCGCGCCGGGCGCAGCGGGTCATCAGTCTCGTCGACGACCTCTACAACGAGGAGGCCGACGGCCGTGATGAGCTGGTCTTGGGGCTTGACTCCTTCGTGATCGGCTCGATGACGGATCCCTTCGACTCGCTCATCGAATACGCCTCGGCGGAGGGCGGCTGCTTCGTCCGCGTGGCTCAAGATCCCTTCGAGTCCATGAAGGAGATGCTGCTCAACGGCAGGCGCGACCTGCTCATCCTGCGCTCGCTCTCCAGCTCCTTCGACGGCTGCGCCGCCGTGCCCCTGCGCTCGGCCAAACTGGGTCTCATCGTGAGCGGGGACGATCCGCTGGCGGCACGCGATGCACTCGGCATCGAGGACGTCCGCGGCCGGACCCTCATCGTCCCCAATGGTTCGCGGCAGCGCTACAAGGCGTTCTTCGACGCGCTTGCCGCCGAGGGGCGCGGCCCCAAGGTAAGCTACGTCGACAACTCGGCCATGGCGCTTGCGGCCATCAAGAAGACCAAGGGGGTGGGCATGACCGACTTCGACGGCCCTCCCGAGAGAACGGCGATCGGCGGATGCTTCAAGATCCCGTTCGCCGGGGAGGCGGAGAACGTGCGCGACTGCGCGGTCTACCCGCTCGATAGCCCGAAGAAGGATCAGATCACCCATTTTGTCCGCTGGCTTCAGGATGAGGCCCGCTTCCTCAAGTGGCACCCTTCGGTGCCCATCTCATAGCGCCGGCTCCCCTGATGGCCTCATTACCTTTCGGGTAAGGTCATGAGCTATATTCCGCGCGCTATCGAGTCGTTGGTTGAGCAAACTGCGAGCGAGTACGCGGTGCTGCTGGTGACCGGCCCTCGTCAGGTGGGAAATCGACCCTGCTCGCCCAAGAAGACGGCGTCGCCCAGCCGTTCGATGACAAAAAGCTTCGGGGTCCTTGACCGCGCATCGGTTCCCCGGGGGACGGGCGCTATCATCTGCGTGGCCGAGAGGGTCAGCGCCCTCGACGGCGACACCCTGGTGATCCCCGCCGGCTTGCTGTAGCGAGGGCGCCCGCTCGCGTCCTATCCCACCAGCATCGGCACCAGGTAGAGCAGGGCCACCACGACGCAGGCCGCGGCCACCACGATCTTCCACAGGCGGTACTCGCGATCCATCTTCGCGGCTTCCTGCGCGTCGGGCACGTCGGCGGCGCCGGGCAGCGCCTCGGCCACCGACACCGGCTCGGGCTTGCCGTAGCGGCTCTGGCAGGCGAAGAACACCACGAGCCCGATCACGCACCACAGGGCGCCCACTACCAAGGGCTCGGTGCCCAGCTGGCTCATCATGACGGCGTAGATGACGATGGACACCGGCACGCCCACGGCTACGCCCGGTACGCGGAAGGGACGCGCCAGATCGGGCATGCGTCGACGCAGCCCCAGGGCCGCCGCGATGCCGATGATGTAGTAGAACAGGTCGGCGAACAGCGACAGCGACGCGATGAAGTCCAGCGTGGAGGTGGCCACGAGCAGGATGGACAGCGCCCCGAGCGCGATGATGGCCACGTACGGCGTGCGGAAGCGCGGGTGCACCTTCGCGAACACGCGGGGCATGGCGCCGTCGCGGGCCATGGTGAACAAATAGCGCGGCGGCACGGCGATCGACGCGTTGAGCGTGGAGAAGTCGCCGCCGAAGGCCACGCCGAGGGCCAGCAGCAGAAGCGGCAGCCCCAGGATGCCGGCCGACACCATGGCCTCGGCGTAGGGGGCGGCCGCGTCGGCCAGGCCGGGGATGGCGTCCACCGGCGTGATGCCCACGAGGAACCACTGGAAGGCCCCGTTCACGGCGAAGATGATGAAGGGCGCGAGCTTCAGCGCCCGCGGGATGTTGACGGAGGGGTAGCGGATCTCCTCGCCCATGCCGCAGCAGGTCTCGAAGCCGGCGAAGCACCACCAGATCATGGCCACGGCGGCGATGAACCCGAAGGCGTCCAGGGAGCCCAGGAAGTCCGGCGTCGTCACGAAGGTGGGCAGGCTCACCTCGGGGATCATCGTGAGGAACCAGATGACGGCCACGCCCCAGAAGAAGAACATGAACCCGTTCTGCAGACGGCCGGTGATCTGCACGCCGCGCACGTTGGTGACGATGAACAGCAGGAGCGCCGCGCAGGCGAGCACCACGTCGGGCACGGGCAGCTCCACGCCCACGGCCAGGAAGATGGTCTTGAAGTAGTAGGCGAAGGCGAGCGACTCGCCGCCGGTGACGGCCACGAGCGAGATGATGAAGTTCCAGCCGGCGAGCATCCCCAGGGGACGTCCGAGCCCGAGGCCCGCGTACTGGTAGGTGCCCCCGGCGTAGGGGAGCGCCGCTCCCATCTCGGCGTAGAGCAGCGCCGGGTAGATGGACACGAGCATGGCCACCAGCGTGGCGATGATGACCGCTGGGCCCATGAGTCCCACGATGTTGCCGCCCGTGGTGAACAGGCCCACGCCGATGACGGTGCCCACGGTGATGGTGATGGCCTCGCGCAGGCCGAACTGCCGGCGCAGCGACGGCGCGGAGGCGGAGGGGTCGTTGTCATCGTAAGGTGCGCTCATGGCGGCTCCTCTCTGAAACCGCGGAGTAGGAGGCTCGCGGTGACGGAACATGCCCAGAAACTATAGCGCTCTACTGTAGTAAAGTAAAGGAGGAGGCGGCCGATTGGGGATCCTGGGACGATAGGGGTGGAGGAGGCTGCAAGGCGGAATGCTTCGCTGCGCTCTGCCATTTGAGGCGGGGGCTCGAGCGGGCAGTCGTCTTTCCTCGCCCTGCGGATCGCCCATCTCCCATGTACGCATAATATGTGTGGGGGGCGCCCTCGGCGAGCTGGCGTCTTAGCACTTGTTTGACAGGAATGCTAGGATGATTCCGAGCAACAGAGAGAGCTTGAAGCTCCGCGAGAAACGAGGCGAGCATGTCATTCGAGAAGTTCACCGACAAGGCCCGCAAGGTGCTGGTCCTGGCGCAGGACGAGGCACGCGGGCTCCACCAGCCCTACGTGGGCACCGAGCACATCCTGCTCGGGCTCATCCAGGAGAAGGACGGCCTGGCGGCCCAGGCCCTCGCGCGCCTGAACGTCGGCTACGAGGGCGTCGTCCAGACCATCCGCCAGGTGGTCTCCATCGACGAGGAGGCCGATGTCTCCGGGCACCTCCAATTCACCCCGCGCGTCAAGCGCGTGTTGGAGAACTCCCTGCGCGAGGCCATGCAGATGGGCCAGTCCTACATCTCCACCGAGCACCTGCTGCTCGGTATCGTCCGCGAGGGCGAGGGCACCGCGCTCGAGGTGCTCGGTCGCATGGGCGTCACCGGCGACGACGTGCGCGCGGCCTTGAACGACCTGGTGGGCCAGAGCGCCGTCTACGCCGGCCGCGGCGGGTTCGACCCGACGGGGGCCGGCTCGGACTCCATGCTCAAGGAGTTCGGCACCGACCTCACCAAGAAGGCCCGTGACGGCCAGCTCGACCCCGTCATCGGCCGCGCGGCCGAGATCGAGCGCGTCATGCAGATCCTGTCGCGCCGCCAGAAGAACAACCCGCTCATCCTGGGCGAGCCCGGCGTGGGCAAGACCGCCATCGCCGAGGGGCTGGCCCAGCTCATCGTGGCCAACCAGGTGCCCGACCTGCTGCGCAACAAGCGCCTCATCACGCTCGACGTGTCGGCGCTCGTGGCCGGCTCCAAGTACCGCGGCGAGTTCGAGGAGCGCCTGAAGAAGGTCATCAAGGAGGTCATGGACGCCGGCGACGTGCTGCTGTTCATCGACGAGATCCACACCATCATCGGCGCTGGCTCGGCCGAGGGCTCCATCGACGCGGCCGCCATCCTGAAGCCCCCGCTGTCGCGCGGCGAGATCCAGATCATCGGCGCTACCACGCTCGAGGAGTACCGCAAGCACCTGGAGAAGGACTCCGCCCTCGAGCGCCGCTTCCAGCCGCTCACGGTCAACGAGCCCAACGAGGAGCAGGCCATCCGCATCATGGAGGGGCTGCGCGACCGCTACGAGGCCCATCACCAGGTGCGCTTCACCGAGGAGGCCATCCAGGCCGCCGTCACGCTCTCCGAGCGCTACATCCAGGACCGCTACCTGCCCGATAAGGCCATCGACGTGCTCGACGAGGCCGGCGCCCGCATGCGCATCCGCAACATGACGCTGCCCAAGGAGCTGCGCGACCTCGACGACGAGCTGCGGCGCATCCGCGGCGAGAAGGACGCCGCCATCGCCGATCAGAACTTCGAGCGCGCCGCCCAGCTGCGCGACGAGGAGGCCCAGCTCAAGACCAAGCGCGAGGAGGCCGAGAAGCAGTGGGCCGAGGACTCCTCCAAGACCATCCAGCAGGTCACGCTTGAGGACATCGCGGACGTGGTGTCCATGTCCACCGGCGTGCCCGTCTCCAACCTCACCGAGGCTGAGACGGAGAAGCTCCTGCGCATGGAGGGCGTGCTTCACGAGCGCGTCATCGGCCAGGACGAGGCCGTGACCGCGCTCTCCAAGGCCATTCGCCGCTCGCGCAGCGGCCTCAAGGATCCCAAGCGCCCCGCCGGCTCGTTCATCTTCCTCGGCCCCTCGGGCGTGGGCAAGACCGAGCTCTCCAAGGCGCTCGCCGAGTTCCTGTTCAACTCCGAGGACGCGCTCTTGTCCTTCGACATGTCCGAGTACATGGAGAAGCACGCCGTGTCGCGCCTGATCGGCAGCCCTCCGGGCTACGTGGGCTTCGACGAGGGCGGCCAGCTGACCAAGGCCGTGCGCCAGCGCCCCTACTCGGTGGTGCTCTTCGACGAGATCGAGAAGGCGCATCCGGACGTGTTCAACATCCTCCTGCAGATCCTCGAGGAGGGACGCCTCACCGACGCCCAGGGCCGCACCGTGGACTTCCGCAACACCGTCATCATCATGACGTCGAACGTGGGTGCGCGCGACATCGCGCAGACCACGACGCTCGGCTTCTCCGCCAGCGAGGGCAGCGGCCTTTCCGACAAGGAGATCAAGTCCCGCGTCATGTCGGAGATGAAGAAGCTGTTCCGGCCGGAGTTCCTCAACCGCATCGACGAGATCATCGTGTTCAAGTCGCTGACCGAGGAGCAGATCGCCCAGATCGTCGAGCTCATGGTGGCCGACCTGCGCGACCGCATGATCGCCCAGAACATGTCCATCAACCTCGACGAGGCCGCCATCAAGCTCATCGCCAAGGAGGGCACCGACACCACCTTCGGCGCCCGCCCGCTGCGCCGTGCCATCCAGCGCCTGCTGGAGGATCCGCTCTCCGAGCAGATCCTCGAGGGCCGCTGGACGAGCGGCAGCGTGGTGGACGTCACGGCGGTCGACGGCGAGCTCGTGTTCAACGAGGGCACCGGCTCCATCCCGGCGCCCCGCAAGCGCGATTCCATCGCCCGCGACGCCGAGCTGCTGCTCACCAACTTCGACCTGGGCCATGCCGGCTCGCGCCCTGCGCCCGCCGGCTCGCTCACCGGGGGCGCCGCCGACTAGCCGACGCGCCCGTCCGCCTGGAATGCCGAGGGCCCCGGGGACACGCCCCCGGGGCCCTTCTTGCGTGTTTGGGCCGCGCTGGGCCTAGCAGGCGATGCGGTCGAGCACCTCGATCTTGCGTTTCACCTGGTCGACGATGATGCCGATGCGCCGCTCGGGAATGTTGGGGTTCTTCCCCAGGATGGCGGCCACGGCCTCGGGGAACCCGTCGAGGGCCGCCGCGTCGAGCCAGCCGAAGTAGCCCTCGAACAGCGCCACCTGCTCGGCGGGCTTCATGCCGTCGCGCTTGAACGGCTTGGCGCGGTACAGGAAGTCGCCCGGCACCTCCAGCAGCTCCGCGTCCGACCAGAGGCACGATCCGGTGTCGAACACCGGGGTCAGGCCCGTGACCTCGAGCGTCTCCACGTTGCGGATGACGCCGAAGTTGCGGTAGTGCCTGTCGCGGTTGGCCAGCACGAAGTCGCAGGCGAACATCTTGGCCAGCTGGGTCATCACTTCGTCGGCGTCCAGGCCGAAGTCGGCGCAGCGGCGCACGTAGAACTGGAGGTCGGACAGGTTGTTGGGCTGCTTCACGTTGCGGATGACGTCCCAGCCGGCCACGAGCTCCTCGTCGTCGCCCAGGAGGTTGCCGCAGGCGGAGTACACGCGGCGGCCGTCCTCGAACAGCCAGTAGGGGGTGAACTCGCCCGGCTCCATGAGGCGGCGGTGCAGCTCGGTGGCGATCACCTCGTTGTAGGGCTCCTGGTTGACGAAGCCGATGCCCGACTTCAGCAACACGCGCTGCCCGTCGATGATCTTCCACTTCTTGAGCAGGTCGCCGCCGAGCGTGCTGTTGGGCGACGAGAGGCTCACCCGCGCGTAGTCGGGTGCGTCGGGCGACGACCCCTGGGAGTCCTGCCCCAAGGTGAGGAACCCCAGGTCATCGGTGAAGTCGTTGTCGAAGAAGTTGACGGCGTCCCAGGTCTTGGGGTCGTCCTCGTCGTTGAGCCAGTAGCGGTCGGAGAGCGACAGCCCGAAGCTCCGCTCAGCCAGCACGAGCGTGCTGTCGAGCCGCAGGTTCTCGAGCAGGCGCTTGACGTGGGCGCGCGAGGCGGGGATGGCGCGATGGTGCCACCAGTAGTTCACCTGGTGCTTGGAGATTTCGCCGTGGCGGTCGGCCAGGCCCACCGGCGCGGCGTCGAGGTTCTCCGTGCGCGTGACGCGCACGGCCTTGTGCTCGTCCAGGTCGTACTCGAAGGCCAGCACGGGCGTGTTCTTGTTCATGAGCACGTAGCGAGCCACCGCCATCGCTTGCCACCGCCTTCCCGGTTCGTCGGCCTTTGTCGCATTATACGGGATGGGGGAGCGAGCTCGGGCGCGGGCCGCCGTCCTGCTCTATACTAGACGCGACCGACAAACCACCAGGGGGTAGCCCAATGTCCAAGACCATCGATCCCATCTTCGAGCCGGCGGTGCTGCGCGCACCGGAGCTGCTGCTTGACGGCCTCGACTTCGACGCGCTCAGCCAGGTGAACTGCGGGCTGCAGGGCAAGGTGGACAAGAACCCCCAGACGGCGGCCATCATCCTGGCCGGCGGCACGGGCGAGCGCTTCGGCAAGGAAGGCGGCAAGCAGCTGGTGGAGATTGCCGGCAAGCCCATCCTCACCTGGTCGGCCGAGGCCTTCGACGCCGTGGGTGACGTGGGGCTCATCGTCATCGTGTGCCCGGAGGAGCGCATGCGCGAGTACCTCTCCCGCGCCATCGACCCGTTCCCCTTCGTCACGCCCGTCGTCATGGCGCCGGCGGGCTCCATCCGCCAGGAGTCGGCGTTCTCGGGCCTGGAGTATGTGGGCGACGACTACGAGTACGTGGTGCTGCACGACGGCGCCCGTCCGCTCATCTCGCCCGACCTCATCCTCCATACCATCAACACGGTGAAGGGGAACTTCGACTGCGACGGCGCCGTGGTGGCGCATCCGGCCGTCGACACCCTCAAGGTGGTGGAGAACGGCGTCATCATGGGCACGCCCGACCGCTCGGTGTTCTGGAACGCTCAGACGCCCCAGGTGTTCCGCACGGGCATCTACCGCCGCGCCCACGCGAGCGCGCTCTCTGACGGCTTTGTGGGCACCGACGACTCGGCGCTCATCGAGCGGCTTGGCGGTCGCGTGCTCGTGGTGGAGGGCAAGCGCGACAACATCAAGCTCACGGTGCCGGAGGACTACGTGCTTTTGGCCAGCGCCGTGCGCACCATGTTCCTGAGGGACGCCGAGGGGGTCAGCCATGGCGAGTAGTGCGAACGCGGTTGGCGCGGATGCGGGCGCCGGCTCCGGCTCCGGCGCCTCGGCGGTTCCCGCGGCCCTGCGCGGACTGCGCACGGGCCTTGGCTACGACGTGCACGCCTTCGCCGAGGGGCGCCGCCTCATCCTGGGCGGCGTGGACATCCCGCACGTGCGCGGGCTCGACGGCCACTCAGACGCCGACGTGCTGGCCCACGCCATCGCCGATGCGCTGCTCGGCGCCGTGCGCGGGGGCGACATCGGCAAGCTGTTCCCCGACACCGACCCGGCCTACAAGGACGCCGACTCGCTCAAGCTGCTGGCCGCCGTGGCCGCCTTCGTGCGCGAGCAGGGCTTCGAGATCCTCGACGTAGACAGCGTCATCGCCGCCCAGGCGCCCAAGCTCTCGCCCTACCGTGACCAGATGCGCGCCAACCTGGCTGCTGCCATGGGCCTGTCGGCAGAAAACGTGGGCGTGAAGGCCACCACCACCGAGCGCCTCGGCTTCGAGGGCCGCGAGGAGGGCATCTCCGCCACCGCCACCTGCCTCGTGTGCCGCCTCTAGCCCGGTTCCCTCGAGCCTGGGCGGCAAAGGGGCCCCTTCCCTGCGAGAAATGACGGCTTTGCATTGTCGCTCGCTTCCGGGCTGGCGGTTCGCCCCGCGTTTCCCCAGGTCGCGAAAGCGTCCCGCAGGCTTGTGGCGTGATGGGGGTCGCCTCGCGCCCGAGAAATCATGCAGAACCGTCATTTCTCGCAGAAAACGCCCTCTATTTCTGCCCGTGTCAACTTGCCGGCCGGCAGGGCGGGCGGGGACGGGCGCCCCTTTCGCCGCACTGCCGCCCCGGCCGCCCGTCCCGATCCTGCTCGGCGCCGCCCCAGTCCGACTCGGCCGCCCCGCCGCCCTGCCGGCCGCCCGTCCCGATCCTGCTCGGCGCGCTCCGCTGCCTTCTCCGAAAAAAATCCGCCTCCGCCCGCACATTTCGCGTCGCTGCGGCGTATTACGGGTGAAGGGCCTTTCAACCGAGATGATGAGGGAGCGTTCGTGGACAACCGGGAGTATCGCGCCGCCGTCGACGCCTATGGCGACATGGTGTACCGCATCGCGCTCAACCAGACGCGCAGCGCGGCCGATGCCGACGACGTCACTCAGACGGTGTTCATGAGGCTCTACGCCAAGCCGCCGGCCGATGCCGAGGGCGATCGGCTCAAGCACTGGCTCATCCGCGTGACGGCGAACGAGTGCAAGAGCCTGTGGCGCTCGGCATGGCGTCGGCGCGTGAGCCTGCAGGAGGTCACCGACGAGCATCTGCCGCCCGCCTTCGACGAGCCCGACCATGAGCGCCTCTACGACGCCCTGGCCGCGCTGCCGGAGAAGTGCCGCATCGTCGTGCACCTCTTCTACTTCGAGGGCTACGGCACGCGCGAGATCGCGGAGGTGCTCGGCATCAGGGAGCCCACGGTGCGCACCCGACTCACTCGGGCACGGAAACTGTTGAGACAGCAGCTGAAGGAGGCGTGGGATGACGACGAGCAACCAGAGCCGGTACCGAGCCATGATGGAAGAGGTACGTGCCCCTGCTGAGCTGCTGGGAAAGGTTAAGGGCATTCCCATGGAGAAGACGAAGAAGGCGCCGACGCTGGCGCTGAGGTACGCGACGGTGGCGATGGCCGCGCTCATCGGGACGTTCGCGGTGAGCAACGGCGTGTGCTACGCCGCCACGGGCGAGACGTGGGTGGAGAAGGCCATCGTCATGGTGAACGGCGATCCGGTGGAGGTGACCGTCAAGGACACCACGGAGCCCGTCAAGGTGAGCGTCCACGCGGACGGCGCCACGGAGGGCGAGGTCGTCTACCAGTCGAACTCGACGGCCACGGCGGGGTCGGGCGCCCAGGGCGCCACGGGCACCTTCGAGGTCAGCGACCTGGGCTCGGCTGAGGCCGGCGGGATCCAGGCCATCGTGCTTGAGGGCTCTGACGGCCGCGTGCACGTGAGCGTGGCCGGCGGCGCCCCCGTCGACGTCACCGACCAGCTGGCGGCGTCGGGCGCCGCCGCGGGCACCTGCGAGGCGGACGGCGTGACCTATGCCTTCGAGGTGACCGGCCAGAAGGGCGCCTACCGCGCCACCGCCGAGCGCGCCTAGCGCGCCCGCCCGGGCATCTGCCATTTCCTCCCTCGGCCCCGCGCGCCCCGTTCGGCGCCGGGGCCTTCCCCTTCGCGCGGCCGTCGCTGCCGGGCCGCACCCTGCTCGGGCCCGCTGCGCGCGCCGCCCGCCCGGGCATCGCCGCGCCGCGCCGTGCCGCGAGCCGCCTGCGACGCGGCCGCCGTCGCCCCCGCGGCCTGCGGGATGCGCTACAATCGCATGCATTCGCGACTACGGCAAGGAGCATCCCATGACCATCAGGCTCTACGACACCAAGCTGCGCCGCAAGGTGGACTTCACTCCCCTCCATGAGGGGAAGGTGTCCATGTATGTGTGCGGCCCCACCGTCTACAACCGCATCCACATCGGCAACGCGCGCACCTTCATCTCCTTCGACATGATCCGCCGCTACCTGACGTGGCGCGGCTTCGACGTGACCTTCGTCCAGAACGTCACTGACGTGGACGACAAGATCATCAAGCGCGCCAACGAGGAGGGCCGTTCTGCCGCTGAGGTGGCCGCCCAGTACACTGAGGCGTTCATCGCCGACATGCACGCGGCCGGCGTGCAGGACCCCGACGTGCGCCCCAAGGCCACCGAGGAGATTCCCGCCATGATCGAGCTGGTGCAGACGCTCATCGACGGCGGCCACGCCTACGAGGTGGACGGCGACGTGTACTTCGCCGTGCGCTCCTACGAGGGCTACGGTGAGCTCTCCGGCCGCAACATCGACGAGATGGAGGGCGGCCACCGCGAGCTGCGCGCCGACGGCCAGGGCCTGGAGGATCGCAAGCGCGACCCTCTCGACTTCGCCCTCTGGAAGGCCGCCAAGCCTGGCGAGCCCTCGTGGGAGAGCCCCTGGGGGCAGGGGCGCCCGGGGTGGCACATCGAGTGCTCGGCCATGTCCCGCAAGTACCTGGGGCTGCCCTTCGACATCCACGGCGGCGGTTCTGACCTGGCCTTTCCCCATCACGAGAACGAGCGCGCCCAGTCTGAGGCCGCGTGCGGCTGCACCTTCGCCAACCACTGGATGCACTCGGGGATGCTGCAGGTGAACGCCGAGAAGATGTCGAAGTCGCTCGGTAACTTCATGCTGCTCCACGAGGTGCTCGACACCACGCGCCCGGCGGCCCTGCGCATGCTCATGCTGCAGACCCACTACCGCAGCCCGCTCGACTTCTCCGAGGAGCGCCTGGCCGAGGCCGACGCCGCGCTCACGCGCATCGAGAACGCGGTCAAGAACGTGGATTGGCTGGCGGGCGCCGCCGAGGACGGCGCGCCGGACGTGGTGGACGCCGCGGCTCTGGGCGCGCAGGTGTCGGCCGCGCGCGAGGCGTTCGCTCAGGCCATGGACGACGACTTCAACGCGCCGGCGGCTCTGGGCGCCGTGTTCACGCTGGTGGGCGAGGTAAACGCTGCGGTGGCGGACAAATCGCTCTCGGTGGCGGATGTGCAGGCCGCGATGGCCGCGCGCGACGCCGTCGTGGAGCTGCTGGCCGTGCTGGGCGTTGCGCTCGCCGACGAGCAGGGCGGGGGCGCGGCCTATCCGCCCGAGGTGATCGAGCTGGCGGCCGACATCGCCGGGTACGGCGGCGCCGATGCCATGGAGGCGGTGGAGGCGCTGCTTGAGGCGCGCGCCCGCGCTCGCAAGGAGAAGAGCTGGGCCGTGGCCGACGGCGTACGTGACGGCCTGACCGCCCTCGGCTTCACCATCGAGGACACCCCCCAGGGTGCCCGCGTGACCTACGCGGGATAGCGCCGGGCCTCGGCCCGGGTCCTGCGCGGGCTCGCGCGGCCTGCGGTCGCGGGCAGGCTCCTTCGCGGGGCCCCGCTGCTTCGGCGGCGGGGCCCCGCGTGTTGCGGGCGCCCCGCGCGTGCTATCCGCGTTCACCCCTGCTCCGCCTGTGCGAAACTGCGGTGCAAAATGGTCAAAAAAGCCGACTTGACGACGGGGGAGGGGCGATCCCGCGCGTTTCTCGCCATGCGGCGGAGCGGTGGGGATCGGGTTCGCGTGTGACCAGGCGCGTTTCGCGAGGGCTGGGCGGCGTCTCTCGCGCGGATGTCGTCAGGTCGGCTTTTTTGACCATTTTGTCCGTGGGGCCGTGCGAAACGACCTCTTCCGCAATCGGGTCAACGGGACATCGTCTGCTCCGCAGGCTTGTCGTCAGGTCGCCGGTTTTTGCCACGTTACGCCGCGAAGGCAGCGCGTTTCTTCCCAGGGCGGCGAGAAGGCCCCTTCCGCAATCGGGTCAATGGCGTATCGTCTCATGGCGAGGGCGCCGACGGGGCGCCACGGGAGGGAGGATGCGATGGATCCGGTCATCAAGCTGCGCGGCGTCACCAAGGACTATGGCGGCGGCCGAGGCGTGTTCGACCTGTCGCTTGCGGTGGGCCGCGGCGAGGTCGTCGGCTTCCTCGGGGCCAACGGCGCCGGCAAGTCCGTCACGATGCGGCTGCTCATGGGCTTCGTGCGGCCCGATGCGGGCAGCGTGTCCATCGGCGGCCTGGACTGCTTCGCCCGCCACGCCGCCATCCAGGGGCGCGTGGGGTATCTGCCCGGCGAGCTGGCATGCCCCGCCGACCTGACTGGCGCGGCCTTCCTCGATTTCATGGCGGCCCTGCGCGGCGCGTCCGACCGGCGCCGCCGCGACGAGCTCACGGCCTTCTTCGAGCTTGATCCGCGCGCTCGCATCCGCTCGCTTTCCAAGGGCAACCGGCAGAAGCTCGGCATCGTGGCCGCCTTCATGGGTGCGCCCGACGTGCTGCTGCTCGACGAGCCCACGAGCGGCCTCGACCTGCTCATGCAGCGCCGCTTCGTCGAGCTGGTGCGGGCCGAGCGGGAGCGCGGCGCCACGGTGCTGCTGTCATCCCACGTCCTCGGCGAGGTGGAGGGAATCTGCGACCGCGCGGTGTTCATCCGCCGCGGCCGCCTGTCGTCGGAGACGCCCGCCGCTGACCTCACGCTGGACGCCACGCTCGAGCGCCTCTACGGCGCCGACGCCCTCGACCGCCACTGGGAGGCGCCCGCCGAGCCCGCCTCGCCGGAGAAGGGAGGCCCCCGATGATCCCCGCCCTCCTCGCGCGCAGCCTGCGCGGCGTCGCCCCGGTGCTCGCAGCCCTTGCGGCCGTCGCCGTCATGTACGTCGCCTCCGTCGCCTACCTCTACGACCCGGCCGTCAGCGAGAGCCTGGTGCTCATGCAGGAGGCCATGCCCGAGCTCTTCGCGGCCTTCAACATGACCAACGCCGCCGCCACGCTGCTCGACTTCCTCGTCAACTATCTCTACGGCTTCCTGCTGACCATCGTGCTGGTCATTCTGGCCGTCTACCTGGCGCAGCGCCTGGTGGTGGGGCCCGAGAGGGACGGTTCGCTCGCGTGGCTGCTGGCCGCTCCGCGCTCGCGGACGGCACTTGCCCTCACGCTTGTCGCGGCGGAGGCGGCCGCCGTCGCCCTCCTGGTGGGGTTCTGCTGGGCGGGCGAGGTCATCAGCTGCGAGGCGCTGTTCCCCGGCGAGCTCGACCATGCCGGCCTGGCTCGCGTCAATGCGGGACTGCTCGCCCTCGGCCTGTTCGCGTCGGCGGTCTGCCTCGCGTCGGCCTGCGCCTTCCAGCGCCCCGGCCTCGGCCTGGGGGTGGGCGCCGGCGCCTGCGTGCTGTTCTTCCTCGTGGGGCTCATCGGCACGGTGGGGGAGGGACTCGCCTGGGCGGCCGACCTGTCGCCCTTCGCGCTGTTCGATCCCTACGGCCTGGCGGCGGGGGACGCGGGAGCCTTGGTCGGATCCGCCCTGCTCGCCGCAGCCGCGGCGGCGCTTGACGCCCTGGCCGTCGTCTCCTTCGCCCGCCGCGACTTCAGCCTGTAGCGCCTGCGGCCGGTGCCGCCCGCGGCGCCTTGGCGAGGCGTCGTGCCTCGGAAAATTGAGCTTGCCGCGCAAATTCGGACGGTTTTGCACTCTGCAGCGTCCTTCTTTGCCGCTGATTCAGCCGCCGCGGCCGCAAAACCCCTGGACGCGCCTGCGTGTGCCGGCATCTTGGGGGCTTTTGCCGCACGGCAGGGTGCAAAACCGTTCGAATTTGCAGATTGGCGGCGAAAAGCCGAGGCCTAGCGGTACGCCCACCCACGCAGGATCTCGCACCAGCGGCGGTACGCGTCCATGAGCGCGTCCAGGTCGATGGGCTCGCGGCTGGAGAGGCGCTGGTGCAGGTAGCCGTCGCCCAGCATGATGAGCATGTCGAGCACCTCGCGCGGATCCACGTCGTCGCGGAAGCGGCTGAAGTCCACGTTCTTGAAGAACCGGTCGAACATGACGTCGACCTGGTGGTTCGTCCACTGGGCCGCGGCCTGGCGGATGTCACGGTGGTCAGCGTAGAAGGCCCGCACCGCGAACTCGAGCGCCCATGGCCAGCGGCTCAGGCTGGCCACCTTCTGCTCGCCGGCGTAGAGCATCAGGTCGAAGAAGTCGTCGATGGCGTAGAAGTCCTCGTCTACCACCAGCTCGATGATGCGGTCGGTCAGATAGTCCAGGGTACGCAGGTAGAGCGACCGCTTATCGCGGAAGTAGAAGAACAGCAGCCCCTTTGACATGCCGGCGCGCCGTGCGATGTCGGCGGTGCGGGCGCTCTTGTAGTCGTGACGCCCGAACCCCTCGAGTGACGCGCGCATGATGGCCTCCTGCCGCTCGGGCGGCAGCGCGTCGAAGTCGCCGCGGCGTGGGGCGGACGCGGGCGCTCCGGACGCGCCCGCGACGCCGGCCGTGGGCGCGGGTGCGGTGCCGGGCGTGGGCGCGGCGGGGTAGTCGCTTCGGTTCATGGGGGCTCCTCGGGGTCGGGGGAGGGCGGCGTTGACCGGCAGGTCAGCGCTCGGCTCCATCATAGCTCGTTGACCCGATCGCGGAAGGGGGGTCGCTTGCGCGGAGTCGCATCGGTCGTGCTCGCCGCAGGCCGTCGGCGCGCTGATTGCGCCTGCCGTGCACCATCCATGTGCCGACTCCCCCTGTCGTGCGTTTCCGGCTGGTCAAAGGGTCACACCTAATGGCACCTCCGATGGAGGCGCTCGTATGTGAGGGAGGCGGAGTGCGTGGAGGTCGCCCGCGACAACGGCATGGGGATGCTCGCATGCACGCGCGCGGGGGCAGGACGCTCGTACGCGCGGGGCATGGCGTAGAATGTTTCACGTGAAACATTCCAGCGGAGACGCTCGCACGCGCGCGGGGCGCCGCTCAGGACGAGGACGGCACGCAGGCTGCCCGCGCCCGCACAGCCCCGCGCCGCACGCCCGCCTCCGCGCCGACCCCCCCGTGCGTTTTCAACGCGCCGCTTCTGCCAAAAACAAGGTTGCGAGCTCTTTTCGGGCGCCAATTCCGAATCCTCGATCACTCGTCACGCTCGCAGAGGGCGTTTTCCCCGAAAGCCTCGGTGAGCTTTCGGCGGGCGGTCATTGCGGTTCGCGGGCTCGATTTTGGCAGAAGCGGCCGCGCCGTCTCGCACGAAGCCTTCGCGGAGGCCCTGAGGGGCCGGCCGGCTCCTTCGGCGCCTTGCGCGCGGTGCCTTTCGCCGCGTCGTCGCTATAATAGGCACCCATGACCTCGTCCGACCGCATACCGATGGAGCTGCTGGCCCCCGCCGGGGGGATGGATCAGCTGCGTGCCGCCGTCCGTTTCGGCGCCGACGCCGTGTACCTGGCCGCCGATCGCTTCGGCATGCGTGCTCGGGCTGCCAACTTCGCCCTGGACGAGCTGCCCGAGGCCGTGCGCGTCGCCCACGAGGCCGGCGTGCGCGTGCACGTGGCCTGCAACGTCCTCATGATGCCCGACGACCTAGACGCGTTGCCCGCTTACCTGCGTGCCGTCCAAGACGCCGGTGCCGACGCCCTCATCATCGGCGACCTGGGCGCGGCCGTCCTCGCGCGCGAGCACGCGCCGGCCGTCGCGCTGCACGTGAGCACCCAGGCGTCGGTGGCCAACGCCGCAGCTGCCCGCGTCTGGCATTCCCTGGGCGCCACGCGGGTCGTGTGCGCCCGCGAGCTGTCGCTCGCCGAGATAGCCCGCCTACGCCAGGACGCCCCGCCCGACCTTGAGATCGAGGCCTTCGCCCATGGTGCCATGTGCATGGCCGTCTCGGGGCGCTGCCTCATCAGCAGCTACCTCACGGGCCGCTCCGGCAACCAGGGCCACTGCACCCAGCCCTGCCGCTGGAGCTACACGCTGGAGGAGGAGAAGCGCCCCGGTGAGCATTTTCCCGTCGAGGAGGACGGCCGCGGCACCTTCATCATGAACGCCAAGGACCTCAATATGCTCGCCCACCTGCGCGAGCTGGCGGATGCTGGCGTGGACTCCATCAAGATAGAGGGCCGCAACAAGAAGGCCTTCTACGTGGCCACCGTGGTGGGCGCCTACCGTCGCGTGCTCGACGGCGAGCCGTTCGAGGCCGTCGCTGACGAGCTTTTGGCCGTGAGCCATCGCCCCTACGGCACCGGCTTCTACTTCGCCGAGGCCGAGCAGGCGTGCGCCTACGATGGCTACGAGCAGCAGACCATGCACGTTGCCGACGTGGTGGCTTGCGAGCCTTGCGAGGGCGAGGGGGTCGCGTCGCGTGTCGAGGGCGCTGCCGGGAGCGCGCCTGCGGGCGGCGCACCGTGCGAGGGGCCATCGCGCCGTGCGGCGGACGCGGACGCGACCGCGCCGCGCTACCGGATGACCGTGCGGTGCCGCAACCGGTTCTCCGAGCGCGACGAGCTGGAGGTTCTCGCGCCGCGCGTTCCCGTGCGGCCGCTCGTGGTGCGCGATCTCACCTGGCTTCCCGAGCCTGACGAGGACGATCCGGCCCCTGCGCCGCAGCCTGTGGCCGCGGCCAACCGATCCTGTGCGCTCTATGCCATCACGACGCCCGACCCCGTGCCGCCCGGCGCGTTCCTGCGGGCTCGCGTCTTCCGGCGATCCGCTCGCCATGGCTGATGCCCCGCATGCCGCTGTCTCGGCGGCGAAGGCCCCCTCTGGGCACGCCGCTCCGCCCGCCTTCGCGCTGTTTCGCTCGATCATCCAAGGAGACCCCATGAGCACCGACCTCTCCCACCGCACCGTCGCCGACGAGCACCTGGCCCTCGTCTTAGAGGGTCGTGCCCCCCTCGTCGAGGACGGCGCCATGGGCACCATGCTCCAGCGCACGGGCCTGCTCGCTCCGGGCGAGCCGCCCGAGGGCCTCAGCCTCTCCGCCCCCGAGGCCGTCACCGCCGTCCATCGCGCCTACGTGGAGGCCGGCGCCCAGCTGGTGACCGCTAACACCTTCGGCGCCAGCGCGCTCAAGCCCGACGCGGGGCTCTCCGTCGACGAGGTGTTCGCGGCGGCCGTGGCCTGCGCCCGCGCGGCCGAGCCGCGCTACGTGGCCGCAAGCCTGGGGCCGACCGGCCGGCTGCTCGAGCCTTGGGGCGACCTCGATCCCGACGACGCCTCCGGCCTGTTCGCCGCCCAGGCTCGCGCCGCCGAGGCGGCCGGGGCCGACGTCATCGTGGTGGAGACCATGACCGACCTGGGGGAGGCCGAGGCGGCGGCGCGGGCGGCGCTCGACGTCACCGACCTGCCCGTGTTCGTCACGCTCTCCTTCGGCGCGGGCGGGCGCACCATGATGGGCGTCACGCCCGAGGACGCCGCCCGCGCGCTCACGGGCTGGGGCGTTCACGCCGCGGGCCTCAACTGCTCCGTGGGCCCGCGTGAGGCTGCGCCTCTGGCGGCGGCCATGGCCCCGCTGCTCGGCTGCCCGCTCATCGTCAAGCCCAATGCCGGCCTGCCGCGCCTCGAGGGCGGCCAGACCGTCTACGACGTGGGCCCCGAGGACTTCGCCGCCGCCATGGCCCCCATCCTCGAGGCCGGCGCCGCCATCGTCGGCGGCTGCTGCGGCACCACCCCCGCCCACCTTGCCGCCCTCGCGGCCCTCGTGGCCGCTGGCTCGCGCCCCGCTTAGCGCGCTTCCCGGTCGTCCGCGCACCGCCTAGCGCCCCCCCGGTCGTCCGCGCCCCGCCCGCGCCGGCTTCCCCCCTGGCCCGCGCCCCGCTTAGCGCGCTTCCCGGTCTCCGCGCCCCGCCCGGCGCCGTGGCGAGATTGTTGAGCGCTCTGCTCGCTGACAGGGGCCCTTCTTGGTATGATGGAGCCATCATATTTCCTAGGGAAAGGGAACCGTCATGGGAGTCAAATCCACGGAGTCGCTGGAGATATCCTACGATGAGCTGCCGACCTACCTGCACGCCCATCACTCGGTGTACATGGACGTCGACGGCGCTACCTACTACCTGACCGATGTGAACGACCGCTACTGGCGCGTGCAGAACACTGCCGAGCTCAACGAGAAGGGTCACTACGTCGACTGCAGCGACCTGGTTCCCACCCTGAGCGAGTTCCTCGACCTCCCCTTCCTCCATGGCAAGAGCGTGAGCGGTCTTTTCGACGAGGCCGTGTTCTTCGCCTCCGAGAAGCCCGAGTAGCCCTCTCCCACAACTGAATAGCCAAGCAGCCGAGGGGCGGCTCTGGGCGAGCCGCCCCTTTCTCATGCCTTATGCTATGATGCCTGCTGGCAAACGACAGAGTCCGCGGAATGTCAAGACGAGTCCGCGGCGAAGCTCAGGAAAGAAGGAACCATGGCAGAAGAAGAGTGCAGCCACGAGTGCTCCAGCTGCGGCGTGTCCGGCTGCGGCGACCGCGAGGCCAGCGCCGGCCCGAGCACCCTTGAGACGAACAAGCGCACCACCGTCAAGAACGTCATCGGCGTCGTGTCCGGCAAGGGCGGCGTGGGCAAGTCCCTGGTGACGAGCCTGCTGGCCTCCGAGATGCGCAAGCGCGGCCACAAGGTGGCCATCCTGGACGCGGACGTCACCGGCCCGTCCATCCCCAAGTCCTTCGGCATCACCGGCCATCTGACCGCCGACGAGGACGGCATCAACCCGTCGGTGTCCGAGAGCGGCATCGAGGTCATGTCCGTCAACCTCATGCTCCCGCAGGACGACCTGCCGGTGGCCTGGCGCGGCCCGGTGGTGTCCGGCGCCATCCGCCAGTTCTGGCAGGAGGTCAACTGGGGCGAGGTTGACTACATGTTCGTCGACATGCCTCCGGGAACCTCCGACGTGTTCCTCACCGTGTTCCAGTCGCTGCCCGTCGACGGCATCGTCACCGTGTCGGCCCCGCAGGAGCTGGTGGCCATGATCGTGGGCAAGGCCGTCAACCTGGCCCGCTCCCTCGAGGTGCCGGTCATCGGCCTGGTGGAGAACATGGCGTACTTCAAGTGCGACGACTGCGGCAAGGAGCACCACATCTTCGGCGAGCCCCAGGGCGCGGCCGTGGCCGAGAAGTACGAGATCCCCGCGGTGGCCACGCTGCCGATGGATCCGGGCTTCGCGCGCCTCGTCGACGCCGGCAAGGTGGAGGAGTACGACGTGGAGGGCGCCCTGGACGGCATCATCGACCAGATCGAGGCCATCACGAAGGAGAAGGCCGAGGCCTAGGGCCACGTGCCGCGAGGCTCCAGGAGGAGGCGTGGGCGCCCGACTCGGATACCCGCCGCCGCGCGCAAAACTTTTTCGAAAAAGTTCTTGCGCCCGACGCTCCTTCTGTTAATATAGTCCTCGCACTTTTACGGGGCCTTAGCTCAGCTGGGAGAGCGCATGGCTGGCAGCCATGAGGTCAGGGGTTCGATCCCCCTAGGCTCCACCACTTATCAGAGAGGCGGTTGACGCAAGTCAGCCGCCTCTTTTTTCGTCTGCGCCGCGCGCATCAGCGTAGGCAAGTATTAGACTTTGTCCTATAGATAACTGACCGCGAAGGCGGAAGAAGGCGTCGGGATCGTCCGACGCGCACGCTACGGAAGGGGAGTGCCCATGCTGTTCAAGAACATCGCCATCCTCGACGAGGACTTCGCCTACCAGCCCGACCGCTGGGTGGGCGTGCGGGACGGCCGCATCGCGTACGTGGGCGACGCCGCGCCCGCCGATGCCGCGTCCTACGGCGAGGCCTACGACGGCGCGGGCAAGCTGCTCATGCCCGCCCTCTACAACGACCATGCCCATGCCCCCATGGTGCTTCTGCGCGGCTACGCGGAGAACCTGCCGCTCCAGGCGTGGCTTGAGCAGAAGTGCTGGCCCTTCGAGGCGAAGATCACCCCCGAGGACAACTACTGGGCCATGCTGCTGGCCTGCGCCGAGCTGGCCCGCTACGGCGGCGTGAGCTTCTCCGACATGTACTACGCCACGCGCGAGCGCGCCCAGGCCGTCACGGAGGCCGGGCTCAAGGCCAACCTGAGCGAGGGCCTGCTCGCCTTCGAGCCCAAGCCCTTCGCCGACTACCCGCAGTGCGCGCTCAACGAGGAGCTCGTGCGCGACCTGCACGGCTCGGCTGACGGGCGCATCCGCATCGACTACAACATCCACGCCGAGTACACCTCCAACCCCCAGGTGTGCGCCGAGGTGGCGGCCATCGCCCGCGAGAAGGGGCTGCGGGTGCACCTGCATGCCTCGGAGACCAAGAGCGAGGTGGAGGAGTGCCGCGGCCGCCACGACGGCCTGAGCCCCATCGCCTACTTCGACTCCCTCGGCGTGCTTGACGGCGCCGTGACCGCCGCTCACTGCGTGTGGGTGGACGAGGGCGACATCGCCATCCTGCGCGACCGCGGCGTGTTCGTGGCCAACTGTCCCGCCTCCAACCTCAAGCTGGGGAGCGGCTTCGCCCCCATCCCCCAGATGCTCGACGCCGGCGTCAAGGTGTGCCTGGGAACGGACGGCATGGCGTCCAACAACAACCACAACCTGTTCCAGGACATGTACCTCATGGGGCTCGTCTACAAGGGTGCCGCGCTCGATCCGGCCGTGGTGGAGCCGCGCCAGGTGATGGCGGCCGCCACGCGCACGGGCGCGCTGTCCCAGGGCCGCGAGGACTGCGGCCTCGTGAAGGAGGGGATGCGCGCCGACGTGTGCGTGCTCGACGTCACCGGGCCGCAGTGGTGTCCGATGACCGCGCCGGACTACAACGTGGTGTTCGCCGGCGACGGCGCGGACGTGGTGCTGACGATGTGCGACGGCCGGGTGGTCTACCGCGACGGCGTGTGGCCCACCATCGATGTCGAGCGCGCCAAGGCCGAGGTGGCGGCTCGCACCCGCCGCATCATCGCCGAGCTGTAGGGAAGGCGCGCGGCGGCCAGGCGCGGGCCCGCGCCCTCAGGCGCCGCGCTCGTCCTGGAGGCGGCTGACGGCCTCCCTCACGTAGGCCTCGAAGGCCCGGCGGTTGCCCACGCGCGCCTTGGCGTAGATGCTTCGCGCGTGGTACTTCACCGTGCGCTCGGCCAGGTAGACGCGCCCCGCTATCTCGCGATAGGTGAGCCCGCGCATGACGTGGCGGCCGATGCAGCGCTCGTGGGCGGAAAGCTGGAGCTCGTCGAACACGGCGCTCTCTGCCGAGCGCAGCCGGCTCAACGCCTCCTGCGTGCCGGGCGGCATCCCGGCGCCAGGGGCGCAGGAGGCTCCTCCAACGGCCGCCGCCCCGGGCGGCGCGCTCGCCCCTCGGGCCGCCGGCGCCTTCGCGCCTGCCTCGCCGGCCTCCGCGCCCTCCGGCCGGCTCTGCGCCCAGCAGGCCAGCCACGCGGCGGCGAACGCCCCCGCAGCCGCCCCGGCCAGGGTCAGGGCTACGGGCAGGTGGGCGGATTCCCCGGTGTCGCGCATGTCATCACCCCTTCGGTCGCCTGGCGGGCGAGGCCCTCGGCCCCGCCGTCTCTCTGCGAGGGGCACGGTGCAAACGCCCGTTTACGTTTCCGCAGATAGACACGGGCATGATAGCGATCTTTCCCCGGAGCGCAAGAGCGTCGGGGCAATTCGCCTCCATCGCGGCCTCCTTCTTTCCCGATGTCGGCCCGCCTTCGCGCCGGGCGGGGCGTTTTCTCTGCGAGCGGAGGGAAAAACCGGGTGAGCAGCCTCCAAGTCGCCTTCGAAACCGTCCCCTCCCGCGTTCGCGGAAGGGAAGATACGCTAAACTGAAGGCGTCGCCCACGCGTGCGCGGGCGATGAGTGCGAGTTCGTAATGAAGGCCCGGGCAGTCGCGCCTTCCACGAAAGGGGTGCGCGGCGGCGAAACTTGAAAGTTGGTGGTCACCATGGCAGCTCCTGCTACCGAACACGTCAGAAACATCGTCCTCGTGGGCCAAGACGGCGCCGGGAAGACGTCGCTCGCCGAGGCGATGCTCTACGTTTCCGGCAAGACCCCCCGCATGGGCACGACCCACGACGGGAAGTCCTACCTCGACTATGACCCCGAGGAGATCAAGCGCAAGTTCACCATCGGCACCTCCATTGCCCCCATCCCCTACAAGGACTACAAGATCAACGTGCTGGACACGTCAGGCCACCCCGACTTCATCGGCGACACCCTGGCCACCATGCAAGCTGCCGAGATGGCGCTGTTCGTGGTGGACGCCGTCGCCGGCCCGCAGGTCATGACCACCAAGCTGTGGCGTGAGGCCGAGGACATGCGCCTGTCGCGCGCCGTCTACATCAACCACATCGACCGTGAGAACGCCAACTTCGACACGGCCATGGCCACCCTCCACGCGCGCTTCGGCTCGCGCCTGGGCGCCGTCACCATCCCCATGGGCGTCGAGTCCGACTTCAAGGGCGTCATCGACGTCATCCGCATGAAGGCCCGCTTCCATGACGGCGACGGCCTGGAGGAGGTCGTCACCGACATCCCCGGGGAGTACGCCGACGTGGCCCAGGCGGCCCGCGATAAGCTCTGCGACCTGGTGGCCGAGGCTGATGACGAGCTCATGATGAAGTACCTCGACGGCGAGGAGCAGCTCACCCAGGCTGAGCTTGAGTCGCTGCTCGACCAGGCCATCGCCAAGGAGCTGTTCATCCCCGTGTTCGTGGGATCCACCATCATCATGCAGGGCGTCCAGGGCCTCATGGAGGACATCTGCACCTACTTCCCGCATCCGCGCAGCCACGGCCGCTTCCAGATGGCCGACGGCGAGACCATCCGCGTGGACGAGTCCAAGCGCCCCGCCGCCTTCGTCTTCAAGACCCTCTCCGACCCGTTCGTCGGCCGCCTCAGCTTCCTCAAGGTGATCGCCGGCGTGCTCGAGCCCGGCATGGAGCTCATCAACTACCGCACCGGTAAGAAGGAGCGCCTGGGGCACCTCTACGTGATGATGGGCAAGGAGCCCCTGGACGTGAAGAGCGCCAAGGCCGGCGACATCATCGTGGTGCCGAAGCTCGGGGAGACGCGCTCGGGCGACACGCTCTCGCAGACCGGCGAGATCTCCGTCATGCCGCTGCCCACGCCCACCCCGCAGTACCCCGTGGCTGTGGAGGCGGTCAACAAGAAGGACGAGGACAAGCTGGGCACGTTCCTGGCCCGCGCAGCTGAGTCCGACCCCACGGTGCGCATCTCCCGCAACGAGGACACGCACCAGACCATCCTCACCGCCATGGGCGATACCCAGGTGGACATGCTGATGGCGCGCCTCAAGGACCAGACCGGCGTGGAGGCGCGGCTTGTGCCCGTGCGCGTGCCCTACCGCGAGACCATCCGCAAGACCGCCGAGGCCCAGGGGCGCCATAAGAAGCAGACGGGCGGCGCCGGGCAGTTCGGCGACTGCTGGCTGCGCCTCTCGCCCAATCCTGGCGCGGGCTACGAGTTCGTCGACGAGATCAAGGGCGGTGCCATCCCCAACGGACTCATCCCCGCGGTGGACAAGGGCGTGCAGGACGCCATGCGCGAGGGCTTTTTGGCCGGCTATCCCATGGTGGACATCAAGTGCGCTGTGTACGACGGCTCCTACCACTCCGTCGACTCCAATGAGATGGCGTTCAAGACGGCGGCCCGCATCGGCTTCCGCGCCGCGTGCGAGAAGGCCGATCCGGTGATCTTGGAGCCCATGGCCACCATGGACATCGTGGTGGGCGAGGAGTACGCCGGCGCCATCATGGGCGACATCTCCACGCGCCGCGGCCGCATCGTGGGCACAGACTCCAACGACGCGGGCGAGACGGTCATCATGGTGCGCGTGCCCTACGCCGAGGTGGTCAGCTACACGAAGGACCTGCGCTCGCTCACGCGCGGCAGCGGCTCCTACGCCATCGCGGTGGAGGGCTACGAGGAGGCTCCCCATGACGTGACCAAGCGGCTGGTGGAGGAGTACCAGGCCGCTCGCGCCGCTGGCAACTAGCGACGCGCCTCCTGCGGCCGGAAGGCGCTGGCGGCGGGAGACTTGAGCAAGACGGCTTATGCGGAGGTCGGGCTCGCGAGATCCCGGCCTCCTTGCGTGCGCGGGGCGGCTCGGGGGCGCCGGCGCCCTCCCCGCGGGCGCCCCGGCGTGCGGGGAGGGGCTTTTCGCGCGCGTTGACGTTTAGGCTGGGCGCCGGTTGGGGGAGGCGGCGCGTTTCCCCTGATGGCGTCTGATTTACGGCAGGGTGGCCCCGGAGGCTTTCTGCCTGTTCTTTTACAGAACAAACGTTCTGATTCTATGGTATACTGCTTGCAGTCAAAGCAGAGCCAGTGCAAGCGCCGTCCCTCTGGGGGATGTGCCCACCGAGACGTCGTGATTCCCGCCCCGTCCTTACCACGCTTGCAAGATCCTCTCTCATCCAGGGAACCTTCCGAAGGGGGGATTTACCATGGCGCACCCGCGTCCTAATACCGTGCTGCCCAAAACCCGTCTTGCCAGCCCGAGGGGGAGCCTCATCACCGTGGGGGAGGCCCTCTGCTCCTGCGATCCGGAGGAGCTCTGCTGCGCCGTTCTGCGCCACCAGGCAGGCTGGTCGGTCGATCCCGCGCGCCTGGGCGCCCGGCGCCTGCGGCCCCTCGTCTCCCGCGTGCGCGCAGCCCTGCGCTCCATGGAGGCCCTGCGCGCCCGGAAGGGCGCCTCTCCTGGCGGCCAGGTGGTGCTGCCGCTCGAGTCGTTTCGCGCCCTGGGCCCGTCGGGCTCCCTCATGCGGCGCATGGGGGCTGCGCAAGTTTCCCTGGCATCCGCCTCGGCCGCCGCCGACGCGCTTGCCGTCTGCGGCGGCCCGGCCTGGGGCGCCCTGCCTCCTGACGCCGCGCGGCTGCTGGAGGGCCTTGGCCCCGATGTCCCCTGGGCGCCCGCCGCCCTTGGGGCGAGCCTGCGCGCCTGGGGCGACGAGGCTTGGGGGCAGGTGCTCGCGCGGCCCCTCTGGGTGCCGTGCGAGCAGTCGGCCGATGACGCGCTGCAGGTGGCCGCCGCCCTGTTCTGGGCCCTCACGCGCCGGGGGTTCTCCCCGCGGGCTGCCCCGCCGCCTGCGCCGCGCCCGGTGCCCTCCGCTCCTGCGTGTCGGTCTCCGACGACGGGGAACGCCTGCCTTCGCCTGCTCAACTACAACGCCTGGGTGAGCCTGCTTGGCGCCCAGGTCGAATCCGCTCGACTTCTGGAGGTGCTCTGACATGACCTACGACTGCGCTTGCGCGCCCGGTTGGCCGACCGCCCCCTTCCCGGGTCAGACCGACTGGCTGCTCGGATCCTGCCCGTGCCGATCGCTTATCGGCCAGGCGGTTCTCACCGATGTCCTGCTTGACCTGATCGCTGACGAGGAGGGGCTCGTCTTGCTGGCCGATGTCCTGCGCGTCTTGGACGAGGGCTAGGCTGCGGTTTCGGGCGGGCTCTCCCCAAGGGGCGCCCGCCCGGCCGGGGCGCTCTCTGGCCCTCGTCGGGGGATTGGCGTACCATGGCGGCATGTCCTGATGACGTGTGAGGAGGTGCGGATCGTGGTCACGGTGAAAGACGTGCTGAACCTGGGGATATTCGAGGATATCTGGCTGGCCGCTCCCTGCGAGGGCTGCGAGGAGCGCCTGGTTACCGGCGCGGGCATTCTCGACTTCGAGCCGTTCTGGGGAGACTACGACTCCTTTACCCCCTGCGAGTTCATCTTCACCTCGCTCGGCTTCGCCCAGCGCGACCCCGATCTGGCTGACCAGGCCGTCAGGGCCATGATCGAGCGAGACGTCGCGGCCCTCGTCATCAAGCCGGTGGCCATGGACGCCATCAGCGCGGAGGCCGCTGAGCTCAGCACCGCCCGCGGCGTGCCCGTCTTCTTCTACGAGGGGCACTTCGTCGAGCGGCTCATGGCCGCCGTCCTCGCCTTGGTGGCCGAGGATCGGGCCCAGTCCCAGCGCGACGCGCTCATCGACGCGCTCATCGCCCCGCGAGGCGATGCGGATGTGCGCGAGGGCCTCTTCGAGGTGGCGCGCACCACCGGCGCCACGGTGCAGTGCCTGGCGGCCCGCCCCTTGGCGCCCGACGGTTGCATGCTCTCGGCGCTCCAGGGCGAGCTCGGCGCGCTGCTCTACGACTTCCAGCGCAATCAGGCGAGCGTCGTTCAGGCCTGCGTCGTGCGCTACCGCGACCAGCTGCTCGCCTTCGTCTCCTACGACCGGCCGCCTCGCGGCGCCATCGCCCGGTCCGAGGCCGACCTGGTGGCTCGCATAGAGGCGGCGGGCCGCCTGCGCTGCGGCGTCAGCCAGGAGGTCTCCCTCGGCCAGGGAGACCTGGCCATTCGCCAGGCGCGTACGGCTCTCGACGCCGCCTGCGACCAGGGGAGGCCGGTCGTTCGCTGGGCGAGCTTGGGCCTGGGGGCCTTTCGCGCCGCGGCGTCGGCCGACCGTCTCTTCGCCGGAACGGCGCAGCTCTACCGATCGCTCCTCGACGAGTACGACCGAGCCCACGGCACCGAGCTTGCCGCCACCGCCCGCGCCTATGCCGCGTCCTTCGGCGAGGTGCGCGCCACGGCCGAGGCGCTCTACCAGCATCCCAACACGGTGCGCTATCGTCTGCGGCGCATCCGGGAGGAGCTGGCCCTGCCCGACGTATCCGACAGGGAGCTGGCCGCCCTCCTCGTTTTGGCATATTCAATGACTGACTAACTCACTATTTTTTGTGCAACGGCACAAATGGCGGCGCACGCGGTTCGTCGCCGCCTCTAAGGGCGCGCTCGCGAACTGACGGTAACCTCTTCGTCGTTGATCAACCATGACGAGAGGAGAGTTTCCGATGCTCAACGAAAAGGCCCTCAAGGTCCTCGCTACCCTGTCCGAGCCCGATGCCGCCTACTGCCACAAGCTGGCGCGCCACTTCGCCAACATGGGCATCTCGTCGGACAAGGCCAGCAGCGCCGTGTGCTCGCTGGTGGAGGCCGACGCCATTCCCGAGGCCGGCGTGACCAAGTGGGCCGGCTCCTTCGCCTCGCCCCAGGCCCCCGCGCAGGCTTCCGCAGCCGAGGCGCTGGACGAGGTGGCCTATGCCTAGCGGCCGACGAGGCCGGCGCCCGCAGGGCGTCCAGACCCCCAGCGCATGAGGGCCCCGGCATCCAATGAGCCGGGGCCCTCATGCGCTGGGGAAAGCAGAGCGGCCCGGCCTCCCTGGGAAGGCCGGGCCGCTCTTGGCATCTGGCGCGTCGCGGACGCTAGTCGGCGACCTCCACCAGCTCCAGCTCGAAGTTGAGCGCCTTGCCCGCCAGCGGGTGGTTGAAGTCGAAGGTGGCCACGCCGTCCTCGACGGCCTTCACCTGCACCGGCACGGGGCTTCCGTCGGGGCCGTGCATGTAGATGACGCCGCCCACGGGCAGCTCGCTGGCGTTGGGGATGTTCTCCAGCGGAACCTCCTGGATGAGGTCCTCGCGCACCTCGCCGTAGGCGTCGGCCGGCTCGATGTGGATGGTCTTCTTGTCGCCGACGGCCATGTCCTTCACGCCCTCGTCGAAGCCGGGGATCACGTCGCCGGCCATGCACACGAACTCAATGGGCTCGCCGTGGTCGTAGGAGGAATCGAACTTCTCCCCGTCGTCCAGCGTGCCAGTGTAGTGGATCTTGACCTTCTTGCCCTCGTTGCTCATCGGAAGGCTCCTTTCGTCATTGTGCCAGAGCCTGCCAGTCTAGCCCAAGCGGGCGCCCTCGGCGCCTGCGGCCGCAAACCTGCTCCAACTTGTCATCAAGCGGCGCCTCTGCGCTCGGCGGCGCGGAGGGGGGCGAGGCGCAGGGGCACCTTCCCTGGACGGGCGCCTTCCCTGGATGGGCGCGTGCCGCCGGCTACGCCCCGCGTTCCGCCTCGGCCACATCGGCCAGGGTGATGCGCGACGCCACCAGGCTGGCAAGCGGCGTGAGGTAGGCGCGCTCGTCCTCGGGAAGCCCCGTCGCCGCCAGGCTCATCACCTCGTCGGCCAGCTCGGAGACGGGGTGGCGGTACAAATAGCCGTCGTAGCCGCTCCTCATGAGCGACGCCTTGCCGGCGGCGATGTCCTCGGCGGTCACGCCGGCGAAGAGCCCCTCGAGCGCATCCAGGCTCTCGTCGCTGTAGAACAGCCCCTTGATCAGGGCCGCGTAGGCAATCACGTAGGGCACCGGCATGGCGTCGGCCGGGCGTATCTCCACGTAGGTCTTCAGCCGCACGTCGGTGAAGAACATCGACAGCGCATGCTCCACCTGCGCGCGGGTCATGGGCTCCTCGGCGTAGATCTCACCGAAGGTGCGGTCGGTGTAGCACCACTGCTCGGAGTCGCAGGCCACGAGGATGGCCGGCGTGTCCAGCACGTAGGCGGCATAGTCGCGCAGGGTGAAGCCGGGGTCCATGATGCCGGGAACCACGCCGCAGCGGTCGGGGTCGCACTTCTCCCAGATCTCCGTGCGCACCAGCTGATGCTCGCGCGGCGCGTCCTCGAACACGGGGGAGTTGTCGCAGATGAGCGAGAGCAGCGGCACCAGGGCGAAGGCCAGGCGCATCTTGCGCAGGCAGTCGTCCGCCGACGAGTAGTCGATGGACACCTGGGTGGAGGCGCTGCCGCGCATCATGCAGATGCCGTACTTGCCGATGGCGCCCAGGTACCTGTTCATGAGCTTGTAGCGTCGCTTGGGGATGAGCTCCAGGTCCACGGCGCGCGCGGTGGGGTGGTAGCCCGGGGTGAGCGCCTGGGTGTCCACCGGGTCGAGGCGCGCGGCGAGCGTGCGCTCGAAGGCGGTGAAGCAGGCCTCGGCGTCGGCCAGGCGCGTGAAGGGGCCGGCCGAGAGCTCCACCTGGGCGGCGGGCTCGATGGTCACGGCCTCGCCGGGACGCGCCACGCCCAGCAGGTCGCCCTCCGGGTCGCGCGTGGCCTCCGGGTAGTCGGCCAGCAGCTGCTCGAGCAGCCAGCGTACGCCGTTCTCCTCGCGGTAGGAGACCGGGGATCCGTCGGCGCGCACGAGCGTGTGCTCCAGCTCGATGCCGAGCTGCTCGGAGGACTCCTTGATGCCGCCTTCGAAGTAGGCCACGATGGCGTCGAGGTTCGCCTCGCGAGCCGGTTGGTCGTTCTTGGTCATCGCTTACTCCAAACTCCGTCGTTTTCTGCGCAAAACGCTATCCGGTTTGCTTACAATATCCGTTTGATCGGCGCCCATGGTATCACTGGCATGGCCGAGGGGCGCCCAAGGAGCGAAAACGAGGGCATATCGTGGAATTCCGCAACGCGTTCATCACCGCTGGCGCCGCCGCAGGGCCGCGCCTCCGACGACGTTCCTAGCGCCGCCGCTTCCGCGCGCCCTTTCATTTCCGTAACTCCTCGGCGCCGTCCGGCAGCGGTGCCGTTTCCTTGACTAGCATGGCAGAGGCTTCTCGCCGAAGCACCGAAGGAAGAGAGCGACTCATGACCCTGAGAGCAGGCGTGGTGGGCGCAGCTGGATTCGCGGGCATCGAGCTCGTGAGGCTGCTCCTGGCCCATCCGGAATTCACCCTGGCCGCCGTCACCTCCGACGCGCTGGCCGACCGCCCCGTCGCCGAGGTCTACCCGGCCTTCCGCGGCGCCACCGACCTGGCCTTCTCCGCCCATGACCAGGCCGACCTGCATTCCTGCGACGTGGTGTTCCTGGCGGTGCCCCATACGGCGGCGCTCGCCCAGGCCCCCGGGCTCGTGGAGCATGGTGTCACCGTCATCGACCTGTCGGCCGACTTCCGCCTGAAGGACCCGTCCGTCTACGAGGCCTGGTACCAGATGCCCCATACGGCCGTCGACCTGCTCGCCCGCGCCGCCTTCGGCCTGCCGGAGCTCACCGGCGACGAGCTCGCCCGCGCCGCGGCCGCCCACGCGCGCGGCGAGGCGGTGCTCGTGGGTTGCGCCGGCTGCTATCCCACGGCCACCTCGCTGGCGGCCGCGCCCGCCATCTGCGCGGGACTCGTCGATCCGGCGGGCACCGTGGTGGCCGACGCGGTGTCCGGCGTCACCGGCGCCGGCAAGAAGGCCACCGAGCGCACCCACTTCTGCTTCGCCAACGAGAACCTCGAGGCCTACGGCGTGGGCGCCCACCGCCACACGCCGGAGATCGAGCAGATCCTCGGCATCCCCGGGCGCCTCGTGTTCACCCCGCACCTGGCCCCGCTCAACCGCGGGCTGCTCTCCACGGTGAACCTGCCGCTTGGCCCGTCCTCGCCGCGGCCGACCACCGAGGAGCTGGCGGGGCTCTACCGCGACTTCTACGCCGCCTCTCCGCTCGTGGAGGTGCTCGAGCCGGGCGCCTGGCCGCGCACGGCGTCGGTCGCCGGCACCTGTCGCGCGCAGGTGGGCGTGGCAGTGCATCCGACGGCGCCCATGATCGTGGCCGTCGGCGCCATCGACAACCTGGGGAAGGGCGCTGCGGGCCAGGCGGTCCAGTGCGCCAACATCATCTGCGGCCTGCCGGAGGACACCGGCCTCACGGCCGTGGCCCAGCCGGTGTAGGGGAGGAAAGAGCCCATGGAGAACGAGAAGATCCCGACGGGATTTTCGGCCCCCGCGGCCGCCGCGCGTGCGGGCGAGGCCCCCGCGCCGGACGCCGCCATTCCCGCCGTTGAGCCGCTGCCGCCCGCCGCGCCCGCGCCGGACGCCTTGCCCGCCGTTCCCGGCGGCGTCGCGGCGGCCCTCGGCTTCCGCGCCGCCGGCGTGCACGCGGGCTTCCGCGACGACCCCGACCGTCTGGACCTGGCCCTCGTCGTGGCCGACGAGCCCTGCGCCGCCGCGGCCGTGTTCACCCGCAACGTGTTTTGCGCCGCCCCGGTGCAGGTCAACCGCGAGCGGTTGGACGAGGGCGGCTCCGGCGCGCCGAGCTACGGCACCGCCCGCGCCGTGGTGGTGAACTCCGGCGTGGCCAATGCCGCCACCGGCGAGCGCGGCCGCGAGGCCGCCCGGGCCATGGCCGCCATCACCGCCGAGGCCGTGGGCTGCCCGGCCGAGGAGGTGCTCGTGGCCTCCACCGGGGTCATCGGCGTGCACCTGCCGCTTGGCCCCTTCCGCTCAGGCGCCCCGGCGGCTGCGGCCGCGGCCTCCCGGGAGGGCGGCGCCGCCGCGGCCCGCGCCATCATGACCACCGACACGCATCCCAAGGAGTGCGCCGTCGCCTTCGATGGCGATGACGTGGGCTACCCCGGCGCGCGTTTCACCGTGGGCGCCATGGCCAAGGGCTCGGGCATGATCATGCCCGACATGGCCACCATGATCGCCGTCGTCACCACCGATGCGCCCGTGCTCGCGTGCGACCTGGCCCCGGCCCTGCGCGCCGCCGTCGACGCCAGCTTCAACCGGGTGACCGTGGACTCGGACACCTCCACCAACGACTCCTGCTTCCTGCTGGCCAGCGGAGCCGCGGCTCCCGGCGCTGCGCCGCTGGCCCCGGGCACTCCCGTCTTCGCCCGCTTCCAGCAGGCGCTCGACCAGGTGTGCGCCACGCTCGCCCGCGCCATGGCGGCCGACGGGGAGGGCGCCACGCGCCTGGTCACCGTCACGGTTCGCGGGGCCGCCAGCCCCGCCGACGCCCAGGCGGCGGCGCGCACGGTGGCCAACTCGCCCCTGGTGAAGACGGCCGTCTACGGCCACGACGCCAACTGGGGGCGCATCGCCGCGGCGCTCGGACGCTCGGGCGCGGCCTTCCGCCAGGAGGACGTGGCCATCGACATCCTCGGCCTGCCCGTCTGCCGCGGCGGCCTCACCGTTCCCTTCGACGAGGACGAGGCGCTGCGGCGCTTCGAGGGCCCGGAGGTGGCCATCGTGGCCGACCTGGGCGCCGGCGAATCCGAGGCCACGGTCTGGACCTGCGACTTCTCGCATGAATACGTTTCGATCAACGGAGACTATCGCTCATGAAATACGACACCGAGACGCGCCCCCACGGCGTTTCCAGCATCACCGGCGACGTCCTCACCGAGGCGATGCCCTGGATCAAGAAGATCACCGGCGAGACCATCGTCATCAAGTACGGCGGCTCGGCCATGGAGGATCCGGCCCTGCGCGCCGAGGTGATGGCCGACATCATCCTGCTCAAGATCATCGGCGTGAACCCGGTCATCGTCCACGGCGGCGGCAAGGCCATATCCGCGGCCATGAAGCGCTTCGACCTGCCGGTTGAGTTCGTCGACGGCCAGCGCGTCACCAGCCCCGAGGCCATGGACGTGGTGCGCATGGTGCTCACCGGCCGGGTGAACCAGGAGCTCGTGGAGGCCATGAACGAGCACGGCAACATGGCCGTGGGCATCAGCGGCACGGACGCCGGCGTCATCGTGGCCGAGCAGGCCGACCCGCGTCTGGGCCGCGTGGGCGCCATCACCCGCATCAATAACCTGCTCATCGAAGACCTCGTGGCCGCCGACTACATCCCCGTCATCGCCACCATCGCCATCGGCGAGGACGGCGGCTGCTACAACGTCAACGCCGACGTGGCCGCCGGGCACATCGCCGCGGCCATCGGCGCCCACAAGGTGTTCTTCCTCACCGACGTGGACGGCCTCTACGAGGACTACCCCAACCGCGACACGCTCATCTCGGCCATGAGCCTGGAGGAGGCGCGCCAGATGGTGGAGGACGGCGCCATCTCCACCGGCATGATCCCCAAGCTGCGGTCCTGCGTCTACGCCATGGACGCCGGCGTGAAGAAGGGCCACATCATCAACGGCACCACGCCCCATGCCCTGCTGCTGGAGATTCTCACCGACAAGGGCATCGGCACCATGGTCACCGGCGACGGCGATCCCGAGGCCGCCGCGCCCCTCGGCAACTTCGCCGCCAAGCTCATCGAAAACCGCGAGGCGTAGCCCCGCGGCGCTGACGAAGGCCCTCCCCGCAGAAAGGATCACCCCTATGTCCCTCCCCGAGCAGCAGTCCCTCGAATCCGCCTACGTCATGGGCACCTTCGCCCGCAAGCCGGTCGAGTTCGCCTCCGGCCGCGGCATGACCCTCGTCGACGCCGAGGGCCGCGAGTACCTCGACTTCCTCTCCGGCATCGGCTGCGACTGTCTCGGCCACTGCCCGCCGGCCCTGGTAGGCGCCTTGGACGCCCAGGCCGGCCGCCTCATCCACGTGAGCAACTACTTCTACATCGAGCACCGCGGCGAAGTGGCCCGCCACCTGTCCGACCTGCTCAGCCGCTACGCGCCGGAAGGCGAGGACGGCCCGTGGAAGACGTTCTTCACCAATTCGGGCGCCGAGTCCAACGAGTGCGCCCTCAAGCTGGCGCGCCTCCACGCGCTCCGGCGCGCCCAGGCCGAGGGCGGCCCTGACGCGCCCGCGCCCTATCACGTGGTGACGGTGGACGCGAGCTTCCACGGCCGCACCATGATGACGCTCGCCGCCACCGCCCAGGCCAAGTTCCACGTGGACTTCGCGCCCATGCCTGACGGCTTCCTCGACGTGCCGCGCAACGACGTGGCCGCCCTGGAGGCGCTCTTCGCCGCCCACGGGCCGGAGATCTGCGCGGTCATGCTCGAGTGCGTCCAGGGCGAGAGCGGCGTGCATCCCCTGACACCCGAGTTCCTGGCTGCCGCCCGCCGCCTCACGCGCGAGCATGGCGCGCTTCTCATCTGCGACGAGGTCCAGTGCGGCATCTTCCGCACGGGACGCCCCTTCGGGTTCCAGCACTTCGGCATCGTGCCCGACGTGGTGTCGATGGCCAAGGGGATAGCGGGCGGCTTCCCGGCCGGTGCCTGCGCGGCCCGCGCCGAGGTGGCCGACCTGTTCGCCCCCGGCGACCACGGCACCACCTTCGGCGGCAGCTGCCTGGCCGTGGCCGCGGCCCAGGCCGTGCTCGACGAGCTGGACGCCGGCGGCTACGAGCAGCGCGTCGCCGAGGTCGGCGCCTACCTGCGCGAGCGCCTGACCGCCCTCCCGCGCGTGCACGACGTGCGCGGCCTGGGCCTCATGGTGGGCTGCGACCTGGTCGAGGACGCCCCCAGCGCCCCCGAGGTGGTGTCCGCCGCCCTCGAGCGCGGCTTCGTCCTCAACGCCACCGGCCCGCGCACCCTCCGCTTCCTCCCGCCCCTCATCTGCGAGCGCGCCCACGTAGACGCCCTCGTCGCGGCCCTCGCCGCCATCGTCTAGCCCGCGTCGGCAGCCCCCTGCCTCTCGGAAGGCGGGGCAATGGGGGGAGGGCGCTGCCAAGCGGGGCACGGGCGTGGGGGTGGGGCTCCCCGTCTTGCGCCACCCCCCCTGCGCTCCTGCCCCCGTTTCCTGCGCATCCGCGCAGCCGCCGGCCCCAAAAATGGCCAAAAACGACGACCTGACGACAAAGCGGGGCACGAAAGCACGCCCCGCGACGCGAATCCCCCTAAGGCCCAGAGCGCGACCTGGGCTTTTGCGCGTCGCCGCCTTCGGCGACGCGCCCCCGGTGCGAAAACCTGTCGTCAGGTCGTCATTTTTGGCCACTTTACACGCCAGGGTCGCACGCGGGCGCGCTCGGTGCCCCATATGAGCGCGATGCGCAGGGGGAAACGGCGAAGGCGCTCGCCGCTCCCATTCAGCGCGGGGCGTGTGCTATGCCGCAAGCACCGGTGAGGCCCGCTTTTTCCTTAAAAGTCGGAGCGGGCGGCGCAGGGGCTTAGTTGGGGGGGGGTAGTGGCATCGCCGTCCCTTACTGTTTGCTCCTCTGCGCCATCCGTCCGCTTGTTTGGGATCCTGTCTCTCCAGCACCGCCACGTTGCAGGGAAGCGTCTGCGCATGGTGCTGAATTGGGTGATGCCTCTGTGGTGCAAGCGTTGATGAGCAGACCGTGAAGGGGGTGGCACCCACGTTGTGTGGGGTTCGGTAGGATTGACGTTATTTGCCCTGAACCAACATGCCTGCCGATGATTTACCGTAGCTCTAGGTTTCGAATTGCGGCCTATGATCACTTCTTTTGAAGTCATTATGCCTGAGCCAAGCTTCTGAGCATAGTGGTTTCAAGAGCCATGGGGGATGGATTGAAAGCATGCCCTTCGGGCTATAAATGCGCCTTAGACGAGGTCTTTCCTGGAAAGTAGTTCTTCAAGCTGCTGGCTTGAATGGATGCCTAGCTTCCGATAGATAGAATACTTATGCGTCTTAACAGTGTTGGTCGATACAACAAGCTTGTCTGCGATGTAAGGCACATCTCTCCCATTCGCGAGATAACGCAGAACGTGACCTTCCTGAGTGGTTAAGCCGTATTTTTCCACTATTTTCAGCACCATGCGTTTGCGGTGATAGGGGATTTCGTATTGGATAGACTGCAGAAAGGACTCCTTAGAGCGCCTGTATTCGACAACATCCAGGGCGTCAATTAGCTCAAGCAATGCGAGCTCCAAGCTCGATTTCTTCTTTTTTTCCAAAAGATAATCAGGAATGGTTTGGTAAAGCTTTGCCGATGCCTCCAAGGCCAATAATTCATCAGGCTCCATGATGACTCCTTTTCCTTGCTGCATATAAGCGGCTCTCGTAATTATAGTATGGGGCGACTGGGCAGACTTTTAGTATCTTTCGCTGATATCTACTACATATCAAGAGCGGTAATTATTCGCTTGATTCGAAAATACGTCTGTGTTCAGGCATAACGTTGGTGTCTATGCGCCATTCGGCCTCATAATTTATTTATAAATAAGATAGCTTTTAGGCAAAACCAATCATAACAATTTGATTATTTTAGAAGCACTGCAGAGCGATGCCTGAGGTTGGCATCGGGGTTCGAATCGCTGTTCCATTTGAAGTGACTTCACCATACCTACGTGTCCTTTGTGCGCCTGTCAGAAAAGGAGAAGGAATGGATTACCAAGAGTATCTGGACTCAGTAGATCGTAAGGCCTATCACGAGGGCGAGTGGCGTTGGCAGGAGGGTGACTTCACCGTCACCCGTACCAACCACTGGTCGCCCCCGGGCTGCCACAACGGCTGCGGCGTGCTGCTCTTTGTGGACAAGGAGGGCAAGCTCGCCCGCATCGAGGGCGACCCGCTGGCCCCGTTCAACGGCGGCAAGCTGTGCATGCGCTGCCTGGATATGGTGGAGGCCGTCAACCATCCCGACCGCCTGAAGTGGCCCCTTAAGCGCGCTGGCGAGCGCGGCGAGAACAAGTGGGAGCGCATCAGCTGGGACGAGGCCTACGACATCATTGTGGAGAAGGTTAATTACATCAAGGAGAACTACGGGTCCCACACCATCCTCTTCGATCATGGCACCGGCCGTAACATCGGCTGGCAGCTTCCTCTCTTCGCGTCGACTGCGCTTGAGACGCCTAATGTTAGCAACTTCGGCTTCTCCGGCTTTGCATGTTACCTGCCCCGCATGATTGCCTCATCGGCAAAGATGGGCGAGATGAACATCATCGACGTGTCCGAGACGCATGAGCTGAGGTATGCGGATCCCACCTTCCGCCGCCCCGACGTCATCATGGTGTGGGGCAACGAGCCGCTCAAGTCCAACGCTGACGGCTTCCTGGGCCACTGGATCGTCGAGTGCATGCAGATGGGCACCAAGATCATCTCCATCGACCCGCGCCTGACCTGGCTCGGCGCCAAGGCCGAGGTGTGGCTGCAGGTGCGTCCCGGCACCGACGGCGCCCTTGGCATCGGCATGCTCAACACCATCATCAACGAGGACCTCGTCGACCACGACTTCATCGACAAGTGGTGCTACGGCTACGAGCAGCTCGTCGAGTCGGTGCAGGGCAAGGACGCCGACTGGGCGGCCGAGATCTGCGATGTGCCTGCTGAAGATATCCGCAAGGCTGCGCGCATTTACGCAACCGCCGAGTCCGCCTCCATCCAGTGGGGCCTCGCTTTCGAGCAGCAGCTTTCTGCATTGGGCGTGTCGGCGGCAGCCTTGGACCTTATGGGCGTTACCGGCAATATCGATAGGCCTGGTGGCAACCTTCTGATGAAGTGCGCCTTCGATATTGAGAAGCGCTATGGTCTGGGCGACTTCAAAATCCCGCGTGAGAACTATAAGCATAAGCTTACTACCTCGGCTGGCATCGAGGAGTCAGACATCGTGGCCTGCGCGTCCGCAGACTCGTTTATTCACGCCTCTGAGGCTGAGGAGCCCTTCAAGATCCAGATGCTCTGGATTGAGTCGGGCAACCCTATCGCCTGCTCCAGCATGGATGCGCCACGTGCCTACAACGCCATGAACAACATTCCCTTTATCGTCGTCGCCGACCCGTTCATGACCCCCACCGCCGTGGCCCACGCCGACATCGTGCTGCCCGTGGCCATGAGCTGCGAGCGCAACGCCGTGCGCACCTGGTGGACGCCGGCGCGCTCCATCTCCAAGTGCACGAGCTACTATGAGGCCAAGTCCGACGAGGATATCATCCTCGACCTGGGCAAGCGCCTCAAGCCCGAGAACTGGCCGTGGAAGGACGACAAGGAGCTCTCCACCTGGTACCTGTGCGACCAGTACGCCGAGGGCGGCACGTCTTACGAGGGCGACTTCGAGGAGCTGCAGGCCCGCGGCGGCTACAAGTACGATCCTTGGAACAGCGAGTACTACAAGTACGAGAAGGGCATGTGCCGTCCCGACGGCCAGCCGGGCTTCGACACCGCCACCGGCCGCTTCGAGTTCTGGAGCTGGGGCTACAACCACTGGGGCGTCGACCCGATGCCGTACCACATCGAGCCGAAGAACTCTCCGGTCTCCACGCCGGATCTGCTCAAGGAGTACCCGCTCATCGCCACGTCCGGCGGCCGCTCCTACGAGTTCTTCCACAGCGAGCACCGTCAGCTGGAGACTATGCGCGAGTTCCATCCCTATCCGCTCGTGACCATCAATCCCCAGACCGCTGCTGCCCATGGCATCGAGGACGGCGATTGGGTGTGGATTGAGAGCCCGCATGGTCGCTGCCGCCAGAAGGCCTTCCTGTTCCCGGGCATCAAGCCTAACACCATCCACATGGAGCATGCGTGGTGGTTCCCGGAGGAAGAGGCCGCCGAGCCCAGCCTCTACGGCGTGTTTGATTCCAATATCAATAACATGACGAAGATTTTTGAGACAGGCCAAGGCGGCATTGGCTCGGACATCAAGAGCTTCCTCGCGAGAATCTATAAATACGAGGAAGGGGATCAGATGCCGGGCGAGGTGGTGACGAGAGAAGGCGGATTCGGAGACTACGTCCCTGGCACCTGGGCAGGCGATATTGCATCCATGAAGGAGCGTGAAGGGCAAACGGACTTCATTCAAGATGAGGTTAAACGTGCTGTTCAGCAAAAGGTTGAGGATGCAAACATGCAAGGCCGAGAGGCGTTGAAGAAAGCCATGGCCGATGGCAAAGCCGAGATGCAGCAGTAGCGCAGAGAAAAGGAGACTGATAATGACAAAGGGAATCCTAGTCAATTACGACTACTGCACTGGCTGCCACTCCTGCGAGGTGGCCTGCAAGAAGGAGCTCGACCTGCCCAAGGGCGAGTTCGGCATCAAGGTGGAGGAGGTTGGCCCGTTCCAGTACGCCAACCGCCCCGGCCTCGAGGGCGCGTGGGAGTGGACCTACATGCCCGTCATCACCCAGGCCTGCGACATGTGCGCCAGCCGTACCGCCGAGGGCAAGATGCCCATGTGCGTCCAGCACTGCCAGGCGTGGTGCATGTACTACGGCGAGGCTGAGGAGCTTGTCAAGAAGATGGACGGCAAGACCCGCTGGGCATTGCTGACGGTAGCCGAATAAGTATTCGGCTGATGGCTTAGCGCGGAGTTCGCCACTGGACTGTCCCCGAAAGTCTTTGCATTTCGCCTGCAAACAGGGTGGTGGTAATCGCCTTCTTAAGGCGAGAGGCCTAGTGGAGTTTCCTCGTCCATCGGCATCGTAGCGAGTAAAACTCGGGTGCGAATAATACGTCAAGCCGCTAGGGGCTGATTCCGGAACTTCTCGGGGTCAGCCCCCTCGGTTTGCCCCGACGCCTTCTCCTACTCCGGCGGATGGCGCATCTGTCTAGGTTTTTCTTGGGGGAGGGGCTTTCAAAGCGGGCTCACTCCCTTTTTCGCAAGCTGTGCCGAATACCCGCTCGGCTGTTCCGCCGTCTATGCGGGTACTCCTTCCGGACGCGTTCTGGGCAATCCCTCGATCCTCGGGTACAGAACTTCCCAGTTCTCGTTCCCGAAGAAATAAGCGGCAGCCAACCCGTGCGAGCGCGCTATTTCGCACGTGCGGCATTGCGCCTTGGGGGCGTCGCGCCAAAGAAAGCGCCCTTCTCATCAGGGGTTTCTCCTTGATTCCGGAGTCCGATGCAGACTCCTCGCGCCCTCAATGTTTCCGTTTCGCAAATTTCTCGCGTGTTTTTCCGAAACCTGCGTTATCATCCCCTGCAAGCAATGAGCTGCTTCGCGGTCATCGTTTGGCCGCGCAGGAAGAACCGTCTGAAAGGAACCACGGCGTGCAGACCTCCGGTCTCATAGCAACCGACATCGCCCTCGCTGGCGATGCTGCCGTGCGCTCCGACGTTCTCTCCACGGTTACCCGACGCCGACGCGTCGAGGTGACGACCCGTCTGCGACGACGTTAGTCGTCCGCATTCTCCCAAGGGCCGCTTTTCTCCCTTCCCCACTCGCCTTCGCGTGAAGGCGGGGCACGCAGGCGCCGCCCGGCGCCCGCCCTCGATGAAAAGCCGTGGTACGCAGCAGCATCCCGCCGAAGCTCCTGGGGCGCCCGCAAGGGCTTGCCCTGTTCGCGTCAAGCCGTCTCCGCGTTCCGCAGACCCGGGCACGAAGTCAAGCAGAACAAGCGAAAGGGCACGAATCATGACGCAGCAGAACACCACCAAGGACAAGGTCATCCTCGCTTACTCGGGCGGTCTCGACACCTCCGTGTGCATCAAGTGGCTCCAGGAGAAGTACGACCTTGACGTGATCGCCGTCGCCGGCGACCTCGGCCAGGATCACGCCGGCCTGGAGGCCATCAAGGCCAAGGCCCTCGCCTCCGGCGCCATCGAGTGTCTGGTGGTGGACATGCGCCAGACCTTCGCCGACGAGTACCTCACCTGCGCCATGGCCGCCAACGCCCTTTACGAGAACAAGTACCCCCTGGTCAGCGCCCTCTCGCGGCCGCTCATCGCCAAGCATCTGGTGGACGCGGCCCATGCGTACGGCGCCAAGTACATCGCGCACGGCTGCACCGGCAAGGGCAACGACCAGGTGCGCTTCGAGTCCTCCATCCTCATGCTCGACCCCGAGCTCGAGATCATCGCGCCGGTGCGCGACTGGGATCTGGGCTCGCGCGAGGAGGAGATGGCCTGGGCCGAGGCCCATGGCATCGACGTGCCCACCACCAAGGCGTCGCCCTACTCCATCGACGACAACCTGTGGGGTCGGGCCATCGAGTGCGGCGTGCTCGAGGACCCGTGGGCCGAGCCGCCGGCGGACATCTACACCATGACCGTCGACCCGACCGAGGCGCCCGATGCCCCCACCTACGTGGACGTGGCCTTCGAGCACGGCGTGCCCTGCGCGCTCAACGGCCAGGCCATGGACTACCTCGACATCATCTACGCCATGAACGACATCGCCGGCTCCAAAGGCTACGGTCGCCTCGACATGATCGAGAACCGGCTCGTGGGCGTGAAGAGCCGCGAGTGCTACGAGGTGCCCGGCGCCCTCGCCCTCATCCAAGCCCACAAGGCGCTCGAGGACCTCTGCCTCGAGCGCAGCGTGCTCCACTACAAGCTCGGCATCGAGCAGACGTGGGCCGAGCAGGTCTACAACGGCCTGTGGTTCTCGCCGCTCAAGGAGGCCCTCGACGCCTTCCTCGCCGACACCCAGCAGTGCGTCACCGGCACCATCAAGCTGAAGTTCTACAAGGGCAGCTGCACCGTGGTGGGGCGCAAGTCCGACTACTCGCTCTATACCTACGAGCTGGCCACCTACTCCGCCGAGGACGAGTTCGACCAGCAGGCTGCCAAGGGCTTCATCGACCTGCACGCGCTCACCTGCAAGGTGTGGGCGAAGAACCGCCTGTCCATGGGCGCGAAGATGCACCAGTTCAACGCCGTCGGCTCCACCGCCGACGAGTTCACGGCCGAAAACTCGGCGGTCGTGGAAGAGGCCGAGGCCGTCATCGCCGCCACCCCGGTCACCGCGTAGAATCTCAGGAAGCGAAGAGGGGGTCTGGCGCAGGGCGCAGCGAGGTTAAGCCAAAGCGCCGGCGAGACCTTGGCTCGCCGGCGCGACGCGTCGAGCGAAGCCCTGCGCCAGACCCCCACCCCCCGTCTCGTCGTTCGGAAAGGAACCCCATGGCCCTCTGGTCCGGAAGATTCGAGGAAGGCGCCGACGCCTTCACCCAGCGCTTCGGCGCGTCCCTGCCGGTGGACAAGGCGCTCTACGCCCAGGACATCGCCGGGTCGCGCGCGCACGCGGCCATGCTGGCGGCCCAGGGGGTCATCGCCCAAGAGGACGCCGCCGCCATCGACGCAGGCCTGGCCGACGTGCTCGGGCAAATCGAGGCGGGGCAGTTCGCCTTCGACGTGAACGACGAGGACATCCACATGGCCGTGGAGGGCGCGCTCACCGCCGCCATCGGCGAGCCGGGCGCGCGTCTGCACACGGGCCGCAGCCGCAACGACCAGGTGGCCACCGACACGCGCCTCTACGCCAAGAAGCGCGCCGGCGACCTCATGGCCGCCAACGTGGCCCTGCGCCAGGCGCTCCTGGCCCAGGCCGAGGCCCACTTCGACGTCATCCTGCCGGGCTACACCCACCTCCAGCACGCCCAGCCGGTGCTCTTCTCGCATCACCTGCTGGCCTACACGTGGATGCTCACCCGCGACTTCAAGCGCCTGGCCGCCGCCCGCGAGGCCGCCGACGCGTGCCCGCTCGGCGCCGCGGCGCTGGCCGGCACCACCTATCCGCTCGACCGCTTCATGACCGCCCAGGCGCTCGGCTTCGGGTCGGTCATTCCCAACTCGCTCGACGCCGTGTCCGACCGCGACTTCCTGCTCGACCTGCTCTACGCCTGCTCGGTGTCGGCCCTGCACCTCACGCGCCTCTGCGAGGAGATCATCCTCTGGTCCACGGCCGAGTTCGGCTTCGTCACGCTGTCGGACGCCTACTCCACCGGCTCCTCCATCATGCCGCAGAAGAAAAACCCCGACTTCGCCGAGCTCATCCGCGGCAAGTCCGGCCGCGTCATCGGTGATCTGATGGCCCTCATGGTGACGGTCAAGTCGCTGCCGCTTGCCTACAACAAGGACCTGCAGGAGGACAAGGAGGGCGCCATCGACGCGGCGAACACCCTCGAGGACTGCTATCGGTGCGCGGCGGGCATGATCGCCACCATGCAGGTGAACCCGGACGCCATGATGGCCCAGGCGCGCAAGGGCTACCTGGCCGCCACCGACGTGGCCGACTACCTGGCCAAGAAGGGGCTGCCGTTCCGTCGGGCCCACGAGGTGGTGGGGCACCTGGTGCTTCTGTGCGAGAAGCGCGGCTGCGACCTGGAAGACCTCGCGCTCGACGACTTCAAGGCGGAATGCGACCTGTTCGAGGCCGACATCGCCGGCGCCCTCAACCTGCCGGCCATCGTGGCGGCCCGCACCACCTACGGCGGCACCGGCCACGAGGCCGTCCGCGCCCAGCTGGCCGAGGCCCGCGAGCGCCTGGCCGCCGACGAGGCGGCCATCGCCTAGCCCCGCGCCCGCCGGCCAGCCGAGCCGGGCTCCCCGCGGGGCGCGGCGAGGTCAAGCCAAGGCGGCGGGGAGACCTCGGTTCTCCGCCGCGACGCGTCGGGCGGAGTCTTGCGGGAGCCCGGCCCCCGCTCGCGCACCTGCCTGCCCCACCGCGCCTCCTGTGGTTTTCTCCCCACAACTGTGAAGAAACCCCTGCTCTAACGGGCCGATGGTACAATGAGCGGCAGTTTTCGACGGAGGTGATCATGGGCTCCAGGGCTATCAAGGGCCGCAAGGGAACGCGGACCAGCAACAAGAAGACCGGCGTGCTGATGGCGCTGGCCGTCGTCGTCGCCGTGGTGGTCGCCGGTGTGGCCGGGGTCATCGGGCTGTGCACCGCGTGGATCGAGGATCTCCCCGACTATGCCAACGCGGATGCCTACAACACGGCCAAGCCCACGGTCGTCTACGCCTCCGACGGCACCACCGTCCTGGCCGAGTTCCAGCTGGAGAACCGTCAGCCGGTCACCCTCGACGAGGTGAGCGAGCTCGTGCTCAAGGGCACCGTCGCCACCGAGGACGAGCGCTTCTACACCCACAACGGCGTGGACATCCTCGGCATCGGTCGTGCGCTCGTCAACAACCTGGCCGGCGGCCAGCTCGAGGGCGCCTCCACCATCACCCAGCAGTTCGTCCGCAACACCATCCTGGCGGACGAGATGAACGACATCTCCCTCAAGCGCAAGGTGCGCGAGGCCTACATCTCCCTCAAGCTGGAGGAGCAGTACGAGAAGGACGAGATCCTCCTCATGTACCTCAACACCATCAACTACGGCGCCGGCGCCTACGGCATCCAGGCCGCAGCCCAGCGCTACTTCTCCAAGAACGCCAACGAGCTCACCCTGAACGAGGCGGCCACGCTCATCGGCATCCCGCAGTCGCCTACCTACAACGATCCCACCCGGAACATGGAGAACGCCGTCAAGCGCCGCAACACGGTGCTCGACCGCATGGTGTCCAACAACGTCGTCACCCAGGAGGAGGCTGACGCGGTCAAGGCGGAGCCCATCACCCTGAACGAGAAGGTGCCCTCGCAGTCGGGCATCCTGGCCTACCCCTACTTCACGAGCTACGTGCGCAACCAGCTGACCGACCCCAACGGCAAGTACGCCTACTCCACCGCCGAGGTGTTCAAGGGCGGGCTCACCGTCTACACCACCCTCGACGTGACCATGCAGGGCTACGCCGAGGAGGCCTGCGAGAAGAAGAAGAAGCAGGCTGGCGGCGACCCGTTCGAGGTAGCGCTCGTCGCCATCGACCCGGACAACGGCTACATCAAGGCCATGGTCAGCCAGGGAGAGTACGGCGAGGGCGAGGGCCAGACCATGGTGAACATGGCCACGGGCGAGGGCGGCTCCGGTCGTCAGGCAGGCTCGTCGTTCAAGACGTTCACGCTGGCCGCCGCCATCGAGGAGGGGATCGACCCCGAGACGAAGATCGACGCCGGCCGCCAGGAGAAGTTCCCCGGCTGGGACGTGCACAACATCGGCTACGCCGACTACGGCACCCGCTCCATCGCGAGCGCCTTTGCCGTGTCCTCCAACACCGCCTTCGCGCGCCTGTGCCTTTCGCTTGGGCCCGACAAGGTGGCCGACATGGCCCACAAGCTGGGCATCACCTCTCCGCTGGAGGAGGTGGGCTCCATCACCCTGGGCACCTCGCTCGTCACCCCGCTTGAGATGGCCGACGCCTACGCCACGCTCGCCAACGGCGGCGTCCACTACGACCCTGAGTGCATCGAGCGCGTCGTCGATCGCAACGGCAAGGTCATCGTGGACAACTCCAACCCCCAGGGCGAGCGCGTCATCGACCAGGAGGTGGCCGTGGCCACCATCGAGGTCATGAAGGGCGTCGTCACCTCCGGCACCGGCCGCGCCGCGGCGCTCTGGAGCCTCGGCCAGGAGGCCGGCGGCAAGACGGGAACGGCTGACGATTACAAGGACAACTGGTTCTGCGGCATCACCCCGCAGCTGTCCGTGGCCATCTGGCTGGGTGATCGCGCCGACATCACCAAGGCCAAGTCCATCCCCGGCGGCGTGTCGGCGGCCAGCGTGTTCTCCGACTTCCTCGGCAAGGCCCTCAAGGGCCAGCAGACCGAGAAGTTCCCCAAGGCCGACAAGAAGCCCGACTACATCAAGGACTTCAGGGACGAGGAGTACCATATCGGCGGCAACTACGGCAAGGGCGACGAGGGCGCCGAGGAGCAGGGCGAGGCAGCCCAGACCGGCGAGGCCCCTGACACCCCGCCGGCCACGACCGCCCCGCCGGCCACCCAGCCCACCACCCCGCCGGCCACCGACCCGGGCAACACCGGCGGCAACCAGAGCGGCAACCAGGGCGGCAACCAAGGCGGGAACACGGGTGGCAACCCCGGCGACAACACCGGTGGAAACACCGGCGGCAACCCCGGCGACAACACCGGTGGCAATACTGGCGGCAACCAGGGCGGCAACACCGGGGGCAACACCGGAGGGAACACGGGCGGCAACCCGGGAACCATCTCCGGCAACCAGGGCCGCGCCGCCTAGAGGGCCGCAGCGCGATAGGCACCACTCCGGGTCGGCTCAAGCCGGCCCGGCGGCATAAAGACGGAAGGGCCCGCGGGCCCCGGAACAGGAGCATCGATGAACAGCTTCAAGATGACACGTATCGTCTCGTTCGCCCTGGCGGCTCTCTGCCTGGGCGCGCTGGTGGCGCTGGCTGGCTGCGCCGCCCAGAACAACCCGGCCACCGAGGCCCAGACGGCTAACCGTCAGTACATGGCCCAGGTCAACCAGACCATGGACGACCTCTCCCAGAAGCTCGAGGGCTTCGAGGACGCGGTGTCTCGCGGCGACGTGGTGACCATGCGCACCCAGGCGGACAACGCCTTCAAGGCGCTCGACGCCCTGGCTGCCATCGAGGCGCCCGAGCCGCTCAAGGAGGTTCAGCAGGACTACGTGGACGGCTGCAACGCGCTCAAGGACGCGCTCAACGGCTACATCGCCCTCTACACCGAGGTGGCGAGCGCCACTGACGAGCATCCCTTCGACTACGCCACCTACGACCAGCGCGTCAAGGACATCCAGAACACCTACGATGAGGGCATCGACAAGCTCAAGGCCGGGGACGCCCGCGCCGCCGAGCTGTAAGCCCCATCCTCCCTCGCACCACAGGGCCCGGCCGATCGCCCGGGCCCTTGCTGTCTCTGCAGAAAGGAACCCCATGGCCCGTCCCACCGTTGAGCTCTTGGCCCCCGCCGGCACCCCCGAGGCGCTCCATGCGGCCGTCGCCGCTGGTGCTGATGCCGTCTACCTGGGCCTGGAGGCCTTCAATGCCCGTCGCAACGCGGGGAACTTCTCCCTAGAGGCCCTGCGCGAGGCCTGCGCCTATGCCCATTTGCGCGGCGTGAGCGTCTACGTGGCGCTCAACACGATCATCCTTCCCGGCGAGGCGGCCGACGCCCTGGAGTGCGCACGCCAGGCCTACCGGGCCGGCGCCGACGCCTTCATCGTGCAGGACATCGGCCTGGCTGCCGAGCTCTCGCGCACCCTGCCCGAGGCGCGGCTCCACGTGTCCACCCAGATGAACACCGTCAACCTGGCCGGCATCCGCGCTGCCGCCCGCCTGGGCGCGCGCCGCGTTACCCTGGGCCGCGAGCTGTCGGTGGAGGAGGTGGCCGTGCTGGCTGCGGAGGCGGCCGAGCTGGGCATGGAGGTGGAGGCGTTCGCCCACGGCGCGCTGTGCGTCTGCTACTCGGGCCAGTGCTTCATGTCCTCCCTGATCGGCGGCCGTTCGGCGAACCGCGGCCTGTGCGCCCAGGCGTGCCGCCTGCCCTATGAGCTGCGCAACCGAGCGCTGCAGAAGAGCCTGCCCTCGCCAGGCGACCACCTGCTCTCGCCCCAGGACCTCTGCACGGTGGACCTGGTGCCCGCGCTGGTGGAGGCCGGGGTCGCCTCTCTCAAGATCGAGGGCCGCATGAAGTCCCCCGAGTACGTGCAGGCCGTCGTCTCCGTCTATCGCAAGGCCCTGGACGCGGCCCTCGCGAGCCCCTCCGGGCAAGATGCGCCCTCCGCGCCGGCGCAGCCCGGCGTCACCGACGCCGATCGCGACCGTCTCACCGACGCCTTCTCGCGCGGCTTCACCACGGCCTACCTGGAAGGGGAGCGCGGCAACGGCATCATGAGCTATCGGCGTCCCAACAACCGCGGGCTGTTCCTCGGCCGCGTTGACGAGGTGCGCGACGGCGCCGCCTTCCTCAAGAGCGATCACGTCCTGGCCGAGGGCGACGTGCTGGAGTTCTGGACGCGCAAGGGCAACGGCACGCTTGCGCTGGGACCTGTTCGCACCGACAAGCGGGGACGTTACCACCTGCCGCTCGAGGGCAAGGCGCGCACGGTGAAGGCCGGCGACCGCGTCTTTCGCGTGCGCAGCGCCGAGGCGGCCTTCGCCGACGACGCCCGCGAGCCCCGCGTGCCCCTCGTGGGCGCCGCCACGCTGCGCATCGGCGAGCCGCTCGGCATCGAGTTTCGCGTCGCCACGGAGGCGGAGGTTCTCGCGGCGCTCCCCCTGGAGCACGGTGACGCGGCCCGCACCTCCCTCGCCATCGCCCGCCGCCTGGCCGCCGCCTTCCCCGAGGGCGGTCTTCTCGGCGTCGCGGAGGGCCAGGAGGTCGAGGCGGCCCGCACTCGCGCCGTCTCCCTCGACGACGCGGCAGCCCACATCGACCGCCTCGGCAATACGCCCTACCGGCTGGTGAGCCTCGCCATCGACCTGGACGACAACGTGGGCATCGGGTTCTCCCAGCTCCACCACATTCGCGCCGAGGCCCTCGACCGCCTGCAGTCCCTCATCCTGGCGGGAACCGCCGACCGGCCGCTGCCTCGCGTCGTCCCCCGCGATCCCGCGCCTGCGGCTCATCCCTCGGGCTGCCGCATCGCCGTCACGGTGACCAATCCTGCCTGCGCCCGCGCGGCCAAGCGGGCTGGCGCGCACCTCATCTACGTGCCCGCGCTCAACTACCGCCGCGGTGAGGCCGTCATCGCAGGCCAGCTGAACGCCGCTGCCGAGCAGGCGGGCTATCCCAAGGGCTGCATCCCCATCATGCCCGTGGTCGACCACGAGGCCGTCGGCTCCTCCCGCGAGGCTGCCGTGGCCCACGACGTGTGGAAGTACGCCGCCGAGGACAAGCCCCTCATGGCCGAGAGCCTCGGCGCGCTCCAGCGGGCCTCTGAGGAGGGCGCGCTCATCAGCGTGGGGCCGCATGTGCCGGTTACCAACGCGCTCTCGCTGCGCACGGTCAGCGACTTCGGCGCCGAGCGCGTATGGCTCTCGCCCGAGCTCACCCTGCGCCAGATCGAGGAGCTCGCCCGCGAGGCGCCGGTGGAGATCGGCGTGCAGCTCATCGGCGCCACCGAGCTCATGGTCACCGAGCACTGCCTGCTCATGAGCCAAGGCCCCTGTGACGAGGACTGCGCCGTCTGCCCGCGCCGCAAGAGCCCCCATTACCTGCGTGACCGCAAGGGCTTCGAGTTCCCGGTCGTCACCGACTGCTTCGGGCGCAGCCACCTGTACAACTCCGTGGAGCTGGACGTGGCTCCCGCCCTGCCCGAGCTCATGGCCGCCGGCGTGTCGGCCTTCATGGTGGACGCCACCCTCATGAACGTCGAGGAGACGGCCCATGCCGTGGGCCGCGCCATCCGCGCGCTCCACGTGGCTCAGAACGACGGCAACGCCATCGCCAAGATGCCCGACACCACCTCGGGCCACCTCTTCCGCGGCGTCAGCTAGCCTGCGGCCCGCACCCTGCGCTAGAATGTCCTGCCAGCAGCCGAACCCAATCCCAAGGAGATGAGTCCGATAACTCCCGAAGAACAGCTCCACATCATCAAGTCCGGTGCCGCCCAGATCGTCCCCGAGGCGGCCCTGCTCGAGAAGCTCAAGCGCGGCGAGCCGCTCAACGTCAAGCTGGGCGTCGATCCCACGGCTCCCGACATCCACCTGGGCCACGCGGTGCCCCTGCGCAAGCTGCGCCAGTTCCAGGACCTCGGCCATCAGGTCACCCTCATCATCGGCGACGGCACCGCGCTCATCGGCGACCCGTCGGGCCGCAACTCCACGCGTCCCCAGCTCTCGCGAGCGCAGATCGACGCCAACGCCCAGACCTACGTCGACCAGGCCTTCAAGGTGCTCGACCCTGCCAAGACCACCCTGCGCTACAACTCGGAGTGGATCCTGTCGCTCGACATGGAGGCCCTCCTCAAGCTGCTGGCCAACTTCACCGTGGCCCGCATCCTCGAGCGCGACGACTTCCACAACCGCTACGCCAACTCCCAGCCCATCAGCCTGCATGAGTTCCTCTACCCGGTCATGCAGGCCTACGACTCGGTGGTCATCAAGGCCGACGTGGAGCTCGGCGGCACCGACCAGCTGTTCAACCTGCTCGCCGGCCGCGAGCTCATGGAGAAGATGGGCATGGAGCCCCAGGTCTGCCTCACCCTGCCGCTTTTGGAGGGCACCGACGGCGTGAAGAAGATGTCGAAGAGCTACGGCAACTACATCGGGCTCACCGACGAGCCGGCTGACATGTTCGGCAAGGTCATGTCCATCCCCGACGAGCTCATGGTCAAGTACCACCGCCTGGCCTCCACCGTGCCGGTCGACGAGATCGACGCCATCGAGGCGGGCCTGGCTGCTGACGAGCTCCATCCCAACAAGGTGAAGCGCGCGCTCGCCCGCAACATCGTGGCCTCCTACTACGACGACGCGGCGGCCCAGGCGGCCGAGGAGCAGTTCGACCTCGTGTTCAAGAAGCACGAGGCCCCGGCTGACATCCCCGCGTTCGCCGCCGACCTCACCCCCAACGACGAGGGCCTCGTCTACGTGGCGAAGCTGCTCCATGAGGCGGGCCTGGCCCCGAGCGTCGGCGAGGCGCGCCGCCTCATCGACGGCGGCGGCGTGAAGGTCAACGGCGAGCCCCTCGCTCCCAAGGCCTACAACGTCGATCCGGCCCTCCTCGCCGGAGCCACCATCCAGGTAGGCAAGCGAAAGTTCGTCAAGCTCGTATAGCAGGAGAGAATGGGGCGCAGGCGCGCCCCCTTCTTTGTGCTCCGACGCGTGACTTCTGCCGTCTCTGCCCCTCATCCCTGCGTCTGCCGGGCGAAATTTTCCAAATTTCTCTGATATCCTTGCAAGGATCACGGGCCCTCGTTCGTATTAGAGACAAGAGAGATCGCGAAGAGGAGTCCTAGAGGAGGAGTCAGTTCCATGAAGAAGTCAATGATCGCGCTCATCGCCGCCGTGGCCCTTACCGTCCTGGCGGTTCCCGCCGTGGCGTTTGCCGCGTGGGGGCCGGCTGGCGGCTCGGCCGCGGGCAGCGTGTCCGTCTCGCCCTCCGCGCCGGCCGCGGCCGCCCTGGCCGCCTGCCCCAACTTCGTCGACAAGGACGCCGACGGCATCTGCGACGGCTACGCCCACGGCTGCGCCGGCTCCTGCTCCGGCTACGTCGACGCCGACGGTGACGGCGTCTGCGACAACTACGCTGAGCGCTCCCCGCGTCAGGGCGCCCCTGCCGCGGGCGCGTCCGCCCGCGCCCATGGCTGCCTCGCCGCCTGCCCGGGCTACGTCGACGCTGACGGCGACGGCGTCTGCGACAACTACGCTTCCGGCCAAGGCGCCGGCCGCGGCGCCGCCTCCTGCCCCGGCTACGTCGATGCCGACGCTGACGGTGCCTGCGACAACTACGGCAGCGGCTGCGGTCGCGCTCGCGGCATGGGTCATCACGGCGGCCAGGGCTACGGCTGCCGTCGCTAGGTCGTTCTTCGCGCTCCCGTGCGTCCGAGCGATGACATAGAGCAGGCCATGACGCGCCACGGCGATACCGTCTGGCGCGTCTGCCTTCTGTCGCTGCGTCACGACGCCGACGCGCAGGATGCCTTCCAGGACACGTTCATGAAGTACGCCCTGGCCGACGCCCAGGCCTTCGAGGGCGAGGAGCATCGCAAGGCCTGGCTCATTCGCGTGGCGACCAACGTCTGCCGCGACCTCCTGCGCCGCGCCGCGCGCCGCACGGCTGTCCCCTTCGACGAGGCGGCCGCCCGCCTTGCCGTATCTGACGACCCCGAGACGCAGCCCGGATCCTCCGTCCACGAGGTGATCGACGCGCTGCGCTCGCTCGACGACCCGCCGCGCACCCCGCTCTACCTCGCCATCTACGAGGGCTACACGGCGCCTGAGATAGCCAAGCTGGTCGAGGCGCCCGTCAACACGGTCTACTCGTGGATAGCCCGCGGAAAGCGGCAGCTGAAGGAGGTGCTCGCATGACCGACCTCGACGCCCGCGTCCGTCGTGCGCTCGACGCCCAGCACGTGCCCGATTCCCTCCGGCAGAAGACCCTGGCCGCCATCGAGGAGGCGCGGGCCTGCCAAGGCGCGGAGGGTGCCAGCGCGGCTCCCGGGCAGCCGCTGGTCGCTGATGCTCCCGCGACGAGTGCCGGGCCGACCGCTGCGGCAGAGGCCCCGGCGCCTTCTCCCGCCGTGCGTGCCGCCGCTCGGCGTCGTCGCCCCGCCCGCGCGATCGCGGCCCTTGCGGCATGCCTCGTCCTGGCCCTTGCGGGCTTCGGTCTCCACTCCGTCTACCGCGAGCCGGTCGCCTTCGTCGGCATCGACGTGAACCCCTCCATCGAGCTGGGGATCAACCGCTTCGACCGGGTGGTGGAGGCGCGCCCCCTCAACGATGACGGCCGCGCCCTGCTCGAGGACGTGGCGCTCACCGGCCTCGGATACCAGGAGGCCATCGACGCGCTCACCACGAGCGCCGCCTTCGCGCCCTATGCCGACGCCGGCTCCCTCGTGGAGGTGAGCGTCGCCTCCGCCGACACCGCTCTGGCCGACCGTCTTGCCGCCCAGACGGATGCCGCTCTCGAGGCCCTTCCCTGCGATCATGCCTGCGGAAGCGTCGGCACGGAGGTGCGCGATCAGGCTAGCGCCGCCGGCATGGGCATGGCGCGTTACCAGGCCGCCCAGGAGCTCGTGGCGCTCGATCCCTCGCTCACGCTCGACGAGTGCGCGGCCATGAGCATGCGCGAGCTGCGCGATCGCATCAGCGCCTGCGCGGGCCATGGCGAGAGCTCGTCGGACGATGCCTCCACTGGCGCCGGACGCGGCCCCCACGCGGGCAGCGGGGCAGGGGAGGGGCGCGGCGCCCAAGGCCAGGGCCAGGGCGAAGGGGCTGGCGGCTCCCATGGTCACGGTCGCCACGGAGCCTAGCCGTTCCTTATATAAGTAAGGCGTTCCCGGCGTCGCCTGCGGCTCTTATGCAGGAATTATGGAGGTCGATATCAACCCTTGCGCTTTCCCGCCAGAGCAGTAATATATGCAAGCTGTCTTTTTCGGGAGAGGGAGGCGGCGGCCCCCGGCGGGCGAGGCGGCGACCGGCCTCGAAGAAATTCGAAAAAAGTCGTTGACAAACCTCCGGAAGCCTAGTAAAGTATCTCCTTGCGCCGCTCACGAGAGCGGACGGCGCGGAACCTTGAGAACCGGATACTGTGGATGAATTTCGAGATGGATCGAATAGTGTCAGACGGACATTTTGACCTCGTCGATTCGGCCCGGGCCCGCTTGCGGGCGCAGGGCGGATGAGACATATTTCAGCTTGTATCAAGCGAACCGATGCGGCCGCAAGGCCGCTTGAACGGAGAGTTTGATCCTGGCTCAGGATGAACGCTGGCGGCGTGCCTAACACATGCAAGTCGAACGATTAAGCCGGCTTCGGCCGGGAATAGAGTGGCGAACGGGTGAGTAACACGTGACCAACCTGCCCCTTGCTCCGGGACAACCGCTGGAAACGGCGGCTAATACCGGATACTCCGCGGGCCCCGCATGGGGCCGGCGGGAAAGCCCCGACGGCAAGGGATGGGGTCGCGGCCCATTAGGTAGTAGGCGGGGTAACGGCCCACCTAGCCCGCGATGGGTAGCCGGCCTGAGAGGGCGATCGGCCACATTGGGACTGAGATACGGCCCAGACTCCTACGGGAGGCAGCAGTGGGGAATTTTGCGCAATGGGGGAAACCCTGACGCAGCAACGCCGCGTGCGGGATGACGGCCCTCGGGTTGTAAACCGCTTTCAGCAGGGAAGATATTGACGGTACCTGCAGAAGAAGCTCCGGCTAACTACGTGCCAGCAGCCGCGGTAATACGTAGGGAGCGAGCGTTATCCGGATTCATTGGGCGTAAAGCGCGCGTAGGCGGCTGCCTAAGCGGAACCTCTAACCCCGGGGCTCAACCTCGGGCCGGGTTCCGAACTGGGCGGCTCGAGTGCGGTAGAGGAGAGCGGAATTCCCGGTGTAGCGGTGGAATGCGCAGATATCGGGAAGAACACCGATGGCGAAGGCAGCTCTCTGGGCCGGCACTGACGCTGAGGCGCGAAAGCTGGGGGAGCGAACAGGATTAGATACCCTGGTAGTCCCAGCCGTAAACGATGGGCGCTAGGTGTGGGGGGGCCTTCCCTCCGTGCCGCAGCCAACGCATTAAGCGCCCCGCCTGGGGAGTACGGCCGCAAGGCTAAAACTCAAAGGAATTGACGGGGGCCCGCACAAGCAGCGGAGCATGTGGCTTAATTCGAAGCAACGCGAAGAACCTTACCAGGGCTTGACATGCAGGTGAAGCCGGGGAAACCCGGTGGCCGAGAGGAGCCTGCGCAGGTGGTGCATGGCTGTCGTCAGCTCGTGTCGTGAGATGTTGGGTTAAGTCCCGCAACGAGCGCAACCCCTGTCCCATGTTGCCAGCATTGAGTTGGGGACTCATGGGAGACTGCCGGCGTCAAGCCGGAGGAAGGTGGGGACGACGTCAAGTCATCATGCCCCTTATGCCCTGGGCTGCACACGTGCTACAATGGCCGGTACAGAGGGCCGCCACCCCGCGAGGGGGAGCGAATCCCGCAAAGCCGGCCCCAGTTCGGATCGCAGGCTGCAACCCGCCTGCGTGAAGTCGGAGTTGCTAGTAATCGCGGATCAGCATGCCGCGGTGAATACGTTCCCGGGCCTTGTACACACCGCCCGTCACACCACCCGAGTCGTCTGCACCCGAAGCCGCCGGCCGAACCCCTTGGGGGCGGAGGCGTCGAAGGTGTGGAGGGTAAGGGGGGTGAAGTCGTAACAAGGTAGCCGTACCGGAAGGTGCGGCTGGATCACCTCCTTTCTAGGGAGACTCTAACGAGTCCGAGGCGGGTCGAGCGTCTGCTCCCCGCTCCCGGAAGACTTATCTCAAACCTATCTCACGGAGGTCGTCTCCTGGCCTCGTCCGCAGCATCCGGCCCTCGGGGCTCCGCCCCGCGCACCTTGACAGTTGCATAGCGCGCGGCACGAATGTGTCGCGAACCATGATACGAAACCACAATCCCAATGCACCATGCATTAAGAAGGTGGTCCGCATCGTGGACAGACAATACGATCGCAAACGTATGTTTGAACATAAGTTCAAAGTATCTGGAGAAGCAACTACGATGCTTCTCCGTGCGAACCTTGGACGGTAGATGAAGATACCAAGGGCGCACGGCGGATGCCTTGGCACAGGAAGTCGAAGAAGGACGCGGCAAGCTGCGATAAGCCTCGGGGAGGAGCACACATCCCTTGATCCGAGGATCTCCGAATGGGGGAACCCGCCCGGGGTCATGCCCGGGCACCCCGCCCTGAATCAAATAGGGGCGGGGGGACAACCCGGGGAACTGAAACATCTAAGTACCCGGAGGAAGAGAAATCAACCGAGATCGCGCGAGTAGCGGCGAGCGAAAGCGCGCGAGCCCAAACCCGGGCGCGTGTAAGCGGCAGGCGTTGCCGCCCGGGGGTCGTGGGAGCCTCATCCCAGGCGCTGCCCGCCTGGGCGGGGTCACAAAGGAGCTGGGTAGCGGAACGGCATGGAAGGGCCGGCCGCAGCGGGTAAGAGCCCCGTACGCGAAACCCAGCTCCCCCCGTGGGGATTTCCCGAGTAGGGCCGGACACGTGAAACCCGGTCCGAAGCCGGGGGGACCACCCTCCAAGGCTAAACACTCTCCTGTGACCGATAGCGCACCAGTACCGTGAGGGAAAGGTGAAAAGCACCCCGAGAGGGGAGTGAAACAGTACCTGAAACCGTGCGCCTACAAGCAGTCGGAGCAGCCTCGCGCTGTGACGGCGTGCCTTTTGTAGAATGAGCCAGCGAGTTGCGGTATGCGGCGAGGTTAAGTTATGAAACGAGCCGCAGCGAAAGCGAGCCTTTAAGATGGCGATTCAGTCGCATGCTGCAGACGCGAAGCCGGGTGAGCTATCCATGGGCAGGCTGAAGCGGGGGTAAGACCCCGTGGAGGGCCGAACCCACTTCGGTTGAAAACGGAGGGGATGACCTGTGGATAGGGGTGAAAGGCCAATCAAACCCGGAGATATCTCGTTCTCCCCGAAATAGCTTTAGGGCTAGCCTCGGCCGTTCTCCCATGGTGGTAGAGCCACCGGATCCCTGAGGGGGCTTCACCGCCTACCGACGGGAACCGAACTCCGAATGCCATGGGATCACAGGCCGGGAGTCAGAGCATGTGGGCTAAGCTGTGTGCTCGAGAGGGAAACAGCCCAGACCGCCCGCTAAGGCCCCCAAGTCATCGCTGAGTGGCAAAGGATGTGCGTCTGCCCAGACAACCAGGATGTTGGCTTAGAAGCAGCCATGCATTTAAAGAGTGCGTAACAGCTCACTGGTCGAGTGGACATGCGCCGACAATTCACGGGGCTAAGCGATGCGCCGAAGCGGCGGAATGATTCATTTCATTGGTAGGGGAGCTTTCCGTCACCGGAGAAGCCGCGGGGCGACCCGCGGTGGAGGGGACGGAAGTGAGAATGCTGGCATGAGTAACGAGAGCTGGGCGAGAAACCCAGCCGCCGTAAGCCTAAGGGTTCCTGGGCAAGGCTAATCCTCCCAGGGTCAGTCGGGAGCTAAGGCGAGGCCGGAAGGCGTAGCCGATGCGCAACGGGTGGACATTCCCGTACCGCTGATGGGCCGCTATCTACCGAGGGGGCGACGGAGAAGGGTAGCCGGGCGGGGTTCTGGACGTCCCCGTGAAAGCATGTAGGGCGAGGCGCGTGGAAACCAGCGCCTCACGTGAGCCTGAGACGCGAGACGAAGCCTCATGGCGAAGCCGGCGAGCCCATGCTTCCGAGAAAAACCTCTAGGGAGGACCATCGGCGCCCGTACCAAAACCGACACAGGTGGGCGGGTAGAACATACCGAGGCGATCGGGAGAACCATGGTTAAGGAACTCGGCATACTGGCTCCGTAACTTCGGGAGAAGGAGCGCCCCTGCGGGTGAAGGACCTCGCGTCCGGAGCGTGCGGGGGCCGCAGCGAAACGGCCCAAGCGACTGTTTATCAAAAACACAGGACTCTGCAAAGTCGTAAGACGACGTATAGGGTCTGACGCCTGCCCGGTGCCGGAAGGTTACGCGGATGCGTTAGCACT
>NZ_AP039376.1:0-2347500 GCF_059728655.1 Adlercreutzia sp. St.1H8 | reverse complement strand
CACGTGCCTGCGCCCTGTGACGTCCATCCCGGGTGCGGGGGGGCGTTATGAGGACGTGGACCTCGTCATCGTGCGCGAGAACTCCGAGGACCTCTACGCAGGCATCGAGTTCGAGGAGGGGAGCGAGGATGCGCGGCGGCTCATCGAGTTCGTCGACGAGAGCGGCGCCGGCTCCATCCGCCCCGATTCGGGCATCTCCATCAAGCCCATCTCGGTGACGGGCACGCGGCGCATCGTCGAGTACGCCTTCGAGTACGCGCTCAAGCACGGGCGCAAGAAGGTGACCGCCGTGCACAAGGCCAACATCATGAAGCACTCCGATGGCCTGTTCCTGCGCGTGGCGCGCGAGGTGGCCAAGGGCTACGAGGGGCGCGTTGCGTTCGACGATAAGATCATCGACGCGTTCTGCATGAGCCTCGTGATGGATCCGTCGCAGTTCGACGTGATCGTGTTCCCCAACCTGTACGGGGACATCGCAAGCGACCTGGCGGCGGGCCTGGTGGGCGGCTTGGGGATTGCCCCGGGTGCCAACATCGGCAAGGACTACGCGGTGTTCGAGGCGGTCCACGGCTCGGCGCCGGACATCGCCGGCAAGGACGTTGCCAACCCGACGGCGGAGATTCTCTCGGCGGCCATGATGCTCGACCATCTGGGCGAGCTGGAGGCGGCCGCGCGCATCCGCGCCGCGGTGGCCGCGGTGTATGCGGAGGGTCGCTCCCTGACGGCGGACATTCGCCGCGCGACCGGGTCGGACGTGGTGCCGGCCAGCTGCAGCGAGTTCACGGCCGCGCTCGTGCGCGCGCTCGAGGAGAGGTAGGACGCCGTGGGAAATCGCGAGTTCGAGGCCGCGCTGAGGGTTGGCGAGACCGGCTACACCTACTATCCCGTGGCGGTCGTCGAGGGGCACGAGAAGCTGCCCTTCTCGCTGACGGTGCTGCTGGAGAACGTGCTGCGCAACGGCGCGACGGGCGCAGAGGCCCGTCTGCTGGCCGAGCGCGTGGTGGAGGCCGGGCTCGCGGGCGCGAAGGGCGCCGAGGTGGAGTTCATGCCGGCGCGCGTGCTGCTGCAGGACTTCACCGGCGTGCCGGTGTTCGTGGACTTCGCCGTGATGCGCGAGGCATGCGCGGATCTGGGCGGCGACCCGGCGGTCATTAACCCGCAGGTGCCGTGCGACCTGGTGATCGACCACTCGGTCATCGCCGACGAGGCGGGGTGCGCCGGCTCGCTTGAGGCTAACATGGCCTTGGAGTTCGAGCGCAACCGCGAGCGCTATGAGTTCCTCAAGTGGGCGCAGGGCTCCTTCCGTAACGTGCGTATCGTGCCGCCGGGGATGGGCATCTGCCATCAGCTGAACATCGAGGAGTTCGCGAGCGTGGTGATGACTTCACCCGCAGGAGCTGTAGGCGCAGACGGCACGCCGGTGGTGTATTTCGACACGCTGGTGGGCACCGACTCCCACACGCCGACGGCCAACGGCCTGGGCGTGCTGGGCTGGGGCGTCGGCGGCATCGAGGCGGAGGCCGCGGCGCTCGGACAGTCCATCACGACGCTCGTGCCGCAGGTGGTGGGCGTGGAGCTCACAGGCGCGCTGGCGCCGGGGGTGACGGCCATGGACTTGGCGCTCACCTTCGCCAAGATGCTGCGCGACCGTGGCGTGGTGGGCTGCTTCGTCGAGTGCTTCGGCGAGGGCGTGGCCGCGCTCTCCGCCACCCAGCGGGCCTGCATCGCCAACATGACGCCGGAGTACGGCTGCACCTGCACGCTGTTCCCCGTTGACGAGCGCACCCTTGAGTACCTGCGCTTGACCGGGCGCGATGTGAGCCAGGTGGCGCTCGTGGAGGCGTATGCGAAGGCCCAGGGGCTGTGGAACGACCCGGAGGCCGCGCCGCGCGTCTATGCTGACGTGCTGCGCCTCGACCTGGGGACGGTGACGCCCTCGGTGGCCGGCCCTTCGCGGCCGCATGACCTGATCGCGCGGTCGGAGGCGGCGAAGCGCGTCGCCGCCATCTGCGCCGAGCGCGGGCTGGGCGGCGAGACGGTGGCCGTTGAGGTTCGGGGGCAGAACTACGAGTTGGGCCACGGCGCGCTCGCCATCGCGGCCGTGACCAGCTGCACCACCGCCACCGACCCGGCCATGATGCTGGCTGCCGGCGTGCTGGCCCGTAACGCCGCTGCGCGCGGTCTGGCGCCCGCGCCCTGGGTGAAGACCATCCTCGCGCCAGGCAGCCGCGCCACCGAGCTTCTGCTTGAGCGCGCCGGGCTGCTGCCGGCGCTCCAGAAGCTCGGCTTCTACACGTGCGGCTTCGGCTGCATGAGCTGCATCGGCAACTCGGGCCCGGTGCTGCCGGCGCTCCATGCCGTGGCTGACGACATCGAGCTGGCCAGCGTGCTGTCGGGCAACCGCAACTTCGAGGGGCGCATCTCGCCGGACGTATCGCAGAACTACCTGACGGCGCCGGCTAACGTGATAGCGTATGCGCTGGCGGGCACCATGGCGATCGACCTGGAGCGTGACCCGCTGGGCGTGGACGCGAGCGGCGGCCCCGTGTACCTGGCCGACATCGCGCCCGACCCGGCTGAGGTAGCCGAGCTGGCCGAGCGCTACGTCACCGCCGACCTGTACGAGGAGGGCTCCCGCAGGCTCTACGAGGGCGACGCGGCCTGGCAGGCCCTTGGCGCGGAGCCGAGCGCCACCTTCGCCTGGGACGATGCGTCTACCTACGTGCGCCGCCCCCCGTACTTCGACGGTATGACGCGCGCGGTGGAGCCGCCGGCTCCCGTGGAGGGCGCCGCGGTGCTGGGGTACTTCGGCGACTTCATCACGACCGACCACATCTCGCCCGCAGGCGCCATCGCGGCTGATTCGCCGGCGGCGCGCTACCTGGAGGAGCGGGGCGTGGCGCCAGCCGACTTCAACACCTACGGCAGCCGCCGCGGCAACCACGAGGTGATGATGCGTGGCACCTTCGCCAACGTGAAGCTTCAGAACAAGCTGGCGGACGGCCGGAAGGGCGGCTGGACGCGCGACGGGCGCAGCGGCGAGCTGAGGAGCGTGTTCGACGCCGCCGAGCGCTACGCTGACCGCGGCGTGCCGTCGATCATCCTGGCGGGGAAGATGTATGGCAGCGGCTCGTCGCGCGACTGGGCGGCCAAGGGGCCGAACCTGCTGGGCGTGCGCGCGGTCATCGCCGAGAGCTTCGAGCGCATCCACCGGTCGAACCTCATCGGCATGGGGATCCTGCCGCTGCAGCTCAAGGAGGGCGAGAGCGCCGAGAGCCTGGGGCTCGACGGCTCCGAGAGCTACACGGTGGGCGCCGTGGACTTCTCCGCGGGGCTTCCTGAGCCGGCCGTGGCGGAGGTGCGTGCCGTGCGTCCTGACGGCGCGGAGACCGTCTTCGAGGCCGTGGTGCGCATCGACACGCCCACCGAGGGGCGCTACTACGAGAACGGGGGCATCCTGCCCTTCGTCCTGCGCGACCTGGTCGAGCGGGGGTAGCCGCCCTCTGCCTGGGACCTGCCGCCTGGCACCGCAGCGCGATGACGACGGACGGATGCGGGCAGATGCGGCGAAAGCGTGTGTTGCGGGGCCGGGCCGTTGAGGGCCCGGCCCTTCCCGTATAATGGGCACTTTAGGCACCATGACAGGGGCGTGCGCGCCCATATCTACGCAAGGAAAAGGGGATCATGGCGAAATCATCTGGTCTTGACGCGCTGCTGGAGGCGCTGAGGCAATCGGGCTTCGACGCGAGTGGCGCGGGAGGCGCGGGCGGCAGCTCGCCCTTCACGGTAGACGCCGAGGACGCATCGAGCGAGCGGGGCGCGGGCGCCTCGGGCTCGCGCGGCGGCGTCGGCGGGTTCGGCAACGGCTTCGGCGGCTTCGGCGGCGCAGGCGCTGGCGGGCGCGGGCGGAGTGGAGGCGGCCAAGAGCCGCACATCGACCTCTCCTTCCTCGACGCCTTCAAGGGCCTGAGCAAGAAGCTGCTCGTGGTGCTGGCCATCGTGCTCGTGCTGGTGCTGCTGGCGGCCTACTGGTGGTTCCATCCGCCCATCAACATCCACTCGGTGGACACCTGGACGTTCGTGGCGGTGTTCGTGCTGCTGCCGCTGTTCCTGTTCTTCACGGCCAAGTCGCGCGCGTACAAGAGCGGAACCGACAAGGTGAACGCGAGCCCGGCCAAGGCCAAGACGTTCAAGGGGCTGTCCTACGTGCCGGTGGCCGTGCTGGTGGTGGGCGTGCTCGGCGCGGTGCTGTCGCTCTCCATCATCCCGGGCAACGCCGAGCGCTACTCCAACGTGCTCAAGACCGACACGCTCGAGTTCGCCCAGGACATCCAGGAGGTCAACTACTCGGAGATTCCCATCATCGACCGCGACTCGGCCATCCTGCTGGGCAACCGCGAGATGGGCTCCATTCCCGAGTACGTGAGCCAGTTCGAGGTGTCGACCCTCTACAGCCAGATCAACTACCAGGGCGCGCCGGTGCGCGTGAGCCCGCTTGGGTACGCGGACCTGTTCAAGTGGTTCACCAATCGCGAGGCCGGCATTCCCGCCTACGCGCTTGTGGACATGACCACGCAGAACGCCGAGATCGTGCGCCTGGGCGACAGCCCCATCTACTACTCGCAGTCCGAGCCGCTGGCGCGTAACATCGACCGCCACGTGCAGCTGAAGTATCCCTTCTACATCTTCGGCGAGAAGTCCTTCGAGATTGACGAGGAGGGCCATCCCTGGTGGATCTGCCCCGTCAAGGACTATACCATCGGCCTGTTCGGCGGCGAGACGGTGAGCCGCGTCGTGCTCTGCGACGCCACCACGGGCGAGACGCAGGATCTCATGGTGGAGGAGTGCCCGCAGTGGGTCGACCGCGTGTTCCCGGCCGAGCTGCTCATCCAGCAGTACAACTGGTGGGGCTCCTACCATAACGGCTGGCTCAACTCGTTCCTGGGCCAGGAGGGCGTGGTGCGCACGACTCCCGGCACCAACGGCACGCTCGGCTACAACTACCTGGCCAAGGACGACGACGTGTGGGTGTACACCGGCGTGACCTCGGCCACGGCCGACAACTCCATCATCGGCTTCGTGCTGGTGAACCAGCGCACCCAGGAGTCGCACTTCTACAGCGTGTCGGGCGCCACCGAGGACTCGGCCATGGAGTCGGCCGAGGGCCAGGTGCAGAACCTGCGCTACACCGCGACGTTCCCGCTGCTCATCAATGTGTCCAACCAGCCCACCTACTTCATGGCGCTCAAGGACGGCGCGGGCCTGGTGAAGAAGTTCGCGATGGTGGATATCCAGCGCTACCAGAACGTGGCCGTGGGCGACACGGTGGCCGACACGCAGAAGGCCTACGAGGCGCTGCTGGCCACCAACGGCGTGGCCTCTGACGCGGCGGGCGAGGATGACGTGAAGACGATGTCGGGCACCATCCGCTCGCTGTCGCAGGCGGTCATCGAGGGCAACTCGCACTTCTACGTGACCATCGAGGGGCAGGACGGCAAGATCTACGACTTCGCGCTGCCGGGCCTCATCGACATCGTGGGCTACAAGGAAGGCGACGCCATCACCTTCACCTACCTGGAGGGCGCCGGCGTGAGCCCTGCCTATGCGATCAAAAAGGCGGGCGAGGAGGAGACCGCGTCCGGCCTGCCGGAGGATGCGGCGGTGAACGTGGCGGACCCGGCAGGGGAGAAGGCTGCGGCCGAGGAGCCGACGGCGGAGGCGACCCAGCCGGCCAAGACGGCCGAGGGCGCGCCGGCCGAGCCGGCCAAGACGGCCTAGGTCGCGCGGCTTCGCGCTGTCTGGCGGCCGAGATTCCCCTGAGGCGGCCCGCGCCGGTGAGGTGCGGGCCGCCTTCGTGTTTTCGGTTGACATCGCCGTGATGGAGGCTATACTAGAAAAGCTGTCGTTTCGACGACGGCTGCTACATCAGGAATAGTTCCGCTGCTTAAGACAGCAGGTACCCGCAAGGGTTTAATCGCGGAGACGCGGCCCGCCGAGGTGGTCGTCAACGATACGTTGCTGTGCGACCCCTGCGTGCTCTAAGCGCGGCAGGGGTCGCTTTCTTTCTCAGGCAGCGATCCCACCCCGCGAGGGCGGAACGCGAGTTTGAGAAGAAGGAGGTGTACGTAGAATATGCCCAACGCTCAGAACAAGGAGATGCTCGAGGCCATCAAGGCCGACCTCGACGGCGTGAGCGCGGTGTGGGTGGTCGACTACCGCGGCCTGACCGTGAAGGAGATCCAGAACCTGCGCCACAGCATCCGCGAGGCGGGCGCCAACATGAAGGTGTACAAGAACACCCTCATGCGCATCGCCCTGGAGCAGTCCGAGCTGCCCACCCTGGACGATATGCTGGAAGGCCCCAGCGCGTTCGTCTTCGCGGGCGACGACGTGGCTGCTGCCGCGAAGGCCGTGAAGAACTTCGCGAAGGACAACCAGAACCTGGAGATCAAGGGTGGTCTCATGGAGGGTAAGGCGGTTTCCGCCGCCGAGGTGGAGGCTATCGCCTCTCTGCCGTCCCGCGAGGAGCTCATCGCCCAGATCGCCGGCGCTATCTCCGGCGTGGCCCGTGGCCTGGCCACGACCATCAACGGCGTGCCGCGTGGCCTGGCCCAGGTGGTCAAGGCTGTGGCCGACCAGAAGGAGGCTGCCTAGTAGCCCGCGCGGCGTGAGATGCGTCGCATGACTTGAAAGACACACCGGCTGGGAAGAGCCCAGCCGCCTTTGAAAGGAAACTAACATGGCTGTTACCCGTGAGGAGATCATTGAGGCTCTGAAGGAGATGTCCCTGCTCGAGGCTTCCGAGCTCGTGAAGGACATCGAGGAGACCTTTGGCGTGTCCGCCGCTGCCCCCGTGGCCGTGGCTGCCGCTGCCCCGGCTGAGGGCGGCGCTGCTGCCGAGGAGAAGTCCGACTTCGACGTCATCCTCGAGGGCTTCGGCGACAACAAGATCGCCGTCATCAAGGTTGTCCGCGAGATCACCGGCCTGGGCCTGAAGGAGGCCAAGGAGGTCGTCGAGGGCGCTCCCAAGGCTGTCGTCGAGGGCGCCAACAAGGAGAAGGCCGAGGAGGTCAAGGCCAAGCTCGAGGAGGCCGGCGCCGCCGTCACCCTCAAGTAACTTCGCCTTACTTGGTGTTTTGGGGAGCGCGTGCCTTTGGGTGCGCGCTCCTTTTCGTTTCGGGCGGCGGGATTGCGCTGGCGTGCTTGCGGGGCTTGCGCTGGCGCGTTTGCTGCGCCGGCTTGTGGAGCGGCTGCGGGCTCGCGCTGGCGCGCTTGCCGTTCGACCTGCGGGGCGGCCGCCGGGCGGGGAGCGGCCTTCGCTCGACCTGCGGGGCGGGTGCCGGGCTCGCGCCGGGCTGCGCTTGGGGCGTCGGGGTTTGTTCGACCTGCGGGGCGGCCGCCGGGCGGGGAGCGGCCTTCGCTCGACGCGTCGGGGGTTTGCTCAACCTGCGGGACGGCCGCCGGGCTCGCGCCGGGCTGCGCTCGACGCGTCGGCTCCGTGAGCCAAGGTCTCACGGAGCCTTTGGCTTGACCTCGCTTCGCCCGGCGCGAGCCCGGCGGCCTGTGCGTTCCTGTACGTTGTTGAGGAGGATACTGCTATGGAGGATGCGAAGAGCCGGCTTCGGCGGGTGCTGGGCGATGAGGGCCTGGCGCGGCTGGATGCGGCCTGCGTGATGGTGGTGGGCGTCGGCGGCGTGGGGTCGAACTGCGCTGAGGCGCTCGTGCGCGGCGGCGTGGGGTCGCTCGTGTTCGTCGACGGCGATGCGGTGCAGGCCTCCAACATCAACCGGCAGGCCATCGCCTTCGTGGATACGGTGGGGCGGCGCAAGGTGGAGGTGATGGCGGCTATGGCGCGGGCCATCAACCCGGACGTGCGCGTGGAGACGCGCGACGAGTTCGTGCTGCCCGAGGGGGTGGAGGCCCTGTTCGCGGGGCTGCCGCGGCGGCCGGACTACGTGGTGGATGCCATCGACACCGTGTCGTCGAAGCTGGCGTTGGCGCTCTATGCGCAACGGGAGGGCGTGCCGTTGGTGGCGTCCATGGGCGGGGCCAACAAGGCCGATCCGACGCGCCTGCGGTTCGCCGACCTGTACGAGACGCGAGGCGACCCGCTGAGCCGAGCGGTGCGCAAGCAGGCGCGCGCGGCGGGGGTCGAGCGGCTGGAGGTGCTCTACTCCGATGAGCCGCCGCTGCCCGTAGAGGTGCCCGAGGGCACGCCGCGTCGCGAGCCCGCGGAGCTGGGGACGATGTCGTACATCCCCCCGATCATGGGCCAGATGCTGGCCGGGCGCGTGATCCGCGCGCTTGTGGGGCGGTAGCTGCCTGCGGTCGCCGGCGTCTGCTGGCGCGGCGGGGAAGCCTTGGCTGGCAAGCGGGGGAACTTCGGCGGATGCGCCTTCGCGGCTGGAACGACAGAGGGGGCGGGCCCGATGCTGGGCCCGTCCCCTCTGCGTGTTTTCGCCTGGGCTAGTAGCGGTAGAGGACCGCCACGCCCTTGGCGCTGGGCATCTGGGCGGCAGGGAGGACGTAGACGTGCGCGCCCTGGGCGAGCGCGGCCTGAGAGAAGGCGTCCACCAGGTCGGGGCTGGCCGGGTCGAGAACCTTGTCGTCGGTCGGGTTGGGGTCGGCGTCGAAGAACACGTCGCCCGTCTGGGGGTCGAAGGTGCCCGGGATTTCCTTGCCCTCCTCGACGAGCAGGGCCGCCACCTTGCGCTCCACCAGGGCCATCGCCAGATCGTTGTAGTCGTCGGTCGCCTTACCCTTCGACAGGTCATATGCGAACTCGTCGAGAACCTTCTGCAGCTTGGCCTGACGGTCGGCTTCCATGATGGCCATGGCATCGTCGCGCAGCTGCTCGCCGGTCAGGCTGGCGGGATCCTTCTCGATGGCCGTGGGCAGCAGGTGCTGCAGCGTCGAGACCTTGCGGAAGGCGGCCACGTGCTCGGGCAGCGTGACGAGGATGATAGGCGTCGCGTCGTCGCGCACGAGGTGGTCGTCGACGGCCTTGTTCACGGAGCGGAAGAACTTCTCGGCCTCTTCCTTCGCCACGTTCTTGCGCGACTGGAAGTCGTGGTGGGGGGACATGTGGCCCTCGAGGGTGATGAAGTCGAGGGCGCCTTCCTCGTGCTTGCGCTCGTTGGCCTCGGTTTCGTCAGAGTTGACGAAGAGCTCGGAGAAGGAGCTCTTGACCTCGGGCGGGAGCGCCATGCGCTTGACGCTGCGCTGGTCGCCCTTGATCCAGCCGAAGCGGTCGGCGCCCAGGGCCAGCAGGTAGTAGTGCGCGCCATATTGGAAGTTTCGGAGCAGCGGCTTGGTGTAGTAGGCGGCGCCCACCACCACGCAAGGGTTGACGGGGAAGTCGAGGTTGAAGGCGTAGACGTCGGTGTTGCTGACCAGCAGGGCCACGCCCTCGCGGGCGTTCTGCCACAGCGGCAGGTCGGGGTGGGCCATGAGGTACTCGAGGCGCTCGTTGATGCCGGCCCAGTCGCGCTCGTTGGGGAGCTTTTCGCGGAGGGTGCGCTCGGCCTCCTCCTTGAGGTCCTTGAGCTCGATGCCGTCCCACTCGTCGCGACGCGACTCTTCGCGCTGGTCGCGGTGGATGGGGAGGTAGAGGGATACCAGGGGCGGTTCCGCCTGCTCGTAGGCCTTGGGATCGAAGTTATCGAGCAGGTGGATGCTGTCTTGCAGCTCCTTCAAAGCGTCCTTCATGGGAACCTCCATATACGCGGTTGGTTACTGGTTCGGGAGCGCGTTGGCGCTGGTGGCGGACGGTGTCGGCCGCGTGGGCGCGTGCGTTCGAGCCTCAGGATAGACCCGGGGGAGGGGTGGGCGGATTGCCGGCGGGAGCTGTTGTCGTTTGGTTGCCGATCCTGTGCCGAGGGGTTTCGGGGGGCGAGTCGCCTGGGGTGCGGCTCTCGGGGTGGGGTTTGTCTGGCGAGGGAGGGTTGGATGCTTGGCGAGGCGGGCGTTCTGCTGGAGTTGGGGGGTGGGGGTTGGGGGTTGGAGCGCTGGGGGCGCTGGGGGCGCGGGCGGGGCGTCTGTGGGGCGTGGGGTTGGGAGGGCGCGCGAGAGCCGCCCTGAGGGGGCGGCTCTCGGGAGGGGCGTTGCCCCCGTGGGTGCGCCGCGGGTGCGCTGGGGGCGTGTTGGAGGTCGCGCGGGTGACGTCGCGCGTTACTTCCGCACGTTCATGGCGCGCATGGCGTTGAGGATGGCGATGGCGGCCACGCCCACGTCGGCGAAGACGGCCATCCACATGTTGGCGATGCCGACGGCTGCGAGTGCGAGCACGGCCAGCTTGACGCCGAGGGCGAAGACGATGTTCTCCCAGACGATGGCCATGGTCTTGCGGGCGATGGAGATGGCGCGGGCGATCTGCGAGGGGCGGTCGTCCATGAGCACCACGTCGGCGGCTTCGATGGCAGCGTCTGAGCCCATGGCGCCCATGGCGATGCCGAGGTCGGCGCGGGTGAGGACGGGCGCGTCGTTGATGCCGTCGCCCACGAAGGCGAGCTTGCCCTTGGGGTTGGCGGCCGCCTGGGCGTCGATCAGCGCCTCCACCTGGGCCACCTTGTCCTGGGGCAGCAGCTCGGCGCGCACCTCGTCGATGCCGAGCTGGGCGGCGACGGCCTGGGCCACGTCGGCGCGGTCGCCGGTGAGCATGACCGTCTTGCGCACGCCGGCCTTCCGCAAGGCGGCGATGGCGGCGGCCGCGTCGTCCTTCACCATGTCGGCGATGATGATGTGGCCGGCGTAGACGCCGTCGATGGCCACGTGGAGGATGGTGCCGACGAGCTCGCAGTCGTGCCAGTTCGCGCCGGCGGAGTCCATGAGGCGCCCGTTGCCCACCAGCACCTCGCGCTCGTCGATGACGGCGCGGACGCCTTGGCCGCTGACCTCCTCGGCCTTCTGGATGCGGGCCGGATCGAGGGGGCCGGCGTAGGCCTGGCGCACCGAGGCGGCGATGGGGTGGTTCGAGAGTGACTCGGCATGGGCCGCCAGGGCGAGCAGCTCGTCTTCGGTCGTGTCGCCCTCGGCGTGGATGGCCGTGACGGTGAAGGTGCCGTTGGTGAGCGTGCCGGTCTTGTCGAAGACGACGGTCTCGGCGTGGGCGAGGGCCTCCAGGTAGTTGCTGCCCTTGACGAGGATGCCGATGCGCGAGGCGCCGCCGATACCGCCGAAGAAGGACAGCGGCACCGAGATGACCAGCGCGCAGGGGCACGACACCACGAGGAAGGTGAGGCCGCGCAGGATCCAGTCGGCCCACTCCTGGCCGAAGAGCAGCGGCGGCAGGATGGCCAGCGCCGCGGCCACGCCGACGACGGCAGGGGTGTAGTAGCGGGCGAAGCGGGTGATGAAGCTCTCGGTGCGGGCCTTCTTGTCGGCCGCGTTCTCCACGAGCTCCAGGATGCGGCTGACCGTGGAGTCCTCGAAGGGCTTGGTGACGCGGACGGTGAGGGCGCCGGTGAGGTTGACGCAGCCGGAGATGACCTCGTCGCCGGGGTCGGCCTGGCGTGGGACGGATTCGCCGGTGAGGGCGGCGGTGTCCACCTGCGACTGGCCGCCGACGACGGCGCCGTCGAGCGGGATGCGTTCGCCCGGCTTGACGACGATCTCGTCGCCGGGGGACACCTCGTAGGGGTCGACCTGCACGAGCTGGCCGTCGCGCATGATGTTGGCGAACTCGGGGGCGATGTCCATCATGTCGGCGATGGACTTGCGCGACTTGCCCACGGCGTAGCTCTGGAACAGCTCGCCCACCTGGTAGAACAGCATGACGGCGGCGCCCTCGGCCATATGCGGCTCGGTGTCGGGGAACAGCACGAGGGCGAACGCGCCGATGGTGGCCACGGACATGAGGAAGTTCTCGTCGAAGACCTGCCCGCGGCCGATGTTGCGCGCCGCCTTGAGCAGTACGTCGTAGCCGGCGATGAGGTAGGGCACGAGGAACAGCACGAGCTCGGCGTAGAGGTCGCCGGGCTCGCCGAACCAGGCTATGAGGAGGCCAGCCTGCTCGATGGCGAAGGCGATGGCGAACAGCGCGAGCGCCGCGATGATGCGGTTGCGCCAGCGGATCTGCTTGTCGGTGAGGGTAGTCATAGGAGGCTGCCGTTCTGTCGGGATGGGTAGGTCGGGGAAGCCGGGGGCGGGTGGGTCGGGTGGGTCGGGGCGTTGGTGCTTGACGGGATGGTGCGGGGTAGGCGACATCGGCGGTGCTGACGGCACGTGTTCGGAACAGGCTAGACGGGTGGCGTTGGCGGCGCTGCGGGTGCACTTAATTTGAACCAGCTCTAAGAGTTTGCTCGTTCGGTGCGATGTGGCGTAGCGCAGGCCGCCTTTCGTGGCTCTGCCTGACTCGTTGGGGTGCTGAGCGCGCCGCAGGGCCTTGCTGCGGTGTGTGCCCCGAATACGCTGGCTAGCGGAGGATGACGCAGTCGGGCTCGTACTTGGCGCAGATGGCCTGGGCCTTGTCGAGGATGGTATCGAAGGTCTGGGCGTCACCACTGACGTCGATCATCAGCTTCTGGGTCATGAAGCTGATGGAGGCCTTGTTGACGCCCTCGAGGGCGCTGATGTCGCTCTCCATCTTGGCGGCGCAGTTCGCGCAGTCGAGGTTCTGGAGCTTGAGTGCCTTGCGCATGGTTAGTCCCTTCTCTCAATTTTGGGGTACGAATGTTTCACGTGAAACATTTCCGTACGTTGTTCCGATGGTGCTTCGAATGCTTTGTTCGGCTTCGCTGCTGCCGGTGCTGCTTCACTTGCTCTTTCTTGCGAACTAATGTTTCACGTGAAACATTCTGGCGGGTCTTTGGCGGGCATTGCGCGAGGTGCGCTACTCGCAGATGTGGGTCATGCCCTGGGCGAGCATGGTGTAGACGTGGTCGTCGGAGAGCGAGTAGATGATGTTCTTGCCGTCGCGCTGGAACTTCACCAGGCGTGCCTGCTTGAGCGTGCGCAGCTGGTGGGAAACGGCGCTTTGGGAGACGCCGATGATCTCGGCGATGTCCGCGACGCAGCGGTCTTGGCCCATGAGCGCATAGAGGATGCGGATGCGCGTGGTGTCCGCGAACGCCTTGAACAGGTCGGCCAGGTCGTAGAGCAGCTCCTCGTCGGGCATGCACTCTGGAGCGGCCGCGTCTGGGGCTTCGGGGGCGAGGTCTGTGGTTTCGTGTTGATGGGACATCATGGGTTCCTTCATTCATCTAAACATATGAGCAACTGTTCATAAGTATAGGAATAGAACGCGACTTGTCAACAGGTTTTCGAAACCTATCGTGAGGATGTTGCTTGGCGACCGTCGGGAAACGGATGGGTGGGGAGGGGGAGGTCCGGAGCGCGGGCTCGCTATGATCGGGGGAAACGATCGAGCGAGCGAAAGAAGGCTTCCATGGCTGAGAGCGATCTTGCGGGCGGGGCGGAGACCCCGCGGGCCGTTCCGGGTTTTCCCGACTTCGGGCATATGTCTCTGCAGGGGCTTCCCAATACCCGCGACTTGGGAGGAATGCCGGCAGCTGACGGAAAGCGCATCGCGCGGCGGCGGCTCGTCCGGTCGGGCGCGCTCCATCACGCCACCGACACCGACCTTCGCCAGCTGGAGTCGATGCATGACGTGGAGCGGGTCGTCGACTTCCGCACTGACATGGAGCGGCAGAAGGAGCCGGATCCCAAGGGCAAGATGGCCGGCGTCGTGTTCTACGACTTCCCCGTGCTCGAGGAGGGGGCGGTGGGCATCACCCACGAGGGCGACGTGGCCCAGGACGTGCGGGCGCTACGGCGGTTCAACGGCAAGCCGTTCGAGATGATCCGCCAGCTGTATCCCGAGTGCCTGCTGGGGGAGCGGGGCATGGGCGCCTATCGCGACTTCCTGCAGGTGCTGCTGGGGGCGACCTCGGGCGCGACGCTCTGGCACTGCACGGAGGGCAAGGATCGCGCGGGCCTCGGCTCCATCCTGGTGGAGTACGCGCTGGGCGTGCCGGAGGAGGCCATCCGCGCCGACTACCTAGCGACCAACCTGTTCGTGCGCACGTGGGCGGAGAAGATGCTCGACGCCCTGGCGCGCCATCATGTGCTGGAGGGGGCGGACGCCGACGTGGACGCGCTGTTCTACGCCCAGAGGGAGTACTACGACACCGCCTTCGACGCTGTGCGCAAGGAGTTCGGCGGCATGGGCAACTACCTGCGTGACGGCCTGGGCTTCGGGCCGGACGCGGTGGCGGAGCTGCGGGCGCGCTACCTGGAGTAGCGGCGGGCGGCTGTCGGCGCCATCGGGGGGTCGCTTCTGCTGCTGCCGTCGTCGTCTCGGAGCTGTCTCCCGCCGCCGGCTGCGCCAGCTGCGCCGCCCGCGCCCTGCTGGGCGGCCGGCGTGGATTCGTCCGGGGACAGGTAACACGGCTGCAACCTGGTTCGTGTATGATGGACGGCATTCGAAACCGTCGTGCGCCGTCGTGCGCCCAGCCTATGCGAGGAGCCATCGTGAGCCAGTCCGCCCTTCCCGACCAGCGCGTCATCGTCGTCGACTTCGGAGCCCAGTACGGGCAGCTCATCGCCCGGCGCGTGCGCGACCTGCACGTCTACTCCGAGATCGTTCCCTGCGACATCACTGCTGATGAGGTGCGCGCGATGGCGCCGGCGGCCATCATCTTCTCCGGCGGCCCGGCGAGCGTGTACGCCGAGGACGCGCCCGCCATCGACCCGGAGATTCTGGAGCTGGGCATTCCCGTGCTCGGGTTCTGCTACGGCCAGCAGATCATGGCCGTGACGCTTGGCGGCGAGGTGGGGCACACCGAGAAGGGGGAGTACGGCCCCGCGCCGCTCACCCGCTGCGGCGAGAGCGCGCTGTTCGCGGACACGCCGGGGGAGCAGACCGTGTGGATGAGCCATCGCGATGCGGTGAGCCGCGTGCCCGAGAGGTTCGTCGTGACGTCGCGTACCGACGTGTGCCCCGTGGCGTCGATGGAGTGCCCGGAGCGGCGGCTGTACGCCACGCAGTTCCATCCCGAGGTGCGCCATACCGCGTTCGGCAACGAGCTGCTGGCGAACTTCCTCTTCGGCGTCTGCGGGCTTGAGCCCGACTGGACCATGGACTCGATCATCGAGGACTCGGTGGCGGCCATCCGCGAGAAGGTGGGGGAGGATCGCGTCATCCTAGGGCTTTCCGGCGGCGTGGACTCGTCGGTGGTGGCGGCTCTGGGCGCGCGGGCCATCGGGCGGCAGCTCGTGTGCGTGTTCGTCGACCACGGGCTGCTGCGCAAGGGCGAGCCCGAGGAGGTGGAGGCGGTCTTCACCGAGCAGTTCGACGTGGACTTCATCCGCGTGGACGCGCGCGACCGCTACCTGGAGCTGCTCGCCGGCGTGAGCGACCCGGAGGAGAAGCGCCGCATCATCGGCACGCAGTTCTGGAAGGAGTTCTTCGCCGTGGCGCAGCAGCTCGACGGCGTGAAGTACCTGGCCCAGGGCACCATCTACCCCGACATCATCGAGAGCGGCGCCCGCAAGACGGGCGGCAAGGCATCCACCATCAAGAGCCACCACAACCTGATCCCGTTCCCCGAGGGCGTGTCGTTCGAGCTCATCGAGCCGCTCGACCACTTCTTCAAGGACGAGGTGCGGGCGCTGGGCACGGCGCTCGGGCTGCCGGACCACATTGTGCACCGCCAGCCGTTCCCCGGCCCCGGCCTGGCCATCCGCATCATCGGCGACGTGGACGCCGAGAAGCTGGAGGTGCTGAAGAACGCCGACGCCATCGTCCGCGAGGAGCTGGACGCCTACAACGAGCGCCTGTTCCAGGAGACCGGCGTGCGTGACAGCGAGCGCAGCGTGTGGCAGTACTTCGCGGTGCTGCCCGACATCCGGAGCGTCGGCGTGATGGGCGACGAGCGCACCTACGCCCGCCCGATCATCCTGCGCGCCGTGGAGAGCCAGGACGCGATGACCGCCGACTGGGCGAGGCTGCCCTACGAGGTGCTCGCGCGGGTGAGCAGCCGCGTGGTGGCCGAGGTGCCGGGGGTGAACCGGGTGGTGTACGATGTGACGAGCAAGCCGCCTGCTACGGTGGAGTGGGAGTGAACATTTGTTCGCTTTTTGGAGTGTGAAGGTAATTTACTCCAGTTCACAGAGGTTGTCAAATTTGATGGACTCAACCAAAATCTGACAGCCACCAGTGAATCCTCTCACTTTGCCAAGACCGTTGAGATTGCTCGACGGTCTTTTCTTTTCCCAGCTAGAGGCTAAGAAATGCTGTGTTTTCATCCAAAGTCCGTGCGCTTCCTTCATTCAGGTTCACGTCCAGTAATCGCTATCAACTGGGTGCGGTGCTTGCAAGCCGCCCGCAACCATTTCACTTTCGAGCTATACGGCGTTGAGAATGCGCGATAGTATCGTTTTGAACTCACCCGCTTTTGGGGGGCACACGATGGAAGAGCTCCCAGTTCAGACAATGGAGTAAAAATTCCGCCGATACTGATTTCGGATGAAGCAGATCTTGGCTTCTGACTAGAAGCTAGCAGTATCGGGGGATGCGACTTGGCACATGTATCCGGCGAGATTAAGGTCATGAGAGCCCATCAATGTCGCACTTCCGAGCTCTTCCAGGCGATACTACCTGGCAGATTCGTCTATCTTGCCAGAGGCTTGATTCTTCTTCGCAAAGAGTTCTGAGGCATGGCCGATACTGCCTGAAATGCAGGGGCACCCACAGTATCGGATGCCTCATGAATGCGGAATAAAACTCAAACAGGTGTGAGTAAATCAAGAATGTATCTTCTAGGCTCGGAACGATGCCTTCCAAAGCTCGTACTCAGCCTCGGTCATCTTGCCGGACTCCACATCGGCCAAAGCGCGGCTCCATGCCTTGAGGGCCTGCGTGAGTTTCTTCGCACCCTTGGCCTTATGATCGATGGCGATGGTGCCGTCGGGTCCGGGAGCGATGCCGAACGCATCCTCCATCCTGAAGAGCGCCTCTAGGGCAGCCCTGGCGGAATCGATCTCGTAGTCCTCCAGCGCGGTGACGGGAACGTCGAGGGCGGCAGCGATCTTCTCCAGCTGCTCCTCGCTGGGAGTGCGGACCTCTCGCTCGTAGTTGCGGATGGCTCCCTCGACTACGCCTGAGGCCTCGCCCAGCTGCGCCTGGGTCATCTTCCTCAGCTTGCGGAGCTCTTTGATCTTCTTGCCGGTGCTCACTGCTTCTCCTGTATCTTCTCGGTTCACCGAATTATAAAACAGCACAGAATCGTGCGCAAACTTGACAGCACAGAATCGTGCTGATAGGATTCTCCGACATGTAACAGCACAAAAGTGTGCTGTTAGGAAGGAGAAGCATCATGGAGCAGCAGAACCACCGCATGCTCACCGTGACGGACATCACGGAGCGGCTCGCGGTCTCGAAGTCCACCGCCTACGTGATCATGCGAGAGCTCAACGAGGAGCTCGCCGCCAAGGGGCTCAGGGTGATCCCCGGTCGCGTCAGCGAGTCGCACTTCAACGCCGTCTACTTCGGGGACGAGGAAGGGGGCGCGAGATGAGCGCCACACTGGAGAAGAACGGAACGTGGACGAGCCAGTTCCGCTACGAGGACATCTACGGCAACACCAAGCACAAGTGCAAGAGAGGCTTCGCCACCGAGGAGGAGGCGGACGAGTTCGAGGACAGCTTCCTGCGCCGCACGAGCGGCTCCCTCGACATGCGCTTCGCCGACTTCGTAGAGGTGTACGGCGAGGACATGAGGCCCTTCATCCGCGAGAACACCTGGAACACCAAGGAGTACATGATCAACGACAAGATCATCCCGTTCTTCGGGAAGAAGAGGCTTCGCGACATCACCACTCAGGACATCCTCGCCTGGCAGAACGGGATCCTTGAGGCCAGGAAGAGGAACGGCGAGCCCTACTCCGGCACGTACGTGAGAACGCTCGACGCGCAGCTCGTGGCTATCATGGCCCACGCCGAGCGTTACTACGGGCTCAGCCCCAACCCTTGCGCCAAGTCGCCCAGGATCGGCGAGCACGAGGCCCAGGAGATGGCCTTCTGGAGCAAGGAGGAGTACCTCCGCTTCAGCGAGTTCCTCTCCGACGACCCTGTCATGTTCACGTCCGTCGAGGTGCTCTACTGGACCGGCCTCAGGCTCGGGGAGCTGCTAGCGCTCACGCCCAACGACATCGACTTCAACAGGTGCGAGATCCATGTGCGCCACTCGTTCAGGCGGATCAAGGGCGGCAAGGAGACGATGACCCCGCCTAAGACCGAGAAGAGCGTGAGGAAGGTCGTCATGCCCGAGTTCCTGCGTGACGAGATCAGGGACTACATCGAGAACGTCTCCGGCGCAGCCTTCAACGAGAGGATCTTCAAGGACATCGACTCACGCAAGATCCGCGACGCTCTCGATGCCGGTATAGAGGCTACAGGGGTGCCCCGCATCCGCATCCACGATCTGCGGCACTCCCACGTATCGCTCTTGATCGACATGGGCTACAGCGCCGTCGCGATCGCGGAAAGGACCGGGCACGAGTCCACCGACATCACCTACCGCTACGCGCACATGATGCCGGACACCCAGGAGAAGATGGCCGAGGCCCTCTCAGGGTACAGGGGGTGAAGCCGATGCCATGCAAGAACGAGAACCGGCAGAGACCCATAACGATCGCGTTCAGGGTGTCGGAGGAGCTCAACGAGACCATCAACCTGCTAGTCGCCGCGAGCGGCATGACGAAGCAGGACTACATCGTCTCGAAGCTCCTCGACCAGGAGATAACCGTGAAGCCGTGCCCCTCCGTGCAAGCGGCGCTCAGAGAGGAGCTCCGGGAGGTCGCAAAGCAGCTCAACAGGCTGCGCAAGGGCGAGAGCCCGAGCGAGCACCTGCTTGAGACCTGCGACATGCTCTCCGAGATCATCCTGGGGCTCCGAAACGCCCCCGACACCTGCGAGATCGACGAGGAGGACCGCTCCTTCAGGAACCTCAGGAGGTAGGAATGCCCGCATACCAATTGGACAACGGTAGGTGGTACGCGTCCTTCTACTACCGTACCCCGTCGGGCGAGCTCAAGAAGAAGTACAAGCGCAGCTTCGATACCGAGGCAGAGGCTGAGGCCTACGAAAAGCGATTCCTTGAGAATGCCGGAGACCCGTCCCAGATGACGGTCCTAGAGCTGATCGACTCCTACCTCGCATACGTCAGGCCGCGCATCAGGTGGTCAACCTACGATACCAAGGCGCTCACCCTGCGCACCAAGGTGGTCCCCTTCTTCAAGAACAAGCTGGCCGGGACTGTGAGGCCTCTCGACATAGTGAGGTGGCAGGGATGGCTGGACGGACTGCGGCAGAAGAACGGGAAGCCCTACTCCGCCACATTCATCCGCAAGACGAACAGCGAGGTCTCGGCTCTCTTCAACTACGCCGAGAAGCAGCTGGGGCTGAAGCCCAATCCCACGAAGAAGGTGAAGAAGACCGGGTCTGCCAGAGCGGACGAGATGCTCTTCTGGACGAAGGAGGAGTACGAGCACTTCCTCGATGCGATATCCGACAAGGACATATCCTTCTACGCCTTCGAGATCCTCTATTGGACGGGCATACGCGAGGGCGAGCTCCTGGCGCTGACGCCAGAGGACTTCGATCTGGATGCGGCGACTCTCACCATCAGCAAGTCGTTCGCCAGGCGCAATGGAAAGGACGTCATAGGGCCTCCCAAGACCAAGATGTCCTACCGCACTATCGTTTTGTCCGACTTTCTCGTTGAAGAGATACGTACCTGGTTCGAGTACGCGGACTTCGCCGAGGGAGAGCGGATCTTCCCCCGCACGAAGAGCTTCCTCCACCATGAGATGGACCGTGGATGCCTCAAGTCGGGCGTGAAGAGGATCCGCATCCACGACCTGCGGCACAGCCACGTGTCCATGCTCATACACATGGGATTCAGCGCGGTGGCCATCGCCGCCAGGATGGGGCACGAGTCGCAGGAGATAACATTCCGCTACGCGCACCTGTTCCCGGACGTGCAGGACGACATGGCGAACTCGCTCCAGGGGATTTCGGACGAGCGAAAGAAGAGATAGATACGAGGGTGTCCCATGATGGGGCACCCTTTCGCTTGGAAGAGATTTAGACTCCAGGGAAACGAGAGATTGCTAGGTTGAAATGAGTAACGAAACACTGCCCTTCATCGACAACGAGTCGGAAGTCCTATTCGAAGAGCTCGACAAGGATTGCCTTGCCGACGTATTTCGTATATGGGACTGCGATGAGAAGGAGTGGCATGACGCCTATCCGATAGTTTTCCGTTTCGAGAATAACGACTTGCTTCTAAGCAGTGTTGAAGGATCGGTAGCAATAACAGCGGGAATAGTCGATACCGCGGATCCTGAAAGTGCAGCAAGAGAGATTGACGGGAATAGGTGCCTATGTTGGCAAAGGGATTGTACCTGGTCCCGTTTTATAGGCAGAACTGGCGTTTTGCGCTTAATCCTAGATAAAGTGGATGACGCGTCCATTCATAGTGTCCCATGAATGGACAAGACGATCATGTGAACTGGTTATTGTTTTACTAATTTGTTTTTACCGAATTACTACTCCTCTTGATGTGTTGTTCTGCTTCGTTCGAAGGTGGAATCTTATGGGTTTGCTACAATACGTTTTGGGTCTCAAGACCCAAAACGACTAAAGTACAGGAATCACGATGTGGTGCGATAGCTGTAACAGGGAGACCGAGGAGGCTGTTTGTAGCATCTGCGGCGCGGAAACACGAGAGGACAATCCATCCTCTGTTTTTTGGTGCCCTGATTGTCGCATTCCGATCGTTCACGATCACTCTGTCGAGAAGGTGGATTGTCCCCTGTGTACAGGCGAAGCGTCGTACCTTTGCTCCGACCTACGACCCGTATTTCCCGAAGAAAGACTGCTGTTCGAGCTCATTGAAGGCGAGCCTTTCAAATACATTGATTCTGCTGTTTGGGCATCTGGTAGTAAGTATTACGTTGACGGAGCTCCGATTTCCGTACCGGTATCCTTCTATGAGAATGCCGACGTAACGAACTTAATTTCAGAACTCAAGAACCAATCCCCGAAGAATAACTATACGTATTTCGACAAAAGCATTGAAAAGTTCGTTTCTGCCAACAGGCCACATTTGAGGGAGATTACTAACGAAGCGGCTTCGTTCATTCGTAAAGCTGCCGAGCCTTATCCCGAAGAAAACCTAGTAGTTTCGTTTTCGGGAGGGAAAGACTCGACTGTCACAGCTGATCTTGCAGTAAGGGCGCTCAGTAATCCTTATCTCGTGCATGTTTTTGGAGATACGACTTTAGAGTTTCCGACGACTATCGAGTACGCACAACGATTCAGGCAAAACCATCCTTTGGCTATCTTCAAAACCGCCCGGAATGACGAGCAGTCCTTCTATGAGATGGCAGATATCATCGGACCGCCAGCTAGAATGATGCGCTGGTGCTGTTCTATGTTCAAAACGGGACCGATTTCCAGGGTATTCAATAGCCTGTACAGAAACCAAAGCATTCTCACCTACTATGGCATAAGAAAGCGTGAATCTGTCTCAAGAAGCAAATACAACAGAACCGAAGACGATGCTGAATCGGTGAAGATACAGCGCCAGAAAGTTGCATCTCCTGTCTTCTTCTGGAGCGATATTGAGATCTGGCTCTATATTCTGGGCGAGGGCATCGATTTTAATGAAGCATACAGATTGGGGTACGACCGCGTTGGTTGCTGGTGCTGTCCTAACAACAATGCCAGAGCTCAGTTCCTCTCGAAGATTTACATGCCTGATCAATCGAGGCGCTGGCGTGATTTCCTCGTCGACTTCGCTACCAGGATTGGCAAACCAGACCCCGAGGTGTATGTCGACGAGGGATGGTGGAAAGCGCGTCAGGGCGGGAACGGCGTTGCGGCATCTTCTTCAGTTAAGTTGAAGTCAAATCAGTGTGCAACTGAAGACTCGGCGTATGTTTTCGGTATTGACAGACCTTATTCCGAAGAGCTAGAGGGCTTATTCACACCCTTTGGAGTCTTCGCCCCCGGAGTGGGGCGCAAGCTCCTCAAAGAGAAGGTGTTCCTCGATCCGAAGAGCAAAGAGCCATCGTTCTCCATCATGCCCTTCCACGGCGCGGACTACGAGCACGCAATAAAGGTGAGAATTCTCGACGAATCTAAGACGGAGGATGTTCTCCGCATGGCGAGATATCAGGTAGTTAAATTCAACGCATGTCGACAGTGCCTGAAGTGTGAATCGCTATGCCGATTTGGAGCTATCTCTGTCTCGTTGGGCGAATATGCCATCAATGACCAGAAATGTACGCACTGCCTCCAATGCGTCACCGATAAGTACCTGGAAGGCGGATGCCTTATGAAGAAGTACTTAAGAACGAAGGAATCATGACGACTATAGATGCAACAATAAAGCCGAAGTGGAGAGCACACGAAACGTTCTTTATTCGCAAGGGTTGGCTTAGCAAAGGCTTGCAAGCCGTAGCGGAGAAAGACGATATTTTCGTCGACAAGAATGTCAACCAGATGGACGAGCTCGGCATCGGCTCCAATATGGTGAAGTCGCTAAGATACTGGCTTCAGGCTACCGGCGTGACACGTGAAGAGGCGGATAAGGATAGGCGCGGGAGGCGTGTTCAAAGGGTCACGGAACTCGGCAAACTGGTATTGGAGAACGATCCCTATCTAGAAGACATCGGAACGCTCTGGGTTCTCCATTATGAGTTAGTAAACAAGCGGGAATTCGTCCCATCTTGGTACTTCGTTTTCAACGAGCTGAAAATGAAGTCTTTCACTCAAGATGACTTTGTACGGCTAATCGACAACTACTCGGTAAATATCCTAGGCGCAGATAAGCCCCCGGCTGCCAGACTCAGCACAGATGACTTCAACTGCATTCTTGGTACCTACATCTCCAAAGGGAGTCTTCAAGCTTCGAGGGTCTCTCCAGAAAGCAACATCGACTGCCCCTTTGGAGAGCTGGAATTGCTAGGAGTCGATAGCTTGCGCGATAAAACTTACCGCAAGAAACAAGCAGCTCCTGATTTGATCCCAGATTTCATCGCCCTGTATGCGATTCTGCGCTTTCGTGAGGAGAGGGGGCTTTCCGGGAATGCCTTAAGGGTGGAAGACTTATTGAACACACCTGCTTCTCCGGGAAAAGCGTTTAATCTCGACACCTTTTCACTGCTAGAGATATTGCGACGATTGGAATCGAGGGGGTTTCTGAGGGTGATCAGGACGGCCGGTCTCGATGAGGTTCGAATAGAGTCGGATATGTCACCCATCGAATGCCTAGAAGAGCACTACGAGGAGGTGGGATAGGTAATGACATCTGTGGACATAAAAGAGTTCCTTCGGGCTAATGCAGAATTCCAGTCCTCCGTTAACATCGCCTACGACCTCGGGGATAGAGCGAAGATCAGAGCTCTGATACCAACATCTGGCGTATGCGGTTACATCGAGGCGCTTCTCGGCGATATTGTCTTCAGATCCTCGAATCGTGCGAAGATCTTCGTTGGCGCGTACGGCAAGGGCAAATCCCATATAGCCTTAGCGGCCCTTGCCGCTATGTCCTTAAAGGAACCAGAGCTCTACCAAAATCTCATCAATGCCTACAGGCAGAACGGATCTCCCTTCTCCGAGGTGATCGCTAACTTCGTTACTGATGGTCCCCTTCTCCTTCCGGTAGTTGTCTCTGGAAGCTCGTCGGATATTGCTAGGTCATTCCTTTACGCCCTTCGTTACGCACTTAAGGATGCCAATCTGGAAGATCTGATGCCAAAAACGAACTACAGCGGCGCTCTCGATGTAGTGGTTCGCTGGAGAGAAGAATATCCAGCAACCTATAAATTGATGGAGGAGATGCTCGGAGAAAGCGGCCCTTCCATCGAGGCATCTCTGAAGAACTACAGAACGGAAACCTACCTCAAATTCATCGACACTTATCCTGCACTGACGTCAGGAAGCGTTTTCGATACGCTTGCGAACGCCGATGTCGTAGCCACTTTCATTGATGTAGTAAAGAGCCTGCGCAAGCACGGCTATTCCGGAGTGTACGTTGTCTTCGATGAGTTCAGCAAATACCTAGAGTCGAGTATTGAAAACGCTACGATTGAAGATGTCAAGCTTCTGCAGGACTTTGCTGAGGCATGCAACCGAAGCGATCAGCAGGAGCAAATGCACCTCCTCCTCATTAGCCATAAGAACCTGTCGAATTACATCGACTCTAGTCTGCCGAAGGAAAAGGTGGATGGATGGAGAGGGGTATCAGGTCGCTTTCAAGAGCTTGAGGTACGGGATAATCCTAACCAATCATATGAGCTGATCACGCACGCGATAGGCAAAGATCCCAAGTTGTGGACGGCTGCCTTCGAGACGTTAGAGCGCGAGTTGATGGATATTCGCAGTCGGTATATCGCAACTGGCCTACTAGATGCGGAGAATGCCGACGATGTCATATACGGCTGCTACCCCCTGCATCCTATAACCGCCTTCCTGCTTCCGCGCGTTTCCGAGCTCGTTGCGCAAAACGAGAGGACCTTGTTCACCTTCTTGGCCGCCTCCGAGTCGGGATCGCTGCCTGCGCGCGCCGAAAGGGGCGAGGTGGACGGATATTTTGTCACGCCCGATTTAGTGTATGACTATTTCGAGCCGCTGCTCAGGAAAGAACAATTCGGATCGACGGCTCACGGTCTATACACGTTGGCTAGATCTGCGCTTTCTAGGTTAGATGCTGCCTCCATCGAGGCAAGAATCATAAAGACCATAGCTCTGATCCATCTTGTCGCTCAGTTCAACCAGTTGCCACCCACAAGAGAGGTGGTAGCGAAGGCTTTTGCCGATTCTGGCGTAGATATCAAATCACTGGATGAAGCGGTAGAGAATCTACTCGATGCAGATTCCATAGTGTACTTGCGCCGGTCCGACTCTCGATTGAAGCTGAAGGAAACATCAGGCGTACGCATCGATGAGGCGATCAGCAACGAAGTGGAGCTGTTGAAGGCAAGAACGACCGTTGAGGATATCCTCAATCGCTATCAAAATGGCCGCGCCCTCTATCCGTCCAGGCACAATCATGAGAAGAAAATCACACGATACTTCGATTGCTATTTCATGGATGCGCAGGAAATCGTCGACCGTCTCTCCTCGGGTGCAAGTTTCGATTTTACCGGCGATGGCGCTGTTGTCGCGGTTCTTCCCAGCGACGAAGCGTCTTTGCGCTCTGTAAATGAAGCACTAAAAGCCTCTAAAGCGAAATCGAGTACGATCGTCTTTTCGGTTCCCAAGGTTCTCGATGACATCGCCGAGGTAGCTTTCGGATATGAGGCTACGTTGGCCTTAAGAGATCGCGCTGGAAACGATGAGGTATTGCGGGACGAATACGGGATCGTGGCAGAGGACTACTCAGAAATACTGTCCAGGTTCGTGGCAAAGTACTACTGGCCAGAAAAGGGTGGAGCGACCTACTACTATAACGGGCATCGCAAGAACGGTATCAACCACAGAAAGAAGTTATCCAGTCTTCTCTCGGAAGTCTGCGATCAGGTGTATTCGAAGACTCCCATTATCAACAACGAGGTCATCAATAAAAATGAGCCCACGGGGATAGCGCTTACAAGCAGGGCTAAAATCCTAACGGCGATTTGCTCGAAGAGCTTGGAGCCAAGCCTTGGTTTTGTGGGGAATGGACAAGAGACGTCTATCGCCAGAAGCGTTCTCGGCGTAACGGGGATCATCGATGATTTAGACTCCAATCCCGTGGTCAATATAGATCACAAGAATCCTAAGGTCGGTGCGGCAATAGCAGTCATAGAGGACTACCTTACTAATTCCGAAGGCGCGACATTTGATGATCTCTACGCGCGACTTACATCGCCGTCTTTCGGTATCGGTGCGAAACGCGGCCCAATACCCATTTTGCTGGCAGTAGTATTGAGGGAATACCGCGATGTAGTTTGCCTTATGCGCGGCGAGGACGAAGCGCCTCTAGACAAGAAGACTTTAGAGGACATCGAAGCATCGCCGCAAAGTTATAGCATATCCCTCATTGATTGGGACGATGAGAAGGCTGCTTATGTGAGCGAAGTTGGTTCGTTGTTCGGAGGGGGGATAGGCAGCCCGAGCAAGACCCAAGTTGTTGAGCTCGCTCGCACATGGTTCTTCTCCCTTCCCCAGTTTACGCGGCTTTCAAAAATCAATAATGCTTCCTCGCCCAGAACGCCGTTTGGCGTCGAGCATAGCGCGTTTTTCAAGGCATTGAGTCAGCCATCTCTTAATGTGAACCAGTTCCTTTTTGAAACGCTCCCACAAGCTTTTGGCTGTCCTTCGGCGGGTATGCAACTCACCCAGAAGCTCAGGCGCGAGATAGCCGCTTGTGACTCCTATATTGATGATGTAGTCGATGTCTTGGGTGCAGAGATCCGGTCTATCCTCTCGCCAGAGGCATCAAGCAGAGAAACGCTCAGCTCATCCGTGTCGACCTGGCTTGACTCGCTCTCCCCTCATGCAAGGCATCATGTCTTTTCAGGATCTGGCAGCAGAATCATGAGCGCATTAGAGAACTTTACCCCCGACACAAGGACCTCGATCATGAGACTTTGCAAGGCGGCCGTCTCGTTGCGCATTGAAGACTGGGACGATGATCTGTATGCAGACTTCATTGATGTTTTCCGCGATTTCGTAGAAGAGGTCGCATCGTTTGAGAGTCAGCAAAGTGGCACAGGCAATCTGTGCCAAACAATCATGTTTCTATCTCCTGGCGGTGTCGAAGAAACGCTTTCTTTCGATAATGTGGAATGCTCGCCTCGCGCGAAGCTACTCAAGAACCAGATCGTCAGTTCTCTCGACGAAATGGGGCAATCCGTTTCTGCGGACGAAAAGCGCCAAGTGCTGTTCGATGTGCTCAAGGAGATGTGCTCATGAGCCGAACATCTTATTTCGACAACGCCGCGACAACCTTCCCAAAACCCGAAATCGTCTACAGCGAGGCGGATCGCGCATTTCGCACCTTGGGAGGAAGCATAGGACGCGGAGATGGCGAGCAGGCCAAGACGGCCACCGCCTTGGCGAGAGACAGCAAAACGATATTAAAGCGTCTTTTGCAATGCGAGGGCAAAGAGGTCGTTTACACAGCATCTGCCACCGATGCGCTCAACCGTATTCTTCTAGGCCTCAGCCTGGAGGGCGCAACGGTTTATGTTTCTCCTTTTGAGCACAATGCAGTTACTCGTGTATTGCACCATCTCGCCTCGACGATGGCTATTAATGTGCGGCAATTGCCCTTCGATAGACGGTCGTTGAGGCTTAAACAGCAAGAGACGCTCGACGAGTTCGCACGAAACAAACCTGATTTGGTAGTGCTTACTCATGCTAGCAATGTTTGCGGTGCTGTTCTACCAGTTGAAGCTATATGCGAAATAGCAAAGTCCTTTGGGGCCATGACGCTTGTTGATATGAGCCAAACTGCTGGATTGGTGCCGCTGCGCCTCAGCCTTGATACCATAGATTTCGCGGTATTCGCTGGTCATAAGACATTGCTCGCGCCCTTTGGAATAGGTGGGTTCGTATGCTTGCCGGGAGAGAGGCGTATCAAGCCAGTTCTGTATGGTGGCAACGGCATCGACTCCGTGAACCAAGACATGCCCAGCAACATAGTCCAAATGGAAGAAATCGGCAGCCAAAATGTATACGCGATTGCCGGGCTGAAGGCCTCCGCTCAGTGGCTCCTGGATCATGTTGATTCGAAGGCAATTGAGGAAGATCGTTCGCATAGACTTTTAGAGATCCTGCGCTCTTATCCGAAGATCAGCATCGTTGCGGACGAAATGGCATGCGAGCGAATAGGCGTTGTTTCGTGTCTTTTCGAAGGGTATGCGCCAGATGAAATAGGGAGCGTTTTGAGCGATCTTGGCGTCTCCGTGCGTACCGGGTTGCATTGCGCTCCGTACGCTCACGAGTTCCTCGGGACGCTGCCTCTAGGCACCGTTAGGTTCAGCGTCAGCGCCCTCACAACGGACGGCGCTCTTGAACATCTTCGCGAAGCGCTCGACTACATTGATAGAAACAGCTAGGAGAACCATGACATTACGCGATCTTGAGATAAAGGCAGAGTATAGAACGAAGATTTCAAATATTCCTAAGGAATTCATCGTGCCCCTTCTAAATGAAGGAGTGCTTTACAGGCGCGCGGTCGGATTCTTCTCCTCTAGCGCACTTCTTGAGATATCTAAGGGATTAGGATCGCTTATCGCCAACGGTGGGCAGATACAGCTAGTCGCGTCGCCCAACTTGTCCGAAGGGGACATAGATGCGATAGACCGTGGCTATAAAACTCGGCGGGATGCGATAAGCGAGTCGCTTCTACGAGAGCTGCCTGATCTCGAAAGCCTCAGCCTAGAAGAAAGAGACAGATTCAACCTACTAGCCTATCTGGTGGCCAACGGTTTTATGGACATAAAGATTGCGGTCGTTGACGACAACAACGGCTTGGGCATCTACCATGAAAAACTTGGTCTTGTTGAGGACACAAGCGGAGATATAGTAGCTTTCACAGGATCTATGAACGAGAGCAAAACAGGCATGCTCGACAATTACGGTGCAATAGATGTCTTCAAATCCTGGAGCGATCCCGAGGGTCGGGTTGCTATGAAAAGCGCCGCCTTCGCCTCTATCTGGAACGGTTCGGAAATAGGTATTTCAACATATGAATTCCCCGAGGTGGCTGAAGCTATAAAGGCGAAGTATATGCAAGGAGCGCCAAAGGTCAATCTCGATCGGATTGATAACGGTCAGGATAGTTCGCCATCTAGGATGGTCGCCCAATTCGGTTATCCAAGAATGCCAGACGTTGACGGCTTTCAAGTGAGAGACTATCAGAATCTGGCAGTCGAGAGATGGCTGAAAAACAACGGGAGGGGCCTATTCGATATGGCGACAGGGACTGGCAAGACGATAACAGCCCTTATCGCATTGACCAGGCTATACGAAAAAGTCGGGGGCGCTCTCTTTGCGATCATTGCCTGCCCATACAAGCATCTCGTTGAGCAGTGGGTAGGAGATTTGGAACTGTTCGGCATCGATCCGATCGTTGCCCACAGTGAATCAGGGCAGCGCAACTGGAGGAAGACGCTGAAAGATGCAATTGTCGATCATAAGCTTGGCTTAGACAACGCCAAGTTCGTCTGCCTTATTAGCACGAACCAATCGCTCTCCTCGGATTGGATGCAGGATACCCTTTATAGGCTTAAATCAGACGTTCTTCTTATCGCTGACGAGGCTCATAACCTGGGCGCGCCGAAGTACAGAAAGATTCTAGATCCCAAATACTCTTACAGGCTCGCATTGTCGGCTACATTCAATCGTCATCATGACGATGAGGGTACAGAGGTACTTAGGAGCTATTTCGGCGAGACCTGCATCGAGTATTCCCTTGAACAGGCTATTCGGGACGGAATGTTGACGAAGTATAAATACTATCCGGCACCGGTCACCCTTGACGATGATGAGCTAGATGAATACCAGCGCCTTACAAAAGAACTGGGGAGATGTTTCAAGAGCACCGGCGGTCAAAGGGCTATAACCCAAAGAGGCGAGATCATAGCCCAACAAAGAGCACGCGTGGTCGCTGCTGCTAGGAATAAGCTGGAGGTCCTCAAGGATCTAATTACCGGCTACTCACAGGATAGGCATCTGCTTGTTTATTGCGGAGCAGCGAGTCTAATGGACGACGAAAACGGCCAGGATGATATGGACAAAGACATCAGACAAATCAGCGTGGTGGTAGATATGCTCGGGAACGACCTAGGAATGGCAGTTTCCAAATTCACGTCAGAAGAGGATATGTCGGAACGGGAAGTATTGAAAAAGGAATTCAGCAACGGGAATATCCAAGCTCTAGTGGCTATCAAGTGTCTCGACGAAGGCGTGAATATTCCAAACATCAGAACAGCGTTTATGCTCTCCAGCACCACAAACCCTAAAGAGTACATTCAGAGAAGGGGTCGATTGCTCCGTTTGAGCCCAGGCAAAGAGTACGCTGAGATTTATGACCTCATCACTTTGCCCTTTTCTGTTGAGGATGCGTCCAGTCTGCCCCTAGATGATATCAGGGGTATGTACACTCTAATTAACAACGAGGTTGAAAGAGGATTTGAATTTGCTAGATACGCTCAAAACTTTGCCGAGGCTCAAACTACCCTCGACGAGATAAGCGAGAGCTACAGAATGGACGAACTTAGGATGTTGATCGAAAGGCGCGAGAGAGAGGCGTAAGGTGGAGTCTGCAAATAGTCAAACAGAGATAGACTTGGAAAAGGCGCATCGCATGATGGACAGAATCATCAAGCAAGAGAAGCGCAATATCCAGACAAAGCAATATTCAGATACCAAGATGGTCCAGAAAATAAAGGAAATCATACGTGAGGAGGCGGACGCTTATGCTGATTAAATCGATAGAGCTAACCAATTTCCGCATCTTCGCAGGTAGCCAGAAGGTAGAGTTTTCTGTAGACCCCGACAAGAACGTTACCGTGATAATGGGCGACAACGGCTCGGGTAAAACCACTTTTGCGCAAGCCTTTTCGTGGTGCTTGTACGAGACGACAACATTTAAGCGCAGCAACGACCTCTTATCGTTCAGCGCACGCGACGAGCTCCTGGTCGGACAAACGGCTCTTGTGAAAGTTGCACTTACCCTCATACACAATGATACGGAATATGCGATTACAAGAGCACAGGAGTACCGCAAGGATTCGGAGACAAAGCTGCGTGCGGGTGAGACGGTGCTCAGCGTTTTCTACAAAGCCAAAGACGGTCAGTCAGAGCCAATCGAAGACGAAGCATCCAAGAGAGACATAATCAACGAGATCATCCCCAAATCCATTTCATCGTACTTCTTCTTCGATGGCGAACGCGTCGAGAAGATGGGTAACGAAATACAAGATGGACGGAGCCAGGAATTCAAGGTGGCAGTGGGTAATCTACTCGGCTTGAGCGCTATCTCTGAGGCAATCAAACACCTTAAAGGCAGCCCCTCCATGGTCATCGGCTCGTACATGAAGGAATATAACGGTGACAGCGATGCGGAGTATCAAAAGGCCGAAAAGGAGATTCAGGGCGCTGAAGCACGCATATCGAAGCTGAAGGAGAAGCTTGAGGAACTTGAGCTTGAAAAGTCCAGGACTGCCGAGATGCGCGATGGCTATAAAGTAGAGCTAGAGAAGTCGAAAGAGTCCAAAGAGTGGGCTGAGAGACGATCGGAACTAGATAGTGCAATAGGTAAGGCGCGGATTGATCGAGAGCGTGAAGCAAGGGCCCTATGCGATAGGTTCGGGAAGAACGCCTGGAGCTTCTTCAGTGCCCCACTCCTAGACTCAGCTGTTCGTGCCTTGGATAGCTCCGATATTGAAATCAAGGAAGCGCCGACCGGCGTGAACCGGGACACAATCGAGGATCTTATCGAGAGAAAAGAGTGCCTCTGTGGCCGCGCCGTCGAGTTCGGAGATGATGCCTATAAGTCTCTTATGGCGTGGATCGATGTTGTGCCTCCGCAACATATGGGCGCGGCTATCAAGAATTACCGAGATGGCGTCAACATCATTCTCGATGAACAACCGCTGTCTCTCTTAGATGATGTGGAACTGCACACGGCCAATACGAGAAGGCTCGAAAACGAAATCACCCAAAGTGAGATTGAGATAGGAAAGCTGGACAAGCTCCTCGCCGGGGCGAAGGACATGTCGGATACCGAGAGGAAATTTCAGACAGCTGGCAAGCATCTAAGGGAGATTGACGGCCAGATATCCGAAGCCAACTTGGCCATGGGCATGGCGGAAGCCACGCTCAAGGAGGCTCAGATCAAACGCAATAGCCTCACCACGAACGATGAGACAAACAAGAGAGTGAGGCGAGATAAGGAGTACGCCGAGTGGATATACAACGAGCTAAACGCAGAGCACTCGCGTAAGGAAGCCGAGACGAGGAAAGACCTCGAAGACGAGATTAACAATATCTTCAGAGAGTTCTTCAGCGGCACGCTAAAACTAGAGCTTGACGATAAGTACAATGTTACGGTTCTGAACATGGATCCGGATCGCCAAGCTTACGATGTCGAGACGTCCGAGGGGCAGACCGTTGCGGTAATCTTTGCTTTTATTGCTGGCGTCATAAGACTTGCTACTGATGAAAAGCGAAAGAGCGATGAAATGCTGCTAACCGAGTCCTATCCTCTCGTCATGGACGCACCTATGTCAAAGCTAGACAAAAAGAGGATTGCCGCGATTTGCGAAGTGGTGCCACGCATCGCCGAGCAAACGATAATTATGATCAAAGATACCGATGGCGAGCTCGCCAAGGAGCATCTCAAGGGCAAGGTAGGCGTCGAGTATGCAATAGTAAGCATTGAACCAGAGCGCCTTTCTGAAATTGAGAGGGTTGATGACTAATGTATGAGGGTTACGGCCAGTATACTTTCACAGGTACGCATGCCTCACGCGTAAAGGAGCTCGTGGGCTTCGGCTTTTTTCCACGAAACGTCGACGTTCTACTTGTAGCCCCTATTGTGGGTTTTGAATACGGAAAGCGAGCCGATAAGAACAATCAGGACGATGACGACACCAAGGTCTTCCTCGAGCAGCTCCAAAAGGCAGACTCGAAGCTTGAGCTCAACTATAAGACGATAATGCTATTGGACAAAGAACACGAGCCAAGCGAAGAGGCCCGGATCAAGAAAGCATTCCAGATTTCTCCCAAGGATCGCGATCCAGCAGATCTTGAGAGATACGAAGCGTACGTTCGAGGCGGAGTAGACTTTCTCTATGACAGAATAATCGGCAAGGGTAATACCCAAGATGAGCGTATTCGCGAGCTCTACGACCTGGTTGATAGCTTCGCTTCACGCTATAACTAGGGTCGCATGAGTACGTCGATACGAGCTGTTAGATGACTTGTATCGATCCTTCGTCAGCCTCAATCGTTGAGAACGCATCGAAAAACTCGGGCTCAATGCCGCTATGTATTGAATGGGCTTTGCAAAAAGCAGCGAATTGGTCGAAGGAAGTCCATCCGTAGAACTCATTATCGAGCACCGCTCGGAAGAAGGACTCTGTATCCACGACGTCGGGGTTCTCTCGAAGGTCTACAACGCAGCTGCCATCTTCTCCAAACAGTCTGAATTCGTGGCTTTGCGTGAGCGCGGTGCGCAAGAGGACTGAATTCCAGCTCACTCCAGAAGGTTGAGGGAGGGCTGAAAGGTTCGGTATCACGACCTTACGAGGGTAAAATAGCTTCGAGACCTTGCGACTGGCGACTTTCGTAATTTGCGACGCTAGGACAGAATTGATGGAGTCGATGAAACTACTGCCCAGAGAGAGCTTCTCGCGTGACCAGTATCGACCATTGCCAACCTCGATGACATCCTTGTCTACAAGCAATGATCCGCAGATGCCACGAAGTTTCAGGCGCCGCTTTGTAATGAACTCCTCATATAGCTCGTCCTTGGAGACAGGTTTTGGAGCATCTTTGATATACATACGCATAACGGCAACTGCAGAAAGCCCTTTATGGTTAGATTTTACAAAGTGCGGTTTGCGGGTTGCCTCTATCGGCAGATTGTCTTCCATCATATCAACGAGGTAGTAGAGCATGTCATAGGACTTTACGCCGTATTTGAAACAGCGCTCGCGATGATCCTCAAAGACTCTCACTGCGGATACGATGTCGTTATCCCTCATCTTCGCGGCTATTTCCTCTGCCAAAGAGGCAATGCCTTCCATATCAAAACCGGCTGCTTCAACGTCGTACCATCCACCGTTTGCGTTGATGACAAAAGGCGAGTATTCTGCCAAGCCTCCAAGAGCAAACGACTGAGCCATCGTCTTCTCGGCAATCACTTTAGCATGCGCATCGGTTATGAAGCCATTATTGTCCTCAAGTACCGAATAGAAGTACTTCGCGAAGCTAGTCCGATCTCCGATGTTTTCTACATCACAGATCCACGGGTACTCTCGAAGAGCAAGCCGCTTGTCTCCGTACTTCCTCAAAAGGCTGTAAAGAGCGTGATGTGTTGGGATCCCCTGAGCTTGCAGTTGATCCTGGAACTCGGAGTATATACCCTCTACGCCTACAATCGGGATATGGTTGACGGCAAATACCTCGACAACAAGATCGGAGATTATGCTTAGCAACTCCCTGGGGTAAGGCGCATTCCTTTCGTGAATATAAGCGCCTCTTCCCCACAGCATGCAATCGGAAAAACTTCCCGCCTGGCTACCAATTTTACTTTTTGATGGCCTGTTCCCGGTTCTCTTGAAAATCTCGTCAATCATCTCATCGTAGGTAAGGGCTTTACCTGCTTCGTATAGAACTGCATGGAGAAGCGCCCTCTCGCTATTCGGTTTGAGTGCCGCCCTCATCACTGGATGCTCAGCTGCGCCGATCAGATCTTCGGCAACTCTCAGGCTGCCCCGCTTGTCGAAGACCGAAAGAATCGGTTCGCTTTCTAAGCCGCAGGACTCGCATCCAATGCTGCCTATGAATTCATCATGTGTTGTAAAAGAAGAGTTGGCGATAAGGCTGTCTATTTCCTTGGCGGCGATCTCGCATGTCGCGCAAGGGTACCCAACAAGCGTGTAAAGCCCCTCCTGTCGGTTTATTTCAAACTCTGGAAGCATCTCTAACAGACCTAGGCAATCTTCCCCTTCGTCGATGATGCCGCTCGACGCCAACGAGGCCTGAAGGGCATCGACGCTCCCGATCGCCCCAGCTCTCTTGGCGATGCTGAAGATCGCTAGACGGAGAAGCAATAAACGTTCAGAACGCAATGGGTTGAATCGCTCCATAGTCATCGATTCAATTTGCCTGATGCGCTCGCGCGTAACTCCAAGCTCATTGCCCGTTTCCTCAAGGGTTTTACGAGGCATTCCGAGCCCATTGCGCATAATGAAAATCTCTATCGCCCTCGTGTCGCAGTCACTGTTCAGCTCTATGAACGTATCCGTGAAAAATGCGCCAATCTTATACGGGATCTTTGTAATTGAGGTAAGCCTCTGAAGCGAGCTGCTGAAGCTGTGGGCAATATAAACCGATAGGAAGCTTTTGTTGCTTCCCAAAAGACCATCGACTGTGCCATATCTTTTTAGTTCTGGATCCAGGGACGATATCAACCACTCAATAGGTGTTGGAAGAAGTTCCGGCTGTATCGACCTTTTGACCTCTTCTGCATAACACTCAAGCACCGTTTCGATATGATCAACTCGATAGACTTGCTCCAGAATTATGTCCACCACTCGTGAGACAGCCCGGTACCCAAAGTCGGTTATCAAGTGTTCCAGACTCGAAAAGAGCAAAGTTGAGACAGGCTCTTCTTTACCGAGGAATTCGTTTTGGGGATATGGAAGGCTTTCGTAAAGTTCCGGAATCTCGCGAACAGGTACCTCGTCAAAAGCTTCAAGACTTAGCTCTCTGTTCTTGGGGAGGAAAGGAAGCTCTGCAATAGTATGTTGAACCCATCCATCGAGGGAGATAAATCGATCAGGGCCTTCCAGATAATCAATTTCGATTCCCGTTGGAAACGGTCTGAAGCGATACGGCATGTCTTGCGGAACGGTATTCATTACCCGAGGGAGCGCTTCGTAATATGAGAGAGTGTGCAGAGTAGGTAGGTTTCTGTCGCTCAGACCTCTCTCTAGTTCAGCGATAGCGGTAGCTCCGATCCCCTTGATTCCAAGTAGATCCTCAATATTGCGTCCGAAAAGGTCTCCTACCGTAATGACACCGCCGTCTTCAAACTTATTTGCCCACCTTAGATCAACATTGAGGTCTTCATATAGCCTCAAGGCTGTCTCCTCGTCCGATAGTGGTTCGGCGTCAGGAACTGAGCAGTCTTCTCCATGACCGTTATCTTCAAGTAGGTCTCCGAGCTCTGCAAGCATTGTTTCCAGGGTAACCCTATTACCCTCAGAGCCTTCTCCGAGGAACTCTTCGAACCCTATTTTTTCATCGTCTGCCATTGTTTGATGCCCTTAAAACTGCTCGATCTCGATGAGCGAACTCAAATAGTCGCAATAATCCTTCTTTAGGCTTTTCGGGCCGTGTATACGCACGGTGCCCCCGAGGCCTACGATCCATCCGAAGAACTGCTCGGACTTGCGGACCTTGACGACGGCCTTCGCAGTCTCATCATCGTATTTGTACCACTCTGCCGAATCGCCGAAGCGGTCCATGATGATCTCGACCTTGTCTCCGTCGACAAGAAGCGTCGCCGTTACCGGCTCGCCCCCGAAGCGTCCGAAGAGCTCATGCTCTTCGCCTTCGAACTCACGATGAGTTATCTGCTCGTTCCTGGTTGACCGTTCATCGGACACCCTCAGCTTCTCCATGCGGTCGATGCGGTATTCGGTCATGCACTCGTGATCGTCGTTCCATGCGGTCAGGTAATAGTATCCGTCCGCGAACGTGATTCCCACGGGCGTTACCAGATGGGGCTTCCCGTCATGGGTAGCGAAGCGCTTCCCATCGAGTCCGTACTTGTAGTACATGAACTCCACCTTGAGCTTGCGCCTCATGGCGTCGTGCAGCGAGTCTATCGAGCTGAACACGGAGTCGCTCTTCGACGTTATCCTGCCCGGCACGTGTATACGGCGGTCCAGGAGCGCGCGCTCGTGATCGTTTGCTAGAAGCTTCAGGTTCGTGGTGAGGGCCCTCGACTGGCGCGAGGTCAAGAACTTGCAAGATTCCACCGCATCGACCAGCAGCATAAGCTCAGAGAGTGTGAAGTCGCGCCTCACGATGGCGTACTGCACCGGATTCCTCTGGAAGGTCTGGATGTCGAAGCCGAACTCCCGTAGCGCCTCGATGTCGCGATAGAGGCCCTTGCGCTCAGCCTGTATGCCGTAGTCATTTAGACGCTCGATGATCTGCCGAAGCGACAGTCCGTGTTCTGCGTCCGTCTCGTCCTGCAGGATGCGCATGACGTATAGCGTCTTGAGCTTTGCCTTGGGGTTGTTCGTCATCTTAACCCTTCGCCTTCTCGACCTTGACTGCATTACAAAGTCTTCCTCTGTTATTTTACGCTAGCTAGTCAGCATCTCCTAGCCGGGTGTCCCATGGTCGCACAAAGCCGAAACCCCAGCGGCTGCCACCGCACGCCCGCGTTGGCCCAGTTCCAGCATCCATGTGACCTCGCATCCGTGTCCCGCCGCTGCGCCTTTCCTTATTCGACGCACGTTCGCACGGAACCGCTCAACCTCCGCAAGGGCCGCGATACTTTTTCGATTTCTTTTGCGAGATGCATGCATGATTCACATCTCGAAAAACAAATGGAAAAACTAGCGCGAGATTGACGTTCTCTTCCACGTCTCGCTTCGCTTCCTCCCTTGCGCAGGCCGCGAACCCGTGCGCCCGCGATCTCACAAGGCAAGCCACAGGGGCGAGCCGCAAGATCAGGAGGTCTGAATCATGGAAAGCTTCAACACCAAGGTCAACAAGGCAGCAGCGATGTTCCTCAACCGCAGGGGCTACGACATCCTCGACGAGCCCTGGAAGCGCGACGGCGGGATGCTCCCGATCGACATCGTGGCCAAGGACGGGGACTCGGTCGTCTTCGTAAGAGCCAGGGGCCGCAATGCCGAGTTCGGCGAGGGCTTCGACGATGCGGGCCTAGACCGCGACAAGGCAGAGGCCTTCGCCGTCAACTGGTTCCGCGACAACATCGACGAGTTCGCAGACGCCCAGTTCCGCTTCGACGCCATCTCGATGATCGTCATGGGCGCCGACGCCAACAAGGCCCTTATCCGACACCACATCAACGCACTCTCCGAATCCTGCGCCTCGGATCTGCCCAAGACCTCCGAGCCGTCCGAGGAAGCCCGAGCCGCCCAGGCCGCCTAGGCCAGGGCCCTCCGGGGCGAGGTTGGCTGCCGGGTCGATCTGGCTCGGCAGCTCCCTCAACACAACGAACCCCAAACCCCCACTTGAAAGGAAGCATCGAAATGGGACTCGACATGTACCTCACCAAGCGCCGTCGCGGAAGCGATGCCGAGCAGGAGCTCGTGGCCTACTGGCGCAAGGCAAACCAGATCCACGGATGGTTCGAGCGCAACCTCGCCGATGGATACATCGAGAACTGCGAGCTGTACCCGGTGTGCTTGGAGAACCTCAACTGCCTCATGAGCGATTGCAGGCTGGTGCTCTCGGATCGCTCGAAGGCATCCGACGTCCTTCCCTGCGAGGAGGGTTTCTTCTTCGGCAGCCAGGTCTACGACGACTACTACTTCGAGAACCTGGCTGAGACCGAGCGGATGCTCGCGCAGGTCATCTCTGACACGACAGATGACGACGAGCTCTTCTACCACGCGTGGTGGTAGCAGCGAGGCAGCTGGTGCCTTGGAGCGCCGAATAGAAAAGATTTGCAAAACAGCACAGTTCTGTGCTGTTTTGTGCTATCATGGAAATGTAATACAAATCAGCCCGACCCATTCCACCTCGGGGTCGGCAGGCAAGACGCAAGGGAAAGGAGCAATTTCATGCGCACCATCGCCATATCCAACTACAAGGGAGGCGTGGGCAAGACCACCACTGCGGTGAACCTCGCGAGCGTGTACGAGCAGCAGGGCAAGAGGGTGCTTCTGATCGACCTCGACCCGCAGGCGAGCGCGACGGACTACTACGGGCTCTACGAGTGGGCGAAGTCGGAGGGAAGAACCTCCATCGAGCTGCTCTACGGCAACGCACCCGTAAGCGAGGTCGCATTCCCCATAGAGGGGACGACGCTCTCGGTGATCCCGTCGGTGATCGAGCTGGTGGACCAGAACGAGCTCTTGCTCCGAGAGCAGAGGCTCAAGTTCGCCCTCGATGACGCCGCAGAAGACTTCGATATCGCGATCATCGATTGCTCGCCGGTGCTCAAGCGCCTGGCCTTCAACGCCTATTTGGCGGCAGCGGAGGACGGCATCATCATCGTGCCGGTGAAGCTAGACTCGACGGTCATGCGCGGCACCGCCCTCACAGTCGAGGCTACGCGCTCGATCACGGAGGCCCTCCGCCTTCCCCGCCCCAAGTTCAAGATACTTCGCACTTGCGTCCCTGGTCGCATGACCAATGCGGAGCGCACCGGTGCCGAAGTCCTCGACCGCTACTTCCAGGACGTGCTATTCGACAGCGTCATCCATGCTTCCACGAAAGTCGCAGAGGGCAGTTGGCAATGGCTTCCCGTGACGGCCTTCGAGCCGGGAAGCCGACCTGCCAAGGACTACGCGGCCCTGGCCGAGGAGGTGCTCCATGAGCTCGCCTAGCGAAGTGGCAGAGTCCTTCACCCTCTCCGGGCTTTTGGACAAGAGCTCCAAGACGCGCGAGCGCTTCCCGATCGTGGAGATAGAGGTGGGCGCGATCGAGGGCCATCCGGCAAACGTCGCGTACTCCATGGACGGGAAGTCGATAGCCAACCTCGCGCGCTCCATCAAGAAGGACGGCCTCACGGACATCCCGCTCGTGCGCAAGCTCGACGACGGCTCCTGGCAGATGATCTCCGGGCACCGCCGCCTTGAGGCATTCCGCATGCTCGCGGCAGAGGACGACGCGTTCTCCCGCATCCCGTGCCGGGTCGTGGAGGGCATCACGGACTCGCAGGCGATCGTCCTCCTTCACACCGCCAACTACTTCGTCCGCGCCCTTACCGTCACGGAGCGCGCACGCGCGACCGAAGCCCTCGGCATCGAGGTGGAGCGGATCCGCGAGGGCAACGAGGAGCTCGCTGGTGTGCGCTCATGCGATATCAAGGCCGCCATGGTGGAAGAGCAGACCGGCCGAGCCGTATCCGGCAAGACGATCCTTCGCGAGGAGAAGCTCGCGAAGGTGATCGAGAACGACCTTTCCCGTCATTGGGCGAACGAGGCCGACGAGGGACGGCTCTCGGCTTCGAGCATCGACATGCTCAAGGAGCTTCCCCGTGAGAAGCAGGCTCGGCTCTACGTCGAGAGGCCAGCGGGGCTCTCCAAGAAGGAGACGACCGACTACCTCAAGCAGAAGCTCGGCGTCGAGTCCTCCACGGACAAGCGCCTGTTGCGCGTCCTCGACGACCTCAAGTCATACGCGTCCACCATGCCCGACGAGCCTTCCCAGGCAGACCGAGAGACCATCCTCGAAATCAAGCGTCTGAGCGCCCGTATCTCCAAAATGGCGGTATAGAAGTCCGCTTCATGTGAGATAGGCGCTTAGACGCGAATCCTAGCAAGTAGCCCATGGCGTATTACATCTTCGATTCCATGCCATGGCACTTGCCCCCGGAGGCGTTGGATCAGTTATGTCGCCGAGATAAGTAGGGTCTCGGCTCCGACGACTCCGGGGGATCAGACGGGAGCGATGCGCGCTCGCAAGCGAGCCCACATCCCTGCCCGGCGGGGGATCCCCCGCGCCCCTAATCGAGACAACTTCAGATGACAAGGAGGCCACGATGGCCGACAAGAACAAGACCCACACCCTGAGCTTCCGCCTCGCCGAGGACGACTACCAGAGACTCGCTGAGCGATGCCGCAAGGCGGAGCTCACGCAGTCCAAGTACCTCCGCTACCTGATCCGCACGCCCTTGGTCGTCGGCGAGGAGCTTCGCGAGGATGTCCCTTGCGTGATCATGGACAAGGTCGCGCTGCGCAAGATCTCGCGCGAGCTGACGCGCTGGGGCTACCACTACAACCAGGCCGTGCATGCGATGAACTCGATCAACTACTACTGCGCCCATGGGAAGGCTGACTCGGCCATCCTCGACGGGAAGGCGGAGTCGATAGAGGTCGAGCTGGCGGCTGTGAATGCCAACGCGGAGCGCCTCGTCTACGCGGTCGCCGAGCTTCAGGCGAAGCACCTCATTGAGGCGTAGCCATGCCGATCTTGAAGCCGATATCCGGTCACGGGACGGTCTCGAAGCTGCGCGCCTATCTTGAGAAGAAGAACAGGGCGCTTGGCAGGGACGTTCTCAACCTCCCTTTGCGTGACGAATGGATCTGCGAGGAGCGGGGCCAAAGGGCCATCCCGGTCGAGTGGGACGTCGAGATGGACGACACGCGCGAGGCGTACGGCACCAACAAGGAATGGCGCGGCATGAGGGCGCGGACCTTCAAGCACTTCGTGGTGTCCCCGGACCCGGACGACCGCATAACCCTGGAGCAGCTGAGGGAGCTCTCGCACAGGTGGGTCGAATCGAACTTCCCGAAGCACGAGGTCGCGATCGTCTACCACTCCGACAACGAGGGCAGCATCCCGCATGCGCACATCGTCGTCAACAACGCGAACCTTGAGACGGAGCGCAGGCTCCATACCGACCATCCCGAGGACCTCAACCGAGAGCTCCAGGACATAGCGAGGGAGATGGGCCTCTCCGGGCTCTCCAACCAGATGCCGAGCCGAGGCGAGAAGAGCTCATCCGGCAAGCAGCCCCGCACGAGGCAGTCGATCTACTTCGGGCGTGCCGAGAAGGAGCTCACGGCATCCGGGGGCTATTCATGGGTCGGCGACATCAGGGCGCGCGTGGCTCTCGCCAAGAACACCTCGCGAAGCCAGGAGGAGTTCTTCGAGGCATTGAGCCGCCTGGGCATCGAGATCGCGGACAACTCCGAGAAGGCGCGCCGGGACGACTGGATCTTCTCGCTCGCAGACGAGCCCTCCAAGAAGGTGTCCGGAGAGAGGCTCGGCTACACGTTCGGAAAGTCGATGCTTTCCGATCGCTTCCAAAGGCAGTCGGCCTACCAGCCGAGCACGAGGAGCGCGAGCGAGATCCGGCACCGCGCCGTGGACGCCGTGAGGCTGAACGACCTCAACGACTTGAGCAGGCTGTCGGCAGTCCTTGAGACATGCGCGAAGTTCGATGTGCGCTACCTGGAGGACTTCGACAGGCGTCTGGCCACGCTCACGCGCCGGGGCCACGAGGACTCCGAGGGATTCAGGAGGCTCGTTGCCGCCAGGGTCTACGTCGCCGAGAACGAGCTCATGACGCGAAGGAGCGACAGGAGCGAAGGTCAGCCGCAGGCCACGAGGCGTCGCGGCAACTCGGCAGAGCAGCCGAGGCAGAGGATCCAGGAGCAACAGCGCACAAGGGCGAGAGAGAGGGGCGAGCGATGATTGTGAAGATCACCTACGACGACAAGCGGCTAGACGTGTTCGACACCGCGACCTTCACCTGTCCCGCCCCGCTCGGCAAGCAGAACATGCTCACGAACTTCGAGGTGCGCTTCGACGAGATGGGTACCGAGGGGCTCTGGCTCGCGGCACACAGCTACCGCATCGACGATTCGACGGCAAGTAACACGGAGGCCGACGAGGTCCCGATCGCCCGGCGGAAGAAGGGATGGAGGTTTCTGCTGTCGTCTTCTGAGGAGCTGGATCACGTGGAGCTCGTGGTGGTAGATGGCGAGGCGATTATCAAGCGCGTCTGCGGCGAGCTCGTAGACCTCCAGAGCTTCGACGAGAAGGCCTACGAGTGCATAGGCGCCTCCTCCAAGGGGCTGCACGAGCGCATCTGCGACCTCTTCGAGTACCTCCAAAGGTTCACGGGAGAGGCAGAGCCAGTCATCCCAGGCGTTCCCTGTCATGTGGCACGTCAGCTCCTCGCGGCATGCGTCAACGCCGAGAGTGAGGAAGAGACCGAAGAGGAATGGGGCGATTTGGATGAAGTTGGTTGGTAGTTTCACACGTTGGCTTATCCGGGCAGTGTTCCGGTTCATGTAGAAGGGATTTCAAGATGAAGGCTACAGAGATCATCAAGGGCAAGAAGCAGGTATTCGCGATCGCAGGAATCGTGATCGCGGCTATCCTCCTGGCCTTCGCCGGGGGCATGGCTGCGTTCTTCTCCGGCCATGCCGAGGCAGGCGACATTGGCAGCGGCAACGCGGTCGGATTCGTGATGGGCCATGCGGCGGACGGCATCGAGCCTCCGGCCACCGAGGAGGCCGAGGCGGAAGAGGAGCTGGAAGAGGTTGTAGCAGAAGACCAAGAGGCTGCCGAGCCCGTGCAAGGCGAAGTCGTGGAGGCGCAGGCTGCTGAGCAGCGTAGCGATGCGTCGAGTGGACAAAGCGGTCCCGTCGCATCTAGCGTCCCTGCCCAAAGCTCCGGCGGATCGTCGGACTCCAAGAGTGGACACTCCGCTCCCTCAAACCCCGCTCCACAGAAGAAGTGGGTCGAGGACACGCAGCGCGTGTGGGTAGAGGATAAGGCGGCGTGGAGCGAGAGCGTGCCCGTGTACGGCACCAAGGAAGTCTCGATTTGCAACGTGTGCGGAGCAGACATCACCGGCAACACGGCGGCTCATTCCAAGGCCCACATGATGGCCGGTGAGGGTTCGGGGCACCATAACGAAGTGCAGAAGGTCGTCACCGGCTACAACACCGTTAACCATCCTGCAGAAGGACACTGGGAGACCAAGGTCGTAGGCGGTCATTGGGAATAGAGTCTGCTCGCATCACTAGGTTTTGTGAATGTGGTGCAAGGAGATGAATGGTACGGGATAATAAATACAGTATGGCCTTGAGGTGACAATCTGACACCTCAAAAAGGAGATGTGCATGGCTGAAGATTCGTCTTTGCAAGAGTTTGAAAGCAACCCGGAGCGGTTCATCCATGTAGTTCGGGATCAGCAAGTTATCCTGGACTACGACCTGGCTTGGTTGTACGGAGTTGAGACCAAGGTATTCAACCAGGCTGTCAAGAGAAACATCGAAAGGTTCCCTGATAGATTCCGCTTCCAGCTCACCGCCGAGGAGTTCGACAACTTGAGGTCACAGATTGTGACCTCAAGTCATGGCGGCCGCCGCTATCTTCCCTATGCGTTCACTGAGCAGGGTGTCGCCATGCTCTCAGCTGTGCTGAGGAGCGAGCAGGCAGTGAAGGTCAGCATCGGCATTATGGATGCTTTCGTCGAGATGCGGCGGTTCATCGCGAGCAACGCCGCCCTCCTGGATCGCATGGCGACCATCGAGTACAGGCAGCTGGAGTACCAGCAGAGCACCGACGAGCGATTCGACAAGGTCTTCGGCTATCTTGATGCCCATGCCTTGCCTAGCCAGAAGATCTTCTTCAAGGGCGAGATGTTCGATGCCTTCACGCTGCTCGTCGATCTGGTAAAGACGGCAGAGAAGAGCCTGACAGTTATCGACGGGTACGTTGACGAGAAGACGCTGAACATACTATCCAAGAAGAACGATGGGGTTGAGTGCCGACTGGTGACTTACCCCTCTGCGCCGCTCACTTCATCCGATGTCGCCGTATTCGAGTCACAGCACGGACCGCTCAGCATTTGCAGGACAAGCGATTTCCATGACAGGTTCCTGGTTGTCGACGATGAAGCCGTCTATCACATCGGCGCTTCACTGAAGGATGCTGGAAAGAAGACGTTCGCAATGACGCTGATCGGCGACGAGGAGCTGAAAAGCGCCCTGCTAGACAAGTTGGACGAAGCGAGCTGGACGAACTAGGCAAGCGGCTCCTTGGTATAACCTCGGCAATGAAGGCGGATGTGTTAGGGCTATGTCTTTTGAGACATAGCCCTTCTTCCTTTTTTGGGTATCTTGCAAGCGAAGGAGGTGTTCTGAATGAATACGGAAACATCTGAGCTCAGGGATGCGCTCTTCAGCGCAATACACAACCTAACGGGCGTTGAGCAGGCCCTTGGCCACGTGACCGACGTGTCCACCGACTACGACATGTGCCAGATGCTCAGCAAGGTTCTCCACGACGAGATCGAGAAGATCCAAGATGCTATTCCTGAGGGGTGGTACAACTAGGGGACGGGGAGCCGGTAGTCCAGCTGGTCGCACATCCGGCTCCCTCGACGCGAATCATAAAGACTCCAGCCGCTTATTTCGTTAGCTGGCTACAAATATCGCATCTATTCGGTTTCGGTGACTCCGGGGTTTGCGTCCTCAGTGAGCGTAATGCCCTTTTCCTCGAGTAGCTTTCTTAGCTTTTCCTCAGCGACGGATGCTTGCGTACGCTTCTTCTTCACCTGATCGCGGATAAGTTTAACGAGTCCGCCTACCGCCAAGGTAATCAAAGTTGCTCCGATTGCACCTTCAACGCGTCCGTCTATCACGCCTCCGTAGCGTATGGTTGCTACATAAGCCTCGGGTCCTCCGCAAAGCGCGGCTTCATGTGCCATCTGTGCATAATCCCAATCCATATTAGATTCCTCCTAAGTCGATATGTGCATGTACGCCAAGGTGGTCAGCTAATCTGTTTTGTAGCTGCATCGCCTCCTCTTCTGTCAGTTTGAGCTTCTCCTCTAATCCCAGCTTGTCTCTAACCTCCTTCTCTTCTAGGAATATCAAGCCCGTCCACAAGCAGACCCATATGTAATCGAAGTATTCTTGAAGCGTGATTTCGCCCTGTAGCTCTTTGCCAAAGCTCTTCTGCATCTCACTCCAGAGTTCGCTGGTCGACTCTGGGGTATTTGAATTGATGGCCTTATGGGCAAGTGGAAGAATGCCTTTTGACCAATTGTTTAAACATACGAGCAGAAATGCGAACATGACCGATTCGTGCGTGTCAATTCCACCTATGTCATCAACAACAATGGAGAAGGCTCCGTCTTCCGAAAAGAACATGAAGGCAAGATCAGTCAGAATCCCCTCAGATACTTCGAGCCCGCCTATGTTGGCCAACGATTTTGCGAAATCTAAGACCCTGCACTCGATCTCGTCGTATTCTTCGATTTCGCCTACGGAGGCCAATCGTTCCAAGCTCCCACGCATATTCTTTGCAAGATCGTTGAGCTGAGTTTGATTCATCGACCGTGTATGCTCACGGGCTGTCTTGTAACCTTTGGCACTCCTGAGTTTCTTCGCCAGCTTATCGATTCCGGTCGGGGAGAAATCGCTTCCCGAGAGTAGCTCTGTGCCATATGCATGCACGAACTCAGCGCATGTGATGATGTTACTGAGGTGGCGGCGCTTGGCCTTTAGTTTCTCGATTTGATCTTCTAGCGACCTAGATCTGTCATAGCCTGGAGCCTGCATGATCGCCTTAATCTCCTTGAGGGGAACATCTAGTTCCTTGTAGATCATTATCGTGAACAGCTTTTCGATATCCTCATCCGAATAGAGTTTCCTATCATTGGAGATACCTTCGCCTGTTCTCTGGACCTTCAGTAACCCAATGTCATCGTAGTGCCTCAGCGTTCTGATTGTGAGTCCTGTCAGCTTGCTTACTTCATGAACCGTTTTCATTTCGATCACCTCCATGAAGACAGCCTAAACTATGACGTAACGACCGAGTCAAGCAGAATATGAATTAAATTTCAAAGTCCGGCATAAACCGTCGTCCTTGAATTCCCGGTCTGGTACGAGCAGGTGGTGAAGGCGAAGAGCTGACTATCATTTTCCGGTTCTCGCACGACCAGATCCGAACCCTCGATCATCTCCCTGAAATCCCTCTCCTGGTCTATGACGAGCCTCTCCCGGCTTGCGTTCACCACATCCACCGCGACGGGCTTGAGCTCAAGCGCCCCGCCCGTGCGCCGGTAGATGATGATCCGGTCGTGCTCCCGCGCGAAGCCCTCGTCGATGTAGCTCGCGAAGGGCGCGAATGCCGACCCGTCGGACATATGGTGGCCGTAGACCATGACGAAGCGCGAGTCGATCGAGCACTCGCAGTCGATGTACGGCGTGCCGTAAGCGCCCTGTCCCATCGCGTCCGCGTAGAGGTAGGCGTTCGGCGCGTCCGGGATCGCCTGTACGATGGGCTCGTCGATTTCCGTGCCCGGCACCTCGACCCAGGCAATGACCTCATCCGGCAGCGCGTCCCAGTTGATGGCCCTGCCTGTGGGGCTCTCCGGGTCGGCGTCTGTGGCCGCCTCGATCCCAGGCGGCTCCTCCTCGACGATCTCGGACAGCCATGTCGCGAGCAGGGACGTCGCTATGGCCGCGCAGAGTATCGCGGCGATGGCCAGTGGCCTCTTCATCTTCTTCATTCTCTCTCCTTTGCATAAAGAAAGGGGCGAACCGCGAGGCCCGCCCCGTAACAGGTAGTTGGCTAATGTTGCCAGTTCAAATAGCGAATCTTAGCTCGCAGCTAATCCTCGATGGACTCCATCACCTCCTCCTCGATGCCGCCGATCTCTGCGGCCTGTCGGCGGGAGCGGCGCACGTAGGCGTAGTAGGCCCCGCCAATGGCGCAGAGAGCGATGACCATGACGCTCGCCTTGACGGGGTCCATGTCGGCGAGGCCGCCCGTCTTCGGGTAGCCCTTGCCGGGCACGGGCTCCTCGGGGAAGCTCACGGTCTGGCCCTCGTCCTCGATGTCCTCGTGCACCGCAATCACGCTCTCGTCGTAGTCGGCGAGTTTCTCGAAGAACACGATGTCGTGGCCCTCAAGAGAGCGCGTGTCGATGGTCATTTCGATGTCGACGGTGCCGTTGGCCTCCTCCGGGGTGAACTCGGTCGTGCCCACGAGCGGCAGCCCGTCGGCTCCTGCGATGGCTGAACCCGTGGCCTTGTCCGTGAGCGTAGTGAACATGCGGTAAGTCTTGCCGGGGGTGAGCCCGGTGTATGCCACCGTGTCGATGAGCTTCATGCTCTCGCCGATGGTGCCGGTGCTCGTGCCGGATGCGGCATCGCGCGCCTGGGTGGAGATGTCGACGATGCTCACCGTCTGGCCAACGTCATCGATGTCGGCGTGCGCCATGTGCTCCTTGCCGTCCTGCTCCATGGACTCGAAGGCTACGAGCGATTTGCCCGCGAGGCTCGCGCCCTTGAAAGTGAACGTCACCTCCACGGTGCCGCAGCTCTCCTCGGCGGTGAAGGTCGCAGAGGCCTTGATCTCGTTACCATCGTCGTCGAGGGCGGGCTTGCCGGTTGTCTTGTCCATGAGGGTGCCGGATGCGGTGTACTCCTTTCCGGGGACGAGGCCGGTGTAGGCGATGGTGTCCACGATCGTGAGCTCCTCGCGCGCCTGGCCCTCGTGGGTTCCGGAGTCTGCGTCGATGGCAGTGGTCTTCATGGTCTTGGGCATATTCTCCAGCACGAACTCGTGCGAGGCTGCCATTGCCCCCGTATCGTTCCACTCGACCATGCCCTGGTCGTTCACCTTGAAATCGAGGATGGTCGGGCTGCCCTCCTCGTCGACGTCGGCGATGACGTAGCCCTCGGGGGCCTCCACCTCCTGCATGTGGTAGCTGCCGTGCTTTGCATAGGCGAGCGAGATCGCGCCCTCGGCATCGGTTGCGAGCTCCTCGTCGAAGGTGCCTTCGTCGTTCCAGATGTGGAAGCGCGCCCCCTTGACGGCCTTGCCGGGATCGAGCGCGTCGACCTTCTTGATCGAGGGGTTCGTGGGATCGTCGGTTACTGCCTCCTCGTGGTCGTAGACTGCGACGTCCTGACCGGCGTAGTCGAGCACGACGGTCTTCTCGGCCACGTCGAGCGCGTAGCCGTCGGCTGCCTTGGCCTCATAGACCTTGTAGGTGCCGAGGTAGAGCTCCGGCGATGTGGCCTTGCCCTCCTCATCGGTGACGAGTGTTGCTACGATCTCGCCCTCATGCGCCCGGATGGTGCCCTCGGGGGTCTGGATGGTCTCGGCCGCTACCACCAGGTAGGTTGATCCCGCGACGGCCTCTCCCGTCCAGGAGTCGGCCTTTGCCACGGTGACGGTCGCCTTCTGGGGCATGTTCTCGAACTCGACGACGAGCGGGTCGTCCCAGCCCTTGTACTCGGCGTCGACATGGAAGGTCTTGCCCTCCAGCGCCTTGACGTAGCCGTAGGGTGCCTGGACCTCGACGATGGCGTAATCGCCCTCCTCAAGGAGCATCGGCAGCGTCAGCTCGCCTCGCTCGTTGGCGATCCAGGTGTCGAGGGTCTCCTCCTCGGGATAGCGGTTCGTCCAGGTGACGAGCTCGCCGTTGGCGTCCTCAAGCTGGAAGCTGCAAGGGAGAGGGATCTGCTTGCCCGTCTCCGCATCGGTCTTCACGATCTTGAGAGGCGTCTGCGGGATGTGGTCGTTCACGAGCGCGGGAGGCTCGTACTGGCCCTCCTCGCTGATGGTGGTCTTCCAGTCCTCCACGGGCAGGAGCTCCTTGCTCCACTTCGCCTTGAAGGCGGCCGCCACGTCTGCCGGGATTACCTCGTGGACGCGGTAGGTGCCGTATGCCAGCGCGCCCGACCAGTCGGCGGGCTTGCTCCAGCCGTTGACGGAGGCATTGTCGTCCTTGGTGGTGGCCAGCCCGTTCTCGTCAACGGTGATGGTGCAGACGCGGTCGCCCGGCAGGACCTTGCTGCCGTCCTCGGGCGAGAGCACCATGTTCTCGGAGTCGTTGTAGAGCTCGAACTTGACGCCAGGGGCGAGCACGCGCTTCACCTCCTGGGGCATGTCCGGGTTGGTGTCGGAGTAGATCGTGACCGGGACCTCCTTCACGAGGCGGAAGTCGCCGCGCTTCACGGTGTCGGGAACCTTGGGCGTGTTGTAGGTGTAGACGGACTCGCCGACAGCGCCGTCCTGCGTGATGCGCACCAGGAACACCTTGGGCTCGCCGCCGTGACCGTCGTCGAGGTTGTAGCCCTTGGGCGCGCGGGTCTCCTGGACGAGGATGGTGCCCAGCGGGATCGAGGCGTCGCCGTTGGTCTGGTGGAAGAGGGGGTCGCCCGAGTACTTGTACTCCTCGGCGAGGTAGGCGAAGCCGTCGGCGTCTGTCTCGAAGACCCACGTGCGAAGCGGGTCTCCCGACGCCTCTGCACCGGCTACGGTCAGGTGGTCGCCGGGATAGAAGCGCACGGTGAAGAGCGCGCCTGCTAGCGTGGCGTCGCCCTGCGGCGCGGCGTCGCCCTTGGATGCGTCCACCTTGCCCACCAGCATGCCGACGGGGTCGGACTGCGGGATGTCGGAGATGGTGTCGCCGTTCACGCGGGTCGCCTCGTTGGAGATGACCTTAACCGGATAGGTCCCTGGGTCGAGGGAGTGCCCAGGGGCGGCCTTGGTCTCCTTCACCCAGTAGTCGCCCGGCTCCAGGTCCTCCAGCTTGCCGTAGCCGTCCTTGTCGGTCGTGATGGCGCCGACCTCCTTGGTGAGGCCCGAGTTGCCGTACACGGTGTATACAGCGCCCTCAAGGGAGTAGTGGTCGTTGCCCTCGCACATCTCCTCGATGGCGGTGACCTTCTGGAGGTCGATGTTGCCGTAGGGGATGTACTTGAACGACAGGATCAGCTGGTTGCCCTCGCCGGTGTAGAGCATGAACGCCTCGAAGTTCTTCGGTACCTCGCTCATGCGCGCGAGGATCCGGCGTCCAGTGGCGTTGTCGTTGATCATCGAGCCGTCGGTGCCGTAGCCGATGACGCTGTAGCGGCACCAGCTCTTGAAGTCCTCGTTGCAGCCGAAAAGGGCGTAGTCGCCGTTGGAGGAGAAGGTGTCTGAGAGCAGGATATGGGCGAGCGCCGCGTAGCGGGCGTTCGTCATGTCCGTGCCGTCGTACCACTTGTCCGGCCAGAGCGACTTCTCGAAGCCGGGGCTGCCGTAGGAGAACCAGAGGTCGGCCTCGGTCTCCGCGTCGCGCCCGGAGGTCGATGCGATCTTGTGCTTTGAGTAGTTGCCTTCGGGAGGGGTGGCGGCGGAGGGGTTGCCGCAGTAGGCCATCTCGCCGTCTGCGTACATCCAAGTGGTGTGGTACCCGGCATACTGGATCTTGCCCTGGATGTCCAGGTAGACGCTCTCTGCGGCCGAGGCGCTCTGCGCGCCCGCCGTGAGCGTTCCCAGCATGGATGTGAGGGCGATGAGCGCCGCGAGCACGCAGCGCATCGCCTTCGATCCGTTCGTCTTCTCGATAGCGTTGTCCATGCGGCCCCCTCTAGCGTGCGACGGGCTCGGCATGGCGCGCCTCGCGGGTCTGGTTGTCTGCTGCCTCGCGGGCGTCCTTGGCCTTGTCGTCGAGGGAAGCCAGGAACTCGGCGCGGCCCTTGTCCACGGCCTCCTTGAGTGCCGCTGGCATCACCTTGACGATGTCCTTGACCTCCTTGCCGGTCTCGTCGACCACGGGCGTGCCGTCCGGGTTCATGAGACCCTTCTTCAGCCACACCTCGCGGTCTGCCAGAAGCGGCATGTCGCGGAAGTTCTCGCCCTTGAATCGGGAGGGGTTCACGAACATGGGGCTGAACTGGTAGTAGCTGACATCGACGCCGTCGATGACGGTGCCCTTGGGCAGGGTGACGGAGTGGAAGGTCTTCTCCTCGCCGGTCTTTCGGTCGGTGTAGGGGATGTCCTCGTGCACGAACTTGCGGTGCAGGGTCAAATACACGTTCTTCTTTGCGTTGTCTTCCATTGGGAAGCCTCCTTTTGCGTCTTGTGTTTCCGGGCCTGAAGTGGAATGCCCGCTTGCCTTCGGTGCTCAGGGTGCGTCAGCCCATAGGCACCACCTCCTCTCGAATCTCCCTTATCCCTAGAAGCCGCTCACGATGTCGCGCGCCCAGCTGCCGCTCTTCACGAGCGAGAGCACGAGCAGGATGCACATTGCGAGGTACTGGAGCGCGTAGGTGAGGCCGTTGGCGATGGCGTCAATCGGCGTTCCCGTGCCGGGGTTCACGGCGACGATGCTGCCGAGGATCACGGGGAAGCTGATGAGCAGGATCAAGATGATGAGCCCGGCCAGGCACACCGCCCCGAAGCTCTTGAGGTAGCCGATGCCGATCTGGCGCGTCTGGTCGAAGCCCAGGAACGCGAGGGGTATGGGCGAGAACGCTGCCATGATGTAGAGCTGTATCGCTCGCGCCCAGCACACGACCAAGGCCACGATGTAGGCGATGAGCACGACGAGCCAGCTGATGACCGCGACTACGAGGAGCGCCAGGAGGGCTGACAGATCGTCATCCCCCGTGACTATCGAGACGGCCGCCATGTTGAGCGCGCCTCCCGAGCCGAAGAGGTTCTCCACGCGGTCTATGGCGAGCCCCACCACCTCGTAGATCGCGGCCATGAGGTCGAACGAGTGCTGGATGAGGAACAGGAACACGGCGAAGAAGACGAGCAGGAACACGACCTCCTTCACTCCGGGCATCGCCTGGTTGCCGTCCATGCGCTGGGAGATCTCTATTAGCTTCAATGTGAACACGAGCCCGAGAACGCCGCAGCCTATCGGCACGATGGCAACCTGCCAGACGCCTCGCGCGATGTCGTACATGGACACGTCGCCCGCGCTCGTGAGCATCGTCTCGAAGGGGGCGGACAGCACGCCGTTCGCCCCGAGGGACTTCATGACGTCGGTCTGAGCGCCGAAGATCCAGTTGCACCAGTCGCGAAGTACCCCGCAGAGCCATGCGTTGATGTCGTCTGCGATGGAAGCCCATGCGAACTGGGTAGGGACGAGCAGTGCGCAGAGCACGGCGAGCGTGGATGCGAACGCCGGCAGGAACGCCCTGTTGGATGCGATTGACTTGACCTTTCCCATGCCCATCAGAGCACCTCTATGGTGCCGTCGGGCGCGCGCGTCACTGAGATGAGCGTGGATGCGCCGTCGTCTAGCGTGAACGTGGTGGTGGCGATGTTGCCCGCGAAGTCGATCCAGACCTCGGCGTCCCATACCGCGCGCTCGCATGCTGGAGAGACTGCGGCCGCGCGAAGCGACACGGCCGACTCGATGTCGGTGAGCTCGCAGCCGAGGGACTCGGCGAGCTTGCTCGTGACCCCGGAGAAGTAGAGGGAGCGCGCCCCCGCCTGGACCTGCTTGTAGGCATGGGAGAGCGCGTCGCACCTGATGACGGTGGTCCCTCCGGCTTCCTCGATGGTCGCTGTGACAGGGCTCGCCGCCTCGGTCATCGACTTGGATGCGAGCAGCACGGCGGAACCAGCGTCCTCGGAGTCGATCGTCCAGTAGGTCACGATCGTGTCCTCGCCGGACTTCTCCACGAACGCCCCGCTCACGATGGAGAGCGTCGATGTCGGGTCGTCCTCTGCGATCCAGGAGGTGCCGACGAGCGCCTCGAAGGCCGAGCCCTGCGCCTGCTCTGGCGCGGAAGCGCCGCCCTGCCCTTCCGGCTCGCTGAAATCGGGGGAGCGCTGCTCCTGGGATTGCTGTTGCTGCGGCGCGTCCTCGGGCGCTGGGCCGTCCGCGCTCGCGAGCGAGCAGCGCGCCACGCCCGAGCCCACGAGCAGGACGAGCGCCCCTGCGGCGATTGCCGCCATGATCTTGTTCTTCCTTGACATGTTCTTCCTTCCTATCTGATCTTGACCGCGCTCGTGAAGTAGCTCGCCCCTGTGGCTATGCAGCAGACGGCACCGGAGTGCGGCTCGTGGATGTAGCGGTCGTCCCCGATGTAGATGGCGACATGCCCCGGACGCCACAAGATGTCGCCAGGAGATGCCTCGGACACGGGAACCTTGCGGCCCGCGCGCGCCTGGTCCTCGGAGTTGCGCGGGATGGAGATGCCCGCCTTCGAGTAGCAGTACTGGGTGAGTCCCGAGCAGTCGAGCCCGACGCCCGGCGTGGTGCCGCCCCACACATAGGGGACTCCGAGCTGGCTGTAGGCGGCCTGGACGATGGCATCCGACGAGAACGCGCCAGATTCGAGGTCGGAGACCGTCATGGAGTCGAACCTGCGAAGCCCGTAGGTGTCCATGGCGGACTTCAGCGAGTCCACGTAGGCCGACGAGGTGGCCCATCCGGCGTCCTTGAGCCCCTCGGCCATCTTGTCGGAGGACTTCTCGGATATCGCCTGCTTGATGAGCGCGTTGTTCTTGTAGTGCGATGCCTGGAGGAACACGCGGCTGCGAAAGCGGATGCATTCCACGTCGCCCTTGAAGACCGTGAAGTACGCGGTGATGGTGGTGAAGGTCCCCGGTATGTACTCCTCCTTCGTGGACCAGCCCGACTTGCCAGCGACCTCGGGTGCGGACGCGAACGATGACGCCCACTTCATGCCGAAGAGGTTGTGGTCGCGCGTCGCGAGCTGGCTCATGGTCTCGCCCTGTCCGGACTCGCAGATGATCTGGGCGATGGTGCAGCCAGCGGGGTGCCCGTACTCCTCCTGGCAGCGGACGGCCTCCTCCACCATCTCGTAGGTGATGTAGGGCGGGAGACCCTCCATGGAGCGCTTCTTGTCCTCGGCGTCCCAGAACCCGAAGAGCGCCGAGATCACCTGGCCGATGACGAGCGCCACTAGCACGAAGGCGATGATCCCGCAGAGCACGCCTCCGCCTGCTGCGAGCCCGCTGCCCCCGACGGCACCGGCCACGGTGGTCGTGCCCGAGGATGCGGCGGTCTTGGCGGCGGCTCCGGCGGCGGCCTTCGAAGCTCCCTGGGCGCCCGCCGCCCTTGCTGCCGTTCCCTTGGCGGCCGTGCCCTTGGCAGAGCCCGCCGCGCTCGTCGCCTTGGCTGATTTGGCTGTGCCTACCGTCCTGCCGCATGCGGCGTCGGTCGCCTTGCGGGACCTGATGGCGGAGGAGATGCGCTTGGCGGTCCGTCCCGCGTCGTATGCGCCCTGGGTGCCTTCGAGCTCGTCGGCGTCGTCGAGCTCCGATACCGCCCGTGCGGCGAGCACCTGGCGCGTCTTCAGGGCCTTTCCTCCCTCGGGGGAGGATTCGGCATCGGTGTGGACGCCCTCGGCTGATGAGGACTCAGGGAAGGTGTCGGACGCGCGGTCGGCCACCTGCTGATGGCGTCTCTTGGCCTTGCGGCCCTTGCGAGCCGCCCTGACGCCGAGGGCGTCTTGCGTCTCTGCCAGTACGGAGAGCTTCTGGGAGCGGTCGTCCTTGACGATCCCCGCGCTCACGGCGTCCACCTTGTCGCGCGTGACGACCTCCGTCATGGACTCGGTCTCCTTGTCCAGCTTGCTGGGGTCCATCACTTATCGCCCTTCTTGGAGTTGTCCTCGAAGGCGCGCGCCCGCTTGAGCTGCGCGATCTCCTCGGGCTTGGTGTTCCAGAGGTCGTAGAGCGATCCCTTGGGGAAGTCGTCGCGGATGGGCACGCGAGCGCCGCCCGCGACGAGCAGTCCCTCACCGGCCTTGATCGACTCGTCGATGTACTCGCGCTCGGCACCGGAGAGCGTGAGCATCTCCGCCCATGCCGCGAGGTCCTGGGACGCCTGCTTGTGCAACAGCATGAAGTCGGAGTTGAGCACCATGGTGCGAGCGCGCTCGTGGGTGAGCATGTGGGAGGTGTTCTGAGAGATGCCGGTGCAGATGAGGTTGAACTTGCGGCCCTCCGCCCAGAACTTAGCGAAGTATTCGATGATCGTGGGATGCCCGAACAGCGACTGCACCTCGTCGATATAGAGCCAGGTGGTGACCCCTCGGTCGTAGTTGGCGTACATGCGGTTTCGCACGGCCTCAAGCGCCGTGAGCATTCCGAACACGCGCATGTTGGTGGAGAGGTCGTGCAGGTCGATGTTGGTGATGCGGTTGTCGAAGCCGATGTTGGACTGGCGGTTGAAGAAGGAGAGAGCGCCAGTGACGTAGCGCTCGTAGCGAAGAGCGATGTCCCTCGCCTCGGTCTCGGGCTGGTCCTTCAGGATCTCGTGGAAGTCGGAGAGCGTCGGCGTCCCGCCCGCGTCCGCGTAGCGGGCGTATGCCGCCTCGACGCAGCGGGTGATGATCGACTTATCTGCCTCGGGGAGCCCCTCGGAGCTCTCCGCCATCATAGCGGAGGAGAGCGCCAGGAAGGCGTCTATCTTGAACGCGAGCTGCGCTGCGTCCGCCTTGCCCTCGACGTCTGTGAGGTCGAAGGGGTTGAGGGAGGTGTCAGCGTCCGGCGCGAGCCTCACGTTCACGCCTCCCAGCGCCTCGATGAGGTTTCCGTACTCGCCTGCGGGGTCGAAGATGATGATCTCGTCGGTGGGGTACGCGAGCACGGTGTTGGTGATCTCTCGCTTGACCGAGAACGACTTACCCGAGCCGGGCTTGCCGCAGACGAATCCCATGGGGCTCGCGAGCTTCTTGCGGTTGCAGATGACGAGGTTGCCGGACTGCTTGGACTGCCCGTAGTAGCCGCCGCCCTCCTGGTTGAGCTCAAGCGATGCGAAGGGCATCTGCATCGCGATCTGGCCCGTGGTGAGGTAGCGCGTCACGTCGATGTGGTTCGCGCCGAGCGGCAGCACCGAGTTCAGCGCCTGGCGCTGGCGGTAGTAGAGCGGCTCGATGCCGAGCGAGTTGCCCTGCCCGATGGAGATGATCTGCGCCACCTGGCGCTCTAGCTGCTCGATGCTCTCGGCATAGGTGTAGATGAGGCCGGTGTAGGTGAAGAGCCTCTCGTTCTTGTTGCGCAGGAAGTCAAGCAGCTCCTCGGCCTCCTCCTTTGAGTAGCGAAGTTCCGGCGGCAGTATCGTGTAGTCGTAGCCCTTCTTCATGGCCGACATCTGCTCATCGATGATCTCCTTGTCCATCCAGTCGAGCTGGCGCTTGACGAGCGCGAGCGCGTCGGACTGGGCGATGGGCCCGATGTGCAGGTTCACCGACAGCGGCATCGGAAGATCGATGATGTTGGCGAGGTAGTGGTCCTCAAGCATCGAGCCGAACGTGCGGATCGAGAGGACGCAGCCATAGGTCTCGTCCACGCGGAAGATGTCCGATCGCCCCTCCGGCTTGAAGTCGATGAGCGCGGGGGCTATGAGGTCCTTCGTGCGCGTGCTCGACTGCGGGCTCACCTGGTCCCAGGAGAACGTGAAGGGGGCCTTCGGGCGCAGCTGCGATTGCAGTGCGGCAAGGCGCTCGCTCCCGTCGAGCGCGTGCGCCTCGCAGCGGATGCGGGAGAGCGTGTCGATCACGTCGCCCTTGATGCGGGAGAGCTTCGGCACGGCGTCGTACACGTCGTCCGCGCCCACCATGTAGGTGAGGTAGCGGTGGCGCGTGAGGTTCGATACGCCCTCGCGCATCTTGTCGTTCAGGATCCTGTTGTACTCCTTGGCGTAGAGGGCCGTGTCATCGCTCTCGGTCGAGAAGAAGCGCTTGCGTCCGATCTCCTCCTCGGGGATGGGGACGTTGGCGATGGTGAGCTGCACGCACGAATCGGCCCCGAAGTAGTTGTATAGCGACGAGAGCACGGTGAAGATGTTCTGCTGGCTCTCGCGCCTGGCCGACTGGTAGCTGATGTCGGAGAACTCGACGGTTTGGGAGAAGAGGCCTGTCTCCACCTGGGCGATGCCGTCCTTGTAGATGGCGTTGTAGCCGATGTAGGCGGCGATGTCTCGCGCCTGGGCGCGCTGCTTCTGCTGGGCCTTTACCTTCTCCTCGTGCTCCTTCTTCGATCTGTCGGCGTTGGTGGTCTTTCCGAAGAGCAGCCCGAGGGCGCACTTCCTCTTGCCTGGTCCCTCGGGCCTATTCTTGCTGTTCTTTCGATGGCTCATGGGCCTCCGCTCCTTTGCGCTTGGCCAGTCTCCTGGCCCGTCTCTTCGGTTTGCCCCTCGAAGGTCCCGTCACGCCCGGGGCGGCGGGACTCGTGTAGAGGAGCCTCTGGTCTTTAAGTAGGTGGTCTGCCAAAAGGGGTGCGAACTTCTCGGCGCGCATGCCGAAGGGCCGCCAGAAACCGGCGAGCCAGAACGGTATGGACGCGCACATGACGGGGAGGGCGGCGTTGGACACCTCGATGCCGAGCAGGAAGTGGCATGCTGCCGCGACGGCTATCGCGCTCCCGAACCCGCCTGCCACGCAGACGAGCGTGCGGAACGACAGTTTGCCGACGATCTTCTCCTCGTATTCGCCTATGTCCTTTTGGATGGGGATCTGCAAAGACATGGCGCGCCTCCTCTTAGGAGGGCAGCCAGGACGTGTCTAGCATCCCGAAGTAGACCGCGGCAGCGATGATGATCGCGCCGCCTGCAATGGTTGAGATGGCGGAGGCGATTTGAGAGCCTCCCTGCTGCTCGCGGATCGCGAGACCGAGCGAGACAGCTCCCCATACGACCAGGAAGCCGCCGAGGAAGGTCACGCAGCCCGAAACCAGGCTGATGATGTTGGCTAACATATTCATGTCCTTTGCGTCTTGTTTTGCCGGAGCTCCCGCTGGCGTGGAATGCGGGGCTGCCGTGCGGTGATAGAATTGACCACGCGAAGGGCGCATAGCGCTCCTTTGCGTCTTGTTGGGCTGCGGCGGCGGCAGGTGCGTGGAATCACCCGCCGCCCTTGAAGACATTGGCGTGTCTGTCGCAGCCTCCGCCCTACTCTTCCAAGAGCATCCCCTCCAACCTCTGCCTGTATCTTTTGAAGTCGAAGATCCCGCGCCCGTCCGCAGCGTCGAGGCTTGAGCGCCTCGGGTGGCGCGCGAGCGGGTACTTCTTGTCCTTGAAGGCCTGGGCTCCGTTGATGAGCACGAGCGCCTCGTCGCGGGGCATCCTCGATACCTCGGACGCCTGCATGAGGTCGCGCTCGATGAGGTTGTAGTTGTGCGTGTAGGTGGGGTTGGCTCCACGTGAGTCGTTCACCGACACGCTCGATACCGTCTGCTTGCCGATCATGTCGGCGATCTTCTGGTTGGTGTCGGCCGACTTGCCGCCGAGGTAGAGCAGCGTGTCGCAGGCGTTCATGATGGTCGCGGCGTTGTTCTCGCCATAGTTCTCGTCGAGCTGGAAGAGCGACTGCAAGATCATGGACACGGCGATGTTGCGGCTTCGGGTCACGGTGATCATGCGCTCGAAGTCCGGTATCACCCCGATGTTGGCGAACTCGTCGAATACGAAGTGCACGCAGCGCGGAAGCCTTCCGGCGAAGCGGGAGAGCGCCACCTCGCAGAGCGAGTTCAGCGACTGCTGCATGAGGAGCGCGAAGACGAAGTCGAAGGTCGAGTCGGTGTCCGACATCGAGGCGAAGAGCGACACCCTGCGGTTAGGGTCTCCCATGTGGTCGAGCTCCATCTCGTCGTAGGCCAAAAGCTCCCTCATCTCCACGATGTCGAAGGGCTTCATGCGCACGTTGCAGGAGATCATGATCGACTTGAGCGTCTTTCCCGCAGCCACCTTGAACTGCTTGTAGCTCGATAGCGCGAAGTCGTCCTCGGGGCGGATCGGGGCCGCGACCTTCACCCACTCGTAGTCGCCAGAGCCGTTGTCGAACTCTCGCGTGGAGGGGTCGTAGCAGGAGGGAGCGGGCTTCTTCACCAGCCTCTCGCCAGTCTCAAGCTCGTTGAAGAGCATGTCGAGCGGGCTCATGTAGTCCTCGTCGTCCTCGCGGGCGTCCGCGAGCGCGAGCAGGGAAAGCAGCCCCGGGACCGTGCGGTCCTCCTCGGGGCAGTGGAGCAGAAGGTAGGAGACGAGCGCCGTGTAGAGCAGCTTCTCCGCGTTCTCCCAGAAGGGGTCGCCCGTGTGCTCCTTGTCGCCGGTGGTGTTGCGTATGAGGCACTCCACGAAGCGCAGCGTCTCGGCCTCGCCGTGGATGTAGGCGACGGGGTTGTAGTGCAGCGACCGTGAGAAGTCGATGGTGTCGAACGCCTTGATCTCGTATCCCATGTCGGAGAGCACCCATCCCATGTCGTGGATGAGCGTCCCCTTTGGATCCGTTATGAAGAAGTTCGCGTTTGCCTGGAGGAGATTGGGCTTCACGAAGTAGCGGGTCTTGCCCGTTCCCGGGCCTCCGATGACCATCACGTTGTTGTTGGTCTCTGTCCTCTGGTCGTGCGCTTCGTCGATCAGGCGGATCGAGGCGCGCTCGGTGAGGAGGATGTTGTTGTCGGCGTCTTTAGCGTCCGAGTACGCCTTCATCTCCTTGGGCGTCGCCCAGCGGGCAGAGCCATGCTCCTCGCCCTTGCGGTAGCGGCCGCGCCGCTCCCACCAGCGCACCCACACGAGCCAGACCGCGCACGCGCAGGCGGCTCCCACCGAGAGCGGGAGCGCGTCCAAGAAGAACATGTTTCCTGTCTGGATCTGGGAGAGGATTAGGGCGAGCATGTCGCTCTCGACGTCACCTGCCTGGAGCAGGCATCCCACCGTGACGTCTCCCATGACGAACGCCGCGACGGACAGCGCGGCGATGAGTATCAGCTCCGACCTCATCGGGCCTTCACCTCGACGCGCTCCATCTGGCGCGTTGCCTCCTTCGACTCGTGCGCTGCCGCAGAAGCCGCCTTGGCGGCCTCGGCCTTCTGCTCTAGCGGCTCGGCGTCGCGCTGCTCGGAAAGGTCGTGCTCGTGTTGCTCGATGGCCTGCTCGGCAGCCTTGTCGACGTCCTTCTCAAGGTTGGCGAAGACCTCGTCGACCTCGGGTGCGGCGGCAACCCGGAACACGAGGTGGTCGTGGCCGTCGACGCTGACGAAGTCGTGCTCGATGGCGGCGTCGTTGAGCTTCTCGTCGATGATCTCCTTCAGGGTGGCGTAGTCGGGAAGCTCCTCGAACTCGGACATGTTGAGGCGCGCGAACTCGCGCGCTCCGCCCCCTTGGGCCTGCCCCTCTTCGCCCATCTGCCCCCGGACGTTGCGGATGGCGTTGCGCAGCCGCTCGGCCGACGCCCTGATCGCGTCCTGCCCGGCGTCCTGCCCCATGCGGAGCATCCAGTCGAATAGCTTCTCCCCGGACTCGTCCCCGAAATCGCTTGCCATGTCTCCTCCTCGTTTCTCTCTCTATCGAACGGACGCGTCGCGCTCCTCGGCGGCGCGCTCTGCGCGGTGCTGGTTCTCGGATGCGCGGAGCGCCTCCTGGACCTTGACCGCGAGGCTCGGCTCCATGCGCTCTGATTTGTAGCGGTCCGCCTCGCCGATCTGGGCCTTCACTATGTCCAGGAGCGTCATGCCCTCTTGGAGCTGGTCGACCATGTAGTCCTCCGACGGTGCGTTCACGGTCAGCAGCTTGCCCTCGTAGTTCTGGGCGATGTGGATGCGGAAGTCGCAGTTGCGTGCGGCGACCCACCCGTCGTCGAGGTACGGGAAGGCGTTGCCGACCCACTGCATGTCGTTTTTGGGAGGGAGGTAGTCGAGCCGCTCGCACTCCTCGACGGTGGCGATGCGCATGCCCGCCACGTATCGGGTGAGCTCGGAGATGTCTCCGGCGATGCGCCCGAAGCTGATCGACTCGAAGTCGTGCCAGGTGCCGTCGTCGGCCTTCTTGAGCGTCCACCACTCGTCGCCGCCGTTAACCTGCTGGATGAAGGCGACGTCACCGTAGACGACTCCCTGGCGGATGCCCCAGTTGCCCTGCTTGAAGAAGTCCTGGAGGTCCTGCATCGTGAAGCAGCGGTCGAACTCGTAGGGGTACTCCTCCATCCAGGGGTCGTCCTGCCAGTCGAAGCCGCCCCTCTTGAGCCAGCCGTTCTCCTGGCACTTCGCCTCAAGGGACTCCTGCTCCTCGGGCGTGACCGGTGCCATGTTGAACATCGAGACCTCCTAATGGGTCGTTGTGCGTGTAAAGGCAGCGACGGGAGCGCCGCTGCCCGTTTCCCTATCCGTTGCGTTTCGGCTGCCCGCGCAGCCCGTCGCCTCGACGAATTAAATGACCGTTTCTGAGATCGTTGAGGCGGCGTTTCCCGACTTGGTGCATCTAGGTCTCGCTAAGTCCCGCCTCCACCAAGTACACACTTTTCCGTCTCGGCAATGTGACCAACCTGCACGTCTCCTTGAGTCGCTCGGTGATGGCGACGGCGCTCTCGCGCTCTCCGGCGCGCGACATCCTGCGGCAGAGCTCGTCTGGGGTGTACTGGGAGGTGATGATCGTGGGCTTCATTGCCTCGTAGCGGTCGTTGATGATCTGGAAGAGCGTGGTCATCACCCAGGAGTTCGCGTTCTCTTTGCCGAGGTCGTCGATGATGAGCACGTCGCAGGAGGAGAACCTTGCGGCTCCCGCCTTGGCGTCCCCGTCGAAGCTCGCCTTGACGTCGTCGAGCATCGCGATCGAGGTGGTGAGCACGGTCCTGTAGCCGGACGCCACGAAGGCCTTGGCGAGGGCGGACGCGCTGTGGCTCTTCCCGGCGCGGGAGGGGCCTGTGATGTAGAGGCCGACGGAGGGCTCGTCGTTGAACGAGTTGAGGTATCGGGCGAGCTGGGGCCGCTCGACCTCCGCTCCCAGGAAGCGCTTCTTGATCCCGCTCCTGGCATAGGCCTGCTCAAGCTCGCGTGCGGCCCTTTCCTCCTGTTCCTTGCGCGCGAGCTCCTCGGCTTGTCGCGCGCCGTCGCACGTGCAGGACACGCAGCTGATCCATAGCAGGTGCCCTTCTCGCCCCTCGATGCACAGCGGCTCCATCGGCTCCCCGCAGTACTCGCAGTGCTTGGGCTCCGGGTCGGTGAACTCGAATCCTGCCTCCCGTGCCTGTTCTGCCGTCATGAACGGGCTCATGCTCTTGTTCGCCATATCGGCTCCTTTTCTTTCAATCGAGTTTGCTTTCAGATTTACTTTTAAGGTGCCAACTTGGCACCCGTTCGCCGGACACCCCGTCACCCGTTGCCGCCGTTTCGCCCGACAGGCTGTCAGGGGGTGGCAACTTGTCGGGGGTAGCGCAGGGAAACTCCCTGGCCACGTGATCGGACAGCGTATAGGCGCGCGTGCTCACGCCATCGAGGGGCGCGTCGGGATCGAGGTCAACGAGGACCCCTCTCTCAACCAGGGAGCCGATCGCCCGCGTGACAGAGCGCTCGGAGATGCCGAGATAGCTGGCCGTTCCGGCGCGGCTCTCGTAGAAGGTGCCACCGTTCTTGCAGAACCCGTATGCGCGCGCGAACACGAGCAGCTCGACTCCCTTCAGGTCGAGCGCCCTCCACATGAAGGGGTGCACGACGAGGAAGGAGTCGGGCCCCCTCGGGGCACCGGCTTTCGATCTGCTCTTGGGCATGGCGCTACCTGTCGCTTGCGAGGACGTAGTTTCGCTGCACCCATGCGATGAGCTCCTTGCGCAGGACGATCGAGGTTCTCTTGAAGCCCTTGAGCCTGCGGAGGGGGAACGGGTCGTCGGCTCTTTTCGCGAGCTCGTAGACCCTAGTCTTCGAGATGCACAGGAGCGCGGCCGCCTCCTGCACGCTGTAGAAGTCCTGCACGGCTACCTTCTGGGGCTTTACGCTGTCTATCTTTGGATTGGACATGTCAGTTTTCCTGTTCTCACTCTGAACAGTGGAGGTGTTCCGACAGTCTCTACCGCGCCCTCGATGAGCGTTCGTCAAGGAGACGCTCATAGCTTTCTGGCCTGATTCTGACGAGGCGTCCGATGTGAACCGCCTCAAGATCGCCCTCGCGAACCATCTTGTATACCATCGCGTCGGAAACGCTCAGCCTCTGCGCGATGTCCTTTGGGGTGAGAAGTCCGACCGGCTCGGGCTTTTGCTCCTCATTTGCGTGTTCCATGTCTCGCTCAATGCTTCTGAAGTCTTGTGGCATATGCGGCCTCCTGGTCTTGACTGAGAGCGTTCTCGGGCTGCCCAGCCTCTGGACTGTACCGGGGATGTTTGCACCTGCCCCATGGCTTCGCAAACGAGAATTCCCGAGTTAGTCCCGCTAAGTCCCGCTCTGACAAAACCTTCACATCTGAAGGAGGCGCCGTCGTCGCACCAATCCTGCTCGATTAACAAAAAAGCCCCGACTCTCGTCGAGGCTGAAGCGGGTGGATATGGGCGGTGACTTTATCGGCGCGGCATGGCCCGTGGCTCGATCGGCCAGACGCCTCGGCGTATCAGGCTTGGTATCCGATATGCGTTTCTCATCTTGGCAATCACTTTCAAACGGTCTGTATTCCCCCGGGTCTGACGACTCCTTGAGGGGAGCGGGATCGGCGCTCCTGCGCCAACTACAGGGTACCCCAGCAGGGGTGCGAAAATGAGCATACGTGGGACATGCTGACGTATTGTTATTGCTCGAATACGTGCTCTCTCCCGAGGACGGACTCTCAGTTCGGCCTGTCCGACAGTTTACAGGAGCGGGAGGTCATGTTGCCGTACTTCACGGTGAAGATGTCGTACGCGTTCTTGGGCATGGGTTCTCCTAATCCGTCATGCTCATTATCAAGATTATGCGAGCTTGTAGATGTGCTTCCATGGGACATGGATGAAATCACGGGTCGATGCAGAAATTGTATCGCTACGAGGATTCGACTTCGTTTTTTGCGAAGAAATACCAGTTCAGACATACGTGGACAATTTGTCCACGTTGATCTACCCGCGCTCCGCTTGCATCCCACGCGAGAAACTCCACAATCTGTTCGATTGACGGCAGGTGCGAAAAGTCGGTGTATATTAAATCCGTTTATCGAACAAATGTTCCTAATTTATAACGGAGGTGAAAATGCGCGACAGAGCGATGCTGCACATCGACATGAACGCCTTCTACGCGTCCGTCGCGCAGCACCTCGACCCGAGCCTGCGCGGCAAGCCCGTGGTCGTCGCGGGCGACCCGGAGAAGCGCAGTGGCATCATCCTCGCCAAGTCCAGGCAGGCTAAGGCGGCGGGAGTTAAGACGGCAGACGCGATCTGGCAGGCGAAGCAGAAGTGCCCCGGCCTCATCATCGTGCCGCCGGACTACGCCGCCTACAAGCGCTACTCGAAGCTCGCGCGGCTGCTCTACTACGAGTACGCCAACCAGGTGGAGCCGTTCGGGCTCGACGAGTCCTGGATAGACGTGACCGGGTCCCTTCACCTCCTCGGGGGCGACCCGATGCTCATCGCACAGGAGATCTCCGAGCGCGTTAAGGAGGAGCTCGGGCTCACGGTCTCCGTCGGCGTCTCCTGGAACAAGGTTTTCGCCAAGCTCGGCAGCGACACCGACCCAGGCGACGGCATCATCGAGATCACAAGGGACAACTACAAGGATCTCGCGTGGCCCATGCCCGCCTCCGAGATGATCTATGTGGGACCTGCCACCATGAGGAAGCTCCATGCGGCGGGCTCCGAGACCATAGGCGACCTCGCCCAAGCAGGCGACTACTTCCTGAAGAACCGCTTCGGCAAGATAGGCTTCATGCTGCGCTCCTTCGCGCGCGGCGAGGACATGAGCCCCGTGCGCGTGATGGACCCTAAGCGTGCAGACGTGGACTACGTCATCAAGGGCATCGGCAACGGGCTCACCGCGCCTCGCGACCTGGTTTGCGAGGCCGACGTCAAGGCGCTCGTCTGGCTGCTCTCCGAGTCCGTGTCCCAGCGCCTGCGCGAGTCCCTCTTCCGGTGCGGGACGATCGCGGTGGGAGTTTGTGCCCACGACTTCACCGGCTACTCGCGCCAGCGCACCCTGCGCGTGCCGACATGCCTCGCGAGCGACATAGCGAACATGGCCATGGAGCTGATCCGCGAGAACCAGCCGCTCGACGAGTGCCATGCGATCCGAGCCATCCATGTGAGGACCTCCAACCTCGTGACCATGAGGGAGCCGCTCCAGGTCGACCTCTTCGGGGACGCCGAGGAGGTCCTGAAGCGCGAGAGGCTAGACCTCGCCGTAGACGAGCTGCGCCGCAGGTTCGGGAACAAGTGCGTGCACCGCGCAGTTGAGCTCACCGACGAGGTGATGGGCACCCTCGATATCAAGCGCGACAACACCGTCCACCCCATCGGGTTCCTGAGGTAGGAGGGAGCCATGGTCCAGGGCATCAACGGAAGGGTGAAGCGCTGCGTCAGCGTGACGATGCGGGTCGACGAGGACGGGCGCATCCGGCCGCTTTCCATCCAGTGGTACGACGGCAGGACCTACCCGATCGACCAGGTCTACTCCGTTTGCCGCCGTTCGTCCAAGCGGGTCGGGGGCGACGGGCTATGCTACACGGTCAGCATCGGGGGCTCGAAGAAGCAGCTGTACTACGAGGATCCGCGCTGGTTCGTTGAGGAGATCGTGGCGGACGACGTTCCCGCCTGAAGCTCGCTTTACTCGAAATAACGCCAGTTCAGGCCTACGTGGACAATTTGTCCACGTGGTTCCCCATGCCTTCTCCGGCATCGATGGCGCGTTTCCCTATGACCTCCTGGCGCATGCACCGCCCTGCCCCGCCTCCAGTCCAGTCACTCTCGCATGGAACCCGGCGCACGCCGCAAGGCGCGGACATCCTGCGCAAAACCCGCACAAGCTCAGGCTGCTCGCACCCGAGCTGGTGCAGGTTGCGGCCTTAAGGCCTTTGCGAAGATGCCGCTTTCCTCCTTGCGGCTTGCCGGAACCGCATGCCGTCTCCTGGCCACGAGGCGGTCGCACAGGGCGGCCGCCGCACCGAAAGGGAGGACATCAAGATGGGAAACCGAGCCGTCATCACCACGCCGGAAAAGGTCCTGGCGCTCTACCTTCACTGGAACGGAGGACGCGATACGGTCGAGCCGCTCCTAAAGTACTGCGAGCTTCAGGGGTACCGTCCCCCGAGCACCGACTCCTACGGATGGGCGCGAATGGCCCAAGTAGTGGGCAACTTCTTCGGAGGCTCCCTCAGTCTCGGCATCGACCGCTTCGACCGACTCGGCGACCAGGGCGACAACGGCGTCTACGTCATCGACGGATGGAAGATCGTCGACCGCATCGAGCTCGACTACGACGAGGACTGGAACCCGGTCGGTTGGAAGCAGATCGACCCGTCCCGCGAGGAGTCCTACCACGACTTCGACGAGATGCTCCACGCCTTCGACGCCGCGATGCCCGAGGCCTTGAGGCTCGGTGCCTTCCTCGACGCCGAGGAAATCCCGGTCTCTGGGGTGCGCGTCGGCGACAAGGTCTGGATGCGCGAGTACGAGAACGGCTACAAGCTCTTCGAGGTCGCAGGCTTCGGCGACGGAAGGCGCAACGGACAGGACATGACCGGCGTGCCCTGCGTCAAGCGCTACGGCCACGACGGCGATTGGTCCTGGAACATCAACAACTACGTGCGCGAGGACACCTGCCGTATAGCCCCTAGAAGCTAGCATCCACGGCCGTCGGCTCTCACGAGTCGGCGGCCTCCAGAACTTCGAACATCGCAAGGAAAGGAACGCATCATGGGATACAGAAGCGAAGTCAGGATAGCCACCACCCGCGACGGTTACGACCTCATGTGCGACCGCATCGACTTCATCAGCTCGGGTCTTAACAGTCTTCCGCTCATGGGTAGCAATCGCCGACCGGGCTTCTTCAAGGAGGAGGGAGGATGCGTCGTGTTCGGCTGGGACGGCATCGATTGGTGCGTCGGTCTCTTCTGCGACGTTACCAACGTGGAAGAGGCGCTCGGCGAGCTCGACGAGCAGGGGATCCCCTACGAGTTCTGCCGCATAGGCGAGGGCTGGGACGACGTCGAGTTCCGCACGAACGGCGACAATGAGGACCTCTCGATCCACGTCGAGCCCTCCGTCGCCATAGAGGTCTTCTGACCTCTATGGCACGTCTCAGTCTATCTTATGGATTATGCCTCTTGCTGCGCTGATCGCGTTCAGGACTCTCGGGAATCCTACATACGGGATGAGCTGTACGAAGGTCTCGATGACCTGTTCTACCGTCAACCCTGCGTTTCGCGCACCGCGTAGTGCACCTTCAGCTGAGGCTCGCAGGCTCCCTGCGTACAAAGGCTCGCGATGGTAGCGAGCTCACGGTCGCGTAGGGAGAGGCCCTCGCGCGCATAGATGTCTCCGAAAGCGAACTCGATGATGTACCTGCCGACATCGGGTGCGATATCTTTCAGTGAATCTACCACCTGTGCTCCGCCCTCTCCATCGACCCGCTGTAGGAGCTCCAAGCCCCTCTCGTAGCGCTCGTTCATGTGCTTTCCTTCCTCTTGATCCGAATATGTGAGCTAGATGCTAGAATCTGAACCATGGTTGAGGTCAAGGAGGATCTTTTGAAGATCGGGGATTTCTCGAAGCGAACTGGACTTCCCGTGAGCACCCTGCACTTCTACGAGCGCAAAGGGCTTATCTCGCCAGAGAGGAACGCATCTGGCCATAGAGAATACGACGAGGCTGACCTTGCCTGGATCGCCTTCATCGAGCGTCTGAAGGAAACCGGGATGCCGCTTGCGCAGATCAAGCGATATGCGGACTTGCGTGCAAAGGGTGATTCAACGCTCGAAGAGCGGATGGCCATGCTGGTCAGCCATCGGGAGAGCGTCATCGCCACGATTTCCAAATGGCAGGAGAACCTCGACCATCTTGATAAGAAGATAGAGTTCTACGAGCATGAGATCAAGAGCAGTTGCAAATGAGCCTTAACAAGTACATAGCAAAGCAGTTCGCCAATCCACGGGGAACAGGCGGACGTATCGTGATGGCCGTCATGAATCGTCAGAACGCGCAGATGTACGAAGTGACCGAGAGGCTTCTTCGTCCTCAGGCTGGCGACACCGTCCTCGACATAGGTTGCGGCAACGGTGTCATGATGGGGAGGGTCGCTCGCAGGTGCGATTGCCGCCTGATCGGTACGGATATCTCTGGCGATGTCCTGAAGTCCGCCAAGCACAGACTGAAAGGTAAGAACGTCGAGCTTCTCTGCTGCCCCGTGGATGATATGCCGATTGAAAACGCAACGGTCGACAAGGCTCTGACCATTAACACGTTGTACTTCTGGGAGGACCTGGCTTCGGGCTTCGTTGAAATCGCCCGCGTGCTCAAGCCCGGCGGCCTCTTTATCGGCACCCATTACACGAACCAGTCCCTCGAATCCTATTCGCATACCCAGTTCGGTTATAGGATGCGCGCAGAGAGTGAGATCCTCTCGGCAGCGCAGAATGCGGACTTTGCGGTTGAGGTCCAAACCATTATGGGCGGGAAAGCGTATTGTGTCGTATGCAGGAGGCAGTCATGAGCGAAGAGCTGCGATTCACTGATAGAGACGAGTTTAGACACTGGCTGAGCGAGAACGCCGTATCCGACGAAGGCGTCTGGCTCATCTTCGGCAAAGCGGGAGGGCCTGAGACCCTCAAGGCGTCCGAGGCGCTTGAGGAGGCGCTCTGCTACGGCTGGATCGATGGGCAGATGCAGAAGATAGACGACGTATCCTATCGCAAGTACTTCTCTCAGCGTAGGCCCAACAGCAAATGGTCCGAGAAGAACAAGAAGATCGTCGCAGATCTTGAGAAACGTGGGCTTATGACCGAGCATGGTCGTGTGAAGATCGAGGAGGCGAAATCGAATGGTCAATGGGAAGCCCCGAAGCCTCCCAGTATCACCGAAGAGGACATCGGGCGGGTCGCGCAGATTCTTGAGCCCTACGAGACGGCGCACGCGAACTTCCTCGGCATGTCGCCTTCGGTGAGAAAGACCTACACAAAGGCATACCTGGATGCCAAGACCGATGCCGGTCGAGAGAAGCGACTCGCTTGGATGGTGGACAGGCTCAACCAGAACCTCAAACCGATGTAAAACGGCAAGGAACGCCAGTTCAGGCCTGCGTGGACAATTTGTCCACGCAACTTTTCGTCTCCCTGATTCTGCCGTACTCGGCAGACGTCCGCGCTTCCCGCAAGTGCTTTTTCACCCTTGTGGGAAAATGTTCCTACAACAGCGCGCGAGCGAGGATGCGCTGGGAGAGGTTGGCGAAGAAGCAAGTGCCAGACATCAGATGCAAGAAGTTCTCGGACATCCTGAAAGCCAAGTCCGACCACTATCCGTACTCAGACAGATATATCGCTGAGGTTCACGACTCAAAGGACAAGACCAGCCGAACCGAGCGCGAGCACATGGTCGAGTGGTTCAAGTCCAACGAGACGAAGGGCTTCGGATCGTATTCGCGGCAGGCGCCGAACCAAAGCGCGCGCCGCTGCTACAACAGCCTCATGAACGCAGCCTCCATTCTCTGGATCGCAGAGGCAGTGGGGATTGACGAGCTCACGGTGCGACGCGCATACGAGGCTGCTGTAGCTGCCGGTGACTATCGCCGCGCATGCGGGGCAATCCGCAAGATCATCACGTGGGACATGATCTATGCGCTTGCATAAGACATGTCAAGGATTCGCGCTTTTTATTGCGTGGTTCAATGGCATTTGCGCCACAGTTTGCGGTCTCCTGATGGCATTGAGCGCCGTCGCGGAATTGCCGCTTTCTTGGAACGTCCTCATGCCCGTTTCGATCTTGAATCCGTTGCCCATCCCAACCTTTATGAAGGAAGGTTTCCTCTGGGCGGGTGTTGCGCTTGTGATCGTGAACGGAGTTCCGAATATATGCGCCGTCGTTGAACGGCTAAGAAAGAAAGAGAAAAGCTTCTGTTTTTGGGGCCTTGTTGCCGGTTGCGTCCTGGTGCTTTGGACGACATTTGAGCTGGCCTTCATACCCAACGTCATCTCGGTCGCCTATCTGGTTCTAGGTATCGCCCAGCTGTACTCGAACCTATTGCTCAGGAGAGATGCTGCCAGCGTTGTCGATTGAGCAAAACTGAGTTTTATCTCCAGGTCAGGGCCACTGCGCCAGTTTGGCGCAGTGGTGGTTTCCTCAAGCACACTTGCGTGTTTCTCTTTGCTTGTATATAGGGTGTCGAATAATTCTCAGGCGCTTTTAGCCTACGAGGCTCAGGAGGTGGCTGCGAATGGGTTGCTGGACTAAGGGCGAAGGATCTATTAAGCCAAGACTAGCCGTCAAATAAAACGTGTAGTATCCCAGCTTTCAGGCCATCAAGTATGGACTTCGCTCAAAAATGAGTGAACTCAATCTGAACTCACTTTGAACTCAGGGTTTCGCGTTTCTGCTGGTCAGGAATTTACTCACAAGGTCTGTTTTTATTCCTGAACTATTCCCGTCGCGTAAATTTTCGGAGGTTCGAGATGACGAGCCTGAAATCCTGAACTCAAAACATGCCCAGATACAATAAAATCCCAGTTCAGAGAACTAGGATTTGCTTCTTAGATTTATTCCAGGCTCTAAGCCCTTTTCGCCTTCTTTGAAGTGAGTTCAAAACGATACTGAAATCAGTGAGCAAGGATTGGACGATGAAGCACGAGACGGAAACAACAGTGCCCATAAAACAAGAAAACCCACTTGACACAATCGAGTGGGAGTAAGCCGATAGGGCTTTGACCTGCACTTTTGAGTGCCGCACTGTGCCTCTGAGTTTCGTTTCGTACGAGAGTTACGGCAAAGCCACCAGCGACATTGGTGAGTAAATCCGATTATCGAGCCTCCGTTCCCGTGTTGGGACGGGGGCTTTTTCTTCGCCTTTTTACTCCCTTTCACCTGCGATTTCGCTATTTACTCCCCGTGTTTCAAGACAGCAAGGCATTGGGCGGTATTCGGAGGAATGGGAGTAAGGATTTATCCCAAGTGAGTGGACGCGCTGTTTTTGTCCCCGAGGGCGAAACGTGGCCGTTTCGGGGTCCGTGAAACTCAAATCGAACTCAACGGGCTTTTCGGCGGTCTACGTATGGCGTTTTCCCAGATGGTTAACGGGGAGTAAAGAATCTCGCCATCTCAATGGAAACGGGAGTAATCAGGGGAAATGCCGCGGTGTACTGCCGTGTGCCGCCGTGTAAGCCACCGCGTCGTTTACTCCCCAGGTGCGCCGAAAATGCCTTTGCATGCAATGGGGAGTAAAAACTCAGCATACTCAGGTGCGAGCGGCGCTCACCGCCTAGCTTGGCGTCCTGATTCGGTTGCGTTGATTGCGAAATGCGGAGAGCCGCTACAGCGAGGCTTTCCAGTCCTCGTACTCGTCGACGTCGATCTCGCCGTTCTCGACCTGCGCGCGCTTCTCTGCCCACAGCTCGATAGCCATCGCGGTTTTGGGCGCGTGCGGCGCCTTGGGGTTCAGGGAAAGGCCCGTGCCGTCGGCTGCGGGAACGATGCCGAAGGAGTCCTCGAGCCGCACGAGCAGCGACATGAGGTCGTCCGCGGTCTCGACGCCGTAATCCTTGAGGGCGTTGACGGACACGCCGAGCGCGAAGGAGATGGATTCGAGCAGTTCGGGCTTGACGGCGCGGATGCCGCTCTCGTAGTGGCGCACGGCCCCCTCGGTCAAGCCGACGGTCTCGGCGAGCTGAGCCTGCGTCATGCCGCGCGACTTGCGGTACCGCCTTATGTTCTTGCCTACGGACATGCGCCCTCCTCCTGGAATTACGTACCAGCACATCTTATCAGCGTACGTAAATGTACGCAATTCTATTGACAGTACAGATATGTACGTTTACTCTCAATCTGTAAACCGTACGTATTCGTACGCTATTGATAGGAGGATCCATGGACGAGAAGGTAGCGAAGACGCCGAGGCCGCATATGCTGGACGCCGACGAGGTCGCGGAGCTGCTGAGGATCAAGAAAGGCAGCGCCTACGAGGTGATCAGGAGGATAAACGCCGAGCAGGAGGCGCGCGGTTATCCGCGGTCGCGTCCGGAGCGACGTCTTCGACGCCCTGTACTTCCCGGAGGTGGACTGACATGCCCGTGTACAAGGAGGACAGTAACGGCACGTTCTACGTGCAGTGCTGCTACCGAGACGCCCGAGGCTCGAAGCGCCACAAGACGAAGCGCGGCTTCTCCTCTGAGGTGGAGGCCGCCATGTGGGAGGGCCAGTTCAAGAGCCTTAACGGCGGGGCCATGGACACGACGTTCTCCGAGTTCGTCGAGGTGTACGCCTCCGAGGTGAGGCCGCGCGTACGCGAGCACGCGTGGATCACCAAGGAGTACATCATCAACGACAAGCTCGTGCCGTTCTTCGGGGACATGCGCATGTGCGACGTGAGGCCGATCGACGTCATCAGGTGGCAGAACGAGCTCACCGAGCACCGGGACGCCGACGGGAAGCCCTGGGCGCCGACGTACCTGCGCACGGTGAACAACCAGCTCAACGCCATCTTCAACCACGCCGAGCGCTGCTACGGCCTCGCGGACAACCCAGTGCGCAGGATCGACAAGATTGGCTCGAAGAAGGGCGGCGAGATGCAGTTCTGGACCAAGGACGAGTACCTGAGGTTCAGTGAGGCCGTCATGGACAAGCCTCTCTCGTTCCACGCCTTCGAGCTGCTCTACTGGACGGGCATCCGCTGCAGCGAGCTCCTGGCGCTCACACCGTCCGACTTCATGCTGGAGGGCTCGCGGCTGCGCATCAACAAGTCGTACCAGAGCCTCCACGGCGTGGACACCGTGACCGACCCCAAGACGCCAAAGTCGGTGCGCACGATCGTCATGCCCGCCTTCCTGCGCGACGAGATGGCGGACTTCATCGAGATGCGCGACGACGTCGCCCTCGACGAGCGCCTGTTCGCCGTTACCAAGCACTTCCTGGCCCACGAGATGGAGCGAGGGTGCAAGGCATCGGGCGTGAAGCGCATCCGCATACACGACATGCGCCACAGCCATGTGAGCCTGCTGATCGAGATGGGCTTCTCTGCGCTGGCCATCGCCGAGCGCATGGGCCACGAGGCGGTGGACATCACCTACCGCTACGCGCACCTGTTCCCCACGAAGCAGGACGAGATGGCCGCCGCGCTCGACGGAGCAAGGGGGGGGGTAAGAAGGATGCCGTGCGAGAACAGCGCCCGCAAGCGCAGCAAGACGATGGCGTTTCGCTGCACGCCCGAGGAGCACAAGCTCATATGCGAGATGGCCGCCTGGAGCGGCATGACCAGGCAGGACTACATCATCGCCAAACTCACAGACACTCAGGTTGAGGTGAGACCCTCTGTGAGCGTGCAGAAGGCGCTGAAGGGCTCGACGGCGGAGTTGGCCAAGGAAGTACGACTGGCGGCCTCCCACGGCGAGCTGAACGAGTCTCTGCAGCAGAGAATCGAGCTCGTGATGAGGTTCTTCCTGGCGCTCAGCGAGGGGGCTGATGATTCGGTATCTGAATCGCTGCAGCAGGCCGCGTCTTTGGAAGAGCCGGCGGCGACCGCAATGAATACAGAATCCAACACCGCAAGCATCTTCGGAATGGGGCGCAGCTAACGTCTAAAGCTCCAGCTCGGCAATCAGCTTCTTCATGGCGAGGGCCCATTCGAGCTGCTCGGATATGAATCTCGGCCAGGCGGTCTCGTTGTTCTTAATCTTGCAGCCATCTTTGTAGAAGCGAAGCCCCGATGCCTTCTTGGCGTCGAAGGGCGTGGCCGCAAGGCCGAGACGTTCTTCGAACAAATCGGTATTGTCGATGGCCTTGCGACCGATTTCCTTGTCGTCGGGTACGTAGAACTCGATGCCGATTCTGCCGTGTTGCGTGTCTATAAGCAGCGCGATGTGGTAGGCAGACGTGCCGCAGCGCAACGTGGCCCAATGGTCTTTCGAGGGCTTCTGCGGGTTGAACGCCTTCAAAAACTCAGGCGACGCCTGGGCCGCCTCGCGATATTTGGTCCAGTACGATAGCTTGACGCGCTCGGTCTCGGAGAGGCCCTCGCTGAGCTTGATGGCCTTCGTCCACTCGTTAGGCTGCTCGACCACGTTGAAACGCGGAGCGGGCAGGGAGTCTCCGATGGACCACAGCTCTATCTCCACTAGGAAGAACCCGAAATCGCTATCGGTGTGCTGGTTGAGCCACTCAATGGCCTGACGGTGCTCGTCGCGTGCGCGTGCCACCACCCATATGACGACCTCAGCGCCCTTGCCGGCGGCGTAAGTGATTACCTTGCCTAGGTGGTCGTGGTTGGTGTCCTCGAGTTGGTTCTCGATGATCACCTTGCGTCCGGTGCCGACTTCCTGCGCATAGATGTCGACGTTGAACGAGCCCACTGCCGACTCGGTCTCTATAAGCTCGAGCTCAATGCCGACTGCCGAGCTCAGTATGGCAAGGTTGGGCTCCTCGGAGAGCCACTTGGTGAAGTCAAGCGCCTCGTGTGGCCATACGTCGCGCAGATCGACTTTCTTCAGCTTGTCGAGATTGTATTTCATTGCATTCCTATCAAATCGTTGGCTCACAAAGCGCCTCGTCCGCATCAATCGAAAACTGAGCTATACGTTATCGACGAGCCACTGCTTCCGCCAGTTCTCCATCCGCGCGTTCTTCTCTGACGGATCCATTCTGCCAATCGCCTTAAGGACATCCTGCGGCTCAACATCCCCGGTTTTATGCTTCAAGGAGTCTTTTGCTATGTCGTAGGCAAGCTGAACGGATGTCGTCGCAGCAAAGGGTTTTCCCCTCCGCGCCAGATTGAGTGCTTCGGCGGCTTCGCTTATCGCGTTGTTGAACAACACGATGGCGTCCATCTGCTCGGACGTGTTTTCGACCAGATAGTCAACACCGTCGCTTCCGACGCCGAACTCAACCTCTCCTTGTCTATTCTGCCTTTCGAAAGGCGTTTCTTTTCCAAGGCCTAAATATGGTGTCTGGATAATGCCTTGTCGAGCAGCGCTCGTTTCGAACATGCCGTTGCAGCATCTGATAATCGCAGCGTCTCTTACCTCATCGCCGTAAAGCGGGCAAAACGCAAGCACGATCCAATCGACATGCGCGGATGCTCTCTTGAGAAGGTCGTAGACTTCGAGGCTAACCGGAAACTCCCCGGGAGCAATCTTTCTTTCATGAAAGCCATTATTGAGAAACCAGCCGCGCAAATCGGTATGGAATTCGATTACGAACCCGAGTTGAACATCAGCAGAAGAGTTGATCTCCGCCACCCGATCGCGATACGCATCGAGCTTCAACGCATGCCCGCGACCGTCTTTGCCGAACAGTCCCGCGTCGAGCGAAGTCCTGATGTCATCAACGCAGGCGTTCGATTGCTCCCGTATCGCCCGGCTGATCAAATCGCCGAACCCTTGGTAAGCCCTTTCTGTCAAGGCGTCCCTACGAGCTGCATCCTCGTGTTGCTTTCGAAACCGCTCCGCATCCGAAGAGAACCTCGCGGACTTAGATTCAACCTTCTTGCCTCTCCCGATATGGTGGTCAACACGGAAGTGCTCTAAACCGACTATTCTTCTTCCGCCTTCGGCCGTGATGAGAATATCGGGTCTATCGAATGGGCGGGCGTCGCCCGACAGTCGGGCGATGTTCCTTCTCGCTTCTCCGCCTTTTGCTCTCGCGGCTTTCAGCGATTGCTCATAAATCGATAGTTCTGCGTTTTCCTGGTTTTCCTTATGGCTCATAAGCGTTACCTAGCTCATCCTGCCCATCACCTCGAGCAGGTCCTCGTACGTCGCCACGTTGTGGTAGCGCACGTCGCTGGTGCTCATCTCGTTGAAGAGCTTCTTGGCGCAGGCGATCTTGGCGTTCTCCACACCAGAGAGCTCCATCGTGTCCATGGTGCCCTTTGTCTCGGCGACGAAGAACACGTGGCGTACGCTGCCCTCCTTGAAGGCGATAGCCCAGTCGGGGGCGTAGTTGCCTACCGGTGTGGGAATCTGGAACGTTCGAGGCAGCTTGGCGTAGACCGCTACCTCGGCGGCGGCGTCCATGTCCTCGGCGAACCTGCGCTCGCCATCGGAGTCGGGGAACACGAAGCGCTGGATGTTCTTCTTGGCCTCGTACGCCTTGCTCGCGTTGTCGGGCATGCGCTCGGTGAAGATCGCCTCGTCGTAGGCGTCGTCGATCTCGTGATAGCTGATGCGCTCAACAACCATCGTCGCCTTCTCCGACACGATGAGCGCAGCGGCCTTCTTGATGAACTCCTCGGGGTTCACGCGGTAGAGCCCGAACACGTTGGCGTCGATGCCGGCGAGGATCGTCGCGGCGCTCCTGCGCGTGATGGCGGCGGCCTGCGCCACCTCGCCCACGAGGTCGTAGGTCACACCCACGGACGCCGCGCCCGCGTCCACATCGCGGGTCTCGGTCTGCGTGCGGTCGAACGAGCTGCCGCCCTGCACCTCGTCGCGCGTGGCCTGCGACTTCTGCCCGCCGACCGTCAAGGTGTACTGCAGCCTGCTCACGCGCAAATCGCTGTTGATGCGCTCTATCGACTTGCGCCTCAGCTCGTCATCCGAGAAGCTCACCGTGTAGGCATGCTTGCGGTTGATGCGCGCCCACAACTCCTTGAACTCGCGTTTGGCGAAGTTGTCAGTCAGCGTGTTCTCGGTGATCTTCTCCTGGGCTCGCCCGATCATGCCGTCGAGCGCGTGCGCGTCGTAGACGCTTCTCACCAGCGCCTCGACCGCCCTGGCGTGTGCGGTGTCGGCGATGCCCTCGGGCAGCTTCACGACGAAGTACCCCACGAAGGCGCCGTCCTCGACAGCCTTGCGGAACTCGGCGGTCGGCTTATCGTCGTCGTCGATGAAGTCGCACTTATAAAGAGCCTTGTAGATGCGCTTCGACTCCTCCTCGGTGAAGGAGACCGCCTCGCCATCGAGCACGACGTCGCGCCCGCTGAACAGGTTCATCTCCACCTTCTTCGGGCGCTCGCGCAGGCTCTTGCTTATATCGGTCTGCAAATCTCTCACGAACGTCTCGTAGCTCTCCGACGCGATCACGGTGAGCAAGTTCACGCGGTGCACCTCGTCGGGTCCCAGCAGAGCGGCGTCCTGGCGGTTGCCGTCCTGGTCGACAGCCAGGCGCATGCCACGGCCGACCTCCTGGCGCTTGCTTGTCTCAGAGCCCGATTCCTTGAGCGTGCATATCTGGAAGATGTTCGGGTTGTCCCAGCCCTCGCGCAGTGCCGAGTGGCTGAAGATAAAGCGCACGGGCTCATCGAACGAAAGCAGGCGCTCCTTATCGCGCAGGATCAGGTCGTATGCGCGCTTCGCGTCGTCGTCGTTGATGCCGATGCCGTCCTCGCGCTCCGCCTTCTTCTCGGCCTTCGACTCGACGGCGTTGCCCTTCTTGTCTACAGAGAAGTAGCCGGAGTGCACCGAGCGCGCCTCGAATCGCCCGAGGTACTGCGCGTAGGAGGGGTCGAGGATGTCGTCCTGCGTCGGGCGCTTCAATCTGTCGGAGACGATGGCCTCGTACTCCTCCTCGAAGATCTTGCCGTAGCCCACTGTTTCGCCGTTGCCGGAGAGGTCACGGTATTTTGCCACCTGGTCGATGAAGAAAAGGCTCAGGCACTTGATGCCGCGGCGGAAAAGCGCCTCCTCCTTCTGCAGGTGGCTCAGGATCGTCTCGCGTATCTGCATGCGCTGCATGTCGTCGGCGGCGGAGTCGCCGTAGACCTCGCCGATGTAGATGCGCCCGTCGTCCCCGATGGAGCCGTCCAGGAAGCGCACGTAGCCCGCGCGTCCGTCCTGGGGCGGGACCACGCCGTCGTTGCCGCTCGCGATGGTGTAGCCGCGGTACGCTTCGAGCTTCGTCGAGCCGCTGGCGTCGTAGATGCTGTCGCCCTCGCCGAAACGCGCGGTCTTCTTGCGCACCTTGCCGCCAGACCCCATGCACTTGAACTCGATAACGGCCTCTGGTGCGCGGTTCTTGGACACCACGATGTCACGCAGGTACAGGTAGCCGTCGGTTCCGCGCATGTTCTTGAGGGCGAAGCCCTTCACCTCGATGCGCTTGACGAGTTTCTGGTTGTAGGCGTCCAGGGCGTCCAGGGCATACACCAGGTCGTGCTTCTCCTTGTGAGTTGCCGAATAGTTCAGCACGAACAGAGGGTTGAAGCGGGCGATGCCCTTCTGGGTCGCGCCTCCCTTCTTTCCCATCTTCTGTGGCTCGTCGCAGATGACGATGGGGCGATTCGCGGCGATGACGTCGATGGGCCTGCGACTGCTGAACTCGTCGCGCTCGTCGAAGATGATGCGCGCCGCCTTGTTCTTGGCGCCCTCCTTCATCGACGCGTTGAACGCCTGCATGTTGATGACCATGCAGTTTACGTCGCTCGATTGGGAGTACGCATCCAGCTCGGTCAGGTTGTCCGAGTCGTATATGAAGAACCTGATCTTCTTGTGGTATTGGGAGAAGAAGTGCTCCTGGGTGTTCTCCAGACTCTTGGCCACTCCCTCGCGGATGGCGACCGATGGCACCACCACGATAAACTTGCACCAGCCGTACAGGCGGTTGAGCTCGAGCATCGTCTTGGTGTAGACGTAGGTCTTGCCGGTGCCCGTCTCCATCTCAACGTCCAGCTGACAGGCTCCCATGCCGCAGAAAAGCTCCTCCGACTCGGGGATCTGGTTGCGTCGCTGCACCGCGCGCACGTTTGCCAGTATGTCGGCGCCCGAAAGCGCGACGGGCGCATTGGCATAGCCCTCGGGGTCATCGCCGCCGAAGTCGATCTCGCCCTGCGCGCGCTTGGGCTTGCGGCCCAGATCGCGCAGGTAGACGGAAGCACCCTGGTTGGGCTGCCCCTCGAAGACCGAGGTCACCGCGTCTGCGGCGTCGGTTTGATACTGTTGAACTTTGAACTTGAACTTCATGTCGACGCCTTAAATCACCTGGGGAACGGTGTCGGGACTGTAGGTGCGGAATAGCTCCTCGTAGTTGGCGTGCGTGGCGTCGTCGGCCATGGATGAGTCGCGGATGACGGCGTACCAGGGCTTGGCCTTCGCCATCTCCTCAATGGTGTCGGAGCCGACGTTCGCATCGAAGCAGGCCGCCAACTTGTCGCCATCAACAAAGAACACCTTTCTGCCGGCAAGTACGCGCTCCTCGATCTTCGCGGAGTACGAGATGCCGAGCTTGGGCAGCACCTCGAAGAGCAAATCAAGGTCGGAGCGGCCCTCCTTCACGTTGTCGGCGAAGTCGAAGAGGTCCTCCTGGGAGGTCTCGCCAGGCGTGAGGTAGAAGTCCTTTAAGTTCGAGGAGTCGATGCGAAGCACGCGGAAGCCCAAGTCGGGACAAGGCTTGGGCTCGGCACCCAGCTCGAGCTGTTCGTTTTCCTTGTCGATGCCTGCGGCGATTTTCGCTCCTGCGCGACGTATGCGCTCCTCTCCGATCTCGGTCAGCGTGGAGAACTGGCCTGTGGTCATCTCGGGAATCTGAACGAGCACAAAGCGACGACTTCCACCGTCCTCTGCGTTCTTCTCCATGACCGCCTGCGCTGTCGTTGCAGAACCAGAGAAGAAATCGAAGATAAGGCTGTTTTTGTCTGAAGCTAAATCGAGGACTCTCTTGATTAAGCGAGTTGGCTTAGGGGTATCGAACGGAGCACCTTCCCTAAATAAAGTCTTCAGCTCCTTTAACGCCTCTTGAGTATGACCGACTTCAGAGTTTGACCACCATGTCCAAACATTCCCACCATCTGATTCACTTAAAAACTTTTTCTGACGCGGTCTAGAGGAGCCGTTTTCACCAAACCAAATTCGATTATCAGCTACAAGAGAGTCAAAAGAAGCCTTAGACAAAGCCCAGCAACGACCTTGCGGCGGAGTCATCACAATACCGCTTGGAGTAGTAATCTCATAGAATTGGCTGGACGTAGCATGGCCGGTTTGACCAGTTATATCGACAGAAGCCCATGGGCCTCTCGCGTCGTTATCAGGGTTTTTGTATTGCGATGTCCGTTCATCAGAAAGCGGCAATTTATGCAAGGACTCTTTAAATCGCTCCAAGCTTTTAGCATAGACGGCAATATAGTCTTGAGCCGCTCCAAGATTGAGCCTAGCGTCTGGAGAAGTCCTCTTTTGCCAAACGATTTGCGCGGTGAAGTTCTGGCCTCCAAACACCTCATCACATAGATTCCGAAGGTTGCGATCTTCGTTATCGTCAATGCTGATGAATATCGCGCCGTCAGCCGTGAGCAAATCGCGAGCCAGCAATAGCCGCGGGTACATCATCGAGCACCAATCCGAATGAAACCGGCCGTTGCCCTCGGTGTTGGCAACCAGACGACCACCTTCCTCGTTGTAGTCGCCGTTCTCCGCATCGTACTCGCCACGAGTCTTGGCGAAGTCGTCGTCATAGACGAAGTCATGGCCCGTATTGTAGGGCGGGTCGATGTAGATGAGTTTCACCTTGCCGGCGTAGGTCTCTTTCAGAATCTTCAACGCGTCAAGGTTATCGCCCTCGATGTAGAGGTTCTCGGTGGTGTCCCAATCCTTGGACTTACCAAGCTCGGGAATCATCGTCTTGTAGATGGGGCGGCGCGCCTCGGCCTTAGCCTCGCGCTTGCCTGGCCAAGTGAACTGGTAGCGCTCGCGTTGCCCTTCGGCAACGTCGCCCAAAAGGTCGCGCAGGGCGTCAAAGTCGACGACGCGCTCAAGCTCTCCTTCGGCGTTTTTCGTCTCCGTCATTACTTGAGGGAATAGCTCGGCGATCTTTTCTATGTTCTCCGTGGCGCCATCGGCGGTTCCCAATTCGATCTTTTCCATCTAAACGCACCTCTTTCTAAAAGGGATAGTCATCGTAGGCCCATTCAGGTTCCGGGGCGGGCATCTCCAAGAGGACGGAATCGGCTTCACCTGGCATGGAATCCAGCCTCTTGGCAAGCTTGCAAATCCAATCGGGGACGCTTGCTTTACCTCCCTCGATCTCGTTCTTGTATTTGACGAACAGGCGAAGCCCCTTCGTTTTGGCACCAACGGGACCGATGCCGAGGTTGTCTTCCAGCAGAGTACTGAACCCCAAATACGAATCGTGAAGCTCGCCGTCGGGGTAATCGTCGTTGCAACCAAAGAGGGACAGAATCGCTTTGTTGGCACCAACCGTATGCTTCTCGTCTTCGGTGCCCTTGTTTTGCGAATCCCCATCGAATATCACAAAGCAGGGGATTCCGAATTCGCTGTAGAGGCGATAGAAGCGGTCGAGCTCATTCTTGCCGCCGCAACGCACTATCGAGATGCCTTTGCCATCGTAGTCGTATTCGATCTTGTCGAACGAGTAAGGCAAGATCAGCGACTCGCTCTCACCCTCAACGAGCACGACCTTCGAAGCGAAGAGGCCCTCTGCAGCTTTCTGCGAGTCGCCCGTGTTCTCGAACGCGTTACGATACTCGAGCATGAGACGTTCTTCGTCGGTCTGTATCCCGAGACGCATTTGCAGGTCATCCATAAAACGTTGTGGTCTCGCCGTTCTGACGTACGTCCCCCGCTCCGCGCTTTTCCGAACCAGAAATAGCTGGTCAAAATGCCCAAGGTCGACGAACTCGGTCGAGTGGGTGGTAAGGAATATCTGCGTGCCCGAGTCCGCGAGCTCTTCGATAACCCGATAAAACTTGCGCCTTGCCTGGGGGTGAAGGTAAAGCTCGGGCTCGTCGATGAACAGGGGCGTATGGTTCTTAAGCTTCAGCCTAGAGTAGGCGCGAAGTATGGCGATGGTGAGGCTCGCCTGAACGCCCATTCCCATGTCCGACGCACGCATCTGAACGCCGGTCTCGCGTTCTGTCACGAAGATCTGGAGCGTCTTGTAGAGATTCCACGGGTCGTAGGCATTCAGGTCGACAGTCAAATCGTTCGGCGAGCAATTGAGCTGATGGGCCGTCTCCTCTTGCATGATCCTGCTGAGTTCGCCCATGAGATTGGTTCCGTCCTCATCTTCGATAGAGAAGAGGATTTGATCGCGAATCTCTTCCATTCGCCGCTTGAAAGCGGCCGCCTTGCTGACTTCCTCCCCGTCGGGAGTAGGAATGGTTTCCTCATTGAGGCGCTCATTGAATTCCTTGAGCATCCTCCCCAATAAGCTCCACTGGCTAGACGCTGGGTTGTCGAGAATGCGCCTATCTGGGCCAATTGAGGCTGAGACATAGCGGCTGCGCGTCTCGTCGGTAATATATCCGCCGTTATAGTTCAGCCCATGCTTTTCATTCCCACGATAGTCGTGCCATGTCGAATCGAATGACAGACAATTGCCGTCGCCAAAACGTAGCTCTATACCCAGAGGCAGCTCTTCGTCGCCCTTATAGAAATCCCAACGCTCAAGGCGATTGGCGGTCGGAAAGGACGGACCGAGTAGGAACTCCATCGAGGCCAGGATGTTGCTCTTGCCAACGTTGTTGGCGCCGATGAACACGTTGATTCGCGGAGACAACTCGAGCTCAAGATGTTTGACGCTTCGGTAGTTGTTTACCGTCAGTTTGCTGATCTTCACTCTGCAGCTCACCTGCCATTCTCGATGTCGACAATCTGCCTCTTGAGTTCCTTCGCCTGTTCGAAAAGCGCGTTCTTCCGAGCAAATTGCCTTTCCTTGCGGCCACGGGCTTCCACCTTGGCAAGCTCCGCGTGAAGAGCCTCGAGCCTTGCGTCGGCCTCGAATCGCTCCTCGACGGTCTCGGATTCGTTGCCGGAATCGCCGTAGGCAATCTGCGAGGCCAGAGAGTCCCAGACCTCGTCCATGTCCGTCGCGTTCACGTCAAGCCTGAGGGCAGAGGCGTCTTGCCATGCGCCGACCACAAGGGACTTGAGCATGACCGCCATGCACGCCTCGGTGCCATAGGTGCACACAAACAGGAGCTTGTGCGGGTTCGCATTGGCCACGCAGGCGAGCACGTCCTCGGGCACGCGGTGAGCCTTCAGAGCAACCTCGAGCACCAGCACCTCATCGACACGCTCTCCTGATGCGATGCCCGTTGTGGCGGTCTTAACTGAGTTCGCAACGGTGAAGCGCCCCACGTCATCCACGAACGACTGGCGCAGGGCGGGGCCAACCTTAAGGTGACCGTAGAAAGCCTCCTTGGGGATACGCCTTCCCACCTCGGTCGTGCTCGGAAGCCCTAGCATCTGGGCCTCACCACCAAAAAGCACACCAGCTCGAAGTCGTCGAGTCCCTCGATGTCGTTCTCCAGAAAGCCCGTCGTGCCGTCGGTGAAGAAGCTGTCGACGTCGGACTCCTGCTTGGAGTCCACAATCGACGCCACCGCGTCACGCAAGAGCCCAGCCTCGCGGCGCATGTTGCGGCCATTCTTGGTCTCGCGATTGTAGGCACGGCAGAGTGCCATGTCGGGCTCGGACTTACCGCGGCACAAAAGGCGCATGTCGTCGAGCACCGCCTTGGGCTCCAGGTGTCCGCGAGCAACGGATCCGTCGGATCCCATGCGAACCACATAGAACGGGTGCAGATGGTTCGCCCCGTCGCGGTCGATCCTGCTGTTGACGTTGCGCAGCACGAAAATGACGCCGGGCTCGTCGCCCTCCACCACGGCGTTGATGCCGCTCGGAAGGCGGTCGATGTCGGGGTTGTCGCGGTAGTAGCCCACCAAGTCCATGCGGAACTCGTTGAGGCCAAGGTCGGTGATGGACACGCCGCCCGAAACGTCCTCCAAATCCACGACCTCGTCGCGCATCTGCTCGAGCTGCTGGCGACGGTACTCCAGATCCCCCGTCTCGTCGGCGTTGATGTAGTCGTCGTCGCCGGTGGACGTCATAACGGTTATGCGCATGCGCTCCTCGACGCGCGCCTTGAGCTTGATGTACTCGTCGAGCTCCACGTCGGGCCAGTAGTTCACCAGCTGGATGCGGACGTTCTTCGAGCCGATGCGGTCTACGCGGCCAAAGCGCTGCACGATGCGCACGGGGTTCCAGTGGATGTCGTAGTTCACCAGGTAGTCGCAGTCCTGGAGGTTCTGGCCCTCCGAGATGCAATCGGTGGCTATAACGATGTCCACGTCGCAGCCGGAAAGCTGAGGCGCCACCACGTCGCGCTCCTTCGACGCGGGCGAGAAGCAGGCGAGCACCTCCTGCATGTGCGGAGGCACGGCCTTTATCGTGCAGGCGCAGCCGTCGCCCGTGACCTTGGCGCACTCGAGGCCGAGCTCGCGCTTCGCGAAGGAGGACACGTTCTCGTAGAGGTAGTCCGCCGTGTCGGAGAACGCGGTGAACACGAGCACCTTGCGGTTGCCCGGGTTGATGGGGCTTTGCGACTTCTCACGGATCTGCTCGCACAGCTCGATGAGCTTGGCGTCGTGAGCGGGGTCGATGTCGCGCACCATCGAGATCAGGACCTCGATGACGGCGACGTCCGCCTCAATGTCGCGCTCCCAGCTCATCCAGTCCATGTCCTCGACGAGGATCTTCGTGGCGCCGCCCACCTCGAAGCCGCTCTCGTCGTCGGGGTCGAAATCGAACCCGCCCGGCAGATCGCCGTCGGCCACGCTGGCGCCCGAGGCGAGGCCCCTGCGGTAGTCGTCTATGGTGTCGAGGGTGGCGTTCATCGCCGCCAGCACGCGCTCGAGCGTCAGGCGGAACGAGCACACCGAGCTCTCCAGACGCTTGAGCAGGTTCGTCGTCATGAGGCGGCGCACGCCCGTCTCGCGCCCCCCGAGTGTGAGGTTTCCGCCGCCGCCCATCTTCGCGTACTTCTCCATCTTGCTGGGGTGCACGTACGAGCTCGGCATGTACACGGCGAGCACGAGGGAGTCAAGCTCCTCGTATATCTCGCGGTAGTTGATCGCGTTCGGCAGCGTCGAGAGCTTGGGGCGCTTCGATATCGGCGGCAGGCGCTTCGGGAAGGGCCCGATGGCGCTCATGTCGTAGTAGCGCTGGATGTGCTTGCGGCTGCGTGCCACGGTCACCTGGTCGAGCACCTCGAAGAAGTCGTAGTCGAGCATGTCGGTGAGGGCGCGTGTCGTCCGCTGCTCGCCGGGCAGCTTCGACCAGCGGGCGTAGACGGTCTGCGCGTTGCGGAACACCGTCTCGATGTCGTTCTCAAGGCGCAGCTTCTCAGACCAACCGGTGGGGTCGCCCCAGTACGCCAGAGCGAGCTGGTTGTGCAGGTCGCGGAAGCGGTTGTTCACAGGCGTGGCGGACAGCATCAGCACCTTGGTCTTCACGCCCTGCTTGATGACCTTCTCCATGAGCAGCTGGTAGCGGTTCATCCTGTCTTCCGACGCCGAGTCGCCGCCGTTTCGGAAGTTGTGGCTCTCGTCGATGACGACGAGCCCGTATGCGCCCCAGTTCAGGCGGTCGAGAGGCAGGCCCGTCTCCGACGTGCCGCGCGTGCGCGAGAGGTCGGTGTGGTAGAGCACGTCGTACTGCAAGCGGTCGCCCGCGATGGGGTTGTTCACGACGTTCGAGTTGTAGGTGATCCAGTTGTCGCGCAGCTTCTTGGGGCACAGCACGAGCACGTCCTTGTTGCGGCTCTCGTAGTACTTGATCACGGCGAGCGCGGTGAACGTCTTGCCCAGGCCGACCGAGTCGGCCAAGATGCAGCCGTTGTAGGTCTCGAGCTTGTTGATGATGGCGAGCGCCGCGTCCTTCTGGAAATCGTAGAGCTTGCTCCAGATGAGGCTGTCGCGGAAGCCCAGTCCCTCCTTGGGGAGCACGTCCTCGGAGACGTCGTCTAAGAACTCGCTGAATATGCGGCAGAGCGCCATGTAGTAGATGAGCTCGGGCGCGTTCTCCTGGTACATGGCCGTGATGCCGTCGATGACGGCATCGGTGACGTCGTGGAGCTCGCCCGAGTCCCAGGCGTCGTCGAACTGCTTGAGCAGGGCGCGCGACTGGGAGGCGTCCAAGCGCATGGTCACGTCGGGGACGTCCGTGGAATTGTCGCAGCCGAGCTTGCGCGTGGTGAAGCCGTCGAAGGGCATGTAGGCTACGTTGTCGTCCGCCTTATCGACATCCAGAAAGCCGCTCATGCGCCCCTCGCCCTCGAAGGAGCGGAAGCGCGCCTTGCGGCGGATCCAGTCGGCGCACTCGGTCGCGACGGCCTTCTGCGTGAGCTCGTTGCGCAGCTTGATCTCGAAGTCGGTGCCGCAAAGGCCCTGCTCGCGGGAAAGGCGCGGGATGTAGAACTCGCGCTTCTCGCGCGCTGGGCGCTGCTTGGTGAACGCCTGCGACGTGAAGATGAAGCGCAACTCGTCGATGCCCTCAAGCTGCTCGGCGAGTTCCTGGTAGGCGTACATGGAGAAGACCGACGCGGCTATCGCCACGCGGTCGCCGGCGGCTATGTTGGCGACGAGGTCGTCTTTGACGATGCGCGCCCTGTTGTCGAAGAAGTCTGGCTGCATAGGCTTTATGCCCCCTTCTTCGCGAGCTCTTCGATCATGCACGTGCGCACGAAGGCGGAGAAGCTCATGCCGCGGAGCGCCGCCTCCTCCTTCGCCGCGTCTCGCAGGGTGTCGGGGATGCGCAGGGTTACGGAGACCTGGTCGCCGTTCACCAGGAAGCTCCTGATCTCGGTCTCGTCGGGATTGCCCTTGATGAGCTCCTTGTAGCTGTCAGACATCTGCGCTTCCATCGCTCGAAATGCAATACAAATGCGTTTGCAGCATTATAACGCGGCAGCACACGGCGGCACTGGGAATGCGAGGACAGCCGATGCCCAGGCTTTATATGAGCGCGGACGGCGAAGAACGCCCTGATTGAGCTTGGATGGCTGTTTTCGTTTGGGCCCTCATCGCTCGTTTTCGCGAGGCTTGGCGTTTGCCCGCTCCTCCGCATAGAGGACCTCGTTCTGGGCCTCCAGGATGCGCGCGGCGTCGCCGATGCGCTCGGCGCGCCTCTCGCTTATCGACCTCAGGGCCAGGATCCCCTCGACGTCGAGCGGGTCCAGCTGGTCGGCGTGCGCCAGGGACTCGAGCAACTGGTCAAGGCCCCTCGCAAGCCTCCCGGCGTCGCATGTTCAACGTAAGCTTCTGATTGCTGGTTTCACCATCGGTGCTTTTCGATCGTCCTTAAGAAAATATTTCGGGTTTCATCAAAAGAGGAAGACATGCCGACCACCACGATTGATCTACTTTGGATTTGCTTAGGTAATCGTCCAAAGGAGGTCGGAAGGAATGATCAGCATGTCTGTTGTTCAGAATATACGAAGACTGCGCATGGAAGGCGAATCCATCGCATCCATCGCAAGGAGTGCAGGAGTGTCGGAGCCCGCGGTTCGCAAGCACCTGAAACCCCACGACATGTCGCCGTCGCTCACACGTGGAGTTATGGGGACGCACGTTTATGTGGCGAACCCAGTGTTGAGGGGGTATCTGCGGCGGTTCTTCGTCGGCTAGTGCGACGGGGCGCGGGTAACGCGGGTGTGCCCCAACCTCGCCACCAGCTCAAGGCCGCTCCCACGCCCTCGTCCCTTATGCTAACCTTCCCACTATGGGTTCTGTCGTCAATGCATATCTCTCCACCTTCAGCGGGAACTTCAACATGGCCGTGCTGCTCTGGCCGTTGCTTTCGCTGCTGCTCACCGTTCCGTTCCTGGTGGTTCTGTATCGTCGCGACGGGTGGTTGCGGCTGACGGCGGTCTTTGCCATCTACGCGAGCATCCTCTATGCGGCGGGCCTCGTGTGCTTCACGCTGTATCCGCTGCCGTCGGGCGACTCGGGGCCGGGCATCACCTACGGCATCCCGCCTATCTTAGATCCCCTCAACTTCATCCACGACATCGCCCGCGGCGGTTTGTCGGCGGTGCTCCAGCTGCTGTTTAACGTGGTGCTCTTCGTGCCGCTCGGGTTCATCGCCAAGACGCTTCTGAGACTCGGGCTGCTTCCGACGGCGGGAATCTCCCTCGCCGCGACGTGCCTCATCGAGGCGGCGCAGCTCACGGGGCTCTTCGGGGTGTACCCCTTCGCGTTTCGCACCTTCGACGTCAATGACCTCATGTGCAACACGCTCGGCGGCCTCATCGGCTGGGCGCTGGGCCACCTGGCGGTCACGCTGACCCGGCGCGGGCCGGAGGGCCTGCCGCCCGTCACCCACCGCCCCGGGTTCGCGCGTCGATGCGTGACGCTGTGGACGGACGCCATGATCATCGACGTGTGCTCGGTGGTTCCCCGCATGGTGGTCGTGGTGGGCCTGCGGGTGGCGCTGGGGGAGGGCGTCGTCGACGCCGCGTTCCTCGATCGGTTCAACGCGGTGGCGTCCCTCGTGTGCTTCGTCGTCGCTTTCGTGATCGTGGAGGTGGTCGTCCCGTGGCGAAGCGGCGGCTGCACGCCGTCGGGCATGTTCTACCGCATGTCCTGCGAGACGCGCGAGCGAACCGGCCTGCGCCGCGTGGCGTTCTACGCGCTGCGGGCGGTGATGCTCTTCGCGCTGATGGTCTTCCCGCGCTTCGCCCTCCTGCCGCTGGCGCTGTTCTACCTGGTGGCCCGTCAGATGCCCTATGATCTGGCCCCGGCAGGGGAGAAGGGGGCGCTGCGGGAGGAAGGCTCCGTCGAAGGCGATGAACCCGTTCTCGCCTCCTTGGAGTAGCGCCCGCCGCGCCGCGCGCGACCCGCGGCCGGGCGCCCGCAATCGCCCTAGAGCCAGACGGCGTGATCCCTTCCTGAGGCTATCTCGAAGTTGCGCTTCACGATGCCCAGGTCCATGTCGCTGTAGGGGCCGCCGGTGGCCTCGGCGCGCACACGGTCACCCTCCAGCGTAAGCAGGAACTTCTGCTGGTTGATGGCCGTGGGGGCCAGGATGGCGCCGCGCACCCCCTCCTGGAACCAGCGGGGCGCCGGCTGCTCGGCGCGCGACACCTCGGCTGCGGTCTTCACCTTGTGGGGGACGCCCGGGGTCTCGCCGTAGCCGAGGGTGATGGCGCAGGCCATCTTCTCGCCCGGCCCGACGACGGCGGGACTCTTGCGGCGGCTGAACGAGAGCCCGACCCAGCAGCTGTTGAGCCCGAGGGCCTGGGCGACCAGGACGATGCGCTGCCCCCAGTAGCCGACCCGCTCGTTGAGGCCGGGCTCCTTCTCGCCGACGCAGGCCAGGTAGTTGCGCACGTTCTTGAAGCTTCCGTAGCGCGCGATGAAGAAGTTGAACGCATCGGGCTCGTCCGTCATGAGCTGGAGGCGCAGTCCGCTTTCCCGGTTGGCGGCGTCGACCTCGGCGCGCAGGGCCTCGACCGCCTCGTGCGCCAGAGGCCGGTCGATGAAGCTGCGGACGGAATGGCGTGCCTCAATGGCGTCTCTGAGCGCCTGGTCGTCGATCATGAGGTCTCCTCTCGCGTGAATGGGGTTCATTATACGCGTGCGAGGGCGAATTTCCCCTTGCCTGTACTTTACGTGGGACAGGCAAGGGGAAATTTCTTGATAGGGTGAGGTCGTTCGCAGGATCCGTTTGAGAGGAGGCCCCCATGGGCGGCTGGAATTCCTGGCTCTACGAGGACTATGAGGAAGAAAACGGTGCGAGCCGAGGCTCGTTCAGCCGGGATTTCGGGGGCGGGGAGGTACATCTGCACCAGACCATCAACGTGAACGCCCAGTCCTCGAACAATTGGCACACAGATATGATGCGCGCATTCCACCTGGCCTCCATCAGCACCAGCTTGAGATTGATGCGCTAGGTTTGTCGCTGTGCCGCCGCCCTGGGCGCCAGGGCCCGCTTCCGGTATGCTGGGGACGATCAGCGGCCGAAGGGAAGGCGGGGTGCAGGTGGACGAGCGGGACGAGATGGCCGGCGCAGTCGAAGACGCGGGCATTGAGCGACAGCGGGAGGTAGCCTATGACCTCCTGGGCGAGTTCGCGCGCAAGCGCATCGCGTGGTACGGTGATGCGTCCAAGATCAACCTGCGCAAGCTGCTGGCCAAGGATGTCATCATGTTCGCGGCGCGCGGCGTGGTGTCGGCCGAGGAATTCGTGGCTGAGGCCTTCCGCGCTTGCGAGAGCTCCAGCGAGGAGACGGTCATCGGCAACACGTGGCAGGCGGTCATCGCCGCCATCTCGTCGGACACCCTGGACACGGGCGACATGATGACCGTGCGCGAGGGCGCGCTGTGGGTGTGCGAGCTGAAGTCGCAGGCCAACACGGTGAACTCGTCGTCGTTTCCTCAGGAGCTGCGCGAGCTGAAGGACAAGTGCGCGGCCCAGGAGCGCTTCCGTCGTGCGAGCGGACAGCCGGTGCGTCCCGCCTTCTGCGTGATGCGCCACAAGAAGTCCATCGACGAGGTGCGCACCTACCGCGCTGACCCACGTGATCTGCCGAACCGCGATATCGACGGCTTCGCGTACCGCTACCTGGCCGGCGACGCGTTCTGGCAGTGGCTCACCGGGTTCGACTCGGTGGAGGGGCTCGTCAGCGATGTGAGCCTCATCGCCAACGACGGCGTGGCCGAGGCGCGCGCCGCCTGCCTGGCACGCTTGCAGGCCGAGATGCACGCGGCGCTTGCCGAGCATGGGCTGGGTAACACGATGAACGACGTGCTCAAGCTGAAGAGGGCGCTGGGGTAGGAATCTCCGCGGGCGCATCTCGGCTTTCAAGCGCGCCTCGGGCCGCGCTTCCAGGTCGCTCCGCACGAGCCCGCGAGGCGCCAGCCGACTAGAGGAGCCGCTCGAACACGTCCTCGTCCAGCAGGGAGAACACGTAGCTGTCCCGCGCGTTGTGGTCGTCGGTCTGCCGGTTTTGGTACGCGTGAAGCGGGGCCTCGCCGCGCTGGATGCGCTCGCCGAGTTTCGAGAGCTCCGCCTGCCAGACGCCGTAAAGCTCGGGGACGGTGATGCCGCGGTACTCCCGCTGTGTCCAGTGCACCCAGAAATAGATGAAGCAGTCCGGGTGGTTGGCCTGGTAGTTCTCGAAGTCCTTCCGGTTGAGGGTGACGGAGTAAGCCGGGTCGCACCGTTTCCCGCAGTAGCGGTACTTGACGACGGTGAAAAAGGGCGTGTTCTGGACCTTGAGGTCGGCCGGGCGGTTGTTGGTGTAGTCGAAGAGGTCGATGGCCCAGCTGCAGCGCTCCTTCTCCGGGTTCTTGCGGATGTCCAGGCCGAGTTGGGGGACGATCTTCTCGACGAAGTCCGCCTCCGCGTCCTCGCCCCACTCGTACCACCGCGCCCTATCCTCGGTGCTAAAGGGCGTCTGGTTCCGCTCGATGACGCTTGTGAGCTTGGCATACGTGTTCCCTGCGCCGCTCACCTTGAGCTCGAAGTCCACCGTCATCCCAACAGCGAGGGTGCCGGCGGGCTCGCCGTGGTACAGGCGTAGCCGTCCGTGCTGGTCGCTGCGCGTGTCGACGATGACGAACTCCTTGTCGTCCTCGCATTCGACGATGAGGCCTCGCATGGTTACTCTCTCTTTCTCGTGGCGGTTGCCTAGAGCCCGCGTTCCCGGTGGTCGTTGATGGCCCGCTTGGCGGCGGTGGCGAAGCGACGCAGCGCGGCCTCCTGCACGTGGCGCCCGTCCTCGCGGTAGCGTAGGTCGCGCGTGCTGCGCAGGTCGCGGAGGTTGCCTATGGTCAGCTGCGCGGTGCCGGCTACCTCGCGGCGCTCGGTCTGCACGCTGGTGGTGGGGCCGCCGAGCGCCCAGGCGGCCAGCGCGGCGTCCCTAAGGCTACCGGTCTCCTGGAGCACGGCCAGCCCGGCGAGCGCGCCGAAGCCGTCGTCCTCCTCGATGACGCGGCTGCTCTGCTCGATGCGGCCCGGCGTGACGGCGCAGATGACGAACGACGTGTCAGTGAAGCGGTAGAGCCGGCCGTCCACGCGCACGCCCGCGCTCGTCAGCTCCCAGAGTCCCGACCCATCGCGCGCGGTGAAGCTCGCAAGCACTTCGCTGGCCATGGCGCCTCCCTTCTCATCCTCTCGGATTCTACTATAGGGCGCTCGGCGCGCCAGCGGGGCGCGTCGGCGGGCATGCCGAGGGGCGCAGGGCGCTCGGAAGTCGCCCGCTGCCACTTTTTCGGCGAAAATTGGCACTAAGCGGCAGTTTGGTACGCTTTGCAAGGCGCTAGACGGCGCTTCTTGGCGCGCAGCCGCTCTCCGGGCCGAAGGAGGCGCGACGTTTGCCCAGGTCGTGGCTTTTCGCGGGATGCGGGCTCTTCTCGCGCGCCATGCCATACCGTACCAAACTGCCGTTTAGTGCCATGCGAGACGGAAAAAGTGGCAGTGGGGGAGGGTGCGCGGATCGCGCCAGGCGTTGCCGCTGCTCTGCCGCTTGCGCGACTGATTGCGCCGAGCCGGCTGCCGATGCGGCCGCGCGCGGGCGTGGCCTTGGCCTATCCCCAGGTCTGGTCGCTCGTGCGCTTGTAGCGGGAGTAGGGGAATCCCTCGAACCGAGGGTCGGCGGCCTCGCCGGCCATGTCGGCACGCAGCGCTCGGCCGATGGCCTCGCCGAGGGCCACGGGGACGGCGTTGCCGATCTGCTTGTAGACGTCCATGAGGTCGCCGCAGATGCGCCAGTCGTCGGGGAAGCCCTGGACGCGCTTGTACTCTTCGATGGAGAGCGGCCGGTCCTCCGTGGGGTGGCACAGGTCGGTGGCGGGCATCGTGGGCGTGGTGACCAGGGTGGGGCACGGCCGGTCGAAGCGGATGCGCCGGTAGAAGCCGGTCTTGCCGCCGGAGAGCGCGTAGGCCTTGCCCATGGCCTCGCGCTGCATCTCGTCGGGCAGGTTCTTCCAGCACTCGCCCTCCTTGAGCATGCGGAAGTAGCGCAGGCGCTTCTCGGGGAAGTCGGTGTGGTGCATGCCGGCGGTGTCGAGATCGTCCACGGCGTCGCGGAAGGTTCGCCACGGCGGCAGCCCGCACTCGCCAGCCGGCGCGTGGGTGGGCGTGAGGTAAGGCACACGGCCGCCGCCGCGCTTCCCGATGAGAACCACGCGCTCGCGGATCTGCGGCGCGCCGAAGTTGGCGGCGTTGTAGAGGTTGAAGCTCACCTCGTAACCCGCCTCGGCCAGGCGCCTGAGCACGAGCTGGAAGGCGCCGCCGCGCTCGGGCTGACCGCCCTCCACCAGGGGAAACGGCGTCGAGAGCAGGCCGCGCACGTTCTCCACCACCACATAGGTGGGTTGGATCTCGGCCACCAGGGCCAGGTAGCGTAGGAAGACGTTGCCGCGGTCGTCGTCGAAGGCGCGCCGCGCGCCGGCGGTGCTGAACGCCTGGCAGGGCGGGCCGCCGAACATGACGTCGACGGTGCCGGGCGCAAGGCCGGCCATCTCGAGGATCTGGTCGGCCTCGTAGCGGTTGATGTCGCCGATGAGCGCCGCGTCGGGGCGCATGGAATGGATGGTCATGCGGCACTTGCGGTCGTTCTCGCAATAGAGCGCGGGGTGGATGCCGGCGCGCTCCATTCCCAGGTCAAGCCCGAGGGCGCCGGAGAAGAAGCTGAGCGCGCGGATGGGTGCGGCGGAGATTGCGTTGCCGGCGGGGCTTGTTTCGCTGGCGAGGGATGGGATGGCATCGCCGGGCGCGCCGGCGGGTATCGGGGTGACGCCGGGGCGGCGCGGGTGGTCGGCCGGCTCGGGGACGAGGTTGTTCTCGGCGAGGTAGGCGCCCAGCTTGTCGGCGAAGATCACCCACTTGTTGCCGACCTTCTCAGCTGGTAGCGCGCCGGTGCGGATGAGGCGCGAGACGGTCTGCTTGGTGACGCCGAGCGTGCGGGCGACGTCGTCGGCGGAGAGGAGGTCGTCACTCGTCGCGGTCGGGGTGGATGTTGGTGTCGTCATTTGAATGGCTGTGCTTTCTGTTCGGAAAATTTTCTAGTCCATGATAGCGGAAGACGGAGCGAGGCGGAGAGAAAGGATGGGAGAGCGAGGCGAGGCGGGGCCGGCGGCCGGGCGTCCGGGGGGTGCGGGATGGGGTTGGCGGTCGGCCGTAGGGGGGCTTGCGGTGGGCGCGATGGCACTGGCGGAGGGGTGCAGCAGCGCGGACGCGGGATGGGGTTGCGGCGGCCGTAGTGACGCGGACGGAGAGGCTTGCGATGGACGCAGCGGAGCTGGGGGGGGCTTGCGGGAGGAGGGGAGGAGGGGAGGAAGGGAGGAAGGGAGGAAGGGAGGAAGGGAGGAAGGGGCCACCGCCCAAGGCCGTGCTTGCGGGGAGGGGTGCGGGGCGCGGTTGGCGGCCGGACGGAGGGGGGCTTGCGGCGGCGCGGCGGCGTGGGCGGGGGTGTGCGGCAGCGCGGACGCGGGATGGAGCCGCGACGGGCGCGATGACGAGGGGCTGCGGTGGGCACGATGATGGGGGGGTGCGGCGGGCGCGTCGGCGCTGGGGGGCGCGGGCGGAAGGAGGGGGGGGGGCGAGCGCGGAGGCCTCGGGCGGAGGGAGGGGGGGAGCGGAGGCTGCGGGCTGGGGGACTTGCGTGTGCCTCGCGCGTCCTGCGGGAGGCGCCTTCCGCAGGACGCTTTGTGATCGGCTGGGTTTTGGCTTTGCGTGCGTTCGTGCTAGCTCGGGGCCTCGGCTCTCTTCCGGCGTCTCGGCTTGCGCGTTTGATCGTCCTCTCGCTGTGGCGCGCGGCGTAATTGGGGCGTACGGATGTTTCACGTGAAACATCCGCACACGGCTAACTTTTCTGCGTTCTCGCTCGGCTCGTCTGAGCTCAGGGTTTTCTGCGGCGGCTGCGCCCGTACCTTCGTCCGGAGGCTCACTCCCGCTCGCTTTGTATGGGGATACGTTTCTCGCCCGCAAAGTGGCCAAAAATGACGACCTGACGACGCTCAGGGGGCTGAAGAGGGCGTCTTTCGGGTGGAAAATGTATGCATCGTAATATGTGACCTGGGGTTTTGGCGTGTTCCGGCGAAGCTCGGTATCTGCCGGGGGTGCTTTTTCGTCGTCAAGTCGGCTTTTTTGGCCACTTTGACGCGCTATCCTGCACGGCGGCCCCAACCCTCCAGCCCCCCCCAGCCCCCCCGATCGTATTCGTCCGCTCCTCTGCCGTCCGGCCTTGCGCCTGGCCGGGGGGGACGCTGGCGCGGGCAGCCCGATGCCAGTAGAATGCTCGACAGTGTTCGTGCGATTCTTGGGGGAGGCCCATGGCATACGAGGTTCTCTGCGGCGAGCAGGTCGACGAGGCGTTTCTCGCCAAGCTCGTGCCGGTCGATCAGGCCTGTTACGAGGAGGAGTACTGGGGTGACCCGCAGCGGACGGTCGACCGCTTCCGGAAGAACCGCCGCTCGTTCGTGTTCGTCGTCGACCAGGCAAGCGGGGACGTGGCCGGCTACGTCAACTTCTTCCCCTGCGAGCAGGGCCTCTACGAGGACAACCTCTTTCGCAGCCCGGTGATTCGCGATGACGACATCCTCCCCGAGGAGGTGGCGCCGTATCGGGCGGACGCCAACCATCTGTTCATCATCTCGCTCGCGGTGCACCCGCGCTATCAGGGCACCGAGGTGATCCGACTGCTGTCTGACGGGCTCATCGACTACCTGAACCGCCTGCAGGACGAGGGTTTCCCCATTACTGACATCATGGGGACGGCCGTGTCGTCCGACGGGAAGAAGGCCCTGGCCAACTACTTGTTCCGCGAGGTGCGCACCCTGGACGACGGCAACACCGTCTACGTCTGCGACGGCAAGCTGCTCGAACGGCTGCTGGCGCACCGGCTCCCGCTGCGCTCGTACCGGGGCGATGTGTTCCTCATGCTGCCGCTGGCCGACCACGTTGACAACCTGCGCCTGGGCAACTTCCTGGACGACTGCGCTGCGGGCTGCGCCGACGTGCCCGGCGAGGCGGCCGAGCGCGCCCTCGCCACGCTCCTCATCGACGAGCTGCGGGGCTGCATCGCCTACGAGTGCACCAACGAGGTGGTGTGCGAGCTCGACCTGGCGTACCTGGGCAGCTTCGACTTCCTCCAGACCACCGACGAGTACGCGGGGCTTGACGGCACGCAGCCGGAGACGGTCATCGGGAACGTGCGCGGGCATGCCGTGCTGGTGGCGCACCGCAAGACGCACATGCACGTCCTGTGCGTGATGATGCCCGCGTTTCCCTACTCGATGACGCAGATGGAAGACCAGGTGTCCTACGGGTACCTGAAGATCCGCGACGTCGAGGCGCCTACGGGGTACCGCCCCTTCTACGATTACCTGCTCAAGCGGTTCGGCCTGCATGGCTGCGGCGGCGAGACGAGCGTGCTGCTGCTCTCCGACAAGCCCTCCGACGAGTGCGAGCTCCAGGACATGCTGGCGGCGGAGGCCTACGAGAACTACGAGCGCTCCTACCGCATTCGCAGCGAGGAGATCCGGAAGGCGAGCCAGGCGAACCGCTCGCAGTTCGAGCACTACGAGGTCTACCTCTCGAGCCGCGCGGTCGTCTACGTGGGTCGGCAGTTCGCCCCGAGCATCGAGCGGCGCATCGCGGACTTTGCCGACTACCTGTTCATCGTCACCCTCGTCCTGTTCCAGAACACGGCGCTCGCGAAGGCGAGTCGGCGCGTGACGGGCATCCTCGAGCAGGATGTCGACATCACGCCACAGACCAAGATCCTCATCGATCAGGAGTACGGCCGGACGGTGCGCTTCTGGGAGATGCAGAACTTCAAGTACCTCTCGTCCCAGCTTGAGGCGGCTCAGCTGCGCGAGGCCTTCCTCAACCGGGAGCTGCGCGACGCCTACACCGAGCACCAGGAGTACCTGGAGCACGTCGTGGCGGCGAAGGCGGCCGTCACTGAGAGCCGCAACGGCATGGTCATCAACGTCGTGGCCATCATCCTGGCCATCGCCCAGATCCAGCCCCTGCTCATCGAGCTGCTCCAGGGCTTTTACGAGGAGCTGGGAGTTGAGGTGGCCTATGCGCACACGACCATCAACTACGGGATGCTCGGCGGGATCCTGCTGCTCGTGCTCGTCGTGCTGATCAATCAGCGTCGTCGCCGGCACCTGCAGCAGCGGAAGATGTAGGGAGGGGTCATGGGGAAGAGAAGCGAGCGCCCGCTGTTCTGTACCACGCGGGCGGACGGGCTGCGGGGAAACCGCCTGTTCTGGACGGCCGTGCTGCTGGCGATAGCCACGCTGCTCTCGGCCATCAAGCCGGTCGAACTGCCCGACGGCGGGGCGGTGACGTACTTCAGCCTGCTGTTTCTGTGGCTGGTCACGTTCTTCTACGGCCCGCGCTACGGGCTCGCGGCCGGGGCGGTGTTCGGCATCTTGAGGCTGGCCGTGACCTACTTCACCGGCGAGCACATCAACTACGCGCCCGGTGCGCTCGTGCTCGAGTACCCCGTCGCCTTCGGGGCCCTTGCCCTGGGCGGGCTGGCGCTCGACCGGCGGGGAGCTTCCTGCGAGCTGGATGGGGTGGTGCGCGACAGCTTCGGGCTGCGCGTGGGCTACCTCGTCGGCCTGGTATGCCTGGGCGCGTGCTACGTGCTGGCGGCCAACCTGTTCTACCCGCCTGACCGCGACGGGCTGCTGGCCAATCTGCTGTTCACGATCGCCTACGACATGAGCTACCTGGGCATCGAGGCGGCGCTCACCATGCTCTTGCTGTGCATACCTGCCGTGTGCGACGCCATCTACTACGTGCGGTTCCTGGCCACGACGCCGAAGAGCGACCCTACGCTGCGGTCGTTCTGAGCGGGATGGATTGACTTAGAGTTAACTCGAAGATATAGAGTGGACGAAGGTTTTCGACGGAGGGCGAGAGGAGCCTGCTATGGCTAAGGCCAACGTGTACTTTACCCGCGAGATCACGCCGGAGAACGTGGTTCGGCTGTACGAGGCGCTGGGGGTGGAGCTGCCGGGGAAGGTGGCGGTGAAGGTGCACTCCGGCGAGGAGGGCAACCAGAACTACCTGCACCCGGAGTTCATGCGTCCCATGGTGGAGCGGGTCGGCGGCACCGTCGTGGAGTGCAACACCGCCTCCGACGGCGCGCGCGACACCACCGAGAAGCACGAGAAGCTGATGGCCGCGCATGGCTGGACGGACTTCTTCGCTGTGGACATCATGGATGCGGAAGGCCCTGACCTGGTGCTTCCCGTGAAAGGCGGGCGCGTGCTCACGGAGAACCTGGTGGGCCGGCACCTGGCGGACTACGCGAGCATGCTCGTGCTCTCGCACTTCAAGGGGCATCCGATGGGCGGCTTCGGCGGCGCGCTCAAGCAGCTCTCCATCGGCTGCGCGTCCAACCAGGGCAAGGTGGCCATCCACACCGGCGGCGCGTCGCGCGCCCAGGGGGACTTCTGGGACAAGCACGCCGAGCAGGATGACTTTTTGGAGGCCATGGCCGAGACGGCCGGCACCATCGTCGACTACTTCGGCGAGAACCTGGCCTTCGTGAACATCGCGTGCAACCTCTCGGTGGACTGCGACTGCTGTGCCGTGGCCGAGGATCCGTGCATGGCCGACATCGGCATCTTCGCGAGCCTCGACCCGGTGGCCGTCGACCAGGCGTGCATCGACGCCGTGCGGGCCTCGGACGACCCGGGCCGCGACCACCTGCTCGAGCGCATCGACTCGAAGAACGGCACGAAGATCATCGACGACGCGGCGCGCCTGGGCTACGGCACCAAGGACTACGAGCTGATCGAGATCTAGGCGTGCGGGCTCCGGCGGGGGGCGAGGGCGGAGAAGGGAAGGCGGGGCGCGCCGGGTGGGCGCCCCGCCTTCTTGCGTAGGGGGGCTAGCGAGGGTCGCCGAGGTGACGGCGGGCCCTGTGGAGGGCGAAGGCGCTGACGGCGACGGCCGCGAGGAGGAGGGTGGCCAGCGCTGGCGTGCTGTCGCCGGTCTGGGGGATGGAGGGCGCGCCGTTGCTGGGGGTGGCCTTGCGGGCGTCGGGGCCGGTGGGCGCGCCGTTGCTGGGGGTGGCCTTGCGGGCGTCGGGGCTGGGTGCGGGGGCGGGTGCGTCGCCGGCGTCGGGGGCTGCGGGGGCGTCCGGGGTGTCGGGGGCCGCGGGGACGCTCGGCTCGTCGGGGTCGTCCGGCGTGGCGGGGGCGTCCGGGTGAGCGGGATCGTCCGGCGTGTTGGGGGCGTCCGGGGTGTCGGGATTGTCGGGGGTCGTGGGCTCTTCGGGCTTGTCGGGCACGACGGGGGTATCCGGCTCGTCCGGCTCGTCCGGGACGACCGGCTGCGGCTCCTCGGGCACGAAGTAGGCCAGGAACAGCGTGGGCGAGTAGGCGGCGCGCCCACGGTTCAGGAAGGCGAGCGCTGTTTCGGGCGCGAGGGTGGCCTCGGTGGAGACGCGCTCGTCGTCCTCGTACCAGCCCTCGAAGACGTAGCCGGAGCGCGGCTCGGCTATGACCGCGTCGAGCCCTGCGCCGGTGCGCGACTCGACGATGCAGACGCTGCGGCTCACCTGGCCGGCGTCGGCGGGGTAGGCCCCGTAGAGCACATAGGTATCCCCCGCGGCGAGCGTGCCCGTCTGGGCGGTGGCGCTCTCGGGCCCCGCCTCCGCGGAGAGGCCGTACTCGGGCGCCTCGCCGTGGGCGGAGACGGTGCTGACGAGGGCGTCGCGCTGCACGTCGGCGGCCGTGACGGCGTGCGTCCACTCGCTTGTGCGGGACTGCCCGGGCGCAAGCGGGCCCACTGACGCGAAGGCGGCCTCGTCGCTGGCGAACGTGACGCCCGAGAGCGTCACGTTGCCCGTGTTGGTGACGGTGGCGCGGAAGGTGACAGGCTCGCCTTCGGTGAAGAAGCGGCCGTTGGCGGGCGAGGATACGAGCTCCTCGGCCAGCTGGAGGGACGCGGAGGGACGGGCGAAGCGCGCGATGAAGGTGGTGGCGGCCAGGGTGCCGTCGGCGTTGCGGTTGGCGCCCGCTAGGGCCTCGTCACGCGTGAGGAGCGCGTCGGCGCTCACCTGGTTGGCGCCGTTGTACCACCCGATGCTCACGTAGCCCCTGAGGGGCAGGGCGGTGCTGCCGCTGAGCCCGGCGCCGTCATCGGCGCGCACCTGCTCCTCGGAGGGGTTGACGTTGCCGGCTGTGCCGGGGGAGGTGCGGTAGAGAATGGTGACGAACCGCTCGGGCTGCGCAGGCTCCGGGGCGGCGCCGTCGCCAGGATCGGCTGGCGCGGGGGAGGCGCCGTCGGCGGGGTCGGCTGGCGCGGGGGAGGCGCCGTCGGCGGTTGCGATGCCGTCGGCGGAAGGGCGCTCCGGCGCCGAGCCGGGGTGCGGCGCGGGCGTGGGGGCGAGGGCGGCGGGGACGGGCTCGGGCACGGTGAGCGCCGGGGGCCGGGGTGCGGCCGGCTGCGGCGCGGCCGGGGCTGCGGCGGGGCCGGCCTGCGGCTGGGAGGACGTGGTGCCCGATGGCGCGGAGGCGTCGGGCATTACGCGCGCTGTCGCCGCCGGGGCGGGGGCTGTGGCGCGCTGGTCGGCGGCGGGGCCGGCATCCGGGGTGGCGCTCGCGGGAGCGGACGGCGCCGCGGCGTCCTCCGCGAAGGACGGGGCGGCGGGCGCCATGAGCAGCGTGAGGGCGAGGGCAGCCAGGCCGCCTGCCAGCGCGGCGCCCATCCGCCGCCGCTCGGCAGAGCGCGCATCGCGGGGACGCTTCGCCGGCGCGCCCGTTCTCTGCTTTCCGATGATCCCCATGAGCCATCGCCCCTCTCGTGATGCTGCGTCCGGGACGGCGGAGGGTCATAAGGTCGTCGACGGGCGCAGGTTGCCGCGTTTTCCCCAGCATAGGGGCGGCGTGCGCGGGCGAGGGGCAGGCGGCGCAAGCGTTGGCTCGCCGCGCTCGGGTTGTTTCCCGCCTGTTGGGAGGCGCGCGGCGAGCGGTTGGCGGCCGGGTGAAAACGGCGTGCCGCGCGGCTGGGAGGGGGTGGCGTGCGGGCTGGCGCGCAATCAGATGCCGCGCGGTCGGCCCTCGGGGCGCATCCGGCTGCGCCCCGATTGCGGGGATGGCGCCTGGGGGGTCGCTAGCCGAGGAGCTCGTCCACCTTCCGCACCTTCGACTCCATGGTGCCGGCGTGGCCGGGGCGGATGTCCGCCTTGAGGATGACCTCGGTGCGGATGCCCTGCTCGGCCAGGACGAAGGTGGCGCGCTTGACGACGTCCATCACCTCGTCCCATTCGCCTTCGATCTCGGTGAACATGGAGTTCGTGCGGCAGGGCAGGCCCGAGGTGCGAATGACGCGGACGACCTCGGCGACGTGCTCGGCCAGCTCGTCGCCCACGCCGAAGGGGGCGATGGCCACGGCGATCAGGGTGTTCATCTACTCGACCTCCTCGAGGGTCAGGGGGTTGGCGGCCACCTCGGCCGCAGACAGGTTGAACAGGGCGTCGATGAAGGCGACCTTGAAGCTGGCGGGGCCGGCCGCCTGCGCCGCGGCGACGGTGCCGGCGGCGGCGTAGTGCGCGGCGGCGGTCGCGGCGGCCACGAGAGGCTCGGCTACGGCGGCATAGACGGCCGTCACGCCGCCGAGCGAGCAGCCGAAGCCGGTCACGCGGCTCATGAGCGGGCTGCCGCCGGCCACGCGCACGACACGTCGCCCGTCTGTGATCAGGTCTTCTGCGCCGGATACGGCCACGGCGCCGCCTGTCTGGCGCGCAAGGGCGCGCGCAGCGCCCTCAGCGGCGGACACGGGGTCGGTGCTGTCCACGCCGCGCACGCCGCACGCGCCATCCGGCGTCGAGGTCGCGTCCCACGCGGAGGCGAGCGCGATGATCTCCGAGGCGTTGCCGCGCACGACGGCGGGCCGGCATTCCCGCAGCTCGGCGAGCACTTCGGCGCGCAGGCTGCCGATGCCCATGCCCACGGGGTCGAGCACCCAGGCACGTCCCAGGTCGCGGCAGGCGCGCGCAGCGGCGGGGATGGCGTCGCGGTGGATGGGCAGAAGCGCGCCCAGGTTCACGTAGAACGCGCCCCCGGCCGCGGCGAGGGCGGCGGCCTCCTCGGCCAGGTAGACCATGGCCGCTGACCCGCCTGCGGCAAGCTGGGCGTTGGCCACGAAGTCCATGGTGATGGCGTTGGTGATGGAGGGGACGAGCGGGGTGGAGGCGCGCACGGCGTCTACGGCGCGCGCGATGTCGGCGCGCAGGTTCTCGAGGGAGGAGGGGGCGGTCATGGGCGTTCCTTTCCGAGGGGGGAGGCCTGATCCGTCCATGATAGAGCAAGGCCGTCGTCCGCAAGCGGACGACGGCCCGAGGTTGCCGTTTCGCAGGGGAGGGGCGCCAGGCGCTCCCAACTGCCTGTCGGAGGATGCGTGCGGGGATTCCCGGCGATGTCCTCTAGCGTGCTTTCGGGGGGGGGTAGGCGTGCTAGGCCTGCTTGTAGGCCACGTAGGTTTCCTTCACCTGGCCGTTGGCGTCGAAGGCGGCAATCTCGGCAGCGGTCTTGAACTCCAGGTCATCGCCCTTGTAGCCGTAGTTGCTGTTGTTCATGGTGTACATGTACCCGTAGATGATGCCGCCCTCCTCGGCGCCCTTGTCCTGGGCGTCGGCCAGCTCCTGGGCAGCAGCCTTGCACTTGTCGAGCTCCTTCGGGTTCCAGAGGCGGTCTCCGCCGAGCGGTCCGAGCATGTCGTCCTCCTTTGCTAGGGGTTGTTCCTTGGGCGGTATGGTAGCGGCCGAGGAGGCGGGGAGGGGGCGGCGCGAGGGCAACGAAAGCGGGTGCTGCCGCAACGAAAGGGGGATATGCCTGCCGCAGGAGGCTTTGGCGGACGCTTACGCCCGTGGTCACCGGGCGTTTCTTCGCGTAGCAAGTTTTCGTTGCGGGCGCTTCAACGTCCCGCTGCTGTTGCGAGGCGGCGCGGGCCCCTAGACTGCGAGGCAGGTACTGCGACCTGATAGGAGGCAACCCATGTGCTTTAGACCAGCAGCCGTGAGCAGCGACAAGATCGCCTGCCCCATGTGCGGCCACGAGAATCCCCTCGGCGCTGCGGCGTGCGAGGAGTGCGGCTTCGCGTCGTCCGGCCCGAGCGCGGCGCCCAAGGCTCCCGGCGCGCCCGGCGCCCCAAAGGCTCCTGGCGCGCCCGGCGCTCCCAAGGCCCCCGGCGCCCCGAAGGCTCCGGGGGCGTAGGCTCCGACCCGCGAATGGGCAAGGGGGCTCGCCGCGTTCGATTGGCGAGCCCTCTTGTTTGCTCAAGCTCTAATTATGAGCGAGAGGGTCAGGTGTTTCACGTGAAACACTCGGCCGCCCCGCGTCCGCGCGCTCGCGCTCCCCGCTTCATTTCGTGGTCGTTTGTTACGTCTGCCCCGCGCTTGTCGGCAGCCCCACATGGTCGCATCGTGTCTGCAGCACTTGGCCGATAGCTCCGCGCGCGATCGTATCCTGCCCTCGTCTGTGACGCCGCATCGTCGGAAACCTGTCTTGCGTCGCACTTCGCGTCCACGCGCTCGCGCTCCCTGCCTCGCTCCGCAGCTGTCCTTCGCGCCCTGCGAGGAGCGCCCAATTCACGCAGCACCCCTCTGTCTCGCACCCGCACCCCGCACGGGGCACGGATCTCGCTCGCGCTCGTGCAGCGCCGCGCCACGCGGGGCGGGCACCCCGCTCGCGTTCGCCCACTGCGCATCGCGCCCGCGCCCGGCTGAGGCCCCGTGTCTCCCCCGCACCCGTGCCCAGCATCGCGCCAGCGTCTGGCCAAGGCTCCGCCCGCGCCCGCGTCCAGCGCCGAGCCTCGTTCGCCCCCTCGCGCCTCGCGTTTGCCGGCGGTCCCGCCCCGCGCCTTGCGCTCGTCCGCGCCCGCATCCCGCGCCCTGCGCCCGCGCCGCGCCTCGTTCGCCCCCTCGCGCCGCGCGTTCGCCGGCCGCCGCATCCCGCGCCCCGCGTCCCGCCCCGCGTGCGCCTGCGCCTCTTGCTCGCTCCCTTGGCCGTTCGCTGTAGCTGGCGTCTACTCGCAGAGCGTGTAGAGGCCGCTGTCCTGGTGGGCGCGGTAGAAGTCGTCGAGGATGTCGATGAGGCGGCGGAAGCAGGGTCGCTCGAGGTCGCGCTCGCGGCCGATGAACCCTATCTCCACCTCGTAGGGGCGTTCCATGTCGCGCAGGACGAAGTCCCGCTCCTCGGGCATGGTCAGCTCGGCGATGGCCGGCAGGAACGAGACGGCCGAGTCGCTCTCCACCATCTGGCGCCGAAGCGCGAAATTGGCGCTTGAGAGCGCTATGGCATCGCGTCCGAAGCGCTTGGCGAGCACGCTGTAGAGGTGGCTGTTGGTGGCCACGAGGGGGCGCGTGGCGATGTCCTCGTCGGTGAGGACGTCGAGCTGCGCGAGCGGCGAGGCGGCGCTCGCCATGGCCTTGTCGTAGGTGCGCAGGTAGGGGCGGTAGCGGAAGCCGCGCTCCTCCAGCGCGGCGATGCCCTCCTTCTCGGAGTGGCGCTCCTGGTTGAAGAAGCAGAAGAGCCCGACGGCAGGCAGCGCGTCGTCGGGACGTTCCGCGAGGCTTGTGAGCAGGCTCTGGCGTATCTGGGAGTTCTGCGATTCGCGGAAGATGATCTCGCGCGTGCCGAAGAGGTAGTCCTTCGCCTCCTTGGTGAAGAACGCGAGCGTGGCGACGTTCTGGCAGTCCAGCAGGATGGAGCCGCAGGGCGTGTGGTCGGGTTGGGACTTGGCCGCGGCCAGGTCGAGCAGCGCGCCGTAGTCGTCGACGACCCGCGCCGCCGCGTCCACGAGCTCCTCCCCGACGGGGGAGAGCGAGAGCTTGTTGGAGTAGCGGATGAACAGCTGGCACCCCAGCTCCTTCTCGAGCTCTCCCATGGCCCGGCTCATGCCCTGGGAGGAGATGAAGTTGAGCTTGGCGGCCTGGGCGATGGATTTCGTCTTCGCCACATCTAAGAAGTAGTGCAGGTACTCGATGTTCACGGGCATCCCCCTTCGCCTCGCGTCGTCCGACGCGTCCATTATAGCCACGGCGCCGTTCGACCGAGCGGCTGCGGTTCCCGCCGCCGCGCCCGTGCCTCAACGGGATGCGGCGCCGAGCGCAACGAATCGTTGGGGTACGGGCGCGGTTTCGGCTTGTTTTTGGCGAGCGATGACGGGTTTGCAGTATTTCCCCCGCGCTCTGCGACGGATTGCCCAAGACGTCTCCCCGTTTCCGCAGGTCGCGGATGACGCCTCGGAAGGTTGGGGCGTGCCGAGGGGGCGCGAAGGGCGCCAGGATGTTGCAAACCCGTCATCGCTCGCCAAAAACGGCCTGTTTTGCTGCCCAGCGCGGCGGGGGAGGGCAGCCGCTGCCCCTGCCTCAACGAAAACGAGGGCTAGGGCAACGGGGCGTTTGTTTTCGACTGCCGCGCCGCTTCCCATAATGCGAGTCAGAGAGCCGGGACGGCCTGCTGCGCGCGAGGCGACCGCCCGGGTCGGGATTGCGAGTCCTCCAGGCCCGCCGCGCACCGCGCGCCGGGCGGGGCCGCGACAAGCGAGGAAAGTAGGAGGAGCATGAAAACATCGGACAAGACAGTCTATAAGAACATGTCGCTGTGCTCTTTCGGCAACGGCGCCAACCTCACCGCTGTCGATTCCATGGACGGCCGGGTGGTGCGCATGCGCCCGGTGCACTTCGACGAGCACTACACCAAGGAAGACCTGAACTACTGGACCATCGAGGCGCGGGGCCACACCTTCGAGCCGGGCATGAAGACCCTGAACTCGCCCTTCACCTTCATCTACAAGACGCGCACCTACTCGCCTAACCGCATCCCCTTCCCGCTCAAGCGTGTGGACTGGGATCCGGAGGGCGAGCGCCATCCGGAGAACCGCGGCAAGTCCAAGTTCGAGCGCATCAGCTGGGACGAGGCCACCGACATCATCGCCAAGGAGATCGTCCGCATCGACGAGACCTACGGCCGCAACTCCATCTTCTGCCAGGGCGACGGCCACGGCGAGACCGGCTCCATCCACGGTCCCCACGGCACCATGGCCAACCTGCTCGACATGACTGGCGGCCTCACCATGCAGGCCCGCCAGCCTGACAGCTGGGAGGGCTGGTACTGGGGTGCCAAGCACGCCTGGGGCAACGAGCCTTTGGGCCAGAACACCCACCAGCACAACCTGTTCAAGGACATCTCCGAGAACTCCGACGCCGTGCTGTTCTGGGGCTGCGACCCTGAGACCACGCCTTGGGGCTGGTCGGGCCAGCAGGCGAGCCGCCTGTGCTTCTGGTTCACCGAGATCGGCGTGAAGCAGATCCACATCGCCCCGGATGTGAACTACGCCAATGCCGTGCACTCTGACATGTGGATCCCCATCCTGCCCAACACCGACGCGGCCCTGCAACTGGCCATCGCCTACGTGTGGATGACCGAGGGCACCTACGACAAGGACTACGTGGCCACCCATACCGACGGTTTCGACTGGTTCGAGTACTACGTGCTCGGCAACGAGGACGGCGTGCCCAAGACCCCGGAGTGGGCCGAGGAGAAGTGCCACGTGCCGGCTTACCGCATCAAGGCGCTCGCACGCTACTGGGCCAAGCACAACGTGTCCATCGGCCACTGCAACGGCGGCTCCTACATCCGCTCGTGCTACTCCCACGAGCCGGCGCGCCTGGAGGTGTACCTGCTGGCCATGCAGGCCGTGGGCAAGCCGGGTCGCAACCAGGTGAAGTTCATTGAGTGGGCCCTCATCGGCATGGACTCCTTCAACCCGCTGCCCCCGGGGTACTTCCTGCCCGAGGTGCGCGCCTGCTACCACGGCTCGGTTCTCGGCGAGCTGCCGGCTTCGTTCATCCCCAAGACGCTCGTGCCCCAGTGCATCACCGTCAAGGAGGGCGAGAAGGTGGAGTGGTACGGCCACACCACCAGCCGCCACCACCGCACCGACCAGTTCAAGAAGTTCCAGTTCCCCCAGGACGGCGACCACGGCATCAAGATGATCTGGTCTGACAGCCCCTGCTGGTCCACCTGCTGGAACGGCGGCAATGAGTTCCAGGATGCGCTGACCAACCCCAACCTGGAGTTCTTCCTGGTGGAGCACCCCTGGATGGAGAACGACACGCTGTTCGCCGACATGATCCTGCCCATCTCCACCACCCTCGAGCTGGACGACTTCGGCGTGGACACCTACTCGGGCCAGTTCAACTCCATCATCTGGGAGCGCCACGCGTGCGACCGCCAGCATGAGTCCCTCTCGGACTACGAGGCGGTGCTCGAGGTGGCCAAGAAGCTGGAGAAGTACGGCGGCATCTACGAGGACTGCGCGAGCCATCTCTCCGGCGATATGACCGTCGAGGAGTGGCAGGAGATCGGCTACCAGGGCTCGGGCCTGCCTGAGGACCAGCAGGACCTGGAGCTCATCAAGGAGCAGGGCTACCAGATGCTGCCCACCCGCGAGGGCTGGGACACCGAGCCTGCCGGCATGATCGAGTTCTACGAGGATCCCGACAACAACCCCATGGAGACCCCCACGGGCAAGATCGAGTTCTACTCCACCGGCCTGGCCAACTTCTTCCCCGACGACCCGGAGCGCCAGCCCGTGGCCAAGTGGATCGAGGAGTCCGAGACCCATCACGAGCGCCTTTCCTGCGAGCGCGCGAAGGACTACCCGTTCCTGCTCGTATCCAACCATCCCCGCTGGCGCATCCACGCCAACTTCGACGACTGCCCGTGGACCCGCGAGATCGAGACCTGCAAGGTGGTCGGCAAGGACGGCTACGCCTACGAGCCGGTGTGGCTCAACCCGGTGGACGCCGAGCGCCTGGGCATCACCGACGGCGACATCGTGGAGGTGTTCAACGAGCGCGGCACGGTGCTCGGCGGCGCCTACGTCACCGAGCGCGTCATTCCCGGCGCGGTGCTCCAGGACCACGGCGCCGAGACCGACCCCATCGTCCCGGGCGTGGGCGGCATCGACCGCGGCGGCGCGAACAACCTCATCGCGCCTTCGGCCACGTCCTCCAAGAACGCGGCCGGCGAGGTGACCGGCGGCTTCCTGGTGGGCGTGCGCAAGTGCGACATCGACGCGCTCAGGGAGCGCTACCCCGAGGCCTTCAAGGCCGAGCACTACACCATCGAGACGGGCACCAACGTCTACGACTACCTGCAGGAGGACTAACCATGAAGGCAATTCTCTTTGACGCCAGCCTCTGCAACGGCTGCTATGGCTGCCAGATGGCCTGCAAGGACGAGCACTGCGGCAACAGCTGGCTGCCCATCGCGGCCGAGCAGCCGCTGACCGGCCAGTTCTGGTGCCGCGTGGACCAGCAGACCCGGGGCAAGACCCCCGAGGTGAAGGTGCAGTACACGCCGGTGCTCTGCGCCCACTGCGAGCAGGCCAGCTGCCTGGAGGCCGCCGAGGGCGGCGCGGTGTACCGCCGCGAGGACGGCCTGGTCATCATCGACCCGGAGAAGTCCAAGGGCCAGCGCCAGATCGTCGACGCCTGCCCGGCGCATGTCATCTACTGGAACGAGGAGCTGGAGATCCCCCAGAAGTGCACCGGCTGCGCGCACCTCATGGACGACGGCTGGGAGGCGCCCCGCTGCGTGGACGTGTGCGCCACCGGCGCCCTCACCTACGTGGACGAGGCCGACATTCCCGCCGAGGCCGAGCCCATGCCCGTGCTGGCCGACAATCACCCGCACCTGTACTACCTCAACATCCCGCGGCGCTGGGTCTACGGCGTGCTCGTGGACCGCACCGTCAACGAGGTGATCATCGGGGCCACCGTGCGCCTCATGGACGCCGAGGGCAACGAGGTGGCCGCCGTCCAGACCGACGACTTCGGCGAGTTCCGCTTCAAGGAGCTGGCGAGCGCGCCCCACACGGTGCGCGCCTCGGTGGAGGGCTACGAGGACGTGGCCCTGGCCGCCGACACCACCGAGGAGGACGTCGTCTTGGGCGACATCTTCCTCAAGGCCGTTGCCTAGCCGATTAGGGGAGGGGCCCGCGCCCGCGCCGGGGACGGTCGGCGCGGGCCCCGTACGCAGACTCAAGGAAGGGGCTGTTATGGCAGAGACTGCCAAAGACAACAAGGTTCTGTTCAAATGGGTGTGGATCGCCGTGGCCATCGTGCTGATCCTCGTGGGGCAGTTCGGGCCGCAGTGGGCGCCCGACCTCTCGCGCGAGGGCCAGTCGGCCATCACGGTGCTCGTCGCCGCCGTGGTGATGTGGGCCACCGAGGCGCTGCCGCTTCCCATCACCTCGCTCGTGATGGTGGCGGCCTGCGGCGCCCTCGGCATCGCGTCCTACAACACCATCTGGGCCGCCACGTTCACCGGCGCCCTGTGGATGTTCGTGGGCATCTTCGGGTTCACCACGTTTTTGGCCCAGTCCACGTTCCCCCAGCGCCTCATCGCCAAGATGGTGGCCCTGGTGAAGGGTGACGTGAACAAGGTGATCCTGGGCTTCATGATCATCTGCTGCGTCATCTCGGTGGTCATGTCCAACATCGCGCTGACCGCCATCATGATGGGCTTCGCCGAGACGCTGCTGCGCGCCGCGGGCGCCGAGCCGGGCAAGTCCAACCTCGGGCGCTGCCTGGCGCTGGCCATCCCGTTCGCCGTCATGTTCGGCGGGTGCCTCCTGCCCTCCGGCACGCCCATCAACGTGGTGGTGCTCGGCCTGGCTGAGAGCGCCTGCGGCGTGACCATCTCGTTTGCCGCGTGGTTCGGCTTCACCGTCGTGCCGGTGGTGCTGAGCCTGCTGGCCAGCTGGCTCATCCTCGTCAAGATCTACAAGCCCGAGCCGCTGAGCAAGGAGACCGTCGACAAGTTCCTCGGCGAGGTGTCGGCCCTGCCGCCCATGGATTTCAAGGAGAAGTTCAACATCGGCGTGCTGCTGCTGGCCCTCGTGTGCTGGATCGCCAGCTCCTGGGTGCCCGTGCTCAACACGACGCTCGTGGCCCTCGTGGCCCTGGGCCTGCTGTTCCTGCCGGGCACGTCCATGATCACCATGCGCCAGTACCGCTCCGACAGCCCCTGGGACATCCTGCTGATGATGGCCTCCATCAACGGCATCGTGGCCGCCATGTCGGCCGCCGGCTCGGTGGCCTGGATGGTCAACCTGCTGCTGGGCGTGACCAACGGCATGAGCTTCTTCATGCTGTTCATGGTCATCAGCGTGGTGCTGGCCATCGTGCACAACTTCTTCCCCTCGGGCCCCGGCCTGGCGGCCCTCGTGACCGCGCCGGTGTTGGGCCTGGTGGGGGCCGTGAGCGGCAACTACACCGCCACCATTCTCATGATCGCCCTGTGGTGCGCCCTGTGCTTCCTCGTGCCGCTGGACTCGGTGCTGCTGGTGTCCTACGCCGGCGGGTACTACAAGTTCAACGAGATGTGGAAGGGCGGCCTGCCCATCACCGTGGCCACCATGGTGTTCTTCAGCGCGTTTCTGCTGATCGTCTGCCCGCTGGTGGGGGCAGCGTAGGATAGTCCGTGCGCGGCGGGTCGTCCCGAGGGCGGCCCGCCGCGCGTCTGCGGCCCCTCGCGGGGCCCGATCGATAGGGGACGATCGTGGTCGAGATGATCGCACGGCAAGCGCTGCGTCCGCGCAGCATTCTGTTCTTGGCGCTCGCCGCCGGCATCGTGGCCGTGGCGGCGTGGGCGCCGGCCACGCCCGGGCTGGCCTACGAGGCCCGGATGGTGCTGGGCATCCTGGCGGCTGGCATCCTGCTGTGGGTGACCGAGTCGATGCCGCTGCCTGCCACGGCCCTGCTCATCCTGGTGCTCATGCCGCTGACCGGCGTGTGCTCCTTCGAGGCGGCCTACGCCAACGCCATGGGCTCGACGGTGTTCTTCCTCATGGGGACGTTTGCCTTCACCGTGGCGCTCGACGCCACCACGGTGCCCACGCGCATCGCGGCGCGGGTGCTGGGTTGGTCAGGCACGAGCACGCCGAAGATGCTGCTGGGCTTCATGGCGGCGACGGCGTTCCTCTCGTTCTTCATGTCGGACGTGGCGGCGTGCGGCGTGTTCATATCGGTGGGCAAGCGCCTGCTGGAGCTCAACGGGGCCGAGAAGCTGCGCTCGCCCATGGGCAAGGCCCTGATGATCGCCATCCCGTGGGCGTCCTACGCCGGCGGCCTGGCGGTGATGACGGGCAACGGCTGCAACGTGGTGACCGTGGGGCTGTTCGCCGAGCTGTTCGGCATCCGGATGAGCTTCATCGAATGGTCGATGCTGGGCGTGCCGTTCTGCCTCATCATGCTGCTGGCGGCGTGGGTGGTCATCGTGGGCGCGTTTCGGCCGGAGCCCATCAGCCAGGCCTCCATCGACGCCACGCGCGCCGAGGCCGCGGCCTTAGGCCCGCTGACGGGGCCGGAGAAGGCGACGATGGGCATCATCGCCGCGGCCATGGCGGCCTGGATCGCCAGCTCGTGGGTGCCCGCCCTCAACACGGCCATGATCGCCATCGTGGCCGTGGTGCTGCTGTCGCTGCCCGGCGGCTCGACGCTCGAGTTCAAGGAGCTGGTGTCGCGCATGAACTGGGGCGTGCTCGTGATGATCATGTGCATTCTGTCGGTGGCCCACTTCGTAGTGGCCACCGGCGCGGGCGACTGGATGGTGAGCGCCATCATGGCGGTGATGCCCGATGCGTGGAAGACGCCCTTCCTCGTGCTGCTGGTGCTCTCGGCCGTGGGGGCCGTGGTGCACAACGTGGTGCCGGTGGGCCCGGCGGTGGCCGGTATCTTGGCCTACCCCTTCGGCGTGCTGGCGGGCGACTTCGGCATCAGCATGTACTGCATGCTCATGGTGGTGGCGTGGCAGGCGTCGCTCGCCTACGTGCTGCCGCTCGACTGCGTGCCCATCCTCACGTACTCCACCGGGTACTACCGCATGGGCGACATGGCGCGCATCGGGTGGGTGCCCACGGTGGCGCTCGTGGTGCTCACGGCCACGCTGCTGCCCGCGCTCTGCGCGTTGCTCGGGTTCGCGTAGGGCGGACGGCCTGGCGCGGCGCGCGACCCAGGGGGGCGGCCGTCGCGCAGCCCGGGGGCGTGGCCTGGGGGGTGGCGGCCGGGCGCGCTCGGCCGGGCGCGTCGGCGGGCCGCTGTCGCGGGCCTTCGCTTCCGGCGCCGGTTTACGTTAGAATGCTTCGATGCGTTTTTTCGATACCGAGCGGAGGCATTCCCATGATCAAGGACATCGTCACGGACGAGGCCATCCTTTCCCAGCCCTGCGAGCCGGCCACGGCGGCCGACGCGGAGGTGGCCCAGGACCTGGTGGACACGCTGCTGGCCAACGAGGAGGCCGCGGCGCTGGCGGCCAACCAGATCGGCGTGACCAAGGCCATCGTCGCCTACCTCAACGAGAAGGACCGCCCCGTGGTGATGTACAACCCGCAGATCACCCAGGCGCTCAAGCCCTTCCCGGCCGTGGAGGCGTGCCTCTCGCGCGAGGAGGCGGCCGCCGTCACCCGCTACAAGTGGATCCGCGTGTCCTACGACGTGCTGCTCAACGGCGAGCTCATGCCCCGCAAGAAGAAGATGGAGGGCTGGCAGGCCCAGCTCGTCCAGCACATGATAGACCACTGCAACGGCGAGCTGGTGTAGCATGACGGCCCCCGCTGAGGGGCACGCGCCGGGCGCGGCCGACGGCGCGGCTGACCCCGTGTTCCAGGCGGAGCAGGCCCACCTCTCCGCCACCTACGCCACCCTGCTTGAGCTGGGACGCGACGCCGCCCGCGCCATGGGCGAGCTGGCGGCTGATGCCGCGGCCGACAAGGAGTCCATGGCCGAGGAGCTGGCCACCAACTACGCCACCTGGGACGACGCCATGGAGACCCACGCCGACTTCATGGCACTCAACCGCATCATCGACGGGTACAACCTGTCCCACAGCGTGCAGGCCGAGTGCCTGGCTGCCGTGGAGGCGCTTCTGCGCCAGCCCTACTTCGCCAAGGTGTCCCTGCGCTTCCGCGAGGGCGACGCGCCGAAGGACCTCTACCTGGGCACCGCCGGCATCTCCGATGCGGGGTATCGCCGCCTGGTGGTGGACTGGCGCAGCCCCGTGGCCGAGGTGTACTACAACCAGGCCATGGGCCCCACCTCCTACGAGGCCGACGGGCGCACGATCAACGTGGACCTGCTGCTGCGCCGCCAGTTCGACATCGAGCGCGACGAGCTGCGCGGCTACTTCGACAGCGACGTGGCCATCCAGGACTCGCTCTTGCTCGCGTCGCTCTCGCGCCAACGCTCGGCGCAGATGCAGGCCATCACGGCCACCATCCAGCGCGAGCAGAACGTGGTGATCCGCCATGACGACGTGCCGACGCTGCTCGTGGCGGGCATCGCCGGGTCGGGCAAGACCTCGGTGCTGCTCCAGCGCATCGCCTACCTGTTCTACCGCAACCGCGACACCCTGCGCCCGGAGGAGGTGTGCCTCATCACGCCCAACCCGGTGTTCAGCCGCTACATCGCGAACGTCCTGCCCGACCTGGGTGAGCGCAACCCGCGCACCCTCACCTGGGGCGAGCTCCTCGCGCCGCTCCTGCCCGCAGGCCGCGGCGTGGGGGAGGGATCGGCCAGTCTGGACGACCTGGCGCGCATCGATGCGGCCGTGGCCTCCTTCGAGTTCGACCCGCGCGACTTCCGCCCCGTGACGAGCGCGGGGGTCACCCTCATCGGCTCCGACGCGGTGTGGAAGGCGTGCCAGAAGTTCCGCAACGTCGCGGCCGGCCCGCACCGCGTGAGCCTCATGCGCGAGGAGCTGGCGAAGCGCCTGGAGGCGCGCCTCGGCCAGCTGGCGGCGACGGAGGCCGTGCAGAACGAGGTGGCGGCGCTCTCCATCGAGGAGCAGCTGCGCCTGTTCGGCGAGACGGCCGACCCGGTCGACGAGGCCGAGGAGCGTGCGCTGGCCCTGCGCTACCTGCGCGACCGCCACGCCGATGCGCCCGGCCGCGTGGAGCGCGACGAGTGGCTCGACGTGGACCGGGTGGCCCTGCGCCTGCTCGGAGACCCGGGGCTCACCTCGGTGGAGTGGGTCTACCTGAAGATGGCGCTCACGGGGCTTTCCGACCCCGGGGCCAAGTACGTGATGATCGACGAGGTGCAGGACTACACGGCCGCTCAGCTGGCGGTGGCGGCGCGCTACTTCCGCCGCGCCCGGTTCCTCCTGCTGGGGGACCCGAACCAGGCCATCATCGAGGGGACGGCCTCGTGGGACGAGGTGCGCGCGGTGTTCGAGGCCGCCCGCGGCCCGGTGAGCGAGTGCCGCCTCATGACGAGCTACCGCTCCACCCCCGCCATCACCGACCTGTTCGCGTCGCTTCTGCCGCCGGAGGAGGCCCTGGAGGTGTCCTCTGTGCAGCGCGAGGCTGCGCCGCCCGAGGTCATCGTGGCGCCCGACGGCGACGCCTGGGCCGCCGAGCTGCGCCGCGTGGCGGAAGAGGCGGCCGGCGCCCCGGGGCTCACGGCGGTCATCGTGCCCTACAAGAGCGAGGCGCGTCGCGTGGCCCGGGCCCTAGGCGAGGGCGCCGTGGTGGTGGGGGAGCGCGACAGCCTGCCCGATGCCGGCGTGGCGGTGCTGCCGCTTGCGCTGGCCAAGGGCCTGGAGTTCGACCGCGTGATCATCCCCGACGCCTCGGCGCGGGTGTTCCCCGCCACCGATCTGGCGCGCCGGCGCCTCTACACCGCCCTCTCCCGCGCCACCCGCCACGTAACCATCCTGGCCGACGGCGAGCTGACGGAGCTGCTGAGACGCTAGGGGCGCACAGGGGACGCTAGGGGCGCACAGGGGACAGTTCTGTGTGCTGCGGTGCGGGTATCCGCCTCGCAGCCGCGTCCCGCTCAAGTGGGGAGGGCGTCGGGCGTCCCCCGCGTTCGGCTGGTGGGAAGTTAGGAGAAGAGAGGCCATGGCCAAGAAACAATCGCTTACGATGCGCAGCCTGCACTACTACTGGCTGGCGACGCGCAACCACCTGGGGCTGTTCGTGGCGCTCGTGGCCTCCACCATCGGGTTCTGCGGGTTCCTCACCTACGGCAACCCCTACGTGATGAGCCTCATCGTGGACCGCATCAGCGCGGCGCCCGTGGGCTCTGACGAGGTGTTCTCGGTGTTCGGGCCCTATGTCGCGGCGCTCATCGGCATCAACCTGGCGGGCCAGGCGTGCTCCAAGCTGCAGGACTACACGCTGTGGAAGCTCCAGATAGCCGTGAACTACGACCTGGCCACCACCTCCTTCGACTGCCTGTGCAACCAGTCGCTGTCGTTCCACTCCAACCGCTTCGGCGGGGCGCTCGTGAGCCAGGCGTCCAAGTTCATGGCCGGCTACACCCAGCTGCTCCAGGTCATGAACTTCCCGTTTTTGCCCATCCTGTGCTCGGTCACCTTCACCTGCCTCATCCTCGTTCCCGTGGTGCCGGCCTATGCGGCGGTGCTCATGGGCATGCTCGCGGCGTATGCGGTGGTCAGCTACCTTATGTACAAGCGCATCTTGCACCTGAACGAGAAGGCGGCGAGCGCCCAGAACCAGCTGTCGGGCGAGCTGTCGGATGCGGTTGCCAACATCCTGGCGGTGAAGACCTACGGGCGCGAGGACTACGAGCGGGGGCTCTTCGACGCGGCGAACCGCGAGGTGGTGGCCCGCGACTCCAAGCGTATGCGCGCCTCGCTCGCCCGTGGCATCACCACGGCGGCCATCACTGTGGTCATCATGAGCGTGGTGACGGTGTTCATCTCGGGCGGTAACGCGTGGTTCGGCATCACGCCGGGCACGGTCATCCTCATGTTCACCTACACCAACACGGTGACCAACCAGTTCAACTTCATCAACACGGGCCTGCAGCGCATCAACCAGGCCTTCGGCGATGCGAGCGGCATGACGGCGGTGCTCGACGAGCCGCGGCTCGTGGCCGACAAGCCGGGTGCGGAGCCCCTCGTGGTGGAGCGGGGTGCCATCGACTTTAGGGACATCAACTTCTGGTACACCGACGGCGATGCGCGCACCCAGGTGTTTGACGACTTCAACCTGCGCATCCCGGCCGGGCAGCGCGTGGGCCTGGTGGGCATGAGCGGCGCGGGGAAGACGACGCTCACCAAGCTGCTGCTGCGCCTGGCCGACATCCAGGAGGGCGAGATTCTCGTGGACGGCCAGAACGTGGCCGACGTGACCCAGCAGTCGCTGCGGCGCCAGATAGCCTACGTGCCCCAGGAGGCGCTGCTGTTCCACCGCACCATCGCGGAGAACATCGCCTACGGGCGGCCCGACGCCACTGACGAGGAGATTCGGGCGGCGGCCCAGGCTGCGAACGCGCTCGAGTTCATCGAGGCGCTGCCGCAGGGCTTCGCTACCGTCACCGGCGAGCGCGGCGTGAAGCTCTCGGGTGGTCAGCGCCAGCGCATCGCCATCGCGCGGGCAATGCTCGCCGACTGCCCCATCCTGGTGTTGGACGAGGCCACGAGCGCGCTCGACTCCGAGAGCGAGGCTGCCGTGCAGGAGGCGCTCGGGCGTCTCATGGCTGGGCGCACTGCCATCGTGGTGGCGCATCGGCTGTCCACCGTGGCGAGCCTCGACCGCATCGTCGTGCTCGACCACGGCCGCATCGCGGAGGACGGCCCCCATGCCGACCTGGTGGAGCGCAACGGCGAGTACGCCGCGCTTTGGAGCCGCCAGACCGGCGCTTATGCGGGGTGACGGAGGGTCACACCTAATGGCACGCCCCGGCGTATGCGGGATGACGGGAGGGGGTGACGGAGGGTCACACCTAATGGCACGCCCCGCCGGGGCGTGCCATTAGGTGTGACCCTCCGTCACCCCGCACCCCCATTTGTGGCCAAAAACGATGCGCTTTACGCTGCGTTGACGCCGAGCGTCGTGCTTGCCGCGAACGGCTCTCGGCATAACCCCAGGTCGCACGCAGGACGCTTTCTTCCCGTCGCGTGCTGCGGCGTTTCGGCTGCGTAAACCGTGGCGAAAATGGCCAGAAACGCGATCCGTTGCCTTCTGCGTCCCTCCTCCCTCGGTCTCGTCGTATCGTTTGGCCGTGTCTGTCGCGACGGACGCATCTGGACGATTGACGTCTCGTCTGGGGTACAATGGACGCCGTTTGCCGCAGGAGCGAGGGGGACATCGTGGAGAAGAGGCTGACGGTCTGGCAGGCCGCGTGCATCATTGCGGGCTACGGAGTGGGAAGCGGCGTTATGACGCTGCCGTACCTGGTGGATCGGGCGGGGCTCGTGCCGGGGCTGCTCATCCTGGGCGTGGCGTTCTTCTTCAGCTACTGCATGCACCTGATGCTGGCCGAGATCACCCTTGGCAGCGGCAAGGGCTCCCAGATCATATCGGTGTTCCGCACCTACCTGTTCCGTGGCCCGCGTGGCAACGTCTTCGTGGGCATGCTGTTCGTGCTGACGGCGCTCGTGCTCATCACCAACCTGGCGGCCTATGTGGCCGGCGGCGCGGAGATCTTCGAGGCAGCCGGCTTCCCGCCGCTTGCCGCTACGCTGCTGTTCTACGCCATCGCGGCTGTGATCGTGCTCTTCGGATTGAAGGTGCTCGGCGTGAGCGAGGCGCTCTCCATCAGCGTCATCCTGGGAATCGTGGCCGTGCTGGCCGTCGCGTCGGTGCTGAGCTGGCGCAATCCGCTGCCGTGGGGCGTAGTCGGCCAGCCCAACGAGCTGCTGGCCTTCTTCGGCATGGCGATGTTCTCGTTCGTCGCGTTCTTCAGCGTGCCCCAGGCGGTGGAGGGGCTTGGGCGCGATCCGGTGCGCGTGCGCCGCGCCGTGCTGCTGGGCCTCGGGATCAACCTGCTGTTCAGCGTCGTCATCGTGCTGTGCGCGCTCGGCAGCTCGGCGCGTGTCACCGAGTTGGGCATCATCGGCTGGTCGGAGGGCATCGGGCTGTGGGCCCAGGTGCTCGGCTCGGCCTTCACCGTGCTGGCCATGCTTACCACGTACTGGTCGATCTCGCTGGCGCTGTCGGACATCGTGCAGGAGCAGACGGGGCTCCATCGTCGCGTGTGCTGGGCCATCGCGACGCTGCCCTCGCTCATCCTGGTGCTGCTCAACCTGGGTGGCTTTCTCGCCATCATGCGCACGGCCGGCGGGCTCATCGCCATCCTCATGGCCGTCATGGTGGTGCCGGCCTTCCGTCGCTGTCGCCGTGCGAACGGGCGCATCCTGCTGCCTGACGTCCTGGCCAGCACGCCCATGCAGGTCATCGTGCTGGCGGCGTTCCTCCTCATGGCCGTCGGCAGCGCTGTGAGCCTGTAGGGAGGCAGCCATGCGCACCGTCTTCGAGAACGGCGTGTTCCACACCTTGGAGGGCGAGGGCGCCACGGGTCGCTCGCTCGTGGTGGAGGACGGCGTCATCGCGGCGATTGACGGCAGCGCGCGCGGCGGCGACCGCGTGGTCGATATGGGCGGCGCGCACGTGTACCCGGCGCTTATCGACGCGCATCTTCACCTGATGGAGGCCATCGCGCTGGCGAGCGTGGGCGAGCCGGTGTGCATGCTCGCCGATGGCCGCGTGGAGCCTCATGACCTGGCTGGCGTCGAGGCGCGCGTGCGGGCCGTGGCTGGGCGGGCAGGCGCGCGGCCGGGGAGGCTGCTCATCTTGAGCGGCTATGTGTCGGCGGCTGTGGACGAGGGCCGGCTGCCCGATCGGCGCGAGCTTGACGCGTGGGCGAATGGGGCCGACGTGTGGGTGATGAACATCGACGGGCATGCGGGATCGTGCTCGTCGTCGCTGCTGGAGAAGCTGGGGCTTGGGGCGGTCGCGCCCGATGGCGTGTTCTCGGGGGAGGCACACGACGCCAACCTAGGCAAGCTCACCGCTCATCTGGCCTCGCGGCTCACTCCGGCGGCGCTCGCGCGCGGCATCGCGCGCTTCTGCAACGAGTGCGCGGGGTTCGGCATCGGCACGGTATGCGCCCTCGAGGGCACCGATGACGTGGAACGTGACGTGGTGGGCGAGCTGGCGGCCTTCCTGGCCCAGCGCCTGCCTATCGACGTGCGTCTGTTTCCCCAGTACCTTGACGAGCGCAAGCTCGCTCGCGTGCGGCCGCGCATGGCCGCCGCGCGCGTCGGCGGCTGCATGGCGTGGGAGACGGACGGGTCGGTGGGGTCGCGTACGGCGGCGTTCTCCCGGCCGTACCGCGATGGTACGCGCGGGTCGCTCTACTTCGACACCGCCGAGCTGGCGGATGCGGTGGGGCGCCTGGCGGGGCAGGGCTACCAGGTGACGGCGCATGCCATCGGCGATGCGGCCATCGACCAGCTGGTGGGCGTGCTCGACGGCGTCCCCGGGCGCCATCGCATCGACCACTTCGAGTTTCCCTCCGCAGACGCCGTGGCCTGGGCGTGCGAGCGGCACCCCTTCATCACCGTCCAGCCGGGCTATGCGTGGGTGGACGCGCGCTTTCTCCATGGTTACGAGCGGTTCCTCGATGAGGAGCAGGTGGGGTCTCAGGTGCCGCTCGCGCATCTCGTGCGCGCCGGCGTGCCTGTGTGCGGGTCGAGTGACGCGCCGGTGCAGTCGGTCGATCCGTTCCTCCAGATGCGCGGCATGCGGGAGTTCGCCGTGCCGGGGCAGTCGCTGACGGGGTTCGAGGCGCTGCGGACCTACACCGCCAGCGGCGGCGAGATGCTGGGAGAACGCAAGGGGCTGCTGCGCGAGGGCTGGGAGGCGAGCTTCTTCGCCTGCGACGTGGACTTGGAGGCCTGCGAGCCTGCAGCACTTGAGGGATGTTGCGCTCGCGGTCTGTGGCTGCGCGGCCGGCCCTACCGCCCGCTGTCTGAGGGCCTGGGTGCCTTGGCGCGCGTTCTGACGCGCCGGCCGCGTCTGGTGTAGGCGTCCCGCCGCGGAGGCCGCCGCGGCGGTTTGCGGCCAAAAATGGTGCGCTTTACGCTGATGGGGCGTCCGGTGGGGGATGTCCTTGGCGAAGCACCAGGTCAGAGGCGAGGTGTTTTCCCTTTGTCATCCGCAATGTCGCTTCGGCTGCGTAAACCGTGGTGAAAATGGCCAGAGTGACGGGTGCCGGGGGTGCCAGGGGGTGCCAGGGGGTCACACCTGATGGCACACCCCGGCAGGGGTGTGCCATCAGGTGTGACCCCCTGGCACCCCCTGGCACCCCCCCTCGGTGACGATGCGGGAACTGTTCCTTCCTCGATGCGTTACGGTTGGGCGCCCGGGGCGCTCCTGCGGCGTGGTCGTGGCATGGTGGGGTTGCGGGCGGGCCCTCCCGGCGCGTCCGCGACTCTTCGCGCGATCTGTTGGGAGGAACCATGGACAAGCACGCTGCCGCGCCCGCGCCCACCCCTGCCGCGGCGCCCGTATCTGCGCCCGCCGCCTCGGCGCATCCGGCCCGCCCGGCCTCGGCCGTTCCGGCGCCCGCGCCCGTCGACGACAACCTGGCCGCCGCGCCGCCTACCGGTGCCGCCAACGGCGGGTTCAAGCGCACGCTCACCGTGTTCGACCTGGTTATCTACGGGCTTATCTCCATGGTGCCCATCGCGCCGTTCAGCATCTACGCGAGTGTGTTCAACGCCTCCCACGGCATGCCGGCGCTCACCTACCTCATCGCGCTGGGGGCTATGCTGTTCACGGTGCTCTCCTTCGGCGTGATGATCAACCGCTTCCCCTCGTCGGGATCCATCTACACCTACGCCACCAAGGGCATCGGCAAGCTCGTGGGGTTCGTGGCCGGCTGGCTCATGCTGCTTCAGTACCTGGTAGGGCCTACGCTGTGCTACATCATGGCCGGTCTGGCGCTCAACCAGTACGTGCCGGCGGTGCCGGTGTGGGGCTGGTGCCTCATGTTTCTGGCCTTCACCACCTTCGTGGCCCTGCGCGGGATGAAGACGACCATCGCCGTCAACCGCGTGGCGCTCGTGGGCGAGCTGCTGGTGCTGGCGCTGTTCCTCGTGCTGGGCGTGGCCTACGTCATCGGGCACCCGGCCACCTCGGGCTTCTCGGCCACCGCGTTCGTCAACCCCTCCGCGTTCAACTTCGGCGACACCATGGGCGCCGTGTCGCTGGCCGCGTTCTCCTACGTGGGCTTCGGCTGCGTGGCCACGCTCACCCAGGAGGCCAAGGACGGCAAGACGGGGCCGTCGCGCGCCATGATGATCATGATCCTGCTGCTGGGCGCCATGTTCGTGCTGACCTGCTTCGTGGCCACCTGCGTCGACCCGACCGGCGCGGTGTTCGCCGGCAACGAGGACAACGGCTTCTACCTGGTGGCGCAGATGGTGGCCGGCCCGTGGCTCGGCATCCTGTGCGCCGTGGCCGTGGCGCTCGCCCAAGGCGTGTTCACCGGCATGGTGTTCGAGGTGTCCATCGTGCGCGTGCTCTACGTCATGGGCCGCGGCGGGTCGCTGCCGCGCGTGCTCGGTCGCATGGACGAGAAGACGGGCGTGCCGGTGGTGGCCACCCTGTTCGTGTCGGGCCTGTCGCTCGCCATCCTGCCGGCGCTGCTGTACCTGGGCATGGATGAGGTGGCGAAGGTGAGCAACTTCGGCGCGCTGTCCACCTACCTCATCCTCAACTTCACCGTGATCTGGTACTACTGGGTGCGGCAGAAGGATCACTCCAACCCGTGGCGGCTGCTCGTGTGTCCTCTCCTGGGCATGGCGGTGACGCTGGCCGTGCTGGCGTCGCTGAGCATGGTGGCGCACCTGGTGGGCATCGCGTGGATCGTCATCGGCGTGGCGTACTACCTGGTCACCACGCGCGTTCTGCGGCGTGACGTGGACTTGGGCGACGCTGGCGCGTGACGCGGGCGGCGGGGATGGCGTCGTCCCGAATCGCTCCGCTTCGACGGCCCCAGCCCGGCCCGGCCCGGCGGCTCCAACGCGGCCGCCTGGCTGCCGCTAGTCCAGCAGGTCCTCGATGAAGCCGACGCGGTAGTCGCGGAACACCGCCTCGCCGGCTTCCTGCGTGGCGTCCAAGTCCACCGCGGCGACGATCTGGAAGTCGCGGTCGCCTGCCTCGTCGGCGAACACCTGGCGCACCCGCCAGAGGCGCTCGGCGCGTTCGGGGGACTCGTCGATCTCCAGGTAGGCGGCCGAGCGGGCGTCGGCGTCGATGCCGATGGTCTCGTGCGCGTCGAAGTAGGCGTCCAGCGCGTCCTGCCAGCGGCGCTCGCCGAAGCCCCACTCGCCGTCGAGACGCCCCAGGTCGCCGGCGCGTCCCTGGGAGGCCAGCCGCACCCGGGCGAACAGCGCGTTGCGCACGAGCACGCGCAGGCCGCGGCGGTCGGCCACCACCGCGTCGGCATCGACGGGCGGTGCGGCGTCCGGCAGCTCGCCTGAGGCCGCCCACTCGTCTACCAGGCTCGAGTCGGTGGTGCGCACGAGGAACCCGAGCCACGCCACCACGTCCTGGAGCCGCTCGTCACGCGCGGCGGGCGGAATGGTGCGGTCGAGCACGCGGAAGGCGTCCGACAGGTAGCGCAGCAGCGTGCCCTCCGACTTGGCGATGCCGTAGCGTCCCACGTAGGTCTTGAAGTCGCTCACCGTCTCCACCATGTCGCGTAGCACGCTCTTGGGCTCGAGCTCGTAGTCGCGCGCCCACGGCACCGTCTGGCAGTACAGCCCGAAGGCATGGTCGAGCAGGTCCTCGAGCGGGCGCGGGTAGGTGACGTCGGCCAGTCGCTCGAGGCGCTCCTCGTACTCCACGCCGTCGGCCTTCATCTCGGCCAGGGCGGCGTCCTTGGCCTTGCGCTCCTGGGCGCGCAGCACCTGGCGCGGATTCTCCAGCGTAGCCTCCACGAGGGAGATGACGTCGAGCGCGTAGTCGGGGTCGTCGCGGTCGAGCAGGTCGAGGGCCGCCAGCAGGAAGGGGGAGAGCGGCTGGTCGAGGGTGAAGTCCTCGGGCAGGTCGACGGTCAGCAGGTACTCGTCGGCGCCGTCGGGCCCCGCGCCCTCGCGGCGCTCCACCACGCCGGCCTCGATGAGGGTGGCGAATATCTCGTCGGCGCGCGCCGTGAGGGCCGCCTTCTCCTGCGGCTCCTGGGCCGAGTCGGCGATGAGCTGGCGCACGGCCGCCCGCGCGTCGCCGCCGCGCGAGACCACGGCCAGTACCATCGAATGCGTGATGCGCATGCGCGGGGTCAGCTTCTCCGGCGCCTTCTCCACCAGGTGCGTGAACGTCTTCTCGTCCCAGCTCACGAAGCCCTCGGGCGGCTGCTTCTTCTTGAGCTTGCGCAGCTTCTTCGGGTCGCCCGCGGCCTTCACCTGGGCGCGGTGGTTCTCGATCTCGTGCTCGGGGGCGAGCGCGATGACCAGGCCCTCGGTGTCGAAGCCGGACCGGCCGGCGCGGCCCGCTATCTGGTGGAACTCGCGGGCGCGCAGGCGGCGCATGTGATGGCCGTCGAACTTCGTCAGCTGGGTGAGCACCACGGTGTGGATGGGCACGTTGATGCCCACGCCGAGCGTGTCGGTGCCGCAGATGACCGGCAGCAGCCCCTGCTGGGCCAGCTTCTCCACGAGCAGGCGGTAGCGCGGCAGCATGCCCGCGTGGTGCACGCCCACGCCGCAGCCGAGCAGCCGCTGGAGGATCTTGCCGAAGGCGGTGGTGAAGCGCGTCCCCTTCATCGCCTGCTTCACGGCCTCGCGCTGCTCCTTGGTGGCCACGCCGTAGCTGGCGAGCGACTGGGCCGAGGCGAGCGCCGCGTCCTGGGAGAAGTGCACCAGATACAGGGGTGCGTCGCCCTCGCGCAGAGCCAGCTCGACGGTGGCTTCGAGCGGCTCGAGGGAGTACTCGTAGGAAAGCGGCACGGGCCGCGGTGCGTCGGCGATGACGTCGACGGGGCGTCCGGTGCGCTCCTGGAGGTCGGCGGCGATGGAGCTGACGTCGCCGAGCGTGGCGCTCATCAGCAGGAACTGCGCGCGGGGCAGGGTGAGCAGCGGCACCTGCCAGGCCCAGCCGCGGTCGGGATCGGCGTAGAAGTGGAACTCGTCCATGGCGACGCAGCCCACCTTCGATGCCGCGCCCTCGCGCAGCGCCTGGTTGGCCAGGATCTCCGCGGTGCAGCAGATGACGGGCGCGTCGGTGTTGATGGTGGTGTCGCCGGTGATCATGCCCACGTTCTCGCGGCCTAGGATGTCCACCATGGCGAAGAACTTCTCGTTGACGAGCGCCTTGATGGGTGCCGTGTAGTAGGCGGTGCGGCCCGTGGCCAGGGCCATGAAGCACAGGCCGAGCGCCACCATCGACTTGCCCGAGCCGGTGGGGGTGCCCAGGATGACCGAGTCGCCCACGGCCAGGTTCATGAGGGCGTCCTCCTGGTGGGGCCACAGCTCCAGGCCGCGCGACTCCACCCAGCCGAGGAACACCTCGAGTGCCTCGGAGGGGTCGAGCACGTCGCCCTCGCCCGTCTCGGCCCAGGGCAGCAGCCAGCCGAGGGAGCCGGGGGCGAAGGGGTCGTCCGGCGCGGGGGCGTCGGCGGGGCTTGTTGTAGCCGCGGGGTCGGGCAGCTCGTAGGCGGGTTCTTCGGTGGGCATGGCGGCTCCTTGGGCCAGGACGTGTGGGTGGCCTTCTATTATAGGGATGCCGGCGCGCTGCGAGCGGGAGGAGCCGCCGAGCTCGCCGCAGGACGCCGGAGGCGCTCGGCGGCGGCCGCGGGGCGGGGAAATCGGGCGCTTTGCGCAAGGCGCGCGTGCAAAGTGGCCAAAAAAGTCGACTTGACGACGTTTACGAGGCCCGTCAGCACCTCCGGTTCCAAGGGTGGCGAGCGAAAGCCCAGGTCGCGGGAGGTCTCCTTGCGTATTCGCGGCGAGAGGGGCTGCGATCTGGCCGATTTCTGTCGTCAGGTCGACTTTTTTGGCCACTTTGCAGCGGGATAGCGCACGATTGGGAAACGAGGCGCCCCGCGGCGCGCCTCCGCCCCCTGCCGACGGCGTACCATAGGTCCATGGATATCTACGAGCCGACCTGCGCGCCGCTTCCCTTTCCCGCGCCTCTGCGCGAGGGGCTCATCCTCGCGCGCCCTAACCGCTTCATCATGGAGGTGGCCTTCCCGACGGGGGAGGGCGGTTCGCCTCCTGCGGGCAAGGCATCAGCGGTCGCTGCGACGGATGCGCCCCTCGGGTCGTCCGCGACGGGGGCACCTTCCTTGGCGGCCGACCCGCGGAAGCCGATGCCGGCTCCCGCGAAGGGCGCCTTGTCGTCCTCGCCTGCGCCCGGCGGCTCGGTCCTCTCGGCCGGCACGTCCGTCGTGCGCTGCCACTGCCCGGCGGTGTCGCGCATCGGCGGCCTCGACTTGGCGGGACGCCCCTGCCTCGTCTCGGACAGCGGCAACCCCAAGCGCAAGCTGCCGCTTACGGTGGAGGCCTTCTCCCTCGACGAGCCGGACGCGCCGCAGAAGCGCTGGATCGGCATCAACCAGAACGCCTCCAACCGCTCTGTCGAGCATTTCCTGCGCATCGGGGCCCTCGACGCCATCGCCGGACAGCCGCGCGAGGTGCGCCGCGAGGTTCCGCTCGGCGCGTCGCGGCTCGACTTTCTCGTGGACGACCGGCTGTACCTGGAGGTCAAGACGCCGCTCGTGCAGATCCAGACCGCTGTGCCCGCCTCCGTGCCCCGCCTGCCCGAAGCGCCGTTCTCGTCTACCGAACGGGCGCTGCGCCATCTGCGTGAGCTGGCCGCGTCCCTGGCGGATCACGAGCGCGCCGCCGTCCTCTACTGCCTCTACTACGCCAACGACGGCTTCCGCTTCTATCACGGCACCACCTATGACGAGGTGCTCGCCACGGTGGACGCCTGCCGCGCCGCCGGGGTGGAGCTATGGCAGGCCGACTTCGAGGTCACGCCGCGCGCGGTGGCCTTGCGCCGCTACTTCCCGCTGGAGGAGTGGTAGCGCGCTTTGCTCGGCGCCCGCGCGGGGTTCACGCGCCGCCCCTCCTGGTAGGGAGACGACCGCGTCCATCCCGCCCCTGCTGCCACCCTTCGTCCCGCCTGCCGGGCCGCGTCTTGCCTGATCCGCTGCATCCCAACAAGAAGGGGGCGGCCACCCGGGTCCTCGCCCTCGGCGGCCGCCCCCTTCGGTGGCGGTCGTGCCTTCGCGCCTCATCGGCGCGCCTCGCGTCTTAGTCGGTCGCCTCCTCCGCGGCCGGCCTCTCGTCGGTTGCGGCGTCCCCGCGTCCACGTTTGTCGGGGATCAGGAAGATGAACACGAGGGAGCTGGCCAGCAGCAGGAACGGGTAGAACAAGAAGGGGATGATCTGGAACGCCGTCACGGCGAATCCCAGCTCGGCGCAGGCGCTGATGGCCACGAGCATCTGGGCGCCGTAGGGGATGACGCCCTGGAACACGCAGGAGAACGTGTCGAGGATGGACGCCGTCTTGCGCCGCGAGATGCCGTAGGTCTCGGCCATGTCGCGGGCGATGGGGTTGGCCATGACGATGGCCACCGTGTTGTTGGCCGTGGCGATGTCCATGGCGCCCACGAGCAGGCCCATGCCCAGCTGGCCGCCCTTGCGGCTCTTGAACAGGCTCTTGATGCCGTTGAGCAGCGCCGTGAAGCCGCCGTATTCGCGGATGAGCGCGCAGATGGCGCTCACGAGCACGGCCACCATGGTGGTCTCGAACATGCCCGCGGCGCCGGTGCCCATGTTGCCCAGCAGGTCGGTGGCGGCCACTGCGCCCTCGGCCACCACGATGATGGAGCCCGACACGATGCCGAGCAGCAGCACCACGAACACGTTGATGCCGATGATGCCGCCCACGAGCACGATCAGGTACGGGATGAGCTCCAGCAGCTCGTAGTCGTGCTGGACGGTGCCGGCCAGGTCGGTGCTGAGCGACAGCGCCAGGATGATGATGAGCGTCACGACGGCCGCGGGCAGCGCGATCTTGAAGTTCTCGCGGAACTTGTCCTTCATCTCGCAGCCCTGGCCCTGGCAGGCGGCGATGGTGGTGTCGGAGATGAACGACAGGTTGTCGCCGAACATCGCGCCGCCCATGACCGACGCCACGCACAGCGGCAGGCTGAAGCCCGACGCGGCGGACACGGCCACGGCGATGGGCGTGATGAGCGTGATGGTGCCCACCGACGTGCCCATGGAGACGGACACGAAGCAGCTCACCACGAACAGCACGGCCACGGAGAACTCAGCCGGAATGACCGAGAGCATGAGATAGGCCACCGATTCGGCCGAGTCGCGGCCCACGGTGCCCACGAACACGCCGGCGGCCATGAAGATGAGGATCATGGTGACGATGGTCTTGTCGCCGATGCCGCGCCCCATGATGACGAGCTTGTCGTCGAATGACAGCGACCGGTTCTGGAAGCACGCCACCAGCAGCGCGATGAGGAAGATCACCACGATGGGGATGTTGTAGAACCCCATGGTGATGCCCATCCCGTACTCGAACAGAATGCCGAGCCCCAGGTACAGCACCAGGAACACGCCGATGGGCAGCAGCGCGCCCACTCTTCCCTTCTCCATGATCTCCCCGTCCTTCGGTCGATAGCGTACAGCCGCCTATCTTACACTACCGGCACCGGGCCTGGCTGCGCAGGGCCATAGGCGTTCCCGGTCGCCGGTTATCTTCGCGGTCGCATACGGGGCATGCGTGCGCGGAGAACGCCGGAGCGGGGTGCTCGGGTCGCGCTCGGCGCCTAGTAGTTGGCGGCGCGCACCTGGAAGTAGCCCTGCGGATGGCCGCAGACGGGGCACTCCTCGGGGGCCGCGGTGCCGATGTGCAGGTGGCCGCAGACGGTGCAGTACCACACCTGCACCTGCTCGCGCTCGAATACCTCGCCATCCTGGATGCGTCTGGCCAGCACGTCGAAGCGCTCCTGATGGCTCTTCTCGATGGCGGCTAGGCCGTCGAAGAAGTCGCCCAGGTCGTCGAAGCCCTCGTCGCGGGCCACCTTCGCGAACTCCTTGTACTGGACGTCCCACTCGTAGCGCTCGGACGCGCTGGCCAGCCTCAGGCACTCGGGGGTCGGCGGCACCGTGCCGTCGTGCAGCTTCTTGAACAGGAGCTTGGCGTGGTGCAGCTCGTTGTCAGCCGTTTCCTGGAACAAGTTGGACATCTGGACGTAGCCGTCCTTCTTGGCCTGCTGGCCGTAGAAGACGTACTCCACGTAGGCCAGGGCCTCGGCGTTCAGGGCGGCCTCGATGTTCTTCCACGACTGGGATTCCTGCAGCTTCATGGTCGTCTCCTTCCGTGCTCCTCGTGCGACGGTTTCGTGACGTGACGTTGACCATGGTGCTACCACGTGTGGCGCGGGAGGCGGTGCGGGCCGCAGTTGGGGCCGATGCTTTGGCGGGGCGTTCCCGTCGCGTTGCCGCGTGGTGGGGGATTTGCGGGATTCGCGCGGGGGGGGCGGGGGGGGGGTCGAGCCGGCGGTCGAGGGCGCGAGAGCCGCTTTTTCGTCGTTTGGTGGCAGTAATTCGCGTTTTGGTACGGTAAGCGGGCACCCCCATGCCCCTCTGCCGAGAGTCGTGCCAGCAAAACCCCAGGTCGGCTTTGGCGGCATGCCGTGATTGGGCCTGCAAGAGAGGCGAGAGCCGTACCAAAACGCGAATTACTGCCACCGCAGCCGGGAAACGTGGCTGCGGCGGCATCGTTGCAGGGCGGGTGCGGCTCGTCAGGCGGGGGCGCGGGACGCGAGGGACGCGTCGCAGGCATCCCGCGCGGAGCGGGCGGAATCGTTGGGCGCGGGCGCTACGCGGCGCACCAGGCGGCGATGGCGTCGCGGAGGAAGCGGGTGGCGCCGGGGGCCACGGCGTCGTCGTAGTAGCGGGTGAAGCGCTCGTCGGCCACGTAGCCGTCGGCGAGGGCGGCGTGGGCCGCGCGGCTGTAGGCGCCCTCGCCCCAGTGGAGGGCGAGCCAGCGGCCGTGCATTTCGGCCAGGGTGCGGGCCTCGGGGCCGGTCGGGTCGCCGGTGCCGTCGGCGAAGGCGGCGCGCAGCTGGTCGATCACCGCTCGCTCCAGCGCCTCGCGGTCGTTCCAGGCCTTCTCGTCCAGGGCGAGCGTCCTCTCGTTGGCGGCATCGACGGCTGCGTCGCCCCAGCGCTCGCGGGCCTCGGCGCCGTAGGTTCTCTCGTTGTCGTCGACGGCCTGGCGCTTGAGGCCCTCGAATCGTTCCTTATCGGTCATGGTGGTTTCTCCTTCCAGGGCGGCGATGGTCTTCTCCACCGTGCTCATCAGGGCTTTCAGTTGCTCTTGCTGCGCGCGCAGGTCGGCAAGGCGGGATCGGAGCGCCGCGGCGCGGTCGAAGGCCGGATCATCCAGGCTGCGGCGGATGTCGCCGAGCGCCAGCCCGCAGGCGCGGAACAGCAGGATCTGCTGGAGGCGCTCCACCTGGCTGGCGTCGTAGCGGCGGTACCCGCTCGCGTCGCGCGTGGGGCGCAGCAGGCCCTCGGCCTCGTAGTGGTGCAGGGCGCGCACCGTCACGCCGGCCAGCTCGGCGAGCGCGCCGGCCGTGTAGCCGCCGGCAGGTGCCGAGGCGGCCGGGGACGGGGTGGCCGTCCGCGGCGCGTGTGCCACCGGGTTGGCGGGTGCGTGGGCGCCGGTCGCAACGGCGGGCCGGATGGCGCACGCGCTGTCCGAGGTGCTGCTGGCGGAGTCCGTCTTCTGTGGCGTCATGGGGCTCCTTTCGTCTTGCCGAGGGAAAGAATAGACCCTCACGTTACGTGAGGGTCAAGGGGGAGTTTTCGTTTTTTTCGAAGGGCAGCTGAGGGCTCGCGCCCCCTATGCCGCTGGCGGGTTGGCTGGGAGCGCGCAGGCGCGGGGCGCTCCTGCGGCTTTGCGGGCTTCGCCCCTCTGCGCCGAGTGGGCCCGAATCTGCGGCAACCCCGCGACTGCCCGATAGCGCACGCCGGCGCGCCTTCACGCTAGAGGGGTTGGGCGGCGGGCCGGCGCGCGGGGCGCGGGGCGCGCTGGGAGGTCAGGCCATGGCGGTTGCAGTAGGCGTAGAGGATGCCGGGGCCGCGGTAGGGGAAGCGCGCATCGGCGGTCTGCTCGGGGTAGAGCTTGCGGAAGAACACCTGGTCGGTGGTGACGTAGGCGAGGAAGCTGACGAAGTGATCCTTCGTCATGGGATGGCGTGCGGTCAGGTAGACCTCGCCGTCGGCCACCTCGGCGGCGATCGCGTGGTCGTCGTCGGGCTCCTCGGCCTCCTGGACGGGCAGGGCGATGCCGCAGCAGCTGAGGGACGCCTCGCCAGTGGCGTGGATGACGTTGCCGCAGAGCGGGCACACGAAGAAGCGCGAGCGCAGCAGGTTGCCGGCGCGGTTGGCGTTGACGACCTGCTCGCCGGAGAGCAGCTCGGCTACCGAGACGCCGAGCGCGCGGGCGATCGGCTCCACGAGCGTGACGTCGGGCAGGCCGCGGCCGGTTTCCCACTTGGAGACGGCCTTGTCGGTGACGCCGATCCGCTCGGCGAGCTGGCGCTGGGTGAGGCCCGCGCCCTCGCGCAGGGAGCGGATGGCGGAGCAGGTTACGTAGGAGGTCATGGCGGGTCCTTTTGGCTGGGATCGGGGGGGCGGTTGATGGCGGCGTGGTGCGGGCCGGAAGCCGGGGCCGGGGCCGGGCGGCCGAGCGTCAGGCGGCCGGGTGCCGCGCGGCCGAGCTGGGCCGGGCAGACGGCCGTGCCGGGCCGGAAGCCGGGGCTGGGGGCAGGCGGCGTGGTGCGGGCCGGAAGCCGGGGCGGGCGGCCGGGCGGCACCGGGGCGTTCGCCGCGATGACGATTATGGGCGCCTGTCGCCCGCCCGGCAACCTACGGAGCGTAGAGGCGTGCTGGGCCAGCGGCGTGGGGGGGGCGGGCCGGTGTGGGCGAGGCGGGGGTCGTCGCGGACGCGCGGACGCCGGCGCCCGCCCGGCGCGGCCCGCAGGGTCGGGGGCGTTGTCGGCGCGGCCCGCACGGTCTGGGGCGTCGTTGGCGCGGTTCGCACGGTCTGGGGCGTCGCCGGCACGCGCCGACGTCCGCCCGGATGCGGCCCGCGCGACCTGCGGAGAGTGACCGAGGCGCGGGCGGGGCCATCCGCGGCTTGCCTTCCACGACGGTCGGGAGGACAATGGCGCTGACTTCGTAACTTCGCGTGAAAGGACGTTCATGCCAGCGCTCACCGACCTTCCCAACATCGGTTCCCGCGCCGCTGAGCTGCTGCGCGCCGTCGGCATCGATGACGCCGCCCAGCTGGCGGCGCTTGGCGCCGAGGAGGCGTGGCTGCGCCTGCAAACCGTCGACCCCGGCGTGTGCCTCCATCAGCTCCAGGCGCTCGAGGGCGCGGTGCTCGGCATCCCGAAGGCCCAGCTGAGCGCCGAGCGCAAGACGGAGCTCAAGGCCTTCGCCGCGGCGCACCGACCGGCGGGAGGCGCGCGATGAGGGCCGTCATCCAGTGCGTCAGCGAGGCGCGCGTGACCGTGGGCGGCGCGGTGACCGGCCAGACGGGCCCCGGCTTCCTCATCCTCCTCGGTGTGGGCCAGGGCGACACCGAGGCCGAGGCCGACCGCCTGTGGCGCAAGATCGCGCGGATGCGCGTGTTCGACGACGCCGACGGCAAGACCAACCTGAGCCTGGCCGACATTGGCGGCGGCGTGCTCGTGGTGAGCCAGTTCACCCTCTACGCCAACTGCCGCAAGGGCAACCGCCCCTCGTTCACCGATGCGGCGCCGCCCGACGTGGCCGAGCGTCTCTACGAGTACTTCGTCGGGCTCGTGCGCGCGGACGTGTCCGAGGTGGGCACGGGCGTGTTCGGCGCCATGATGGACGTGGCGCTCGTCAACCGCGGCCCGTTTACCGTCTGCCTGGACACCGATCAGCTGTAGCGCGGCCCCTGCGCGCAAATTCAGACGGTTTTGCACTCTCCCGTGCGTACGATTGGGCCGGATGACTAGCGGTGCGGACGTAAAACCCCAGGTCGCGATTTTCGGGGTAGGCGAAAAGGCGCGCATCATGCTCGTTGGGGAGTGCAAAACCGTCCGAATTTGCAGGAATCGCCCCCAAACTCATGGCGAGGGGGCGCGGGGCGCGGTGCTGCAGAGGGGAGGGGCCGCCCGGGTGCGGTATCATGGGCGCTCGTGAAGGCGGCGAGGAAAGGAAGGGCGCCATGCGAAAGACAGCGGCGATCATGCTGGGGGAGGGCTTCGAGCCTGTGGAGGCCATCGCGCCGGCGGACGCGCTCAGGCGCGCGGGCGTGGCGGTGACGCTCGTCTCGACGATGGGCGAGGCGGTGGTGGAGGCCGCCCACGGCATCCGGGTGACGGCCGACGCGCTTGAGGTCGACGTTGACCTGGGGGCGTTCGACTTGCTGGTGGTGCCGGGCGGCTCGCTCGGCGTGGAGAACCTGGCCAAGAGCGACGCGCTGGCCGCCGCGCTGCGTGAGCGCATGGCCGGCGGCCGACTGGTGGGCGCCATCTGTGCGGGCCCGACCATCCTGGCTGACCTGGGCCTTCTGGAGGGCCGCCGCGCCGTGTGCTACCCCGGCTGCGAGGAGGGCTTCCCGGCCGGCGCGTACCAGGCGGGCGTGGACGTGTGCGTCGACGGCGGGCTGGTCACGGCTACGGGCCCCGGCAAGGCGCTCGACTTCGGCATCGCGCTCGTGCGCGCGGTGGCCGGCGACGCCGTGGCCGATGAGGTGGCTGCGGACATGCTGATGGCCCGCTAGCAGCGCACGAGGCGGACGGGGGAAGACGTGGAGGGCAGGAGGGTCGCGTGCGACGCGCGTGACGCGAGGCCGTCGGCGGAGGACGCGGAGGCGGGCCCGGAGCCCTCGACCGGTGACGTCTCGGATGCCGCGAGCGTGGGCGCGGGCACGCCCGACCGGGCGCCCCGGCCGCCCGCACGTCGTGCGCGGCGCATCGCGCGGCGGGCGCGCTACTGGGCGGCGCGCCATGCGGTGCTGCTCGTGGCGGCCGCCGCGGCGCTCGCCACCATGGCGGTCGTGCCGCCTGATGCGGCGTACGCGGGCTACCTCGACCTGCGTACCATCGGGTGCCTCTTCGGCATCCTCGCGGTGGTGGCGGCCCTGCGCCGCCTGGGCGTGTTCGAGCGCGCGGCCCGCCTGGTGGTCGACCGCTTCGCCACGTGCCGCGGAGCGGTGGCCGCGCTCGTGGGCGCCACGCTCGTGCTGTCGATGGTGGCCACCAACGACATGGCGCTCATTATGATGCTGCCGCTGGCGGCGGCCACCCTGCTCGAGGCCGGCTGGGGTCGCGCGCTGCCGGTCGCCTTCGTCCTGCAGAACCTGGCCGCCAACCTCGGCGGCATGGTGCTGCCCTTCGGCAACCCGCAGAACCTCTACCTCTACGAGTTCTTCGGCATTCCCCTAGGCGACTTCCTCGCCACGATGGCCCTGCCCTTTGCCGTATCCGTGGCGCTGATAGCTCTCTGCTGCGCTTTGCTGGTACCGGTGGATGCCGGGAAGGGCGCCCGCGCGGGACGGGTGACGCCTCGGCGGGAAGAGGGCGTGCGACCTGCGGAAAGCGCTCCGGCCGGGTTCGACGGGCGGGATGTGGGCGACGCGGGGGCCGCGTCCCGCCAGGCACTCTCAGGCGCCGGCGAGGGCTCCGTGGAGCCGGGGCGCGCATCGGGCGTCTCGCAGGATCCCGCCGGGCGGGCTCGCGCAGACGCCGAGCGGACTGCGCTCGCGCCTTCTCGCGGAGCCGCTGGCGGCGCCCGCGCGGGAGGGGGCTCGTCAGCTGCGTCCAGCGCCCGCGCCCGCGCTTTCCGCCCGCGTCTCTCGCGGCGTGCCCGCGCGCTTATCTGCCTGGGGCTTCTGGTGCTGATGGTGGCCTCTGTCCTGCGGGTCGTTCCCTGGCCGGCGGCGGTGGCGGTCGTGGCGGGGGCGCTCCTGGCGCTCGACCGACGGGCGCTCGCGCAGGTGGACTACGGGCTGCTGCTCACCTTCGCGTGCTTCTTCGTGTTCGCGGGGAACATGGCGCGCATCCCGCAGGTGGTGGAGGTGCTCGCGCCGCTCATGGCCGACGGCGGCCTGTGGGTGAGCGCCGGGGCGAGCCAGGTCATCAGCAACGTGCCGGCGGCCGTGCTGCTCTCGCACTTCACGGGGGAGTGGGCGCCGCTGCTCGTGGGCGTCAACGTGGGCGGAGCGGGCACGCTCGTGGCGTCGCTCGCGGGGCTCATCACGTTCAGCCACTACCGCTCCGTCCGGGCCCTGTTCGCCCGCAGTCCCCGCGAGGGCGTTCCCCGCACGCGCGTGTTCTTGGCCTGGTTCACGGCGCTCGGCTTCGCGTTTCTGGCCGTGCTGCTGGCCGTGTGCGCGGCGGCGTTTGCGTAGGTAGCCGCGCTTGACTTCGTCTGCGGGGCCGGGTCGTTGCCGGCGACGTTGGGGGCGGCGGGATGCGGCGCGCGGCCGAAGGGGCTGCCGGCGGGTGACGTGTGCCGCGGAACGGCGAATGGCGGACGGCGTCGCGGATGACGCGCGATCCCGCGGGCGGCGCAGGCGCGGGATCGCGCGTTGCGGGAGGGGCGCGGTGGGCTTTCTCTCGGCTACACCCAGATGACGGTGGACTTGCGCGGCTTCGCGGAAGTCTCGCGGGCGATGTGGCCGAGGGCGCAGATGCCGTGGACCTGGTGGTCGGCGGGGATACCGTACTCGCCGAGCAGCATGCGGACGGACGGCTCGTCGCAGAGGCCGTTGAGCTGGTTGATCCAGCAGCTGCCCAGCCCCAGGCTCGTGGCGGCGAGGAACATGTTCTCCAGCGCGCACGAGTCGTCCTGCCGGTCGTAGGGGTAGCCCGCGGGCACGGCGACGAGCACGGCGGCCTGGGCGCCGTACATATCATAGGAGCCGCGGTCGAGCAGCGGCTCGAGGGCGGCCGCCAGCCGTGCCACCTGCTCGCCGTCGGAGAGCACGGCGAACGTGAGCTCCTGGCGGTTCATGCCCGAGGGCGCCCACTGCCCGCAGGCCACGATGGCCTCGAGCTGCTCGCGCGCGACGGGCTCGGCGGTAAAGGCGCGCGTGGATCGTCGCGCGAGGATGGCATCGATGACGGGGTTGGAAAGCATGGCGGGCTCCTGTTCCGAGGGGGGGGGAAGAACGGGGCCAGCATAGCGCGGGGCGGCGCGCGAGGCAATTGCGCGACGCAGCCTGTGTCCTCCGCGCCGCGTCCGGGTTGGCGCGCGGCTAGAGACGGCGGACGGCGTCCCAGCCGGCCATGGTCACGCTGTGGGGGAGCACCTTGCCGAGCACGCGCAGGCCGAGCGCCTGGGGGCTGCAGGTGGCCACGGCCAGGTGGGCGCGGTTGGCGGCCAGGGCGCGCGAGACCACGGTCGACGCCTCCTGGGCGCCGAGCAGGTGGCGCACGTCCTGGCCAGCGCCCGACTTGCGTGCCACCTGCTCGAATCCGGTCTTCACCCAGGTGGGACAGACGGCGGTGGCGTTGATGCCGGTGCCGCGGAGCTCCCAGCGCAGGGCGCGCGTGTAGCTGAGGACGAAGGCCTTGGTGGATGCGTACACGTTGAGGTGCGGCAGCGGCGTGAAGGCGCTCGCCGAGCAGAGCTGGATGAGGCGCGAGCCGCGGCCCATGTGCGGCAGGCACGCGCGCGTCAGGGCCACGAGCGCGCGGCAGTTGAGCTCGATCATGGCCTCGGCATCGGCCTCGTCGACGGAGCGCCAGTCGCCGAACTTGCCGAAGCCCGCGGCGTTCACCAGGTGGGTGACGAGGGGAGCCTCCGCGTCGAGCGCGTCGGCGATGGCCTGGCGGGCCGCGGCGTCGGTGAGGTCGGCGGCCAGGCAGCGCGCCGGCGTGGTGAGGTCGGCGGCGACCTCGCGCAGGGCGTCGCCCCGGCGGGCGATGAGCCACAGCTCGTCGGCTTGCTGGAGCAGGTCGATCTGGCGCGCGAACTCGCGCCCCATGCCCGATGAGGCCCCGGTGATGACGGCGATGCGCTTTGCCATGCGTGCTCCTTTCCTCGGCGGTCGCGCCTTGGTCGCGGCCCCGGCGGCTGCGGGGCTGCGCGGGGCGCGGCGGCGTGGCAGCCCTGGCGTGGCGGGCTCTGCGGGCGTGGCGGCCCCTGGCGGCTCCAGAGGCGTGCGGGCTCTTCCCGCTGGCGGGGCCGCCACGCCCCTGCTGCGGCGCCCCGTTGAGTTCGGCGCTTCCCGTGATCATAGCCCTACGGCGTGGAGGCGGCATGGCGGCCGCGCAGCTGGGACACGGAACGGTTACGTTTGCGGGCGGATCGGGGAGTCGCGGTATCATCGTTGGGTCGCAAGACCGCGAACCGTCCGCAACGGAAGACGAGGCGAAGCCGCATGGACATCAAACGCATCCTGGCCAGCGCCCCGCGCAAGCACGATCGGGGAGAGCCAGCCCAGCTGACCACTCCCTGGGGTGAGGCGATCGATCCCGCCCGCGTGCGCGCCGAGCACCCGCACCCCCAGTTCGCCCGCGAGGGCATCCGCTCGCTCAACGGCTGGTGGCAGTATGCCATCGTGCCCACGTTGAACGCGGGCGAGTCCTGGGCGCGGATGCGCCCTCCCGCGCGCTATGACGGGCGCATCCTCGTGCCGTTCTCGCCGGAGGCGCCGCTCTCCGGCGTGGGGCGCACGGTGCTGCCCACCGAGCTTCTGTGGTATCGCCGCGCCTTCGCCACGCCGAAGCTGGATGAGGGCGAGCGCTGCCTGCTGCACTTCGAGGCCGTCGATCATGCCTGCGCCTGCTACGTGAACGGCGAGCGGGTCGGCCTGCATGAGGGCGGCTACCTGCCCTTCGCCTTCGACGTCACCGACTTTTTACGCGAGAGGCCCGATCATGTGCCTGCCCACGGGCTCATCGAGGAGAACGACCTGGTTCTCTGCGTGTGGGATCCGAGCGATGAGGGCACGCAGCTGCGGGGCAAGCAGCGGCTTGCGCCCGGCGGCATCTGGTACGCGGCCCAGAGCGGCATCTGGCAGCCGGTGTGGCTTGAGGTGGTGCCGGCCTGCCGCGTGGAGTCGCTGGCCCTGCGGCCCGACCCGGCGGCGGGCATGCTGCGGCTGGAGGTGCGCGTCTGCGGGGCGGGGCGGCTGCTCCATGTGGACGTGACGGCGCCCGATGGGGCGCTCGTCGCGCGCGAGACGGTGCGCGCGGACGACGACGGCGTTGCCCTTGAGGTGCAAGTTCCCATCCCCGACCTGCGACTTTGGAGTCCGGATGATCCCTGCCTCTACGGGGTGGCCCTGCGCTACGGGCATGACGTGGTGCACAGCTACGCGGCCTTCCGCACGGTGGAGGTGGCCCGCGACGAGCGCGGCGTCTTCCGCTTCCTCCTGAACGGCGAGCCGCTGTTCCTGCGCGGCGTGCTCGACCAGGGCTACTGGCCCGACGGCCTGATGACGGCCCCCTCGGACGAGGCGCTCGCCTTCGACGTGCAGGCCATGCGCGATGCCGGCTTCAACCTGCTGCGCAAGCACCTGAAGGTGGAGGCCGACCGCTGGTACTACCACTGCGACCGGCTGGGGATGCTCGTGTGGCAGGACATGGTGAGCGGCGGCGGGCCGCTCGACGCGTGGGCGTCGAGCTACAAGCCGACGCTGCTGCGCCGGTCGTGGGGCGCCTATGCGGACGACACCCCGCGTCATCGCGAGCGGCTCTCGGCGGGAGACGAGCGCTACCGCGAGCAGTGGCGCGCGGGCTGCCGGGAAACGGTGGCCTACCTGGCCGATCACCCGTCGGTGGTGACGTGGGTGCTGTTCAACGAGGGCTGGGGGCAGTTCGACGCCGCCGTGGCCGCGGCCGAGGTGCGCGCGGCCGACCCGACGCGACCCGTGGACGCCGTGAGCGGCTGGTACGACCAGCGCTGCGGCGACTTCCTGAGCGTGCACAACTACTTCCGCGACCTGGAGGTGTATCCGGACGATCCGGCGCGCCTGGTGGGGGAGGCGGCTTCGCGCGGGGGGCGCGCCTTTGTGGTGTCGGAGTTCGGAGGCCTTGCCCTTGGGGTGCAAGATCACATGGCCTACCAGGAGCTTTACGGCTATGATACCTACGAGGACGCGGCGTCGTGGGGCGCTGCGGTAGCTGCCTCGCTGGCTGCGGCGGACGCTCTTGAGCCGGCGGGTTTGGCCGGTTGGGTGTACACGCAGCTCTCGGACGTGGAGGAGGAGGTCAACGGCATTCTCACCTACGATAGGCGCGTGAACAAGCTGACGCTGGCCACGGAGGCGGTGAGGCAGGCGTGCGCTCCGCAGGGCGAGGCGTCCTCGGAGGGCGAGCCGGCCTCGGTCCTGGCTGGGCCCCGTGAGACGGGGAGGCGCGCGCCGCGCCCAGACGCTGCGGCTACGCCGGATCCCGCTCGTGACGGCGGGGCGCCCGCGCCTGACGAGCTCGGTGCGGGCGCAGCTGCGTCGGACGGCCCTGAGGCCCAGCGGCCCGCCGCCGCGCCCCTTCGCCGCGCCGCCGCCTGCGCCTCGGCGGGGATGGCGACGCTCGCGGCCCGCGCGGCCGAGGGCGTGCGCGAGGCCCGGGAGACCATCGAGTCGCTCCGCGCGCCTGAGGTGCGGGTGCCGCGGGGGAAGGAGCAGCGCCCATGATGACCGAGCCCTGGGAATGGGAGCCTGCGGTTCCCGCGGCTGCCGCCGGCGCGCCTGATGCCCGCGCCGGCGCCATGCGGGCGCGGCTGGAGGCCCGCTTCGACGACGCCTTCGGCACCGCGGCCCCCACGCGCCTGATCGGCGACGCCGACGCTGATGCCGACGCCGCGGTGACGCGCGCCTTCGCCCGCCGCGCCGTCCACGGCCCGCGGGTGCTCGCCTCGGCCCCCGGCCGCCTGGAGCTGGCCGGCAACCACGTAGACCACCAGGGCGGCCAGGTGATCTCCGCCGCCATCGACGAGCGCCTGTGGGGGCTCGCGGCACCCAACGGCCTGCCGCTCATCCGCCTGGCGATGGAGGGGTTCGGCCGCGCCGTCATCGACCTGTCCGATCCTGGCTGGGCTGCCCCCAAGGCGGTGGAGCGCGGCACCTCTGCGGCGCTCATGCGCGGCATGGCCGCCGCCTTCGCTCGCGCGGGGCATCCCGTGCGCGGCCTCGACCTTGCCACTGCGTCTGACGTGCCCGCCGGTGCCGGCCTCTCCTCCTCGGCTGCCTTCGAGATGATGGCGGGCGCCTGCCTCGAGGCGCTCTTCGGCGGCGCCGGGGCCGACGCTGTGCCGTCCGACCCGGTGGCCCTCGCCCTGGCCGGCTGCGAGGCGGAGGGCGCCTACTTCGGCAAGGGGAGCGGCGCCCAGGACCAGCTGGCCAGCGCCTGCGGCGGCGTGCTGCTCCTCGACTTCTCCGGCGAGCGCCCCGTGGTGACCCCCGTTCCCTTCGACGCGGCGGGCCACGGCTACGCGCTCGTGCTGGTGGACAGCCGACACGATCACTCGCTGCACACCGACGAGTTCTGCGCCATCCCCGCCGACATGCGTGCCGTGGCCAACCTGCTCGGCGGCGCGCGTCTGGGTGATGTGCCGCCCGAGCGCTTCTTCGCCAGCTTGCGCCGGGTGCGCCAGGAGCTGGGCGACTTGCGGGCCATGCGCGCGCTGCACTACTACGACGAGGTGCGCCGCGTGGGCGAGCAGCGGCTCGCGCTCACCCAAGGCGACTTCCGCGCCTTCCTCGCGGCGGCGCGGGTGTCCGGCGCGTCGTCGGCCCAGTTCCTCCAGAGCGTCTCGAGCCATGGCGAGGGAGGCCGCGTCCACCAGCCGGCCATGGCCATCTTGGGGCTCTGCTCTCACCTGCTCGGCGAGCGCGGCGCGTGGCGCATCCACGGCGGAGGCTTCGGTGGCAGCGTGCTCGCCTTCGTGCCCGCCGACGAGCTGGCCGCCTTCACGGCCGCCGTGGACGACATGCTCGGCTACCCTGCCTGCTCCGCGGTGGAGGCCGGTGCCCCCGGTGTGTGGGCCCGGGCCCTGTGATGGGTGCCCGACCTGCGAAAACCGCCCAATCTGCGGCTTTTGGCCCCGCCGGGCGCGTGCGAGGGGCGGGGGACGAGCGGGTCGCGGGAGGCGCGGAAGCCGCCCGACCCGCAGGTGACGCGGGCGCAGCGGGGGACGAGCGGCGCGGGGTGCCTGCGGAGGGCGACGCGCGCGGGGCCGGGAAGGCGGCGCCGGGCGCGTGGGACGGGGGCGCCGCCGCGTTCGACGATGCGGGCGCGCCGCCGCCGCGCGAGGTGCGGGCCCGGTTCGCGCGCATCGAGGCGACCGAGGGCGCGGAGGCGGCCGTGCGCTACCTCTACGAGCTGGAGCGCGCATGCGGCTACCTTAACGAGGCCGCCGTCGCCCGCACCATCCGCTGGACGTCCGACGCCCCCTGCGGCCCGCTCGAGATAACCATCAACCTTGCCAAGCCCGAGAAGGATCCCCGGGCCATAGCCGCCGCCTACCGTTCCGCCCAGACTGTCTGCCCCGACTCGCCCCACGGCGTGCTGTCTGCTGCCCGCCTCGCAAGCGGGTCGCCCTCGGCCGCCGCTCCGCCCGCCGGCGTCTCCGTTGCGGGCGCTGCCGCCCTGATCGCGAGCGCCGCGTCCCTCGGCTCCTCGCTCGAGGACGCTGCGCGCGCTACGGTTCTGCCGGCAAGCGCGCTGCCCGGCGCGTGGCGCGCGGGCGACCTGCCTGCGGCCGCCGCATCTGCGAACGCCGCGATTGCCGGCGCATCCGAGGCCGCCGCATCAGGCAGCGCCCCCTTCGCGGGCGTCCGGCTCGCGAGCTCCGCGCCTCGCCACTCCCTCTCTTCGGGCCCTCGACGCGCCGTCCACGAGCCGCTTTGCGACCTGTGCTGGGAGAACGAGGGGTGGCCGGGCAGCGCTAGCCGTCCCGCCAAGCCGGGGCTGCGCATCGTGCCCGTCGAGCTGGGCGGGGAGCGCTGGGGACTCCAGTTCTCGCCCTACGCCTACTTCCCCGAGCACTGCATCGCGCTCTGCGCCGAGCATCGCCCCATGCGGGTGGACGCGGCGGCCGTCGCGCGCCTGCTCGACTTCGCCGACCGGTTCCCGTTCTACTTCATCGGCTCGAACGCGGGGCTGCCGGTGGTGGGAGGATCCATTCTCTGCCACGATCACTTCCAAGGTGGCCGATACGAGTTCCCCCTGATGAGAGCCTCAATCGCGCAAGAGATGACCCTTGAGGGCCTGCCGGCGGTGCGCGCCGGCGTCGTGGACTGGCCGGCGAGCGTGCTGCGCCTCGCGTCGCCTGGCCGCGCATCGATCCTGGCGGGTGCGGAGCGCGTCATCGCCGCCTGGGAGCGCTTCGACGACGAGCCCGCCGGCATATTCTCCCGCACTGACGCGCCGCACAACGCCGTGAGCCCCATCTTGCGCCGGCTGCCGGCGGCGGGCGGGTGGGCGCGCGCCGGGTTTGCGGAGGCGGGCGTGCTGGCAGGCCGGGGTGCTGCGGCCTGCGCTATTCCCGTTGCCGGGGAAAGCCTGATCGGCGGGGTGGGCGCCTTGGGTGGAGCTCCGCGCGTCGCCGCCAGCGGGCCTTTGCCGGCATGCGACGCCGGCGGGCCCGTCCGAGGGGCCGCTCCCTCGCTTTACGTGCTCGACCTGGTGCTGCGCAACAACCGTACGACGCCGGAGCGACCCTTCGGCCTCTTCCATCCGGACGAGTCGCTCTTCCACATCAAGCGCGAGAACATCGGGCTCATCGAGGTCATGGGCCGCGCCATCCTGCCGCCGCGGCTGGCGCGCGAGCTGCCCGTCGTCCAGCAGGCGCTCTGGGATGCTGCGTTGTCGGGGGAGGCACCGGCCGCGCTGCAAGAGCGCCTCGCCGCCGATCCGCTGACGGCCGCCCACGCCCCCTGGGCCGCCGCCGTCCTCGCGCGCCGGCGCGCCGATCTCGCCGCCGAGGCCGCAGCCCGTGCCGCTGCTGGATGCGCTGGCCTCGACCCCATCGCCCCGAGCCCCGCCGGCTCCGCCGTCGAGGCCGCTCCTGCTTGCGCCTCCTCCGCGTCCGGCCCCCTCGCGCCCGTCGTACGCGACGAGGTCGCCCAGGTCTTTCACCAGGTGCTTCAGGCCACTGCCGTCTTCAAGCCCGACTCTGCCGGCCGCCGCGCCCGCGCCCGCTTTCTCGCCACGCTTAAGGCTCGTCCGGCGCGCTCCTAGCGCCTCGCTCAAAGGCCGTGCGACCACCGCCGACCTGGACGAACGCACTTGTCGCCTCTCCGAACCGCCCAAAAGGCGCCACCCCCTCGGATAACTCGCTTTTTTGCCGCAAACCGCGTCCGCCATGCAACTCCTCACCTCTTTTGTGGCCATTTGCTTCGAAATTCCGAGGCAATCGCGTCCCCTTCGTGCCATTTTGCGGCACGCTGAGCCACTGCTTTTTCGCCGACCTGGTGAAACGCCGTCGCAGACCGACACCAGACTGGCGCCTGCCTCGGAATTTCGAAGCAAATGGCCGAAATCCGCCGATTCTCGCGCACGGCCCGCCCTGCGCTGGCGTTAACCCCGTGCCCATGCGACAATACCCAGGTTCATACCCAACTCGAAACCAGGAGCAACCGAAGTGGCAGAGTTCATCTATCAAATGTACAAGGCGCGCAAGGCGGTGGGCGACAAGGTCATCCTCGACGACGTGACGCTGTCGTTCTACCCCGGCGCCAAGATCGGCGTGGTAGGCCCCAACGGCATGGGCAAGTCCACGCTGCTCAAGGTCATGGCCGGTCTGGAGGAGGTCTCCAACGGCGACGCCCGGCTCACGCCTGGCTACTCGGTGGGCATCCTCATGCAGGAGCCGGCCCTCGACGAGGACGCCACGGTCATCGAGAACATCCGCCAGGCGTTCGGCGAGGTGCTCGCCAAGGTGGAGCGCTTCAACCAGATCGGCGAGGAGATGGCCGCGCCCGATGCGGACTTCGACAAGCTCATGGACGAGATGGGCAAGCTGCAAGACGAGATCGACGCGGCCAACGGCTGGGACATCGACTCGCAGCTCTCCCAGGCCATGGACGCCCTGCAGTGTCCCGACCCCGACGCGCCCGTGACCATCCTCTCCGGCGGCGAGCGGCGCCGCGTGGCGCTCTGCCGCCTGCTGCTCGAGGCCCCCGACCTGCTGCTGCTCGACGAGCCCACCAACCACCTGGACGCCGAGTCGGTGCTGTGGCTCGAGCAGTTCCTCAAGAACTACCCGGGTGCCGTGCTCGCCGTCACCCACGACCGCTACTTCCTCGACAACGTGGCCGAGTGGATCTGCGAGGTGGATCGCGGGCAGCTGTTCCCCTACAAGGGCAACTACTCCACCTACCTGGAGACCAAGGCCGCGCGCATCGCCGCCCAAGGCCAGGCCCAGGCCAAGCTGGCCAAGCGCATGGAGAAGGAGCTGGAATGGGTGCGCTCCTCCCCGAAGGCCCGCCAGGCCAAGTCCAAGGCGCGCCTTGAGCGCTACGAGCAGATGGTGGCCGAGGCCAGCGCCGCGAAGAAGCTCGACTTCGCCGACATCACCATTCCCGTCGGGCCGCGCCTGGGCTCGAAGGTGCTCGTGGCTGAGCACCTGCACAAGGAGTTCGACGGCCGCGTGCTCATCGACGATCTGTCCTTCGAGCTGCCGCGCAACGGCATCGTGGGCGTCATCGGCCCCAACGGCGTGGGCAAGACCACCCTGTTCAAGACCATCGTCGGGTTGGAGCCGCTCTCCGGCGGCACGCTTGAGCTCGGCGAGACGGTGAAGATCTCCTACGTCGACCAGAACCGCGCCGGCATCGATCCGAACACGCGCCTGTGGGAGGTGGTCTCCGGCGGCACCGACTATATGATGGTGGGCGAGCAGGAGATCCCGAGCCGCGCCTACGTGGCCGCCTTCGGCTTCAAGGGCGCCGACCAGCAAAAGCCCGCCGGCGTGCTGTCGGGCGGCGAGCGCAACCGATTGAACCTGGCCCTCACCCTCAAGGAGGGCGGCAACCTGCTGCTCCTGGACGAGCCCACCAACGACCTGGACGTGGAGACGCTGTCCAGCCTGGAGGCGGCCCTGCTCGACTTCCCCGGCTGTTCGGTGGTCGTCAGCCACGACCGCATGTTCCTCGACCGCATCGCCACCCACATCCTGGCGTGGGAGGGCGACGACGAGAACCCCGGCCGCTGGCACTTCTTCGAGGGCAACTTCGAGAGCTACCAGGCCGACCGCGAGGCGCGCCTCGGCAAGGAGGCCGCCAAGCCGCATCGCCTCCACCGCAAGCTGACCCGCGACTAAGGCGAGGGGGCGCTGCGTGGCGTGGCGCGAAGGAGAATCCGTGTGAGAGGAGGGCTGCCCGAGGGCGGCCCTCCTCGCGTAAGGGGCGAGGAGCTGGCGAAGGGGCCGGGGAGCGGGGGCGCGGTTGGCGTGAGGCCCGCAGGCGGATAGGCGTGGGGCAGGCGGACGGCGGCGCGGCTGGTGCGCGGGTCGCGGGCGGGTAGGCGCGGGGCGGGTGGAGGTCGGGGAGCGGGCCGCCGCTGCAGAAGCGGCGCGTAAAATGGCCAAAAATGACGACCTGACGACAAACGCGGCTGTTCTCTAGCGGATTCCGAGCCGAAACCCCCAGGTCGCGAGCGGCTCTCTCCGTAACGACAGCGCCAAGGCGGGAAATCGAAGCGCAGAATCGCCGTATCGTGTCGTCAGGTCGTCATTTTTGGCCATTTTTTCAGGGGAAGCTGCGCGGGGCGGATGAGCGGCGGGTAGGCCAACGGCATGCGAGCAGGGCGGGGACTGCAGGCGTGCGGCGGCGCACGGCGGGGCGGGGCAGTGGCGGCGGGCGCGCGAGGGCCGAGAGCGGGGCGGGGACTGCAGGCGGGCAGGCGAGCGGCACCTGGCAGACGGGCGGTGGCGGCGGGCAGGGCGGCAGGCGCGCGGGCGGCGGGCGGGTGCCGAGCGTGTGGCCCTCGCACCCGCCCGCCGCCCGCGCTGGGGGGGGCGGTGCGGCGGCGGGCGCGTGGCGGCACGCCGGGTGGGGGCACCCGCCCGGGCCCGCGCCCCTAGGACGCGCCGCCGCGATCCACCGAGTAGGTGCGGTCGGCGAGGGTGCTGGCGGTGGCGCGATGGCTCACGAGCACGATGGTGCGCCCGGCACGATTGGCGGCCAGCGCCTCGAGCACTGCCGCCTCGGAGAGCGCGTCCAGGTTGGACGTAGGCTCGTCGAGGAGCACGAGCGGCGCGTCCTGCAAGAACACGCGGGCGAGTCCCAGCCGCTGCCGCTCGCCGCCGGAGAGCGCGCCGCCGAGCTCGCCCACGGGCGTGTCGATCCCCTCGGGCAGCTGGGCCACCAGATCGGCGAGCGCCGCCTTCTCCAGGGCGTCCGCGAGCGCGCCGTCATCGGCGTCAGGGCGCGCTATCAGCAGGTTGTCGCGCAGGGTTCCCGTGAACAGGTGCGTGTCTTGGGCCATGTGGCCCTGGCGCGCCCGGAGGCTCGCGGTGCCCACCTCGCGCAGGTTGCGCCCGCTCATCCGCACGATGCCAGCGCGCGGGTCCCAGAAGCGCATGAGCAGCTTGAGCAGCGTCGACTTGCCGGTGCCGCTGCGGCCGGTCACCTGCACCACCTCGCCGGGGCGCACGGCAAGCTCCACGTCGGCGAGCACCTCCTCGCCGCCGCGGTAGGCGAAGCTCACCGCGTCCGCCTCGAGCCCGGTGAAGGCGGTGAGCGGCGCCCCCTCCTCCTCGGGCACCTCGGCGGTCTCGGGGCGCTCGTCGAGCAGGTCGAGCACGCGCGCGCCGGAGGCGAGGGTCTGCTGAAGGCCCGATCCGAGCGCTGCCACGGCGATGACCGGCCCGAAGGAGGCCATGAGCGCGGCGGTGGCCAGGGCGCCCTGGGCGAAGGAGATCTGGCCGGCTGCCACGAGCGTTGCCGCGGCCAGCAGCATGGCCACGTCGAGCGCGGTGACGAGCGCGCCGGTTCCGGCGGAGAACAGGGCGCCGCGCCCCTTGAGGCGCTCCTCGTCTGCGGAGAGGCTTACCATGCGCTCGCGCAGCCCGGCGGCCCGCTCGGCGCTGCAGCCGTACTGGAGCGTCTCGGCCAGGCCCTGCAGGCTGTCGAGCACATAGGTGTTGAGCGCACCCACGCCGTCGCGCACCGCCCGCCCGCCGGTGCCGCTGGCCCGCGAGGCCGCCCACGGCACGGCGATGCCCACGAGCGCGTAGGACGCGGCGGCCAGGGCGCCGAGCGCCGGCGAGAGCGAGCCGATGAACGCGACCATGACGAGCGAGGTGACCAGGGCGATGACCGCCGGCGAGAGCGTGTGGGCGTAGAACACCTCCAGAAGCTCGATGTCGGCGGTGACCAGGGCCACCAGATCGCCGCGATCCTTCCCCTCCAGGCGCGCGGGAGCCAGGCGCCTGAGCGCAGCGAACACGCGGTCGCGCACGAGGGCCAGGATGCGGAAGGCGAGGTAGTGGTTGCAGAGCTGCTCGCCGTAGCGCAGCGGCCCGCGAGCGACGCCGCATATCGCCACGAGCCCGCAGGCGACGGCCGGCGCGAGGGCCGAGGGCTCGCCGGCCAGCCCCAGCAGCGCGAGCGTGCCCAGCACCGTGAGGAAGATGGCGGCGAGGAAGCCGAGCACGCCGAGTGCGCAGGCGAGCGCCATCACCGGCAGCAGCGGGCGGGTGAGGCCGGCCAGCCGCGCCATGACGGCGAGCGCCGAGCGCCGCCGGGTGGGGAGCCCGTCGTGCGAGCCGGCGCCGGGCGCGTCCGCACCCGCACCCGCCGCGCCCTCCTGGCCGGTCGTGCCTCCGTCTGCCCCGGTCGTCTCCGCGCCCGCCCCCGGCGCCGCAGCCGCCCGCGCGGCCGTCTCCGCGCCCTCCCGCGTCTCCTGGGCGAGGCGCTCCTCGAGCGCAGCCTGGCGCGCCCACATGGCGGCGTAGGGGCCATCGCCCGCGGCCAGCTCGGCGTGAGTGCCGCTTTCCGCCACGCGGCCGCGATCCATCACGTAGATGCGATCGGCGCCGGCCAGCGTGCTCAGGCGGTGCGCCACCATGACGACCGTGCGGGTGCGCGCCAGCTCCTCGACGAGCGTGACGATGGCCGCCTCGCTCTCGGCGTCGACGCTCGACGTGGCCTCGTCGAGGAGGTACACCGGCGCGTCGGCCAGGATGGCGCGAGCCAGCGCCAGGCGCTGCCGCTGGCCGCCCGAGAGGTTGGAGCCGCGCGCCGCCACCGGCGCGTCCAGGCCGCCGGCTGCGGCCACGAAGGCGTCGAGGCGGCAGCGGCGCAGCGCATCCCAGAGGGCCTCGTCGGGGGCGGCCGGCGCCGCCATCAGCAGGTTCTCGCGCACCGTTCCCTTGAACAGGTAGCTGTCGTGGCCCACGCGCACCACCGCGCGACGCAGCGCATCGGGGTCGATCTGCCGGATGTCGGCGCCGCCCAGCTCCACGGTGCCCGTGAAGCCCTGCGCCGCACCGGACAGGACGGCTGCCAGCGTCGACTTCCCCGATCCGCTCGCCCCGGCGATGCCCACCAGCTCGCCGGGGCGGGCCTCTGCGTCCACGGCGTCGAGCACCGTGCGCTCGCCGTCGTAGGAGTAGCCCACGCCGCGCGCCACGAGGGCCGTCCCCTCCACGGGACGCGTTCCGCGCGCCGGCTCGGCCACGTTGAGGATGGCGAACATCTTCTCCGCCACGGCCATTCCGTTCATGGCCGTGTGGAAGTACGACCCCAGGGCGCGCAGCGGAATGAAGAACTCCGCCGAAAGGAAGATGACGGTGAACGCGCCGGCGAAGGTGACGCTGCCGGCGGCAAAGCTGCCCAGCGTGAGCAGGATCCCCACGGCGGCGCCGCCGAACGCGAACAGGTCCATGATGGCGATGGATGACAGCTGCATGCGCAGAAGCCGCATGGTCGCCTGGCGAAAGCCCTCGGCCTCGCGGTTCATGGCCTGGTGGCGCGCCTCGTCGGCCTGGTAGACCTTGAGGGTGGTGAGGCCCTGGATGCTCTCGAGGAAGCTGGCGCCCAGGTCGGTGTAGGAGCCCCAGTAGCGGCGCATGGTGCGCTTGGCGACGCGCATGACCGCCATGATGGAGAGGGGGATGAGCGGCACGCAGACGAGCAGCCCCACGGCGGCCGGCAGGCACAGCGGCGCGAGGAACGCGAACAGCGTGAGCGGGGCGATGAGCGCGTAGGCCAGCTGCGGCACGTACTGGGCGAAGTAGCTCTCCAGCTGCTCGCAGCCCTCGACGCACACCTGGACGGCCTCGGCGGTGGAGACGTCCTCGCGGTAGGCCGGCCCTCGGCGCACGAGCTTGTCGTAGACCTGCTGGCGCACGGCCTGTTTGGCCGCGGTGGCGGCGCGCACCCCGCAGGCGGTCGCCTGGGCCTGGGCGGCCCAGCGCACGATGATGGCCGCGGCGGCCGCGCCGGCCAGCCAGGCGGCGCCCTCGGCGGTGGCCGTCCCGGCCAGCACGGCCTGCAGGAACAGGCCGATCAGGTAGAACAGCGCGATGGTTGCCAGCAGTCCCACCCATTGGAGCGCCACGTCCAGCGCGATGGCGCGTCGCGCGCCCGGCGCCAGGGCCAGCAGCCGCCTGTCAAGCATGGAGCGTTCCCCCCTCTCGCGGCGCGGCGCCCTCGCTTGGCGATGGGCTCCGGTGCCGCCTACAAGTTTAATATGGTTAACACGCGTATTCTAGGGGGAGGGAGGAAGAAAGTAAACCATCGGTAATTTTGTGCCACAACCTTCCCATGGCCGCGTTTCCCGTGGCCATGTCCCTGTGGCCGTCGCGTCGCGGAGGCCTCCCGCAGGGGGCGAGCACCTGCTGCGGGGGGGGGGCTCCGGTTCTGTGGTCCTGCGAGCGCCTGTTGCTACGGGGTGCATCCGACCCCCCCGCGCCCTGGCCCGGTATGGCTCCTCCTGGCGGGCAAGCCGCACGCGGCCTCCGCGGCCTGGCCCAGTGCAGCCCGCTCAGCGTGTCCCCCGCTGCCCCGCTGCCCCGCGAGCGCCTGTCGCGACGGCCCTCATCCGGTTATGTGGCCTTGCGAGCGCCCGCCGCGACGGGGCGCACGCGGCCTCCCGCGTCCCCTCGCCCTGCCCCCCGCGCCTCCTCCCAGTGAGCATGCCGCACGCGGCTTCCGCGGATTCTCCGCGCCTCCCGCTGCCGCGCGAGCGCCCGTCGCGACGGCCCGCATCCGGCCCCCGCGTTCCCCGCTGCCCCGCACGGCCCTGTGCTACGTCATCATGGGCAACCAGTGGGTGGCCGACTTCTCCCAGTTTCGCGCCCGCCGCTGTGGCTCGCATCTGGCTCCTCCTGGCGGACAAGCCGCACGCGGCCTCCGCGGCCTGGCTCCATCAGGTCGGGCGTCCTTCCCGCCCAGCGTGCCTCCCGCGCCTCCCGCGTCCCTCGCTGCCGCGCGAGCGCCCGCCGCGGCGGCACGCATCCGGCCCCGCGCCTCCCGCTGCCCCGCGAGCGCCTGCCGCGACGGGGCGCATCCACCCCCCGGCGTCCCCGCGTCCCGGCCCGGCGCTACACCAGCGTCTCTTCCACCTCTTCCCGGCGCTCCTCGGCGTGGCGCAGCTCGTCGACGATCTTCTCCACGTCTCGGGCGATCATCAGCTCCTCGTTGGTGGGGATCACCATGATCTTCACGCGCGACCGATCCTCGGAGATGATGCGCTCGCCGGCGCGCAGGCGGTTCCTTCGCGCATCGAGCACGATGCCGAGCGGCTCCAGCCCGGCCAGGCACTTCTCGCGCATGTACTCGGAGTTCTCGCCCACGCCGGCCGTAAACACGATGGCGTCCGCGCCGCCCAGCACGGCGAAGTACTGGCCGATGTAGCGCTTGATGAAGTACGCGTACAGCTCAAGCGCCAGCACGGCGCGCTCGTTGCCGGCCAGCGCCGCCTCCTCTACCGCGCGCAGGTCGCTCGACACGCCGGACACGCCCAGAAGCCCGCTCTTCTTGTTCATGACCTCGTTCATCTGCTCGGGCGTGTAGCCCAACCGCGTCTGGATGTGGGTCACCACGGCCGGGTCGATGGTGCCGCAGCGCGTGCCCATCATGAGCCCGTCGAGCGGCGTGAGCCCCATGGTGGTGTCCACGGCCACTCCGTGGTCCACCGCGGCGATGGACGCGCCGTTGCCCAGGTGGCACGTGATGAGCCGCAGGTCGTACACATCGGCGCCGATCATCTTGGCGGCATGGCGCGCCACGTAGCGGTGCGACGTGCCGTGGGCCCCGTACTTGCGGATCTGGTAGTCGGTGTAGTACTCGTAGGGCAGCGGGTAGACGTAGGCGCGCGGCGGCAGCGTCTGGAAGAACGCGGTGTCGAAGACGGCCACCTCGGGGATGTCGGGCATGAGCTCGCGGCAGGCGCGGATGACGTTGAGCGCCGGCGGGTTGTGCAGGGGAGCGAGCTCCGAGCAGACGGCGATCTTGTCGAGCACGTCATCGTCGATGAGGGTGGATGCGCTGAAGAACTCGCCGCCCGACACGATGCGATGGCCCACGGCGTCGATGTCCGCCAGGCTGCGGATGGGCCCGCGCTCGACCTCGGTGAGCACGGCGATCACGCGTTGGAGCGCGTCGTGGTGATCGCGGAGGGGCTCGGCGCGCTTGAGCTCGCCCAAGCCGCGGTCGAAGGTGTGGACTGCATCGGGTCCGCCCACGCGCTCGCAGAGCCCGCGGATGAGCACGACTCCGGTGGCCAGGTCGATGAGCTGGTACTTGAGCGACGAGCTGCCCGCGTTGAGCGTGAGAACCTTCATCGGCGCCCCCTCTCGGCCAGGTAGGCGAGGGTGACGATCTTCGTCTCGAAGGTGCCGGTGGACATGACGTCGCCCTCGTCGTCGTAGGCGTTGACGCGCCATATCTGCTTGACGTCCTCCACGCGCTCGAGCTCAGCAACGCCGCGGACGCTGCCCGCACGGCCTGACTTGCGGTGGCGCACGTCGACGCGCGTGCCGAAGGGGCGCTCGGTCTCCAGGTCGGCACGCAGCTCGGCTGCGCGGCTGGCCACCGTCTCGAGCAGGGCGAGCGTGGCGCCGCCGTGCACGAAGCCGAAAGGCTGGAGGACGGCATCGGTGATGGGCATGACGGCCTCGCAGCGCTCGGGCGTGGCCTCGGTGAAGCGGATGCCGAGCAAGCTGATCAGGCCGTCGACGCCGCAGGCGGTATCCTCGTGTTCCATGGCGTGCCTTTCCGTGGTCGGGTGTCGCGTCACAGTATAGCGGCGCCGCCCGCGCCCGACCCGGCCGTGCGGCGGGTTCCTCCGAACCGTAGGAAGCGCCGGGGCGGAGCGGGGGGGGGGCTTACAGCCGCTTTTTCGCCGGAAAATGGCACTAATTGGCAGTTTGGTACGGTGCGCGAGGCCCTTTGGCGTTTCCGAGGGCGCGCTGGATGATGCCCAGTCGGCGTTTTCCCAGGTCGCAGAAACCAGCTGGCCGGCCTGCCGCTCCAGCGCGCTCGTCTTACCGTACCAAACTGCCAATTAGTGCCATTTCGGAGGGAAAAAGTGGCGGCGGCCCGCTGTGGGCCGGGCCGCCGGGTCGTGGAGCGCTGCCTGCGCGGCGAGCGCGGGAGGGCGGGCGCCCGCGCTGCGGGGAGGGCGTGGCTACGCGGAGACTTGGAGGAGGAGATAGCGGTTGAGGCGGCCGGAGGCGCCGTCGGCGCTGAAGCGCGCCAGCTCGCGGGCGCCGGTGGCGGCGCACACGGCGGCCGAGAGGGCGTCGACCTCGGACTCGGCGAAGTGGTGGCAGTAGCGCCAGGCGCCGAGAGCGTCCTGCCAGCCCAGCAGGCGGTCTCCCTCGTCGAGCGCGGACTCATCAAGGCCTAGGTCGACGAGGGCGGCGGGATGGCTGGTCGCCGCCTTGCGCGCCAGGCGCTCGTCATCAAGGAACTGCCAGAGCGAAACGGCCGCCACGCCGCCGGGTCGCAGCTGCGCGACGAGCGCCGCGAGCGCTGCCGCGCGCTGCTCGAAGCCGGGCACGTGGTGGAGGAACCCGAAGCTCACGGCCAGGTCGCAGGGTGTGAGTCGGGGCAGGGCGAGCGGGGCGCCCGCCACGACCGCCGTCGGATTGTCCGCTGACGCGCGGTCGCCGGCCTCGGCTCGCGCTTGGCTCGCCGCCGTGCCCGCGCCGCCCAGGAGCGCTGACACTACGTCCAGCTCGTGGAAGCGCACGCCGGGCAGCGCGGTGGCGCCGTCGGCGAGGGTCGCGCAGCTGTCCACGGCATCCACGCGGATCGCAAGGTCGGGCAGCGCGTCCATGAGGAAGCGCTCGAAGCGCAGGTTCCCGCATGCCAGGTCGAGCACGCGGAGCGTTCGCCCGTCAGGCGCGGGGGACGTGCGGGCGTTGGGAGGCCAGGCGAAGCGCCGTGCGTCCCCGGCCGGGGCGCTTTCGTCCGAGGGCCGTGGCGCGTCTCCCGCGGCGGCACCCCCGGATGCGCGGATCTTGCCGGTGGCCTGGAGGTTGCGAGGTGGCATCGCGCCCGCGGCGGGATCGGCCGGGGCGGGGTCAGAGGCGTGCGGTTCGCCAAGCGCTTCGAGCGCCCTGGCCAGGCAGCGCCGCCAGCCCTCCCACGGTGCCTGGCGCGTGGCTGAGAACGACGAGGCGTGCTCCCGGTAGAAGCGGGCGTTCAGCTCGTTGAGTCGTTGGGCGGTGGTGGTGTCCATGGGGCCATTGTAGCCCAGAGCGTGTCGGCCCGCGATCCGCGCGCGCCGCGGCTGCAGGGCGGCATCGCGTCGGTCGCGGGCCGACGGGGATCTGCGCGCCCCGGCCGCCTGTGAGGAGCAGGACGGCGGGGCGCGAGATAGGGAGGGGCGACCGCAAGCGACAGGCGAAGGGCAAGACGCCTGGCGACTCGCGTGGCCAAGGGGTGGGCGGGCAGGGCGGCAGCCCCCTGTGCAGAAGGCGTTGCCGCAGGTGCCCCGGCCGCAAGAGGAAGAGGGTCGGCCGGGGCATCGGGTTGGGCGCGGCAGCGGCTTCGGGGCCATTGTTCCCCCGGGCCCGTGGCCGCCGGCCGCGCCCCCTGGCTCCAGGGCCGCCTGCCAGACCTTCTCGGCTGCCCCGGAGCGGCTCATTGTGGGGGAGTCGCATGCGTTCGTTGTCACATAATCTTGGGTAACTTCGCGAAAAACCTGCTGCGCCCCAGGTAAAGGGGTGGAATTCTGCCCCCAGCCCCAGCCCCAGCCCCCGCCCCCGCCCCCGCCCCCGCCCCCGCCCCCTTATCCCCTCACTGCGGCGTGGCAACGTCGCTTCCGGTACAATCTCGTGCCATGGAAGAGGTGATCCTCGACATATTGACGCGGCTGCGGGCCGAGGCGGCGGGAACGGGCGTACCGCTTGACGCGCGCGGCCTCGCGCGGCTGCTCGACGAGCGCAACCGTCGCGCGGGCGGCTCGGAACGTCGCTACGTGAAGAAGGCGCTCCTGCCGTTCTACCTGCGTGTCCGCGACGAGGAGCCCGAGCGCTGGCGCGCGTGGGCGGTGGACGCCGCCTTAGAGGAGCGCCTCATGGCGCTGCTGCGGATGAAGCCGCGGCGCACGGCCTCGGGCGTGGCCACCGTCACCGTCATCACCAAGCCGTGGCCCTGCGCCGGCGGCTGTCTGTACTGTCCCAATGACGTGCGTATGCCCAAGAGCTACCTGGCCGACGAGCCCGCCTGCCAGCGGGCCGAGCGTGCGTTCTTCGATCCCTACCTGCAGGTGAGCGCCCGCTTGCGCACGCTCGCGCAGATGGGGCATCCGGTGGACAAAGTGGAGCTGATCGTGCTCGGCGGCACGTGGAGCGACTACCCGGAGGGCTACCGCCGCTGGTTCGTCGCCGAGTTGTTTCGCGCCCTCAACGACGGCGTCGCGCCTGCCGCCGAGCGCCAGGCGGCCGAGCGCCGCGCTCGCTACGAGGCCCTCGGCATCCCCTCCGAGCGCGCCGACTGCGCCGCCCGCGTCGCCTCCGTCCAGGAATCGGTGAACGAGGGCCGCCTGACCTACAACCAGGCCGTCAGGCAGCTCTATGGAACAGGGGAGCAGGTGGGTACCGCCGATGCTCAGCCCCCGGGCGGCTCGGCGGGATCCTCGCGCGCAGCGGACGGCGCGCCGTCCGCGTCCTGGGAGCGAGCGGCGGCGTTCCAGGTCGCCGCCTGGGACGAGGTGGAGGCCGCGCAGCGGGACAACGAGGGCGCGGCGTGCCGATGCGTGGGGCTGGTGGTGGAGACGCGTCCGGAGCTTGTGGACGTGCCGGCCCTCATCGACCTGCGGCGGCTCGGCTGCACGAAGGTGCAGATGGGCGTGCAGTCGCTCGATCCCGCCGTTCTGGCTGCCAGCGGACGCGGCGATGCGCGGACGGTGGATGCCGTCGCGCGCGCCTTCGCCTTGCTGCGTCTGTTCGGCTTCAAGATCCATGCGCACTTCATGGCCAACTTGCCGGGTGCCACGCCCGCGGCCGACGCGCGCGACTACCATCGCCTTGTAAGCGAGCCGCGCTTCCTGCCCGACGAGGTCAAGCTCTACCCCTGCGTGCTCACGGCGGGCACGCCGCTTGCCGCGCGCTACGCGGCGGGGGAGTGGGCGCCCTACGATGAGGAGACGCTCGTGGCGCTGCTCGCCGCCGATGTGCGCGTCACGCCGTCCTGGACGCGCATCTCGCGTATGATCCGCGACATATCGGCCCACGACATCGTGGCCGGCAACCGCAAGACCAACCTTCGCCAGCTGGTGGATCGTCGCCTTGGCGAGGGGGCGGGGGAGCGCGGCGAATCCGGCCTCGGCGGCTGCGCGCTGGCGGAGTTCCCGCACGTCGCCGGACGGACGGCAGGCCGGGAGACGCCTTCCGGCGGCTGTTCCTCGGTCGACGCGCGCGCGGGTCTTTCCGTCGCGCAGGCGCCTGGCACGCCGTTGGGCGCGGGCGACGGGAGGAGGGGCGCGCCCCGGGGGACGGCGGGAAGGCGCGGCGAAGCTGTCGCGCCGCTCGTGCGGGAGATCCGCAGCCGCGAGATTGCAGGGGCGGAGGTGGACGAGGCGTCGCTGCGCCTTGAGGTCGTGCCGTACGACACGGTAGCGAGTCGTGAGCTCTTCCTGCAGTGGGTTACGCCGGACAACCGCATCGCCGGCTTCCTGCGGCTGTCGCTGCCGATGCCCGAGGCGCTCGCGAAGCACCCGGGCGTACCCGTTGGCGCAGGCGAGGCGATGATTCGCGAGGTGCACGTCTACGGGCGCACCTCGCCGCTCGCGCGCACGGCGGCTGGCGTTCAGCACCGCGGCCTGGGCCGGCGGCTCGTGGAGGAGGCGTGCGCCCGCGCGGCGGCGGCCGGCTATGGCGCCGTCAACGTCATCAGCGCCGTGGGTACGCGCGACTACTACCGTCGCCTGGGCTTCGAGGACGTCGGCCTCTATCAGCGGCGGTCCGTGGACGCGGCGCGTGGGGCTGTCCGGCGTTCGGGTGGGGGTGGCTTGGGCGTACCCGCCCTCGCGATGCGGCCTGCCGCGGATGCTGCCTGCTGCCAGCGCCGGTTTCGGGACGCTTCGGGTGCAGCCACGGGAGGCGCTCTTGACGCGCCTCGTTCCGATGAGCGGCCGGTCGAGGGGGCTGGCATGCCTGCGCCTCCGGTGCGATCTGTGGTTGCGGCCGATGCTAACGCGTCGTGCGGGGCTGCGTGCTGCGAGGCGGGGGAGGAACGCGCCCCGCACGCTGCCGGCGGTGAGAGGGGGCGCGTGCGATGAGGTGGCCGTGGCGGCGCGGGCGAGACGGCGCGGCGCCGACGATGTTCGGCCCGGCGCGCGTCTACGATACCGAGGGGCCTGATGGCGCGGCCATCCGCGTGCTCGAGGTGGGCGGCGCCTTTCAGTCGGCTGCCTACGTGGACGGCCGGCCCGAGGCGCCCTTTGCCTACCTGCGCGCCTTCGATGCGATCTTTGACGCAGGCGTGCCCATGCGTCGCGTGCTCATGCTCGGAGGCGGCGCGTTCGCCTACCCGCGTCATGTGCTCGCACGCCGCGGAGATGTGGAGCTTGACGTGGTGGAGGCCGATCCGGCCATCGTCGCGCTGGCCCGCGAGCGCTTCTTCCTGGCCGACGCCGAGCGCGCTCATGCCGGCCGGCTGCGTGTCATCGTCGCCGATGCCCTTGCCTACCTGGCCGACGCTGCTGTCCCATTGGGTGCCATTGGGTGTGACCCTTTGACACCTGACGCGGTTACCCCGCTGGGTTGCTCGGACGTTGCGCCTGCGCTCAGGTCGTCTGCCCGCCTGGCCGGCGCTGCTGCCCCGCTGGGTGCCATTGGGTGTGACCCTTTGACATTAGGTGCCATTAGGTGTGACCCTTTGGCACCCTATGACGCCATCCTCAACGACGTCTTTCAAGGTGTCGACCCTGATGCGGGGCTCCTCGCGCCCGAGGGCCTCGCGCTTGTGCGCGCGGGCCTGGCGCCAGGTGGCCTTTACCTGGTTAATGTCGTGGTGCCCGGCTCGCCGGAGGGTGTTGCCGCCCTCATCGCCGCCGGCCGCGCCCTCGAGCGTGCCTTCGATCACGTCTCCGTCATTCCCTGCGCGGACGAGGGCTTCTCCGCTCAGGACAACTACCTTCTCGTGGCCACGGACGGCCTGGCCCGCGTCCCTGGTGCCCTCCCTCTGCCACCCGCTTAGCCCGCGGGCCTTCGTTTTTCGCGGGTGTTTCTGCAAATTCGCGCGGTTTTGCACTCTTGCTAGCCCCCTAATCGCAGCTTTTCCCTGAAAACGTCGCTCAAAGGGGGTCGAAGGGGCGCTTTTCGGCCCTCTAGCCGCCTTTGGCGGGTGCAAAACCGCGCGAATTTGCGGCGGCGCGCTCTTTTTCGAAGGTTCGCCTCCTGATTTGCCCCCCAACCCCCAACCCCCCAACCCCCCAGCTCCCCAACCCCTCGCCCCGCCGCTCGCGCAGCGCACGCGCCCCCCGATCCGCCGCGCGGGCGGATCGGCCGCGGGCCGGCGCTAGAATGGCGCCATCGGAGGGCGCGCTCGCCCCTGCTGCCGGCCGCCGGGCGTGCGCCCGCTGCCTGCCTGGCGGCTGCGCGTCCCGCCATCTCGGCCGACGGAAGGAACCCCCATGTACATCACCTGCTTGGATTTGGAAGGCGTGCTGGTCCCGGAGATCTGGATCGCGTTCGCCGAGGCCTCGGGCATCCCCGAGCTCAAGCGCACCACCCGCGACGAGCCCGACTACGACAAGCTGATGGAGTACCGCCTGGGCATCCTGCGCGACCGCGGCCTGGGCCTCAAGGAGATACAGGCCATCATCGCCACCATCGACCCGATGCCCGGCGCCAAGGAGTTTTTGGACGCCCTGCGCGCCGAGGGCCAGGTCATCATCATCTCCGACACGTTTACCCAGTTCGCGCAGCCCCTCATGGAGAAGCTCGGCTGGCCTACCATCTTCTGCAACGAGCTGGAGGTGGCCGACGACGGGGCCATCACCGGCTTTCGCATGCGCTGCGAGCAGACCAAGCTCACCACGGTGCGCGCGCTGCACAGCTGTGGCTTCCAGACGCTGGCCGCTGGCGATTCCTACAACGACCTGGGTATGATCCGCGACTCGAAGGCAGGGTTCCTGTTCCGCAGCACCGATGAGATCAAGGCGGAGAACCCCGACCTCACCGCCTTCGAGGAGTACGACGACCTGCTGGCCGCCCTCCGCGCGGCCATGGGCTAGGCGCCGCGCCCACCTGCCTGGTCGCCAGCCCGCCGCCCCAGCGGCTCGTTGCGGCGAGGCGACCGAAAACCTGCGATGAACCCCGGGGCGCGGCGGCCGGTCGCGCCCCGGTTGCGTTAGACTGCTCGGGTGAGGAGAGAGGATCCCGCCATGCAGAGAGCGCAGAAGCTGACGCCGGCCGAGCAGGACGCCCTGGCCGGGCTCGCCGCACCGAAGATCGACATCCTGGCCGCCTGGGCCAACAAGCAGCTGACCTGCTCGCATTGTCGTCGCTGCACCCTGCGCTGCGAGGTGCTCCAGCAGCCGGGACTCGACGTGGGCACCGTGGAGGCGGCCTACGACGGGCTCATGGCCCTGACGCCCGAGGAACGTCCGGCGGCCACGCTCGCCCTCGTGCAGGAGCGCCCCGAGCTCTACCACGCGCTGCGCCGCTGCTGCTTCTGCGGCTACTGCACCGCCTCGTGCGCCCATCACGTGCTGGCGCCCGAGCGCATGCGGGCGTGGCGCGCGCTGTTCCGCGAGGCCGGCCTCATGCCCACCGAGAAGCTGGTGATGGTCGACGAGGAGTGGCACATCTTCAGCGCCTACCGGGCCATCTGCGGCATCGGCTATCCGGAGTTCACATCGCTCGCCCAGGCCGCCGAGCACGGGCCGGGCCTGGCTGACACGTTGTTCTTCCCCGGCTGCTCGCTCGTCAGCTACGCGCCCGAGGTTGTTCGCAAGGCCGGCGCGTGGCTCACCGAGGCCGGCTTTGCCTGGGCGCTGTCGGACGACTGCTGCGGCAGTCCGCTCATGAGCGCGGGGCTGTTCGATCGTGCGGCGGCGCTGCGCCAGCGCGTGCTCGACCAGATGCTCGCCGCGGGCATCACGCGCCTGGTCACCGTCTGCCCGGGCTGCGGCGAGGAGTTCGCCGAGCTGCTCGACGGCGTGATCGAGGTGGTGCCGCTGCCCGAGCTCATGCTGCGCCGCGCCGCCGAGCTGGAGGCGGAGGGGCGCGCGCCTGGCTTTACACCGGCGCCGGTGGCGTCGTTTGCGGTGTTCGACTCGTGCCACGACCGCGCCGAGGGCCGGCACGGCCGCGCCATCCGCGGGCTGCTGGAGCGCTACACGCCCGATGCCGAGCGCCGCGAGATCGACCACCGGATGAAGGGGACGCTCTGCTGCGGGGCGGGCGGGGCCGTGGCGTCCTACGACACCGACGTCACCCAGCGCCGCGTGGAGCGCGTCATCGACGAGGCGCTCAAGACGCGGGCGGAGACCCTCGTCACCATGTGTCCTACCTGCACCTACACCATCGCGCAGGCCCTGCTTGCCGCACCCGACACGCCCCTGCGCAGCCGCCACTACCTGGAGCTGCTGCTCGACGAGGAGATCGACTGGGCGCGCGTGTTCGACGAGCTCGGCGCCATGTGGACCGGCGAGTACGCAGCCTGGCTCACGCAGACGTTCTTCTAGGCTCTCCGGCGCCGCAGGCGGCGGGCAGACGGGCGGACGCGGCGCGCCGTGGGCGGACGAGCGGCGGGCGGGCGCCCGTGTCGCGCCATAGGCGGGCGGGCGCGCTCGGGTTCCGGCCGACCGTGGCGCTAAGCGGCCACCACGATGCGGTAGCTGGCATGGTCGCCGACGCAGGTCTGGAGGATGACCGACTCGCCATGGCCGGTCACGCGACCCTGGATGTCCTCCCAGTAGGTGGCGTCGGGGACGGTGAACACGTCAACCACATGGTAGGTGCGCGCGTTGCCGCTGCCGTCGCAGACGGTGACCGCGGCGCCCTGCCCCAGTTCCATCACGCCATGAAACGGCCCGGGGTTGTGCCCGATGAAGTAGGCCCAGCTGCCGTCGGTGGTGCTATCCGACCCCATCCACAGGCCCGCGCCGGAAGAGGGCGCCGAGGCGCTCTGGTAGGAGTCGACGTAGCCCATAGAGGAGCCTGCCACGCTGATGGTGCGCGGCGGAAGGGAGGATGCGCTGCCGGAAGAGGAGCCGCCCGCCGCGTCGTCGCCGGCCTCGGCGGAGGGGGCTGTGGTGCGGGCGGCCTCGGCCTCGGCTTCGGCGGCTCGTGCGGCTCGCGTGGCTTCGGCGGCTGCGCGCTCGGCGGCTTCGGCGGGCAGGTCGTTGTCATCGAGCACCGCCTTGGGCTCAGCCGCTGCCGTGCCGGTCTCCACGCCGCTGGCCAGCAGCCCGTCGGCAGCGCAGGCGGCCTGGCGCTCCACCATGCCGGCGACGGTGGCCTCGCTCGCCCAGGCTGCGCAGGGGATTGCCAGCCCGAGCGCCACGCCGGCCGCCACGAGAAGCGCGAACCACGGATGCGCCCGCGCCGGCGCCTCCCGCGTGCGCGCGCTCGCCTGCCCGGCGTCTTGCGCCCATGCGTCCGTGCGACCCGCGGCGGTCTCCCGCGCCGGCGCGCTGGGCGCACCGGCGACGCCTGCGACGCCTGCTCGCCGGCTGCTCGCGTTCTGCGCGACGCCCACGGGCGCGACTGCCCGTCCGCGCTGCCTGCGCCCGGCAGCCCGCCGGCCCTGCGCGCCCGTATCCAGCGCGACGGCTGCTTGCGTGGGGGCCTCTGCCCGCGCGCAGGCGATCGCGGCTCCGCGCGCATCGGCGAGGCGACGCGGCGCCTGCCTGACGTCTGATCGGCGGAAACGATCCGTTCCCGCGGCTTTCCTCGCAGTGACACCCAGTCTCATGGCGTCCAACCTTTCCGCGACGGCACCGCCTTGCCAGCGGCTGCGCTCTCGCGGAACCCGACCTCTCCCAACGGTCGCCCCTCATTCTACGGATGCCCGCGGCCATCCTCCGCGCCCACGCTCGGTCGTGGCGTGCGCGTCACCCCCTTCTCACGCGCCCGTTGCCAACGTCAGCGCCCCGTTACCGCCGCGCGGGGCGCGGGGCGGCGGGCGGGCGAGTTGCGGCAGCGGCGGAGTCGCGGTGGGGGGGCGCCGGCGCGCGGGTCGCCCTGGCGGCGCCTTGGGTGAGGTCCGATGCCCCAGCAGCGCCTTGGGAGGCTGCTCTCGCAGCGGTGCCCTGTGGCGCTCGGGGCTCCTGCCTCCTAGCGGCTCCCGCATGCCGGGTGCTTCCCCAGAGGAGCCCGGAGGCTCGTGCATCGCCCGCCGTCCATGGCGCCTTCCGGTGCGCGGGCTTGGCCGGGGCGGCGGAGGGCTCTCTGCGACGGCCGGGCGCTGGGGTGTCGGCAGCCGGGGCGACCCAGCGCCCGTCGTCGCCTGACAATCGGGGCGCCGCCTGCCCTCCGATAGCGCGACCCCCCTCGTGGGCCTGCCCCAGCTCTGCCTCGCCCTCGTGACGCGCGCGGCGCGTATCGCGCGCCAGGATCCGGCCACCGCCGCCTTTCGGCTGCGAGATGGCGCTAATCGACGGTTTGGTATACGCTTTTCGGCTCAGAGGGCGTGTTTTGCGCGGTTGGCTCCTCTCTCGCAAACGCGATCAGGGGAAACGTCGGCCGCAGCGCGCCTTGGGCCGCGGTAAGCCATACCAAACCGTCGATCAGTGCCAGAATGGCGGAGAAAAGCGGCAGCAGGAGCGGCCTCGGAGGGCAGAAGGGGAGAGAACCATGGCGCGAAGAGGGGGATACGGCTACGAGCAGCCTCGCGGGCGGGGGCTCTCCCTGGCGCGCGTCGCCACCATCGGCGTCATCGCGGTGCTGCTGGTGGCCATCGGCTTCCAGCTGGCGGATCGCGCCAATGCTCCCGCTCCCGCGCCCGACGCGCAGGGGTCTCCCGCGCTCGACGCGTCTGACCAGCCCCAGCCCGAGCCCCAGCCGGTCAGCCTCACCGTCACGTTCGCGGGCGACTGCACGCTCGGCACCGATTCCGCCTTCGACTACGCCACCAGCCTCAACGCGATGTTCGAGGCGGTGGACGATCCGAGCTACTTCCTGCGCAACGTCCAGCCCCTCTTCGCCGCCGACGATCTGACCATCGTCAACATGGAGGGAACGCTCACCACCTCGAACGCCCGCGCCGACAAGACCTTCGCCTTCAAGGGCCCGGCCGAGTTCGCCGCCATCCTCTCCAGCTCGAGCGTGGAGGCCGCTTCGCTGGCCAACAACCACTCGCGCGACTACGGCGAGCAGAGCTACCAGGACACCATTGCCGCCCTCGACGCGGAGGGCGTGCCGTCGTTCGGCTACGAGCGCATCGGCTACGTGGACGTGAAGGGCGTGAAGGTGGGCCTCGTGGGCGCTTATGAGTTGGCCGAGCACGAGGGGATGAAAGACGACATGGTGGCGCGCATCCAGGAGGCGCGCGACAACGGCGCGCAGCTTGTGCTCGTCTACATCCATTGGGGCATCGAGCGCGAGACCGTGCCCAACGACACCCAGATGATGCTGGGTCGCGCGGCCATCGACGCCGGCGCCGACCTGGTGGTGGGATCGCATCCCCACGTCATCCAGGGCTGGGAGGTCTACGAGGGGCGCTATATCGTGTACTCGCTCGGGAACTTCTGCTTCGGCGGCAACTCCAACCCCGCCGACAAGGACTGCATGATCTTCCAGCAGACGTTCACCGTGACGGGCGACGAGGTGGCGCGCGACGATGCGGTGGAGTTCATCGCCTGCTCGGTGTCGTCGTCGAGCTCGCGCAACAACTACCAGCCCACGCCGGCCGAGGGTGATGAGAAGGCGCGCATCGACGCCAAGATCCAGCGCTCGACCGACGCCATCGCCCAGAAGGCCGCCACGCTGGCCTAGGGCGGGCGGCTTCTGCGTCGTCGCCGGACGCCGATGCCACTTTTTCGGCCCGGGATGGCACTTATCCGGAGTTTGGTACGCTTTTTTCGCCCAAATGGCCGTTGTGGGCGCGGTCGGCCTCCCACGCGTAAAACCTGACCTGGGGAAACGCCGGCCGCTCTGCGCTTGGGGCCATGCCGAACCGTACCAAACTCCAAAAGAGTGCCACCCCGGGCCGAAAAAGCGGCGGTGGGGAGGCCTGCGACCGGGCGCCCTACCGTCCCACCCCGGCAGCGCCGGCGCGGTCGTTCCCGAAACCTGGTCTTTTCCTTAAGGTGGTCCACGCGCGCGGAGTTTTGCGCCATAATGGCGCTGATAACGAACCCACGCACAAACGAACACGAGGTTATCACCCATGGGAAGCTTTTCCGACGAACGTCGAGGTCGTGATTCCCGCTCCCGCGCGCCCCGCGACGGCCGCGGCCGCCCCTCGGCCCCGAAGACCCCCCAGCGCCGGCCGCGCCAGCGCATAGCCGAGCCCCTCTCATCGCAGGAGAGCTACGACAGCATGCGCCGCTCGCGCGCGTCCTACGAGCGCGCCCGCGCCAGCCGCGACGTCTTGGACGAGGCCCGCCGCGCCGCCGGGAATCGCGAGGTCATCGACGGGCGCGGCTCCATCGACTCGCGCACCTTCAACGAGAGCCACCAGATATCGGCGCTGTCCCACGACGACCGCGACCGCCCGCGTGCGGCCATCGACGCGTCCATGACCGAGACGCGCTGGCACTCGCGGGCCGGCCAGGGCTTCGACTCCGTGCCGGACGCCGGCGCGATGGGCGGCATCCCCGCCCGCGTGCGGCCCCACGGGCCGGGGCATCGCGCGCCGTCGGGGGTCGGGTTCTCGGGCGGCGTCGTCAGCGGGCGCGGCGACTACGCCGGCGCCGGGGGCGGCTTTCTCGCGGGCGTCCCGCTGTTCTTCAAGGTGACGGTGCCGCTCATCGTGGTGCTGCTGGTCATCCTCATCGTGCTGCTGCTCACGTAGCGGCGCGCGCGAGGCGGAGGATGCGCAGGAGGGGCCCGGCTCGTCTGAGCCGGGCCCCTCCGCGTTCAGGTTCCCGCCGCCGCGGTCGGATGGCGGCCGGGTGCTAGGCGCGCTCGAAGGACCAGAGGTTGAGGCACTGGCTGATGATGCGGTCGGGGTCCCACGGTTGGAGGCTGCGCTGCTCGCTGTTGGGGTCGTGCACGATGACGTCACCGTTCTCGTTCACGCCGGACAGCACGATGAAGTGGCCCTTCGTGGTGAAGTCGCCCGGCCCCACGCTGCAGATGACGGGCCGTCCCGCCCGCAGCTCGGCGCGGATGGCGTCAGCGCTGGCGCTGAGCTCGCGCGAGCGCAGGCCTATCGTGCGGGCGCCGTCGCTCATGAGGCGCCAGGCGGTCATGCCGCTCTCGACGTAGCCGCCCTGCTCGCTGAACGCTGCCATGGCCGCGGGGTCGCGGTCGGTCTTGCCGGTGAGGGCCACATATACCATGGACAGGCAGGTGGGGCCGCAGCCGGACTCGGCCACGCTGGCGCCGGCATAGGGGGCGTCGGCCCACTCCTCGTCGGTCTGGTAGAGGAAGGGAACGGCGCCGCGTGCCCACTGGCTGCGCGGCGTGCTCGTGGGCGGCGTGTCCTCATCGGGGGCGCTCGGGGTCGTGTCGCCGGTCGGAGCAGCCCCCGATTGGCCGAGCAGCGTGCCCGACTGGTCGCTCGCCTCGCCGCCACCGACGAGCGCCGCGAGGCCCATCGCGCCGGCGAGGATCAGCGCTGCCAGCCCGAGGGCGGCCACCATGGGCACGAGCCGCAGCGATGCGGCCAGGCCCCTGCCGGCCCGCGCCGCTGCGGCGGTCCCGCCGTGCCAGGTCGTGGCGGCGGGCCGGCGCGCGGAAGGGCGGCGGGGCGGCGCCGTCGCGGCGGGAACCTCATACCACGTGGGGGCTGGCGCCACCTCGTCTGCCCCGCTGGCAGCGCGGAGGCGGGGGTTGCCGGTCGTGCTGCCAGTTGCGCCCGCGCGAGAACTGCCCAGGCCAGTGCCGCCCGCGCCGGCGCCGCTCGCCGCGATCGCGGGGGCGTCCTCGCGCCGCCACGAGCCGGCCTCCTGCGCGGCGCGCTGGTCGGGCCGGCGCCACTGGCTGCGGCTGAAGCTGAGGGCGTTGGGGGCGGAAAACTCATCCATGGCGCGTCTCCTCCTTGGCGGGTGCGCGGCGGCTGGCGGCGACTCGTCGCGCGCCGGAATGCCGGGTGATCTGGCGTTGCCGACGCGGGGCGCCTCGCCTGTCGGGAGGGTCGGTGAGCTGGCGGGCGCCTGCGCCTCACGGAGGGGGTCGGGCCCCTCCTCCGCAAGGCTCCGCGTCGTGCCCCCTACCTTAGGGGAGGGCCCGTTTAACGTTCCCATAGCGAATGCTGAGGACTTTCTTAACGCCCCTTATTTTTTCCTTAAGACGCCGCACGTCGCGGCGCGTGGCTGCGGGATCGGGGCGTCTTCGCCTACAATAGGCCCCATGGAGAGAGCAGCGCGCATACTGGTGGTGGACGACGAGCGGGCCATCGCCGATCTGGTAGCCAGCCTCCTCGGAGCCGAGGGGATGGAGGTGCGCGCCTGCTATGGCGCCGCCCAGGCCCTCCAGCTGCTCGAGCGCGAGCGCTACGACCTGGGGATCTTCGACATCATGATGCCCGGCATGGACGGCTTCGAGCTGTGCACGCGCGTGCGCGCCGTCTCCGATATCCCCATCGTGTTCCTGTCGGCCAAGGACGAGGAGGCCGACCAGGTGGTGGGCTTCACCCTCGGCGCGGACGATTATGTGACCAAGCCCTTCAAGCCCCGCGAGCTCGTGGCCCGCGTGAAGGCGCGTCTGCGCCGCGCCCGGGCCGGGGCGCAGGCGACGGCTGACGTGCTGCGCGCCGGCGCGGTGGAGGTCGACCTGCGCGCCCACAAGGCGACGCTGCTCGGTGAGCCGCTCCAGCTCACGCCCAAGGAGTTCGCCATCCTCTCGATCTTGGCCAAGTCGGCCGGCTCGCCGGTCTCCACGCGCGACCTGTTCGAGGGCGCCTGGGGCGAGCGCTACGATGACGCGGCGGCCAACACCGTGATGGTCCACATCCGCCACCTGCGCCAGAAGCTCGCGGCCATCGACTCGTCCACGCAGTTCATCGAGACCGCCTGGGGGGTGGGCTACAAGCTGCGTGACGCCCTGGGCGCCGGCGGCCATGGCGCTTAGGAGCGAGCAGGCGCGCGTCCTGCGTCGCACCCTGCTCGGCCGCCTCGGGCGCAACCTGGCGGCGTTCACCGCCGCGTTCGCCCTCATCTGCCTTCTGCTCGAGGGGTTCGTCATGGGCCCTCTGGCCGACTTCGTGGCCGACAGCACGTCCACCTGGCGCGTGCTGGACTCGACGGACCGCTTCGAGGCGATCATGGCCGACTACGGCCTTGCCGGTGGCACCGCCTATCTGGACGACTTGACAGACCAGATGGGCAAGGAGGGGCTTCCCACGGATCCGGGCACTGCTGAAGATGCCCTGACCTGGGCCGATAAGGTGGGCATGACGGGGATCTTCTCCGATGCCGCGGGTGGCGCCGGAACCAACGAGAGCGCCGTCGACTCCTCGGGCAGCGTGTCGGCGTCGGTCGTCTCCCGGGACGTGGTGGGCACGCCTTCGCCGCATTCCCTCCAGGAGGCGCTTGACGCGCTCGTGGCAACGGGCGTGGTGAAGCGGGCGAGTGATGCGAGCGCGGCGCAGGTGGCGGCCATGGGCGCCCTTCTGGCCGGCGTGCCCGAGCAGCTCTCCCTGGCGGTGCCCCAGGCCATCGGCGGCGTCAACGTCAACGAGATTCTGCTCAACGCCTCGGTGATGGGCTACAGCCAGGAAGACCTGGATCAGCTGGTGGCGGAAGCCCTCAAGCAGTCTCAGACCGACGTCCATGACGAATGGAGGCAGCTGCCTGCCTCCGACCAGGCCGTGCAGCTGGGCGTCGCCTCGTCCAACCCCGTCTGGCAGGAGTCGCTCAATCCTGATGGCTACTGGCTCATCCGCGACGTGAGCACCTACGCCCTGATCAAGTCCTTCAAGCTGCCGCTCGCGGCCGCGGTGCTCGCGGCAGGGTGGCTCGTCATCGTGGTGATGGCGCTCAACCGGTCGCTGCGCTACTTCGACGACTTGTCCGAGGCGGTGGCGCGGCTGCTGGCCGACCGCGATGCGCCCATCGAGCTGCCGCCGGGGCTCTCCATCGCCCAGAACGAGCTGGCCGTCATCCGCTCGCAGTCGCTGGCCGACGAGCGCGCCGCCCAGGCAGCCGAGCGCCGCAAGAACGAGCTGGTGGCCTACCTGGCCCACGACATCCGCACGCCGCTCACCTCCGTGCTCGGCTACCTCGACCTTTTGCGTGACGCCGCGGTGCTGCCGCCCGACACCCAGCGCAAGTACGCCGAGACGGCCTACGCCAAGGCCGAGCGCCTGGAGGGGCTCATCGGCGAGTTCTTCGAGATCACGCGCTACAACCTGCAGGCCATCCCCATCGAGCGCGAGAACGTGGACGTGCGGCTGTTCTGCCAGCAGGTGGCCGAGTCGTTCTTCCCCGAGACCTCGGCTCGCGGCATCGGGCTGCGGGTGGCTGCCCCGCCTGACGTGCGGTTCTTCGTCGATCCCGACAAGCTCGCCCGGGCGCTCGGCAACGTCATGCGCAATGCCGTGGCCTATGCGGAGGACGGTACCTCCGTCGACTTGGCCGCCTCCTGCGACGGGCCGTGGGTGTCCATCGCCGTGCGCAACCGCGGCCGAGAGATATCCGAGGCGCACCTGGAGGCCATCTTCGAGAAGTTCTACCGCGAGGACGGCGCGCGCACGAGCGGTAGCGGCGGGGCGGGCTTGGGCCTGGCCATCGCCAAGGAGATCGTGGGCGCCCACGGCGGCGACATCACGGCCATGAGCCGCGACGGCGTGACCGTCTTCACGCTGCGCGTCCCGCGCGAGGTGTCCTTCGCGCGCTCGCTGGCAAGCCGCGCCGAGGAGGCGGGGGAGGGGGCTGCGGCCCGCCCGCGCCGCGGCCCCCGGGGCGTCTCGCGTGGAGGCGACGCCTCCGGCAAGGCGCCGCTCACCGTGAAGCCGGTGGGCCCTCCCGCGCGCCGACCGTCCCGGAAGCGCTGAGGGGCGGGCAGCACATCCCGGCGCGGCCGAGTCTGGCGGCGGTGGGCCTCTCGAGCCTCGCGCATGCATCGCGGCTTATCCCCAGGCCTCGCCGCCGCCTGTTCCCTGGTTGTTTCGCGAAGAGCCCCCTTCCTTCACATCTTCGAAACATAGGGTGGCCATAATGGACACCATCAACGCTACCCTCGCATCCCCCCAAGGAGGAAGAATGTCTGTTACCCGCATTGGCATCTTGGGCTATGGCAACCTCGGCCGTGGCGTCGAGCTGGCCTGCCGCGACAACGACGACGTCCAGCTCGTGGCCGTGTTCACGCGCCGCGACCCCGCGAGCATCACGCCGCTGACTGAGGGCGTGGCGGTCTATTCCGCCGACGACCTGGCGGCCCATGCAGACGACGTCGACGTGCTGGTGCTGGGCGGCGGATCGGCCACCGACCTGCCCGAGCAGACGCCGGCCTGCGCGAGCCTGTTCAACGTGGTGGACTCCTTCGACACCCATGCCAACATCCCCGCCCACTTCGCGGCCGTGGATGCCGCTGCGCGCGAGGGCGGCAAGGTCGCCGTCATCTCGGCCGGCTGGGATCCGGGCATGTTCTCCATCGCGCGTCTGTACGCCAACGCCGTGCTGCCCAACGGCGCCGACTACACCTTCTGGGGCCGCGGCGTGTCGCAGGGCCATTCCGACGCCATTCGCCGCGTGCCCGGCGTCGTGGACGCGCGCCAGTACACGGTGCCCGTGCCTGCCGCGCTCGAGGCCGTGCGTGCCGGCGAGCGTCCCGAGCTGACCACCCGCCAGAAGCACACGCGCGAGTGCTATGTGGTGGCGGAGGAGGGCGCCGACCTGGCTGCCATCGAGAAGGCCATCGTCGAGATGCCCAACTACTTCTCCGACTACGACACGACGGTCACCTTCATCAGCAAGGAGGAGCTTGACCGCGACCATGCTGGCATTCCGCATGGCGGGTCGGTCATCCGCACGGGCGCGACGGGCGCCGAGGGGCAGAACACCCATGTGATCGAGTACTCCCTCAAGCTGGACTCCAACCCCGAGTTCACCGGCAGCGTGCTGGTGGCCTGCGCCCGCGCCGCGTGGCGCCTGGCCGGCGAGGGCGTGGTGGGCGCCAAGACGCTCTTCGACATCCCGCCCGCGTACCTGAGCGCCGTCGACGACGCCGAGCTGCGCGCGACCATGCTGTAGCCGCCGCGCAACGGACGCACGAGGGCCCCGGGGCACGCAGCCGCCCCGGGGCCCTCGTGCGTCCGGGCGCGGGTGCGGGTCAGGGCTGGGGCGCGAGGCGGGCGGGGCGTGCGGGGCGCGGTCGAGCGGGGCGGATGGGGCGCGTGGCGCGGGCGCTCGGGGGGCTGCTGCGGCGCTGCGGGCGTGAGCGGCGCCAAGAGGCAAGGCGCGGGCGCAGGCGGCGGCATCGCAGGTGTGGATAGCGGTGAGGCGTCGCAAGTGCGTGGAGTGCCCGTGGGCGCTGCGGGCACGTAGGCCGGGGCGCGGCTGCGGGCGGTGGCTTGTGCTGGTGACGGGCGGTGACGCTGCGCCCGCGTCGGGCGGCAGCCAAGAGGCGGGGCACAGGCGCGTGTCGGCGCGGGCGTGGGCGGCGGCCAAGAGGCGCGCCGCGGGTGCTCGGGCGTGGACGAGCGACGGCGAGATGTCGCAGGCACTTGGGAGCTGCGGGTAGCGGCGAGCGGGTGCCGGGAGCACAAGCGCGCGGGCTGCTTTTGCACGAGAGGTGAGTGGCGTCGCGCGGCGCGGTCGAGCGATGGGCCGCTGGAGGGCGGACCTTCGCATTTCGCGCCAATTCTGCAAATTCGAACGGTTTTGCACCCGAAGACAGTCGCTCTCTCGCGCTGGAAGGGCGGGGCGTCATGCGCGACCTGGGCAAATGATCTCCGTACTTGGCTGGGATGTCCCCGAGACCCTACGCCGGAGTGCAAAACCGTCCGAATTTGCAGGATTGGCGCGAAAAAGCATGACAGCGCGTTGTGGCGGCTCCATGGCGACCCCGTGCGCATCCTGTGAGCGCGCGCGGCGACCGCGGCGCGTGCGAGCGCGGCCATGCTACCCTGACCCGACTTGACCTCTCCCTAGCTGGAAGGAGCGCGGCATTGGGCACGCTCGGCGGTTTTCTCATGGCGCTGGCAGACAGCGTCCCCGGGGTGTCCGGCGGCACCATCGCCTTTATCGTGGGCATCTACGACCAGCTGCTGTGGTCGCTCGATCGACTCGTGTCCGGCACGCCGGCCGAGCGACGGCGGGCGGCCGGCTTCCTTGCGCGACTCGGCGCAGGCTGGGTGGTGGGCTTCGGGCTGGCCGTGGCCGTGCTCACAGGTCTGTTCGAGAGCCAGATCTACCTGGTGAGCTCGATGTTCATGGGATTCATCGTGTTCTCGGTGCCGCTCATCGTCCGCGACGAGCATGCCTACGTGCGCGGCCGTTACGGCAACCTGGCGTGGACGTTCGTCGGCATCGCCGTGGTGGTGGGCGTCACGCTGGCCAACGCGGCGGCGCTCGGCGGGGACGCGGCCGAGGTGTCGGCCGTGGGCGCGTTGGCGGCGCAGGTCGGCGTGGTCGATCCTGGCGCGCTCGCACAGGGCGTCGGGCTGGACGCGGCGGGCGCCGTGGCCGAGGGCGCGCTTGACGTCGACGGCGGGGGAGGCATCGACCTCGCTGCGCTCGATGCGGGCAGCGGCGCCTATCTGGTGGCCGCCGCCATGGTGGCCGTGTCGGCCATGATCCTGCCGGGAGTGTCCGGGTCGACGTTCCTGCTCATCTTCGGCCTGTACCTGCCGGTGATGGACGCGCTCAAGGCCCTCATGGGCGGCGACTTCTCCGTGCTGCCGGCCATCGCGCTGTTCGCCGCGGGCGCCGTTGCGGGGCTGCTCACCGTCGTGAAGCTGGTGAAGCGTGCGCTCGCCGACTTCCGCTCGCAGACGGTCTACTGCCTGCTCGGCTTCATGGTGGGGTCGCTCGTGGCCATCGCGCTGGGGCCGGTCACGCTGGACGTGCCCCAGCCCCCGCTCACCGCCGACACCTTCAGCCTGCCGGCGTTCCTCCTGGGCGGTGCCGTCATCGGTGCGCTCGAGCTTCTCAAGCACGCCGTCCAGCGCCGCCAGGTGGCCCGCGCCATAGCCGCCCAGGCGGCGGCCCGCTAGCCGGCCGGCGCGCTCGCCTCGCGGGCGCTCGATGCATCGGGCTCGCTGGCCGGCGTGCCGGCGGCTAGCCGACTCTCCCGTGACATCACGCTGGGCTTGAGCGGCGGCTCGTTCGTCCCGTGCGGCTTCGCCACGCGTCTGATTCCCTCTCGAATCTGGCGCAGAACCTCGGCGGCGGCCTCGTCTCGCGCCCCCTTTCCGGATTTCTGGCCAATTTCGCTACGCTTTACGCGGCCGAGGAGGGGAGGCTGCCGTCCGTGGGCCGTAGCAGTCTGCGTTCCCCCAGGTCAGCGAGTTGACCGTACATGAGCGGGGCGATCTTTGGCGGGAAACCTGCGTAAACCATGGCAAAAATGGCCAGAAATCCGGAAGGCGCCCCTCGCTCTGCGGCCACGCTCCGCCAAAGGCGCCGCCTCTCGCGTTCTGCCTCCGAAAAAGCTCCCGATCTTAGCTCCCAGCTAATGAAGTCGCTTCGGCGAACGAATACCCTTCACTTTTGCAACCGCCGCCTCGGCGGCTTCAGAGAGAAAGGGATTCTTATGTCCAACACCCAGAGCGCGCCGATCGCCCCCGCGGGCGCCCCCGCTGTTCCGCTGCCCAAGTCCGGCATGGCCATCGCCTCGCTCGTGCTGGGCATCGTCGCGGCGGTCACGTCGTTTCTGCCCATCATCAACAACCTCTCGTTCATCCTGGCCGTGCTGGCCGTGATCTTCGGCATCGTCGGCGTGGTGGCCGCGAGCCGGGGCAAGCGCGCGGGCCGCGGGCTCGCCATCGCGGGCATCGTGGTGGCCGTGGTGGCCGGGGCCGTTGTCCTGGGCACCCAGGCGCTCTACTCCGCGGCCATCGACAAGGTCCAGGCCGAGACCGACGCCGCCTTCGACCAGGCCAAGGCTGAGGCCGATGCCAACCTCGACCGCATGACCGGCGATGCTACCGACCAGGTGCTCGCCGAGGAGGTGGACGTGCAGATAGGCGCCTTCGCCGCCACCGAGGACAAGTACGGCCTCGCGGACACGGGGCTGCCGGTCACCCTGACCAACAAGTCCGACCAGACCGCCACCTTCAACATCCACATCGAGGCCGTCGGGCCCGATGGCGGGCGCATCGACGACGGCTACGCGATGGCCAGCGACCTGCGTCCCGGCCAGAGCCAGGACTTCGAGCTGTTCACCTTCGTGCCCTCCGACAAGCTCGAGGCCATGAGGGGAGCCACCTTCGAGATCGTGGAGGCCTCGGCCTACTAGGGCCGGCGCGCCGGCTGCCGGCGCGTAGCGCGGGGGAGGGACGGGTCGCGGCCCGCCTCCGTCCCGCCCGCGCGCGGGCTGGCGCTACAATGGGAAGAAGACAGGATGGCGCGAAGGAGGAAGAGACGGGTGGAGGAGCCGCTGACAGAGGACTTGCTGGCTGAGCTGCTGGCGGCGCCGAGCCCCGAGCGGTTCATCCGCGACCGCCGCGTGGGCGAGCGCGGCCTGTCCGGCTACCTCCAGCAGCTGCTGGCCGAGAAGGGGCTCAAGCGCGCCGACGTGGTGCGTGCCGCGGGGCTCAACGAGACCTTCGGCTACCAGATCTTCACCGGCGCGCGCGGCGCCTCCCGCGACAAGCTGCTGGCCCTCGCCTTCGCCCTGGGCCTCACGCTCACCGAGGCGAACCGCCTGCTCAAGGCCGGGGGCGCCAACGAGCTGTACTGCAAGAGCCGCCGCGACGCCATCATCATCTTCGCCCTCACCCACGGCTACTCGCTCCAGCGCGCCGACGAGGAGCTCTACCGCTTCCAGGAAGACACCATCGGCTAACCTGCGTCCGCGGCGGCGGGCGAGCGCGCCAACGGGCAGGGCGCAAGGCGCGGGCCGGCGGGCTCGGAGCGCCGCCGCGGATGCTTCGGCGGGGACGGCCGGGATCGGCGGCCATCCTGGCCGGACGCTGGCTGACGGCGCCCCCGCCGCTTCCCGCTGTCGGTATTTGCTACCATCACATCCTATGGAAAACGACATCGCCTCATACCTGGACGCCCTCAAGCGCGACGCGTGCTACCGCGTCGTCCGCGTGCTAAAGGAGGCGCCTCACGAGACCACGGAGGTGGTCTGCTTCGCGGGCGCCAACGACGCCGAGCTGGGCCCCTTCGTTCGCAAGCGCATCAAGCGCGAGGCGTGCATGGGGGCGGCCTATCCCGCCATCATGGCCGCCCAGCGCGCCGGCGCCCGCTTCCGGCACCTGCCGCGGATCGAGGACTGCTACGAGCGCGATGACGAGCTGGTGGTCATCATGGAGTACGTCCGCGGCGAGACGCTCCATGAGGCGGTCTACCGCCGCGACCCGTCGCCGGCCCTGGCCCAGGAGGTGTTCCCGCTGCTGTGCGACGCGGTCGTCGAGCTGCACGAGGGCTTCGACCCGCCGCTCATCCACCGCGACCTCAAGCCGGGCAACGTCATTCTGTCCGAGGGGAACCTAACCCTCATCGACTTCGGCATCGCCCGGGCCTACCGCGAGGGCGCCGAGGGCGACACCGCCAGCTTCGGCACGCGGGCCTACGCGCCGCCCGAGCAGTTCGGCTACGGCCAGACCGACGTGCGCAGCGACGTCTACGCGCTGGGGATGCTGCTGTACTACCTGCTTACCGAGGAGGTGCCCTCGCCGCGCCTGGCGGGAGGCGCCTTCGACGAGCCGGGGGTGCCCGTGGCACTGCGCCCCGTGCTGGCCCGGGCGACGGCCTTCGACCCAGCCGCGCGCTACCCGTCCGTCCGTGCCCTGTGCGAGGCCTTCATGGCGGCCTGCGCGGGCCCTCAGGTTCCGGGGGCGTCCGCCATGGCGCAGGGCGCTTCGGAGGTGCCGGGCGCGCCGCCGGCCTGGACCGGCGGGGGTGCGGGCGGTGGTTCGCGGATCCCGACGGCGGGGGAGGCAGCCGTGGCGCCCGTGTTCGCGGGGCGTCCCGAACACCTGGGCGTCAGCGGGCCGGAAGGCGCTGGGGCGGCGCGCGCGGCCGCCGGCGAGCCGCCGCGACGAAATGGCGGGAAGGGCGCGGCGCGCACCGTGGCCGCCTTCGTCCTGGCGGCCCTGTTCCTTATGGGCGGCATCGGCGAGGCGCTCGATCCCAAGGCGGGGTCGAGCATGGCCCAGTACGCGCCGAGCGTTCGCTGGATCGGCGTCATCGCCGTGGAGCTCATCTTCGTGGCGGTGTTCTACCCGCTGGCAGACCGCCGATGGCTCGGGCGCCAGCTGGGGCGGACCCTCCCGCGCCCGGGAAGGACGGCGCTGGCCCTGGTGGCCGTCGGGCTCGCGTTGTTCGCCCTCATGATGGCGCTCAACGGGGATTTCGTGGCGTAGCATGCTCGCCTTGCGGAGGCTCTTTCCGGATTTCTGGCCAATTTCGCTACGCTTTACGCAACCGGTGAGGGGAAGCTGCCGCCCGCGAATCGTGGCGGGCCGCGTTTCCCCAGGTCGGCGGATTGGCCGCATGCGGGCAGGGCGGTTCTTGGCGGGAAATCTGCGTAAACCATGGCAAAAATGGCCAGAAATCCGGAAGGCGCTGCCGTCGGCCTGTTTCCGCCCGCATCCCGTCCGGCTCCGGTTCCAGTCCCGTCCCCGGTCGCAGCCGGCCGGGCCGGACTGCGCCCTCGCGCCCGCGGCTCGCGGCCAGCGAACTCGCGGCCCCGCGCCTAGCGCACCGGCGATCCGCGCCAGCCCGGCGCACCCGCGGCTCGCGCCGCTCCGCGCCCTCGCCCCGGCCTTGGTCGCAGCCAACTGGGCCGGACTGTGCCCTCGCGCCAGCGGCCCGCGCTCGGCTCGCGCCCAGCGAACTCGCGGCCCCGCGCTCGCGCGAACCCGCCCTCCTGCGCCTCCTACGCGCCCGCGTCCTCCAGCGCTATCTCGTCGATCACCTCGCGCAGCAGCGCGGCGGACTCCTTCAGGCTCTGCTGCTCGGCGTAGTTGAGCGACGGGGGCATGCGGCCCTCGATGCCGGCGCGCCCCACGATGCAGGGGGTGGACAGCGCCACGCCCTCGATGCCGAACTCGCCGTGGAGCATGTTGGACACCGACAGCACCGACTTCTCGTCGCGCACGATGGCCTCGCAGATGCGCTTGACCGAGAGCGCGATGCCATAGTAGGTGGCCCGCTTGCGGCGGATGATCTCGTAGGCGGCGTTGCGCACCAGGTCGCTCATCTCGTCGCGGAAGGCGGCGTAGGAGCCCTCGGCGCGCATGTTGAAGAAGTCCTCGAGCGGGATGCCGGCCACGTGCGCGCTCGACCAGGCGATGATCTCGCTGTCGCCGTGCTCGCCGAGGATGCGGGCGTGGACGTTGCGCGGGTCAACCTCCAGGCGCTCGCCGATGATCTGCTTGAGCCGCGCGGTGTCGAGCACCGTGCCCGAGCCGATCACCCGATCCTCCGGCATCCCCGACAGGCGGATGGCCGCATAGGTGAGCACGTCGACGGGGTTGGACACCACGAGCAGGATGCCGCCGCAGTCCCGCGCGCGAATCTCGCCCATGATGCCGCGGAACACCTCGACGTTGCGGTGCACGAGGTCGATGCGCGTCTCGCCCGGCTTCTGCCCGACGCCTGCCGTCACCACGATCACGCCGGCGTCGGCGATGTCGTCGTAGGTGCCGGCGTAGATGCTCATGGGGCTCGCGAAGGCCATGCCGTGGCTGATGTCGAGCGCCTCGCCCTCGGCCCTCTCGGCGTCCACGTCGATGAGCACCATCTCCGAGAACAGCCCCGACTCCAGCAGCGCGAAGGCGGACGCCGATCCGACGAACCCGCATCCGATGACGGCTACCTTCCGATCGTTGACCTGGCCCATGATCACCCTTTCTCCCGAGAAATTCCGTCGTCGAAGGGTATCATGATAGGCTCCGCCAGAGGAAGGGGAGCACCGTGCGAGAAAACCGCGAGAATTCTGTTGAAGTGGAGGCCCGCGCCGCCGACGCGGCGGCTGATGCCGCCTCCGCGCCTAAGGGGCGTGACGCGTGGGCGTCGCGCACCGGGTTCATCCTGGCCTGCGTGGGCAGCGCGGTGGGCATGGCCAACATCTGGCTGTTCCCCTATCGCGTGGCCGACTTGGGCGGCGCGGCCTTCCTCATCCCGTACCTGCTGTTCGTGGCCTTGCTCGGGTTCTCCGGCGTCATCGGCGAGATGGCCTTCGGCCGTGCGATGGGCGCCGGTCCGCTCGGCGCCTTCGGCAAGGCCATGGAGATGCGCGGCGTGGCCCACGGCCGCGTGATCGGCCGTGTCATCGGGCTCGTGCCCACCATCGGCCAGCTGGCCCTGGCCGTGGGCTACGCGGTGGTGCTGGGCTGGGCCGTCAACTACCTGGTGGCGTCGCTCGACGGCCAGCTCATCAGCACCGACCAGGTGGGCGCGTTCTTCGGCGCCGTGGCGTCTGAGATGGGCAACGTCGGGTTCCACCTGCTGGGGCTGGGCGTCACCTTCGCCATCATGATCCTGGGCATATCCCGCGGCATCGAGCGCATCAACAAGGTGCTCATGCCGGCGTTCTTCGTGCTGTTCGTCATCGTGGGCATCCGCGTGTTCATGATGCCGGGGGCCTTCGAGGGCTACGAGTATTTGCTCGTGCCACGCTGGGAGGCGCTCGCCAACCCCACCACCTGGGTCTACGCGCTCGGCCAGGCGTTCTTCAGCCTGTCGCTGGCGGGCGGCGGCACCCTTGTGTACGGCAGCTACCTGAAGAAGGACGTGGACGTGGTGCGCTCGGCCCGCGACGTGGCCATCTTCGACACGCTGGCGGCGCTGGTGGCGGCGTTCACCGTGGTGCCGGCGCTGTTCGCCTTCGGGCTGGACGTGTCGAGCGGCCCGCCGCTGCTGTTCATCACGCTGCCGGGCGTGTTCCAGGAGATGCCGCTGGGCAACCTCTTCATGATCGTGTTCTTCCTGGCCGTCGTGTTCGCCGCGGTGACGAGCCTCATGAACCTGTTCGAGTCGCCGGTGGAGGCGCTGCAGGACCAGTTCCGCCTGCCGCGCTGGGCGGCCGTGGCCGTGGTGGCGGTCATCGCCGTGGCCGTGGGCCTGCCGCTTGAGAGCGGGGACGCGGTGTCGCTGTGGATGGACGTCATCTCCATCTACGTGATCCCCGTGGGCGCGTTCCTGGCGGCCGTCATGTTCTTCTGGGTGTGCCCGCGCGGGTTTGCCAAGAAGCAGGCTGAGCTGGGGCACGGCCCGATCGGCCGCTGGTTCGACGTGCTCACGCGCTATGGGTTCGTGGGCGTCACCGCGCTCGTCATCGTGCTGGGCATCTTCTTCGGGGGCATCGGCTAGGAATGCGATCGGCGCGCGGCCGTGGCCGGCGTCGGGACGTTGGAAGGGCGGGGAAGGGGTCGTCGCGCGTGGCGTGGCGGCCCCTTCTCTTGTGAGGGGGCCGGTGGGATGCGGCCGCGCGTCAAGCGGCCGGCACGCCGGGGGAGCGCCGGCCGTGCCGGCTGGGCCGGCTGGGGCGCCCCGCGGATCGCGCGTCACCTCCTCGGGGGGCCGCCCGCGGCTCGCACGTCGCACGCGACGCGTCCTGCCGGCTAGCGCACCCGCGTCTCCCAGAACGCCACGGCGCTCGCGGCGGCCACGTTGAGCGAGTCCACGCCGTGGGCCATGGGGATGCGCGCCACCCAGTCGCAGGCGGCGATGGTGGCCGGCGCGAGCCCGTCGCCTTCGGTGCCCAGCACGAGCGCGAGCCGCTCGCAGGCGGCCAGGCGCGCATCGTCGATGGCCAGCGCGTCGTCGGCGAGCGCGAGCGCGCAGGTGGCGAACCCCGCCGCGCGCAGTAGCGCGGGCCAGTCGGCGTCCACCCGCGCCCACGGCACCTGGAACACCGTGCCCATGGACACGCGGGCCGCGCGGCGGTAGAGCGGGTCGTGGCAGCGCTCGGTGAGCAGGAGCGCGTCCATGCCGAGGGCCGCCGCGCTGCGGAAGAGGGCGCCGATGTTGGTGTGGTTGGCTACGTCCTCGAGCACCGCCACGCGTCGCGCCCCGGCCAGCAGGGCCGCGGGATCGGCCGGGGCCGGGCGGCGGAAGGCGGCCAGCGGCCCGCGCGTGCGCTCGTAGCCGGTGACGGCGCGGCGCTCGGCGGCGGTGAGCACGAAGGCGGGGGCCGCGGGGTCGGCGGCGACCATGCGCGCGACCAGGGGCTCGGCTGCCGCGCGCCAACGTTCCTCGGTGATCAGGGCGAACGGGGCCAGGCCCGCGTCGAGCGCCCGCTCGATGACGTTGGCCGACTCGGCGACGAACAGCCCGCCGGCCAGCCGCTCGGGATCGGCGTCGGCGTCGAGGGCGCGGGCGAGCCCCACCAGCTGGCGCGGGTCGCGCAGCTCGGCGTCGGTCAGCGACGAGAACACCGCCAGCCGCGGGTCGTCCAGCGTGTCGGGGCGGGTGAGCGTCATGGGGCCTCCTGAGGTCGGGGACGGCTGGCGGGCAGGGCGCCGCAGGGCGCTGCGCCTGCCCGCCACGCAAGACTCGGCGCGGCGCCTACGCCTCCGGCTCGACGATGCCGTCGTAGAACGCGTAGAGCTCGGGCAGGGCGCGCTTGATGCTCACGGGCCGGAAGGTGTCGCGCTCCACCATGCACGCGGTGACGTGACCGCTGACCAGGGGCTTGGCCGTAGCGGGATCGTCGCCTTCGCGGAACACCCGCTGCAGGTAGGTGGTCTTGGTAGGCCGCGACTCCACCACGCGCGTGGCCACGAAGGCGCCCTCGCCATAGCGCAGCGGCTCGCCGTATTGCAGGTCGACGGCGTAGATGGGGCACATATAGCCCGCCTCCTCGATGGAGGCGTAGGGGAAGCCCGCCTTCTCCAGGAAGTCGGTGCGGGCGTCCTCGAAGTACAGCAGGTAGTTGGCGTGGTAGACCACGCCCATCATGTCGGTCTCGGCGTAGCGCACCGCTATGGGGGTGATGACCTCCATCCTAGGCCTCCTTGCTGGGAACGAGCTCGATGGCCTGCTTGCCGGTGAGCTGCTCCACGTCGATGACCACGATGGCCGTGCGACCGATGAGCTTGTCGATCTCCTCGTCCACGCCCTCCTCGAGCCCGGCGCAGTAGCGCAGGGCGAAGGCGCGGCAGAGGGCGCGCTTCTCGGCCTCGTCCTCGACGATGCGCGCGGTGCCGAAGGCGATGGCCGACGTGAACACGTTGGTGTAGATCTCGGGCCGCACCTCGTTGGAGCCCACCACGACGAAGGACACGCGCGGGTCGGCGCGCAGGGCGTCGAGCTTGTGGCCCGCGGGCGCGCAGTGGAAGACGATGCGGCCGTCGAGCCACGCGTAGCTGAGCGGCACGGCGTAGGGGAAGCCGTCGGTGCCGGCGGTGCCGAGCACGCCGTAGGCCCCCTCCTCCATGATGCGGATGGCGTCTTCGGGGGCAAGCTCCTGCTTGCGGCGGCGCATGGCGGGCGGCATGGCGTGGTCCTTTCGGTCGGGCGGCGGGCGGCGCGCGGCTGGCGCGGCGCCCGATGGGCCGGTCGCTGGGCCGGCATTGCGCCATTGTAGGGCTTTCGCCCCCGTCGATGGTGGGAAAGGAGCGCGGGTGGCGCCTTCGCGGACGAGAAAAAGCACGATTTCGTGCAAGAAATGACGGGTTTGCATGGGAAAAGCGCGCGAATCGTCCTCCTTTGCGTTGCGGCTCGGGTGATCGGGAATCCTCGATCGGCAGTGATCTGGGGTTATGCCGAGCGTGTTCGCCGCAGGGGCGCGCCTGGCCTTGCGATTCGATGCAGAGCCGTCATTTCTTGCACGAAATCGTGCGAAACCGCGCCCGAGCGCTCGGAGGGGGAGGGCGGCGTTCGAGACGGCGCGGCCGACGCGGGTGGGCGGCGCGGTCTGCGGAAGGCAGTCGGCTCGGGCTCCCGGCGCGGCCGCGAAGGGCGGCTGGCCCGGGCTCCCGGCGTGCCGGCCCCCGGTGTCAGCGCGCGAGCAGGCGCGCGCTCGTGGCGGCCAGCGTGGCGGCGAGCTCGGCGGGGTCGTCGCCACGGGCCGCCGCCAGCTGTGCCAGGGCGTCGTCGAGCTGCGCCTGCCAGGCGGCGGCCTCGAGCGCCTCGCCCAGGCGGGAGGGCGCGTCGGTCTCCAGCAGCAGGCGGTCGGCGGGCAGGTCGCGGGCGTAGGCGCGGCCGCGGCGGGTGGCGAGCATGCGCGGCCCCACTGAGAAGCAGCATTCCCGGGCCCGGGCGCGGGCGAGCTCGGCGGAGGTGCCGGAGAACCAGTGGAAGACCACATCGTTGCCGGCGTCAGGCGCGAAGGCGCCCGCCTCGTCCAGCAGGTCGAGCACCGCGTCGGCGGCGCGCACCGCGTGGACGGAGTAGAGCCGGCCCCCGCGCGGCGCGGTGGCGGCCAGCGCGCGCCGCAGGGCCTCCGCCTGCGCCTCGTGCGCGCTTGCCCGCGCGCCGGCGAAGTCGAGGCCGATCTCGCCGATGAAGGGGGTCTGCTCCGCCAGCTCCTCGAAGCACGCCAGGTCAGGCGCGCCCACGCGGCCGTCCGCCACCCACCAGGGGTGGAGGCCCAAGGCGGCGTGGAGGTCGGGGTAGGGGGCCAGGAGCTCGCGGGTCGCCACGAAGTCGTCGGGCGTCACCGCGCACGACAGCGCGCGGACGCCCGCCGCCGCGCCCCCGCGGGCAAGCGCCGGCGCATCCGCCGCGAACCCCAGATGGCAGTGCATGTCGTAGACGTCGGCCACCGGGCCTCCCTTCGCTTCGTCCTCCCCGTCGGGCGTCGATCCTCGCGCGCGGCACGCGCAGCTCCCGCCCGGTTCTTCGCCAGCGCCTGTCGCCCCCGCGTGCGGGCCAGGCGGCGCTCTCGACGAAAGCCGCGTGCCTTCCCCCCAAATGTGTTTCCTTTCCGGAAGTATACGCTCCCTCTGACGGCCCGTGATACCATGCACCGGATGTTGACGCGGCGTAAGGCCGCGTTTGCGTCTCCAGACCTGCTGCCGATCTGACGAGGACTTCGCCGTGGATATGATCATCGAGATACTGAAAGCGCTGCTCATCGGCGTGGTCGAGGGCATCACCGAGTGGCTACCCATCTCCTCGACCGGTCACATGATCCTCGTCGACGAGTTCGTGAAGCTGGCCGTGAGCCCCGAGTTCCTCGAGCTGTTCCTCGTGGTCATCCAGATCGGCGCCATCTGCGCGGTGCTCGTGCTGTACTTCCACAAGCTCAACCCGTTCTCGCCGCGCAAGACCGCAGCCGAGAAGCGCGGCACCTGGCGGCTGTGGGGCATGGTGGTCATCGGGTGCGTTCCGGCGGCGGCCATCGGTCTTACGCTGGACGACTTCTTCAGCGAGTACTTCTACAACGCGTGGACGGTGGCCGTCGCGCTCATCGTCTACGGCATCGCGTTCATCGCGATCGAGCGCTATAACCGCAAGCGCGAGGCCGCCTACCTGGCTGCGCGCAGCCAGCGGCGCCCTGCGGCGGGAAGCCGCGCCGACCGCCAGCCGGTCTTCGAGCGCCCGCGCGGCCGGCATGCCCGCGTCCCGCAGGACTACTACGAGCGCCCGGTGGCCGCCGGCGCAGCGGACGGCCGCGTGATGGATGTCTGCGTGGGCCCAGGCGACGACGGCGACGACGCGGAGGCCGCCCTGTTCAAGGTGCGCACCGTGGACGAGATCGACTGGAAGACGGCCCTCAAGATCGGCTGCTTCCAGATGCTCGCCATCATTCCCGGCACGTCGCGGTCGGGCTCCACCATCATCGGCGGCATGCTGTGCGGCTGCTCGCGCACGGCGGCGGCCGAGTTCACGTTCTTCCTGGCTATCCCCGTGATGTTCGGCTGGGGCCTGCTCAAGGCGCTCAAGTTCGTCCTGGGCGGCCTCGCTATGAGCGGCACGGAGATCGCCGTGCTGGCGGTTGGCATCGTGACGGCGTTCGTCGTGTCCATCCTGTCCATCAAGTTCCTGATGGGCTACATCAAGAAGAACGACTTCACCGCCTTCGGCGTGTACCGCATCGTCGTCGGCGTGGTGGTGCTGGGCTACTTCGGCCTGAAGACCGCCGGCATCCTGTAGGGTCGCGCGCCAGCGATTGGCCGGGGCGCGTCGCGAGGGCGCCTGGGGCATCGCGACGCGCGGCGTCCGCGGTTCTGTTCGCGCGTCGGGTGCCGGCCGCCCGCCCCGGCGGAGGAGCCGCCTTCTCGCCGGAGGCCCCCTTCCGGCTGGCCCTCTCGCAGGTTTCTGGCCATTTTCGCCACGTTTTACGCACCTCGGAGGGGGAGGCCCCGGCGTTTCCCCAGGTCGGGGAAGTCCAGCGCGCGAATATCCGGCGAAATCAGCGTAAACCATGGCGAAAATGGCCAGAAATCTGGAAGACGCTGCAAAACTCGGCACCGACTGGCACCACGCTGGGCCAGCTGTTCTGCGTCGCCCTGGTTGTGCCCCCCGCCACGCCCCTCGCCCCGCGCCCTGCCGTACCCGGTTGCCTCCCTGGCTTCTGGCCCCGCCTCTGTTCTTCGGCCCCTCGGCCTCCATTGCGCTTCGTCGCATCCTCGGCCAGCGGCCTCTCCCAGCTGCCCTCGCTCTTGCCCGGCCTCCTGCTCTGCCCCCGGCCGCTGTTCCTGCGACCCCCCCAACTCCGCCCTCGGCCTCCGTCGCGCTTCGTCGCATCCTCGGCTGCCGCTCCTTCGCCCTCCGGTTCCCACCTGCCCCTGCCGCCATTCCGGTGATCTTCGGTCCTGCTCCCTCCCGGCCGCCGCCCCTGCGACCCCCCCCCGACTCCGCCCCCCCCCGGTCGCCTCTCCGGTCGCCCTCGCTGCGCCCTCGCCCGACCCTCCCCGAGCCCCCCCTCGCCACCGGCTCCGCCGCGCTCCCCAGCCCCCGGCTCCGCCCATTGGCCGCCCGTCCTTCCGCCCTCCCGTATTCCGGCTCCGCCGCTACTCGCCGCGTGCTCGGCTATAATGCTGCCGAATTCCGAGGAAGCGCGAGGCGTCGGGGAGGAGCCCCTGGTGAGCGATCTGGTGGCGGCATATCTGTTCTGCGCGGGTGCGGGATCGGGCGCTGCTCTCCTGACCGCGCTTCTCGGCCTAGCGGCTCGGCGCGGGTGCCTACGTCGTTGGCTCGGCTCCGGCGACCCGCGAGCGCGCGCCGCGCGCCGCCGCGTCGCCGTCGCCTCCTACGGCGCGGCCCTGGCCCTCCTCGCCTTCGGCATGCTCTGCCTTGTGTTCGACCTCGGGCGTCCGGAGCTGGCGCTCAAGCTGTTCTTCCGACCCAACCCCACGCTCGTCACGGCGGGCTCCTACCTGCTCGTCCTGCTCGCGGCGGCTCTGATGATTCCGCTCGTCCTTGAGCTGGCGGATGCGCCCCGCCGCGGCGTGCCCGACGGCGTTCGCGTCGCGGCGCAGGTCGTCGCGGCCATCGCGGCGCTCGGCGTCATGGCCTACGCGGGCCTTCTGCTCGGGCAGGCGGACGAGGCGCCGCTGTTCGGCACGCTGGGCCTCCCCGTGCTGTTCGTCGCCTCGGCGCTGGCGTCGGGCCTGGCCGTGGTCATGCTGGTCCTGCTCGCTGCGAGCGACAGGCGCCTGGCGGCCGCGCGGCGCCTGGCCATCCGCGCCGACGTCGTCCTCATCGCCGTCGAAGCCGCCGCGACGGCGCTCTACCTCGCCTCGGTCGCTGCGGGCCCCGGCGGCGCCGAAGCCGTGACGCCGCTTGTCTCAGGTGCGCAGTCGGGCCTGTTCGTCGGCGGATTCGCGCTCATGGGCCTGGGGGTGCCGCTTGTCCTTGACCTCCTGCAGCTTCGCTTCGACCTTCCCGCCTGGGCGTATCCGCTGGCCGCTGCGGCCACGCTGATCGGCGCGGCCTGCCTGCGCGGGGCGCTCATCCATGCCGGATCGCCCCTGCTCGAGGCGCCCCTCGCCGGCGGGGGTTTCGCCTAGGCGCGCCGAAGTGTCGCATGACATTAGCGACGCTCGTGCGATAATGGGCGCCGGAAAAGGATCTTCGGAAAGAGGGAGACTTCAGGCGCGGTGGCAGGCAAGGCGGTTCCAAAGTTCGACGTGGACAAGGCGAGCAATCTGCCCCTCTGGGTGCAGCTGCGCGACCGCTTCGTGTTCCTCATCTCCTCGGGCTACTACGAGCCGGGCGAGCAGCTGCCTTCAGTGCGCAAGTTCGCCGCAGAGAACCACGTGAGCCTCAACACCGTGAGCAAGGCGTTCATGGCGCTTGAGCGCGAGGGCTACATCGTCACGCGCCACGGAAGCGGCGCCTACGTGCGCGCCGGCGCCTCCGAGGCGGTGATCTCGGACATCGACGTGCTCACCGAGGACTACGTCAAGAGTTGCCTCGAGCGGGGAATGGATCTGGAGGACATCCCTCGCTTCGTGACAAAGGTCATCTCGAAGCTAAGGTCGGAGGGGGAAGGGGAGGCTGGCGATGAGCAGTCGTAGCACGAGAGGCGTTTCGCGTGGTCCGCGAGAGGACGGGGTGCGCTGCGAAGACGACGTGACGATGGGACGGCGCGCGGACATGGAGTTCGGCATGGCGGCTGATGCCTACCGATCCGACCGCGATCGCCGCTCGTCGCGCCTGGGAGCCGTGGCGCTCCAGGTGGTCTTCGGCGCCGTGCTGTTCGCGCTCATCCTGGCGGCGGACTGGCGCATCACCGGCGGCGTGTCGCTTCCGGGCCTTATCCTGGCGGCAATCGCGGGCCTGGTCGGCGTCTCCTCCATCCACGTGGCGCTTGACTGGGAGCGCTTCGTGGTGCTGCGTGGCGGTCGCTTTCAGCGCCTGGCCGGCCCGGGCATCTTCTTCACCATCCCCGTGCTCGAGTACTGCACGCTGCGGGTGGATCAGCGCACTCAGGTGACTCCCTTCGGCGCAGAGGAGACGCTCACCGCCGACGTGGTGCCGCTCGACGTGGACGCGGTGCTGTACTGGGTGATCTGGGATCCCGAGAAGGCGTGCACCGAGGTGGAGGACTGCTGCTTCGCGGTGACGCTCACGGCCCAGACGGCCCTGCGCGACGCCATCGGCCGGGCGGACGCGAGCGAGGTCATCATGCGCCGCGACCAGCTGGATGAGGAGATCAAGCAGGCCATCGAGGACCGGGTGGGCGACTGGGGCATCACGGTGCTGGGGGTTGAGGTGCGCAACATCATCCTGCCGCGCTCGCTCCAGGACGTCATGTCCCAGGAGGCCCAGGCCGAGCGTCGCCGCAGCGCGCGCCTGATGCTCATGGAGTCCGAGAAGATGGTGGCCGAGCTGCTCTCCGAGGCGGCCGAGGTGTACCGCAACGACGAGATAGCTTACGACCTGCGCCGCATGCACCTCGTCCACGAGGGCATGGCCGACGAGAACAGCTCCCTCGTGGTGCCGTCGGCCTATACCGAGGGCTTCGCGGAGCGCCCCGGCGGCCTCGAGGGCAAGGACGCCTAGGCACGTCGACGCGCCCCCGCCTGCGCCGCGTTTGCGATCACCGCGCCGTGGCGTGGCGTGCCGCCCCGTGTCTCGCGCTCCCGCTGTGGCGTGCCTCGTCTCGCGACGTCTCGCCCGCGCCTCATGTCCACGTTCGCTCCGTGGCGTCCCGTGGCCTGTGCCCGCATCACGCGTCCGCGATCGCCCCGCGATGTCTCGCCCGCATCCGAGGCGTTCCGCTCGCACCCCGCGTCCCGCGCTTCGCCCCGTGCCCGCCCCGCGCCCCGCGCCGTGGCGCTGCGTCCCCGCTGCGTCGCGCTGTCTGCGCCTGCCGCCCCCCGGGGGGCGCCCCGCGATCGCCGCGCGCAAACGAATGTTTCACGTGAAACATTCGTTTGCGAATTCAGCTGGGACGTCGCGACGCGACCGTCGCTGCCTCATTCGAATCTCCCCGCGCATATCCCCACTGATCAGGCATTTCGCTTCGCGTCGGTCAACCCTTCCGAAAAAGTGTCGCAATACACCTTGACTGTATTGCGACACTTTTGCATACTGTCCCCATGAGAACAGGCCAGTTCTGATACCGTAACCGCGATGGGGAGGCGGCGCTGCGGTCGGGGGTGAGGAGTTCCCCGGGCCCGATCGGCCGGTCCGTTGCAACGCCGGCGCGAGGGGCGCCGCCGTCCCGTCAGAATTGTCTGGGAGGAGACATGGGAGAAACCACAGTTTCGAGGGGAACCCTCTCGCGGCGCAGCTTCCTCAAGGGCGCCGGAGCGGCAGCGGGTGCGCTCGGCCTGGCCGGCGCGGCAGGCATGACTACCGCGCAGGACTGGCTCGCCCCCGCCAAGGCCCACGCCGAGGGGGAGGAGCGGGTGGGCTACCTCTGCCATATGCAGCACTGCACGTGCGCCTGCTCGCTTAAGTGCACCGCGCGGAACGGGCGGCTGGTGAAGGTCGAGCCGCATAAGACCGACGACTATCGCTATGGCAAGATCTGCCTGAAGGGCATCTCGGAGATTCAGCACATCTACAGCGAGGATCGCATTCAATCTCCCATGCGCCGCGTGGGCGAGCGCGGATCGGGGGAGTTCGAGGCCATCACCTGGGATGAGGCGCTCGACACCATTGCCACTGAGGTGAAGGCGATTCAAGACAAGCATGGAAAGGACGCCCTGCTCATCACCAACTCAGAGGAGTCTAAGGCTCGCTACACGCCGTTCCTGCCGCGCATTCTCGGTGCTCAGAACGGCGGGTTGACCGGTCGTGACCGCGGTCAGGGAAATGGCGTCGATCGCGCCTTCGCCACCAAGGGCCTGAACGCGAATTCGCCCATGACCATGTGGGAATGGCCCAAGTCGAAGTGCATCATCCTCATGTCCTACAATCCTATGGAAAGCGCGATCACCTTTGCCCAGGCTTTCTTCAACGCTCAGGAGGCCGGCACGAAGATCTACGTGGTCGATCCTCAGTATTCTGTGTCGGCTGCGAAGGCGGACAAGTGGGTTCCCATTGTCCCGGGCACTGATCCGGCCCTCACCTTGGGCATGATTCGCTATATCCTGGACAACGAGCTCTATGACGTCGACTTCATGATGGCGCACACCTCGTTCCCCTTCTTGGTGGACAAGGCGACGGGCGCCCAGATGAAGAATGATGGGGGAGAGCCTCTTGTGTGGAATGGGGCTCTCGGCGCCGCCGTGCCGTACACGTCCATTGGCGTCGACACGGTGTTGAGGGGCACGTTTGACGTCGGGGGAGTTCAGGCTATCACTCAGCTCGACCTGCTCGACGAGCAGACTCGCGAGTACACGCTTGAATGGGCTTCGGGCATCACCGATATTCCCGAGGACGTTATCGCGGAGATGACTCGGGACTACGCAGAAGGCCCCTCCATCCTCTCGGGCAGCTTCGGCGGCATTGACAAGTTCTCAAACAGCGATATCGCCGGCCATACCTATGCCGTGCTGGCAGCGCTCACGGCCAACTCCGGCTATGAGGGTACGGGCACGGGCAAGTGCAACGGCGGCTCCCAGTCGCGAAAGCTCGGTCTGCAGGCGTGGAAGCTGCCGTCTGAGTACAAGGCAGTCACCCCGCCGGTGGCCTTCTACGAGCTCCCCTTCAAGGAGAACAAGGTGAAGGGCGCGCTGTTCTTCGGTGACATGCCGACGCAATCGGCTGCCGTGGCGGAGAATACCATCGAATGGGTGAAGAGCCTTGAGTTCACAGTGCTGGTGGACATCTTCTACACCTCCATTGCGAACTACGTGGACATCCTTCTGCCGGTATGCACTAAGTTCGAAGGCGATGAGGACATCAACGGCATCCGCTCTTCGCACGATCATGTCTACCTCATCGAGAAGATCATCGACAAGCAGTTTGACAGCAAGACCGACTTCGAGGTGGAGTGCGCCATCGCAAAGCGGATGGGTTTCGGCGATCTTGTTCCTGAGAACTATGCCGCCTACCTGCGCAACGCCCTTGACAGCGACGCGGCGCGCAATGCCGGGATCACGGTCGAGTCTCTCATCGAGCATGAGGGGTATCAGCCGGTTCCCAACGCTGACAAGCCGCAATCCCTCTTCCGGAATCAAGAATACCAAACCGATACCAAGCGCATCGAAGTTTATTACGATGACCTGGTTGAGGAGCGCCAGGCGTTCCCCACCTGGGAAGGGCCGGACGAAGCGTACGCGGGGAATCCTGCGCGAGAGCAATTCCCATTCTCGCTTAACCAGGTGCGCTCTCGCTTCCGCATCCACTCCAACTTCTCGGGTTCGAGCTGGATCCAGGCGATGTTCGAGCCGCATGTGTCCATGAACCCCCTCGATGCCGAGAGTTTGGGGCTCGCGCAGGGCGATAGGGTTGAGGTCTACAACGATCGCGGCAGCTTCGGCTGCGCCCTGGTCGTGGATAACTCCGTGCGTCCGGGCAGCATCACGATGGTGGAGAGCACCTATGGTCAGCACCTTGATCACGGAATCATGCAAAACGTTACCAACCCCCACTTGATCGAGCGTCAGCGTAAGATGCTGTTCGGCCCCCAGGTCCTGTTCAACGACACGCTCGTCGCCGTGAGAAAGAGCCGGTGATCATCATGACGAGACTAGCTATTGCCATCAACCTGCATCGCTGCATCGGTTGTCAGACATGCACTCTCGCCTGCAAGATGCAGAACAACGTTCCGGAGGGTATGACGTGGAATCGCGTGATCACCGAGGGCTGCGATATTCTGGACGGCTCGCTTGGCACCTATCCCAATCTCTCGCGCACGTACCTGCCTATCGCTTGCCAGCACTGCGAGAACCCGGCCTGCCTGAAGGTATGCCCTACAGGTGCTACCTACAAAGACGACAAAGGTCGTGTGCAGATTGACTATGACAACTGCATCGGATGCCGTATGTGCATGGCCGCTTGTCCCTACAATGCTCGATCGTTCAACTGGTCTGAGCCTGTCCGCGACCCTTCTTTTGACTATGGGGACAAGGATGTGCCTGCTCGCGTAAGGGGCGTTGCTGAAAAGTGCACGCTTTGCAAAGAGCTGACCGACGCTGGCGACGAGCCCATGTGCGTGCAGTGCTGCCCTGGAATCGCCCGCACCTTCGGCGACCTGGATGACCCGGACTCCGAGGTCTCCCGGCTCATCCGCGATAAGCATGCCTATGTGCTGCTCGAAGAAAAGGGCACCAAGCCCCAAGTCCACTACTTCGATTAGGAGCGTGCGATCATGCGACTGCTTACCAAGAACAAGCTCCTGACCGGCGTGCTCGCCGTGCTGGGAGTGGCCGGCCTGGGCGCCTGGATCTACCAGCTCATGGGTGGCCTGGCCGTCACCGGCATGGGCAACGTCAACTCGTGGGGCCTCTATATCGCCCTGTTCATGTTCTTCGTGGGGCTCTCGGCCGGCGGCCTCATCGTGGCCTCCTCGGCTTCGGTGTTCCACATCGACAAGTACAAGGCCGTGGCCATGCCCGCCATCATCCTGTCCACGGTGTGCATCTGCTGCGCCGGCGCCTTCATCCTCATCGACCTGGGCGGCGTCCAGCGCGTGTGGAAGATGCTCGTGAGCCCCAACGTGTCCTCGCCGCTTGTGTGGGACATGGTCGTCATCACGCTGTACCTGGTCATCAACGTGCTCTACCTGCGCTTCATGCGCAAGGGAGCGGAGCGTGCGGTGTCCATCCTGTCCCGCTTCGCCCTGCCCACCGCGGTGCTCGTGCACTCGGTGACGGCGTGGATCTTCGGCCTTCAGATTGCCAAGGAGGGCTGGTTCAGCGCCATCATGGCCCCCATCTTCGTGGCCTCGGCCATGGACTCGGGCCTGGCCCTGCTGCTCATTGTGCTGGTGGCGCTCAACGCCACAGGCCTGTTCGAGACGCCCAGGCGCCTCATCGCGTCCCTGGCCGGGCTGCTGGCCACCTGCATCGCCATCGACGGCTTCCTCATCTTCTGCGAGGTGCTCACCATGGGCTATCCCGGTGCCGCGGGCGCCGAGACCCTGGCCGTCATGACGAGCGGCCCGACGGCCCCGTTCTTCTGGGCCGAGATCCTGGGCGGGCTGCTCGTGCCGTTCCTGATCCTCGTGTTCGCCAAGAACCGCGAGAAGACGGGCCTGGTGGTGGCCGCCAGCGTCCTGGTGGTGGCCGGCGTGCTCTGCAAGCGCCTGTGGCTGCTGCTCACCGCCTTCGTCATTCCCAACATCGTCGGCGCGCCCGGCGTGCTGGACGGCACCTGGATGCTGGCCGGCTCCTACGCGCCCACCGTGGTGGAGGTGCTCATCGTGCTGGGAGTTCCGTCCCTGGGGGCGCTGGCCTTCATGGCCCTGGGCTCCAAGCTGCTGGTGCCGGCTACCGCTGCGGAGGCTGCGGCCGCACCCGCCGCGTCCGATCTGGAGCTGGAGGCCCAGACGGCCTAGGATGCCCATTCGCTGCCGTGTCGGGGCGGCTCTCCCTCCTCGCCCTGGCACGGCTCTGCTGACGGGGCGGCTGCGCACGGGCGCCGTCGCCCCGACCCTTCGAGAAAGGCTTCGCCATGGATGCCATCCCATCGCCCGAGCTGCTGGCCGACGCCTGCGCCTTCGCGGGCAACTCGCTGCTGCGGCCGCTGTCCCAGACCGCCGATGTGGGTCTGGACGCCGATTTCTGGACGGCCTTCCCCGACTTCGGGTCGGCCGAGGTGGCCGCCGCGACGGCCGAGCTGGCTGCCTGGGCCCAGCGGGACGTCGCCGACGACCGCTCGCGCGAGGAGCGCGTCCGCGACGTGTCGGTGGAGTACACGCGCCTGTTCATCGGGCCGCCCAAGCCCGCCGCGCCGCCGTGGGAGACCATGAACCGCGCCGAGGGCGTCACCGTGGGATTCGGCGAGCCTACCTTCGAGATGCGCCGCCTGCTGCGCGAGGCGGGCCTCGAGCTGTCCAACGACAACCGCCAGTACGAGGATCACCTGGGCATCGAGCTGCTCTACCTGAGCGAGCTGCTGCGGCACGCAGCCGAGGCCCAGGCGGCGGGGGAGGGCGCGGCCGCTGCCGAGCAGCTGGCAGCCGCCCGCTCCTTCGCTGTCGAGCATCCCCTGGCCTGGGCGGACGCCTTCGCTGAGCAGGTGCGCGCGGCGGCACCCGACGGCTACTACGTTCGCCTGCTGGCACTCGTGCGGGCCTTGCTCGCGCAGCTGGCGGGCTGAGCGTCGGACGCGGGCGCTGGCGCTCAGCATCGGGGGCGGGCGCCCGTAGCGCCGGAGCCGCGACGCCAGGCCGCGCGCTGCGCGGGATACGCGGGCTGGGTGCCGGTGCGTTCCGCGGGCCCTACCCCTCGCCCCCGACCAGCTTCAGGCCCACGACGCACCCTACGAGCCCCGCGATGAGCGCGATGCGCGCGAGGCTGGCCGGCTCGCTGCCGGTGACCATCCCGTACACGACGGTGAGCGCCGCGCCGATGCCCACCCACACCGCATACGCCGTGCCCACCGGCAGCGTCTTGGTGGCGAAGGCGAGCCCCGCCATCGACAGCACGAGCGCGCCGACGAACACGACGGTGGGGCCCGGGTGCGCGAACCCGTCCGACTTGCCCAGCGCGATGGCCCACACCGACTCCATCATGCCGGACGCGATGAGCACTACCCAGTCCATGGCGCGCCTTCCACAGCTGAGCGGCGCGCGGCCCCCGCGGCGCGCGCTCGCGCCCCGCGCCGGCTTGAGCAGCCGAAAGCGCCGACGTGGGCGCCGGCCCCGGGCGCGATCTGCCCCGCAGCCGTGCCCGGGCCCGGGCCGGCGCCCGCGCCCGAGGCGAGCGCGGCCCTACGCATCGATGACCATGGTCGGGTTGTCGCGCGTGACGACCTCCTTCGCGAAGATGGTCGCGCCTAGGTGGCTCTCGACCAGATCGGCCAGCTCGTCAATGGCGGCCTGCAGGTCGTCGGCTCGCGCCGGATCCACCGACTCGATGATGAGGAACGCCTTGGCCGACTCGTCCGTGAGCGCCGTGCGCACCCCGTCGCGCCAGTTCCAGCAGCGGCAGATGGCGCCTGCGTCGTCGCGGTAGCACAGCTCGCCGGCGAGCGTGGGGGCGTCCTCGTCCTCGCCGAGCGCGCGGAACGCGTCGCCGCCCTCAGTGATTCCCAAGCGGATGTCGCCGTCCATGGCGTCGATATCCTCGCCGCCCACCGGCAGGGCGTAGGCGAGCGACACGGCGTTGTACGCGTCCACCGACGGCGTGATGGGGCCCACGGGGTTGCCCTTCAGCACGCGCTTGAGCAGGTTCTCCACCGAGCAGCGGGCGCCCTTCTTCGTCTTGAACTTCTGGTACGCGTCGCGCCAGACGGCTACCACCTCGTTCTGCGAGATGGTGTTGGAATTGAGGTGCGCATCGGCTGCGCTGTTCGCCTCGGCTAGGCGACGGGCGATGGCGCGGGCGTCCTCCTCGGGCACCTCGGCGGTCGGGCGCATGCCGTGGGCCACCACCACGCCGATGCGGGCGTCGGGGAACAGCTCCCAGAACGAGTCCTCGGTGACGAACTGCTTCATGGCTTCCTCCTTCGGTCGGGCTGCGGCGTGCAGCTGCGCGCCGTGATCGCCGGCGGCCGGATAAACAAAAAGCACCCATCTGATGAGCATCTTCAAAGGCCTAACGATGCGCATCAAATGAGTGCTTGGGGCCTACCCGGCGGCAGGCGGTATGTCTACGGTCGCGCACTATAGCACGGCTGGCGGCTTCGCGCAACGCCCCGCGTACGCGAAGCTCGTCGGGAGCCTGCCGTGCCGCGCGATGGAGCGGGCTGGTCGGGCGAGGCGGCGCGCGGCGTGCCTCCCGATGACCGAAAGGACGTGCTGCCGCCACTTTCTTCGGCCAAACTGGCATTAATTCGCGATTTGGTACGGCTGTGAGATGACTTGGGCGATATTGAAGTTCGTCATGGCAAACTGCGACCTGGGAAAACGTCTCTGTTTTTGAGGCATGGCAGCGGGGGGAGGGCGTCTTTGGGACGGCTGCGACGGCTTGCAACCGTACCAAATCGCAAATTAGTGCCATCTGGGCGGCGAAAAGTGGCAGTGAGGGCTCGGCGCGCCTGGCGGCGGGGACATCGGCGTCGAGCAGCCCGTGCCGGGCGGGCGATTCCACGTCCGCAGGTTATAGCTACCGCTTCAGGCAAGATTGTCTTATGATAATCCGAACGACAAGGGCGGGCGTCGCGCGGTGCTCCCCGCCGGAAGCGCCGCGTGATGCGGCGCGTCGGTGGAACGCGTCGTGCCAGCAGGCGCGGACGCCACGTAATGCGCTCGAGCTGGGGGCGACGGGGGTCTCTCGTGTGCCGGCGGAGTCCGGGCGCGGACTGGGGGTTGCGTCGGCGGAGGCCGGGCGCAGTCGGGGACCCGCGACGCGACAGGCGGGCGCGCGGGCGCGTGGCGGAAAGGGGGAGGGGCGTGTTCGGCGACCTGGTGGTGGGTTACCTCTTCCTGGGCGGCACGGGCGCCGGCGGGTGTCTGGTGTGCGCCCTCATGGGCCTCTTGGCCGACACCTCCGTCCTCGCGCCCGCTCTGGCCGCTCGCCTCCGCACGGGCGAGGGCCGGCGTTGGTCGCGCCTGTTCGCGCCGGCGCTTACCGTGTCGGCGGCATGCCTCGCCGTGGGCATCGCATGCCTGGCGGCGGACCTGGGGCGTCCCGATCGCCTGCTTCTGCTGATGGTCTCGCCCACTCCCTCTTACATCTCCCTCGGCGCCTGGGCCCTTGTGGTCTGCCTCGGGCTGGCGGCGCTGTTGGCCGCCATCTGGCGCGGCGCCCTGGCCGTTCGGCCCGGCGCGCTGGCGACCTTAGAGGCGCTCACCGCTCTGGCGGCCCTGACCACGGCCGCCTACACGGGGCTGCTGCTGGCGTCGATGCCCGCGGTGCCGCTGTGGTGCACGCCCTGGCTGCCGGCGTTGTTCACGCTCTCGGCCGCCTCGTGCGGCATCGCGCTCGTGATGGCGACGGCGCACCTGACCAGCGCTTCGGCTGACTTCGGGGTCGTGCTCGCGCGCCTGGCTCTGGCTGACGGCGCCCTCATCGCACTGGAGGCCGTGGCGGTCGCAGCCGCCATCGTGGCGGTGTGGCTGGCGGCCGGGGGCTCTTTGCCCGACTTGGCGGCCGCCATCTCGGCGGGTGCCGCCGCGCTCGCTCCTGCCGTTGCGACGCCCGCGTCTGCGGCTGACCCGTCGAGTCTCGACGCCCTGGCTGCCGCCCCCGCCGCAGCCGCTACGCTCACCGATGCCGCAGCCCGCGCGTCGGTGGCCGCGCTCGTGGCCGGCCCGGGAGCCTGGCTCTTCTGGGGAGGCTTCGTGCTGGCGGGACTTGTCATCCCCCTCGGCCTCGATCTGGTGCTTTACGCCGACGCCGGGTCCCGCGCCCGCCGCGCCGCGCTCCATGCCCGCGACACCGGCCTTGACCCCGCCCTCGGCCTGCCCGCCATCCGCGGCCCCCGGCCCCCGCGCGCCGGCCGCGCCCCGTCGCACCGCGCCCCCGCGCCCCCGCTCTCCGCGAGCGTCCGCGCCCTCGCGGCCCTCGCCGCCGCAGGTTGCGTGCTGGTAGGCGGCCTGCTGATCCGCCTGCTGGTGGTAGGCGCGGGCCTGCAGCCCACCATCGGCGTCATCCTGTAAGATAGCCCCGACCGCAAGAGAGAGGTTTTCGCCTATGTTCCCCTTCGAGATCGACGAGTCCAGCGACGTGCCCCTATGGGTGCAGCTGCGGCAGCGCATCGCGTACCTCATCACCTCGGGCTACTTCAAGCCCGGCGAGAAGCTGCCCACGGTGCGCGGCTTGGCGGCGGAAATCTCCATCAACTACAACACCGTCAACAAGGCCTACCTGAGCCTTGTCTCCGACGGCTACCTGGAGTCCACGCGCGGCCGCGGCGTGTTCGTGCGCGACGTGGCGGCCGATCTGGGGGGCGATCAGGCGGCGCGCGTCCGCGGCGTGCTGGACGATTGCATTGGCGCTTGCCGCGAGATGGGAATGGGCCTCGACGACATCGAGCATGCCATGTCGCGGCGCATCAAGCGTCTCAAGTACGATGAGGCGCAGGCGGGCGGCGCGGCGGGCGCGCGCATCGTTGACTTCGACCGCGGTCGCGATGACGCGGACGCTCAGGGAGCGTGATGGCCATGGCCTTCGGACGAAAGCGGGCTCTCCAGGCCCCCACGGCGATGGCGGACGGCGGCGCGGGCACGGGCACGGGCCCGGCTCTGGCGCGCGGCGGTCGCGGCCGCCTGCGCGTGGCTCCCGATCCGGTGACCGAGGTCATCGGCGAGCGTGCGTCCAACGGCGGCGTGGTGCTGTTCTCGGTGGTGCTGTTCGCGCTCGCCTTCGGCCTGGTGCTCGGCGTGTCGGCGCTCGTAGCCGGCACGGTGGGCCCGCTCTCGGTGGCCGTCGCCGTGGTGCTGGCGGCGCTTGCCGTGGCGGCCTGCCACATCGCCCAGCAGTGGGAGCGCGTGGTGGTGCTGCGTCTCGGCCGGTTCAACCGCGTGTCGGGGCCGGGTCTGTTCTGGACGTGGCCCGTTATCGAGTCCAACACCATGCGCGTCGACACGCGTACCCGCGTGACCACCTTCGGCGCCGAGGAGACCCTCACGGCCGACCTCGTGCCGCTCGACGTGAGCGCCGTGCTGTTCTGGCACGTGTGGGACGCGCGCGCCGCCTGCACCGAGGTGGGCGACTTCACCCGCGCCGTGGAGCTGGCCGCCCAGACGGCCCTGCGCGACGCCATCGGCCGCGCAGGCGCCGCCGAGGTGGCCATCCGCCGCGAGCAGCTCGACCGCGAGCTCAAGCGCGTGCTCGAGGAGAAGGTGTCGCCCTGGGGCGTGACCGTCCTGTCGGTGGAGGTGCGCGACATCCTCATGCCGCCCGAGCTCCAGGACGTCATGTCGCTTGAGGCCCAGGCCGAGCAGCGCAAGAAGGCCCGCATCATCCTCATGGAGGCTGAGCAGGACATCGCCGAGCTCATGGAGGAGATGGGCGACTTCTACGCCGCCAATGACGCCGCCCTGCGCCTGCGCGCCATGCACCTGCTCTACGAGTCCGTCCGCGAGACCGGCGGCACCATCGTCGTCCCCAGCTCCTTCAGCGAGGGCTTCAGCGACGTCTTCCCCGACGCTGTGAGGGAGTCTCTGGGGAAGTAGGGGAGAGCGCTCCCCGCACGGCTGTCCGCCGCGCCCGCGTTTCTGCTCCCCCACGCGCGGGACGCGCCGTTGCCCGCCCGCCCGCCTCCGACTGCGCCGACCGCCCCCCCGCCGTGCTGTCCCCCCGCCGTGCCGCCCGCCCGCCGTGCCGCCCGCCCGTCCGCCGCGTCCTCCCGCCGCGCCGCCCGTGCGTCCGAGCCGCCTCCGACCGCGGGTCCCCGCCCGCCATCTCTCGCCCCCCTCCCGCGCGCGGGGGCGCGCCGCCCTCCCTCCCCGGCGCGCCCCGGGGTCCGCGAACCTCGCGATTTGGCTCCCGCCTTGCAAATACGGACGGTTCTGCACCCTCCTCCCGCGTGCCTCGGCGGCCGGCTCATCCGCGACCTGGGCTTTTCGCGGGTGCCCCGCCGCCCGGGGCGCCTTCCCCGCGCCCGCCCGGTGCAGAACCGCTCCGATTTGCGCGCGCCGCCCCGTTTCCCGGGGATCCCGCCCGGGAGGCGGGCCCGTCCCGGCCCTTCGCGCGAGGCCCGAACCCAGACGGGGAGGCACCGCGCCGCGCCCGCCCGGGTCCGATGGAAATTGTCATAGGATACCCCTTGATTGTCATATGACAACTCGCTATAGTACGAGCCAGAGAATTTGGCCGATTCTTATCAGGGTGCGCAGTGCCGTCGGGGAGGCGGGGCGGCGCACGGAGGGGGATATCCTGGAAGTTTTGGCTTGGGGAGCCGAAGGGGAGGGCTTCTGGCGCGTACCGCGTCGCTGGCCGTCTGCGGCCTTCGGATGATCCAAGGGGGATATCCCGACACGTCCTTCAAAGGAGGAGTAAATGTCGGGAACTGCTAGCCCGCAGGGCGGGCTCACGCGTCGTAGCTTCCTCAAGACGACCGCCGCCACGGCAGGCGTCGCCGCCGTGGCCGGCGGGGTCGTCGCGCCTATGACGGCGCTGGCCGAGGGAACTGCGCCGGTGACTTCGGCAAGCGGAGAGGAGCAGGTGTTCCGGGGCGTCTGCCGTCCCAACTGCTTCGGCTTCTGCCATCTCAACGTGCACGTGCACGACGGAAAGGTGATGAAGACCACCCGCGCGCCGTACAACGAAAGCTGCTACGACCGCATCTGCCAGCGCGGCCTGTCGCACGTTCAGCGCATCTACGATCCCAAGCGCTTGCAGTACCCCATGCGCCGTGCCGAGGGCACCGAGCGCGGGGCCGGGCAGTGGGAGCGCGTCACGTGGGACGAGGCGCTCACGGAGATCGCCGGCAAGATCAAGGAGATCCAGGGCAAGTACGGCGAGTCGGCCGTGGCGTTCCTGACGGCCTCGGGCAACCAGGCCGCCGGCATCACGAGCGCCTACAGCCGCATTATCGCCCTGCTTAACGCGAGCAACATCGGCCCCTGCCTGGATATGGGCAGCTACTACGGCATGTACGCGGTGGCCGGCAACTACGTCAGCCCCCTCATGGGCATGATGATGTGGAACGGCAACGAGCCCACCGACGCCAAGAACGCCAAGTCCATCGTCGTGTGGGGTGCCAACATCACCGATGCGCAGATCCAGAACTGGCACCTCATCAAGGAGGCGAAGGCCGCAGGCGTCAAGCTGGTGGTCATCGACCCCATCTTCACGCAGATCGCCAGCCAGGCTGACAAGTGGATCCCCATCCGCCCCGCCACCGACACGCTGCTCAAGCTGGCGCTCATGCGCCTGGTGATCGAGCGCGAGGCCCACGACGTGTCCTACCTGCAGCAGCACACCGTGGCGCCGTACCTCGTGCGCTCCGACACGGGCAAGTTCCTGCGCCGCAGCGACACCGGCGTGGCCCCCACGCCCACCGGCCAGACCGACGCCACCACCGGCCAGGAGATCATGCTCGACCCGGTGATGGTGCTCTCCGGCGGCGCCATCGTCCCCGAGACCGACGCGTCTGCGCCGGAGATCGAGGGCACGGCCGACTTTGAGGGCGTCGAGTGCCGCACGGCCTTCGACCTGCTCAAGGACAACATCATGGAGTACACGGTGGAGCAGGTCTCCGAGCTCACCGAGATTCCCGTGGCGGAGATCGAGGAGCTGGCCGACATCGTCATCGACGGCCCGGTCTACCATTACGAGGGCTACGGCCCGCAGGCCTACAACAACGGCGGCCAGACCACCGTGGCGGGCCTCACGCTCTGCGCCCTGCTGGGCAACCTCGGCAAGCCGGGCGCGTCCTACGGCGCCTTCTGGGGCATCGGTCTCATCACCAACATCGCCGCTGCCCAGTACACGGCGCCCAAGGGCCCGTCCACCGGCTTCAACATCGCCAGCGTGGACCTCAAGAACGTCGTGGAGCAGAAGAAGTTCCAGGGCAAGGACGCTGACATCAAGATGCTGTGGATGTACTCGGCCAACCCGCTCAACACCCACACCGACACCCATGCGTGGACCGATGTCATCATCCCCGCCATGGACTACGTGGTGACGGCTGATTCCGCTCTCACCGACACGGCCATGTACTCCGACATGGTGCTGCCCGTGGCCCAGTGGTTCGAGCTGGAGGAGGTGGCCAACGCCGGCCAGTGCTCCTCGTACAACTACAACGAGAAGGCCATCGAGCCGCTCTACGAGTCCAAGCCCGACCCGGAGATCGTCGCCGAGCTGGCCGAGAAGCTGGGGCTGGGCGAGTTCTTCACCCAGAGCACCTCGGAGGTGCTCGACAGCCTGTTCAGCGGCCCCATCGCCACGGCCGTGGGCGCCAGCATGGACAACCTGCGCGATAAGAAGCAGGTGCGCTTCATCCCCGGCGATGCCGAGAAGAAGCCCTACATCGCCTACGAGAACGGCGCCTTCGCCACGCCCACCGGCCGCTTCGAGTTCTACCGCGAGACGCCTGCCCCGCGCACGCCCACCACGAAGACCCCGACGCCTGAGCAGGTGGCAGCCGAGCGCCTGCCCCACTTCGAGCCGCCGCTGGAGGCCTGGCCGGAGAACCCGCTGTACGACAAGTACCCGCTCGTGCTGATGAGCGAGCGCCCGCGCTACCGCGTGCACTCGCAGTGGTTCAGCACTCCGCTGCTGCGTGAGATCGACCCCGAGCCCATCGTGAAGATCAACCCGGCGGACGCCAAGGCCCGCGGCATCGAGGATCAGAGTTACGTGGAGGCCTACAACGACCGCGGCACCGCTGTGGCCAAGGCCATCTACTCGGAGGCCATTCGCCCCGGCACGCTCGTGTACCCCAAGGGCTGGCAGCTCAGCCAGCACAAGGGCGGCGGCTGGTCCAACCTCAGCTCCACGGAGTTCGACGTGTGGATCGTCAACAACAACTTCATGGACGTGCTCTGCGAGATCCGCCCCTGGGATGGAAAGGATAACTAATGACACGCTACGGATTTGTCATTGACAGCAAGTCTTGCATCTCCTGCCATTCGTGTGCCGTGGCCTGCAAGGTTGAGAACAACCTGCCCGACACCATCTGGTGGAACCGCATCCTCACCGACGGCGGCCCCAACATGGACACGCCGGCGGGTACCTACCCTAACCTGACCATCCGCAACATCCCCATGGCCTGCCAGCACTGCGACAACCCGGCCTGCGTGAAGGTGTGCCCCGTGGGCGCCACCTACAAGGACCCGGAGACCGGCGTGGTGCGTCAGGACTACGACAAGTGCATCGGCTGCCGCATGTGCATGTCGGCCTGCCCCTACACGGGCGTGCGCTCCTTCAACTGGGAGGAGCCGCAGTACGCCATCGGCCAGCCCATGGGCTCGCTCGACATCCCGCAGCATCAGAAGCAGGTGGTGGAGAAGTGCACGATGTGCTGGCATCGCCTGGCTCAGGGCGAGAAGCCGGCCTGCATCGACCCGTGCCCGGCGCGCATTCGCTTCTGGGGCGACTTCGATGATCCGTCGTCTGAGGTGAGCCAGCTCATCCGCGAGCGCGAGTATCAGCACCTCTTGCCCGAGCAGGGCACGAAGCCGTCCGTCTACTACCTGGTGTAAGGAGGAACCGATGACTGAAAGAACTGCCTCCGCCCCCAAGGGCGGCAAGGGCCTGACCATCGGCATCGGCGTATGCGCCGTGCTGGCCGTGATCGGCGTCGCGCTGTGGGTCGTGCAGCTCACGGGCGGCATGGTGCAGACCGCCATGCGCAACCTGGACTCGTGGGGCCTCTACATCACGATGTTCATGTTCTTCGTGGGGCTCTCGGCCGGCGGCCTCATCATCAGCTCGGTGCCCAAGGCGTTCGGCATCAGGGGCTTCGGCGGCATCTCCAAGGTGGCCGTCATGAGCTCGATCGCCGCCACCGTGGCCGCCATCGGCTTCGTGGTGGTCGACCTCGGCCAGCCGCTGCGCGTGTGGGAGCTGTTCGCCTACTCCAACCTGGGCTCGCCCCTCATGTGGGACATCATCGTGCTGGCGACCTACCTCGTGCTGTCCTGCGCCTACCTCTGGGCCCAGGTGCAGGCCGAGCGCGGCAAGGTGTCGGCGACGGCCCTGCGCGTGATCAGCGTGGTCGCCCTCGTCTGCGCGATCCTCGTGCACTCCGTGACCGCCTGGATCTTCGGCCTGCAGCAGTCCCACGAGATGTGGCACACGGCGCTGTTGGCCCCCTGGTTCGTGAGCTCGGCGCTCGTGTGCGGCACCGGCCTGGTGCTGCTGGTGGCCATCGGCCTGCGCAGGGCGGGCTACCTGGCCCTCGAGCAGGCCTACCTGGTCAAGCTCGCCAAGCTGCTCGGCGCCTTCCTCGTGGTCGACCTCTACTTCTTCGGGTGTGACCTGCTCACCGAGGCCTTCCCGGCTGCCGGTGGCCTGGCCGTGGTGGACATGCTCGTCTCCGGCCCGCTCGCGCCCTTCTTCTGGGGCGAGGTGGTGCTCTCCGTGGCGGCCGCCGTCGTCTGCTTCGTGCCCAGCCTGCGCACCAGCCCGCTGCTGGCGCTGGCCGGCGTCGCTGCCATCCTCGCCATCCTCTGCAAGCGCGTGCAGCTGCTGGTGGGCGGCTTCCAGATCCCCAACATCGAGTGGCCGGCCGTCATGACGCCCTCCACCGTCACCAACTGGCAGGGCAATCTCGAGCAGGCCTACGCCGGCATGGTCTACTGGCCGGCCCCCATCGAGTGGGGCGTGGCGCTCGGCGTCGTCGCCCTCGCCGTGCTGATCTTCCTCCTGGGCCTCAAGTTCCTGCCGCTCAAGCCGGCGGACGGGGAGTAGGTCGATTCCGCCCGGCCCTTGCCGGGAAGAGCGAGGCGGGCCGGGATCCCCTCCCTCCGGCCCGCCTTCGCCTTGCCTCCCTCGCGAGGGGCGAAGGCAGGGAGGGGGCGCTCGCGCGACCGCGAGGCGCGCGGCAGGTTGATGGCGGGCCGGGGCTCGCCGCGACGAGAGAAGGTGTATCCAAAGTGAAGAAGCTTGCGATCACCTTGGTGGTGATGCTCGCGCTCTGCGGTCTCACGCTGGGGGTTGGAGCCCTCGCGCGTCCGGGCCAGGCGCCGCTGCCCATTCCCATCGAGGACTCCTCGCCCTGTCCGGCCACCGGCTGCGCGAGCGGGACGTGCCACGGGTTCGATGATGTGCCCGAGCCCGACGGCATCCATGAGATGACCTGCCCCGAAGCTGGCTGCGCCTCCGTCGACTGCCACGCGTGGGACACGCTGGCCTCGCGCTACCATCAGGCCTCCGACGCGAGCCTCAACCTTTGGATACTCATGCCCGTGGCGCTCGTGATGGCCCTCGCGCTCATCATGCGGAAGGTCCGGTGATCCCCGTGCCCGTCAAGCTCGTCATCGACGCCGTGGCGCTCGTCGCCTACGTCATCGTCTCCCTGCCCTCGCTCACGGGGGTTGCGCCTCATGAGTGGCTCGGCCTTGCCGTGGCGGTCGTGCTCATCGTTCACCTGGCCCAGCACCTGGGTCACGTGGTCTCCTCGGTCCGCCGCGCTGCCTCGCCGGGGCCCGCTCGCGCCGTCCGCGCGGGTCGCGCCGTGCTGGCGGTGCTTCTTGGCATCGCGCTCGCCGTGTGCGTGACCTCGGGCGTGATGGTGTCGGGCGCGGTGCTGCCGACGCTGGGCCTCTATGCCGAGGGCTACTACTTCTGGAACCCGCTGCACGCCGTATCGGCCAAGGTGCTGCTCGCGCTGCTGCTGATCCACCTGTTCATCAACGTGCGCCCCGCCTTGGGAATCTGGAAGAATCGCAAGTCCCACCGCGGCTAGCTCACGCCCTTGACGCATGCCCGTCGTTTCCGCGCCTGCGCCTGCTCGCGAAGCCCCTTCCCGGGGCTTCGCTGCGTTTTGCGTCGCGTGTGCCCCCTCCGCGTTTTGTGCGAGCCGCCTTTCCCTGCTTGTTACCCCCCTCGAGGGGTGCGGTTGACGGGCGGTTTGCGAGTGCGTGACGGCGCTGTGCCGGCTCGGTGCGGCGCGGGGGCGGGCGCCCTACGGGCCCGTATGATGCATCCTGGCGGGCTGTACGGTGTTCGCCCGCGTCCGGGCGGGCCCGCCATGGGGCCCGGATGCGCTCGAAGAAGGGGGGACGTCATGGAGTCCTTCGTCAAGATGGTTCAGTCCAACATCCTCGTGCAGGCGGTTCTGTTCCTGGCCCTCGGCCTGTTCCTCGTGTTCATGCCGGGCGTTACGGTGACCACCGTCATCTACCTCATGGGCGCGCTGCTCGCTGTCTCCGGCGCAGCGTCGCTGTTCGCCTACTTCCGTACGGGTGGTCGGCACTCACGCGAGCCCGGTGTGCTCATGACTGGCGTGTTCCTGCTGGTCTGCGCCCTTATCGTGTTCGTGTTTCCGCAGGTCATCGCCAGCTTCTTCTCGGTGGCCCTGGGAGTGGTGCTCGTGCTGTGCGGCGTGGTGAACGCCGTGCGCTCCGTCGAGCTGCGCGGCCTGGACGGCTACTCGTGGATCGTCGGCCTCGTCGTGAGCGTGCTCATCGCCATCGGCGGCGTGGTCATCATCTGGAACCCGTTCGAGAGCACGGTCACCTTCATCATGGCGCTCGGCGCGCTGCTCGCCGTCAACGGCGGCGCCGATCTGCTCATCGAGTGGCGCAGCCGCGAGCAGCTCCGCCACGTCGGCGCCTAGCTTCCGCGCCTGCCGCCTGGCTGCGTGCCAGGTGGCCCGTCGGGGTCGTCGAGGTGTCTGGCGCGACGTGTTTCCGCTCGGCTAAATCTTTCCTCGCTTTCCAGAAGGAGCCCGTGTGAGCGGGCTCCTTTGCTATCATGGCTGGCACACGAGGGCCGCGCCCGCTGTCTCGGCGTGCCAGGCGGCCATGCTCGTTAAAGCACTGAATGATGAAAGGAAAAGCGATGTCTGAAGAGAACAGCAATCTTGCCGAGATCCAGAAGCATCGTGAGCAGATCGACGTCATCGATCGCGAACTCGTCGCGCTCCTCAACAAGCGCGCGGGTCATTCGCTGGTCATCCGCGGTCTCAAGCCCGGTGCGCACATGGGCCTCTATGACGCGCGGCGTGAGGAGGAGATCTTCGCCAAGGTGGACAGCTACAACGAGGGGCCGCTCTATAACGAGAACCTCCGTGAGATCTACGCCACCATCCTCAAGATCATGAAGGAGACGCCGTCCGTATGAGCGAAGTGAAGATTGCCCCCATCCCCGATCTCGGCCAGCGCACGGACGAGATCACCATCTACGCCGGGCCCTGCTCGGTGGAGTCGGCCGAGCAGTTCGACGAGGTGGCCGCCTGCGTGAAGGCCCTCGGCCTCTCCTGGATCCGCGGCGGTGCCTTCAAGCCCCGGACCAACCCGCATTCCTTCCAGGGCCTGGGCGAAGAGGCGCTGCGCATCATGAAGGACGCCGGCGACAAGTACGGCCTGAAGACGCTCACCGAGGTCATGGACTCGGCCCACTGCCAGCTGGTGGCCGACTACGTGGACGGTCTGCAGGTGGGCGCCCGCAACTTCCAGAACTTCAGCCTGCTCAAGAAGATCGGCCAGGTGACCGCCGAGAGCCAGCAGATGGTGCTGTACAAGCGCGGCTTTGCCGGCACCATCGCCGAGTGGCTGGCTGCCACCGACTACATCACCGATTGCGGCAACGGCAACGTGGTGCTCTGCGAGCGGGGTATCCGCACCTTCGAGACGGCCACGCGCTTCACGTTGGACATCGCCGCGGTGCCGGTCATCCACAAGCAGTCGCTGTACCCTGTGTGCATCGACGTGTCGCATCCGGCCGGCCAGCGCGACCTCGTGCCGAGCCTGGCCTACGCCGCCGTGGCGGCAGGTGCCGACTCGCTCATGATCGAGGTGCACCCCAACCCGCCCGTGGCCAAGTCCGATGGCCCGCAGCAGCTGACCCCGGCCCAGTTCGAGAAGCTGGTGGGCGAGCTGCGCGATCTGGCGGCCGTGTTCGGCAAGAAGATCGTCTAGCGCGCGAAGGCCAAGGAGCCTGCACGAGGGGCCCCGTCGGCGCGAAGCCGGCGGGGTCCTTTTGCTGGGGGGCGATGAGGCGAGAGCCGCACCACCCGCACGGCCGGCTTCCGCGGCGCACGCGCCTCGGTAGGGCGGCGCCTCCTGTGCGCCTTCGCGGCCAAAAAGTGGCCAAAAATGCCGACCTGACGACAAATATCGGGCAGGTTCGCTCTGCTTCGCCCGCGATGCATCCGTGCGATTTCCGCCGACCTGGGAAAACTCCGGCGACGCGCCTTGGAACGTGCTCTGCGCTGTCGTCAGGTCGTCATTTTTGGCCACTTTGTCGGGCTGCCTTGCGCGGCAGGCCGCCGTGGCGCCTTGCGCCGCGTGCTGGGGGCTAGTTAGCGCCGAGGTCCTCGGGGACGGTCTGCTCCTCGAACGTGGTCTGGGCGGCGCGTTCGGCCTGGTTAGGCGTGGCCCAGTCGCCGGCGGCGGCGAAGGCTGCGCACAAAAGCGCGACGGCGACGACGGCCAGCGCGCCCCAGAGGAGCCCCGGGTGCTTGCGCGTCGATCCCCGGGGGCCGTCCTCGTCCACCTCGAACTCCTGCAGGGCCGGCAGCTCCGGGTCGGCCGCCGATGACTCCAGCACCACCGGCTCGTCGTTGGCCAGCACGTCGCGCGGGTGCGCGCGAGCCGACGCGCGCAGTGCGCCCTCGTCCACCTGCGGCAGGGGCCGCGCGGTTCTCTTCGTCGTCATGATGCCTCCTCTCGACGGGGTCTCTCCCCATTGTGAGGTCCGCTTGCCTCCGCGGCCCCTTGCGGTGGCGCCCTGTTGCGCACCTGCCGCGCGTTCATAGCCAATTTGTCGAGTTGTCCGAGGCTGGCGGGCGGTATGGGGCCTTCGCTCCGCGCGACGGGGCTCGTTCGCTACCGATGCGACGTTGCTTGCAACGTCGCGCGCCGTGATCGTTGATCGACGGGTGCCAGCGGCCGCGGATAACATGCGAAGCTGGATACGAGCTCGCATTTCACCGTCTGGCCGCCGCCCGAGCCCGCTCCCGCCCCGCCCCCAGCCTCGTCCGAATCCCGCGTCGCGTTCGCTTCCGCCCCCCGTCCGCCGTGCCGCTGCCCCGCCCGCGTCTGCCCCCCGCCCGCGTCGTCCGAGCCCGTCGCCTCGGGCCTCCGCCCGCCGCCTCCGCGCCCGCCCTGTGGGAATCCTCCGCGCTTTCCCTCGTCTGCGTCCGGATGGCGTTAGAATGGTGGGCCGAATTTCCATCGACGCGACCGGGACGACGCGCCTGGCGGACGAGGGGCCCGCCCTCCGCCGGGATCGCCGCCCCGGCCTCCCCGGCAAGAAGGATCCCCATGGCCATCGACATCGATACCCTCAACGACCCGCAGCGCGAAGCCGTCCTCACCACGGAGGGGCCGCTGCTCGTGCTGGCCGGCGCCGGCTCCGGCAAGACGCGCGTGCTCACCTACCGCATCGCGCACCTCATCGACGACCTCGGCGCCGAGCCGTGGCAGATCCTCGCCATCACGTTCACCAACAAGGCGGCCACCGAGATGCGCGAGCGCCTCATGGCGCTCGTCGGCCCGCGCAGCCGCGGCATGTGGGTGTCCACCTTTCATGCGATGTGCGTCCGCATCCTGCGCACCGACGCGGAGCGCATCGGCTTCACCCGCAGCTTCACCATCTATGACACCGACGACCAGAAGCGCCTGTACAAGGAGGTCATGGCCGAGCTCGACATCGATCCGAAGCGCTTCCCGGTCAACGCGCTCATGAACCGCATCTCCCAGGCGAAGAACGAGCTGGTGGTGCCCGCCGAGTTCGAGAAGCAGGCCATGGATCCGGTGGGGAAGGTGGCCGCGCGCGTGTACACGCGACTGCAGGAGCGCCTCAAGGCGGCCAACGCCTTCGACTTCGACGACCTGCTGGTCTACGCCTACCTGCTGCTGAAGAACCACCCGGACGTGCTGAGCGCCTACCAGCAGCGCTTCCGCTACATCATGGTGGACGAGTATCAGGACACCAACCACGCGCAGTACGAGATCACGCGCCTCCTGGCGGCCGGCCACCAGAACCTCATGGTGGTGGGCGACGACGACCAGTCCATCTACTCGTGGCGCGGTGCCGACATCCGCAACATCCTCGAGTTCGAGGGCGATTACCCCGCCGCCGCCACGGTCAAGCTCGAGCAGAACTACCGCAGCGTGGGCAACATCCTGGCCGCGGCCAACGCCGTCATCGCCAACAACCAGCACCGTAAAGCCAAGCGCCTGTTCACCGCTGCGGAGGATGGCGACAAGATCGAGGTCTACCTTGCCACCGACGAGCGCGACGAGGGGCGCTGGATAGCCGGCGAGATCGAGCGGCGTCACGCCGAGGGGCTCTCCTACGAGGACGTGGCCGTGTTCTACCGCACGAACGCCCAGTCGCGCATGCTCGAGGACATGCTGCTGCGCGCGGGCGTTCCCTACCGCATCGTCGGCGGCGTGCGCTTCTTCGACCGTGCGGAGATCCGCGACGTCATGGCCTACCTCACGCTCGTGGTGAACCCGGCTGACGACATCGCGGCCAAACGCGTCATCAACGTGCCGCGCCGCGGCATCGGCAAGACCACCATCGAGCGCATCGAGCAGTTCGGCCGCGAGATGGGCCTGTCCTTCATGGACGCCGCCGAGCTGGTGGTGGCCGATCCGGAGGTGCGCGCGGCCACCCGCAACGCGGTGGCGGAGTTCGTCACGCTGCTCAAGACGGCTCGCACCTACGAGGGCGAGCTGCGCCGCGTGATCGAGATGATCGTCGACCAGACGGGGCTCATCGCCGCGCTTGAGGCCGAGAACACCGACGAGGCGCGCGGCCGCGTGGAGAACATCCGCGAGTTCATGGGCGTGGTCGAGGAGTTCTCCCAGACCCATGCCGACGATGACGCGCTCTACGACGCCCCCACGGCTGCGCCGGCCGGCGAGGAGCCGGCCCGCGTGCTGCGCGGCAACTCGATGGCCGACTTCATCGAGTGGGTGCGTCTGCGCACCGACCTGGACAAGGTGGCCGAGGGCGATCCGGCCGTCACGCTCATGACGGTGCACTCCGCCAAGGGCCTCGAGTTCGACTGCGTGTTCGTGGGCGGCATGGAGGAGTCGCTGTTCCCGCATATGAACTCCATCGGCGACGCCGCGAGCATCGAGGAGGAGCGCCGGCTGGCCTACGTGGCCATCACCCGCGCCCGCAAGAAGCTCTACCTCACCTGCGCCCAGCAGCGCCAGATCTTCGGCCAGACCTCGTCGAATCCCACGTCCCGCTTCATCCAGGAGATCCCCGCCGAGCTGCGGCGCACCTCGGGCCTCGGGTCGTCCGGCTTCTCCGGTACCGGCTGGGAGAAGCGCGGCAGTCGCCGGGGCATCGCCGGCTCGGGTACCGAGGCGGGGGAGGGGCGCGTCTTCGGCCGCTCGAGCGCGTCGGGGTCGGCCGGGCGCGGCGACCGCGCTCGCGCCGGGCGCAGCGGCGCCGGCACGCGCGACGTGGGCAAGAAGGGTGCCGCGTCGGTGACCTTCGCCGCCGGCGACATGGTGGACCACAAGACCTTCGGCCGCGGTAAGGTGATGAAGGTGGACGGCGACACCCTCCACGTCAAGTTCGCCAAGACGGGCCAGACCAAGAAGCTGCTGAAGGACTACGCCCCCATCGTCAAGATCGGCGGATAGGGGGCCCTGTGGGGTTACGCCGCAGTCAGTCCAGAAGAAACGCGCCCCGCAATTGCGGGGCGCGTTTCTTCTGCGCGCGAAAATGGCCATTTGCTTCGAAATTCCGAGCCAGCCTCAAGGCGACGGGTTAGCGGCAACGGCGTTTGCCCAGGTCGCGGTTGCGCGGTGTGCTCCGCTGGAATCCCTGGCGGGGGTTTCGGGCTGATGTGCCTCGGAATTTCGAAGCAAATGGCCAGAAATCCCGCTCCGCACCGCATGCAGCGAGCCTAGCAGCAGGCGTTGCACCACGCGCAGGCGCTCGGCGCGGCCGCGATGCCGCCGAGGGCGCTCTCCCGCAGCTCGAAGGGCAGCCCGCGCCCCACCTCGTCCATGACGGCCACCGCCTCGTCGAAGCTGATGAGGTTCTGCACGCCCGACAGCGCGATCTGCGCGCTCACCAGCGCGATGGATGCCGCCGTGGCGTTGCGCTTCTGGCAGGGCACCTCCACCAGGCCGCCCACCGGGTCGCATACGAGTCCGAGCAGCGACATCATCACGTTGGCGCCTGCGGCCAGCGCCTGGGCGGGCGTGCCGCCGGCCATGGCCACCGCGGCGGCTGCCGCCATGGCCGCCGCCGAGCCCACCTCGGCCTGGCAGCCGCCCTCGGCGCCCGACACGCTGGCGTTGCGCGCGATGACGTAGCCCACGGCGCCGGCGGTGAGCAGGCCCTCCATCAGCTGCTCATCGGTGAACCCGCGCAGGTCCTGCAGGCTCAGCAGCACGGCGGGCAGCACCCCGGCCGACCCGGCCGTCGGCGTGGCCACGATGCGTCCCATGGAGGCGTTGGTCTCCAGCACGGCCAGCGCGTAGGCGGCCGCTCGGGCCGCCAGCGGGTCGAGCAGCGCCGCGCCGTCCGCGCATGCGCGAGCCAGCTTCTGCGCCTCGCCGCCGATGAGGCCGCCGGTGGACGCCACGGGCTGCTCGATGGGGCCGGTGGCGGCTGCGCGCATGACGGCCAGCGCGCGCGTCAGGTAGGGCCCCACCTCGGCGGTGACGCCCTGAAGGGTGCGCAGCGCCTGCTCGCGGCGGTAGAACACCTCGGCGATGGTGCAGCCCTCGGCCGCGCAGGTCTCCAGCAGGCCCGCGCCGTCCTCGTAGTTCCAGCGCTCGAAGGCGTCGGCGGCGTCCAGGGGCACGCAGACCGGGTCGCCGTCTCCGTCGGCGAAGCTCGGCGCGATGACGTGCACGTCGTAGACGGCAGGGTGCTCGAGGATGATCCCGCGCGCTATCTCGTCCACGGCATCGTCGGTCTCCATCACCGTGTAGGCGTCGTCGTGCTTGGCCGTGCGGTAGAGGCTGGCCGTGGCGATGTTCACGCCGCACCGCGCCAGGCACGACGAGATGTGCGCGAGCACCCCGCGCACGTCGCGCTGGTGCACCACCACGCTCGTGTGCTCGCCGGTGATGTTGACCTCCACTCCGTTGACCCGCGTGATGACGGCCGCCCCGCCGCCCACGGACACGCCGCGCATGGTGAGGATGCCGCCGGCCGCGTCGGTCACGGCGATGTCGACGGTGTTGGGGTGCTCGGGCTCGGTGCTCGTGTCGAAGGTCATCTCCACGGCCAGCCCCGCCTTCTCGGCCAGGGCGAACGAGTCGCGGATGGCCAGGTCGTCGGCGTCGAGCCCCAGCAGGCCGGCCACGAGGGCCTTGTCGGTGCCGTGGCCGCGTCCCGTGTGGGCGAACGAGCCGTACAGGGTGAAGGACGCGTGCGCCGGCGGCGCGGCGCACAGGCGTCGGGCCATGGTGGCGATGGCCAGGGCTCCTGCCGTGTGGGAGCTGGAGGGCCCTACCATGACCGGGCCGATGATGTCGCGTAATCCGTAGGTCTTCATGATCGTGTTCCTCGCCTTCGCCGTCGTATCCTCCCCGCCTGGCCTTCAGGCGAGCGAGCGCGCTGCCGTCCGTCCCGCGAAACGTGGGGCTTTGGCGATGAAGCTACCACATCGCAGGGCCGCCTCGGAGGCGCCGGGGTATACTGCCCCGGAATCGTTGCCTATACACCCAAGGAGAGAGAGGCCCATGGCTTCGCCCGTCATCGTCGTGGGACATCGCAACCCCGATAACGACTCCATCTGCGCCGCGGTGGGGTACGCGTACCTGAAGAACGAGATAGCCAAGCGCGACGGCACCGCCGACAAGGTCGAGTACATCCCCGCGCGCCTCGGCCCCCTGCCGCCTGAGAGCGCGTGGATCCTCGAGGCCAACGGCATTCCCGCGCCGCGCAAGCTCCCCCATGTGCACGCCCGCGTCTGCGACGTGATGACCCCCGACCCGGAGTCCATCCGCCATGACGCCAGCATGCTCGAGGCCGGGCGCCGCCTGCGCCAGCTCAACGTGCGCTCGCTCGTGGTGGAGAACGACGACGGCACCTTCCGCGGCCTCATCTCCACCCGCGCCATCGCCGAGCGCTACATCTCGGCCACCGACGCCCTGGACGGCGACGATGCCAACCCCATGGCCGTGGCCTCGTCGCTCATCGAGTCGCTCGGCCAGCGCGTGGCCGACCTCACCTACACCAACGTGCTCGTGCTCGACCGCGAGGCCCTGCTCAGGGAGGCTGCCGACGACCTCATGGCCAGCGAGCTGCGTGAGGGCGTGGTGGTGGATGACGACGGGTTCGCCGTGGGCATTGTCACGCGCTCCGACATCGCCGTGCGGCCCAAGCGCAAGGTGATCCTCGTCGACCACAACGAGACGCGCCAGGCGGCCAACGGCATCGAGGAGGCCGACGTGGTGGAGATCCTCGATCACCACCGCATCGCCGACGTGATGACGGCCAACCCCATCAAGTTCCTCAACCTGCCCGTAGGCTCCACCGCCACCATCGTCACGCTCGAGTTCCGCAAGCATGCCGTGGAGGTGCCGCGCGACATCGCCGCCGTGCTGCTCTCGGCCATCATGACCGACACGGTCATCCTCAAATCGCCCACCGCCACCGACATCGATCGCGATCAGGTGGACTACCTGGCGGGCATCCTCGACGTCGATCCCACCGAGTTCGGCCTGAAGGTGTTCCGCACCCGCGGCGGCGAGGACGACATGCCGGTGGAGAAGCTGGTCGAGGCGGACTCCAAGGAGTTCCAGTTCGGCGACAACACCGTGCTCATCGCCCAGCACGAGACCGTGGACCTGCCGGCGGTCATGGCGCGCGAGGCTGAGATCCGCGCGCACATGGCCGAGCTCAAGGCGCTGCACGGCTATGAGTTCGTGCTGCTGATGGTGACCGACATCCTGGCCGAGGGCAGCCAGTTCATCGTCGAGGGCAACCGCCGCATCGTCAACCGCGTGTTCAACATCGAGTGCCCCGAGGAGGGCGGCGTGTGGATGCCCGGCATCCTCTCGCGCAAGAAGCAGGTGGCCGCGCGCATCCTGGGGTCGTAGCCCCGCGTGGCGGCCGGCGCCCCGCTGCTCGGAGCCGGCGGGCCATCTTTGGAGAAACCGTATCGTTTGGGCAACGGACGCTCGGGCGGGCCTAGAATCGGGGCCGTGCGCATAGGAGTCGCACGGCCCCGATTTTCGTGAAGGAAGCGATCCGTCACCCATGGCTGAGATACTGGAAGCCATCATGCTCGTCTGCTTCGGCCTTTCCTGGCCCATGAACGCCTACAAGAACTACAAGGCCCGCACGGCCGCCGGCACCAGCTGGCAGTTCATCGGGCTCATCACGCTTGGCTACTTCGCCGGCATCGCCGCCAAGTTCGCCTCCGGCAGCTTCACCTGGGTGCTGGCGGTGTACTTCATCAATGTGGCCTGCGTGGCGGTGAACTGGGCCGTCTACTTCCGCAACCGTCGCCTGGACGCCGCCCGCGCCGCCGGCGTGCTGGTGGAGGAGACCGAGACCCTCAGCCGCACCGCTGATGGCGTGCGCCTGGACGAGGTGGTCTCCGTGAGGCCGGCCTCCGTCCGCTAGCCGGCTTGCTCCGGTCGGATGTCTACGGGGCACGGGGCCGCGCAGGCCGATTGGCCGCGTCGTCGCGCGTCTGCTGCGGCCGCCGCTCGCTAGACTGGCGTCAGGCCGCGTTTTCCGTAGAAAGGCACTCCCATGAACTCCGATCGCTTGCTGTCCACGTTTCTTGAGCTCGTCGCCGTCGAGAGCCCCTCGTTTTGCGAGGCCGCGATGGCTTCCCATTGCGCGCGGGCCCTGGCTGAACTGGGGTTCTTCGTGAAGTTCGATGCCTCTGCTGTCGTCACTGGCTCTGATTCCGGCAACCTCATCGCGCGCCTGCCGGGCACCGCGCCCGGGCGCCTGGCGCTCTCGGCCCACCTGGACACGGTGGAGCCCTGCGCCGGCATCGAGGTGCTGAGCGAGGCGGTGCCGGCTGCGGTGCTGGGGTCGGCCTACGCTGATGAAGGCGCCACGCTTGAGGTGCTGCGCTCGGCGGGGGAGACCATCCTGTCCGCCGACGACAAGGCCGGTATCGCCGCCATCTTGGAAGGCGTGCGCTCGACGCTGGAGTCCGGTGCGCCGCGCCCCGACCTCACCGTGCTGCTGACCACCTGCGAGGAGCAGAGCCTCCTGGGGTCGTCGGCCCTCGCGCCCGACGCGCTTTCCTGGCCGGCCGACCTGCCCTCCGCGTGCGCGGGTGCCGGTGCCGCCGGGGCGCGTGGCGAGGGGCGCGCGGAAGGCGGCGCGGTTGCGGAAGGCGCCGGGGGCGCGGAAGGCGCGGAGGGCGCGGAGGCGGGCGCGAGGGCCGCAGACGGGGGCGCCGTGGTCGCGGGCGCCGTGGGCGCGGGCGACGAGGCGTTGCCGTGCTACGTGCTGGACGCCGACGGGCGTCCGGGCACCATCATCACGGGAGCGCCCTGCCACTGGACGATGCGCGCTCGCTTCCACGGCCGCGCTGCTCACGCCGGCGTGGAGCCTGAGGCCGGCGTGTCGGCCATCGCGCTGGCGGCTGATGCGGTGGCTGCCATGCCGCTCGGGCGCCTCGATGAGTGCACTACCGCCAACGTCGGCGTCATCGCCGGCGGCACGGCCGTGAACGTCGTGCCCGAGGCATGCGAGCTGGCGGGGGAGTGCCGCTCTCTTCGCTCGGATCGCGCTGCCGCCCAGCGTGACGCGATGACGGTCGCCTGCGAGCAGGCCGCCGCGCAGGGCGGGGGATCGGTGGAGTTGGAGTGGACGTGCGATTATCCGGCCGTGCTCTTCGAGGACGACGCGCCTATCGTGGCGCGTGCCGTGGCCGCCGCCCGTGCGGCGGGTCTTGTGCCGCGCCTGGCGCGCACCGGAGGTGGGGCCGACTCCAACGTGCTTGGTGCCAAGGGCTGCCAGTCCGTCACGCTCGGCATCGGCATGGCCAACTTCCACTCGGCCGACGAGTTCATCGCCGTGCGCGACTTGGAGGCTACCGCCCGCCTCGTCGAGGCGCTCATCGCCGAGTACGCAGGCTAGCGGGCCTTCCCGTCTGGCGGGCAGTTCCATGCTGCGCCAGGTCCCGCCGCTTTGCCCGGCGAGACGTTCAGGCCGCATGCGTCATCGCGTCGGGTTGCCGCTCCTGTCGAGCGCCCCTCTTGTGCGTCGATTCCCTTGCGTATCGCGTAGCGCTTTTGCGTCGGGATTCCTTGCGCTCTCGCGAGTCGCCGTGCCTGCTGCGCTCTCTCTTGCGCCTGCTCCTCCGTGCCGACGGGACGTCTGGCACAATCCACGCGTTGACGTGGGCCCCGACGCGCGTTCCGCGTCACCGTCTTGCGCCTGGTGCCCGCGCCCGCTGTCCGCACTTGCCGGCTCGCGACTTGCGCTCTGTCCCGCCGCCTGCCCGGTGTGTCATTTGGTGTGACCCCCTGGCACACCTTGCAAAAAGGCCGTTCGTTGCAAATTCGAGCGGAAATGCACTCTTCGTCAGTCCTTGGTTCGTTCTCAGTTACGTTCGGCGTGGTAGCGTTTCCGCATAACCCCAGGTCGCGTTCCCTCACACAAGGCGAGGGAGGGGTTGTCGCTGCCTGAGCGAGTGCAAAACCGAACGAATTTGCAGCGATCGGCGTGAAATCCGCAGATCGACCTCCAGGACCCCTGCGCACCGGAGCGCTCCGTCGCAGATTTCCCTACGCTGCTCGCATGATCGGGTCGCACATCTTGCGTGCGATCCGCTCGCCTGGCGCTTTGCGCCGTCCCAGGCCCGCGCCGTCCTCGGAGTCGCTCGCTTCCTCCAGGCTGCCCCCCACCCGATCCGCTCCCGGCGTCCTGATCCCGCGCACCCGCCTGCGCCCGCCCGGCACTGCTCCCGCCTTGCCCGGTGTGACGTTTGGTGTGACCCCCTGGCACGGACGGTGTGTCATTTGGTGTGACCCCCTGGCACCCGCAACTTTTTCGCCCAGCGGCCAAACTTTCTTCCCGCCCGCGTCAGCCTCCCTTAGTGATCTGCGCAAACGCGATTCGCCGACTATAGATACGCCCGGCACCGTGGCGTTTGACAAGCTGCGCGGAGAGGCCTAATATTCTCCATCGCGCCTCTCGGAGGCGCTTCTTTTCGTGTGCGCAACAGCTGAGCGTACATGAAAGACGTAAGCTCACGGAGGAAAAAGAAAGGAAGAGTCTTGCCTACTATTAACCAGCTGGTCCGCAAGGGCCGCAAGAAGACGGCTGACAAGAAGAAGACGCCGGCTCTCAAGGGCAACCCGCAGAAGCGTGGCGTGTGCACCCGCGTGTACACCACCACCCCCAAGAAGCCGAACTCCGCGCTTCGCAAGGTCTGCCGTGTGCGCCTGGTCAACGGCATGGAGGTCACGGCCTACATCCCCGGCATCGGCCACAACCTGCAGGAGCACTCCATGGTGCTCATCCGCGGCGGCCGTGTTAAGGACCTCCCCGGTGTCCGCTACAAGGTCATCCGCGCGGCCCTCGACTGCTCGCCGGTGGACAACCGCAAGCAGGCCCGCAGCCGCTACGGCGCCAAGCGCCCGAAATAACCGCTAAGACGCGCGGGCCCGCGAAGGGGAGCGCCGGAAGGGCCGGCCATCCTCGGGCCTAATGGGGAGTGAAAGACCCCGGAAGCGCGCAGGAACACGAAGGAGAACTACATGCCGCGTCGTGCAGCAGCAGTCCGCCGCGAAACGCAGCCGGACGCCAAGTTCAACAACCGCCTCGTCACGCAGCTGATCAACAAGGTCCTGCTTGACGGCAAGAAGTCCATCGCCGAGGGCATCGTCTACGGCGCCTTCGACATCGTCGAGGAGAAGACCGGCCAGGATCCCCTGTCCGTATTCAAGAAGGCCATGGACAACGTCCGCCCCACGCTCGAGTGCAAGCCCAAGCGCGTCGGCGGCGCCACCTACCAGGTGCCCATGGAGGTCAACTCCCGCCGCGCCACCACGCTGGCCATCCGCTGGATCGTGGACTTCTCCCGCAAGCGCAAGGAGCACACCATGAAGCAGCGCCTGGCCGCCGAGATCATGGACGCGTCGGAGAACACCGGCGCCGCCGTGAAGAAGCGCGAGGACATGTACAAGATGGCCGAGGCCAACCGCGCCTTCTCCCACTACCGCTTCTAGGAACAGGTAGGAGAGACTATGGCGAAGATTGACCTGAAGGATACGCGCAACATCGGCATCATGGCCCACATCGACGCGGGCAAGACGACCACCACCGAGCGCATCCTCTACTACACGGGCAAGACCCACAAGATCGGCGAGGTGCACGACGGCGCCGCTACCATGGACTGGATGGTCCAGGAGCAGGAGCGCGGCGTGACCATCACCGCTGCCGCCACCACCTGCTTCTGGAAGTACCCCGGCGGCAAGGACAACGGCAAGGAGTACCGCTTCCAGATCATCGACACGCCCGGCCACGTGGACTTCACGGCCGAGGTGGAGCGCTCCCTGCGCGTGCTCGACGGCACCGTGGCCGTGTTCGACGCCGTCGCCGGCGTGCAGCCGCAGTCTGAGACGGTGTGGCGTCAGGCCGAGCGCTACGGCGTTCCGCGCATCGCCTTCATCAACAAGTACGACCGCGTGGGCGCTGACTTCCTCCACGCCATCCAGACCATGCGCGATCGCCTGGGCGCCAACGCCGTGGCCGCGCAGCTGCCGATGGGCGCCGAGGACAACTTCTGGGGCGTCATCGACCTGGTGACCATGACCGCGTGGGACTTCAAGGCCGACGACAAGGGCATGACCTACCCCGAGCCCATGGACGCCATCCCGGCCGAGTTCGCCGACGACGCCGAGCTGTACCACCAGGAGCTCCTGGAGGCCGCCGCCGACTGCGACGACGAGCTCATGGAGAAGGTGCTCATGGAGGAGGAGGTCACGGTCGACGAGCTGAAGGCCGCCATCCGCAAGGGCGTCATCAACTGCCAGATCAACCCGGTGTTCGTGGGCTCCGCCTACAAGAACAAGGGCGTGCAGGAGCTGCTCGACGCGGTGGTCGACTACATGCCGTCGCCCATCGACATCCCCGCCATCAAGGGCGAGAACCCCGACACCGGGGCTGACGAGGAGCGTCCGGCCGATCCGAAGGCGCCGTTCTCCGCGCTCGCCTTCAAGATCATGACCGACCCCTATGTCGGCAAGCTCACCTACCTGCGCGTGTACTCCGGCTCGCTCGACTCGGGCAGCTACGTGCTCAACGCCGTCAAGGGCAAGAAGGAGCGCATCGGCCGTCTGCTGCAGATGCACTCCAACCAGCGCGTCGACATCGACTCCTGCCAGGCGGGCGACATCGTCGCCGTCGTGGGCCTGAAGGACACCTCCACCGGCGACACCCTGTGCGCCGAGGACGCCCCGGTCATCCTGGAGTCCATGGAGTTCGCCGACCCGGTTATCGACATCGCCGTCGAGCCCAAGACCAAGGCCGAGCAGGACAAGATGGGCGTGGCCCTGGCCAAGCTGGCCGAGGAGGATCCGACCTTCCGCGTGTCCACCAACCACGAGACCGGCCAGACCATCATCGCCGGCATGGGCGAGCTGCACCTGGAGATCATCGTCGACCGCCTGCTGCGCGAGTTCAAGGTGGAGGCGAACGTGGGCAAGCCGCAGGTCGCCTACCGCGAGCGTCCGGGCCACGAGGTCATGAACGCCGAGGGCAAGTTCGTCCGCCAGACCGGCGGTCGCGGCCAGTACGGCCATGCGGTCATCAACATGTACCCGCAGGAGCCGGGCAAGGGCTACACCTTCGAGAACAAGATCGTCGGCGGCGTGGTGCCCAAGGAGTACATCCCCTCCATCGACAAGGGCATCCAGGAGGCGCTGAACTCCGGCGTGCTCGCCGGCTACCCGGTCGAGGACGTGCGCGTCGAGCTGATCGACGGCTCCTACCACGACGTCGACTCCTCCGAGGCGGCGTTCAAGGTGGCCGGCTCCATGGCCATCAAGGACGCGCTGAAGAAGTCCAACCCGGTCATCCTCGAGCCCGTCATGGCCGTCGAGGTGGAGACCCCCGAGGAGTACACCGGCTTCGTCATGGGCGACATCCCGAGCCGCCGCGGCCTCATCCAGGGCCAGGAGCAGCGCGGCAGCGCCGTCGTCATCGAGGCCAAGGTCCCGCTGAGCCAGATGTTCGGCTACGCCACCGACCTGCGCTCCGGCACCCAGGGTCGTGCTGTGTACACCATGCAGTTCGACTCCTACGAGCCGGTGCCCAAGAGCGTCGCAGAGGAAATTATCAGCAAGGCCGGCGGCAACGCCTAGGTCGCCCCATCGAAGCTTTCATTGGAGGTAAGCTAAGTGGCTAATCAAAAGATTCGCATTCGCCTGAAGGGGTACGATCATGAGATCGTGGACCAGTCCACGAAGCTCATCGTCGATACCGCCCAGAAGACGGGTGCCAAGGTTTCCGGTCCCATCCCGCTGCCGACGGAGCGCAACCTGTACTGCGTCATCCGCTCGCCCCATGTGGACAAGGACTCCCGCGAGCAGTTCGAGATGCGCACCCACAAGCGCCTGATCGACATCCTCGAGCCCACGCCCAACACCGTGGACTCGCTGATGCGCCTCGACCTCCCCGCCGGCGTCGACATCGAGATCAAGCTGTAAGGGGTGTTGAAGAATGATTAACGCTATCTACGGCAAGAAGATCGGCATGACCCAGATCTTCGCCGAGGACGACACGGTCATCCCCGTGACCGTCATCCAGGCGGAGCCGAACACGGTCTGCCAGGTGAAGACCACCGACACCGACGGCTACGAGGCCGTGCAGCTGGCCTTCGGCTACGTGAAGCCGCGCCGCGTGAACAAGCCCATGACGGGCCACTTCGAGAAGCAGGGCGTCGAGCCCAAGCGCTACCTGCGCGAGGTTCGCGTGGAGAACGCCGGCGAGTACCAGTCTGGCGACACCCAGACCGTCGCCGCCTTCGCCGACGTGAAGAAGGTCGACGTGACCGGCACGTCCAAGGGCAAGGGCTTCGCGGGCGTCATGAAGCGCTACGGCTTCGCCGGCGGCCCGGGCGGCCACGGCGCGCACTTCCACCGCGCCCCCGGCTCCGTGGGCCAGTGCGCCACGCCCTCCCGCGTGTTCAAGGGCCTGCGCCTTCCCGGCCACATGGGCTGCGACACGGTGACCGTGCGCAACCTTGAGGTCGTTCGCATCGATGAGGACCAGAACCTGATCCTCGTGAAGGGCGCGGTGCCCGGCGGCAAGAACGCCCTGGTTCGCGTGCGCATGGCTTAAGTCCGGTTACGTTACAAGGAGACCAACTACTATGGCATCCATTGAGATCAAAGACGTGAAGGGCGAGGGCGTCGGCACCGCCGAGCTCGCTCCCTCCGTGTTCGGCATCGAGCCGAACATCCACGTCATGCACCTCGTCGTCAAGGCGCAGCGCGCCTCTTGGCGTCAGGGCACGCATGACACCCGCACGCGCGGCGAGGTTCGCGGCGGCGGCAAGAAGCCGTGGCGCCAGAAGGGCACCGGCCGCGCCCGCCAGGGCACGATCCGCGCGCCCCACTGGGTCGGCGGCGGCACCGTGTTCGGCCCGCACCCCCGCTCCTACGACCAGAAGGTCAACAAGAAGGAGGTCAAGCTGGCCATGCGCAGCGCGCTCTCGGCCAAGCTGGCCGACGGCGAGCTCGTCATCGTCAAGGAGTTCCCCTTCGAGCAGCCGCGCACTAAGGACGCCGTGGCGTTCCTCAAGGCCTTCGGCCTGGAGGACAAGCGCATCACCCTGGTGATCGGCAACGAGGACGTGGAGACCTTCCTGTCCTTCCGCAACCTGCAGAAGGTGAACATCGTTCCGGTGAGCGACATCAACACCTACGAGCTGATCGACAACAAGGCCCTCGTCATCACCGAGCAGGCCCTCAAGCATATCGAGGAGGTGCTTGCATAAATGAACAAGGATCCCCGCGAGGTCATCATCCGCCCCGTCATCACGGAGCACAGCTATGACGCCATGGAGAACAACGTGTACACCTTCGAGGTGGCCAAGGACGCCAACAAGGTCGAGATTCGCCAGGCCATCGAGGCTATCTTCAACGTGACGGTGGTCAAGGTGAACACCCTCAACGTGAAGCCGAAGCCCAAGCGCATGCGCTACCAGGCCGGCAAGACCCGCACCTGGAAGAAGGCCATGGTCACCCTCAAGGACGGCGACACCATCGAGATCTTCGCGAGCTAACCTCCGCGAGCCCCCTCGAGAGCCGAAGGCGGCACCCATCTGGGTGCCGCCTTTTTTGTCGGGATCCCTAGCCGACGGGGCGATGCGAATCCGCGCGCGGGCGGCCCGCGGGGCGGGGGTCGGATCGGCGCGCCTCTACGCTGGCGATAGTGACGTAGGTGTTGCGGCCGTCCCTCCAGCCGTCGAGGAGCCCGGCGCCGATCATGGTCGAGATACGGGAGCGACTGACTCCCAGCGCCGCGGCTGCTTGGGAGGCCGACATCCTGGGGATGTCGGCGAGGGAGGCGTCGACGGAGACGATGACGCGGATGCCGCCGCGCTCGGGCTCATTACCGAAGCGGGGAGCAGGGGGCTCCTCACCCCGCATGAGGTAATCGCATATCGTCTCTCGAAGCAGGTCGGCTGCGGACTCGCAGGCGTCCTCCACATCGCTTCCCTGGGTGGCCCCCGGGATTCCGAAGGGGGCGAGGCACCAGCTCTGTTCGCTGCGCCACATCTCGAACTCGTAGGTGTACTGCATGGCACCACTTCCTCGCTACTTGAGGCCCGCGTCCTTCTTCAGCTTCTCGAACACCGCATCCTCTATCTCCCGATGGCGCTTGATGAGGATGGTGTCCTTACCGTTGGTGAACTTCTCGTGCTTGGTGCCGCCCTTCGACCAGAACCCATGCTCGGTGAAGAACCGCACCACGTCTCGTCGCTTCGTCATGTTCTCCTCCGCATCATAGGGGGTGAATCGGGTGAATGCAATAAATAGAAACTGAATTTACAATAATGTGATCACTCGGGTGAGATGCCGTCAGGGTAAGAGCGATGGCTCTGGGTGGGTGCTGGCAGATCGTGCGGAGATCTGCTGCGGATACTGTATGTCCTATCAGGAAAAACGCTGTAAACGGCCGTTTACGTTCGGGGGCGAAAGCATGAAAAACGCAAAAGAACATGGCCGCGTTGAGGAGCAGTTTGCGAAGTTAGCGAGAAAGATATCGCGGGATGGGCGCGAGTGTGACGGCGCGCGCTGCGGCGCTACGTGATGCGGTTTCGGCGTCACGCGCCGCGGCTTGGCGCCATGCGTTGCGTGCGCCACGGGCTGCGGGCTCGGCGCCTCGTGTCGTGAGTGTCGGCCAACTCGTGTATAGTAAGAGTGTTTACCTACTTACTTACCGGGCAGGGGGTGGATCGTGGCCTTCGTCGAGTTTTGCGACGTGCGGAAGGTGTACCAGATGGGCGAGGTGCAGGTGGCGGCCGTCGACGGCATGGACTTCGCCATCGAGCGCGGCGAGCTCGTCGTCATCGTGGGGCCCTCCGGCGCGGGCAAGACCACGCTCCTCAACATGCTCGGCGGCATGGACTCGCCTACGTCGGGCTCCATCGTGCTCGACGGGCGCGACATATCCCACGCCTCGGCGAAGGAGCTCACGCTCTACCGCCGCCATGACATCGGCTTCGTCTTCCAGTTCTACAACCTGGTGCAGAACCTCACCGCGCTCGAGAACGTGGAGCTGGCGAGCCAGATCTGCTCTGACCCGCTGCCGGCGGCCGACGTGCTGCGGCAGGTGGGGCTGGGACGGCGCATGGACAACTTCCCCGGTCAGCTCTCCGGCGGCGAGCAGCAGCGCGTGGCCATCGCCCGCGCGCTCGCGAAGAACCCCAAGCTCCTGCTGTGCGACGAGCCCACCGGCGCCCTGGACTACGAGACGGGCAAGGCCATCCTCCGGCTTCTGCAGGACACCTGCCGCGACACGGGCAAGACCGTGGCGCTCGTCACCCACAACTCCGCGTTCACGGCCATCGCCGACCGGGTCATCCACATCCGCGAGGGACGCGTGGCCGCCATGGAGCTCAACGATCATCCGCTCTCGGCCGAGGTGCTGGAATGGTAGCGCGGCGGCGGGTGCCGCAGCGCCGCGGCGGCGCACGGGCGGCAGGGGAGTAGCCCGCGGTGGCCGGCGCCTTCGCGAAAGACACGCTGCGCTCGATGCGACGCTCGCTCGGGCGCTTCCTGGCCATCGCGGCCATCGTCGCGCTGGGCACCGGCTTCTACGCGGGGCTGCGCATGACCTGCCCGGACATGAACCTGGCCGCTGATCGCTACTACGACGGCACGGCCCTCATGGACGTGCGGGTGGTGTCCACCCTGGGGCTTTCCGAGGACGACCTGGCGGCCCTGCGCGGCGTGGAGGGGGTCGAGGCCGTCATGGGGGCCTGGGAGACGGATGTCATGGCCTCCATCGGCGACGAGCAGTACGCCGTGCGCATGCACTCGCTGCCCGACGCCGCCGCCACGAGCGAGGCGGCGGCAGACGGGTCGGCGGTGGCCTCGGATGATCCCGACTACCTGAATCGCCTCGTGCTGGTGGAGGGCCGCTGGCCCGCGGCGCCGGACGAGTGCGTAATATCGCGCGATCGGGTCATGGGCGCGCCTACGCACCTCGGGGACGTGGTGACGGTGACCGAGGGCGCCCAGGACCTCGACGACGCCCTGGCCGAGCGGAGCTTCACCATCGTGGGCTATGCGCGCACCCCCTATTACGTGTCGTCCACCTCCATGGGCGCCACTACCTTGGGGTCCGGCTCCGTCCAGCAGTTCATGTACGTGCCGCGCGCCGCGTTCGCCGCCGACGCGCCCCTCACTGAGGCGTTCCTCGCCGTGAAGGGCGCCGCCGACGAGCGTGCCGGCTCTGACGCCTACCAGGCGCGCGTGGACGAGGTGATGGCGCGGGTGGAGGCCCTGGCCCCCGCTCGGGAGGAGGCCCGCCGCGCGGCGCTCGTAGCCGAGGCTGACGCCGAGCTCGACGATGCCCGGGCGGACTTCGAGGCTGAGCGCGCCGATGCCGAGGCCCAGCTCGCCTCCGCCCGCGCCCAGCTGGACGAGGCGGCCGGGCGCATCGCCGAGGGCGAGCGGGAGGTGGCCCAGGGCCAGGCTGACTATGATGCCGGGGCGGCGGAGCTGGCGCGCCAGCGCGCGGCCGCCGCGCGGCAGATGGACGACGCCCAGGCGCAGCTCGACGCGTCCGCCGCGGAGCTTGAGGCGGGCCGCGCCCCGGCGGAGAAGGCGGAGGCCGACCTGCCCGCCCTGGAGCGCCAGTGGCAGGAGGGCGCCGACGAGCTGGCCGCGGCCGAGCAGCAGTGGCAGGCCGGCTCCGATGCGGCCGAGGCAGCCCGGGCCCAGGCCCAGCAGGGGATCGACCAGGCCCAGGTCGCCCTCGCCTCGATCGACGCCGGCCTCGCCGAAGCTCGTGCGCGGCAGCAGGCCCTCCCCGGCCAGCTGGCCGCCTTGCACGAGGCCCTCTCCGCCGCGCCGGACGAGGAGGCCGCCGCCGCGCTCCGGGCCCAGATAGCCTCCCTCGAGCAGGCCCAGGCGGCGCTCCCGGGCGCCATCGCCCAGCTGGAGGCCCAGCGGGCCCAGGCGGCTGCCGGCTTGGAGCAGGCCCGCGCCGGGCTCGCCCAGGCTGAGCAGGCCCTGACCCAGCTCAACCAGGTCCGTGTGGAGCAGATCGAGCCCGCCCGCGCCCAGGTGGAGGAGGGGCGCGCCGGCTTGGAGCAGGCCCGCGCCGCCGTGGCCGCGTTCCGCGCGGGCGAGCAGCAGCTGGCCGACGGCCGGGCCCAGCTGGCCCAGGCCCGCGCCGACGCCGAGCAGCAGCTGGCCGCGGGCGAGCGGCGGCTCGCCGATGCCGCCGCCCAGCTGACCGAGGCCCGCGCCTCCCTGGCCCAGGGCCGCGCCGACTACGAGCAGGGGCTCGCGGAGTGGGAGGACGCCCGCGCCGAGGCCGACCGCCAGTTCGCCGACGCCGAGCAGCAGCTGGCCGACGCCCAGCAGGCCATCGACGACATCCCCGAGGCCGAGTGGCTCGTCATGGACCGCACGAAGAGCCACGGCGTGGTCAGCTTCGACGCCGACGCCGCGCGCGTGGACTCCATCGCATCGGTGTTCCCCTTCATCTTCTTCCTGGTGGCGGCCCTGGTGGCGCTTACCACCATGACGCGCATGGTGGAGGAGGAGCGCGTGCTCATCGGCACCTACAAGGCGCTCGGCTACTCCCGCGCGCGCATCACGTCGAAGTACCTCGTCTACGCCGGCGCGGCCTCGGCGGCCGGGGCGGCGGCGGGCATCGCCGTGCTCTCCCAGGTGCTTCCCGCCGTCATCATGGAGGCCTACTCCATCATCTACTTCGTGCCGCGCGGGCCGCTGCCCGTCGACTGGCCCTTAGCGCTCCTGGCGGCCGGGCTGGGCGTGGGGGTCACCCTGGGGGCCACCTGGGCCGCCGCCGCTGCCACCCTGCGCGAGCAGCCGGCCTCGCTCATGCTCCCGCGGGCCCCCAAGGCCGGCAAGCGCATTCTGCTCGAGCGCGTCCGCCCGCTGTGGCGCCGCTTGAGCTTCTCGTGGAAGGTCACGTTCCGCAACCTGTTCCGCTACAAGAAGCGCCTGGTCATGACCGTGATCGGCATTGCCGGCTGCACGGGGCTGCTGCTGACGGGCCTGGGGCTTCAGAACTCCATCAACGACATCATCGACAAGCAGTACGGCGCGCTGGTGCGCTACAACGCGGTGGTCACGGTGAACGAGGATGCTGACGAGGAGGCCCTCGGCGCGGTGGCGGCCCTCATGGAGTCGCCGGCCATCGCCTTCGAGGAGGCGGCCCTGGCCTCGGGCCCCGATGCCTCCGATGTCATGGTGACGCTGGAGGTGCCGGCCGATCCCGATGCCTTCCAGCGGCTCTGGGTCATGCGCACGCGGGAGGGCCATGAGCCGATTTCCCTGGGCCAGGACGGCGTGGTTCTGACAGAGAAGCTGGCGACCACCCTGGGGGTGGGCCCTGGCGATGTCGTCACCCTGGCGGGCCAGGACGTGCTGGGCAACGCCACCTCCGACACCCACGAGCTCACGGTGACCGGCGTCATGGAGAACTACGTGTACAACTACGCCATAGCGGGGCCCGCCGCCTACGAGGCTGCCTACGGCGCGGCGCCGAAGTACCGCTCGGCCTTCGGCGATGTCGGCGTCGGCGCGGCCGCCCACGATGCCTTCAACGAGGCGGCCCGGGCCACGGGCGCGGTGAAGACCATCGCCTACAACGACGAGACCATCGAGTCCTACCGCACCATGCTGCGCTCGGTGAACCTGGTGGTGGTCGTGCTGGTGGTGGCCGCGGCGGCCCTCGCCTTCATCGTGCTGTACAACCTCACCAACATCAACATCACCGAACGCGCCCGCGAGATAGCCACGCTCAAGGTACTCGGCTTCACCGCCCATGAGGTGGATCTCTACATCTACCGCGAGATCGTGCTGCTCTCGGTGATCGGGGCGGCCGCGGGCCTGGTGCTCGGCCTGTTCCTGGAGGGATTCGTGGTGGTGACGGCCGAGGTGGACCAGGTGATGTTCGGCCGTGACATCCACGCTCTCAGCTTCGCCGTGGCCTTCCTGCTGACCATGGTATTCACCTTCCTGGTGATGCTGGTCATGCGTCGCAAGCTCTCCGCCGTCAACATGGTGGAGTCCCTCAAGAGCAACGAGTAGGCTCGCAGCGCCCCCCCGCGCCGACGGGGCGGCAGCAGGGGCCTTCGCTCGGGGGCCGTGCGGCCCTTGTCTCGCCCGCCTGCCTTACGGCTCCCTCTGCGCCGAGGCGGCGGCAGGGGCCTTCGCTCAGAAGCTTCGCAGCCTTCGCTTCGGCCCCGCCGCCGCCTCAGCGCTGCCTGCCTGGCGCTGGGAGCTCTGTTCCCCGTTCTGCTTCCTTTCTCTCTTTTCCCAGGTCAAACCCATGGTTTATAACGGGGTTTAGGCAAATACACCCTTTTCTTCCCTTTGGCAGATGCGCGTGCGGGGGTCCGCGGCGCACAATCGGGTCAAAGCTCGCGCCTCCGAGGGGAGCGCGGGCGAGAGAGAGGGAGGCCTCCCGGGCGGCGCGTGGCGCGGCGCGGGAAGGCGAGAGGGAAAGAGGTACCCATGACGACAGAGGAGAAGAAGGCGAGTCCCAAGCGCCCCAAGAAGGCGCCGGTGATCATCGGCGTCGTGGCCGCCATCGTGGTGGTCGCAGGGGCCGGCATGTGGGTCTGGCACGAGCAGCCCAGCTTCTGCGGGGCCATCTGCCACGTGCCCATGGATCCGTACCTGGAGACCTACGAGGCCGAGCCCGGCCAGGCCGGCACCGACAAGTGGGGCAACGAGGTGACGGATGCCGCGGCCATGACGGCGGCCTACCACCGCGCCGAGGCGGACTCGTCCTGCCTGGACTGCCACACCCCGGTGCTCAGCGAGCAGATCTCCGAGGGCATCAACTGGGTGAGCGGCAACTACGAGGTGGTGCTGAACGGCGCCTACGACGGCGTCCTGCTCGAGCGGAGCGCATCCCAGCTCACCGAGGCGTCTGGCGTGGCGAAGGACGAGCTGTGCCTCAACGACAGCTGCCACCCCATGACCCGCGAGGAGCTGGCGGAGAAGACGGCCGACCGTGCGTTCAACCCCCACGTGATCCAGCACGACAAGCTCGACTGCACCACGTGCCACAAGGCCCACCGCGCCTCGGTGTACTACTGCACCCAGTGCCATGACGAGGCCGAGGACGACCTGCCCGCCGGCTGGCTGTCCATGAAGGAGGCCGGCGCGCTGCCCGCCACCGCGTAGGCCGCACGTGCGTTGGCCCCGCACGGGCCGCACGTCCTGATCGAACACGCGCCGCGCCCTGATGCGCGCGGCTTCCCGAAGGAGGAACCCATCATGTCCAAGCTCGCTTCCAACCTGTCGCGTCGCGATCTGCTCAAGTTCGGCGGCCTCTCCGCCGTCGGTGCCCTGGGGATGTCTGCCCTGGCCGGCTGCTCGCCCAAGGTCGTCGCCCCCGAGGGCGGCGTGCCCAAGGCCGGTAGCACCGCCGCCACCACCGGCTCCGCCGACGGCGTGCCGTCGTTTCTGCTGACCCCCGAGCCGGTGACCGACTTCGCCGAGACCCACGAGTACGACGTGGTCGTGGTGGGCGCCGGCGAGTCCGGCCTGGCCGCCATCCACGCCGCGCGTGCCGCCGGCGCCTCGGTGGGCGTGCTCCAGAGCCTGCCCATCGTGCAGACCGCCGGCAACATGGGCGCGTCGATCGACCTGACCCAGACGAGCGAGGCCGGCATCAAGGCGGCCGTCTCGTTCATCAGCTACAAGAGCGACTACCGGTCCAGCGCCGAGCAGGTGGAGGCGTGGGCCCGCAACTCCCAGGAGGCGCTTGCCTGGTGGGAGGAGGCCGCGGCCGCCGGCGGCAGCGTCTCGAAGCCCTACGACTACGTGGTCAACTGCAACGGCCACGACGTGTACTTCCACGCCAACACCTACTTCCACGACGAGGGCCATCAGAAGGGCGCGCTCGTCATCGGCGACGCCGTGCAGGCCGAGGGCGCCGAGATCTTCTTCGAGACCCCCTGCGTGCAGCTGCTCAAGGAGGGCGACCGCGTGGTGGGCGCCATCGGCAAGCGCAAGTCCGACGACAAGCACGTGCTGCTCAAGGCGAAGAAGGGCGTCATCATGGCCGCCGGCGACTACGTGGGCGACACCGAGATGCTGCACTACTACACCCCCGACGCCAAGGGCCTGCACCAGGCCGTGGATTTCCGCAACGGCACGGGCCTGAAGGCCGCCCTGTGGGCCGGCGCCCAGATGTGCCCCGCCTCCCACACCAAGATGGTGCACGGCGAGGGCCCGAAGGTGCGCTTCGAGATGCCCTACCTGTTCCTCGACCGCCACGGCAAGCGCTTCATGGACGAGAGCTGCTGCCGCATGGGCTACCTCAACGAGTTCACCAACAAGTACCTGGCCGAGGTGGACTTCGCCGAGGACACCGCCGTCAAGTTCTTCTCCATCGTGCCCACCAACTGGCAGGAGCACTACGACGCGTGGAAGCCGTTCTCTGACATCTCCATCCACAACGCCTACCGCAACGTCGATCCCGAGGCGTGGATCAAGGGCGAGACCCTGGAGGAGCTGGCGGCCAACATGATCGCCTACGCCGACGAGCAGAAGTGGGCCCACGACTACACCGTGGAGGCCATCGTGGAGTCCATCAACCGCTACAACGAGATGGTGGCTGCCGGCGAGGGCGATACCGACTTCGGCAAGCGCAGCGAGTACCTGGTGCCCATCGAGGCCCCCTGCTACGCGGTGCCCCGCGGCGCGAACAACATCGACGCCTTGGTGGACGGCTTGTGGTGCGACGGCAACTTCCAGTGCCTCGACGCCGACCAGAAGCCCATCGAGGGCCTGTTCGCCGTGGGCAACGCCTCCGGCCCGTTCTTCGGCAACCGCAACTACCCCATGGACATCGAGGGCCTGTCCGTCGGCCGCGCCATCACCACGGGCTTCGTGACCGGCCGCTACGTCGCGGGCCTGTAGCCTGACCAGCATCCCTCCCTCAGCGAAGGCCCCCGCCCCGGGGGCCTTCGGCTTGGGGGCGCGGCCGCCTCGGCGCGCGCGGCCGCCCGTCGGCGTATAATCGATTCATGAACTTGAAGCTGCCTACAACTTTAGACCCCGCGGTTCGCTCGGTCCCCCTCGTCTTCCTGGGCGTGGGGTTCGCGCGTGCCTGGGTGGCGCTGCTCTTTGCCAACCCGGTGGTGGCGGTGCCCTCGGTGCCGCTGTCGTCGCACCTGATGTTCGATGGCGGCTACGTGCTGGTGGCGCTGGCGGCCCTCGTCTTCGCGCGCCGGGTGGTGCCCTTAGGCGGGCATCCGGCCGCGGGCGCCGCGGCGCTCGGCCTCATGCTGGCGTCCACGGCGCTTGCCCTGGCGGCGGCGGGGGAGGGGCTGGCCTCCCTCGGCGCCGTGGCCTCGGTGCTCGGCGGCGCCGGCTTCCTGCTGTTCTCGCTGCTGAACGTGGAGGCCGTCTCGTCGCTTTCCACCCTGCGCGTGGTGCTGTGCTTCTCGTCCGCCTACGTGCTGGGCGGCTTCATCGCCTTCCTCGGCAACGGCATGGCGCCGCTCCAGCTGGCGGTGCTGCTCACGGCCCTGCCCCTCACCGCCTGCGCCTGCGTACGCGCGGCGTTCCGCAGCATTCCCGAGGCGGCGCTGCCCCACCGCCTGTTCCCGCGCTTCTCCTATCCCTGGAAGCTCTACGTCCTCATGGCCCTGTACTCCTTCGCCTACGGCCTGCGGCAGATGCAGATGGTGGCCGGCACCGGGCGCGGCTCCACCTACGCCACGATGATCGCCGCCGCGGTCGTGTTCGCCTCGGCATGGTTCTTCGCCGACCGCGTGGTGCTCATCAAGGCATCGCGGGCGCCCATGCTGTTCATGGTCTGCGGCTTTCTGCTCGTGCCGGCCCAGAGCGTGATGGGCGACGCGGTGTCGAGCTACCTCATCTCCATCAGCTACACGCTCATGCACGTGTTCACGCTGGTGCTCCTGTGCTCCATGGCGCGCAAGAGCGGGGTGCCGGCGCCGGTGCTCGTGGCGCCGCTCTACGCGGTGCAGCTGCTGACCATGGTGGGCGTGGGGGTGGACGCTGGCCTGGGCGCGCTGGGGATGTCGGCGGTCGCCCAGTCCACGGTGTCGGTGGTGATGGTGGCGCTGCTCGTGGCGCTCATCACCCTGCTGCTCCTCTCGGAGCGGCGCTGGGACTCGCACTGGACCGTCTCGCTCGACGACGACAGCCTGGCGGAGGAGTCCCGTCGCGAGGAGGCGGTCGCCGCCCGCTGCGACGAGCTGTCCGCCCGCTGCGGCCTGAGTCCGCGCGAGGACGAGATCATGCGCCTGCTGGCGCGCAAGAAGACCATGGCGACCATCGCCCGCGACCTCTACATCGCCGAGGGAACCGTCAAGGCCCATGTCCGCCACATCTACGAGAAGGCGGGCATCAACACGCGCAAGGAGCTTCTCGAGCTGCTTGGCGTGGGGGATGGGTAGGACGATTCACCCGTTTTGTCCCCTTGGCGGGAACGGAGGGCCCCCATTACCTCATTTCATGGGATAACCCGGCTCTGACCGGGTGATATATTTCCATATCAGCCGAAAGGTACTAGAGTTTCCACCCTTTTTTAAGTGGTTTGGGGGGATGCACCGATCCTTTCGGAGAGGGTAAAGTGCCCTCTGGAAGCTCAACCGGATGATGAAAGGAATGCTCCCATGTGCTTTAGACCTGCTGCTGTCGAGATCGACAAGACCTGCCCCCAGTGCGGCGCCAAGAACGGCGCTGCTGAGACCAAGTGCAAGGAGTGCGGCGCGGACCTGCCCGCCGGCCCCGCGATGCCCGGCGCCCCCGGTGCCCCCGGCGCTCCCGCGGCTCCTGGCGCTCCCGGCGCCCCGGCGGCCCCTGGCGCCCCGGCTGCTCCCAAGGCTCCCGGCCAGTAAGCTGATCGCGACATCGATCGCCCCGAAGGCCCCCGGCACCTGCCGGGGGCCTTTTTGCGCGCTGCGTAAGCCGTGGCTTTTCACCCACGGCCCCGACCGGGCAAAACCACCCGTATCGCCAGGTCAGCAGCGGAAAAGCCTTTTGGCCGAAAACGCCGCGGCTTACGCAGCCGCCCATTTTCATCCTTCCGGTCTAATGGCCCACCTGGGGTTTTGCGCCCTCCTTCCAAGATAAGGCTTCCGGCCCCATGCCCGCCCGGAGCCGGTTTTATAGGCTGCGTCCCAGGGGTTCCGCCCTCTGCGGCGGGCACGAACGCATCCGAGGGGAAAGGAAAGATGTCCATGGAAATGACCCCGCGTGAGAACATGATGGCCATCCTGGAAGGGAGGCAGCCCGAGTGGTACGGCGACTTCCAGAGCGCCGTCGAGATCATGATGGATCCCATCTGGAAGAGCGACTCGGTGCCCAGGGACGGCCTGGAGCACAAGGACTCCTGGGGAACCGTGTGCGTGTTCCCGCCCGACGCGCCGGGCAAGCATCCGCATGTGACCGACGAGAACGCCGTGGTGACCGATATCACCAAGTGGCGCGAGCAGCTGGTCATCCCGTCGCTCGACGGCCTTGACTGGTCCGAGGCCGAGGCCCGCGCCGCCAGCGTCGACCGCGGCGAGCGCTTCGTCGAGTACTTCAGCGCCCAGGGCCTGTTCGAGCGCTCGCACTTCCTCATGGGGATGGAGGAGGCCTTCTGCGCCTACCTCGAGGAGCCCGAGGCCATGTTCGAGATGCTCACGGCCATCGCCGACTACAAGAAGCGCGCCATCAAGGAGGCCGCGCGCCGGCTCAAACCCGACGTCATCTTCTTCCAGGACGACTGGGGCTCCAAGCAGAACCTGTTCCTCCCGCCGGATGTGTGGCGCGAGATGATCAAGCCGCTGCAGACGGAGATCGCGCAGGTCATCCACGAGTGCGGCATGATCTACGTCCACCACGCCGACTGCATCTGCGAGCCCATCGCCGAGGACATGGTGGACATCGGCATCGACATCTGGCAGGGCGTCATCCCGCAGAACGACATCGTGGCCATCCAGGAGAAGACGGGCGGCAAGCTGGCGATGATCGGCGGCATCGACGGCCCGGCCATCGACAACCCCGACACGTCGGAGGAGGCCATCGTGGCCGAGGTGCGCCGCTGCGTCGACGCCTACTGCCCGGCCGGCCGCTTCTTCCCCGGCGCCCCCGCGCCGCTGCTGCGCACGCGCAACAGCGAGATCCTCAACGCGGAGCTCGACCGCTACGGCCGCGAGTGGGCGGCCGCCCATCCGGTGGCGTAGGGGAACGCGCCTCCGGAACGTAAGACACCAGGAGAAGGGAAACCATCCATGACCATCATCGAAGACATCTACTCGGCCGTCCTGCGCGGCAAGCGCAAGGAGGTCGCCCCGCTCGTGCGGCAGGCCCTCGACGAGGGGCTGGGCGCCGAGGAGGTCCTCAACCAGGCGCTCGTGGCCGCCATGTCCGAGATCGGCGAGCGCTTCAGCCGCAACGAGGCCTTCGTGCCCGAGATGCTCGTGGCCGCCCGCGCCATGGCCGCCGGCACCGAGGTCCTGAAGCCCCACCTGGCCGAGGAGGGCGCCGAGCCCGTCGGCAAGGCCGTCATCGGCACGGTGAGGGGCGACATGCACGACATCGGCAAGAACCTCGTGCGCATGATGATCGAGGGCAAGGGCTTCGAGGTCACCGACCTGGGCGTGGACGTGGCGCCCGAGCAGTTCGTCACGTTCCTCCAGGAGCACGACGACGTGGACATCGTGTGCTGCTCGGCGCTGCTCACGACCACCATGCCCGAGATCGGCGCGACCATCCGCGCCATCGAGGAGGCGGGCCTGCGCGACCGCGTGAAGGTCATGGTGGGCGGGGCTCCGGTCACCCAGGCCTTCGCCGACGAGGTGGGGGCCGACGCCTACACGCCCGACGCCGGGGCCGCTGCCGCGCGCGCCGTCGAGCTGGTGCGGGGGTAGGGCCATGGACATGAAGCAGTGGGCCGCGGACCTCATCGCGGCCGAGCGCAAGAAGCCGCTGCCGGTGCTGTCGTTCCCGGCGGTGCAGATGATGGGGTGCACGGTGGCCGAGCTCATCGGCGACGCCGGGCGCCAGGCCGAGGCCATGGAGCTCGTGGCCGGGCGCGTCGACGCCGCCGCGGCCGTGTCGTTCATGGACCTGTCGGTGGAGGCCGAGGCCTTCGGCAGCCAGGTGCGCGTGACCGACGACGAGGTGCCCACGGTCATCGGCTCCGTCGTCGACGAGGACTCCGACCCCGACGGGCTGGCCGTGCCCGCGGCGGGCGCGGGGCGCACGGGGCTCTACCTCCAGGCCATCCGCGAGGTGGCTCCCAAGATCTCCGACCGCCCCGTGCTCGCGGGCGTCATCGGCCCGTTCTCGCTGGCCGGGCGCCTCATGGACGTCAACGAGGTCATGCCGCTGTGCTACGAGGAGCCCGAGCTCGTCCACGCGGTGCTGGGCAAGTGCGCGGAGTTCATCTGCGCCTACGCCCAGGCGTTCAAGGAGGCCGGCGCCGACGGCGTGGTCATGGCCGAGCCGCTGGCGGGGCTGCTCTCCCCCGAGCTCATGGCCGAGTTCTCCACGCCCTACGCGCGCCGCGTCGTGGATGCCGTGCAGGACGGGTCCTTCGCCGTCATCTACCACAACTGCGGGCCGTCGGTGTCCAGGGCCCCCGAGGCCGTGGCCGCCGTGGGCGCCATGGGCTACCACTTCGGCAACGCCTCGGACATGGCCGAGATGCTGGAGATCATGCCCGACGACGTGCTGGTCATGGGCAACGTGGACCCGGCGGGCGAGATCCGCAACGGCACGCCGGAGAGCGTGCGGGAGGCCACCCTCGCGCTCATGGGGGCGTGCGCCAAGTACCCCAACTTCGTGCCCTCCACCGGCTGCGACGTGCCGCCGATGAGCCCGTGGGAGAACATCGAGGCGTTCTTCGCGGCCGTCGAGGAGTTCTACGACGCCCGCTAGCCCCGCGGCCCCGGCGCCCCGCCCCGCCCGCGTCCCCGCGGCGCCGGGGCGGGGCGTCCTTCCCTCGCGGCCGCGCAGGCCGCGGCCGCCTGACTCACGGGAGGAGACCCCATGAAGTATCCCAACCTGTTCGAGCCGGTGTCCATCGCCGGCGTGACCTTGCCCAACCGCTTCGCCATGGCGGCCATGGGCCCCATGGGCCTCGGCGACGCGGAGGGCGGCTTCACCCAGCGCGGCATCGACTACTACGTCGAGCGCGCCAAGGGCGGCACCGGCCTCATCATCACCGGCGTCACCCATGCTGCCAACAACATCGAGACCCACGAGTACCCCTCTACGCCCTCGGCCACCGTCAACCCGCCGCATTTCATCCGCACGGCGCGCGAGATGACCGAGCGCGTCCACGCCTACGGGTCGAGCATCTTCCTGCAGATCTCGGCCGGCTTCGGCCGCGTCTACGCCGAGTTCCCGGAGGGCGAGGCGCCCGTGTCGGCCTCGGCCATCCAGAACCGCTGGTTCGACGTGGACTGCCGCCCGCTCACGGTGGAGGAGATCCGCGACATCACGCGCCAGTGCGGGCGTGCGGCCCGCATCGCCAAGGACGCCGGCTTCGACGGCGTGCAGATCCACGCGGTGCACGAGGGCTACCTGCTCGACCAGTTCGCCATCAGCCTGTTCAACGAGCGCGACGACGAGTACGGCGGCAGCCTGGAGAACCGCCTGCGCTTCGCCCGCGAGGTGTGCGAGGAGATCAAGGCCCAGTGCGGCGACGACTTCCCCGTGACGCTGCGCTTCTCGCCCAAGAGCTTCGTCAAGGGCTTGCGCGACGGCGCCCTGCCCGGCGAGGAGTTCGAGGAGATGGGCCGTGACGTGGCCGAGGGCGTGGAGGCCGCGCGCCTGCTCGTGTCCTACGGCTACGACGCCCTGGACGTGGACGTGGGCTGCTACGACGCCTGGTGGTGGAACCATCCGCCCATGTACCTGGAGAAGGGGATGTACCGTCCCTTCGCCAAGATGGTCAAGGACGCCGTGGACGTGCCGGTCATCTGCGCCGGGCGCATGGACGATCCGGCCATGGCGTCTGCCGCGGTGGCCGAGGGCGTCTGCGACCTCGTCGGCCTGGGTCGTCCGCTTCTGGCCGACCCCGCCTACGTGAACAAGCTGCGCCAGGACGACGTGGCGGCCATCCGGCCCTGCCTGTCGTGCCACGAGGGCTGCCTCGGGCGCATGATCCGCTACAAGAACATCTCCTGCGCCGTGAACCCGGAGTGCGCCCGTGAGCGCTACGCCGCGCTCATGCCGGCGCTCAAGGGCCAGCGCGTTCTCGTGGCCGGCGGCGGCCCGGCCGGCATGGAGGCTGCGCGCGTGGCGGCCCTGCGCGGCCACGACGTGGTGCTCTGCGAGGCCAAGGGGCGCCTGGGCGGCAACCTCGTGCCCGGCGGCGCGCCCGCCTTCAAGGAGGACGACCACGCGCTCATCGCCTGGTACGAGGAGCAGCTGCGCCGCGAGGGCGTGGAGGTGCGCCTGAACGCGCCCGTGACGGCCGCCATGGCGGCCGAGGGCGGCTTCGACCACGTCATCGTGGCCACCGGCGCCCTGCCCAAGGGCTTCCCGCTGCCCGGCGCCCCGCTGCTGGCGGCCGAGGACGTGCTGCTGGGGGAGGCCGACCCGGGCCGCGACGTGGTGGTCATCGGCGGCGGCCTGGTGGGCTGCGAGCTGGCGCTCCACCTGGCCCAGGACGGGCGCACGGTGACGCTCGTGGAGGCCCTGGACGACGTGCTGGAGCTCAACGGGCCGCTCTGCCCCGCCAACTTCGAGATGCTGCGCCGCCTGCTGCCCTTCCACGGGGTGCGCGTGCTCACGGGCTCGCAGGCCGTGGGCTTCGCCGACGGCTGCGTGGTGGTGGAGACGCCCGAGGGAGAGGTGCAGGTGCCCGCCACGGGCGTCGTCGAGTGCGTGGGCTACCGCGCCAACGACGCGCTCTACGACGAGCTGCGCCTTGCCCGCCCCCTCGTCCACAAGATCGGCGACGCCCGCTCGGTCGCCAACATCATGAACGCCATCTGGGACGCCCACGAGCTGGCCGGCTCGTTGTAGCGCCCTCGGCCGGGCCGGCGCGGAGCCCTCCGCCGCCGGCCCGGCCGCCTTCGCGAGAAAGGAGCCGCTCCTATGCTCACCAAGCGGCAGAACCTCATCGAGTGCATTCGGGGCGGCAGCCCTGATCGCTACGTCAACCAGTACGAGGCCCTCGCGCTCATCATGGCGAGCCCCCTCAGCGACCGCTCGCATATGGCCGACGAGGGCTACCTCATCGACGCCTGGGGCTGCTACCAGCGGCAGATCGCGGGCCAGCCGGGGCTGTTCCCCCTGCACGATGCCGCCCACCGCGTGGTCACCGACATCGCCGAGTGGCGCAGCCAGGTGAAGGTGCCCGGCGATTTGGACGACCCCGCCTTCTGGGAGCCCATCGCAGCGCGCGCCGCCGCCATCGACCGCTCCGAGCAGTTCGTGACGAGCGCGGTGTTCCCCGGCGTGTTCGAGCGGGTGCACCACCTGTGCGAGATCACCGAGGCGCTCGTCGGCTTCTACGAGGAGCCCGACGAGATGCGCGCCCTCATCGACGAGGTGGTCGACTACGAGCTGCGCCTGGCCGATGCGCACCTCAAGTACGTCAAGCCCGACGCCCTGTTCCACCACGACGACTGGGGCACCCAGATATCCACCTTCCTGGCGCCGGAGATGTTCGAGGAGTTCCTGCTCGAGCCCTACAAGCGCATCTACGGCTACTGGCGCGACCACGGCGTGGAGCTGATCGTGCATCACTCCGACAGCTTCGGCGAGACGCTCGTGCCCTACATGGTGGAGATGGGCGTGGACATCTGGCAGGGCACCCTGCGCACCACCAACGACATCCCGGCGCTCATCGACCGCTACGGCGGGCAGATCGCCTTCATGGGCGGCATCGAGTCGCAGATCGTCGACAAGCCCGACTGGACGGACGAGGAGGTGCGTGCCGAGGTGGACGCCGCCATCGCCGCGGTGGGCCGCACGACCGGCTTCATCCCGTGCCTCACCTCCGGCCTGGACTCGAGCGGCTACCCCGGGGTGTACGATGCGGTGAGCGCCGAGATCGACCGCTGCTCGGCGCGCGACTTCGCCTAGGAGGAGCCGCCCATGTGCTACCCCTGCACCCACTGCAACAAGTGCGGCGCCTACTCGGCCCGCGCCAAGTTCGTCTGCGCTGCCTGCGGGGCCGACGTGCCGCCCGGCGTGCCCGCCTGCCCCGCGTGCGGCGGCAAGAAGCTCACGGCCGTCAAGCTGGAGCCCGCCCCGCCCACGCCCGTCGGCAACGAGTAAGCTGGGGCGACCCGCGCCGTCCTCTGCGACGGGCGCCAGAAAAGGAAAAGGACCCGTGCGGGTCCTTTTCCTTTTCCGGGAGCGTGCTTCCGGCTTAGAACATCAGCGTGATGTCCTTGCGGGCGACCTCCTGGCCCTTGTCCAGGTAGGCCTTGCCGCCGCCCAGCTGCGTGCCCTGGGCGTCGTAGTTCATGACGATGGCCATGAAGCCCAGCTCGTGGGCCGCGCCGTCCTTGGCCTTGTCGGCGGCCAGCACGTAGGCCGTCGCCTTCTCGTCGGCGATGATCTGCTCCTCGATGTCCTTCTTCGCGGCCTCCAGGTCGATGGTCGCGAACTCGGCGAGGAAGGCTTCGAGCTTCTCGGCGCCGCGCAGGACGATGTTGAGCTCCATGTCGCCGACCCACGTGCCGTAGCTCTCGGTGCGCGACTCGGCCTTGGCCCCGGCGCCCACCTGCACGGTGCCGGCCTCGGCGGTGCCGGCCGCCATCGCCTCGCGCTCGGCCACCATGACCGCGCGGGCGTCGTCGGAGATGGGGGTGTAGAGCGCCCAGCGCGTCTTGCCGTCCATCTTCTTGGCCAGGTCCTCGACCTCGCCGTAGTACATGCACCACGCCTGGCAGGCCTGCACGCACGACGGCATCTTGCCCATCGCGGTGCGCGCCTCGCACAGATCGCACGCCTTGGTGATGGTGGGGTTGTAGACCCACTCGTAGGGCGTGTCGGCGTCGATGGGGGTCGTGTACTCGTAGGGGCCCACCTCGGTCAGCTTGATGCCGTACTCGCCGGCCGCCAGGCCGCGCTCGTTTCGGCAGGCGACCTCGCAGGAGTGGCAGCCCGTGCAGTACTCGTAGTTGATCAGGATTCCCTTCATCTGCTCCTCCTAGTTGATGACCGTGACGACGGGCTCTTCGACCACCTGGTAGGGCTTGCCGGGCTCGTACTCGGCGAAGTCGCCCTTCTCGGCGATGACGTCATGGGGCAGCACATCGCCCGGCTGCACCGGGTAGATCTTGCAGAGCATGCTCTTGATGGCGCTGCCGATGCCGCCCTGGCCCACGCGGAAGGCCTCGGTCATGTTGTTCAGGTTGGAGTCGTAGGTGCCGTAGAAGTTGGGCTCGGCGCCGTCCTGCTCGGGGAACCACCAGCCGTGCTCGGCGTGGATGCGGCCGGGCTGCACCTCGATGGTGGCCTTGACCTGCTGCTTGAAGCGGGCGCCGCGGCTGTTCTCCACCCAGATCCAGTCGCCGTCCTTCACGCCGTACTTCTCACAGTCGGCGGGGTTGACCATGACGAGCGGCCACGGGTGGAACTCGCGCATGGTGGGCAGCTGGCGATGCTCGGAGTGGAAGAACTCGAAGGAGCGGCCGCCGCCGGACAGGATGATGGGGAACTCCTTGAAGGTGTTAGGCGTGGAGAGCGGGCTCTCGGGCGGCTCGATGTGGTAGGGCAGCGGGTCGACGCCCCAGTGGTCGAAGCCGAAGGACCACAGCTCGACGCGGCCGGTGGGGGTGTTGAAGCCCGGCTGGCCGTCGGGGCGCAGCATGCCCTTGGCGTACTTGTCGTAGGTGGCGTCCCACTCCCAGTACGCGGTGCCGTTGCAGCTCTCGCCATAGCAGCCGTTCTCGGGGCTGGAGGGGTTCTGCACCGTCTCCCACCAGGTGCGCTTGTACTCGGTGCCACCGGGGGCCAGCTGGTCGGTCAGGTACCAGTTCGACCACTCCTCGTCGGTCTCCCACGGCCAGTGCTCCGGCTTGATGCGCTTGCCGAGGTCCAGGCAGATCTGCTCGTCGGACTTGGCCTCGTAGAAGTCGGTGACCTTGACCATGGTGCGGACGGGGGTCCACCAGGTGCGGCAGGAGTTGCGCTCGCAGCTCATGGCCACGGGCAGCACGATGTCGGCCAGGGCCTGGGCCGTCGGGGTCATGAACGGGTCGGCCACCACGATGAACGGCACCTTCATGAGGGCCGCGCGCGTGCGGGCCGGGTCCATGGAGGCGCAGGACAGCGCGTTGGAGCTCTGGATCCAGAACATCTGGATGGCGTAGGGCTCGCCGGTCTCGATGGCCGCCAGGATGGCGTCGGTGTCGGCGCAGGACACGATGTTGGACTCGTTGATGCCGGAGGTCTGCGGGATGAGCTTCTTGGCGTAGGTCTCCTTGGAGATGTACTCGTCGCCCAGGCCGTAGCGCTTCTCGATGAGGAAGGCGCAGCGGTACAGCGCGTTGCCGCCCGGGTTGTCGATGTTGCCGGTGATGGCCATGATGTCGGCCACCGACTCGGTCACGCCGAGCGCGGCGATCTGCTGCTCGAAGGCCAGGCCCCACTGGCAGGCGCAGCTCGACGCCGTGGCGATGAGGCGGGCGGCGCCGCGGATCTTGTCGGCGGGCACCTCGCAGATGGGCTCGGCCCACTCGGGCGTCTTGTCGGCCACGCGCTCGGCCAGGGCCTCGAAGCCGTAGGTCCACTTCTCGACGAACTCGTGGTCGTAGAGGTCCTCGCCGATGATGACGTTGAGCATGGCCATGGCCACCACGGCGTCAGTGCCGGGGCGGACGGGCAGCCAGAACGCGGCGCGGGCGCCCCACCAGGTCAGGCGCGGGTCGACCGAGATGATCTTCGACCCCATCTGGACGCACTGGACGAGCCAGTGGCCCAGGAAGCCGTCGGCGTTGGACTTGATGGGCTCGTTGCCCCACACCAGCACGACGCCGGGCACCTGCCAGTTCTCGTTGGCATAGCGGTCCCAGTGGGCCTGGGAGGCGTCGACGATGAACATGTCGCCCTGCTTGGCGGAGGTGCCGATCATGCGGGGCAGGTAGCAGGCGAAGCCGGTGAAGCCGAAGGTGGACACGTTGGGCGTCTCCATGCAGGCGGACGCAAAGTAGGGCACCTGCCAGCCGATGTTGCGGCCGGTGCCGTGCACCACCACGATGGTCTCGGAGCCGTGCTCCTTCTTGATCTTGAGCACCTTCTCGGTGATCTCGTCATAGGCCTCGTCCCAGCTGATGCGCTCCCACTTGTCCTCGCCGCGCTCGCCGGCGCGACGCAGGGGGTACTTCAGGCGGTCGGGATGGTTGACGGCCTCGGGCATGGTGAGGCAGCGCATGCACAGCTTGCCGTTGGCGACGGCGTTGAGCGGGTCGCCCTCCACCTTCACGAGCTTGTTGTCCTTGGTGTACAGCAGGACGCCGCAGCCCATGTGGCAGCCCGGGGGAGACCAGTGCGTCGTGCGCGTGACGGTGAAGTCCCCCTCCTGCCACTGCCACTCGCCGTCGTGGTACGCCTCGCGGTTGAGCTCGTCCAACCACTCTTTGTAATCGGCCATAACTCTCCTTTCTCTTTCCCTCGCGCATCCCCGCAGCCGCGGGGCTTCGCTCAAGGAGCAGTCTAGGAAGGGCGCCGCTCGGCGGCATTCAGCGTGCCATGCTATTTGGTCTCGCGCGTCTGCGCGACGATGGGGTGCCGTGTCCTATTTTGCGATGCTTAGCCGCAGACGAGCCCCCCGCCCTCGCGCTCCGTCCTCCCGCCTGCCGATTTCCCATGGGGGTCCGCATCCCATCTTTCCGTCAGCGCCTAATACCACAGGCCTTATACTGCCCATTCGGGCCCTTCCTTCGCCTTTTGCTTCAGGAAGGCTTGGTAGTATGGCCGAAGCCAGATGGTAGAGGGGGTGCGAGGCCGTTGAAGCAAGAGGCTGACAGGGAGGACGCGCAGGAAGAGGGCGCGGCTCATACCGGCGGATGGATCATGGTGAACCCCCGCATACTCATAGGCCTCATCGGCGTGGTCGCCTGCTATGGCTGGGTCTTCCTCATGCTGGGCACCTCCGTGTTCTTTCCGCTGACTGACCCCGCGGGGCTTATCTCGAGCGGGGCTCACCTCGCCTTCGTAGGCGGCGCGTGCGCGGCGCTTCTGGGAACGTGGTACTGCTCCGATGGGCTCGTGGCGCACCGCATGACGCACTTCGTCCTCGCGGCCGCCTGCTCGGCGCTCGGCACGGCGGGGCTGTGGGTGCTCCAGGGCCAGTCGGGGATCCTCTGGGTTCCCTCGCTTCTGGCCGGCGCCGGCTTCGGGCTCTTGAACCCGCTCTACGGCGAGTACGTCTGCCTGTTCTTCCATGGGTCGCTGCGCGTCTACGTCAACGGCATCTTCGCCGCCGCCGCGCTCGCCTGCATCTGGCTGCTCTTCATCAGCCAGGCGCTGCTGTTCGCCTTCGCGGCGCTGTTCCCGCTCGTGTCGCTTGCGTGCTACCTCATCGCCATGCGCCTGTTCGACCTGCGCGAGCGCTCCCGCGCCAGCCGCGCCCAGTCCGACCAGCGCCACCGCATCGTGTGGCGGTCGTACCTGGCCACGGCCACGGCGGGCATGGCGGCGGGCTACGCGGTGGGCTGCATCCTGTCCACCCAGACGGTGCATGACTGGCCCTACTTCATCATAGAGCTGATGGTGGCGGCCACCTGCCTGCTGCTGCTCTACGACGCGCTCAAGACCCATCGCGTCACCGAGTCGGTCACCATGCGGTGGTTCTTGCCCGGCTCGGCCATCGTGGTGTTCCCCCTCGTGTTCGTGCCCGACGAGCTGGTGGTCATCTTCGCGCTGCTGCTTCTGTGCGGGTCGTTCTTCCCCATCACCTGCTCGCTCTCGGCGGTGTGCAAGCACATCGTGATCTGCGACCTGTCGGCCGTGCGGGCCTTCTCCTTCGGGCGCCTCATGTGCTTCATCGGCATCGGGGTGGGCATGGTGCTCGCCTTCGCGGGGTTCATGCCGGCCTCGGCCGCGTTCTTCGGGCCGCTCGTGACGCCCGGATCGGTCATCATGTTCATGCTGCTCGTCATCTTCTCGGCGTCGTTCGTCATGACCGAGGACAACTATCCGGACGAGAACCGCTTCAAGCGCGTCGAATCCGACGGGGGGGGGGGCGTCACTGTCGGTGTCTCCCGGCACGCCCATTCGCAAGATAGACTCCCCGGCCCCCGACGGGGCTGCGCAGCCGGCGCCTGAGGGCGACGCGCACCGCCCGAGCGTCTTTCACCTCAAGTGCGAGGCCGTGGCCGACCGCTACGGGCTCTCCAGCCGCCAGCGCGAGGTGCTCACCATGCTGGCCAAGGGGCGCAACGCCGAGTACATCACCGAGAAGCTCGTCATCTCGTCGCACACGGCCAAGGCGCACATCTACAACATCTATCAGAAGACGGGCGTGCACTCGCGCCAGGAGCTCATGGACCTCGTGGAGTGCGCGGAGATCGACGAGGGCGCCGACGCGTGACGCGCCGTGCGCGCCCCCGGCCCTCGGCGCGGGTCGGGCCGGGGGCGTCCCTGTCGGGCCTGCCGGCGTCCTCGCGGCCCGCGGGCATAATCCCCCAAACCTTACGTTGCCCATTTAGCCCCTGCCACCTCATGAAAGGCGGCGGGGGCTTCTCTATGGTGGGGGAGGCGAGCGGTCCTGCCCGCGTGCGGCCCGGTCGCCGGAGAGAACCCATGAGAGAGGAGTTGGGACATGCTATTCGATTACCAGGAGTTCCTCGATGGCATCGATCGCGAGGCCTATCACGAGGGCGAGTGGCAGTGGGAGGAGGACGGCTACACCGTAACGCGCACCTACACCTACTCGGCGCCCGGCTGCCATGATTCCTGCGGCGTGCTCATGTACACCAAGAACGGCAAGCTGGAGAAGATCGAGGGCGACCCGCTCGATCCCTGCGCCAACGGCCGCCTGTGCATGCGCTGCCTGAACCTGGTGGAGGGCGTGAACTACGCCGACCGCCCGAAGTGGCCCCTCAAGCGCGTTGGCGCGCGCGGCGAGAACAAGTGGGAGCGCATCAGCTGGGAGGAGGCGCTCGACACCATCGCCACCTGGATCCACGACAACCTGGACGCCAAGGGCCTCGGCCGCGAGTCCATCTTCGTGAACCACGGCACCGGCCGCAACATCTCGTCGTGGGTGCCCTTCCTCGGCGGCGCGTGCCTCGGCACGCCCAACATCGGCGCCATCGGCTTCTCCGGCTACTCCTGCTACCTGCCGCGCACCTGCGGCACGGCCGCGGGCATCGGCGACTTCCCCATCGTGGACGCCTCCGAGGGCCACGCCGACCGCTATAACAACCCCGAGTGGGTGCGCCCCGACGTGGTGGTCATCTGGGGCTGCGAGCCGCTGCGCTCCAACGCCGACGGCTACCTGGGCCACTGGCTGGTGGCCTGCATGCAGCAGGGCACGCGCTTCATCTCCGTTGACCCGCAGCTCACCTGGTGGGGCGCCCATGCCGACTACTGGCTGCCCATCCGCCCCTCCACCGACCTGGCGCTCGCCCTGGCCTGGCTCAACGTCATCACCACCGAGGAGCTCCAGGACAAGGAGTTCATCGAGTACTGGTGCGCCTACTACGACGAGCTGAAGGAGCACGTGGCCCAGTTCACCCCCGAGTGGGCCGCCAAGATCTGCGAGGTGCCGGCCGACCTCATCCGCGACGCGGCGCGCTTCTACGCCACCGCCGAGCGCGGCGCCATCCAGTGGGGCCTGGCCTTCGACACCCAGGTGGACTCCATCCAGCTGTGCCAGACGGTCTCCAACCTCATGAGCGTCTGCGGCAACATCGACAAGCCGGGCACCAACATCCTCGTGCGCAACGGCTTCGAGATCAACCCGGGCTACGCCACCGCGCAGCTCTACTGCGACCCGGACACCTTCGCCAAGAAGCTCACCGTCGACCTCGTGCATCCCGGCTGCACCCAGTTCATCGGCATGGCCGACTGCGATGCCGTGAACCGCGCCTTCGAGACGGGCGAGCCCTACCCCATCAAGATGTTCTGGTCTCAGGGCGCCAACGGCATCAGCTGCTCGGCCACTGCGGCCCCGCGCGTCCACAAGATGCTCGAGAAGGTGGAGTTCTGCGTGGTCGCCGACCCCTACATGACGCCCACCGCCATGGCCTACGCCGACATCTTCCTGCCGCTCAAGACCACTGCCGAGCGCGACTCCATGCGCGTGTGGTGGACCCCGCTGCGCGCCATGAAGGCCGTCAGCGAGTGGTACGAGGCCAAGTCCGACGAGGAGCTCATCGTGGCGCTTGGCAACAAGATGAACCCGGAGCTGTTCCAGAAGCGCTGGCCCACGCTCGACGCGCTGCTCCAGGACTACCTGGACGTCGGATTCAACCTCTACGACCCGGAGACTGGCAAGTCCTACAAGTCGGCCGGCCGCTCTAAGGCGGGCATGATCGAGGTGCCCGACGTGCACACCGACTTCTGGAAGAAGCATCACGCCGACGGCACCTGCTCGTTCAAGTCGCTCGTCGAGGACAAGTGCGGCTACGAGTACGATGACTTCTGCGCGACGTACCGCAAGTACGAGAAGGGCATGCTGCGCCCCGACGGCCAGCCCGGCTTCGCCACGCCTTCGGGCCGCATCGAGCTCGTGCCCTTCGCCACCTTCGGCGCCTGGGGCATCCCGCCTCTGGCCGAGCACGTGGAGTCGCTCACGATGAAGCGCTGGATGGAGGATCCGGAGTACCGCGCCGAGTACCCGTTCATCTGCATCAACGGCTCCCGCTCCTACGAGTTCTTCCACTCCGAGAACCGCCAGCAGGCCACCATGCGCGAGTTCCACCCCATGCCGCTCGTGAAGGTGTCCACCCAGACCGCCGAGGAGTACGACCTCAAGGAAGGCGAGTGGATCTGGATCGAGAACACCGAGGGCCGCTGCCGCCAGAAGGTGCACATCGACCCCACGCTCAACCCCAACTACATCCACGCCGAGCACGGCTGGTGGTTCCCCGAGGAGGAGCCGGCGTTCCCGCACCTCTACGGCACCTTCGACTGCAACATCAACAACCTGACCGCCTCCTACGAGACCGGCCAGGGCGGCATCGGCAACCCGCTCAAGAGCGTCGCGGCCAAGATCTACAAGTGCACCGATGACGTGAACGAGCCCAGCCCGGGCGAGGTCGTGACGAAGCTCGGCGGCTTCCGCGACGACTACGTGGCCACCGAGCCGTTCGCCTGGACCCATGACAACACGACGCGCGAGGGAGGACGATTCTAGATGAAGGGCATCCTGATCAACTACGAGTTCTGCACCGGCTGCCACTCCTGCGAGGTGGCCTGCAAGAAGCACCTCGAGCTGCCCGCGGGCGAGTTCGGCATCAAGCTCTCCGAGACCGGTCCTTTCGAGTACGCCGGCAAGACCGGCGCTGACCACTGGGAGTGGACCTACCTGCCCGTGATGACCAAGGCGTGCGACATGTGCGAGGACCGCACGGCCAAGGGGAAGCTCCCCATGTGCGTCCAGCACTGCCAGGCGTGGTGCATGTACTACGGCGAGGTGGAGGACCTGGCCAAGAAGATGGACGGTTCTTCCCGCTGCGCCCTCTTCACCCGTTAAAGCACTCCTGACCTGAGGCGGAAGGCGCGGCGGCATAACCCGTCGCGCCTTCCTGCTTTCCGGGCCGGCCGCCCCCTTCGGCGCGCTCCGGCCCGCACCTGACGAGAGCCACGACGAGAGAAGGGGATGTCACCATGCTGTTCAACTACCAAGAGTTCCTCGACGGCATCGACCGCGAGGCCTACCATGCGGGGGAGTGGCGCTGGGAGGAGGACGGCTACACCGTCACCCGCACCTACACCTATTCTGCCCCGGGCTGCCACACCTCCTGCGGCGTGCTCATGTACACCAAGAACGGCAAGCTGGAGAAGATCGAGGGCGACCCGCTCGATCCCTGCGCCAACGGCCGCCTGTGCATGCGCTGCCTCAACCTGGAGGAGGGCGTGAACTACGCCGACCGGCCCAAGTGGCCCCTCAAGCGCGCCGGCGCGCGCGGCGAGAACAAGTGGGAGCGCATCAGCTGGGAGGAGGCGCTCGACACCATCGCGGAGTGGATCCGCGTCAACATCGACGAGGCCGGGTTCGGCCGCGAGTCCATCTTCGTGAACCACGGCACCGGGCGCAACATCTCGTCCTGGGTGCCGTTCCTCGGCGGCGCGTGCCTCGGCACGCCCAACATCGGCGCCATCGGGTCGTCGGGCTACTCCTGCTACCTGCCGCGCACCTGCGGCACGGCGGCCTCCATCGGCGACTTCCCCATCGTGGACGCCTCCGAGGGCCATGCCGACCGCTACGCCAACCCCGAGTGGGTGCGCCCCGACGTGGTGGTCATCTGGGGCTGCGAGCCGCTCAAGTCCAACGCCGACGGCTACCTGGGCCACTGGCTGGTGGCCTGCATGCAGCAGGGAACCCAGTTCATCTCCATCGACCCGCAGCTCACCTGGTGGGGCGCGCACGCGGCCTACTGGCTGCCGCTGCGCCCGGCCACGGACATGGCCATCGCGCTTGCCTGGCTCCACGTCATCATGTACGAGGAGCTGGAGGACCGCGAGTTCGTCGATCTGTGGTGCGCCTACTATGACGAGCTCAAGGCCTACGTGGAGCCCTTCACGCCCGAGTGGGCCGGCAAGATCTGCGAGCTCGACCCCGAGCTCATCCGCGAGTCGGCGCGCTTCTACGCCACGGCCGAGCGCGCGGCCATCCAGTGGGGCCTGGCCTTCGACACGCAGAACGACTCCATCCAGCTGTGCCAGACCGTCTCCAACCTCATGTCCATCACGGGCAACATCGACAAGCCGGGCACCAACCTGCTCGTGCGCAACGGCTTCGAGATCAACCCGGGCTACGCCACCGCGCAGCTCTACTGCCCGCCGGAGACCTTCGCCAAGAAGCTCACGGTGGACGTGACGCACCCCGGTTACGTGCACTTCATCGGCATGGCCGACTGCGATGCGGTCAACCACGCCTTCGAGACGGGCGAGCCCTACCCCATGAAGATGTTCTGGTCCCAGGGGGCCAACGCCATCACCTGCACGGGCAACGCCGCGCCCCGCATCTACCAGATGCTTGAGAACGTGGAGTTCTGCGTGGTGGCCGACCCGTACCTGACGCCGACGGCCGTGGCCTTCGCGGACATCTTCCTGCCGCTCAAGACCACCGCCGAGCGCGACTCCATGCGCGTGTGGTGGACCCCGCTGCGCGCCATGAAGAGCGTCTCCGAGTGGTACGAGGCCAAGTCCGACGAGGAGCTCATCGTGGCGCTGGGCAACAAGATGAACCCGGAGCTCTTCCAGAAGCGCTGGCCCACGCTCGACGCTCTGCTCCAGGACTACCTGGACACCGGCTTCAACATCGTGGACCCGGAAACGGGCAAGTCCTACAAGTCGGCCGGCCGCTCCAAGGCGGGCATGGTGGAGGTGCCCGACGCCCACACCGACTTCTGGAAGAAGCACCACGCCGACGGCACGTGCAGCTTCCAGTCGCTCGTGGAGGACAAGTGCTGCTACGAGTACGACGACTTCTGCGCGACGTACTACAAGTACGAGAAGGGAATGCTGCGCGCCGACGGCACGCCGGGCTTCGCCACGCCGTCGGGCCGCATCGAGCTCGTGCCCTTCGCCACCTTCGGCGCCTGGGGCATCGACCCGTGGCCCAAGCACCACGAGTCCATCCACTCCGTCAAGTGGCTTGAGGATCCGGAGTTCCGCGCCGAGTACCCGTTCATCTGCGTGAACGGAAGCCGCTCCTATGAGTTCTTCCACTCCGAGAACCGCCAGCAGGCCACCATGCGCGAGTTCCACCCCGACCCCATCGTCAAGGTAAGCGCCCAGACCGCCGAGGAGTACGACATCCACGAGGGCGACTGGATCTGGCTGGAGAACTCCGAGGGCCGCTGCCGCCAGAAGGCGCATATCGACCCCACGCTCAACCCGAACTACGTCTACGCCGAGCACGGCTGGTGGTATCCCGAGCAGGAGCCCGCGTTCCCCAACCTCTTCGGCATGTGGGACGTGAACATCAACAATCTGACGGCCTCTTACGAGACGGGCCCCGGCGGCATCGGCTGCCCGTTCAAGAGCATCGTCTGCAAGATCTACAAGTGCGCGCCCGACAACATGGCGCCCACTCCGGGCGAGGTGGTCACGCAGCAGGGCGGTTTCCGCAATGACTACGTGGCCGGCGAGCCCTACGCCTATGGCCAGGAGGACTCCTGGCAGGAGCGCATGAAGCGGGGCGTCGAGGCTTAAACAGCGTGTGCCACGGGAGGGCGCCGGCGGAAAACCATCGGCGTCCTCCCAGGTCAGAGCCTAGGCTAATCCCTCGTTTCCTACGCCCGATCACCCGCGCCGCCCAATTTTCCCAAGGATAGGAACCCTCGCCCCATGCGATTTCCCCCAAATCCGAACAGAATGCGGGCAACCCGCGCGAGGGCGTGGGTGCGAAAGGTTGGGGGAGAGCGAGGGACCGAAGGGGGGGAGCCGACGACTCGTTCTCATGCTCGTTTCGCAACATAAGAGGAAAGGTAAAGAAATGGCTGAAGAAAAGAAGGGGTTCCATCGCGCCTGGCTGGTCTTCATCGGCGTCTGCATGATGATGGCTGGCGGCATGGGTCTCGTGCTCAACGTGATGGGCAACTATTTCGCGCCGATGGCCATGGCCTTCGGCCTGGTCACTCCTGATGGCAAGCCCGACGTGACCCAGGTGACCCTGCTCATGACCGTGTATTCGTACGTCATGCTTGTCTGGCTGCCGTTCTGCGGCCGCCTGTTCGACAAGGTTGACGCACGGATTCTGTTCGGCGTCAGCGGCTGCCTGATCGTCATCGGCTGCCTGCTGTTCAACGTCTGGACCGAGGTGTGGCAGATCTACATCTCCGGCGCCCTGTTCGGCCTGGCTGGCCCCGCCATCTTCCTGGTGGGCCCCTCCGTGCTGATCAACAACTGGTTCGCCCCCAAGCAGGCGGGCAAGTTCCTCGGCATCGCGTCCGCCTTCACCGGCGTGGGCACCTTCGTGTGGTCCCCGGTGTTCGCCGGCCTCGTCAAGGCTGAGGGCTACAAGTTCGGCTTCACCGTCGAGGCCGTCATCGCCGCTGTGCTCATCCTCATCCCCGCGTTCTTCTTCTTCCGCACGCGTCCTGAGGACGTGGGCCTGCAGCCGTGGGGCATCGAGAAGGAGACCGCCGAGGGCGAGAAGCCCAAGGCCGTCGGCGTCAGCGGCAAGTTCGCCCTGGGCACCATCGCCTTCTGGGCCATCCTCATCGGCGCCGGTCTGATCTCGCTGGGCGGCGGCTACAAGTCCCTCATGCCCACCGCCGTGCAGTCCGTGGGCGGTCCTGAGCTGGCCATGCTCGGCGCGACGATGATCTCCGCCGCCGCTGTCGGCAACATCCTCGGCAAGATCACCCTGGGCACCCTGGCCGACAAGATCGGCATCAAGAACGCCATGGTCGGCTTCGCCGTCGTGTCCGCCATCGGCTTTGCGCTCATGGTGGCCTTCATGGGCGACAACATGGTTCCGATGATCATCGCCGGCTTCTGCATCGGCACCGGCGACGCCATGATGTCCGTCGGCCTGCCGCTCGTCACCCGCGCCTGCTATGGCGACCGCCGCTACGGTGAGATCTACTCCTACATGAACATGCCCATCGCCCTGCTGGGCGGCCTCGGCGCCACCTTCGTGGCTCTGGTGGCCAGCCTCACCGGCGGCTTCCAGGCTGCTTACGGCTGCGGCATCGTGTTCGAGGCCATCATCGCGGCGTGCATGATCGTCGCCGTGGTGACCGCCAAGAAGTTCCGCGACAAGTGGACGGCCGAGGGAGAGCCCGAGAAGTCTCGCGGCTAGCCTTCGCTGAACGTGCGGCGCCGAAAGGCGCCGCACGGCTTTTATCCCCCGTTTTCATTATCTATGTAGGATGCGCGGGAGCGCATCGCGCGATAGACAGGTGCTCATCATGAGAAGTTTCTTCGGTACCCGTGTCCACTACGCATGGCTCATCCTCATCGGATGCTGCTTCATGCAGGCGGGCGGGCTGGGGGCCGTGCTTGACGCGGCGGGCGTGTTCTTCGTCCCGGTCTGCGACAGCCTCGGCTTCTCCCGCTCGGAGATATCCCTCTACCTGACGTTCTACTTCATCGCCACGGTGTTCGCCATGCCGCTCGTGGGCCGCTGGATCACCCGCTTCAACATCAACCGGCTGCTCTCGGTGTCGTTTCTGCTGGTGATAGCCGCCGTGGCCGCCATGGGCTTCTACACCGAGCCGTGGCAGTGGTGGGTGTCGGGCATCGTGTTCGGCCTGGCCGGCAGCTTCATCTTCGTCATGCCGGCCCCCATCCTCATCGGCAACTGGTTCCATACCCGCAAGGGAATCGCGCTGGGCGTTGCCATGTCGTTCTCCGGCATCGGCGGGGCCATTCTCTCGCCGGTGTTCACCCTGTTCATCCAGACGTTCGGCTGGCGTGAGGCCTACCTCATCGCCGCGGTGGTGATGGGCGTTCTCGTGCTGCCCTGGACGCTGTTCGTGTTCAAGCTGCACCCCGAGGACATCGGCATGCGCCCCTACGGCTGGACGCAGGAGGACGAGGAGGACGAGTCCGCCGCAGCCGACGAGTTCGGCGGCATCGACGCCCGCCAGGCGCTCAAGACCGTGCCCTTCTGGTGCATGTTCCTGTTCGCCGGCCTCATCGCCTACTTCGCCGGCTTCAACTCGCACCTGCCCGGGTTCGCCCAGTCCGTGGGCTTCAGCCCCCTGGTGGGCTCGTCGCTGCTGACGGCCGTGATGGTCGGCAACGTGGTGGAGAAGTACATCGTGGGCTTCCTCAACGACAAGATAGGCGTGCAGTTCACGGTGAACATCCAGCTGGTGTGCGTGGCGGCCGGGCTTCTGGGCTTCGTGTTCGCCGGCGACAACCTGGTGGTGCTCTACGTGTCGGCGTTCTTGTTCGGCGCGCAGAACTCGCTCGTGTCGGTGTCCACGCCGCTGCTGGTGCGCCAGCTGTTCGGCGGTCGCGACTACCCGAAGATCTACGCCTACACCCGCATCGGCACCGGCGTCATAGGGTGTTTGGGCCCCGTGACCGTGGCGGGCATGTTCGACACCACGGGAAGCTTCATCCCGGCCTTCATCCTGGGCGTGGGAATCGCTGTCCTGGCCTTTGTCACGGTGCGGGTGGCCTACTTGCTCCGCAAGCAGATTGCCTGTGATGAAAGCAACGTTGTGCCTGATCAAGTTGTTGCTTAACCAAGAATAATACCGCATGGCTAAGGCGGTTTCCCGGCAGTTTCCGCCACGTTGGGCACTGCCGCCCGATGCGGCGGGAACGGCTGGGACCCTATAGTCGAAGGGCGGCGCGGAGGTCTCGCGCCGGAGGAGAGAAAGGAAGGAGCGGTATGGAATTCAAGAACGACCTTGGCAAGCCGTGGAAGTACGAGGAAGACGGCCTGACCGTCGTGCGTACCTCCATGTGGTCGCCGCCGGGTTGCCATCCGGTGGGATGCGGCCTCAAGATCTACGTGAACGACGAGGGCGTCATCGACCACGTCGAGGGCGACGAGAACAACCCCATCACCAAGGGCCGCCTGTGCGCCCGCTGCCTGGCGCTCAAGGACTACGTCTACAACCCGAGCCGCGTCATCTACCCGATGAAGCGCGACCCGAAGGATCGCGGCCTGTCCGACAAGTGGGAGCGCATCACCTGGGACGAGGCCTTCGCCATCGTCAAGGAGAAGCGCGACTACTTCCGCGACACCTACGGCGCCGAGTCCATCGCCGTGTTCTCCGGCACCGGCCGCTCCGGCGGCATCCTCGTGTCTGACATGGCCCAGGCCGTGCTCGGCACCCCCAATGCCTGCTACACCCAGTCGGGCTACGCGTGCTACCAGCCGCGCTCAATGTCCTGTTCGCACGTGCTGGGCGCCTACTATCCCGAGATGGACTACGCCGGCGGCCTTGAGGGCACCTACGACAACCCCGCCTTCCAGGTGCCGGGCGTCATGGTCATGTGGGGTAAGATGCCCCTGGCCTCCAACGGCGACGGCTTCTTCGGCCACGCGGTCATCGACCTCATGAAGCGCGGCGCGAAGCTCATCTCCGTCGACCCGCGCGTCAACTGGCTGTCCACCCGCTCGGTGGTGCACCTGCGCGTGCGCCCCGGCACCGACACCGCCATGGCCATGGCGTGGCTGTGGGTCATCATCAACGAGGACCTCTACGACCACGACTTCGTGGAGAAGTGGACCTACGGCTTCGACGAGTTCGCCGCCCGCATCAACGACCCGGTGATGGGCATGACCCCCGAGAAGGCCGCCGAGATCTGCGAGGTGCCCGTCGAGGACATCTACAAGGCCGCGCGCCTCTACGCCACCGCCAAGCCGGCCTCCATCGCCTGGGGCCTGGCCTTCGACCAGAACCAGAACGGCAACCAGGCCGCCCACTGCGTACTGGCCCTCATGGCCATCACGGGCAACATCGACGTGCCCGGCGGCCAGATCGTGGCCGAGATCGATCCTGCCCCCGGCGTGGCCGACGAGCCTGCTACCGGTGAGAAGCAGGAGTTCAACCTGGACAAGGCCGACGCCGGCGCCGATGACAACGCCGCCGAGGACGCCGCGCGCCCGACGCGCCGCATCGGCTGGGACAGCCTGCCTGAGGAGCTGCGCGACAAGACCATCGGCTACAAGGAGTACCCGCTCTACGTCGACAACATCCGCAACGCCCAGGCCGACATGATGTTCGACGCGCTCACCAAGGGCGAGCCGTACCGCATCCGCATGGGCTGGATCCAGTCGACCACGCTGCTCGCGCCCACCTGCTGCGCGCAGCCCCACGGCTGGTACGAGGGCCTGAAGAACCTCGAGTTCTGCATGGCCACCGACGTGTTCATCACCCCGGCCATCGAGGCCGCCTGCGACCTGTTCCTGCCCCTGGCCTCCTGCGCCGAGAAGGACGACGTCGTCATGACCCACTACGGCGGATCGCCCGTCTTCTACGGCGCGGTCAACAAGGCCGTCGACGTGGGCGAGGTCAAGGCTGACATGGACCTCATCATCGAGCTCGGCGAGTACCTCGGCCAGGAGTGCCTCCAGGACGAGGACGGCGGCCGCATGTTCAAGGACCTCGAGGACTTCCTCACCCAGCGCCGCACCTCCGGCCCCATCAAGATGGACTTCGACTCCCTGCGCAAGAAGGTGGGCTACCAGCGCGGCGTGAACTACCGCAAGTACGAGTCCGGCAAGCTGCGCCCCGACCGTCATCCCGGCTTCCTCACCCCGACGGGCCGCGTGGAGCTGTGGTCGACGGCCTACGCCAACTACGGCGAGGATCCGCTGCCCTACTACCAGGAGCCGGCCTTCAGCCCGCACGTGGATCCCGAGCTGGCCGCGAAGTACCCCTACATCCTGACCACCGGCGCCCGCAACTACGCGTCCTTCCACGCCGAGCACCGTCAGATCCCCGTGCTGCGCGAGCTGCATCCCGATCCGCTGATCGAGATCAACCCCGCGGACGCGGCCGAGATCGGCGTCGCCGACGGCCAGTGGGTGGAGATCGCCAACGACTTCGGCCGCGCCAAGTTCAAGGCCAAGGTGTCGCCCATCGTCAAGAAGGGCACCGTCCAGGCCGACCATGGCTGGTGGTTCCCCGAGATGCCGGCTGACGACGAGGCCCGCGACGAGGTCATCCCCGTCGGCGAGATCCTCGAGGACGGCCCGCTGGAGTTCGAGGTGAACGGCACGCACATCCAGAACGGCTACGTGAAGAGCGACCATGCCGACGAGAAGGGCCTCTACGGCCTGTGGCGCTCCAACGTCAACGACCTGGTGTCCAACCACTACAACTCCAAGCTCGGCTACGGCGGACCTTACAAGTGCAACTGCTGCTCCATCACCCCGCTTCAGGAGAGCTACGACACCGACATGGGCCTGGTCGAGGAGATGTTCAAGGTCGATTCCGCGAAGAAGGAGTGGTAACCCATGGTCGAATACGGACTTTTGGTTGATTACGAGTACTGCACCGGCTGCGAGTCCTGCGTCGTCGCCTGCAAGGAGACGCACGACCTGCCCGTGGGCAAGTGGGGCATCCGCGTGTTCGACGACGGCCCGTGGCAGAAGGACGACTCCGGCGAGGGCGGCGACTGCTTCAACTGGAACAAGATCCCGGTGCCGACGGACCTGTGCGACCTGTGCGCCGACCGCGTGGCTAAGGGCAAGGACCCGGCCTGCGTGCACCACTGCCTGGCCTTCTGCATGGAGTTCGGCCCCGTCGAGGAGCTGGCCGCCAAGATGCTCGAGAAGCCCAAGCAGGTGCTCTGGCGCCCCTGCGCGAGCGCGTAGGGATTGAGGCCGAGGAGGGGCGGCTCGTCCGCCGCCCCTCCGGGCAGCGCCCCGCCAAGGGGCGCGGGGAAGGAGGAGGACGTGTGCTACTGCTGCACGCTCTGCAACGACTGCGGACGCGCGGATGAGATGAACGCCCAGCTGGGACGCCGCGAATGCCCGCAGTGCCACGTGCTCGTCCTCGACGAGGCGGTCAAGGCCTGCCCCGAGTGCGGGGCCGCCCTCCCGCCTCCCTTTCCGCCTATGCCCGGCAGCCCCCGCGACTAGCCCTGGGCCGGCTGCGGCGCGCGCCTTCCCAGGCGCCCGCCTGCAGGTCGGCTGATTCCGAAGCGCCTCCGGCCGAGAACGGCCGGGGGCGCTTTCCGTAGGGAGGCCCTCCTGCAGCAGCGGGAGGGGAGGAGAAGAGAAGAGAGAGGAGTGCCTGTGAGGATCAAGGACAAGACCGTGCTCAAGAACCTCGGGTCGTGCGGGTTCGGCGGCGCGGCCAACACGGCCTGCGTCGACGTCCTAGACGGCAAGGTGGTGCGCATCCGGCCGCTGCACTACGACGAGGACTACACCCCCGAGGACCTGAACGAGTGGCGCTACGAGGTGCGGGGCCACACCTTCCGCCCCGGCATGAAGACGCTGCTGCCGCCGCTCTCGCTGGCCTACAAGAAGCGCGCCTACTCGCCCAACCGCGTCCCGTACCCGCTCAAGCGCGTGGACTGGGATCCCGCCGGCGAGCGCAACCCGCAGAACCGCGGCGTGAGCGGCTACGAGCGCATCAGCTGGGACGAGGCCACCGACCTCATCGCCGCCGAGATCGAGCGCATCGGCCGGGAGTACGGCCGCCGCTCCATCCTCATCCAGGGCGAGGGCCATGGCGAGACCAAGGTGGTCTCGGGCGCGCACGGCTGCTCGTCGCTCATGCTCGACTACGTGGGCGACGAGCCGGGCGACTACCTCATCCAGGCCCGCCAGCCCGACAGCTGGGAGGGCTGGTACTGGGGCGCCAAGCACGTCTGGGGCATGGAGACCCACGGCCAGCAGAACCCGCAGGACAACGTCATCTGGGACGTGAGCAAGAACAGCGACGCCGTGCTGTTCTGGGGCGCCGACCCCGAGACCACGCCCTGGGGCTGGGGCGGCCTGCAGCCGAGCCGCCTGTGCTACTGGTTCGACGAGATCGGCATCAAGTCCATCCACATCGCGCCCGACGTCAACTACACCAACGCCGTCCACGCCGACAAGTGGATCCCCGTGCTGCCCAACACCGACGCGGCCCTGCAGCTGGCCATCGCCTACGTGTGGATGACCGAGGGCCTCTACGACAAGGAGTACGTGGCCACGCACGTGGAGGGCTTCGACTGGTTCGAGTACTATGTGCTCGGCCATGAGGACGGCGTTCCCAAGACGCCGGCCTGGGCGGCCGAGAAGTGCGGCGTGCCGTCGTACCGCATCAAGGCGCTCGCGCGCTACTGGGGTCGCCACAAGGTGTCCATCGCCCACTGCAACGGCGGCGGCTACATCCGCTCGTGCTTCTCCCACGAGCCGGCGCGCCTCGAGGTGTGCCTGCTCGGCATGCAGGGCCTCGGCAACCCCGGCGTCCACCAGTTCAAGTTCATCGAGTGGGTGCTCCAGGGCGTCAACCCCGTGCCGCCGAGCGAGATCTACCCCACGCTCATGGGCGTCTACCACGGGTGGCGCATGGGCGCGCCCAAGCACTTCATTCCCAAGACGATGACGCCCGACGCCATCCTGGGCGGCTACACCCACGACAACCCGATGACCTGGTACGGCCACGTCGTGTGCTACATGAAGCGCGAGGACCAGTTCCTCCAGTTCCAGTACCCCGAGCCCGACGCCCACCCCATCCACATGATCTGGTCGGACACCCCCTGCTGGGAGACGTGCTGGAACGGCGGCAACGCCTACCAGGACGCGGTGCGCGATCCGAGCATCGAGTTCTACCTGGTGCAGCATCCCTGGATGGAGAACGACACCCTGCTCGCCGACATCATCCTGCCGGTGTCCACCCTCTTCGAGCTCAAGGACATCCAGGCCGACATCTTCTCGGGCCAGTGGAACAAGATCGTCTACGAGGAGCAGGCCATCGAGCCGGTGGGCGAGGCCAAGGGCGACTACGAGGCCGTCTGCGAGATAGCCCGCAAGCTCGAGCGCTTCGGCGGAGAATACGAGGGCCTCTACGCCAAGTTCACCTGCGGTCGTACCATCGATGAGGACATCGAGCACGGCTACCGCACCAGCGAGGTGCCGCTCGACGAGTACCCCTTCGAGAAGCTCAAGGAGCAGAAGTACTTCGCGTTCCCCACCAAGGAGAACTGGCAGGACGACCCGGTGGGCCTGGAGCTGTTCGCCAAGGACCCGACGGCTCATCCGCTGCGCACGCCCTCGGGCAAGCTGGAGTTCTACTCCATCGGCCTGGCCGAGCATTTCCCCGATGACAAGGTGCGCGGGCCGGTGCCCCACTGGATCGAGGAGGCCGACGGCCACGAGGAGCGCATCACCTCGGCGCGCGCGAAGGACTACCCGTTCCTGCTCGTGTCCAACCACCCGCGCTGGCGCGTCCACGCCCAGCACGACGACATCCCCTGGCTGCGCGAGATCCCCACGTGCAAGGTGGCCGGCCCCGACGGCTACCTCTACGAGCCCATCTGGGTGAACCCGCGCGATGCCGAGCGGCTCGGCCTGGCCGACGGCGATGTGGCCAAGCTGTTCAACGAGCGCGGCGCGGTGCTCGGCGGCGTCATCGTCACCGAGCGCATCATGCCCGGCGTCCTGTACCAGGATCACGGCGCCCGCACCGACGTGCTGCGCTACGGCGCCGGCGGCCTCGACCGCGGCGGCGCGAACAACCTCATCTGCCCGAGCGCGACCACGTCCAAGAACGCCGCGGGCGAGGTGACCAACGGCTTTTTGGTCGGCATCGAGAAGGTTGACGTGGCCGCCCTGGCCGCAGAGTACCCCGAGGCCTTCGCGCGTGACTACGACCCGGCCGCCGGCCTCGTGGCGACGGCCCGCATCGTGAAGGAGGACTAGCATGGCCAAGGTGTTTGCCATCGACGTGGCCAAGTGCAACGGCTGCTACGGCTGCCAGATCGTCTGCAAGGACGAGCACTGCGGAAACGACTGGCGCCCCTATGCGGCGCCCCAGCCCGAGACGGGCCAGTTCTGGATGCGGATCGACGAGAAGACGCGCGGTCAGGTGCCGGTGGTGAAGGTGTCCTACACGCCGATGCTGTGCGCCCACTGCGCTGACGCGCCCTGTGCTGCCGCCTGCCCGGCCGGCGCCTACGTCCGCCGCGACGACGGGCTGCTGCTCATCGACCCGGACGCCTGCACCGGCTGCGGCGCGTGCGTCGAGGCGTGCCCGCAGGGGGCCGTCTACCTGAACGCCGACCTGGGCATCGCCCAGAAGTGCACCGGCTGCGCGCACCTGCTCGACAACGGCTGGGACGTGCCGCGCTGCGTGGACGCCTGCGCCCACGAGGCCATCCTCTGGGGCGAGGAGGCCGACTTGGCGGACTTCCTGGAGGGCGCCGAGGCGCTGCCGGCCGTCGCGGGGCTCGGGCCGCGCGCGTTCTACCGCAACCTGCCGCGGCGCTTCGTGGCCGGCGCGGTGGTGGACCTGGAGGCCGACGAGCTGCTCATCGGCGCGCCCGTGACGCTGCGGGGCTCGGAGGGCTTCGAGGCGTCGCAGGTCACCGATGAGTTCGGCGACTTCCTCTTCGAGCAGGTCCCGGCCGACGTCTATGAGGTGGTCATCGCGCCGGAGGGCTACGCGGAGCGCCGCCTGAAGGCCGACCTCACCGAGATCGACCGCACGCTCGGCGACATCCCCGTCGAGCGCGCCTAGCGCCGGGGGCCGCGCGTCGCGTCGCCCGCGCTCCGGCTTGTCTCGAGGCGCCCCCGGTCTTCCCAGCCGGGGGCGCTTTCGCGTTTGACGGTCGGGGCGCCCCGGAGGCCCCGCTTGCCGACGCGGGGCGCGCGTTTCGCCCGCGTTCGCTGCCGGTTTCGCGATTTCTGGCCAAAAAGTACGCGTTTTACGCTCGGCGAGGCCCCTGTGGCGGGGCCGGCGGTAGAGCTCTTTAGCATAACCCCAGGTCAGGGATGGCAGGCTTTCGCGAGCCGCACCCAGGGGGCGTCGGCGTTGCGTAAAACGTAGCGAAATTGACCAGAAACTCGCGCGCTGGCGCTCTCTCCTCTGCCCTGCGTGCGTGGCCGCGCCGGCTGCGGGCGCACGCCGTCGGTGCGCATCGCGCGCCGCTCTCGGGGCGGCCGTGTTGGCTACGCGCGCAGCAGCCGGCGCAGGGCCAGCCCCAGGGCCGCTGCCAGCGCCGCGGCAGCCACGAGCGCGCCAAGCCCCGGGCCGTAGCTGCCGGTTGCGGCGAGCGGCCCGTTCAGCGCGAGCGGCCCGACCAGGGCGGCGGGAATGAGCGTCAGGTTGAGGATGGCGAGGTTCTCGGCGTAGTGCGTCTCGCCGAAGACGGTGGCCATGAATCCCGACCCGATGACCGAGGTGCCTCCGGCGCCGAGGCCGACCAGCACCACGCCGGCCAGCGCGAGAGCCGCCTCGCCCGAGCCCTGCGCCCCGGCCAGCAGGAGCACCGCCGCCCCCAGCATGAGCGCGTCAACGACGGTGCAGGCCGCCGTCCCCAGCGCGTCGAAGGCAACGCCCATGAGCAGTCGCCCCAGCCCGTTGCAGAGTGCGAGCATGCCGACGGCCGCCACCGCGACGGCTGGCGCGGCTCCGGCGCCGAGGGCCAGCTGGTTGGCCGACCCGATCACCGCCAGGCCGATGCAGCTGACTGCCAGCATCCAGGCCGCATAGGCCCAGAAGGCGGGCGCACGCAGCATGGCAGCCGTGGTGGCGTCGGCGGGGGAGGCCGCTGCCGTCCCGCCGACGGCTCCGGTTGCCTCTGCGCCCGCCGTTCCGCCGGCTCCGGCCATCCTGGTCGCCTTGCCGCCGCTGGCCGTCGCCGCCGTGCTGGCGCTGGCTCCGGCTCCGGTCACTCTGGCCACCGCGATGGCGGCTGGACCTGCCTCTGCGACCACTGCCCCGCCTCCGGCTCTGGCTGCCCTGCCCGTCGACGCGCCCCCGACTTCGCCGCCCTCGCCCAGGCCGCCCGCCCCTCCCCCGCGCCCGCCGCGCCGCGCGTCCGCCGCCGCCAGCTCGCCGGGACGCGGCGGGCGCAGGAAGAGGGCGGCTGCGGCGGTCACGGCGGCCGTGGCGGCGCCCAGCACGCCGAAGGCCGCGCGCCAGCCGATGGCGTCGAACAGCCACGCCGCCACCGAGCTCAGCGCCATGGTCGACAGGCAGTAGCACAGCAGCATGAGCCCCGAGGCCAGGCCGGTCCGGTCGGGGAACCACGCCATGGTCGCCCCCATGGCCGCCGTGTAGGCGATGCCCACGCCGCAGCCGCCCAGCACGCCGTAGGTGAGGTAGAGTAGCCAGGGCGCCTCGGCGCGGGCGAGCAGCGCGGTGGTCGCGAAGGCGGCGAAGCTCAGCGCCGCGGCCAGCCACACGGCCGCGCGCGCCGGGATGCGGCGCACCAGGCGCCCGCCGATGATGCCCCCAGCGCAGAAGGCCCACATGAGCAGCGTGAACGTGAGCGAGAGGGCCGACGGCGCCCAGCCGAACTCCTCCACCAGCGGCGCCGAGAACACCGACCACCCGTAGATGAACCCGATCATCGCCATCACCAGGCATCCCGCTGCCAGTCGTCCCCATCGCGCGTCCATGGCGCCCCCTCCCGCGTCTCGTCCTTCCCTCCCATCCTAGGCGCGTCGCCAGCGTGCGTCATGGCCCGCCAGGCCCTAACCCGACCACGCCATGGGTCGCCTGGCCTTACGGCGGCGGCAGGCCGGGGCCCGCCCGAATCCGCTTGCCCGCGACACCCCTCGGCCTTAGGGCGGGGCTGTGTGATTTTCCGCGCTCGCCGGGAGGCAAAGTTGCGGCTTGCTGACGGATGTTCGGCCGGCTTGCGCTAGAATACGCCTCGTGCATGACGCGGGCCGCCCGCCCGCCCCATTGAACGACCTGTCAACAGCAAGGAGCCGCATCCATGAAAGTGAGCATGAAGAAGCTCGACGGCAACCAGGTTCGCCTGGAGTGCGTCGCCACCCCCGAGGAAGTCAACAACGCCCTGCACGCGGGCCAGCTCGGCTTCGCGCAGTCCATGGGCCTGCGCCCGGAGCAGGGCAAGACCATCGCCCAGGTGGCGGAGGAGAAGATGGGCATCAAGAACCTCGACTCCATCGTCGAGGCCGGTGCCATCCAGGGCCTCGTGCCGTTCGCGCTCGACAAGAAGAACCTCATCCCGTCCTTCCCGCCGCAGCCCGAGCCCAAGTCCGCCCTCAAGCGCGACCGCGAGTTCGCCTTCGACGTCGTGGTGGCCCTCAAGCCCGACTACGAGCTGAAGTCCTACGACCCGGTGGAGATCCGCGTCCCCGCGTTCGCCCTCAACCCCGAGATCGTCGACCAGCAGCTCAAGGAGATGGCCGAGCGTTACACCACCTACGTCACCGCCGACGCCAAGCCGGTGGAGAAGGGCGACAGCTGCCTCATCGCCATGAAGTGCCTGAAGGACGGCGAGGAGGTGGCCGGCCTCACCACCGACGGCCGCACCTACACCGCCGGCGAGGGCTACATGCCCGACGGCTTCGACCGGGAGATCATCGGCATGCAGCCCGGCGAGACGAAGACCTTCACCTTCGAGGGCCCCGGCCTTGACGAGGACTTCAACGAGATCACCGAGGTCATCGACTGCACCGTCACGGTGAAGGAGATCCAGAAGCCCACGCTGCCCGAGATCGACGACGAGTGGGTGGCTGCCAACATGCCCATGTACAAGAGCGCGGCTGACCTGCGCGCCGACATCCAGCGCAACGTCGAGCGCGGCGCCCGCGAGCAGTACGAGAACTACAAGCGCCAGCTGGCGGTGACCGAGCTCGCCCGCCGCTTCGAGGGCAAGATCGCCGACGAGGTGTACGAGGCCATGCGCGCGAACCTCATGGAGAACATGCGCATGGAGCTGCAGCAGTCCGGCCAGAGCTGGGAGGACTTCGTGGCCCAGAACGGCGGCGAGCAGCAGTTCGGCATGATGCTCATGCTCCAGACCCGCGAGATGCTCGTCCAGGGCTTCGCGCTGGACTCCGTGTTCCGCCACGAGAAGCTCACCCTCACCGACGAGGACATCGAGGCCGCCTGCCGCGCCATGAACCCCCAGGCCAACCCCAAGCAGCTGCGCCAGCAGTTCGAGCAGTCGGGCCGTGGCTTCGCCCTGCGCGAGTCTGCCGAGCGCCTGAAGGCGAACAACTGGGTCCTCGAGCACGCCGTCATCACCGAGTTCGACCCGACCGAGCAGGCTGCCCCTGCCGAGGAGGCTCCCGCCGAGTAGCGCCTCGGCAAACGTCGCGCCGCCGCCCCTGGGCGCTGGCCGCGCACGGGTATAATCACGCGGAAGCCGGGATGATCCGGCTTCCGCTGTTTCAAGGGAAGGAGGGCCCGTGGCCCGAGATGCGAGGCGCGTGCTGCTCATCGCCAACCCGGCGTCGCAGAACGGCCGGGGCGCCGATGCGGCCGCCGAGGCCGAGGTGCTGCTGCGCGAGGCGCTGCCCGGCGCCCAGGTGGAGGTGCGTCCCACGGCCGGCCCCCGTCATGGCCGAGAGCTTGCCGCCGGCGCGGCCGGCCTCGACGTGGTGGTGGCCCTCGGCGGGGACGGCATCATCCACGAGGTGGTCAACGGCCTCATGACCCTGCCCGCCGACGCGCGTCCCGCGCTCGGCGTCATCCCCGTGGGCTCGGGCAACGACTACGCGGCCACGCTCTCCATGGAGCGCAACGTCGCCCAGGCCGTGGCCCAGCTCGTCGACGCGCGCCCGACGCTGGTGGACGTGGGGTGCGTGAACGGCGTCTACTTCGCCGAGACGCTCTCGTTCGGCCTGGACGCGGCCATCGCCCTCGACACGGTGGAGCGCCGCAAGCGCACGGGCCGCACGGGCACCCTGCTCTACCTGACCTCCGGGCTCGATCAGCTGGTCAACCACCTGGAGCGCTACCGCTATCGGGTCTCCTTCGACGGCGCCGCGCCGCGGGAGGGCGAGATGTTCCTCTTCGCCGTGCAGAACGGGCCCACCTACGGCGGCGGCTTTGCCGTGGCGCCTGAGGCGTCGGTGGCTGACGGACGGCTTGACGTGGTGGTCGCGCACCCGCCCATCACGCGGCGCAAGGCGACTCTCGTCTTCCTGCTGGCCAAGGACGGCCACCACACCCGCTTCAAGGAGCTGGACTTCCGCCGCGTGCGCAGCCTGCGCATCGAGTTCGACGAGCCGGTGCCTGCGCAGGTGGACGGCGAGCGGCTGGAGGGCACCGTCTTTGACGTGACGCTTGCGCCGCGCGCCCTGCGCGTGCTCGTGCCGCCCCAGGCGCGTCCCTCGGTGGTCGGGATCCCCGAGCCCCGCGGCTATGTCCACGTGCCCGAGCCGGATGCGGAAGGGGGGCGCTAGGATGGCCGCCCGCCCGAGCGCGCGCTCATCCAGCGGCGGCGCCCCGCAAGCGCGGAAGGCCTCCCGCCGGCCTGCCGCGGGCGCGACCGGCGCCTCCCGTCGCGCGGCGGCCTCGTCCCCGCGCCTCGACGAGGCCGCCTTCCCGCCCCTCACGGCCGAGGCCGCTCGCGCCCGCGGCTGGGATCAGGTGGACTTCGTCTACGTGTCCGGCGACGCCTACGTCGACCATCCCTCCTTCGGCTCGGCCATCATCGTGCGCCTGCTCGAGGCCCACGGCTTCAAGGTGGGCGTCATCGCCCAGCCTGACTGGAACGACGACGCCTCCGTCACCGTGTTCGGCGAGCCGCGCCTGGGCTTCCTCGTGTCTGCCGGCAACATGGACTCCATGGTCAACCACTACACCGTGGTCAAGAAGCGCCGCCGCCAAGACGCCTACACCCCCGGCGGCGAGGGCGGCCGGCGCCCCAACCACGCGGCCGTCGTCTACGGCAACCTCATCCGCCGCACCTACAAGAAGACGCCCGTCATCCTGGGCGGCATCGAGGCGTCGCTGCGCCGGCTGGCTCACTACGATTATTGGTCGGACAAGCTCAAGCGCTCCATCCTGCTCGACTCCGGCGCCGACCTCGTCTCCTACGGAATGGGGGAGCGGTCCGTCGTGGCCATCGCCGAGGCGCTCGACGCGGGGCTCACGGCTGCCGACCTCACGTTTATTCCCGGCACGGTCTACCGTACCTCCGATCTGGGCTCGGTCGTGGATTACGAGCTGCTGCCCTCGTGGGACGAGGTGAGCGCCGACAAGCGCGCCTTCGCCGCCAGCTTCGCCACGCAGTACGCCAACTCCGACCCTTTTACCGGCACGCGCCTGGTCGAGCCGTATCCGAACGGCGTCTACGTGGTGCAGAACCCGCCGGCCGAGCCGCTTACGACCCCTGAGCTCGACGCCGTCTACCGCCTGCCCTTCACTCGCGCGTGGCACCCCGCCTACGACGCCGCCGGCGGCGTGCCGGCCCTCGACGAGGTGCGCTTCTCGCTCATCAGCAACCGCGGCTGCTTCGGCGAGTGCGCCTTCTGCGCGCTCACCTTCCACCAGGGTCGCATCGTGCAGGCGCGCAGCCATGAGTCGCTGATCGAGGAGGCCCGGGCCCTCGTGGACGACCCCGGCTTCAAGGGCTACATCCACGACGTCGGCGGCCCCACGGCCAACTTCCGCGGGCCGGCCTGCGCCGCCCAGCTGCGGCGCGGCGCCTGCCCGTCCAAGCGCTGCCTGGCGCCTGAGCCCTGCCACAAGCTGGAAGTTGATCATACCGACTACGTGGCCCTCCTGCGCGAGCTGCGGGCCCTTCCCGGCGTGAAGAAGGTGTTCGTGCGCTCGGGCGTCCGCTTCGACTACGTCATGGCCGACCCCGACCGCACGTTTCTGCGCGAGCTCGTGGCCCATCACGTGAGCGGCCAGCTCAAGGTGGCGCCCGAACACGTCTCGCGGCGCGTCCTCGACGTGATGGGCAAGCCGCCCCACGAGGTGTACGAGGCCTTCGCCGCCGCCTACGAGGAGGAGAACCGCCGCGCCGGCAAGCAGCAGTTCCTCGTGCCCTACCTCATGTCGTCGCATCCCGGCTGCACGCTGGCCGACGCCGTTGAGCTAGCCGAGTTCTGCCGCGACATGGGCCACAACCCCGAGCAGGTGCAGGACTTCTATCCCACGCCCGGCTCCATGGCCACCGCCATGTACTACACCGGCCTCGACCCGCGCACGATGGAGCCCGTCTACGTGCCGCGCTCGGCTCACGAGAAGGCGCTCCAGCGCGCGCTCATCCAGTACCGCGACCCGAAGAACCGCCCCCTCGTCCGCGAGGCCCTGCGTCGCGCCGGCCGTGCCGACCTCATTGGCTACGGCCCAGAGTGCCTGGTCAGGCCCGAAAAGGCGGACGAGGGCGGGGCGTCCGCGGGCGGCTCGCGCAAAAGCGGCGCCGGCGCGAAGGGCGCATCCCGCGCGGCGGGGCGAGGCACCCGCGGGGACGAGGCGGCCGGCTCGAACGCGAGGGGCGCGCGGGATGCGAACGCGAAGGGCGAAGCGCGAGACGGCCGCTCCTCCGCGCCCAGGAAGGGCGGCCGACCCGATGCGCCCGCGAGGGGCGGTCGGGCCGAGGGGCTCGGAGGGGGCGGCAAGCCGGACGGCGCCGGGAAGGGCGGTCGACCCGATGCGCCTGGGAGGGGCGGCGCCCGCGGCGTGCGCGCCCTGCGGGGCGGCGCCCCCGGGGGACGGGGCGGCCGCGACGTCGGGCTGCGCACTCCCAGCCGGAAGAGCCGAGGCCCGGCCCCCAAGGCCAACGGCCACAAGGGCGGCATCCGCAAGCAGGGCAAGTAGCAGGGGAGGGGCGCGCTTCGCGAGGCATGTGGCCCCGGTTGGTCCTTGCGGCCAGCGCGGCCACGGGGCGGTGGGGGCGCTTCGGAGGGGGGGGGTTGCCTGTCTTCGTGTTGCGGCTTCGTGCTGGCTGCGCCTTTCGCGTTGTATCCCCCGTCGCCTTCGCGCCGGCGGTGCGCCTCGGGCTGGCGCGGAGCGACCGCGCTTCGCGGGGCGCGTTGCTCCTGGCCGCGTTCGCGCCGAGGCTGACCACGGCTTTGCCGCCCGGGCTTTCGGCGGTGTCCCCGCATCGCGTTCGCGCCGCCCGGCCGCAAGCCCGCGCCGGCTGCGCTTGTCGCCCCGCGTCTTCGCGCAGGCCTCTCTCTCGTCGAGCCCGTCGTTGCCCCGCGTTCGCGTCGCCCGGCCGCAGCCCTGCCGCCCGGCCCTCGCGGCGCCCCCCCGCACAGCGTTTCGCTCCCGCCGCCGTCCGCGCGCCCGCGCCGCGCCGCGCGGACGAGGCGCCGAGGCCGGCTGCCGTCCTTGTCGCCTGCGCGCCGCGTTCGCATCGGTCGGCCGTGGGCCCGCGTCAGCCGGCTGCGGGGCTGCGTCGGCCGCGCTTTTCGCGTCGTGCCTTCCGCCTCCGCTCGCGTGCGTCTTCGCGTCGGCAGTGCGTCTCGGTCTGGGGCGATGAGGCCGCGCCTCGAGAGGCGTGTTGTCCTTGGCCGCGTTCGCGCCGAGGGCGGCTGTCGCCCGCGCCCCGCGTTCGCGCCGGTCAGTCGCAAGCCCGCGTCAGCCGACCCTCCGCACCGCCTCCGCCTCGCCGGCTTCCCGCCCGCCGCCGCTCGGCGTCGCCCTGCTTTGGCCGGCTCGTCTCCCCGCAAGCTGCCTGGCGGCCTGTTTATAGGGGGGCTGACGCATTGGGCGGAGCGAGAGCGGCGCCTTGCGAGGATCCAGGCGAAAAATGGCCACTTGCTTCGAAATTCCGAGGGTGAATCCGAGAGGCGGGCGTCCGCCGGGGCCCTGCGTGTCGTTTGGCACCAAAAACGGTGCGTTCGTTACACACGTGCGCGTGGGAGACCTGACCAAGGCCGCATCAGCCTCGGAATTTCGAAGCAAGTGGCCAGAAAACGGCAAGTCCTCTGCAATGAGGGGCGCAGGCGGGGCTGCGCCGGCCGCGCTCGCCGCCCCGCGTCTTCGCGCTGGCTCCCCTCTCGCGCCGAGCTCCAGCCGTTGCCCTGCGCTCGCGCCGCCCGGCCGCAGCCTTGCTGCCCGGGCCTTCAACGGTGCCTTCCCGCTGCGTATCGCTGCCGTCCGTCCCCTTGCCGCGCGTCCGCCCGCGCCGCGCGGGCGAGGCGCCGGGCCGGCCGCCGCCCGAGCGCCGCGCTCGTGCCGAGGCCGACTGTCGTCCTCGCCGCCCCGCGCCTTTGCGAAGGCCTCTCGCGAGGAGCCCCGGCCGTTGCCCCGCGCTCGCGCCTCCCCCCCCAGCCTTGCCGCCCGGGCCCTCGGCGGTGCCTTTGCGTCGCGTGGGGGGGAGGGCGCCGCCTTCCGGGCGCATCGCGCTCGATGCTCCTTCCGGGGGCACTGTCCTTCAGCCGCCCGGGCGGCAAATGCCCCCCCTTTTCTGGCGAGCAAACACGGCTCTGCAACCTTTTCCGGTGGGGTTTGGCTTCCTTTTGCGTCGCAAATCCCGCCTTAGCCAGCGCCGACCTGCGAAAACGCTTGGATCTCACCTAGCTGCGTCGCCCTGCGCGCGGAAAAATGTTGCAGAGCCGTGTTTGCTCGCCACGAGATGGGTCCCTTTCGCGCCCGCGCCCTCTGTCGCGCTCACCTTTACAAGCGCGGGTTCTGCCCCGTCGCCTCGCTTGGAGCGACCATGACGTGGTACTATCGCCCACGGCGCCTTCGGGCGCCCGCGAGAGGAACCCACGGGAGCGGAGGACCCATGACCGAGCAGGAGACCATTCCCCAAGACCAGGCTGTCGCCGACGACGCCGCGGCCCCTGGAGCCAAGGCCGTCTATGACGCGCGCAGCCTCGGCGCGCCTCGGATGGCGCTCTTCGGACTCCAGCACATGTTCGCCATGTTCGGCGCCACCATCCTCGTGCCCACGCTGACCGGCCTGTCCGTCTCGGCGACGCTGCTGTTCGCGGGCATCGGCACGCTGCTCTTCCACTTGATTTCGAAGGGTCAGGTGCCGGCATTCCTCGGCTCGTCGTTCGCCTTCATCGCCGGCTACGCGGCTATTGCCCCCAACGGCGAGGCCGAGCTTCTGCCCTACGCCTGCCTGGGCGTCGCCTGCGCGGGTCTGCTCTATCTGGTGCTCTCCGCGCTGTTCCGCGTCTTCGGGCCGTTGCGCGTCATGCGCTTCTTCCCGCCGGTGGTCACCGGCCCCATCGTCATCTCCATCGGGCTTATCCTCGCCTCGTCGGCCATCGCCAACTGCGAGACCAACTGGCCCGTTGCCCTCGTGGCCATCGCTATCATCATCGTGGCCAACATCTGGGGCCGTGGCATGATCCGTATTATCCCCATCCTGCTCGGCGTCATCGGCGCCTATCTGGTGGCGGCCCTCGTGGGCGAGGTCGACTTCGCGCCGGTGGCCGAGGCTGATTGGATCGGCCTGCCGGTGCTGTGGGACAACACGGTGTTCTCCCTCTTCGGACCTGGGTTCAACGCCGGGCTGGCCATCACCGCCATCATCACCATCATGCCGCTCGCCTTCGCCACCATGATCGAGCACATCGGTGACATGTCGGCCATCAGCTCCACCTGCGGCCGCAACTACATCGCCAACCCCGGCCTGCACCGCACGCTCCTCGGCGACGGCCTGGCCACCATCCTGGCGTCGCTGTTCGGCGCGCCGGCCAACACCACCTACGGCGAGAACACCGGCGTGCTCGCCCTCACCCGCGTCTTTGACCCGCGCGTCGTGCGTCTGGCGGCGCTGTTCGCCATCGTGTTCTCGTTCTGCCCCAAGTTCGCGGCCGTCATCGCCGCCATGCCCGCCTGTGTCATCGGCGGCGTCTCGCTCGTGCTCTACGGCATGATCTCGGCGGTGGGCATCCGCAACCTCGTGGAGAACCACGTCGACTTCACCCGCAGCCGCAACGTGCTCATCACGGCCATCGTGCTCGTGCTGTCCCTCGGCATCGCCTACAGCGCGAGCGGGGCTGTCACCATCGTGGTCGCCGGTGTGACCATCGGGTTCTCCGGCCTGGCCGTGGGCTCGGTGGCCGGCATCCTGCTCAACGTGGTGCTGCCCGACGACGGCGCGCCCACCGCGGCTGCCGTCGAGGAGCTGGCCGCCCAGCCTGCCAGCCGCCCCCTCAAGCGCGGCGAGGCCGTCGCGGCAGGGGAGGGCGCGCTCGCGGACGAGACTGCCGCTGCGGGCGTCGCCGCCTCCGGGGCCGTGGCCGGCACGGAGGCCGGTGTCGTTGCCGCCGGCGGCGAGACCGCGCCCGCCGCGTCTGCGGACGGCGCGCCCCGTGCCCTCGAGGACGAGCTGGAAAACGAGCGCATCGGCTAGTCGGCGGCCGCCTTGCGCGCGGTTGTTGCCGGAACGGCGCCTGCACTTGGTGGGCCGCCGCCTTGGGCGCCCCCTGCCGCCCTTCTGATCTCGGCGGCCGCCCCGCGCGCTCCCGGAGGGCGTGTGCTGATTGGCGGTTTCATATCCAATCTGGCGAGCTATCCGAGCCAAAGGCCCTCCGATTTCCCGGAATCGGAGGGCCTTGGTCGTTCGCTCAAAGCGCGACCTGGCCTTTTGCCGCCACTCGCGCTCAAGCGGCCCTACTCCGTCTCGGATAACTCGCCAAATTGGATACGAAACGGCGAGAGGGCTGCACTGCTCCCCGTCCAAGTCAGCCTGCCGCTTTTGCGCGTCCGTTACGCGACCGCCGCAGGCCCCCCGTCTCGCACTCCGTGCTCGCGCCCCCCCCGTCTCGCACTCCGTGCTCGCGCCCGCCTCTTCCCACGCCATGCCGCGCCGCATTCCCAAGAACGAGCGCGGCAATTGGCGTGCAAACTGGCCAAAAGCGCCGAAATTCCGAGGCAGATGGCGTTGATTTGGGGTCAGAGCGCCTCTTTCGTCGTTGGGTAAAAAGCGCGACCTGGGGTTTTGCGGGCTCGCTGCTCGATGAGACGCCCGAGGACCTCGGAATTTCGACGCTTTTGGCCAGTTTCGCGGGGTAATCTTGCACGACCCCCCTCGACCCCGCAACCTTCTGCGCGCTCGGCTCCGCCCCCCCGGCCCCCCCACCCCCCCATCCCCCCCATCCCCCCCATCCCCCCATGTGCGCAAAATGTGTGGCCAGTTCACACCCCAAATTCACTCTTGAATCCACCATTCCGCGCGGATATAATGTCTCTTTGCGTCTGCTCGTGTATAGATACACCCGGACGCGTGGTTAGGCGGAGTCGAGGCCCCGAGCCTCCCTCGGAGCCCGTTCGGCAATCGCCTGGCCACGGAATACAGAGGAGGCTCCTGGTGTGCGGAGAGGCGCGCGAGCAGGAACCTCGAAGGAAGGGCGATCTCCGGAGACGCCTGCCGTTACCAGGCACGACCCGGCGCGATGCCCCCAGGAAGGAAAGAAATGGGAGTAAAACAGTACAAGCCGACCAGCCCCGGCCGACGCTTCCAGACGGTCTCCGACTTCGCGGAGATCACCACGTCTAAGCCGGAGAAGTCGCTGCTGGCCCCGAAGCCGAAGAAGGCGGGACGCAACAACAACGGCCGCATCACCACCCGTCACCAGGGTGGCGGCACGAAGCAGCGCTACCGCATCATCGACTTCAAGCGCAACAAGGACGGCGTGCCGGCCAAGGTCGCGACCATCGAGTACGACCCCAACCGCTCCGCCCGCATCGCCCTGCTCCACTACGTGGACGGCGAGAAGCGCTACATCATCCACCCGAAGGGCCTGAAGGTGGGCGACATGGTCATGAGCGGCCCCGAGGCTGACATCAAGCCCGGCAACGCGCTGCCCCTGGCCAACATCCCCGTGGGTACCCTCGTCCACAACGTGGAGCTCCAGCCGGGCAAGGGCGCCGCTATCGCCCGCTCCGCCGGCACCTCCATTCAGCTGATGGGCAAGGAGGGCAACTACGCCATCCTCCGCATGCCCTCCTCCGAGATGCGTCGCGTGCTCATCACCTGCCGCGCCACCATCGGCGAGGTCGGCAACGCCGAGCACTCCAACATCAAGGTGGGCAAGGCTGGCCGCAACCGCTGGAAGGGCATCCGTCCCTCCGTCCGCGGTACCGTCATGAACCCGGTCGACCATCCGCACGGCGGCGGCGAGGGCAAGAACAAGTCCGCTGGCCGTCACCCGGTCACCCCGTGGGGCGTTCCCACCAAGGGCCATCGCACCCGCAACCCCAAGAAGGCCTCCAGCCGCCTCATCATCCGTCGTCGCAAGAAGTAGCGCGGAAGCATTAAGGAGCAATAGTGAGCAGAAGTCTGAAAAAGGGTCCTTTCGTAGAGCCGCGCCTTCTCGCCCGTATCGAGGCTATGAACGCGGCCGGCGAAAAGAACGTCATCAAGACCTGGTCTCGTGCCAGCACCATCTTCCCGGACATGGTGGGCCACACCATCGCCGTGCACGATGGCCGCAAGCACGTGCCGGTTTACGTTACCGAATCCATGGTCGGCCACAAGCTGGGCGAGTTCGCGCCTACGCGTACCTTCAAGGGTCATTCCGCCGACAAGGGCAAGCGATAGGATAGGGGTGAAGAATGGAAGTTAGAGCAGTAGCGCGCTACGTTCGCGTCTCCCCCCGCAAGGCACGCATCGTCGTTGACCAGGTGCGTGGCAAGTCCGTCGAGCAGGCCCGCGAGATTCTCGCATTCACCAACCGCGCCGTGGCCGAGACCGTCGAGAAGACGCTGAACTCCGCCGTGGCCAACGCCGAGCACAACAATCACCTGCGCGCCGACACGCTGGTGGTGAAGGCCGCCTATGTGGACGAGGGTCCCACGCTCAAGCGTATCCGCCCCCGCGCCAAGGGCTCCGCGTCTCGCATCCGCAAGCGCACCAGCCACATCACCATCGTCGTCGCTCCGCGAGAGGAGGCCTAAAGCATGGGCCAGAAAGTAAGCCCCACCGGGTTCCGCCTCGGCATCACCGAGGATTGGCGCAGCCGCTGGTACGCCGGCAAGGACTACGCCAAGACCCTTGAGAACGACCTTGCCATCCGCAAGTTCCTCGACAAGTACCTGGCCCGCGCCGCCGTCTCCAAGATCGAGATCGAGCGCGCCGGCGACAAGATCAAGGTCATCGTCACCACCGCCCGTCCCGGCGTGGTGATCGGCAAGAAGGGCGCCGAGATCGACGCCCTGCGCAAGAAGCTCGAGAAGGTCGCCAACGGCCCCGTCTCCGTCGAGGTCGTCGAGATCAAGCGCCCCGAGCTCGATGCCGCCCTCATCGCCCAGTCCGTCGCCGAGCAGCTCGAGGGCCGCGTGGCCTTCCGCCGCGCCATGCGCAAGGCCGTCCAGTCGGCCCGCAAGTCCGGCGCCAAGGGCATCCGCATCCAGTGCTCCGGCCGCCTCGGCGGCGCGGAGATGAGCCGCCGCGAGTGGTACCGCGAGGGTCGCGTGCCGCTGCACACCCTGCGTGCGAAGATCGACTACGGCTTCGCCACCGCCGCCACCACCATGGGCTCCATCGGCGTCCAGGTGTGGGTGTACCACGGCGACATGCTTCCCGGCCAGAAGGCTCCCCAGCCGGCGCTCGAGGGCAGCTCTCGCCCGAGCCGCGGCCGTCGCAATGATCGTGACCGTAACGAGAGGGGGCAGAAGTAAATGCTCGTACCCAAGCGCGTCAAGCACCGCAAGGTGCAGCGTGGTTCCATGAAGGGCAAGGCCAAGGGTGGCACGCGCCTGAACCACGGTGAGTACGGTATCCAGGCCCTCGAGGCTCACTGGATCACCAACCGTCAGATCGAGGCTGCTCGTATCGCCATGACCCGCCACATGAAGCGTGGCGGCAAGGTGTGGATCACGATCTTCCCCGACAAGCCCATCACCTCCAAGCCCGCCGAGACCCGCATGGGCTCCGGTAAGGGCAACCCCGAGGGCTGGGTGGCTGTCGTGAAGCCGGGCCGCATCATGTTCGAGATCGCCGGCGTGGACGATGAGACCGCCCGCGAGGCTCTGCGCCTGGCCATCAACAAGCTGCCCATCAAGTGCAAGATCGTCACTCGTGAAACGGAGGGGCAGCAATAATGAAAGCAGCAGAGATCCGTGAACTTTCTGCCGAGGACCTGCAGGCCAAGCTGAAGGAGGCCCGCGCGGAGCTGTTCAACCTGCGCTTCCAGATGGCCACCAGCCAGCTCGACAACACCGCCCGTGTCAAGCAGGTCAAGAAGGACATCGCGCGCATCCAGACCGAGATGCGTGCTCGCGAGCTGAGCGCGTAGCTTAGGAAAGGGTGTTGAATATGACTGATGAGCGCAATCTGCGTAAGGTCCGTCAGGGCATCGTCGTCAGCGATGCCAACGACAAGACCATCGTCGTGGCGATCAAGGAGCGCAAGCCCCATCCGGTGTACGGCAAGATGATCACCTCCACGAAGAAGTTCCATGCCCATGACGAGAACAACGAGGCCGGCGTCGGCGACACCGTTCAGATCATGGAGACGCGTCCGCTGTCCAAGATGAAGCGCTGGCGCCTGGTGAAGATCGTAGAGAAGGCCAAGTAGCTTACCGGCTCCGCCAAGCTACCTACTAGTGAGAAAGATAGGTTAGAGCAATGATTCAGATGCAAACCATGCTCGCGGTGGCCGATAACTCCGGCGCTCGCAAGGTGCAGTGCATCAAGGTCCTCGGCGGCTCCAAGCGCCGCTACGCGGGCCTCGGTGACGTGATCATCTGCAGCGTCAAGGAGGCTATGCCCAACGGTAACGTCAAGAAGGGCGAGGTCGTTCGCTGCGTGGTCGTGCGCGTGAAGAAGGAGGTCCGTCGCGCCGACGGCTCCTACATCCGCTTCGACCAGAACGCCTGCGTGCTGATCAACAACGACGGCGCGCCGCGCGGTACGCGCATCTTCGGGCCCGTGGCCCGCGAGCTGCGCGACAAGAAGTACATGAAGATCGTGTCTCTGGCACCTGAGACGCTGTAGAGGAGGTGTCCAGATTGACTAAGGCTCAGCAGAAGAAGCACAAGATGACCATCCGCCGCGGCGACACCGTCAAGGTGATCTCCGGCAAGGACAAGGGCAAGCAGGGCAAGGTCCTGCGCTGCATCCCCGAGAAGCAGCGCGTGGTCGTGGAGAAGGTCAACTTCATGAAGAAGGCCATGCGCCCGACCCAGCAGAACCCCCAGGGCGGCATCTCCACCATCGAGGCTCCCATCCACGTGTCCAACGTGATGCTCGTCTGCCCCGCCTGCGGCGAGGCCACCCGCGTGGCCCGTCGTCGTGAGGAGGACGGCAAGCTCGTGCGCGTGTGCAAGAAGTGCGGCAAGGACATCCCTGCCGTTCAGGACTAGCGCCAATCGCGGGGCTTGACCGACGGGGCGTACTCCGGTAACGTTCCCCAGTCGGGCGCCCCGCGCCCCATGGCCCTGGCGTAAGGACGCGCCGGGGACGCAGGGTCGGAAATCCTGCGTTTAATTCATCGTAGAGAGGTTGAGAGAGACTATGGCTCCTCGTCTGAAGGAAAAGTACAAGAACGAGATCGTTCCCAAGCTCGAGTCCGAGCTGAACATCCCCAACATCAACGAGGTTCCGCGCCTCGAGAAGATCGTGGTCAACATGGGCGTCGGCGCCGCTGCCGGCGACTCCAAGCTGCTCGACGCCGCCATGGCCGACATGCGCGTCATCACCGGCCAGCAGCCCTGCGTCACCCGCGCCAAGAAGTCCATCGCCGGCTTCCACGTGCGCGAGGGCCAGGCCATCGGCTGCAAGGTGACCCTGCGCGGCGACCGCATGTGGGAGTTCCTCGACCGCCTGCTGGCCACCGCCCTGCCGCGCGTGCGCGACTTCCGCGGCATCTCGCCGACGAGCTTCGACGGCCGCGGCAACTACACGCTCGGCATTACCGAGCAGCTGATCTTCCCCGAGATCGACTACGACAAGATCGACCGCACCCGTGGCATGGACATCACCTTCGTCACCACCGCGGGTGACAACGACGGTGCCTTCGCGCTGCTTTCCGCGCTGGGCTTCCCGTTCAAGAGCAAGTAAAACAAGCCGGCCGCCTCACGGGCGGCCCGCTTGCGTAACCTCAGGCAAAGGCCCGCTGGGGAAAGCGGGCTCAAGCATAAGAAAGAAGGAAATGCATGGCTAAGAAATCGATGATCGCCAAGGCCAAGCGCGAGCCGAAGTTCTCGACGCGTCAGCACAACCGCTGCACGCGTTGCGGGCGTCCCCGTGCTTACTACCGCAAGTTCGGCCTGTGCCGCGTCTGCTTGCGCGAACTGGCCAACAAAGGCGAGCTGCCCGGCGTGACCAAGTCCTCCTGGTAAGACTGGAAAACGCTTTGGGTGTGCCGGCGTGAAAGGCGGAGGCGCTATGGGCGCTGACGAACCGAACGTTCGGCTCATCACGGATCAAAGGAGAAACACAAAATGACAATGACCGATCCCATCGCAGATATGCTTACGCGCGTGCGTAACGCCCAGTCTGCCGGCAAGGAAACGGTGTCCATGCCCACGAGCAAGAAGCTCGTCGAGATCGCCCGCATCATGGAGCAGGAGGGCTACATCCGCTCCTACCAGGTGATCGACGGCGAGCCCCGCGGCTCCCTTGAGATCACCCTCAAGTACGGCCCGAAGAAGGCCAAGATCATCCGCGGCATCAAGCGCATCTCGAAGCCCGGCCTGCGCATCTACGCCGGCAAGGACGAGCTGCCCCGCGTGCTCGGCGGCCTTGGCACCGCCATCATCTCGACGTCCAACGGCGTGATGACCGACCGCGACGCCCGCAAGAAGGGCGTCGGCGGCGAGGTCATCGCGTACCTCTGGTAGGAAAGGAAGGGAATCAGCATGTCTCGTATCGGCAAGATGCCCATCGCCGTTCCTGCTGGCGTCGACGTGACCATCGACGGCACCACCGTGACGGCCAAGGGCCCGAAGGGCGAGCTCACCCGCACCTTCCAGCCCATGATGACCATTACCCGCGAGGGCGATGAGATCATCGTCACCCGCCCGGACGACTCCCGCGAGGCCAAGGCCTTCCACGGCCTGACCCGCACCCTCATCCACAACATGGTGGAGGGCGTGTCCGCCGGGTTCACCAAGAAGCTCCAGCTCGTGGGCGTCGGCTACCGTGCCGCGCTCAAGGGCAAGGATCTGGAGATGCAGCTGGGCTACTCCCACCCCGTGCTGGTCGAGGCCCCGGAGGGCATCACCTTCGAGGTTCCCAGCCAGACCGAGATCGTCGTGACCGGCCCCTCCAAGGAGCAGGTCGGCCAGGTTGCCGCCAACATCCGCAAGTGGCGTAAGCCGGAGCCCTACAAGGGCAAGGGCATTCGCTACGAGGGCGAGCATGTCCGCCGCAAGGTCGGCAAGGCCGGCAAGGACTAAGCGCGTTTCGGCATCTGATTCGAAGGGATAATCATGAACAAGCTTCAGAAAAAGCAAGCCGGGCTGCGCCGCCGCCACCGTCGCGTGCGCGGCAAGATCTCCGGCACCCCCACGCGGCCCCGTATGTGCGTCACCCGCAGCAACTCCAACATCTACGTGCAGGTGATCGACGACGTCGCCCATCGCACCCTCTGCGCTGCCTCCACCCTCGGCCCGGACTTCAAGGCCCAGGGCAAGAGCGGCGCCACCGTGGAGGGCGCTGCCGTCCTCGGCGACATCATCGGCAAGAAGGCACTGGAAATCGGCGTGACGGAAGTTGTTTTCGACCGTGGCGGCCACCTGTATCACGGACGCGTCAAGGCCCTGGCCGACGCCGCCCGTGAAGCGGGTCTGAAATTCTAGAAGGGGTTAAGCTTATGGCTCGTAACAACAGACAGCAGGAGAGCTCCGTTCCCGAGCTCCAGGAGCGCGTCGTCTACATCAACCGCGTGTCCAAGGTGGTCAAGGGCGGCCGCCGCTTCGCCCTGACGGCCCTCGTGGTCGTCGGCGACGGCAACGGCCGCGTCGGCGTGGGCATGGGCAAGTCCCAGGAGGTTCCCACCGCCATCAAGAAGGGCGTCGAGGACGCGAAGAAGAACATGTTCACCGTGGCCCTCACCCCCGAGAAGACCGTGCCGCACGAGATTCTCGGCGAGTACGGCGCCGGCCGCGTGCTCATCAAGCCGGCCGTTCCCGGCACCGGCGTTATGGCCGGCGGCCCGGTGCGTGCCATCATGGAGCTCGCCGGCGTCCAGGACGTCATCACCAAGTCCCTGGGCACCTCTAACGCCATGAACATCGTCAAGGCCGCGGCCGAGGGCCTCAAGGGCCTCGAGACCCCGCAGGAGGTCGCCGCCCGCCGTGACCTGTCCGTGGCCGAGATCTTCGGCTGGAAGGAGTAGCTCCCATGGCAGACGTTAAGAAGACCCTGCGCGTCACCCAGGTGAAGAGCGCGGTGGGCCGCCCCGCCGACCAGGGCAAGACCCTCAAGGCGCTCGGCCTCGGCAAGATCGGCCGCACCGTCGAGCAGGTGGACAACGAGTCCGTCCGCGGCATGCTCTTCAAGGTGAAGCACCTCGTCACCGTCGAGGAGATCTAGACCCTCGCTTGAGCGTGCGGTCTCAGATATAATTGACAATCGGCGTGCCCGTTTTTCGCGGGTGCGCCGTTGCCATGATAGAAGGAAGTTTGCCGGCGGCGAGCTGCCGGCCCCGGGCGGGGGAGTCCGCCCGGAAGCGAAACGAAGGAGAAACAACTCATGGAACTCAAGGATCTCACCCCTGCCGAGGGCTCTACCAAGGCCCGCAAGCGCGTCGGCCGCGGCGGTGCCTCCGGCACCGGCAAGACCGCCGGTCGCGGCCTGAACGGCCAGAAGTCCCGCGCTGGCGGCGGTAAGGGCGCCGGCTTCGAGGGCGGCCAGACCCCGCTCGCGCGCCGTCTTCCCAAGCTGCCCGGCTTCCGCAACATCAACCGCGTGGAGTACCTGCCCGTCAACGTCAAGCGCCTCGAGGAGAAGTACGAGGCCGGCGAGGTCGTCGACGGCGAGTCCCTCAAGGCCAAGGGCATCATCAAGCATGCCGACGCCCTCGTGAAGGTGCTCGGCGACGGTGAGCTTACCAAGGCCCTCACCGTGCGCGTCGATAAGGTGTCCGTCTCCGCCAAGGCCAAGATCGAGGCGGCCGGAGGAAAGGTCGAGGAGCCTTGCTAAGCTCAATCCTTGACGCGCTGAAAGTTCCGGAGCTCCGTAAGAAGATCCTGTTCACGCTGGCCATCCTGGCGCTGTACCGCTTCGGCGCCTACGTGCCGGTGCCGGGCATCCCGTTCCACGAGTTCGCCACGGCCTTCTCCGATACCGGGGTGGCCATGACGATGCTCGACCTGTTCACGGGCGGCGCCCTCTCGAACTTCTCGGTGTTCTCCCTGGGCATCATGCCCTATATCACCGCGTCCATCATCATGCAGCTGATGCAGGGCGTCATCCCCGCCGTGGGCCGCTGGGCCCGCGAGGGCGACGCCGGGCGTCGCAAGATCACGCAGGTCACCCGCTACCTCACGCTGGGCCTGGGCCTCATCAACGCCATCGGCTACCTCCTGCTGTTCAAGTCTCCCGCCTACGGCGTGGTCTTCAGCCCCGAGGTGCCCGAGATCGTGACCGACCTCATCATCGTGTTCACGCTCGTGGCCGGCACGGCCTTCATCATGTGGATGGGCGAGCTCATCACCCAGCGCGGCATCGGCAACGGCATGTCGCTCATCATCTTCGTGAGCATCGTGTCCCGCGTGCCGTCCGCCATCTTCTCGTCGGTGAACCTGACGGCTGACATGGGCATGGGCATCGCGCTCACCATCCTCATCGTGGCGGTGGTGCTCGTGTGCATCCCGCTCATCATCTTCGTGGAGCGCGCGCAGCGCCGCATCCCCGTCAACTACGCCAAGCGCGTGCAGGGACGCAAGATGATGGGTGGCCAGTCCACCTACATCCCGCTCAAGGTGAACGCGGCCGGCGTCATCCCCATCATCTTCGCGAGCTGCATCATCTACTTCCCGGCGCAGCTGGCGGCCATCTTCAACGTCGACTGGCTCACGGGCTTTGCCGACGCGGTCTCCACGGGCTGGGTCAACTGGATTCTCACCGTGCTGCTCATCGTGTTCTTCGCCTACTTCTACACCTCCATGGTGTTTAACCCGGAGGAGACGGCGGATAACATCCGCAAGCAGGGCGGCTTCATCCCGGGCGTGCGTCCGGGCACGGCCACGGTGACCTACATCAAGAACGTGATCAACCGCGTGACGCTGCCGGGCGGCCTGTTCATCGCCTGCATCGCCGTCATTCCGACGATCATCTTCTTCTTCACGGGCAACCAGCTCATCCAGGCCTTCGGCGGCACGTCCATCCTCATCATGATCGGCGTGGCCCTCGACACCATGAGCAAGATCGAGTCCCAGCTGAAGATGCACAACTACGACGGCTTCTTCAAGTAATGACGATCCGCTCGTCCGGGGGAGGGCGGGCGGATCTCCTTCTGAGAGGAAAGGACTGCCATGAACATCGTTCTTCTGGGCGCTCCCGGCGCCGGCAAGGGCACGCAGGCGGCTAAGCTCATCGAGGAGTACAACCTGCCGCACATCTCCACCGGCGACATGCTCCGCGCGGCGGTGAAGGCCGGCACCGAGCTTGGCCTCAAGGCCAAGGGCTACATGGATGCCGGCGACCTCGTGCCCGACGACGTCATCATCGGCCTGGTCACCGAGCGCCTGCAGGAGCCCGACACCGAGGCTGGCTTCATCCTGGACGGCTTCCCGCGCACCTCGGCCCAGGCCGTGGCGCTTGACGCGGAGCTCTCCAAGCTGGAGCGCCCGCTCGACGCGGCCCTGCTCATCGACGTCGACCCCGAGGTCATCGTGGGTCGCCTGTGCTCCCGTCGCATGTGCCGCGAGTGCGGTCACATCGGCACTGTCGCCGACGCGACGTGCCCCAAGTGCGGCGGCGAGATGTACCAGCGCGACGACGACAACGAGGCTACGGTGCGCAACCGCCTCGACGTCTACGAGAAGTCCACGAGCCCGCTCATCGACTACTACCGAGGCTGCGAGCTGCTCGTCACCATCGACGGCGACCGCGACCCTGACGTGGTGTACGCCGACGTCAAAGAGGCCCTGGCCTAAGACCCGGCCGCTTCCATCGTCCTATGAGGGGGACCTGTCATCCGGCAGGTCCCCCTTTCGTCTATAATCCAGCGTATGCCAACCGTCAGGGACAACATCGCCTACGCCTACGGCCGCGTCCGCGCGGCGCACGGGCGCGCGCTCGCGCACGCGCTGCGCGTGGCTACGGTGCTCGTGGCCCTCGCGGTCGCGCTTGAGGTCTTCGTCTTCAACTTCAACTACTTTGCCTCGGCCGGCTACGACCCCATCAACCTGAAGAGCCGCATCACGCTGCCCTACGACCGCGACGACGACCTGTTCAGCCTCACGGCGGTCAACCACACCATGGAGTTCTCCGACCTCAACACGAAGGTCAACAACATCCGCATCGACTTCGACTCCGACCAGCCGGCGCAGAACCTGGCCATCAAGATCCAGTTCACCGACGAGGCGCACCAGACGTACTTCGACTCCACGGAGTACACGGTGGGCGTGCCGGTGACCTCGGTGTCCACCATGTCCACGCAGAGCGAGTACCTCAACCTCAACACCGCGGGCTACGTCGACAACCTGCGGATCGAGGTGGTGGGGGAGGACACGCGCTATCCGATCAAGCTGTGGACGGTCTCGCTCAACGCCCACCACCCCTTCGACTTCAACCTGACGCGCTTCGCCTGGACGGTGGGCATCCTGGCGCTCGTGTACCTGTTCCGGCCTAAGTCGGCCATCTACCGCATCAACATCGTGGAGAACCCGCGCCGCTCGAAGGCGGGGATCATCGCGGCCGTGGCCGTGGAGCTTGCGCTGGTGAGCGCGTTTCTCTTCTACGGGTCGAACCTCGTGGGCGTGGCCACCTCCTCCTACAACTACGGATCATGGGACGGCAAGAGCATCGTCAACGTCTACGAGACCGGCGGCGAGAACGCCCAGCAGTACGCCGAGCTCGCGCGCGCCTTCGCCAAGGGCCAGCTCTACCTGGACGAGGAGCCGCCCGAGTGGCTCAAGGCCATGGACGACCCCTACGACAAGGGCGCCCGCGACGAGGCGCAGAAGGAGACGGGCGAGCCGTACCTCTTTGACGTGGCCTATCATGACGGGCACTACTACGTGTACTTCGGCGTGGTGCCGGTGCTGCTGTTCTACCTGCCGTTCTACCTGCTGACGGGCTTGAACTTCCCGACGGCCATCGGCGTGCTCGTGGCGGCGCTCGCCTTCGTGCTGGGTTGCTCGGCGCTGCTCGACCGGTTCGCGCGCTACCATTTCAAATCGGTCTCGCTCGGGCTCTACCTGCTGCTCCAGGTGCCGCTCGTGTTCTGCTGCGGCATCCTCTACCTGGTGAAGTTCCCCACGTTCTACTCGCTGCCCATCATGTGCGGGCTGGCGTTCTCGGTGTGGGGGCTCTATTGCTGGATGAGGGGGCGGCTCTCGCGCCATGCCTGCGCATGGTACTTCGCCGGCTCGCTCTGCATGGCGCTCGTGGCCGGCTGCCGTCCGCAGCTGCTGGCGCTGTCGCTTCTGGCCTTCCCGCTGTTCTGGCGCTCCTACGTCACCGAGCGACGCCTGCTCACTCCGGTCGGCGCCCGCGAGTTCGCCTGCCTGGTGGCGCCGTATGTCATCGTGGCGGCGGGCATCATGGGCTACAACTACGCGCGCTTCGGGTCGGTCACCGACTTCGGTGCCAACTACAACCTGACGGTCAACGACATGACCAAGCGCGGCATGAACGTCGGCCGCCTCGCGCCGGCCTTCTTCGCCTACTTCCTTCAGCCGCCCTGCGTGACGGGCGTGTTCCCGTACCTCCAGCCGGAGCCCTTCGACACCACCTACATGGGGCAGACCATCCGCGAAGTCACCTTCGGCGGCATCTTCGCCTGCCTGCCGGTGCTGTGGGTGCTCGCGTTCGCGCGGCGCATCCTGCTCATGCGCTACCGCCAGCGTGCCACGCGCACCATCTGGGGCGTCATCGTGGTGCTCTTGGTCTCCGGCGTCATCGTGGCCCTGCTCGACGCGGAGATGGCTGGCATCCTTCAGCGCTACTACGCGGATTTCAGCTTCATGTTCCTAGCCGCCACGGTGCTGCTGCTGTTCGTCGTCAACGAGAACCTGGCGCCCGGCACCGTCGCGCGCGACCTCTTGCTCAAGGTGCTCATCGTGATGGTGGCCGTGTCGCTGCTCTACAGCACGCTGTTGTGCTTCGTGCCAGAGACGGGCTGGTACTCCGACATCTACCCCTGGGCCTACCAGGACGTCATCGAGATGGCGCAGTTCTGGACCTAGGCGGACGAGCGCGCGGGCGCGTGGGGCGCTGGGGCGCGCTGGGGCGGCGGGCATGGGTGCTCGGGTGCGGGTGCGCGTTGGTGCGGCGCTGCCGTGTGCAGCGGGCGCGCGGGGGTGCGTGCGGGCTGCTGCGTTCGTTTCTGCACAGTTTCTTCGAGTTTGTGACAAGAAGCCACGAGCCCTTCCAACGGGCTTACGCTGCGTGCCTGGTCAAAATGATACTGAGGCAAGGATATACAAGCCGAGGGCGGTGCCGGAGCCGGTGGGGCGCTCTTGAAGCCCCCTTTCTGTCACAAAGTCGAAGAAACGGTGCAGTTTCCCGCGCTTCGCATCGACTGGCGCCTGCGTGCGGCAGGTGCGAGCGGCGCCTTCGCTGGCTGGCATTACGAGATGGCGGCGCTTATGGCCCTCAAGCGCCTGAACCGCTAAGATAGACACGTCTCGCAATCATCAGGAAGGAACATCCATGGATCTTGTCATCGTCGATACCTATGAGGACATGAGCCGCGTCGCTGCGGAGCAGATCGAGGCCGTCATCGCTGACGACCCCTCCTGCGTGCTCGGCTTGGCCACGGGCTCCACGCCCATCGGGCTCTATGCCGACCTGGTGGCCGACTGCGCCGCCGGCAAGGTGAGCTTTGCCGACGTGACCACGTTCAACCTCGACGAGTATCGCGGGCTGGCCCATGACCACGATCAGAGCTACCACTACTTCATGGCTGACAACCTGTTCAACCACGTGGACATCGACCCGACCCGCACCCATGTGCCCGATGGGTTCGACCCGGACGCCGATGCGGCCTGCGCCGCCTACGAGGAGGCCATCGAGGCTGCCGGCGGCATCGCCATTCAGCTGCTCGGCCTGGGCCATAACGGCCACATCGGCTTCAACGAGCCGGCCGACAGCTTCCCGGTGGCCACCCACTGTGTCGAGCTGACTGAGTCCACCATCCAGGCCAACAGCCGCCTGTTCGACTCCATCGACGAGGTGCCGCGCGAGGCCTACACCATGGGCATCGGCACTATCATGAAGGCGCGTAAGATCCTCATGGTGGTGAGCGGAGAGGACAAGGCTGCCATCCTGGAGCAGTCGCTGTTCGGGCCGGTGGTGCCCGAGGTGCCCGCCTCCGCCCTCCAGCTTCACCCCGACGTGACCGTGGTGTGCGACGCCGCTGCCGGCGCCCGCTGCCGCGAGCATTTGGCGTAACGTCACGAGACGCGGCGCCTGAGGATCGAGCGGCGGCGTGAGGCCGCCTGCTCGGCCGGGGCGCCTGACCATCCCCTGAGTGCAAGGAGGATACGACCATGGAACTGAGGAAGATCGGCGCCGTTCGCGGCGGCGAGGTGTTTGACGGCGGGCGCTTCACGGCGCGCGACGTGTATCTGGCGGGTGGGCTCACCGTGGCTGAGGAGGCTCAGGCTGACGGGGAGGAGCTCGACGCCTCCGGCTGCTATGTCATCCCCGGCCTTGTGGACATCCACTTCCACGGCAGTGCGGGCGCAGATGTGAGCGATGGTGATGCGGAGGGTCTGCATCGCATGGGCGCCTATGAGGCGTCGCGCGGCGTCACGGCCATGTGTCCCGCCACCATGACGCTGCCCGAGGACGTGCTGCTGCGCGCCGCCGAGGTCGCCGCGGCCTATGAGCCGGCGGCCAACGAAGCCGACCTCGTAGGCATCAACATGGAGGGCCCCTATATCTCGCCGGGCAAGGTGGGCGCCCAGAATCCCGAGCACGTGCGCAATCCTAGCGTGGACGAGTTCCGCCGCCTTCAGGAGGCGGCTGGCGGCCTGTTCAAGCTCGTGGACATCGCGCCAGAGGAGGCTGGGGCCGATGCGTTCATCGGCGCGCTCGCCAACGAGGTGCGCATCTCGGTGGCCCACACCACGGCCGACTACGACACGGCGGCCCGTGCGTTCGCCGAGGGCGCGCGGCACCTCACGCACCTCTACAACGCCATGCCCGGCATGCATCATCGCACGCCCGGTCCCATCCCCGCCGCCGCCGAGCGCGACGACGTGACGGCCGAGATCATCGCGGACGGCGTGCACATCCACCCGGCCATGGTGCGCCTGGCGTTCAACCTGTTCGGGGATGAGCGCATGATCCTGGTGAGCGACACGCTGCGTGCCGCCGGCATGCCGAACGGCGTGTACGACCTGGGCGGCCAGGACGTGACGGTGGACGGCTACGAGGCGCGCATCGACAACGGCGCGCTGGCCGGATCGGTGAGCGACCTCATGCGCTGCCTCTACGTGGCGGTGCGCGAGATGGACATCCCGCTCGTGAGTGCCGTGAAGGCCGCGACGGCCAATCCGGCCCGTGCCATTGGCCTGGAGGGGCGCTACGGCACGCTGGCCCCCGGTGCCGTGGCCGACGTGGTGCTGCTCGATAAGCAGACGCTGGAGGTGCGCCAGGCCGTCTTGCGCGGTCGGGCGCTCTAGGCGCCGCGCTCCCGAGCCCCGAGGCGGCGGGCGGCTCCCCAGCGGGGCCGCCCGCCGTTGCGTTCGGGGAGGGGCCCGTGGGATCTTGTGAGGCGAGGGTCATGGTGCTGTCCTGTTGGGGGATCTGTGCTCGCTTCTTCGGGTGATCCCTCCTGGCTGAGTCGCCTCCGGCTTCCCCTGTGATGATGCCGTCTGCTTCCTAGCTTGGCGCTGTTGCGCCTCGTTGGTGGCGCTGTCGGCTTCTCTGGCGTCTGCTGCTCGCCAGCCCTGGTTCGTCCCCCTCCAGGCTAGCCTGATTGGCTCGGATGCCTCGTCCTCTGACACTCCATTCGGCAGTTTTTGGCCAAAAACTGCGCGGTTTACGCGGCTGGCGGGCTGCAGGCCGGCCCGGCTGGCCGTGCGCCTCCGCATAACCCCAGGTCATCGGCGGCGACCTCGCAGCACGTCGCCTGCGAGGGCCTCGAAGTTGCGTAAACCGTGCCGAAAATGGCCAGAAAGTCCGCCCAGCAGCCGGCGGGCCCCGCATCCCCGCCGCCGGCAGCGCCCGTCGCCTCCCGTGCCGCTCCCTACTCGCCCCCCCCACACCCCTGCCTGCCCCACACCAAAAAAGGGGAGGCCCCGCAGGACCTCCCCTCTTGCGTCCGCCATCGGCGGCGGGCGCCTCGTCCGCGATCAGCGGGCCGGGCTACTTCGTCTCCGGCAGGCTCGCCGCGGCCACGGACTGGCCGACGCGGCGCATCTTCTCGTCGGGCAGCGTCACCGTGATCTGGGCGGCCAGCTCCGGGTGCTCCTCGGCCAGGATGCGGTTGCACTCGCTGATGAGCAGGTCGCCGCCCTTGCCGGAGGCCACGCGGCCAAGCACGAGCAGCGTCTTGATCTCGTAGAACGCGCTGTAGAGCACGAGCGTGTGGGCCAGGTAGCTGCCGATGGAGCGGTAGATGTCGAGCGCCCCCTCGTGGCCCTCGTTGGCCAGGCCCTGGACCACCTTGAGCTTCTCGGCGGGGGAGAGCTCGGGGTCGAGCTCGATGCCGGCGGCCGGCGCCAGCTTGATGACCGCGTCCTGGCTGAAGTACTTGCAGCCCACGCCGAAGTCGCCCGACCACTCGTCCTGCATGGCGTCAGGCGACAGGTCCACCGGCGCGAAGGCCAGCTCGTTGATCCAGCCGAGCACGTTGCCCTCGGCGTTCACGTAGCCCACGGCCTCCGACGTGCCCATGGCGATGCCGAGGATGTCGCCCTCGCCCGTGGACATGAAGCCGGCGAGCGCCGTCACGTCGCCGTCGTTGGCCACCACGAGCGGCACGTCGCCGATTTCGGCGCCGGCGCGGTCGTAGATGGACTTGACCTCCTCGCGGCGCTCGCGCGGCACCTTGATGAACAGCGAGGCCACCATGGGGGAGTTGCCCACGAAGGTGCCGGCCGAGGACACGCCGATGGCGTCCACGCGCGGCATCTTGGAGGCGGCCGTCTTGAAGGCGGTCACGATCTCGTTGAAGTGGTACTCGGGGTCCTCGGTGATCTTGGGGAACCAGACGACCTCCTCAGAGTAGACGGCCTCGCCGTCGATGACGGCCGACACCTTGCGATCCGACCCGCCGGCGTCGAAGCCGATGCGGCAGCCCTCCATGTGGCCGCCGATCTTCTTCGCAGCCTCGTTGGCGGCGGGGAAGTCCGCTTCGTCCACGGCGATGACCTCGAGCGGCTTCTCGTAGACGTCGCCCACGAAGCCGTAGTCGAAGCGCCGCGCGCCGTCGGGAGAGTAGGTCGCGGCCAGCTTCGCGGCGATGTCGTCGCAGCCGCACAGGTACACGCGGAAGCCGCCGATGGACCACAGCTCGAACTTCATGAGGCGCTCGACGTAGCGCAGGTCGGCCTCGGCGAACTCGCCGCCGCGGATGAAGCTCCGGCGCACGGAGATGAGCCCGTCCTCGCGCTCGACGGCGATGGCGATGGGGTGCTCGGCGCCCTTCAGGTACTCGCGCATCCACACGCCGAAGGGGATGAATCCCTCGTCCAGGACGGGGACGTTCTTGATGTCGTAGTCGATGCCAAGGTAGTTCATGGGTTAGTCTCCTATGATCTCGGTGAGGATACGCTCGGTCATGCACAGCGCGCGGGGCACGTGGAAGGGGCCCTTGAAGGTGGAGCCCTTCGTGGACGGCATGGTGGGCTGGCCGTCGCGGCGCAGGTAGCCGTACCACTCGCCGTACTCGGGATCGGCGAAGTGCTCCTTGCAGTAGTCGAGCGTGCGGAAGAACCAGTCCAGGTAGTATGCGTCGCCCGTGTCGCGGTAGGCTTTGGACGCGGCGATCATGATCTCGTTGTGGGGCCACCACAGCTTCATGTCGTGCTCGTAGGCCTCAGGCGGCAGGCCCTTGGCGTCGATGAAGTACAGAAGCCCGCCGAACTCCTCGTCCCAGCCGGCCTCGATGGCCAGGCGGAAGATGGCCTCGGCCGTGGCGTGCAGCTCCGCGTCGCCGCGGTAGTTGGCCTCGTCCATCATGAACCAGCTGCACTCGATGTCGTGCCCCGGGTTCACCACGCGCCCGGCGGTGTACCACAGCTCCGGCTCGCCGTCCAGGTTGACGCTCTCCAGCGTGCAGCCCAGCTCCGGGCGGTAGTGCTCGCCCACGATGCGGTCGGTGCACTCGCGCGCGTGGCGGTCGTACTCCTCGGCGTGGGCGGGGTCGACGCGGCGCATGATGCCGATGATGTTGAGGAAGATCATCGGGTCGCCGAGCGCGTGCCCCGCGCGGGTCTCCGCGATGGTCTTGGGGCCGAGCCCCGCCGGATCCTCGATGAGGCCGTTGTTCAGGTCGTAGACCAGCTGGTAGGCGCGACGCGCGCGCACCAGGTGCTCCTCCTCGCCGGTGACGCCGTAGTACTCGGCGTTGGCGATGCAGTAGAAGCCCTCGGAGAAGCAGTAGCGGCGCTGGCGCAGCGGCTTGCCCTCCGCGGTCACCGTGAAGTACAGGCGCCCGCCGGCCTCGTGGTTGATGCAGTGCTCCTCGAGGAAGTCAAGGCAGCTCTTGGCGGCCTCGAGCCATTCGGGCCGGGTGCCGTAGAGGTGGCACAGGTACGAGAACGTCCAGGCGCAGCGGCCCTGCATCCACACGCTCTTGTCGGTGGAGTAGACGGCTCCCTTGCGGTCGAGGCACGTGTAGACGCCGCCGTTGACGGGGTCCATGCCGTGCTCGAGCCAGAAGGCCGTGCAGGTGTCCAGCTGGTCGCGGATCCAGGCGCGCGCCTCGATCAGCCTCGCGGTGTTGTCTGCGGTCAAAGTCCCTCCTTTGGTTTCGGTTCTTGCCCTGCCAGGCAGCTAGGCGCGGACGGGGGCGTCCGGGTCGAGCATGCCCTCCTTCTTGAGAATGGCGACGATGGCCTCCACGTCCTCGCCCTCCAGGGGCTGCACGGGCTCGCGCATCTGGTTGGTGTTGAAGACGCCCATCTGCCACAGCGCCGTCTTGAAGGCGCCCACTCCGGCGCCGAAGCCCACGGTGGCCTTCACGCGGCGGGTGACGAACATGAGGCGGGCCAGGTGATCCTGGATCTCCTTGACGCGCGCCCAGTCGCCGGCCTGCGCCGCGCGCCACTGCTCCACGTAGGAGACGGGGTCGAGGTTGGCCAGGCCCGGCACGCTGCCGTCGGCTCCGCCCAGGTAGGCGCCGTCGACCACCACCTCGTGCCCGGTGAGCAGCTGCAGCGGGTGCCCCGCGTCCTCGTTCTCCAGCATGAGCCAGCGGAAGCTCACGTCATCGCCGGAGGAGTCCTTGACGCCCTGGAGCACGCCGTCCTCGCCTAGGCGCACGAGCATGTCCGGGTCGAGCTTGGTGTGCACGCACACGGGCAGGTCGTAGGCGAACAGCGGCAGGTCGGTGTACTCGCGGATGGCGCGGAAGTGGCGCTCCACCTCCTTCGGCCCGCCCAGGGCGTAGAAGGGGGCGGTGGCCACGAGCGCGTCCACGCCGAAGCCGGCGGCGCGCTTGGCCTGGTCCACCACGCGCATCGTCTCCATGTCGATGATGCCGGCGAGCACGGGCACCCGCCCGTTGACGATGGCCACGGCCTCCTGCAGCACGTGGTAGCGCTGGGCGTCGGTGAGGAAGGCCACCTCGCCGCTCGATCCCAGGAAGAACAGGCCGTCCACGCCCGCGTTGATCATGCGGTTGATGGTGCGGTCGAAGGCCTCGAGGTCGAGGGACTTCTTCTCGGTCAGGGGGATGACGACGGGAGGGATGACACCGCGGAACTGAGAGGTTTCCATGTAAGCGCTTCTCTTTCTGCTTAAGGGACGGAATAGTTCCTAACCCGCTGATTATCTGCGGGTTTGCCCCCGTGCGTCAAGGAGCATCGCCTAAACGAACAGCTTCCGCACAACCCCCGCAAACGACCGTTCACCCACCGCCCCCCGCCCCAGCTTTGGAGCATCATCCAAGGGATGGGCGCGAAAAATGGAGATAGTCACGTATGGGAGCCCCTGGGGGCCGGCCCTATACTGGGGGTGCTTCGCTAAGGCAGGGGAGAGATCCGCGGAGAACACGCTACCAAGGCAGAGCCCGTCCGATCCCGCAACTATCGGACAGAGGCCCGCTGCCGACGCTGATTCTCTAAGGGGGACCGCCCTATGATGGTGCAGCTTGCCCCTCGGTTCGGGGCGTTCTCTATCAGTACCTCGATGTCATATCGCGCCGACGTGCTCGCCGGCGCCGCTCCGACGCGCCCGCGTGCGCTGCCGGCGGCCTGCTGCTGCCTGGCGGCCCCCGCAGAGAGCCCAGCGTGACAACTCGTTATCTGAAAGGAAACGCTCATGACGCAAGAGAGAAGCGCCGGTGCCTCCTGGGGGACGTTCCTCATCATCCTCATCGCGGGCATCGCCTACTCCATATCGCTGATGGCGATACCGACGGCGATGATCTACGTCGCCGACACCTTTGGCGGCGACATGGTCGGCGCCGGCTGGCTGATGTCCTGGAACTCTGTGGCCGGCACCATCCTGGCCCTGTTCACGGCCACCATCCAGTCGAAGATCGGGCCGAAGAACATGATCATCATCGCCCTGGCATGCATCCTAGTGTCGGACGTCATGGTCGTCATGACCACCGACATTACCATCGCATTCGTCGGGCGCTTCATCTTCGGCTTCGCCAACGGCCTCATCGCCACGGCCGGGCCGACGTTCGTCACCATTCTGTTCAGCGATCCCACCAAGCGCGGCATGCCCAACGCCATCTGGACCATGTGGATCGCCCTGGGCGGCGTGCTCATCAACTTCCTCGCCCCGTTCCTCATGACCCCCGGCGAGGGCGTGAACTTCCTGACGGGCGGCCCGAACCTCGACTGGCATCCGCTGTTCTGGTTCGGCATCGCGTTCGCGGCGGTGGCCCTCGTCCTGGTGATCGCGGGCGTCCGCATCCCCAAGGCCGAGATCATGGAGGCCGTGGCCGGGTCTGACAACGTGCGCATCTCCGACGCGTTCAAGAACGGATACGTGTGGCTGTGCTTCGTCATGGTGCTCTGCTTCGCGTTCTCGTTCTCCTGCTATACCAGCGAGATCGTCGCCTACCTGCAGACCGACGTGGGGATGGATCCCGCCGCGGCCCAGAGCTGGAACGGCATCCTCAACATCATCGGCATCGCCGCCGGCCTCATCATCGGCTTCATCCTCAACAAGGTGAGCGACCACACCAAGGTGCTCGTGGTCATCTTCGTGCTCACCGTGGCGGCGTGCCTGGCCGCCTTCGCGTTCAACACCGTGACCCTGGCCATCTGCTCCATGTTCTTCTTCGGCCTGGCCGTGAACATGGTCATGCCCGCCATCTTCACCAACGTCCAGTGGGTGTCCTCCAGCCCCGCGGTCATCGCGGCGGCCTTCGGCATCTGCGCCATCGCCTCCAACGGCGGCGGCATCCCGGCGGCGCCGGTCATGGGCGCCATGATCGAGGCCGGCTGCGACTGGTTCATGCTCGGCGTGCCCCCGGCCGTCGTGTCGGCGGTGGGCCTGGTCTGCGCCATCGTCTTCAGCCTCAAGCTGGGCAAGGCCTCCCGCGAGGGCATCGCCGCGGCCCGCACGGCCGACGGCCAGAACTAGCGGCGCCCTTCAGGCTGCTGTCAGGTAATCGATCCTCGCAAAGGAGGGGGTAGCGTTGCACGAAGAGAAGCTGTTGCCCTGGCGCTGGGCCATCCTCGTCGGCATGACGATCCTGCTCGTCTCGCTGCAGTTCGCGTTCATCATTCCCGGCGGGGCCGCCATGCTCGTCATGCAGGAGTACCAGTGCGAGCCCATGGCGTTCTCCATGATCATGTCCATCCCCTATTTCTCCGGCGTGCTGCTCTGCATCGCCGGCGGCGTCCTGGCTGACCGCATCGGCCTGGGCAAGGTGTTCCTCGTGGCCTTCGTGATAGCCGCGCTCGGGGCGCTGGGCCGCTGCCTCGCCGTTGACTACGGCACGCTGTTCGCGGCCAGCTTCTTCATGGGCACCGGCGTGGCCGCGCTCAACGCGAACTCCGCCAAGCTTTTGCGCATGTGGTTCCCGGGCACGGCCAACTCGTTCGCCATGGGCGTCTACACCGCCGGCATGTCCGGCGGCGCGGCGCTCGCCATCTACGTGGGGTCACACCTGCCCGAGATCCACCAGGCGTGGTGGATCAGCTTCGGGCTCATCGTGGTGGGCCTGGTGGTGTGGTTCGCGGTCTACCGCAAGCACCCCGACGAGCACTGCGCCAACGAGCCGGTCGGCCAGATGCTGCGCGAGGTGCTCCGCGACCGCAACGTCTGGGCCATCGGCGTGGTGGCCTTCCTCGTGTTCGGCATGACCAACATCAACGGCTCCTACATGGTACCGGCCGTCACCGCCCTCATGGGCGACCCGGCGGCCGCGCCCATCGCCGGCGACCTGTCCACCATCAACACGGTCATCACGTGCATCGCCTCCATGCTCATGCCTGTGGTGTTCGCCAAGGCGTTCAAGAACCTGCGCGCGCCCTTCGTCATCTGCCTGGCCGTCACCGGCGTCACCTTCGCCGTGACGTTCTTCATCCCCTACGGGGTGTGGACCTGGGTGGCCTACCTGGTCATCCTGCCCGTGTTCATGGCGGCCGTCATGCCCTTCACCAAGATGCTCCCCACGCTCATCCCCGACATCAAGCCGGAGCACTACGGCGTGGTGGGCGGCATCCAGGCCACGTTCCAGAACGTGGGCATGTTCCTCATCGCCTCCTACGTGGTGTCGCCGCTGGCCATCGCCTTCACCGGCGCCACGGACGGCGTGGCCTACTACGAGGGCGTCTACGTGGGCGTCGGCGTGGTGTGCGCCGTGGCCATCGTGTCGCTGTTCCTGTTCCCCAACGTCCGTTCGAGCGTCGCCGGCAAGATCGCCGACGACCAGGCGCGCGCCGAGGGCCCCTCGGCGCGGGAGATTGCCGACGACGACGCCGAGGGAATCCTGGAGGGCGAGCACCTCTAGGGCCTGCTTGCATCCTGCGTCCTTCGAGGGCCGGGGCCTGCCGACGGCGGGCTCCGGCCCTCCTTGCTGCCTAGGCCGTCTCCCAGCGGGGCTTGCCCAGCGACGAGAGGAAGTACATCCGGTAGTCGCAGCACAGCTTCTCGCGCAGGTCGGGGTCGTCCAAATCGATGCGGAAGCGCTCCTGGAGCCGCTCGATGCGGTAGAGCACCGTGTTGCGGTGCACGTACATCATCTGCGCCGTCTTGGTGGCGTTGCGCTCGTTGATGAGGTAGGTCCACAGCAGGCGGAAGTCGTTGGTGCCGCGCTCGGCGTCCTCCTCCAAGATGACGGGCAAAAACGACACGTCGAAGACGAAGCGCATGAGGGCCTCGTCCTTGGGCGCCGGATCCACCAGGAAGAAGGGGAGGGCCTCGTAGAAGAAGAACGCGTTGCCGCGCCGACGCGAGGTCTGCTCGATGTCGCGCTGGGCCAGCACCACCTTGCGCAGGTCGAGGGCGATGCGCGCCTCGTGGTAGGCGTGGCGCAGCGAGGCGATGTCGTTGAACACGTCCGACACCCCGAAGGCCACGTCGAAGCGGGAGAAGTCGTAGGATGCCAGCTGCCGCTCGGTGGCCAGGTGGGAGAGGTCGGGGCCGGTGGGGCCGTACTGGAGCACCACGAGGGCCCCGTTGTGGAGGAAGCAGCGCGCGTTGACGTGCTTGTCGGACAGGAAGGTCATGGCGATGAGCGACGCCTTGGCCGGCTCGGCGCCCTCGTCGATGTCCACGAGGATCACCTTGAACCACGAGCCGGTTGGTATGCGCAGCTCCTCGAGCTGGCTGTTGGCCACCATGCGGTCGAAGCGGCTCCCCTCCAGCAGCAGGTCGAAGAAGCGCAGCCGCGGGATGTTCACGCTCGACTGCGACGACCACAGCCCCGCGCAGAGGCGCTCCACGTAGCGGGCGAGCACTCGCACCAGGTCGCGCAGCCCTGGGCTCGGCAGCCCGTCGGGGCAGGCCATGCTGAGGATGCCGACGAAGGCGTGGTCGAGGTAGAGGGGGATGACCAGGCGACTCGCCTCCGCCTCGCCATCACCCTCCACCCAGGTAGTCATCCCCTCGGCCGCCCGCGCCCGGGGCAGCCCGTCGGCCCTGACGGGGACGAAGCCCGACAGCGAGACGGCCTGGTGGAAGGCGTCGGGCGGCTCCAGGTAGGAGGACTGGGCCAGCACGCAGCCGTTCTTGTCGGCGACGAAGAGGTAGCGGGGGATGGCCGCGCGTGACACGTCGAGGGCCGTCGCCACCCCGCCGTCGTTGCGCACGATGGAGGCGAGGGTCTGCTCCCAGGCGAAGAGCGACCCCAGAAACTCCTTCACCATGAGGTAGACGTAGACCAGGGGCCGGCTCGTCCTGACGGCTATGCAGCGCGGGTCGTCAGGCGCCGCGGCCTCGTCGGGAACGCACACCACGGCGAAGGCGGCGGGGTCGGCCCGGCGCAGGGCCAGGTAGTCCGCGGGGGTGCACACGTGGACGACCTCGGCGGGCGGCGCGTCCCAGGGGACGCAGACGGCGCTCTCGGGGATGTCGGCGCCGCCGGCGCAGGTGGCCCAGCGGAAGGTGGGGGAGTCCGCGGCGGAATCGGGCGCCCCGATGATGCCGAGGGGCTCCAGCACGTCGAGGAGCATGCCCACGGTGGCGTTTCCCCACGCTTGGTGCTCGGGAAACGATCCGCTTGCCAGCATTGTAATTTCCTCCATAGTGCTACCCCCTTGGCTGACCACGGATTTTAACGCCTTTGAAGCCAAGGGGGTCACAATATCCGACCCGCTGGCATGGAATATTGTAGGGTACATTTTGGAATATCCTCTAAGGAATTGCCAGCTTTGAGCGGGGATAATGGCCCCGAGGCCGCCAAGGCCTCAGGAGACGCAAAGGGGGTGCGGTCCTTGGAGGGGCGCGGAGGCTTGCCGGCGGCGGAGGATCGGATCGAGATGAGGCACGTCCCGCTTCGGGCTGAGGACGCCCGATCGGCCCTGCTGCTCCTGCTCGGACTGGCCCTGGCCCTGTTCGCCGTCTGCTCGCTGTTCGGCAGCGCCGCCGCGCGCGTGGACGTCGCCGCGGGCGTGGACGGCCGCTTCCTCGTCGACACCCTGCTCATGGCCTGCGCCTTCCTCTGCCTGGTGGGCCTGCGCGTCTTCGCGCGCCCGCTGTCGGCTCCCCGGGGCCTGCGGGCGCTGGCCGTGGTGGCCTTCGTGGGCACCGTGCCCTGCCCCCTCATCCTCGCCACCCCCGTCTGGCCCCTCGGCATCCCCTGCGTGGCGGCTGGGTCGGTGGCCCTCGTGTTTCTGTGGTGGTCCCACGCCTGCACCGTGGGGCGCACCCTCCTGTCGCTCGTCGTGGCCGGGGCGGTGTCTCTCGCCGGCGCGCTGCTGGCCCTCACGAGCTTCCTGCCGGCCGGCGTTCCCCAGACCGACTACCTGAGCGACATGGCCTCCCTCGCCTCGTGCCTGCTGCTCCTGGGCGTGCAGAACGACCTGCGCGACCGGCTTCTGCAGGTGAGCGTGGCGGAGTCCCGCGACCGTCGGCGCAACCGCATGTACAGCCGCCTGGGCGAGCTCAACTACTTCTCCGTCGGCGTCATCCTGGGCGCCGACGGGGGCCTGTGGGTGCTGTTGAGCCGCCAAGCGGATGGCAGTCTGCTTCCGCCGGTGCTCCTCATGGGCGCGGCCCTCGTGGCCGCCGGCACCTTCCTGGGCGTGGCCTGCCGGGCGCGCGGCTTCGACATGGAGCGCCTGTCCAAGGACTACCTCTGCGCCACCCTCGCCCTGGGCTATTTGCTGCTGCCCCTCGTGGGCGGGCTGGGGACGGGCCTCGTCTACGTCTACCTCGTCGCCGTGGTGTTCGTTCAGGCGTGCATCGTGTTTCTGGCCGGGGCCGAGCTGGTGCGCTTCGAGGAGCTCTCGCCCCTCTACAGCTTCAGTGAGGCCGCCTACCTGGTGGGCGGCTCCGTCATCGGCGCGCTCGGCGTTTTCGCGGTGGGCCTCCTCGTGCCGGGCCAGGCCCTCGTGGCCGCCTGCGCGGCCGTCGTGCTCTACGCGGCTGTCGTCCAGGTGCAGCTGAACCGCGTCTCCTTCCCGGAGGACTGGTCGGGGGCTGACGATCCGGCGCCGGCCGCCTCCGCCGCGGCGCCGGGGGAGGCGGAGCCCGCGCCGGCGCCAGCCCCCGAAGGCGACGGCCCCGACGACAAGCTCATCCCCGCCGGATCTTACCTGCGCCGGCGCCTCGACGACATCGGCGCCCACTACGGGCTCTCCCCGCGCCAGTGCGAGATCCTCGATCTTCTGGCCCGCGGGCGCGACACCCAGTACATCATGGACCGCTTCACCATATCGCGGGCCACGGCCAAGACTCATGTCTACAACATCTACCGCAAGCTCGACATCCACTCGCGCCAAGACCTCTACGACCTCATCGAGGGCGATGACTTCACCTCCCTCGAAACCCCTGGTCAAGGCATCAACCCCCGGGTATGAGAACGCTGCCGTGCCCCGCTGCGCGGCCATCATCAGACCCGATGCCCGATTTTCCGGCCCCGCGCCGCTCGGTAACCTGAAGACGTTCTAGCGGGCAGGGGAGCCCGGGACGCCCTGGGCGAAGTTGCGCGTCCGAGGCGATTCTCACCCGAGCTGACGCCCGCTTTGGCACACGCGGTCGCCTTATCACCAAGGGGGTGCACGACGATGAGGCGACGTTGTCCAGCGGCCATGCGGCCCAGACGCCTCCTGTGATGCGGGTACCTGCCTTCTCCCATCTCCTGGCGGCATCGAGACCCTGGCCGATGAGTCCCCCCCGGCACGCTCCTCGCGAGCACGCCGGGCAGCCGGTTCCGTGCCGGCTGCGATTCACCAAGAGGAGAGAGAAGAACATGAGTGAGGAAAAGCTGAGCGTCGAGGAAGTCGCCAAGGAGGAGGTTCTCAGCGACGGTAAGACCGCCAACATCGCTGGTGGTGAGCTTGCCTCCGACAACGAGCAGGTCGGCGACTTCGTCCGCGAGAAGGGCATCGCCTACGGCATGCCCTATAACAACACCTACAACATGGACCTCTACCCCGACCAGGTGAGGTGGCAGGAGGGCGACCTCACCGCCACGCGCACCACCATGTGGTCGGGCCCTGGCTGCCACTCCGGCTGCCAGATCATCTTCTACACCGACGAGGACGGCAAGCTCGTGAAGACCGAGGGCGACCCCAACAGCCCACTGTCCGGCGGCCGCCTGTGCATGCGCTGCCTTGAGCTTCCCCAGATGGTCAACTCCGAGCGCCGCCTGAAGTGGCCGGTCAAGCGCGTCGGCGAGCGCGGCGAGGGCAAGTGGCAGCGCATCAGCTGGGACGAGGCCTACGACCTGATCATCGAGAACGTCAAGCGCATCCAGAAGGACTACGGTCCGGAGTGCATCGTCTCCATGATCGGCACCGGCCGCAACGTCTCCCAGGCCATCGCCCACAACCAGTACGCCAACTTCGGCGGCGCCGACCTGACCCTGTGCTTCCTGTCGGGCGACTCCTGCATGCTGCCCCGCACGGCTCTGTGCTACGTCATCATGGGCAACCAGTGGGTGGCCGACTTCTCGCAGTTCCGCGCCCGCCGCTACGAGGACGACCCCGAGTACGTGCTGCCCGAGGTGGCCGTCATCTGGGGCACCAACCCCGTGGTCTGCAACTCCGACGCGTTCTTGGGCCACTGGATCGTCGAGGCCATGAAGCGCGGCACCAAGCTCATCACCATCGACCCGCAGCTCACCTGGATCGGCGCCCGCTCCGAGATGTGGCTGCGCCTGCGCCCCGGCACCGACGCGGCCCTGGCCCTGGGCATGATGAACGTCATCATCAACGAGGACCTCTACGACCATGAGTTCGTCGAGAACTGGACCTACGGCTTCGAGGCCCTCGCCGAGCGCGTTCAGGAGTACACCCCTGAGCGCGTGGCGGAGATCACCTGGATCCCCGAGGATCAGATCGTCGCGGCGGCTCGCATGTACGCCCAGGCCAAGCCGGCCACCGTGCAGTGGGGCCTGGCCGTCGACATGGCCAAGATCGGCGTCATCACCGCCCATGCCATCGCCTGCCTGGTGGGCATCACGGGCAACATCGACATCCCTGGCGGCAACGTGCTGGTGGACCAGGCCGCCAGCCTCGAGTTCGGTTACAACTCCGGCATCTGGGAGCTCGACGGTACTGACATGGTGGCCAAGCGCCTCGGCGTCGACCGCTACCCGCTGAAGAAGTACGGCTTTACCGCCTCGTCCCAGGCCGACTCCATCCTCCAGGCCATCGAGACCGAGGAGCCCCACCCGGTGAAGATGCTCTGGATCGAGTCCGCCAACCCCATCGCCAACATGGGCCAGGACGCGCCGCGCCTCTACCGCGCCCTCAAGACCATCGACTTCCTCGTGGTGGAGGACCTGTTCATCACCCCGACGGCCGTGGCCTTCGCCGACCTGGTCATCCCCTGCGCCATGTCCAACGAGCGCGACTGCATCCGCGTGTGGTTCGACCCGCTGCGCACCCTGACCAAGGCCTCCGACAAGCCCTTCTACGAGGCTAAATCCGACGAGCAGATCATGATCGAGCTGGGCCATCGCATCGCCCCCGAGAAGTGGCCCGAGTACGTGGTGGACGACCGCTCCTACATGGACTGGCGCCTGGCGCGCGACGGCGTGCTCGACGACGACGGCACCACCATGACCATGGACCGTGTCGAGGAGAAGTACCACGGCATGTGGTACCACAAGTTCCGCTACAAGAAGTACGAGATCGGCGGCCTGCGCCCCGACGGCGCCCCGGGCTTCATGACCCCCACCGGCCGCTACGAGCTGTACTGCACCCTGTTCGCCGCCTTCGGCGACGATCCGCTGCCCTACTACCAGGAGCCGCCGACGAGCCCCGTCTCCACGCCGGAGCTGGCCGAGAAGTACCCGCTCATCATCACCACCGGCAAGCGCTCCTTCGAGTTCTTCCACTCCGAGTGGCGCCAGCCCGAGACCATCAGCCGCCAGCTGCATCCCGACCCGATGTTCGACATCCATCCCGACACCGCGGCCGCCTACGGCATCATCGACGGCGACTGGGTGTGGATCGAGAACCAGATGGGCAAGATGAAGCAGCGCGCCCGCCTGAACCCCTCGCTCGACCCGCGCGTCATCTCCACCGAGCACGGCTGGTGGTTCCCCGAGCGCGAGCCGGCCGAGCCGAGCCTGTTCGGCGTGTTCGACTCCAACCCGAACAACCTCATCCCGCAGTGTGAGAACGGCACCAACGGCTACGGCGCTCCCATCAAGTGCGCCATGGGCACCGTCTACAAGGTGACGCCGGAGAACGACGCGCCCGAAGACCAGCCCAGCTACCAGGTGTGCACCACCGGCTACACCCACGGCAAGACCCACCTCTCCGACAAGCCCAGCTTCTACGACGGCTGGACGCCGGACTACGAGCCGGCCGAGGGCTTCTTCGACATCGAGGAGTACTGGAAGACCCACGAGCGCAAGTAGCTCACCTGCGAGAAGGATCCCATCGCCGGCCCGCCGCGGGAAGGGCGGCCCGCCTCCGAGAGGGGAGGGCCGCCCGGCTCCCGACGCGTGCCGCCGCGCCGCCCCGGGGGCCGCGGCGGGCCGGGTGTCAAAGAGAAGGAGACAACCACCATGGAAAAGGGACAGTACGGCCTGTTCATCGACTACGAGTTCTGCTCGGGCTGCAAGGCCTGCGTGACGGCCTGCAAGATGGAGCACGGCATGGCGCCTGAGGACTTCGGCATCGTGCTGCTGCAGGACGGCCCGCGCCAGTGCACCGACGGGGTGTGGGAGTACACCTACCTGCCCATGCCCACCCACCTGTGCGACCTGTGCGCTGACCGCGTGGCTGCCGGCAAGCTGCCCAGCTGCGTGCACCACTGCCAGAACGCCGTCGTGGTCTGGGGCACCGTGGAGGAGCTGGCGCGCAAGGCCGCCGAGGCTGGCAAGAGCGACATCGCCATCTACGTGCGCTAACGGCGCCGCGGCGGGCGCGCCCGGGACTCGATCCCGACGCGCGCCCGCCGACGCCGGGGCGGCCGGTGGGAGGGCCGGTCGCCCTCGGCGCCAGCCGCCCCGCGGGGCGAGGAAGGAGGAGGCCGTGTCCAAGTGCGGCTACGCCTGCATCAACTGCGGAAGGTGCCGGGGCATCCTGCCCAAGCCCATCCTCGTCCCCCGGTGCGTCGCCTGCGGCCACGAGAACCCGCGCGGGAGCGTTGTCTGCGCCGCCTGCGGGGCCTCCCTTGAGCTGAGGCCCGGGGTGACCAACACCATCGGCAAGAACGTGAGGGGCTAAGAAGGAGGCACCCATGATAGGAAAGAACCGCTACGTAAGGGTCGCCTACACCGGCTACCGGGAGGACGGCACCGTCTTCGACAGCAGCGAGGCCGAGGGCCCCATGGAGTTCCAGACCGACTGCGGCCAGGTCATCAAGGGCATCGACGACGCCGTGATGAGCATGGACGTGGGGCAGCGCGCCACGGTGCGCATCCCCGCCGAGTTCGCCTACGGCGCCTACGACCCGCGCAACGTCCAGAAGCGCGACCTGCGCTACATCCCCAACGCCGACGAGCTGCCGGTGGGGGAGACGATCAGCTTCTTCGGGCCCGTGGGCCAGAAGGTGCCGGCCAAGGTGCTCAAGGTGGAGGACGGCTTCGCCTACCTCGACTTCAACCACCGGCTGGCGGGTCAGGATCTCGTCTTCGACCTGGAGGTGCTCGAGGTGCTGCCCGATCGTACCCGACGCACGCCGCTGAGCTCCTACGGGGCCATGGGGCGCACCGCCGCCACGCGCCCCGTGCGCGAGCAGCCGGTGTTCAACAACTTCCTGGACAACCTGGGCCTCACGCCGGCCGATGTCATGCGCGCCGGCGAACGCGATCTTCCGCCCGACGAGTAGGTCGCAGGGCTGAGGATAGGGGCAGCCGGCGGTCGGCTGCCCGGAGTTTCATCGTTCTACGAAGGAGAAAGAGCATGTGTTTTAGACCGAGTGAGATCTCGCTGCCCGTCAAGTGCCCCGAGTGCGGCACCATGAACGACCCGGGCACCACGGCCTGCACCAAGTGCGGCGCCGAGCTGAGCGCCGCCGCCATGCCGGGCATGCCCGGCGCCCCCGGCGCCCCTGCGGCCCCGGGCGCTCCGGTGCCTCCCGGCGCCCCGGCGGCCCCCGGTGCCCCCAAGGCGCCCGGCGCGCCTAAGGCTCCCGGCTCGCACTAGGAGCTGCCGCGGCTGGTGCCGTCGGCTTTCCGGGGCGCCCGTCCGTCGCACCCTCGCAGGGCGTGCGGCAGGCGGGCGCCCCTTGTACTTGGGGGCTGGATGCACGGCTTTCCAGCGCCGTGTCCCGGCGGGCATCCGCGCATCCGACGGCCGCCGCCGCGCCGCGCTGCCACTTTTTCGCTGGCAGATGGCACAAAACGGCAGTTTGGTACGGTTCGAAGGGGGCTCCCGGGGTCTCTCGGGCTCTCGTGGCCCCGCCGCCGCCCCAAAACCCCAGGTCGCGGACGGCCGCCCTTCCCGAGGGGCCGCGGGCACCGTACCAAACCGCCGTTTTGTGCCACGTCGGGCCGAAAAGGCGGCGGCGCGACCCCGGGGACGCGCTCGCGCCGCGTCCGCCATGCCCCGGCGCGAGCACCCCCCCAAGGGCGCCTCCGAGGGGAGGCGCGCTGCGGGCGCGGGCCGCTCGCGGCGCGCCCCGGGGCCTTGCGCCGCCTCCCGGCGACCCTCCCGCCCGCCGCCCCCCCGCGGTCTCGCGCCTATCCCCGCGCCGGTTCCGGGCTTATGACCCTGCGAGCTCCTGCGTCGCGGCCTTCACGGTTTCCTCGCTGGCCTCGGCACGCCAGCGGCGGGCCCCCGGCTCCACGGGCTCCTGCATCCCTCCGCCAGCCGCAGGCGCGCCTGCGGCTCTTGCGGTCTGGAGTCTCGCCGGCAGCCTGCCTGTCTTGCCGTCTTCTGTCACAGCCACTTTTTCGCTGAGAAATGGCACAAAACGGCAGTTTGGTACGGTTCGAAGGGGGCTCCCGGGGTCTCTCGGGCTCTCGTGGCCCCGCCGCCGCCCCAAAACCCCAGGTCGCGGACGGCCGCCCTTCCCGAGGGGCCGCGGGCACCGTACCAAACCGCCGTTTTGTGCCACGTCGGGCCGAAAAGGCGGCGGCGCGCCCCGGGGCCTTGCGCCGCCCCCGGGGGGGGCGACCCTCTCGCCCGCTGTCGACCCCCGCGGTCTCGCGTCTATCCCCGCGCCGGCGCGAGCACCCCTCCCCCCCCCCCGGGGGCCTTGCGCCCTCGGGGCGACTTCGCCCGCTTGCGGGCGTATGCCGGGTCGCGGGCGGGCCCTGCGACCCGGCATGTACTGCCAAGCAAGGGGCCCCGGCATATGCCGGGGCCCCTTGCTCGTGCGATCGGTTGTCCTGCGTGACGCCTAGGACGCCTTGCCCAGGTCGGGATGGAGCAGCGACGGGGCGGCGCCCAAAAGCAGGCGCGTGTACTCGTCCTTCGGGTTGTCGAAGATCTGCTCGGCGGTGCCCTCCTCGACGGCCAGGCCGCCGTTCATGACGACGATGCGGTCGGAGATGTAGCGCACGGTCTGGATGTCGTGGCTGATGAACACCATGGCCAGGCCGAGCTCCTTCTTCAGGTCCATCAGCAGGTTGAGGATCTGCGCGCGGACGGACACGTCCAGGGCGGACGTGGGCTCGTCGGCGATGATGGCGTCGGGCTTGAGCGAGAGCGCGCGGGCGATGGCCACGCGCTGGCGCTGGCCGCCGGACATCTGGCCGGGCAGGGCGTCGAGCACCGACTCGGGCAGGCCCACCATCTCGATGAGCTCGTGCACGCGGTTCTCGCGGTAGGCGGCGTCGCCCACCTTGTGCACCACCATGGGGTCCATGAGCTGGTCGTGAATGGTCATGCGCGCGTTGAGCGCCGTGGCCGGATCCTGGAACACCACCGAGATGACGCGGCCGATGACGCGGCGGTCGGCCGCGGTGCGGTTGGTGACGTCCTTGCCCTTGAAGTACACGCGCCCGCTTGTCGGCTTCTGCAGGCCGCACATGACGTTGGCCGTGGCGGACTTGCCGCAGCCGGACTCGCCCACAATGCCGATGGTCTCGCCGGGCATGAGCTTCAGGGTGAGGCCCTTCACGGCCTGGACCTTGTTGGGGTGCAGGATGGAGCCCGTGCGCGTCTTGAAGGTCACCTTCACGTCATCGAGGAAGATGATGGGAGTGTCCTTATCGGCGGCCTCGGCCGTCTCGTTCAGCTTCTCGTTCTCACTCATAGCAGGGGACCTCCCGGAACGTAGGGCTCTATGCCGAGGCGCTTGAGCTCGCTGTCAGGCAGCTCGGCGTAGTAGTGATCGGTGTCGCCGTAGCGCTTGAGCATCGGGCGGATGGTCGAGACCTGGTCCGGATGGCTCGAGCGCGGGGTGAAGCGGTCGCCCTCGGGGAAGTCCTTGGGGCTGGGAACCGAGCCGGGCACCTGGTGCAGGCGGTCGCCGCCCGCCTCGATGGAGAGCACCGAGCCCAGAAGGCCGCGGGTGTACTCGTGGATGGGGGCGGTGAGAATGTCCTTCACCGGGCCCTGCTCCACCACCTGGCCGGCGTACATGACCGTGATGGAGTTGGCCACCTCGGCCACGAGCGCCAGGTCGTGGCTGACGAACACCATGGCGAACCCGAGCTCCTGCTGGAGGCGGTTGAGCAGGTCGACGACCTGCTTCTGCACCGTCACGTCGAGGGCGGTAGTGGGCTCGTCGGCGATGATGACCTTGGGGTCGCGGGTGAGCGCCATGGCGATGAGCACGCGCTGGCGCTGGCCGCCGGAGAGCTCGTGGGGATACGAGTCGAGCGTGCGCTTCGGGTCGAGGCCCACCAGCTCGAGCAGCTCCTCGGCGGTGCGGGTGCCCCCGCGCTTGGTGAGCTGTTTCATCTGGGCGCGGATGAGCATGGACGGGTTGAGCGAGGAGAGCGCGTCCTGGTAGATCATGGCGATCTCGCGGCCGCGCAGCTCGTTCATCTGCTTCTCGTTGAGGTCGAGCAGGTTGCGTCCGTCGTAGAGAATCTCGCCGGAGATCTGGGCCTTCTTGTCGAGCAGGCCCATGATGGTGAGCGAGGTGATGGACTTGCCGCAGCCGGACTCGCCGACCAGGCCCATGGTCTGGTGCGGGCGCACCACGAAGGACACGTGGTCGACCACGTTCACGTCGCCGTGGCGCGGGAACTTGATGCACAGGTCGCGAACCTCGAGGATGGGCGGCACGTCGGTGCGCGCCTCGAACCGGTCGGTGCGCAGGCCCTCCATCTCCTTGAGGCGCGCGAGGCGCTTCTCAAGCATCTCGGCCTGGGCGGCGTAGGCCAGCTTCGGGTCGGCCACCATGCGGTCGGCCTCGCGGCTGGAGCTGAGCTTGTCGTCGCCGGCGGCCACGGGCGCCTTGGGGGCGGCGGCCAGGGCGTCGGTCATGCCCTCGGAGAGGATGTTCAGGCACAGCACGGTGATCATGATGGCGAGGCCCGGGAACAGCGCCTGCCACCAGCGGCCGGCCAGCACGCCGTCACGGGCATCGGAGAGGATGTTGCCCCAGGTGGGCGTGGGCTCCGGGATGCCGGCGGAGATGAACGACAGCGACGCCTCGAACACGATGGCGTCGGCCACGAGCACGATGGTGAACACCATGACCGGCGCGATGCAGTTGCGGATGACGTGCTTCGTCAGGATCCAGGGCGCCTGGGCGCCGGAGACGATGACCGCGCGCACGTAGTCCTGGTTGTACTCGCTCATGACGTTGGCGCGCACGATGCGGGCGATCTGGGGGATGTAGAGGAAGCCGATGGCGAAGATGAGGGCCGGCAGGCGGTTCTCCGCCGTGCCGTTGGCGCTGAACACGATGACGAACGTGGCGGCCAGCGCGATGCCCGGGAACGACATGATGATGTCGAGGATGCGCATGATGAGGTTGGACAGCCACGGGCGCGCCACGGCGGCCAGCGCGCCGATGATGGAGCCGAGCACCAGCGCGAAGGCGGTGGCGCCCAGGCCGATGACGAGCGAGTAGCGCGCGCCGTACATCATGCGCGACAGCACGTCGCGACCCTTGTCGTCGGTGCCGAAGAGGAACTCGGCATCGGGGGCCTGGCGCGCGGTGAAGATCTCGTAGGGGTTGTGCGGGGCCAGGAAGTTGGCAAACACGGCCACGAGCACGATGGCCAGCAGCACGATGAAGGAGATGCGCGCGCCGACGGACATGTTCTTCCAGCGGCGGAAGCGGACCTTCTTGCCCTCGAGCTTCTGGGTGGTCTTCTCACGTAGTTTCACCATGGCGCTACACCGTCCTAATCCGCGGATCGATCAGGATATAGAGCATATCCACGATGATGTTGATGACGATGAAGGCAACGGCCACGCACAGCACGACGCCCTGCACGAGCATGACGTAGTTGGACTGGATGCCCGAGAGGATGGCCATGCCCATGCCCGGCAGGTTGAAAATGACCTCGATGATGACGGCGCCGCCGATCAGGTAGCCGATGCGCAGGCCGAGCACGGTCACCGGCGTGATGAGCGCGTTGCGCAGCACGTTACGGGCCACCACGACGCCCTTCGGGATGCCGGCGCCGAGCGCGGTGCGCACGTAGTCCTTGTCGAGCTCCTCCACCATGGAGGTGCGGACCACGCGGGTGAGCTGGCCGGTGACGGGCACCGCCAGCGAGAAGGCGGGCAGCGCCATGCGGGCGAGCCAGCCTTGCGGGTCCACGAAGAAGTCCGGCAGCTTGCCGGAGGCCGGCAGCATATGGAGCGTGGAGGAGAACAGCAGGATGAGCAGGACGGCCAGCCAGAACGACGGGGTGGCGATGCAGGCGATGGAGAAGATGCGGATCACCTGGTCGGGCCACTTGTCGCGGTACAGCGCCGAGATGACGCCCAGGATGACGGCGAAGAACACCGCGATGATGAGGCCGAGGAAGGTCAGCTGCAGCGTGACGGGCAGGGCCTCGGCCACGCGCTGGGCCACCGAGGCGCTGTTGGCGCCGTAGCTGCCCAGGTCTCCTGTGACCAGGCCGGCCATGAAGCGGCCGTACTGGACGATGACCGGGTCGTTCAACCCGTGCTCCTCGCGATAGGCTTGCGCCTGGGCTTCCGTGGCGTTCTCTCCCAAGACCGAGTAGGCCTGGTCGATCGGGGAAAGCGCCATGATGAAGAAGACGAGGATGGTGACTCCGATGATCATGACAGGCAGCCAGAGCAGGCGATTGCCTATCAATCGCAAGAGATTGTTCACCGCACCCCCCTTTCCCGCGTGGGCCGACGGGACGGCCCTCTGATACGTTCCTCCGTGCGAAACAGGAACGCGCCGCCCCCCTTTTTCCCTAAGGGCAAACGCGTGCACAGACTGGCCTTATTGTAAACCGAATCACTGCGGTGAAGGGGAGAAATAGCGTGGTAAATGGCGGAGTTCGCCGTGGTTTCCCCGCAAGGTCCGCGCCTACGAAAAAGGGCGCCGGAAAACCGGCGCCCTTCGTGTCCGCGAAGCGCGAATGCTGCGTCGTGGCAGCTTAGGCGAGCGGGGTGGTGCCCAGGAAGACCAGGCCCGTGGTGGAGATGGGGGCGAAGTCCTCGAGCTTCTCGGCCTGGAAGCCCGTGGAGGTCTCGCGGTGGAACAGCGGGTAGATCGGAATGTTGTCGGCGATGAGGTCGAAGCACTGGTTCCAGATCTCCTGCTGCTTGGCGGCATCGGCCTCCTCGCGGGCCTGCTGCAGCAGCTCCTGGAGCTGGGTCCACTCCGGGGTGCCCTTCCAGCAGGAGCGGCCCTCGGTCCAGATGTTGTCACCGTACCACCAGGTCATGAGCAGGTCGGGGTCGTTGCCGAAGCAGGACGGGTCGCCCGGGGTCAGCATGACGTCGTAGGGCAGGATGGACTCGGAGGGAGCCAGCGCGGCCCAGTCGATCTTGGTCTCGTTGATGGTGGCGGTCACGCCGATGGCGCCGAGGTCCTCCTTGATCTGGGCAGCCAGGTCCTTGACCCAGTTGTTGTTGACCATGAGCTCGAAGGACAGGTCGGCCACGTTGGCCTCGGCCAGCAGGCTCTTGGCCTTCTCGGGGTCATGGCTGTAGACGGTGGAGGCGCGGTGGTAGTTGGCGTAGGCCTCGGGCAGGAAGCTGGTGGCCGGGGCGGCATGGCCGTCCATCTGGTTGGCGATGAGCTTCTCGATGTCCAGGGCGTAGTAGATGGCCTGACGGACGCGAACGTCGTCGAAGGGGGCCTTCTTGGTGTTGAACATCAGGAACGGCAGGGCGAAGCCGGGGACGTACTCGACGGTGGCGCCGGTGTTGGCGATCTGGTCGGCGTTGGCGTCCGGCACGGACTCGATGGCGAGCACGGCGCCGTCGGTGATGGCGGTGGTGCGGGCGGTGCCGTCGAGCAGCACGTTCCAGTCCATCTCGGCGCAGGTGGCCGGCATGGGGCCGTTGTACTGGTCGTTCGGCACGAACTTGATGGTGCCGCCGTCATCGCCGTTGATGGACTCGTACTTCCAGGGGCCCGAGCCGATGGGCATGGTCTTCAGCTGGTCCTCGGTGAGGGAGGCGGGGAAGACCTTGACCACGGACAGGCGGCCCTTCAGCAGCGACTCGAAGGGGTACTTCAGGGCGAAGGTGACGGTCTTGTCATCCTTGGCGGCGACGGTTTCGATGAAGGTGAGGAACGCGCCGTAGGTGGCGTCGGCCATGTTCTTCTCGAAGGCGTTCACCACGTCGGCGGCGGTGACGTCGGTGCCGTCGGAGAACTTGGCGCCGTCACGCAGGGACACCTCGTACTCGGTGTCGGACACCTTGACCGGCTCGCCGGCGGCCAGCGCGGTGTAGGTCTTGTAGTTGTGCAGGTCGAGGTCGTAGAGGCCCTCGAACACGTGCCAGGTGGCGGCCAGCATCAGCGCGGAGCTGTTGCCGATGGGGTTGCAGTTCGTGGAAGTGTAGGCAACGGCCGCGGTGATGGAGTCGGCGACCGTCTTCTCGGCAGGAGCGTCCTTCTTCGGCTCGTCCTTCTTCTGGTCGCCGCCGCCGCAGCCGCTCAGGGTGAGCGCCGCGATGGCTCCGGTGGCCGCGGTGCCGGCGAGGAAGCCGCGGCGAGTCAAGCTGTGCTTTTCCATGTTTCCCTCCAACAGGTGGTCTGGCGGGGCGCCTGCCCCGCATGCGCGCGAACGTTCATATAGGTGAGTCGTGCTAGTGCGCATTGCGCCTATTATCGGCGAAAACGCGCGAGAAATAAAGAACCTGGGTCTGGTTCGATCCCCGCAAGTCCCGCGCGACGGCGTCTCGAGAAGCGAAGGAGCGCCGCTCGGCGGTGACCTGCGGCTTTTGTAACAAGAAGGTAACAATGCGCGACTAAGGGGCTCATGGAGTTATCGAGGAGGATCCCATCCTCAGCTGCGTGGCCGCCCCGCGCGGCCCTCGGAGGCGGGTGGCGGCCCGGGGCGGGGGAGCGGCGCGTTGTGTCCCTTTTACCGAATTCGCCCTGCCCCGGACGCTCCTCAGGGCGCCGCGAGCCGCCCGGCTGCTATCATCCTCTGTTATGTACCGCCCCTTACCTTCAAGGAGAGGAAGTATATGACGAGAGAACTCAAGTCGATGGACGGGAACAACGCCGCGGCGCATGTTTCCTACGCTTTCACGGAGGTGGCGGGCATCTACCCCATCACCCCCTCAAGCCCCATGGCCGACTTCGTCGACCAGTGGGCGGCGGCCGGACGCAAGAACATCTTCGGCACCGAGGTCCAGGTGTGCGAGATGCAGTCCGAGGCCGGCGCCGCCGGCGCGGTGCACGGGTCGCTCGCAGCCGGCGCGCTGACCACCACCTACACCGCCTCCCAGGGCCTGCTCCTCATGATCCCCAACATGTACAAGATAGCGGCCGAGCAGCTGCCGAGCGTCTTCCACGTGAGCGCCCGCACCGTCTCGACCCACGCCCTCAACATCTTCGGCGACCACTCCGACGTCATGGCCTGCCGCCAGACCGGCTTCGCCATGCTCGCCGAGGGCAACGTCCAGGAGGTCATGGACCTCTCCGCCGTGGCGCACCTGGCCGCCATCAAGGGCCGCGTCCCCTTCATCAACTTCTTCGACGGCTTCCGCACCTCCCATGAGGTCCAGAAGATCGCCGTGTGGGACTACGACGACCTGGCCGAGCTGTGCGACATGGATGCCGTGCGCGCCTTCCGCGAGCACTCCCTCAACCCGGAGCGCCCGGCCATGCGCGGCTCTCACGAGAACGGTGACATCTTCTTCCAGCACCGCGAGGCCTGCAACGGCACCTACGACGCCCTGCCCGCCGTGGTGGAGGAGTACATGGAGAAGGTGAACGAGAAGCTCGGCACCGACTACCAGCTGTTCAACTACTACGGCGCCCCCGACGCCGACCGCGTGATCGTGGCCATGGGCTCGTTCTGCGACGTGGTGGAGGAGGTCGTGGACTACCTCAACGCCCAGGGCGAGAAGGTGGGCCTGGTGAAGGTGCGCCTGTACCGCCCCTTCGTCACGGACAAGTTCGTGGCTGCGCTGCCCAAGACGGCGAAGAAGCTGGCCGTCATGGACCGCACCAAGGAGCCGGGCTCCATCGGCGAGCCGCTCTACCAAGACGTCATCACCGCGCTCGCTGAGGAGGGCGTTGCCGGCCTCACCGTCACGGGCGGCCGCTACGGCCTGGGCTCGAAGGACACCCCGCCGTCCTCGGTGTTCGCCGTGTACGAGGAGCTCAAGAAGGACGCGCCGCGCCGCGAGTTCACCATCGGCATCGTCGACGACGTGACCGGGCTCTCGCTGCCCGAGGTGCCCGCCCCCAACACTGCCGCCCCCGGCACCATCGAGTGCAAGTTCTGGGGCCTCGGCGGTGACGGCACCGTGGGCGCGAACAAGAACTCCATCAAGATCATCGGCGACCACACCGACAAGTACGTCCAGGCCTACTTCCAGTACGACTCGAAGAAGACCGGCGGCGTGACCATCTCGCACCTGCGCTTCGGCGACGCCCCCATCCGCAGCCCCTACTACGTGAACAAGGCGGACTTCGTGGCCTGCCACAACCCGTCCTACATCATCAAGGGCTTCCGCATGGTCCAAGACGTCAAGCCCGGCGGCATCTTCCTCATCAACTGCCAGTGGACGCCCGAGGAGCTGGCGGGCCACCTCGACGCGGCCACCAAGCGCTACATCGCCGAGAACGGCATCCGCCTCTACGTCATCAACGCCATCGACCTGGCCGCCGAGATCGGCATGGGCAAGCGCACCAACACCATCCTGCAATCGGCCTTCTTCGCGCTGGCCGGCGTCATGGGCCAGGACGAGGCCATCCAGTACATGAAGGACGCGGCCACCAAGTCCTACCTGAAGAAGGGCCAGGACGTGGTGGACATGAACCACCGCGCCATCGAGGCGGGCGCCACCGCCGCCGTGGCCGTGGAGGTGCCGGCCGAGTGGGCCGACGCGGTCGACCCGGTCATCGCGCCCGAGCTGGCCGGCGCGCCGGGCCTGGTGCGCATGGTGTCCGACATCATGGAGCCCGTGGCCCGCATGGAGGGCGACTCCCTGCCCGTGTCGGTGTTCATGGAGCATGCCGACGGCCAGTTCCCGCTGGGCGCCTCGGCCTACGAGAAGCGCGGCGTGGCCGTGAACGTTCCCACGTGGAACCCTGAGACCTGCATCCAGTGCAACCAGTGCGCCTTCGTGTGCCCCCATGCCTGCATCCGCCCGTTCGCCCTGGACGAGGCCGAGGCGGCCGGAGCGCCCGAGGCCGCCAAGCTGGTGGACGCCAAGGGCAAGGCCGCGGCCGGGCTCAAGTACACGCTCGCCATCTCGCCGCTCGACTGCATGGGCTGCACGCTCTGCGCGGGCGTGTGCCCCACTAATTCGCTGGCCATGGTGCCCGCCGAGGACGAGCAGCCTCAGCAGGCCGTGTTCGACTACTGCGTGTCCGAGGTGTCGGTCAAGGAGCAGCTCACCGGCACGTCGGTGAAGGCGAGCCAGTTCCGCGAGCCGCTGCTCGAGTTCTCCGGCTCGTGCGCCGGCTGCGCCGAGACCTCCTACGCGCGCCTGGTCACCCAGCTGTTCGGCGACCGCATGTTCATCGCCAACGCCACCGGCTGCTCGTCCATCTGGGGCGGCCCGGCGGCCACGTCTCCCTACGCCGTCAACAAGGACGGGCACGGGCCGGCCTGGTCTAACTCGCTGTTCGAGGACAACGCCGAGCACGGCCTGGGCATGCTGCTCGGCTACGAGGCCGTCCAGGAGAAGGCGCTCGCCGACACCGAGGCCCTGCTGGCCGCCGGCGCTGACGAGGCGCTGTCTGCAGCGGCTGGCGCCTGGAAGGACGCGCGTCTCGATGCCGACGCCTCCAAGGAGGCGGCCGCGGCCTACCTGGCCGAGCTTGAGCGCGTGGCCGCTGCCGGCGGCGAGCTGGCGGCCCTGGCCGAGGCGGTGCTCGAGAACCGCACGTACCTGACGAAGAAGTCCGTCTGGATCTTCGGCGGCGACGGCTGGGCCTACGACATCGGCTACGGCGGCCTCGACCACGTGCTGGCCTCCGGCAAGGACGTCAACGTGTTCGTGTTCGACACCGAGGTGTACTCCAACACCGGCGGCCAGGCCTCCAAGGCCTCCAACCTGGGCCAGGTGGCCCAGTTCGCCGCGGCTGGCAAGGACATCAACAAGAAGAGCCTGGCCGAGCTCGCCATGGGCTACGGCTACGTCTACGTGGCCCAGGTGGCCATGGGCGCCAACCAGGCCCAGACCATGAAGGCCATCACCGAGGCCGAGGCCTATCCGGGGCCCTCGCTCATCATCGGCTACTCGCCCTGCGAGATGCACTCCATCAAGGGCGGCATGGGCCACTGCCAGGATGAGATGAAGAAGGCCGTCGAGTGCGGCTACTGGAACCTGCTGCGCTACAACCCGGCGGCGCCGGCGGGCAAGAAGTTCACGCTGGACTCCAAGGAGCCCGCGGGCGGCTACCGCGACTTCCTCATGAACGAGGCCCGTTACAGCCGTCTCACCCGCGAGTTCCCCGAGCGCGCCGAGGAGCTGTTCGAGGCCAACGAGCAGGCTGCCATGGCCCGCTACGACCACCTGGTCAAGCTGAAGGATCTGTACGCCGACGCCTAGGCGATGACGCCCGAGTCCTGAGGAGGGAGGCCCCCAGCGGGCCTCCCTTTTTTGTGCCCGCGTTCGCGTCCGCGCCCGCGCCCCCCGCCCACGCCCGCAGCCGCGCCCCCGCCCGCGCCCGCAGCTGCGCCCCCGCCCGCCCCTGCCCACGCCCTTCCGGCGCGATTCTGCACAGTTTTTTCGACTTTGCGACGCTTGGGCGGCTTTTCACCGGCCTGGCGCTGGGGAAGACGGACGGGTCGGGCAGGGGCGGACTTATATTCCCCTACGAGAACAATGATGACCTGGTGGGATGAAAAGCGGGTGGAAGAGCTGCGCGAAGCGGCTCGGCAGTGTTGTCGCAAAGTCGAAAAAACTGTGCAGAATCGTGTCCCGCGCATAGGCGCAGGGGGTGCGGGAGGCCCCCCCTGCGCTTGCAAGCATGCCCCTAGCCTGATACGAGCCTCGTCGTCAGCCTATCGGATATACGCCCACCTGGGTCACTCCGTCTGCCTCGTAAACGGGGATGTAGGTGATGTCCTCCTTGAGCGCTTTCTCGTAGGCGGTCAAAACAGCCTCCTCGCTCAGTTTCTCCTCCGCGCTTTCGGAGAGAATGCCAAGCGCTTGCGGGGCGGCAGTGGCGGGAGGCGTGCTTTGCAAGACGGCCGTGATCTCTGACGCCTCCGCTAAGCTGATGCCTTCACCGGGGGGTAGCTGCTCGTTCATGGCGTCCTTGAGAGAGGCGGCAAGTCTCTCTTTGCGAGCAGTGGCGAAGGCAATGGCCTCTTCTGGCGTTGACACCACGCCTGCAGCACGTTCCTCGTCCTCTCGCAGGATGTACCCTTTGTTTCCGTTGGTCGCCTGAACTGCGATGAGGTCGGGGTATTGGCCTCGCTGCTCGAATCCTTCCACAGGCCCGTAGGATAAGCCTGCCTCGTTGGTCTTGATGGGATCGGCCCCTTCGGCTGGCTCGACGAAGTGGAGTCCTGCGGTCGCCATAAGCGAGAGGACGACAAGGGTTCCGCCCAGGGCCCATCGAATGCTCCTCTTGTTATCGTGTCGCATGGGATTCGCCTCCTAGAGGTTGAGGGTTCCTGACTGATAGAGCGAATAGTAAGAGCCGCTCTGTCCGTCGTTGTAGTACCTGTTTCCGTAGGAGAAGCAGCTTGTGCTCACGCCTGCTGCCACGCCGCTGGAATATGCGGCGGTTATGCTTTGCCCGCTGTTCAATGCCGAGTTGTTGTATTGGTAGTAGCTCTCTCCGATGCGCGAGCCTCCGATAGAGAGCACGGCTTGGGCCCCCGTTCTCCCGGCAGGCAGATAGGAATTCGCGACAACCTCGGAAGTGGCAAAGGCGGTCTTTGCGACCGTCCGTATCGTTGAGCACCCTTTTGCCGAGCCTCCGTATTTCCAACTTGATGAGGTGGGCCCGGCTGCGAGGGCCAAGCCGGAAAAAAGGTCGATGGTTTCGCGGGAGGAAAGGTTTTTTCGGGAGGCGCGAAGGACGTGCGGGCGCGAGAGAGGCGGAGAGGGTCGGCCTCAGCGCCTGACGAAGAACTCGTCGTACCACACCAAAAAGCAGTAGGCCGACCAGATGCGCTTCATATGGGAGCAGCGTCCCTCGCGGTGCTCGTCGAGCAGCTGCGCCAAGGCGCCCACGTTGAAGAAGCGCGCGGCCTCGGCGCCGGTGAGGCGCTCGCGCACCAGCGTGTGCCACGGCTCCTCGCGCAGCCACTGGGCGAGCGGGGTGACGAAGCCTATCTTGGGCATCTGCGCCGTCTTGGCCGGCAGCGAAAGCGCGGCGGCGCGGCGCAGGGCCGGCTTCGTTTGGGCGCGGGCGACGCGCTCGGCCGTGGGCAGGCGCAGCGCCACGTCCGCCACGTGCCGGTCGAGGAAGGGAACGCGCAGCTCGAGCGAGGCCGCCATGGACATCTTGTCGGCTTTCTGGAGGATGTCGCAGGGCAGCCATACGCGCAGGTCGGCATATTGCATGGCCGTGACCTCGTCCAGCCCCTCCGCCTCGGCGAACACGTCCGCCGTCCACCAGGGAGGAGGCGGGCAGTCCAGGGGCGCTCGCAGGTAGCGCCCGCATTCCTCGAAGGCGTAGACGTACTCGTTGCGCAGGTAGCGCACGGGAAGCGCGTGGCGTCCGCGCATGAGGAAGCGCCGCCCGTGGAAGGGCGGCAGCGCCTCGGCCACGTTACCGGCCAAGCGCCTCAAGGGCGCGGGCACGCGCAGGTAGGGGGCGAAGTCCAGGCACTCCTGGTAGTAGGCGTAGCCGCCGAACAGCTCGTCGGCGCCCTCGCCGGACATGACCACCTTCACGTCGCGGGCGGCCAGCTGGCACAGGTGGTAGAGGGGGATGGCCGAGGGGTTGGGCAGCGGCTCGTCCAGGTGGTACTGCACGGCGGGGACGGAGCCGAAGAACTCCGCCGGCCCGATGACGGCCGCCGTGTTGCGCAGGCCGAGCGTGCCGGCCAGCTCGCCGGCAGCCGCCAGCTCGGAGTAGCGCTCCTCGCCGTAGCCGATGGAGAACGTGCGCGCGTCCATGACCTGCGCGGCCTCGGCCGCCACGAGCGACGAATCCACCCCGGCGGAGAGAAAGCACCCCACCTCCACGTCGGCTGCGGCGTGAGCGCGCACCGAGTCGCGCACGGCTCCCGCGATGCGCGCGTCCCACTCCTCGGGCGCGGCGCTCTCCTCTGCGAAGGCGAGGCGGTGGTAGCGGTGGGCGCGCAGCTCGCCGTCCTGCCAGGTGAGGCACGTCGCCGGAGGCAGGCGCCTCACGCCCTCGAACAGGGTGCGGTCGCCGGGAAGGTACTCGAAGCACAGGTAGGCCGGCAGCAGCCGCTCGTCAAGGCGCTTCTCGAAGGAGGGATGCGCCAGGAACGCCTTGACCTCCGAGGCGAAGAGCAGCTCATCGCCGGTCGCATAGTAGTAGAGCGGCTTGATGCCGAAGGGATCGCGCGCCAGGAAGAGCATCCGCCGGGGTCGGTCGTAGATGACGAAGGCGAACATGCCGCGCAGGTGTCCCAGCAGGTCGGCTCCCCACTCCTCCCAGCCGTGGAGCAGCACCTCGGTGTCGCTCCTCGTGCGGAAGACGTGACCGGCTTGCTCGAGCGTGGCGCGGAGCGCGTGGTGATTGTAGATCTCGCCGTTGAAGCACACCGCCACACGGCCGTCGGGTGTCTCCATCGGCTGGTCGCCGCCAGCCAGGTCGATGATGGAGAGCCGGCGAAACCCCAGGGCCACGGCCTCGTCGACGAGGTAGCCCTCCGAGTCGGGGCCGCGATGCGCGATGACATCGGCCATGGCGCGCACGACAGCGGCGCGGTCGTAGCTGCGGGAAGGCGAGGCGAATCCTACGAAGCCGCACATGGCGCCTCCTCTCGGGACGGGTGGCTGGATGATGCGCGGTTCCGGTCGGCCCGGGGGCGGACCTGAGCATCATCCCCTGCGGCCGTCGCAGGCCCCCGGCTGCCAGGTGCGGCGACGGCGGATGCCGCGCGGTTTTGGCGGGCGGCTGCGGCGGCGGAGCCCGCGGCGTCCGAGGTGCGGGCCGGCCTCGTCGTCGCGATCCCCGGGCGCAGCCGGCCACCGGCGCGCAGGATGACGGCGTCGGCCAGCGCGGCGAGGGAGTCCACTACGGCCACGCCGCCGGGTGTCTCGGCCGCGTGCCAGGCGCAGGAGAGCTCGGTGCAGCCGAGCACCACGCCCGCGCAGCCCTCCTCGGCGGCCAGACGCGCGCAGAGGAGGGCGACGGCGACGGAGGGCACGGGGGCTCCCGCCTTCACGCCCTCGTAGATGAGGGCGGTGACGCGGGCTTGAAGCGCTGGGGAGGGGTAGGCGCACTCTATCCCGCGGGCGGCGAGGGCGTGGTCGTAGAGCCCCGCGGTCGCGGTTCCCTCGGTGGCCAGCACGCCGACGCGCGCGAGGCCGAGGGCCTGGCAGGCCGCAGCGGCCTCGTCGATCATGGAGACGAGCGGGACGGAGACGGCCTGGCGGATGGCGCCTGCGAAGGCGTGCGCCGTGTTGCAGGGCAGCGCGAGGAAGGCGCAGCCGGCATCCTGGAGCACGCGCGCGTCAGCCGCCAGCCCAGGGGCGGGGGAGGCGGGGGAGCGGCCGAGCAGGAAGGCGGTGCGGTCGGGTAGCGCAGCGTCGTTGAGCACGAGGGTGCGCACGTGGTCTTGGTCGCGGCGCACGTCGGCGCGCTCCACGAGCAGCGTCGAGAAGCGCGCGGTGGCTGCCGGCCCCATGCCGCCGATCACGCCGACGAGCGCCGTCATGGCCGCGCTCCTGCCGCCGCGTCGGCCAGGGCCGCCGTGTCGCCCGGGGCGGGAGCCGGCCACGCCGCCGCGGTCTGGGACGGCTCGGAGTTGCCGGGCGACGCGGGCCGGACGAACGTCCAGCGTTCGCCCGCGGCGCGCGCCGTGAGCGCGGCGGCGGCCAGGCCCTGCGTGCCGGGGGCGCGCAGCTGGGTGCGCTGCTCGCGCCGTGCGGCGCGGAAGGCGCGGCGTGCGCGCATCCGCTGGGCGAGCGGGCAGAGCCGGTGTACGAGCCGGCGCTCGGCGGGGTTGGCCAGGGGGTCGTGCACGCGTCTCTCGGCGTAGAGCCGGCGCACCTCGGCGCGCAGGCTCGGGTCGGCTACCCAGCCTAGGAGCACATCGCGCGGCACCACCGTGTAGAGCGACTCCTCCCGCGCCACGGTGACGCCTGCGGGCAGCGCGCCGTTCCCCAGCAGGTCGTCGACCATCCAGCGGGCCACGTTCTGGCCGGCGGCGGTGACGTAGTAGCTGCTGCGGCCGAGCCGCGCGTTCAGGTCGAGGAAGCGATGCGAGCCGTCGCGCGGATCCACCCGCACGTCGAAGTTGGCGAACCCGACGTAGCCCACCGCCTCGAGCAGCCGTCGCGCGTCGGCCATGATGCGCTCGTCCACGCGGCTCACGATGGCCACGGGGTTGCCGACGGCCAGGGGGTGGCGATCCTCCAGGAGCGTCTGGCCGCAAGCCATCAGACGTACCTTCCCCGCCTGGTCGCTGTAGGTGGTGAGGATGCGCATCTGCGTGTCGTCACCGGGGATGAGCTCCTGGATCAGCAGCTTGTGACCGTAGCCGCTGGCGCGCAGGCTGGCAAGCACCTCCTCGAGCGCCGCGCGGTCGTCGAGGAAGAACACCTTGCGCTTGCCGGGGAAGGCGGCATAGTGGTAGGCGGCCGAGGACGCCGCCTTCGTCACGAGGGGAAAGGCGAGCGCCAGCCCCTCGAGGCATGCCGGGTCGGCCGGGTCGACCACCGCGGTGCGCGCGGTGGGGACGCCCAGCTCGTCGCAGAGCGCGTGGAAGCGGTCCTTGAGCGTGAGGCGGTCGAGCAGCTCGGGCGCCGCGTAGGGGATGACGTAGGAGCCCTCCAGCTCGGCGCGGTGCTCGGCGATGAGGCGCACGTACCAGTCGCCGCACGCCAGGAGGAGGAGCTGCGTGCCGTCCTGCTCCGCGGCGACGGCGGCAAGCGTGCTGAGCAGCACCGACTCGTCGTCAAGGCGCGCCACCACGCGGTTTGCCAGGATGGACGAGTCGGCGATCAGGTGGGTGCGCGACTGGCTCAGCACGAGCGCGCGCACGCCGTAGGCCTCGTGGAACGCGCGCGCCAGGCTGTAGGCCCCGATGTCCCCTCCTAAGATGACGGGAAGGAAGCAGACGGGCGGCTTGGCGGGGCCTGCGGGGGAGCTGCTGCGGTCATTGTTCATAACGTCCTCCTCTGATCAGGTAAAACCTTATCGCGGAGGCCGCTTAACCTTCCCATAGCAAATGCTGAGCATTCCCTTAACAGGGCTTAAGTTTCCTTAAGGCGAGGGGGGGGCGCCCGCGAGGGGATGCGCGGGCGCGCCGCAGAAGGACGCTAAACGCTGAGGAGGGCGTGGGACATGCGGGCGGCGCGGATGGGGAGGCGCCACGCGCCCGCGACGAGGATGGGGGGGTGATGCGCGCGCAGACTCGGGGGTGCAGGCGCGGCGGAAACGCGTGAGCAGCGCAGAGGGCGACGGGCGCGCGAGCAGCGCGAGGGGGCGACAGGCACGCGAACGACGGGGAGCGAGCGTCTGCGCGGCGGTGCCCGCGACGGGCGCGCGGGCGGCAGGGGAGCGCCGCGGGCGCGGCTAGCCCTCCGCCATGGACTCGAGCAGGTCGACGAGCTCCTGCTTCTTGTGGACGTCGAGCTTGGCGTAGATGCGTTTGACGTGGGTGCGCACGGTGTTCTCCGTTACCACGAGCGTCTCGGCGATGCGCGCCACCGAGTGGCCGCGCGCGATGAGCTCCACCACCTCGGTCTCGCGAGCCGACAGCCGGTAGCGCCCGCGCAGCCGCTGCGCCTGGAGGGTCGCCCGGTCGATCGGCGCCGCCTCGTCGCACGCGTGCGGGCAGGGGCGCCCCGCGTCTGCGGCGCCTGTCGTGCGCCCGTCGGCTGGGGCGGTGCCGGCATCCTCTGCGGCTGCGTCGGCATCCGAGCTGCTCGCCGGATGCGGCGGCCCGAGCGCCACGAGCTCGATGTCGTGGGGGTCTTCCGGCCGGCGCAGGGCGCGCGAGAAGCCGCCGGATCCCACGAAGTGCATGAGGCCGAGCGCCCATGCCGCCACAAGGGCCACCGTGGCCCGCGGGGCGACGCCCGCCGCCTCGACGGCCCCGGCGAGCGACCCGCCGAGGAACCCCACGCCGTGCAGCGTGAAGACGATGGCTCCGAAGTAGCCGTAGACGAACGCCGGGTTGACGCCGCGGTCGCGCGAGGTCTGGGCGCATTGCATCACCGTGAGCAGCAGCGCGCCGCTGTACACGGCGTAGATGACGGCCGCGAGCCAGCGCGCGTAGCCGTCCCCGAGCAGGGGCAGCGCGAGGACGGACGTGATGAGGAAGGGGAACACCACCTGGTAGCCGCTTACGATGGACAGGCTCAGCGTCTGCGCGCTCCAAAGCCAGGCTATGAGTATCGTGATGACCAGCACGCCGGCCATGGACAGCAGGTTCACGAGCGAGCCCACCTCCGGATCGGCCACGGCCACCGCGCGCATCACCCCGGCGCTGAGCCCCACGGTGCCCACGCACAGCGCGCTGCGCCAGTGGTCACGCAGCACCTGGCGGTAGACGCGGGCGTTGTCGCGCGGCTGGTCGGCGAACATGGGCTGGTCGCGCGGCACCTCGCGGGCGTTGAGCAGCACGGCCAGGATGAACAGCGGCACCACCGCCGCGGGGACGATGAGGGCGCGCGCCGGCTGGGGTATGAGGCACAGGGCGTAGTAGAAGGCCGAGGCCCACGCCGTTCCCGCCAGCAGGTCGCGGTTGGCGGCCTCGGCGTCGCGTCCCGCGAACAGGCGCTGCCAGAGCAGCGCGAACCCAGCCGACCCCAGGCCGATGAGGGCGCCGCCCGTCGCCGCGAGCGCCACGGCCTCGTCGGGCCGCAGCAGCGCCGCCGCGAGCGCCGCCCAGCCCAGCACGTAGGGAAGGCCCGCCGAGCGCACCCAGAAGGCGCGGGGCGATCCGGGCAGCCGGTAGGAGCCGAGCGCGGTCAGGGCGAAGGCGACGCAGGCCGCCGTCATCTGGGCCGCGAAGAACCAAAGCGTGACCGTCGGGGACTGGAGCGAGGTGGGCAGGAAGGGGAAGACGCCGCCCCACACGCTGGCGGCATTGATGGCGAGGTAGAGCGCATAGCCGGTCGAGGCTCGCGTGGGGGCGAGGATGCGGAAGACGCCGAGGGGCAAAGGCCCTCCTCTCGTGCGAGCGCCGCGAGGGGCGCGTCGGGCTCTTGTCGGGCGTGCCGCGGCGCCGCTCGGCGTCCCTCGTCCCGGGCGCGTCGGCGCGCGGCACCCGCAGAAGTATAGGGAAGCGGCGCCGTCCCTTACGTGGCGTGTCTCGTTCTCCATTTATTCATAAATGAGGATAATAAGGATTGACCAGGTGGTTCCGAAAGTTCACCCATTTTATGTGACAGAGCGCCGCCGCCGGTCGCGCCGCCGCGCGGCGCCCTAGGGCTCCCCGACGCTCTCCAGCTGGTCGACGAGCTCCTGCTTCTTGTGGATGTCGAGCTTGGCGTAGATGCGCTTGGAATGGGTGCGGATGGTGTTCTCGGACACGACGAGCGCCTCGGCGATGCGCGCTACCGAGTGCCCGCGGGCGATGAGCTCCATCACCTCGGTCTCGCGCGCAGAGAGGCGGTAGCGCTCGCGGACGACCTGCGCCTGGGCTGCGATGAGGTCGATGGGCTGCCCGGCCTCCATCGCCGGCGCCGCGGTCGAGGCGGGCTCGCGCGGCGCCGCGGTCGAGGCGGCCGGAAGCGCGCCGGGGACGGGCCCGTGGGGAGACACGAGCTCGATGGCCTCGTCGCGGTCGAGGCGGCCGAGGGCGCCGGAGAACCCGCCGGTGCCCACGAACTGCATGAACCCGAGGGCCCACACGGCGATGAGGGCCACGATGGCAAGCGGCGCCACGCCCGTGAAGGTGGAGCCCTCGGCAAGCGAGCCGCCGATGAACCCCAGGTCATGGAGGGCGTAGACGATGGTTCCGTAGAAGCCGTAGATGAAGACGGGGTTGATGCCGCGGTCGCGCGAGATCTGCGCGCACTGCATCATCATGAGCATGATGGCGGCCCCGTAGGCGGCGTAGAGGATGGCAGCGAGCCAGCGGGCGTACTCTACGCCCACGAGCGGCAGGGCGAGAAACGACGTGATGAGGAAGGGGAAGAACAGGCGGTAGACGGCTGTGATGGACAGCCGCAGGTTCTTCGACTGCCAGACGGCGAGCACTGCCACCGCCGCGAGGAACATGCCGCCCATGGACAGGATGTTCACAAGGCCGCCCACGGCGGGCTCGGCCACGGCCACCGAGCGCATCACCCCGGCGCACAGCCCGAGCGCGCCCACGCACAGCGCCCCGCGCCAGTGGTCGGCGAGCACCGAGCGGTACACCTGGGGGTGCTCGCGCGGGATGTCGTCGAACATGGGCTGGTCGAGGTCTATCTCGCGGCTCTTCACCGTCACCGCCAGGCCGAACAGCGGCAGGAACGCCACGGTGATGAGAAACGCTGTCACCGCCTGGGGGATGAGGTGCAGCCCGTAGTAGAGCAGGGCGCTCCAGGCCGTGCCCACCAGGAGGTCGCGCGTGCCGGTGTCGGCGTCCTCGCTCGTGAAGAGACGCTGCCAGAGCATGTAGTAGCCGGCGCTTCCCAGCCCGAGCAGCGCGCCGCCTGCGATGACGAGCGGCAGCGCCGCCGCGTCGAGGTAGATGGCCGCGATGAGGAGGCACCAGCCCACGAAGTAGGGGACGCTCGCCGTCTTCACGAGGAACTTGCGCGTGAGCTGCGGGAGATAGTAGGCCCCCACCGCGCTCGCCGCGTAGGCGGCGAAGTAGACGAGCGACTCGGAGAGGAAGAACCAGAAGATGATCTCGCGCGTCTGGAACTCCAGCGGGAGGAAGGGGAACACCCCGCCCCACACGCCAGCCGCGTTGATGGCCAGGAACAGGGCGTAGCCCATCGACGCCGCGTTGGGCGCGAAGGCCTTGGCCAGCTGCCGATCCATGGTCGGTCCCCCTCATGCGGCCGCCCTGGCGGCCGGTCGTGCTTCCCCTGATGCCAGTATAGACAAAGCCCGTGCGCCCGAGGTGCCAGGCGAGGCCATTCTTCATTATATTCATTCGAGAATAATATTTTTGACCTGGGAAAACACGAAAATTCACATGGATTATGTGACAAGGGTGAGAGCGGGTGGGGGTATGGTCGTCTCGTGAGATGCGGTGGCCGAAGGAGGAACGGCCGCCGTGCGCGGGGCGGCGGCGCAGCCGTCGCGGGACGTCTCCCAGCCGGTCGGAGCCGGCATCCCGCCCAGCACCTGAGAAGGAGGGGAGTCAATGCCTGACACCAATCTAAGTCGTCGTACGTTCCTCAAGACGAGCGGGGCCCTCGGGGCCCTGGCCGCCGCCGGCGGGTCCGTGGCCGCCGCGGACGCGCTCTTCGGCTCCGGCGTGGCCGCGGCCGTGGCCGAGCCCGAGGAGAAGATCACCTGGGGGCACTGCGCCATCAACTGCCCCGGCCGCTGCGCGCTCAAGTTCCACGTGCGCGATGACGAGGTCGTGTGGGTGGATACCTGCACGAGCCCGAACGCGGACTTCGATGATCCGCAGCCCCGCGCCTGCCTGCGCGGCCGCAGCTACCGCCGCTGGCTTGCCAGCCCCGACCGCCTGAGCTATCCCATGAAGCGCGTCGGCAAGCGCGGCGAGGGCAAGTTCGAGCAGATCAGCTGGGACGAGGCCATCGAGCTGGCCACCTCCAAGCTCAAGGAGGTCATCGAGAAGTACGGCAACGAGGCCGTGTACGTGCCCTACGCCACCGGCGTGTCGGCTACCACGTCGCGCCCGTTCAACCGCCTGCTCAACCTGGTGGGCGGCTACCTGAACTTCTACAACAGCTACTCCACCGCGCAGATCTCCTGCATCACGCCGTACATGTACGGCAGCAAGAACGCCGGCGGCAGCTCGTTCAAGACCGCCGAGGACGCCAAGCTCGTGCTCATCTTCGGCTCCAGCCCCACCGAGACGCGCCAGGGCGGCCTGACCACGCACTACGACTGGGTGCACCTGCGCGAGCGCACGGGCGCGAAGATCTATATGATCGACTACCGCATGAACGACTCCATCGTGGGCCACTCCGATCAGTGGCTGCCCATCAACCCGGGCACCGACGCCGCGCTGGTGGCCGGCATCGCCCACTACCTCATCGAGCACGACCTGGTGGACCTCGACTTCCTGCACACCTACTGCGTGGGCTATGACGAGGAGACCATGCCCGAGGCGTACCAGGGCAAAAACCTGTCCTACTACGCCTACGTCATGGGCGAGGGCTACGACAAGGTGGCCAAGACCCCCGAGTGGGCCTCCAAGATCACCGGCATCCCCGTCGAGCGCATCGAGAGCCTTGCCGAGGAGATCGGCACCACCAAGCCCCTCTACGTGAACCAGGGCTGGGGCCCGCAGCGCCGCAGCAACGGCGAGTGGTCGGCCTGGGCCATCATGGCGCTGCCCTGCCTCGTCGGCCAGGTGGGCCTGCCCGGCACCAACAACGGCACCCGCGAGGACCGCACGAGCCCGGCGAGCGTCTCCATGGCGGCCGGCACCAACCCCGTGAAGGCCTCCATCCCGTGCTTCCTGTTCACCGACGCCATCGACCACGGCACCGAGATGACCTCCAAGAACGCGGGCGTCAAGGGCGTCGACAAGCTGCCGGTCAACATCAAGTACATGATCAACTACGCCGGCAACTGTCTGACCAACCAGCACTCCGACATCAACAAGGCGCACGACGTCCTGGCCGACGAGAGCAAGTGCGAGTTCATCCTGGGCATCGACACGGTGCTCTGCGACTCGCTGAAGTACGCCGACGTCATCCTGCCCGACCTGTTCCGCTTCGAGCAGACCTCCCAGATATCCACGGGTTCCGACACGGGCTACCTGATCACGGGCACGGCCTGCACCTCGCCGAAGTTCGAGCGCAAGAGCGCCTACGAGATGGCCACGCTCATGGCCGAGAAGCTCGGCGTCGCCGACGAGTTCACCGAGGGCAAGACCGAGGAGCAGCGCATCAAGGAGCAGTACGAGCAGGCGCGCGCGAAGAGCTCCAAGCTCCCCACGTGGGATGAGGCGGTCGAGATGGGCGTCTACATCGAGGAGCACGCCCCGGTGGTCTCCATGGCCAAGTTCCGCGAGGATCCCGTGGCCAACGCCCTCACCACGCCCTCGGGCAAGATCGAGATCTTCTCTGAGAAGCTGCTCGACTTCACCGACGGCTGGGAGCTCGAGGCCGACGACACCCTGCCCGGCCTGGACACCCTGCCCGCCATTCCGGTGTACCTGCCCGAGTGGTACGGCGTGGAGACGACGACCGACGAGTACCCGCTGCTGCTCTCCGGCTTCCACTACCGCGGCCGCATCCACTCCTCGTGGGGCTTCATGCCCGAGCTCAAGGAGGTCAACCCGCAGGAGGCCTGGATCAACCCCCTCGACGCGGAGCCCCGCGGCATCGCCCAGGGCGACACGGTGCGCGTGAGAAACGAGTTCGGTGAGATCGAGCTTCTGGCCAAGGTCACGCCCCGCATCGTCCCCGGCACGGTGGGCGTCTCCCAGGGCGCCTGGCACGAGGCCGACATGTACGGCGATCGGCTGGACAAGGGCGGCAGCATCAACACGCTCACGACCCAGCGCCCCTCGCCCCTGTCGAAGGGCAACCCGCAGCACACCAACATCTGCGACGTGGCCAAGGCCTAGCGGCGAGGAAAGGAGACGATAGACAATGACGCAATACGCTTTCTCTTTCGACGGCACTCGCTGCACCGGCTGCAAGACCTGCGAGATGGCCTGCAAGGACTACAAGGACCTCGATCTGGGCGTGGCGCACCGCAAGGTGTACGAGGTGACCACCGGCGAGACGAAGCGCGACGACAAGGGCTGCTTCACCACCACGTGCGCGAGCTACCCGCTGTCCCTGTCGTGCAACCACTGCGACGACCCGACCTGCGTGCGGGTGTGCCCGACGGGCGCCATGCACAAGGACGCCGAGACCGGCCTGGTGGCGGTCGATGCCGGCAAGTGCGTGGGCTGCGGCTACTGCCATATGGCGTGCCCCTACAACGCGCCCAAGGTGAACCGCGAGAAGGGTCACTCCGTGAAGTGCGACGGCTGCGCCGAGCGCCTGGCCGCCGGCGAGCAGCCGGTGTGCGTGGAGGCCTGCCCGGCCCGCGCGCTGGACTTCGGCCCCGTCGATGAGATGAGGAAGAAGGGCGAGCGCGCCGCCATCGCGCCGCTTCCGGAGCCCTCCTACACCCAGCCGAACCTGTACGTGAAGGCCTCCGCGGACGCGAAGCCAGCTGGCGACGCCGCCGCGAAGGTGTCGAATCCCCTGGAGGTGATGTAGCGTGGAGACCGCGTTCGCCGAGATGCCCCTCGCGCTGTTCTCAACCCTCGCGCCGCTGGGCGCGGGCGCCTTCACGGCCCTTGCCGTGGCGTTTCTCACCACGTCGTTTGAGGCCGACAGCCTCAAGAAGATCGACCGTATGACCGCCCTTCCCGTGGCTGTCGTCATCATCGGCTTCATTGCGGCGTTCTTCCACCTGGCCAGCCCCCTGAACGCCTTCGGCGTGCTCGCGGGGGTGGGCACCTCGCCGCTGTCCAACGAGATTCTCGTGGGCTGCGTGTTCTGCGTGCTCATGCTCGTCTACTGGGTGGCCGCGCTCGCCGGCAAGCTGTCGGCTGGCGCCCGCAAGGGACTCGTGGTGGCCGTGGCGCTGGTCGGCCTCGTGTTCGCCGTGTTCACGGGCATGGCCTACCTCATGGACACCATCGCCTCGTGGAACACGCCCGCGGTGCCGGCCCAGATGCTCGGCTACAGCCTGGCGGGCGGCATGGCCCTTGGCGTGCTCGTCCTGGGCGCTGCCGGCTGCGGCGCCGAGCTGGCCGCGAGCCCGCTCAAGACGGCGGTGGCCGCGCTCGCGCTGGCAGGCGCCGTCATCGGCCTGGCCGCCTTCGCCCTGCAGGTGTCTGCGGTAGGCGCGCTGTCCACCCCGCTCTATGCCGGCTCCGACCTGGTGGCCGATGTCATGGGCGTCATCGTGGCGGGTGCGGTCGCGCTCGTGCTCGCGGTGGTCTGCACGCTGCTCGCCCTGCGCGGCAAGTCCGCCGCGGCGACGGCGGGCGTGGCCTCGGTGCTCGCCATCGCCGGCGTGCTCTGCCTGCGCCTCGCCTTCTACGGCATGCAGCTCTCCGTGGGGCTGAGCGTGCTCTAGGGGACGGCGCCGCCGCGGACGCTCCCTCCCCGCGGCGGCTCTTCCTCGCGCATCGTGCGTCGGAACCTGGTTCTGGCGCACGATGCCGGATGACTCTGCGGCGGGGCGCCCTCGGGGGCGTCCCGCCTTCTGCTACCATGGTGCCGACGTGGTCTGGGGAGGGAGCCGCGTCGCACCGATCGCTTGCAAGGAGGTGGCCATGGAGCCGACCTGCGCTGATCTGGCTGACATCTGCGAGGGCGTCGCCTTTATCGGCGAGACCCTCGGTCCGCTGTTCGCCCACGATCCCGCCGACGAGGAGGTCGCGGGGCTCTATGACGCGCTCGCGGCGCTCGATCCGGCCGCGGCGGGGGAGGAGTGGCCTCTCGGGGACGCGGCAGGCGCCACGCGTGCGCTCGCCGAGATGGCCCGCGGCCTGGCCGACGGGGCAAATGACGCGCTTGTGTGGGAGTACCGGCGGCTCTTCGTGGGGCCGGGGCCGAAGGCGGCGCCCCCGTGGGGCTCGGTCTACACCGACCGCGACGGCGTGGTGTTCGGCGCGGCCACGCTGGCCCTGCGCCAGTGGATGCGCGAAAGCGGCGTGGAGCGTGGGGGCGCCGAGTCCGAGCCCGAGGACCACGTGGGCACGATGCTGCTGCTCATGGCGTGGCTCGCACGTCACCGCCCGGAGCTGCTCGACGCGTTTCTGGCCGATCACCTGCTGCCGTGGACGCCGCACTTCCTCGGCATCGTGGAGGCGGCGTCCGACCATCCCTTCTACCGGGGCCTCGCTGCGCTCACGCGCACCTCGCTCGAAGGCGTCCGCGCGGCGCGCGGGCTTGCGGTTGAGGAACCGCGCTTCTACCGATAGGAGGGCTCCATGAACGCGGCTGTCGGGTTCGCCAACGCCTGGGACGAGATCACCCTCGTGCTCTTCACCACCCTCGCGCCCTCGGGGGTGGCGGCCCTCATCATCATGGCGCTGGTCTTCGTGGTGCGCGGACCGGCGCTTGACACCGCCTTGCGTGTGGCCATCGACCGCTTCCTGTGGGTTCCCATCCTCGTGACCATGGTGGGCCTCGTAGCCTCGGCGACGCATCTCGGCAACCCGGCGAACGCCCTCTACGTGCTGGCGGGCGTCGGTCGCAGCCCGCTGTCGAACGAGGTGGCGAGCGGCGTGGTGTTCCTGGGATCGGCGGGGGTGTACTGGCTCACGGCATTCTCGGCCGACGGCGGCCGTCCGCGCCTGCGTCGGGCCGCCCTTGTCGCCATCTGCGCCCTTGGCGTCGTCTTCGTTACGGCCATCGCCTTCGCGTACGACGCGGAGACCATCGAGTCGTGGCACCTGCCGGTGGTGCCGCTCTCCCTGTGGGCCAACGCGCTGCTCGGTGGGCCGCTGCTCGCCCTCGTGGGGCTCGCGGCGGCGGGCTACCGATCGCGGGACGGCCGGCTTGAGCGCGGACTCGTCGCGGTCGCGGTGCTCGCCTGGGCGGCGAACGTGGCGCTCTACCTGCTTTGGGGCGCGTCCCTTCCGCAGATCGAGAACGCCCTGGGAGCCGCGAGCGACCTCGCGCCCGCCTTCATACCCCTGGTCGGCGTCTTCGCGGTGCTTGCGGCTGCGGGCGTGGCGCTCGCCGGGGCCGCCGCGGCGCGCGTGCCTGCCCTGACGGCGCTGCCGCCCTGGCGGCTCGCCGCGGCCTTCGCTCTGGTGGCCGCCGGCCTGTTCGTCATGCGCTTCGCCTTCTACATGACCCGCATGACCGTGGGGCTCTAGGCCTGCCGGCCGCCTGCGGCTCCGCCCTTGTCGCCCGCGGATCCCCCGCCGTCATCCCGTGCCGCCTCTCGGCCTCGTTAGACACGCTTCTGATCAGGTATTTCTTCAAATTCACTCACTTTATGGGACAGCGCTTCCCCGCGCGGCCGGTAAGGTTTGCCTCGTTGTGTCCGGGTTCGCTCCTCCTCGATGGGGCGGCCCGGATGCGGCCGGCACCCGCTGCGCCCGCCAGCTCCCTGGTCGCGGCGGGCCGCCTTCTCCGAGCGGGAAGGAGACGGCCGCGCAGCCCCGATCAGAAGGGAAGACCATGGCTGATACCACCTTGAGCCGACGCTCGTTTCTGCGCGCGTCGGGGGCCCTCGGGGGCCTGGCCGCCGCCGGGGGAGCGGCGGCCGCGACCGACTCGCTGTTCGGCGCCGGCGTTGCCCGGGCCGACGCCCAGCCCGAGGAGCGCACCGTCTGGGGCCACTGCGCCATCAACTGCCCCGGCCGCTGCGCGCTTAAGTTCCACGTGCGCGACGACGAGGTGCGCTGGGTGGACACCTGCACGAGCCCGAACGCGGACTTCGACGAACCCCAACCTCGTGCCTGCCTGCGCGGGCGCACCTACCGCCGGTGGATGAACAGCCCCGACCGCGTGAACTACCCCCTGCGCCGCGTCGGCAAGCGCGGGGAGGGGCGCTTCGAGCGCATCAGCTGGGACGAGGCCCTCGATACCATCGCCTCCGAGCTGCGCCGCATCATCGACGCCTACGGCAACGAGTCGATCTACCTCTCCTATGCCACCGGCGTGAGCGCCACCACAGCCCGCACCCTGCCGCGCCTCATGAACTGCCTCGGGGGTTACCTGGCCGGTTACGGCGACTACAGCGCCATGCAGATGCAGCGCACCATCCCGCTTGTCCAGGGCATGACCGGCTTCTACGGCAGCACCCTCAACGCTGCCGAGGACGCCGAGCTCATCCTGGCCTTCGGGACAAGTCCGGTGGAGACGCGCCAGGGCGGTGCGGTGTCCCACTACGACTGGGTGCGCCTGCGTGAGCGCACGAAGGCGCGCATCATCTACATCGATCCGCGCCTGAGCGACTCGGCCATGGGCCGCTCTGGGGAATGGCTGCCCATCAACCCGGGCACCGACGCGGCGCTCGTCGCGGCCATCGGGCATGAGCTGGTGAGGAACGACCTCATCGACAAGGAGTTCCTCGATACCTACTGCGTGGGCTTCGACGAGGACACCATGCCCGAGTCGGCCCGTGGCCAGAATCGCTCCTACAAGGACTACCTCATGGGCACCGGCTACGACAAGGTGGCCAAGACCCCCGAGTGGGCCGCTCCCATCACCGGCGTCCCCGCTGAGCGCATCCGCGAGCTCGCCGCTCAGGTGGGCTCGGCCAAGCCGCTGTTCGTGGTGCAGGGCTGGGGCCCGCAGCGCCGCAGCAACGGCGAGATGAACTGCTGGGCCATCACCATGCTGCCCCTGCTCACCGGCCAGGTGGGTCTGCCCGGCACGAGCAACGGCTGCCGCGAGGGCACCTACTCCCTCGGCCTGCGCTCCATTCCCGCCGGCGACAACCCGGTGAAGGCGTCCATCCCCGTGTTCCTGTTCACCGACGCGGTGGAGGACGGCCGCCGGATGACGGCCCTCAACGCCGGCGTCCAGGGCGCGCCCAAGCTCGACCAGTCCATCAAGTGCATCCTCAACTACGCGGGCAACTGCCTGACCAACCAGCACGGCAACATCAACCGCGCCCACGACATCTTGGCCGACGAGTCGAAGTGCGAGTTCATCGTGGTGTGGGAGACGGCCCTGACCGACTCGGCCAAGTACGCCGACATCGTGCTGCCCGACCTGTTCCGCTTCGAGCAGCCCTCGATGATAGCCGCCGGCGGCGACACGGCCTACCTCATCGCCGGCCAGCCCTGCACCACCCCCAAGTTCGAGCGCCGCAGCCTCTACGACTGCCTGACCGACCTGGCCCGGCGCCTGGGCGTGGAGGAGCAGTTCACCGAGGGCAAGACCCAGCAGGAGTGGATCGAGGAGCTCTACGAGCAGAGCCGCGCCAAGGATCCGGAGCTGCCGTCCTACGCCCAGATCCAGTACCAGGGCGTCTACCTCCGCACGAACCCGCGGGGCTGCACCATCGTCCACGAGGCCTTCCGCGCCGATCCTGAGGCCAACCCGCTCACCACCCCCTCGGGCAAGATCGAGATCTACTCGGAGACCCTCGCCCAGATAGCGGATGCCTGGGAGCTCGGGCCCGACGACGTCATCGCTCCCGTGCCCGTCTATACCCCCGGCTTCGCCGAGACCGACATCCCTACCGAGTCCTACCCCTTGCGCTGCAGCGGCTTCCACTATCGCGGCCGGGTGCACTCGTCGTGGGGCGGCGTGGACGTGCTCAAGGAGGTTAACCCCCAGGAGCTGTGGATCAACCCCTCCGACGCCCGCCCGCGCGGCATCGCGGCGGGAGACGTCGTGCGGGTCGAGAACGACTTCGGCAAGGTGGAGCTTCTGGCCAAGGTGACCCCGCGCGTGGTGCCGGGCACCGTGTGCATGGCCCAGGGCGCCTGGCATGACGCCGACATGTACGGCGACCGGGTGGATAGGGGCGGCTGCATCAACACGCTCACCACCCACCGCCCCTCGCCGCTGGCGAAGGGCAACCCCCAGCATAGCAACATCTGCGAAGTGAAGAAGGCCTAGGGAGAGGAGACCCATGACCCACTACGCGTTCCATTTCGACGGCTCGCGCTGCACGGGGTGCAAGACGTGCGCGCTGGCCTGCAAGGACTATCACGACCTGGGGCTGGGCGCTGCCTTTCGGAAGGTCTACGAGGTGACCCTGGGAGACACCACGCGGCAGGCCGACGGCACCTTCGCCAGTACCTGCGCGAGCTATCCGGTGTCTGTGGCCTGCAACCACTGCGCCGATCCGGCCTGCGTGCGGGTGTGTCCCACCCGCGCCATGGGCAAGGACGAGGCCACCGGGCTCGTGGCCGTGGACGAGGGCCGCTGCGTCGGCTGCGGCTACTGCGCCATGGCCTGTCCCTACGGCGCTCCCAAGGTCGACCGCGAGCGCGGCTGCTCGGTCAAGTGCGACGGCTGCGCCGAGCGGGTCGAGCGCGACCTCAAGCCCGTGTGCGTGGAGGCCTGCCCGGCCCGGGCCCTCGATTTCGGCTCGGTGGAGGCCATGCGCAAGAGGGGAGATCACGCGAGCATCGCGCCCCTCCCACCGCCGGCCCATACTCGCCCCAGCCTGTTCGTCAAGCCCTCGGCCGACGCGCGGCCGGCGGGTGACCCGGCGGCCGCGGTCGTCAACCCCCTGGAGGTGATCTAGCATGGAGGCAGCCCTGAGCGAGATGCCCCTCGCCCTGTTCAGCACCGTGGCGCCCATGGGCGCCGGTTCCTTCGCGGCCCTGGCCGCCCTGTTCTTGGCCGCTGGCCTCACCGACGACCAGCGCCGGGCCCTCGACCGGCTGACGGCCCTTCCCGTTGCCCTGGTGGCCGTCGGGTTCGCCGCGGCCACCTTGCACCTGGCCAGCCCCGGGCGCGCCGTGGGCGTGCTTGCCGGCGTGGGCTCCTCGCCTCTGTCCAACGAGGTGGCGGCGGGCATCGTGTTCGGCGTCCTCATGGTCGCCTACTGGGCTTGGGCCCTGAGCGGGCGCATGGCGGAGGGCGCCCGGGTGGCCCTCGTCACGGCGACCGCCGCCCTGGGCATCGTGTTCGCGCTGTTCATCGGCATGGCCTACCTGGTCAGCACCATCCCCTCGTGGGACACCTTGGCCACGCCGGTGTCGGTGGCGGGCTTCGCCCTGCTCGGCGGCGCGGCTGTGGGAACCTTCATGGCCGGGGTGGGCGGCTGCGTCCCGGCCCTGGCGGCGCGGGCGCCGCGGCTGGCCTTGGGCGTGCTGGCGGCGGCGGGCTTGGTCCTCGGCCTGGGCGGGGCCGCCGCCCAGCTGACGGGTGCCGCTGCCCTGGCGAGCCCCCTCGCCTCCGGCGCCGAGCAGGTGGCGTCGGTGGCGGGAGCCGTGGTGGTGGGCGTCGTGTGCTCGGTCGCCGCAGCCGTCGCCACCGTGGTCGCGGCCTCGGGTCGTCGCACCACCTGGGTTGGAGGCGGTGCCGTCGTGCTCGCCTTCGTCGGCATCCTCGCCCTGCGCCTGGCCTTCTACGCCACCGAGCTCTCCGTCGGCCTGGCCTAGACGCCTTTTCGGACGCACGAGGGCCCCGACCGTCTGGCCGGGGCCCTCATCGTGCCGGAAGGCACGTCGCAGGCGCGGGTGCCCGTCTGCGCGGGCTACGCCTCCAGCAGCTGCTCGAGTGCGGCTATCTTGGCGCAGCAGGCGAACACGTCGAGCGCCTCGCCGAGCTCCTCGAGCGGCGGCAGGGTGGGGGCGATGCGGATGTTGGCGTCCTCGGGGTCGCGCCCGTAGGGCCAGGTGGCCCCCGCGCCGGTCAGGGTCACGCCGGCCTCGCGGGCCAGCGCCACCGTACGCGCCGCCGTGCGGGGCATCCCGTCGAAGGACACGAAGTAGCCGCCGCGCGGGTCGCTCCACGTGGCTATGCCCGCCTCGTCGAGCGCTGCGTGGAGCTTCTCCTGCACGAGCGCGAACTTCGGGCGCAGCACGGCCGCGTGGGCGCGCATGTGCGCCGCGATGCCGTCGGCGTCACGCAGGAAGCGCACGTGGCGCAGCTGGTTGATCTTGTCGTAGCCGATCACCTGGGGCGCCATCTGCGCACGCGTCTCGGCCAGGATCTCCGGGCTGGCCGCCATCGCCGCCACCCCGGCGCCGGGGAAGGTCACCTTGGAGGTGGAGGCGAACTTGAGGTAGCGGTCGGGCACCCCGGCCTCCACGCAGGCGTCGGCGATGTCGAGCACCTGGTCCTGCTCGGCCGGGTCGTCGGCCAGGTGATGCACGGCGTAGGCGTTGTCCCAGAAGATGCGGAAGTCGGGCGCGGCGCATTCCATGGCCGCCAGCCGGCGCACCACCTCGTCGGAATAGGTGATGCCGCCGGGGTTGGAGTACTTCGGCACGCACCAGATGCCCTTGATCGCGGCGTCCTCGGCCACGAGCCGCTCCACCAGGTCCATAGCGGGCCCGTGCTCGTCGGTGGGCACGGGGATCATCTCGATGCCGAAGGCCTCGCAGATGGCGAAGTGGCGGTCGTAGCCGGGCACGGGGCAGAGCCACTTGACCGCCGGCAGCGTGCTCCACGGCGCCTCGCCGCCGGTGCCGAAGTCCAGGCAGCGGGCCACCGCGTCGTACAGGGCGGTCAGGCTCGAGCTGCCGAGCACCATCACGTTCTCCGGGTCGTCGTCGAGCAGCGCCGCCATGAGGCGCTTGGACTCGGGGATGCCGTCCATCACGCCGTAGTTGCGGCAGTCGATGCCGTCCTCGCTCATGAGGTCCGCACCTGATCCGACCGCGTCGAGCAGGGGCATCGACAGGTCGAGCTGCGCCGCGGAGGGCTTGCCGCGGGCCATGTTGAGGGCGAGGCCTCGGGCCTTGAAGGCGGCGTGCTCCTCGCGCAGCCGCGCCAGCTCGGCGCGCTGCTCCTCGGCGGTTAGGTCGGCATAGCGGGTCATGGCGTCGTTCCTTTCACCGTAAAACGCGGGGCCGTCCCCCGCAGTCCTCCGTACGCTCTAGCGCAATAAAGTATAATCCCGACGTTATTGAACGAAAGGGAAGAGCCCGCGTTTGTGCGACGAAAGCGGGCCGATAGGGGAGTAAGACATGATAGAAAGCGATATGCAGGTCGTCATAGCCATGCTGCTGTACTTCGTGGTCGTGGTGGTCATCGGCTTCGTGTACGCCAAGCGCTCGAACTCGTCGAGCGAGGAGTACTTCCTTGGCGGGCGCGGCCTGGGCCCGTGGCTCACGGCGCTTTCGGCCGAGGCCTCGGATATGTCCGGCTGGCTGCTCATGGGCCTGCCCGGCGTGGCCTACTTCACCGGCGCGTCGGATGCCATGTGGACGGCCATCGGCCTGGCCATCGGCACGTACCTCAACTGGAAGTTCGTGGCCAAGCGCCTGCGCAAGTACTCCGAGAAGGCCGGCAACGCCATCACGGTGCCCGACTTCTTCTCCAACCGCTTCCATGACAAGAAGCATATCCTCATGACCATCGCCGCCGTCATCATTCTGCTGTTCTTCACCATCTACACGGCGTCGTGCTTCGTCACCGTGGGCAAGCTGTTCGCCACGCTGTTCGGCTGGGACTACGGCGTGATGATGGTCATCGGCGCCATCATCGTGTTCCTCTACACCTTCATGGGCGGCTACCTGTCGGTGTGCACCACCGACCTCGTGCAGGGTACGCTCATGTTCCTGGCGCTCGCCACCATCTTCGTCGGCTCGGTCACGGCGGCCGGCGGCGTGGACAACACCGTCGCCTTCCTCCAGAACATCCCCGGGTTCCTCTCAGGCACCGAGATCGCCACGCCCCTGCTTGACGAGGCAGGCAACCAGATCGTCCGCGGCGACGAGCCGATGTTCGGCCCGGCGGGCACCTACGGCGTCATCACCATCGTGAGCGGGCTCGCCTGGGGCCTCGGCTACTTCGGCATGCCCCAGGTGCTCATCCGCTTCATGTCCATCCGCCATTCTGATGAGATCAAGAAGTCGCGCATGATCGCCATGATCTGGCTCGTGGTCTCGCTGTCCTCGGCGGTGTGCATCGGGCTCATCGGCCGCGCGGTCATCCCCACCGAGTTCCTCACCCAGTCGGCGGCTGAGAGCGTGTTCGTCGTGCTGTCGAAGATGCTGCTGCCGAGCTTCTTCTGCGGTCTGGTGGTGTCCGGCATCTTCGCCGCGGCCATGAGCTCCTCGTCGAGCTACCTGCTCATCTCCGGTTCGGCGGTGGCCACCAACATCTTCAAGGGCCTCATCAAGCGCGACGCCACCGACAACCAGGTCATGATCGTGGCGCGCATCACGCTGACGGCCATCCTGCTGCTCGGCATCTGCCTGGCCATGGATCAGAACTCGTCCATCTTCGACATCGTGTCCTACGCCTGGGCGGGCTTTGGCGCGTCCTTCGGCCCGCTCATGCTCTGCTCGCTGTACTGGCGGCGCACCACGCTGCCGGGCGCGGTGGCCGGCATGCTCACCGGCGCGCTCACCGTGGTGGCGTGGAAGAACCTCATCGCGCCTCTCGGCGGCTGGTTCGCCGTCTACGAGCTGCTGCCCGGATTCGTCCTGGCGCTCGCGGTGATCATCGTGGTGTCCCTGGCCACCAAGGAGCCCAGCAAGGAAGTCACCGACGACTTCGACACGTATATGGACCTGGACGTGTAGCCCGAGGGCTCGCCCGCATCCCAGGCGCCCGCATCCGCGGCCGCCCGCCCGCACCCCCGAAGCGCCCGCATCCGCGGGCGCTTTTTCTTTTTTATCATTCTATGATGGCGAGTTACTAACCAATCATCCCTTGTATGTCAAGTGGTAAAGCGGAAAATATTGAGTTTTTGATACGACAATGCTATACTTTATGTATTAGAAAGCTTTCTAAGCACTGAACGGTTCAAGCATGGGATGCTTGCGACGAACGAAAAGAGGTGCTGGAATGGCTATGTTCTCGTTTGCTCACTCTCTTTGCTCTTTGCGAAAAACGGGGGTATTCGCAATCTGTGCTTTGGCGATAGCGGTCAGCCTCTGTTTTTTGGCACCTCTCTGTGAGGGGGATTTGGGTTCTTCCGTGGCCTTTGCGGCGCAAGAAAAGGATCCTGGCGATAATGCTGCTGCGCCGGCTGCGGTTCTTGATGGATGGTCGCAAAACGGAAACTATTGGTACTATCACTACAATGGTGTTCCTGCATCTGGATGGAAGCAGATCTATCACAGCGGAGTTTGGGATTATTACTATTTTATCGACGGTCGAATGCAGACTGGCTGGCTGGTTTGGGGCGGCGGTTGGTTTTACCTGGCGGATACTTATGGGCAGGGCATAGGCTTTGGCGACCCTCAATATGGCACCATGCGTACTGGGTGGCAGTTCATCAAGCATGCGGCGAACATGACTGATTGGTACTACTTTGCCGGTGGTGGCTCTGGCCGAATGCAGACTGGCTGGCTTGCGGATGGAAACCGTACCTACTATCTTGCCGATGAGGCAGTGGGGTCGTCCTTTAACTCCATCGATTATGGGACGATGCTTCATGGCCTACATAAGATCGGAGCCTATGATTACTGCTTCTACATTAAGGGAACCGACCATGATCTCGAAGGGCGGTTCCTCGATGGTGAGATGATAAGGGACACGAGCTGGCTCTCGGTTTTTCAAGACGGAAAGCATATCTGCTACGGGCGAGCGGACGCGAATGGCCGAGTGACGCTCATAGGGTTCGATGAAGAGGATCCTGACATGGGGCCTCGGGAGTAGCTGGCAGGACGGCTAAGCAAAGGAGCGCGGTATGAAGATACTTCTTCCTGGAGATGGTACATGGGCGACCTGGGTGCTCATCGCTCTGCTCATCGTGTGGCGCATCGTCGTTCCCGTTGTGTTTGCTCGGAAAGCGAGCGGGAAAGGATACAGCTACTACATCTTCATGCTCCTGGGTGTCGTTGTGTCGCCGCTTCTCTGCATCCTTTTGACCTGCCTTCTTCCCGACAAGAAGAAGCAGGAGCGAATGCGCACGCAGGCTAGGGGGCTCGAGGCGGAGGAGCTGCATGGAGGCCAAGGCGTTTCGGAAGCGAAAGACGGTGCTAGCATCTGATTTCCTCTGCGGGGGGGGTAATGCCAGCCACCTTGAAGGCGCTCGCATCCGCGGGCGCCTTTTCTTTTGCGCTGGCGGGCACGGGGCATGGCGGGGTCCTGCTGTAGTAGAATGCGCGGGAACGAGAATACCGACGATAGGAGGAGCATCATGCTTAAGGCCATCGAGGTCGCGCCGGACGTGTACTGGGTGGGGGCGGTCGACTGGAACGAGCGCAACTTCCACGGCTACACCACCGAGCGCGGCACCTCCTACAACGCCTACCTCATCGTCGACGAGAAGATCGCCCTCATCGACACGTGCAAGGGGGCGTTCGTCGACGAGCTGCTCGAGCGCATCGCCGACGTGGTGGATCCGGCTTCCATCGACTACGTCATCGCCAATCACGGCGAGCCCGACCACTCCGGCGGCGTGCCTGTCGTGATGGCCGCCGCGCCCCATGCCCAGCTCGTCTGCGGCGCGCCCCAGGGCAAGGCCGTGCTCGCGGCCCACTACGGCGATGGCTTCGACTTTCTGACCGTCAAGACGGGCGATACCCTGTGCCTAGGCAAGCGCACGCTCTCCTTCGTGCAGACCCCCATGGTCCATTGGCCCGACAACATGGTCACCTACTCCGACTTCGACCGCATCCTGTTCTCCAACGACGCCTTCGGCCAGCACCTGGCCTCGTCCCAGCGCTTCGCGGACGAGGTGGGCCTGCCCGAGGTAATGGTTCAGGCGCGGAAGTACTACGCCAACATCGTGATGCCCTACGGCAAGCAGGTGACCAAGGCCCTCGCGGCGGTGGAGGGGCTCGAGCTGAATCTCATCGCACCGGCCCACGGCGTCATCTGGCGCAGCCACATCTCCGAGATCCTTACGGCCTACCGGGAGTGGAGCAGCGGCGAGCCCCAGGAGCGTGCCGTGGTGGTCTACGACTCCATGTGGCACACCACCGAGGCCATGGCCGTTCAGGTGGCCGAGGCCTTCGTGGACTGCGGCGTGCCGGTGGAGCTGTGCGACCTGAAGGCCAACCACATCTCCGACATCATGAGCGAGGTACTGCCGGCCCGGTACGTGGCCGTAGGGTCGCCCACGCTCAACATGACCATGATGCCCACGGTGGCGGGCTTCTTGTGCTACCTGCGGGGGCTCGCGCCCAAGAACCGCGTCGGCATCGCCTTCGGATCCTACGGCTGGGCGTCCGCCGGCCCCAATGACGTGGCCGCCGCGCTCGAGGCCGCCGGCTTCGAGATGCCGCTCCCCACCCTCGCCCGCCAGTGGCGCGAGGATGCCGAGGGCCTGGCTGCCCTGCGCTCCGCCGTCTGCGGCCTGGTGCGCGGTGAGGCGGCGGGGGAGGAAGCCTAGCTCCTCGCGCCGTTGCCGATTTTGTCCGTGAAAAAGAAGGGGAGCCCGCAGGCTCCCCTTCGTGGTTCTGGACGGCGCGTCCTAGTAGCGCACGTAGATCATGCCGGAGTGGACGCCGGAGACCTTCACCACATCACCCGTGCGCGGCGCGTGGATCATCTGGCCGCCGCCGATGTAGATGCCGCAGTGATGGTCGTTGGTGCACACGTCGCCGGGCTGCGGGTTGGTGACGCGGGTCCAGCCCATGAACGTGTAGGTGGTGCCGAGGCGCGTATAGCTGCCGGTGAGGGCGTAGCTCACCAGGCCGGAGCAGTCGAAGGAGTTGGGGCCGACGGCGCCCCAGGCATAGGGCTTGCCCAGCTGGGAGTAGGCCCGGTCGACCACGACGTTGCCGGTGACCGTCTGCGGCTTGCTGTTGTTGACGTTGCTGCCACCCGAACTGCCGTTCGAGCCGCCGGAGCCGCCTGAGCTGCTCGGACGGCTGGCGGCGGCAGCCGCCGCCTCGGCTTCGCGGCGGGCGCGCTCCTCGGCCTCGCGGGCAGCCGCGGCAGCCGCCGCCTCGCGGGCGGCCTCTTCCTCGGCCAGCAGCTGCGCGGCCTCGGCGGAGAGGCTGTCGTAGGTGTTCTGCATCTGGTCGACGAGGGCCTCGGCCTGGGCCTTGACCTCGGCGGCCTCCTGCGCCTTCTCGGCCGCGACGCGCTCCTGCTCGGCGTACTCGGCCTTCTGCTGCTCCACCTCGGCCTTGAGGTCCTTGGTCTGCTGGACCATGTCGGCGTCGTCCTGGTTCATGTCGTTGAGCAGGTCCCAGTTGGACGTGAAGGCCTGGAACGTGGTGGCGCCCAGGAGCAGGTCGAGGAAGGTGGCCGACCCGGTGCGGTACATGGAGCGGGCGCGGGAGCCCAGCTTGCCCTGGAGGTCGTCGATCTGGCCGTTGGCCTCGTCGATGCGCGCCTGGGCCTCGTCCATCTTGGCCTGGGCCTGCTGCTGCTCGTCAAGGGCGGTGAAGTAGTTGGCTGAAGCCACGTCGAGCTTCTCTTGCATCGCGTTGAGCTGGTTGAGCGCGTTCTCCGCCTCGGCCTGCTTCTCGGCGGCGGTAGGCTTGGCGAGGGCGATGGTGGGGGAGAGGGTGAGGGCGGCGGTGCCTGCGAGGGCGGCGCCGATGAAGGCTCGTCTGCTCAGTGCGCTGGTATGCTCGCTCATCAGTTGGGTTCCTCCTAGATTGAGCACGGGGTGTGTTTAAGTGCAAACTGCCACCTATCTTACCATGCGCGTCCCGTTAGCGAGCGGGCGTAACCCATGCTCCATAACCCCAGATAAAAGCCGCGTGGTTATGGGGAGGAATGAGACGGGGCCCCGTGGGGCCCCGATGGGGTCGCAGGCGCCGGGCCCGCAGTGCGGCTAGTAGCGCACGTAGACCATGTCGCTCGTGACCGCGGCCACCTTCACCACTTCGCCGGTATAGGGGGCGTGGATCATCTGGCCGCCGCCGATGTAGACGCCGGTGTGCTGGCGGCGGCTGTTGTGCACTACGCAGATGTCGCCGGGCTGCGGGTTGGTCACACGCGGCCAGCCGATGATGGTGCCGGTGGAGCAGAAACGGCTGAAGCTGCCGGTCAGCGCATAGCCCACGAGGCCCGAGCAGTCGAAGGAGTCCGGGCCCACGGCGCCGTAGCGGTAGGGCTTGCCCAGCTGGGAGTAGGCCCGGTCGACCACGACGTTGCCGGTGACCGTCTGGGGGCGCGAGTTGTTGTTGCTTGATCCGCCCGATGAGCCGCTGCCGGTCGAGTTGCCGCCTGACGACGTGTTCGACGAGCCGCCGCCAGTCGATCCGTTGCCCGAGGAGGTGCTCGACGAGCCGCCGCTCGTCGAACTGCCGCCGGAGGTGCCCGCGGCAGGGGCGCCGCCCGTGCCCGTGGGGTCGGCGGCCTGCTGGCGCGCCAGCTCGGCCTCGGCCTCGCGGCGCTGCTGCTCCTCGCGGGCGGCCTCCTCCTGGGCCAGCAGCTGCGCGGCCTCGGCGGAGAGGTTGTCGTAGACGGACTGCGTCTGGGCCACTAGGCGCTCGGATTCGGCTACCACCGCCTCCATCTCCTGCGCCTTCTCGGCCGCGACGCGCTCCTGCTCGGCGTACTCGGCCTTCTGCTGCTCCACCTCGGCCTTGAGGTCCTTGGTCTGCTGGACCATGTCGGCGTCGTCCTGGTTCATGTCGTTGAGCAGGTCCCAGTTGGACGTGAAGGCCTGGAACGTGGTGGCGCCCAGGAGCAGGTCGAGGAAGGTGGCCGACCCGGTGCGGTACATGGAGCGGGCGCGGGAGCCCAGCTTGCCCTGGAGGTCGTCGATCTGGCCGTTGGCCTCGTCGATGCGCGCCTGGGCCTCGTCCATCTTGGCCTGGGCCTCTTGCTGGGAGGCCAGCGCGGCAGAATAGGAGGCCTCTGCCTGGTAGAGGCGCTCGGACATCGCGTTCAGCTGGGTGAGCGCTGCCTGGGCCTCGGCCTGCTTCTCCGCGGCGCTGGGGGCCGCGAGCGCCGCGGCGGGGGAGGCGGCGACGAGAGCTGCGCTAGCCAGGGCGCCTCCCAGGAAGGCGCGGCGGGTGAGGATATCAGGATGCTCGCTCATCGGGTTCCTCCTTGATCGAGCAGCGGGTTCGAGAAGACGGCGCCTTCGGGGGCACCGCCGTTCATAGTACCATGCCGCCTGTCCCGCGCTCCCCAAGCGCGCGCTTCTCGCGCAACCCCTACATATATATAAGGTTGCCGAGGAGGCTGGCGGAAGCGGCCACTTTGGGAGGAATCGTGGAGACACGCCCGGGGCCGTGTAAGTAGTTGACACGTCGGAGACGGTAGCGTATTATTCATTCGCTCGCTGGTTAGGCCTAGCCTTGCAAGCGGGTGGCAGCTTGAAAAGTACACATGAATTCAGCGCCGAAATGGGCGTGTGCCCGAGTGGTTAAAGGGGACGGGCTGTAAACCCGTTGGCTCTGCCTACCTAGGTTCGAATCCTAGCGCGCCCACCATTTCGCCTGTGTAGCTCAGTCGGTAGAGCACTTCGTTGGTAACGAAGAGGTCACCGGTTCAAGTCCGGTCGCAGGCTCCACTTGGCGGTGTAGCTCAGTTGGTCAGAGCACACGGTTCATACCCGTGGCGTCACTGGTTCAAATCCAGTCACCGCTACCATTTGGATTTATCGCGTCCGCTCGTCGGGCGCGTTTATTTTGTTTGTTTTTGCATAATCTCTTTTCAAGGAGGATGAAACATGGCTAAGGAGAAGTTCGAGCGTTCCAAGCCGCATGTTAACATCGGCACCATCGGCCACGTTGACCATGGCAAGACGACGCTGACCGCCGCCATCTCCAAGACCCTGTCTGAGAACGACGGCTCTCACGGCACCGCTGCCGCTGACTTCACCGCCTTCGACATGATCGACAAGGCCCCTGAGGAGCGCGAGCGCGGCATCACCATCTCCATCGCGCACATCGAGTACGAGACGGACACCCGCCACTACGCTCACGTTGACTGCCCCGGCCATGCCGACTACGTCAAGAACATGATCACCGGTGCTGCCCAGATGGACGGCGCTATCCTGGTCATCGCCGCCACCGACGGCCCCATGGCCCAGACTCGCGAGCACATCCTGCTCGCCCGTCAGGTCGGCGTGCCCTACATCGTCGTCTTCCTGAACAAGTGCGACATGGTGGACGACGAGGAGCTCATCGAGCTCGTTGAGATGGAGGTTCGCGAGCTGCTCGACAGCTACGAGTTCCCCGGCGACGACACCCCGATCATCCGCGGCTCCGCTCTGAAGGCCCTCGAGGGCGACAAGGAGTGGCAGGAGAAGGTCTGGGAGCTCATGGATGCTGTGGATTCCTACATCCCCACCCCGGAGCGCGACGTCGACAAGCCGTTCCTGATGGCCGTCGAGGACACCATGACCATCACCGGCCGCGGCACCGTTGCCACCGGTCGTGTGGAGCGCGGCGTCCTGCATGTCAATGACCCGCTGGAGATCATCGGCATCAAGGAGACCCAGAACACCGTCTGCACCGGCATCGAGATGTTCCGCAAGCTGCTCGACGAGGCTCAGGCTGGCGACAACATCGGCTGCCTGCTCCGCGGCATCAAGCGCGAGGAGATCGTGCGCGGCCAGGTTCTCTGCAAGCCCGGCAGCGTGACCCCGCACACTGAGTTCGAGGGCCAGGTCTACATCCTGACCAAGGAGGAGGGCGGCCGTCACACCCCGTTCTTCGATGGCTATCGTCCGCAGTTCTACTTCCGCACCACCGACGTGACCGGCGTGGCTCACCTGCCCGAGGGCACCGAGATGGTCATGCCTGGCGACAACGTGACGATCAAGGGCGAGCTCATTCACCCGATCGCCATGGAGGACGGCCTCAAGTTCGCTATCCGCGAGGGTGGCCGTACCGTTGGCTCCGGCCGCGTTACCAAGATCATCAAGTAACTTCGCTTGCATGATTGAGAGGGAGCCCGTCTTCGGGCGGGCTCCCTTCCCTTACGGTTCATGTGTATGTTGAAAAGCCTGCTCGAGAATAACGGTAAAAGGAGAATTCATGCGTACTCTGGTCACTCTGGCGTGCACTGATTGCAAGCGCCGCAATTACACGACCAAGAAGAACAAGCAGAATAACCCTGACCGTATCGAGTTCAAGAAGTACTGCAAGTGGTGCGGCCATCACACCCTGCACCGCGAGACTCGATAGAGGTTCAGGCGAAGAAACAGGCATAGGCCAGTAGCTCCAATTGGTAGAGCGGCGGTCTCCAAAACCGCATGTTGGGGGTTCGAGTCCCTCCTGGCCTGCCAGCTTGTTAACTGCGAGCAGCCCGAGCGAGGCTGCTTGTTTGGCGTTTAGACGTTTTACGATTTTCCGATAAAGGAACTCCATGGCTAAGAAATCCAAGACACAACGAGCGAAGGCGTCTGCTGCCCGTCAGCAGCGCAAGGCTGACCGCGATACCGAGGTGCTTGTCGAGGAGGTCGCGCCGGAGCCTGAGGAGAAGCCCAAGAAGGGCCTCTTCAAGAAGGCCGAGGAAAAGCCTGCTGAGGCTGCCGAGCCCAAGAAGGCTGCGAAGAAGGCCGACGAGAAGCCCAAGAAGAAGCGCTTCCAGTTCCTTCGCGACGTGAAGTCCGAGATGAAGCGCGTCACCTGGCCCACCCGCACCGACGTTCTGCGTTGGACGGGTGTCGTGGTGGTCGCCCTCATCTTCTTCGGCGTGTTCGTCGCGCTGCTCGACAACGTCATCATCACGCCGCTGCTGGTGTTGATCTCGGGAATCGGAGCCTAGGCCATGACTAAGAAATGGTACGTCCTCCACACCTATTCCGGCTACGAGAACAAGGTGAAGAAGAACCTTGAGACCCGCATCGAGACGATGGGGCTCGAGAACAACGTCTTCGGCATCGAGATTCCGACCGAGATGGTGACGGAGATCAAAGATGGCGGCCGTCGCGTCGAGAGCGAGAAGAAGGTGTTCCCGGGCTACGTGCTCGTGCGCATGGAGCTCGACGATCGCAGCTGGGCCGCCGTTCGCAACACGCCGGGCGTCACCGGTTTCGTGGGCAGCCAGGGCAACCCCCAGGCGCTGACCCGCGACGAGTACAACAAGATCATGAAGCGCACCAGCCGCGAGGCGCCGAAGAAGACGTCGACGAGCCTGGAAGTGGGCCAGTCCGTCAAGGTGGTCTCGGGCCCGCTGGCCGAGTTCGACGGCGTCGTCTCCGAGGTGTCGCCGGAAGCTGGCAAGGTGAAGGTCATGGTCTCCATCTTCGGCCGCGAAACCCCCGTCGAGCTTTCGTTCGACCAGGTGGCCAAGATCTAACTGTGCACACATTAAGCACGATGGGCGCCCGCGTGGACCGGGGCTTCTCGCCGATCGGGCTTTTGTGATAGAGAGAGTATCCGCTTACATCTGAAAGGTAGTCACAGATGGCTGAAAAGAAAGTCACCGGCTTCATCAAGCTGCAGATTCCTGCTGGTGCGGCCAACCCGGCGCCTCCCGTCGGCCCGGCCCTTGGCGCCCAGGGCGTCAACATCATGCAGTTCTGCCAGGCGTTCAACGCCCAGACGCAGGATCAGTCCGGCACCATCATTCCCGTTGAGATCACCGTCTACGAGGACAAGTCCTTCACCTTCGTGTGCAAGACCCCGCCGGCGGCCGTCCTCATCAAGGAGAAGCTGGGCATCCAGTCCGGCGCCGGCATCCCGCAGCTCCAGGTGGTCGGCACGCTGACCGAGGATCAGCTCCGCGAGATCGCCGAGATCAAGATGCCCGACCTCAACGCCAACGACATCGAGGCTGCCATGGAGATCGTGGCCGGCACCGCCCGCTCCATGGGCGTGCGCATCGAGGGCCGCGAGATGAAGAAGAAGTACGTGCCCAGCCGCAAGGTGGCCGCGATGCTTCAGGGTAAGACCATCGACGAATAGCTGCGGTTCTGCGCGGCGTCCGGCCGGGCTCCCTGTTCGGGCCCCGACGCCGTGCGAAACCTCGCGGTTTGCGAGTTTACCAGTGGAAGAGTTCAGAAGCGCTCGCCATCACCACGAAAGGAAACGACATGACTAAGAAGTCCAAGAAGTACCTCGCCGCCGAGGCGCAGATTCCCGAGGCGCCCGTCGCGCCGCTCGAGGCCATGAAGCTCCTGAAGGAGATCGCTACGGCCAACTTCGACGAGACCGTGACCGGCGACTTCCGCCTGGGCATCGACACCCGCCAGGCTGACCAGCAGCTGCGCGGCACCGTGAGCCTGCCCAACGGTTCCGGCAAGACCGTGCGCGTGGCCGTCTTCGCCGAGGGTGAGGCTGCCCGTGCTGCCGAGGAGGCCGGTGCCGACATCGTGGGCACCGACGAGCTCATGGCTCAGATCCAGGCCGGCGAGTTCAACTTCGACGCCGCCGTGGCTACCCCCGACCAGATGGGCAAGGTCGGCCGCCTGGGCAAGATCCTCGGCCCCCGCGGTCTCATGCCGAACCCCAAGCTCGGCACGGTGACCAACGACGTGGCCAAGGCCATCAACGAGCTCAAGGGCGGGCGCGTGGAGTACCGCGCCGACCGCTACGGCATCGCGCACGTCGTCCTCGGCAAGGCGTCCTTCACCGCTGAGCAGCTGGCCGAGAACTACGGCGCCGTCTACGACGAGATCCTGCGCATGAAGCCGGCCGCCGCCAAGGGCCGCTACGTGAAGTCCATCACCGTCGCGGGCACCATGACCCCGGGCGTGCCGGTGGACTCCTCCGTGACCCGCGCCTACGCTGAGGCTGCCGAGTAGCGGATACTACTCTCATTCACCGAAGGGGCCCCGCACCGTGTGCGGGGCCCCTTTGCGTTTTCGGGGTCGCTTGCGGGCGGCGGGGCTGCTCGTGGGCGCTGCGGGAAGCGGTGGTGCCGGGTCGCTGCGAGCCGCAAGCGGCAAGACGGGCCTCGGGCGCGAAATACGGGTGTTTCGGAGCGAGAAAGTGCGGCTCTGCATGGCGCAAGTGCCCGGGCGTGATGCTTTTCGGGCTGTTTTCAAGGAATGACGCCCCCCATTCTCGCCGAAAATCCCTCTGGGGAAAGGCTTAGAATGAGGTTGAGCATGCAAAGCCGGATTTTCTCGTCAGAAAACGGCCTGAAAGCCGTCCGGCGCAGAATCCCAGGGAGGGAACCCATGATCATACGCAAGTCGCCGGCCGAGATAGAGGCCATGCGTGAGGCGGGCCGCGTGTCGGCCAAGGTGCTGCGCGAGGTGGGGGCGCTCGTGAAGCCGGGCGTGACCACTGCCGAGCTCGATGAGTTTGCCGAGACGCTCATCCGCCTCGAGGGCGGCATCCCCGCCTTCAAGGGCTACGGGGGCTTCCCCGGATCCATCTGCGCGTCGGTGAACGACCAGATCGTCCACGGCATCCCCTCCGCGAAGGTGGTGCTCAAGGAGGGTGACATCATCTCCATCGACACGGGCGCCATCGTGGACGGCTGGGTGGGGGATAACGCCTGGACGTACGCGGTAGGCACGGTGTCGGCTGAGAAGAAGCGCCTGCTCGAGGTGACGGAGAAGTGCCTGTGGGCGGGGCTTGACGCGGCCCGTCCGGGCAATCGGCTGGGCGATATCGGCCATGCGGTGCAGTCGGTGGCCGAGGCGGCCGGGTTCGGCGTGGTGCGCGAGTACGTGGGCCACGGCATCGGGCGTGACATGCACGAGGACCCCAACGTGCCCAACTACGGGCGCAAGCACAGCGGCATCCGCCTTGAGCCGGGGATGGTGCTGGCCATCGAGCCCATGATCAACGCGGGAACCCACAAGACGCGCCAGATGCCCGACGGATGGCTCGTGTGCACCCGCGACGGGCGCCCCTCGGCCCACTTCGAGAAGACGGTGGCCGTCACCGAGGAGGGCCCGGTCATCCTGACCGCGGAGGAGGGCCGCCGCCGTCCGGTGTGACGTCTGTCCTGGCGCTGTCCTGGCGGCGAATCCGGTGGCCGCTGGGACGGGGCGGACCCGGTCGCAGCGCTGGCGGCCTCGAGGCGGATCAGACGGCTGATTCGGTGCGTCACAGGAGGGGGTGGGGGGCTGCCGTGCCCGCGATTGCACGGGAGCGCGACTCGATGGTTTGGCGCGTCGCGCGGGCGGGAGGGCGGACTGCCCCGGGCGCATCGCACGCGTGGATCGGCCCCCCCCGCAGCTCCGACGGCCGATTCGGCGCGGGAGGGCTGTGGGCCCCGCGACTCCTTCGCGTCGCGGGGGGGGGCTGCTGGACCCACGGCCACGTCGCGGTGCGATCCGGCGCTAGCGGCCCAGGCGGCCGCCCACCTTCGCGGCGATGGAGGTGACGAAGGCGGCCTCAGGCAGCCCGAGGCGCACCGCCGGCGCGAAGGTGACGGCGAGCGCCACCACGCCGCCTGCAGCCAGGTAGGAAAGGGCCTGGGGCACCGACCCGGTGAGCGGCCCGAGGAGCGCCTGGAGTCCCGCGAGCACCACGCCGCCGGCCAGCGCGCCCAGAAGGCCCAGCCCGACGCTGCGCAGCGTGACCGCTGCGAGGAACCCGAGGCCCATGGGCCCGTAGTGACGCCGCAGGTAGGCGAAGGCGATCAAATCGCCCACCACGTAGGACACCACGGTGGAGGCGGCGATGGCCTCGAGCGTGACGGGGTAGCCGTGCTGCGCCCCCCAGGCCGCGCCCACGGTGACGGCGATCTGCGCCGCCACGGCCACGAAGTTCACCACCGAGAACACCCCCATGCGGCGGATGCTGCTGAATATCTTGTTGAGGTAGGCGTTTACGCCGTAGAACGGCAGCGCCACGGCCATGACGGCCAGGTAGCGCGCGATCTGGCCGATGCTCTCCTCGGTAAACGCGCCGATATGGTAGAGCGTGACCAGCGGCGTGGCGAAGACGACCAGGTAGAGCGCCATGGGCACCATGAGGAAGATGATCTGCCCCGTGCCGTCGATGATGCCCCGCACCACGCCCCGCACGTTTCCGTCTGCCTGCATGTCCGACAGCTCCGTGAACATGGCGGTGGTCACCGGCACGGCGAGGAACGAGTAGGGGAACGTGAACCACAGCCGCGCGTACGCGATGACCGAGGGGCCGTTGTCGGCGAAGCAGTAGGACGCCGCGTTCTGGGCCGACACGGTGGCGAACGAGCACACGGTGACGAAGACGGCCGGCGCGCCGAGGGCGAGCGTCTCGCGCAGGGCCGGATCGCGCAGGTTGATGCGCGGCCGGATGCGTATGCCGTTCTTGCGCAGCGCGGGCACCTGGACGGCCATCTGCACGAACACGCCGAGCGGGTTGCCGATGGCGATGGCGTAGAAGGCCAGCAGCTGGTCGTGCTGGGCGATGGCGGCGTAGATGAGGAACGACGCGATGACGATGACGTTGTTGAACACCGGCGCGATAGACGACCAGAAGTACTCGCGGTTGGCGTTGAGCAGGCCCGATACGATGGACGAGCAACCGTAGAACACGATCTGGATGGCGAAGAACTGGAAGAAGAACACCGCGAGCGCCATCTCCTGCTGGTCGGAGTAGAACGACTGGGTGAAGATGACCTGCGCGGGGAACAGCATGCAGAGCGCCGTGACGATGCTGAGCAACGCGATGACGATGGTGAGCAGGTTGGAGGCGTAGTCGTTGCCGCGCTCCTGGCCGAGCTTCTTCTTCACGCTCAGGTACACCGGCAGAAACGCCGTGACCAGCATGCCGCCCATGACCAGCTCGTAGAGCATGTTGGGCAGGTTGTTTGCCACCTGGTAGGAGCTGGAGACGAAGGTGGCTCCCAGGGCGAAGGCCATGGCCCAGGTACGGGCGAAGCCGGTGATGCGCGAGGCGATGACGCAGATGCTGATGAGCGCGGCCGACCCCCCCACGTCGCGGACGGGGGCGCCCATCTCGGCGTCCTCGGCCGGGTCGGTCAGGTCGTCGCGGTCGGCTGCGCCGGGACGGGGCAGGGGGGCGGGGGAGGGGCGGCGGGCGTGGCGCGCCTCGCGCTCGGCCAGAAAGTCGAGCAGCTCCACCTCCTCCAGGGCGAAGGCCTGCTGCTGGAGCGTGCCGTCGGGGTCGGTGCGGTCGAGGCCCGTGTGGCGGCCTATGATGGGGATGGCCCCGGTGAGGCCCGGGTCGGGGGCGCCGGGGCGGGGCGGCCGCTCGGCCCCGCGGTGGCGCCCGGCGCCGGCAGCACGCTGGGCGTTGAGGCGCGGGTTGTGGCGCGGCGCGGCGGACGCGGGGCGGTCGCCTCCGGCGCCCTGGGCGCGGGCGGGGCTGGCAGGTGCGGGCCGGCCGTGGCGCCCGGTCTGCGGGGGGTCGCCCGCGCCGTCAGCACGGCGGGGGCGGGTATGTTTGCCTCGCAGGGGCGTCTCGGACATTGCAGGGCCTTCGCGCGCATCGGATATAATGCCCCATCATAGCAAAAGCGGAAAGACGGCCCGTATGTTCATCCTCATCGTGCGTAATAACTCCAATCCCCAGGCCACGGACGCCTCGCTGCTGCTCGGGGCCTACCTGGGCAGCCAGGGCGCCGGCTACCTGCTGGTAGACTCGGCGCAGCTGGGCAATGACGTTCTGCGCGCCTCCGTGCGCGCGCAGCTGCCCGACGCGGTGGACCTGGCGGTGGTCTTGGGCGGCGACGGCACCATCCTGCAGACAGCTCACCTGCTGGAGGGGGCGGACGTGCCTGTGCTCGGCATCAACTTCGGCCGGCTGGGCTTTCTGGCCAACGGCAGCGACGCGGGCGTGGTGCCGCTCGTGGCGGCCGCGCTCGCCGGCGAGGCCGCCGTCGAGCGCCGGGCCGCCCTGCGCGTGGACGTGGTCTGCGACGGCGAGCCGGATCCGGTGGAGGCCGGTGAGCTGCCCGACGTCTCGTCCTCCTGCGACGACGCCTGTCGGGCCGAGGCGGCGCGTGCGAGCCTGGATGACCCGCACGGCGGCTTCGGCGTGAACCGCCTGGGACTCTGTGGCGTGCGCGCCTTCTACGCGCTCAACGAGCTGGCGGTCACCCGCGGCGCCATGGGCCGCATCATCGAGTTCTCGCTCGGCATCTCCGGGTCATCGGTGGCGCAGATGCGGGGGGACGGCGTGGTGGTGGCCTCGGCCACCGGCTCGACGGCCTACGCGCTCTCGGCAGGCGGACCGCTCGTGGCGCCGGGCTTCCAGGGGCTCGTGGCGGTGCCGCTCGCGCCCCACACCCTGCACACGCGCGCCATCGTCACCGGCGAGAGCGACGTGGTGGAGGTGGCCCTCGACGACCGTGACGCCTTCCGCGAGGCCACCCTGTTCGCCGACGGCGAGCTGCTGCTCTTCGAGCGCCCCGTCCGCCGCGTCTACGTGCGTCGCTCGGACCATCCCGTCACGCTCCTGCGCTGCGGCGGGGGGACGTTCTACGACCGTGCCTCGTCGGTGTTCTTCCGCTAGCAGGCGAAAAATGGCCATTTTCTTCGAAATTCCGAGGCGGAGGGGCGAAATCGGGCTCTTCTGGGCTGGGGAGGCTCGCCGAGCGTAACCGCGACCTGGCCTTTTGCGGCGAAGAAGGCTGCACGGGGCCGTCTGGGGGTCGGAATTTCGAAGAAAATGACCAAAAAAGCGCCCGACGCCTGCGCCGCCGTGACGGGATTGTGCGCTTTGGTCGCGCGCAGCCGCTTCTTCCTTGCATTTGCGGGCCTCTCCTGCTATTTTAGGCAGGCTGTGTTCTCACAGCGCACCTATCACGCATGCTCGCGTGACCCGAACCGCCAGTGGCCACCGGAAAAGGCTGCGGTTCTCGGGGATGACCGCGGGCAGAGGACTAACGAATGGAGAAAGACATGGCGAAAGTCAGCATTACCACGCTGCTCGACGCGGGCAGCCACTTCGGTCACCAGACCCGTCGCTGGAACCCGAAGATGAAGCCCTACATCTTCGGCAGCCGCGGCGACATCTACATCATCGACCTCAAGCAGACGCTCATCGGCCTGGACAAGGCCTACAGCTTCGTGTCCGACCTGGCTCGCAAGGGCGGCACCATCCTGTTCGTCGGCACCAAGAAGCAGGCCCAGGAGGCCGTGGCCGACGCCGCCAACCGCTGCGGCATGCCCTACGTGAACAACCGCTGGCTGGGCGGCATGCTCACCAACTTCGTGACCATCCGCACCCGCGTGAACCGCATGGAGGAGCTGGAGGCCATGGAGGCTGACGGCCGCATGGCGCTGCTGCCGAAGAAGGAGCAGATCCTGCTGCGCAAGGAGCTCTCCAAGCTCCAGGCCAACCTCAACGGCATCCGCAACATGAAGCGCGTTCCCGACGCCATCTTCATCATTGACACCAACCGCGAGGAGATTGCCATCCACGAGGCCCAGCGCCTGAACGTGCCGGTGGTGGGCACCCTCGATACCAACTGCGACCCTGATGACGTCGATTACGGCATCCCGGCCAACGACGACGCCATCCGCTCGGTCCGCCTGCTGGCCGACTTCATCGCCGACGCCGTCATCGCCGGCTCCGGCGCCGAGGTGACCGTGGCCGAGATGGCCGACGGCGCCGTCATCGCCGAGGTGGAGACCGCCCCGGTCGAGACCGCTGCCGACGCTGCCGCCGACGCGGCGACCGAGGCCGCAGTGGCCGCCGTCGAGGAGGGCCCGAAGGACGTCGAGGCCTCCGAGACCTTCGCCGAGTAACCCGCCTGTTTCCGGGGCGCCCCACCGCGACGCCCCGCCCGTAATCCTTACGCAGAAAGGAGCCCCCTGTGGCTAACATCACCGCTTCCATGGTCAAGGAGCTGCGCGAGATGACCGGCGCCGGCATGATGGAGTGCAAGAAGGCGCTCGCCGAGGTCGAGGGCGACCTGGAGAAGGCCGTCGACGTGCTGCGCACTCGCGGCCTGGCCGCCGTCGCCAAAAAGGCCGGGCGCGCCACCAACGAGGGCACCGTCATGACCGTGCTCTCCGCCGACTGCACCTCCGGCGCCATGATCGAGCTCAACTGCGAGACCGACTTCGTGGCCATCAACGACAAGTTCAAGGCCTACGCCGAGAAGATCACCCGCGCTGCCCTCGACGCCAAGCCGGCCGACCTGGACGCCCTGCAGGCCGCCGAGGTGGACGGCGAGGCCGTGTCCGCCATCCTCACCGACTGCATCCACGTGATGGGCGAGAACACGAGCCTGGCCCGCTTCTCCGTGGTCGAGGCCGATGGCGTGTCCGCCTACATCCACGGCGGCGGCAAGATCGGCGTGCTGGTGACCTTCGCCCTGGAGGGCGTCGACGCCACCGCCGAGGGCTTCCAGAAGTGCGGCCGCGACGTGGCCATGCAGGTGGCCGCCGTCAATCCCGTCTCCGCCACCCGCGCTGACGTGCCCGCCGACGTGGTGGCCCATGAGAAGGAGATCTACAAGGCCCAGGCCGCCGAGTCCGGCAAGCCCGAGAACATCCAGGAGAAGATGGCCGAGGGCCGCATGGAGAAGTTCTACAAGGAGAACTGCCTCACCGAGCAGGCCTTCGTGAAGAACCCGGATCTCACCGTGGCCCAGTACGTCGAGCAGTGCGGCAAGGAGCTGGGTGGCACGATCACCGTCACCGGTTTCGTGCGCTTCGCCCTGGGCGAGGGCGAGTAGTCCTTTCGCCTCACCCGACTGGCAGTCAGGCCCCCGGCTCACGGGGGCCTTCTCCTATAAAGGACCTGGCATGGCTGAAGAAATCATCATCGTCCGCGGCACCGGCGTCCTCACCGGTGACGTAACCGTCTCGGGCGCGAAGAACTCCGCCCTCAAGCTGATGGCCGCGTCGCTTCTGGGACGCGGGGCCTCGGTCATCCGCAACGTGCCGCTCATCTCGGATATCGAGATCATGGCGGAGGTGCTGGAGCGGCTGGGCGCCACGGTGCGCCGCCAGGGCCATGAGCTGACCATCGACACGGCGTCGGTGGACAGCTGCGAGACCCCCTACGAGCTCGTGTCGAAGATGCGCGCGAGCATCTCGGTGCTCGGCCCGCTCATCGGCCGCTTCGGCGAGGCCCACGTGGCCATGCCCGGTGGCTGCCAGATCGGCGCCCGCAAGATCGACATGCACCTGGTGGGGCTGGAGGCGCTCGGCGTGGAGTTCGACGTGGCCCATGGCGTGCTCGAGGCGCGTACGCCCCACGGCCTGCACGGCGCGGCGGTGACCCTCGAGTTCCCCAGCGTCGGCGCCACCGAGAACCTGCTGATGGCCGCCGTGGTGGCCGAGGGGGCCACCGTCATCGAGAACGCCGCGCGCGAGCCGGAAATTGAGGACCTCGCCGCGATGCTCTGCTCCATGGGCGCGAAGGTGAGCGGGGCGGGCACCTCCATCATCGAGGTGGAGGGCGTGCCGCTCGAGTCGCTGCGCCCCTGCGAGCACACCACCGTGGGCGATCGCATCGAGGCCGGCACGTTCTTGGCCGGCGGGGCGCTCACCGGCGGGCCGGTGACCGTCCACGGCATCGACCCGTCCTTCCTGCGCATGGCCATCATGAAGCTGCGCGCCATGGGCTGCGAGGTGGACGCCGGCGAGGACTGGGTACGCGTGAGCCGCGTGAACCCGCTTGCCTCCACCGACATCCAGACCCTGCCGCACCCCGGCTTCCCCACGGACCTGCAGGCCCAGTTCATGCTGCTGGCCTCGCGGGCCGCCGGCATCTCGGTCATCACCGAGAACGTCTTCGAGAACCGCTTCATGTTCGCCGCCGAGCTCATGCGCATGGGCGCCGACATCCAGATGGAGGATCACCACGCCATCGTGCGCGGCGTCGATCGGCTCCAGGGCGCGCCCGTGTCATCCACCGACCTGCGGGCCGGCGGCGCGCTCGTGCTCGCCGGCATCGTGGCCGAGGGCGAGACGGCGGTCCATCATATCGAGCACATCGACCGCGGCTACGAGGACTACGTGGGCAAGCTGGCGTCGCTCGGCGCCGACGTGCGCCGCGTGACCGTGGGCGCCGAGTAGGCGGCCCGGCTGATGCTGCGGAAGCGGAAGGGGTTCTCGCCCTCTCACTCCAAGCGGATGTCGCGCTCCATGCGCTCGTCCACCATCGGCACGCACGTGGCGCGCGACGGCCGCCCGGCCCGCGCCGGCGGGCGGCGCCCCAACGCCGAGGCCGTCGAGTTCTCCAACGCGCGCAAGCGCCAGCGCGCCGTGCGCGGCTACGTCGACCAGGTGGCGCCCGCCACGAGCACGCGCGAGAGCGACGAGGCCTACTCGCGGCGCACGGGCCGGCGCGGCTACGTGCAGGAGATGCAGCACAAGAAGCGCGTGCGGCGCATCGCCTTCGCCGTGGCCACGGTGGTTCTCGTGGCCGCAGTGGCCGTGGGCGCGGGCGTGTTCACCTACTTCGCGTCGTCGGACTCGCGGCTCTCGCTCGACCACTCCAACGCCTCCGAGGCGCTCGTGGCGGCCGCCGACGGCGAGCCGTCCTACCTGCTGGCCGCCGCCGAGCTGGGCACGGCCACGGCGGCGGGCGGCCCGCAGACCGAGGCGTACCTGCTCATGCGCCTGGATCCGGCCAACCGCGTGCTCACGTTCCTGAGCATTCCCGGCACCATCGAGGTGCGCCTGTCGGACAACGAGGCGCACCCGCTCTACGAGGCGCCCGCCGTCGGCGGCGACGCCGAGCTCGTGCGCGCCGTGGCGGCCCTGGCTGATGTGGACATCGCGCACTTCGGCCGCACGAACGCCATGGGCATCGCGCATCTGGTGGACGTCGTCGGCGGCGTGGAGGTGGACGTGGCGGAGGAGGTGGACGACCCGCGGGCGTCCACGCTGCTCATCGAGGCGGGCACGCGCACCCTGGACGCCCAGGAGTCGCTTGCCTTCCTGCGCGCCTCCAACTACGCCACCGGCGTGGAGCGCCAGGCGGCCAACCAGGTGGCGTTCTCGGTGAGCCTGGCCAACGCGGCGCTGTCCTCGGAGGGCATCGGGTTCGCCGCGCGCCTGGCCGACATGGCCGAGTGGGTGGAGACCGACTGGAACTCGTCGCAAATCATGGCGCTGGGAGATACCCTGCGCCCGCTCGACACCGCCACCGTGTACGCCGGCCTTGTGCCGGGGCGCGTGGTGGACGAGGACGGACGGGCGCGCTATGTCGTGAACGACGCGGAGTGGCAGGCGATGATGGACGCGGTGCGCGCCGGCGCCTCGCCGCAGGCCCCCAACGCCGACGTGGCCGCCCTCGACCGCACGGCCGTTACCGTGGAGATCCGCAACGGCGGCGGCGTGGCCGGCGCGGCGGCGAAGATGGGCGAGCTGCTCAGCGCCGACGGCTACCAGGTGACCAAGGTGGGCAACGCCGATGACGGCGGCGTCTACACCGAGACGCTCGTCGTCTACAAGGATCCCGCCTACGAGGCCGCCGCGAAGGCCATCGTGGCCGACGCCGGCGCCGGGCGCGTGGTGAACGGCGGGGATTTCTACACGTTCTCCGACAACGTCTTGGTGATGGTGGGCCAGGACTGGGTGCCGGTGGTGTGACCCGCCCCGACCGTCCCTCCGCAGCGACGAGGCGGGCGGAGCGCGATAGCGTCTTGGTGACGGCGGCGCGGGATCGCATCGCCGGCGGCGCAGGGCGGGGCACGCTGTGCTATCATTCCCTGGAACTGACGAATCCCTCTGAAAGGACGTGATCATGGTAGAGAAGTCCGATGTGGCCGCCGTGCTCGAGCTCATCCGCCCCAGCCTCCAGGCTGATGGCGGTGATGTGCAGCTGGTGGACGTGTCCGAGGACGGCGTGGTGACCGTGGAGCTGCAGGGCGCCTGCAAGGGCTGCCCGATGTCCCAGATGACCCTGGCCAACGGCGTCGAGCGCATCCTGAAGGACCGCGTTCCCGGCGTGACCAGCGTGGTGCCGGCCGACCTGTAGGCCGCGCTGAGGCATGAGGTAGGCGGGGGCGGGCTCACGGGCCCGCCCCCGCTCGTTTGCGAGGAGGGGAACATGGAGAAGTGCTGGGAGCGTCGCGGCTGCGACGAGGAGATGCAGGGCCGCTGCCCCCACAACATGCCGGGGGAGCCGTGCCCGTCCGAGTGCAACTTCGCCGCCTGCGTCCGCAAGACCCACGTGGTCACCGACGACCTCGACCTCATCCTCAACCCCGAGCATGACTACGCCGCCGCCGTGAAGGAGGTCTGCCGCATCTGCGAGCACTTCCTCACCCACGGGCCGGCGCTCTCCGAGCGCGTGGGCGACGTGGAGCGCCCGGGCAACCCCAACCGCTTCCTGCTGTAGGCGCGCCGCCGCGGCCTTCTGCTACAATGGCCGCAGGAAGGCGGCGACCGAGAGGAGAGGAGGCGGCATGAGCCAGGCGATAACCTGCCCCGCATGTGGGGAGGCCGGTCTTGACGTGGCCTCCTATGACTCCATGATGGTTCTGCGCCCCGATGCGGCGCTGTTCTCCCTCACCTGCCCGCGCTGCGGCGCCAAGGTGTCGTCTCTCCAGCCCATTCCCGAGGCCCTGCGCGAGGAAGTGCGCTTCGCGGCCATCGAGGTGGGCGCCGGCATGGGGCAGGGGTAGCCGTGCTCGACGCCCTCTATCACAGCATCGATCCCGTGGCGCTCTCCATCGGGCCTCTCGTCATCCGCTGGTACGGCATCGCGTACGTGCTCGGCTTCGTCTGCGCGGCCCTCATCGTCTGGCGCGTGGCCCGGCGCTGGCGCGTCTCGGTGGATGTCGACTCGCTGCTCACCATTATGATCTGCGTCATCGTGGGCGTCATCGTGGGCGGGCGGCTCGGCTACGTCCTGTTCTACGGCGACGGCTACTACCTGGCTCATCCGCTGGAGATCGTCGCCTTCAACAAAGGCGGCATGAGCTTCCACGGCGGGCTCGTGGGTGCGCTCGCGTCGGGCATTCCCGCGGCGCGGCTCACGCGCATCCCATACCTCACCCTGGCCGATCTGGGTTGCATCGCCGCCCCGATGGGGCTGTTCTTCGGGCGCTGTGCCAACTTCGTCAACGGCGAGCTGTGGGGGGCGCCCACCGACGCGCCCTGGGGGGTCGTCTTCGGCGGGGCGGCCGGCCTCATGCCGCGCCATCCCTCGCAGCTCTACGAGGCGCTGCTCGAGGGCGTCGTCATCTTCTGCGTGCTCTACGCGCTGTCGCGCCGGCTGCCGCCGCGTCCTCGCGGCACGTTCCTCGGCGTCTTCCTGCTCATGTACGGCACGTTCCGCTTCCTCGTCGAGTTCGTGCGCGAGCCCGACGCGCAGCTGGGCTACCTCTGGGGCGGCTGGCTCACCATGGGCCAGGTGCTCTCGGTGCCGCTGGTGCTCGTGGGCGCGGGCGTGCTGGTCTACGCGCTCTCGCGCCGGCTGCCGCAGCGCGGGGCGGCGGGCGCCCAGCCGGCGGACGCGGACGATCCGACGGCCCGCTAGGCCCGGCCGCGACCCGGCGCAGCCGCTCTCGCCCTGGCGCCCCCTCCTGCGTCCCCGCCGGAGCGCCGCGTCGCTTTGCCGCACCTGCCCCGGTGTTTCGCGCTCTCGCGTGGTACCGCCGGCGGGGCGTGCTGTGGTTGCCGCCACTAAATCCCGCCGGAATGGCACTAATCCCCGGTTTGGTACGGTGCCGAGGCCCCCGGAGGGCGCCTGGCGCTCGCGCCGCCGACGTTTGCCCAGGTGGCGCCTCGCGGGTGCGGCCTCAGATCCTCCCCATAGGGCACGCGACCGTACCAAACTCCGGATTAGTGCCATTTTTCGCCGAAAAAGTGGCAGCAGCGCCCGCCGTCCAAGGCTCCGATGCCCTCTGCCCCCGCGCCGCGCCGCGCCAGGCGCCCGCCGCCCCGCCCTGCGACCCGCGCCTCTTGAGGTTACGGCGTGTAATCGGTCGGCAGGTGGGTTCACGAGCAGGGCCGCTGCGCCGTACAATACTCGGCTGAGGGCCGCGAGCCCTTCCCGCCGCGTAGACGCCGGCGGGTCGCGTCAACCCGGGACACCCCGGCTAGCTGAGAAAAGAGGTCTGCCATGGACATCAAGTTCTACAAGTGCGAGCACTGCGGCAACATCGCCGTGAAGGTCGTCGACCACAACGTGCCGCTGTTCTGCTGCGGCGAGAAGATGGTCGAGCTGGTCGCCGACAGCACCGACGCCGCCACCGAGAAGCACGTGCCGGCCGTCACCCGCGAGGAGGGCCACCTCCACGTGAACGTCGGCAGCGTCGACCACCCGATGCTCCCCGAGCACTGGATCCAGTTCATCTGCCTGGTCACCGACAAGGGCTACGAGGTGCACCCCCTTGTCCCGGAGACCCCGCCCGCGACCGACTTCTTCGTCGCCGAGGGCGTGCAGCCCCTCCGGGTCTACGAGTACTGCAACCTCCACGGCCTGTGGGTGACGGAGCTCTAGCCCGTCGGCGGAGAACCGCCCGCATCGGGTCGCGGGGCGTCGGGCGCCTTGCGGCCCTCGCCGGTTCGTCCGTGAATTCTTACCGCACCGCCCTTGCATTGCGCGAGGGCGGTGCTATTATATGAAGGCTTGTGTCTCGCCTTGGTCGGAAACCAAGGCATCGATTCCTTGGTCGGAAACCAAGGAGATGAGGAGAGAACCCACCATGAAGCAGGGAATCCATCCGGAGTACGTCGAGTGCGTCGTGAAGTGCAGCTGCGGCAACACCTTCACCACCCACTCCACCAAGCCTGAGCTGAAGATCGACATCTGCAACGCGTGCCATCCGTTCTACACCGGCACCCAGAAGCTGATCGACACCGGCGGCCGCGTGCAGCGCTTCGCCGACCGCTTTGGCTCCGCCAAGGACGTCGTCGCCGAGCGCGAGGCCGCCAAGAAGGCCGAGCGCGCCGCTAAGGCCGCCGAGCGCGAGGCCGCCAAGAAGGCCGAGCGCGAGGCTAAGGCCGCTGCCAAGGCCGAGCGCGCCGCCGCCTTCGCCGCTGAGGCTGCCAAGGCCGCCGCGGTGGAGGAGAGCGCCGTCGAGGCTGAGCGCGGTGCTGAGGAGACGGTTGCCGAGGCCGAGGCCGCCGCTGCCGCCACCGCCGGCGACGTGGTCGAGGAGGCCGCTGCCGCCGAGGCCGCCGTGGACGGCGCCGCCGAGTAGGCTCCAAGCTCCGCAGCATGCGGGCGCCTTGGAGGCGTCCGGAGGGGAGGGCCCGCCGTAAGGCGGGCCCTCCCGCGTTCTGAGGCCATCCCGGGGTTTTCGCCGCCTCTGAAACCTCCCGGTAACCTCGGCCGCTATAATCAGGGCTTGTACCGAGGAAGGGGACTGCCATGGTGACGAATCCCGAGCAAGACTTCGTGCTCAAGACCATCAAGAGCCGCGATGTGCACTTCGTGCGCTTCTGGTTCACCGACGTGCTGGGCACCATGAAGTCCTTCGCCGTCATCCCGGGCGAGCTGGAGAACGCGTTCTCGGTGGGGATGGGATTCGACGGCAGCTGCGTGGAGGGCTTCTCCTCGGGCCTCGAGTCCGACATGCTCGCCTTCCCCGACGCCGACACCTTCCAAGTTCTGCCTTGGCGCCCGGCCGCCAATGGCGTTGCGCGCATGTTCTGCTCCATCCGCACGCCCGACGGCGCGCCGTTCGAGGGCGACCCGCGCCAGGTGCTCGACCGCATGGTGCGCAAGGCCGCCGATATGGGCTACGTCTTCAACGTAGGGCCCGAGCTGGAGTTCTACTACTTCCGCAACCCCGATTCCACCGAGCTGCTCGACCGCGGCGGGTTCTTTGACCTGACCTCGCTCGACTACGCCTCAGACCTGCGACGCGACACGGTGCTCACGCTGGAGAAGATGGGCATTCCCGTGGAGTACTCGCACCACGAGGTGGGCCCCTCGCAGCACGAGATAGACCTGCGCTACGCCGATGCGCTCTCCATGGCCGACGCGGTGATGACCTACAAGCTGGTGGTCAAGGAGATCGCCATGAAGCACGGGGTCTATGCGTCGTTCATGCCCAAGCCGCTCGGCGACGCGCCGGGCTCGTCCATGCACGTGCACCAGAGTCTCTCCGACTTGGACGGGGTCAACGTCTTCTTCGACGCAGACGACCCGCTCGGATGCAACCTCTCGGAGGTGGCCAAGCGCTACCTGGCCGGCATCCTGCGCTACGCGCCGGAGTTCTGCGCCGTCACCAACCAGTACGTGAACTCCTACAAGCGCCTCGTTCCCGGCAGCGGGGGGCCGGCGTGCCTGGGCTGGTCGCGTCGCAACCGCGGGACGATGGTGCGCGTGCCGGGCTACCGGCCGCACAGCGAGGCCGGGTGCCGCATCGAGCTGCGTAGCCCCGACCCGGCGGCCAACCCCTACCTGGCCTTCGCCGTCATGCTGGCCGCGGGCCTCAAGGGCATCGAGGAGGGCCTCGAGCTGCCGCCGCCCGTAGACGACGCCGACTTCTCGCAGATGAGCGCCCAGCAGCTGCGCGAGCGCGGGGTGGCCCTGCTGCCGCAGACGCTCGGCGAGGCGGTGGAGCTGCTCGCCGAGAGCGAGCTCATGCGCGAGACGCTCGGCGAGCACATCCACGGCTACCTCGTGGCCGCCAAGCGGCGCGAGTGGAACGAGTACCAGCGCGCGGTGACCCCCTGGGAGCTCGAGCGCGGCCTGGCGGTGCTCTAGCCATGCAGCGCAAGACGGTCATCTTCGTGGCGGACAGCCTCGACAACGCGCATAAGTTCCAGCGGGTGCTCTCAGGGTTCGACGTGGAGGTCGCGGCGGGCTCGTCGGTGCAGCTCAAGAAGCTGCTCTCCCAGCATCCCAACCACGACCTGGTCATCTACGAGGCGCGCGGCGACGCGCTGACGAACGTGGCGTCGGTGGAGTCGGCGCTGGCCGAGGACGGGTCGACCGCGATGCTCGTGATAGTGGGGGAGGACCAGCTCGGCGAGTTCCGCCTGCCGGTGCAGGTGAAGGCGGACTTCGTGGTGCACGGCGCCTCGTCCGACGAGTGCGCCGCGCGCATCCGCCAGCTGCTGTGGCCCGGCAACGAGGGCGGCGCGGGGGACTTCATCGTCGTGGACTCCATGACCGTGAACCTGGCCACCTACCAGGTGAAGGTGGACGGCGAGCCGCTCGACCTCACCTACCTCGAGTACGCTCTGCTCGCCTTCCTCGTGACGCATCCGGGCCGCACCTACTCGCGCGACGCGCTGCTGCGGCGTGTGTGGGGCTTCGACTACTACGGCGGCAGCCGCACGGTGGATGTCCACGTCCGCCGCGTGCGCGCCAAGCTCGGCCCCGACCTGGCCCAGCGCCTGGAGACGGTGCGCGGCGTCGGTTATCTCTGGAGCGCCTAGGGCCGGCTGCCGGATGCCCGCGGGAAGGTTTTCCCGCGGGCGTTGCCGTGTGAGGGGCGGGCGCGGCGGGCGGGGCGCTATACTGGATGCCCGAATGCCCGCGCTACGTAAGGATCCCCATGACGAAGAAGATCGCCGTCATCGACGGAAACTCGCTCATGCACCGCGCCTACCATGCCGTGCCCCCCACGATGAACGCGCCCGACGGCACGCCCACCAACGCCGTCTTCGGCTTCCTCGCCATGCTGCTCAAGTTCATCGACATGGCCAAGCCCGACGCGCTCGTGTGCGCCTTCGACGCGGGCAAGCCGGCCTTCCGCATCGAGGCGCTCGAGCAGTACAAGGCCCAGCGCCCGCCGATGGACGATGAGCTGCGCGTGCAGTTCCCCATCATGGAGGAGCTGCTCGGCGCCATGAACGTGCCCGTCGTGAAGGTGAAGGGCTGGGAGGGCGACGACATCTTGGGCACCATCGCCGCGCGCGACGAGGAGCTGGGCTACGAGACCCTGCTCGTCACCGGCGACAAGGACGCCTACCAGCTGGCGAGCGCCGCCACGCGCATCGTCACCACGAAGCGGGGCGTCACCGACATCGCCATCTACGGGCCTGAGCAGGTGGAGGAGCGCTACGGCGTCACGCCCGAGCAGTTTCCCGACTTCCTCGGGCTCATGGGCGACTCCTCCGACAACATCCCCGGGGTGCCGGGCATCGGCGCGAAGACGGCGGCCAAGCTGCTCCAGCGCTTCGGCACCATGCAGGGCATCTACGACAACCTCGCCGAGCTCAAGGGCAAGCAGCTCGAGAATCTGCGCGACAACGAGGAGGCCGCCTTCCTCAGCCGCGACATCGCCACCATCGTGCGCGACCTCGACTTCCCCCTCGATTTGACCGAGGCCGCGTTCCCGGCGTTCTCGGCCGAGGCGGTGGAGGAGGCCTTCGGGCGCTACCAGCTGACGAGCCACCTCGTCCGCGTGCTCAAGCTCGTGGGGGCCGAGGCCACGCGCGCGGAGGCGAAGCTCGCATGGGAGCCCCTCGTCACCGGCGCGGAGGCCCCGGCGCTCGTCGAGGGCGCGCTCTCCGCTGGCGAGGTGATCGGCGTGGCCCTCATGGAACCCGAGCAGATCTCGCTCTTCGACAACGCGGTGACGGGAGCCTTCGCCACCTCGCGGGGCACGGCGGTGCTCGCCGGCGACGAGGCCCTCGCGCTGTTCGCGCGCGTCCTGCGCGAGGGCACGTTCGCCGCGCTCGACGCCAAGGCGGCCGTCCGCCGCGTCTATCCGGCCGATACGTCGCTGCCCGCGCTCGTCGACGAGGCGGACCTGGCTGCCATGGACGCCTTCGACCTGGGACTGGCTGGCTACGTGCTCAACTCGTCGGTGTCCGCCTACACCCTCGAGGCCCTCATGGAGGCCCACGGTGGCGGCGCGCTGCCGGAGGTCGCCGGAGACGAGGCGCGCGCCGCCGTGGCCGCAGCCGCCGCGCGCCACTTAGTGGAGCCCCTTACCCGCGCCCTGGAGCAGGAGGGGTCGCTCGCGGCCTACCGCGACATCGACCTGCCCCTCGTGGCGGTGCTCGCCGCCATGGAGCGCACGGGCGCGGCGCTCGACGCCGAGCGCCTGGCTGAGCTGGGCCGCAGCGCCCAGGCCGAGCTTGACGAGCTGTCCCAGCAGATCATCGACGTGGCCGGCGAGCCCTTCAACATCGACTCGCCCAAGCAGCTGGCCCACATCCTGTTCGAGGTGCTCGGGCTCACGCCGCTCAAGAAGAACCAGCGCGGCTACTCCACCGACGCGAGCGTCCTGAAGGAGCTGGCCAAGGAGAGCGAGCTGCCGGGGCTCATCCTGCGCTACCGCGAGCAGGCCAAGCTCAAGTCCACCTACATCGACGCCCTGCCGCGCATGCGCGCCGGCGATGGGCGCGTGCACACGCAGTTCAACGAGACGGTCACCACCACCGGCCGCCTCTCCTCCTCCGACCCCAACCTCCAGAACATTCCCGTGCGCACCGAGGCCGGCCGCCAGATCCGCGCCTGCTTCGTGCCGCTCGCGCCAGGCGAGCTGTTCCTCTCGGCCGACTACTCGCAGATCGAGCTGCGGCTGCTCGCGCACCTCTCAGGCGATGAGCACCTGGTGGCCGCGTTCAACTCCGGCGCCGACTTCCACGCCTCCACCGCCGCGCGCGTCTTCGGGCTGCCCGTCGAGGAGGTGACGCCCGAGCTGCGCAGCCGCGCGAAGGCCGTGAACTTCGGCATCGTCTACGGCCAGCAGGCCTACGGGCTCTCGCAGAGCCTGGACATCCCCTTCGGCGAGGCCAAGGCGATGATCGACCGCTACTTCGAGGCCTACCCCGGCGTGCGCGCCTACCTGGACGCCACGGTGGCGAAGGCGGCCGAGGACGGGTTCGCCGAGACGATGTTCGGCCGCAAGCGGCACATCCCCGAGCTCAAGGCGCGCAACGCCCAGCAGCGCGGCTTCGGCGAGCGCACGGCCATGAACCACCCCATGCAGGGCAGCGCCGCCGACATCATCAAGATGGCGATGAACGAGGTGGAGCGCCGCCTGCGCGAGGAGGGCTTCGCCGCCAAGCTCATGATCCAGGTCCACGACGAGCTGGACTTCTCGGTGCCGGCGGACGAGGTGGAGCGGCTGGCCGCCATGGTGAGGGAGGTCATGGAGAACGTGGTGGCGTTGGCGGTGCCGCTTGACGTGGACGTGTCCTGGGGCGCCACTTGGGCCGAGGCGCACTAAAAATGCGCAATTTGCTGTTGACGGTCACGCGCCCCGCTGGTAGGATATTGCCTTGCGTTTAGTCACATTCAAGGAGATATATACTATGTACGCAATCGTTAAGACGGGCGGCAAGCAGTACAAGGTCGCTCCCGGAGACAAGTTGAACATCGAGAAGCTGGACGTCGAGCCTGGCGACAAGGTCGAGCTGGAGGCCATCTGCGTCGTCGACGGCGACAAGGTCGAGGCCGATCCGGCCAAGGCCGCGGCCACCAAGGTCGTCGCCACCGTGCTCGAGCAGTTCAAGGGCGAGAAGCAGCTGGTCTTCAAGTTCAAGAAGCGTAAGAACTACAAGAAGCTGCGCGGCCATCGCCAGCAGCTCACCCGCGTGAAGATCGAGTCTGTCGGCTCCGCTAAGGCCGAGTAGCAGCGCAAGGGAGGTTTGAATCATGGCACACAAGAAGGGCTTGGGCTCTACCCGTAACGGCCGCGACTCCCGCGCTCAGCGCCTGGGCGTCAAGAAGTTCGGCGGCGAGTTCGTGAAGACGGGCAACGTCATCGTCCGCCAGCACGGCACCCACTTCCACCCCGGCGAGAACGTCGGCCGTGGCAGCGACGACACCCTGTTCGCCCTGTGCGACGGCACCCTGGAGTTCACCAAGGGCGTCAAGCGCAAGGTTCACGTTCGTCCGCAGGCATAAACGCACACAGCTTAACGACTGCGTATCATCTCTGTTATATCGGTGCCCTCTGCTTGCCAGGGGGCACTTTTCGTTACGTAGGGCCGAGGAGGTCCCCATGTTCATCGACAAAGTGCGCATCCACGTGCGCGGTGGCAACGGCGGCGCCGGCTGCATGTCGTTCCGTCGCGAGGCCCACGTCCCCAAGGGCGGGCCGGACGGCGGTGACGGCGGCCACGGCGGCAACGTGGTGGTCCAGGCGGACGCGAGCGTGTCCTCGCTCATCGAGTACCGCTTCAAGCACCACTTCAAGGCCGAGCGCGGCACCCATGGCCGCGGCAGCCGCATGCACGGCGCCCAGGGTGAGGACCTCGTGCTCAAGGTGCCGGTGGGCACCGTGGTGCGCGAGTACTTCGAGGAGGCCAGGGAGACCGGCGAGCTCATCGCCGACCTCACCCATGACGGCGAGGCCGTCACCGTGGCCCGCGGCGGCATGGGCGGTCGCGGCAACATCCACTTCGTCACGTCCACCCGCCGGGCTCCCGCCTTCGCCGAGCTGGGCGAGCCGGCTCAGGAGGGCTGGATCGAGCTGGAGATGAAGCTCATGGCCGACGCGGCGCTCGTGGGCATGCCGAGCGCCGGGAAGAGCTCGCTCATCGCCAAGATGAGCGCGGCGCGCCCCAAGATCGCCGACTACCCCTTCACCACGCTCGTGCCCAACTTGGGCGTGGCCACCTCGGGCGATCTGTCCTTCGTCGTGGCCGATATCCCCGGGCTCATCGAGGGCGCGCACGAGGGGCGCGGCCTGGGGCATGAGTTCCTGCGCCACATCGAGCGCACGGCGCTCATCGTGCATATCGTGGACCTGACGGGCGACTACGAGGGGCGCGATCCGCTGGAGGACTACGACATCATCAACCGCGAGCTGGCGCTCTACGCGTCTGAGCTGGCCGAGCGGCCGCGTATCGTGGTGGCCAACAAGATCGACGTGCCCGGCACCGAGGAGGCGTGCGAGCGCCTGGCCGCGCGCGTGCGCGCCGACTCAGTGGCCGCGGCCGGCGGCAACGAGTTCGCGCCGAGCCCCATCGACCCCAAGCTCTACCGCATCTCGGCGCTCACCGGCGCCGGCGTGGACTCGCTCAAGGCGGCCATCGCCACCAAGGTGCACGAGCTGCGTGAGGCTGCCCGCGACGCGGCGGCCGCCGACGTGCAGTACGAGCACGTGTGGGAGCATCGCCGCGAGGCGCGCGACAAGCGCTTCACGGTCACGCGCGAGGGCGACGCCTTCCGCGTCACCGGCGGCCAGGTGGAGCGCATGGTGGTGCAGACCGACTGGGAGAACGAAGAGGCTGTCGTCTTCCTCCAGCACCGCATGAAGCGCCTCGGCGTCGATGACGCGCTGCGCAAGGCCGGCGCGCTCGACGGGGACGAGATCCGCATTCTCGGCTACTCCTTCGACTACGAGTCGCCCGAGGGGCACGTGGACGTCTATCAGGAGCTGGACCTGTGACGGGGGCGGACGCGGCGTCGCGCCGCCTCGTGGTCAAGATCGGCTCCTCCACGCTCACCACGCCCGACGGCCGGCCCGACTACGCCTACCTTGACGGCCTGGCCGAGCAGATGGCCGCCGTGCGCGCCGAGGGCTGGCAGCCGGTCATCGTGACGAGCGCGGCCATCGCCTGCGGGCTGGAGGCGCTCGGCATCGCGGAGCGCCCGACCGACATGCCGAGCCTTCAGGCCGCGGCCTCGGTGGGGCAGGGCGCGCTCTCGGCGGCCTACGCGAGCGCCTTCGCGAAGCGGGGGATGCTCACCTCGGTGGTGCTGCTCACCCGTCGCGACACGGCTGACCGCACCGCCTACCTCCACGCGCGCGACACGCTCACGCGCCTGCTTGAGCTGGGCGTGGTGCCCGTGGTGAACGAGAACGACACGGTGTCGGTCGAGCAGATCCGCTTCGGCGACAACGACACGCTGGCCGCGCTCGTGGCCTGCCTCATCGACGCCGACCTCATGGTGATCCTGTCGGACATCGACGGGCTCTACGACGACAACCCCCGCCGCAACCCCGACGCCCGCCTCATCGAGCGGGTGGAGCGCATCGGCAAGGACGTGATGGCCGTGGCCGGCGAGGCGGGGACGGCCGTGGGCTCGGGCGGGATGATCACCAAGATCAAGGCGGCCCGCGTGCTCATGGCGGCGGGCATTCCGATGGTCATCTGCCAGGGGCGCCGCCCCGGCTGCGTGGCCGACGCCGCGGCCGGGCGCGCGGTGGGAACGCTGTTCACCGCGCCGGCCCGCCCGCACGCCATCACGCCGAAGAAGCTCTGGATAGCGCTGGGCGACGCCGCCCGCGGCACCATCACGGTGGACGCGGGCGCTCGCGAGGCGCTTGTGCGCGGCGGCAAGTCGCTTCTCGCCGTGGGCGTGCGGGCCGTGGAGGGCTCCTTCGCCTGCGACGACATCGTGGACGTGGCCGACGGCGAGGGGCACGTGTTCGCCCGCGGCCGCGCCGCCGCCGCGAGCGACCTGCTCGCGCTCGCGGCGGGAAGGACCCGCGAGGAGCTGGCGGCCAACGCCATCCTGGCCGTGCTGGACGAGAAGCCGGTCATCCACCGCGATGACCTGGTGCTGTTCGAGTAAGGAGGAGTTCGCATGTCCCTGGAGAACGAGGTGCGCGCCCTGGCCGAGCGCGCGCGGAAGGCCAGCGTCGGGCTGGCGCAGACGACGGGCGAGGAGCGCGACGCCGCGCTCGATGCCATGGCAGGGGCCCTGCGCGCCCACGCCAGTGCCATCGTGGAGGCCAACGCAGCCGACATGGCCGCCGCCCGCGAGGCGGGCACGAGCGCGGCGCTCCTCGATCGCCTCATGCTCGACGAGGGGCGCGTGGAGGCCATGGCGGCCGCCCTCGAGGACCTGAGGGCGCTGCCTGACCCGCTCGGCCGCGCGCTCGAGGAGCGCACGCTCTACAACGGCCTCGAGCTCTCGCGCGTGTCGGTGCCGCTCGGCGTGGTGGCCGTCGTCTACGAGGCGCGCCCCAACGTCACCGCGGATGCGGCGGGCATCTGCCTCAAGTCGGGCAACGCCTGCATCCTGCGCGGCGGCAGCCTCGCGGCCCGCAGCAACGCGGCCATCGCCGAGGTGCTGCACGCGGCCGCCGTGGCCGCCGGCATGCCCGAGGGCTGCATCACCGTCATCACCACCACCGACCGCGCCGCCACCGATGCGCTCATGCAGCTTCACGGCCTGGTGGACGTGCTCATCCCGCGCGGCGGCGCCGGGCTCATCCGCCACTGCGTGGAGTGCTCGAAGGTGCCGGTCATCGAGACGGGGACGGGCAACTGCCACGTCTACGTCCACGCCTCGGCCGACCTGGGCAAGGCGCGCGACATCCTGCTCAACGCCAAGTGCCGGCGCTACGGGGTGTGCAACGCCGCCGAGACGCTGCTCGTGGACGAGGCGGCGGCCGATGCCTTCCTGCCCGAGACGCTCGCGGCCCTCGGCGAGCGCGGCGTGACCGTGCACGCCGACGAGCGCGCCCAGCGTGCCGCGGCCGACCTGGGGCTGGAGGTGCTGCCCGCCACCGAGGAGGACTGGGCCACCGAGTATCTGGGGCCGCACCTGGCCGTGCGCTGCGTCGCCGGTGTGGACGAGGCCATCGAGCACGTGAATCGCTACGGCACGCGCCACTCCGAGGCCATCGTGGCCCAGGATGCCGATGCCGTGGAGGCGTTCGTCAACCGGGTGGACGCGGCGGCGGTCTACGCCAACGCCTCGACCGCCTTCACCGATGGCGGCCAGTTCGGCCTGGGGGCCGAGATCGGCATCTCGACCCAGAAGCTCCACGTCCGCGGGCCCTTCGCCTTGGAGGCGCTGACCAGCTCCAAGTACGTGGTGCGCGGCGACGGCCAGGTTCGCGCGTAGTGCGCGTCTTCGACGAGATACACGGCCTGGTGGAGGCGGACGGGCCCGCCGCGCCGCCGGACGGCCTGGCCGGCTGGGCGCCGGAGGCGGCCAGCGACGGCGTGCCGCCCGTGGTGAGCGCTCGCTTCGACGACCTGGGCGCCGATGGGGCGCCGGCGCGCCTCGGCATCATGGGGGGCACCTTCGACCCCATCCACATCGGGCACCTTGCCTGCGCCGAGCAGGCGCGCGAGGCCTTCGGGCTGGACGCGGTGGTGTTCATCCCCACGGGCGTTCCCGCCTTCAAGCGCGACCGGGCGGTCACCCCCGCCCCCGACCGCCTGGCCATGTGCCGCCTGGCGGTGCTGCCCAACCGCCACTTCGACGTGAGCTCGCTCGAGATCGACCGGCCGGGCGTCACCTACGCGGTGGACACGGTGCGGGCCCTGCGCGCCCACTTCCCGGCCAACGTGGAGCTGTTCTTCATCACCGGCGCCGACTCCATCCTCTCCATCGCGCGCTGGCGCGAGAGCGCGGCGGTCGCGTCGCTCACGCGGTTCATCGCCGTGACGCGCCCCGGCTACGTGGTGACCGACGCCTTCAAGGCCGAGCTGGCGAGCCTCGGCGACTATGACGTGAGCTACCTGGAGGTGACGGCGCTCGCTATCTCGTCGAGCGCGCTGCGCGAGCGCGTACACGATGGGTTTTCACTGCGCTACCTCACCACGCTGCCCGTCTGCGACTACATCTACCGCCACGGCCTCTACCGCGGGCCCGGCGCAGCGCCCTTCGCCACCGCCTGCCCGCAGTAGGGCGGTTCGGGCGCATCACGAGAAAGGACGATGCCATGGATGAGAGGGACGACGGCGCCGCCGGCCTGACCGATGCGTTCCTGGCCGCGCGCGAGGCCGAGCTGGCCGGGCGCGTGAGCCCGCGGCGGCTTGAGCACATTCGCGGAGTGGCCGCCACGGCGCGGCGGCTCGCGCGAACCTACGGCGTGGACGAGCGGAAGGCCTACGCGGCCGGGCTGCTCCACGACTGGGACAAGGGCCTTGACGATGCCGGCATCCGCCAGCGCGTGCGCGACTTGGGGCTCGAGGAGGCCATCGGGCCTTGGGTCGTGGAGAACATGCCCCAGGTGCTCCACGCCCCCACGGCCGCGGCGGACCTGGGGCGCCGGTTCCCGGAGATTCCCGCCGAGGTGCTGCGCGCCATCGAGCGCCATACCGTGGCGGCCGAGGACATGGGCCCGCTCGACATGGTGCTCTACGTGGCCGACGCGCTGGAACCGGGCCGCCAGTTCGGGCGCATCGACGAGCTGCGCGCCGCCGAGGGCGCGGTCGACCTGGAGGAGCTGTTCTTCCTCACCTATGAATACTGGGTGTATCTGCTGCTCGAGCGCCGCCGCATGATGCATCCTGATACCATACGCATCTGGAACACGTACGTCGCCCGCCGGGCGCCGAAGAAGGGACAAGACCGTGAGCGAAGCTAAGAGGGAGCAGGCTGCTCCGCGCGAGTGCGCCATCATCGCCGCCCAGGCGGCCGACGAGAAGAAGGCCACCGACATCATGGTGCAGGAGGTACGCGAGCTCATCGGCGTCACCGACTACTTCGTCATCGTCACCGCGGCCAACAACCGTCAGGTGGACGCCATCATCGACGAGATCGAGGATCAGCTGCGCGAGCGCGGCGGCGTGAAGCCGCTGCACCGCGAGGGCTCGGCGGACGGCTCGTGGTCGCTGCTCGACTACGGCGCGGTGGTCATCCACGTCTTCCAGCCCGAGACGCGCGAGTACTACCGCCTCGAGACGCTCTGGAACGACGCGCCCGTCCTCGACCTGGCTGCCGAGGCGGGGCTTGCCGACCTCCAGTACTCAGACCGCATAGCCAAGCTGCTCGGCAAGGGGCCGACGGAGTAGCTCGGAGCCAGGGGTGATCCGGCGGGGCCGGGGGCGCGATGCCTCCGGCCCCGCCGGCGTTTTGGGGTGGGGATGGCCGTACCCGCGTGATCTGCGGAGCGGAGCGCGCGAGGGCAAGGGCCCTAGGCCAGGTCGCGGGCGGCAGGGAGGCCGTAGGCGCCCTCGGCGGCCGTGACCGCGTTGCGGATGGCCTGCTCCATGGCCTCGGTGGCGAGGGCGGCTACCACGTCCACGGGCGAGTGGACCTCGCCGGAGGCGAAGGCGAACACGGCGTCGCCGTCGTTCATGGTGTGGACGGGCTTGATGGCGCGGGCGTAGGCGTCGTGGACGACGGAGGCCACCTTCGTGGCCTGGGCCTTGGTGAGCGCCGCATTGGTGAGCACCGCGCCGATGGTGGTGTTGGTGACCGGAGCGCCCGCGGCCGCCGCCTGGGCCGCCGCAGCCTGGGCGAAGGCCTCCAGCGGATCCATGACGCGCCCGTCGGCGCCGCGCGTGCCGGCGATCCAGCTCCCGTCGGCGCCGCGCACGTGCCCGAGCGCGTTCACCGCCACGATGGCCGCTGCCACCACCTCGCCGGCGGCGAGCGCGGCGATGCCGAGGCCCGACTTCATGGCGGCCTCGGGCGCCCCGAGCTTGCCCACCGTCGCGCCCGTGCCCGCGCCGACGTTGCCCTGGGCCACCGCCGCGCCGTCGTAGCCCTCGGAGAGCGCCGCCTCGGCCGCAGCGCGGCCCATGGCCTTGTCTGGGTGGACGGGCTCGCCGATGAGCAGGTCGAACAGGCAGGCGCCCGTGACGATGGGCACGCAGGCCGTCCCGAGGGCGAAGCCGATGCCGCGCTCGGCCAGGGCGTCCATGACGCCGCAGGAGGCCTCGAGCCCGAAGGCCGAGCCGCCGGAGAGCACCACGGCGTGGACGGCCTCGATCAGGTTCTCCGGCTTGAGGAGGTCGGTCTCGCGCGTGGCGGGGCCGCCCCCGCGCACGGCTACCCCGCAGGAGGCGCCCGCAGGGGCCACGATGGCGGTGCAGCCGGTGGCTGCCCGGTCGTCCTGGGCGTGGCCCACGCGGAAGGCGGGCAGGTCGGCGAGGGTGGCGGGTCGCAGCATGGGGGTCCTTTCGTCGGGCGGGGTGATCGCCCCATTCTACCATCGGGGGAGCTCTCATCCCGCCCCTGGCCGCCCGCGGTCGCTGCCCCCGCGGCGCCCCCTCATTGCACCTCAGGTGCCGCCTTTGGGGGCAAAAGGGGACAAAAGGCGCCAACGACCTGCGGCTATACCGTCCAAGGGCACGGTTGCCCCGTCCCCGTGCCGGGCCTACCATGGCCGTGTCGCAAACCGAGGCCCATCCCCTGAGAGGAGACGCTATGTCCTCCTTCCTCAAGGCGGCGCTGTGCAGCGGCCAGCGTCCGGACGGCCTGCTGCCCGTGCGCCATGTCCCGCGCCCCGACCTCATCGCGCGCCTTCTGCGCTCCCGCTCGGTGGCGCGCTTCCTCGTGGCGCCCGACGGGTTCGGCAAGACGGCCGTGGCGGCCGAGTACGCCGAGACGGTCTTCGGCTTCAAGCGTGTCTTCTGGATCAACGCGCGCTCGCCCTGTTTCCTGCGCGACCTGGACGCCGGGATCATCGCCGAGAGCCTGGCGCTCATAGGCCCCGTGGCGCGCCTAGCGGTGTTCGACGACGTGCCGCTGCTCGACCCCGCGCGCGCCGAGCGCTTCGCCGCGCTCGCCGACCGCCTGCTGGCCGAGGACGTGGAGGTGCTCGTGACCTGCACGCCCTCGGGAGATGCCTACGGCCCCTTCCAGCACGACCGCCTGCTGCTGACCGGCGCCGACCTGCTGCTCACCGAGGAGGAGAGCGTCCTGCGCCTGGCGGGGGAGGGGGCGCAGGCCCTCCCGCCGGCGCTGCGCAACCCCGCCGAGCGCGTAGCGTGCCTGCGTTGGGGCGAGGGCGGCCCGCAGCTGCTCGCCCGCGGCATCCGGCGCGAGGAGCTGCCGGCCGACCTGCTGCTGGCGCTGCTCGTCACGTGCCTGCTCGGCGCGGGGAGCCTGGACGACCTGACCGACTTCGTCCCCGAGCGGCGCTGCGAGGAGCTGGCGGCCTCCCTGGAGGCGGGCTATCCCTTCGCCGGGGTGGACGTGGCCGAGCGCCAGTACCGCGCGGCCGTCCTGGACGTGGAGGTGCTCGCGCACGCGGTGTCGCCCGCGCTCGGCGCCCTGGCCGCGGTCTCGGTGCCCGGCGAGCGCGACGCCCTGGCCGGCCGCCTGGCAGACGTGCTCGTCGCCCGCGGCGCGTGCCGGCGCGCCGTCGAGGCGATGGGGGCCTTCGCCTCGCGCGCGGCCTGCGGGACGTGGCTGGCGACGCGGGGGTGGAGCGTCACCTGCGCTGGCCACGGGCGCGCGGTGATGGCGCTCTACGACACCGTGTGGCACCGCGCCCAGCCGTCGCGCACCGCCCTGAACGTCGCGGCCGGGTGGGCCGCCGCGGCGCTCGGTGACGATGAGACGGCGGCCACCCTCGGGCGTCGGGCCCTCGGCGCCGCGGCGACGGGGTCGGCCGAGCGCCTGCACGGCGCGACGCTGCTCATGCGCTGCGGCGCGCCGGAGGAGCGCGACCGCGCCCGGGAGGCTGCCGGCGAGCTGCTGAGGCGTCCGGACGTGGTCGCGGGGTCGCCCGCCGCCATCCTGGGGGCGGTGGCCCGCGCCCTGGCCGAGGGCGCGGCGGCCGGGGCGCGGGCCTGGGTGGCGGCGGGAGAGGGGCCGGCCTCGGCCGACGAGGAGGCCCTGCTCCTGGCTGCCGGGTGGGTGGCCTCGGCCGCCAGCGACGAGGCGGCGCCGGCCGACGAGGCCCTCGTCGGCCTGGCGGGATGGGTGAGCGCGCGGCTGGAGGCCCGGGCTGCGGCCGGCGACCCCCTGGGGTGGGCGGCGCTCGCCGCCGGGGCCGGGCTCGAGCCGCTGACGACGAGGCTCTCCGTCCTGGGGAGGCTCGCTCCCTCGGTCGAGCTCGTGGGCGCCCTGCGCGCCGCCGAGGTGCGCGAGCGGGAGGAGCGGGCCGCCCACCTCCACGCCCGCGCCACGGGCGACCGGCGCTCGGCGGCCTGGCGCCGCGCGCACCCCGACCCCTTCCGCGAGGATCGCCGCACGCGCCCTGCCACCGCGCCATCGCCCCAGGCCATGCCGCCTGTCTTGCACGTCGATCTGTTCGGCGGGCTGTCCGTGCGCATAGGCGACGTCCCCGTGACGAGCAGCGTCATCGCGCGGCGCAAGGCCAAGACGCTGCTGGCCGTCCTCGTCCTGCGCCGCGGCGGGGAGCTGCCGCGCGACCGCTTGGCCGAGGCGCTCTGGCCCGACAGCGACCCCAAGACGGCGCGCAAGAACCTCAGCTCCACCTGGTCGGCGCTCGCCCGCGCGCTGGCGGTGGACGGCAGCTGCCCCTACCTTCTGGCCGACGACTACGGCTGTCGGCTCGACGGGCGCCTGGTGGAGAGCGATGTCGGGCGCTTCGAGGCCCTCTGCCGCAAGCTGCTGTTCAACCGCGCCCAGCTGGACACCTGGGAGGAGCTCTACTCCCAGGTGTGCGGCGACTACGCCGACGACCTGCTGCCCTGCGAGCACGATTCCGCCCTCGTGGACTCGCTGCGCCTGCGCTACCGCACCGAGCTGGCCGATGCCCTGGTAGCGGCGTCCGAGCGCCTGGTCGAGGCGGGGGAGGTGCGCGGCGCGCTTTGGTTCGCCCGCGAGGCCCTGCGCCGTGACTCGAGCCGCGAGGACGCCTATGCGGCCCAGATGCAGGCGCAGATAGCCGCAGGCCAGCGCGCCGCGGCCTTGGAGACGTACTTCGCCTGCCGGGCCTATTTGGCCGAGGAGCTGGGCATCGACCCGTCCCCGCGCATCGTCGAGCTCTACCGCGCCGTCATCGAGGAGGAGGTGGAGGTGTGAGGCCGAGCGCAGGGCGGCCGTGGCGCGGGGCTCCGCTCGACGCGTCGTCGTCGCGAGCCGAGGTCTCGCTCCTCCTTTGGCTTGACCTCGCCGCGCCCCGTGCCACGGCCGGGCCCTTCCCGGCGTCTTCCCTGTTGGCACTGTGTAATTCGCACTTCGGGGGCACTGCCTATGCTAAAGTGCTTGTACTTGTGCGATGGCGTGTTCGCGCCGCCGCACTCGGCCGACATCATCGAGAGAAAGACGAGACCTTCCATGGGATTTCTTTCCAAGCTGCTCACCCTCGGCGAGGGCAAGCAGCTCAAGCGCTACGAGGCCATGGTGCAGAAGATCAACGGCCTCGAGCCGTCCATGCAGGCCCTCTCCGACGAGGAGCTGGCGGGCCTGACCGAGCAGTTCCGCGCGCGCTTTGCCGCCGGCGAGAGCCTTGACGACCTGCTGCCCGAGGCCTTCGCCGCCGTGCGCGAGGCGAGCGTGCGCACCATCGGGCTGCGCCACTTCGACGTGCAGCTCATCGGCGGCATGGCCCTGCACGAGGGGCAGATCGCGGAGATGAAGACCGGCGAGGGCAAGACGCTCGTCTCCACCCTGGCCGGCTACCTCAACGCCATCCCCGGCGACAACGTGCACATCGTCACCGTCAACGACTACCTGGCTCGACGCGACTGCGAGTGGATGGGCCGGATCTACCGCTTCCTCGGCATGCGCACCGGGCTCATCCAGAACGGCATGCGCCCGGCGGACAAGATCCCCGCCTACCAGGCCGACGTCACCTACGGCACCAACTCCGAGTTCGGCTTCGACTACCTGCGCGACAACATGGTCACGCGCGCCGGCTCGCGCGTGCAGCGCGGGCATGCCTTCGCCATCGTCGACGAGGTGGACTCCATCCTCATCGACGAGGCCCGCACGCCGCTCATCATCTCGGGCGCGGGCACCCAGGCGGCCGAGACGTACAACAAGTTCGCCCGCGTGATGCCCGGCCTGAAGGAGGGCGTCGACTTCGACATGGACGAGGCGAAGAAGACCATCAACGCCACCGAGAGCGGCCTGGAGCGCATCGAGATGATGCTCGGCATCGACGACATCTACGCCGATCCCTCCGGCCAGCTGGCCAACCACCTCCAGCAGGCGCTCAAGGCCCAGTTCCTCTTCCACCGCGACATCGACTACGTGGTGGTGGACGGCGAGGTCAAGATCGTCGACGAGTTCACCGGCCGCATCATGGAGGGCCGCCGCTGGTCCGAGGGCCTGCACCAGGCCGTGGAGGCCAAGGAGCGCGTGCTCGTGCGCGAGGAGAACCAGACGCTGGCCACCATCACCCTGCAGAACTACTTCCGCCTCTACGACAAGCTGGCCGGCATGACCGGCACGGCCATGACCGAGGACGCCGAGTTCCGCCAGATCTACAACCTGCCCGTCATGGCCATCCCGCCGAACAAGCCGGTCATCCGCAAGGACGAGAACGACCTGGTCTACCGCACGGTGGACGCCAAGTTCAACGCCGTGGCCGACGACGTGGCCGCCCGCCACGAGGCCGGCCAGCCCTGCCTCATCGGCACCGTGTCCATCGAGAACTCCGAGCGCCTCTCGCGCCTGCTCGACAAGCGCGGCATCAAGCACGAGACGCTCAACGCCAAGAACCATGAGCGCGAGGCGCACATCGTGGCCCAGGCCGGGCGCGCCGGCGCCGTGACCATCGCCACCAACATGGCCGGCCGCGGCACCGACATCCGCCTCGGCGGCGATCCTGACGTGCTGGCCGAGGACCTGCTGCGCGCCCGCGGGCTCGACCCCGACGCGCCCGAGCTCGACGAGGCCGGCAACCCGCATCCCGACCGCCCCACCGACGCCCAGCGCGCGGCGGCGCTCGAGGAGGCCCGCGCCACCTGCGCCGCCGAGCAGCAGGCGGTGCTCGAGGCCGGGGGGCTCTGCGTCATCGGCACCGAGCGCCACGAGTCGCGCCGCATCGACAACCAGCTGCGCGGCCGCTCCGGCCGTCAGGGCGACCCGGGCACCACGCAGTTCTACCTCTCGCTCGAGGACGACCTCATGCGCCTGTTCGGCGGCAGCCGCATGGACTCCATCTCCAACATGATGAAGAAGACGGACATGCCCGACGACATGCCCATCCAGGCGGGCATGGTGTCCAAGTCCATCGAGAGCGCCCAGCGCCAGGTGGAGTCGATGCACTTCGCCGCCCGCAAGAACGTGCTGGAATACGACGACGTGATGAACCTGCAGCGCAAGGCCATCTACGAGGAGCGCAACGCCATCCTCGACGGCAAGGACATGGCCGGCCGCACCCCGGGCATCATCGCCGACGCGGTGGACGAGGTGGTGGGGGAGATGTGCCCCGCCAACCTGCCGAGCGACGACTGGGATGCCAAGGGCGTCGACATGTGGGCGGCCAACATGACCGGCACGAGCGGCTTCTCCCTGGCCGCGCTCGACCATGACGACGATCCCCAGGAGGTGGACGAGGCCCTGGCGGCCTACCTCGAGGGCATCTACGACGAGAAGGCCTCCACCTTGGGGCACGCCATGATGGAGAGCCTGTCCGCCCAGGTCATGCTGCGCATCATCGACACCAAGTGGATGCAGCACCTCCAGGAGATGGACTACCTCAAGACGGGCATCGGCCTGCGCGCCTTCGGTCAGCGCGACCCGCTCGTGGAGTACAAGAACGAGGCCTACGGAGCCTTCGAGCGCCTGACCGCGTCCATGTACGACGACTACCTGCGCACGCTCCTGCGCCTCCAGGTGGCGGTGAGGCCCGACGCGGCCGCCCCGCTGCCCGAGCAGAGCGACCCGCTCGAGCGCTCGATGAGCTACTCAAGCCCCGAGGAGGCGCTCTCCGGCTCTGGTACCGCCTCGGCCCGCCGCGCCGCCGCCCCGGGCGCCGGCGCGCCGCCCCGGCCCGCCCCAGCCAAGCCGGCCACCTACGAGAAGGACCGGGACGATCCCTTCGCCAACGTGGGGCGCAACGACCCCTGCCCCTGCGGCAGCGGCCTCAAGTACAAGAAGTGCCACGGCAAGGACCAGTAGGCCCGCGCCATCCGATTCGCCCCGAAGAAGAGCAGAGACGATGGAACTGAAGGAAATCGCCAAGGAACTGGAGGCCGTCGCCGCCCGCATCGCGGACGCGCGCGGCTTCCTGCACATCGATGACAAGGCCGCCGACCTGGCCCGGCTCGACGCCCAGATAGCCTCCCCCGGCTTCTGGGACGACGCCTCCCGCGCCCAGCAGGTGTCGAAGGAGGCTTCCAACCTGCGCGACACCATCGCCGAGTACGACGAGGCCGCCGCCCTGCTCGAGGACGCCCGCGCCGCCTTCGAGCTGGCGGGGGAGGACGCCGCCTTCGCCGAGGAGAGCGAGGAGTGCCTGGGGCGCCTGGCCGCCATGCTCGACGGGCTGGAGGTGGCCTCGTGGTTCTCCGGGCGCTTCGACGGGGGCGACGCCATCCTCACGGTGAACCCCGGCCAGGGCGGCCTGGAGGCCCAGGACTGGACCGAGATGCTCTACCGCATGTACACCCGCTACGCCGACGCCAAGGGCTGGCGCGTGACCGACCTGGACGTGGTGCCCGGCGAGGGCATCGGGCTCGACCGCGCCGTGGTGCAGGTGGAGGGCCGCAACGCCTACGGCATGCTGCGCTCGGAGGCCGGCGTCCACCGCCTCGTGCGCATCTCGCCCACCGACGACAAGAAGCGCCGCCAGACCACCTTCGCGAGCGTTGAGGTGCTGCCGGTGATGCCCGATGACATCGAGGTGAACCTCAACCCCGCCGACGTGCGCGTGGACGTGTACCGCTCGAGCGGCCCGGGCGGCCAGTGCGTCAACACCACCGACTCCGCCGTGCGCCTGACGCACCAGCCCACCGGCATCGTCGTCACCTGCCAGAACGAGAAGTCCCAGCTCCAGAACAAGGAGGCCGCCTTCCGCGTGCTGCGCGCCCGCCTCTACGAGCTGGAGGAGCGCAAGCGCGCCGCCGAGCTGGACGCGTTGCGCGGCGAGCGCATGGACAACTCCTTCGGGTCGCAGATCCGCAACTACGTGCTCTACCCCTACCAGATGGTGAAGGACCTGCGCAGCGGCGTGGAGACGGGCAACGTCGACGCGGTGCTCGGCGGCGACCTGGAGGATTTCGTCATCGGCTACCACAAGTGGCACGCCTCGCAGTAGCGCGCGCCCGCGGCGGCCGCGCGCCGGTCGCATACCGCCTATCATCGCGGCCCTGACCCGCGGTTTTGCTAGAATGAGTCCGTTGCGTTTTTCGAGGAAAGGAACTGCCGTGGACGCAAGCCCATTGGAGGCGGAGGCCCGCTCCCTCCGCGCCGACATCGTGTCGATGATCGCGGAGGCGGGCAGCGGGCACCCCGGAGGGTCGCTCTCCTGCGCCGACATCCTGACCGCCCTGTACCTGGGCGGCGTGATGGAGCATGATCCCGCCGACCCGAAGAAGGAGGGCCGTGACTGGTTCATCCTGGCCAAGGGCCATGCGGCGCCTGCGCTCTACGCCACGCTGGCCCACGCCGGCTACCTGCCGCGCGAGGAGCTCAAGACCCTGCGCAAGCTGGGCACGCGCCTCCAGGGCCATCCCGACTGCCGCCTCTGCCCGGGGGTGGAGGTGTCCACCGGCTCGCTCGGCCAGGGCCTCTCCATCGCCGCCGGCACCGCCGCGGGGCTTGCCCTCGACGGTCGGGCGGGCACTGTGTTCACGCTGCTCGGCGACGGCGAGTGCGAGGAGGGCCAGGTCTGGGAGGCGGCCATGTTCGCCGCCCACCGCGGCCTGGGCAACCTCGTGGCCATCGTCGACCTCAACGGCCTGCAGATAGACGGCGCCACCGCTGACGTGTGCGACCCGGGCGATTTGGGCGCGAAGTTCGCCGCCTTCGGCTGGGACGTCACCTGCGTTGACGGGCACGACCTGGGCGCCCTCGTCGAGGTGCTCGGCGGCGCCAAGCGCGCCGGCGGGAGCCGCCCCCACGCCGTCATCGCCCGCACCGTCAAGGGCAAGGGCGTCTCCTTCATGGAGGGCCAGGCCGGCTGGCACGGCAAGGCGCCCAACGCAGAAGAGCTCACGATCGCGCTTGCCGAGCTGCAAGCGGCCGGCGAGTAAGGAGGCCACGACATGGTAAAGCTCGCAACTCCTGAGCAGGCGGCCCAGAAGAAGGCCACCCGCGCGGCGCTCGGCGTCACCCTGGCCGAGCTCGCCGCCGAGGGCCTGCCCGTGGTGGCCGTCGACGCCGACCTCACCGGCTCCACCACCACCAAGAAGCTCGCCGACGCTGGCTTCGCCGAGCGTCTGTTCAACTGCGGCATCGCCGAGCAGAACATGATCGACGTGGCCGCGGGCCTCGCGCTCACCGGGCACGTGGCCTTCACCGGCTCCTTCGCCGTGTTCGGCACGGGCCGCGCCTACGACCAGATCCGCAACACGGTGTGCTACTCGGGGCTCGACGTGAAGATCGCCCCCACCCACGCCGGCGTGTCGGTGGGGCCCGACGGCGGCTCGCACCAGATGCTCGAGGACGTGTCGCTCATGCGGGGGCTTCCCGGCATGCGCGTGCTCGTGCCGGCCGACTACGCGGCGGCCCGCGCGGCCATCCGCCTGGCGGCGGCCACGCCCGGCCCGGTCTACGTGCGCATGGGCCGCGCGTCGGTGCCCTGCGTCTACGCGGACGACGTGGAGCTGGAGATGGGCCGCGCCTACGTCCTGCGCGAGGGCACCGACGTCACCATCGTCGCCAACGGCGTGGAGATACGCGAGGCCCTGCTCGCAGCCGAGGAGCTCGCGGGCGCGGGCATCTCGGCCGAGGTGATCGACGCCTTCTGCGTGAAGCCGCTCGACGCCGACACCATCCTGGCCTCGGTGGCCAAGACGGGGCGCGTGGTGGTGGCCGAGGAGCACAGCGTCATCGGCGGGCTGGGGTCGGCGGTGGCCGAGCTTCTGGTTGCGCGGCACCCGGCCCCCGTGGCCTTCGTGGGCGTGCGCGACCGCTTCGGCAAGTCGGGCGAGTTCGAGGAGCTGCTGCGCTACTTCGAGCTTGACTCCGCCGCCGTTGTTGAAGCTGTGAAGAGGGTCTTGGCCGTTTAAGCCGTCTGCTAGAATTGGACGGTCTCAGTAATGAACGACAATTTGAACGGAGCAAACTGTGACCAATGATACGAGCCAAGGGCGCTCGCCGCGTGCTCGCCATGCCGGCTCGGGGGCTCACTCCCGCCGCGCCCAGATGGCGTCGCAGCTGTCGCAATCGCTGCCCGTGCTCGAGGTTGACGAGACCTCCGCGCCCCTGGGCACGCCGGTCATCACCTTCGACCATGTGACCAAGGTCTACCCGGCCCAGCCCAACAAGCCCGCGCTCAACGACGTGTCGCTGCAGATCTACGCGGGCGAGTTCCTCTTCCTCGTGGGCCATTCCGGAAGCGGCAAGTCCACCTTCATCCGCCTGCTCACCCGTGAGATCAAGCCCTCCGAGGGCAAGATCTACGTGGCGGACGAGGACCTCACCACCATGCGCAACTGGCGCGTGCCCTACCTGCGCCGCAACATCGGCTGCGTGTTCCAGGACTTCAAGCTCCTGCCGAACAAGACGGTGTTCGAGAACGTGGCCTTCGCCCTGGAAGTTATCGGGAAGAGCCGTCATGTCATCAAGACCCAGGTGCCCGAGGTGCTGCGCCTGGTGGGCCTGTCGGAGAAGCTCAACAGCTATCCCGACCAGCTCTCCGGCGGCCAGCAGCAGCGCGTGTCCATCGCGCGCGCCATCGTGAACCGCCCGCCGCTGCTCATCTGCGACGAGCCCACGGGCAACCTTGACCCGCAGACGTCCCGCGGCATCATGGACCTGCTCGAGCGCATCAACCGCACCGGTACCACGGTGCTCATCGCCACCCACGACCGCGAGATGGTGGACAACATGCGCCGGCGCGTCATCGCGCTCGACCGCGGGCACCTGACCCGCGACCAGGACCGGGGGGTGTACGGCTTCGATGTCTAGCTTCTTCTACTTCCTCAAGGAGTCCATCCAGGGCTTCACCCGCAACCTGTCCACCACGTTGGGCTCCATCGTCACCATCTTCCTCTCGCTGCTGATCATCGGCGTGTTCTTGGTGGGCGGCACCGTCATCAACCACCTGGTGTCCTCCATCGAGAACGAGGTGTCCATCACCGCGTACGTGGCCGATGACGCCGACCAGGCGCAGATCGACGCGCTCATGGGGGAGATCCGCGGCATGGAGGGCGTGGCCTCGGTCGACTTCACCACCAAAGACCAGGCGCTCGAGAACTTCCGCAACACCTCGAACAACCCTGACATCATCGACCAGCTTGACGGGCAGAACCCGCTGCCGGCCTCCATCGACATCGAGCTGTCGGACCCGCAGCTGGTGGAATCGGTGGCCGGTCAGGTGCTCGCCACCTCCATCTACCCCACGATCACCGACAACCCCGATGACCCGGCAGAGGCCGTGAAGTACGGCCAGCAGTCCGTCGAGCGCCTGTTCGCGGTGACCAACTACGTGCGCTACATCGGCATCGCGCTCATCGCGCTGCTCATCTTCATCGCGCTCGTGTTCATCAACAACACCATCCGCCTGGCCATCCTGGCGCGTCGCAAGGAGATTGCCATCATGCGCCTGGTGGGCGCGTCCAACGGCTTCATCCGCGGCCCCTTCCTCATGGAGGGCGCGCTGCACGCGCTCATCGGATCGCTGCTGGCCGTGGGGGTGCTCCAGGCGCTGCGCTCGGCCGCCATCCCGCGCGTCCAGGCGGCGCTGCCGTTCCTCTCGCTTGAGGTGGACGGCGGCACCTACGCGATGATCTACCTGTCGCTCGTGGCGGCGGGCCTGGTCATCGGCCTCATTGGATCGGCGTTCGCCATGCGCCGCTACCTGAAGGTGTAGCTCCGGAGGGCACCTATGGCCAAGGACGGCAAGCACAAGGGCCGCGAGCGCAAGGCCGCGGCCCTGACGAAGCAGGAGCGGGCGCGTGGTCGCAGGACCATGCGCCTCCTTGCGTTCTTCCTCGTGGTGGTCGTGGCCTTCGCGGCGGGATTCGCGGTGCGCAGCCAGACGGCCTTCGTGCAATCCCTCGGGTTCCCCGTATCGCCTGATGAGGCGGCGGCCACCTCGTCATCTAAGAACGTCAAGTCCACCTATGACTCCATCTCCGCCCGGGTGGAGGAGGTGGAGGACCTGCTGTCTGGCAGCAGCCTGGACGCGGTGGATTTGGAGAAGGCCACCTACTCCATGCTCGACGACCTGCTCAAGGCGACCGGCGACCCCTATGCCGCCTACTTCAACCCGGACCGCTACAACGGCTACATCAAGGAGACGACGGGCCGCACCTATGCGGGCATCGGCGTGCTGTTTTCCGAGTACAACGGCCGTGCCTACGTCGCCGACGTGTTCGAGGGCTCCGAGGCTGAGGCCAAGGGCGTGCGCCAGGGTGACTTCGTGGAGGCCATCGACGGCGACTCGAGCCGCGTCTGGTCGCTGACCGAGGTGGTCAACTCGCTCGCGCGGGACGAGGGCGCGAACGTCATCGTCACCTGGATGCGGCCCATCAGCCTCGATGCCGAGACCGGCTCTGAGTTCACTACCACGCTTCTGTGCCGCCGCTACGAGGAGGTCAACGTCACCACCGAGCTGGTGAACGAGGTGGGCTACATCCGCCTGCGCCAGATCACGCAGAACTCGTCAGACCTGGTGAAGAGCGCCGTGGCCGACCTGACCAACCAGGGCGCCACTGCGTTCGTGCTCGATATCCGCGACAACCCCGGCGGCTACCTCACCCAGGCCGTGGACATCGCGAGCCTGTTCATCAAGAGCGGCGTGATCGTGGAGATCCGCACGGTGGACGGCGTGTCCTCCAAGACGGCGAGCGGCGTGACGGTGACTGACGCCCCGCTCGTGGTGCTCGTGAACGGCTACACGTCCGCCGCCTCCGAGGTGCTCGCCGCGGCCCTTCAGGACAACCAGCGTGCCGAGGTGGTGGGGCAGACTACGCTCGGGAAGGGGTCGGTGCAGGTGGTGCGCGAGCTGACCTTCGGCGGTGCGGTGCGCTACACGGCGGCCTACTACCTCTCGCCCCTCGGGCACGAGATCAACGGCGCGGGCGTGGTGCCCAACATCATGGTAGACGCCACGGAGGATGCCGACACCCAGCGCCTGGTGGCCATCGATACCGCGCACTCGCTCGTGGCGCGGGGATAGGCGCCCCGAGGCGACGGCCTGGCCGCCTCCGGTGGGCGTCGGCCTGAGTTGGCGCGTCGGTCCGAACGGAGGCGTCTGCTCGAATTGACGCGTCGGTTCGAACTGGGCAGAATCGACGGCTTGACGACGTTTTTTCGGGCTCTCGTGCGGCCTTTGCGTGCTCGGCGTCGTAAAACCCCAGATCGCGTTTTTTCGCCGGGCTGCGATTGGGCGCGCTGGGCGCCGCCAAGTGTCGTCAAGACGTCGATTCTGCCCCGTTTGCAGCGCCTGACGCGCGGGGCCGTCGCGGATGCGGGCCTGCTGCGCGAGGGGTGTCGCAGGCGCGACTGCCTTTGTGCCAGCGGAGTCCGCCGCGGGGTGCGGCCGTCCCGCGCGTTGCCTGTCGCTGTCGTATCCGTTGCCCATCCGCCTGCTGGCTGCCGCCCGCCGTCCAGCGCCGCCCCATCGTCCGCCTCCGTGAAAGGAGCCCCTCCATGGCCCGACATCGCAAGCATGTGCGCCGCGCCCCGCGGTCGAACCCGCGTGGGGTGCTCGTGGCCCGGGCCGGCGGCTTCGGGTTCGTCTCCACCGCCGAGGGGGAGTTCTTCGTGCCCGCCTCCGCCATGGGCGGGGCCTTCGACGGCGACCTGGTGGAGCTGGCGCCCATCAGCCGCCGCGGCGAGCGGGGCGGGGCGTCCGGCCGAGGCGGGGGACGTCGCGACCAGGACAAGCCGGCGGCACGCGTGGTGCGCGTGCTCGACCGCGCCCACGACATGGTGATCGGCCGCTACGAGGTGGCCGAGCCCTTCGGCGTGGTGGTGCCCGAGGACACGCGCATCTCCTACGACATCTTCACCCTGCGCGCCGACCACCCCGAGGTGCCCGACGGCGCCCTCGTGCGCGTGCGCGTGACGCAGTTCCCCACGCGCCACACCGCCGCCACGGGCGTGGTGGAGGAGGTCATCGGCACGGCTGAGGCGGCAGCCCTGGGTGTGGACGTCATCGTGGCACGCCACAAGCTGGAGACGGAGTTCTCCGAGGCGGCGCTGGCCGAGGCCCGCACCGCCGTCCTCGACGAGGAAGGCGCCCTGGCCGCGGGCTACCGCGACCTGCGCGACCGCGTGACCTTCACCATCGACCCGGCCGATGCGCGCGACTTCGATGACGCGCTGTCGCTCGACTGGGTGCCGGCGGACGGGACGTCTCGCCCGAGGCCTGGGGGGAAGCCAGACGCCGGCGCGGCGGGGGAGGCTTGCGGGCTCTGGCGGCTGGGGGTGCACATCGCCGACGTGTCGCACTACGTGGAGTGGAACTCGTCGCTCGACCTTGACGCGCGCCGGCGTGCGACGAGCGTGTACCTGGTGGACCGCGTGATCCCCATGCTGCCCGAGGAGCTCTCCAACGAGCTGTGCTCGCTCAAGCCCGGCGAGGCGCGGCGCTCGATGACGGTGGACCTGTACCTGGATGACGCGGGCGACCTGGTGCGGTTCGAGGCGTATCCGGCGCTCATCCGCTCGGACGCGCGTCTCACCTACGACGAGGCGCAAGAGATGATCGAGGCGGCGGGCGAGGCGCCTGGCGAGGGGGGAGCCTGGCGGCAGGAGGCGTCTGCCGCGGCGGCGTCGGGAGCCGCGTCGTCGCCTGCGTCGGATGCCGAGGCGGCAGGTGCGGCCTGCGCCGCGGCGTCTGCGGACGCCGTGCCTGACGGCCGGCCTCGCTCTGGCGAGGGCCTGCCGGCTGCCGATGCCGCCGATCCCATCGCATCCCGCGTCGTCGCGGCAGCGCGGCTCGCGCGCCTGCGGCAGGGCATTCGCACGCGGGCCGGCGCGCTTGACTTCGACACCGTCGAGGCCAAGGTCCAGCTGGACGCGGATGGCGCGCCTATCGGCATCCGCCTGCGTGCCAAGACGGCTGCCACCGAGCTCGTGGAGCAGGCGATGATCCTGGCCAACGAGGCGGTGGCCACGTTCTTGGAGACGCGCGGGTTCCCCTGCCTCTACCGCGTGCACGAGCGGCCTGCGCCCGATGCGCTCGGCGGCCTTGTGCCCGTGCTCCAGGAGTTCCCCTGGTTTGGGGAGGAGATGGCGGCGCGCCTCGTGACGGGTGATCCGCAGGTGCTCCAGGACGTGCTGGCGGCAAGCGAGGGACGGCCCGAGGGCGAGCTGGTGTCCATGCTGCTTCTGCGCTCGATGCGCCGCGCGCTCTACCGGCCGGCCAACGACGGCCACTACGGGTTGGGGCTGGCCGCGTACGCGCACTTCACGAGCCCTATCCGCCGCTATCCTGATCTCGTGGTGCATCGGATGCTGCGCGCGGCGCTCACCAAGCGGCCGCAGAAGTTCGACCAGGAGGTGGCCGCGCTGCCCTGGATAGCCGAGCACTCCTCGGACATGGAGCGCGTGGCCGATGAGGCGGCCCGTGAGTCGCAGGAGCTCAAGATGACGGAGTACCTGGCCGGGCACGTGGGGGAGAGCTTTCCCTCCATCGTGTCGGGCGTGGCGAGCTACGGGCTCTACGCGCGGCTTGAGTGCACCGCCGAGGGGTTCATTCCCCTGCGCGCCCTCGGGCGCGAGTACTTCGCCTTCGACGCGCAGCGCTATACGCTCACCGGCGAGGAGAGCGGACGCGTCCTCCGCCTGGGCCAGCGCCTTCCCGTCACGCTCGTGCGCGCCGAGGCAGCTACGCGCAAGATCGAGCTCAAGCCCGCCGAGGGGCGCGATCTGCGCTGGTAGGCGTTTGGGCGGGCGACGGACGGGCTGGGGCTGGCGCGAGGGAGATCGGGCTGGCGGGCCGGGGGGCGGGCGCTGGTACGAGGGCTCGCGTGGCGGGGGGCGGGCTGCCTGGCCTGCGGCGCTGGCACGAGGGATCGCGTGGCGGGAGATCGGGCCGCCTGGCCTGCGGCGCTGGCGCGGCGGGCTGCCTGGCCGGGGGGCGCGGCGGGCTGGGCGCGCCAGCGTGGGCGGAGGACCGGTCGAGGGCATCCTCTTGCGGCGGAGGCGCCGAAACTGCACGGTTTTGACGACTTTGCGACAGAGTGGGGGCGTTCTCGGGCCTTGGGAGGGCGCGTTTTCTCCGATCGCCAAGCGCGACCTGGGGAAACGTCTGCCAGAGCGCCCGTTGCGGTACGTCGGGCGTCACAAAGTCGAAAAAACCGTGCAGTTTCGGCGGCGTTCCGCGTCAATTCGCCCCGTTCGTCCCGTTCGCTCCGCGTACCGAGCGCCGAGCGCCGAGCGTCCGCGCGGACGGCGCTAGGCCAACCCGATCCAGGTCTGGATGATGGGCAGCCACCCGAGCGCGAGAATCACGATGACGAGCGTGGGCACGCCGAAGCGCATCCAGGGGCGGATCCACGTGGGGAAGCGCAGGCCCTCGCCGCTGTTGGCCTCGGCGAGGAAGTTATCCCAGCCCCAGCCGCGCTTGCTCACGCAGAACGCCACGAACACGAGCGAGCCGAGCGGCAGGATGTTGTTGGACACGAGGAAGTCCTCGATGGACTGGATGTTGCCGACGCCCGGCAGCTCGAGGCCCGAGAGCACGTTGAAGCCGAGTGCGCAGGGCAGCGACAGCAGCGGGATGGCGATGAGGTTGAAGATAACCGCCTTCTTGCGCGACCAGCCCCACTGGTCCATGGCGAACGAGAGGATGCACTCGAACACCGCGATGACGGTGGAGAGCGCCGCAAAGCTCATGAAGATGAAGAACAGCGTGCCCCACACATTTCCGAGCCACATCTGCTCGAACACGGACGGCAGCGTGATGAACACGAGCCCGGGGCCGGAGTCGGGCGCCACGCCGAAGGCGAAGCAGGCGGGGAAGATGATGAGGCCGGTGGCCAGCGCCACGCCCGTGTCGAGGGCGCCGATGGTGGCCGCCTCGCCCATGAGCGATCGGTCCTTGCCGATGTAGCTGCCGAAGATGGCCATCGAGCCCATGCCGATGGACAGCGTGAAGAACGCCTGGCCCATGGCGGCGTAGGCCGCGTCGCAGAACGTCTTCACGTCGGAGAAGATCTTGGAGAAGTCGGGCGCCAGGTAGAACAGCACGCCCTCGCCGGCGCCAGGCAGGGTGACCGCGCGCACGATGAGCACGCCGATGATGGCGAGCAGGCACACCATCATCACCTTGGTGATGCGCTCGACGCCCTTCTGCAGGCCGAGCGAGCACACGCCGATGGCGATGGCCACGGCCACCACCATCCAGGTCACGAGCTCGGCCGGGTTGGCGAGCATGCTGTCGAAGGCCGCTGCGGTCTGGGCGGTGCTGGCCTCGGAGAAGGTGCCGGAGGCCATCTTGGGCACGTAGGCGAGCATCCAGCCGGCCACGGTGGTGTAAAACATCATGAGCAGGTAGTTGCCGGCGATGCCCACCCACTTGAAGCGGTGCCAGCCCGACCCCTTCGGCTCGAGCACGTCGAACGAGCGCGCGATGGACTTCTGCGAGCCGCGTCCCACCGCGAACTCCATGGCCATGATGGGCAGGCCGAGGATAACGAGAAACACCAGGTACATGAGCACGAAGGCCGCGCCGCCGTACTCGCCGCAGATGTAGGGGAAGCGCCAGACGTTGCCCAGGCCGATGGCGCAGCCGGCGCTGATGAGGATGAAGCCGAGGCGGGATCCGAACTGCTCTCGCTGCATGGGGTGTCCTTTCGGGCCGCGTCGTCCGGGGCGGCTGCGGCGGATGGTGGGTGCGATTGCCGCCGGGCGTGCCCGACGAGCTGGGACATTGTACCTGATGCAGGCCGCCTTTCCCCCGGCGTCGCGCAACTGGATCGTTATCAGGCTCTTCCCCGCGCCCCTGCGGAAATGCGCTACCATGATACGCGTTAGCATACCCTTACCCTGATGCTCATTGAGAAGCCGGCCGCCCTGGCGGGGACGCGTCGGGCACGCCCTGGAAGACGGAAGGAGCGCTTCATGGCCGATGGCGCCAAGGAACGCCGTGAGGAGATCGACGATCTTCTGACCTCGGTGTTCAACTCGATCCTGCGCATCGAGGAGAAGTCGCTCGACAATCGCTTCACCGAGGGCCTCACCATCACCGAGATCCACACCATCGATGCCGTGGGCTATCGTGAGGCCAATCCCATGAACGTGGTGGCGTCGCGTCTGGGGGTGACGCTGGCCACCCTCACCATCTGCGTGAACCGCCTGGTTGACAAGGGCTACCTCATCCGCGAGCGCGACACGGCGGATCGCCGCCGCGTGCTCGTGTCGCTCTCGCGCAAGGGGCGCCAGGTGTACCGCGCGCACCGCCTGTTCCACCGTCAGATGGTCGACGAGGCCCTGGGCACCCTCTCTGACGAGGAGGAGCGCGTGCTGGCGGACTCCCTCATGAAGGTGCGCGCGTTCTTCGAGGAGCGCGCGTGATCCTGGCTGTGAGCGCGTGCCTTCTGGGTGATGCGTGCCGCTACGACGGCGCGGCGAAGCCCTGCGCGCGCGTGGCCGCGCTGGCCGCGCGCCACGAGCTCGTGCCGGTGTGCCCGGAACGGGCCGGCGGCCTGCCCGTGCCGCGTCCGCCCGCGGAGATCGTCGAGCGTGATCCGGTGCGCGTGGCCGACGCGGCGGGATCCGACGTGACGGCGGCCTTCTGCGCCGGCGCCCGCCGCAGCCTGGAGGAGGCGCTGGCCGCCGGCTGCGCGGGCGCGGTGCTCAAGGCGCGGTCTCCCTCGTGCGGGTCGGGGGCCGTCTACGACGGCACGTTCGCGGGCGCGCTCGTTCCCGGCTGGGGCGTGGCGGCTGCCCTCTTCCGTGAGGCGGGGCTGCCCGTGGTCGACGAGGACGCCGACTTCGCGTCCCTGGGATGGTGACCGCCGCTCGGGGTCGTGCGTGGTCGCGGGCTGGGGCTTGGCGGCACCTCGGCGGGGCGACTGCCACATTTTGGGCCTCAGGCGGCACTGATTGGCAGTTTGGTACGGTCTGAGGGGCCATGAGCCCCCGTTTACGCGATCTCTGGCGCCATACGGCTAGGGCCAACCTGGGCAAACGTCGACTCAGGGTCTGCGGGTGCTGCTGCGAACCGTACCAAACTGCCAATCAGTGCCATTTTCGCGCGAAAACGTGGCAGTAGCACGGTGCGTGGGGCGCCACATGAGCCTTGGCGCGCGGCTCGCGTGGGTTCTGGCGGGAGCGCGGCGCGCTGACGGGCTCTGGGGCGCGGCTCGCCTCGTGCGTTGATGGATCCCGGCGCCGGGCGCCGTCAGGCGGGGCGGGCGGCCGGCGCGCTAGTCGCCGGTGAGCAGGTCGATCAGGTCGTCTTGGGTGAGCGTGGCCAGCGACACGCCGTCGCTCGCGCCGATGACCGCGGCGGCCAGGTCGGCCTTGCGCTCCTGGAGGCGCAGGATGCGCTCCTCGATGGTTCCCTCGGCGATGACGCGGTAGACGCTCACGGCCTCGGTCTGGCCGATGCGGTGGGCGCGGTCGGTGGCCTGGGCCTCGGCGGCGGCGTTCCACCACGGATCGGCGTGGATGACCACCGAGGCGCCCGTCAGGTTGAGCCCCGTGCCGCCGGCGCGCAGCGACACGAGGAACACGGGCGTGTCGTCGGCGTTGAAGGCGTCCACCAGCTCGACGCGCTGCCGCTTGGGCGTGGCGCCCGTGATGACGTAGTAGGGCACGCCCTCGCGGTCGAGCCGCTCGGCGATACGCGCCAGATACGTGGTGAACTGGGAGAACACGAGCGCCTTTTGCCCGCCGTCGCGCGCCTCGCCCACGAGGTCCATGAGGGCGTCCATCTTGGCGGCGCGCCCGCGGAAGTTCTCGTAGACGAGCGCCGGATCGCAGCAGAGCTGCCGCAGCCGCGTGAGTTCGGCGAGCACCTCCACCTTGCGCTCGTCGAAGCGGCGGCCATCCTTGGGCTTGGGCGCGGCGATGTCGGCGCGCAGGCGCTGCTCGTGGGCGGCGTAGAGCTTGGCCTGCTCGCCGCGGAGCGGGACGGCCACCACGCTCTCGAGCTTGGGAGGGAGGTCGGGCAGCACGTCGGCCTTGAGGCGGCGCAGCACGAAGGGCCCCACGAGTGCGGCCAGGCGGGCTGCGGCGTCGGCGGCCTCGGCCTCGTCGGGCTCCTCCTCGCGGCCGAGGATGGGGGCCTCGAAGCGCTGGGAGAAGCTCGCGTAGGACCCGAGCAGCCCCGGCATGAGGAAGTCGAAGATGCTCCAGAGCTCCGAGAGGCGGTTCTCCACCGGCGTGCCGGTGAGCGCCAGGCGCAGCGGCGCGGTCAGGCGCTTGGCGGCGCGGGCGGTGAGGGTGGCCTGATTCTTGATGTACTGGGCCTCGTCGAGCACCACGCAGCCCAGGTCGCGCTCCTCCCAGGCCTCGGCATCGCGGCGCAGGAGGTCGTACGAGGTCACCAGCACGTCGGCGCCGTGGGCGCGCACGCGGTCGCGATCGCGCTTGGGGCCGGCGACGGCTGCGGCCGTGAGGGAGGGGGCGAAGCGGCGCAGCTCGGCCGTCCAGTGGTAGACGAGCGAGGCCGGGCACACGATGAGCGTGCCGCCCCCGGCGCGCAGCTCCTCGGCCCGCGCGAGGAGCAGGGCGATGAGCTGCACCGACTTGCCGAGGCCCATCTCGTCGGCGAGGATGCCGCCAAGCCCCAGGTCGGCCAGGGCCGAGAGCCACCCGAAGCCTTCGCGCTGGTAGGGGCGCAGGGTGGCCCGCAGGTCGGCGGGCGGTGCGTAGGCGGTCACGTCGACCGCGCGCAGGCGCTCGACGTAGCGGTGGAAGCCCTCGTCGCGCCGCGCGTCGGACAGGGTCTCGTCCAGGTAGAAGGCGCGCCAGGCGGGCAGCTCCACGTGTCCGGAGGCCAGGTCGGCCGCAGAGAGCCCCAGGTCGTCGGCGAGCCGCTCGAGCTCGGAGAGGTCGTAGCCCTCAAGGCTCAGGAACGCGCCGTCGCGCAGGCGGTGGTAGCGCCGGCGCTGGCGGTAGCTCTCGAAGAGCGCCGCGAGCTCCTCGGGCGGCAGGTCGGCAGAGGACACGTCCAGGTCTATGAGGCTGCCGTGAAGCGAGAGCCCCACGTCTACCCGCGGCTTCCCATCGGCGATGAGGCGGTCGAAGGCGGGCGTGGTGAACACCTCGCCGAGGGTCTGGAGGCGCGAAAGCCCGCCGAAGAGCAGGCGCTCCACGCCGTCGCCGTCGGCGAGGGGGAGGGTGGCGTCGGGGCGGAAGTAGGCGGAGAGCACGTCGCACGCGCGCCGCTCGGCGGCCTCGTCGCGCAGCGGGGTCGGGCCGGGCCAGGCGCCGGCGTGAGCATTCGGGCTGGTGGGCGCGCCGGGGGCCGCGATGCCGACGGTGACGGGCGCGCCGTGGGCGGCCTCCACCTCGGTGGCGAGCGCGTGGGGCGGCACGGCCAGGGGCAGGCGCGCCTCGCCGTAGACGGCGTGGGCGAGCACGGTGACCGCGCGGCCCTCGCGGTCGAGGCGGAACTCGAGCGTGCAGGGCACGGGGCGGTAGCGGTCGATGTCGGCCGGGGCACGCACGTCCAGGTGCTCCTCGAGCAGCGGCAGCACCTCCGCGCAGAACAGCGGCAGGTCGGCCGTGGCCACGAAGAGGCGCTCGTCGCTGGACTGGTAGACGGCGCGCAGGAAGTCGGCGCACCGTGCGAAGGCAGGCGTGCAGCGGTAGAGCAGGTCGTCCTGGACGACGTAGAGGCGCTCGCCGGCGGCCGCGAACACGAGCGGCTCGTCGCGCATGATGGTGTAGCCGCCCGGATCGAGCGCGCAGAGGCGCAGCGTGAGGGCGGGATCCTCGTCGATGGCGCTCACCTGGTTGGTGCGCCGGAGCACGCCGTCGCCGCCCTCGAGCGTGAAGGTGCGCCCGCCCTCCAGGTCGATGAGCTCCACCACCTCGGCCTCGGTGAGGAAGAGCTCGCGGTCGGTGCCGCCCTCGCGCCCGGCGCGCCGGGCGACCAGGCGGTTACGCGCTGCCACCGCCCGCGCGATGAAGCCGGCGAGCGCCCGGCCGTGGGCGGTGAAGGCCTCCGGCGCGTGGGCGAAGGCGAGCTTCTGCCCGTAGGCCACCGTCTCGCCCGTGCGCAGCGCCGTCGCGAACTCCGCCAGCGAGCGCAGCGCGTAGCCGCCGCGCGGGCCCACGACGCGGAAGCGCGCCGTCCAGCTCTCGTAGGCGTAGCCCAAGATGAGCTCTACGTCCACGGCGTCGCGCAGCGCCTCGTGGGAAGCGCGGCGGGCGCGGTCGAGGTAGGCGGCGAGGGCGGGGCTCGTCTGGGGCGCGGCATCGGGGCGCCAGCCGAGGAAGCCGTCGGGGCGCGCGAGGTAGGCGAGCGCGAGCGCGGCGGCGTGCTTGCACATGCCGTCCGCGCCGCGGAAGGCGGGGCAGGTGCAGGAGTAGTCGATCACCGCGCCGGCAGCCTCGTCGAGCGTCGCCGAGGTGCGGTAGCGGTCAGACCAGCCGGCGCTCGAGGCCACGAAGGCCGACAGCGTCACCTCGCCGCCCGCGTAGCGGCACTGGCGCGTGAGGATGTCCTGGTCGCGCGCGGCGATGGCCCGCGCCCGCTGAAGCGTGCGCGCCGAGCAGTGCCGCGCTATCTCGTCCTCGGTGATCATGCCTTCTCGGCTCCTCTCGGTCTGTCCTGGCCTGTTCTGGCCTTCGCGGCCCGGGGCCTCGGGCTCCGGTCGTCCGGCTCCCCGCGCCCGGGGCGGGGCTTCGGTCGCCTCCTTGCTGCGGAATCATGTGGTGGGGCACCACGTGATTCCTCGCTGCGGGGGGGCGCTCCCTTCGCTCCGGCCCCGGGCGCGGGGAGCCTGCTCGGGCTCGGCGCTGCGGGCGCTCAGCCTCGATGCTCCTGGTGCTCGGCGTCGCCATCTTCCACCTGCTGGCCCGCCAGCGCCGCGCGCAGGTAGCGGCCGGTGACGCTGGCGGGATCGGCCGCCACCTGGGCCGGGGTGCCTGCGGCCACGATGCGGCCGCCGTCGGCGCCGCCGCCTGGCCCCAGGTCGATGACGTAGTCGGCGTTGGCGATCATGTCCAGGTCGTGCTCGATCACCACCACGGTGGCACCGTGCTCGACGAGGCGCTGGAGCACGGCGACGAGGGTGGCTACGTCGAGCGGGTGCAGGCCGATGGTGGGCTCGTCGAACACGAAGAGCGCGTCGGCCTGGCTGCGTCGCATCTCGCTCGCCAGCTTGAGGCGCTGGGCCTCGCCGCCCGAGAGCGCGGGCGTCGCCTCGCCGAGGGTGAGGTAGCCCAGCCCCAGGTCGTGGAGGGTCTGGAGCTTGGCGTGGGCCTTCTTGAGCCCGCTAAGCGCCTCGAGGGCCTGGTCCACCGTGAGCGCGAGCAGCTCGGGCAGCGCGAGGGTGCGCACGGAGGCGAGGTCGTCAGCGTGGCTGGCAGCGCCGGCCGCGGAATCGTCGTCGCGGGCGCGCTGCGGTTCGGCGGCGTCCCGGGTGGCCTCGGCGCCCCACGGCGCGCGGCTGCCGGGGGAGTCGGGCGCGGCGCTGCCGCCCACCGTCATCTGGAGGGCGTAGGCGTCCGCGCCGTAGCGCGCGCCGCGGCAGTCGGGGCAGGGGATGTCCACATCGGGGAGGAACTGCACGTCGAGCGAGATCTGGCCGGTGCCGTCGCAGGTGGGGCAGCGCAGGCTTCCCGTGTTGTAGGAGAAGTCGCCCGCCTTGAGGCCGCGCTCGCGCGCCTCGGGCAGCTGGGCGAAGGCGCGCCGCAGGTCGTCGAGCACGCCGGAGTAGGTGGCCACGGTGGAGCGCACGTTCACGCCGATGGGCGTTGCGTCCACGAGGTTCGCGCGCGTGATGCCAGGCGCGTCCACGTCCACGATGTGCGCGGGCAGCGTCCGTCCGGCGATGCGTGCCTGAAGGCCCGCCACCAGGCTCTCGAGCACGAGCGTGGTCTTGCCCGACCCCGACACGCCGGTGACCGCGGTCAGGCGCTTTCTCGGGATGCGCGCCTCGAGGGGCCTCACGGTGTGGAGGGCGCTGGTCTCCAGGCCGATGGCGCCCTCGTCGAAGACGTGCTCCGGCGCGACGGGCGTGCGCACGCGCACCTTCGCCGTGCCGGCGAGGAACGGGCCGATGCGGCTGGCGGGGTCGGTTTCCACCTGGGCCACCGTTCCGCTTGCGATGACGCGCCCGCCGTCGGCGCCCGAGCCGGGGCCTATCTCGATGAGGTGGTCGGCGTGGCGCAGCACGGCGGTGTCGTGATCGACCATCACCACCGAGTTGCCGTCGGCGATGAGGTCGTCCATCACGCCGAGCAGGCCCTCCACGTTGGCCGGGTGCAGCCCGATGGAGGGCTCGTCGAGCACGTAGAGCACGCCGGTGGTGCGGCTGCGCACGGCGCGCGTGAGGGCCACGCGCTGACGCTCGCCGTTGGAGAGCGTCGCGCTCGCGCGGTCGAGGGAGAGATAGCCGAGCCCCAGCTGGCCGAGGCGCTCGAGGGGCTCGGCCGTCTCCGCGATGATGGCCTCGGCCATCGGGCGCAGCTCCGCCGGAAGCCCGGGGCCCACCGTGGGCAGCCAGGCGCGCAGGCCGTCGAGCGTGAGGGCCGTCGCCTCGGCGAGGCTTTGCCCGTCGATGAGGCTGCCCCGCGCCCGCGCCGAGAGCCGGGTGCCGCCGCATTCGGGGCACGTGTCCTCGGTGAGGAACTTCGCCACGCGGGCCATCCCCTTCTCGTCCTTGGCCTTCGAAAGCGCGTTTCTTACCGTGTTCACCGCGCTGTAGTAGGTGAAGTCGAGCTCGGTGGCGCGGTCCTTGCCCTTGGGGACGTAGAGGATGTGGCGCTTCTCCATCGGGCCGTGCAGGACGATCTCCTTCTCCTCGTCGGTGAGGTCGCGGTAGGGGACGTCGGTGCGCACGCCCATCTCGCCGGCCACCTGGCTCATGAGCGACCACATGAGCTGGCGCCAGGGGGCCACGGCCCCCTCGTCGAGGGTGAGGGAGGGATCGGGGACGAGGGTGGACTCGTCGATGGTCCGCACCACGCCGGTGCCGCCGCAGGTGGGGCAGGCTCCGGCGCCGTTGAAGGCGAGGTCCTCAGCGGAGGGGCCGTAGAACTCGACGCCGCAGGTGGCGCACGTGAGGGGGCGCTCGGCGGCCACGTTGAGCGAGGGCGGGTTGAGGTGTCCGTTCGGGCAGCGGTGGGCGCCGACGCGCGAGAACAGGAGGCGCAGGTGGTTGAGAAGCTCGGTGGACGTGCCGAACGTGGAGTGCACCCCGGGGACGCCGGGTCGCTGGCGCAGGGCGAGGGCGGCCGGCACGTGGCGCACCTCGCAGGCCCCGGCGCGGCCGGGCTGCGCGATGCGGCGGCGCGTGTAGGCGGAGAGGGCCTCCAGGTAGCGGCGGGAGCCCTCCGCGTAGAGGACGCCGAGGGCGAGCGAGCTCTTGCCGGAGCCGGAGACGCCGGCGATGCCGACGAGCTGGCGCAGGGGAACGTCGACGTCGAGGTCGCGCAGGTTGTGCACGTGCGCGCCGCGGACCTGGATGGCGTCGGGGGCGGGGGGCGTGGGGGAGGTCGGGTCGGACATGGGGTCTCCAATCGTGGGGCGCCCGGCGCCGGGATGGCGCGAGGCGACAGACCATTCTACCGCGCCGCGCCTGCAGGGTGCAGCGGCGAGACGCGTGTTGGGCGGCGATTCGTTGCCCGCGGCGGTCGTGAGGGGCGGGGTTGGAGCGGCGATCCTCCGGTTTTTCGGCCCCGGCTGCAGATTTTGACGGTTTTGCACTCTCGGGAGACGCGGGAGGGGCGCTCGGGCGTGGGAGGCCCGATGCCGACCAGGGCAAACGACGGAGGGCGGCGTGCGCGGGGCCTTGGACGGCGGAGGGACGGGTGCAAAACCGTCAGAATTTGCGGAGCCCGCCGAAAACGCCAAGGCGCCTCGATGGGGCAGCGGGCAAGCGGCGGGCGTTTGGGCGCGTGGGCGGCTCTCGGCGAAGCGCGCGTGGCGGGCCGGAACGGGGCCGGCGGGCCAGGGCGAGAGGGGGTGACGGGCGTTCGTGGCGGGGTGCGTCCGGCCGCCGCGTCGGCGGTGCGTGCGGGGTGCGTCTGCGGTGCCTTCGCATCCAATCTCGCGAGTTGTCCGAGGGCCTGACGCGGGCTGTCGGCCTCCTTGCGGGCTTCGATATGCGCGACCTGGGGAAACGCCGGGGTTCTCGCATGGTGGCGCCTCGGATTTCAGTTCTCGGGGCTGACGAGCCTCAGATAGCTCGCGAGATTGGATGCGAAACGGCGCGAGGCCGAACGAGGAGGGCCGCTCGGCCGCGTGGCTCAGGCGGTCTTCGCTGGGCGGGGCGCGTGGTAGGCTGGCGGTCTTCGCGAGGCGGGGCTGTGCGGCGGCCGCTCGCGGCGGTTGTCGCGCGAGGAACCCCGCACCGCCGAGCGATCATGCAGACGGCCCCGCTCGCGGCGGCTGTCGCGCGGGAGGAGGGACGGGGTTTGGATACAATGACGAGGACGGAAAACGAGGCAGCGGAAGAGGCGATGGTGGCGGATACTCGACAAGATGGCCGCAGCGCGGCGGAGCGGGACGGCGTGCGAGCGGATGCGGAGCTCGTGGCGGACAACGCGGACGCGGCCCTGGACGCGGCGCTGGCGCTCGTGCGCGAGGCTGCGGCAGCGGGACGGCGCGCCTGCGTGGTGACGGCCTCGGCGGAGCTGGCCGCGTCGGTGCGGCGGTCGCTGGCCGCGTCGGGCGGCGCGCTCGGCGTGGAGGCGCTGCCGGGGGACTGGTGGCTGGCGGATCGCTGGGAGCTTCTCGGCGACGGGCGTCGGCTCGTGGGCGCGGGCGAGCGCCTGGCCCTGGCGACGGCGGCCCTGGACGAGGCGCTCGGCCTCGAGGCGACGCCGGGGCGCGTGGCGCTGCTGGCCGCGCTCGTGGCGGAAGACCTGCCGGCGCTCGTCGACGAGGCGCGGCGCGGGGGCGATCTGGCGCCTGATGAGCTGCGGGTGCTCGATGCGGCAGGGCGCTACGCCGCCATGCTCGTCGAGCGCGGCCTGGCGGAGCCGTCCGAGGCCTGCGTGCTGCTGGCCGCCGCGTGCGGCGACTCGGCGGCGGAGGGCGAGGGGGCCTCGTCGGCATCTGCGGCGGGCGGCGTGCCGGCCGTGCCGGCGAATGCGCGGGAGGGCGGCTGCGGGTCGGTCTCGGACGGTGCGGGCCGGCCGGACTCCGCCTCATCGGCCGGGCGCCCGGCCATGGCATCGCCGCGCGTCGCCGGCTCGGGCGCGCTCGCGGAGCGCGTGGTGGCGCTGGGGTTCGAGGAGGGCGACCTGACGCGCCCCCAGGTGATGCTGCTGCGAGCCGTGGGCGCGCGGGTCGTCGCGAACGCGCGCGCGTCTGCGCGCCGCGCGCCGCGCGCGCCGGAGCTGACGGCCCTGCTCGACGCGCTCTACCGGCCCGACCCGGCCCATCCCGTGGCGCCGACGGGGGCCGTGCGCTGCGCGTTTGCCACCGGGGCCACGGCCGAGGGGCGCCTCATCGCCGACGCGGCGCTCGCGCTGGCGCGCGAGGCCGCCGCGGCGGAGCCATGCGTCGCGGTTGACGCGCTGCCGAGCGACCCGCGCGTCGCGCGCGACGAGGGGGAGTCGCCGTGCTGCGCGGCCCAGGGGGCGGCCGCTGACGGCGCGCAGCCCGGCGCGGGCGTGCGCGCCGGGCAGAGGGAGGCCGCGGTGCCGGACGCGCTCGTCGCGGTGGCGGCGCTCGACCCCGAGGCGCTCTTCGCGGACTACGCCGATGAGCTGGCGGCCTGCGGGGTGGCGGCGGCGCTCGAGGCGTCTGTGCCGCTCGCGCGCACGGACGCAGGGCGGCTGCTGCTGGCCCTGGCCGACGTGCTGGCGGCCGATGAGGGGCGTCCCGCGGCCGACGCCGCGGCCGACGCGGCCCTTGGCGCGGCATCGGGCGTGTGGGCTGGCGCGGCCTTCCGCGCGGACCGTGCATGGCGGCGCGATCGCCTGACGAGCGCCACGGACGTGCGCGTGGGCCTGGGCGAGCTGGACGCCGACGTCCTGGCTGAGGCGGTGGAGGACCTGGGCGCCGGACGCCTGTCCCGGGGCGTCGGCGTGTTGGCGGCGGCACTCGCCGCGCGCGCCCGGAGCGACGGCGAGCGCGCCCTTGCGGCCGCGGCCCTCGCGCCCGTCGCGGCAGCGGCGCCCGCGGCCGAGGAGGCGGGGCTCTCGTTCAGCCGGCTCATGGCGCTTCTGGGGTCGCGTGCCGTCGCGGTCTCGCTGCGCGTCGATCCGGTTGGGAGCGAGGCTGACGCCGGCGAGCAGCCGACGTCCGGCGAAGGCGGGGCCGACCTCGCGCGGAGGCTTTCGACCGTTGCCGCGGGGACGAGCGAGCGGGGCGCGTGCCCCGCGGTCGCTGCCGGGGAAGAGGGCGCGCCCTCCACAGCCAATGCCGCGGAAGCCGAGGCGCGCCTTGCGGGCGTCGTCGGCGAGGAGAATCCGGCTGTCGCGGAGGCGCCGCCCGGCGCCGCCCGGCCTTCGGGCGCTCTTCCCGTCGTGCTGTTCACCACGCTTGAGCGGGCGGGCCGCCTCGGCGCCGGCGCGGCGTACGGGCTCATCGTCTGCGGGCTTAACTCGGCCGAGCGGCCGGTGCGGGCGGCGGAGGACGCGCGGGCCACGCTGCTGGCCAAGCTGGGCGCGGCGGCGCCGGTCGATGCGCTCGCGTCCCAGCGCCGCCGCTTCCGCGACGCGCTCGAGGCGGCACGTGCGGTCGTGGTGCTCGAGCGGGCGCTCAACGGCGTGGGCGCCGAGCCGCGCTACCCGGCCACGCTCTTCGAGGAGGCGGTCGACTGCTACCGCGCCGACGTGCGCTCCGATGTCGGCATGAATCGCGACCTGGCCATCCCCGAGGCGCTCGTGCCGCAGGTGAGCACGTTGGCCGAGAACCGCTTCGTCTACGGCGCCTGCGGCACTGACGAGCAGCCGGCGGGGCTCGTGGCGCCCCTTCCGCGCACCGGCGCCATCGGCGAGGCCATGGCGCCCTTCATCACCCTGCCGCGTGGCGTCGAGAGCGTCACGCGCGAGGGCCTTGACCTGTCGCCCTCGGCCATCGAGAGCTACCTCGACTGCCCCTACCGCTGGTTCGTGCAGCGCCGGCTCTCGCTGGACGCGCCGGACGAGGGGTTTGGCTCGCTCGAGCGCGGCACCTTCGTCCATGAGGTGCTCCAAAGCTTCTACCTGCGGCTTCACGAGGAGGGGATGGAGCGCGTGACGGCTGAGGGCCGCGAGCGCGCCCTCGCCCTGATCGACGAGGTGTTCGATGCCGCCTGCGCGGCCCAGGCAACGCATCGGCCGGGGCATCGCTACGTGCCGGCCGATCGTCGCGAGCGCGACCTGCGCGAGGCGCTGCGCCCGCAGCTTGCGCGCTACGTGGCGGCCGAGGCGTCGTTCCTTCCCGGCTTCGTCCCGACGTACCTGGAGTGGAGCTACGGCCAGGACGGCGGCGTGCCCTACGCGGGGCACTGGATCGTGGGGACGGTGGACCGCATCGACGTGGACGGGGAGGGTCGCGCCGTGGTCATCGACTACAAGACCTCGCTCGGGCCGGCCTACCACCTGCACGGGCGCGAGGAGGAGTCGGGCGCGCCCTTCGCGCTGCCGCGCAAGATGCAGGCGCTCATCTACGCACGCGTGGTCGAGCGCCTGCTCGGCGTGCGCGTGGTGGCGACGCTCTACGTGAACCCGCTGCGCCAGGCGGTGGCCGGCGCCTTCGACGCGCGCTCGCTCGACGCGGCGGCGATGCCGGGGCTCGATCCCGCGCGCTCGCGCGTGCCCTACGGCGCGGTGGGCTCGTTTCCCGAGCTGCTCGCGCGGGCCGAGGAGGAGGTGGCGCGGCGGCTCGCGGCGCTTGCCGCGGGGGACGTGCGCCCCAACCCGTCGGATAAGGACGCGTGCCGGTGGTGTCCGGCCGTCATCTGCGAGAGGAGGCTCTAGATGGATCTGGACGCGATGAGCCTGACGCCCGCCCAGCGCGCCTCCATCGAGCGCGTGGACGGCCCGCTCCTGCTGTGCGCGGGCGCCGGGTCGGGCAAGACCTTCACGCTGCAGCAGCGCATCGCCTACGCGCTCTCGCCCGAGAGCGGGCCGGCGGTGGACGGCATCGAGCGCGTGCTCGCCATCACCTTCACCGATAAGGCCGCCGCCGAGATCAAGAGCCGCGTGCGCGCCGTGCTGCGCGCGGAGGGCATGCTCGACGACGCGCTCAAGGTGGACGGCGCGTGGATATCCACCATTCACGGCATGGCCGGGCGCATCCTGCGCGCCCACGCCCTCGAGCTGGGGATGGACCCGGCGTTTCGCCAGCTAGAAGAGGGCGAGGCCGACGAGATGCGCCGCCGCGCCTATGCCGCGGTGCTCGAGCGCGCCGAGGCTGCGGGCGCTGATGCGTGGGCTGACCTGCGCCGCGCCTTCCCGCCGGCCGCCGGTGAGCGGGCCGTTACGATGGAGTCGCTCGTCGCGGCGGTGCTCGAGCGCGCGGAGTCGCTCACCGAGGGGCTCGACGCCTTCACGTGGGGGCCTGTGGGCGCGCGCACGCCCGGGGCCGTGGCCCGCGAGCTGGCCGGCGCCTACGAGGAGGTGGCGGCGCTGCCGCTCACGGAGAAGGCAGCCGCGGCGGTGGAGCCGGCCCGCGAGGCGCTCGCCGCCTACCTGGCCGACCCCGGCGCGGATGACGCGGAGGGGTGGCGCGGTCTCATCGCGGTGCTCGCCGGGCTCGAGCGGCCGGCCGCGCGCGGAAAGACGGCCGAGGACGTGAAGCGCCTGCACCAGGTGGCCGACAAGGCGGCGCTCGAGGCGAGCCTGGGGCTCGGCGGGTGCCTGGCGGCCCAGCTCATGGACCTCGCGCGTCAGGTGGACGCCGAGTACGCGGCCGCCAAGGCCCGGGCGGGCGCCATCGACATGGCCGACTTGCTGCGGCGCGCGCTTGCGGCCCTGCGCGACCACCCTGCCATCGCCGCGGAGCTGCGCGAGCGCTTTCAGCTGGTGATGGTGGATGAGTTCCAGGACACCAACCAGCTCCAGATCGACCTCATCGAGCGCCTCTGCCGCCCCGGTGACGCCAATTTGTGCACCGTGGGCGACTCGCAGCAGTCGATCTACCGCTTCCAAGGCGCTGATGTGGGCGTTTACCTGGAGCACAAGCAGGCCATGGCCTCGTCGGAGGTGGGGGCGCTGTGCCTCTCGCTCGACCGGAACTTCCGCAGCCATGCCGATGTGCTCGCCTTCGTGCGGTGCGTCTGCGGGCGTCCCGGCTTCTTCGTGGAGGACTTCCTCGATCTCGAGGCCGGGCGCGACGAGGCGGCGGTGGTCGCGCGCGGGCGGCACTTCCGCGGCGCCGGTCCGCGCCTGGCCCTGCAGGTCGTGGGCTACACGCAGTCCTCCCGCGGGCACGTGGGCGCCAACGCCGACGGCGCCCGGGCCGTGGAGGCCGCCGGCATTGCGCGCTGGTTCGCCAGCCTGCGCGACGCAGGGCATCGCCCGAGCGACATGGTGCTGCTCATGGGGACGACGCGCCACGCGTCCGTCTACGCCGACGCGCTGCGGGCCGAGGGGCTCTCCTGCGTGATGATGGGCGGGTCGGGCTTCTACGGCACGGCCGAGGCGGCGCTTGTGGCGTGCCTTCTGCGCGCGCTCGCCCAGCCGGAGGACACCGAGGCGCTCTTCGCCGTGCTCTCCGGCGAGCTGTTCCGCCTGTCAGCCGACGACCTCATGGAGCTGGGCACCCTGTTCTCCGAGGAGCAGGATGACCCCGCGGCCCTGCCCCGGCGCTGCTCCATCGGCCGCAAGGCGTTTCCCCGCACGCCCGAGGCCGCCTCGCCGCGGCTCGCCTTCGCCTGCGCGGTGATGCAGGCCGCCTGGCGCGACGTGGGCCGGCGCCGTCCCTCGCGCGTGCTGCGTCAGGTGCTGGCCGACTCCGGGCTGCTCAGCCGCCTGGCGGGCGAGGGGGCCGACGGCGAGGCGTGCGCGGCCAACCTGCTCAAGGCCGCGGCCATCGTCGAGGGGATCGAGGAGCGCGGCGGCCTGGGCATGGCCCGCGTGGCCCGCGCGTTCAACGCGCGCCTGGCCGGGAAGGAGAAGATGGGCGCGCTCGTGGGCGACGCCGCCGGGTCGGTGCGCATCATGACGGCCCACAGCTCGAAGGGCCTCGAGTTCCCGCTCGTGGCGGTGACGGATTGCTACGACGCCGGCGAGCGGGAGGGGAGGCTGCGGATGCTCGTGGCCGGCGGGCGCGTGGCCGCCTCGCTCGAGCCGGCCGAGGGCGCCGCGCCGCGCAAGAAGGCGGCCGCGGCCCAGACCTACGAGGGCCTGTTCGACGAGGAGCGCGCGGCGCTGTTCCCCGCTGCGCGGCCCGGGGCCTGGGAGCCGGTGGCCGGTGCGCCCTCCCCCGCGTTCTACCGTGCGGCGCTGGCCGCGGCGGCTGAGGAGGAGGCCGTGCTCGAGCGCCGCCGTCTCTTCTACGTGGCGGCCACGCGCGCGAGCGAGGCGCTGCTCGTGTCGTGCCGCGTGCGCCACGGCAAGGAAGGCGACGCGCTCGAGCCGGTGCAGGAGGACCTGCGCGCGGCCCTCTTCGGCGACGGCCCGTTCCCGACCGAGGCCGGCGCGGTCGCCTACGGCGGCAGCGAGCCTCTGGCCTATGCGTACGTGGACGCCGATGCGCTCGTGGCCGCGGAGGCGGCGGGCGCGGGGGGCGCGGCAGGCGCCGAGGATGTGGCGGGCGCGGCGAGTGCGGCAGGCGCCGAGGGCGCGGGCGATGCGGCGGGTTGCGAGGGGCCGGCGGGCGCGGGGGCGGGCCTGGTGGATGCGGCCCCCGCGATAGGTGCCGTTGTGGATGCGGGGGACGGTGGGGCGGAGGTCGCCTCCGTGGGTGCGGCGAGCCGTGCGACGGGCGCGGGCCTGCTGGCGTGTGATGCGCCGGATGCGCGCGCGGGCGGCGCCGGCGCAGCGGCTGGGGGCCTGGCATGCGCGGCGGGCTGGGTTGGCGCGGGGGCGGCTGCCGAGGGGGCCGTCGCGATAGCGTATCCGGCGTTGGCGGGCTGCCGGTGCCTGCCGCGCCATGCCGGCGAGCGCACCGACGGCGGCCTGGCCTCCTACAGCACGCTCGCTGAGGCGCCGGGTGCCGCGCGTGTCGGCGCCGGGCTGGCTGGGGAGGTGGCCGGCGCTGCTCGGATGCTTGGTGTAGGCGGCGAGACGCCGGCGCCGGGCGCTTGCGCGCCTGAGGGCGGCGACACGGTTGGAGTCCTCGCGATTGGGGAGTCCGCGCGCCCGGGCGCCGACGCGGACAAGGCCACGGCGCTCGGCAGCGCCTTCCACCGGCTGGCTCAGCTGGACGCCCTGCGCGGCGCCGACGCGGCCCGTGCGGCCGTGGCCGCCCAGGCCCGCGCCTACGGCGTGGGCGACGAGGCGCGTTTGGCCGCGGCTCTCGACCGCTGGTTGGCGAGCAGCCTGCGCGAGCGCGTCCGCGCCCGAGCGCACATGGCGCCGGAGCTGCCCTTCTCCGTGCCTCTTGGCGACGCTGCGCTCTGGGGCGCGATGGATCTGGTCGCCACCGACGGGCCCTGGGCCGCGCCGGCTGGCGAGGCGCTCATCGTCGACTACAAGACGGGCGGATCTCCCGATGAGGCGCCGGCTGACCTGCGTGCCAAGCACGCGCTTCAGGCTGCGTGCTATGCCTATGCGGCGCTCGCCGTCGGCTACGAGGCGGTCGAGCTCGTCTTCGTCCGCGTTGAACAGGCCAATCCGTCTGACCCCGTCGAGCCCCAGCAGCTGTCCTACCGCTATGCCGTCGCCGACCTCCCCGCCCTCGAGGAGGCCCTCCTCCGGCTCGCGGGGTGACAGAGGGTCATGTCACTCTACTTGGGTCGATGACATTAGGTGTGACCCTCTGTCACTTGCTCGGTTTTTGTTCCCGATAGCCCGTACCTGGACGAGGGGAGCTGGCGGCATTCCCCCAGGTCGGCTTCTACCTCGCTTGAGTGACATTGGGTCGAGTGACATTGGAGTGACATTGGGTCACACCTAATGTCACTAACATCCCGTTCGCCTCCGCCCCCCCCCTCGTCTCGCCTTCTCGCGCCGTCTCCGCCGCACCGGCTATGCCCTCGTTTCGGTGCCTCGCATTTGCGCGCTCTTCTTCGGGGGGGCAGGGGGCGTCGGTCGGTGACGGGGATGACATTAGGTGTGACCCTTTGTCACCCGGTGACGGAGGTGACATTAGGTGTGACCCTCTGTCATCCCGCCCGAGCGTGCCTTACGCATTCGTAATGCGCGCTCGGGCGGCGCGGCTTGGTTCGGCAGGCGCGGTATAATCCTCGCAGGTTATTCGGGCGCCTGCGGGCGCCCTGCGTGTGAGGGGGGGTTCCCATGGACGTGCTGCTGGTGGAGGACGACCCGATGATCGTCTCGGCGCTCGCCGGCCTGCTGGAGGGCGAGGGTTACCGCGTGCGCGCGGTCGGCCGCCAGGACGAGGCGGTGGCGGCGCTGGCCGAGACCACGTTCGACCTGGCGCTCCTGGACGTGACGCTGGCCCAGGGCAACGGGTTCGCCGTGTGCGCCGCCGCGCGGGAGGCGCATCCCTCCATGCCGGTCATCTTCCTGACCGCCTCCGACGACGAGTTCTCCACCGTGGCGGGGCTCGACATGGGTGCCGTCGACTATATCGCCAAGCCCTTCCGCGCCCGGGAGCTGCTCTCGCGCATCCGCGTGGCGCTGCGCACCTCCGGCGAGGCGAGCAGCGTGCTTGCCGCTGGCGACGTGCGCCTGGACGCGGCGTCGGCTACGGTGACGAAGGGCGGGCGCGAGGTGTTCCTCTCGGCGCTCGAGTACAAGCTGCTGCTCTACCTGCTCCAGAACAAGGGACGGCTCATCACGCGTGAGAACCTGCGCGACGCCATCTGGGACAGCGCCGGCGAGTACGTGTCCGACAACTCCATCAACGTCTACATCCGCCGCTTGCGCGAGAAGGTCGAGGACGATCCGGCCGAGCCGTCCATCGTGGTGACGGTGCGCGGGCTGGGCTACAAGGTGGGGGAGTAGCGTGGGATCGACGACCACCCTGTTTCGCCAGGGAGCGGCCCTCGTCGCGTTGATGGCGCTCATGGCGGCCGGGGCGCACCATGCGTCCGGCGCAGGCGCGGGCGCGTGGTGCGCGGCGGCCGGAGCGGTGGCGCTCGCGTTCTTCCTGGGGGTGTCCTGGGCGCGTCACCGTCAGATCCGCCGGCTCACGGCGGAGATCGACGAGGTGCTCCACGGCGGCCGCAGCGTCGGCTTCAGCTCCTGCCGCGAGGGGGACGTGGCCATCCTCACCAATGAGCTGGGGAAGATGGTGGCGCGCCTGGCGCGCGCCGGCGAGCAGCTCGCGCACGAGAAGTCGGCGCTCGCCGATGCGCTCGCGGACGTGTCGCACCAGATACGCACCCCGCTCACGGCCGTGGGGCTCATGCTGCCCGGCATCGAGGCCGCAGACGACCCGGTGCGTCGCAAGCGGGCCGTCTGCGAGCTGGAGGCCCTGCTCGACCGGGTGGCGTGGCTCGTGACCACGCTGCTCAAGATAGCGAAGGTGGATGCCGGGGCCATGCCGCTGAACATGCGGACGGTGACCGTCGCCTCCGTGGCGCGGCGGGCCGTGGAGCCCCTGGCCATGACCGCCGACCTTCACGACGTGGCCCTGGTGATGGACGTGGACGAGAGCGCGGTCTTCGAGGGGGACGCCCGTTGGACGGCCGAGGCGATCGAGAACATCGTGAAGAACTGCATGGAGCACACGCCGGCGGGCGGTACGGTGAGCGTGCGCGTGCGTGAGGACGCGCTGGCCACGTCCATCGTGGTGAGCGACACGGGCCCGGGCATCGCGCCGGAGGATCTGCCGCACCTGTTCGAGCGCTTCTACCGCGGCCGCGGCCAGGGCGCTGGCGAGACAGCCGAGGAGGCCGCTCTGCGCGCGCCCGGCGGCTTCGGCATCGGGCTCGCGCTCGCCCAGGCGCTCGTGTCGGCCCAGGGCGGCACCCTGCGCGCCGCCAACGGCGAGCAGGGCGGCGCGCGCTTCACCGTCAGCTTCCCGAAGCTCGTGGTGTAGCGCGCGGTTTCCCAGTCGTCCCGCTCGCACGCCCCTGCACCCCGAGGGCTGGGGCGCGGCTGCGCCGGCCGCGCCGGGCGCGGGGGGGGGCACCGCCTCGCGGCTTGCATTACGATTCCGTAATGCGCTGGTCACGGGCGGGAAAGGCCGCTCGGCCATACTCGTTCCCAGACTGCAAGCCAAGAAGGAAAGGCGGATGCCATGGACATCCTGACCGTCAGCCACCTGACGAAGGTCTACGGGGAGGGGACGGCGGCCACGCGGGCCCTCGACGACGTGACGTTCTCCGTCGCGGAGGGCGAGTTCGTCGCCATCGTGGGATCGTCGGGATCGGGCAAGTCGACGCTTCTGCACCTCATGGGCGGCGTGGACCGTCCCACGTCGGGCCAGGTGCTGCTGAACGGCGTCGACGTGTACGCGCGCTCTGACGAGGAGCTGGCGGTGTTCCGCCGGCGCGAGGTGGGGCTCGTCTACCAGTTCTACAACCTCGTTCCGGTGCTCAACGTGGTAGAGAACATGACGCTGCCGGTGGCCCTCGACGGGCGGCCGGTGAACGAGGGGCGGCTCTACGGGCTGCTCGACAAGCTGGGGCTGCGCGGACGCGAGGGGCACCTGCCCAGCCAGCTCTCCGGCGGCCAGCAGCAACGTGTGGCCATCGGGCGCGCGCTCATGAACGCGCCGGCCGTGGTGCTGGCCGATGAGCCCACGGGCAACCTCGACACGCGCAACTCCCGCGATATCATGGCGCTTCTGCGCGAGTCCAACCGCGGGCTGGGCCAGACGCTCGTCGTCATCACCCATGACGAGGAGATCGCCCTTGCCGCCGACCGCATCATCGCCATCGAGGACGGGCGCATCGTGCGTGACGAGAGGATCCGGCGATGAGCGGCGCCATGACCCGCTTCACCTTGCGGTCCCTGCGCGCCAATCGCGTGCGCACGCTCGTGACCGTGGCGGGCGTCGCCTTGGCGGCGGCGCTCCTGACTGCGGTGCTCACCACCTACACCTCGCTCCAGTCGATGCTCTACGAGGCCGAGGGTCACCTCTCGGGCACCTGGATGGCGGAGGCCAGCTCCGATGATCCGGCGCAGCTTGAGGCCGAGCTGGCGGAGGGCCTGGCGTCGGGCGAGCTCGCGGAGGCCGCGGTGCTCCAGGATCTCGGCTTCGGCCAGCTGACGGAGAAGCAGCGCGACATCCACGGCAGCTACCTCGTGCTGAAGGGGTTCGCCGGCGATGTCGGGAAGCTCTGCGCCGTGCGGCCGAGCGAGGGGCGCCTGCCCGAGGCGCCCGACGAGATCCTGCTGTCCGGGACGTGGCACGACACCGGCGGCCTGGAGGTGGGCGATACCATCACGCTGCCCGTGGGCGAGCGCATCGCGCGGGTCAAGCCGGGGAGGGACGCGGCTTCCATCGAGAGCTTCTCGGTATCCGTGTCCTCCTCCGACTTCTCGAGCGTGGACGAGACGGTGATCGTGGACGGCACGAAGCTTGACTCGTCCCACGGCTACTTGGGCGACATGGGAGACGGCTCGTTCGAAGAGGAGCTCGTGAATGTCGAGGAGCGCACCTTCACGGTGACGGGCTTCTACGACCGCTCTACCTACGTCAGCTCCAATGGCGCGGGCATGACGGGCTTCGTCGGCGGCCTTGCGGGCGACGGTGTGGCGAGCGCGTACGTCACCCTTCCCGACGTAGACAGCACCAAGGAGGTGGAGGAGCGCGCGAAGGCGGTGTTTCCCGAGGCAGATGTGTCGCTGCACCTGGCGATGCTGCGCTACATGGGCGTGCGCTCGGATGGCGCCGTCTGGGAGACGTTCTTCGCCATCGCAGCCGTGCTGGCCGTGGTCATCGCCGTGGCGTGCGTGTCGCTCATCTACAACGCCTTCGCCATCTCGGTGGCCGAGCGCATGCGGCAGTTCGGGCTGCTGGCGTCCATCGGCGCGTCGAAGCGCCAGCTGCGCCGCGCGGTGCTTCTGGAGGCGGGGGGCGTGGCCTTGGCCGGCATTCCGCTCGGGCTCGTTGTGGGCATTACCGGCTGCATGGTGACGTTCGCGCTGATCGGGCCGATGATCGCGCAGGTGTTCGGCGCGGCTGAGGTGGGCTTCCCGGTGAAGGTGGCGCCTTGGGCGCTCGTGGCATCCGCCCTGTTCACCCTGGTCACGGTGCTGGTATCGGCGGCGGTGCCTGCTGTCCGCGCGAGTCGCGTGAACGTGGTGGACGCGCTGCGGGGCGCGCAGGTCGATCGCGCGTCCAAGCGCGGCGCGGCGCGGGCGGCGCGCGCCGTGGTGCCGAGCCGCCTGTGGGCGGGCCGTGGCCTGGCCGGGCGCGTGTTCGGGATGGGCGGCCAGCTGGCGCGCCTCAACGGCAAGCGCGGCGCGAGCCGCGGGCGCGCGGCGTCGGTCTCGCTCGCGCTGGCCATCGTGCTGCTGATGACGGCCGGGTCGCTCTCCGCGTTCCTGGGCACGCTCGCCGACGTGGCCGGCGGGGGCGAGGCCCCTGCGGACATAGCCGTGATGACGTCGCTGCGGGTGTTCGACGGCGAGGACGGCGGAGAGGGCGCCGGGGACGCGGGCTCCGCAGGCGCCGGGGAGGAGGGCGCTGCGGCTGCGGCTTTTGCCGAGCCGATGACCGCAGCGGAGGCCGTGCGCCTCTCCGACGAGCGGTTCATCGACCAGGCTGCCGTGTTCAGCCGGGCATGGGAGGTGCTCTGCGCCACGCCGGACGCCGAGCCGGTGGGCTGGCGGCTTGGCGGCTACGCGTCGATCATCCTCCCCGATGCCATGGCCGGCAAGGCGTATCGCGTTCCCGCCAACGGGGGCGTCGGCGGCCAGCTGGCCGACGGACGCTATGCGGCCAACGCGCTCATCACCTACCTCGACGACGCGTCCTTCGACCGCCTCGCCGCCGAGCACGGGCTCGACGCGGCGGACTACCACGACGCGGACCATCCGCGCGCCATCGGCGTGGCGAAGGGCTATGGCAACGACGGCACGGTCTACCAGCTGATGGACGTGCTCCGCTCCACCGGCACCGTCGAGGTGCTGGCGGGCGGTGCCTTGCGCGGCGTGCCCGTGGACGGCTTCTCCATCGCGCCCGTCGGGTCTGGACGCGGGGGAGACGAGAACCTCGTGAGGCTCGATCCCTTCTTCCTGCGCGACGACGGCCGCGAGGACGTGAGCGAGGAGGAGCTCGCCTCGAGTCAGGTGGAGATGGCGCTCGAGCCGCTCGAGGTGGCCGCCCTCATCGACGAGGCGCCGCCGGTGGCGGGGAGAACGGGCGAGCAGCTGCAGCTCATCGTGCCGATGTCACTCGCGCAGAGCCGCGGATACGGCATCTTCGCCCCCACCTTCTCTGCCTACTTCAACGCGCCTGAGGGCCAGTCGCCCGTGGTGGCCCAGGAGCTCGTGGATCGCGCCGGCGCCTTCTTCCACGACGAGACGCCCTACGAGACCTCTTGGCTGGGCATGAGCGACTACGCCAGCTCCGCCACCAGCAACCAGATGCTCGCGCTCGTGGTCAACGTGTTCTGCCTGCTGTTCTCGGTGATACTTGCGCTCATCGCGCTGGCCAACGTGTTCAACACGGTGACCAACGGGCTCATCCTGCGCCGCCGCGAGTTCGCCGTGATGCGCTCGACGGGACTGTCCAACCGCCAGTTCCGCGCCATGATCATGGACGAGTGCGTCGCCTGGTGCCTGCGCGGCCTCGTGCCGGGGATCCTGGTCTCGGTGGGCGTGTCCTTCCTGCTGTACCGGGCGGTATCCCTGTCGATCAGCGGCCTGGCCTTCGTGTTGCCCTGGGGCTACGTGGCGCTCGCCTTCGCCATGACCGCCGTTGCCATCGGCGTCTCCGTGGCCTACGGCATGCGCCGCTGCAAGGCTGACAGCGTGGTGGAGGCCCTGCGCATGGACAACGCATAAGGACAGGGACGCGCGGCGATAGGCGGGGACGTGGAAGCTGACGGGGCCGACGTTTCGCGGGAAGCGTCGGCCCTCTCTTGCGCGTGGGATTCTGGGTTGCGTCGGCGCTGGGGGAGGGCGGGCGTCTTGCGGGGCGCCTGGCCGCCCGCGCCTGGTGGCCCCCGGCCGGCGTCCCCCCCCGGCCGACGCCCCGCGACTGGCCGCCCGCGCCTGGCTCCCCCCGGCCCGCCCGCGCTTGGCGACTGCGCCCGGCGGCCCGCGTCCGGTGGCCCCCCGGTCGGCGACTGCGCCCGGCGGCCCGCGCCCGGCGCCCCCCCGGCCGCCCGCGTCCCGCGTCCTTTGCTGGCGCCTTGCGCGCCCCTTCCTCTTGGCGGCGGGCCCCTCTCGGATCTCCGGGTTTCTTCCTGGCGGGTGTTTCACGTGAAACACCCGACTTTTTTCTTGACACTGTGCATAGGTGTATATATGATGTGTATATAGGGTATATACACTATTCACGATTCTCCGTCGTCCGGGACGCCGAGCGCGGGGGATCCGACCGAACGGGCGCGCGCCGCGTCGGCGCCGACCGGGAGGAGGCACCTTGGACATCATCGTATCGAACGCCAGCGGCGAGCCCATCTACGCGCAGATAGCGTCCCAGATCAAGGGCGCCATCCTCGCGGGCGAGCTGGGGGAGGGCGAGTCCCTGCCCTCCATCCGCGCCCTGGCCAACGACCTGCGCATCAGCGTCATCACGACGAAGCGCGCCTACGCCGAGCTGGAGGAGGCGGGCTTCATCGACACCGTGCAGGGCAAGGGCTCGTTCGTGGCCGGCGGCAATCTGGAGCTGCTGCGCGAGGAGCGCCTGCGCCGCGTGGAGTCGCTCCTGTCCCAGGCCGTGGCCGAGGCCGCATCGGCCGGCATCGCGCCGGAGGAGCTGCACGCCATGCTCGACCTCATGGCAGAGGAAGGCTGAGCGGGCCCGGCCCCGCACGCCGCCGCAGGATAAGGCAAGAAAGCGAGACACGCATGGACTATCTGATAAGAGTGGACGACCTGGAGAAGCGCTACGGCGACTTCGCGCTCCAGGACGTGAGCCTGGCCGTGGAGCCGGGATCCGTGGTGGGCTTCGTGGGCTCCAACGGAGCCGGTAAGACCACCACGCTCAAGGCCATCCTGGGGCTCATCGTCCCCGATGGCGGCGTCATCGAGCTTCTGGGCGAGCCGGTGGCGGGCCCCGGGGCCCGCGCCCGCGCCCAGGTGCTCGACGCCGTGAAGGCGCGCATCGGCGTGGTCTTCGACACCTGCGCCTTTCCTGCCACCTGCCGCGTGGCGGACGTGGGGGCTATCGGGCGGGCGGCCTACCCCACGTGGAGCCGCCGTCGCTTCGAGGAGCTGTGCGAGGCCTTCGGCCTGGCGCCCAAGAAGACGGTGAAGGAGCTCTCCCGCGGCATGGGCATGAAGCTCACCCTGGCCTTCGCCCTGGCCCATGACCCGGAGCTGCTCGTGCTCGACGAGGCCACGGCGGGCCTCGATCCCCTGGCCCGTGACGAGGTGCTCGACATTCTGCGCGGCTTCATGGCCTCGGGCGACCGCGGCATCCTCATGTCCACCCATATCACCTCCGACCTGGAGAAGATCGCCGACGAGGTGGTGTGCATCGACGCGGGCCATCCCGTGTTCTCGCTGCCCAAGGACGTCATCTGCGACGAGGCCGGCGTGGCCCGCTGCCGCGCGGGCGAGCTGGAGGAGGTGCTGGGCTCCGGGGCGCTCGCGCCGGGCGCGGCGCGCGTCCTGCGCCACGACTACGGCGTGGACGTGCTCGTTCCCGACCGCTTCGCCTTCGCCCGCGCCTTCCCCCAGGTGCCGGTGGACAAGGCCTCCATCGAAGACTATATGACGCTCATGCTGAAGGGAGAGGCCCGATGAAGACCCTCGTAATCTCCGATTTGGTCACCATGCGCAGCGCGCTTGCGCAGATGGCGGGCATCTGCCTGCTGGTGTACGTGTTCATCTCCTTCGCCACCCAGAGCATCGTGGCCGGAGCCGCCGCGGTGGCCGTCATGGTGCCGTTCATGTACTTCTTCACGGTGAGCGCCTACGACGAGACCCATAACTGGGAGCTGTTCCGCCTGACGCTGCCGATGACGCGGCGCCAGGTGGTGTTCGGGCGCTATGCGAGCCTGCTCGTGGTGATCGCCGCGTCGCTTGCGGTGAGCTTCGCGTTCGGCGTGCTCTTGGCCCTGGCAGCCGGGGCGCTGGCCGGTTCGCTGGGCGTCGTCGTGCCGGAGGGGCTGCTGCCCCAGGGGGACTTCGTCCCGGTCATCTTCGGCGCTGCGGTCATGCCCGTGGTGATCATGCTGGTGGCCTGCTCGTTGGCGCTGCCGCTGGTCCTGCGCTACGGCGTGACGAAGGGGACGCGCCTGGTCCCGGTGGCCGTGGTGCTGATCATGGCCTTCGCCATCTACCTGGTGGGGGACGGAGGCCTGGGCGCGGGGGCGCTGGAGGGCCTGGAGGCCTGGCTCGCCCAGGGGTCGAACCTGGCCGTGACCTGCGGGCTTTCCGTGGCAGCGTCGCTCGTGCTCTGCGGAGCGAGCGCCTGCGTGGCCGCGCGGCTCTACGAGCGCCGCGAGCTGTAGCGCGCCGAACGCGACGAGGGCCCCTGCCTGGCGCGCGGGGCGCGGCGGACGTCGGGGGCCGCCGCGCGCCAGGCGGTGGACGCGGGGCCCGAACGGCGGGCGCGGCGAGCGGCGAAGGCCGTAGCGGGCGCGGCGCCCGGGCGCGGTTCAGGAGGGCGCAGCCCCCGCTGGCTGCGTGTTTTGGCGCGTGACGCGCACGATGGCCGGCCGGCGCATGGCATCCGCGGCGCCGGCCGTCCTGGCGCGCCGTCTTTCGCGGTAACGGATGTTTCACGTGAAACAACGCGCCCTCGCGGTCGGCCGCTTCAAGCGCGGGCGCGGACGAGCGCCTCGGCTTTCAAGTAGAAGGCCTCGGAAAAGCTGTGCCGGTGTAGGGGCGCGTGCTCGGCGCCGCGGGCGTCAAGCAGGCCGCTTTCCTCCTCTTCGGGGTTTCCCTGCTGAGCGCCTCTGCGAGGGCGGGGAGGGCTGAAGGGCCCCGCGGCCAGCGAAGGTGGGCGTCGCCAGCCTTCACGTGGAGTCGCGGCGTGTCCGTCGGCTCGGATAGGCGCGCGAGGAACGAGAATCCCGCGCCGTAGTCGCGTGCTTCGAAGGACGTGCGTCGGATGCGGCGGGATCCCGGGAACGCGGGCGACAACCCCGAGGTCGCGGCAGGGCGCCAGATGCTCGCCGGCCTCATCGCGCTTCTGGCCGCGCTCGTCTGCGCAGGCCTTCCCCGCTCCGGCTCTCTCGGCGTCTCGTGCCGCAGCGGGTGCCCGAGCGGCGCCTCGTGCGCATCAACGCGCTCGACCTGATGATCACGGGCGCGTCATCTCTGGCCGGCCCCGCGTTCGGCGTCTTCCCCTCTGCGACCTCGGTGCTCGGCCGCGCTGCAGGCTGATGCCGCGCTCGCCGTCGCCTGCGCGTGCCTTGCGGCCGCGCCGCCCCTGCCCACGGGCCGAGCGCCGACGCATCCCGCGGAGTCGTCGCCGATCTGCCGGTTGCGCGGGCTGCTCATCCGCGGGGCGTGGCGGTCGGCCGAAGGGCCGCCGCGACGGCCTCGCGTCGCAGGCGTGCGAAACCGGGAGCCAAAGTGGCCAAAAATGACGACCTGACGACGACGGTGGGAACGAGGGGAGCGAAGCGCTTGAAGAAAGCCCTGGTCACGAAAGGCTCTCTCGGCAGCAGGAGCCCGCAACTATGAGGAAGGGACCTTATTAGAAGCCGATTCTGTCGTCAGGTCGTCATTTTTGGCCACTTTCTCGGCATTTTCCGTGCGGCGGTCGGCTTCGGCGGTCGCGGGAGAGCAGCAGCCCGGCGACGGTGAGCGCCATTCCGGCCAGCACGGCCGGCGAGAGGGGCTCGCCGAGAACGACGGCGGCGCAGGCGGCGGTAACGGCCGGCACCAGGTAGATGTAGGTGCTCGTGACCACCGCGCCCAGGTGCTTGACGGCGTATCCCCAGGTGACGAAGCAGGCAGCGGAGGCGATGAGACCCAGGAAGAGCAGGTTCGCCGCGTTCACGGGCTCCACGAGCGACGCGGGCTGGGGCGCGTCGCCGCCTAGGAGCACCGCCGGCGTCATGAGCAGCAGGCCCCAGGCGAAGGTGCGCTTGGTGGCGGCGATGGTCTCGTAGCCGCCGGCGGCCAGGCGCGCCACGAGCAGGGAGTACGCCGCCCACACCGCGGCCGCCGCCAGCGCCAGCGCGCAGCCGACGAGCGCCCCTGCGTCGAGCGCTGCCGCCGCGGCGCCCGGTGCCGTGGTGCCGCGCGTCCAGAGCGCGCCGGGCGCATCGGCGAAGGAGGTGACGGGCCCGGCGTCTGCCGCCCCCGCACCGGCCTCGGCCCCGGCCACCGCGCCCTCGCTCGCCGAACCCGCCAGGCTCACGAGCAGGACGCCCGCCATGGCCAGGGCGAACCCTGCCAGGAAGCGCGGCGAAAGCGTCTCGCGCTGTCCGCGAGCGGCTGCGATGAGCGCGGTGATCAGCGGAGATGTGGTCACGATGACGCCCACGGCGGTGGCGCTGGCGAAGGTGAGCGCCATGTTCTCCAGCAGGTAGTAGGCGGCCACGCCGGTGAGGCCGGCCAAGGCGAACAGCCCCTCGTCCCGGCGGCTGGCCACGTGCAGCACGCGGGGCCGCAGCGCGCAGAGGGCGACCAGGCCCAGGGCGAAGCGGATGAGCAGGATCCACTGGGGCGCCAGGTCGGCCAGGAGCACCTTGGTCGAGACGAAGGTAGTCCCCCAGACGAAGATGGTGGCGAGCGCCAGCAGGTGCGCCTTCATCGGGCGTCCTCCCGCGGCGTGCGCGGCTGGCGGCGCGCCGGTTCGCTGCCGAGGGACGCGCCCGCCGCAGCCTCGTTCCCCGCCGGCCCCTCGGGCGCCGAGGAACCCGCCGCCCCCTCCTCCCGGACGGCGCGGCGGTAGGCGGCCGGCGTGAGGCCCAGGCGGTCGCGGAAGGCGCGGGTGAGGTGCGCCTGGTCGCTGAAGCCGCAGGCCTGGGCGGCCTCGGCTGGCGTGGCGCCGGCGGCGAGCAGCGCGCGGGCGTGCTCGACGCGCTGCGAGGCGAGGGCCTGCATGGGGGTCAGCCCGAAACGGCGGCGCCACGCGCGCACGAGCTGGTAGCGCGACATCCCGGCGCGGGCGGCCAGGTCCTCCAGCCGCACGGCGTCCCCCAGATGGCGGCGCAGGTAGGCAGCCGCCCTGTCGAGGCCGTCGGGGCAGCCGGCGGGCGCGTGGGGGGACGGCTCTGGCGACGAGCCCGCCGAGGCGGCGGCACGCGGCTGGTCCTGGGGGTCGCCGCCGGCCGGCCGCCCCTCGGCGCTCCGTGGTGCGCCGAGGTCGTCCGCCTCCTCGCGCAGCGCGCCGAGCAGCAGGCAGAGCGTCTCCTCCGCCAGGGCCTCGTCACCCGTCTCCAGCGCGTCGAGCGCCTCGTCGGCGAGCCGCCCCAGCCCCTCGTCGCGCAGCACCGGGCCGCGCAGCCGCACGTCGCGCGCGCCCGTGAGCTCCTCGACCAGGCCGCGGCCTAGGGCCATGCTGTCGTAGGCGAGCGGCTCGGCGCCCTCCTGGGCGCAGCCGTGGACATCGCCGGGGTTGAGGACGAGCAGGTCCCCGGCGCGCAGCGCGAGGTCCTCTCCGTTGCAGGTGAGCGCCCGCCGCCCCGCCCGCACGGCGCCGATGACGTAGGCGTCGTGGACGTGCGGGGAGAAGGGCCGCGAGAAGGCCTGGTAGCGCCGCAGCTCTCCGTCGAGCGCGCCGCAGCGCGCCGCGCGCCCGTTCGTCCCCGACGCGCCCCCGGCGCATCCGGGCTCGGTCTCTCTGGTCATGGCGCTATCCCTCCTCCGCTGGTTCGAGCGTCTTATGCTACGCCTTCGCCCGGCGGCGTCTTGAATGATATTGCGCGCGGCGCCTCGGCCGGCGTGGGGGACGGCGCGTCATCGCGAAGGTGACGGAAGTGAAAGGCGCGCGCAACGGGGGTGCAAGGGGCGCGGCGTAGAGTGGGGAGCATGAAAAGAGGGCCGCCTGGGCGGCTCGCGGAAAAGGAGGATGCCATGGACAAGATGAACGCCATCACCCGGTCGCTTACCGATAGCGCCGCCTTGTTCCTCATGCTGGTCACCGCGTTTCTCGGCGGTGACGAGGCCTACGTCTAGGCCGGCGGGGCGGGGTGAGCCGGGCGCGCGGGCGGCCGGCGCCCGCCGACCGGAGGCAAGCCTGCTTTGCATCGGCTCTCGTACAGCGTTGACCTGGGGAAAGATGATGCATGCCCCAGTCGGAGCCGTGAGGGGGAACGGCTCGATTCCGCGCGCCGTGACCCCCGTGCTCCGCTCGCCGCCCGCCGCGCCCTGCGTCGCCCTATTCCGCGCCACGCGTCGTCCACGCGCCCTGTCCTCCCGCACTGCGCCCTGCGTCGCCTGCGCATCGCGGCTATTCCCTCTGGGCATGGGGGTGCGTGCGGATTGTGATTTGGCCCATCTAGGGCCGGCGGCCTACCATGGGGGGGCGTCGGGCGAGGCGAGAGGAAGGGGCTGTCATGTGCTATCCCTGCGTGAACTGCGGAAAGTGCGGCTCGTCCCTGCCGCCGGCCACGGTGCGCTGCCCGCGCTGCAAGACGGAGCTCACCCCCGAGCACCCGCGCTGTGCCGCCTGCGGCTGGACGCTTCCCCTGCCGCCCGGCGCATCGGCGCTCGCCACGACGCCAAAGCCCTCCTCCTCGGCGGTCCGTCCCTAGCGGATCCTCCTCCCAGGCGGAGCTGCGCGCCGGCCTCTTGCAGCGGATCTGGCGGAAAATGGCCATCTGCTTCGAAATTCCGAGGCAATCCGCCCCGCTGGCGCGCCAGCGCGCTGATCCGCATCGGCGCGACCTGGGCAAACGCGCCCTGAGGCGCTGGCAAGGCGGCCTGGGGGAGTCGGGAAGCTCGGAATTTCGAAGAAAATGGCCAAAAAACGCGCCCCGCCGTGCGCGTCCGCGCGCCTCACGCTCCCACGCTCCTGCGCGCCCCACGCGTCCGCGCGCGCCCCACGCTCGCGCCCCGCGCCCCGGCGCTACAGCCCCACGGCGATGTCGCTCAGGTAGCGGGCCGTGGCGGAGCGCTCCACGTTGCCGGCCACCACCTTCTCCACCGTCTCGAGGAACCGGTCGATGGCCAGCTTCTCGTAGTCGCTGCGGAACAGCAGGTACGACGTGATGCAGGCGCGCTCGTCGTCGATGGGGCGGCTCGTCATGTCGCGGTGCATCTGCAGCAGCTGCGAGTTGGCCACGGCCTCCGACACGAGGAACACGGCGTTGCGGTCCTGGGTGTTCATGAAGAACTCGTTGAGCGAGTCGCTTGAGTAGGTCTGCAGCGTGGGCTTGGTGCCGAGCGTCTTGAGGAACAGGTCGAGCACCGCGTAGCGCATGGGGTCGAAGCTGCGGGTGGCCGTCATGTTGATGGGCACGTGGAGCAGGTCGTCCAGCATGATGGACTCCTTGCGCGTCAGGGGGTGGTGGTCCCCCATCCACACGTGCAGGCGCTCCTGGATGACGGGGAAGAAGATGAGGTCCTTCTTCTCGCTCACCTGCTCGATCCACTCGATGCTGTTGCAGTCCACGGTGAGTGCGATGTCGATCTTGCCCTGCTCGAGCAGCTCCACTGACTTCTTGCCCTTCTCCTGGTAGTACTTCGTGAGGACGTAGGGGTTCTCGCGCTTGAAGCGCATGACCGACTTGAAGAGGATCTCGCTCATGGCGTCCATGACGTAGGGCTCCTGCACCACCAGCTCGACGATGTCGTGGGAGGCGATCTCCCGGGCTCGGCGCAGGGCGTCCTTGTAGGCGTGGTGGACCTGGATGGCGTCCTCCAGGAAGGCCGTGCCGGCCGGCGTCAGCTCCAGGCGCTTGCCGCGCTTGAGCAGGTCAACTCCCAGCTCCTGCTCAAGCTCGAGGATGTGCTTGCTCAGGTTGGGCTGGGAGGTGTGGAGGTTGGCGGCCGCGGTGGTGAAGTTCAGGTAGTGCGTCAGGACGATGTACTCGTACAGCGACTCTATCTTCATCCAGCGATCCCCTCTCTCCGGCCGGTGCGTCATTCCATTCTAGCATCGGGAATACCTGGCGTCCCGAGGCGCCGAACATCCGAATGGCACCTATGCCGACTCGGAATGGACACGGCTTCCAACTATGCCGAAACACCGTGAAGGCTATGCCGTTTGGGCTGATCACGGCCGTGTGATCTGACTTTGGTTCATGCCCCGCCCGTTTCCTATAGTGCCGAGGAAGAGGGCTGGGAGAGGTGCGAGGCGCGCCCTTTGCGCCGCCGCCCTCCCGGCCGATCGCCGGGTCGCCCCGCCGCCGAGCGCACGGGTGATGCGGCCTTAGGAGCTTAAGGAGAGAGGAGCGTTTGGATGAGACAAGGAATGAACCCTGATCTCTATCGCGAGGAGTGGCAGTGGCAGGAGGGCGACGTCACCGTCACCCGCAGCTGCCAGTGGTCGGGCCCCGGCTGCCACCAAGGCTGCAACGTCTTGTTCTACACCAAGGACAACAAGCTGGTGAAGATCGAGGGCGACCCGCGCAGCCCCGTCAACGACGGCCGCCTGTGCATGCGCTGCCTGGCCATGGTGGAGGCCGTCAACCACCCCGACCGCATCCTGCACCCGCTGCGCCGCGTGGGCGAGCGCGGCGAGAACCGCTGGGAAGAGATCACCATGGACGAGGCCTACGCCATCATCGCGGAGAAGGCCCGCGAGGTGACCGAGGAGTACGGTCCTAAGTCCATCGTCACCGGCATCGGCACCGGCCGCAACGCCACCTGGCAGACCTCCTCGCTGGCCTTCGCCGGCTTCAAGACGCCTAACGACACCGCGGGCATGCTCTCGGGCGACTGCTGCTACACGCCGCGCCTCCAGGCCATGAACGCCATCTTCGGCTCCGACTTCATCGCTGACTGCGCGCAGCTCTCCGCCGAGCGCTTCGACGACCCGGAGTACCGCCGTCCCGACGTCATTCTCAACTGGGCCTGCAACCCGGTCGTCTCCAACGCCGACGGCTTCTTCGGCCACTGGATCGTCGACTGCATGCAGCACGGCTCCAAGCTCTTCGTCGTGGACACCCGCGTCACCTGGATGGCCGCCCACGCCGACATCTTCCTGCAGCTGCGTCCCGGCACCGACGCCGCCGTGGCGCTCGGCATCTGCAACATCATGATCCAGGAGGAGCTCTACGACAAGGACTTCTGCGACAAGTGGGTCTACGGCATGGAGGCGCTTGCCGAGCGCGCCGCGCTCTACACCCCCGAGGTCGTCGAGAAGATCTCCTGGGTCCCGGCCGCCAAGATCGTCGAGGCCGCCCGCTACCTGGGCGCCGCCGGCACCGTGGCCCTGCAGTGGGGCCTGCCGCTCGACCAGACCAAGTGGGCCGTGGGCGCGTCGCTGGCCGTGGCCGCCGTCGAGGTGCTCACCGGCTCCATCGACGTGCCCGGCGGCTTCGTGAACGTCAAGTACGGCCACGTGCAGTCTGACATCCGCGAGAACATCTGCAAGGGCATGGGCAAGCAGGTCCGCGAGGGGCGCCTGGGCGACGGCAAGTACGCCCTGCGCACCGTGGGCTTCGGCCCCCACTCCATGGGCGACGACATCCTGCTGGCCATGGAGACCGGCGAGCCCTATCCCATCAAGATGGGCTTCCTCTGCTCCACCAACAGCTTCATCAACATGGCCGGCGAGTCCAAGCGCGTCTACGAGGCCTGGCAGAAGGTGCCCTTCGTGGTGGTGTGCGACCTGTTCATGACCCCCACGGCCGCCGGCTGCGCCGACATCGTGCTGCCCATCGCCATGGGCTGCGAGCGCTGGGGCATCCGCGCCTGGTTCACCCCTCTGCGCGCCATCAACAAGATCCTCCAGGCCGGCGACGCCCGCGGCGACGAGCAGATCATGCTCGAGCTGGGGCAGATCCTCAACCCCGACATGTTCTTCTGGGACTCCGTGCCCGAGATGAACGAGTACGTGATGAAGAACCTCTCCTCGATGCCCTTCGACATCACCTGGGAGGAGCTGCAGGAGAAGACGCTCGTGTACCCCAAGTTCAAGTACCGCAAGTACGAGACGGGCGACATGCGCTTCGACCACCAGCCCGGCTTCAACACCACCACGGGTCGCATCGAGCTGTACTGCACCATGTACGACTCCGCCGGCATCGACCCGCTGCCGCACTTCAAGGAGCCCACGTGCAGCCCCATCTCGCAGCCCGAGGAGGCCAAGGAGTTCCCGTTCGTGCTGACCACCGGCCGCCGCAGCTGGGAGTTCTTCCACAGCGAGCACCGTCAGCTCAAGTCCATGCGCGAGTTCCACCCCTGGCCGCTGTGCGAGATCAACGACGTTGACGCCGCCGAGCTCGGCATCAAGGACGGCGACTGGGTGTACCTGGAGAACCAGTTCGGCAAGATCAAGCAGAAGGCCGTGGTGACCCCCGGCCAGCTCAAGGGCACCATCATGGCCGAGCACGGCTGGTGGTTCCCGGAGCGCTCCGGCAAGCTGGCCGACGGCCTGTTCGGCGCCTTCGACTCCAACATCAACTGCCTCACCGTCCAGAACGACATGGCCACCGCCGGCTACGGGTCGTCCTACAAGACGCAGATGTGCAAGGTCTACAAGGTGACCGACGGCACCGAGCCCAAGGGCGACATGCCCGAGAACGTGGGCCGCAACCAGTTCGAGATCGTCGAGAAATAGAGAAGGGAGGCAGAAGGCATGAACGGACTGCTCATCGACTACAACTTCTGCACCGGCTGCCACTCCTGCGAGATGGCGTGCAAGGTGGAGCACGGCTTCGCGGAGGGCGAGTGGGGCATCAAGCTGACCCAGCAGGGCCCCGACCAGCTGCCGGACGGCTCGTGGGAGTACAACTACATCCCCACGCCTACCGACCGCTGCGACCTGTGCGCCGAGCGCGTGGGGGAGGGGCGCCTGCCCACCTGCGTGCACCACTGCCAGGGCCTGTGCATGTACTACGGTCCGGTGGAGGATCTGGCCCGTCAGATGACGTCGTCGCACATGGTGCTGTTCACCCCGTGCGAGCAGTAGGAAAGGAGCTGGGAGAATGACCCTGGATCAAGTGACCGAGTCCTACGGCGACCTTATCGCCGACTGGTACTGCGTCGAGGCCTACATCGGCCCGGACGGCGCGCTGTACTACCGCTATGACGCCGCCGAGCCGGTGACCGAGCCCGGCCAGATCACCTTCAACAAGGTGGCCGAGGTGGGAGCCGAGCCCGTGGCGGTGTCCTCCGTTGAGTTCCACGAGGCCCAGAAGGGCACCAAGCTCAAGTAGCAGCGCTTTCGAGGAGCGGGACGGCCGGGCGCCCGGCCGTCCCGTGCAGGATACGAGCCCGAGGAGGGGTTTTCCATGGAACGCGATGAGATTCTCGAGAAGTACGCCACCATGCTGGCCGCCGAGTCGACCGTCGAGGCCTACGTGCTGGACGGCGCGCTGTACTACCGCTACGAGTGGCTCAACGAGGTCGAGATGATGCCCGAGATCGTCTACTACCGCCTGGACGGCACCGAGGCCGACGGCGAGAAGGGCGAGATCGTGCCCCTGGGCCGCTACTACAAGGCCCAGAAGGGCGGAGAGAAAGTCAAGTAAGGCCCCGCCGGCCCCGTGCCGGCGGCGCGCAACGAGCCGGCGCCTGAGCGGGCGCCGGCGTGAAGGAGGAAGACAACCATGTGCTTTAGACCCGCAGACTCCCAGGCAGCTACCAAGACGTGCCCCCAGTGCGGAGCTGAGAACGGCTACTTCGAGACCGCGTGCAAGGAGTGCGGCGCGCCCCTGGCTTCCGCCGGCGCTCCCGCGGCCCCCGGTGCCCCCGGGCGTCCCGGCGCCCCGGCGGCCCCCGGCGCCCCCAAGGCCCCGGGCGCTCCCGCGGCTCCCGGAGCCCCCAAGGCCCCGGGTCAGAACTAGGCTTCCCCTGAGGTTGCGCTGAGAGAGGAGATGGCGATGGATGCGATCGAGTTCGTCCGGCTTGAGGCCGAGTCCAAGGACAACGGCCAGCGCGTCGAGGTGGACGTGGTGGCCGCCGGCGCCGACGTGTCCGCCGCCATCTCCGAGTTCTACCGGCTCATGGCCCAGGTGAGGGGCATCGACGCCGCTGACGAGGACGAGGTGCGCGAGCGCCTGGCGGCCCTCGTGGGCGACGAGGTGGCGGCGGAGGCCCTGCGGGACTTCGTGCTCAACCGCCTCACCACGGCGGCCGTGCGCCAGGTTGACGTGGACACGGTGCTCGCGCCGGGAGTGCACGCCGAGGAGGACCCGGTGGCGGGGGAGGACTACGCCTTCACCGTCAACCTGATCCCCCGCCCGGAGGTGACGCTTTCGAGCAGCGAGCCCGTCCGCGTGAGCCTGTCGCCGGTGACGGTGGAGGAGGCCGACATCGGCGAGCAGCTGGCCTACACGGCCCGGCAGTTCGCCGCCCTCGTGCCCGCCGACCACCAGGACCTGCGCGAGGGAGACTTCGCCCTCATGGACGTGGACATGCTGCGCGACGGCAAGCCCGCCCGCGACCTCTCCGGCATCCGCCGGCCCGTGGAGGTGGCCCGGGGGCTTCTGCCCGACGCCCTCCTCGACGCCGTGGTGGGCATGGAGCCGGGCGATCTGCGCAAGGTCGCCTTCACGCTCGAGGGGCTGGACGGCCCTGAGGAGTACAAGGCCGACCTGCGCCTGTGGGAGGTGCAGGCCCGCCGCGAGCCGGTCATCGACGACGGGTGGGTGGCCGAGAACCTGCCCCAGTTCGGCGACGTGGCGGGCTTTCGCGCCTACGTCCGCGCGGACCTGGAGTCCCAGGCCGCCCGCGTGGAGCAGCAAGACCTCGTCTACCAGGTGCGCGCGGCCCTCGAGCGGCGCCTCGAGGGCGCCATCCCCGACGAGATGTACCAGGACGCCAAGGACTCGCTCGTGGCCTCCATCCAGCGCAAGCTGGAGGCTGAGGACAAGACTCTCGACGAATACCTGGAAGAGCACGACATGACGCCCGACGCGTTCAACATGAACACGTTCATGCAGGCCTCCGAGCTGCTGCGCCAGAACCTGGCGCTCGACGCGCTCGCCCGGGCGCGTGACATGGGGGTCACACCTAATGACATCGCCCGCGCCAAGCAGGCGCTGCCGCCCGCGGCCGCGGCCCTCACCGACGAGGAGCTGGCCGAGCGCGGCATGCTCGCGCCCCTGATCGAGCGCATCCGCAGGGAGAAGGCCCTCGCCTGGTTGCTGGAGACGGCGGTCGTGGAGGAGGCTGGACGATAAGGAGCACGACGACGGAGGGAAGGGGTTTGCGGGTATGAACGAGACGACGTTTCTGGCCGAGCAGGCGGCGAGGCTGACCTATGACGATCTGCCGGCGGAGGTGGTGGCGAAGGCCAAGCTGCTCCTGCTCGACCAGCTGGGCTGCCAGCTGGCCTTCGCCACGCTGCCGTGGGGCAAGGCGGCGATGCGCTACACGGCGGCCAAGCAGGGCGCCGGCCGCAGCACCGTGGCCTTCTACGGCCTCAAGGCCAACGCCGAGGACGCGGCCTTCTGCAACGGCGTGTTCGGCCACGGCTTCGAGATGGACGACGTGGAGATGCAGACCACGAGCCACCCGGCGGTGTGCGTGATCCCCGCCATCCTGGCCGTGGGCGAGCAGGAGGCCAGCAGCGGCCGGGAGGTGCTCTGCGCCCTGGTGGCCGGCTACGAGACCTTCCTGCGCTTCGCCCATGCCGCCGACTCCATGCGCCACCGCTTCTTCCACTCGTCCTCGGTGTCCGGCGCCTTCGGCGCGGCCGCGGCGGCGGGGCAGCTGCTGAGCTTCGACGAGGCCGTCATGCGCGACGCGCTGGCCATCGCCACCACCCAGGCCTCGGGCAACACCGAGTACACCTGCTCCGGCGGCACCGTCAAGCGCACCCTCGGCGCGCTGGGCGCCTACGCCGGCGTGCGCTCGGCCCTGCTGGCCCAGGCGGGCATCACCGGATCGACCCAGGCCCTCGAGGGCAAGAAGAGCTTCGTCAAGGGCATCTGCGCGGAGGAGCCGGACATGGCCTGGCTCACGCTGCCCTTCGCCGAGCGGTTCCTCACCCTGGACGTGGGCGTGAAGCCCTACTGCTGCTGCGCCGCCCAGCACACGGTCATCGACGCGGCCGAGGCCATCCGCGCCCAGGGCGTGGACGTGGACGCCATCGAGTCCATCACCATCCTCCAGCTGCCCCGCGAGACGGGCAACGTGGGGCAGATCGTTCATCCCGAAGACGTGATCCAGTCCCAGTTCTGCGGCCGCTTCGCCTGCGCGATGCGCCTGGTGAAGGGCGGAAACGGCTACTACGACTACACGATGGAGAACATCGCCGACCCCGCCATATCCACCCTCATCGACAAGATCGCCTACGAGTCCGACGACGAGCGCGCGGTGCTCGACGACGGCGACGGCCCGGCGCGGGTGACCGTGCGCCTGGCCGACGGCATGGTGCGGGAGGAGACGGTGTTCTTCGCCAAGGGCACCAAGCAGAACCCGCTTTCCGAGGCGGAGCTGGTGGCCAAGTTCCGCGACCTCACGTCCCGCGCCCTCACGCCCGCCCAGGCCGACCGCGTCATCGAGACGGTCATGGCCCTGGAGCGCGAGGAGAGCGTCACCCGCCTCACGGGCCTGCTCACCGCCTAGGGCCATGGCGTCCGAGAGGCTCTGGACGGCCGGGTTCGTCAACCTGCTCGCCTTCGACGTCATCTACCAGTTCGGCGCCTACATGACCAACACCGTCATCTCGGTGTACGCGGTCACGCTCGGCGCCACCTACGCCGCGGCCGGCCTCATGGCCGGCCTCAACCCCGGCGCCTCCATGGCCGCGCGCCCCTTCACCGGCCTCATCGCCGACAACGTGAGCAAGAAGGCGCTGCTCGTGGCGTCGGCGCTGCTGTTCCTGGCGGCCACGCTGGGCTGCGCGCTGTTCACGTCCCTCGAGCTCATCGGCGCGTGCCGGGTGCTTCAGGGCGTCTCCTTCGCCCTGCGCTCGGTGTGCGTGGTGGCGCTCGTGGCGCGGGTGGTGCCCGCGTCGCGCCTCCATGGCGGCATGGGGTGGATGGGGCTCTCGTCGGTGGCGTCCACCGCCGTGGGGCCCCTCATCTCCCAGCAGGTGGGCGTGGCCGTGGGCTACCAGGGCAGCTTCCTCATCGCCGCCGGCCTGCTGCTGGCGGCGCTCGGGCTGGCCCTGGCGTTTCGCCGGCCCGCGGGGCCGGGCGACGAGCCGCCCCGCGCCCGCCCCGCCCGCGGATCGCTGCGGGAGGCGCTCAGCTGGCGGCGCCTCATCTACCGGCCCAACCTCGCCTACACCGCCATGGCGGGGCTCTCCGGCGTGCCCCAGGGCATGTCCGTGGCGCTCATCATCCTGGCGGCCGACCAGCGCGGCATCGGGGGCGCCACCCTGTTCTTCACCGCCTACGCCTTGGCGGCCCTGGTCGGCCGGCCGCTCATGGGGCGCCTTGCCGACCGGGTGGAGGCCCGCCGCATCGTGCTGCCGCTGCTCGCCGTGGAGCTGGCGGCCGTGGTAGTCCTCGGCCTCATGGCCAGCACCGCCATGATCGCCGTCGGCGGCCTCCTCCTCGGCGTCGGCCAGGGGTCGCTCTACCCGGTGCTCCAGGCCGAGTCGGTGCGCGACGTGGCGCCTGAGGCCATGGGGCGTGCGGCCAACACCTTCTACATCGGGCCCGACGTCAACATGTGCCTGTCGCCCATCGCCGGCGGCGCCCTGCTGGGCTCGCTCGGCGCGGGCGCGCTCTACGCCTTCGGCGGCGCGGCCGTCGTGCTCGCGGCGCTCCTCTTCCTGGCGTCCGGACGCCGCTCCCGTGCCTGAGGCCCAGGTCGCCCGCGCTATTCCCGGATGGCATGGCGCCTATTGCCCCCTCGCACGGACCTCATTCGAATTTAGGGAAAAGGCGCCGATCAGACCCGAAAAACGAATTTTTGGTATGCGGGGCGAATCCGCAAGAATCGCAGTATCCACCGGCGCGGCTCAGAGGGGAAGCGGGCCGCGGCGCCGTGGGTGCGCTCTGTCGGGTCGAGAGGGGGTGATTCATATGACTGACTACACGCGCGTGGTGGCCGAGCACCTGGCCAGCACCACCTACGAGGACCTGCCCCCCGAGGCGGTCGAAGCCGCCAAGAAGAGCATCCTCGACACCCTGGGCATCATGTTTCCGGCAACGACCCTCGCTCCCACGAGCGATGTGGTGCACGACCTGGTCATGGACGTCGACGAGGGCCATCGCTGCACGCTCATCGGCTACGGCGAGAGGGCCTCGCTTCTGGAGGCGGCGTTCATGAACGGGTCGCTGACCCATGCCGTCGACTTCGACGACTCCGCCGGCACCGACCGCCCGCTGGTCCATCCCTCGGGCAGCTGCTTCCCGGCGGCCATCACCTTGGCCGACTTCTTGGGAGGCGTCTCGGGCAAGGACCTCATCGTGGCCATGGCGCTCGCCAACGACCTCGGCATCCGCCTGGCCGACTGCGTCAAGGGCAATATCCTGTGGGACTACGACTTCTTCCCGATCACCACCATCGGGGTGTTCGAGGCCACGGCCGCCGCCGCGGTGCTCCTGCGCCTTGACGCCGATCAGATGATCGACGCGCTGGGCCTGGCGGTCAACCGGGTCTCCGGCATCCGCGATACCCTGTTCAACTGCGAGTTCCGCTCCATCCGCGACGCCTTCGGCAACCAGGAGGGCGTCCGCTGCGCGCTGCTCGCCTCCCGCGGCTTCGAGGGCTGCAAGACGCCCATCGAGGACCTGATGCGCATCATCTATCGCGGCAACGTGGACATGGACCCGCTGACGAGGGACCTCGGCCGCGTCTACACCGGCGCCACCCTCGTCACCTACAAGATGTGGCCCTCCTGCCAGGGCACCCAGGCCTATGCCGAGGCGGTCTTACAGGTGCTCGAGGCCAACCCGGGGCTCACAGAGGCTGACGTCGCATCCATCGTGCTGCGCGGGCCCAAGGAGTCCTTCGACCTGTTCTACCCCAAGGAGGAGAAGGCCCGTCCCAAGACGAGCATCACCTCGAAGGTCTCCATCCCGTTCGTCGTGGCCACCATGCTGCGCAAGCGCAACCTGGTTCTGGCCGACTTCGAGTCCCAGAACCTGGATGACCCCGAGACGCTCGCCCTCACCGACCGGCTCGAGTTCGAGGTTGACGAATCGCACAACGCCAACGCGGCGACGGCGGTCGTCACCCTGCTCGACGGCACGGTGATCGAGAACCGGGCCGACTTCGTTCGCGGGGCCGTGTGCGCCCCGCTCTCCCTCGACCAGCTCATCACCAAGTTCAAGGGCAACGCCGCCCTGGCGCGCCACCCCGTGGCCGACATCGACGGCCTGGCGGAGGCGCTCTTGCACCTGGAGGACGTGGCTGACGTCCGGGAGATCCTGTCCTATCTCAACTAACTAAGGGGAAACAATGGCTGAAAACAAGATTTCCGCCCCCGAGTCATCGGGCGGAGCTGTGGCGAAGCTGAAGAACAACGTGTCCCAGACCACCGGCCTGCTCTACGGCCTGGGCTTCATGATGTTCTCGGGCTTCAACCAGATGCTCACCTCCTACTGGAACTTCTTCCTGACCAACGCCGTGGGCCTCGACCCGGCGGTGATGGGCTCCATCACCTCCCTCTCGTCCATGGCCGCGTGGGTGTTCGTGTTCATCGCCGCCATGGTGGTGGAGAAGGTGTGGTTCCGCTGGGGCCAGTACCGCTCCTACCTGCTCATCGCGCCGCCGCTGGCGTTCGTCTTCATCCTGGGCGCCTGGACGGACTGGACGTGGATGCCCGGCATCACCACCGGCTCCGGGGCGCAGATCGCCCTCATCGGCGGCTGCTACATCCTCGGCCAGTTCTTCATCAACCTGTTCATGATCTCGGGCACGTCCATCATCAGCGCCGTGTCCCGCACCGAGGCTGACCGCTCCCTCATGTCCACCCGCAAGGCCCAGGGCAACATGGCCATCAAGGTGCTGTTCGCTGCGGTGTCCCTGCCCATGATCATCTTCTTCGCCGGCGGCGACTTCGCCGCGGGCACCCGCCCCGACGTGCCCATCGGCTACACCATCACGGCCTTCATCTGGGGCATCATCTTCGTGGGCGCCTTCGTCGGCCTGTTCATGCTGTTCAAGGGCAAGGACCCGACCGAGGAGTACTGCCAGGCCAAGGCCGCGGCCAAGAAGCGCGGCGAGAAGTTCAAGGAGATCGAGACCGGCACCACCGAGAAGGTCTCCATCGTCGAGTCCCTCAAGTTCTTCTTCACCAACGTCCCGGCGCTGGGCCTGTGGCTCGGCGAGGTGGCCCGCGCGGTGTGCACCATGGTGCTCAACGGCATGGCCATCTACTTCTGCACCGTCGTCTACAACGACAACACCCTCTACGCCGGCATGCTGACCGCCGCCAACATCTGCGGCCTCATCGCCACGTTCGCCGGCGAGGCCTGCGCCAAGACCATCGGCAACCGCTGGACCTACCTCCTGGGCACCGGCATCGCCGCCGCGGCCATGCTCGCGGGCTTCTTCGTGGCCTCCAGCTACTGGCCGTTCATCATCTGCGTGTGCGCGAGCTTCTTCGGCACCAACATGATGATGTCCGTCGAGTTCTCCTGCATGTCCAACGCCATCGCCTACCAGGAGTGGAAGAAGGGCAAGACCTCCAAGGCCTTCATCATGGGCACGATCCAGTGGTGCCCCAACATCGGCAAGATCCTCCAGGGCGCGCTCGTGGGCTTCGGCCTGGGCGCCATCGGCTACAGCAAGGAGATCACCGTGGCCCCGCCCGAGATGGTCACCGGCATCGCCTTCCTCACCTTCATGGTTCCGGCCATCGTGCTCATCGTCTGCTTCGTCCTGTTCTTCTTCATGCATCGCCTGGACGCCAAGCAGATGGCGGTCATCAACGCCGACCTCGACAAGCGCCACAAGGAGGACGAGGCCAAGATCGCTGCCTCGCTCAAGAACGAGGTCGCGCTCGACGCGGCTGCCCAGGAGACCGAGGACTAGCGTCTTCGCTCCTCGGGGCCTGACGGCGGCCCGGCGCCTCCTGCGCGCCGGGCCGCCGCGGGGGGGGGGCTGCCCGCCTTCCCCGGCCCCGGCCGCACGGCGCGGGCGCGCTGACCGCCGCCCGCGCCGTGCGAAGACCCGCGCCCACGCCTGCAAGGAAGGACCTCTGATGCTCAACGCCCTGTTCTTCGCCCTGGCGGTCGCCGTCCTGTTCGCCGGATGCGCCGCGCTCGTGGTGGACGTGCTCATCTCGCTGTCGACTGATCGCTGCCGGGTGCCCGTGCCGGCCGAGTACGTGGCCAAGCCCGCCGGTGACCGCTCGGAGGTCAACCGCCCGAGCGGCCTGTTCGTGCTGGCGGTGCCCGAGTTCACCTACGCCTTCGAGGGCCGGCGCTACCGCGGCAAGAGCGCCAACGTGTTCTTCCACCTCTACCTGCGGCCCGGCGCCCTGGCCGTGCCCTTCGTGGGCGGCAAGACCTACGAGGTGTTCGTCAACCCCGTCAAGCCCACCGTGTTCGTCACCGCCGGCGAGCAGCGGCTCACCTTCCTGCGGATGGTGGGCATCGCGGTGGTCGTGCTGGGGATGGCGCTTCTCTGGTGGGCCATGCACCTGCCGCCGCTCTCCTAGCGGCGCGCCTGCGGCGGGGGAGGGCCTCTGCCCGGTCGCGGCGCGGGGCGGATGCGCCCCGGTGCCTGGCGTGGGCGCGACCGCGCGCCGGCGTGCTGATGGCAGCTATTCCCCTCTGGCATAGCTGCCATCAGCACCACGATTCTGACCTGGGAAAACTCCGGTTTGACGCCGTGCTGTTTCGCTATTTCAGCTATTCCGGGAGCCCGCGCTATAGTCCTCCCCACGGCAGGGGAGGACGTCACGCCCTCCCGAATCGCCATCATCGCCGAACCTTCCCACCGATGATTCCCAAGGCCCTTCGCGGCCTTGTCAGGGGTGTTTTCTAAAAGCGCGAGAGAGGGGGTGATTTTGCGTGAGTCCGCGCGTCAGCCGAGACGGGCGCCAGCCCGGGCCGGTCGGTCGCAAGGGCATCGCGAAATCCACGTACAACGCGTTAAGAGAAGAGAAAGAGGAGGTTACTTCATGGCTACATTCATCAAGGAGGACGCGCGTCCGCGCGTGACGTTCCTCGACGACGGCACCGAGGTCTACCGCACGTCCCCCTGGTCCCCTCCGGGATGCCACGGCGTGGGCTGCGGTATCCGCGCCTTCGTCAAGGACGGCAAGATCACCAAGATCGAGGGCGACCCCGATGACGTGATCACCCAGGGCCGCCTGTGCGTGCGCTGCCTGCGCGTGCTCGACCTTCAGTACCACCCCGACCGCATCGTGCATCCCATGTACCGTGACCCCGCCGACCGCGGCAAGGCCGACGCCTGGAAGACCGTCACCTGGGACTGGGCCTACGACAAGATCGAGGAGGAGATCGCCAAGTGCAAGGAGAAGCACGGCCCCAATAGCCTGACCGTGCTCACCGGCACCGGGCGCGAGGCCGGCCGCTACATGACCAACACCTCCGCGCGCATCTGCGTCACCACCAACCAGTGCTACACCCAGACCGGCTTCTCGTGCATGGCCCCGCGCGACACCGTGTGCTCCATGATCGGCGGCGCCGGCTACATCGAGTACGACTTCGCCAATGGCCTGCCCGGCCGCTACGACGACCCCGAGTTCGTGCAGCCCAAGTACCTGCTCAACTGGGGTCGCGACTCCCTGCGCTCCAACCCCGACGGCACCTGGGGCCACTCCATCATCGAGCTGCTCAAGCGCGGCACCAAGCTCATCAACGTGGACCCGCGCGTCAACTGGCTGTCCACCCGCGCGCTCTACCATATGCAGCTGCGTCCCAACACCGACACCGCGCTCGCCTTCGGCCTGCTCAACGTCATTATCAACGAGGACCTCTACGACCATGACTTCGTCGAGAAGTGGTGCTACGGCTTCGACGAGTTCAAGGAGCGCGTCAACGAGTACTCCGTGGAATGGGCCGCCAAGGTCACCGAGGTGCCCGAGCAGATGATCCGCGACGTCGCCCACTGCCTGTCCGAGAAGCCCTGGGGCCTCAACATGGGCCTGGCCAACGACCAGAACCCCAACGGCGTGCAGTCGGTGCACTGCCTCTACGCCCTGGCCGCCATCACCGGCAACCTCGACATCCCCGGCGGCACCAACATCGGCTGGAACATCACGCTCGACTTCGGCGGCAACAAGTACGACGGCAACGGCGAGGAGTCCTCGGCCAACCAGAAGAAGGAGGTCATTCCTCCCAACCCGGTGACCCAGGAGCAGCGCGACTCCACCATCGGCCTGTCGCGCTACAAGATCTACCAGCTGCTGCTCGGCAAGGCCGTCCCGGACGTCATCATCGACACCCTGGAGAACGACGAGCCCTACCCGATCCGCTTCTGCTGGATCCTGCACACCAACCCGGTGTCTCCTACCAACACCGCCGCGCCGCAGCGCTGGCATGCCGCCCTCAAGCGCATGGACTTCGTGGTGGCCCAGGACATCTTCATGAACCCCACCATCGCCTCGTGCTGCGACCTGTTCCTGCCCCTGGCCACGTGGCTCGAGCATGACGGCTACATCACCCAGCTCATGGGCGAGCATCCCGGCCCGGTGAAGGGCATGGTGAAGGTGGTCGAGCCCCTCGGCGAGGCCAAGAGCGAGTTCCAGATCATTCACGACCTGGCCCAGCGCCCCGCCTTCCGCGACAACTTCTACATCGACGGCGAGTCCAAGGTGTCCTCCATCGAGAACTACATCACCCAGGACCTCACCAAGGTGGTGGGCTTCGGCCATGACTGGGAGTACCTCAAGGAGCACGTCCAGGTGTCCCGCAAGACCGAGTACCTCAAGTACGAGCGCGGCATGCTGCGCAACGACGGGCAGCCCGGCTTCAACACCACCACCGGTAAGGTGGAGCTCATGAGCCTCATGTTCGCCGCCTGCGACGGCGACCCGCTGCCCTACTACGAGGAGCCCGTGTTCAGCCCCTACTGGGAGGACACGACGGCGGACGACCCGCTGCATGACTCCGAGGCGAGCCGCTTTATGCGCGAGTACACCGCCGAGCACCCGGACTGGAAGAAGGACTACCCCGTCATCCTCACCACCGGCGCGCGCAACTGGGCCTCGTTCCACTCTGAGCACCGTCAGTCCAAGATGCTGCGCGAGATCAAGGAATACCCCTACGTGCAGATGAACCCGGAGCTGGCCGAGCAGATCGGCGTCATCGACGGCGACTGGGTGCGCATCGAGAACCCGTGGGGCCACTGCTACGAGAAGGCGAAGGTCACTCCCATCGTCAAGCCCAACGTGGTCATGGCCGACCACGGCTGGTGGTACCCCGAGGAGGACATGAACGAGCCGAGCATCGGCGGCGTGTGGGCCTCCAACATCAACACGCTGGTTCCCAACAACGTCATCGGCCACTACGGCTTCGGCGCGCCGATGAAGGCCCTGTGCTGCCGCATCGTCAAGGCTGATAAGCCGCCTCTGAAGGAGGTTGCGCCGCAGAACATCAAGAGCCAGCAGAACTACCCCGGTTCCATCAAGAACGATCCTTTCCTCAAGGATCTCGTGGTCGAGTAAGGAGGAGACGTCAATGACTCAGAAATACGGTCTGCTGATCGACAACTACTGGTGCACCGGCTGCCATAGCTGCGAGATCGCGTGCAAGAACGAGCACGACTACCCCATCGGCCAGTTTGGCATAAAGATGCTGGTCAACGGCCCGTGGGAGCTGATGGAGGAGGGCAAGTGGGAGCACACCTACTACCCCGTCATCACCACCTACTGCGACCTGTGCGCCGACCGCGTGGCCGCCGGCGAGCAGCCCACCTGCGTGCTGCACTGCCTGGCTAGCGCCATCGAGTACGGCACCGTCGAGGAGCTCGCCGCCAAGATGGCCGAGCGCGACCGCCGCACCTCCCTGCTCATCCCGTAGGAGACCTGACGGGCCGGCGGGGAGGGCGCGCCCGCCTCGCCGGCCCGGCGGCTCTGGCATCCGCGTCGGCCGATGGGCCGCCCGGCGCGGCCCCGTCCGCCCCCGCGGATGCCATCACCCTCAACGGGCCGCCGACGCCCCGTCCCCGCCCTCGGGTGCGGATCGTCGGCGGCCTTCCGCCTAGGAAAGAAGGTTCCCATGTGCTTTAGACCTGCTGCCGCCTCCACGCCCAAGACGTGCCCCGAGTGCGGAATGATCAACCCGGCCGTTGCCGAGAAGTGCGTCAAGTGCGGCGCCGAGCTGCCCGAGGACCGCGTGAAGTGCCCGCATTGCGGCGAGATGAACATCGCCGGCGCCACCGTGTGCTCCGAGTGCGGCTCCGACATCGCCGGCGTCGAGGGCAACGTGGCCGCCCCGGCCGCGCCCGGCGCGCCCGCGCCTGCCACCCCCGGCGCGCCCCAGGCGCCCGGCGCCCCGGCTGCGCCCGCGGCCCCGCGGGCCGAGTAGCGCTAGGCGATCCGCACGAGAGGCGGGCGCCTGGCGGGCGTCCGCGGTCATGACGGGAGTGCTCCCATGAAGGCCGAGAGGCTCTGGAACATACGGTTCGTCCAGCTGGTGCTCATCGAGGCCCTGTTCCAGTTCGGGGCTTACATGACCAACCCCATCGTGTCGGGCTATGCGGTGGCCCTGGGCGCCTCCATCGCCGTGGGCGGCCTTCTGGCCGGGCTCTCGGCGTCCATGGCGCTCGTGGCCCGCCCGCTGACGGGCTGGCTCGCCGACCGCCTGGCCAAGCGGTCGTTTCTGCTCATCGCCGCCGCGCTCTTCTGCGTGAGCGCCTTCGGCTGCGCGCTGGCGACGTCGGTCGTGCTCATCGGGCTGTTCCGCGTGCTCGCGGGCGTGGCCTTCGCGTTCCGCTCGGCAGCCGTCATCGCGCTCGTGTCGCTCGCGGTGCCGCCCGCCCGCCTCGGCCAGGCCGTGGGCTGGACGGGCATCGCCCAGACGGTCTCCTGCGCGCTCGGCCCCGCGGCCGGCGCGCTCGTCATCGGCGCGGCCGGCTACGCGGCCAGCTTCGCGGCGGCCGGCGTGCTGTTCTCGGCGGGCTTCCTCCTGTGCCTCGCGGTGCGCGAGCCCCGCGTGGGCCGGGGGACGCCGGGCGTCTCTCGGGCGGGGGAGGGCGCTGCGCCGGCGCGCGGGCCCCGGGCCTCCGGCTCGCCGGCGCCGACGAGCGGCCGGGGCGTTCGCGCGCGCCTGCGGTCCATCATCTACCTGCCCAACGTTCCCATCGCCCTCATGGCGGGGCTCTCCATCGTGCCCCACGGCGTGGCCGTGACGCTCCTGCTCACCGCCGGCGAGATGCGCGGCATCGCGGGGGTGTCGGCCTACTTCGCCGTGTACGCGGCGGCGGCCCTCGTGTCGAAGCCCACCGCCGGCCGCCTGACCGATCGCTGGGGGATGCGCCGCGTGGCGGCCCCGGCGCTTGCGGTGGAGCTCGTCGGCACGGTGCTGCTGGCGCTCATGGCGTCGCTGCCCGCTGTGCTCGTCGCCGCGGCGTGCATGGGGGTGGGCCAGGCCTCGGCCTACTCGGCCATCCAGGCCGAGGCCGTGCGCGGCGTCCCCGCCTGCGAGCTGGGACGCGCCTCGAACACCTTCTACATCGGGACGGACGTCGGCATGGGCTTCGGCCCCATGGCCTTGGGCGTCGTGCTCCAGCTCGCGGGCGTCATGGCGATGTTCCTCGCCGGAAGCGTGCTCGTGCTGCTGGCGCTGGGGACGCTGGCCGCCTACCATCCGTCAAAGCCTAAGGGTTAAGCAGCAAGGGGGATATCACATGAACTGCTTAGCAAAGAGGGTCGGATTCGCCCTCATCGCCGCGGCCGTGCTCGCCGCATTCGCGTTCGCTCCCGTTCCCGACGGCCTCGAGCGTCCTGGCATGCTCGCGCTCGGGCTCACCCTGTTCAACATCACGCTGTGGATGGGCAACGTGGTTCCCAAGCCCATCGCCGGCCTGCTCGTCATGATCCTGCTGCCGGTGCTCGGGGTCACCAGCTCCCTCACCGCCACGTTCAAGGACTTCATCAGCTCGGTGTTCTTCTTCCTGCTGGCCGCCTTCGCCATCGCGGCCATGGTGCGCAACTCCGACCTGCCTCAGCGCCTCATGGGGCTGCTCCTGCGCTGGCTCAAGGGGTCGAGCCGCCTCATCGTGCTCGCCTACATGCTGGCGGCGGCCATCATCTCCACCGTCATGAGCGATCTGGCCGCCTGCGCCCTGTTCGCCGCGGTGGTGCTCGCGGTGTTCGAGAACCCCGATCTGGGGCTTTCCTTCGATAAGCGCTTCATGAAGTGCGTCATGATCGGCGTGCCCATCGGCGCGCTCGCCGGCGGCATCGCCACGCCCATCGGCTCATCATCCAACTTCACCATGCTCGAGCTGCTCTACCAGACCAACGGCATGGAGATCTCCTTCTTCCAGTGGATGGTGGTGGGCGTGCCCATCGCCGTCACATCGGTGCTCGCCGGCTGGGTGGCGCTGTGCGTGACGTTCCGCCCGCAGCCGCTCACCTGCGAGGAGATGGACGCCCTGCGCGCCGCCTGCGGCAACCTCGGGCGCCTGTCGGTCAAGGAGTGGAAGATCATCGCCCTCGTGACCCTCATGTTCGTCTTCTGGATCCTCACGAGCTACCTGCCCGGGATCGACTCCACCATGGTGGCCATGCTTGGCATGATCATCATGTTCGTGCCGGCCATGGACCTGCTCACGTGGGACGAGTACGCTCATGAGGTGCCGTGGGACCTCGTCATCATGCTCGGCTGCCTCATGGCGCTCGCCTCGGCGCTGCTGTCCACGGGCGCCATCGACTGGGTGGCCAACACGCTGCTCGGCGGCACAGCCAGCTGGCACCCGTTCGGCGTGCTGTTCATGATGGGCGCCGTCATCGCGCTTCTGCGCGCCTTCGTGCCCTCCGGCCCGCCCATCGTGGTCATGCTGACGCCGGCCATGGTGACGCTCGCCGTCAACACGGGCATCGATCCTCTGTGCGTGATCATGACCATGTCCATCTGGGCGCAGATCACGTTCCTCATCCCCGCCATCGACGCGCTCTACCTCATCACCTACCAGCGCGGGCACTACAGCATCTGCGACGTGCTCAAGTTCGGCGTGCTGCTGACCATCGCGCTGCTGCTCGTGTTCACGGCCATCCTGCCGCCGCTCGTGTCGCTGGCCGAGGTGCTGTAGGAGTCGTCGCGCCGAGGGCATTCGCGCGCCGTTCGCACGCGGGTGCCGCTATCCGCCCCGTCAACGGAAGGGAGGGCCTCCGTGCCTGACTGCTACATCTGCCTGCCCACGTGCGACAACTGTCGCCCCAAGATGGTGACCTGCCCCGCGTGCGGCCGCCCGACCCTCATCGACCTGGAGAGGTGCCCGCTGTGCCACGAGGCGATCCCCGAGGAGGCGCGCGATGAGGCCTGGGCCGCCTGGCGCGCGGCCCGCGCCGCCGAGGGGTAGGCGCGCGTGCAGCCTGCGGCTTGGTGCGGCGCGCATGCGGGTGCCGGGCGCCGGGTGCGGGGCGCCGGGTGCGGTGCGCGGGGCGCAGGCGGCGGGCGCGTTGGATGCGGGCGCCGGGCGCAGGGGAGGGGCGGCCTCTTGCAGCGGATCTGGCGGAAAATGGCCATCTGCTTCGAAATTCCGAGGCAATCCGCCCCGCTGGCGCGCCAGTGCGCTGATCCGCATCGGCGCGACCTGGGCAAACGCGCCCTGGGACGCTGGTAAGGCGGTTTGGGGGAGCGGGGAAGCTCGGAATTTCGAAGCAGATGGCCGAAAAACGCGTCCCGCCGTACGCGCCAGGCGGCCCGATCCTGGCGGGTCGATCGAGAAGGCGCCCCCTCTGCACCGACTAGCGCGAGGCCCCGACCTGGTGAAATAGGTTATTCTCCCAGGTCATTGCCGTGTTTCAGCCTGTGCAGGGGGGGGAGCGGTTTTCGGTCTCTCGACTCAGCCGCGGGCGCGCCACCAGGCTAGGGCGAGCTGGGTGCGGTTGCGCAGGCCGAGCTTCTGGAGCATGGCGGAGATGTGGTTGCGCACGGTGCCCTCGGACAGGTAGAGCGTCCCCGCCACCTCGCGGTTGTCCAGCCCCTCGGCGACGAGCGCGGCGATGGCGCGCTCGCGCTCGGTGAGCGCGTCGAGGGAGGCCGGCGCAGCGCCCTCGTCACGGGGCGCCGGGGCGCCGCACCGGCGCGTCTCCCCGCGTTCGCCGCCGGCGCGCCCGGCGCGCTCACCCGGTGCGAGTCGGGCGCTTTCCGGGCTCCTGCCGCCGGCGCGCCCGGCATCCTCGCCCGGCGCGTCCCGGAGGCCTTCCGAGCTTCTGCCTACCAGCAAATCGAGCCGCTCGCAGACCTCGGGGCCGAACACCGACTGACCGGCCACTACGGCGCGCAGCGCGTCGGGGATGGTGCCCACATCCTGCTTGACCAGGTAGCCGCGGGCGCCCAGGCGCAGCGCGCGCACGATGTAGTCGTCGTCTGAGAACGTGGTGAGGAACACCACGCGCGCGTCGGGATGCGCTGCCAGCACACGCTCGGCGGCGCCGAGGCCGCCCATCCCCGGCATGCGGATGTCCAGCAGCAGCACATCGGGGCGCAGCCTGTCGTAGAGCGCTACGGCCTCCTCGCCGCTCGCGCCGACGGCTGCCACCTCCACGCAGCCCCGCGCCTCCAGGATGGTCTTGAGCGACGCGCCCACGAAGGGGTCGTCGTCGGCTATCACCACGCGGATGGGCTCGCTCATCAGGCTGCCTCCTCGTCAGGTCGGGGGATGGATGCGCGCACGGCGAAGCCGCCGCGCGCCGTCGGCCCGGCGCCGAACGTGCCGCCGAGCGCCTCGACGCGTTCGCGCATGGAGCGTAGGCCGAGGCCCTCCCCGGCGCTCGCGCCGGCGCCCCCGGGCTCGCCGGCACGAGCGCCCCTCGCTCCGGCGCCGTCATCGGCGATGGTCAGTCGCCAGAAGCCGGGGTACTCGACCAGCTCCACGGTCACCGAGCGCGCGTCGCCGTGACGGGCGGCGTTCGAGAGCGCCTCGCGCGTCACGGCCACGAGCGCGTAGGCGACAGGCTGCGGCAGCGGGCCCGCCTCGTAGGCGAGCGTCGCGTCGCCGGCTTCCCAGCCATCCACCACGCGCTCGAGGGAGGTGCGCGCGTCGAAGGCGTCGTCGTGCAGGTCGTGGACGCTTGCGCGCACGGTGCCGAGCGCCTCGTCGAGGGTGGCGGCCACCGCGTCGAGCCCTGCGGCGGCATCAACGTCTTCGCAGGTCACGCGCAGGGCCTTCACCTGGAGAAGCGAGCGCGTCAGCAGATGCCCCACGTTGTCGTGGATCTCCCGTGCGATGCGCCCGCGCTCGTCGAGCACGGCGCAGCGGACCTCCAGGTCCTGCCGCTCCATGAGGTCGCGGTTGCGCTGGGCCAGCGCGAGGGAGCGCTCCTGCACCCGGTCGCGCAGGGCGAGCGTCGCGCGCTGGCCGGCCACGAGGCGCCGGGTGCGCCATGCCATGAGGCAGGCCACGGCGCCGATTGCCGCCGCCGCGGCGGCCATCGCCGGGTCGCGCGTCGCCCACGCGAGCGGCGGCAGGAGCCAGAGCGCGCGTAGCGGCGCGGATTCCCAGGCCAGGCCCAGGTAGGCGACCAGGGGCACGAAGGGCACGAGGGGCGCCCAGGACATCGCCGCGGCCAGGAGCGCCGCCGCGGCGATCGCCCGGGCCCGCCGCGCCGCCGCGCCGTGCCGGCCGTCTTCCGGCAGCGCCGCGTCCGCGCCCGCCAGGCACGCGGCCAGCAGCAGGCCGGCCACGTCTTGCGCCCCTGCGCCCTCGCCGGCGACGAGGGAGGCGCCTGCCATCGCGGCCAGGCACAGAAGCAGGATGATTGTCTCGTCGACCACGCGTTCCATGGGGCCATTATAGGGCTCGCTCCCTGCCGTCGCCCCGCGCCGCCGCGCCCTTGGCGCTCCTCGTGACAAATGTCACCCGTCGCGCTTGCGAAAGCGCGTCGGGCGCCATCTCGTGACAGCCGTCACTTCCGCGCGTCGGGTGCTTCTGGGATGATCGATCCTGAGGACAATCTGGGGGAAGGACGCCTTCTGTGGACATCGTATCCGTCGACAACCTCGTTAAGCGCTACGGGGATCTCATCGCGCTCGACCATTTCAACCTGCACATCCGGCCCGGCGAGGTCTTCGGCCTGCTCGGCCCCAACGGGTCGGGCAAGACCACGGCCATCAACTGCATCCTGCAGCTGCTCACCTTCGACAAGGGCGCCATCCGCCTGTTCGGGGAGGACATGGCCCCCACTCGCTATGACCTGAAGCGGCGCATCGGCGTGGTGCCGCAGAACGTGGCCGTGTTCGAGGAGCTCACCGTGCGCGAGAACGTCGACTACTTCTGCTCGCTCTACGTGGCCGACCGCGCGCGCCGCCGCCAGCTGGTGGGGGAGGCCATAGCCTTCGTGGGGCTCGAGGACTACGTGCGGTTCCGCCCGCGCAAGCTCTCCGGCGGCCTGCTGCGCCGTCTCAACATCGCCTGCGGCATCGCCCACAAGCCCGACCTCGTGTTCTTCGACGAGCCTACCGTGGCCGTGGACCCGCAGAGCCGCAACGCCATCCTCGAGGGCATCAAGGCCATGAACGAGGCCGGCGCCACGGTGGTCTACACGAGCCACTACATGGAGGAGGTCGAGGAGGTCTGCACCCGCCTCATGATCATGGACAAGGGGCGTGGCGTGGCTGAGGGCACCAACGCCGAGCTCAAGGCCATGGTGAGCACGGGCGAGCGCATCGAGGTGGAGGTGGTCGATCCCCCCGAGCCGGCGCTCGCCGCCCTGCGGGCGCTCGCGCATGTGCGGCGCGCCACGGTGATCGACGGGCGCCTGGTCGTGCTCTGCGAGCAGGGGTCGCGCAACGTGGCCGACGTGTTAGCGGTGCTCGAGCGCCACGCGGTGCCCACGGGACGCATCTACGCGGAGCCGCCGACCCTGAACGACGTGTTCCTCGAGATCACCGGCACCGACCTGAGGGACTAGGGGGCCGCCATGACCGACGTCTTCGTGATGACCCTCAAGACCCTCGTGCGCGACCGCGGCCTGTTCGTGTGGAGCCTCGCGTTCCCGATCCTGCTCTCCACCATGTTCCTGTTCATGTTCGCCAACCTAGACGACCTGCAGAGCTTCGACGCGGTGCCCACCGGCGTGGTGGCCGACGAGGCGTGGGAGGGCTCGGCTCTGGCCGCGGTAGTGGATGAGCTGGCCGAGCCGGGCGCGGCGGGGGAGGGGCCGCTGCTGGCCGTGACCTCCTATCCCGATGCCGAGGCTGCCCGCTCGGCGCTCTTCGGCGGCGAGGTGGACGGCGTGCTGTCCGTGGGCGCCGACGGCGAGCCGCGCCTGGCCGTGGCGCCTACCGATGACTCGCTCAGCGCCGTCAAGGTGAACCAGACCATCCTCCAGAGCGTCGTGAGCACCTACGCGCGCGATCAGGCCCTCGTGCGCGACGTGGCCCGCACCGACCCGGCCGCCCTGGCCGACCCGGCGCGCCTAGCCGACGCCTTTACGCCGACGGGCGCTATCGAGGCAGTGTCGCTCACGCGCTCGGCGCCCAAGGAGTCCGTGCGGTTCTACTACGCGCTGTTCGGCATGGCGGCGCTGTTCGGCGGCACCATCGGCATGACGGCCATCAGTCGCGCCCAGCCCAACCTCTCGCCGCTCGGCGCCCGCCGCGCCCTGGGGGCGATGCCGCGGGTGCGTATGCTCGTGGCCACGCTGGCCGCCAGCTGGACGGTCGCCTTCGCGTGCCTGCTCGCGGCGTTCGCCTACGTGCGGCTGGTGGCGGGGGTTGACTTCGCCGGGCGCGAGGGGCTCTGCGTGGTCGGCCTGGCCTTAGCGGCGCTGCTGGCCACGGCGCTCGGAACCTTCGTCGGCGCGCTGCCCAAGATCGCCTTCTCCGCCAAGAGCGGCATCATGACGGCGCTCGTGTGCCTGCTCTCGCTGTTCGCCGGCCTCTATGGCGAGCCGTGCATGGAGCTGGCCGACCTCATCGCCCGGGAGGCGCCGCTGCTGGCCGCCGTCAACCCGGCCGCCGTGGTGACCGACCTGTTCTACAGCCTGTACTACTACGACGCGCTCGGTCCCTACCTGGTCAAGGCGGCTACCTTGCTGGCCATGGCCGCGGTGCTGATCGTCGCGTCGCTCGCGTTTGTGAGGAGGCAGCGCTATGCGAGCATTTAAGTACGCCCTGCGGGTGGTGGCCGCCCATCCGGCCTACCTGGTCGTCTACGCCGTAGTTCTTTCCCTCATGGGGGTGTTCCTGGCCGGCGCGCTGACGACGGGGGATGATCCTGCCTATGAGCCGGCGCGCCCGGCGGTGGCAGTCGTCGACCGCGGGGGCGGCGAGCTGGCCGAGGGGCTGCGGGCCTTCCTGGCCGAGGGGTGCGACCTGGTGGCGGTGGATGACGAGCCGTTCGCGCTGCAGGACGCGGTGGCCCGCGGCGAGGCGGCCTGCGTGGTCGTGGTGCCCGCGGGCTACACCGAGGCGTTCCTCGACGCCGCGCGCGCAGGCGGCAATGCGCCCGTGCTCGAGGTGGCCTACAGCTTCGACTCGCTGGCCGGCACGCTGGCCAGCTCTGAGGTCGACCAGTACCTGGGGCTCGTGCGCGCCGCCGCCGTGCTGCAGCCCGATGCGCCGGCCGTCGAGCTGGCGCATCGCGCGGCGCAGGCGGGGGAGGAGCGCGCCGAGGTGGAGACGGTGACGCCGCCCGGCGGCACGGCCGTGGGCAGCAGCCTCGTCTTCTACCTGAAGTGGTGCTCCTACACGCTCACGGCCGCGGTCGTGGTGTCGGTGGGCGTGCTCATGGGCGCCTTCAACCGCACCGACCTGCGCCGGCGCAGCATCGTCTCGCCCGTGTCGAGCCTGACGCTCGGCCTGCACGAGGCCGGCGCTGCGCTGGTGGTGGCCCTGGGCGTGGTGGCGCTCATGCTGGGGCTTGGCTGGGCGGCCTTCGGCGGGAGCGTGGCGGCGCTGCCGCCCGAGACGTTGGGCCTGATGGTCCTGGATGTGGTGGCGCTGGCCCTCGTGCCGCTGTCGCTCGGGTTCCTGATGGGCCAGCTAGGCGCGAACGAGATGGTGGTCAATGCGGTGGGCAACATCCTCGGCATGGTGCTCGCGTTTCTGGGCGGGGCGTGGGTGCCTCTGAGCCTCATGCCCGAGGTGGTGGCGACGCTCGCGCGCTTCACGCCCGTCTACTGGTACACCGACGCCCTCGACCGCTGCGCCTACCTGACCGATCCCACCGCCGAGGCGCTGGGTGCCGTGCTGGGCGACATCGGCCTGGTGGCCTTGTTCGCGGCGGTCGTCTTCGTCGCCGCCCTGGCCGCCGGCCGCCTGCGCGTCCAGAGCGCCGCCGCCGGAGGCAACGCCGCCGCGGCCCTCCCGACGACGTAGAGGGGCGCTGGGCGGGGCGGCGCCCCAGTTGCGGCGGGCGCCGGGTGGGGCGGCGCCTGGCGGTTGGGCGCGCGCCAGGGGGGCGGCCCAGCATGGGCGGGCGCTGCGCGTCAGGGGGCGGCCCCTGGTGGTTGGGCGCGCGTCGTGCATCGGGGGGGGGCGACGCTGGCGCGACTCCCAGCTAGCCGCCTGGCGTTATCGTGCGACCTGGGCTCACCGCCTCGGGGGCGGTGGATGTCGGGGCGAGCGAGGCGCCGTCCCAGGGGAGGCGGCCGCCGCGCGCTAGGGCCCAGCATGGGCAGGCGCTGCGCGCAACGGCCGCCGGGCCTTCGAGGGGGCCGGTCTCCCATGCGACCCAGGAGCGTCCCGCCCCCTTCAGAAGCACGTCGCCCAGCTTCCCATGGAAAGGCCCCGAGCCGCCGTGCAGTGAACTGCGTCCCAAAACTTGGACGAATTAGTAAGGACTAAGCTGCTAAGGACTGATTTCGGAATTCCTCCGGAGTCAGTCCTTTCAGTTTAACCTGTCGTCTCCTCGTATTCCAATGAACGATGTAAGCGTCCAGATCTTTCTTGAACTCTTCGAAGGTAGCCCATTTCCGACCCTTGAAGAACTCATCTTTGATATGACCGAAGATCTGCTCGGTAGCCCCGTTGTCGATGCAGTTGCCCTTTCTCGACATGCTCTGCACGATGCCATGCTCTCTCAGTCGCTCGGCCCAGGCCCTCTGCTGGTATTGCCAGCCCATGTCCGAATGCAGGATCGGTGTCGCGCCCTTCGGCATCCTGGAGAAAAGCTGATCGAGGATATCGTGCTGCTGGGCCATGCTCGCGCTCTTCGACACCGACCACGCTATTATCTCTTTGCTCCCGAAGTCGTATATCGGCGCGAGATAGGCCTTGCCCCACGCCTGCTTGAACTCCGTGACGTCGGTGCCCATCTTCTGCCAAGGGCCCTCCGCTCCGAAGTCGCGCCCCAGCACGTTCTCGAAGGTCTCGCCGACGAGGCCTTTGTACGAATTGTACTTGTGATAGTCGGTTTCGCGGCGGATGCCGCAGCTGATCCCCATCTCGTGCATGACCTTCAACACCGTCTTGTCCGCGATGCGCGCGCCGCGCTCGGCGCGCAGGCACATGGCGATCTGCCGATGTCCGCAGCCGTTGGGAGTCCGTGAGAATATCTCGCTTATGGCGTCCCATAGCTCCGGTCGGGTCGGCGCCTTCGGATGCGACAGCGCGTAGTAGTAGCTCGATCGCGCCATCTCCGCCGCTTCCAGCAGATCAGCGAGCGGGTAATGCCCTGAGAGCGCGGCTACGGCCGCTGCCTTCTCCCGGTTCGAAGGCTCTTCTCCGCCCTCAGGGCCGCCAATTTTTTTAGGTAGGCGTTCTCCGCCTCGAGCTTTCGGACGCGGACTTCGAGCTCTTGCTCGCGAGTCATCCCTTCCTTCGCGGCCCCGCTCCCTTTGGGTCGGCCCTTCGGCTTGGGGCGCAGGGCTTCAGCGCCGCCCTCCCGATACGCTTTGCACCACTTGAGGAGCGCCGACCTCGAGGCTATGCCGAAAGACGCCATGGCATCGGGGACCTTCTCGCCGTCCTCGACCACCGCTTTCGCGGCGGCCAGCTTCTGCTCGTAGGTGTATCTGACCTGTCGTCCGCCCATCTGCAGCAATCCGTCCAATCCAACAGCGCCGAACTTGTAGCACCATTGTTTCACAACGGAAGGAGGAAGCGCTAGGACGGTCGCGGCCGCGTGATACCCATAGCCCTCCTCGAAGAGCTCCGCTGCGGCCCTGCGGACATCGACGTCGTATCTGATCCTAAGGTCTGATGGCATAAAGAAGCCTCCCATTTCTCGTGTCCAAGAAATGGGAGGCAGTACACAGCTCGGGGCCTTTCCCGTTTCACGTGTTCCTACTTCGCAGCCTCCACGGGCTCTTCGACACCCTCGGCGGCCGTGGGGGTCGACGCCGCCGCCTGATCCTGCGCCGTCACGTCCTGCGACCCGGCGGCGTTGCGCTCAATGGGCGCGTTCGAGTCGGCGCTTTCGGTGTCGGGGTTCACCCGCGTGGCGTCCTCGGCGCCCTCGGCGGCCGTCGGCGTGGCGGCTGCTGCCAGGTTCTGGGCGCTCTGGCCGGCCTGGTCGGGTGGGGTGGCGTGCAGGGTGAGGGCAGCCTGGCCCAGCGGGGCCAGCAGGCCATCGGCCAGCGTCTCCTCGTCGACGATCTGCACGACGCTCACTTGGGGCGCCCCCGTGGTCTGGGGCGCCTGCGACTCGGCGAGGGCGGGCTGGGCCTGCATGAGGGCGCCGGCGCCACTCAGCAGGGCGACGAGCCCCGTAGCGCAGAGCCCGGAGGCGAGCTTGCTTGCTTTTTCCATGTCGGTTCCTTCCGCTTGCGTGTCGCGCGATGCGTCGGGCACGGCTTGCCGTTGCGCTCCGAGGGGTCGCGCGCCCGGGCAGGCCGCCGCATCCTCGGATCGCTCGCGATCATAGGCCCCTGTCTCGTCCTGCCGCCTGCGTCTCCCTCATCCGTCGGCAGCCTGTGGCGTCTCCGTCATGCGCGGGAAAACAACTGCGGCGCAGCTTGTCGGCGCGTTTTTGGACACTTGCTTCGAAATTCCGAGCGAAGCCCCCTTCAAAACGCGCGTTCCCGGCCTTTGGAGAATCATGCAAAAGTCGCGACCTGGACAAACGCGTCGACGGTTCAAGGTGATGGCTTCGTCTGCCTCGGAATTTCGAAGCAAATGACCAGAAATCGCGTTTGTATGTGTATGGGCTGCTGCGGGGCGCATGGTAAACTCTCTCCATGAGCCTCATTCTCAGCCATCGATCTGCGCTTGAGCTCCACCGGATGGGATGTCCCGCAGAGCCCTTCCGAGGAAGCCTGCGCAGCGCATGGGCGAGTGAGAATGTAAACGGGAGTTTCGCTTTTGCCGTGCGAGATTCCATTACCCAGGCTCGCTACCTGACGCCTCCCTATCATTTCCTAGTTCCCTCTGAGGTCAAGCGAGCCTCGACGGACGACGTGATCTTCCATGCGGGCTGCCGTGAGCTGCCCGCTGGATCTCTGCGCCGCGTGGGGAGGGGCGTCTTCGTCGTCTCGCCGGAATGCTGCATGCGCCAGCTGGCGTGCGAGCTGGACGTGGCCCAGCTCGTGATGCTCGGTTACGAGCTTTGCGGATCGTACTCCTTCGCGACGGACGGCTCGGCCGCCTTCGAGACGCTCCCGCAGACGAGCGTAGGCAAGCTGCGCCGCCATGCCGAGGCATCCCAGGGCGCCCACGGGGTCAAGCGCATGCGGGACGCGCTGTCCCTCGTGGGGAACGGGTCGCGCTCGCCGGCCGAGACGGCGGTTGCCATGTTGCTTGGGATGCCTCACCGCTATGGCGGGTACGGCTTTCCCGCTCCTGTCCTCAACTACCGCGTCGATCCGCGGGGCAGCCGCCGGGCCCTTGTCGCCCAGTCGCACTTCTTCTGCGACCTCTGCTGGCCTGACCGGCGTGTGGCTGTGGAGTATGACAGCGACCTATGCCACACCGGCGCTGAGCGCATAGCCCGCGATGCTCGCCGTAGGGCAGACCTTCTCGCCCTGGGCATAACGGCTATCACGCTTACCCGGGCGCAGCTTTACGATGAGCGCGCCTTCCATTCGTTTGCGCTGATGCTCGCGAAGCGGCTCGGGTATCGCATTCGCATCCGATGCGAGGGATTCGAGGCACGTCGCCGACTTCTACGACAAAGGACGCTCTACTAGCCAAGCCCTTGGGCCAGAGTTTGCAAGATTGTTCCGTGTTTCTGGCCATTTGCTTCGAAATTCCGAGGCAGAGGGAGTTGTACACGAGGGGGTTTCGGGCGTTTTCCCAGGTCACGAAAAGTCGTAGAGGAAAAGAGGAGGGGTTTTCCTCGGAATTTCGAAGCAAATGGCCAGAAAACGCGATTGCGCGTGCATTTAGCACAGAGGGTGGACGCGGGGGGGGGAGCGTCGCAGGGGCAAGCGAGTCGGGGCGTCTTGTGCGAGGACGGGGATGCGTCGGGACAGCGCGCCGGCGCGCCAGGCGCGAGCGCGGATGGGAGCAGCGGACGTGCCGCATGAGAGCTCAGGCGCGCCGGCCGCGCTACTCCTGGATGATGACGCCGAGGCGGCGGGCGAGGGCAGCGGCCTGGTAGAGGTCGAGCTTGGCGCCGGCCACCTCGTCCATCGCGTCGGAGAGCACGATGCCCTCGAGCGTGCAGCTCGTCAGGTCGATGCCGGCGAGCGCGGTGCGGAAGAAGCTTGTGCCGATAAACCGGACGTCGTCAAGGGTGACGTGGCGCAGCGTGGCCTCGGACAGGTCAGCGCCGGAGAAGTCGCAGGTCTGCGCGCTGAAGGCCCACAGCCGCACCTGGTTGAGGCCGCAGAGCCCGCAGGCGCAGTCGGTCATGGCCACGTTCTCCAGGCTCGCCTCCATGAGCGAGGCGCCGGTGAGCTTGCAGTCGCGCAAGGAGCAGCGCGCGAAGCTGGCGCGGTCGAGCGTGGCGTTTGACAGGTCGCAGCGCTCGAAGGACACATCGGCGAAGGAGGCGCCTGTCAGGTCGCAGCCGGCTAGGCGGCAGTCGGCCAGGCGCGCGCCGGATACCTCCAGCTCGACCAAGGGGCGCCCGCTCACGTCGAGCCCCGCGACCTCGACGTTCTCCCAGGGCTCGTCGCCCGGCTCCCAGGTGAGGGCGCGCATCGGATCGAGGGGCGCCGGATCGCGCAGCGGCGCGGGCGCGGCGGGGCGCAGGGGCGGCGTGGCGAAGGGATCGTGCGTGAGACGGGTCATGAGGCATCCTGACAGGGGGGGGCTGGTCGGCAGGCGGGTGGGGCAGGAGAGGGGCGGGGCGGGAGGCGGGGATGGCGGGCACCGCAGGCGGCCCCTCGATGCAGGCGGCCGGCGCCCAGGCCGGCGCGGCGGGGTCTCCCGCGCGGCTCTGGGCGGCCATCGTCGGGTCGCGCCCGATCGACTGGCCGCCATCCGCCGTCTGCGCCGTGGGGCCGCCTGCGGCGCAAGGGGGCATGCGGCACCTGGCCCGCCGCGGGCGCTCCTACGCCGAGCACGCGGCGCCCACGACGAGGCCACGGGCGCCGTCGCGGGCGCCCGTGGCCGGGCAGCCTCGGCGAGCTGGCTCGGCTCCCTATGCCTCGGCGCCCCACTCGGCGTAGTAGGCGTCAAGCGCGGCGGCGACGTCATCGTCGATGACCACGCGCCCGCCCACCTCGCGCCCGGCCAGGTACTCGCGCACCTCGGCCATCGACACGATGGACGCCACGGGGAAGCCGTAGCGCTCCTCGATCTCGCGCTGCGCGGTCACTACGCCGCCACGCCCGCGCTCCATGCGGTTGAGCGATACGACGAGTCCGCGCACGTCCACGTCGGCTGCCGCCTTCAGGATCGGGTAGGTCTCGTCGATGGACTTGCCCGACGTGGTCACGTCCTCCACCATCACGACGCGGTCGCCGTCGCGCAGCTCTGACCCGAGCAGGCTGCCCGCGTCTGCGCCGTGGTCCTTGGCCTCCTTGCGGTTGGAGCAGTAGCGCGCCTCCTTGCCGTAGAGCTCGCTGAGCGCCATGGTGGTGACCACCGCAAGCGGGATGCCCTTGTAAGCCGGCCCGAACACCACGTCGAAGTCGAGCCCGAAGCTCGCGTTGATGGCCTGCGCGTAGTACAGGCCCAGGCGGTGGAGCTGCTCGCCGGTGACGTAGGCGCCCGCGTTCATGAAGAAGGGGGACTTCCGACCGCTCTTCAGGGTGAAGTCGCCGAACTTCAGCACGTCGCTTGCCACCATGAACTCGATGAACTCCTGCTTGTAGGCCTCCATGGGCGCCTCCCCGTCCTCGGGCCGCGCGTGGCGGCCGTCTGTCTACATACGGCCAACATGATACCCGATGACCGCAGGCGCTCGCGGCCGCTCGGATAAGATGGATCCGAGAACAGCCGATGGCGGCTAGGCGAAAGGACGCGGAAGATGGGCGATGCGAAGAGGGACGGCGAAGGCGGGCGCGTGATGAGGCGGGCGCTTGACGGGCTCGTGCTGCGCCATCCGGTCGTCGCGGTGGTGGCGGCGCTCGCGCTCGTGTTGGCCGTCGGCGGCGGGACGGCGGGCCTGGGGCCGGACGGCCTCGGGGCGGGATCGGATCGCGCGCCGGCGGCGTCCGGGGCGCCGGGCGACCCGGGCGGGGCGGCCCTTGAGCGGGCGACGGTCGTGCGGGTGGTGGACGGCGACACGCTCGTCGTGTCCATCGACGGCCGCGAGGAGCGCGTGCGCCTCATCGGCATCGACTGCCCGGAGAGCGTGGCGCCCGAGCCTGAGCGCAACACGCCCGAGGGCGAGGATGCCGCGGCCTTCACGAAGAGCCTGGTCAAACGCGGTGACGCGGTGTGGCTCGAGCGCGACGAGAGCAATGTCGACCAATACGGCCGCCTGCTGCGCTACGTATGGCTGGAGGAGCCGGCCAGCCCGGACGACGCGGGCGAGATAGGCGAGAAGATGCTCAACGGCGTCCTCGTGCGCGAGGGCTACGCCCAGGCGCGCCGCTATGGCGATGACGTCGCCCACGCCTCAGCCCTGGAGACGCTTGGCCGCGAGGCCTCCGGGGCCGGCCGTGGCGTCTCCGGCAGCTGGGGCTAGCCCCGCCGGCCCTCGCGACGGGGAGGTTGGCGCCTCGGCCGCCTCGGGCCGCGCGCGCCGCAGCACCCCGCATCCCGCCAGCGCCCGCATCCCGCACCCCGTCCTTCCCGCGCTGTGCCTGCGCCCCGCATCCCGCCCGCACCCCGCACGCATCCCGCCCGCACCCCGCATCCCGTCGGTCTGCTCCCTCTCGCCCCCGCGTGCGCCTCCCGCCAGCGCCCGCCCCTGCCTGCGCGCCCCGCCTCCCGCCCCGCCCGCGCCCCGCCCGCGCCCCGGCCCCCCGCGCCGGCCCGCCGACGATGGGCGCCCTGCGGAGCCGGCCCCGTGCCCCGCCTCGCGCCGGCAGCCCGTGGTAGAATCCCCGGAGAAGAAACGCCCCCGTCAGGATGGACCCTCACCCCCATGCAGACCTACCTCGCCCACTACCGCTCGCCCAACGCCTCAGCCGATCGCGCCCGCGGCCTCTTCGAGTTCGAGAGCGACGCCCGCGCGGGCACCAAGGCCAACCTCCACGACGCCCGCGTGCGCATGCTGGAGCTATTCGGCAAGGACGCGGTGAGCTGGTCCATCGACAAGGTGGAGCGCAAGACCGCTCGGGCGGAGAAGACCGACGGCCAGCTGGAGCTCGACTTCCGCGCGCCTAAGCCCGAGCGCAAGCGCAAGTACAAGAAGGAATACTGGTAGGCGCGGCCGCCCCCGGCCCGACGCGGCGTCGGCGCCTTCGCCCGGCGTCCGCCTTGTGCCCGGTGACCCGCGTCCGCCCGACCCCGAAAGGACTCCCATGGAAAACGAAGAGCTGCTCTTCCTCAAGGACCTGCTCGAGACTCCGTCTCCCACCGGCAGCGAGGTGCCTGTGGCCACCCTCGTCCGCCAGCGCCTGGCGCCCGTGGCCGACGAGATCGCCACCGACGTGATGGGCTCGGTGCACGCGCGCCTCGACGGACGCGACGCGGGGCCCTCCCTCATGCTGGCAGCCCATATGGATGAGATCGGCCTCATGGTCACCTACGTCTCTGACGAGGGCTTCCTCTCGGTGGCGGCCGTGGGCGGCGTGGACGCAGCCATCCTGCCGGGCATGCGCGTGGACGTGCACGCCTCCGGGGCCGCCGAGCCCCTGCGCGGCGTGGTGGGCCGCAAGCCCATCCACCTCATCGAGGCCGACGAGCGCAAGAGCGTCACGCCGCTCGACAAGCTCGTCATCGACCTGGGGATGCCGGGCGAGGCCGTGCGTGATGTCGTGCGCGTGGGCGACGTCATCACCTTCGGCGTGGGCTTCGAGACCTTCGGCGAGGGCATGGCCGTCTCGCGCGCCTTCGACGACAAGTGCGGCGTGTGGGTGGCCTGCCGCGTGATGGAGCGTCTGGCCGAGGCCGGCCGCGCGCCGGGCGCGTTCATCGCCGCCGCCACCGTGCAGGAGGAGATCGGCACCCGCGGTGCCATGACCTCGGCCCACGCGGTGCGGCCCGACGTGGCCGTGGTCTTCGACGTGACGCATGCCACCGACTATCCCGGCATCGACAAGGCCAAGTACGGCAAGATCACCTGCGGCGAGGGGCCGGTCATCGCCCGTGGGCCCAACATCAACCCGGTGGTGTTCGACCGTCTGGTGGCTGCGGCCGAGGCCGAGGGCATCCCGTACCAGCTGGAGGCCGAGCCCTCCGTCACCGGCACCGACGCCCGCGCCATCCAGGTGACCCGCGGCGGCATCCCCACGGGCCTCGTCTCGGTGCCGCTGCGCTACATGCACACGCCCACCGAGGTGGTGGCGCTCGCCGACCTGGAGGCCACGGTTCGTCTGCTCACCCGCTTCGCGCTCGACCTCGACGCCGAGGCGTGCTTCGTCCCCGGCATGGCCGACCCGGTGCGCCCTGGCATCCCCGTCACCCTCGCCGACCTGGACGCCGACGCCCCACGTGCCGCCGACGCCGTGACCGCCGAGGTCGAGCAGGGCGCCGGCCGGCCCGAGTCCCCCGAGCCCGCCGTCTACGATCCCAACACCGCCTCCACGGAGTAGCGCCTGTTCGCGCTCGCCCCTGGGGCGGCCCTGAGAATCCACCCAGAAGAATTCGCTCTGGAGGAGCCATGAAGAAGGAAGAGAAGACCATCGCCAAGAACCGCCGGGCGTTCCACGACTACGAGATCTTAGAGACCTGGGAGGCCGGCATCGAGCTCACGGGCACCGAGGTGCGCTCGCTGCGTGACAACCACTGCCAGCTCACCGACTGCTTCGTGCTGGTCCGCGGCGGCGAGCTGTGGCTCAACAATGTCCACATCCCGCCGTTCGCCCAGGGCAACCTCGCCAACCCGGATCCCGACCGCAAGCGCCGCCTGCTCATGCACAAGCGCCAGATCCGCTACCTTGAGGAGAAGGTGCGCGAGAAGGGCCTGGCCATCGTCCCGCTCAAGCTCTACTTCAAGGACAACGGTTTGGTTAAGGTTGAGGTGGCGCTTGCCCGGGGCAAGAAACTCTATGATAAACGTGAGAGCATGAAGGAACGCGACTCCAAGCGCGACATCGAACGCGCGATGAAGGAGCGCTCCCGCTGACGCGCCGGCAGGTGCGCGCGTTCGACGACGATGAAAGGAGCCGGCGATGGGCTTGGACGAGGAGCTTGAGATCATGGAGGAGTCGGGCGAGACCGACGCCGAGCAGATAGACGAGAAGACGGAGATCCAAGACGTGGAGGACGACCTCGACGAGATCCTGGGCGAGGACGCCGAGGAGAGCGACCTGGAGCACGCCTACGCGAGCTTCGAGACGGATGACGAGGCCGACTACGACGGCTGGTCAGATGACGAGGTGGCCGAGGCCGAGGGCGATGACGACGCGCTTGGCGAGGAGGGCTTCGAGGTCGAGGACGGCAATGACCTGGAGGCCGAGGTCATCGAGATGGAGGTCGAGGATGGCGACATCTACGCCTACCTCGTCGACGAGGACGATAACGAGATAGGCTTTATCCTGCTCGACGAGGACGGCAACGAGCAGGAGTACTACTTCGTCGAGGACGAGGCGGAGGACGAGGCGGACGGCGTGACCGTCATCCGCGCCTCCGACGAGGAGGAGTTCGACCTCGGCATCACCCGCGAGGGCGTGGCCTCGGCCACCGCGGACATGAACGCCATCTACAAGGACGGCGCCGCCGTCGTCTCCGAGCTCAAGGGCGCCTTCGACGACATCACCGAGGGCCTCGGGTTCCTCAAGAAGAAATAAGGGGCGTCTCCCGCGAAGCCGGGCGAAGGCGGTCCTGCGCGTGATGCGCGGGGCCGCCTTCGCCTTTCTGGGGGAGGGGGTCGGCGCCTTCCCCCGGGTTTTGGCGCCTGCTTCCGGATTTCTGGCCAAAAACGCCGCGGTTTACGCTGGCTTTCGGCCACCACCGGCCCAGGGGGTCGCTCGTCTCGCTCCTGACCTGGGACGATGTGAAGCTCCTCGTCGCCCCTCCGAGGAGTCCCCGCCATTTCCGCGTAAACCGTAGCGAAATTGGCCAGAAATCCGGAAGCGGGCGCCCCCGCCGCCCCGCGGCCTCGATCGGGCGGGGCGGCGCAACGTCTCCGGCGCGAGAGCCTGGCCCGCAAGCTCCGGCGCGAGAGCCTGGCCCTCAAGCCCCGGCGCAGCACGTGCCCGGACGCAGAGCGGCCCCGCGCGTCATCGCACGGGGCCGCTTCTCATAACTGGTGGAGGCGCGGAGGATCGAACTCCGGTCCATACTAGACAATCCACGAGGCTCTACAGGCTTAGTCTGCGATCAGGGTTCGCGGCGCCTCGGTTCGCAGACCGACGTTCGCGCCGCTAGCCGGTTCAGTCTTTGCCCTGGCCATACCGACTACGTGCCAAGGCGCATTCCCCTGAGATGACGCCTTCCAAGGGTCGGGGAAACCCCAAGGTCGGCGATCGCGATAACTGCTGTTAGGCAGCCATGGCGGCCGGCATGTAGTAGCCGGACTTAGAAGAAGTTTTGCCAATTAACTTGACGGTACCCCTGTTTAGCGTGGCGAGGAGACCACGACCTGCTCCTCATCTCAAGCCTACCATGTCGAAACCAGTCGCCCCCGAAGGTAAAAGCGGCGAGGCACGGCCGATGCCCGGGGCATGCCGCATCCTGCCGCAGGAGATAACCCGCAGGGTTGGTCTATTCTATCCCTGCGCGCGCTTGTGTCAAGGATAACGTGGATTGATCGTGGGGAATGCGTCGCCGCAGCTGGGGGCGCTCATCCATATGCCAAAGTGGCCGGGACAAACGGAACAATTTGATTACAATGGTCACTGCTGCCCGCGGGCGGCTTACCGCACCTATCGAGTTACTGAGAGAGACCATGGCGAAAACCAAGGGAATGCACGGAAAGAAGAAGGCCGAGTCCGCGAAGGCGGTCTCCTCGGCTCCGGCCAAGCAGGCCAAGGCGAAGACCGCGAAGGCCGCGTCCGCGAAGCCTGCGCAGGAGACGGCGAAGAAGGCCCCCGCGAGCGCCGCCAAGGCCGGCGCGGCTTCCAGGGCCGGCAAGCCGGCGGGTGCCGCGAAGAAAACTCCCGCTGCCTCTGCGAAGTCCCCCAAGGGCGCGCCCCAGCCCCCGGCGGGCGCCGGTCGGCCCGTCAGCATGAAGGAGGCCGACAAGCGCCGGAGCGCCCTCAAGGTGGCGGGCATCACGCTCGGCGCCATCGTGGGAGCCGTGGCGGCCGTGTACCTCGTCGGTGTGGCCGTCTTCGCCAACCTGTTCTTCCCCAACACCGTCATCGCCGGTACCGACATCTCGCTCAAGACCTCTGATGAGGTCCATGCCATCCTCGAGGACAAGGTGGGCGGCTACGAGTTCACCGTCAAGGGGCAGGGTATCGACCTTGAGCTCACCTCCCAGGCCGCGGGCATGTCGCTCGACGGCAAGACCATCGCCCAGGAGATGCACTCCCGCGTGGACCCGTGGCGCTGGCCGGTGGAGGTGTTCCGCGACCATGACGAGACGGCGAGCCTCGTGGCCTCCTACCAGACCACCGAGCTGGCCGACGCGCTGGCGGCCGCGGCGGCCGAGGTGAACGCCACGGCCGAGCCGCCCGTGAGCGCCACGGTGGCCTACGACGAGCGCAAGGGCGCCTTCGTCGTGGTGCCTGAGTCCTACGGCACCGCCATCGACGTGGACAAGCTCGTCGACGAGGTGTCGGCCCAGGCCGCCGTCCTCAAGCCGCACATCGCCGTGTCCACCGACGTGCTGGCCGTGCCGGACATCATCGAGGGCGACGAGCGCCTGGACGTGGCGCGCGACCAGGCCAACGCGCTCATCGCGGCCGACTTCGACCTCACCATGAACGGCATCGTGGGCGCCCAGGTGACGCCCGAGCTCGTGGCCTCGTGGGTGACCGTGGCGCCGGACCTGTCCGTCAGCCTGAGCGACGAGGCGCTCGTGGCCTGGGCGAAGGACGTGGCCGCCAACAACTCGACCATCGGCACGACGCGTTCGTGGACGCGTGCCGCCGACGGCAAGGCCCTCAGCGTGTCCGGCGGCGACTACGGCTGGCGCGTGGACGCCGACGGCCTGGTGTCAACGGTGCGTGACAACGTGGCCGCCGGGCAGACCTCCGCGGTGGAGATGCCGCTCAAGAGCAAGGCGGCCGCCTGGAACGGCGCCGGCGCGCCCGACTGGGGCGCCCGCTACGCCGAGGTGGACCTCGCCTTGCAGCACGCATGGCTCTATGGCGACGATGGCTCGGTCATCTGGGAGAGCGACATCGTCACCGGCAACCCGAACCTGGGCAACGCCACGCCGGCCGGCGTCTACTACATCAAGTCGAACGCCGGCGCCTCCGAGCTCATCGGCCTCAAGCCCGATGGCACCGAGGACTACCGCACGCCCGTCGACTTCTGGATGCCCTTCAAGGGCAACTCCATCGGCTTCCACGATGCCAACTGGCAGTCGTCCTTCGGCGGCAACCGCTATACCTACGCTGGCAGCCACGGCTGCGTGAACCTGCCGCCCGCCAAGGCTAAGGAGCTCCACGACCTGCTGCGCGTGGGCGACCCGGTTATCGTTCACGGCTAAGCAAAGAGAGGCGGCCCCGGGTTCGGGGCCGCCTCTCTTCGCGCCCAGGAGCCGACGGGGCGCCGCCTGCTGCCGACCCGAGGACGGCGGGGCGGCGCTCGGCGTTGGCGAGGCGCGCTCGGCCTGCGTGCTAGAATCCCGGGAGGTGCTCCGTCATGTCCGGGCAGCCTCGAGAGAGGAGCTGCCTATGGACACGCAGACAGTCATCGCGGTATGCGAGATCTTGTTGGTGATTATCGGGATCATCGGGCTCGTCCTGGTGCGAAGAGAATGACGGACGGCGTTGGAGAAAAAGAAAGGCCGGGCTGCTTTAAGAGGTACCCGGCCTAACTGATAACCCGATGCTGCCCGGGATGAGCGGGGCACCGATTGGGCCCATCTTAGCACATCCCGCCGACCATCGCCACCGGCGTTCGCGAGGTCGGCGATGGCCGCGTCCCTGCTTTAGACTGCCCAATCCAGGGAAACGCAGGCGCCGCCAAGGCGTCTCTTCCGCGGATGCCTCTGATGCGATTGCAGCGTCGCGTTAGGCGATCGCCGTCGCCGAAGCCCCCCCGATGCCCATTGCCCAATGGGCGGCGCACTGCGCTGGTAGAGTGCAAGCACTGTTCGATTGCTCGTGAAACGTGGTGCCGGGGGTGCTCATGGGAAAGCTCTGCTGCCAGATATGCGGGGGAGACATCGTCTTTGATGGCGGAACGAAAGGGGGCACGTGCTCGCGATGCGGCCTGTCGTACTCGCATCAAGACTTGCGGAGCCTTGGGCTGCAAGGCCAAGCGCCCGCGTCACCCGCGCCCCCGTCTTCCGATGCCGATCATGCGCAGGTAGACGTGGACGCCGTTCAGCAGCCTTGCGGGGAGGGGACGTGCTCTGCGGCGGAGGGCTCGAGCGAGGGCGCTCGCATTGGCTGGTGGCGCACGAATATCGGGTTATCGATAGCCGGAGCGTTGGCCATCTGCGCCTTTAACGCCCTTCCGTATCTGGGCGACTTTGCGCCGTGGCTTGGCATCGTCGACTGGGTGCTCGCCATCGCCTTGGCGATGGGCACGTTGCTGTATGCCCTGCGCGTATATCCGTCCTATTTCGGCTCTCAGCCAAAGCTGACCTCGTCTGCGAAGGTGAGCTTCCTCAACTGCTTCCTTGGCGGCCCCCTTTTCGGGTGTCTGTGGAACCGGAGCCTCACGCGCGGCAAAAAGGGTGTCTCTCATATTGTCATGAGCGTTCTTACGAGCTTGACGCTAGCACTCGGCGTGCTGATGCTTGCCGCCGAGCTGGCTCCGAGCCCCGAGGAGAGAATGTTCGAGCGGATTACGAGGCCGGGGGAGATGCTCGATGAGACTACGTGGGTGTCGGAGCCGATATACCCCGATATCGTGAATGACAACCCGAGCTCGGTGTTCATCTACTGGGACGTCTTCAACAATGATGCTTGCTGGATACTCTCGGAGGCCACGGGGAGGCCCTATGACGAGCTCCACCAAGCGGGGGACGGGGTCAAATCCACTCGCAAGGAGGTCGTGCTGGAGGGGGCGCAAAGGCAGAGCGGCTATGCCATGCAGGCTTCAGGCGGCTCTCGTGGCGAACCTCTTGTGGAATGCGCGAGTATAGAGCGACTTAATTCGTCCGGGCGGGGCAACGCGCCGAGGCGCCAATTGCAGAACTGCAGCGAGTCCTCTTCTCATGTGGTGACCTACGACTACGTGTTTCAGGTGGATGGCGTTCAGTGCAGGATGGAGATGATGCAGCTCTACGAACATGAGGCGGGGACGCAGTATCCCGCGGGTCACAAGGGATCTCGAGTGCCCTGGTACGTCTTCATAAGCGTTGAGGGCTACGCCTGATCGGTCGCTGCTCTTCCGGCAGCGCTGCTGCGCAAGCGCTCGCGACGCCTGCCTCCCGCGTTCGGCGCGCCGGGGAGGGGGTGCGATTCGCGAGCGCAAGCTGGCCAAAATCGACGACTTGACGACACGCGGCGCCGGGCTGCTCTTCTCGTGCGCCGCAAACCCCCAGGTCGCGGATGGGCGATGCGCGCGTTGTGCGTGAGAGGGATGCGCGTGGTCGCCTTTTCGGCCTCCTTTTGTCGTCAAGTCGGGTTTTTTGGCCAGTTTGCGCCCGCAGAGCGAGCGAGGGCGGCTGCCTCCGCTCGCGCTAGGCCGTGAGGTCGGCGTAGGCGAAGGGGACGAGCCGGCCCAGGTCGTCGGGGGCCATGGTGATCTGGCAGCCGATGCGGCCGCCCGAGAACGTGATGTCGTCGAAGAGCTGCGCCGTCTCGTCCACGCGCGTGGCGAGCAGCTTCTTCTGGCCGATGGGGGAGCAGCCGCCGTGCACGTAGCCGGTGAGCGGCAGCAGCTCCCTCGACTTGACCATGGCCACCGCCTTCTCGCCGACCGCCGCGGCCGCCTTCTTGAGGTCGAGCTCGGCGGCCACGGGGATCATGAACACGTAGTGCTCGCCGGACTTTCCCACGGTGACGAGCGTCTTGAACACGCGGTCGGGGTCGAGGCCGAGCATCGCGGCCACCTCCACGCCCGAGGGCGCGCCCTCGCAGTCGAACAGGCGGAACTCGTGCGGGATGCCTGCCGCGTCGAGCTCGCGCAGGGCGTTGGTCTTGGCCTCCTTCGCGTGCCTGGCCATGGGCGCCTACGCCTCCAGGATGTCGTCGCGGACGAAGTTGGTCATGACCTTGGGCTCCACGGCCGGCGGATTGATGCCGGCAGCGCGGCCCGCCTCCAGGCTCTTGGCCAGCCACGCCAGGTTGCGGGCGAGCATGCGCAGGGTGTGCAGGCCCTCGCCGTCGCCTGCGACCTCGCCCTCGGCGCGGCCGTGGGCGAGCGCCCAGTAGGTGGACGACGCCACGGGCATGCAGTTGATCTGGAAGTACTTGTTGATCTGGTCGACGGTGAGCGTGGTGCCCGCGCGGCGCGCCACGGCCACGCCCGCGGCCGGCTTGAAGCGCATGAGCGGGCCCCCGGCGTAGAACATGCGGTCGAGCAGGCCGATGAGGCTGCCGTTGGCGCCGGCGTAGTAGACCGGTGAGCCGATGACGATGGCGTCGGCCTCGGCGGCCTTGGCGATGAGCTCGTTGCAGGGATCCTCGTTAAAGACGCAGCGGCCGTCGCCGTTGCGCGAGCAGATGCCGCAGGCGATGCACCCGCGGATGGGCTTGTTGCCGATCCAGGCGATCTCGCACTCCAGGCCCTCGGCCTCGAGCGCGCCGGCCACCTCCTCGAGCGCGCGGTTCGTGTTGCCCTTCCAGCGCGGGCTTCCGTTGATGAGCAGTGCCTTCATGGCGGGTGTCTCCTTTCCGGGCGCGCGGCGCCCTGCGACTCTTTTCGCCGACGATTGTAAACCATGGAGTCGGCTCCAGGGAAAGGGTCGGGCCGGCCGTAGCCCGCAGCCCGCCGCCGTGGGTTCTTCGCGGCCGCCTGGCGCCTGCGCGGCGTGCCTGCCGGCGGTGGGGTATACTTCCGTTCCATGGACACCTTCGCCCCCCTCCTCGCCGGCCGGGACGACCGGCCTGGCTCCTACGACAACGCGCCCATCGGCGTCTTCGACTCCGGCTACGGCGGGCTCACCGTCATGCGCGAGATCATGGCTGCGCTGCCCGAGGAGGACATCATCTACGTGGGCGATTCGGCGCGCTGTCCCTACGGCCCGCGCGACCTGGCGGAGGTGCGCGGCTTCGTGCGGCAGATCTGCCGCGTGCTCGTCGATCGCGGCTGCAAGCTCATCGTCATCGCCTGCAACACCGCTACCGCCGCCGGCCTCGAGCAGGCGCAGCGCGAGTTCTCCGCGCCCGTCATCGGCGTGGTGGAGCCGGGCGCCCGCGCCGCGGCCATGACCACGCGCAACCGCCGTGTGGGCGTGGTGGCCACCCGCGCCACGGTGGAGTCGTGCGCCTACGCCGACGCCATCCGGCATATCGACGCGGGCATCACCGTATTCTCCACGGCGGCGCCGCGCTTCGTCGAGATCGCCGAGCTGGGTATCCGCATGGCAGAGGGGCCCTTCGAGAGCTACCTGTCCGAGGCCTCGAAGGTCTACATCCGCCCGGAGTTCGAGGCTATCGCGCGTGAGTACCTGGAGCCGCTGCGGCGCTCCGCCATCGACACGCTCGTGCTCGGCTGCACGCACTACCCGCTGCTCAAGGCGCTCATCGGCGGTGTGGTGGGCCGCGAGGTGACGCTCATCTCGTCGGCCGAGGAGACGACGCGCGACGTAGCCGAGATCCTGCGTCGTCGCCACGGCCTGGCGCGGCCCGGCAACGTGGCCGCCTACGAGTTCTACACCACCGGCGCCGACGTGGCGGAGTTCGCCCAGTTCGGGAGCCGGGTGCTCAACATGGATCTGGCGCGGGCCGCGCATCTGGACCTGCCGCCGCTGGACTAGGGAAGGTGCCGGCCGAACGCCGGCGCCAAGGCTGCCCGCCGGAGCGCAGCCGAGAAGAGGAAGGGGACGCGCGTGAAGACCGTCGTCATCGCCACCAACAACGCCCATAAGGTCGCCGAGATCACCACGGCGCTCGACTTCGCGGGCTGGGAGTTCAAGACCCTGCGCGAGGCGGGACTCGAGTCCGACCCGGAGGAGGACGCCGACACCTTCGAGGGCAACGCGCGCATCAAGGCGCTCGCCGCCCGCGCCGCAGCCGAGGAGGTGCTCGGACGCCCCGTGGCAGCGCTCGCCGATGACTCGGGGCTCGAAGTGGACGCCCTAGACGGCGCGCCGGGGGTGTACTCGTCGCGCTACGCCGGGGCTGACGGCGACGACGCGGCCAACAACGCGAAGCTCCTGTGCGAGCTGGCCGGCACGCCCGACGCCGAGCGGACGGCGCGCTTCGTGTGCACGCTCGTGTTCGTGGACGAGGACGGCGCCGAGTTCGTGGCGCGCGGCACCATCGAGGGCCGCATCGGGCACGAGGAGCACGGCGAGGGGGGCTTCGGCTACGACCCGCTGTTCCTGCCCGAGCGGTTTTCCGACGGCCGCACCCTGGCCGAGGTGACCCAGGACGAGAAGAACGCCATCTCCCACCGCGGCAACGCCCTGCGCGAGCTGAGAGCGCTGCTGGGGTAGGGGAGACGGCGTTGGGGCAGGGGGTGGCCGATCCGCACGTCTGCGCCGGCGCGCGCCGCGCGGCTTCTGCTATAATCGAGCGCGTCTCGTCGGGATGTGGCGCAGCCTGGTAGCGCGCCTGCTTTGGGAGCAGGATGTCGCAGGTTCGAATCCTGTCATCCCGACCAGCGACTTCACGGGAGCCGGCACGCGCCGGCTCTTTTTTGCGCCGGAGACGGCAAGGCCCCCGGCCTCGCGGAGGGAGGCCGTCGGGGAGGGGCTGGCTGCTCCCGTCGGCCGGGCTAGGTTGTGGGGGGCGCTCGACGGCTCGGGCGCCGGCGGGCCCTGTCGACGCTGCGGGTGCGTGTTGCGAGACGGGGGGGGGTTCGCGGCGCGTCGGGCCCCGCCGTCGTTTTGCGTGCAATTTCGACGACTTTGTGACAAAAAATCAGGCGAAGGGGAGCTACTTCGGCCTCGCGATGGGGGTATGACGACAACGCGGTCATCGCTTACCTGGGAAAACGCGCGATGCGTGCTGCGATCTCCGGGTCCGGTTGTCGCAAAGTCGTCGAAATTGTGCAGTTTTTCTCGCCGGGCGTCGCGCCCGTCGAGCGTCGTGGGCTCCCGTCGCCCCGTCGGACGCCGCCTCCGCCCTCTGCCAGGTGCTGTCCCTCCGCCCTCCGCCAAGCGTCGCGCCCGCCGCCGGTCCCGCCGTTCTGCCGAGCGTCGCGCTCGCCCGTGCCCCTCCGTCTCCGCTGTCCCCGCCGAACCCCGCCGCCCCCGCCGGCCCCCTGGCCCTGCTGAGCGTCGCGCTCGCCCGCTGCCGGGTGCTGCCTCCCGGCCCCCGCCGACCCCGCCACCTCCGCCCTCCCCGCCCCGCAGGCGCGATTCTCCCGTGAGGTGGCTCGGCGGCATGTCGCGGTTCCTGCGGGCGCGTAACGGATCATCGCCCGATGACTCCGCGTCACGTCTCCAGCCGTCTCGGTTGCGTATCATCCGCTCCCAACTGCGAAGAAGGGAGCGATCATGGAGAACACGAGGAGCGGATCTGCGGGCATGGCGCCCGGCGCCGACGCGGCTGCGGCCCCGGCGGGCGTCGAGGACGCCGGGGCCGCAGCCGAGATGTCCGGCGTGCGGGCGGCCGCGGGCGCCCTCGGGGCCGCAGCTGCCATCGGCGCGCCGTCCAGCCTGCCGACGGTGCTGCTCATCTGCGGGTCGCTGCGGGAGCGCTCGCTCAACCGCCAGGCGGGCCAGCGCGCGGCCACCCACCTGGCCGGGCGTGCGCAGACGCGCTGGCTCGACTACGCGAATCTGCCGTTCATGAACCAGGACGCGGAGTTCCCCCCGCCCGCCGAGGTGCGCCGCGTTCGCGCCGAGGTGGCGGCGGCCGATGCGGTGTGGGTGTTCTCGCCCGAGTACAACCACGGCGTCCCCGGCGTGCTGAAGAACCTGCTCGACTGGCTGTCGCGCCCGCTTGAGCCCGGCGGGTCTGACACCGTGGCCAAGGGCAAGCCGGTGGCCCTCAGCTGCGCCGGCGGTGGCGCGCGGGCGCGCTATTGTGCGGCCGATCTCGCGGAGACGCTCGCGTTCATGCAGGTGGATCTCGTGCAGACCGTCCACGCCCAGGTGGCGCTTACCCGTCAGGACTACACCACCGACGTGCTCCGCATGACGCCCGGCGAGGACGCCGCCCTGGCCCTCCAGGCCGACCTTCTGATGGGGAAGCTCGCGGGGAGGCTCGCACAGCCCCTTCTCTAGAGGAAGTCGACGACGCCACAGTGGGTGTGGTAGATGGCGCCGCGCACCATGAGGCGGCCCGCGTGTTCGAGAGCGGCCAGCTCGGGCAGCGCGCGCAGCTCGTCGATGGCCGCCTCGGTGTTGAGGACGCTTGCCCGGTAGGGGTCGCGCTCGCTGCCGAGGGCCGCGGTGATGCGCTCGGTGATGGGCGCGAGCGACCCGGCCTCGCCGTCGAGTGCCGCCTTGATGGCGCCGCAGTGGGTGTGCCCGAGCACGAGCAGGAGCCGCGTGTGCAGGTGCTCGCAGGCGTAGAGGACGCTTGCTGCCTCCGTCGGCCCCACGACGTTGCCCGCCACGCGGATCACGAAGACCTCGCCGAGCCCGGTCATGAAGATGTGCTCGGGGACGACGCGGGAGTCCGCGCAGGTCACAATGGTGGCGAAGGGGCGCTGGCCGTTTTCGAAGAGGTCGCGCACGCGCTCGGGCGACAGGTCGCGGTGATGGTCGAGCGCCTCCACGTAGATGCGGTTGCCCTCTGCGAGGCGTGCGAGCGCCTCATCAGGCGGGACGTGCGCGTCGCCGTCGAAGTCGTCTGCCGTGTATCCGCAGGTCATCAGGTGCCTCCTTGCCTTGCCCGCGCCTTATTCTACTGCGCCCGCCGCAGGTGCCCGGCTTCGTCCCCCGCGTCTCGCCGATATCGCCGGTTTCCGGTCAGGCGGGCGGGCGAGGATGGCGCTGCTGCCGAGCGGGGAAGGCGGTAAAGACGAAAGCCGCCTGGCGATGCGATGCTGGGCGGAGGCGCGGGAAAAGGGACGGGGCGGGGCCGTGCTGTGCCATTGCCGCCTTTGTCCGGCGGGCTATCGCTGCGCGCGGCGTGTTCGCGCGCCGGCAGGCAACAGGCTGTTGCTTTACGGGACGCTGTGGACGTGATTAGATGGGCCAACCGACTGAAAGGAGCCCCGCCATGCCCGTCGATTCCGCCGCCATCTCCGGCGCATCCCCCGTCAGCCCCGCCCCTGCTGCGCCGGCTGCGCCCCCGCTGCGCCAGTCCGCCTTCGGCATGCCGGTGAGCGCGCTGCTTCCCCGCCTGCGCGAGGAGCGCGGCCTCACCCAGCAGCAGCTGGCCGACCGCCTCTACGTGACGCGCCAGGCCGTCTCGCGCTGGGAGCGCGGCGAGACGCGTCCCGGCATCGACATGATCAAGCTCATCGCCGCCGTGCTCGACGTGCCCGTGACCCTGCTCATGGAGATGCCGCCCGAGGGCGCCTTCTGCCAGAGCTGCGGCATGTACCTCACCCGCGACGAGGATCGCGCCCGCGCTGCCGACGGCACGCCTTCCGACGAGTGGTGCGCCTGGTGCGTGAAGGAGGACGGCAGCTATGCCGCCGACTGCACAATGGAGGAGATGATCGAGTTCTGCGCACCGATGATGGCCCAGGCCAACGACGTGTCCCCCGACGACGCCGTCTCCCTCATGGGCGTGGTGCTCCCCCAGCTCAAGCGCTGGCGCGCGGAATAGGGCGGGGAAGGGACGGGGTTGGAGCCGGGGCATCGCAGCGGGGCGCCCCGGCGGTTCCGCGCTCTGAAAAAGAAAGGAGCCCCGAGAGGCTCCTTCCTGCCCGATCTGCCGGCGCCAGGCCTGCTTGGCCCGGGCGCGGTTGTAGCGCGTGTCGCCGTGCGGGCCGTGGCCGCAGGCGTAGCCGTTGTAGCGCGGCTTGCCCGCCAGCGTGGCCTCCTCGGCCGTCTGGCGCCAGACCACCGTGCCGCTGGGTGCGCTGCGGCGCTTCCGCTTCTTGGACATATCGCCTCACCTCCTTCAGGCTCGCAGGGAACGTTTGTCATAGTACCATAGGGTCGTATGCACGCAGCCGCCTGGCCGCGGTAGGCCGTGAATTGCGGAGGAGGGTGTCGTGGCGGACGCCCTTCGCTCTTCGGAGGGCACGCGATCGGCGGATGTGCGGTTCTTGCGGCTAAAGTGGCCAAAAAAGACGAGTTGACGACGGTGGAAGTGGCATTTCGCATCTCTTCTGCGCTTCCCAAGGAAGAGTATCCTATAGGTAACTTTTACGACCTGGGGTTTTGCTGCGAAGGGTGTCGAAGAGCGCTTGCCCCTTGTCGTCAACTCGTCTTTTTTGGCCACTTTGCGAGTGATGCTCTCCTCAGGCCGGCTGCTCGTCGGTGCCGAGGGATGCATTTAGGTGGAGCCTCGATTCGCGCTCGATAGCCCTGGAGCTGCGGATGCCTCAGATGCTACGCGTTGCGCGCTGCTTGCCGGCCGTCGGTGCGGTGGCTAGGCGGTGGGGGAGAGGGCGCGCTCGTAGGCGAGGCGCGAGGCGCCGGCCTCCAGCCCCTCGGCGAGGGTGACGGTGCCGCAGCGGGCGAATCCGGCCTTGGCCAGAGCGCGCTGCATGGGGACGTTGTCGGCGTGGGTGTCGATGCGCACCGAGGCCAGGCCCTCGGCGGCGGCCTTCTCGCAGGCGAAGGCGAGCAGCGTTCCGGCCAGGCCGCGTCCGCGCAGGTCAGGGTCGACGGCCAGGCGGTGGATGGCGGCGTAGGGGCCGTCCGTGAGCCAGGCGCCGTCGATGGTCGCGTATGAGGGGTCGGGACCCGTGCAGTAGCGCATCATGCCCGCCACACGTCCCTCGTCGAGGGCCGCGTAGGCGCCGCCCGCGGCGATGTCGGCTTCCCATACAGCGCGGTTGGGATAGCCGTTCTGCCACTGGTCGAGCTTGAGCGCGGCCATGGCGGCTTGCGCGCGCTCGGTGAGAGCGACGATGGCGTCCAGCTGCTCCGGATGCGCGATGACGATCTCCACGGCGGCTCCCTTTCTCGGCGGTGTCGTCCGCGCATCATAGCGGACGTCACCGCGGGTGGCAACGGCGCGCGGCGCACGGCCGAGGACGGGGCGCCGCCGGTGAGCGCGGGCCGTCGGGCGCCGGTGGCGGCGGGCTGGACGGTGAAGGCGGGAGTTCCTGGCCAAAAACATCGCGGTTTACGCAGACTCTGCCGACGCTGGTGGCGCATGCCGGATCCGCGCCGCGATAGGCCCTCGTCAGGATGATTCTCGCCCGGGGATAGTCAGACGGGAGCGTCGCGCGGCGCCTTCCAGCAGCGGAAAGCGTGGCGTTTTTGGCCAGAAACTTCCCGGGGAGGGCGAGGCGGCGGATCGGGTGCGAACGGCGGCGGCCCTGGGGCCAGGGGTTTGCCGGACGGAGCGTCGTCGCGGGGGAAGGGCCTCATCAGCGCGGAGCGCGACAGAGCGTCCGGGTGATCCGTGCCGTGGTCGGTGACGGCCCAAGCGAATGTCAGCCGGCTGCGTCTGCGCGAGTTGAGTCGCCGCGGTCATCGCCCCGGCGTCTCGGTGACTTGTGTGGCGCACGACGGTGGTCGGTGCCTTGGCAGCGAAGACGGGAGTTTCTGGCCAAAAACACCGCGGTTTACGCGGGCTTCGTCGGGTTTGGTCGCTCTCGTCGAATCGACACTGCAATACCCCCTCGTCAGGATGATTCTCAATTGAAGATAATCAGCTGAGAGGGTAGCGAAACATCCTCCAATGGCGCAAACCATGCTGATTTTGGCCCGAAACTTCTTCGAAGGGGCCAGGCGACGAGTCAGGGCATCGCTCGCGGCAGTCGCGACTCGAGCGCTGGCGGGAAGAGGCGTTTACGGGGCGCACAGGGGGGGGGCGGGCGCTGTTCATCCGCCGGCTCGCCCGACGGCTCGCACGCCTGCGCACGCCGGCCCGTCCGACGGCTCGCCCGCCGGTCCGCCCGCCCGCGCACGCCCGCGCGACGGCCAGCCGGCCGGCCCGCCGGCCCGACGGCTCGCCCGCCGGCCCGCACGCCCGCGCACGCCGACTCGCCTGACGGCCCGCACGTCCCGCACGCTCGCGTGACGGCCCGGCGGCTCGCACGCCCCGTGTGACGTCCGCCTACACCGGCCGGCCCGCCGCCCCGCCGCCCCGCCCGCCGCCCTGCCCGCCGGCCGCCCGCCCGCCCTGCCCGCCGGTGTGCCGTCCTCTGCGTCGTCCTCTGTGTCGGCAGCTTGCCAACTTCGGGGCGTGTGGTACCATGAACGCTGCTCATGCGCCCGGCGGCAGTAGCGATGCGAGAGTGCCGGGCCCCGACCTTGGGAGGACTGCGACCTTGCGCCTGTAGCTTGATGATCGGTTCCGTCTTGCGACCGGACGCCCATGCGGGCGCCTCCGCGTCGCGTCATCATCAAGAAGCGAGGTCTCCCATGCAGGTTACCCTGAGCGCTATCCATTTCTCATACCCAGGCGCGTCTGCCGCCATCCTGACGGACGCGAGCGCCGTCTTTCCCCCGGGATGGACGGGCGTCGTCGGCAGCAACGGCTGCGGGAAGTCCACGCTCGCACGCATCGCAGCTGGCCAGCTCATGCCCGATGCCGGCTCGGTCACGCCCGGCGGCGTGGTGGCGGCCTACTGCGAGCAGGATGCGTCCGCGTCGCCCGTGCGCCTGGAGGACTTCGCCTGCGCCTGGGACAAGCGCGCCGTGCGGCTGCGCGCCGACCTGGGCATCGAGGACGACTGGCCCTGGCGTTTCGCCGCGCTCTCGTGCGGCCAGCAGAAGCGGCTCCAGGTGGCCGTGGCGCTTTGGGAGGAGCCGGACCTGCTCGTGCTCGATGAGCCCACCAACCACGTCGACGCGCCTACCCGTCGCGCCATCGCCCAGGCGCTCGCGGGCTTTCGCGGCGTGGGGCTGCTCATCTCGCATGACCGCGCGCTGCTGGACGACCTGGTCGAGCGCTGTCTGTTCTTCTCGGATGGCCGCGTGACCCTGCGCCCCGGCACCTACGCGGAGGCAGCGGCGCAGGCCGACCTTGAGCGGCGCAGCGCCGAGCGGCAGCGGCGCAACGCCAAGCGCGAGGTGGCGCGCGTCCAGCAGGAGGCGGCGCGCCGGCGCAACGAGGCCGGCAAGGCGGCCGCCAAGCGCAGCGCGCGCGGTCTCGACCCCAAGGACCACGATGGGAAGGGTCGCATCAAGCTGGCCATCTACACCGGCAAGGACGGCGTGGCCGGCAAGCTCTCCGCACGCATGGATGCACGCCTCGAACGTGCGCAGGAGGCCCTGGCCGAGACGCGGGTGGCCAAGAGCTACGACGGTGACGTGTGGCTGGACGCCGCGCCGAGCCCGCGCAAGGTGCTCCTGCGGATGACGGCGGGCGTGCTCGCCCGCGGCGCGCATCGCCTGGAGGTGCCTGACCTCGCGCTCGGCAACGCCGATCATGTGGGCGTATCCGGCGTCAACGGCAGCGGCAAGTCCACGCTCATCGGACGCCTCGTGGCCGCGCTCGCGGACGACCTGCCCACGCTCGTGGTGCCCCAGGAGGTCGATGCCGAGCTGCGCGCGCAGACGCTCGCGACCCTGCGCGCGGCCCCGCGTGCCGAGCGGGGGCGCATCCTGTCCATCGTCGCGCAGCTGAACTCCGATCCCGACCGCCTGCTCGACGGCGACGCGGTGAGCCCCGGCGAGCTGCGCAAGCTCCTGCTGGCCGAGGGCATCACGCGTCGCCCGGCCCTCATCGTCATGGACGAGCCCACCAATCATCTCGACTTGGGCTCGGTGGAGGCGCTCGAGCGCGTGCTGGCGGCCTTCCCCGGTGCGCTCGTGCTGGTGAGCCACGACGAGCGCCTCCTCGACCGCGCCACCGACATCCGCTGGCACCTGGGCCCTGTGGCGGCGGGGGAGGCGGATGCAGGCAGGGGAGGCGCGGAGGGCGCCCGTGCGGAAGGCGGGGCGGGCGCGGAAGCTTTCGACGTGGATCCGGGAGGTGGCGCGGGCGGCGCCGGCGGGGCCAGCGGCGCGGGCGCAGGAGGCGACGCGGGTGTCGCCCGCGGGGCTGCCGCGCCCGCCGAGCCCCTTCGCCGCTTCCGCCTGGAAGTCCGCCCCTGACCCCGCCGGCGGCCGCAAGGCGGCCCGCGCTGCCTGCTGCGGCAACCCCGCCTGCGCCTGCCAGGCGCTTCCGCTCTCGTCGGCCGCCTGATCCGGCCCCGCGCCTGCCAGGCCCTTCCGCTCCGCCAGCCTATCGTCTTTCGCGTCGCCATCCCGTCTTCCCTATAATGATCCCCGCGCGCGATGCGCGACAGCCGGCTGACGATTCCCGAGGAGGCACCATGGCCGCAAGCGTCCTGTTCCTGGAGTACCCGAAGTGCTCGACGTGCCAAAAGGCGCGCGCGTGGCTCGACGAGCGCGGCGTAGCCTACGAGGCGCGCTCCATCGTGGAGGACAACCCCTCCGCCGACGAGCTGCGTCGCTGGCACGAGCTGAGCGGGCTGCCGCTGCGGCGCTTCTTCAACACGAGCGGCATGCTCTACCGTGAGATGGAGCTGGCGAAGAGGCTGCCCGACCTGGACGACCAGGCTCAGTACGATCTGCTCGCCACCGACGGCATGCTCGTGAAGCGCCCCCTCCTCGTGACCGAGGCCACCGCTATCCCCGGCTTCAAGGAGGCCGCCTGGGCCGAGGCCCTCGGCCTCTAGGCGCGGCGGGACGAGGCATCGCGTGGCGAGATAAGGAGGATCCCATGGAGATTCGCGCGGCAGAGCTGGCGGACGTGCCGGAGCTGATGGCGCTCTATGATCGCATGTGCGAGGTGCTCGGGCAGATGGACTTTCTGCCCGAGGGCAACCGGGGCGATTTCCCGCCGCAGTCCATGGTGGAAGAGGCGGTGCGCGAGCGCCAGCAGTTCGTCGGCGTGGAGGACGGGCGCATTGTCGCGGCCTACCTCATGGATCACGACTGCGACGAGGCCTACGACGCCATGGCCTGGCAGGTGGATGCCCCGGCGGATGAGGTGGGCATCCTCCATGCCCTGCGGGTGCTGCCCGAGTACGGCGGTCGCGGCTACTCGCGGCGGCTCGTGGAGCACGCCATCGCCGAGGCGCGCAGCCGGGGGATGCGGGCCCTGCGCCTCGACTGCATCGAGGGCAACGAGGTTCCGCAGCGCCTGTACCGTTCCTACGGGTTCGAGCATCGCGGGAATGCGGACATCACCTATCCTGACATCGGCGTTCCGCGCCGCTTTCTCCTCTACGAACTGGTCTTGGACTGACGCGCGATCCTCTGGCGGAGGGCGTGGCGCAGCCGGGCCGCTACTCGGGCAGCTTGCAGACGTCGACCCAGGTGCTACCGGGCGTGAGGGCGGCCAGGTCGTCGGGGGTGACGGCGATGGCGCTGCTGGCGGTGCCGCAGGCGGGGTAGACCGTATCGAAGCGGCGCAGCGACTCGTCGAGGAAGACGTCGCAGCCCTCGTTCACGCCGAAGGGGCACACGCCGCCCACGGCATGGCCGATGCGCCCTTCCGCCTCATCGGCGGGAAGCATTCGCGGCTTGCGTCCGAAGGCCGCCTTGAACTTGGGGTTGGCGATGCGCGCGTCGCCCGCGCACACCACGAGGATCACCCGCTCGCCCGCCTCGAAGGAGAGCGTCTTGGCGATGCGCGCCGGCTCGCAGCCCACGGCCTGCGCAGCCAGCTCCACAGTGGCGCTCGACTGTGCGAACTCCATCACATCACCTTCGCGGCCGTAGGCTGCCAGGTGCGTCTTCGCGCGTGTGAGGGACATGGCTTCTCCTTTGGTGGAACGAGGCGGCCGGCCTTGGCGGGGCCGCGCGGCGGGCGGGTCGGACGGTGGCGGCCGAGGCTAGGCGTCCAAGGCTGCGGCGATGACCTCGGCCAGGCGGCGGATGCCGTCGCGGATGGTGTCCTCGTCGGCGTTGGTGAAGTTCAGGCGCATGGTGGAGCGCTTCCCCGGCTCGGCGTAGAACGGGTCGCCCGGCACGAAGGCCACGCCCCGCTCGAGGGCCTTCGGGAACAGGTCCATGGTGCTCACGCCCTCGGGCAGGGTGGCCCACAGGAACATGCCGCCCTCGGGCTTGGTGAAGGTCACGTCCGCGGGGAAGAACTCGGCCATGGCGTCGGTCATGGCCTGGGCCTGCTTGCGGTACAGCTCGCGGATCTTGGTCAGGTGCTCGTCCAGGTCGTTGTGGGCCAGGTAGTCCATCACCACGTACTGGGAGAACACGTTGGTGTGCAGATCGGCGGCCTCCTTGGCGATGGAGAGGTTGCGCAGGAGCTCGTGGTCCTTCGTCAGCAGGTACCCCATGCGGAAGCCCGGGGTGACCGTCTTGGAGAACGATCCCATCACCACGCCGTGGGGCAGGGCCGTGCCGCCGATGTAAGGCAGCGACTCGCCCTCGAAGCGCAGCTCGCCGTAGGGATCGTCCTCCACGACGACGATGTTGCGCCCGGCCAGCGCCTCGCGCACCTGGCGGCGTCCCTCGGCGCTGTAGGTGAGGCCCGTGGGGTTCTGGAAGTTGGGGATGAGGTAGATCATCTTCGCGCCCGCGTCCAGGGCCGCGTTGAGCTCGTCGATGTTCAGGCCCTCCTCGGTCAGCTCCACCTCGTGGAAGACGGGCTGGTTCAGGGCGAAGGCCTGGATGGCGGCCAGGTAGGTGGGCTTCTCCACGATGACGCCGTCGCCCTTGTCCAGCAGCACCTTGCCCAAAAGGTCGAGCACCTGCTGCGAGCCGGTGGTGATGAGCACGTCGTCAGCGGTGTAGTCGGTGCCGAAGCGCGTGTTGTAGCGCTCGGCGATCCAGCCGCGCAGCTCGGGGATGCCGGCGGTGGCGGAGTACTGGAAGGCCTCGGGGCCGCGCTCGGCCACCACGCGCTCCATGGACGCGAGCAGCTGCTCCTGGGGGAAGGAGATGGGGTTGGGCAGCCCGCCGGCGAAGGAGGTGACGGCGGGGTCGGAGGCCGCCTTGAGGATGCTACGGACGAACGACGGCGGGGTGTTGGTGATGCCGTCGGAGAGGAGCTCGTCGATGGGGAAGTCGGTGCTGGTCATGGGAAAGCCTCCATGGTCGGGTAACGTCCCGACCATTGTCGCGCCGAACGGAGGGGCCGGTGCGAGGAGACGGGCGAGCGGACGGCCGCCCGCCGGGGGCGGGAGCGCGGCCCGGGCGGCGAAGCGCGGCCTCCCCGCCGCCCGGGCCGCGCTCGCCCTGCGCCCCGCGTCCCGGGCCCTGCGCGCCTGTCGCCCCTCCCTCAGCGGGCGCGGGCCCGTGGCGCGCCCTCGCCTACGGGCAGGAGGGGCGCGCCGGGCAGGTAGGAGCGGGCGTTGGCGGCGGAGAGGCCGATGGTGCCGCCGTTGTGGAAGAAGGCGGACTGCTGGGGCGTGAGCATGCCGGCGATGCCGAGGGCGAGCAGCACGCTGTTGAGCCCGATGGTGAAGCGGTACCCCTGTCGCATCCGCCGGCTCAGCACGCGGGAGAGGCGGCGCAGGCGCACGATGCCCTCCAAGTCGTTGCTGGTCAGGGCGATGTCGGCGGCCTCGCGGGCCACGGCCGACCCGGCGCTCATGGCGATGGAGACGTCCGCGGCGGCCAACGCCGGAGAGTCGTTCACGCCGTCGCCCACCATGCACACGTTGCAGCCCTCGGCCTGCAGCTGCCGGACGAGGGCGTACTTGTCCTCGGGCAGCAGGTCGGCGCGGTACTCGTCGATGCCGGCCTCGGCCGCCACGCGGCAGGCCGTGCGGTCGGCGTCGCCCGTGAGCATGATGATGCGCTTGAAGCCCTCGGCGTGAAGCGCCTCGATCACCTGGGGGACGTCGGGCTTGAGGGGGTCGTCGACGTAGAGCACGCCGCGCAGCTCGTGGTCGACGGCCAGGAAGAGGGGAGAGGTGCCCAGGGCCAGGCTGTGGATGTGCTCCAGCTGGTCGGGGCTCACCGCCACGCCCTCGTCCTCCAAGACGAAGTGCTGGCTGCCGATGACCACGCGCTTGCCCGCGAGCGAGCTGACGATGCCGTGGGCCACCACGTACTCCACCGCCGAGTGCAGCTCGCGGTGCTCCAGGCCCTCCTCCAGCGCGGCGTTCACCACGGCGCGGGCCACGGGATGCGGGAAGTGCTCCTCCAGGCAGGCGGCCAGGCGCAGGGCCTCGTCGCGGGTGTAGCCGTTGTAGGGCTCCACGTGGCGCACCCTGGGCGCGGCGTCGGTGAGGGTCCCCGTCTTATCGAAGACGATGGTGTCGGCCTCCTCGATGGCCTGGAAGTAGCGCGAGCCCTTCACCATGAAGCCGTGGCGGGCGCCCTCGCGCTGGGCGGCCATGACGGCGATGGCGCCGGAGGTCTTCAGCGCGCAGGAGTAGTCGACCATGAGGCAGGCGGCGGTCTTGGTGAGGGAGCGCGTCGTGAGGGCCACCACGCCGGCCAGGGCGAAGTTCCACGGAACCAGCTTGTCGGCGATGTGCTCGACGCGCCGCTGCTCCGCCGACTTGGCGGCCTCGGTGTCGCGCATCATGGACAGGATGGACTGGATCTTGCTCTCGGCGGGGTCGCCGGTGACGCGCACGCAGATCTCGCCCTCCTCCACGGCGGTGCCGGCGTACACCGAGTCGCCGGCCTGGCGCAGCACGGGCAGCGGCTCGCCGGTGAGCGAGGACTGGTTCACCAGGGCCTCCCCGGCGCAGACCGTCCCGTCCACGGGGATGCCGCAGCCGAGACGCACGACCACCTGGTCGCCGAGGCGCAGCTCGGACAGGTCGACCTCCGCCTCCTCGCCGTCGCGGCACACCCGGGCGGTGGTGGGGATGTCGAGCAGCGACTGGGCCAGGCTCGACTCGGTGCGCTTCTGGGTGAAGTCCTCCAGGATCTCGCCCACGTGGAGCAGGTACATGGTCTCGCCAGCGTTGTTGGCGCCCTGGGTGAAGCCGAGCGCGATGGCCGCCCCGTCCAGCACGGGCACGTCCAGCCGCCCCTGGCGCAGCGAGGCCGCCGCGCACCGCCAGAAGGGGATGGCCCGCCACAGCCACCAGAGGGTCTTCAGCGGGTTGGGCATGAGGAGGCGGATGACGAACCAGGCCGTGGCGTTGGCTAGCTCGGCGTAGAGGTGGCGGGCCCGCGGAGCGAGGGCTAAGGGGTCGGCGGGCTGCCAGGCGGCCAGGTCCTCCGCCTTGAGGCGCGCCATGCGCCGCACCACCGCCTGCCGGGCGAAGTCGGTGGGGTCGAACTCCACCGCGAGGCTCGCGGCGCGCGGGTAGGCGGTGGCGCGCGACATCATGGGCAGCTCGAGGAACATCTCCTCGAGGGCCACGGCGTCGCGCTCGCCCAGGGGGCTGGGCAGCTGGAAGCGCAGCCGGCCGGGCAGCGAGTGCTTGATGATGCAGCGCATGGCGGGCGTCCTCTGGGCCTCGGGCCTAGGCCTGGGCCGGCTCTTCCGTGACGGAGTCCTCCACCACGAGCGTGTCGCCGTCGACGGCCACCACCTCGTCGACGACGATCTCCTCCTCGCGCTCGGCCTCTTCCTCGGCCTTGATGACCTCGGCCTCGGCCAGGATGTCGTCGCACTGGGCCTTGGCCTCGTCGACGACGTGGGAGACGTAGTCCTTGCACTGCAGGGCGCGCACCGTGGTGCGCACGCAGGCCTTGCGGACGGGACGGCTCGTGGCCGCCTTGACGCCGGCGGTGCCGAGCAGGAAACCGCCGAGAACGAGCAGGCCAGGATGCATGGGGGACCTCCTTAGGGGTGGGGACGGACATATCGGACTTCGGACAATCTGGCAAAGGAGGCGTGCGAAATGGAGAGCGCGCCGCCCGTGCCGTTGCCATCATGTTAACTTAATTTAACTTATGTTGACAAGTTAACTTAGGGTACTATTTGCGTGGCAAGACCACCCTGCCGCAGGTCGCGGATGCTCGCGGGCTGCGGCGCCCCGACGTCAAAGGAGATCACCATGAAGTGGCACAAGTACTTCGCATGGGCCAGCGTGGCCTGCATGGCCCTCGCTCTCTACACCGGCTACAAGCGCGCCTAGCGCCCGGGAGGCGATGGAGCGCAGCGGCCTTTCAAGCCTTAGGCGGAAGGCGGGATCGTGGCGCTCTGCCCGCGCCGGTTGACAGATTGCCAACCCTGGTTGGTGGAGCGGGGCGCCCCTCGGCGCTTGAATGGGGGAGTGCTCATGCCCTGTTGCCGGAAGAAAGGACGTGCCATGAGGTTCGATGAGCGGATAACCGCCCTGCGCAAGAGGCGGGGTCTGTCCCAGGAGGAGCTCGGCTTCGAGCTGGGAGTGTCACGACAGACGGTGTCGAAGTGGGAGTCGGGCCAGTCCTACCCCGACTTCCAGCGGCTGGTGCTGCTGGCCGACTACTTCGAGGTGAGCCTCGACGAGCTGGTGCGCGGGCTGGACGTAGGCGACGTGCGCGCCCTCAACGACTCAGAGAAGCAGCTGTCGTCCCTCTACGCGGACGTGGAAGGAGCCAAGGCCACCATGGGAAGGTACGTGCGCGTGCTGCTGGCCATCGGCGCGGCGGTGCTGGCGTTCTTCGCCGGCATCGTCTGCTACGCGGTCGTCTTCGCAAGCTGATCGCGGGATGGCGGAGGCAGGGCGCGGGCGCGCAGGCGGGCCCCGCGTCTAGGGCGCGGGCGCGCAGACCCGCCGGCCCAATTGGCCAGAATCGGCGGTTTGACGACAGGCGAGGGCCGATTTTGCCCAACTTCCTGGGCACGAGCGCCCTCGATGGCGCGTGCGTCGAAACGTGACCTGGGGTTTTGCGCGACGACGCGCCGCGCCCGCCCGCGCCGTCGTCGTCAAACCGCCGATTCTGGCCAATTCGATCGCAATCTCTGCGCGACCCGGGGACGGCGTCGGTGGCGCCCGTCGCCGTCATCCTCGTTTGGCGGATTGACAGTCTTAGGGTATAATCTCCTCCGCTCTGCGGGCGTAGTTCATCGGTAGAACCGCAGCCTTCCAAGCTGCTGAGGCGGGTTCGACTCCCGTCGCCCGCTCCATAAGACGAAGAAGGGGCCCCGCCATCAGGCGGGGCCCCTCTGCTTGCAGGGTGGAAATGCGAGCCGCCCTAGGCGGCGGCCACCTTCTCGCGGAGGTAGGCGACGATGTCGTCGGACTCGTAGAGGGGCTTGCCGGCGACGACGAGGCAGGGCACCTGCTTCTTGCCGCCGACGCGGATGAGATCCTGCTCGTTGCCCGGCTGGAGGGTGTCGCGCTTGTCCATCGTGATGTCGTTGGCCTCCATGAAGCGCAGCACCTTCACGCAGAAGGGGCACGACTTCTTGTAGTACAGGGTGTGGTCCTCAAGGTAGTTCATAGGCTTCTCCTTTGCGATCCTCCGCCCAGTCTAGGGCTCTGCGCGTGAAAAGACGAGCGCCCCGCTCATCTTGTTTCGCAACGGTTTCCGGTCCTTAAGGAACCTGAAGATGCGAGAAAGGCCGGGGATTCCCGGCCTGCGCAGACGATGGCGCGCCCAGCAGGATTCGAACCTGCAACCTACGGATTAGAAGTCCGTTGCTCTATCCGTTGAGCCATGGGCGCGTGCCGCCCATTATAGCGCAGCCGCGCGCCCGCCTTGCGGGAAACCGCCGCCCGGCGTCCTCGCCTCCCCGCGGCTGCGCTGCCGCCCGGCCCAGCGCTAGTCGCTCAGCAGGTAGAGCATCCGCAGGTACAGGCGCAGGTCGGCATCGTCCAGGTCGCCCCGGACGATGCGCCGGATCTTGTCCAGCCGGTAGGTCACCGTGTTGCGGTGCATGTGCATCTGGTCGCACACCACGTTGATGCGCCCCTCCGCATGCAGGTACACCCGCAGGATCTCCGCGTCGCTCGTGCCGCGCTCGCGGTCGGCCGCGCGCAGGTCGGTGAGCGGGTTGGGCGAGGCGAGCAGCCGGGTCACGAACTTCTCCGACCGCGCGAAGGGGTCGGTGGCGAAGTAGGGGAAGTAGCGTCGGAAGCGGAACACCTCCTCGGTGCCCGCCCCCGGCGCGTCGAAGGCCAGGTGACGGCGTGACTTGCGTCGTCCGTAGCGCAGGGCGATGCACGCCTTCTCCAGGGCCAGCGCCGCGTCCTCCAGCCGCTCGAAGCGGTCGGACACGCCCACCTCCACGCGCATGCGATGGGCCAGGTCGAACACCTCCTCCTCCATGGCGGCGATGCGCCCGCGCCGCGTGTCGGGCGCGCACAGCAGCACGGCCACGCTCTGGCCGTTGATGGCCACCTTGCAGGAGGGTTCGCCCTCGAGGATCTTCTTGGCGAAGTAGCTGGGGGAGCCGGCGCGCCAGGTGTTGTCAGACACGCACAGCTCGAACAGCCCCGTGAGCGGCAGCCCGTGGAGCTTGGCGTGCTCGGCCAGCTGCGGCTCGTCGTAGACGTTGCCGGTGAGCAGCTCGCGCAGGAAGTACGAGTAGCTCTGCTCGAGCGGGTTCTCCAGCCGCCAGTGCCGCTCGAGGCACGCCTCCACCTTGCGGGCCAGGAGGTTGAACAGAAACACCTGCGAGGTGGATATCTCGGTCGGCGACACCATGACGAGATGCGCCGCGTAGCTGCCGCGCTGGTGTATCACGCGGTCGAGGGTGGGGTAGGAGAACAGCGCCGTGGGCACGTTGTGGACGGCCGTCCACTCCTGGTGCTCCCAGACGCGCATGAAGCCGTGCTCGCGCGCGATGCGGATGGTGTCGGGGCTGTAGCAGCCGTTCTTCACCAGGTAGGCGGTGCGCTCGTCGAGGGGGGCGATGTTTGGGGTATGCGCGATGTAGGAGAACGTGGAGTCTGACAGCGCCACGAAGCACCCGAGCACCGGCTCGGAGGCCTTCAGGAGGTCTTGGGTGATGCAGCCCTCCTCCAGCATGACGCCCATCTGGTCGTTCCACTGGACGACGCGCATGAGGTGGCGCTGGACGCGGTCGGCCAGCAGCTGGGGCGAGAGCGCGCTGCGGATGTAGATGTCGTCGTTGCCGAGCGCGGGAATCTCGGGCACGGCGTCGCGCGGGCCGAGAACCACCACGCGCCTTCCCGGCGTGCCGGCGCCGCGCAGTTCCTCAAGGGCGCGCGGGCCCAAAAAGCGCATGGTGTCCTCCTCGCCCTCGGCGGCGGCGGGCGCCTCCTGGTCGAGGAAGGCGGACACCCACGAGAACAGGGCCTTGGGATGCTGCGGCTCCTTGACCACGGCGATGCCCTGCTCGATGAAGTATCCGGTAAGCATATCAAGGGGGAATTGCATCTGAGAAGCCTCCTTCCCTCACTGTTTCCCAGCCGTTGCCGAAGGTTTGTCCTGGTGGGAGAACGCGGAATTGATATGGCTATTATAGCCAAATAATTTCTAAAGCATTGTTAACTATGCACATATCAATAGGGGTTTTCGCTCTCTAGAATGGGCGACATAAGGCCAAGGGGCCGCATCCGAGGCAAGCACTGCCAGGCGTTGCCCGAAACGGAGGAGCTCCCTGATCGCCGGCCGGTAACGCGGCGGTGTCACGGGGGTTCCAAGTTGTCAAGGCAACCCACGCGGTGATTGCCCCCGAACCCCTCCCGTGTATCGTTTGAGGTGCTGAGACGCACGTCACGGGACGCCGGGGCGCGGCGCCGAGGCAGTGGTAACTGGAAATCATCGAGACAATGGATAGGAGGGCTCTCTATGGCTGGTGTGAACGTTCCAAGCGAAATCATGCCCCTGAAGAAAGTTCTGCTGCACAGACCGGGTGATGAACTGCTCAACCTCACTCCGAACACGCTGGAAGAGCTGCTCTTCGACGACATTCCGTTCCTGAAGGTCGCCCAGGAGGAGCATGATGCCTTCGCCGAGATCCTTCGCAACGAGGGCGTCGAGGTCGTGTACCTGGAGGATCTGATGGCTGAGGTCCTCGACATGTACCCCGAGCTGCGCGAGAAGTTCCTCAAGCAGTGGATCTTTGAGGCGGGCATCCGCACCGATCGCTATCAGAAGATCATCTACGACTACCTGAACGATCGCTATCCGAACAACAAGGACCTGGTGCTCAAGACGATGGCGGGCATCAACCTCCAGGAGCTGCATACCGATAAGAGCAACTCCCTGGTCGACCTCGTGAGCGACGCCTCCAAGCTGGTGTGCGCCCCGATGCCCAACCTGTACTTCACCCGCGACCCGTTCGCGATGATCGGTAACGGCGTGTCCATCAACCGCATGTACTCCGAGACCCGCAACCGCGAGACCATCTACGGCGAGTACATCTTCAAGTACCATCCGGACTACCAGAACGTGCCGGAGTACTACAGCCGCTACAACACCTTCCACATCGAGGGCGGCGACATCCTCAACATCAACGACAAGGTGCTCGCCATCGGCATCTCCCAGCGCACCGAGCCGGATGCCATCGACCAGATCGCGAAGAACATCTTCGAGTCCGATTCCCCCATCGAGACGATTCTGGCCTTCAACATCCCCAACTCCCGCGCCTTCATGCACCTCGACACGGTGTTCACGCAGATCGACTACGACAAGTTCACCATCCATCCCGGCATCATGGGCCCGCTGACGGTGTTCGAGATCAAGTCTGACGGCAAGGGCGGCATCAAGGTCCGCGAGCGCAACGAGACGCTCGAGGAGATCCTCACCGAGTACGTCGGCCGTCCCGTGACCCTCATCCCCTGCGGCGGCGGCGACCGCATCGCGGCCGAGCGCGAGCAGTGGAACGACGGCTCCAACACCCTGTGCATCCGCCCTGGCACCGTGGTCGTCTACGAGCGCAACGACGTCACCAACGCGGTGCTCGAGGAAGCCGGCATCAACGTCCTGCAGATGCCCTCCGCCGAGCTGTCCCGCGGCCGTGGCGGCCCGCGCTGCATGTCGATGCCCCTCTGGCGCGACGCTGAGTAACGCTTGATTTTCCCGGGATCGTCGGCCGGCTGTCCGGTCGCCGGTCCCGGCTCTGGTTTCCCCGGCGCCTTCGCGCGCCACGCACTGTTCCCTCCTACGAAAGGACGCGCATCATGCCTGTCAACCTTTCCGGCCGCAGCTTCACCAAGATCCTCGACTTTACCCCCGACGAGATCCAGTACCTCGTTGACGTGGCGAAGACGTTCAAGAACCTGAAGCGCAACGGCGTGCCGCACCGCTACCTCGAGGGCAAGAACATCGTGCTGCTCTTCGAGAAGACCTCTACCCGTACCCGCTGCTCCTTCGAGGTCGCCGGCTACGACCTGGGCATGGGCGTCACCTACCTCGATCCCGGCAGCTCCCAGATGGGCAAGAAGGAGTCCATCGAGGACACTGGCCGCGTCCTCGGCCGCTTCTATGACGGCATCGAGTACCGCGGCTTCTCCCAGGACCTCGTCGAGGAGCTGGCGGCCGTCTCCGGCGTGCCGGTGTGGAACGGCCTCACCGACAAGTTCCATCCCACGCAGATGATCGCCGACCTGCTGACCATCGAGGAGAACTTCCCGATGGGCGTCAAGGGCCTCAAGTTCGTCTTCTTCGGCGACCTGCGCAACAACATGGGCAACTCGCTCATGGTGCTCGGCGCCAAGATGGGCATGCACTTCGTCGGCTGCGGCCCCAAGGAGCTCATGCCCGAGCCCGAGCTCATCGAGACCTGCAAGAAGATCGCGGCCGAGACCGGCGGCACCATCACCTTCACCGATGATGCCAAGGAGGCTGCGACCGACGCCGACGTCCTCTACACCGACATCTGGGTGTCCATGGGCGAGCCGGCTGAGCTGTGGGCCGAGCGCATCAAGCTGCTGAGCCCCTTCCAGGTGAACAGCGAGCTCATGGGCCTCGCGCACAAGGACGCCATCTTCATGCACTGCCTGCCGTCCTTCCACGACACCCAGACCACCATCGGCGAGGACGTCCATGAGAAGTTCGGCCTCAAGGAGATGGAGGTTACCGACGAGGTGTTCGAGTCCGCACAGTCCAAGGTCTTCGACGAGGCCGAGAACCGCATGCACACCATCAAGGCGGTCATGTACGCGACCCTGAGGTAGCACTACCCGCACAACCGCACCGACCCGCGCGGGCCCCGTCCCAGGAGCCCGCGAAGGGGGAGGCCAAGCGCCTCCCCCTGGGTCGTCGCACCCTTTTCCACCCCCGATTCGTAAGAGTGGTGATCATCCATGGCCTATCAGAAAGGCGACGGCAAGAGCGTGGTCATCGCCCTCGGCGGCAACGCCCTGGGCAACACGCCCCAAGAGCAGCTGAAGCTGGTCGAGGGGACGGCCGTCCATATCGTTGACATGATCGCCGAGGGCATCAACGTCGTGGTCTCCCACGGCAACGGCCCTCAGGTGGGCATGATCAACAACGCGTTCGACTTCGCGCATGCCAACGACGGCAAGACCCCGGAGATGCCCTTCCCCGAGTGCGGCGCCATGTCGCAGGGCTACATCGGCTACCAGCTCTCCCAGGCCATCCTGAACGAGCTGAAGCGCCGCTCCATCATGCGCTCCACGGCGTCGGTCATCACCCAGACCGTCGTCTACCCCGACGACCCGGCCTTCGCCGACCCGACGAAGCCCGTCGGCCCCTTCCTCACCGAGGAGGAGGCGAGCAAGCGCGCGGCTGAGACCGGCTGCACCTACAAAGAGGACGCCGGCCGCGGCTGGCGCATGGTGGTCGCCAGCCCCAAGCCCCAGCGCATCGTCGAGTTCGACGCCATCAAAGACCTCATGGACGACGGCTACGTCGTCATCGCGGCCGGTGGCGGCGGCGTGCCGGTCATCGAGCGCAACGACTCCTACGAGGGCGTCCCGGCGGTCATCGACAAGGATCGCTCGAGCGCCAAGCTGGCCGCTGACTTCAAGGCCGACATGCTGGTCATCCTGACCGCGGTCGAGAAGGTGGCCATCAACTTCAACACGCCCGACCAGCGCTCCATCGACACCATGACCATCGCCGAGGCCAACAAGTACATCGAGGAGGGCCAGTTCGCGCCCGGCTCGATGCTGCCCAAGGTCCAGGCCTGCATCGAGTACCTGGAGGCCTACCCCCAGGGCAAGGCGCTCATCACCTCGCTCGAGTGCGCCGCCGCCGGCCTCAAGGGCGAGACGGGCACCGTCATCACGGCTTCCTAAGCCGTTTGCACCATGAGCAGTACCCCGGCCCCGTGCCGGGGCATCCGCTCCCGCGTCGGCGACGTTCGTCCTGCTCACCGGGCGTCGCCGAGGCGGGCGCGGGCATAAGACCTGTACATCGACGTGCACTAAAAGGAGGGGTAACCTATGACAGCTGATGCGAAGAAGAAGGATCGCAAGCGGCGGAGTATATCGTCGTTCTCCATTCTCCTCATCATTCTCGTGATCTTGGCCATCATCACCATGATCATGGCCGCCACCGGCACCGAAGGCGTGACCGGGGCGACGCTCGCCAACATCACCACCGCGCCGGTGAAGGGCTTCACCGACGCGCTCCCCGTCTGCCTGTTCGTGCTCATCCTCGGCGGCTTTCTGGGGATCGTCACCGAGACGGGCGCCCTCGATGCCGGCATCGCCGCCCTCGTGAAGAAGCTCCATGGCAATGAGCTCGTCCTCATTCCCATCCTGATGTTCATCTTCTCCATCGGCGGCACCACCTACGGCATGTGCGAGGAGACGGTTCCGTTCTACCTGCTGCTGGCCGCCACCATGGTGGCTGCGGGCTTCGACAGCCTCACCGGCGCCGCCGTGGTGCTGCTGGGCGCCGGCTGCGGCGTTCTGGGCTCTACGGTCAACCCGTTCGCCGTGGGCGTGGCCGTCGACTCCCTGTCCGGCACGGGCATCGTCATCAACCAGGGCATCATTATGGGCCTGGGCGTCGTCCTGTGGCTCGTCACCCTGGCCATCTCCATCGTCTTCGTCATGAAGTACGCCAAGAAGGTCAAGGCCGACAAGGGCTCCACCATCCTGTCGCTGCAGGAGCAGCAGGACATGATGCAGGAGTGGGGCATGAACGAGTCCGCCGAGGAGGGCAAGAGCGACGACACCGCCGCGCTGCCCGCCATGACCGGCCGCCAGAAGTGGTCGCTCGTCGTGTTCGCCCTCACCTTCGTCATCATGATCGTGTCCTTCATCCCGTGGGAGGACCTGGGCGTTGACGTCTTCAACGCCGGTGCCACCTACGAGGAGGTCGTGGCCCCCGTCACCGCCGAGGACATCACCGCGGTCTACGACGAGGCCACCGAGTCCGAGCTCGCCCTCGACTCCGACGCCGGCGGCGTGGCCGTGGCCGAGGAGCAGGTAACCGACGGCTGGTCCTCGTTCCTGACCGGCCTGCCGCTGGGCCAGTGGTACTTCGACGAGGCCTCCACCTGGTTCCTGCTGATGGCCCTCGTCATCGGCCTCATCGGCGGTCTCTCCGAGGCGCGCTTCGTCAAGGCCTTCATCAACGGCGCCGCCGACATGATGTCGGTCGTGCTCATCATCGCGCTCGCCCGCTCCATCACGGTGCTCATGGGCGAGACCGGCCTCGACCTCTGGATCCTCGACAACGCGGCCAACGCGCTCTCGGGCATGTCGGCCATCATCTTCGCGCCGCTGTCCTTCCTGCTCTACATCGTGCTGTCCTTCCTGATCCCGTCCTCGTCCGGCATGGCCACCGTGTCCATGCCCATCATGGGCGGCTTGGCCAACCAGCTGAACTTCTCGGTTGAGACCATGATCATGATCTACTCCGCCGGCAACGGCCTGGTGAACCTGTTCACCCCCACCTCCGGTGCCATCATGGGCGGCCTGGCCCTGGCCAAGATCGAGTACACCACCTGGCTGAAGTTCGGCGCCAAGCTGTTCGTCGTGCTGGGCGTGGTCTGCCTGGTCATCCTGACCGCGGCCATGATGATCCTGTCCTAGGAAGCACGAGCTTTCCGGCCCCTGAGCAAGGCCATTGGGCAGGCGAAGAGGCGCACCCGGGTTCCGGGTGCGCCTTTTTCGTGCCTCACCTGCCGGTTCTGCCGTTTGGTGGTAGAATCGGCCCATCTGTTCCGCCCCGCCTCAGCCGAGGACGCGGGCATGCCCCAGCTGACGTAAGGAGAGACTGGACAACATGGAGATTCGCGAACAGCTCGAGAGCATCATCGACGCGGCCATCGCCGCGGCGCGCGAGGACGGCTCGCTTGTGATGGACGAGGCGCCCGCCGCCGCGCTGGAGCGCCCGCGTGACGAGGCCAACGGCGACTGGGCCTCCACCGTGGCCATGCGCTCGGCCAAGCTCGCCAAGAAGAACCCGCGCGAGGTGGCGCAGGTCATCGTCGACCATCTTCCTGCCAACGACGTCATCGCCAGCGTGGAGATCGCCGGCCCCGGCTTCATCAACATCCGCCTGTCAGACGCGGTGCTCCAGGGCGTGGTGCGCGAGGTGCGCGCCGAGGCTGAGGACTTCGGCCGCGGCACCGTGCCGGAGGGGGAGCGCAAGATCAACCTCGAGTACGTCTCGGCCAACCCCACCGGCCCCTTCCACGTGGGCCACGGCCGCTGGGCTGCCCTCGGCGACGCCATGGCGCGCGTGATGGAGCACGCCGGCTACGACGTCTACGAGGAGTTCTACATCAACGACCACGGCACCCAGATGGACGTGTTCGGCAACTCCGTGGCCGTGCGCTACCTGCAGCTGCTCGGCCATGACGTGGAGATGCCCGAGCAGTGCTACGGCGGCTCCTACGTGGCCGACATCGCCCAGGGCATCATCGACCGCGAGGGCCGCAAGTACGAGGAGCTCACCGACGAGGAGCGCATGAACGCGTTCCGCGAGATCGCCTACCAGGAGATGCTTGACCTGCAGCACCGCGTCATGAGCCGCATGGGCACTACCTTCGACCGCTGGTTCAGCGAGCGCAGCCTCTACGTGGAGGACGAGACTGGCGAGAGCCCGGTGTCCCGCTCCCTCAAGGCCATGAGGGACAAGGGCTACGTCAAGGAGGAGGACGGCGCCATCTGGTTCCGTTCGTCGGCCCTCGGCGACGAGAAGGACCGCGTCATGATCAAGGCCAACGGCGAGATGACCTACTTCATGAGCGACGTGGCCTACCACTACGACAAGAAGATGCGCGGCTTCGACCACCTCATCAACATCTGGGGCGCCGACCATCACGGCTACGTGAAGCGCTGCGAGTGCATGCTGGAGGCCTGGGGATGGCCCGGGGCCCTAGAGATCGTGCTCGGGCAGCTGGTGAACCTCTACCGCGACGGCGAGGCCGTCCGCATGTCCAAGCGCACCGGCGAGATGGTGACCCTGGAGGAGCTCATCGACGAGGTGGGCGTGGACGCCACGCGCTACCTCATGCTGTCGCGCTCGTCGGATCAGCCCATCGACTTCGACATCGAGGCCGCCAAGAAGAAGGACTCGTCCAACCCCGTGTACTACGTGCAGTACGCCCATGCGCGCATCTGCTCCATCCTGCGCAAGGCCGCCGACCCGGCCGATGCCGCGGCCGCCGAGGCGGGGGACATCACCATGGACGAGCTGGCCGCCCGCATCATCCCCGAGGGCTGCGACCTCTCGCCGCTCACCCACGAGTCCGAGCTCGCGCTCATGCGCAAGATGGCCGATTTCGGCAACCTCATCGCCCTGGCCGCCCGTGACCGCGCGCCCTTCCGCCTGACCCACTACGCGCAGGACCTGGCGGCGCTGTTCCACCAGTTCTACACCAACTGCCACGTGCTCACCGAGGACGAGGCCGTGCAGACGGCCCGCCTGGCGCTGTGCGACGCCACCCGCATCGTGCTGGCGCTGACCCTCAACCTGCTGGGCGTGAGCGCTCCCACCAAGATGTAGCGTGCGCGGGGGGGGCGCCTTCCGGCGACCCCCCCCCGCGCGAGGCAGGGTGGCGCCCATGGCGCCCCCTGTGCTATGATGAAGCCAATCGGTGCCCCGCCTGACCGGGCAGCATCGGTTGTCTAGATTAGGCCGGGTTGCGGTGAAGGGCTACCCGGCCTTCTTGCATTCCAATGCCGTCCGTCACTCTCTTCGCACCAGGACGAGCCCGATGATCCCGATAAACACCAACATGATCTCGCATACCGCGACAACAGTCTGTGCGTCCATAGGCACTCCTCTCTCGAGGCTGCCCGGATGTGACGGAGCACCTTGCGGGGGATTCTACCATGGGCGGCACGCTTGCTCGATGATGGCGACGCCGCCTTCTCGTATCAGACGTTGTCCTCCAGGTCGAGCTGCATGAGGTTCACGTTCTCGCGCATGCGCTTGGCGCCCTCGCGGGAGAGGCGGCCTTCCTCATAGCTGGTCTGGATCTGCTCGAGCTCCAAGCAGAGGGCCAGCCGGCGCACGTCCTCGGCGCGGTCGACCACCTTGAAGGCGGTGGTGATGGTGGGGCGCTGCTCCTGGAGCACCATGCGGGCGTTCTGGTACTCGAGCAAAAGCGCCGTGGCATCCTCGGTGGGCACGGCGCTGTCGGAGATGGTGATCTCCAGCAGCGCGATGACGTAGTTCGTGCACGCGAGCTGCAGCTGGCGCAGTTCGTCAGCGCGGGTGGGGGTGGCGATGCTCGGAAGCTCGCGGATGAGGGCGTGCAGTCCGCGGCGCAGCAGGGCGCGCAGGCGCAGGACGTAGGTCTGGAACGAGGTGCTCTCGCTGCTGTGGCGCAGGAGCCGCTCGGTGCGGTCGAGGCGGCGCAGGTACTGGTAGCCCGCCATCGGCGATACCGCGTCCTCCTCGATGATCTCCAGGGCGCGCTCCCGCTCCCACTTGAGCGCCTGGAGCCGCAGCTCGATGTCCGACTCGCTCTCGATGTCGTTGTTCTCCTTGATGAGCTCGATGCGGTCGTTGTAGGACCGGATGACCGCCCGCGTGGCCCCGCGGTTCTCCGGCGTCTGGCGCGTCGTGAGCTCCTCGATCACCGTGCGCAGGATGTCGATGTAGCAGGCGGTGTCGCGGTCGTGGATCTCCTGCTCGGACTCCTTGCGAGCCGGCTTGGGCGCCAGCAGCGGCACCACGAAGGTGGCCAGCAGCAAGGTGCACACGATGACGCCGCAGGCCAGGAAGATGAGCAGGTCGCGCTGGGGGAACCGGATGGCCGGGTGGTCGACGGTGGCGTAGGACAGGTACATAGGGATGGTGAGCATGATGGAGAGCGTGATGGTGCCCTTGGCGCCGCAGAGCGTGGTGACGAGCGCCATCTTGGCGTCATGGGCGGTGAAGCGGCGGCGCTCCCCGCGGCGGGCGTGCATCCAGTCCATGGCCAGCACCCAGGCGAAGCGGATGGCCAGGAGGAGAAGGGTGAGCCCGATCACGTAGGTGATGAGCCGCCCGTTGGAGATGGACACGTCGTCCCAGGTGCGGCGCATGGCGTTGGGCAGCTGGGTGCCCAACAGCACGAAGACGATGCCGTTGAGCGCGAAGGAGAGCACCCGCCACACGCTCGACGAGACGATGTTCATGCGCGACACCGACGGCCCCATCATCCGCGGCGAGATGACGTTCACGAGCCCCGCCACCACCACGGCGATGATGCCGCTCACGTGGATGGCCTGGGAGATGAGGTACACGAGGAACGGCGTGAACACCTCGAACAGCACGTGGAAGGTGGTGTTCTCCACGCCGATGGAGCGGGCCTTGCGCACGATGAGATTGCCCACCACGCCGAGCGCCACGCCCGCCGCCAGGCCGCCGAAGAACTCCAGGAGGAACACCTCGGTGGCGTTGAGGAGCGAGAACGAGCCGGTCACGCCTGCGGCGATAGCGAACTGAAACGACACGATGCCCGAGGCGTCGTTGAGGAGCAGCTCGCCTTTGAGCACCGACTTCTGGCGCGCGGGGATGGCGATTTCCTTGGAGAGCGACGTCACGGCCACCGCGTCAGTGGGCCCGAGGGCCGCGCCGAGCGCGAAGGCGGCGAACAGCGGGATGGAGGGGATGATGAGGTTGAGCGTGAAGCCGATGATGAGGGTGGTGGCCACCACCAGGCCGATGGCCAGGGAGAGCACCGGCTTGATGTGGATCCAGAGCGCCGCCTTGTCGGCGTTCTTCGCCTCGTCGTAGAGAAGGGGCGCGATGAAGAGCACGAGGAACAGCTCGGGGTCGAGTCCGATGGTGATGTTGGTGGAGGCGAGCAGGGCGATGCCCAAGCCGAGCGCGATCTGGATGAGCGGAAGCGATACCTTGGGGACGATCTGATCGATGACGGAAGAGACGAGGACGGCGGCGAGCAAGAGGAGGCACAGGGTGAGCGTCTCCACGTACCATCCCCCTTTCGTTACCCCGATGAGCGCATTGATAACCCTATTGTAAAGGAAGAACCCGCGTCCTCTGATCCAGGACGCGGGTTCTTCACGACAAGCGGGGCGTGCGGGCTAGCGGGCGCGCACGACGAAGGCGCCGCCCTCTTTCGCCACGATAAAGCCGGGTTGGCCCTCCAGGTAGGCGCGCATCTGGGGGAAGCCCAGGTCGCGTACCTTGAAGTCCTTGAAGCGGGCGCGTACCTCGCCGCCGAGCTGAGTGACGCCGATGCCCGCGCCGCCGGCCTTCTCCACGAGCTCGGCGATGTAGGCCTCGGGCGTGGCGGCGTCGGAGACGGGGACGGGCGTCTTGCGCGGGCGGCCACGACGGGCCGCGGGCTTGGCGGGCGCCTCGGCGGGCTCTGCCGCCTTGCGCGAGCGGGTGGCGCGGGCCGGCTTGGCCGCCTCCTCGACCGCGGACGCGTCGGCGTCCTTCTTGGCCGGGGCCTTGCGCGAGCGCGTCTTGCGGGCCGGCTTCTCGGCCGTCGGCTCCGCAGGCGCGGGCGCCTCCGCCGGGCCGGCCTCGGTCTCGGCGGCCGGCGCCTCTGCCGGCGCAGCCTCCACGGCGGCCTTGCGCGGACGGCCCCGGCGCGCGGCCTTGCGCTTGGGGGCCTCGGCCTCCTCGGCGGCTGCCGGCTCCTCCGCGGACGCGGGCGTCTCCGTCTCCTCGGCCTCAGCGGCTTTCGCGGCCGGCTCCTCTGCGGCTGCGGGGGCCGCCTCGCCCTCGCCGCTACGACGGCGACCGCCGCGACGCCCGCGGCGCGTGGGCTTGCGCGGCGCCTCGGCCTCCTCTGCGGTTGCCGGCTCCTCCGCGGACGCGGCCTCTGCAGCTTCCTCGACAGCCTCTTCGGCGACGGCCTCCTCGGATGCCTCGTCCTCGGCATGGGTCCGGGCGGCGATGCGCCGGCCCCCGCGCCCGCGCCGCGAGCGGCGCGACCCCGCGTCCGGCGCGTCCTCGGCGGGAGCCTCCTCGACGATCGCCTCTGCCGCGACCTCGGGCTCGGGCTCCGCCTCGTGGTGGGCGTCGGTGAGCTCCACCGTCACCGAGGAACGGTCCTTGGTGATGGTCACGCGCGTGAACTCGTCGAGCAGCTTGGAGAGCAGGTTCGTTCCGTAGTTGCGCACGTCGAAGTCGGGGTAGCGCTTCTGCAGGCGGCTGCCCACCTCGCCCAGGCCCGTGGACTTGCCGTTGTTCTGGTTGTCGGTGATGATGTCCACCACAGCCTGCTCCACCTCGGCCTTGCTGATGGCCGGGGCGCCGTTGCCGTTGCCGCGCTCGCCCTTGCGGCCGTCGAGCAGCAGCTCGAGCGTGGTGAAGATGTCGCACGCGCGGCGGAAGGGGGTGGGCGTCTTCTTCTCGCCCATGCCGATGACCGTGCGGCCGCTCTCGCGCAGGCGGCTGGCCAGGCGCGTGAAGTCGCTGTCGCTCGACACGAGGCAGAAGCCGTCCACGTTGTCGCCGTAGAGGATGTCCATGGCGTCGATGATCATGGCCGAGTCGGTGGCGTTCTTGCCGTAGGTGTAGCCGAACTGCTGGATGGGCGTGAGCGAGTTCTCCAGCAGCGCGTCCTTCCACTTGGCGTGGAGGGTGAGCGTCCAGTCGCCGTAGATGCGCTTGATGGTGACGGTGCCGTACTTGGACAGCTCGTTCAAGATGGGCTTGATGTACTTGGCCGACACGTTGTCGGCGTCGATGAGCAGCGCGAAGCGCTTGTCCGAGGAAGACTTGGGTTCCATGGGCGGGCGGTCTCCTTTGGTGTCTCGCCGCGGGGCAGACGCGAGGCGTCGGCGCGGCGGTGCGGGCGAGGGGGCGGCGGCGCCGCGCGCCCTCGTATCGGCTTATGCCAACGGTCGATGATACCCCTTGAGCGGGACTTCTGCCAGGTCAATCGCTAATTCGGATGATAATCGTATAAATTGGCGCCCGCCCCTTGCGCAACAGGCGACGAAACTCTATACTTCCACCTTGCGCAAAATGGTGGGTGTGGCCTAGTTGGCTAAGGCGCCAGATTGTGGCTCTGGAGATCGTGGGTTCGAGTCCCATCATCCACCCCATGCGCGCTTTGAAATTCAGGCTTGCGTCCATGGGATGCTTCGCCTACAATAGCAAGGCGCTTTGCGCAGACACGTGCTCCGTTAGCTTAGTTGGTAGAGCAGGGGACTCTTAATCCCAAGGTCGAAGGTTCGAGTCCTTCACGGAGCACCACGAAATGATAGGCCCGTCGCGCTGCGGCGGGCTTTTTTCATGCAGGCGCCCCGAGTAGGGCGAGTGAGGAGAGGGACCCGATGAGCAGCGATACCTTCCAGGCGAGCAAGCGCGTGAGCGACGAGATCAAGGCGGATCTTCCGGTTCACCCCGAGAAGTACGTCATGCTCACGGGCGACCGTCCCACCGGCCGCCTCCACCTCGGGCACTACTTCGGCACCATCCGCGAGCGCGTCCGCCTGCAGGACATGGGCGTCACCTCGCGCATCATCATCGCCGACTACCAGGTGATCACCGACCGCGATACCACCGAGCATATCGCCGACAACGTGCGCAACATGGTCATCGACTACCTGGCCTGCGGCATCGACCCGGAAAAGACCATCATCTTCACCCACTCGGCCGTGCCGGCCCTCAACCAGCTCATGCTCCCGTTCCTCTCGCTCGTCACCGAGGCGGAGCTGCTGCGCAACCCCACGGTCAAGTCCGAGCAGGAGGCCTCGGGCCACGCGCTCACGGGGCTGCTGCTGACCTACCCGGTGCACCAGGCCTGCGACATCCTGTTCTGCAAGGGCAACATCGTGCCGGTGGGCAAAGACCAGCTGCCCCATATCGAGCAGACCCGCCAGATCGCCCGCCGCTTCAACGAGCGCTACGGGCGCGTGTTCCCCGAGCCCCACGGGCTTCTGACTGAGGCGGTGGAGATCCCCGGCCTCGACGGCCGCAAGATGTCGAAGAGCTACGGCAACGCCATCGCGCTGTCGGCCACCGCCGAGGAGACGGCCAAGCTCATCAAGAAGTCCAAGACCGACTCCGAGCGCCTCATCACCTTCGACAAGGAGGCGCGCCCCGGCGTGTCGGCGCTCCTCACCACGGCGGCGCTGTGCACCGGTCGTGGCGAGGAGGAGATAGCCGCCGAGATAGGCGAGGCGGGCTCCGGCGCCCTCAAGGCCTATGTGACCGAGGCCGTCAACGACTACCTGGCGCCCATCCGCGCCCGCCGCGCCGAGCTCGAGGCCGATCCGGCCTACCTGGAGGAAGTCCTGCGCGACGGCAACCGCCGCGCCAACGAGATTGCCGACGCCACCCTCGATGAGGTGCGCGCGGCCATGGGCATGGTGTACTAGGCGCTGGCTGCCGGTTGCGCGGCCCGCGAGGTTCTAGGGGTCGCGGGCCGCGTTATGCGCTAGAATATCCCTCGCGTTTCTGCGCGGCATGCGCCGCGGCGCTTACGGGGCTGTAGCTCAATGGTGGAGCAGGGGACTCATAATCCCTTGGTTCTCGGTTCGAGTCCGGGCGGCCCTACCAGACGCCTTCGGGGGCGGCATCTGACTGAGATGCCGCCCCTTTCGTTTCTCCACAAATTCACCCCTTGCGCGCCTAGCGCGGTACGGCTAGAATAGTCGAACGTCATCGGGCAGCTGCCTGATACGCAACCCGGTCGCTTGGCTCAGCGGGAGAGCATCGCCTTCACACGGCGGGGGTCACAGGTTCAAATCCTGTAGCGACCACCATATACAGCAGGCCCCTCTTCGGAGGGGCCTTTTTGCGTCTTGCGTGCGGCGACTGGTTCGCCCCCTCCCGCCCGATTCTGCACAGTTTCGACGACTTTGCGACAGAACCGAGCCCTCCGAGGCGCCTGGAGACCCCGGTGGGGGAGGTTTCCGGACACCCGGCAGAGCCGACCTGGGCAAACGCCCGCCGCATCCCCGTCGGCAGAGGCGCTGTTGTCGCAAAGTCGAAAAAAGTGTGCAGAATCGGGCAGGGAGGCGAGGAGGAGGGCGGGGGAGGTAGGGGGCGGCGTACGGTGTCGCCGCCCCTGCGCCTGCGTGTCTGCTCGCTTACGGCTTGCCGCCACGGTCGCCCTGCTGCGGCTGCCTCCTATACTGGGGCCTATGGAAGAGCGTCGCGGCATATCGGATACGTGGATCCTGAACCTGGAGTCCACCGCCTCGCTGCTCATCGCGCTGGGCGGCCTCGGCGGGGCCCTGGTCGGGCTCGGCTGCCTTCCCGGCGGCCCCGTCTGGCGGTGGGCCGAGGCCTGCTTCTTCCCGCTCCAGCTTCCGGTGTTCTACTTCGGCTTCGGCTATCGCTATCAGCGGCAGTGGCATGTGCACAGCGGCCGCCAGTGGCTTCGCGCCATGGGATACCAGGCGGTCTACACGATGGTGCCCCTCGTCTTCGTGACGCTGCTCACCCTGCTGGCCAACGGCTGGATGGGCGCCGAGCCGACCCTCGCGCCTGCAAGCTTCCTGCGCGCGACGCTCGTCGACCCGGTCATCCCCGTGGGGTTCTTCCTCGTGGTGCTGGCGATGTACGCGCTCACCCCCACGCTTGCGTCGGGCCGGCAGGCGGCGGGCGTCCTGGCCGCCGCGATCGCGCTCAAGGCGCTTGCCGTCGCGGGGCCTGCGCTGCCTGCGGTCTCGTACGCTGCCTGGCCCTACGTGGCGCAGGGATTCTGCGGATCGTGGGTCTGGTTTGTCGCCGGCATGGCCCTGGCCTGGCAGCCCGAGGCCCGCACGCGCCGGCTGTTCTCCCTGAGTCCTGCGGCCTGCACGATGGGGTGGCTGATCCTGGGCGTTGGCCTTCTCGCGTGCGGCGCGCCCGCCTCCGTGCGCGAGGCCGTGCTCACCGCGGCGGGGCTCGGATGGCTCGCGGTGCTGTTCGGAGGCCGCTTCGCGGACGGCGACCAAGTGGGCTTCTACCGCCTCGTCGGCGGCTACACCAAGGCCATCTGGCTTCTGCACCCGGTGTTCATGCGGGGCTTGTTTCACGTCCTGGCGCTTGCGGGGGTGACCGCAGCCGGCCCCGGGGCCGCGCTGTTCGTGCCGGCGCACGTCTTTGGGGGCCTCGCTGTCGTCTACGTGCTGCCCGTCGGCGTGCTGTGGGCGATGAACCACGTGGGGAAGCTCGGCTTCCTGGTGAATCCCGACCGGTACCTCGCCCCGCATCGAGGGACGGTGCCGTATAATACGAGGGTTGCATAGTCAAAGGCGTCTCGTGGATTCCGGTGGCGCCTTCCGAGATACAAGGCGATACCATGATCCTCCAGACAGAGCACCTCTCAAAGGCCTACGGCGGCCGCCAGCTGTTCCATGACGTCACCTTCCGCCTGGAAGAGTATGACCGCCTGGCGCTCGTCGGCCCCAACGGCGCGGGCAAGACGACGCTGCTCAACATCATCTCCGGCGAGGATGACCCGGACGAGGGGCGCATCCTGTTCGCCAAGGGCGCGCGCGTGGGCTACCTGGAGCAGGAGGCCATCGAGATGGGCGGGCTGCCCGTGTTCGAGGAGGTGCTCTCCTCCCAGGTGGAGGTGCTCGAGGCCGAGCAGCGGCTCCACCGGCTCGAGGCCGAGCTCGGCGCCGACCCCACCGAGGCGCAGCTGGCGGCCGTGGGCCGCGCGCGCGACGCCTACGAGATGCTCGGCGGCTACTCCATCGAGGCGAAGGTGCGCAGTGTGCTGTTCGGCCTCGGCTTCACCGAGGCGGACATGGCCACGTCCACCGACGGCTTCTCCGGCGGCTGGCAGATGCGCATCGCGCTCGCGAAGCTGCTCATCCGCAATCCCGAGGTGCTGCTCCTCGACGAGCCCACCAACCACCTCGACCTGGAGTCGGTCAAGTGGCTCGAGGGCTTCCTGCGCGGCTACGAGGGCACGGTCATCGTGGTCAGCCACGACCGCGCGTTCATGGACGCCATGGTGGACCGGGTGGCCGAGATCGACAACGGCCAGGTCAACCTGTACAAGGGCAACTACTCGAAATACCTGGTGGAACGCGAGGAACGCCTCGAGCGCCTCAAGGCCGAGCGCGCCAAGCAGCTCGAGGAGATCGCCCATCTCCAGGCCTTCGTCGACCGGTTTCGCTACAAGGCCACCAAGGCCAAGCAGGCCCAGGAGCGCGAGCGGCGCATCGAGAAGATCAAGGAGACGCTGCCGGTCATCCCCGAGGAGAAAAAGACCGTGCGCTTCAACTTCCAGCAGCCGCCCCGCACCGGCGACGAGGTGGTGCGCGCCCGGGGCCTGGTGAAGCGCTTCGGCGACAAGACGGTCTACGACGGCCAGGACTTCACGATGTACCGCGGCGACAAGGTGGCGCTCGTGGGCCCCAACGGCGCGGGCAAGTCCACGCTGCTCAAGATGATCGCCGGCGTGATGGCGCCGGACGCGGGCACCATCGACTACGGCGTCAACGTGAGCCTGACCTACTACGCCCAGCACCAGCTGGAGGAGCTCCATGCCGGCAACACCGTGTTCGAGGAGCTCGACCGCGTGGCGCCCGGCTGGTCCATCTCCCAGGTGCGCACGCTCCTGGGCGCGTTCCTCTTCAGCGGGGACGCGGTGGACAAGCGCGTGGGCGTGCTCTCCGGCGGCGAGAAGAGCCGCCTGGCGCTCGCCAAGATGCTCGTGGCCCCCAAGCCGCTGCTCTGCCTGGACGAGCCCACCAACCACCTCGACATCGCGAGCGCCGACATCCTCGAGCAGGCCCTGCGCCACTTCGAGGGCACCATCCTGTTCATCACCCACGACCGCCACCTCATCCGCTCGGTGGCCAACCGCATCGTGGAGGTGACGCCGGGCAAGATCACCTGCTACGACGGCGACTACGACTACTACCTCTATAAGTCGGGGCAGCTCGACAACCCCGACCCCGCGAGCCGATCGCTCGTGGACGACGTGTTCGACGAGGGCGCGGGGAAGGCGGGCGCGAAGGGCTCCAAGACCACGGTCACCGTCAACCGCCGCCGCGACCGCGCAAGCGCGCCGGCCGATCCGGCCCCGCTCACGGCGCCCAAGGCGAGCGCCCCCAAGACCAAGGAGCAGAAGCGGCGCGAGGCCGAGGCGCGCAACCGCGCCTACGCGGCGCTCAAGAACCACCGCAAGCGCATCGCCCAGCTCGACGAGCAGATGGAGCGTGACAACGCGCGGATGGAGGAGCTGCTGGCCCTCATGGCCGATCCGGACTTCTACATCAACGAGGACGCGTCCTCCGACGCGGTGGCCGAGCACGCCCAGCTCAAGAAGCGCCTGGCCGCGGCCGAGGAGGAGTGGCTCGCGCTCAACGAGGAGCTCGAGGCCGAGATGGCCCGCCAGCAGGCGCAGGGCTAGCCTCCGCTTCCCGGCTGCCGGCCGCGCCGGCCCGCCGATCCGGTGCGCGGGGCAGCGCCGGGTGGCGCCGTCGTACCATACCGCCCAATCGTCCCTCTCGTGGAAAGCCGGTCATGGAAGCGCTTGAGCTCATCTTGTTCCTCTTGGCCGCGGTCATCGCCTCGAGCATCCTCGAGCGGTTTCTGCCGCGCCTGTCGTTGCCCCTCGTCCAGATTGCCCTGGGCGCGCTTATCGCGTTCACGGTGTCGTCGCCCTTCGAGCAGGGGCTCGACACCGAGCTGCTGCTCATCCTGTTCATCGCGCCGCTGCACTTCAACGAGTCGCGCCACGCCGACTCCGGCGCGCTCTGGCGCAACCGCTGGGGCATCGCGTCTTTGGCCGTGGGGCTCGTCTTCGCCATCATGCTCGCGGTGGGCGGCGCGCTCCACGCGCTCATGCCCGCCGTGCCGCTGGCCGCCGCCCTCGCGCTCGGCGCCGCCATGGGGTCTACCGATGCCGTGGCCGTGACGGCGCTCTCCAAGGACTTCCGCTTCGGCCGGCGCCATGCGACGCTGCTCGAGGGCGAGGCGTTCTTCAACGACGTGACGGGCACGGTGGCCTTCCAGTGCGCCATCGCCGTAGTGGGCTCCGGAGCGTTCTCGCTCGTGCACGCGGGGGAGGAGTTCGCCCTCGACCTGTTCGGCGGCCTGGCTGGCGGCGCTGTCATGGGAGGCCTGGCCTGGGCGCTCATGGAGCTCATCCGCCGCCGGGGGCTCGACAACCCCACGTTGCACGTGACCCTCGAGCTTCTGCTGCCCTTCGTCATCTACCTCGCGGCCAAGAGCCTGCACATCGGCGGCGTCATCGCCGTGGTGGCCGCGGGCCTGGTCATGTCGCTTCTGCCGCAGCGCCACACCACCGCCACGGCGCGCCAGAAGCTCCAGTCGAGGAGCGTCTGGAAGACCATCGAGTTCGTGCTCAACGGCATCATCTTCGTCATCTTGGGGATGCAGCTGCCCCGCGGCCTGCAGCCGGCGGCCGACGGCGGGCTCGGCGACCCGGTGGCCGTGGTGGGCGCGGTGGTGCTTCTGACGGCGGTGCTCGAGGGCGTGCGCTTCCTCTGGGTGCTCGCCATGGATGCCGTGGCCGCCCGCCGCGCGGGCGAGCCGGCGCGCTCGTGCCTGGCGCCCGAGGGGCTGCGCGGCGCGCTCGCCATGGCCTTCGCCGGGCCGAAGGGCGGCATCACGCTCTCGCTCATGCTGTCCATCCCCACGTACCTGAGCTCGGGCGCGACGTTCCCCGAGCGCACGACGCTCGTGACCATGGCCGCCGGCATCATCCTAGGCTCGCTTCTGCTGGCGAACTTCGCCGTGCCGCTGCTCGTGCCGCGCAAGGCGTCGGCCCGTCGCGCCGCCGAGCGCGCCGATGCGGAGATAAGCCTGGTCATCCGCGTGATCGAGTCCATTCAGGCCGACGCCCACCTCACGGGCGCCGTGCGCGCGGACGAACCGGCGGAGGCCCCGACGGGCGCGCCGGCCGCGGTGCCGGGGACCTCGGCTGCCGGGAGCGTGCCGGATGAGGGGAGCGCCCCGTCGGCCGTCGCTGAGGAGGTGGACGAGCCGGCGACGGTCATCGTGATGCAGCGCTACGCCGAGGTGCTCGAGGAGCTGGCGCCCCACGCCAGCGCCGAGGCTGCGGCCCGAGCGCGCGCGGCGGCGGCCGCGGTGGAGGCGCTCTACGGGCGCATCGACGACATCGCCCGCGAGGTGGGCGAGCTCGACTCGCTGGAGGAGGACGGCCCCGACGGCGCAGCTGACCCCCGCTCGGGGCTCACGGCCCGCTTCCGCGCCCTGCGCGCCGTCTACGACGCGGTGGAGGACGTCCAGGCCCAGGCCCTCGCGCGCGAGCTCGAGTACCTCAAGGAGCTGCGCCTGGCCGGCGCCATCGCTCCCGATCACGCCCGCGAGCTGAGAAACGACATCTACATCCAGCAGCTCACCCTGGAGTAGGGGAGGGCTTGCGCCCGGGTTCCGCCGACTTGCCCGCGCGCACCGCGGCAGCTCGCTTCGGGGCGGGGGAGGGGCCTCCCTCCTGTTCGCCCTCGGTTTTGCGGCCGCCGATTGCAAATTCGCGCGGTTATGCACTCTCCGGTGGCCCGTGAAACCGTTCTACGACCGGTGCGGGCCTCGCTTTCCTGGGTTTTTGCGACTGCGCGCCCCGCCCACGCGGCGCGCGAGCGGTATGGAGAGTGCAAAACCGTGCGAATTTGCGGAGACGGCGCGTTTTTCGAAGGTGAGCGCCGCTCGGCGGCGGAACCGAAGGCGCCGCCTGCGGCTCGGTACGCTAGAATACCGAGCCATGGCTAGCAATGAACTCATATACATCCTCTGCTCGGTGCTGAGCTTCGTGCCGGCTCTCGTGCTGCACGAGGTTGCCCACGGGTTCGCGGCGTGGAAGCTCGGCGACCCTACGGCCAAGCGGTCGGGGCGCCTCTCGCTCAACCCGCTCAAGCACATCGACCCGTTTGGCACGGTGCTTCTGCCCCTCATGCTCATGCTCATGAACATGCCGGTGTTCGGCTATGCGAAGCCCGTGCCCTACAACCCGCGCTACTTCAAGGACCCGCGCAAGGGCGATGTCATCGTGGGCCTGGCGGGGCCAGCGGCCAACCTGGCCATGGCCTGCGTGGCCGCGCTCGTGGCGTGGGCGCTCTTCGACCCGGCGCGCGGCGGCCTGCTCGACAACGACCTGTTCTCCTACTTCTATATCTGGTTCCTGCCGCAGTTCGCGCTCGTCAACCTGTTCCTCATGTTCTTCAACCTGCTGCCCATCCCGCCGCTTGACGGCTCGTCCATCTTCGCGCTGCTCATTCCCGCCAAGTACCTGCCGAAGTACTACGAGATCCAGCGCTACGCCTTCCCGGTGTTCATGATCTGCGTGGTGCTGCTGCCCTACCTCATCCACGTCAACCCGTTCTCGTGGTACCTGGGGGCCACGGCGGGCAACCTCGGCAACCTGCTGTTCCCCTTCCGCATCTACTAGGAGGGGCGCGTGTCGTACAAGGTTCGCATCGAGAGCTTCGAGGGCCCCTTCGATCTGCTGCTCTACCTGGTCAGCCGCCAGAAGGTGGACATCGGGGCCATCTCCATCACCCAGATCGCCGACCAGTACCTCGAAGAGGTGTCCCACATGGACAACCTCGATTTGGACGTGGCGAGCGACTTTCTGCTCGTGGCCTCGACGCTGCTGGAGATCAAGGCCCAGAGTCTCATCCCGCGCCCGCGCGACGAGGTGGACGAGGAGCTGGCAGAGCTTGCGCCCTCCGAGGCGCGCGACATCCTGGTGGCGCGGCTGCTCGAGTACAAGAAGTTCAAGAACGCCTCGGCCGAGCTCTACGCGCGGTTTCTCTCCGAGGGCCGTATGCACACGCGCCCCTTCGGGCCGGATACGCCGTTTCTGGCGCTCATGCCGGACTTCCTGCGCGACGTGACCGTGGACTCGCTCGCGCTTCTGGCGGCGGCTGCCATGGCGCGGCGCGAGGTGTTCCTGCTCGAGTCGGAGCACATCGCCGCCAAGCCCATCCCCGTGGAGGTGCACGTGCGCGCCATCCACCAGCGCATCGTGAACCGCGGGCACCTCATGTTCTCCGATCTGGTGAACGAGTCCACGGCTCCGGCTGTGGTGGTGGTCACGTTTTTGGCCATCCTCGAGCTGTACAAGCGCTCGGTGGTGCGCCTCGACCAGGCCGTGGCCTTCGGCGACATCACCATCGACTACATCGAGGGCTCCGGCGAGCTCAACCTGGAGGGCCCCGACGGGCTGACCAGCGTGGGAGAGGAAGGCTAGACCATGTTCCAAGGACTTCAGGAATCCCAGGTCAAGGGGGCCGTGGAGGCTATGCTCTTCGTGACCGACGAGCCGGTGGGCACCCTTACCCTGGCTGACATGCTTGAGTGCGACCCGGCGCTGGTGGAGCGCGCCTGCGCCGAGCTGCGCGACGAGCTGGCCGGCTCCGAGCGGGGCATCCAGCTGCGCGAGGTGGCCGGCGGGTGGCGGCTGTTCACCCACCCGGTCTACCACGAGCTCATCGAGAAGTACGTGCTGTCGTGGGACACGCGCAAGCTCTCGGGCGCGGCCATGGAGACGCTCGCCATCATCGCCTACACCCAGCCGGTCACCCGCGCCGGGGTGGCGTCGGTGCGCGGGGTCAACTCCGATGGCACCATCAACTCGCTCGTGGAGAAGGGGCTCGTGCGCGAAGCCGGCACGGCCGACACGCCGGGCAGTCCCACGCTCTACGCCACCACGCGCGCCTTCCTGGAGAAGTTCGGCCTGCGCACGACGGCCGACCTGCCCGATCTGGCGGAGTTCGCGCCCGACGAGGAGACGCGCCGGCTCATCACCGAGCGCCTCTCCGCGACCCGCTCGGAGGCGGGCGTGTCCGAGGAGCAGGCGCGCCTCATGGCAGCCGACCTGGCCGCCGAGGACGGCGAGGCGCTGCTCTTCGACGACGAGGAGGCGCGCGGCGTCGACGGGGCGGCCGCCGTCCTGGCCGAGGCGCAGGCCGGTTCGTCGGCCGCGCCGGGCGCCTGGGCTCCGGCTCGGCCCGCGGGGGCGCCGGAGGGCGCGGCCCGCTCGACCGAGGCCATGTTTGCCGAGGCCATCGCCTCCACCCTGGGCGTCGTCGACAAGATCGACTTCGACTCCCTCACCTTCGAGACCGATGACGAGTAGCGTCCGCCTGCAGAAGTACCTGGCCCGCGCCGGCGTGGCCTCGCGCCGCCATGCCGAGGAGCTCATCGGCGCCGGGCGCGTGGCCGTCAACGGCGAGGTCGTGACCGAGATGGGCGTGAAGGTGGACCCGGCCGCCGATGAGGTGGCCGTCGACGGCGCCGTGGTGGCGCTGCCCGCCGAGGGCACCACCCTCATGCTGCACAAGCCTGCCGGCTACGTGACCACCATGAGCGATCCCCAGGGCCGCCCCACCGTGGCTGAGCTCATGGCGCCGCTTCTGGAGGCCCATCCGGGGCTCTTCCCCGTGGGGAGGCTCGACGCGGACACGACGGGGCTCCTGCTGTTTACCACCGACGGCGAGCTGGGCCACGGTCTTCTCCACCCGCGTCGCGAGGTGGAGAAGACCTATCTCGCGCTCGTGGAGGGGGTGCCGGCGGAGGGCGACCTCGCGCGTCTGCGCTCCGGCATCCGCCTGGAGGAGGGGGTGACGCGCCCGGCGGGCGTACGCCTGCTCGCCGGCGACGAGGCCGCCCGCGCCGCCCGGCTCATCGGCGACGGGCCGGGGTCGAGCGGGCAGCGCCAGCGCCACGGGGGGCGGCGCAGCCGCGCGGCGCTCGAGGGGGCGGGCGCCTACGTGGAGCTGCGCATCCACGAGGGCCGCAAGCGCCAGGTGCGCCGCATGCTCCAGGCCGTCGACCATCCGGTGATCGCCCTGCACCGCGCCGCGCTCGGCCCGCTTGACCTGGGCGGGCTTCCCCGCGGCCAGGCGCGTGCCCTCACCGAATCCGAGCTGGCCGCCCTCCGCGCCGCCGTCGGCTGAGCGCCGCGCCGGCAGCGGGGTGCCCCTGGCGCCACCCTCCGCGCTCCCGCCCCCGCCGGCTCCCCGCGCGAGAAAAATGCGGCCCGCCGACCGCGTTTCGCCTCGCTGGTACTAAACTAGGCTGCGAAGACTTGGACGCGGCCGATCCTGGGGGAGGGCCCTTGAGCCGACGCAGGTACATCATGGTGTTCGTCGCGACCATCGCGCTGGTGGTCGTGGCCGTCTGCGTCTACCTGGGGCAGCTCTCATCGGCGGTGTCGAGCAACCTCATGACCACGGTGGACGAGATATCCCGTCATGACGTGGAGACCATCGAGGGCTCGCTCGAGGACTCCTACGGGCGCCTCGCCTCGGTGGCCAGCCGCATGGAGCTCTACGACGTGGCCGATTTGCACGAGGCCCAGCAGCGCCTGAACCTGGAGGCCGTCTCCTCCGGCATGTTCGACGCGCTCTACCTGCTCGACGCCGACGGAACCCTCTACAGCAGCTCGTACCTGCGCCTCGGCCCCGATCAGCACTCCTACGACGAGATGTTCGCGGATGGCAGCGGCCACTTCGTCATGCTCTACGACGACGCCAACGGGCGGCTGGAGACCACCAAGGAGTCCCTCGTCTTCGGCGTGGAGCTCGACGGCCTGGTCATCGGCGGTCACCGCTTCGTCGCCATCCTGGGCCGCAGCGACGTGAGCGCCATCCGCGGCCAGCTGCTCATCGAGAGCTTCGATGATCAGGGCGTCTCGAGCGTCGTGAACTCCCAGGGCTTCTATATCGTCAACACCTCGCCAGCTACCGACCTGGCCGGGCGCGACAACTTCTACGACATGCTCCAGGCCGGCTCCATCGACGGGGGCGTGACCATCGAGGACGTGCGCCGCAACATCGCGGAGGGCGAGAGCTTCACCATCGACTGCACCAACGCCGAGGGCGAGCGGCTCGTGCTCAGCTTCGCGCCGGTGGAGGGCACCACCTGGTCATTCATCATGGCCGTGCCCTCGCACGTGTTCGAGGAGCGCTTCGCCCCCTTCATCGTCATGACCTCCTGCATGCTCGTGGCCGTGGTGGTGCTGCTCATGGTGATGATGGCGATCGTCTACCGCTTCATGAAGCGGACGGTCTCGGCCCGCGCCGAGTCGGCGGCGCGCGCTGAGTTCCTCTCCAACATGAGCCATGAGATCCGCACGCCGCTCAACGGCATCATCGGCCTGAACCACCTGATGGAGCGCCACCTGGACGACCGCGAGGCCATGGCGGGCTACGTCAGCCGGCTCGGCAACGCCGCCCGCTACCTGCTCGCGCTCGTCAACGACATCCTCGATGTGTCCAAGCTCCAGGCGGGCAAGGTCGTCCTTGACGAGCGGCCCTTCGACCTGGGCGCCCTCATCGACAGCGTCTGCGAGATGCAGCGCGAGCCCCTGGCCGACAAGCGCATCGCCTTCACGCTCGACGCCGACGACCTGCCCTGGCCGCGCCTCGTCGGCGATGAGGTGCGCCTGGGCCAGGTGCTCATGAACATCCTGTCGAACGCGGCGAAGTTCACGCCCGAGGGCGGCCGCGTCACGCTCACGGCCAGCCAGGTCGCGGTGCCGGGCGGCCAGGCAGCCACGATCGTCTCCATCGCCGACACCGGCTGCGGCATGACGCCTGAGTTCCAGCGGCAGATCTTCGACGTGTTCACCCAGGAGCGCAACCGCAACAGCGAGAGCCAGAAGGGCACGGGCCTGGGAATGTCCATCAGCCGCATGCTCGTGGACCAGATGGGAGGCACGCTTCTGGTGGACAGCGTCCTGGATGAGGGCTCGTGCTTCACCCTGTCGGTCACGCTGCCCGTGGCGGAGGGCGCCGCGGCGGGGGAGCGGCCGGCGGGCGCGGGCCAGGGCGAGGCGGCGGGCTCGGAGGGCGCGGGCGCCCCTACCGCCCCGGGCGTCGATCCGGCGGACGCCGCGGCCCTGGCAGCTGCCGGGGCGCCGATGCACGTGCTCGTGGCCGAGGACAACGAGCTCAACGCCGACATCATCGAGAGCATTCTCGGCGAGGAGGGCTACGCCGTGACGGTGGCCGGCGACGGCCGGCAGGCCCTCGACGCCTTCGCCGCCTCGCCCGAGGGCCACTTCGCGGCCGTCCTCATGGACGCCCAGATGCCGGTCATGGACGGCTACGAGGCGGCGCGCGCCATCCGCGCCCTCGAGAGATCCGACGCCGCGGCCGTGCGCATCTACGCCTGCACCGCGTCCACCTTCGCCGAGGACCGGGCCCGCGCCCTCGAGGCCGGCATGGACGACTTCCTCGCCAAGCCGCTTGACGTGCGCGCCATGCTCGCCAAGCTCGGCGCCATCCGGGACGGTGCCCGATGAGCGCCCGCGCCGTCCTTCGCCGTGCGCGCCCTGCGCGCATCCTCGCCGCGCTGGCGGCCCTCGTCCTCGCGGCGTCGCTTGCCCTCGCCGGCTGCGCCGCGCCCGCCGAGGAGCCCGTACGGCTCACCATCAAGGTGCCGCGCACGAGCCACAGCGTGACCTTCGATTCCTCCATCACCCAGATCGACCAGGTCATCTCCGCCATGGCCGCGGACTTCTCCGCCTCTTACGACGGGCCGCCGGTCGAGATCACGGTGGAGGTGTTCGAGCAGGGCCTCTACGACGAGGCCATCATCGGAGCCCTCGGCACCGACCACGAGGCCGACATCCTCTACGGGGACTTCTTCAACATGTCCACCTACGTCCACACCGGGCGCGTGGTGCCGCTCGACGACGTCGTGACCGACGAGCGGCGCGCGGACATCTACGACTACCTGTGGGATCGGGGCACGGTGGGCGGGCGCGTCTACCTGCTGCCCTACCTGGCGCGCCAGAACGTGCTGGCCTATAACAAGGAGCTCTTCCGCCAGGCGGGCCTCGAGTCCTTCATCGACGACGACGCCATCCAGTCGTGGACGCTCGCGGAGTGGGAGCAGGTGCTCGACACCTTAGCCGCGCGCCTGCCCGAGGGCGCCTACCCGCTCATGATGTACGCGCACAGCTCCCAGGGCGACACCCACACCATGACGCTCCTGCGCTGCTGCGGCGCACGGTTCTTCGACGAGGACGGCCACTTCGCGCTCTCCGAGCCCGAGGGCGTGGCCGGCCTGCGCTGGATCCAGGGCGGCGTGGCGCGCGGCTGGTACCCGCCCCATGCTGAGAACCTGGAGATCGAGGACTGCTCGAGCCTGTTCCGCAACGGCCAGCTGGCCCTCTACATGGTGAACAACGTGTCCATCGGCCGCTACGGGGACAGCATCGGGCTCGTGAACTTCCCCGGCCCCGGCCCTGAGGGCTGCGCCACCTCGTTCGTGTCGGGCTTCGAGGTGTTCGACAACGGCGATGCGCAGAAGGTCCAGGTGGCCAAGGACTTCCTCGCCTACGTCTACGGCGACTCGGGCTGGCTCGACTACGCCGCCGGAACGCTGCCCGCCTCGCGCGCGGTGGCCGAACGCTATGGCGCGGACACCCCCTCCTTCGCCCTGTTCCAGGCCAACGCCGCCAACGAGGTGGACTTCACCGGGTCCAACCCCGATACCTTGGCCGTGCGCGAGGTGTTCCACGAGTGCATGGGCGACCTGCTGCGCGGTGATGCCACGCCCGAGGAGACGGCGCGCGCCATCGACGAGCGCTGCAACCGCGCCGTCGACGAGGGGTGGGCCGCGAGCGTGCTCCACGAGTAGGGGCGCCGCCCGCGCCCGGCGCGCGGAAAGTTGCCGGATTCCCGCCATCTGCCCTGGTCTTGGCGGCGCCAAGCACTACAATAGGGCGTCGCGGCGGGGCATCTCGCCGCCTTGCGCGCCTGACCCTGACCGAGGATGAGAGACACCGTGACCGACGCACCCGCGACCCCTGAGGCCGCCGACACCGACACTGCCCGCCGACCCGCCTTCGACGCCATCGCCGTCGTGGGCCTGGGGCTCATCGGCGCCTCGCTTTCCGCCGCCATCACCGAGGCCTTCCCGGACGCCTTCGTCATGGGCGTCGATGTGGACGCGCGCGCCCGCGAGCTGGCCGAGCAGCGCGGCTGGGCCGCGCGCGCCGTGGCTCCCGACGACCCGGCGCTGGCCGCCTTCGTGCGCGAGCGCTGCGAGCTCGTGGTGATCGCCACGCCGGTGGCCTGCGTGGACGACTACTTCCGCCTGCTTGCCGACTGGGGCTATCAGGGCATCGTCACCGACACCATCTCCACCAAGGCCCACGTGCTCGACGCCGCGGCGGAGCTCCTGCCCGTGCCACGCAACTACGTGCCCGGCCACCCCATGACCGGATCTGAGCAGAACGGCATCGACGGTGCCCGCGCCGACCTGTTCAAGGGAACGAACTGGATCCTCTGCCCGGACGCCGACACGGTGCCCGAGCACTTCCAGCGCCTCCACGAGCTCATCACCGGCATGGAGGCCCGCGTGGTGTCGCTGCGCCGTGAGGAGCACGACCGCGCCGTGGCCATCGTGAGCCACGTGCCGCATATGGTGGCCTCGTCGCTGGTGGAGCTGGCCAGCCGCCATGCCGACGACACCCAGTCGCTCATGCGCCTGGCCGCGGGCGGCTTCAAGGACACCACCCGCGTGGCCGCCGGCTCGCCCAAGCTCTGGTGCGGCATCGCCTTCGACAACGCAGCGGCCCTGCGCGACGGGCTCGTCGAGATGCAGGGCATCATCGGCTCGTTCGTCAGCGCGCTCGAGGCGGGCGACCGCGCCGCCTTCACCGACCTGCTCGCCCAGGCGGCCGATGCGCGCCGCGCGCTGCCGGCGGCCTGGGTGCCCTCCACCGACAACCTGCTCGAGGTGCGCGTGCCCATGGTCAACCGCGCCGGCGTGGTGGCTGAGGTCACCACCATCGCGAGCTCCGTCGGCTGCAACATCCAGTCCATCGAGATCGACCACGTGTCCGAGGGCAACGCCGTGCTCTCCCTCATCCTCACCGACGAGGGGGACGTGGGCGCGCTCTCGCTCCAGCTCATCAAAGCCGGGTTCTCCGTGTCGTTCAGCCCCATCATGGTGAAGGAGTACGCCCATGTCGACTAGCGCCCCCGCTGCCGAGGTCCCCGCCTTCGGCCCCCAGACCCTCATCGAGCCCCTGCCCGCCCCGCTCCACGGCGAGGCGCGGGTGCCGGGTGACAAGTCCATCTCGCACCGCGCCGTGCTCTTCGCCGCCATGGCCGAGGGTACCTCGCGCCTCTCGGGCGTGCTCGACTCCCAGGACGTGCGCTCCTCCATCGGTGCCGTGCGCGCCCTCGGCGCCGACGCGCAGCTCGACGTTCAGCCCGACGGCAGCCTGGCGGGCACCGTCACCGGCTGGGGGGCGGCAGGCCCCGCTCAGCCCGACGGGCCCATCGACTGCGGCAACTCCGGCACCACCGCGCGCCTGCTCATGGGCGTGCTCGCGCCGTGGCCGGTCACCGTCGAGCTCACCGGCGACGAGTCGCTCCAGCGTCGCCCCATGCGCCGCATCACCGCGCCGCTCATGAAGATGGGCGCGCGCTTCGAGCCCGCCGGGCGCGAGACGCTGCCCCTCACGGAGACGGGCAACGCCCGCCTGCGCGCCATCGACTACGACGCGCCCATGGCATCGGCCCAGCTCAAGACGGCGGTGCTCCTGGCTGGCGTGTTTGCCGAGGGCACCACCACCCTGCGCGAGCCGGCACCGTCGCGCAACCACACCGAGCTCATGCTCCCGGAGTTCGGCGTGCCTACCACCGCCGCTGCGCGCCTGGCCAGCGTGACCGGCCCGGCAGCCCTGACCGCCGCCGACGTGGTGGTTCCCGGCGACCCGTCCTCGGCCGCCTTCCCCGTGTGCGCCGCGCTCCTGCGTCCGGGCAGCCGCCTCACCGTCGAGAACGTGAGCCTCTCGCCGGCGCGTATCGGCTTCGTGCGCACGCTCGAGCGCATGGGGGCCGACGTGGCGGTGCGCCATGAGGGCCAGGAGGGCAAGGAGCCCCGCGGCGCCATCTCGGTGGCCTACACCGACGTGCTGCGCGGCTGCGAGGTGCCGGCCCAGCATATCGCCTCGCTCGTGGACGAGGTCCCGGTGCTCTCGCTCGTGGCGGCCCGAGCCCGCGGCGTCACGGTGTTCAAGGACGTCTCCGAGCTGCGCGTGAAGGAGACCGACCGCCTGGCCGCCATCATCGACGGCCTGGCGCTCCTCGGCGTGGACGCGTGGACGGCCGGCGACGACCTCTGCATCGAGGGCAACCCCTCCCTCGTCGTGCCCGAGGGGCTCGTCTTCGACTCGCTCGGCGACCACCGCCTGGCCATGACCTGGGCGCTGGTGGGCCTCACCGGCCGCGTGCCCGTGACCGTGCGCGACTTCGGCTGCGTGGCCGTGAGCTACCCGAACTTCCTCACCGACATGGAAAGGCTGGCGAAGTAGATGATCATCGCGATTGACGGGCCCTCCGGGGCCGGCAAGTCCACCGTGGCCAAGGCGGTGGCGAAGAAGCTGGGGTTCTCGTGCCTGGACACGGGCGCGATGTACCGCGCCATCGCCTGGCAGGCGCTGGCTGACGGCGTGGCGCTCGACGACGACGCGACGCTCGGGGAGGTGGCGCGCACCTGCGTCATCGCCTTCGGCCACGAGGCGGGCGACCCGGTGCCCAAGCGCGTGTTCGTCGGCGACGCCGAGGTGACCGACGCCATCCGCACGGCCGAGATCGACCGTGCCGTGAGCCCCGTGTCGGCCGCGCCCTCGGTGCGCGAGGCGCTCGTGGAGCAGCAGCGCCGCATCGGCCGGGCCGGCGACTACGTGGTGGAGGGCCGCGACATCGGCACCGTCGTGTTCCCCGAGGCGCCGGTGAAGGTGTTCCTCACCGCGTCGGACGAGGAGCGCGCCCATCGCCGCGTGCGCCAGAACGTCGACCGCGGCATCGGCTCCATCGACTACGACGAGGTGCTCGCCGACCTGCGTCGCCGCGACGAGCTGGACTCGAGCCGCGCCACGTCGCCCCTGCGCGCCGCCGACGACGCCGTGCACCTCGACTCCACCGGCCGCTACATCGAGGAGGTCATCGACGAGATCTGCGCGATGGCCGACGCCGCGCGCGCCTAGCGCCGGCCCGACGAGGAGGAGGGCGCCATGAGCCTGTTCCTGTCATCCGAGCAGATGTGGGACATGCCCCTCGGGGGCACGTCCGAGAAAAAGCAGGTGCCCCACTGGCTGGGCAACATCCTCTGGGCGTTTCTCGGCGCCGTGTTCAAGGTGTGCTTCCGCTACCGGGTGGACAACCGCGAGGCCCTGCGCGGCTTCGCCGGCGAGACGGGCGTGGTGGTCATCGGCAACCACACGTCGTTTCTCGACGTGGTGTTCATGTACCTGTCGGCGCGTCCCTCGCAGTGGATCCGCTTCATGGGACGCGACTCGCTGTTCGGCAACGCCCGCGGCCTGGTAGGGCAGATCCTCACGCGGGTGGGCGCCTTCCCCGTCAAGCGCGACTCGGCTGACCGCACGGCCATCAAGCGCGCCGCGGCCATGCTCAAGCGCGACGAGGTGGTGGGCATCATGCCCGAGGGCACGCGCCGCGGCAAGAGCGGCACCGAGCCCGAGCTGCACGCCGGCGCCGCCTTCGTCGCCCGCATGGGCCACGCGCCCATCCTGCCCATGACCGTGCGCGACGTCGAGAAGATCAAGCAGAAGGGGCGCTTCTTCCGGTTTCCCAAGGTGACCATCGAGTACGGCAGCCCCATCCTGCTCGGCGACTTCGACTTCCTGCCCAAGGACGAGCGTCTGGAGGGCTGCACCTGGTACGCCATGCGCGAGGTGTTCGCGCTGTCGCTGCGCATCCCCGCCGCCGAGGTGCGGATGGACGAGCTGTTCCCTCGCGCCAAGGACTACGCGGCCGTGTTCGCCGAGCATCCCGTGCCGCACCACACGACCGCCGACGTGGTGGCCGGCATCCGCGCCGCCCGCGCCGAGCAGGCGGCGCGTGTCGCCGAGCGCGATGGGGCCGTGGGCGCGGGGGCCGCAGGCGCCGCCGAGCGGGCCGCCGCCGAGGCGACGCGGACGGGGGAGTAGCCGCCGCCGAGGCGACGCGGCGGGGCTCCGCATCCGACGAGGGTGCGGGAGGCGTCCGCGGGCCGCTGGCGCCGCGGCTGCCGTGGCCCTGGGCGCGGGCGCGCGGGGGGGCGTTTGGCTTGCGAGGGCGTGGCGTTGCTGGGCCCCGGGGCCGGGCGCGAGGCGGGCGCGAAAACCGGGCTTTTTCTGCGAGAAAAGTCGGCTTTGCATGCCCGATCGCTCGCCTTGGGTGCGCTCCCTCAAGTTCACCGCGGTATTTTTCAGGAGAAACGCCCGCAGAGCCTTCCCTCGGCTCTTCCGGGTGCGTCAGAATCATGCAAACCCGGCTTTTCTCGCAGCAAAAGCCGCTGAAAGCTGCCCACGGGAAGGGGAGGAGCCATGGAAGTCGTTCGTGCGAGCAAGGCCGGCGCCTGCTACGGGGTGCAGCGCGCCCTCGACATGGCCGACGAGGTGCTGGCGGCCGGCCGCCGCGCCTACACGCTCGGCCCGCTCATTCACAACCCGCAGGTGGTGGCCGATCTGGCCGCCCGCGGCGCCGAGGCCGTGGACACGGTGGCGGAGGTGACCGCCCGCGAGGCTGCGGCGGCCGCAGGCGCGCCCGCGGCCGCGGCAACGCCCGTGCGCGGTGCGGCCGCCGGCTCCGGCGTCGAGCCCGCGGGGCTCACGACCGGCGCGATGGCGGCCGGCGTCCTCGAGGCGCTGTGGGCCGACGCCGGCGCCCCTGACGCCCCGGGCGCCGCGCCCGCCCGCGCTTCGGTGGTCATCCGCAGCCACGGGGTGACCCCGGACGTGCTCGACGACGTGGAGGCGGCCGGCTTCGCCTTGGTGGACGCCACCTGCCCGCACGTGTCGCGTGCCCAGCGCGCCGCCGCCGAGCTCGCCCGCGAGGGCTGCCGCGTGGTGGTGCTGGGGGAGGCGCGCCACCCCGAGGTGGAGGGCCTCACCGCCTGGGCGCGCGAGGCCGGCGGCAAGGTGGACGTGGTGGCCGGCCCTGACGACATCCCCGCGGGGCTCTACGACCCCATCGGCGTGGTGGCGCAGACCACCCAGCGCCGCGAGAACCTCGACGCGGTGGTGGCGGCCCTGCGCGAGCGCGGACTCGACCCGCTCGTCAAGAACACCATCTGCTCGGCCACGGGGCAGCGCCAGCAGGCGGCTGCCGAGCTGGCGGGGCAGGTGGATGCCATGGTGGTCATCGGCGGGCGCAACTCGTCCAACACCACGCGCCTGGCCGAGATCTGCGCCCAGGCCTGCCCGCGCACCCATCACGTGGAGTCGGCCGACGAGCTCGACCCCGCCTGGTTCGCCGGCTGCGCCCGCGTCGGCGTCACCGCCGGCGCCTCCACCCCCGAAGACCAGATAGCCGCCGTCGAGGCCCGTCTGGCCGCGTTCTAGGCCGGTCGCCCCGCGCCCTGGCCGGCAGCGAGGCTCCGGTAGCGTTCCGCCTGCTCCCGCCTATTGGCGGGCCGTTTGCGCGTGGCGGTCTTCCGCTACACTGGGAGGCAGGCTCTGGCGAGACACGAGGAGGATCCCATGACTGACCGGCCGGCTATCGACCTCAACGTGGAGGTCGCGACTGCGGCGACGCTCGACACCGCGGACGCGGGCGCGCTCATCGACGAGCTGCTGGCGCTCTACGCCGCGGTGCAGGAGGCCGCGGCCGGCACCGACAACGACCCGCTCTGGGTCATCGGCGTCCATCCGTCGCGCGCCATGCTCGCCGACGCGCTGGTCGAGGGCGGCCTCGTCGTGGCCCGCGAGGGCGGGCCTGGCAGGCGTTTGGCCGGGGCGCTCATCCTGAACGGGGAGTGCGCGCCTGGCTACGAGGCGGTGCCCTGGGGCGTCGAGGCGACTGCCGATGAGGTGGCCGTCGTCCACCTGCTGGCCGTGCGCCCCGACCTGCGCGGCCGCGGGCTGATGCGCGCGCTCATGGAGGTCGCGGCCGATCTGGCGCGCTCTCGCGGCTGCCGCGTCATCCGCCTGGACACCCTGGTGGGCAACGTGGGCGCCCAGCGTGCCTACGAGCGCCTGGGCCTCGCCTGCTGCGGCGCCCACCGCCTGGCCTATGGCGCCAACTACGACAACCCCGCCGAGCCCAACTTCGTGCTGTACGAGTGGGAGCTGCAGGGAGAGGGCCGGCCGTCGCCGGCCAGCCTCCCTCCGCGCAGCGCTGGAAAGTCGAAGTAGGGCCTGAGCGCCTCGGGCAGGCACGCGACTTCGAGCCGGATCATATCCTCGAGACTCATATCAAGCTCGCCGGTGTACCAGCGCCGATGGTCTCGCAGCATCGCTGTGTGCCAGAAGACCAGTTGGAACCGTAGGTCGGCGAAGTCCTCCCGCTGACCGGCCATGTCCCTCAAGTGCCTATGCGCCGCACCTTCCTGGTTGTCGAGATCACGTTGCAGGAAGCTGTTGTTGGTGCTCGCCCGACTGACGTTGGCCATGTACTCGGGAGAGAGCTGCTTGTAGGCCAAGGCTATCCCGTGCAGATAGCCGTAGAACGTCCCGCTCTCTAACTCTCGTTGGAAGACCCGGTCTCCCTCCTCGGCCATCTCGGTGCTGATGAGGTCGAACTTGTCTCTGAAGTGATTGTAGAACGTCCGCTCCGACACGCCGCTCTCGGCCGCGATCTCCTTGACCGTAACGGCCGAGAGCGGCTTGAGCGCGGCGAGCTTTCTGATGGCCTCGACCATCCGCTGGCGGCTGCTCGTCCCTCCCATAACATCCCTCCCTTCCCTCGCTCTTCTTATTATCGCCTACTGGGAGAAGGCGCGTCCCTAGGAGGTGATTTCATGATTTGCCAGGAGTGTGAAGCGTTGCGCAGCAGGGTTCTTTTCTGAACTATTCGGAGGGTCTGCCCTCCTCCATCCTTGGATAAGGGCCGAGGGGTGGCCCGTGTTCGAGAGAAGAGGAGGAGAGATGGCTGATACGATGGATAGCCGAGGCGCGTTGTCGCGACGGTCGTTCCTCAAGACGACGGGAGCGGCTGCAGGAGCTGTTGCGGCTGCGGCCATGGTGCCGGCCCTTACGGCTCTGGCTGCTGAGGATGGCGTGACGCCCGTGGAGGAGCAGGTGTTCTGGAACAAGTGCCGGGGTAACTGCGGCTCGAACTCGTGTCGCTTGCGGGCCACCGTTCGCGAGGGCAAGGTGGTGCAGGTGAGGCCTGCCGAGGTCGACTTCGATCACCCCTACTACAAGACAGGGTGCGTGAAGGGTCAGGTGAACCCGCAGCGAATGTACTCGACCCGTCGCGTGCTCTATCCGCTGAAGCGAGTGGGGGAGCGCGGATCGGGGGAGTTCGAGCGAATCAGCTGGGACGAGGCCATCGCGCTTGCGGCTGATGAGTTCGAAAGGGCAACCGCCGCCCACGGCCCGACAGCCGCCGGCATTTGGCAGAGCTATGGCGGTGGGGGCATTCTCGGCGGCGTCGGTTGGTACTTTCCCTCGGCGTCGCCTACTGCGCCTAAGCTGGGGATGGGGCGTTTCGTGAGCAAGACGGGCTGTACGGTCATCTGCCCGGCTGCAGACCTGTGCCAGATGTGGATGAATGTGAATCTCTCGCTGCCGAGCGCCTCTCCGGTCGACATGCTCAAGTCGAAGACCATAATCTTTTGGGCCTACAACCTGACCGAGACGAGTCGCGACAGCTGGCAGTACGCGATGGAGGCAAAGGCCGCGGGTGCGAAGCTCATCAGCATCAACCCTCACTTCAACGCCACTTCCGCCGGCTCTGACCTCTGGCTCCCCATCAGGCCTGCCACGGACGGCTTTCTGATGCTGGCCATGGCGAACTACATCGTGGACAACCATCTGGAGGACGAGGAATACCTGCGTGCCAAGACGGTGGCGCCTTTCCTCGTGAAGGAGGACGGATCCTACCTGCGTATGTCTGATGTGGGGGTTGCCCCCACGGAGGGGCCGATCAGCAAGACGACGGGCAAGCCGACCGTCGTCGACCCCGAGGTCGTCTGGGATGAGGAGGCTGGAACCTACGGTGCGTCAGGGACAGTGGCCTCGCCAGCTATCCACGGCAGCTTCGAGGTGAACGGCATCCCTGTCAAGACGACGCTTGACCTGGTTCTTGATGGCATCCGGGAGTATACGGTCGACAAGGCCGTTGAGGTATGCGACCTTCCCAAGAAAAAAATCGTCGAGGTTGCCGAGACGTATGCGACTAACAGGCCCGCGGGCATCTGTTCCTATCAGGGAGTGGGACACCATTACAACTCACGCCACAACTACAAAAACCTGAATCTGCTGGCTGCCCTCACGGGCAACGCCGATACGCCGGGCGCCTTCAACAACATTAACCCGCTCAACGAGACGGGCGTTCTGCAGGGCGGCTCCGACCTTACCGAGCTCATGAAGGTAGAGGGGGGAAAGACGCCCGGCGCCTACTTCACCTCGCAGTACCTTCCCGAGATTATGGACACGGGCGGTTTGGGCGGTAAGGATATCCCTCTCAAGTGGGTTATGGTGGTGAGCGCGAACCCCCTTGCCAGCGAGAGCGGCCGACAAGAGCTCATTCGGGCTATGCACAAGCTTGACTTCCTGGTGGTGGCCGACCCCTATCTGTCCGACACGGCTCTCCATGCCGATCTCGTGCTTCCCGTGGCTCTCTCATGGGAGACACTTGATGCCGACGGCGGCTATGCCCTGCTCGACAAAGCGGTCGAGCCGGCTGGCGAATGCAAGACCATGATGGACATCTACCGTCTTCTCGCCGCCGGACTAGGCTACGACGACCTGTACCCCTACTCTGACGAGGAGTACATTCGCCGCGCGCTCGATACGCCTGCGAACCGAAAGAACGGATTTACCTACGATGACTACCGGCGTGACGGCTTCATCCGCAAGTTCTCCGAGGGCGCGGTCAACCAGATGATGGGGTCGTCCTATGCCTCGAGCAGGCTGAAGTTCTACGTGGAGCACATGCCGTCCAAGGAGAAAAACGGCGTGGAGCTCGACCAGGACATCGAGCGCCGGCCCTATTGGGAGCCGAGCATCGAGTGCAGCGTCGACAACCCCCTGTTCCAGAAGTACCCGCTTTTCGCTATCAGCAACCACCACAACTACTTCGCCCATTCGATGATCACGTCTTGCGAGTGGCTCGATCAGCTACGTCCCGAGCCTGAGCTCATCATCAGCGAGTCCGCTGCGATCCAGCGCGGCATCTCCCAGGGCGATTACGTCCGCGCCTTCAACGACCGCGGTGAATGTGTACTGCGGGCGGTGGTATCGCGGGGCCTGCGCCCCGATACGGTGATCCTGCCTCACGGCTGGCAGTCCTACGACTACGTGCGGGGACACCATCAGGATCTGACGCGCGTTGACATGGATCCCGTGACAGGCAACAGCGCCTTCTACGAGATCCTGTGCGAGGTGGAGAAGTGGAACGGAGATGAGGCGTAATGAGCCGCTATGGATTCGTCATCGATACGAGACGCTGCGTCGGGTGCAACTACTGCACCATGGCATGCAAGGTGGAGAACAACCTGCCCGAGGGAACGTTTTGGAGCCGGGCGCTGACAGACGGCGGCGAGGTGGAGTACACCCCGTCGGGGGAGTATCCGGACGGGCTGTCCATGAGCTTCCTCACGCTGGCCTGCCAGCACTGCGAGAACCCTGCCTGCGTGAAGGTGTGCCCCGTGGGCGCCACCTACAAGGATCCGGAGACGGGGATCGTGCGCCAGGACTACGACAAGTGCATCGGCTGCCGCATGTGCATGTCGGCCTGCCCCTACACCGGAGTGCGGTCGTTCAACTGGGAGGAGCCGAAGTACTTCCTCGACTTCGCGACTGGTGATGAGGACGTGCCCAAGCACCAGAAGCACGTCGTGGAGAAGTGCACCATGTGCTGGCATCGTATTGCCAAGAACGAGCGACCGATGTGCGCCGACGTCTGCCGTAACCAGGCGAGATGGTGGGGTGATCTGGATGATCCGGAAAGCGACGTGGCGAGCCTGCTCAAGTCGCGCTCGCATAAGCAGCTCCTGCCCGACATGGGAACCAAGCCGTCCGTGTACTACCTGGTCTAGAAAGGATGACGACTATGACTGATACGAGTAACGTCGCCGTTCTCGACGACGACCTCACCGCGGCGCCGAAGGCACGCGAGGCCGCGGGGGCCCGGACGGCCTCCTGGGGCGGGAAGGGCCTTAACGTGGGCATCGGCGTGTCTGCCGTGCTCGTGATCGCCGGCATCGTGCTCTGGGGCGTGCAGCTCTCCGGCGGCATGGTGCAGACCGCCATGCGCAACCTGGACTCCTGGGGCCTCTACATCACGATGTTCATGTTCTTCGTGGGCCTCTCGGCCGGCGGCCTCATCATCAGCTCGGTGCCCAAGGCCTTCGGCATCAGGGGCTTCGGCGGCATTTCCAAGGTGGCCGTCATGAGCTCGATCGCCGCCACCGTGGCCGCCATCGGCTTCGTGGTGGTCGACCTCGGCCAGCCCCTGCGCGTGTGGGAGCTGTTCGCGTACTCCAACCTGGGGAGCCCCCTCATGTGGGACATCCTCGTGCTCGGCGCCTACCTCGTGCTGTCGTGCGCGTACCTGTGGGCCCAGGTGCGCGCCGAGGAGGGGCGTCTGTCCCCCGCGGCCCTGCGCGTCATCAGCGTGGTGGCCCTCGTGTGCGCCGTGCTCGTGCACTCGGTGACCGCCTGGATCTTCGGCCTGCAGCAGGCCCACGGCATGTGGCACACGGCGCTCCTCGCGCCCTGGTTCGTGAGCTCGGCCCTCGTGTGCGGCACCGCCCTCGTCATGGTGGTGTGCATGGCCCTCTCCAAGGCCGGCTACCTTGAGTTCTCCCGCGAGAACCTCGTGCGCCTCGCCAAGCTGCTGGGCGCCTTCCTCGTCGTGGACCTCTACTTCTTCGGCTGCGACCTCCTGACCGAGGGCTTCCCCGGGGGCGAGGGCCTGGCCGTGGTGGACATGCTCGTGTCCGGCCCGCTCGCGCCCTTCTTCTGGGGCGAGGTGGTGCTCTGCGTCGCCGCCGCGGTCATCTGTTTCGTCCCCTCCCTGCGCACGGCGCCCCTGCTGGCTGCGGCCGGCGTCGCCGCCATCCTGGCCATCCTCTGCAAGCGCGTGCAGCTGCTCGTGGGCGGCTTCCAGGTCCCCAACCTGGACTATGCCGCGGCCATGACCCCCATGACCGCCACCAGCTGGGAGTCCGGCATGGCCGGCGCCTACCAGGGCATGGTCTACTGGCCGGCCCCCATCGAGTGGGGCGTGTGCGCCGGCGTCGTCGCCCTCGCCGCGCTGATCTTCCTGCTGGGCGTCAAGTTCCTGCCCCTGCGCCCGCAGGACTAGCGGCCCTTGGCCCCCTCTTCTTCCGGGGAGGGGGCGGGCCGCGGTGGCGTCGGGCACTGCCGGGTGCGAGTCGACCGCCCTTTCCGGCGCTGCGGCCCGTTTTCGTCGCCCGCTCTACCCCGGCATCAGCCCTACTGCCACTTTTTGAGCCTGCGGTGGCACTAATCGGCAGTTTGGTACGGTCGCGGGTCCGCGCTGCGGGGCATCACTTGGTCTCGCCATGCCAAAACCCCAGGTCGCGTACAGCCGCTTTAGGGTGAGCGTGCCTGGTTGCCCCCAAGTTGGTTGCGGGAACCGTACCAAACTGCCGATTGGTGCCATTTTTTTTTGCGAAAGCTGGCTTTCGCGTCGCCGCGCTATAATCCCATCCATGGCTACCTACCCCACAGACGACATCGAGCGCCAGGCGCGTGCGGACAGCGCGGCTCGTGCCGTCGTATCCGGCGGCGCGTCCTTGGCCGCCTGCGTCGATGGCGTCGCCCCCGCGTCTCCCGCCGACGCCGCGTCCGCTGACCCGGACGCCCGCCCCAGCACCTGCGCGCCCGCGGCTGCCGCTTCCGCCGGCACCGCTGGCCGCGCTCCCGCGTCCACGCCCGCGTGCCCCGGCGCGACAGCCGTCACCCCTGCTGACGCGGCCGTCGCGCCCGCTGTACCGGACGCCCCGACGGCTTGCCCGGTTCCCGCAGCGTCCACGCCCGCCGACCGAGCCGCTGCCGCGCTCCCCGGCCCAGCGGCGCTCGTCGTGGCGGTCGAGGACGGCTCGCCGGCCTGGGAGGTGGGCCTGGAGCCCGGTTGCTACCTCACCTCCGTCGACGGCCAGCCGCTGCGCGACGTCATCGACTGGCGCTGGCTCGCCTCAGACGACGTCATCACCGTGGGCTACGTCGACCTCGACGGCGAGACGGGCGAGGTCGAGCTCGAGCGCGAGTGCGGCCAGGATTGGGGCGTCACGTTCCGGGGCGTGGTGTTCGACCGCGTCAAGCTCTGCCGCAACGCGTGCGTCTTCTGCTTCATGCGCCAGCTGCCCGAGGGCAGCCGCGCCTCGCTCAGCCTGCGCGACGACGACTTCCGCCTGAGCTTTCTGGCCGGCACCTTCGTCACGCTCACCAACCTCACGGCCGCCGATGAGGCGCGCATCGTCGAGCAGCGCATGAGCCCGCTGCGCGTGAGCCTCCATGCGTCCGACCCCGACCTGCGCCGCCGCATGATCGGCCGTCACGCCCAACACGGGATAGACGCGCTCGACCGGCTGCTCGCCGCCGGCATCGAGGCGCACTGCCAGATCGTGCTCATGCCCGGCGTCAACGACGGCGACGCCCTGCGCGAGACCCTCGAGTGGGCCTACGCGCGACCGGGCATCCTCACCGTGGGCATCGTGCCGCTCGGCTACACGCGCCATCAGGAGCGCCTCGAGCGCAGCTTCGACGCGCCGGACGCCGCCCGCGCCGTGCTCGAGACCATCGAGCCTCTCCAGCGCCGCGCGTTGGCCGAGCGCGGCGAGCCGTGGGTCTTCGCCGCCGACGAGTTCTACCGCAACGCGTTCCTGGCCGCCACGCCCGCGCACGTGCCGCCCGCTGCCTTCTACGGCGACTTCGACCTGTTCGAGGACGGCATCGGCATCATCCGCTCGTTCCTTGACGACCTGGCGGCGGCCGAGGCACGCGGCTTGGCGGACGCCGCGGCCCGCGCCATCGACGCGGCTGGGCGCCCGGTGCGCTACGTGGTGGGGGAGGCCATGCAGCCCTGGCTCGACGAGCTGCTGGCGGCCGGCTCCTTGGCCTCCCGCCTCGTGCCCCTTACGGTGGCCAACCGCCACTACGGCGGCAACGTCAACGTCACGGGTCTCCTCGCCGGCCGCGACATCGCCGCTGCCGTCCGCGCCGAGGAGGCTGCCCGCCTCGGTGGCGCTCCGGCCCCGGCGGCCGCCCCCGCCCCCGCGGGCTCGGCCGCCCCGGCCCCGCTCTACGTCATCCCGCGCGTCATCCTCAACGACGCCGGCGTCACCCTCGATGACATGACCGTGCCGTCTGTGGAGAAGGCCGCGGGCGCGCCCATCGCCGTGGTATCCTGTAACCCCCAGGAATACCTGGCCGAGATCATCGCGCTCCTCGCTGAGCCTGCCGTCTGACGGCTCGCCGCCTGCGAGCGCTCTGAACGTGAGGAACATGCCATGGCACTGCCTATCGTCGCCGTCGTGGGCCGCCCCAACGTGGGCAAGTCCACGCTCGTGAACCGCATCGCCCAGGTGGACGAGGCCATCGTCCATGAGATGCGCGGCGTCACCCGCGACCGCTCCTACCACACCGCCGACTGGAACGGAGTGGACTTCACCCTCATCGACACCGGCGGCATCGAGATGGGCGGCGACGACGCCTTCCAAGGCTCCATCACGGCCCAGGCCTTCGAGGCCACGCGCGAGGCTGACGTCATCATCTTTCTCGTGGACGGGCGCACCGGCATCAACGCCGACGATGAGGAGGTGGCGCGCATCCTGCGGCGCTCCTCCAAACCCATCTTCCTCGCGGTGAACAAGATGGACAACCCTGCGCGCGAGGACGGGCTGTGGGAGTTCTACCAGCTCGGGCTCGGCGACCCGTGGCCGGTGAGCGCCATGCACGGCCACGGCACGGGCGACATCCTCGACGAGGTGGTGGCCGAGCTGCGCAAGCTCGACCTCGAGCCGCACGAGGAGGTGCCGGCGATCAACGTGGCCCTCATCGGGCGCCCCAACGCGGGCAAGTCCTCGCTCACCAACAAGCTCACGAACAACGAGCGCTCCATCGTGTCGGATGTGGCGGGCACCACCCGCGACGCCATCGACACGATGGTGGAGCACGATGGCGAGCTCTACCGCATCGTCGACACGGCGGGCTTGCGCCGCAAGAGCCAGATCGACCAGGACGTGGAGTACTACGGCTTCGTCCGCGCCATGCGCGCCATCGACCGCGCTGACGTGGCGCTTTTGGTGGTTGACGCCTCCATCGGGCTCACCAACGAGGACCAGCGCGTGGCGGGCTACGCCGCCGAGCGCGGCTGCGCCATGGTCATCGTCCTCAACAAGTGGGACCTCGTGGAGGGCCCGGAGGCCAAGGCTGACATCCGCGAGCGCATCGAGGATCGCATGACCTTCGTGGGCTACGCGCCGGTGGTGGCCATCTGCGCGCTCACCGGCAAGAAGGTGGACCGCATCTGGTCGCTCATCGACGAGGCCTACGCCAACTACGCGAAGACCATCCCCACCGCCCAGCTCAACAGCTTCCTCTCCGGCATCCGCGAATCCGGCCACACCATCTCGAAGGGCAAGGCCATCCTGCGCATGAAGTACGTCACGCAGACGTCCACGTGCCCGCCGCAGTTCACGTTCTTCTGCAACCGCCCGGACATCGTGGACGACAACTACGAACGCTACCTGGAGAACCGCCTGCGCGAGGCGTTCGACCTGACGGGCACGCCCATCCGCCTCAAGTTCAAGAAGAAGGACTAGCCGCGCCCGCACGGCTGGCAAGAAAGGGAAGGCCCGCGCCCCATGCTCTCCGCTCTCGCACTGCTTCTGATCCTGTTCGTCGTCACGTTCCTTTTGGGCTCGGTGCCTTGGGGCGTGGTCATCTCGCGGCTCGTGTACCACAAAGACCTCCGCGAGGAGGGCTCGGGCAACATCGGCACCACCAACGCCATGCGCTCGCTCGGCAAGGCCGGGGGAGCCGCGGTGTTCGTGCTCGACTTCGGGAAGGGCCTCGTCTCGGGGCTTCTGGCTACCGTGTGCGCCTGCTTTCTGCTGGGCTCGCGCGGCCTGACCGGCATCGATGCGGGCGATCCGCTGATCGTGCCGCTCCTGTGCGCGACGGGCTTCGACAAGGCGGACGCCCTGGGCTCGGCGGCGCACGTCGCCCGGTGCGCGTCGCTGGCCGTCGCCTTTGCCGGCTGCACGCTCGGGCACATCTTCAGCCCATGGCTCGGCTGGCACGGCGGCAAGGGCATCGCCGTGGCCGTGGGCGCGCTGTTCTTCGTGTTCGGCCCGGTGGGGGCGCTGCTGGAGATCGCCCTCTTCGCCGTGATCGTGCTAACGACGCGCTACGTCTCGGCGGGCTCGGTGGCCGCGGCGCTGGCGTGCCCGCTGCTTGCCCTCTACTATTACTGGGGCGATTGGCTGTGCTGGGGCGTCATCACGGCGGTGGCGCTCGTGGTGGTGTGGGCGCACCGCGGCAACATCGACCGCCTGCGCCACGGCACCGAGCGCCGCATCGGCGACAAGAAGAAGGCGGCGAGGGAAGGCGAGAGCGCGCAAGGGTAGCGCCGCCGCATCGGAGGAAGGCGAAGCGGGGGGCGCCCGCCCGGGCGAGAGCCGCTCAGGCGGCCGGCGCCCTTTCCGCGAGACAGGCAAGCGAGGAGGCATGCGTCATGAAGATAGCCGTCATCGGGGCCGGGTCGTGGGGCACGGCGCTCGCGCAGGTGCTGGCCGGCAACGGTAACAACGTGGGGTTGTGGGCGCGCAAGCCCGAGGTGGTCAAGGCCATCAACGCCGACCACCGCAACCCCCGCTACCTCACAGACGCCGAGCTCTCGCCGGCCGTCGTGGCCACCACCTCCTACCGCGACACGCTCCTGCGCGCCCGCGGCGTGCTCGTGGTCACCCCCTCCTCGCTCCTGCGCGGCGTGGCCCAGGCGCTCGCCGATGTCATCGACGCCGAGATGCCCGTCCTCATCTGCTCGAAGGGCGCCGAGCCCGAGACGGGGCTTCTGCCGGTGGACGTCATGGAGCAAGAGCTCGGCAACCGCGACCGCATCGCCGTGCTCTCGGGCCCCAACCACGCCGAGGAGGTCATCAAGGGCCAGCCTTCGGCCTCGGTGGTGGCGTGTTCGTCAGAGGAGACGGCGCTGTTCTTCCGCGACCTTCTGGCCAACGACACCTTTCGCGCCTACACGTCGGCCGACCCGGTGGGCGTGGAGCTCTGCGCGGCGTTCAAGAACGTCATCGCCATCGCCGTGGGCATCAGCTACGGGCTGGGCTACGGCGACAACACGGCGGCGCTGCTCATCACGCGCGGCCTGGCGGAGATGAGCCGCATGGTGGTGGCCTGCGGGGGAGAGGCGCTCACCTGCATGGGACTCGCCGGCGCGGGCGACATGGTGGTCACCTGCATGTCGCGCCACTCGCGCAACCGCCGCTTCGGCGAGGAGTACGTGGCTCGCGGCCGCACGCTCGCCGAGTTCGAGGCGGACAACCACATGGTGGTGGAGGGCGCGGCGGCCTGCAAGACGCTTGCCGTGCTCGCGCGCGAGCATGGCGTGGACCTGCCCATCACCGACACCGTCCGCGCGGTGGTGTGGGAGGGGGCTGATGCCCGCAAGGCCGCCCAGCTGCTCTTCGACCGGCCGCTGACCACGGAGTTCTACGGCCTTTAACCCGCGGTGCCGGCGGCTCGCCCCCCCGGGGGGGCGGGGGCTTGGCCCCGGAGGTGCGCTCGGCCGCTGGGGCTCCGCCTGCGGTGCTCGCGCCAGGTTTCGCGCCAGCAACGAAAGCCATACGCGAACGTGAAGAACGCCCTGCGCCCCGTGCGAGGGCGTTCTTCACGCTCTATGCTGGCGTCAGCCAGGAAGGAGGGGGCCGCGAAGGCCCCGCAAGCTCCTCGCTGACGTTGACAACCCAAGAGGATCGCTGCCTCGTCTCCTGCGTGAACCCTCCTCTCTCTCAATCTCGCAGCGAACCTCATGCATGCGCACGTTCCCCCTTCTCCTCCGTGCGTATTGGAAGCCACCCCGGACCCCCCATCCGGGGTGGCTCTTTTTTCGGGTCGGGCTGGCGGACTGCCATGAAGATCGTAGTCCGCAGGGTTCCTGGGCAGGATCGGGCCGGTTTTCTGGCAAGTGATGACGGGTTTGCAACCTTTTGCGCCCCGTGGGCGCCGCGAAGGCCGCGGTCTGTGCCGGCGCGCCCCTGGAAAACCCCAGGTCGCGATTCCTCCACCCTGGCTCAGGAGCTCTTGATGGCGGAAAAGACGTTGCAAACCCGTCATCGCTTGCCAGAAAAAGCGCGTTTTGCTGCCCGCTAGCTGGCGGGTGGACAGAAGGGGCGAGGTTGGGTGCGCGCGGCGGTGTGCCTGGTGGGGTGGCGACGAGCGCGCGGCGGTGCGCCTGGGGGGGCGGCGAACGCGCGGCGGGCGGTTGGGGGCGGCGGTGCGGCTGGCGGGCGGGTTGGATCGTGTGACCCGAGGCGATTGCGGCGGCATGAGCGGGAATGGCAGCTGGCGGAGCAGGCGGCCGGGTCGTGCGGCGCGAGGCGATTGCGGCCGCGCGGCCGGTTCGCGCGGATCGCTGCTGGGGGCGTGCGACGGGGGGCGCCCGCGACCTGCCGCACACGACCTGCCGCCTGCCCGGACGCACGCCGGCCGCACGGCGGGACGGCCTTCTGCCGCCGTGCGCGGCTACTCGGCGGCGAGCGCGCGGCGCTCGAGCTTGAGGCAGGCCTCGCGCAGGCGGGCGTCGCGGCCGGCGCCGGGGGTGCGCCCGTTGGCGCCCACTACGCGATGGCAGGGGATCACCACGGCGGCGGGGTTCGCGCGCACGGCGGCGCCTACCATGCGGTAGGAGCCGGGCGCGCCGATGGCGGCGGCAATGTCGGCGGTGGTGCGGGTCTGGCCGTAGGGGATGGCCCGGAGCGCCTTCCACACGCGCTTCTGGAAGTCGGTGCCCTCGGGGGCGACGGGCACGGAGAAGGCACGGCGCTTGCCGGCCAGGTACTCCATGAGCTCGGTGGCACAGCGGTTGGTGAGGTCGGTGGGGCGGCTCTCGCCGGGAAGCGCGACCTCGCCAAGCGCGACGGCGGTGACGGCACGCCGCGTGGCGCCGATGGCGATGGGCCCGTAGGGGGTGCGGTAGAGGTAGTGGGTCTGCGCGGAGGCGGCCACAGGGCTCCTTCCTGGTCGGCGCGTGACGCCATTATAGCGCCACGTCGCGCGGGCCGCGCGGGCTCTCCTGCAGCCGGCTCGGCCCGCGCGACGCGCAGCCGCCGCGGCCTTCCGCGCATCGGGGCGGCAACGGGGCCTCCGGCTCCGGCGGCGTTGCGCTAGAATGGGGCGTGCTGACCCAGGCGCAGCCGGCCCGGCCGCGCCGCCAGACCCCGAGGAGCCCCCATGTTCCAACCCGTCAAGATAGCGCCGTCCATTCTGTCGGCCAACTTCATGGACCTGCGCGCGGACATCGCCGTCATCGAGCGGGCCGGCGCCGGCATGGTGCACGTGGACGTCATGGACGGCCACTTCGTGCCCAACCTCACCATGGGCGTGCCGCTGCTCAAGCAGCTGTCGAAGGCCACCGACCTGCCGATGGACGTGCACCTCATGATCGCCAACCCGCTCGAGCAGATCCCCTGGTTCGTGGATGCCGGGGCCGATTCCATCACCGTGCATGCCGAGGCGCTCGGGGTGGACGAGCTCGTCCGCGCCGTCGCGCTCATCCGCCAGTCCGGCTGCCGGGCCGCCGCGTCCGTCAAGCCGGGCACGCCCGTCGAGGTGCTGCTGCCGGTTCTCGCCGACCTGGACATGGTGCTCATCATGAGCGTGGAGCCCGGCTTCTCGGGCCAGAGCTATATCCGCGGCAGCGAGGGGAAGGTGGCCCAGGTGGTCGCCGCCGCCCGCGCGCTCGGGTGCGCGCCGCTCATCCAGGTGGACGGCGGTATCGGCGTGGAGACGGCGTCGCTCGTGGCTGCTGCCGGCGCCGACGTGCTCGTCTGCGGCAACGCGGTGTTCGCCGCCGAGGATCCGAGCGCGGCCCTACGTGCCGTGGCCGAGGCTGCCGACGCCGCCCGCCGAGACGCGCTCGCGGCGGCGGGGGAGTGAGCGGAATGACTGCGGACGCGATGAGCTCCTACGCCTACCTCGACTACGCCGCCACCGCGCCGCTCTGCGAGGAGGCGGCCGCCGCCCTGGCGCCTTACCAGGTGCCGGGCCTTGCGAACCTGCCGCTCGGCGCTAACGCCAACTCGCTGCACGGCCCCGGGCGTGCCGCCTTCGCCGCACTCGAGGAGGCGCGTAAGGCGCTCGCCGGCGCCCTCGGCGCGCGCCGCCCGTCCGAGGTCATCCTCACCGCGGGCGCCACCGAGGCCGACAACGCGGCGCTGCTCGGCATGGCGCTCGCGGCGCGCGAGCTCTATCGGCGTGCCGGGAAGGGCGACGTCACGCCCCATGTCATCGTCTCGGCCATCGAGCACGACGCCGTGCTCGCCCCGGCCAAGCGCCTGGAGGCCCTCGGGTTCTCGGTGACGCGCCTGCGCCCGGACGCTGCGGGCTTCATCGAGGTGCGCGCGCTCGAGCAGGCCCTCACGCCCCACACCGTGCTCGTCTCCGTCCAGGCCGCCAACTCCGAGGTGGGCAGCATCCAGCCCATCTGCCAGCTGGCCGCCTGTGCCCACGAGGCCGGGGCGCTCTTCCATACCGACGCCGTCCAGGCGCTCGGGAAGATGCCGCTCGACCTGGCCGAGCTCGACGTGGACGCCGCCTCGTTCTCCGCCCACAAGATCGGCGGCCCCAAGGGCGTCGGCGCCCTCTATCTGCGCGCCCGCACCCCCTTCGAGCCGCTCCTCCTCGGCGGCGGCCAGGAGGCGGGCCTGCGCAGCGGCACGCAGAACGTGGCTGGCGCCGTGGGCTTCGCGGCGGCCGCCCAGGCCGCCCAGGCGGCAGTCGAGGACGAGGTCGTGCGCCTCGGCGCCCTGCGTGACCGGCTCTACGCGGGCCTTGCCGCGTTCGGGCCCGTCGAGGCCACGGTGGACGTGGAGCCGGGAAGCCGCGACTTCCTGCCCAACATCGCGCACGTGCTCGTGAACGGCTACGAGAGCCAGACGCTCATCCTGCGCCTTGACCTGCTCGGCTTCGGCGTGTCGGGCGGCTCGGCCTGCTCGTCGCACTCGCTTGAGCCCAGCCACGTGCTGCGCGCCATGGGCGTGCCTGCCGACAAGGCCCAGGGCGCCTTGCGCGTGTCGATGGGCCGCTACACCACGGAAGCCGACGTGGAGGGCCTGCTGGCCGCCATGGAGAAGGCGCTCGACTGGTAGCGGCGCCTCAGCGGGCGGGCGCCGCCGGCGTCCTGCGGACCTCGCCTCGCGCTCGCCGGCCCCGCGCCCGCCCGCCGCTGCGTCCGTCCCGCGACTCGCTCGCGCCCGCCCTGTCCCCGAAAGGAACCCCCTTGGAGCTCATCAACACCCACTGCCACTCGCGCTACTGCGGCCACGGCGCCGGCGAGGTGACCGCCTACGCCGATGCCGCCGCGGCCGCCGGCCTGACCACCCTCGCCTTCACCGAGCACTTCCCGCTCTCAGATGCGTTCGATCCCGACGGCTACCTCTCCGTGCCGGCGGCCGACCTGCCCGCCTACCTGGCCGCCGTCGAGCAGGCGCGGCGCGACCATCCCGACATGGAGATCATCTGCGGCTGCGAGCTGGACTACCTGGCGGCCGACGAGGATCGCGCGCTCTCCGCGGCCGACCTGGCGCCCTTCGAGCTCATCCTGGGCTCGGTGCACTTCGTGGACGCCTGGCCCTTCGACGACCCGGCCCAGCGCGGCGCCTGGGACGAGCCGGGCGCGCCTGACCGCATCTGGCGGCGCTACGCCGAGGTGTGGTGCCAGGCCGCGGCCGACCCGGCGCAGCCCTTCCACGTGATGAGCCACCCCGACCTGGCCAAGAAGTTCGGCTTCTACCCCTCCTTCGACCTTGCGCCGCTCTACGAGGCCATGGCCGAGGCCGCCGCGGCGGGCGGGCGGATGGTGGAGGTGAACACGTCGGGGTCGTACTACGCGTGCGCCGAGATGTTTCCCGCCCCGGCGCTGCTGGCCGCCTTCTGCCGCGCCGGCGTGCCCTGCACCGTGGGCTCCGACGCCCACGACCCGGCCAACGTGGCGCGCGACATCGAGCGCGGCTACGCCCTCATGGCCCAGGCCGGTTACCGGTGCGTAACGGTTCCCAGCAGGTCGGGCGACCGCCGCGAGATACCCCTCGCCTGACGCGACCGACCGGCGTATCCTTAAGACGTGCGTGCGCGGGCCCGCCGCGCGCCCCGCGTCTTGCGGGCCCGCCAACATCCGAGACGAAGGGGCTGATCACCATGGCGCTTTTCAACCGCAGGGATAAGGATCCGAAGGCCGCCCGGCAGGCCGGGGGCGGAGCCGAGGCCCAGGCGCTGGCCGAGCGTCCGAGCGGCGAGCTGGCCCGCAAGGGCTTCTCGATGACCGTCGGCGCGCTCGAGGCGGCGCTGCTCAAGGAGTTCCCCGCCGAAGATGCCGAGTCATGGGACCGCACCGGCGTGCTCGTAGGCGAGCGGGCGCTTCCCGTGCGGAAGGTGGCCGTGGCGCTCGATCCCACGGTGGCCGCCATCCGCGAGGCCGCGCAGAACGGCGCGAACGTGCTCGTCACGCACCACCCGGCCTTCCTCGCCGCCCCCGACGCCTTCGCGCCGGAGCCGTCGGCGGCGCTCTGCCCCGGCGCAGGCGTGTGGGCCGCCATCCAGGGCCAGGTGGCGCTCATGGACTTCCACACCGCCCTCGACGTGAGCCTGCGTGCCGCTCGCGTGCTGCCCGGCATGCTCGGCCTGGCCTTCAAGGGCACCTTCGCCGAGCCGCTCGCGTCCTCGCGCAAGAAGGGCTACGGCCAGGTGTGCGAGGTGCGCGCGAACGACGCACCCGAGACGCTCGGCCGCCTGGCGGCGCGCTGCACGTCGGTGTTCGGCCGCCAGCCGCGCGTCTGGGGCGACTTCGACGCGCCGGTGCGCACGGCGGTCACGGCCACGGGCTCGGCCGGGTCGCTCGGTCGCGCGTGCCTGGGGCTTGGCGCCGACGTGCTCGTCTGCGGTGAGGTCAAGTACCACGACGCGCTCGAGCTCTCGGCCGCCGGCCTTTCCGTGATCGAGCTCGGGCATGATGTGAGCGAGCTGCCGCTTGTGGCCGTCCTCGCCGAGGCCCTGCTGCGCGTCGGCGTGCCCGACGACCGCATCGTCGCCATCGACCAGTCCGCCAACTGGGCCTATCCCGAGGCCATCCGCATCTAGCATCCGCCCGTCGCCCCTGCGGGCTCGCCTGGCGAAAACATGGATTGCCGAAAAAACTCGCCCCCTCTCCCCGCGCGGGGGAGGGGGCGAGCATTATCATTGTCCTATTAACGTTTCGCAGCGCCCCTGAGAGAAGGGAAGGCATCCATGCAGGCTTCACGCGACGATCTGGCCGCTCTGCTCCAGCTTCAGCAGATCGACCTGGAGGTCATGCGCCAGACCAAGCAGCTCGAGGAGCTGCCCCAGCGAGCGACCATCCTGTCGGTGCGCCAGAAGCGCGAGACGGTGGAGGCCAAGCGCTCCCAGGTGGCGGCCCTGCGCAAGGAGGCGGTGCGCAAGCTCACGCGCATCACCGACGAGGACGCGTCGCTCGCCAAGAAGGAAGCCGGCGTCCAGGCCGCCATCGAGGCAGCCCACGGTGACTTCCGCAACGCCGAGGCGCGCACCAAGGAGCTGGCCGGCATCGCCAAGCGCCGCGCGTCCCTGGCGGACGACCACGACGCGGCCGCGGCGGAGCTGGCGAAGGTGGAGGGCCTTGAGGGCCAGATCGAGCGCATGGTCGCCGACCTCGCCGAGCAGGAGCAGGCCGCCGTCGAGTCCTTCCAGCGGGAGGGCGGCGCCCTCAAGAACGGTATCTCCCAGCTCCAGGCCCAGCGCTCCGCGACGGCCGGCGGGCTCGACCCTGAGGTGCTCGCGCTCTACGAGAAGGCGGCGGCGCGCTCCGGCGGCGTGGCCGTGGGACGCCTCGACGGCAGCCGCTGCGGCGCCTGCCGCGCCTCCATCGACGGCGGCCGCCTCATCGACCTGAAGGCCCAGGCCCCGCTCGGCACCTGCCCGTCCTGCAAGCGCCTCCTCATCATCGCCTAGCGCCACCATACGGCGGGCGGGGCTCCCAGCCTCCGCCCGCTTTTTGTCCCCTAACGCAAAAAAGCCCGCAGATGCGGGCTCGTCTTGCGCGGCACGTCCCGGAGGATGGGCCGCAGGCGGCAGGGAGCGCTAGGCGCGCTCGACCTTGCCGGCCTTCATGCAGGAGGTGCACACGTTGGCCTTGCGCACGTGCCCGCTCTTGTCCTTGATGGTGATCTTCTGCACGTTGGGGCGGAAGACGCGATTGGACACGCGGTGCGAGTGGCTGATGCTACGACCGGCGACGGGGTGCTTACCGCAAACTTCACAAACCTTGGACATGTCTATCAACTCCATTGTTACTTGGTTAACCCACAGGGGAAAATACAGCCCTCAAACTATAGCACAAGGAACAACTGCCCCACAAGAAAAAATTATGGAATATGACCGAGCCGCTCAAGGGGCCGGTGCCTTGGCCCGCGGTCCATGCGCTATACTGCTCAGATGAGTTCGAGGCGGCCCCGCGCGCCGCCCGCAAGCAGGCCGCCCCGGCCGGCTGAGCCTGAAAGGAGCATCATGGACACAACTATCCCCGGTGAGCTCCACGTCGCCAACGACGTGCTGGCGGACATGGTCGGCAACGCGGCCATGGAGTGCTACGGCGTCGTCGGCATGACCGCGCCCAACGCGGCTGACGGCATCGCCAAGATCCTGCCTACGTCGCGCCTGCGCCGCGGGGTGGTGGTGGACGCCACGGAGGAGGGCATCCACGTCGAGCTCTACGTCGTCATCGAGTACGGCACCAACATCTCCACCGTGTCGCGCAACCTCATCGACCAGGTGAGCTTCGTGCTTTCTGAGTATGCTCGGGTTCCCCTGGCCGGCGTCGAGGTTCACGTGCAGGACGTCAAGGTCCGTCGCTAGCGTCGCGTCCGTTGCCCAGCGAGGGGCAGGCCGCGCGCCAAGGCCCTCGAATGCAGTCCCCCTAAGGAGAAACACCCGCCATGCCAACCGCCTTTACCTCTAACGACATCCAGAACGCCATCGCGGCCGCCAGCAAGGCGCTCTCGGCCCGCAAGGAGGAGATCAACCGTCTCAACGTGTTCCCCGTCCCCGACGGCGACACCGGCACCAACATGTCGTTGACCATCGAGAGCGTCGTGGGGAACCTCGCGCGCCTGCCCATCGGGGCCGACGGCGCCGAGATCCGCAAGGCCATCACCACCGGCGCGCTCATGGGTGCCCGCGGCAATTCCGGCGTCATCACCTCGCAGATCCTCCGCGGCCTCTGCGAGGGCACGGTCGGCTGGGAGGGACTTACCTCCGCGTCGCTGGCCACCGCCTTCGAGAAGGCCGTCGAGGTGGCCTTCCAGGCCGTGCGCAAGCCGGTCGAGGGCACCATCCTCACCGTCCTGCGCGACAGCGCCCAGGCGGCAGTGAACGCCTCCAAGCTGGGGCTTCCCACCCCCGAGGCGCTCGAGGCCGTCGTGAGCGAGGCCTATGCCTCCGTCCAGCGCACCCCCGACTTGCTGCCCGTGCTCAAGGAGAACGGCGTGGTGGACGCGGGCGGCTTCGGCCTGGCCATCTTCTTCGACGCCTTCGCGAGCGCGCTCACCGGCAAGGAGGGCACCCTCGGCGACGAGCTGGCCTTCGCCCGCGGCACCGCCCCCAAGGTGGAGATCGAGCAGATCAACGACTGGGAGGGCTCGGCCTTCCGCTACTGCAACGAGTTCCTGGTGGATTCTGACACGCTCGACACCGAGGAGGCGCTCGAGTTTCTGGCCACCATGGGCGACTGCGAGCTGTGCGTCGGCTCGGTGCCCAAGTTCAAGGTGCACGTCCACTCCAACACGCCGGACAAGGTGCTCGCCTACTTCCTCGAGCGCGGCCAGATCTCCGAGGTGTTCATCCACAACATGCAGCTCCAGAGCGAGGAGCGCACCGAGAAGCTCGCCGCCGAGCAGCAGGCCGAGGTCAAGCCGCTCGGGTTCGTGGCCGTGGCCGCGGGCGAGGGCAACGCCGAGATCCTGCGCAGCCTGGGCGTGGACGTGGTCGTCTCCGGCGGCCAGACCATGAACCCCTCCACCAAGGACCTGCTGGACGCGGCTGACCAGGTGAACGCCGATGCCGTCATCCTGCTGCCGAACAACTCCAACATCATCATGGCCGCCCAGAGCGCCGCCGAGCTGTGCGAGCGCCCCTGCGCCGTGGTGCCCACCAAGAGCGTGCCGCAAGCCTTCGCGGCCTTGTTCGCCGTCGATCAGGACGCCTCGCTCGAGACCAACGTCGAGGAGATGACGGCCGCCTACGGCGACGTGCGCACCGGCGAGGTGACCACCGCCATCAAGGACTCCCATGACGCCGCGGGCAACCCTATCGCCGAGGGCGACGTCATCGGCATCTGCGACGGCTCCATCGACGCGGTGGGCTCGTCGGTTCCCGGCGTGGTGATGGATCTCTTGGCCGTCATGGAGGCTGAGGACGCCGACACCTGCACGCTCCTGGCCGGCGAGGATCTGTCCCAGGACGACTTCGAGGCGCTCATCGAGGCCATCGAGGAGGCCTACGAGGACCTGGAGGTGGACGCCCATCGCGGCGAGCAGCCCCTCTATCCGATCATCCTCTCGGTCGAGTAGCCCGCTTGGCCGCCGCCTCCCACAGCCGAAGCACGCACGAGGGCGCCCCTGCGGGGGCGCCTGATCGTCTGGCGGCCACGCTTGCCCTCGACGAGCCCGTCGGCCGGGTGCGCCTGGTGAGCCCCGCTCGCGCCAAGGCCCTCGAGAAGCTGGGCATCCGCACCGTCCGCGACCTGGTGACCCACTTCCCGCGGCGCTACGTGGACCTGTCGGCCGTGCGCACGGTAGCCGACGCGCGCATCGGCGAGTCGTGCACCATTCGCGGCACCGTCCACGAGATCAAGCTCAAGCGCCCGCGGCCCAACCTGCCTCTCGTGGAGCTGGCGCTCGTGGACGGCACGGGCACCCTCATGGTGACGTGCTTCCGCCAGCCGTGGCTCATGGATCAGGTGAAGGCGGGCGACGCGGTGGCCGTGGCCGGCAAGGTGGAGTTCGACTACGGCTTCAAGCGCATGACCAACCCCTACCTGGAGAAGGTGGGGGAGGGCCAGGTGGCGGCCATGATCATCCCCGTGCACCCGGCCACCGAGAAGCTCTCGCCGGCGTGGATGCGGCGGCTGGCGGAGAACGCGCTTGCCGCGGTGCGGGGGCTCTACGATCCGCTGCCCCTGGCCCTGCGCGAGAAGTACCGTCTGATGAGCCGCGGGTCGGCGCTCGCGTGCATCCACTTCCCCCAGGCCATGGCGGAGGTGGCCGAGGCGCGTCGGCGCCTGGCCTACGAGGAGCTGCTCGTGCTCGAGCTGTTCCTCATGCAGGAGGGGGCGCGCCGCAGCGCCGGGCGCAAGCCGGTGGCCCACGTGACCGACGGCGCGCACCAGGCGGCGCTTGCTGCAGCGCTGCCCTTCGCCCTCACCGGCGAGCAGGAGCAGGCGCGCCGCGACCTCATGGCCGTCATGGGGGCGCCGCGCACCGCCAACCACATGATCTTGGGCGACGTGGGCACCGGCAAGACCGCCGTGGCCGCCTTCGCCCTGGCCGCCGCGGCCGACACGGGCGGGCAGGCCCTGCTCATGGCGCCCACCGAGGTGCTGGCCACCCAGCACGGGCGCAGCCTGGGCCCGCTTCTGGAGGCCGCGGGCGTCACCTACGAGGTGCTCACCGGCTCCACGCCCGCCGCCGAGCGGGCGGCTGTTCTCGAGCGCGTGGCTGCCGGCACGGTGGACGTGCTCATCGGCACCCACGCCCTGCTGGAGGACGACGTGGCCCCGCGCAGTCTCACGCTCGTGGTCATCGACGAGCAGCAGCGCTTCGGCGTGGATCAGCGGGCGCGCCTGCTGGCCAAGGGCGAGGCGCCCGACGCCGTGTACCTGACGGCCACGCCCATCCCGCGCACGCTGGCGCTTGCGCTCTTCGGCAGCCTCACACTGTCCTACCTCCGCGAGAAGCCCCATGCCGGGGCCGCGCGAACCACCCACGTGGTGACCAAGCAGGACCGCGGGCGCGCCTACGATGCGGCACGGGAGGCGCTTTCCCGAGGCGAGCAGGTCTATGTGGTGTGCCCTCTCATCGGCAAGGACACCGCCGAGCGCGACGCCAAGGCCGCGGCCGATCGCGACGAGGAGGACGTGGCGGCGCACCCGGTGGTGAGCATCGAGTCCGAGGCCGACCTGGCCGGCGACGACGTAGCCGCGGCCACCCGCGAGGCGGCCATGCTCCAGTCGTCCACCTTCGTCGACACCGAGGTGGCGCTCCTTCACGGCGGCATGGCCGCAGCGGAGAAGAAGCAGGTCATGGAGCGGTTCCGCGCAGGCGAGATAGGGGTGCTCGTGGCTACAACCGTCATCGAGGTGGGCGTGGACGTGCCCAATGCCACGGTGATGATCATCGAGGACGCCGACCGCTTCGGCCTCTCGCAGCTCCACCAGCTGCGCGGGCGCGTGGGTCGCGGCGAGAAGCCGGCCGAGGTGTTTCTGGTGTCCGCGTCCAAGCAGGAGGCGGCGCTCCAGCGCCTGGCGGCCATGGAGACCACCGACGACGGCTTCGAGCTGGCGTCGTTCGACCTGTCGCTGCGCCGTGAGGGCGACATCCTCGGCAACCGCCAGCACGGCGCCTCGGGACTCAAGCTCGTGAACGTGGTGCGTGACGGACGCATCATCGAGGCGGCCCACGGTGACGCGGCGGCGCTGCTCGAGGAGGACCCGGCCCTCGAGGCTCCCGAGCACCGGGCGCTCGCCCGCGAGGTGCGCCTGCTGGCCGCGCGGTCCGACGTGCCATCGGGCGGGTAGGCGGAGGAGGGAAGGGCGCACGCGCGCTAGCAGGGGGGGGCGGGTCTGGTGCATGGCCGCGCAGCCTTCGAGCGCAGCCGTGCTCCAGGCCCCGCGACCGGACAAGGAAGGAAGACCATGCGGATCATCGCAGGTGAGCATAGGGGGCGCGTGCTGAAGGCGCCTAAGGGGGACGGCACGCGCCCCACCACCGACCGCGTGCGCGAGTCGCTCATGTCCATGCTCGCGAGCGCGCGGGGCGGCTTCGAGGGCGCCGTGGTGCTCGATGCCTTCGCCGGCTCGGGCGCGCTGGCCTTGGAGGCGCTCTCGCGCGGGGCCGACCGCGCCTGCCTGGTGGAGCGCGACGGGGCGGCGGCCAAGGTGGTCGAGGCCAACGCGCGGCTGCTCGGCTATGGCCCCGACCGCGCCCGCGTGCGCCGCGCCGACGTGCTGAAGGCGGTGGTGCCGTCTGTGGGGACGCCCTATGATCTGGTGTTTCTTGATCCGCCCTATGCCGTGGAGGCCGCCGAGGTGCTGGCCTTCGTGGCGCGTCTCGATGCCGCGGGGCTGCTCGCGTCCGACGTCATCGTCTCCTATGAGCATGACGCTGCGGCGAGCGCTGCCGTCGACGAGCTGACGGAGGCGGCACCCTTCGCTGTTGCCACGCGCCGTGCCTGGGGCGATACCGTTATCGACCTGCTGCGCCGCCAGCCCGACTAGCGCTGATGCGCCCTGATCCGTTTGAGAGGAATCCCATGAGACGCGCCCTGACCCCCGGCACCTTCGACCCTATCACCGCCGGCCACCTCGACGTCATCACCCGTGCCGCCCAGATCATGGACGAGGTGGTGGTGGCGGTGGCGGCTTCTGCCAAGAAACGGCCGCTGTTCACGCTCGAGGAGCGCGTGGCGCTTGCGCGTGAGGCCACGGCGCATCTGCCTAACGTGCGGGTGGAGCCCTTCGACTGCCTGCTCATCGACTTCGCGCGCCAGCTGGATGCGCGCGTGGTGGTGAAGGGCCTGCGCGCCATCACCGACTTTGAGTACGAGTTCCAGCAGACGGCGCTCAACTACCAGCTCGACAGCGACCTGGAGACCATCTTCATCATGTCGCCGCCGGAGTACATGTACCTGTCGTCATCGGTGGTACGCGAGATAGCCAGCTTCCACGGCGATCTCACGCAGTTCGTCCCCGACTGCGTGCGTCAGGCGCTCGAGGAGAAGTTCGGGGATTAGCCCGATCCTCCGCTTACCGAAAAACCTCGCGGTAAGTTATGGAGAGTTGTACCGATAATCAGTCAGTGGTGAACGCCCCCTGGCGCCCCGGCGGCGCTGTGCTACTATGTTCAATTGAACTACAACGTTCCCTTACCGCAGGTGAGGACGTGATTCATCGAAGGAAACGAGGACGAACGGCCGTGAGCCAGTCGACGCTGACATACCGCACGGAAACTCGCGGGGGGGGGGCAGCCACTTCATGGTAGCCCGCGCAGCCGCCGCGTAGCCGCCCGCGCGGCGCGCCTCGGCGCCAGCCACCCGCGCATCGTCGCGCCCGCGTTCCTCGACCTTCCCAGCACCCAACCGAATACCGCAGCCGACACGCCCCTGGCGCGTTATGTCGTGCAGGTCGTTCCGTCCCGCGAGGACGCGGCGGCCCGCCGCGTCATGGCCCTGGGCGGCGATGTCGTGCGGGCGTGCTTCCCCCTGCGTCGCCAGATGCCGCGCAAGACGGCGGGGGAATGGGGAATTGCCACTGACCTGCTGCTTCCCGGCTACCTCTTCCTCGCCTCCGACGATCCGGAGGCGGTGGCGCATGTCCTGCGTCGCTCTACCCAGCCCGATCTGATGCTGTCCGCGGATGGCGTCTTGGCAGTCCTCACCGACGCTGAGGCAGCACTCGTGCACGCCCTCGGCGGCGCAGAGGGCGTGGTGCGCGTGTCGCGCGGCGCCATCGAGGGCGGGCGGCTTGCGGTGGCGTCAGGCCCGCTCGCGGGGCTGGAGGGGCTCGTCTGCCATGTGGACCGTCATCGCCGTGCGGCCTGGCTCGATCCGTCGCGGGCCGACGAGGTGCTGCTCGGGCGCGCTCCCGGCGCGGCGGCCGGAACGCTCGCGCTGCCGGCGGATGCCCGCGGGCTCAAGGTGGGCCTGGAGGTGGTCTCCAAGAGCTGACCGACCGTAGGAGTCCTCCGCAGCTTGTTGCGGAGAGCCCGAGCGAACGGCGCGTCGGTTCCGATCCGCCGCTCACCCGCTCGAGTTCTTCGCAGGAAACTGCACAGCATATCCCGTCGTGTAAGGCGAGGCCGCGTTCGGCGTCTCGTATAAGCGCGGGAGGGGAATAAGCGAAGCCGCGACCAGGGCTTTCGGGCTCTGGATGGCGAAGCCGTGCCGCTGCCCAGCCGGGTAGTGCGCGGTGCGGCCCTTAGGTCGCCGCGAGGCGCCGGGGGCGAAGCCATGCGCGGGATCGGCCTGGTCGCCCGTGGGCGTCGGCCGACTGCGCGCACGCGGCTGCGGAAGACGGCCCGAGGGGGCCGGCGGCGAAGCCATGCCCGGGCTCGCCGGGTGCAGGCGCGCCTGGCGAGTTGCGGGGGCGTTGCGGCGGGGCGGCCCTGCGGGGGCCGCGGGCGCCGCCGCGCCCCGATGCGGCGCTCCCTTCGCCCGCCGGATCCCGGTGGCCGGGAAGGGGTCAGCCATGTGGTACGTGGTGCACGTGAGCACCGGGCGCGAGGCCGCGGCCTGCCGTCTCATCGAGGAGCGGGTCGATCCGAGCCTGCTGGACGAGTGCTTCGTGCCGCGCCGCAGCGTCGCCCACCGCGTGGGCGACGAGTGGCAGGCGGCGGAGGAGCCCCTGTTCCCGGGGTACCTGATCGTGGACACCGCCCAGCCCCGCCGGCTGAGGGCGGCGCTCGATCGGCTGCCCGACTTCGCGCGGCTCCTCGACGTGGACGGTGAGTTCCTGCCGCTCGACGATGAGGAGATCAGCTGGATCAACGCCTTTACCCGACGCGGCCACCGCGTGGTGGATATGTCGCACGCCGTGGTGGAAGGCGGCGTGGTGCGCATCGTGGACGGCCCGCTCGTGGGCCGCGAGGCCCAGGTCAAGCGCATTAACCGTCGCAAGCGCCGCGCCGTGCTCGAGCTCCAGATCCTCGGTCGCACCGTCGAGGTCCCCGTCGGGCTGGAGATCCTCCGCAAGCAACGCTGATTCCCCGAGAACGTAAGCACCACCCAAGAAAGCAAACGATAGAAGCATTGGCTGACAACGAGATAGACTACCGCGAGGACGACGAGCCGTCGGGCCGCAGGCGCGTGCAGCGGCTGGCGGACGAGTCGCGCGCCGGCGGCCGCCGGGCTGCGGACTCCTCGGAGGCGTCTGCCCCCGCCCCCGCCCGCCCCCGCCGGCGCATGCAGTCGAGCCCCTCGCAGTCCGGCGCGATGCTGCTCACCTTCGACGACCTGACCGAGTTCGTGGAGGAGGAGCGCGCCGAGGCCGCCGGCGGGGCCAACAACCCGCGCCTGCGCGCCCGCGCCGCCGGGGCCGCGCCCTCCGTGCCGCCGCGCGCCCGCCGCTACGCGGTGCGCGAGCTCGCCGGCTACGAGGCCCCCGACGCCCCCGACCCGGCGGTGGCCGACGCCGCCGAGCGGCTGGCGCATGGCCGGTTGGCCTACCGGGCGGCCAAGCGCGCCTTCGACGCGGCCTTCAGCGCGCTGGTGCTGGTCGCGTTCAGCTGGCTCTACCTGCTCATCGCCGTCGCCGTCAAGCTCGACGACCCCTCCGGCCCGGTGCTCTTCCGCCAGAGGCGGGTGGGGCGGCACGGCCGCGAGTTCACCATGTACAAGTTCCGCTCCATGCGCCCCGACGCCGAGGAGCGCCTGGAGTCGCTGCGCGCCATGAACGAGAAGACGGGGCCGGTCTTCAAGATGCGCGAGGACCCGCGGGTGACGCGCGTGGGCCGCGTGATACGCAAGCTCTCCCTCGACGAGCTGCCCCAGTTCGCGAACGTCCTCAAGGGCGACCTGTCGGTGGTGGGCCCGCGCCCGGCCATCCCCTCGGAGGTGGCCGCCTACACCCCGCGCCAGCGCCAGCGGCTGCTCGTGAAGCAGGGCCTCACCTGCTACTGGCAGACCCGCATGAACCGCGACGACCTCACCTTCGACGAGTGGGTGGACCTCGACCTCATGTACATCAAGGGCTGTGGCGTCTGGACGGATGTAAAGCTCGTTATTCAGACTGTGGGCGTCGTGCTAGCTGCTCAGGGGAGGTGAGCAGCCATGCGCGTGAGTGTCGTAATACCCACTTTGAATGCGGCTGGAGAGATAGGATCTCTCCTCGAACGGCTTCTGGCTCAGACGATTAAGCCAAACGAGGTGCTCATAATCGACTCTGACTCCGAGGATGATACGGTGGAGATCGTGTCATCCTTCCCTGGGATCACTATGTTGCCCATAGATCGAAGGGAGTTCGATCATGGCGCTACGCGCCATAGGGGCGTCCTTGAGACGACTGGGGATTACGTTCTCTTCCTAACCCAGGATGCTCTTCCCGCAAATTACGATTACATTGAGTCGCTTATTAGACCCTTAGAAGAGGATCCGTTCGTGGCTATGGTTACTGGCCGTCAGCTACCCAAGGCGGACGCGCGTCGCTTCGAACAGCTTGTGAGGGAATTCAACTATCCAGCGCGATCGGTCGTGAAGAGCAAGAGCAGTATCGCTGAGATGGGAGTTAAGGCCTATTACGCCTCTGATGTCTGCTCTGCTTATCGTCGTTCCGACTATTTTGCGCAGGGGGGATTCCTGCGTCCTTGCGAGACCAACGAGGATATGTTCATGGCGGCGAAGTTCATAAATGCAGGAAAGAAAGTCGCCTATGCGGCTGAGGCGCAAGTTTTCCATTCGCATAATCTCTCGCTGAGGGAGCAATACCTTCGGAACAGGTTACTTGGCAGGGTGCTTGAGGAAAACAGGAGTCTTATATGCTGTGAGTCTGAGGTAGGAGAGGGTGTAGTTCTCGCGAGAAGCGTTCTTTCGCAGTTGATAGCTGAGCACCGCCTCTGTGAGGCCTTGTCTTTCGTCGCGGACTGTGCTGCTCGTCTGATCGGGAACCGCGTGGGGCGGCGGGAGGGTTTTAAACGAATAAGGGTGACATCGTAATGGCTCCAGAGAAGAAGGGGGCGTTTCAGCCAGAAATTGACATATTGATGGCCACGTTCAATGGGGAGAAATATATTACTGAGCAAATCGAGTCGGTTATTGCTCAGAGGGACGGAGATTGGAGACTCTTCGTATCAGATGACTGCTCCTCAGACTCTACGTGCGAGATGGTAAGAAGTTTGGCATTGAGAGATGAGAGAATTCATCTCATTGCTTGCGGCAAGAAAGGGGGGGCGAGAGATAACTTTATCTCGCTCCTTTCCGAAACTGATGCCGACTACGTCATGTTTTGCGATCAAGATGATGTCTGGCTGGATAGTAAAGTGTCCGTTTTGCGTGGCAAGTTGTTAGAGCTTGAACAGCTATACGGCAAAGAACGGCCTCTTATGGTTTTTTCTGATATGAAAGTTGTCGACTCGTCTCTTAACGTGATCTCGGATTCCTTTTTTCGCTATGAAGGCATTGATCCGGCGAGGACAAAACTCGAATACGTTGTGGCTCAAGCTGTCGCACCTGGCTGCACGATGCTCTTTAATCGGTCTTTGCTTGAATTGGCCAAACAGTCTTTCAAAGGTTCTCTCGAAGAGAGGGACGAAATCATAATGCATGATTGGTGGCTAATGATCTTGGTGGCTGCCTTTGGCAGGGTCGATTACGTTTCGGAACCGCTCGCTCTTTATCGTCAGCATGGTGGCAACGAAGTGGGAGCAAGTGGCTTTTCCGTCGGAAATTACTTTGGCAACTTCACGGGCATGGTTGATAGCATTTCTCGCAGCGTCAGACAATGCCGCTTGTTCTTGAACATCTATGATTCGGCAATTCCGGAAGAAGAGGCCTCCAATTTGGAATTGTATGCATCATCCATGACGGGAGGTTCTTGCGCTCGATTGATCGCCCTTTTTCGAAGCGGCTGCTGGAAGAGAGGCTTAAGAAAAGCGGGGCAAATCATGGTTGCTTTGTCCGGTGACAGAGGGATGCGCTCTCGATGAAGTCTGCGACAAAGGAGAGCATAAAGAGTTTTCTTAGGAGACGGCTTGGCCCAAAGACTTATTCCTCGCTGAGAAATGGGGTTCACAATCGTGTTGTCTCTGTGCGTCAAAAGAAATGTGTCTCTGATCTGGGTCTAAAAACGATAGACGCGAGAGTCTCCTATCCGGATATCTATGAGCGTCGTGAGCTCTATACAGGAAATGATTGCTACGGTCATGCCAATCTGCTGAAGAAGTATTCTGGATATGAGAAGCAGATTTTCGCGTGCATAGAGCATGGTGTTTATTTTGGAGGCACCGTATTTAACCGAGAGACGGCAGAAAGCGGATTACCGGGAGTTGTCACTTTTGGCGAAGCTCGCCGGCAACATATACGAGAAACATGTGATAAGCCGGTATTGACAGTCGGGCCATATATTCAGTATGCAGAGCCGCTCATGAGTTCACCTGAAAGTACGGACGAGAACGGGGAGCACAAGAGCGTTCTGACTGTTTTCCCCCAACATTCTGTTCAAGAGGCGACGGCGGAGTACGAATTCGAGGGTCTCGATAGGGATATCTCTCTTTTGGCGTTGCAGCATGAAATAGAAGAAGTTCGCGTCTGCCTCTTCTTTCTGGATGTTTTAAGGGGATTGGGGAGAAAGTACGAGCAGAATGGTTACAGAGTTGTTTGTGCCGGGCATAACATGGATCCTCTTTTTTTGCCACGCCTTCGCTCCATTATCGAGCAGTCGGATCTTACAGCGTCCAATGGGGTGGGGACACATGTCGGCTATTCTGTTGCATTGGGTGTCCCTCACGTAATACTAAGCCAGGCAGCAACTTATTCTTTTTCGGAAAAAGAGGATGAGCGACTGGTGTCTCCCTCTGCCAGGTCGTTGTGCAGGGAGGAAGAGATTGAGGAGGTTGTCTCCGTCTTTCGGATGAGAGAAGGAAAAATAACGGATGCGCAGAAGCATGTAGTCCAGAAGTACTGGGGGCTTGGCATAAGATTATCCAGCGAGGAGATGCGAGCCTCCTTCGACCTTATTAGGAGAGGGGCTGGCGACGAGGCTGTGTGGCGCTTCTCCGATCATAGGGCAACTGTCCTTAGCAAGCAGGTAGAGAGGCGTCTTTTAGAGGACATGCTGCGATGACCTCACTTGAAGACGATAAAGCAGGCCTTCGCGAAAGAGGTCTTCCTCTGCCGCTTACTCTTCTGGAGGGCGGTATTCTGTTGGCCTGTTTCCTCACTTCAGATAATCATGCGAGTAGTCTAGTTTCTATAACCTCCTTTCTTCTGTGGGCTTTCTTCGCGGTAGCATCTCGGCCGATTCTCGTTTTCAAATACTTACAGCTTATTTTTTCCGCAGTGGCTTGCACCTTAGGCTGCCTTATGTGCGAATTCGGCCATTTTTACCTGAATGAGCTGAGCTGTGAATCAGGTTATGTGGGAGCTCTGCCTCTTCTTGTGCTCGCCCAATGGATTATGTTTTGTTCAATTTTGGCGTTTGACACGAAATGCGGGGTTGAAATCGACCTCCCTGTTTTGGTAGAGGAGAGGGGTCGGAGGCAGGCTGTCCTGAAGGAAATAGTCTTTGCTCTATCGATTGCCTTTTTCGTCTTGTCCCTTGTGCTGCTTTTCAGGGTTGCATCGTCTCCTGCGATTTTGATGGGCGTAGATAGGTTCTCTTACGCGAGCAGCTATTTAACGGGTATTTTTGGGAGGATTCCTGGATGGCTGAGTTTCCTTTCCGTGTGTCCAGTTATTTTGACTCGAAGTGAGAAATATCGCTGCTTTGGAGTGGTTTTTCTTGCTGTGTATTTCCTCACTCTTTTTTTGACAGGAACGAAATTCGGCGGCTATTTTAATATCGTATGCCTGTTGTTCCTCGTTCATCTGGACAAGCTCTTTCTCATGGGCCGTCGCAAACTGCAGAAGGTTGTTTTCCTGGCGCTAGGATCTGTACTAATCCTCGTTGCTTTTGCGGCCTTCGCCTATTCGTTTACCTCGACAGTGAGCGCGATGGATTTCCTGACACAGCGCTCTGCCCAGCAAGGGCAGCTTTGGTGGAAGACATATGACTTGCTCGATGGGGCTGTATATCCTGAGCAGCTGCAAAATGAGCTATCCGGTGCTATCTCGGGAAGCACTGTTGTGTCTGGGAATGTGGGCTCAGACTACGGGATATACAACATAATGTACTTCACGGCTCCTACCTCTCGCGTTGATGCGGTCATATCTTCGGGGGTTAGGTATTCTGAGGCTGGTTTTGCCACAGCGCTGTATTGCTTAGGCCCGATCGGGGTCGTGGCTTTCTCCTTTCTCAAGGGGGTCGTGATGGCTTTGCTGGTGAATACCGGCATCAGATGTTTTCTGCATTGGCAGGGGATTCGTGCCGTCCTGTGGAATTGGCTTTACTTGACCTTAATGGCCGTCTTTGCTATGGCTACGCTTAACAGCCTACTCACCACTACAGCTTTTGCCGTCATTTCGCTTTTCTCCATCAGCTGGCTTATGAGCAAGAATTCTTGCAAAAGGACCGAGGCCCTTGCAAGAGGCGTTGTTTTGAGGCGGGTAGGCTGAGCAGGCGTACGGTGAATAGAAACTCTGCTTGCAAATGCGCAGCCTGCGCTGGCTTCTGTTTTTCCGCAGAAGGCGAATGAGTCGCGGTTTAGGAAAAACCCTTAATTCCTTTATATGGTCTTTCCTCGAGCAGGGCGGCTCGAAAGTCGTGGCGCTTCTCGTCCAGATTGTCCTTGCGCGTCTCTTGGCGCCCGAGATGTTCGGCATCTTGGCCATCCTCCTTGTGGTGGTCGAGGTGGCGAACTCGATAGCTCAGAGCGGTTTGGGGATGGCCCTCATACAGAAATCCGACGCTTCGAGCACGTCCTTCTCGACTGCCTTCTGGCTCAGCTTGGGGCTTTCTGTAGCTCTCTACGCGATTCTCTTTATGGCTGCGCCGCCTATCGCTCGCCTCTATGATATGCCTGAGTTGTCCGCGTACCTTCGCGTCCTTACGTTGGCGGTGTTCACCAATGCCGCCAACTCCATACAACGCGCCTACCTGCAAAGAGGCTTCTGCTTCAAGGAGCTATGCAAGGTGAACATCGCTGCCGTCGTTGCTTCCGGCCTCCTTGGCATTCTGGCGGCAACGGCTGGCTGGGGGATATGGGCCCTTGTGCTGCAATCTCTCTCGCTCTCCGTTGTCACATTCGTTTCCTTTCTCTTCGTCGTGCCATGGAGACCCTCGTTTGTCTTCGATGGGGCGGAGGCCAGGTTTCTCTTCTCCTACGGCTGGAAGATCTGCGTTACGGGAATCCTGAACGTCTTGTATGTCGGTGTATCTGAACTCATAGTTGGCAAGACGTGTTCGCCTGCCTCGCTCGGATACTACAGTCAGGGGAGAAAGTGGCCTAATGCAGCCATTTCAATGGCAAGCAACGCATTGCAGAACGTGCTGTTTCCAGTTTTTTCGACGCTTAAGCACAACAGGGATTCTTTGAGAGAAGCGCTAGAGAAGGCGGTTAAGGTTGGGACCTTCGCGGTGGCTCCGCTCTCCTTCTTTTTTGCGGTGATAGCCGAGCCTTTCGTTGCTCTTCTTCTTGGTGACAAGTGGTTGCCGTGTGTTCCCGTATTTCAATTGGCCTGCGTTCCCAACTGTCTGCTGATACTCCAGCTCGTGAACCTCAGGGCCTATATGGCCTTGGGGGATAGCGGCCTCTATCTCAGACTCCAGACGATCAAGGTTGCCATGGGGGTTCTCCTCATCGGTGGTACGGCGGCGGTCAGTCGCGACATTTACTGTGTTGCCGTAGCTGCAGCCGTCGTGGGTGCCGCGTCCATTCTCTTTGTGGATCTCTATCCGGCGGGTCGCGTACTCGGTTATGGCGCGAGGAACCAGCTGGCCGCTGGTCTTCCCGCTATCGGCATGTCGGCTGTCGCGGCCCTCGCGTCCCTCCTCGTGCCCTTCCTGGGCTTCTCGCACCTTCCTTGCCTGGCTCTCCAGGTTCCTGTCTTTTTTGTCCTCTACCTTGCAGGCTCGTGGATTCTCAAGGTGCCGGGGCTTGAGGAGGTTCAGGGGGTGCTGACCGGGCTCAAGGAGGGCAAAGGGAGCAGCGGCTCCCAATGAGAGCGCTGTCGCATTAGGCGATCGGCAAGCCCCGCGCTACGGAAAGGAATAGAACAATGCTAGACGGTAAGACAATTCTCGTAACGGGCGGCACCGGGTCGTTCGGCAACGCGTTCACGCAATACGTGCTCGAGCGCTACGACCCTAAGAAGATCATCATCTACTCGCGTGACGAGTACAAGCAGTTCGTCATGCGCAACAAGTTCGTCGAGCTCGGCAAGGCTGCCGGCAAGGACTATGACTCCAGGCTGCGCTACTTCATCGGCGATATGCGTGACGAAGCCCGGCTGCGCCGCGCCCTCGTCGGCGTCGACTACGTGATCCACGCGGCCGCCCTCAAGCAGGTACCCGCCTGCGAGTACAACCCGATGGAGGCAGTCAAGACCAACATCGACGGCGCCATGAACCTGGTCAACGCCTCGCTCGACTCCGGCGTCCAGAAGGTCGTCGCGCTCTCCACCGACAAGGCTGTCAACCCCGTGAACCTCTACGGCGGCACCAAGCTCGTCTCCGACAAGCTTTTCATCGCGGCCAACGCCTACCGGGGGCAGTCCGGCACCACGTTTTCCGTCGTGCGCTACGGTAACGTCGCCGGGTCGCGGGGCTCGATCATCCCGTTCTTCGACAACCTCATCAAGGGCGGCGCGACGGAACTCCCTATCACGGACTTCCGCATGTCGCGCTTCTGGATCTCGCTCGACGAGGGCATCCAGCTGGTGGTCAAGGCGCTCGCTGAGGCCGAGGGCGGAGAGACGTTCATCTCGAAGATCCCTTCGTTCATGGTCACTGACCTCGCCACGGCGATGGCGCCCAACGCCAAGCAGGTGGAAGTCGGCATTCGCGAGGGCGAGAAGCTCTCGGAGTGCATGGTTCCCGCCGCCGACAGCATGACCACCTACGAGTACGAGAAGAACTACATCATCTACCCGCATATGGAGTGGTGCGACCTGTCCGAGATCGACCTGGCGGGCGGGAAGAAGGTCGAGCAGGGCTTCGTCTACGACTCGGCCACCAACACCGACTGGCTCTCGGTCGAGCAGTTGCGCGAGCTCCTGTCCGACATGACCATCAAGTACTAGGGCGGACTGACCATGGAACTTGCCATCAACGGCGGCCTCCCCGCAAGCGAGCGGTATCTGGGCTACGGGCATCAGGACATCTCGGAGGAGGACATCCGGGCGGTGGTCGACTGCCTGAGGAGCGACTACCTTACCTGCGGGCCGGCGACCGAGGCGTTTGAGGAGGCTCTTAAGGGTGTGACGGGTGCGGAGTTCGTGACTGCTGTGGCGAACGGCACGGCGGCGCTCCATGTCGCCTGCCTCGCAGCGGGGATCAAGCCGGGGGACGAGGTTATCGTGTCTCCCATCACCTTCGCGGCGTCAGCCAACTGCGTGCGCTATTGCGGGGCGACTCCGGTGTTCGCTGACGTCGATCCCGATACCTGGAACATCTCCCCGACGTCCATCCGCGAGAAGATTACCGGCAGGACACGGGCCGTGGTCGCAGTCGATTTCGGCGGCGTACCCGTGGACGCCGACGAGATCCGGGCCATCTGCGATGAGTTCGGCCTCGTCTTCATAGAGGACGCGGCCCACTCGCTCGGATCCTCGCGCGGAGGCATCCCGGTGGGATCCCTCGCCGACATCACGACGCTGAGCTTCCATCCCGTAAAGACGGTCACGACGGGGGAGGGCGGCGCGGTCGTCACGAGCGACCCGGAGCTGGCCCGGATGGTGGGGCTCTACGCTAAGCACGGCATCACCCGCGATTGCGACTTGCTGCGCGACAGGGGTCAGGGCGGCTGGTACTACGAGCAGCTGGTTTTGGGCTACAACTACCGCATCAGCGACATCGAGGCGTCGCTTGGCTTGAGCCAGCTCAGGCGCCTGCCCGAGTTCTCAGCACGCCGTCGAGAGATAGTCTCGTTCTATAACGAACGATTCTCCGAGGTTCCCGAGGTGTCATTCCAAATTGACGCGACCCCCGAGAAGACGACGCGCCACCTCTACTGCCTGAAGTTCGACACCGAGGCGCTTGGCGTGTCCCGCCAGTTCATCTTCGATGCTCTCAAAGCGGAGAACATCGGCGTGAACGTACACTATCTGCCCGTCTACTTGCTGCCGTACTACCAGGATTTAGGCCACGGGCGAGGCGAGTGCCCGAACGCGGAGGACTACTACGACCACGCCGTCACGTTGCCGCTGCACTGCGGTCTCACTGACGAGGACGTCCAGCACGTGGTTGATGCTGTGACGAAGGTTGTTGAGTGGTGCCGGGAGAGAGGGCGGGGTCGAGAATGCTGACCTCCATACCTGAAGATAAGATCCGAGATATGCTGTTCCGCCAGACGAGCAGCTTGTTTCCTCTCGATGACAGCGAGAGGTCAGTCCTAGAGACGCTGTTGCCAGAAGCGCTTGGTCGCTGCGAGAGATCCTTTTCTCGGGTGAGAAACAAATACTATCGTGATGCAGGGCGGGTGAGGTTCGATCCGCTGCATGGATGTCAGTGGGCCTTCTTCCTCTATTCGCTTTCCCGCGAGGCATATCTTGCAGGATGCGGCCCTGTTTGCGACAAGGTCTACGCCCTTTGCAAGGCGCTTTCGGGGGCTGACCTGTTCTACCAGGTTGATATGCCCGATGTCTTCACCTTCGATCATCCGCTCGGCGCGGTGATGGGTCGCGCGTGCTACGGCAATTACTTCAGTTTCGGGCAGGGGTGCACGGTCGGGAACAACCATGGGGCCTACCCCGTATTCGGGGAGTCTGTCTTCATGTTGAGCGACTCGAAGGTGATCGGAAAAAGCGAGATCGGTGATAACGTCATCATTTCGGCTAACGCCTTCGTCAAAGACGAGACCATACCGAGTGGGTCTATCGTTTTCGGCCAGAGCCCCAATTTGGTGATAAAGGAGAACAAATTGGAGTATGTTCGCGAGTACGCCGAATCGGTGTTTGTCTATGACTAGCGCCATCTGCATCATCACGGCGCGTGGCGGTTCGAAGCGCATACCGCACAAGAACATCAAGGAGTTCTGCGGAAGGCCCATTATTGCCTACTCGATAGAGGCGGCGTGTGAGAGCGGGCTCTTTGACGAGGTTATGGTCTCCACCGACGATGAGGCCATCGCGGCTGTGGCGCGGGAGTTCGGCGCATCGGTTCCATTCATGAGAAGCGAGCGTGCCAGCGATGACTACGCAGCTACCTCCGATGTGATCAGGGAAGTGCTAAGCGACTACAAGCATGCTGGCAAGGAGTTCGACGTGGTGTGCTGCCTCTATCCAACAGCCCCCTTTGCCAGTGTTTCGGAGTTACGCGAAGCGGCTGACATGATAGAGAATGGCGCGGAGTCGGTTGTGCCTGTGACTTCCTATGACTTTCCCCCGTTAAGGGGCTTCAAGGTGCATGCAGATGGCTCTCTTTCCTATGCCTTTCCCGAGTTCGCCTCCATGCGAAGCCAGGATCTTCCCAAGATGGCTCACGACTGCGGGCGATTTTATTTCGCCACAACAGATGCGTTTCGAGAGGCAGGAAGCTTCATGACCAGCGAGACGAAGGCTCTCTGGATCCCCCCTCAATTCGTTCAGGACATTGACACGTTGGAGGATTGGGAGACAGCCGAGCAAAAATATCAAGCAATGATCGGAAGGGGTGCTCTATGAGGCTTTTCGATGCTTTAGAGAAGGGGGACGTCTACTTTATCGCGGAGATGTCTGGCAACCACGGGGGCAACGTTGAGAGCGCGATGGAGATCGTGCGCTCGGCTGCCACGGCCGGCGCAGACTGCCTGAAGCTCCAGACCTACACCGCCGACACCATCACCATCGACTGCGACTCGCCCGACTTCCAGACTCAGGCGGGCGGGCTTTGGGAAGGGCGCACTCTCTACGATCTTTACGAGGAGGCGCACACTCCCTGGGAGTGGCAGGAGGAGATCAAACGGGAATGTGAGCGACTAGGAATGGATTTCCTCTCCTCGGTGTTCGATCCTACGTCAGTGGACTTCTTGGAGTCTATTGGCGTTGAGATGTATAAGATTGCCTCTCCGGAGCTGGTGGATATCCCGCTCATACGCTATACCGCATCCAAGGGTAAGCCGATGGTGATCTCGTGCGGAATGGGCAGTGAGGAGGAGATCGGCGAGGCAGTCGACGCCTGTCGGTCGGTCGGTAATGACCAGATCGTGCTGCTCAAGTGCACAAGCGAGTATCCAGCGGTTTATGCGGACATGAATATCATGACCATGGTCGATATGAGGGAGCGTTTCGGGTGCCATGTGGGTCTCTCCGACCACTCCATGGGCTGGGCTGTTGACATTGCCGCCGCTACGCTCGGTGCCGGCGTTATCGAGAAGCACTTCTGTCTTACACGTGAGGACAAGACCGTGGACTCGGAGTTTTCCATGGAGCCGGAGGAGTTCGCCTCCATGGTTCGTGACGTGCAGATCGCCAGAGCCGCCATCGGTTCTGTCACTTACAAACGTTCCGAGAAGGAGGAGCGCGGACTTGTCGGCCGTCGCTCTCTCTATGCTGTGAGACCTATTGCCAAAGGGGAGACGTTTACGACGGAAAACGTTCGCAGCATTAGGCCGGCATACGGCATTGCGCCGAAGCGCCTGGAAGATCTTCTCGGGCAAGTGGCGCGGCGTGACATTGCTTTCGGGTCGCCCATAGTGCCTTCTGACCTGGATGACTGAGGGATCAGGCAGGCAGGGTGGATCTGGCATAACTATCAAGAGAGGAATGGGGCGTGAATAAGTATCTGTTAATTGGCGCGTCGAGCTTCATTGGGGCCTATACGGCTGAGGCACTCCTAGATGCCGGGCATGAAGTCGTTGGTACTGGTCGTAATCCGCATTTTGAGAAGCATTATGCCACCGTGGGCGTTGAGTACCTCCCTTTGGATTTTGACGACCCAAAGGGGCTTGAATCGCTGCCGACTGATATCGATGCAGTCATTCACTTGGCAGGCCGTCTCCCCGCAAATTCCACGTTTAACCTGAAGTCGGAGGATGATGCGGGCGACTACATACGAACAAATACACTGGGAATGACCGCCTTGCTTGAGTGGTGCAGAAGAAATGACGTTGGCAGGATTGTGTCCACCACATCTTACGCCGACGTTCAAAACAGATGGAGCGCCCAAGAAACCGTCTTGGAGACATGGCCAAGGGACTTTAAGCTGAGCGGCGACCATGCCGCCTATGTGATATCGAAGAACGCGGCGTGCGATCTGTTGTCATACTACAACAATCAGTATGGGATGAAAAACGCAGTGTTCAGGCTTCCTCCCGTCTATGGGTGTGGCCCCCACGACTCCCTGCGTGTGAATGGAGTGGTGAGGAAATCGGGTATCGGACTGTTTGTCGACAAGGCGAAGGCCGGCGAGCCCATAACCGTCTTTGGCGATGCTGAAACTGCGGTGAGGGATATCGTCTACGTCAAGGATGTTGCCCAGGCGTTCGTCAGGGCGGCTGGTGGCGAGAGGACGTCCGGGCTCTACAACATTGGGTCTGGTCGCGCGGTATCGCTGCTTGAGCAGGCTGAGGCCATAGCTGATGTGTTTGCCGGGCCGATGGGGAAGTCCGTAGTGAGTGTAGATCCCGATAGGCCGAACGGAATCACACCTTATCGGTTTGAAATCGGTCGGGCCCAGCACGATTTCGGTTATTCGCCGGCGTTTGCCGATTTCCGCGACCTGATGGCGGATTGGAAATTTGAGGAGGAGCGCGGAGTGATGCCGGAGCTTTTCCAGGACACCACCTGTGGTTATCGGGGGGGGGGGCTCAATAGAGAAATCCTAATTGCTTGCGCCGCCAAACCGATCAGAACTGCTTCGAGAAAGGCGGCTTAGCATGCGATATCTAGTTGTTGGTGGTTCAAGTTTCCTTGGGGCCTATGCTATCGACGAACTTCTTGCTAGGGGCGCTGAGGTGGTGGCGACAGGCAGGAACACCCGATTTGCCGAGCATTACGCACGGCGAGGAGTAGATTACGTGAGGGTTGATCTGCGCGATCCGACATCCCTTGAGGGCCTTCACGGCAGCTTCGATGGGGCCGTTTCGTTGGCGGCACGGATGCCTGCCAATGTCGAGAAGGATCCGGCGGATGAGGATATCGTCGAGTACATCGAGACAAATGTAGTAGGAACGTTGAATGTACTTGAATGGTGCCGCGCGAACGGTGTGCCGAGACTTGTGGACATAATATCTCGTTTTGATTGCAGGCTATACGATCCCAACGAAGTGATCGACGAGGATTCTCCCCTTCGGTTCTCCTATCTTGATGATCATGCCGCCTATGTGGTGAGCAATACTGAGAAAGCGGAGATGCTTAGATATTACAATGAGCGTTACGGAATGAAGAACATCTGGTTGAGGATACCCTCCATCTATGGCGTTGGCCCCCATGGCTCTTTCGCCAAGGATGGTGTCGTCCAGAAGTCGGGCCTTCAAGTATTCATGGATAAGGCTGCGGCTGGAGAGACGATCAGGGTGTTTGGCGACCCTTCGACCCCAAAGGATGTTCTCTACGTGAAGGACATGGCCATAGCCATCGCCGATGCTCTTGACTCCTCGACTGGAAGCGGTCTCTATAACGTATCCTACGATGAGAATTTCTCGATTTGGGATCTCGCGAGAGCCACTGCGGAGGCTTTCGCGGGTGAAGCTGGGGTTTCCCAAGTGGTTTCTGATCCTGGCGTTTCCAACAACGGTGGATTTCCTCGAATGTCAAACGAGAGAATAAAGAAGGAGCTCGGCTTTGAGCCCCAATATGGAGACCCCTATAGGATGATGAGGGATTATCGCGACGAGCTCATGAGGGGAGAATATGAGCAGCTCTTCTCCTAAGAAAGTGTTAATAAGGACAGACGCTAATGCCGCGATTGCGTCGGGCCACGTCATGCGTTGCCTCTCGGTTGCCGATGCCCTGAGGAGCCGAGGGGCTGACGTTGAGTTTGTCCTGTCGGATGGCGGGCCTGTCGACGTCATACGCGAGAGGGGCTACGAGGCGCTCGTCCTAGGAGTTGATTGGCGAAAAATTGAAGAGGGGATTGAGATCCTCGAGGATCGATGCCTCCGGGCGCCGGAGAAGCCGGTGGTGTTAGTGGACACCTACTCGGTTACAGGTTCCTACGTGAATCGCCTCTCCCGATGTTGTCGGGTGTGCTATTTGGGGAGCAAGGCTGGTGACTTGGGGGATCTCGCCCTTCTGGCCAACTACTCGACCGATGTCGATATGCAAGGCTATGAGACGATTTACGGCGGTCGTGGAACGCGGCTTCTGCTCGGCCCGTCCTTCGCGCCCCTTCGGGCGCAGTTTGCTGATTCCTATAAGGCTCGAATGGGCAAGATCAGCAGGGTCTTGGTGACTACGGGAAACACCGACCCGATGAGGTTCGTGCCGATTTTTTTGAACGCAGCCCTGAAATCAGAATTGCTCGACGATGTTTCGTTTGCGGTTGTTGTTGGCGGGATGTTCGCAGATGCCTCGGAGATCGAGGGCATCGCGTCAGCGCATCCTCGCGTCGAGCTACATCGCAGCGTTTCGGACATGGCGAAGCTTATGATGTCAGCCGACGTTGCCGTTTCGGCAAACGGGACAACGGTTTACGAGATGGCGGCTGTTGGTCTGCCGGCGGTTACGTTTGCAATGGTGGAGGAGCAGGTTCCTAGCGCCGAATCGCTGGCAAGGCTTGACGCGATCGCTTATGCAGGGTATGTGGGCGATGCGGTTAGCGAGAGCGCAGATAGGGTACTTCATCTGCTCGAGGGGCTCGTTTCCGATCCGGGCCGCGCGCATACCATTGCCTTATGCGCGCATCGCCTCATCGACGGCCGCGGTGCGGATAGGATTGCGAAGGAGATCATAGCGCTATGATGCAGCTTGATGAGCGAAAGACGGTCGTCATGCTTGGGGGGAGTAGGCTCCAGGTTCCGGCGATAGAGGCTGCCCAGAGACTTGGTTTTCGCGTGGTCTGCGCCGATTATGATCCGACAGCGGTCGGCTTTGCGGTTGCCGATGCGGCTTCGCTTACGAGCACCCTCGATGTTGACGCTATTGAGGAGCTTGCGAGAGGCGAGGACGCTGACTTTGTCATCACCTCGACGAGCGATGCTCCGGTGAGGGTGGCGGCCCTTGTCTCCGAGAGATTGGGGCTTCCCGCGGGAATCTCTCCCGTGGATGCCGTTTGCGCTACCCAGAAAGATGCGATGAGGGCGCGACTTGCCGAGCATGACGTTCCTGTGCCAGTGTTCTTCGCCTGCGACACGGTTGAGGAGTTCAGGGCTGCGCTTGATCATTTCGATTACGAATGTATAGCGAAGCCTGCTGATTCCGCGGCGAGCCGCGGCGTGAGGCTGATCGAGCCTGCCGACCGGGGTAGACCTATCGAAGAGCTGTTCGCCTTCTTTCGCGACTTCTCGAGGAAAGGCACCGTCATGGTTGAGGAGCGGCTCTCCGGGCCCGAGGTCAGCGTCGAAGCCATGACCGTAGAGGGGGAAACGACGATACTCTCCATTACGGACAAGACGACGACGGCGCCTCCATATTTCGTCGAGCTCGGTCACTCAGAGCCCTCGCGTCTTGACTATGACGCCCAGGAGGCAATTCGCGGCATCGCGCTTAGAACCTTGGAGGCTATAGGCATAGTGACCGGCCCCTCCCATACGGAGGTGATGATGACGGATGATGGCCCGAAGGTCATCGAGACCGCTGCGCGGCTCGGAGGTGACTTCATCACGTCGCACCTCGTGCCGCTATCGACGGGCGTCGATGTGGTCGAGGGATCTATCGCCGTGGCTCTCGGTCAGCCCTATGACTTTTCCCCCAAGAAATGTCGGGGGAGCGCCGTGAGGTTCATTACAGCGTCGCGATCCGGGGTGATCGAATCTGTCTTTGTTCCTGATGAGGTGAGGGACGCGGAGGGCGTCGAGGAGGTTAGTCTCTACCTCTCTCCCGGAGATCGCATTGAAATGCCTCATTCTAGCAACGACAGAGTTGGGCATATTATATGCTCCGGCCCGGATGCTGAGGCGGCTGTATCCCTTGCCGATTGGGCGTTGGGGGAGATCGAAGTTGTCCTTTCCTAGATTTGACCGCTCTGCCGCTGTCGGCGTATTCGAAAGGTATGTCAGGGGCTTTGATTTTCAAAACCCTCAGATCGCCCTCAAATACGAGCACACGTTGAATGTCGCCAATCTGTGCGCGGAGGTGGCGCGGGGTATTGGCTTAGGTTCCGATGACGTTGACCTGGCGTGGTTATGCGGGCTCCTGCACGACATTGGCCGCTTCGAGCAGTTGCGGATATGGGGAACGTTCCGGGACTCTGAATCGATTAGCCATGCGAAGCTAGGTCTGGCCGTTCTCGAAGGGGACGAGCTGCCGGGCGCTGATCTGCGAAGCCGGAGGGGCATGCTGTCGGAGTTCACGGATGATCCCAGGTGGGCGTCGATCGTCAGGCGCGCCGTTGGCCTGCACAGCGACCTGCGATTGCCGGGTGGTCTCGATCCCCGCACGCGGTTGCTCTGCGAGATACTGCGCGATGCCGATAAGATCGACATAATACGGGTGTTCTCTCGGAGCGAGTGCGAAGCGGTGCTAGGGCTGACATCGGAGGAGTTCGTTTGTGGCGGGATCTCCGATGCGGCGATGGCGGGCTTTCGCGAGCGTCGCTGCCTCGGACCTGCTGATCGCGAGGAGGAGCTTGATGGCTTGGTAGGCGTCGTCTGCCTTACCTTCGAGCTAACAAGTGATCCTGCTGTCAAAGTGCTGAGTAGGTGTGGTTACTTGGAGGAGCTGGTTGCTCGGCCCTTCGGTCTTAGCCCGTGCTTCCTCCGCCCAGACACTCAGATCAAGTGGAATGAGATAGCGAGGACGGTGGCGTGACATTGGCTTCGGGATCCTTCCTGGATGTTCTGCCAAGCGCGCTGTGCGAGAAGGACATATGCGCATAGTCCTTTTCGACTACGTGAAGGTACTCATGAAGACCTTCATCATCGTCACCCACGTTCCGCTCATCACGGGGGCTATGCGTGCTGATCTGCAATTCGCGTTCTGGATTGACCAAGCGGTTCCCTTCTTCTGGCTCATAAGCGCCTTCCTGTTCAACCTCGCCTTCTATCGCCATGGGTCGGAGCGTCCGCGTGATGAGCTGCGGAAGGACAGGCTCGTTCCCAGGATCAAGCGCGTTATCGTGCCCTACTCGATAGTGTTCGCCGCTCTTCTTTTCCTTGTTTTCGCGCAATCCAATATCTATGCATCGGCAAGCCAGTTAATAGGAATCGATATTCCTTGTAGTCGGTTGATGCTTTTGCCGGCGATCTTGGTGGACTATCTCTGTGGCGGAAACGGCCCAGGAGGATACTACGTCCCAATGCTCTTCCAGATGTACCTCGCGCTGCCCTTCCTCTGCGCGTGGCGCAAAAGGTGGCCTAGGGCGACTTTGGTGGCTGGCGCTTTGGCTGTTGTCGCGTGGGAGATCGCCGCGTTTCTCGAACTGATATCGCCTCAAGTGTATCGTCTGGTACTGATTCGGTACGGGTTCTACCTCCTCGCTGGCATCGTCATCAGCGATTGGTACCGCAAGGGCAGGATGGGCACGCTGGGGTTCTCCCTTGTCGGATTGGTTCTCTTTGTTATTGGTGCATGTTATTTGACTTCCGGCAACATCTGGGGTGTCTGGTTGCCAAGCGGGGAGGGCTGGAGGAACTCCTCTATGCTGTCGTTTGTCTACGCGACGGGGATCATGATGCTCGTCATGTCCATGTGCTATCGCTGGGGACCACCTAGCCTTCTCGGTTTTGGAGGGAATCGTCTCCCGTCGCGCGTCAGCCTGTTCTTCGAGTCGATAAGCAAGGCAGCGCTGCACATATACATCTTCCAGATGCTCTTCTTCTACTTCATGAACGCTCACGTGGGCTGGTTCGACGCGATGGGCCTTGGCGGCTCTATCGTCTTCTCTGTGGCGACGTGCACCGCCGTGGGGTATGCTCACTACGCGATCGGCGCCTATCTTAAGACAAAAGTGGGGAAGAGGACGGCTTTCAAGGCCTCCTTATAGCATGCGGTGTTTCCTACGCCTCGCAAAAGTCCCGAGGCAATTACCCACAGCAAACCCACATAGCTTCCCAACGATGCATCAGGGCGGTTAGTCCTTTGCGAGGTGGCAAAGAGCACCGCCGCTCCTTTACCCAATCCTCTTCTTTCTCAGCTTCCGGAGGTAGTTCTTCTTGAAGGCATTCGATCCGCCGAAGAAGCGCTCGTCCGTGGCGGTTTGCTCCCTTGTGCCGTACTTGATGGCGGTCAGCTCTATTCCGCAGACGAAGTCGGCCACCTGCGACAGTCGGTACACGCGCGGTTCGGCGCTCTTAAACAAGGCGGCGTCCTTGGCGACGACGTACTGAATCGCGTCGTGGAGCGTGTTCGTCACCGCCTGCTGGCCGTCGTCGTAGTAGATCTTTACCGAATCGAAGGACTGAAGGAACTCAAGGTGGTCGAAGAGGAAGGAAGTCATGTCCCTCCGCATCCTCTGGATCATCTTGCCGCTGCTTGAGAAATCGGATTTCCGATAAGCGAAGGTGTGATAGGCGAAGGGGAGGGCTTGGGAGAAGACGAGGAATTTGGAGAGGTAGCGCTTCCGGTCGCTTGGGGACAGACCCTCATAATCGTCGTGGCCGTTCAGAAGCGGGGACAGGTGGAAGGGTATGTCGGGCATCTGGCAGTCGCCCAGGATGCGCTCGTATTTTGCGAAATGCGTTGCGAGACTCTTGTCCTGGCTGTGGAAGAGAAGCGTAATGAGGTAGTGCTTCGATCTCGGACCGACCTCACCTGACTCGTCGACGAAGATCGAAAGCTCCCCCATGCGGCCTCCTTATAGAAAAAATGCCGGGGGACTGCCCCCGGCTCTTGGAGGTAGCGCCTCTCGGTGCCACCGAGTCATTTATAGCATGTTTTGCAGGGGAGAGCAATGGCGCGTGACGTAGCGCAAGGCGCTGGGCCAAGCGAGTCTAGGTATCGCCTCCCCCTCCAAAACGTGTTCGGTTTGTGTGTGGTTTTGGGGGTTGGTTCGCGCGTGCTAGAATAGTACGACTACTGTGCGAACGCAGCTGCGCAGGCATGCGATAGACCCGGTGCCCCTGGGGCACGTGACGGCTGGAAGGATGACCATGGACGAGACTGGAGTTTTGGGGCTTTTGGAGGAGCTGTCCATCCTCCTGGAGGACTCTAAGCCGGTGTTCGGCAAGAACAACCTGCGTCAGGTGGACATCGCTGCCGCCTTCGAGATCATGGACGAGATCCGCGACACGTTCCCGAGCGAGTTCTCCCAGGCCCGACAGATCGTCCGCGAGCGCCAGAGCCTGCTCGACGACGCCGAGGCCGAGGCCAACCGCATGATCGAGGACGCCCGCTCCCAGGCCATGACCATCGCCTCCGAGCAGGAGATCGTGCGCATCTCCCAGCAGCAGGCCGACACCATCCTGGCTGACGCCCGCGAGCTCGAGCGCCAGACCCGCGCCGGCGCCGAGGACTACGCCGACGAGGTCTTCGGCCACGTGGAGCAGAGCCTCGACACGCTGCTCAACAACGCGCGCCGCTGCCGCGACCGCCTGAACGCCAACTCCATCAGCGTCCGCTAGCAGCCGCAGCGCCCACGCACAGCCACGCACCATCGCCGGCCGCCCACCCGCGGCCGGCTGCTTTTTTACCCACACCCGAGCTCCCAAGGAGGGAAGCGATGGAACCGATCAAGATTGCCATCCCCAACGAGCTGTTCTCGCCGGCCGAGATGGCGCACTTCGAGGGCGAGGCCGACCTGGGCGTGCTCAAGGCCGGGCCCGACCTGTACACCTTCACCGCGCCGCTGGCCTGGTCGGCGGACATCACGAACACCGGCGACGCGCTGCTGGTCACCGGCACCGCCGAGGGCGAGGCCGTCACCTCCTGCGCCCGCTGCCTGGAAGACGTGACCCTGCCCGTCACCGGCGACATCGAGGGCTACTTCCTCATCGGCGGCGAGGACGCCGAGGCGCCGGAGGACATGGACGAGGACGAGTTCGATGTGCTGCCGGCTGACAACAAGATCGACCTGGCTCCGCTCATCACCGCTGCCGTGCTGCTGGAGGTGCCGCTCGTGCCCCTGTGCCGCGACGACTGCCAGGGTCTGTGCACCGCCTGCGGCGCCAACCTCAACGAGGGTCCCTGCGGCTGCGAGCCCGCTGCGGCCGATGACGTCGACGCCGCCAACCCCTTTGCCGTGCTCAAGGGACTCGACCTGGGCGCGGAGGCGCCCGAGGGGACGGCTGAGTAGCACCCGCCTGCGGCCCGACCTCGAAAATCGGCCCCTCTGCCGCAAATCGAAGCGGTTTTGCACTCTCTCGCGCCCCTTGCCTGGCCCCAGAGGCCCCCTTGGGGCTCAAAAAGACGGCGAAGCGCCGCGCGGGCGGCCTCCTGAGGCAGCGGGGGGTGCAAAACCGTGCGAAATTGCAGGAGGTCGGCTGCTTTTCGGGGTTTCACCCACCTCGCCGCGCCATGGCGAACGTAACGCCTCGGGAAACCCCGGGCGGCGAGGGGGAAACGCTTCGCCGCCCGGGGCCTTCCATCTTTCGGGGCCGCCCTATGGTTGGGTTGACGGACCTGAGCGGAAGGGGGGGCGCATGCACGTGATCGACGGTGGCCAGGTGGCGCGCCATGCGCTGTTCGCCGTCGTCGCCGGCGTGGCGGGAGCGGCGGCCTCGGTGGTGCTCTGCGTGTGCGTGGGGCTGGCCTGGGAGGCCTACCGGGCCTGCTGGCAGCTCGTCTTCGCCCTGCCGGTCCTGGGCGTGCTCTCGCTTCTGCTCTACCACGCATGGCGGCTGCCGCTCGACATGACTACCCACAAGGTGGTCGGCCTCATCCGCGACGATCGCGAGGTCTCTCCTTGGCTGGCGCCCGGCATCCTCATCGGCACGTGCCTGTCCATCCTCGGCGGCGCGTCGGTGGGCAAGGAGGCCGGCGCGCTCCACATGGGCGCGTCGCTGGGCGACCTGGTGGCCCGCCCCTTCAAGCTGCGCCCCGTCCATCGCGCCGATGCCGGGCAGCCCATGACCGGCTATGCGGCCGCCACGGGCATGGCCGCCGCCTTCGCCGCCCTGTTTTTCGCGCCGCTCGGCTCGTGCATGTTCGTGCTCGAGCTCTCGCGCTTCAAACGCTCGGTGACCAAGCACCTGCTCTCCATCCTGCTCGCGTGCTTCGTGGCCTTCGGGCTGGCAAGCGCCGTGGGCATCGGAGACGTCATCCCCAAGGTGGCCCTGCCGGCCCTCAGCTGGCCGGTGGTGGGTGGCTGCGTGGTGATCGGCGTGGCCTGCGCCATCGGAGGCACGCTGTTCGTCAAGGCCATCGACGCCCTTCAGCGCGTCACGGCCCGCCGCTCGCGCGACTACTATCTCTGGGTGGCGGCGGGCGGCCTGCTCATCGCCGGGCTCACCCTGGCCTTCGGGTGGCAGTCCCTCGCCGGCACCGGCGGTCTGCTTCTGGCTGAGGCGCTGGCGGGAGAGGCGGGCACGTGGGACTTCGCGCTCAAGGCACTCGTGACCGCGCTCGCCTTGGGGCTGTGGTTCAAGGGCGGCGAGATCATGCCCACGTTCACCATCGGCGCGCTTCTCGGTGCGTCGTGCACCGTCATGACCGGGGGCGATGCGGGCTGGTCGGCAGCCGTGGGGCTGGTGGCCTTCTTTGCGGCCATGAGCCGCTGCCCGCTGGCGGCCATCCTTCTGGGATGCGAGATCTTCGGCTGGGCGGGCGCCCCGCTGTTCATCGTGGCCGTGGCCGTGTCGTTCCCGTTCGGGCGCGACGTGGGGATGTACGGGCGCGGAGCTACGTCGGCCGTCTACCGGCTGGGGCGGATGGCGGCCCTGCGCGCCCGCGACCCCGAGCGGGCCGCGGTGGCGGGCGCCGCCGTGGACGCCGCAGACCGTGCCATCACCGAGACGCGCGCTCGCCAGACGGGGGAGGCGTCCGCTGCGCCCGCCTCGGGCGACCGGCGCGCGGTGGCCGACACGCTCGCCCAGGACGTGGAGCGGGCTCACCGCCTGCTCGGTGAGATAGAGGCGGAGCTTGAGCGGCGCCACGACTCGTCGGCGTAGCTCGCTGCCGCTTTTTCGCGCGAAACTGGCACTGATTGTCAGTTCGGTACGCTCCGACGGCTGCCGGAGGTCGCTTTCGGCGTCCTGCGGCATAGGTGCCTGCGCATAACCCCAGGTCGTGTTCGCCTGATTTTCTCGCGTGTCACGCTTGCGCTCTTTCGCACCGTACCAAACTGCCGATTTGTGCCATCTCGACCGGAAAAAGTGGCAGTGAGCGCGCCGTTGCCGAACGGTTTGGGCTCTCGGCGCCGGTCGCGCGGTATCATGCGCCTATGGATACCAAGAACGAAACGCCCTCGCGTCCCGCTGCGGGCCTCGCAGCCACGGCGCCCGCCAACTCGACGCCTCCCGCCTCCGTGGCCCCCGGCCCCGCAGGCCCTGCCGCCCTCACCCTCGGCTCCGCGCCGGCCTCCCGTCCCGCCGACGCCCCGCCCGCAGCCACCGCGTCCTGCGCCCCGCGCGACGTGGAGACCCCCGGCTCGGCCCGCGCCGACGCCCGCGACGCCCACCGCGGCCCGCTCACCGCGCCCGCGCCCGCCGCCGGCCCCGCCGAGCGCGCCGCGCGCGAAGAGCACGCCGAGGTGACCGCCGGCCGCGTCATCCGCCGCTTCGTCGGCTACTACCGCCCCTACCGCGGCCTGCTGGCCGCCGACCTCCTCTGCGCAGTGGCGCTCGCCTGCATCGATTTGGCCTTCCCCCAGCTGCTCGGCTTCTTTACCAAGGAGTTCTTCCTCGAGCCCGCCGACGTCATCTTGGGCTCGCTCGCCGGCATTGCCGGGCTGTTCGCCGTGCTCTACCTGGCGCGTACCGCCTGCCAGTGGTTCATCACCTGCTGGGGCCACATCATGGGCGCCCGCATGGAGGCCGATATGCGCCGCGACCTGTTCGAGCAGTACCAGCGCCTCTCGTTCAGCTACTACGACCGCCATAACACCGGCGCCATGATGTCCAAGGTCACCACCGACCTGTTCGACATATCGGAGCTCGCCCACCACGGGCCTGAGAACCTGCTCATCTGCACGCTCAAGATCGTCGGCTCGTTCTCGCTGCTGTTCATGATCAATGTGCCGCTCACGGCCATCATGCTCGGCGCCACGGCGGTGATGGCTGCGCTCTCGTTCGCGCTCAACTACCGCCGCCGCGCGGTGTTCCGCGAGAACCGCGAGCGCATGGCCGGCATCAACGCGGCGGTGCAGGACTCCCTCGGCGGCATCCGCGTGGTGAAGTCCTTCGGCGGCGAGGCGGCCGAGCGCGCGAAGTTCCGCGGCGCCAACGAGGCGTTCCTCGACACGAAGAAGCGCTCCTACCGGTTCCTCGGCGCGTTTCATGCCATGAGCTCGCTGTTCCTGGGCGTGCTCTACGGCGTGACGGTGGTGGGCGGCGGCTACTTCGTGGCCCAGGGCACGCTTTCCGTGGGCGACCTGGCCATCTACGCCCTCTACATCGGCATCTTCATCGCGCCGGTCGAGCAGCTCATCAACTTCACCGAGACGCTCCAGAAGGGCTACGCGGGCTTCCGCCGCTTCATCGAGGTGCTCGCCGAGCGTCCCGACGTGGCTGACCGCCCAGGTGCGGTGACGCTCGAGCAGGCCGAGGCGCGCGTCGCGCAGGCCCCAGGCGGAGAGGGGGCGCGAGCCGCGGAAGCCGTGTCGGATGCGGGGCCTGCGCGAGCCGCGGAAGCCGCGAGGCCGGTCCCGGGCGCGCGGGGCGTCTCGCGGGCAGGCGGCGCGGGCGCCGGGTCTGGCGCCCCGCGCGGGCGCGTGAGCTACCGCGGCGTGCGCTTCTCCTACGACGGCGGCCGGCCGGTGCTCGACGGGCTCGACCTGGAGGTGCCGGCCGGGTCCACCGTGGCGCTCGTGGGGCCCTCCGGCGGCGGCAAGACCACCACCTGCTCGCTCCTGCCGCGCTTCTACGACGTGGACGCGGGCGCCGTGGAGATCGATGGCATTGACGTGCGCGACGTGACGCTCGAGTCGCTGCGCGCGGCCATCGGCATCGTGCAGCAGGACGTCTACCTGTTCGGCGGCACCGTGCGCGAGAACATCGCCTACGGCCGCCCCGGCGCCGACGATGCCGCCATCGAGGCCGCGGCGCGCAAGGCCAACGTGCACGACTTCGTCATGAGCCTGCCCGACGGCTACGACACGCTGGTGGGGGAGCGCGGCGCGCGCCTGTCCGGCGGCCAGAAGCAGCGCATCGCCATCGCGCGCGTGTTTTTGCGCGATCCGCGCATCCTCATCCTCGACGAGGCCACGAGCGCGCTCGACAACGAGAGCGAGCGCGCCATCCAGGCCTCGCTCGAGGAGCTCTCCCGCGGGCGCACCACGCTCATGATCGCCCATCGCCTGTCGACCATCCGATCCGCCTCGCTCATCGCCGTGGTGGAGGACGGGCGCGTGGTGGAGCAGGGAACCCACGACGAGCTGCTCGCCCGCGGCGGCACCTATGCGCGCTACTACCGCCTCCAGTTCGGGGAGTAGGGGGGGCGACGCACCGCGATGCGCGCGACCGGGCCGCACCCGCCCCTGCCTGCGGCGCCAAGCGCCCGCCGCACCCGGCCCCGCCTGCGACGCCCGCCGCGAAAAAACCCGCCACCACACCCTTGCAGGGGGTTCTTCCCTTTGGTAGAATACCATTTCGTGCGTTTAGCGAAGTAAAGCCCGGCGGGCCCCGCCTCCCGGGATGTAATGAAGGAGAATCGACCATGGCAGTACCCAAGCGCAAGACCGGCCGCGCCCGCACCCACGCCCGCCGCAGCAGCAACGACAAGATCGCGGCTCCCGCTCGCTCCGTGTGCCCGCAGTGCGGCGAGGTCAAGCTCCCGCATCGCGTGTGCCCGACCTGCGGCTTCTACAAGAACCGCGAGGTCATCGAGACCGAGTAGCGCGTCCGCTTGGCGACGCCGTGCGGATGGCTTCCGCATCTGCATGAGGTCCCCGCAAGCCTCCTAGCACGCCTGGCACGACGCCAGGCGCGCCAGGGGGCTTTTTGGCTGTAGGCCGCCGTCTTCCCCCAAGGCCGCGGGTCGCCCCGTGGGCGGCCGGGCCGCATCCCGCGAGCATCCGACATGAAGGAGCAGAGCGTGGCAGAGAAAGTCACCATCACCGTGGACGCCCTGGGCGGCGATGACGCCCCCGGGGTGGTCCTGGACGGCGTCGCCCAGGCCCTCGCCGCCGACCCCGACCTGTCCGTCATCCTGTGCGGCCCGGCCGAGGTGGTCGAGCCCTTCGCCGCCTCCCACGAGCGCGCCGAGGCCCGGGCGACCACCGAGTTCATCGCCATGGACGAGCACCCGGCCAACGCCGTGCGCCGCAAGAAGGACTCCTCCCTCGTGGTGGGTTGCCGCCTCGTCAAGGAGGGCGCAGCCGACGGCTTCTTCTCCGCCGGCTCCACCGGCGCCTGCCTGGCCGCCGCCACGCTCGTCATGGGGCGCGTGAAGGGCGTCAAGCGCCCTGCCCTCGGCCAGGTGCTGCCGGCCTACGGCACGCCGACGCTGCTTCTGGACGTGGGCGCCAACGCCGACTGCAAGGCCGAGTACCTGGTGCAGTTCGCCCAGATGGGCGCCGTCTACGCCCGCGAGATCATGGGCGTGGCGGCTCCGCGCGTGGGCCTGCTCAACATCGGCGAGGAGGACACGAAGGGGTCTGCCGCCGCCCAGGAGGCCCACGCGCTTCTGCGCGCGGAGGTGCCGGAATTCGCCGGCAACGCCGAGGGGCGCGACATCCTGGCCGGCACCTTCGACGTGGTGGTCACCGACGGCTTCACCGGCAACGTCTGCCTCAAGGCCATCGAGGGCACCTCGTCGGTGCTGTTCCGCTATATGAAGGACGCCCTCATGGCCTCGGCCAAGGGCAAGCTCGGCGCGCTGCTCGTCAAGGGCGACCTGGCCGAGCTCAAGGGCAAGCTGAGCCCCGACACCCACGGCGGCGCGCCGCTTCTGGGCGTCAAGGGCGCCTGCGTGGTGGGCCACGGCTCGTCGAGCCCGCTCGCCATCAAGAGCGGCGTGCTCGCCGCGGCCCGCACCGTGCGTTCCCACGTCTCCGAGGTCATCGCCGCGAAGGTGATCGAGGGCGGTGAGCGCGCATGACGCTCAGCGAGGAGCAGCGCTCCAAGCTCGACCGCGCCCAGGAGATTCTCGGCTACGCCTTCCAGGACGAGGGCGTGCTGCTCTCGGCCATCACCCACCCCTCGGCCACCGAGGGCAAGTCGGTGAAGTTCTCCTACGAGCGCCTCGAGTTCCTCGGCGACTCCATCTTAGGCGCCATCGTGGCCTCCACCGCCTTCCACCGCTTCCACGAGCTGGACGAGGGCGGCCTCACCCGCATCAAGGTGGCGCTCGTCTCCGGCGCGTCGCTGGCCGACGTGGCCGCGGGCCTGGGCTTCGCTGACGTCATCGTCTTCGGCTCGTCGGAGACGGGCACGGGCAAGCGCGGGCTCCACTCGGCGCTCGAGAACGTCTACGAGGCCGTGGTGGCCGCGCTCTTCCTCGACGGGGGGCTGCCCGCCGCCGTGGACTTCGTGGAGCGCACCCTCGTGCCGCGCATGTCGCTCGACATGGCCAGCGAGCCCGAGAACCCCAAGAGCGCCCTGCAGGAGAAGCTCCAGGAAGACGGCATCACCCCCACCTACAAGCTGGTGGAGACCCAGGGCCCGCCGCACGACCGCACCTTCGTCGCCCAGGTCTACGCCGGCGACCAGGGGCTCGCCCGCGGCGTCGGCCGCACGAAGAAGGAGGCCGAGAGCCAGGCCGCCAAGACCACGCTCGCGCGCCTCTCCGAGTTCTTCGGGCTGGGCGGCGGCGAGGAGAAGGCGGCGGAGAAGGCTGCCAAGGCCGAGGAGAAGGCCGCCGAGAAGGCCGCGGCCAAGGCCGCCAAGGCCGAGGAGCGCGCGCGGAAGAAGAGCGAGCGGGAAGCCGCCAAGAAGAAGCAGGATTAGGCGCCCATGTATCTGAAGTCACTCGTCCTCAAGGGATTCAAGTCCTTCGCCGACCGGTCCGTCATGGCCCTCGAGCCCGGCATCACCGCCGTGGTGGGCCCCAACGGCTCAGGCAAGTCGAACATCTCCGACGCGGTGCTCTGGGTGCTCGGCGAGCGCAACGCCAAGCACCTGCGCGGCCAGGCCATGGAAGACGTCATCTTCGCCGGCTCGTCGGCGCGCAAGCCCACCGGCCTTGCCGAGGTAGACCTCGTGCTCGACAACTCCGACGGCACGCTGCCCATCGACTACGACGAGGTGGCCATCACCCGCCGCATGTACCGCAACGGCGAGAGCGAGTACCTCATCAACGGCACGGTGGCCCGCCGCATGGACGTGCTGGAGATCCTTCACGACTCGGGCCTGGGCACCGGCACCCACTCCATCATCTCCCAGGGCTCGCTCGACTCCATCCTCCAGAGCAAGCCGGAAGACCGCCGCGCCCTCATCGAGGAGGCCGCCGGCGTGCTCAAGCACAAGCAGCGCAAGGCGAAGAGCGAGCGGAAGCTGGCCTCGATGGACCAGCACCTGGCCCGCGCCCGTGACGTGGTGGCCGAGGTGGAGCGCCAGCTCGGGCCGCTCTCGCGCAAGGCGAAGAAGGCCCGCACCTACCAGGAGCTGGCCGGCGAGCTGGCCGACGTGAGCCTGCGTTTGGCCGTGGACGACCTGCGCACGCTCCAGCGCGCCTGGGACGGCTCGCAGGAGAAGGAGGCCGCGCTTGCCGCCGACATGGAGGCCAAGCGCGCGGCCATCGAGGCCGCCGAGGCCGCCGTCGAGGAGCTTCAGGAGCGCATCCGGCTCGACTCGGTGGACGCCGGCGAGCTCTCGCGCCAGTACCGCGCCGCCGCCGCGGCCGTTGAGCGGTTCGACTCCGCCGCGCTCGTCATGCACGAGCGCCGCCGCGCCGCCACGGCCCGCGCCGGCGAGATCGAGCTGGAGATCGAGGCGGCCCAGGCCCGCCGCGCCGCGGCCGAGGCCGAGCTGCGCGGGGCCGCCTCGACGCTGGCGGAGGTGGCCGCGAGCCGCGCCGCCGCCGACGAGCGCGTGGCCGCTCTCGACCAGTCCTACCGCGACCTCGGCGTGCGCCGCGGCAGCCTTGAGCGCGAGTCGTCGGCCTTGGGCAAGGACGCGCGCGAGCTGGAGGCCAAGATGGACGTGGCGCGCCGCCGCCACGCCGAGACCCAGGAGGCGCTCACCAACGGGCTCGCCCACGTGAAGGTGATCGAGGGCCACAGCGCCGAGCTCGAGCTCTCGCTCGCCCGCGCCCAGGCCGACGCCGAGTCGCTCGCCGCCGAGGCCGCTGCCGCCGCCGAGGCGCTCGCGACGCTCGACGAGCAGGAGTCGGCCGCCCGCAAGCTGGTGGGCACGTGCACCCAGGCCCGCGAGGCCACCCGCACCGCCCTCGACGAGGCGCGCGACGCCGAGCGCGCCCTGGCGGCGCAGATCCAGGCCCTCGAGGAGGTCGAGCGCGCCTCGGTGGCCGCGTCGGGCCCGGCGCGGGCCTGGCTCATGGAGCACGAGGACGAGCTGGCCGGCGCGCTTGAGCCGCTTGCCCACGTGGTGCGCGCCTCCGAGGGCTGCGAGGCCCTCGTGGAGGCGCTGCTCGGTCCGGACGTGGCCACGCTGCTCGTCGACGACGCGGTGTGCGCCGCCTCGGTGGCCTCGGTGCTCGCCGCCGCCGAGCTGGAGGGCGAGGTGTCGCTGCTCCTGCGCGAGGACGCCTCGCCCGACAGCCTGCCCGAGGCCCGCGCCGCCGCCTACCCGGCCGACGCTCCGGGCACCCCGCTCATCGAGCGTCTCGCCTTTCCGCCCTCGGCGGCCCGCGCGGTGCGCGCCGTGCTGGGAGACGTGGTGCTGTGCGCCACGCTCGACGACGCCCTGGAGGCCCACGGCGCCGACGGGCTGGGGCTGCGCTTCGCCGCCGCCGACGGGTCGGTGGTATGGCCGAGCGGCAAGGTGAGCGTGGGCACCGCCGTGGACGAGGGCGCCGAGGGCGTGCTCGCCCGCGTCCGCCGCGTGGAGGACCTGCGCGGCGCGCTCGCCGATGCCCAGGAGGCCACGGCCACGGCCCAGCGCGAGGCCAGCGAGGCGGAGGAGTCCCTGCGCAAGGCCCAGGCCGCGAGCCTGGACCTGAGCCAGCGGCTCGCCGCCCTGCGCGGCGGCGCCGAGGCGTCGCGGTCCCAGGCCGACCGGGCCGAGGAGAAGCTGGCCGCCGTCCGTCGCGAGCTCGAGTCGGTGACGCGCCAGCGCGAGGAGGCCGAGGCCATCATCTCGAGCGCCCGTCCCGACGTGGAGACCTACGAGCGCCAGATCGCCGAGTGCCAGCAGGGCCTGGCCGATGCCAAGGCCAAGCAGGAGGAGATCCAGGCGGAGCTGGCTCCCCTGCGCTCCGAGGCGCACCGCGTGTCCGAGGAGCTGGCCGAGGCCAAGCTCGAGGCCGCCAAGCTCGCCGAGCGCGACACCTACGCCGCCCGCGTGCGCGACGCCCGCCTGGGCGACCTGGAGGCCCTGCGCGAGACGGTGGCCGAGGCCCGCGAGCTTCTGGCCGTCAAGACCGCGTCGGCCCGCCGCCTGGAGCCCCTGCTCGCCGTGTTCGAGGAGCTGACGCTGTCGGCCCGCCGCTGGACGCGCGACCTGGAGGAGCGCGCGAGCGCCGCCCAGGACTCCTCCACCGGCCTGCACGCCTCCATCACCGAGGCCCGAGCCGCGGCCCGTCGCGCCCATGACGCCTTCGACGTCGTCAACGAGCAGCTCTCCGCCGCGCGCGTGGAGAAGGGCCGCCTCGAGCTCAAGGTGGAGGCGGCGGTGAACGTCATCGTGGCTGACTGCAAGACGCCGCTCGAGACGGCGCTCGTCCTGCCCCCGCTCGAGGACCGCCCGCTCGCGGAGGAGACCGCGTTTCGCCTCCAGCGGCGCATCGCCAACCTCGGCACCATCAACCCGGACGCGGCCGAGGAGTACGACGAGCTCAAGGCGCGCTTCGACTACCTGGCCGGCCAGCTGTCCGACCTCGACTCGGCGCGCAAGTCGCTCGCCAAGATCAACCGCGTCATCGACGCGCGCATGAAGGACGACTTCGTGCGCACCTACGAGGAGGTCAACGCCAACTTCCAGGAGATCTTCGCCGTGCTGTTCCCCGGCGGATCGGCCAGCCTGTCGCTCGTGGATCCGGACGACTTGGAGAACACCGGCGTGGAGGTGACGGCCCAGCCCCGCGGCAAGCGCATCACCAAGATGATGCTCATGTCCGGCGGCGAGAAGTCCCTCACCGCGCTCGCGCTCCTGTTCGCCGTGTACCGCACGCGCTCCACGCCGTTCTACATCCTCGACGAGGTGGAGGCCGCCCTTGACGACACCAACCTGCGTCGGCTCGTGGCCTACATCGAGCAGCTGCGCGACTCGACCCAGCTCATCATGATCACCCACCAGCGACGCACCATGGAGACGGCTGACGTGCTGTTCGGCGTGTCCATGCAGGCTGACGGCGTGACCAAGGTCATCAGCCAGAAGCTCGACCGCGCCCTCCAGTACGCGGAGTAGCGCCGCCGCCCGACCGAAGCGAAGGAGAGAGCCATGGGATTCTTAGACCGCATCAGCGAGGGGCTCACCCGCTCCCGCGACCGCTTCAAGGAGTCGATGAACGTCCTGCTCGATCGCGGGCCCGACCTCGACGAGGAATTCTGGGAGGGGCTGGAGGAGACGCTCATCCTGGCGGACGTGGGCGGCAGCGCGGCTGACTCGATCGTCGAGCGGCTGCGCGATGCCGCCACGCGCAAGGCGCTGCCGGATGCCTACGCCGTGCTCGACCTGCTCAACGACGAGATAGCCGCCTCCTTCACCGAGGGCGGCGCGGACATCCTGGGCGGCGAGCCGGCCCTCGTGCTGTTCGTGGGCATCAACGGCACGGGCAAGACCACCACGGTGGGCAAGATCGCCAAGGAGCAGACCGACGCCGGGCGCGCGGTCATCTTAGGGTCGGCCGACACCTTCCGCGCCGCTGCCATCGAGCAGCTCGAGGTGTGGGCGCGCCGGGCCGGGGTGGAGATGGTCACCCGCGAGCGCGGGGCCGACCCGGCGAGCGTGTGCTACGACACCATCGAGCGCGCCGAGGCGGTCGGGGCCGATCTCGTGCTCGTGGACACCGCCGGGCGCCTGCACACCTCCGCCGACCTCATGCGCGAGCTGGAGAAGGTGGTGAGCGTGGTGCGCAAGCGCGCGAAGCTGCCCGTCTACACCGTGCTCGTCATCGACGCGACCACCGGGCAGAACGGCTTGCAGCAGGCTCGCGAGTTCAACCGCGCGCTCGATGTGGACGCGCTCATCGTCACCAAGCTCGACGGCACCGCCAAGGGCGGCATCGCCCTGGCCGTGAGCCACGAGCTGGAGCTGCCCATCATCAAGATCGGCGTGGGGGAGGGCATCGACGATCTGCGCGACTTCGACGCCCACGAGTTCGCCGCCGCCCTGGTGGGCGCCTTCGACGAGCGCTTCGACGAGGACGAGGACTCCCTGCGCGGCGAGAACGCCAAGGAGGCGGCCGTCACGGCGGGGGAGCGGCGCCGCGACGTGATCGAGGGGGCGCCGGCGGTTTCGGAGCCGGCTGACGCCGCCGCGCCCGAAGACGACGGGGCCGAGGCTGCGGGGGAGCCCGCGGCTGGCGAGGCGTCCGACGCCGAGGCGGCCCCGGCCGCCGACGGCACGCCAGATGCGGCCGACGCGCCGGGTGCCGGCGACGCTGATGCGGCCGACGCCGACGCCGACGAGGCGCCCCTCACCGACGAGGAGCTGGCCGAGCTGGCCCTGGCCGCCGGCGAGCCCGAGCCCGAGCCCCAGGAGAAGCAGGGCTTCTGGAAGCGGTGGTTCTAGCATGGCGGCGGAAGAGGGCCGGCCGGGCGTGCGGGTGCGCACCTGGGAGCCGGCCGACCTCGAGGCCATGACCGCCATCTGGAACGAGGTCGTCCGCGACGGCCGCGCCTTCCCGCAGATCGAGCCGCTCTCCGGCCCGGACGAGGCCGCCGCCTTCTTCTCCGCCCAGACGCGCAGCGCCGTGGCGGTTGGCGACGACGGCGCGGTGGCAGGCCTTTCCATCCTGCACCCCAACAACGTGGGCCGCTGCGGGCACGTTGCCAACGCGAGCTACGCCGTGGCCTCCCATGCCCGCGGCCGGGGCGTCGGACGCGCCCTCGTGTCCGACTCGCTCGCGGCGCTGGCCCCCTGCGGCTTTCGCGGCCTGCAGTTCAACGCCGTGGTGGCCAGCAACGCGGGCGCCATCGCCCTCTACGAGTCCCTCGGCTTCACGCGCATCGGCACCGTTCCCGAGGGCTTTCGCAACCTCGACGGCGCCTACGAGGACATCCACGTCTACTACCACCCCGCCCCCTAGCCCCCCGTCATCCTCTCGGAGGGGCGAGAGGCCTTCCGTTGCGCCGCCGAGCAAAAAATGCAAAACTGAGCAAAAGAAGCAAAGGAACGCAAAAGAAGCAAAAGGGGGCACCATGGCGGCGGACTTCTCGGTCAATCCCTTCACTCCCACCTTTGGGCAGATACCGCCTGTCATGGCGGGCCGCTCCGAGATCATCGGAGAGGTGGTGCGCGCCTTCGAGCGGGGGATGGGCGATCCCAACCTCGTCTCGCTTCTGGTGGGAGCCCGGGGCTCGGGAAAGACGGCCCTGCTCACCTACCTTGCCGATGAGGCGCTCTCACGCGGATGGGTGACTGCCAGCGTATCGGCCGTGCCGGGCATGCTTGAGGACATCGAGGAGCGCGCCCTCGTGGCGGCCGGTGAGTTCGTGGAGACTCCCGACCGCATGCGCCTGCGCGGCTTCAACGTCGGGCAGCTCCTCGGCGTCGAGTGGGAGAGCCACGAGGCGCCGCCGGGGAACTGGCGCACGCGTATGGGCGGGATTCTCGACATGATGGCCGAGCATGACGTCGGCCTGCTCATCGTGGTGGATGAGGTGCGCGTTGACCTCGAGGACATGATCCAGCTCGCCTCGGTCTACCAGCACTTCGTGCGCGAGGGGCGCAAGGTCGCCCTTCTCATGGCGGGCCTTCCCTCCAAGGTGTCGGCCCTTCTGCGGGATGACTCGGTGTCGTTCCTGCGCCGGGCCAGCTACCATCAGCTCGGTCGCGTCGACGACGGCGCGGTGCGCGACGCCTTGCGCAAGACCGTCGAGGCGGGCGGCCGCTCCATCGAGTCGTCCGCGCTCGACTGCGCAGTGCGTGCCATCGAGGGATTCCCCTACATGATGCAGCTGGTCGGGTACCGCATGTGGGATGAGTCCCCGACCCGGCGCGAGATCAGCGCACAGGACGTGGTCCGCGGCACCGAGTACGCGGAGCGCGACATAGAGCGGAAGATCCTCGAGACTACCTACCGCGAGCTGTCCCGCGGTGACCTGCGGTTCCTCTACGCGATGCTCGAGGATGAGGGCGTAGAGAGTAGCACGCGCGACATCGGCGCTCGCCTGGGGAAGAAGGCGAACTACGTGTCCCAGTACAAGCGGCGCCTGCTGGCGCAGGGCGTCCTTGAGGATCGGGGGCACGGAATGGTCTCCATCGCGATCCCCCGCTTCCGCGACTATCTGATTCGCCGGCGCGGCTGAGCTCCGCCGCCGCGGGGTGCGCAGGTCCCGTCGAGTTCGGCTCCCGCCGCCGGCGCGCTGGTATAATCAGGCGGTGCGCGCGGGCGGGCCTGAGGGGGCCGTCGCCGCGCGCCAGGTACGCGACGCGATCGACGACGGGAGCCCCATGCTCGAAAACCTCTCCGAACGCCTCCAGGGCATCTTCTCCGGCCTCAGGTCCAAGGGCCGCCTGACCGAGGACGACATCAACGACGCCATGCGCGAGATCCGCCTGGCGCTCTTGGAGGCCGACGTCAACTTCAAGGTGGTCAAGGCCTTCGTCAAGCGCACGAAGGAGCGCTGCCTCACCGCCGACGTGCTCGACTCGCTCACCCCGGCCCAGAACGTCGTCAAGATCGTGCTCGACGAGCTCACCGGGCTCCTCGGCCGTACCGACTCCAAGCTCGTGCTCGGCAGCCGCATCCCCAACGTCATCATGCTCGTGGGCCTGCAGGGCTCGGGCAAGACCACCGCGGCCGCCAAGCTCGCCTACCGCCTCAAGCAGGAGGGCCACTCCCCGCTGCTCGTGGCCGGCGACGTGTACCGCCCCGCCGCGGCCGACCAGCTCCAGACGCTCGGCGACGAGATAGGCGCGCGCGTCTACCGCGGCGACGGCCGCGACCCAGTGGCCATCGCGCGCGAGGGCGTCCAGGATGCCATCGACAGCCTGCGCGACGTGGTCATCATCGACACGGCGGGCCGCCTGCACGTCGACGACGACATGATGGCCGAGGCCCGCGCCATCCGCGACGCGGTCAAGCCCGATCAGATCCTCATGGTGGTGGACGCCATGACCGGCCAGGACGTGGTGAACGTGGTGGAGGCCTTCGCCGAGCAGGTGGACTTCGACGGCGTCATCATGTCGAAGATGGACGGCGACGCCCGCGGCGGCGGCGCGCTGTCCATCCGCGAGGTTACCGGCAAGCCCATCAAGTTCGTCTCGTCGGGCGAGAAGCCCGACTCGCTCGAGGAGTTCCACCCCGACCGCATGGCCAAGCGCATTCTCGGGATGGGCGATGTCGTGTCGCTCATCGAGAGCGCCGTGCGCGTCCAGCAGGAGGAGGCGGAGGCCGTCGAGGCCGAGCGCCTGGCCAAGGGCAGCCTCACGTTCGACGACTTCGTCACCATGAACCGCCAGATCCGCAAGATGGGCGGCATCTCCAAGCTCGTGAGCGCGCTGCCCGGCGGCGACAAGGCGCTCGGATCGGGCCAGGTGGACGAGGGGGCGCTCGACGCCATGGAGGTCATCATCAACTCCATGACCAAGGAGGAGCGCGCCCGCCCCGAGGTGCTCAACGGCAGCCGGCGCGCCCGCATCGCCGCCGGCGCCGGCGTCACCGTGACCGACGTCAACCAGCTCATCAAGAAGTTCAACGAGACGAAGAAGATGATGAAGAAGATGACGGCCAGCGTAGAGCAGCAGGCAGGGAAGAAGGGGAAGAAGGGCAAGGGGCGCCGCCGGCGCGGATTGCCCGGCATGGGCGGCATGTCCCTGGCCGACCTCAAGAAGATCCAGGACATGATGGGGGAGTAGCATGGACCAGCTAGCGAGCAACCCGCCTGATCCCGCAGCCGGGACGCCGGATCCCGCGCAGCCGGCCGCCCAGCCCGCGGCCCCGGCACCCGTTCCCGGTGTCGCTCAGCCCGCGTATGCGGCGCCTGCGCCCCAGCCGGCCCCGCCCGCCTGGGGCGTGCCCGCCGCGGCCTGGCAGCCGCCGCGCGTCACCACGCCGCCGCCGGCCGCGCCCTACCCGGCGCCCGGCTTCGCGCCGGTGCTCGCCTGCGAGCACCTGACCAAGGGCTATGGCTCCCATACCGCCCTTGCGGACGTGACGTTCTCGGTCCCCGCCGGGCGCGTGGTGGGCCTGCTCGGCCCCAACGGATCGGGCAAGACCACCCTCATCAAGCTGGCCGCCGGCCTGCTCACGCCCACGGGAGGCTCCGTGCGCGTGCTGGGGATGGAGCCGGGCACGCGCACCAAGGCGCTGCTGTCCTACCTGCCCGAGCGGCCCTACTTCGCCCCGTCGATGAAGGTGCGCGACTGCCTGGGCTTCTTCGCGGACTTCTACGCCGACTTCGACCGCGCGCTCGCCCAGGACATGCTCGCGCGGCTCGGCGTGCCGGCCGACGCGGCCATGGCCGCGCTCTCGAAGGGCACCAAGGAGAAGGTGCAGCTCGTGCTCGTCATGGCGCGCCACGCGGCGCTCTACCTGCTCGACGAGCCCATCGGCGGCGTCGACCCGGCCACGCGCGACTACATCCTCGACACCATCATCTCGCAGTACCACCGCGACTCCACCATCCTCATATCGACGCACCTCATCGCCGACGTGGAGCCGGTGCTCGACGACTTCATCTTCCTCCAGTACGGCACCATGGTGGTCCACGCGCCCGTCGCCTTCGTGCGCGAGCAGGGCTATGAGAGCCTCGACGACTACTTCAGGAGGGCGTTTCGATGCTAGGGAAGCTGCTCAAGTACGACCTCAAGGCGCTCAGCCGCGTCCTCATCCCCGTTCACCTGGCCGCGGTGGCCGTGACCTTCGTCGCCTGCGGGGCGGCGCTCACCGGCTATGCGGTGAACGAGCTGCCCTCCCTGGTGGCGTCGGACTACGCGAACCCCATCATGGCGCTCGCGGCGCTCGTGCTGGTGATGGGCGTCCTCGCGCTCGCCTGCGTGGCGGCGGCCACCTTCGTGGTGATCCTCTGGCGGTTCTACAAGAACCTCTTCACCGACGAGGGCTACCTCACGTTCACGCTGCCGGCCTCGCCCGCTGCCCAGCTGGGGTCGAAGGTGCTCGCGGGGCTCATCTGGATGCTCGTCGACCTGGTGGTGGTGTTCACGGCCATCGCGCTCATCATCGCCGCGGCCGAGGGCTTCGCCGGCTCGACGGACATCGAGGACGTCATCCCGTACTGGATCATGCGCGCCTCCACCGGCTACGGCCTGTTCGGGTCCTACGCGGGCCCCACCGTTCTCGAGGTTGCCCTCACCTTCGTCCAAACCGTCGTGCAGATGGCGTTTTGCCTGCTCATGGCCTATGCGGCCTTCGCGCTTGGCGCTGCGCTCGCCCAGCGTCACAAGGTGGCCGCGGGCATCGGGCTCTACGTGGCGCTCTCCTGGGGCTATGGCTTTCTCGCCGGCGCGGTGAGCGTGCTCGGGGTGTTCGCGACGGGAGGCGTCGGCAGCGTCACCGCCTACTACGCGCTGACCTCGGCGCTCGGCACCCTCTTGCAGGTGGTGGCCTGCGGCGCGCTCTGGCTCATCTGCCTGTGGGTGCTCAAGCGCAAGGTGAACCTGCCCTAGGGCCATCCGCCGGTGACGCTTGCAAAAACGCCCCGCTAGCCGTATCATAAGCAATTGCTGTTTTCGCTGCGCCGCCTGGGGCGGCGTACGCATCACATCGTTGAAGGAAATTAGAAGGAGTTCAACTTCATGGCTGTTAAGATTCGCCTCGCTCGCCATGGCGCCAAAAAGCGCCCGTACTACCGCATCGTCGTCGCCGACTCCCGCGCCCCGCGCGACGGTCGCTTCATCGAGGAGGTCGGCCGCTACAACCCCTGCTCCCATCCGCACCTGGTGAAGTTCGACATGGAGAAGGTGGATAAGTGGATCGCCAACGGCGCCCAGCCCACTGACACCGTCGCCCGCCTGCTGAAGACGGCCAAGGAAGAGGCGTAAGCAGCCATGTCCGAGCTTACGGAAGACCTCGCCGGCCTGGTCGAGTCCGTCGTGGCCCCGCTCGTCGAGTTCGAGGATGATCTGGAGATCACCTCGTACGAGACGGAGGACGAGGCCGTGATGGTCGAGATCCGCGTCAACGAGGCCGATGCCGGCAAGGTCATCGGCCGCCAGGGCCGCGTCATCAAGGCCATCCGCACGCTTGCCCGCGCCGCCGCTTCCCGTACGGGCACGCCCGTCGAGGTGGAGCTCATCGACTAGATGCGCGCCTGGGCAGACGTCGCCTACCTGGCGACCACCAAGAACCTGAACGGAGGGCTCGTCGCGCGCAGCGCCGCGGGCCTTCCTTTTTTGCTGTCTGAGGGCCTGCGCGTGGCCCTCGTGCCGCCGCGCCTTGACGCTCCGCGTGAGGTGACGGTGGCGTCGGTGCAGATGCGCGCCGACGACGAGGCCCTCGTGTTCTTCGACGAGGTGGCTGACGCCGCGACCGCCCAGGCCCTCGTGGGCTGCCATGTGCTGGCGCCTCGCGACGCCTTCGATCCGGCCGACCTGGAGCCGGCAGGGGAGTGGGCCTCGTGGGAGGGCTGGCAGGTGGTGGACGCTGCCGCCGGGCGCGTGGGCGCGGTGGCGCGCATCGAGGAGATGCCGCTCCAGTCACTGCTCGTGGTGGCGCGCCCCGATGGCACCGAGGCGCTCATCCCGCTCGTGGACGAGCTCATCGCGGGCGTGGACGAGGATGCCCGCCGCATCGACGTCGTGCTCCCCGCCGGGCTGCTCGACCTGTAGGAGGGCGCCATGATCATCGAGACCCTCTCCACGTTCCCCGGCATGTACGACTCGGTCATGGGCGCCTCCATGATGCGCCGCGCCCAGGACAAGGGCATCCTGGACTTCACCGCCTACGACCTGCGTGACTGGACCTACGACCGCCATCGCACCACCGACGACGACCCCTATGGCGGCGGCGCCGGCCTCGTGATGAAGTGCGAGCCGCTCTTCGAGGCCGTCGAGGCCATCGCCGGCATGGGGGTTGAAGATCCAGCTTCGGCTGAGGAGCCCGGGGGGCGGGGGGCGCGTCCGCCAAGCGAGTTCACCCCAAGGGTACTTCCTCGCTGCGCTCAGGGCGCCACACGCGAATGGAACAGCCCAGTGGGCTGTTCCACCGAGCGAGGACTGTCTGAGCGACTGGACGTGCCCCCTGCCCCCCGGGCGGACGAGAGCGCAGGCTCCCGCACGCCTGCGTGCGCGCCCACCGGGCCCGCGCCGCGCCATGCGGACGGCCCGCGCCCGACGGTCGTATTCCTCGCACCGCAGGGTCGCCGCTTCGACGACGCGCTGGCCTCGGAGCTCGCGGCCGAGGAGCGCCTGCTGTTCGTCTGCGGCCACTACGAGGGCATCGACGAGCGCGCCTACGCGCTGGCCGACGTGGTCATCTCGCTCGGCGACTACGTGCTCACCTCCGGCGAGCTGGCCTCGATGGTGGTCATCGATGCGGTGGTGCGCAAGCTGCCCGGCGTGCTGGGCGCGGCCGACGGCGCGGCCGACGAGTCCTTCGCAAGCGGCCTGCTCGAGTACCCCCAGTACACGCGCCCCGCCGTCTTTCGCGGCGCGGAGGTGCCCGCCGTGCTGCTCTCGGGCGACCACGGCGCGGTGGCCCGCTGGCGCCGCGAGCAGTCGCTCGCCCGCACGGCCGCCCTGCGCCCCGATCTGCTGGAGGGCGTGCCCCTCACGCCCGATGATCGGAAATTTCTGGAGAACTTGGGCTAGCCCGCAGGCCGGGCGGCGCCAAGCGGTATCATAGGGGCTTGCTGTGCCCGTCTGCCGGCACACGGCTCGCCGCCCGACCCCGAGTCGGCCGGCCCATCGGAGACGACGCGAAGGAAGGGAAGCGGCTCACACCCATGTACTCAGGTCAGCACGCCGAAACACGCGGTCCCTCCTTCCTGCGCACCCTCGCCCGCATCCTCACCATGATCGCGCTGGTCGTGGCCCTCTCCTGGGGGCTGCGCACCTTCGTGTTCCAGGCCTACGAGATCCCCTCCGGCTCGATGGAGGAGACCATCATGACCGGCGACATGGTGTTCTCGGAGAAGGTCACCTACTACTTCAACGAGCCCGAGCCCGGCGACATCGTCACCTTCCAGGATCCGGAGATTCCCTCCCGCATCCTCATCAAGCGCATCATCGCCACCGGCGGCCAGACAGTCGATCTGGTGGACGGCCAGGTGGTCGTCGACGGCGTGCCGCTCTACGAGCCCTACACCGACGGCAAGCCGTCCTACCCGCTCACGCCGGTCTACGGCACCGCCATCAGCTACCCGTTCAAGGTGCCCGAGGGCAAGCTCTGGGTGATGGGCGACAACCGCACCAACTCCCAGGACTCGCGCTACTTCGGCCCTATCGACGAGGACACCGTCACGGGCCGCGCCGTGCTCATCTACTGGCCGATCAGCAACATCGGCCTGCTCACGCCCGCCTAGGCGCGGGCGCCCGCGGCCGCCCGGGAGGGCAAGGCGGTCAAGCGCAGCGCCCGGCAGCACCGGGCCAAGGGGAAACGACGAAGGAGAGCCATGCCAACCGAAATGCCACGGAGCGACGCGCCGGCCGAGCAGCCGCCCACGTTCCAAGACGTCATCATGAACCTGCAGCGCTACTGGGCCGACCAGGGCTGCGTCATCCTCCAGCCCTACGACAACGAGGTGGGCGCGGGCACCAACGCCCCGGCCACCACGCTGCGCGCGCTCGGGCCGGACACCTGGCGCACCGCCTACGTCCAGGGTTGCCGCCGCCCCACCGACGGGCGCTACGGCGAGAACCCCAACCGCCTGCAGTTCTACTACCAGTTCCAGGTGCTCATCAAGCCCTCGCCGGCCAACATCCAGGACCTGTACCTGGGCAGCCTCGAGGCCATCGGCATCGACGTGGCCGCCCACGACGTGCGCTTCGTCGAGGACGACTGGGAGAGCCCCACGCTCGGCGCCTGGGGCCTGGGCTGGGAGGTCTGGATCGACGGCATGGAGGTCACCCAGTTCACCTACTTCCAGCAGGTGGGCGGCTTCGAGTGCGACCCGGTGCCCGTGGAGATAGCCTACGGCCTGGAGCGCCTGACCATGTTCGTCCAGGGTGTCGACTCGGTCTACGACATCGTGTGGTCGCGCGGCGCCGACGGCGTCACCTTCACCTACGGCGACGTCTACCTGGAGAACGAGCGCGAGTACTCGAAGTTCAACTTCGAGGTGGCCGACACTGATTTCCTCTTCCAGGAGTTCACCGACCGCGAGGCGGAGTGCCTGCGCACGCTCGAGGCGGGCCTGCCGCTGCCGGCCTACGACTCGGTGCTCAAGTGCTGCCACGCCTTCAACCTGCTCGACGCGCGCGGCGTCATCAGCGCCACCGAGCGCATGGCCTACATCCTGCGCGTCCGCACGCTCGCCAAGGCCTGCTGCGCCTCCTACATGGAGCACGTGGTGGGGATGAGGCTCGACGCGCCCGAGGGCGCCGAGGGGAAGGGGGCCGACCGTGGCTAGCACCCGCACGCTCGCCTTCGAGATAGGCACCGAGGAAATTCCGGCGTTCGACCTGAAGAACGCCACCGCGCAGCTGCCCGGCCTCATGGCCGAGGCGCTCGACGCCGTGCGCGTGCCCCACGGCGATGTCGTCGTGTACTCGAGCCCGCGCCGCCTCATCGCGGTGGTGGACGCCGTGGCCGACCAGACCGAGGCCCTCGACGAGGTGTTCCGCGGCCCGTCCGCCAAGATCGCCTTCGACGCCGACGGCAACCCCACCAAGGCTGCCATCGGGTTTGCCCGCGGCAAGGGCCTGGGCGTAGACGCGCTCGAGCGGCGCGAGGTGGACGGCGTGGAGTACGTATTCGCGTCGCGCCACGTGGACGCCCAGCGCACCGCCGAGCTGCTGCCCGGCGTGCTGCGCGGCGTGATCGAGGGCATCAGCTGGCCCAAGTCGTGCCGCTGGGGCACTACGCGCGAGGTGTTCACCCGCCCCGTGCGCTGGATCGTGGCCCTGCTCGGCGACGAGGTGGTGCCGGTTGAGTTCGCGGGCCTCACCGCGGGCAACCTCACCTGGGGCCACCGCTTCCTGGCCCCCGGCCCCCACGAGGTGCCCACCGCCGACGAGCTCGTATCCGTGGTGGAGGCCGCCTGCGTGGTGCCGAGCCAGGAGGCGCGCGAGGAGCGCATTCGCGCGGGCGTGGCCGCAGCCGAGGCCGCCACGGGCTACCGCGCCGAGCTGCCGGCCAAGACGCTCACCGAGGTCATCAACCTCTCCGAGTTTCCCACGGTGATGGTGGGCTCCTTCGACGAGGAGTTCCTGCGCGTGCCCGAGGAGATCATCGTCGACGCCATGCTCATGCACCAGCGCTACTTCCCGCTCTACGACGGCGACGGCAAGCTCACCAACAAGTTCATCATCGTCTCCAACGGCGACCCGGCCCAGGAGGCCGTCATCGTCGACGGCAACGAGCGCGTGGTGGCCGCCCGCCTCTACGACGCGAAGTTCTTCTACGACGAGGACCTCAAGCGCCCGCTCGAGGCCTACGTCGAGCGCCTGGACGAGGTGGTGTTCCAGGAGACGCTCGGCACCATGCGCGCCAAGACCGACCGGGTGGCGCGCCTGGCCGCGTTGCTCGCGGAGCAGGCGCAGGTCGCAGACGACGTGGCGGCCGACGTGGCCCGCGCCGCGCTGCTGGCCAAGGCCGACCTGGTGACCAACGCCGTCATCGAGTTCACGTCCGTCCAGGGCGTCATGGGCTCGTACTACGCCGCGGCGGCGGGGGAGTCTCCCCGCGTGGCCCGGGCCATCGCCGAGCACTACCGCCCGCGCTTCGCCGGCGATGCGGTGCCCTCCGACGAGGTGGGCCGCCTCGTGGCGCTCGCCGACAAGCTCGACACCATCTGCGGCCTGTTCGCCGTGGGCCAGGCGCCCACCGGCTCGTCCGACCCCTTCGCCCTGCGCCGCGCCGCGCTCGGCATCATCGCCATCCTCGAGACGGGACTTCCCGTCTCGCTCTCCCGCGCCGTCGACGACGCCCTGGCCGTGTACGCGGAGGCGGGGCTGGACTTCGACGTCGCGGCCGTGCGCGCCCAGGTGATCGAGTTCTTCACCACGCGCGAGAAGGTGCTGCTGCGCGAGGAGGGCGCCGCAGCTGACGCCATCGACGCCGTGCTCGCCACCGGCGTGGCCGAGCCGATGGTGCTGGCCGCCCGGGTGCGCGCGCTGGAGAGCGCGCGTGCCGCCGAGGCCGACACCTTCGAGGACCTGGCCGTCGCCTTCGCCCGCGCCAACAACCTGCGCGACCCCGAGGCCGGCACCGCCTGCGACCCGTCCCTGTTCACGGCCGAGGAGGCGGCGCTCGCCGAGGCGGTGGACGCCGCGGAGGCCTCGGTGGCCGCGGCCCTGGCTGCCGACGACTACGCCGCGGCGCTCGCCCAGCTGGCGGCCTTGCGCGCTCCCATCGACGCCTTCTTCGAGGCCACGATGATCATGGACGAGGACCTGGCCCTGCGCGCCAACCGCCTGCGCCTGCTCAACCGCTTCGTCGGCGTCTTCGCCAGCTTGGCCGACTTCGGACTCATGTCCAAGAAGTAGGCCTGCCCGCATCGCTCGACCTGAGTCGGGGCCGGCAGGCGGGGCGCTCCTCCGCCTGCCGGCCCCGTTTGCGGTTTTCTGGCCAAAAAACCTCCGGTTTACGCAGCTTGAAGTGCTGCGGGCGCGTAAAACAGGGGGAAAATGACCAGAAACCGTCCCATCCGCGTTCTCGGCTGCGTAAACCGCGGTCTTTTTGGCCAGAAACCGCGGAATGGGCCGGCGGATTCCGCGCGCGCCGCAGCCGCCGGCCGGCCCGTAAGCCAGCCTGCCGGCCTGTCAGCCCGTCCGGCCGCGGCCCAGGCCCGCACCCGACCCGAAGGAGGCCCCATGGACAGCCACTCGCCGCAGGAGCGCGCCGCGCGCGTTCCCACCATCCACGTCATCTCCGACTCCGTCGGCGTCACCGCCCAGGCGGTAGCGCGGGCGGCGGCGGCCCAGTTCGGCGTGAACGACCCCAAGATCGAGGTGCTGCCCAAGGTGCAGAGCTTCGAGCAGGTCCGCTCCTTCCTCGACGAGCACGCGGCCTACCACGTCCACACGCTCGGCGACGACCGCCTGCTCGTCTTCTTCACCCTGGTCGATCGCGCCATGTCCGAGCAGACGGCCGCCTACATCGCCGAGCATGACAACATCCTCGGCGTCGACATCATGACCGGCGCCATCGAGGCCATCTCCGAGCTCTCCGGCCTGCGCCCCACGAGCCGCCCCGGCTCGCTGCGCGAGGCCAACGAGGTCTACTTCCGCCGCATCGAGGCCATCGAGTTCACCATCGCCCACGACGACGGGCGCAACCCCCAAGACCTCGCCCTGGCCGACATGGTGCTTCTGGGCGTGTCGCGCTCGTCCAAGACGCCGCTGTCCATCTACCTCTCGCAGCAGGGCTACAAGGTGGCCAACGTCCCGCTCGACCCCTCCACCGAGCCGCCGTCTCAGATCTACGAGGTGGATCGCACGCGCCTGTTCGGCCTCATGACCACCGCCGACGTGCTCACCGACATCCGCCAGCGCCGGCTCGGCAACGCGGCGCTCGTGGCGGCCAGCTACGCCGACCCCGAGTACATCTACGAGGACCTCGAGAAGGCCCGCGCCCTCATGCGCAAGCTCGGCTGCATCGTCATCCACACGGAAAAACGCGCCGTAGAAGAGACCGCTCAGGAGATTTTGCGCTACTACGAGCGCTCTCACCCCTCCGCCACTGATATTATTGAGTAGCATCCGCTCGCGCGGGTGCGCTTCCGCATCTGCCCGGCGTTTTCCCTGGTTCCGGGCGATTCAGGTAACCGCACGGCTTCCGTGCCAGCGTGAAGGAGAGAAAAGGTGACCGAAGAAGTGAAGCGCGTCTATGCATTCGGCAAGGACGCCCAGGGCAACAACGTGACCGAGGGCAACACCGACATGAAGATGATCCTCGGCGGCAAGGGTGCGAACCTCGCCGAGATGGCCAACATCGGCCTGCCGGTGCCTCCGGGATTCACTATCACCTGCCAGACGTGCATGGAGTACGCCAACGCGGACAACACCTGGCCCGAGGGCGCGCTCGACACCATCGCCGAGTACCGCGCCGACCTTGAGGAGCGCATGGGCAAGAAGATCGGCGATGCTGCCGATCCGCTGCTCGTCTCCGTCCGCTCCGGCGCCCCCATGTCGATGCCCGGCATGATGGACACCGTGCTCAACCTGGGCCTGAACGACCAGTCCATCAACGGCCTCATCGCCCAGACCGAGAACCCCCGCTTTGCCTGGGACTCCTACCGCCGCTTTATCCAGATGTTCTCCAACGTGGTGATGGGCCTGGACGGCGATTTGTTCGAGAACGCCATCACCGCCATGAAGAACGAGCGCGGCGTGGCGTCGGACACCGACCTGACCGCTGACGACCTGCAGGAGCTCGTGGGCGAGTTCAAGCGCATCTTCTCCGAGAACGTGCCCGCGGCCGACTACCCGTCCCTCGTGGTGGACGGCGTCGTGCAGTTCCCGCAGGATCCCATGGTGCAGCTGCAGCTGGCCATCGAGGCTGTGTTCGGCTCCTGGAACAACCCGCGTGCGGTCCTCTACCGCAAGAAGAACAAGATCGCCGATGACCTGGGCACCGCCGTCAACGTGCAGTCCATGGTGTTCGGCAACAAGGGCAACACGTCGGCCACCGGCGTGGCCTTCACGCGCAACCCCGCCAACGGCGACAAGGAGTTCTACGGCGACTACCTGGTGAACGCCCAGGGCGAGGACGTCGTGGCCGGCATCCGCAACACGAGCCCCATCGCCGAGCTCAAGGAGGTCGCGGGCCTGGAGGAGGCCGGCGCCGAGCTCGAGGAGATCTTCGTCACGCTGGAGAACCACTTCCGCGACATGTGCGACATCGAGTTCACCATCGAGCAGGGCAAGCTCTGGATGCTCCAGACCCGCGTGGGCAAGCGCACCGCCGCCGCCGCGCTCCACATCGCCATCGAGATGGAGAAGGAGGGCCTCATCACCAAGGAGGAGGCCGTCATGCGCGTCGAGCCCGACCAGCTCGACCAGCTGCTCCACCCGCAGTTCGACAAGGACGCCACCTACGACGTCATCGCCCGCGGCCTCAACGCCTCCCCGGGCGCTGCCGTCGGCGAGGCCGTGTTCTCCGCGGCCGACGCCGTGGCGCTGGCCGAGGCCGGTCGCAAGTGCGTGCTCGTGCGCTGGGAGACCAACCCCGATGACCTGGCCGGCATGATCGCCGCCGAGGGCATCCTCACCTCCCATGGCGGCAAGACCTCCCATGCGGCCGTTATCGCCCGCGGCATGGGCGCTCCCTGCGTCTGCGGCGTGGAGGCACTCAAGATCGACGCCGAGAAGAAGCAGGCCACCGTCAACGGCACCGACCTGGTCATCCGCGAGGGCGACATGGTGTCCATCGACGGCACCACGGGCGTCGTCGTGCTCGGCGCCGTGGATCTGGTGATGCCCGAGCTCACCGGGGACTTGGACACCATCCTCGAGTGGGCCGACGAGTTCCGCACCCTGGGCGTGCGCGCCAACGCCGACAACCCCGAGGACGCGGAGCTCTCCCGCAACTTCGGCGCCGCCGGCATCGGCCTGTGCCGCACCGAGCACATGTTCCTGGGCGACCGCAAGCAGATCATCCAGTCCTTCATCCTGCATGACGACGAACTCATCCGCGAGAAGGCCGTCGCCGACCTGTTCGCCGCCCAGACCGGCGACTTCTACGGCATGTTCAAGGCCATGGACGGCTACCCGGTCATCGTGCGCCTGCTCGACCCGCCGCTGCACGAGTTCCTCGAGAGCCCGCGCGCGCTCGACGTGGAGATCGCCCGCATGGAGGCGGCTGGCGCGCCTGCCGAGGCCATCGCCGAGAAGCGCGACCTCATGGAGAAGATCGACTCCTTCGCCGAGCAGAACCCGATGCTCGGCATGCGCGGCTGCCGCCTGGGCATCGTCTACCCCATCCTGCCCACCATGCAGGTGCGCGCCATCGCCACCGCCACCGCCCGCCTGAAGAAGGAGGGCCTCGACCCGAAGCCGGAGATCATGATCCCGCTCGTGTCCGTGGCGCCCGAGCTGGCGAAGCTGCGCGCCCAGGCCGAGGCTGCCATCGCCGAGGTGGCCGCCGAGGAGGGCGTGGAGCTGGAGATTCCCGTGGGCACGATGATCGAGCTGCCGCGCGCGGCCGTCACCGCCGATGAGATCGCCCAGCACGCCGACTTCTTCTCCTTCGGCACCAACGACCTGACCCAGACCACCTTCGGCTTCAGCCGCGATGACGTGGAGGCCGAGTTCGTGCCGCAGTACCTGACCGAGCGCCTGCTGCCCTTCAACCCCTTCGCCACCATCGATCCCGGCGTGGCGAAGCTCGTGAAGATGGGCGTCGAGCTCGGCCATGAGGGCAACGCCGACATCGTCTGCGGCGTCTGCGGCGAGCACGGCGGCGACCCGGACTCGATCCAGACGTTCAACGCCATCGGGCTCGACTACGTGAGCTGCTCCCCCTACCGCGTGCCGGTGGCGCGCCTGGCTGCCGGCCAGGCCGCCCTGCGCCAGCGCTAAGGACGGGAAGGCCAAGGGCCCCGCGGGTTGCCGCGGGGCCTTTTTTGCGTTTGCGCCCCTTTTTCGCCGACGGGGGGGCTGCGACGGCGCTTTTTCACGCCGCGTCTTATCGGGCTGCGAGCTTGCTGGGGAGAAGCGGGCGGGGGGTGGGCTGGCTGGCGGCGGGGCTCTCGGTCGGTCGGCTGGCGTCCCCGTTTTGGGCTCGGATGCCGGCGGCGGCCTCGGGAGGGGCGGGTCGCCCTGGAGGCGGCGTGCGTTTTTCGGGATCCCGGCCTGGCGTCCGGCGCGCTACCGCGGTTGCGCTAGAATGGGCGGAAACCTGGCGGAAGGAGGCCCTATGGCGATGGTGGACGTCTCGCGCTTGCCGCGGACGGTGGCACTCGAGGAGGCAGGCGGGATCCCCCGGCTGGCGCTGCTTGACCAGACGCGCCTGCCGGCTGAGGAGGCCTACCTGCGCACCTCGGACTGGCGCACCGTCATCGATGCGATCAAGGGGCTCGTGGTGCGCGGCGCGCCGGCCATCGGCATCGCCGGCGCGGCGGCCGTGGCCCTGCGCGCCTGGGAGTTCGTGGCTGCCTGCGGCGGATGCGCCGGCGCGCTCCGACCTGATCTGGCCATGGGCTCCGCTGTCGGCGTGACGGGGGAGGATGCTCCCGCGCTCGACTGCCTCAGCTGCCAGCGCTCCTCCGCGCTCGCAGGCTGCGCGTCTGCGCCTGCGGGGGACGATGAGCCCGCCCGGGCCCTCGACGCCCACCGCACCTTCGTCCTCGACCCCGACGCGGCCGACCCGGAGCTGTTCCTCACCTCGCTCGAGTTCGCCGGGCGGCTCATCGCGGGCGCGCGGCCCACGGCGGTCAACCTGTCCTGGGCCGTCGAGCGCGCGCTGGCCGAGGCGCGGCGCCTGACAGGGGAGGGGGCGGCGCCGCGCGCGGTGGCTGAGGCCCTGGCGAGCCTCACGCGCCGGATGATCGCCGAGGACGAGGCCGCCAACCGCACGATGGGCGCGCATGGCGCGGCGCTCCTTCCCGACGGCGCGACGATCCTCACGCACTGCAACGCCGGCAGCCTCGCCACCGCCTTCTACGGTACCGCTCTCGGCGTGGTCTACGCTGCCGCCGAGCAGGGCAAGATCGCACGCGTCTTTGCCGACGAGACCCGGCCCGTCGGCCAGGGCGCGCGCCTCACGGCCTGGGAGCTCGCGCGCGCCGGCGTCCCGGTCACGCTCATCTGCGACGACATGGCCGCCTCGCTTCTCGCGTCGGGCCGGGTGGACGCCGTGGTGGTGGGCGCCGACCGCATCGCCGCCAACGGGGATGTGGCCAACAAGATCGGCACGCTCGGCGTGGCGGTGGCGGCGGCGCGCTTCGGCGTGCCCTTCTACGTGGCCGCGCCGCTGGCCACCGTCGACGCTTCGGTGCCTGACGGCGCCGCCATCCCCATCGAGGAGCGCGACCCGTCCGAGGTGCTGCCCACGCCCCTTGCGGGGGTGGACGTGTGGAACCCCGCCTTCGACGTGACGCCGGCCGAGCTCATCGCCGCCGTCATCACCGAGGCGGGCGTGTTCGCCCCGTCCGAGGTGGCGCGCGCCTGCGCGTGATCCTGTCCGATTCCGAAGGAGGCTGCCATGCACATCATCCATCGCGAGGACCAGGAGCTGCGCGAGCGCGAGGTGCTCGCGGCTGACGCGGCGCTCGCCGCCGACAGCGAGGGACGCGAGCGCTCCGGCGAGCCTGACCTGCTGCGCACCGACTTCCAGCGTGACCGCGACAAGATCCTCCACGCCAAGTCGTTCCGCCGCCTGTCGCATAAGACCCAGGTCTTTCTGGCTGCCGAGGGCGACCACTACCGCACGCGCCTCACCCATACGCTCGAGGTGGCGCAGATCGCGCGCACCATCGCGCGGGCCCTCGGGCTCAACGAGGACCTGACCGAGGCCATCTCGCTCGGGCACGACCTGGGGCACACCCCCTTCGGGCATACCGGCGAGGATGCGCTGGCGCGCTGCATCGCCGCCTGGCGCGGCCTGCCGCCTGCTGACGCGCGCGCCGAGGCGCTCTACCGCCACAACGAGCAGAGCCTGCGCGTGGTGGAGGTGATCGAGAACGGCGGGAAGGGGCTCAACCTCACGGCCGAGGTGCGCGACGGCATCGTCTGCCATACCGGGCCCACGCGCGCTGAGACCCTCGAGGGCCGTATCGTGGCCGTGGCCGATCGCATCGCGTACGTGAACCACGACATCGACGACGCCATCCGCGCCGGGCTTTTGCGCGAGGCCGACCTGCCTGCCAGCACCCACGAGGTGCTCGGCCCTGACCACTCGTCGCGCATCGAGACCCTCGTGCTCGACCTCGTGCGCACCTCGGCGGCCGGCGACGACATCCGCATGAGCGATGCGGTGTGGGCTGCCATGATGGAGCTGCGCGCGTTTCTGTTCGCGCACGTGTACCAGGCCGATGTGGTGATGGTGGAGGTGGATAAGGCGACGCGGCTCGTCGAGGCGCTGTTCCGCTACTTCATGGAGCATCCCGCCGAGGTGCCTGCCGAGTACCGCGCCATCTCCGGGGGCGATGACGTGCGTGCCGCCACCGACTTCATCGCCGGCATGACCGACCGCTACGCTAAGGCCACCTTCCAGGACATCTTCGTCCCCAACTCGATTCACTACTAGGGGAGCGAGCGGCCGGCCGGCGGGACGGCTAGGGCGAAGGGCGGTTGGTTCGCGGGCGCGACCGGTGCGGCTGACCGGCCAGCGCGACCGGCGGGCGGATGGCCGAGGTGGCCTGCGGGGGCATGCGGCCGATGCGGCCGGCCGATGGTCGCGACCGGGCGGCGGGCGCGGTCGGACAGCCAGGGAGGCCGGCGCGACCGGCGGGCGGATGGCCGAGGTGGCCTGCGGGTGCGGCGGACGGGTCGGCTGCGCGATGTGGCCGGGCGCCTGGGGCGGTTGGTCGGTGGGCGCGCCCTCGCCCTCGCATGCGGGCGCAGTGGGCGGCCAGGGCGGGCGGCGGCCGGCGGGCGCGACTGGTGCAGCTGACCGGCGGGCGCGACCGGGCGGCGGGCGCAGCCGGCGCGGCCGGCGGGTGCGTTCGGACCGGCCGGCAAGTACGTTCTCCGACGCTAACGGGGCCAAAAATGACGACTTGACGACGTGGCTGTGCCCCCGTCGGGGCCTAAGCCGTGCGGATGGCGCGTAAAACCCCAGGTCGCGCTCTGCGACGTTCGCCAGGGCGCGCGGCAGGATCGCGTTTCCGCCGGTTGCTTGTCGTCAGGTCGTCATTTTTGGCCATTTTGCGGCGCGCGGCTGCGCGACGGCGCGCTGCGGCAGGCGTCGCGTCCCCGAGGCGTCTCTCTTCCCGGCCGCACGTCGTCGAGAGCACCTCGCGGGGGAAGGAGCGAATGGCTATAATGGGCAGGCTGTGATTTGCCGAGACCACATACGCGATGCCTTCCAGGCGGCCGTGCCCATCATGCTGGGGTACGTCGCCATCGGCATACCCTGCGGCATCCTGTGCGACTCCATCGGCCTGAACGCGCTGCAGGTGTTCCTGCTCTCGGCGCTGTTCTACTCCGGCGCCGGGCAGTTCATGATCCCCAACATGTACCTGGCTGCCTCGCCGCTTGCCTCCATCATCGCGAGCGTCTCGCTCGTCAACACGCGCCAGATGCTCTACGCGGCCTCCTTCGCGCCGGAGTGCCAGGGGGTCTCCAAGCGCCTGGCGTTTCTCTTCGCCGCCACGGTGACCGACGAGTCCTACGGCGTGTCCACGGCCAAGTTCGCCGAAGGCGGCTGGTCGGTGGATCGCGCGCTCATGGTGAACCTGTTCTCGCAGAGCTCGTGGGCGCTGTCGAACGTGGCGGGCGTGCTCGTGGGCGGTGCTATCGGCATCCCGCTCAACATCGCGGCCTTCGCCATGACCGCCATCTTCATCTGCCTGCTCGTGACCCAGCGGATGACCTCGGCCAACATCGTGGCCATTGTGCTGGCAATGGCAGGTGTGTACCTGTGCAAGGCCGTGGGCCTCACCGGGCCCGCCATCCTGGTGGGCGCGCTCCTGGGCGTCGCGGGCGCCATGGCCTACGCGAGCCTGCGCGACCGGCGCATCGTCGCGAAGTCCGCCCAGATGGACGCCGCCCTGAGCGGTGGGGATGGTGCGGGGAGCGCGAAGGGCGAGCACGTGGGGAGAACGCCGCGAGACGCGCGCGAAGCCCGGGGCGCAACTGCCGGAGAGCAGGCGGAGGAGGACGCGGGGCGCCGGACGGATGCCTGGTGCGAGGCGAGTGCTCGCGCGGGCGCGGCGGACGTGCACGCGGATGCTGCTGGTCGGTGCGCGGCGGCTGGTATGCGAGATGCGGATACGGCGCTGGAGGGCGAGCGGGCGAAGCCCGGGGCGTGCGGTGCGGATGCGAGCCGCCTGCCGAGGGCGGCGGTCGCACCGAACGCCCGAGGCGCTGCGGACGGTGACGCGGCGAGCGTGCGTGAGGCGGCGGCCAACGGCGCCGCGGGCGAGAAGCTCGCCGCAGAGGACGCGGAAGGAGGCGCGTGGCGATGAGCTGGGAGGAGTTCTGGGTCGTGCTCGTAGTGTGCGCGCTGACGATGCTCGCGTGCCGCGTGCTGCCGCTCTTTTTGCTGAAGGGCCGCGAGCTGCCTCCGATGCTCAGCCGCGCGCTCGGCTTCATTCCGCCCGCCGCCTTCGCCGCCCTGGTGGCCAACGACCTGCTGACGCCGGGCATGTTCGCCGGAGGGCTGTGGCCCGCGGCCGTTCCGCTCATCGCCGCCCTGTGCGTGGTGGTGGTCGCCTGCAAGACGCGCTCGCTGCTGTGGAGCGCGGTAGCCGGCGTCGTCTCCTACGCCCTGCTCACGCTCATCTGACGCTCGCGTCATCGCGCGGGAAAGCCGACGATGTGGCTTGCCGCCCGCGCGTCTCTGATAAGGGGCGCGGCTTCTCAGAGTCGACTTCTCGAAGGTGGCTTCTCGGAGGTGGCTCCCCAGGGACGGCTTCTCGGGGATGACTTCCATGGGGCAGCGGGCGAGGGTCCTGCTGTCTTCTTCGAGTGTTTCACGTGAAACAAAAACGAGCAAATAGTTATATATGGAGAACTTTTGTCCAATCCTCGGGGTTTCGAGGGCAAATGGCATGCGAGCATTCAGGCAGCGAGGGTTGGCGCGCGCGTGGGCGCTCGGGTCGCGAGGGTTGACGTGTGCGTGGGTGCTCAGGTTGCGAGGGCCGATGGGGGACAGATGGCTGGGCGTGAGACCGATGGGGGACGGATGGCTGGGCATGATGGTTGGTGGGGTGCGGGTAGGCGGGCTGCGAGGATGGATGGACGGGTGGGCGCTCGGATCGAAGGGGAGGTGGGCATGCTGATGGCTGAGCTGCGAGGGTGGCTGAGTCCTTGGGCGGGGTCGTGACGACGGATAGGCGCGGGCGCTCGGACTGCGAGGGGGGAGGGGCTTTGGGCTAGCGGGGATCGAGGGCAGGGGGATGGCGCGGGCGAAGGAGGCGCCGCATCCGTCGCCCGCTTATGGCTGCTCGGCATCGCGTTGCCGTTGAAAGCGTACGAATGTTTCACGTGAAACATTTTGCACGACAGGCGTACTTGCGCTGCGTGAGAAGCGAGATAGATGGAGGTCGCCGTCTGCGTCACCGCGGCCGGCAAGTACCACCCTGCGCTGCGTAAGAGGCAGAATCGCCCGAGGAGCGAAGAGGCGCTGAGGGGGCGGGAAGGCAGTTGGATACGGGGCGACTTGGCTCGAAAAGCCACGCTTTACTACGTACGAATGTTTCACGTGAAACATTTCGTCGCCTTTATCTGCCGGAGAAGCGAGGGATGCTGCTGGTTTGCGGGAATGCCCTTGCGGGCGGGCAGCGGAGTCGGCCGCCAGGCGGAGCGCCTTGGACGGGCGCGCAGCTCGCCTGTTCGCCGGCCTCCTCGCGCGTGTCCTCTCACGTGCGGCGTCCCCTCCGCTTCCTCGCGGTAGGCGTCCCTCTCCTTCTCGCGGGTAGATGTCCCTCTGCCTCCTCGCGCGCGGGCGCTTCCCCTGCCGCTTCGCGCGTCCTTCTTGTGATGGGCGTCTTTCGGCCGGTGGGGTGCGGGGCGGCCGTTGGGGGAGGGTGGGGTGCCGTTCGCCTAGCGAGGTTACGCATTTTCAAATCGTAACACCGACGGGGCGCTCGACTGCTATCATGTGTTACGAATTGGAGATTCGTAACACCGTGAAGCGACCATCGCGGCAGCGTCCGGCTGTCGGCGAGCGAGAGGAGACGCCCGTGGCTTCCACTACCCCTATTACTCGACGCAGTTTCATGCGGGCAGCGGCCTGCACAGCCGGCGCCCTGTCAGCTGGCGCGCTCATGGGCGGCTGCGCGCGGCAGGACGACCCGGCTCCTGCAACCTCGGGATCGGGGGAGGGGTCGGGCTCCAGCGCGACGCCGGGCCAGGTGGTCATCACCATGACGCCGGGGTCTGAGCCGGCGGGGGGCTTCGATCCGCTGGTGGGCTGGGGAGCCGGCGAGCACGTCCACGAGCCGCTCATCCAGTCCACCCTCATCACCACCGACGACAACCTTGAGTTCGTCAACGACCTGGCCACGGCCTACGACTGCTCGGACGATGGCATGACCTGGACGTTCACCATCCGCGACGACGTGCGCTTCACCGACGGCGAGCCCCTGACCGCCGCCGACGTCGCCTTCACCGTCAACGGCATAGTGAACGGCGAGGCGGCCGAGGCCGACCTGTCCATGGTGCGCGAGGCCGTGGCCCTCGACGACGTCACCGTGGAGCTGCGCATGGCGCGGCCCAACAACGCCCTGCTCTACACCCTGGCGGTGGTGGGCATCGTGCCCGAGCACGCCTACGGGCCCGACTACGGCACCCACCCCATCGGCAGCGGGCGTTACGTGCTGGAGCAGTGGGATCGCGGCCAGCAGGTCATCCTGCGGGCCAACCCCGACTACTACGGCGAGAAGCCGCTCATGGACCGCGTCATCGTCCTGTTCATGGAGGAGGACGCCTCGCTCGCGGCCGCCCAGTCGGGGGTCGCGGACGTGGCCTACACCTCGGCCTCCCTCGCCGGCGCCGCGCCTGCCGGCTACGACCTGCTCGTCTGCGCGACGGTGGACTCCCGCGGCATCTCTCTGCCCACGGTGGGTCCTGACCACGACCCGGTGGTGCTGGAGGGGGACATGGCCTACTCTGCTGGCAACGCCGTCACGTGCGACGTGGCCGTGCGCCGCGCGCTCAACTACGGCATCGACCGCGATCTCATGATCGACAACGTGCTGGCCGGCTACGGTTCGCCCGCCTACAGCGTGGGCGACGGTATGCCGTGGTCGAGCGACGCCATGCGCGTGGAGACCGACGTCGACGCCGCCTGCGCGCTGCTGGACGAGGCCGGCTGGGCCCCCGGGGCCGACGGCACGCGCGTCCGCGACGGCGTGCGCTGCGCCTTCGACCTGTATTACTCCGCCGGCGACTCCACGCGTCAGGCCCTCGCCTACGACTTCGCCGAGCAGTGTGCCGCCCTCGGCATCGCCGTGAACCCGCGGGGCGCCAGCTGGGATGACATCTACCTGCGCCAGTACGCCGACCCGGTGCTGTGGGGATGGGGCTCCAATTCCCCGGTGGAGCTCTACGAGCTCACCTACTCGGGCGGCTGGGGCAACTACCCGCTCTACGAGAACGCCGACGTGGACGCCGCTCTCACCGCGGCCCAGGCCCAGCCCACCGTGGAGGCGTCGTATCCCTACTACCAGCGCGCCCAGTGGGATCCGGCCACGGGCACGGGCGTGGCCCCCGAGGGGGCGGCCACGTGGGTGTGGCTGGCCAACGTCGACCACCTCTACTTCGAGCGGGAGGGCCTGGTCGTGGCGGCCCAGAAGCCGCATCCCCACGGCCATGGCTGGTCGCTCGTGAACAACATCGACCGCTGGAGCTGGGCGTAGGGCCGTGGCGCGCTTCGTCCTGGGAACCATAGGCCGCTTCGTCCTGCTCATGCTAGCGGTGAGCCTGGCCGTCTTCGTGCTGGTGGACCTGTCGCCCATCGACCCGCTCCAGGCCAACCTGGGCCAGGCGGCCCTGCTGGGCATGAGCGACGAGAAGCGCGCCGCCCTGGCCGAGCGCTGGGGCGCCCACACGCCGTGGTCCGAGCGCTACGCCGCCTGGGCCGGCGCCCTCGCCCAGGGCGACCTGGGCACGTCGCTGCGGTACAACCAGCCGGTGGCCCAGGTCATCGCCGAGCGCGCGGGCAACTCCCTGGCGCTCATGGGCATCGCCTGGGTGGTGAGCGGCGTGCTCGGCTTCGCCCTGGGGGTGGCCGCCGCCCTGCGGCGCGGCCGTCGGCTCGACCGGGCGGTGCGCGCCTACTGCTTCGTCCTGGCGTCGTCCCCGACGTTCTGGGTGGGGCTGCTCCTGCTGACGGTGTTCGCCGTGGGCCTAGGCTGGCTCCCGCTCGGGTTCTCGGTGCCGGTGGGGAAGGCGGCGGCCGACGTCACGCTCCTCGATGCCCTGCGCCACGTGGCGTTGCCGGCGCTCACGCTCTCGCTCACGGGGGTGGCCAACATCGCGCTGCACACGCGGGCCAAGGCCCTCGACGTGATGGGAAGCGAGTGGTTCCGCTTCGCCCGGGCGCGCGGGTTCTCGCCGGCGCGCGCCATGACGCGCCACGGGCTGCGCAACCTGGCGCTTCCCGCCGTGACCCTCCAGTTCGCCCAGGTGGCCGAGATCTTCGGCGGCTCGGTGCTGGTGGAGGAGGTCTTCTCCTACCCGGGGCTGGGCCAGGCGGCCGTCACGGCGGGCCTCGGCGGCGACGTGGAGCTCCTGGCCGGCATCGCCCTTGTGTCCGCGGCCCTCGTGTTCGCCGGCAACCTGATGGCCAACCTCGTCTACGGCCTGGTGGACCCGCGCCTGCGCGTCTCCCGCGCCACCGCCTCCGCTCGCCCGCCAAGAGGGGAGGGGATCGCCCGTGGCTGACCTGCAAGGCGCCGCCGACGCCGTCCGCACCGCCCCCGCCCCCTGTGTGGCCGACGCCCCCTGCGCCGACGCCGTCCCCCTGCTCTCCGCTCCGCGCGAGCGCCGGCTGCCCAACCGCCGCGCCGCCCTGGCCCTGGCCGTCCTGGGCACCGCCGCGCTCATCGCCGTGGTGGCCGCGGGCCTGGCCCTGGCCCCCGAGGCGTCGCGCGTCGACTTCGCGAGCAAGGCCCTCGCCCCCTCGGGGGCCCACCCCTTCGGCACCGACTGGCTCGGCCGCGACATGCTCCTGCGCACCGTCTCGGGCCTGGCCGTCTCCGTCATGGTGGGGCTGTCCGCCGCCGTAGCCTCGGCCCTCATCGCCCTGGCGCTCGCCACCGCCGCGGCCCTCGGCCCGCGCTGGGCCGATGCCGTGGTGAGCTGGCTCATCGACCTCCTGATGGGCATTCCCCACATCGTGCTCCTCATCCTCATCTCCTTCGCCCTGGGCAAGGGGTTCTGGGGCGTCGCTGTGGGCGTGGCGCTCACCCACTGGCCCAGCCTCACGCGCATCCTGCGCGCCGAGATCCTCCAGTGCCGCCAGTCCGGCTACGTGGCCGCCGCCCGCCGCCTGGGCGCCTCGCCGCCGGCCATCGCCTGGCGCCACCTGGTTCCCTACGTGCTGCCGCAGTTCATCGTGGGGCTCGTGCTGCTGTTCCCCCACGCCATCCTTCACGAGGCCGCCATCACCTTCCTGGGCTTCGGCCTGCCCCCCGACCTGCCCGCCATCGGCATCATCCTCTCCGAGGCCATGGGCTACCTCTCGGCGGGCATGTGGTGGCTCGCGGTGTTCCCGGGCCTGGCGCTCGTGGGCGTCGTGATGCTGTTCGACCTGGTGGGAAGCTCGTTGAGAAAGCTGGTGGATCCCCATGGCGCCCAGGAGTAGGAAGGTGAGGGCTGTGGAGAAGGAGCTGGGGCGCGCCCCTGGCGCCTCTGTCGCGGAGCAGGCGCCTTGCGGCCTGGCATCTCCCGCGGAGGTCGTGGAGGCGGCGCCCTCGGCCGGCCCCGCCGCCGCGGAGGCGCCCCACGAGGCCCTCGACCACGGCGCCTCGCCGATGCATCACCACCACTCCCACGCCGCCGGCTCGCGCCACGGCCACGGCCATCACCTGCTGCAGGTGGAGGGGCTCTCGGTGTCCTTCCGGATGTACGACGACGAGGCGGCCCCGTTCTTCCGCGCGCCCCAGCGCGACGTGGAGGTCATCCACGACCTGTCCGTCTCCGTCCACGAGGGCGAGATCGTGGCCGTGGTGGGCGCGTCGGGGTCGGGCAAGACCCTGCTGGCCGACGCGGTGCTGGGCCTGTTCGAGCCCAACGCCTCCGTGCGCGGGCGCATCTGGTTCGACGGCGAGCCCCAGGACAGCGCGTCCCTGGCGGCCCTGCGGGGGGCCGGCGTGGCCCTCGTGCCCCAGTCGGTGGCGAGCCTCGACCCGCTCATGCCCGTCGGGCGCCAGGTGGAGGGCGTGCCGCGGGGCCGCGGGGCCGCCCGCCGCGCCGACGCCGCCCGCCGCGCCGAGCGCCGCCGCGCGCTGTTCGCCCGCTACGGGCTGGACGAGGCGGTGGCGCGGCTCTACCCCCACGAGCTCTCCGGCGGCATGGCCCGCCGCGTGCTTCTGTGCTGCGCCCTCATGGACGAGCCCCGGCTCATCGTGGCCGACGAGCCCACGCCGGGCCTCGACTTGCCCCTGGCCGTGCGCGCCTTGGACGACCTGCGCGCCTTCGCCGACGGGGGCGGCGGGGTGATGCTCATCACCCACGACATCGAGCTGGCGCTGTCGGTGGCCGACCGCGTGGCGGTGTTCAAGGACGGCACCGTGGTGGAGGAGACGGCCGTGGCCAGCTTCGCCGCGCCGGAGCTGCTGGCCCACCCCTTCAGCCGCGCCCTCTGGCACGCGCTGCCCGAGCACGGGTTCGCCGTCGCGCCCTCGGAGGAGGGCGCCTCCGGCGGAGCCGCGACGGCGAAGGCCGCCGCGCCGGGCGCCACCGGGCCAAAGCCGGGCGCCGCCCCGGCCCCCGCCCCCGACCGGGCGCCGGCCGCCGGCGAGGGGGAGGCGCTCACCCGCGCCGACATCGCCGCTGACGAGGAGGATCCATGCTAGAGGCCCGCGACATCACCTTCGGCTACGGGCGGCGGCCGCTCTACGAGGACTTCTCTCTCGCGGTGGCCCCCGGCGAGCGCGTGGCCCTCTCCGCGCCGTCGGGCTTCGGCAAGACCACGCTCTGCCGCGTCCTGGCCGGCTACGAGCGGCCCTGGGCCGGCAGCGTCACCGTGGACGGCGCGCCCCTGCCCCGGCGCGGCCCCTGCCCGGTGCAGCTGGTGGGCCAGCATCCCGAGCACGTCGTGGATCCCCGCATGCGCCTGGGGGCGTCCCTGGCCGAGTCCGGCGGCGCGCCTGAGGAGCTCGGGCGCCTGCGGGAGGCCCTCGGCATCCGCGACGCGTGGCTCAGCCGCTTCCCCCACGAGCTCTCCGGCGGCGAGCTGCAGCGCTTCTGCATCGCCCGGGCCCTCGCGGCCCGCCCGCGCTACCTCATCGCCGACGAGGTGTCCACCATGCTCGACGCCCTCACCCAGGCCCAGATCTGGCGCGTCCTGCTGGACGAGGCCGCCCAGCGCGACCTGGGGCTCGTCCTTATCTCCCACTCGCCGGCCCTCACCGCCCGCCTCGCCACCCGCGTGGTGACCCTGGCGGAGAAGTGACGTCTGCCTTGCGCCTTGCCTCGTCTCTCCCGCGTCCGTCGGGCGTCTCCTGCCGCATTCTCATCGGAAAGTGGCCAAAAAAGACGACCTGACGACGAAAATGGCGAAAATCACGCCCTCTAGGAGGCGCGGGTGGTCTTCGGCGCGCTCAAGGCGCAGGCGTCATCAGGGGTTTTGCGGACAAACTGGAGTTCGCGGGCATCTTTTCCGTCGTCAGGTCGCCTTTTTTGGCCACTTTACACACGGAGTTGGCACGTCGCCTGGGTCGGCGGTTCCCGCGTCGCGGTTCACGCACGGGCAGGAATCGATTTCGTCCGCCTCCGCCTGCCGCCTTGTTCTAGCGTCCCCGCCAGCGCCCGCTGCCCTGTCCCCTGTGTCCGTGGGAGCGCCCGCGGCGGGCCGGGCGCCGCCTCGCCCCTCCGGGGGGGGGGATCCCGGTTCCTCCTGCCCCCCGGTCCCGGGCCCCGGCCGAAGTTCGGCTCGGAGACGGCGAGAAGGCGCGGCTCCGCATGGTCGGGCGCGGGCGCTTCTCTCCCCGGGGCGGGCGCTGCGCAACGGAGGGCGGGCGCGACCTGGGGAAGCGCCGGGTGCTCGCCGAGGAGGGGAGTCTCCGATGCGCCTCCCGAGGTCGCGCGGCGCCGCTCCTGAGAAGGTTGTTGCCGAACTCAGCCGCACGCGTCCAGCTGAGTCTTGAGAAAAAGGAGGGGCGTATGGATCAACTCACGAATCAACCCGGCAGATTTAAGAAGACATAGCCACCTTGCATTCCCAGCTTCCCCCTTGCATCTCCACGCGCGATGCCCTATACTGCAAAGGCTGTTTAACAAGAGAGGGGAAACCCTCCACCTGATTCGGCGCCTTGGCTGCTGATGGGTCGTTTGCATAGGCAGGCCGCCTCGGCGGCTTGGAACCTGGAACGAGCCCGCCGCGCCTCATGCGCTGCGGGTTTTTCAATGCGCCCGGAAGGCGCGAAACGAGGAGGTGAGCGCGATAGCTGCTCAAGAGCCCCGGCTCAATGACGAGATCACCACGCGCGAGTGCCGTCTGATCGACTTCGACGGCAACCAGCAGGGAATCTTCCCCACCGCGCAGGCCAAGCGCATCGCCGAGGAGGCCGGCTACGACCTCGTCGAGATCGCGCCGAACGCCGACCCGCCCGTCTGCCGCATCATGGACTATGGCAAGTTCAAGTACGACCAGGCCATCAAGGCCAAGCAGGCGCGCAAGAACCAGAGCAAGATCGAGGTCAAGGAGATGAAGTTCCGCCCGAAGATCGACGTGGGCGACTACACGACCAAGAAGAAGCACGTGCTCCGGTTCCTCGAGGCGGGCAACAAGGTCAAGATCACCATCATGTTCCGCGGCCGCGAGATGGCCCACCCGGAGCAGGGCCTGTCCATTCTCGAGCGGCTTGCCGACGACCTCAAGGACGTGGCGGTCATCGAGAACCAGCCCAAGATGGAAGGCCGTAACATGCACATGCTCATCGCCCCGCTCCCGGCGGCGGTGAAGAAGAAGGACTCTAAGAAAGAAGAAGGAAAGGACGAGTAAGATGCCTAAGATGAAGACCCACCGCGGCACCGCCAAGCGCTTCCGCGTCACCGGTTCCGGCAAGATCATGCGCGCCAAGGCGTTCAAGAGCCACATCATGACGAAGAAGAGCCCCAAGCGCGAGCGCAACTTCCGTCACGAGACGGAGATCGCCGAGGCCGATGCCAAGGTCGTCAAGCGCAACCTCGGCCTTCGCTAGTCCCGCTCATCTTACCGTCAACCAAGGAGTGATTCAGATATGCCTCGTGTAAAGCGTTCCATCCATGCCCGCAAGAAGCGTCGTACCGTCCTCGCCCGTGCGAAGGGCTACTACGGCGCGAAGTCCCGTTCCTACCGCGCGGCGAAGGAGCAGGTGCAGCACTCGCTGCAGTACATGTACCGTGACCGCCGCAACAAGAAGCGCGAGATCCGCCGCCTGTGGATCACCCGCATCAACGCCGCGGCCCGCATCAACGGCCTGTCCTACTCGGTGTTCATGAACGGCCTCAAGAAGGCCGGCGTGACGCTCGACCGCAAGGTGCTCGCCGACATGGCCGTGAACGATCCTACGGCGTTCGCCGCCCTGGCCGAGGTCGCCAAGAAGGCCGTCGCCTAGCCATCGGCCCTGTGCTGGAGAAGGGAAGCGCCCGCGTCATCCGACGCGGGCGCTTCTTCGTTTCACGGCGCAAAAAAGCCGACGCGTCAGCGCCGGCTCCTCAATCGGGGGGATGCTAGACGGCTGACTCCAGGTCGCGGTAGATGCGATCGAAGGCGGCGTCGATGTCGCGCTCGTCGGCGAAGTCCTCCTGGCTGGCATGGCACAGCTCGGCGGCGCCCATGAGCGTGTGGTTGAGGTAGGCCTCGGCCACCTCGCGCGCGGTGCCCTCCACGCCGGCCACCACCTCGATGCCGGCGTAGCACAGCTCGTTGGCCATATCCATGTCGATGCCGCCGGCGATGAGGGCGTCAAACCCGAGGTCCTTCACCAGCTGCGCGGCGTCGTGGCTGGTGACGCCCATGTTCGGGAGGTTGCGGCAATCGGTGATGATGCCCTTTTCGACGGTGTAGCACATGAAGCTGGCGCACTGGGCGGCATGGTGCGACACTCCCATGCCCTCGCATGCTACGGCAACCTTCATGGCCCACCTTCCTCTCTTCTTCCTCTCCCTGGAACGCTAACGATACCGTGAGCGGCAGGCGGGGAGGACGGCGCGCTGGGAAGCGGGTTTCGCCGACGGCGAACGGGGGCCGCTAGCGCCGGCCCGACCGCTCGCCGCGCGAGCGGCGCTGCTCGGCCACGGCGGCGCGGTGGGCACGGCCGGGGCGAAGATCCGCCTTGCCGCCCGTGCCGGAGCGCTTGCGCCCCGCGGCAGCGCTCGCCTGGCCGCCGCGTCCGCTGCGCCCCGCTCCCTGCGCGCTCGCGGCGGCTCCGCGGCCTGCGCCTGCGCCCGCGCCCTTCGCGCGTCCGCCCGGTCCGCCTGCAGCCCTCTTGCCGCCGCCCGCCCCGCTCGCACCGGCCTTCGCCGCCTTGGCCTTGGGCCTTCCGCCCTTGGCCTCGCGCGCCTCGGCGGCCTCCCCGGCCGCCTTCTCCTTGGCCTTGGCCTTCTTGCGCTCGCGGGCGCGCATCTCCTTGGCGGCTTGCGCGAGCTCCGGATCCTTGCGCGCCGAGGCCTGGGTGGCGCGTGCGGCCGACTCGGCCGCGGCCTGCTCCACGTCAAAGCTCGCTACCTCGAGGGCGGGGATGGGGCGCTTGATGAGCTTCTCGATGGCCGCGAGCTCCTCTTCGGTCTCGGGGATGGCGAAGGACACGGCGAAGCCCTCGGCGCCGGCACGGCCGGTGCGCCCGATGCGGTGCACGTAGTCCTCGGGCACGGCGGGCAGGTCGAAGTTGACCACGTAGGCCACTTGGTCGACGTCGATGCCGCGGGCCAGCACGTCGGTGGCCACGAGGATGTCGGTCTTGCCCTGGGCGAAGTTGCGCAGCGCGCGGTCGCGCTGGTTCTGCGAGCGGTCGGAGTGGAGCGGCTCGGCGGCGAACCCCCACTTCTTGAGCTTGCGGCAGGCCGAGTCGGCGCGGCGCCGCGTGCGGACGAACACGATGACGCGCTCGGAGCCGTAGTCGTCGAGGATCGCGCGCAGCAGGTCCATGCGCAGCGCCTTGGGCACGCGGCAGAGGTACTGGTCGACGGTGTCGGCCGTCTCGCCCTTGTGGGCGACCTGCACCACGGCCGGGTCGTGCAGAAGCTCGTCTACCTGGCGGCGCACCGACTCGTCGATGGTGGCCGAGAACAGCAGCGTCTGGCGATCCTCGGGCGTGGCGGCCACGATGCGGCGCACGCTGGGAAGAAAGCCCATGTCGAGCATGCGGTCGGCCTCGTCGAGCACGAGCACCTCCACGTCATCGAGAAAGACCGCCTTCTGCCCCATGAGGTCGAGCAGGCGGCCGGGCGTGGCGATGAGCACGTCGGTGCCCTTCGCCAGGCGCTGCTCCTGGGGGCCTTGGGCCACGCCACCCACCACGCAGGTGACGCGGCGCCCGTCGCCGGAGGCGATGGCCTCGCACACCTCGGTGATCTGGTTGGCCAGCTCGCGCGTGGGGGTGACCACGAGCACGACGGGGTGCTTGGCCCGCGTCGCGCGGCCCGTCCGGTCAAGGGCCGGCAGCGAGAAGGCGGCCGTCTTGCCGGTGCCCGTCTTGGCGGCGGCGATGAGGTCGCGTCCCTTAAGCACGAGGGGGATGGCGCGCTCCTGGACGGGGGTCGGGCTCTCGTAGCCCAGGCGCTCGACGGCCGCGAGGGCGGCGGCGGACAGGCCGGTTTCGGCGAATGAGGTCATGGGAGGTGGTTCCTTTCACGGGGCGCCTTATGGCCCCTTCAGCTTGGCGGGGCGCGGCCCCGGACGGTCTAGCGGATGTGGGCCGGCTTGCGCCCCCAGTAGAAGTCGATGAAGCGCTTGCGCCGCGTGCGCGCATCGGGCGCCTCGTCGCTTTCCGCCAGCTCCCAGGTGGCCTGGGCGATGTCCACCGCTGCGTTCGGCTTGCGCAGAAACGACGCGTTGATGAGCATGGCGTCGGTGCTGGCGGGATGCGCGTCGATGTGACGCAGGGTGTCCAAAAGCTCGCGGGCGGTGGTCACGTGCAGGGCCGCGCCCGAGGCCGTGAGCATGCGGACGTTGGCGTTCTCCTGCCCGTAGGCCCGCCCCATGAGCACCATGGGAACGCGCGCGCAGAGGCACTCGGTCACCGTGAGGCCGCCGGACTTGCAGATGATGAGGTCGCTTGCGGCCATGAGCGACGCGATGCCGTCCACGTACTCGAACACCGTGACGTTGGACAGCCCGTAGTCCTCGCACTGGCGGCGCAGGTGCTCGGCGTAGGCGGGGTCCTTTCCGGCGATGACGACCAGGTGCAGGTCGTCGAAGGAGTGCAGGTAGGGGAGCAGCTTGTCGAGCGCCTCGCGGAAGTGCACGTAGGGCCGGGGAAGGTGCGCCCCGGCGAGCGCCAGCACGAGGCGCTTGCCGGCGGGAAGGCCGAGCTCGGCGCGGACGGCGGCGCGGTCGTACTCCTCGCCGAACGCCGGACGCGTGGGGATGCCCGTGATGCGGATGCGCTCCTCGGGCACGCCGCGCGGGCGCAGCGTCTCGGCCATGTACTCGTTGGCCACGCAGAACAGGTCGGCCTTGCGATGGGGCCACATGCCCTCCACCTCGTAGTCGGTGGGCACGCACACGATGGGGAAGTCCTGGCCCGTGAGCATGCGGGCGCCCACGGCCACGTTGGCGGCGGTGATGTGGGTGGCCACCACGGCGGCGGGCCGCTCGGCGCGCACGTACTCGGTGAAGCGGGGGAACATGGCGTGCACCCAGATGGTGCCGCCGCCCCAGAGGAGCCGCCCGGTCAGGGTGTAGCGCCAGGTGAGGTCGTAGATGGGCCGCGTGAAGCCGGTGAACATCGAGGCGGTGGCGTTGCCGTCGATGGCTACGCGCCCGTAGTCGAGGATGTCGAGGACGCGCACCTCCAGGTCCTCCGGGAAGGCCCCGCCGAAGCGCTCGGCCGCGACCGGGTCGTCGCGGAGCAGCTCGAAGGCCTGGGCCACGGCCTCGGCGGCGCTGCGGTGCCCCGATCCCACTGAGGCGTGCATCACCAGCACGAGCGGCCGGGCGGCCGACGCATCGACGGCGAGCGTCGCGTCGTCGTCAGCGGCCAGCGCGACGCCCGCCGCGGGGACGAGAGCCCCGGCGGGGGAGCCTGCGACCTGCACGGGGTCGTCCGCGGCGTCCGAGGACGCGCCTGCGGTGCCGGGGGATGCCGCGCCTGCTGCCGTGGTGGCCTCCGCGGCCGGGCCGGTCGGGTGCTGTGAGGGGGTTTCCTGCGTTTCCATGGGGCCATCATAGCGCATGGCCATCGCGCAGCGGCCGGGCGCGGCCCATCGTCACCAAGAAAGCGACGTTCGGTGGAGGCACGGTGGCTCTTCGGCTATCATGGGCGGGGTACCGCGAGAACCCGTCGAGAGGCAGCAACCGTGTCCGAGCCGCATACCTACCGCACCGAGGCCCAGCAGACCCGGATCGACAAGGCCCGCCGAGGGGAGGGGGTGGCTGTGCTCGTCCCCTGCTACAACGAGGCGGTCACCATCGCCAAGGTGGTCGACGACTTCCGCCGCGTGCTGCCGGAGGCGACCGTCTACGTCTACGACAACAACTCGAGCGACGGCACCGCCGCCCTCGCAGCAGCCCACGGCGCCGTGGTGCGCTTCGAGAGCCGTCAGGGCAAGGGCAACGTGGTGCGCCAGATGTTCCGCGACATCGAGGCCGACTACTACCTCATGGTGGATGGAGACGACACCTACCCGGCCGAGGCTGCGCCCGACCTCCTGGCGCCCCTGGCTGCCGACGAGGCCGACATGACGGTGGGAGACCGCCTCTCCAACGGCAGCTACGGCGAGGAGAACGACCGCGCCTTCCACGGCTTCGGCAACGATCTCGTGCGCTTCCTCATCAAGGCCATCTACGGCTATGCCTTCGAGGACGTGATGACCGGCTACCGCGCGTTCAACCGCGTGTTCGTGAAGACGATGCCGGTGCTCTCGGAGGGCTTCCAGATAGAGACGGAGATATCCATCCACGCGGTGGACAAGCGCTGGCGCATCGTGGACGTGCCCATCGCCTACCGCGACCGGCCCGAGGGCAGCTACTCGAAGCTGTCCACCTTCGGCGACGGGGCGCGGGTGCTGCGCGCCATCACGTCGCTGTTCAAGGACTACCGCCCCTTCGCCTTCTTCGGCTGGGTGGCGCTGGTCTTTCTGCTGCTGGGGCTCGTGACGGGCGTGCCGGTCATCGCCGAGTACCTGGCGACGGACTACGTCTCGAAGATCCCCTCGGCGGTGCTCGCCGTGGCGCTCGTGCTGTGCGGCGCGCTCTCCATCACCGCCGGCATCATCCTCGACACCGTCGCCAAGAGCCACCGCAAGCAGTGGGAGATAGAGGTCTACGAGGCGTATCGCCGTACCCGCTAGGCGCGTTCGAGGATGCTCGCCGTCTCCACGTGGTAGGTCTGCGGGAACAGGTCGACCGGGGTGGCGCGGACGAGCCGGTAGCCGCGCTCTTCGAACAGCGCTACGTCGCGCGCCCAGGTCTGCGGGTCGCAGCTCACGTAGGCCACGCGCCGCGGCGCGGCTGCGACGATGTCGTCCACGACGCCCTTGGCCAGTCCCGCCCGCGGCGGGTCGACCACGAGCGCGTCCAGCTCGCCGAGGGCCGGCAGTTCGCGCGCCGCATCGCCGCCGATGACCTCGATCTCCACGGCGTTCATCTGGGCGTTTCGTCGCAGGTCGCGCACGGACGACCCGGCCGCCTCCACCGCTACCACATCCGCGCCGGCCTGCGCGAGCGGCACCGAGAACGTGCCGCCGCCGGCGTAGAGGTCGGCCACGAAGTCGCCCTCGGCCACCTCGAGCCCGTCGAGCACGAGCGCCACGAGCTTCTCGGCCTGGGCCGTGTTCACCTGGAAGAACGACGGCGCGCTCGTGAGGAAGCGCGCCTCGGCAAAGCGCTCCTCCCAGCAGCCCTTGCCCGCGAGCGTCTCCACCTTCTTCACCTTGCGCGCCCGGCCCGGCTCGGCGAGCACGCGCACGACGCTCGTGGCGCGGATGGCCGATCCGAGCGTCTTGGCCACGGCGGCGCGGGGGAAGGGCCCCGGCGGCGTCCAGAGGGCCACCTCCACGTCCTTGGTGCGCAGGCTGCCGCGCACGCCCACCCGGTAGATGCCGAGGTCCTGCGAGCCCGACAGGTAGCGCAGCGCCCCGCGCAGGGCCTTGGGCGCGCGCTCGATGACCTTGGCGGCCACGGGGCAGGCGTCCACCACGTCCACGTCATGGGTGCCCTCGCGGAAGAAGCCGAGCGAGAAGCGCCCGGCGGCATCGGCAGTGGCCGCTAGCTCCACCTTGTTGCGGTACCCCCACTGGCGCTTGCTCGGGACGCAGGGCGCCACGAGCTCCTCGGCGCGGGCCGCCTCCATGCGGCCGACGCGGATGAGCGCGCTCACCACGTTGGCGCGCTTGGCGTCGAGCTGCGCGTCGTAGGCGAGCACGGCCCAGGGGCACCCGCCGCATGCGGCGGCGCAGGCCGGGGCGGCGGCGCGTGCGGGGCCGGGCTCGGCCACGCGCACGAGGCGGGCGCGGGCGAAGCTCGGCTTCTCCTCGACGAGCGCCACCTCCACCACGTCGCCGGGGGCGGCGTGCGTCACGAAGACGGTCTTGCCGTCGGCCAGCCGGCCCACGGCCTCGGGGCCGTAGCCCATGCGTTCCACGGTGATGATCTGGGTCTGGTCCATGGCCGTCCCTTCGCGGTCAAAATCCTCCGGCCGCCCGGCGGAGGTTGTCGTATAATAGGCGCCGCGCCCTCGTAGCTCAGGGGATAGAGCGTCTGCCTCCGGAGCAGAAAGTCGCAGGTTCGAATCCTGTCGAGGGCACCATCCAAGCCTTTCGCGCGTCGCTCTGCGCCGCGTCTCCGAACCCCGCTTAGGGGTTCTTTTTTTGCCCGCGTGCCAGCTGCTGGCGCGAGCGGCGGTGCCTACGAAAAGGGCCTTTCCGAAGAAAGGCCCGGTCAATCGTGGTGCCCCCAACGGGAATCGAACCCGTGTCTCAGCCTTGAAAGGGCCGCGTCCTAACCGTTAGACTATGGGGACGGGTGGCACGCTGCCAAAACAGCCCATATAGTATGCCAGACGACTGGTCGGCATGCAAGGATTTCCTGCACATTTTCAGCCCCTCGCCCCGCAGGCCCTTGCGCTCGCGGCCCTCCTCGCCCACAATGGGCCGCTGGGGTCGGACGGGCGCGAGCCCGTCCCCCTGACGAGGAGGCGCGACGTGGGAGGAAGGGCCGTGCGTAAGCTCATCGAGCAGATCATGAAGTTCGGCGTCGTGGGAGTTATCGCCTTCGTCATCGACTACGGGCTGATGGTGCTCCTGACCGAGGCGTTCGGCGTGGACTACCTGGCCAGTGCCACCATCTCGTTTATCGTCTCCGTGACGTTCAACTACTTCGCGTCCATGCGCTATGTCTTCACCCACCGCAAGGGGATGTCGCGGCGGCGCGAGTTCGCCATCTTCGTCGTCCTCTCGGTCGCAGGCCTTATCATCAACGACGCCTGCATGTACCTGGGCACGGGTCTTCTGGCCATCGACTACCGCGTCACCAAGATCGGCGCCACCGTCATCGTGATGGTGTGGAACTTCGTCACCCGCAAGAAGTTCCTCGATGCCGGCGACGAGGCGGAGCAGGCCGAGGAGTCCCTCGAGCACGTCGTCTGCGAGGCGCGCGGGGCCGCAGACGCGGGTGTCCGCGACGGCCGTCCGGGGCGCTAGCCCCCTGGGCTGCGAAAACGTAATCACGCGGTTACAAAACTAGCGTCTGAACAGGTATTGTGCCAAATCGGGCCCACAAAGTCACGACTACAATGCCCGTCGCCGATTCGCTAGCATAGACGACGGGAGGCGCGGCCCTTTCGCGGATGGCCCCGGTTTGCCGACACCCTGCCATCCCGCCGCGTCTCCCGCCACCGGCGCGCCGGCCCCTCCGAGGGCCTGGGCCTTCCGTGAAGCCCGGCCGGCCCTCCGCCGTGAACGCGCGCTGCGCGCCAAGAGGCGTCGCCGCCTTTGGCCCTCCGCTTCCCGCCCGCCGATCGGCCAGGGGGCGTGAAGATTAACGGTATTTTGGCATTTGGCCTGACGGTGCTGATAAAATCCTCTCCCATATGCGAACATTCGCTGGCACGGCGCCCTCGCGAGGACGCGGGGCCGCCGCCGAGAGAGAAAGGATGCCACCGCAATGGCAATGTACACTCCCGAATACCAGCCCACGGGCGACGAGATCGCCGTCATCACCACCTCCAAGGGCACCATCCGCGTGCAGCTGGCGGGCGCCGACGCCCCCATCCACGTGGGCAACTTCGTCGAGCTCGCCCAGAAGGGCTTCTACGACGGCCTGAAGTTCCACCGCTACGTGCCTGGCTTCGTCATCCAGGGCGGCTGCCCCACCACGCGTGACGCCACCCCCGAGCAGGTCGCCAAGGGCCAGGGCCCCTTCGGCACCGGCGGCCCGGGCTACTCCATCAAGGAGGAGTTCACCACCAACCCGCACAACGAGCACAACGACGGCACCCTGGCCATGGCGCGCTCGTCCAACCCGAACTCCGCCGGCTCCCAGTTCTACTTCTGCCTGGGCGCCCAGCCCATGCTCGACTCGGGCTACACCGTGTTCGGCGACACCATCGAGGGCAAGGACGTCATCGACTCCCTGCGCGCCGGCGACCTCATCGAGTCGGTCGTCATCGAGAACGTCGCCCAGTAGCACTACCCGGCTGCCTTCCTGCCCGGAGCCGAGGACCGACACTTAAGGAACTCCATGAACAACCAGCTGTTTGACCAAGCGAACCGCCAGTACCAGCAGAAGGACTACCAGGGCGCCCTCATGGGCTTCACCCAGTGCCTCCAGGACGCCACGTGCCCCCTCGCCCCCGGCGAGATGGGCCTTCTGTACCACCAGATCGGCAACTGCCTGGTCAAGCTGAAGAACCCGACCGAGGCCATCCATGCCTACACCCAGGCCACGGCCGACCCGGCCTACAGCGCCGCGGGCACGGTCGAGTGCAACCTCGGCATGGCCTACGCGTCCCTGCGCGACTACGACAACGCCGTGCGCTGCTTCGAGCAGGCCGTCTCCGACGACAGCTACCCTGCGGTCTACAAGGCCTACATGGGCATGGGTAACGCGCTCATGAAGCTCGGCAAGTCGGCCGAGGCGGGCGTGGCGTTCCGCGAGGCGGCGCTGGACGAGGAGAATCCGGATCCCACGAAGGCCCTGCTCAACCTGGGCGTGTGCTTCATGGCGCTCGACCGTCCGGCCGATGCGGTGGCCTCCTATGAGAGCGCGCTTCCCTTCGACATGACGCCGGCCACGCGCAACAAGCTCTACGCGAGCCTGGGCCAGGCCTACGTCTCCTGCGGGGAGATGGAGAAGGCGGTCAACGCCTTCGAGCAGGCCATCGCCGACAAGACCTACTTCCTGTCCGACTCGGCGAGCGTGGACTATCAGCGCGCCGTGGGCGCCGTGGCCCAGGGCGTCACCACCGTCGGCCAGGGGCTGGCCGCCGTTCCCGCGCCGCCCGTGGCGTCGCCCTCGCAGACCTCGGCGCTCACCCAGGTGCTGCCCGTGGCCGATATGTCGGGCCTTGACGTGGCGGCTGACGGCACCTCCATGGCCGTCTACGAGGAGGACGCGGCCTACTACGACGACGGCTACGACGAGGGCTACGACGTCCAGGACGCTTTCTACTACGACGAGGGCGCGTCCTACGACGACGGGGCCTATCCCGGCTACGTGGGCGTCTACGAGCAGGGCGAGGACCACTTCTTCAACGCCAGCGACGAGGAGCTGGAGCAGTGGTCGCGCGGCCTGGCCAAGCAGGATCGCAAGCGCCGCAACGTCGGCCTTAAGATCCTCGTGGCCTTCATCATCGTGATCCTGTTCGCCTGCGCCGGCGGCGTGTTCGCCTACACGCAGGGCTTCGGCTTCCCGAGCCAGGAGACGGTGGTGCGCGAGCTGTTCGCCAACCCCGAGGCAGCCAAGGCCGAGGTGTTCTCCAAGGCCACGAGCGCCTCGTCCATCGACACGATGATCGAGCCGGTCACCCAGGACGCCAGCCCCGTCATCGACGGCATGAACAAGTCCATGAGCGACTCGACCGTCTACGTCACGGCCCATACGCCCGAGGGCGGCGAGGTGCAGTACCGCATCTCCATGGTGCGCGACCTCATCGGCTGGAAGATCTCGAACATCGAGCTGTACTTCCCGAGCCAGAACTAGCGCGCCTCCCAGAACCGCGCATCGACGGGGCCGCCCGACCGGGGCGGCCCCGGCTGCGAATAGAGAAGAGAACGGAAAGGAACCCAGAACCCATGGCTATTCAGAAGACCTACTCCATGATCAAGCCCGACGGCGTGCGCAACGGCCACATCGGCGAGATCATCAACCGCTTCGAGCGCGCCGGCCTTGTCGTCGAGCGCATGGAGCTTGGCATGGTCACTCCCGAGCAGGCTGCTGCCAACTATAAGGAGCACGAGGGCAAGCCCTTCTACGAGGGCCTCATCTCCTACATCACTTCCGGCCCGGTGGTGAAGATGGTCATCTCCGGCGAGGGTGCTGTGGCCAAGTGCCGCTCGCTCATGGGCGCCACCAACCCGGCTGAGGCAGCCCCGGGCACCATCCGCGGCGACTTCGGCCTCATCATGGATGAGAACGTCATCCACGGCTCCGACTCCCCGGAGTCCGCCGAGCGCGAGATCGGCATCTTCTTCGCCTAGGGCGAGGCAGCTCCACGCACGCGGAAGGCCCCTTCAGGGGCCTTCTTCTTTTTTTTGGGGGGGGGCGTTTCCTGCGCACGGGAGCCTCTGGAATGCAGATTCGTTCGGTTTTGCACTCGAAAGACGGGGGATCGGATCCCGCTGACGCCTTCTGGCCGATGGCGACCTGGGGTTTTGCCCCGGCTTCGGAAGAAGCGCGCCCGATTTCCCTTGTCGGGGAGTGCAAAACCGAACGAATCTGCATCCCAGGGCGCTTTTTGAAAGGGCGGCCGGTCTGGAGAAAACGCCCTCTCGCCGGGGCGCGGGGCGCGTGGGGCCGGCGGGGGAGTAGGATGGGGCCATCGCCTTATCCCGCTGACGAGAGACTGAGGAGCACGCATGCTCTACCGAGTGATCGACGCCGCGGAGCTTCCAGCGCTCGTGGCCGCGTTCATGGAGCGCTACGAGGTGATCGCCCCGGTCAGGAGCGGCCGCAGCTTCGCCTTCGAGGCCGTGGGCTCCTTTGACGAGATCGTGCTGGACTATCCCACCACCATCACCTCGCCCAAGAAGTACGTCCTGCCGCCGCGCGAGACCCTGTTTCGGTTCGACGCGGAGGCCAACGAGGTCACCGACTACGTGGAGGCGGTCACCCCGCGGGTGATCTTCGGCGTCCACGCCTGCGACATCAACGCGCTCAACAGCCTGGACCGGGTCTTTCGGGACGCGCGCTACCCCGACCCCTACTACGAGGCGCGCCGCGACGCCACCATGGTGGTGGGCATCAGCTGCACGCCGTCTGAGGGCTGCTTCTGCCACCTCATGGACGCCGACGAGGCGCGCACCGGCTACGACCTGTTCCTCCAGGACATCGGCGGCCGCTACCTGGTGAGCATCGGCAGCGTCGAGGCGGCCAACGTGCTCGAGGGCGCGTGCAACCCCCGCGAGGCCACCGACGAGGACCGCATCGCCTTCCGCCGCGCCACGCGCCGGCGCCAGGCGTCGTTCAACCCGGAGATCCCGGACATCCAGGAGGTGCCCATGCTCATGGACGCCTTCCACTCCGACCCGTTCTGGGAGGAGCTCGGCGGCCGGTGCCTGTCGTGCACGGCTTGCTCGAGCGTGTGCCCCACCTGCTACTGCTTCGACATTCGCGACACCCTGGATCCCGACGGCGTCCACGGCCGGCGCGAGCGCACGTGGGATGCCTGCACCTCGCCGCAGTTCGCGGTGGTGGCGGGCGGCCACAACTTCCGCGCCGACGGGCGCAACCGCGTGCGGCACCGCATGTACCACAAGCTCAACGGCTTCCTCGCCACGCACGACCGCAACCTCTGCGTGGGCTGCGGCCGCTGTGTCTATGCCTGCAAGGCGGACATCTCGCCCATCGAGGTGCTGAGGTTCTTCGAGCGAAAGGGGGCCGAGAATGCCGATTAGCCAGTCCGTCGCCGGGGTGTCCGTGGCGCCGCTGCGTGACGAGGGCGCGCCTCTCACCGGCGCCGAGCTCGTCCGGGCGAACCCCTACCGTCCGTGGCCGGCGCGCATCACCTCCATCACCGACCTCACGGCCACCGAGAAGCTCTTCGAGTTCCGCTTCATCGACGAGCGCATCCGCGAGGCCTTCCGGCACGAGCCGGGCCAGTTCGTGGAGCTGTCGCTCTTCGGCGTGGGCGAGGCGCCCATCTCCATCTCCAGCTCGCCGTCGAAGAGCGGCTTCATCGAGCTGTGCGTGCGCCGCGCCGGCACCTTCACCGAGCGCCTCCACCAGATGCAGTGCGGCGACATCGTGGGCATCCGCGGCCCCTACGGCCGCCCGTTCCCCTTCGACGAGATGCGCGGCCACGACATCCTGCTCGTGGCGGGCGGCCTGGGCATCGCGCCTCTGCGCTCGCTCATCAACAACATCCACGACGAGCGCTCCGACTTCGGCAAGGTCACCATCATCTACGGGTCCAAGAGCCCGGCCGAGGTGATGTTCCGCAGCCAGTTCGAGATGTGGCGCCACCGCAAGGACTTCGACCTGTACCTGACCGTCGACAACCCCGATGACACGTGGGACGGCGAGGTGGGCCTGGTCACCAAGCCCTTCGAGCATCTAAAGGTCGATCCGGGCCGCACCTTCGGCGCCGTGTGCGGGCCGCCGGTGATGTATAGGTTCGTCGTGGAGGAGATGCGCAAGAAGGGCATCAGCTACGACCACATCTACATGAGCTTCGAGCGGCACATGAAGTGCGGCATGGGCAAGTGCGGCCACTGCCAGATCGGGCACCAGTACTGCTGCATCGACGGGCCCGTGTTCAACTATTGGGAAGCGAAGAACATCCAGGGGTCGATGTAGCATGGACGCGATGACGGAGAACAAGCCCGCCCGCGTGGTGGTGATAGGGCTGGCCAGCTGCTTCGGCTGCCAGCTCCAGATAACGAACGTCGAGCGGCATCTGCTCGACATCCTCGGGCAGGTCGACCTGCGCTACTGGCAGCTCACGTCCTCCGACCCGATGCCGGAGGAGTTCGACGTGGCCGTGGTGGAGGGCGCCGCGACCACCGAGGAGGCCGCCGAGACGCTGCGCGCGGTGCGGGCGAAGGCCCGGTGGGTCATCGCCATCGGCGCCTGCGCCGTGACCGGCGGCATCCCCGCCATGGCCGCGCCGGGCTTCGAGGAGCGCGCCGCGGCCGTCTACGGCGAGGCGGCGCCCGAGGCCTGCGGGGCGCTGCGCGCGCCGGCGCCGGTGGGAAGCGTCATCGCCGTGGACTACGAGGTGCGCTGCTGCCCCATTGACCCGCTCGACTTCGCCGACACGCTCCAGCGCGTGCTGCGCGGCTCCAACAAGTCCGTGCCCACCTCCACGCTCTGCGGCGAGTGCAAGCGCAACGAGCGCGGCTGCTTCTACGGCCGGGAGACGCTCTGCCTGGGGCTGGTGACCCGCGCCGGCTGCGGCGCGCGCTGCCCCGACCTGGGACGTCCCTGCAACGGCTGCGCGGGCCTCTCGCCCGATGCCAACGTAGCCTCGGCGCGTGCCGTCGCCTCGCGCAGCGGCGTGGACCCGGCGCGCCTCGACAAGGCGCTCGAGCTGTTCAACACCGTCGACCCGAGCCTCGCACCGAAGGGATAGGCCATGGCACGCACCGCTATCAGCATCGACCACATCGCCCGCATCGAGGGCCACGGCAACGTGCGCCTGGTCATCGAGGACGGCCAGGTGCTTACCTGTCAGATGGAGGTGGTGGAGCCCGCCCGCCTGTTCGAGTCGATGGTGGTGGGGCGCCCCTTCGACGAGGTGCCCTACGTGGCCTCCCGTATCTGCGGCATCTGCTCGTCATCGCACGTGGTGACCGACCTGCGCGCCATCGAGGCGGCCCTCGACGTGCGCGTGACCGACCGCACGGCCGCCCTGCGCGAGCTGCTCGTGTACGGCTCGTTCCTCCAGAACCACGCCACGCACCTGTTCGTGTTCAGCGCGCCCGACTTCCTCGGGCATCGCAGCGTGTTCCCCCTGGCCGACGAGAACCCGGTGCTCTTCGACAAGGCGCTTGGGATGAAGGCGCTCGGCAACGAGCTCTGCACCGCCGTGGGCGGGCGCTCGGTGCACCCCATCACCGCGGTGGTGGGCGGCTTCACCAGCGAGATCGCGCCGGCGGAGTACCGCGCGCTGGCGGACAAGATGGACGCGATGGCCGACTTCGCCGTGGAGGCGGTGGATCTCTTCGACGGGTTCGAGGTGCCTGCCATCGAGACGGCGGGCGACATGCTCGCCATGGTGGCGCCGGGTCGCTACCCGGTGTGCGACTCGGACACGGCCCGCTTCGTGCGCGCCGGCTACGACTTCAACTGCGCCCAGGTGGAAGAGGAGGTGGAAGAGTACCCGGTGGGACACTCGGCCGCCTTCCTCGCGCGTGCCCGCCGCACGGGCAGCCCGTATATGACCGCGGCCCTCGCCCGCGTGAACGCCTCGTGGGACGCGCTCAGCCAGCGGGCCCGCTACGCCGCCGCGAAGGCGGGGCTGCGCCCGCCCGAGCTCAACCCGCTCATGAACAACCTGGCCCAGGCCGTGGAGCTGGTGGACGTGCTCGACCGGTGCGCGGCGCTCTGCCGCCGCCTGGCCGACGATGACTTCGAGGGGTCGAGCGAGCCGGCGGCCTTCGAGGTGCGCGCGGGTGAGGGCGTCGGGTTCACCGAGGCGCCGCGCGGCGCGCTGTTCCACCGCCTGGCCATCGACGGGGAGGGCCGCGTCGTCCGCGCCAACATCCTCACGCCCACGGCCCAGAACGTGGCCAACCTCGAGGCCGACATGCGCCTTCTGGCCGAGAAGCTGGTGGGGGAGGGCCGCTCGGAGGCCGCCATCCGCCTGGAGGTGGAGAAGCTCGTCCGCGCCTACGACCCCTGCCTGTCCTGCAGCGTCCACTAGCCGCAGGCGCCCGCGCGGCGCCCCGGCGCCTGCGGCCGATGGGCGCGCGGGGCGCCTGTGGCCTGGTGGGGCGGTGTGCGCCGTGTGGATTTCGGCGGGGGTACGGGGCCCCTATGGTAGAATCCGAATCTAACTGAACCGATTATGAATTCGCACGCCCGAAACCTGACCCAAGGGGAAAGCTAAGTATGTCCTTTCTAGACATGTTCTCGGGGTTGACCGGCCAGATGTCCGCCGACATGGCCATCGACTTGGGAACGGCAAACACGCTGGTCGCCATCACGGGCGAGGGCATCGTCATCAACGAGCCCTCGGTCGTCGCCATAGAGAAGTCCACCCATCGCGTCCTGGCCGTCGGCCACGAGGCGAAGAACATGATCAACCACACGCCGGAGGCCTTCTCGGCGGAGCATCCGCTCAAAGACGGCGTCATCGCCGACTACGACGTGACCGAGGCGATGCTGTCGGCCTTCATCAACAAGGCCTCTGAGCGCAAGTACCCCTGGCAGCCCAAGCCCCGCATCGTCATCTGCATTCCCTGCGGCGCCACCTCGGTGGAGAAGCGCGCCGTGTTCGAGGCCGCCATCCAGGCCGGCGCGCGCCAGGCCTACCTCATCGAGGAGCCCATGGCCGCGGCCATGGGCGCCGACCTGCCCGTGACCGAGCCCACCGGATCCATGGTGGTGGACATCGGCGGCGGCACCACCGAGGTGGCCGTCATCTCGCTCGGCGGCATCGTCACCTCCTCCAGCCTGCGCCTGGCAGGCAACCGGCTGGACGAGGCCATCGCGGTGCACCTGCGCGACCTTCTGGGCATCAAGATCGGCGAGCGCACGGCCGAGGTCATCAAGATCAAGATCGGCTCCATCCTGCCCTTCGAGGACGGGCGCGAGCGCGACATGATCATCTCGGGCCAGGACATGATCACCGAGCAGCCCAAGGAGGTCACCATCCAGTCCGAGGACGTCCGCGCGGCGCTCCAGGCCCCCATCGAGGAGATGGTCCTCCACATCAAGGAGACGTTCAAGAAGACCAACCCCGACCTCGCGTCGGACATCATCCAGAACGGCATCCTGCTGACGGGCGGCGGCGGCCTGCTCCACGGGCTCGACCGCTACCTCACCAACGAGCTGGAGATCCCCGTATGGGTGTCGGAGACGGCGCTCACCAACGTGGTGTCCGGCTGCCTGAAGGTGCTCGAGACGCCCACCGCCCTGCGCCAGACGCTCATGCGCTCCAAGTAGGCCGCCCCACTCGATGGCCCTCAACTTCCAAAACCAAGGCTCGGCGCTCCTTCGGCGGGTGCTCTTCGCCGTTCTCCTCGTCATCTCGCTCGCGAGCATGACCGTCTATGCCCGCGAGGGCGCCGACGGGCCGCTCCATCGCGTCCAGGCCGTCGTCGCCGGCGCGGTGGCGCCGGCGCGCTCCGCGGGCGCCGCGGCCGATGCCGCCCTCGACGGGGCCGCCGACGCGGCGGAGGACGCCGGCGCCGACGAGTCCACCCTCACCGCGCTGCGCGAGCAGAACGACCAGCTGCGCCGCGCCGTGGCCCAGGGCGAGGAGTACCGCCTTGAGGCTCAGCGGCTCCAGGCGCTGCTCAATCTGAAGGACGCCTACGACCTGGAGGGCGTGGGCGCGCGCGTGATCGGGCGCTCGACCGACGCCTGGAACCAGACCATCACCATCGACGCCGGCGCCGACGAAGGCGTGGAGACGGGCATGACCGTCATGGGCCCCTCGGGCGTGGCGGGCCAGGTCGTGGCCGTGTCGCCGGGCTCGTCCACGGTGCGCCTGCTGTCCGATCCGGCCTCGGGGGCGGCGGCCCTCATCCAGTCGAGCCGTGCCGAGGGCATCGTCCGCGGCTCGCTCGACGGCCTGCTCTACCTGGAGAACATCGGCGCCGACGTGACGGTGTCCGTGGGGGATGTGGTGCTCACGAGCGGCCTGGGCGGCAGCTACGTCCGCGGCCTGCTCATCGGCACGGTCGCCCGCGTGGACGGCGCGGCCGGCGACGCCACCCGCCGCATCGTCGTGGCTCCGGGCGAGTCCATTCGCGCGCTCGAGGAGGTCATGGTCGTGTTCAAGGCCGACTCCCCGGCCGCGGCGGGCGACGCGGAAGGGGGTGCGTGATCCCATGACCGACGGACGCGAGCGCATCGCCCTCGTTGTTGGCGCCCTCATCGCCCTGGCGCTCCAGGTGATGCTGGCGCCGGTGCTGGCCATCGGCCCTGCCCAGCCCAACTTCATCGCCGTGTACTGCCTGGCGGCGGCCGTGGCCCGGCCCCAGTCCGCCGGCCCGGTGCTGCCCTTCGTGATGGGCATGGCCTACGATCTGGTGGGCGGCGGCGCGGTGGGCTCCCTGGCCTTTCTGCTCGTCTTGGTAACAGTTGTCGCTTCCCGGACTATGGGGGCGCTCAACAATGACACGCTGTTCATGCCCCTGGCCATCCTCGTCGCGTCGCTGCTCCTGACCCAGGTGCTCTACGGCGCGCTGACGCTGGCCCTCGGCACGGGCGGCTCGCTCGTAGACGCGCTCGTCTACCGCGCGCTGCCCTGCGCGCTCTACGACGCGGTCGTGGGGCTCGTCGTCTACCCGCTCGCCGCGCGATTCCTGGTCGGGCAGCCTCTGCAGCACCCGGGGTCGTCTCAACTGCGCTAAGGAGGTGCGGTCTTGATCGCAGCCATCATCGCGGCCATCGCCGCGGGCCTCATAGCGGTGGCCGTCATCGCGGCGGTCATCATCGTGCGCAACCGGCGCGGCGCCAAGGCCGCCCCGCGCAAGGACTTCCAGCAGCTCGACACCGTGGGCGTGGGCAGCTCGCCGTTCGACAGCTCCTCAGAGGCCCTCTCCGCCAAGAACGGCGAGGTGCGCGTCACCCGCGGCCAGACGGCGGTGAAGAAGCCCTCCGAGGCCCTGCGCGGGCGCTTCGTGGCCCTTGGCGTGCTGGCTGCGGCCGTGTTCGGGTCGCTCTCGGCCAAGCTCTGGAGCCTCCAGGTGCTCTCGTCGTCGGACTACTCGCGTGACGCGGAGAAGAACCTCTACTCCACCGTGTCCACCCCCGCGCCCCGCGGCCTGATCTGCGACGTCCAGGGCACGCCGCTCGTGAAGAACCGCGCGAGCCAGACGGTGCTCGCCGACGCCGACGTGGCGGACGACCGCGACGTGGTGCGCCGCCTCTCGGCGGTGCTCGGCGTGCCGGCCAACGTGGTGCGCCAGCGCATCCAGGACTCCTCGGGCGGCGCGCAGAGCCAGCGCGTGGTGGCCGATGACGTGCGCCTGCGCGACGTGGCCTTCATCGCCGAGCACTCCGACGCCTTCCCCGGCGTGTCGGTGGAGACGCGCACGGTGCGCGAGTACCCCTACGGCGCGCTCGCGGCCCATGTGCTGGGCTACACCGGCCCGCCATCCGAGGAGGAGCTCAAGGCGAAGGTGGAGGGCCGTGAGATCAAGGCCACCGACACGGTGGGGAAGAGCGGCGTGGAGGCCTACTATGACGGCGTCATCTCCGGCGACCACGGGCAGCGCCGCGTGCTGGCCGACGCCGCCGGCAACGCGCTCGAGGTGGTGAGCGAGACGCAGGCCGTCAAGGGCTCTGACGTGCGCCTGACCATCGACGCCCGCGTCCAGTACGTCGCCGACAAGACGCTCGCCGACCTCGTGGCGCCCGACGGCGTCATCGGGCGCGGGCGCGGCGTGGCCGCGGCGGCCGTGGTGATGGACGTGCGCGACGGCGCCGTCCTGGCGCTCTCGAGCTACCCCACCTTCGATCCGGCCAACTTCACCGGCGGCATCCCCCAGGAGATCTGGGACCTCTACACGAGCGAGGAGTCCCATGCCCCGCTCAACAACCGCGTCATCAGCGGCCAGTACCCGGCGGCGTCCACCTACAAGGCGTTCACGTCGCTCGCGGGCCTCGAGTACGGCTTCGCCTCGCCCACGTCGGGCTGGGTGTGCGAGGGCAAGTGGGACGGCTTCGGATCGGGCGACGTGCAGATGTGCTGGAACCATTCGGGCCACGGCGGGCTCGACCTGCGCGGCGGCATCGTGAACTCGTGCGACGTGGTGTTCTACGAGATAGCCAAGGCGTTCTTCGACCACGGGCCGGCCGGCACCGGCCAGGTGTCCGAGACGGCGCTCCAGGACTACCTGGCGCGCTTCAACCTGGACAAGGCCACCGGCATCGACTTGGCCAACGAGGCCGCCGGCACCATCCCCACCCCGGCGTGGAAGGCTGAGCGTTGGCGCAACGTTCCCTCCGAGGCGCCGTGGCGCGGCGGCGACTACACCAACATGATCATCGGCCAGGGCTACGTGCTCGTGACGCCGCTTGAGATAGCCGTCGCCTACGGCGGCGTGGCGACGGGCCGCATCATGCGCCCGCACCTGCTCAAGGAGGTGCGCAACGCCGCCGACGAGGTGGTGGTCACCTACGAGCCCGAGGTGGTGAGCGAGGTGGACGCCAACGCGTCGCACCTGGCCTACGTGCGCGACGCCCTGCGTGGCGTCATCGCCGAGAACAACAAGGTGGCCGCGATGTTCGCCGAGGCGGGCGTCCAGGCGGCCGGCAAGTCAGGAACCGGCGAGAACAGCGGCGCGGCCGACCACGCGTGGTTCGTGGCCTACGCCCCCTATGACGATCCGAAGTACGTGGTGACGGTCATCATCGACCAGGGCGGCGGCGGCTCGGAGGTGGCGGCGCCCGTGGCGGCCAAGCTCCTCGGCGCGGCCATGGCGGCCGACGCCGGCGCCGAGCTCGAGGCTCCCCAGCGCGTGGCGGGGTCGACGGGCAAGTCGGTCGAGTACCACGGCACGAGCGCCGGACGAACGGACTAGGAGGGCGCCGTGGCAGAGCTTCCCCAGATCAACTCCGTGCGCAGCGCCCCGGTCGCGCCCCGCGCCTCGCGTCCTTCGCGCCTGGGCCCGGGGGTGGAGGGCCCCCTCATCCCGTTTATCGTGGTGGCGGTGCTGCTCGTGGGCTATGGGCTCGTGGTGTGCTGGTCGGCCACGTCCACCAACGCCGACTTCAGCTTCACGCGGCAGCTGGCCGGCGTGGGGGCGGGACTCGTGGCCATGGCGGTGCTGTGGCGCTTCGACTACCGGCGCCTGGCGAACATGACCATGGTGTTCCTCGTCATCAACGTGGTGCTCATCCTCTCGCCGCACCTGCCGGTGATCGGCGTGGAGGCCAAGGGCGCCCAGTCATGGATCAAGATAGGCATGCAGGTGCAGCCCGGTGAGTTCGCCAAGGTGACCGTGGTGCTGTTCGCCGCGAGCCTCGTGGCCCGCTACGGCGGCATGCTCGACGATGCGCGCGAGTACTGCAAGGTGCTCGGGCTGCTGCTCATCCCGTTCCTCTGCATCATGACCCAGCCAGACCTGGGCACGGGGCTCGTGTACCTGTTCATCTCGGCCGTGACGCTCGTCATGGGCGGCGCGAAGCCACGCTACCTCATCATCACGCTCATAGCCGGCATCCTGGCCATCGCGGCGGTGTTCGTCGTCGACGAGTTCCTCAAGTACGAGAAGTCGCCGGGCGTCTACGAGTACCGCCTGCTCAAGAACTACCAGCGCAGCCGTCTGCTCGTGTTCCTCGACCCGGGCGGCGACACATCGGGGGATGGCTACAACCTGGCCCAGGCCATGATCGCCATCGGCTCGGGCGGCCTGTTCGGCAAGGGGCTCCTGAACGGCACCCAGGCCGCCTACGGCTACCTGCCCGAGGCTCCCACCGACTTCATCTTCTGCGTCCTGGCCGAGGAGCTGGGATTCGTGGGGGTCATGGCGCTTCTGGCCCTCTACGTCGCGCTCATCGTGGTGGCGCTGCGCATCGCGCGCGCGGCCGACGACTTGTTCGGCATGCTCATCGTGTGCGCCGTGGTGGGTATGTGGCTGTTCCAGATCCTCGAGAACATCGGGATGACCTGCGGGCTCATGCCCATCACGGGCATCCCGCTGCCGTTCGTGAGCTACGGGTCGTCGTTCATGGTGGTCAACTTCGCCATGCTCGGGCTCATCGCCTCCGTCTGCACCCATCACAACGCGTTAGGAAGGAAGGGCGCCTATGCAGCTACCCATTGACATCTCAGCCGTCTTGAAGGCGGCGACTGACACCGGCGCCGCGGCCGCCACGCCGCTGTCGGTGAGCGTCTACGTGGACGAGACCGCCCCGGGGGATCTGGCCGGGCACGTGCGCGCGCTCTTCGCGAGCGCCGGCGCGCGCACGCGGGTGACCATCGAGTACCTGGACCGCGGGGTCGTGGAGCCTTCTGGCCGCGATGACATGGCCGTCATCGTGGCGGGGGACGACCCGGTGGTAGGCGCCCAGGCCGCCGCAGTGCGCGCGGCCGGCACGCCGGCGATGGTGGCCACCGTGAGCCCGCACGCCGTGCGCGCCCGCGCCGAGGCTGCCGGCGCGCCCATCCCCGCCGGGGACGTGGCCGCGCCCGACACGCCGGCGCCGGCGGCCGACGGCACGCTCGCGCCCGAGCTGGCCGATGCCGCGCGCGAGCCCCTCGCTCTCGATGACGCCGCGCGTGCCTCGCTCGACGTGCGCATGGGCCGCTGGATCATCGCGGCCTGCTCCGAGAAGAAGCTGGCCTTCGCGCTGGCGTTTCCCTTCGTGCGCCGGCCGCTGTCGACGGACGCGGTGAACGCCACGGCCCTGCAGAACGCCGGCATCGGCGCGGTGGTGTTCATCCCCGGCGCCGACCTGCCGGTGATGACCCTCAACCAGGCCAAGATGCTCCTCCAGATAGCGGCGGCCTACGGCCAGCCGCTGGGCGTCGAGCGCGTGAAGGAGCTGGCCGCCGTGGTGGGCGGCGCGTTTCTCTTCCGCAACGTCGCGCGCCAGTTCGCGGGCCTCATCCCCGGGCTTGGCTGGGCGGTGAAGGCAGCTGTGGGCTTCGCCGGAACCCAGGCCATGGGCCGTGCCGCCATCGAGTACTTCGAGGCCGGCGGCGACATCGTGGGCATGGCCAACGTGGTGCAGAAGGCCCGAGACGAGGCCATGGGCGCGGCGGCCAAGGCGGCTTCCACGCCGGCGGGCGCGAAGGTGATCGACTCGGCTAAGCGCGGGGCCGTGCGCCTCGTGCGCGCCGCGCGCGGAAGGGGCTAGGCATGGGCGTGCCCACGACCGATTTGTGGCCACGGCTCGCGCCGCTGCTCTCCCGCGTCGAGCGCCCCGCGCGCTACCTCGATCATGAGTGGGGCGCCGCGCGCAAGGAGGAGGCGGCGCTGTCCTTCTGCATGGTCTACCCCGACACCTATGAGCTGGGCCAGGCCAACCAGGCCGTGCGCATCCTCGTGAACGCGGTGAACGCGGCTGACGGGCTTGCCGCCGAGCGCGCCTTCCTGCCCGCCGCCGACCTCATCGACCTCATGCGCGCCGAGGGGCTGCCGCTGTTCTCCCTCGAGGGCTGTGCGCCCGTGGCCGAGTTCGACGTGGTGGGCATCACGCTGCCCCACGAGCTGGCGGCCACCAACGTGCTCGAGGTGCTCGACCTGGCCGGCATCCCGCTGCGCGCGGCCGACCGCGCCGAGGACGATCCGATCGTGCTCGGCGGCGGGCCGTGTGCCTTCAACCCCGAGCCGTACGCGCCGTTCTTCGACGCCATCACCATCGGCGAGGGCGAGGAGGCCACGCCTGAGGCGCTTGCGCGCATTCGCGAGCTGCGTGCCGCCGGCGCCTCGCGTGCCGCCATCCTGCGCGCGCTGGCCGCCATCCCCGGCACCTACGTGCCCTCGCTCTACCGCTGGCGCTCCGAGGCCGAGGCGCAGGAGGCCGGCAGCTGGGCCGAGCCGCTTGAGCCCGAGGTGCCTGCGCTGGTGGAGAAGCGCGTGTTCGAGGGCTTCGCGGAAAGCGATGCCTGGGAGCCCACGGTGGTGCCCTACACCGAGGTGGTGCATGACCGGCTGAACGTGGAGGTGCTGCGCGGCTGCGCCCGCGGCTGCCGCTTCTGTCAGGCCGGCATGATGTACCGGCCTGTGCGCGAGCGCTCGGCCGACAACATCGTGGCCGCCGTGGAGCGCGGCCTGGCCGAGACGGGCTACGACGAGGTGAGCCTGACCTCGCTTTCCTCGACCGACCACTCGCAGATCGCCGAGATCCTGCGGCGGGTGAACGCCGCCTGCGACGGACGCGGCATCCGCGTCTCGGTGCCCTCCCAGCGCCTGGACTCCTTCGGCGTGGAGATGGCGGGACTCGTGGCCGGCCAGAAGAAGGGCGGGCTCACCTTCGCGCCCGAGGCCGGCACCCAGCGGCTGCGCGACGTCATCAACAAGAACGTGACCGAGGATGACCTGTTCGGCGCCATCGACGCGGCCTTCGCCGCCGGCTGGCGCCGCTGCAAGCTCTACTTCATGATCGGCCTGCCTACCGAGACCGATGACGACATCAAGGGCATCGCGAGCCTCGCGCAGCGCGCCTACGACCGCGCGAAGGCCGCCGTGCCGCCCGAGCAGCGCGGCAGCGTGCGCATGAGCGTGTCGGTGGCGGTGTTCGTGCCCAAGGCCCAGACGCCGTTCCAGTGGGACGGGCAGATCAGCCCCGATGAGGTGCTGCGTCGCGTGGGACTGCTCAAGCGCTCGGTGAAGTACAAGGCCGTGGACGTGCACTACCACGACCCCAAGACGAGCTTCGTGGAGGCGGTCATGAGCCGCGGCGGCCGCGAGGCGGCGGACTGGGTGGAGGCGGCCTGGCGCCGCGGCGCCCGCTTCGACGCCTGGACGGAGCACTTCGACGAGGCCGCCTGGCGGGCGGCGGCCGATGAGGTGGGGATCGTGCCCGAGGACGTGGCCCAGGCCCAGCGTGAGCCCGGCTACGTCATGCCGTGGGCGCACATCTCGGCCGGCGTGTCGACGCGCTTCCTGGCACGCGAGCGGAGGCGCGCGGAGGCGGGCGAGACGACGCCCGACTGCACCTTCGGGCCCTGCACGGGCTGCGGCGCGTGCCCGACGTTGGGGGTGGACAACGAGCTGGCCACGCCCCGGGTGGCGCAGACGGCCGCCGAGCGCGCGGGGGGCGGGGCGAGCGTGGAGGCGTCTGCTGCGGGCGTCGCGGGCGCCGGGACGAGTGCTGCGGGCGCTGCGGTGGCGCTGGCGCCGGGTGCGGGTGTAGGCGCCGGGGCGAGTGCTGCGGGCGCTGCGAAGGTCGGGGCGGCTGCGGAGGCGCCGACTGCGGGCGCTGCGGCTGCGGGCGCCGCGGTGGCGCCGGCGCCGGAGGCCTGCGACGCGCCCCGTGCCGGGGCGCCGGAAGGGGGTGAGGTCCGTGGCTGATCCGAGCCTGTTCCGCCTGAGGGTGGTGTTTCGCAAGGCCGGGCGTCTGGCGCTGCTGTCGCATCTCGAGGTGGCCCGCGCGCTCGAGCGCGCCGTGCGCCGCGCGGGGCTGCCCTACGCCGTGAGCCAGGGCTTCTCCCCGCATATGCGCATCGCCTTCGGCGCGGCGCTGCCCGTGGGCGTCGGCGGCGAGCGCGAGTTCTACGACCTGTTCCTCACGCGCTATGTGGCGCCGGCGAAGTGCCTCGAGGCCCTGCGGGCCGCGAGCCCCGACGACCTCATGGTGCTTGAGTGCGTCTACGTGGAGCACGCCGCGCCGGCTGCGTCGGTGGCGTTCCCGCTGAGCGCCTACCGCGCCGATCTCAGCTCGCCGGTGGGGGAGTGGCCCGTGCCCGAGGCGGTCACCGTGGTGCGCAAGAAGAAGGAGAAGCAGCTTTCGGTGGCCGACTACCTGGTAGGGGAGATGCGCCTGGCCGACGGCGGCCGCACGGTGGAGTTCGCCCTGGAGGCCAAGCCCACCGGATCGCTGCGCCCCGACAAGCTGGTGGCCGCGTGCCTCGCGCTTGTCCCCGAGGACGCCCGCCCGCACCTGACGGCCCTCACCCGCACCGCCCAGTCCGACGGCGTGGCGACGCTCTAGCGACGAGCGTCTCGATGCGAGGAGCCCCTCTCGGAGGGGCTCCTCGTGTTTGTGGGGGGGGGCGGGAGGTGAGCGGAGACGGTGTCTGGCCGGCGGGCGCCGCGGCGGCGGGCGGGGACGGCAGCGGTCGGAGCCGGTGCCGCGTACGTCAGCCGGCGGGGCCGCCGCGCTCGCCAGGGGGGCGGCGGCGCCCCACTCGCCGCTACCGGACTACCGCCGCCTGCATGAGATTACGCGCAAAGTGGCCAAAAATGACGACCTGACGACAGCTGATAGGCGATCGGTGCTTCTCGCTTCCGTAAAACCCCAGGTCAGGAAATTCCACCCTGATGACTTTCCTCGTCTTGCCACCCGAGATCGGGGAATTACGTCGTCAGGTCGTCATTTTTGGCCACTTTGCGTTCAGGCTCTGCGCGGTGGGGTGCCCTGAGTTTTTTCGGGCAACTTCCGCCAGCGGACTTCCCTTGACGCCAGCTGTCGCTATAATCCCTCCGTGAAAATCGTCTTCTGTAAACATACGGCTACGTTTATCCTTCGCTCGGGTCGATTCGATGTCCCGCGGGCCTCGGCGCGGGCCCTTCTTCGCCCTGATGGCGATCTGCTCACGGCGCAAAGGGTGTGCGACCGCGCCGACGTTCTGGGCCTTCCTGCTGACGACACGCTCCGCGTTCTCGACCTCGAGGGCGTGCGACCTCGCTCTACCCCGCGCGTCGCGTTTCATCGCTGGTCGGCACCGCTGCCGATTGCACAGCTGGTCTCGGTGGGTGCGGATGCGCTCGCGCTCGGCCCCGAGTTGTTTCTGCTCGAGATGGCGCGATGGGTTGACGAGCTGGATCTGCTCCTGCTCTGCCACGAGCTTTGCGGCGGCTATCGCATCGATCGGGGCTGTCCAGGGGGCTTTGCGGCTCGGCCGCCTCTCACCAGCGTTCGCGCGCTCGAACGCTGCGTCGAGAGAAACGCGGGTGTCTTGGGGGCAAAGCGCCTGCGCAGGGTGCTGCCCTTTGTCGGGGAGGGGTCGGAGTCTCCCATGGAGACGGCGCTTGCGCTCATCGTCGGGCTCCCCATAAGCCGCGGCGGCCTGGGCATTCCCCGGCCCGTGCATAACTATCGGCTCGATCCTGGCCGGCGCTGGCGCGGGGTGGCGGAAAAGGGGCACTACCGCTGCGACCTGTATTGGCCTGACCGATGCGTCGCCGTCGAGTACGACGGAGAGCTCTCTCATACGGGCGCCGAGCGCATCGCCGCCGACGCGCGTCGTCGCGCGGCCTTGCAGGCCATGGGGGTTACGGTGGTGAGCGTCACCCGCGATCAGCTCTATCATCCCGCGAGCTTCCAGTGCCTGGCTAGGGTGCTCAGAAGGGTGCTGAGGGTGCGCTCGAGGGTGCGCTGTTCTGACTACCAGGAGCGACAGGGTCGGCTGCGCGCGCGGGTTCTGGGCTACGAACGCGATATGAGCGATATAGCGCGCCTCATCCGCTTCGGTTAGCGGATGGGTGGGCTGAGCTCCGGCAGACGCTGTGGAACCACAGGGCGGCAGCGCGAAATCACGCGCAATGTGGCCAAAAAAGACGACCTGACGACAGTATTTCCCGGTATTGGAAGGGAGAGTCGCGAAATCCGCGAGAGCGAAAACGCGCGACCTGGAGTTTTGCGGAAGCAAGGAGCGAAGAGCACCCGCGCTTTGTCGTCAGGTCGTCGTTTTTGGCCACTTTGCGCCTGTGAATCGCATTCGGCGTCTCCGAAGGCGCACCCGTCCCGGAGGGAGAGACGGGTGCGCTAGGGGGCTCTAGGCCTCGACCTTTTCTACGGCTACGGCCTGGTCGAAGTAGCACTGATTGCGCGTCACCTGGTTATAGTCGTTGAACGAGATGGTCGCGAAGTCGCCATCGATATGCTCCCGGGTGAGGAAGCTGCGCGGGCAGTTGATGGTCTTGGGCTGCTGCCCGGCGTTGATGGTGGCCAGCAGGGTTACCGACCCGCGATCGTTGTACAGGCGAACGGTGTCGCCCTCGGCGATTCCCAGCTCCTTGGCATCGTCGGGGTTGAAGCGGGCCACCGGCTGCTTCTCGTACTCCTTCATGTAGTCCACGTCGAACCACTGGGTGTGGTTGCGCGTGCGCATGTGCTCGCCAAGTACCGAGAAGGGGTACTGCTCTCGAAGGGGGGCGGCCAAGTTGGCTTCGCGTGCCGGCTCCCAGTACAGCAGCAGGTGCTCCTTGCTTTCGTCGACGGTCTGGCCGAGGTTGTACTCGGGAACCACCGTCTCTGTCCAGAACTTGGCGCGCCCGCTCTGGTGGAAGAACCGGCCTCCTTCGAATGGATTGCTCTTGAGCTGGTTGTTGCGGGCGATTTTCGTCTCGCGGAGGGAATCATAGGTGACACCCTCCTTCTTCGCCGCAGGGCTGTCGAGCCACAGGGAGAGGTAGTCCTTCTCGGTGAAGTCGAAGAAGTCCCCATACCCCATGGCCGTGCCGATCATCTTGTAGATATCGAAGTCAGGCTTGCTCTCGTAGAGGGGGTCGATCGCCTTGTCGTTGTAGACCAGGTAGGGCATATTGTAGGAGCGTACGCGCAGATCCTCGCACTCGAACCAATGGCACGCAGGCAGCAAAATGTCGGCGTAGAGGGAAGTGTCGCTCATGGTCATTTCCTCTACGACCAGGAATTCGATCTCCTTAAGGGACTTGATGGTCTCGTTTTGCTCGGTCTGGTTAGACACGATGTTGGTGCAGGAGCAGTAGAGGCTCTTGAGCGGGAACGGCTTGCCGAGCAGCTCCTGGTCGTGGATGATGCCGTAGAGCGCCGTCCAGTTGATGTTGCGGCCCGGCCCCTGGGGCTTCTCGCCCTTCGTGCTGGGCTGGTTGATGCAGCCGGCCGAGTTGCTGACGCCGAAGCTGCCGCCGCCGGAGATGAGGCCCGAGCCGGTCCTGCCCATATTGCCGGTGATGAGCATTAGGGCGAAGATCAGGTCATAGGTGTAGATGGCGTTGAAGTAGTGGTTGAGACCCTGGTTCATGCCGGTGCAGACGGGGCCCTCCTGCCCATAGAGCCGTGCGAGCGCCTTGATGTCCTCAACCGGCGTGCCGCAGATCTCGGAGGCGCGCTCAGGCGTCCATTCGGAGATGGCCTCCACCATCATGCCCCACACCGGGCGCACCTTGAACCCCTCGATCTCCTCGGGGATGTTCTCGAGTGCAGGCTTCTCGGCCTCCTGATGCGAGCGCGGCGATTGCGTGGCCTCGTCCCACACTACCTCGGGGTCGATAACAATCTCCTTGCCGTAAGCGTTCGTGCCCGTGGTGGGAGCGACTCCCAGGTCGCTCATGCGCAGGAACTTGTTGTCGTCCTTTACCAGGAAGGGCGCCTCGGTGTGCGCGCGGAGGAACTCGGTGTCCTGCCAGCCTTGGGCGAGGATCTCGCTCAGGGCGCCGAAGACGAGCGCGCCGTCGGTGGCGGGGTGTACGGGGACGAACCAGTCGGACTTCGCCACGTTGGTGTTGTACTGGATGTCGATGGTGGTGAGCTTTGCGCCCGCATCCTTTGCGTCCAGGTACAGGTGCATCATGCGCTTGCAGGAAACGGTCGGGTTGCAGCCCCAGATGACGATGTTCTTCGCCTTGTTCCACTCGGCGGGGGAGGTGAAGGCGGCGCCGGGGCCGAACATCTTCACCATGGCCGATTGGAAGGCGATGTCGCGGTCGGGCAGGACGCTGCAGGCGCCCATGACCGTCTGGAGGTGCTGCATGACCGACCCGTCGGCAGTGCCGCCGCCAAGGACGGCCGTATTGCCGCTGCCGAGGAAGAAGGCGATGGACTCAGGTCCGAACTCCTCGGTGTAGCCCTTCCACTTGTCGGTGATCTCCTTGATGGCCTCGTCCCAGCTGATGCGCTCGAACTTGCCCTCGCCGCGCTCGCCGACGCGGCGCATGGGATACTGGAGCCGCTGGGAGCTGTAGACGCGCGCGGGGTGCGAGAGGCCCTTAGGGCAGATATGCTCGTAGAAGGGCTCGTCCGGGATGGATCCGGCGGTCGTGCGCACGATCTGCCCGTCGCGAACGTGCACGTCCAGGTAGCAGCCCTGGATGCACTGGGAGCGGCAGGCACCGGAGTAGATGGTGGTCTCGGGCGCGGCGTCGCCGGTCTTGGCGAGATTCGACGCCTGGGGGGTGCACCCGGCCAGGGCGCCCGCAGCGCCGAGGGCGGCCGCGCCCTTGATGAAGCTCCTTCGGGTGAAGCGATGCGGAGTTGCTTGCTCGGTCATGAAAGTCTCCTTTCCTCGATTCTCGTCGAGGTCACGGGTTTACGTCAGCGGGAGGTTTGCGTCGACGGCGCGGTGAGCATCCTGTGGTCGTCCAGCAGCCGGGCCACCTGGGCGCCCCAGGCGCTCAGGCCCGTGCGAAAGCGGACGGCGTCTTCGTCTGCCAGGCCGTCGTCTGCCAAGGCGCGGGCTTTCTGCGCTGTGACACAGAGAAAATCGGGAAGCCACCTCATCAGGTGCTCCTCGATAAAGAGCTGCGCGCGGTGTCTCCAGGCCCCCGCGGCATCGAGGTCGTCCTCCATCAAGGCAGCCGCCTCGCTTCCCAGCAGGAAGGAGAGGAACGCCGCCTCGTTCCAGATGCTATCGCAGGGCTCGGTGCGCGCATCCGCCGGCATGACGCCGGCCTCGCGCATCTGCGCTTCCACGGCGATGGTCACGGGGGATCGGAACAGGCCGGGCTCTCCCTCGTGCCCGCTGGCGACGAAGCGGAAGGCCGACTCGTAGGGAAACACTGCCACCCCGTCGGCTTGGCGTACGTGCAGCAGGGAGTGGGTGCGTCGCAGGCTGGCGGCAAGCGTCGCGGCGTCGCGGCCGGTGAGGGCCTCCCAGTCGGCGCACGCCGCCTCGCCCGCGGCATCGTCGATCTGGGCGTCAGCCAGGCAGGCGCGGGCGTCTGCCGTGAGCGAGCCGTCGCAGAGGGCCGCTGCGAGCGCCTCATCGGGGAAGGCCGTGGCCGCGCAGAGCAGCTCGCAGGCGTCTGCGAGCCCTATGATGCGGCGAAGCTCCCGTTCCTCGGTCATGAGTCCTCCTCGTGCTCGTGCGATCACCTGGTAGGGCGTCGTCTTACAGCAGGTAGTACACGTTGGGGTCGGTGCCGGCGCTCTCGCGCAGCTTATGGTAGTCGCGCCCTTCGATGGCCTTGGAGACGGCGGATTCGGGGTCGTCCAGGTCTCCCCAGAAGCGAGCGCGGCCCATGCACAGCTGCATGCAGGCGGGAACCTCTCCCCGGTCGACGAGGTTCTTGCAGAACGTGCATTTCTCGACAGTGCCGGCCTCGTGGACGGGGGCGTCGTATTCGCCAACCGTCACGTCGAGGTAGTATTCCGGCTCGTTCTCGTTCATGGAACGCACGCCATCGTAGGGGCAGGCCATGATGCAGGCGGCGCAGCCGATGCACAGTTCATTGTCCACCCAGACGATGCCGTCCTCGCGCTTCTGCGTGGCGCCGGTGGGGCACACGCGCAGGCAGCTCGGATTCTCGCAATGCTGGCATTGCACCGGTAGGAACTCGAGCACGCAGTGGGGGAAGGTGCCGCCGGCGTTGTCGTTGGCAACGGCGCCGCGTACCACGGCGGTGCCAAAGTCGGCATCCCAGTCACGGTCGGTTTTGGTGTACACCACGTTGTAGACGATGTCTTTGGGCAGGTTGTTGGCAATCTTGCAGGCAGTCGCGCAGGCTTGGCAGCCAACGCAGCGCTTCAGATCGATGGCCATTCCGTAGCGGGTCATGGTAAATCGTTCCTCCTTCGTATTGAGGGCTTTCCGCTGATGCGCCTAGATAATGCTGGCAGCGTAGAAGGCCCAGCGGGCGAGGCAGGTGCCGATGAGCGCGCAGGCGATGAGGGCGCCCGCCTGCCAGGCGGCCGGCTTCTTGGCGGCGACGACCGCCACGGCGGCACCGGCGAGGGTCACCGCGAGGCCGGCGTAGAGCAGCGCGGCGCCCTGGCCGACGGAGCCGAAGTGCAGGCCCGTGAGCAGCATGGTCGCGGCGCTCACGGCCAGCACGACGGCGGCGGTCAGCGCAAAGGGGCGCTTCTCAAGCGCGCCCTTGGACAGGACGGCCCAGAGCGCCAGGCCCATGGCGATGTCGCCTGCCACGAACAGCGGCACGGTGGTCCAGTTGGCCCAGGCGGCGGTGCCGACGTTGGTTACGTAGGCGAAGCCCATGACGAACGCCATGATCAGGCTGACCCCAGCCGCGATCCAGGTGAGGGCCCGCGGTGCCTCGCCCTTGCGCCAGCTCATGACGAGCAGCGCGAGCAGCAGCACGCCCAGCACGATGCCGCAGTAGGCCTCCTGGGCGATGCCGGCCGCGGGGTTGCGCAGCGCCAGCAGGAACAGCGCCGGCTTCTTCAGGTGGAAGAGCACGCCGAGCATGCCCACACCCAGCAGCACGAGGGCCGTGAGCGGCGCGAGCCAGGGTCGGGTCGGCTTCTCGGCCGGCGGGAAGGCCGCCATGGCCATGACGAGGCCGGCGGAGAGGCCGCCGAGCGTCGTGAAGATAAAGAGCGGGAATTCGGAAATCATGAAGCACCATCCTTCGGATTGTGAGGGTTTCACCGGCGGGCGCTCAGGCAGCCCGCAGCTCGGAGTCGTCTGACGCGGGCTTGTCGCCCCCTGCCCTTGCGGCGTCGTCCGCTCGCCGGTCGGCCAGCGCTCGCGCTCCCCGTGCGGCGAGGTAGGCGAGGAGCACGGCGGCGTAGGCCAGCGCCCCCTCTCCGGCCGCGATGCCTCCGCTCAGCGCCGAGGGCAGGAGCATGAGCAGCGCGTGGACGCAGGCCAGCACGAAGAACGCGTAGGCCAGCCTCTGCACGCGCTTCCAGCGCGTTGGCCCCATGGCCCGCTTGACGCGCTGGGCCGAGGTGACGCCCAGGACGGCGAGCAGCGCTGTCAGCACGAGGGCGGCCAGGAGTCCCGCAGCCACGGTCGGGCTCGCCAGGGCGCCGGCGATGGCGCGGGGGACGTAGGAGGCGGCGTAGCCGATGACGTGACCGACGCACAGGAGGCAGGCCACGATGGACACTTCGGCGCGGATGGGGCGCAGCCAGCGGCTGAGTCGCGAGCCCGGCGGCAGCGCGCCGATGAACATGACGACGGTGAACAGCGCCATGGCCACGTAGCAGCGTTTGACGAGCACGAGCAGGGCGAGGTCGATCGGCTTGGGCAGCCCGAGCGACGCGGAGGCGAGCTGCGTCACGACGGCGGCGACGGCCAGCGCGTAGAAGGCGATGGGCCAGCGCCTGATCGGCTCGCGGAGGGCGACGCAGGCGGCGAAGGCCAGGACGAGCGTCAGGATGAACGGCATGGGTCGCGACCTCCCTCCTCGAAGATAGCAGGCTTCCCTTGGGTCATGAGGCCCTCCTCTCTCTTCGTTTCCCCTGGAGAAGAGGTTACGGGCCGGTAACGGTAATAGCCATGCACGGACGATAAGGCTTTGCTAATCATTTGCTTAAGGCGCGGTTAACGCCCAGGTCAGGCCGGTGAGGTCGGCCGCGCTTGCCCGGCGGGCCCGCATCCGGCGTTTGCCGTGGCGGCCCTCTACAGCGCGTCGGTCATCTTGTAGCCCACGCGTGGAACGGTGAGCAGGTACTTCGGCTCGCTCGGGTTCTCCTCGATCTTCTCGCGTATCTTGCGCACGAAGACGGTGATGGAGTTCGACTTGGCATCAGCCTCGCCGTCGCCCCAGATGTACTCCTGGATCTGCCCGCGGGTGAACACCTTGCCCGGATAGGTGGCCAGAAAGGCGACGATCTCGAACTCCTTGGCCGTGAGGTTGGCGGGCTTGCCCTTGACGAGCACCTGGTAGGCGTCGAAGCGGATCTCCAAATCGCCGATGGAGGTCGTGCCCTCGCGCACGGTGCAGCGCGAGAACTCGATGGCGTCGCGGCGCCGGCGCAGGTGGGCCTCGATGCGCAGGAGCAGCTCGGCGATGTCGAAGGGCTTGGTCACGTAGTCGTCGCCACCAGCGCGAAACCCGATGGACTTGTCTACGATGTCGCTCTTCGCCGACAGGAAGATGATGGGCATCTCGCGCTCGCGGGCGCGGATGCGCCCGCACAGGTCGAACCCGTTCATCCCTGGCAGCATGATGTCGAGCAGCAGCAGATCGGGCTTCGCCGTCTCGAGCAGGGCGAGTCCCTCCTCGGCATCACGCGCGCCGCAGTAGGCGTAGCCCTCATGCTCAAGCGCCTTGCGGATGGCGCCGTGGATGCTCCCCTCGTCGTCGATGAGCATGACCTTGAACACGTTATCCCACCTCCTGGCCGGGACGGCTTTCCCCGTCTTCCTCGTCAAGCGCCACCGCCAGGCACGCCGGCACGCGCAGCGTGAACGTGCTGCCGACGCCCGGGTGGCTTGAGACCTCCACCGTAAAGCCCTGGAGCAGGGCGTACTCTCTCACGAGCGCGAGTCCGAGCCCGCTGCCCTTGAACCGTCGCGTGGAGGCGCAGTCCACTTGGACGAAGCGGTCGAAGATGCGGTCCTGATCCTCCGGTGCGACGCCGATGCCCGTGTCCTCCACCTGGACGAGCACGTCCCCCGTCTCGGCCTCGACCGAGGCGCTCATGCGCACGCTGCCGCCGTCGGGGGTGAACTTGATGGCGTTGGTGACCAGGTTCTCCAGCGCACGGTGCGTCTTGTCGTAGTCGCCGTAGACGAGCGGCACGTCGGCGGCCACCTGGGCGCTGAACACGAGGTGGGCGTTCTCTGCCAGCGGCCAGGCGTCCTCCTGCGCGGCTGCCACCAGGTCGCCCAGGTCGATGGGCTCGCAGGCCAGCGACTCGCGCCCGGCGTCAAGCCGCGCGATGTCGAGCAGGTTGTTCACCATGTCGAGCAGCACCAGGCTGCTCTTGCGCACCTCATCCCATGCGTGCCAGCTCTCCGACCCCTCGCCGCAGGAGCCGAGCGAGAGGTGCGTGGTGGCCAGGATGGCGGTGAGCGGGGTGCGCAGCTCGTGGCTCACCATGGAGAGCATGTCAGTCTTGAACTGCGACTCCTCGGCGAGGCGCTGGCCGAGCGCCTCCAGCTGGTCGCGCTGGCGCTCGAGGGCGAGGTTCACCTGCTGGAGGTCGCGCGTGCGGTCGGCCACCTTCTCCTCCAGACCGGCGTACAGGGCGGACAGCTCGCGCGCCATGGCGTTGAACTGGCTGATGAGCTGGGCCATCTCCCGCGCGCGCGATGAGCTGGCCACCTGGCGCGGGTATCCGCCGGCTTCCACGCTCGAGGCCATCTTGATGAGGCCCACCGGCCGCAGCACGAAACGCGCCGTCACCACGTAGACCACCGCGCCGATGGCCAGGATGAGGAAGGCGAAGAAGGCCACGTCGCGCAGCACGTTGTTGAGCAGCGAGGAGCTCGCGCGCTCCGCCGGGATGCTGATGGAGATGGCGCCGCCGACCGAGCCGATCGTCCAGCCCTCTTTGTCGTGGCCGGTGATGTCGATCTCGCCCACGGGCTCGCCGTGGCATTCCAGGCAGCTCTCGTCCACCTCGAGCGCGCGAACGTAACGGAACTGCGGGACGTCGTCTTCGACTACCGTGTCGTAGTACTCGGTGACGGAGCGGTCCTCGTGGAAGGCGTTGAGCGCCGCGGTCTCGAACTCGTCGGGGCGATCGTGGACGCGCCGCGGGTTGAGGTTGGTGTAGCGGATTGAGTAGTCGTTGTTTGCCGAGAAGATGGCCCCGATGCTCTTGCCGACGATGGCGCAGTGAAGGCCCTTGAACTCGTAGGTGCCGTCGGAGGTGTAGTTGATGGTGTCCTGGGAGGTCTCCATGAACTTCCACACGGCGTCCATCTCCCGCGCGAAGGTGCGCGCCTCCTCGACCATGGAGGCCTCGGTGTCGCGGCGCTGGGTCTCCACGTCGAATACGACGAAGACCGCCATGGCCGCAAGCGACACGACGGAGAGCGCGAGGAAGTAGATGGCGCGAAGCCCCAGCTTGCCCCTCACCGCCGACCTCCTCCCCCGTGGGCTCGACCAGATACAAGTTAAGGCACCAGTCTAGCGTACGAAGGGGAGACGCCGCTGCGTGCTGGCTAAGGTTTCGCTAACTTTTGGATTAACAAACCATTAACTCCCTGATGGGGCTGGTCGTCGTGCGGATACCCTAGGCGCTGAAGTGGGAGCGATGGGGGCTCAGGGGGCGGGCGTCGCCGTGGAGGCAGTGGGCGAGGAAGGTGATGCCCGCGAAGGCGAGAGCCACGCCGAGCCCCGTGTAGAAGAAGGCGATGAACCACGGCGGCACGAGCCCGAAGCTGCGCAGCGCGATGCCGCCGCCCATCATGACGGCCATGATGAGGTAGCCCTTCGCATCGAAGAAGCGGTGGATGCCCTGAGGTTCGGCGTAGGCGCGGATACGCGCGACGTGCTTAGCGACGAGGGGCTGAAACACCCGGGAGTGGAACAGCGTGAACACGGCGAGCGCGCCGGCTGCGAGCAGCGCGACCATCCACCACGGGGCGGTTCGGCCCTCCTGGATGAGCGCCTGGATCCCCAGCGTCGTGATGCTCGTGCCGGCGGCCATCCACACCGCCGCCGCTATTCCCAGAAGTCCCTTAGGTCCCACTTTCGGCATGATCGCTCCTTGGCTCGTGCTCGCTTTCCTCCCGTACCCTAGCACTCCGCGCCGGGAGAGGGAAGGAGCGAGACGGTAACAGCGGGCCCGCGGTCGCGGAGCCGCCTTCGTCGTGCCGCATTACCTCGCACGGCTGCGTGCTCCCTCCCTTTAGCATGGTCGCGATCCTCTGTTAACTTCCGTTGCTTGCCCTTCGGCCGCGGAGGTCATAGGGTAGGGGAGACGATCGAGGCGAGGCGAGGGCGGGAAGGCGGGTGAGCTGCCATGATGGGGGAGGCCGTCAGAAAGGCGCGGACGGAGGCGGGGCTGTCCCAGCAGGAGCTGGGGGAGCGGCTTCGCGTGGTACGCCAGACGGTGTCGAAGTGGGAGAAGGGCGCGTCGGTTCCCGATGCGGACCTGCTGGTGGCGTGGAGCGGGTTTCGTTTCGCCACTGACTATTTGGCTCCCCAGGATCAGCATGCCATCTACCTCGACTACGAGATCAACGGCCGCAAGGGCCAGGCTCAGATCTGGCTCGACTCCCACGACCAGTCAGTGACGAACGGCTACGCCCTGGACGAGGGCCCGCTGTCCGACGCCGTCCTTTCCGGCATCGAGCACTCAACGCTCGCCGGCTTCCTCGGCAAGCCGAACAGCGCCCTCATGCTGATGAACGCCTTCGAGATAGCCGGCGAGTCCCAAGGAGGCAGGGTCACGAGCGTGTCGGCCTACGACTACGAGTACTGACGAGGGAGGGGTGGATTGCCGGCATCCTAGCGCGGCGTCTCGTCCTTGAGCTCGCGTAGCTCCATGGGTGTGTCGCCCAAGATGCGAAAAGTGTCACTTACCCTGTGCCATACCCGATACATCTCTTCTCCCCGTTTTATGAACGAGTCTTTCCCGCTCATCTCGAACACTCCGATGAAGCGGTAGCCGGATGCCCTCAGAACCGGATCGCGCACGAAGGGAATGACGACTCGCCTCACGGGCTCGCTCTCGGGTAGATCGCGTCCGTCGATGTTTCGCTCGTACAGTTCGCTGCCGTCTTCCTTGAGCTGGTTCATCCAGCCGCGGGTGCTGGACCCGTCAACGGAGATCTTAGGGAACCATGCCATGAGCTTTCCCGAATACTGCTTGGAGAAAGCACCGCGTGGAACGAAGAAAGCGCGCTGCTGGAACGAGTAGTCAGTGTCAAACAGGAGATTACTTGCGTCTGTGATGGTGCGGAATGAGATGCCGTCCGCCACGGCTATCTCCTTCTTGCCTCGAAGGAGCTCTTTTGGCGTCAGCTCGGGATTCCACGCCTTCAGCTGCCCACGGCTCTCGAGCTTGGAAGCCTTGTCCTTGAGCGCCGCAACGGCTCTCTCGATATCCTGCAGTGCGAGGTCGTAGTCCGGGCCGCCGCTCTCTCGGCAAACGCGTACATGATACGGAGTGTAGTCTCCGGCCTCGATGGCCGAGAGGACGTCGATGAGTTCGGCTTCGCGTTCTCCGTCTGCCTTCGCCTGCCTCTGATGATGCCCCTCATCGCATTCGATGCCGATGTTGAGCTGCGGGAAGTAGAGGTCGATGAATCGTCGCGCATCAGCATGGTTTCTCACATATTGCTGCGAGACTGGCTGGATGTCATCGCGACCAAGCCGGTTCCAGATAGCGTTGATGACGAAGTTCTCATAGTCTTTACGGTTGGTTCGCGAAAGCGTTTTCGCAAGGTAAGTCAGCTTGTCCATCGCAGAGTCCCCCCAAGGCCATTGCCGGCTGAGTACCGTTTGCGCCATTTCCCAATGACGCCTCGTTGATCTATGCTGACGCATGGATTGACGCTTATTTTAAGAGAACAAAGAGAGCAGTTCATATTGTGGGGGCGGATCCCGATAGGGCTCTGGGGCTTTTCGAACGCGCGATAACGGTCGGAGATAGGCGGGCCCGCGAGGCTGGAGAAAAGAAAAACGCCCCCCCCCCTCAGGGCGGCGAATGGATTTTTATGGCGGGATGTACGAGACTTGAACTCGCGACCTCCGACGTGACAGAACGGACTTCTGATACTATCGAATTTTTATCCTCACCGTTAAAACCATGAGTCAAATACTTCCAAAGATATTATCGTTGATTTCGATTCAAGTAATAAATATGATCTCTGAACTGGTGTTTTACGAACACACAAGAGACAACTTGAAACTTTGGGATTCGCCTATAGAAATATTTGAATGATCAAAACTTGCTCGCGCACCCAATCTACCCATAACGAATAAGCCGATTTAGACGTTTAAGCGGTTTAAGCCTTGTGGAGCCAGCCCTATTTTCAGACCTATTTTTCGATTGACTTCAAAACGCAGACCAAAAGCAGGCTCATTTTCAAATAAAAATACAATGAGCTGCTCGATAACACAATGCAGCACTAGCGCTGAAGCCTTTCCATAAGAAAGCCAGCAGCTTTGGAAAAGCTCTTTGTTTTAATGCCTACCACAACAAAGCCACCTACCCCTACGGCGACCCCACCAGCATACTTCGCACCATCTTTGGCTACATCACGATGATGCTGGCAAACTGGGAGCTTATAACTCGATGGTAGTTCACATTTGCAAACTAGGCAGTGTTTAGTTTTCGGTTGTTGATCCATTTACGTCATCCGTTTCGTCTATGTCATCCGGCAGAGAGGAATCGCCTTCATTTAGCAGGCGTGAACTGGAAGTATCGAGCTGCTTGAAGGCGCTTGTCATATCTGTTGCAATCTGATGGAAGCCATCAACTATATCTGGGCGCTTCACGCCTGATTGGGAGTTGATTTCGAGCAATAGATCACGACTGCTCAGTTTATTTTCGTTCATAAACGAGGATAACTGCCTCAGGCATTCCTGTGCAGCTCCCGGCTCGTCCAGCAGCGTGTATGCCGCATATTCGCTTCTTGCCATCAGAGCGATACTGGTGAGCTCAGCTAGGGCAGTGTTCGCATTATTGGCCTTTGTTTTGGTGGATCCTTCTTTAAGCTGCGATATGCGAAGAGCCAGATTTGCTTGTAGGCGACAACGTGCCTCTGTTGCCGAGCTCGCTATGTTGAGCAATTGCATTTCTCTAAGACGAGAATCTTCTAACCGAACTGTTTGCTGCAGCTTGAGCCAAACGCTCTCTGCCTCAGCGATGCGATCCGCGTGGTTCTCCAATCGCAGCGCTTCCACATTCGCCGCAACCTCTTTTATTTCGCTGAGGACCTGCGCCATAGTTAGCTGCATTTGTAGGCTAATCAAAGATGGAGCAACATCAACTGGGACATCTTCAATCTTCAGACGAACCATTTCATAAACCCGATTTGTATCTGGATCGCGCAATTGTGGCATAATGCGTCCCTGTTTGTCAGGTTTCAGTACGAGTTCGCCTTTCTTCATGAGCTCTTTAGCGGCTTTGGTGAAGTCGGCAGTGTATTTCACCTCCCCTCGAGCCATCATGTTTTTTATCGCCTCATAAATCGAAGGGAATAGACGCGAGGCGTTATCAGCATTGGAAATAAAGTCTACGAGTTTTCTGTTAGTGTCTTCAGAGAACAGCATTAGACCATTCTGCATGACGTCCGCTTCCGGAACTGCCAAGATGATAGGCTCTTTTGTAGACGCAAGATGTTTGATTGGAACCAGCTCACTCGAAGCGCGGAAGCCACAATGAGGGCAAACGAGAGCGCCATCGGAAATCTTCGAATGGCATTCGGGACATCTTGACATACTGCGACCTTTCTCAAACAAACACATTATACGTGCTGAGTTAGATCAATATACTATGTACGGCACTCAATGCTCCGTATTTCCGTTAAGACAACCTCTGGCAAGACCCATCAGAGTTCTAACGGATTTCGCTCATAAATTAGAACGAATGGGCCGATTTACTGATCTAGCCTTGTGGAGTCAGCCCAAATAGACCTAAAAACAGACCTATTTTGTATTTTTCGGAACCAGATAATAAAAAAATCAGGAGCCAAAAATGGCTCCTGATTTGGTGTTAGATGGCGGGATGTACGAGACTTGAACTCGCGACCTCCGACGTGACAGGCCGGCGCTCTAACCAACTGAGCTAACACCCCGTGCTTTCGCAGCTCGTATAGTATACGCAGCTCCCCAAACGGATGCAAGAACTATTTTGGAAATTTTTTCGACACCGACGATGGGGGGGGGAGGCGGAGGCGCCAATGCGGGAGCGGTTGGGCAGAGGGCTGAAGGCGTGTTCGAAGGCGGCCGTGGCCGTTTCTGGCCATTTTTCCTATGGTTTACGCAAATAGCGACCCTGGTCGGTGCCAAGCGACACCCTGTCACTGATGTTTCTCCAGGTCAGTGTAATTGCCCCAACATCACCTGACTGATCAACAGCGTAAAACGTAGTGAAATTGGCCAGAAACTTGCGAGGGGGTGTCGGTTTCTCGCCGGGCGGGGTCTTGGCGGCCGCCGGGGGGGGGGCGGATGTTTCATCGCGTTGGATGGCGGGCGTTTCGGCCTGCCGGAGTGCTCGCTCCTTTTGCGGCTGCACCGCAGGGCTCGCGTGCTCCGGAGCGCGGGATACGGGGGGGCGGTGCTCGGTCGCTCCGGCCCTGTTGCCTCACGGCGGGCCGTTTCGCTATTGCAGACACCTGCTCCTATCGCCTGCCTGACGGCTCGGCGCCCCTGCTGCCGGTTCTCGCTGTGGATCGGTCCCGCCCGCTCCGCAGCAGGGCGCCTCGCCCCGTCACCTCTCCTTCCGCAGTAGGGCGCCCTGACGCCCCTCCGTCCCGTGGCGAACCAGGCACCCCCCCCCGCAGCGCTCGCCCCGCTTCCGCCGTCTGCCTGGCGTCTCGCCCCGCCGCCCGCTTCCGCCGCTCACCTGGCGGTTCGCCCCCACCCCCGCAGCGCCCGCCTCTGCCGCCCCGCCCGGTGGGCTTGCGGAGGGGGGCGGGCGCGAGGGGATGCGGCATGCGGGTGGCGAGTTGGAGGCGCGTTTGAAGGCGGCTGCGGCTGTTTCTGGCCATTTTCCCTATGGTTTACGCAAGCGGGAGTCCCGATTGGCGCCAAACGCCAAGGCCTTCTCAGCGTTTTCCCAGGTCAGTGGAATTAGCCCATTGCCGCGAGGTCGTTCGGCAGCGTAAAACGTAGCGAAAATGGCCAGAAACTTGCGATGGGACGCCAAGTTCCTCATCGGATGGGTCTTGGGGCGCTCGCTGGGCGCTGTCGCGTCGGATGGCGGGCGTCCCCCTCTGCTTCTGGAGCCCCCGCCGCCTGCCTTCGCCATGTCGTGGGGCCCGCCCGACTCCTGCCCGCTGTCCTCCGCTTGCTCCGCGGTGATCCGGGCGCCTCCGGAACCTCCCCCCGCTTCCGCCGCTCACCTGGCGTCTCGCCCCTCCCGCAGCGCCCGCCCTGTCCCCGCCGCCCCGTCCGGCGGGTGCCGTTTCGGTGACGGGCGGGGGAGGGCGTTGCCCTGCGGGGCGTCTTCGGTTAGTTTAGTGACTAAACTATTTAGCGGCCGAAGACGACGGCTGCCTGCGAGGACGGAGCGTCGCCCATGGAGAGAACCATCGAGACGATGAAGGTTGAGTTCCTCGACCTCATGCGCAAGCTGCATCGGGCGGGCCCGCCTTGGATGCCCGACTGCGAGGGCCTCACGCCCAACCAGGCCCGCGCCCTGCACCTGCTCTACGTGATGGAGTCTGCCGCCGACGGCGCGGGGGCGCGCCCGGGCAGCTTGGCGCACCACCTGGCCGTGTCGCCCTCGGCGCTCTCCCAGGTGGCCAGGGTGCTCGAGGAACGGGGACTCGTCACGCGTGGGCGCGGCTCAGGTGATTTCCGCGCGGTGTCGCTGCGCCTCACCCCGGAAGGCATCGCGCTCGCCCGCAAGCTCGACAGCGCCTTCACCGCCCGGATGCGCGAGCTCGTGGACTACGTGGGCCCTGAGCTCTTCTCCCAGATGATGGACGGCGTGGCGAAGGTGGTCGAGTTTCGCCTGGCCGAGGGCGCGGTCGATCGCGCCCCTGGCTCCCCGCTCCGCTGCCCGTGCGTCGCCCTCGCCGACGACCCGGAGCCGCACGTCGGCGTCGAGGCGCCCGGGCCCCGCGTCGCGGGCGGGGAGGAGGCGGGATGCACCTGCTAGGCTACTTCCGCGCGCACAAGGCGGCCGTGGTCGTCGTGCTCGTGCTCCTCATCGCCCAGGCCTTCGCCGACTTGGCGCTGCCCAACCTCACCTCCCAGATCGTGGACGTGGGCATCCAGCAGTCGGGCGTGGAGTCGGTCGCCGTCGACGAGATGACCGAGCGCACCTTCGAGCTGGCCTGCGCCTTGAGCCCCGCTGACGACGAGGCGCTCTTGCGCGCCTCCTACGACCGCACCGACGCGGGCACCTGGGTCCTCAACGGCGAGGGCCGCGCCCATCGCGCCGACCTTGAGCGCACCCTCGCGCTGCCGCTCGTGGCGGCCCACGCGGGCGACGCGCTGCCTGCCGGCTCGCTCGACCAGCTCATGGAGGCTTATCGCGCCGGCGTCGTGGACAAGCAGCGCGTCCTCGAGCTGGCGGATGCGGCCCGTGCGCAGATGGGGGAGGCGTCTGGGCTCCTCGACCAGCAGGCGCTCGCCGCCGCCCGCGCCGAGTATGAGGACGCGGGCTACGACCTCGCCGATCTGCAGATGAGCTTCCTCCTGCGCACCGGCGGACTCATGCTCGGCCTGGCGGCGGCGAGCATGGCGCTCTCCGTCTGCGTGGGGCTGGTGGCGGCGCGCACGGGCGCGCGCATCGGCTATGAACTGCGCTCCCGCCTGTTCACGCGCGTGGTATCGTTCTCCGAGGGCGACATCGGGAAGTTCTCGGCCGCCTCGCTCATCACCCGCGGCACCAATGACGTGCAGCTCATCCAGAACGTGTCGGTCATGCTCCTGCGCATGGTGCTCTCCGCGCCGGTGCTGGCGGTGGGCGGCATCGTCATGGTGATGACCACCAACGCGTCGATGGGCTGGATCATCGTGGTGGCCATCCTGTGCGTCTTCGCCGTCATCGGCGTGGTGTTCAAGGTGGCCATGCCCAAGTTCAAGGCGATGCAGCGGCTCATCGACCGGGTGAACCTGGTGGCGCGCGAGATGCTCACCGGCATGCCGGTCATCCGGGCCTTCGACCGCCAGCCCTACGAGGAGGAGCGCTTCGACGAGGCCTCGACCCGCCTCATGCGCACCCAGCTGTTCACCAACCGCGTCATGACCTTCATGATGCCGGCCATGATGCTCATCATGAACGCCACGTCGGTGGCCATCGTGTGGGTGGGCGGCCGCTACGTGGACACCGGCGTCATCCAGACCGGCGACCTCATCGCCTTCATCACCTACGCCATGGTCATCATCATGAGCTTCCTCATGCTGGGGATGGTGTCGATCATGCTGCCGCGCGCCGACGTGGCGGCCGAGCGCGTGAACGAGGTGCTCGCCGCCGAGCCGGCCGTGCGCGACCCGGAGCCGGCCCGCGGCGAGCAGGCCGTGGCGCGCTTGGAGGCCACGGCGGCGGCGCGGGTGGCGTCTGGCGGCCCGCGCGGCGCCGAGATCGCGTTCCACGACGTGTCCTTCGCCTACGCCGACTCCGACGAGTGCGTGCTCGAGTCCGTGAGCTTCACGGCGCGTCCGGGCCAGACCCTCGCCATCATCGGCTCGACCGGGTCGGGCAAGTCTACCATCGTCAAGCTCATCGAGCGCTTCTACGATGCGACGGCCGGCACGGTCACCGTGGACGGCGTGGACGTGCGCGACCTGCCGCAGGCCGCGCTGCGGACCCAGCTGGGCTACGTGCCCCAGAAGGCGTTCCTGTTCAGCGGCACCATCGAGACGAACGTCGCCTACGCCGATGCGGCCATGGGCGAGGAGCGGGTGGAGCGCGCGCTCGCCTGCGCCCAGGCCCTCGGGTTCGTGAACGAGCGCGAGGACGGCGTGGACGCGGCAGTGGCCCAGGGCGGCTCCAACGTCTCGGGCGGGCAGCGCCAGCGCCTGGCCATCGCCCGGGCGCTCGCCGCCGATGCGCGGGCCTACCTGTTCGACGACTCGTTCTCGGCGCTCGACTACCAGACCGACGCGGCCCTGCGCCAGGCCATGGCCCATGACCTGGGAGACGTCACCCAGGTCATCGTGGCCCAGCGCATCTCGAGCATTCGCCATGCGGACTGCATCGTCGTGCTTGACGAGGGGCGCGTGGTCGGCCAGGGAACGCATGACGAGCTCATGACGAGCTGCGAGGAGTACCGAGAGATCGCCTATTCCCAGCTCTCGGCCGAGGAGCTGGAAGGGGGTGATGCCGCATGAGCCTGAGACGCGCCGACCCTGCCAAGCTCGCCGAGCGCGCCGCCGAGGCCGCGGCCCCCACGCCAGGCGCGCGTGCGCCCCACGGCCCCGGCGCCCGCCCCCACGGCCCTGGCCACGGCCATGGCCCGGGCGGCCGCATGATGCCGGGCGAGAAGCCCCGCGACTTCAAGGGCACCATGCGCCAGATGCTCTCGTTCATGGGGCGCTTCAAGGCGCACCTGGCGGTCATCCTCGTGTTCGCCATCGGATCCACGGTGTTCAGCATCGTGGGGCCCAAGGTGCTCTCCGAGGCCACGACGGCGCTCTTCGAGGGCATCGTCGCCAAGGTGGCGGGCACGGGCGGCATCGACTACGGCCTGGTGGGGCGCATCCTCGCGGCCACGCTCGGCCTCTACCTGCTCTCGGCGGCCTGCTCGTTTATCCAGGGTTGGGTGATGAGCTACGTCTCCCAGCAGACCTGCTATGAGCTGCGCGGCGCCATCGCCCGCAAGATCGACCGCATGCCCTTCGGCTATTTCGACCGCACCTCCACCGGAGACGTGCTCTCGCGCATCACCAACGACGTGGACACCCTCGGCCAGAGCCTCAACCAGGGCGTCACCCAGGCCATCACGTCCACCGTCACCGTGGTGGGCGTGCTGGTGATGATGCTGTCCATCAACCCCGTGATGACCCTCATCGCGCTCGTGATGGTGCCGGTGTCGGTGCTGCTCGTGATGGTGGTGGTGAAGCGCTCGCAGAAGTACTTCTACGCCCAGCAGGCGGCGCTCGGCGCCATTAACGGCCAGGTGGAGGAGACGTTCTCGGGACACGCGGTAGTGCGCGCGTTCGGGCAGGAGGGGGCGGCGACGGCAGCCTTCGACGCCACCAACCGCCGCCTCTACGAGTCAGGCTGGAAGTCGCAGTTCCTCTCGGGGCTCATGATGCCCGTCATGAGCTTCGTGGGGAACCTCGGGTACGTGGCCGTGGCCATATCGGGCGCGTTCTTCGCCGCGGCGGGCATCATCACCGTCGGCGACATCCAGGCGTTCATCCAGTACGTGAAGAACTTCACCCAGCCCATCACCCAGCTCGCGCAGGTCTCCAACGTCCTTCAGCAGATGGCCGCCGCGGCCGAGCGCATCTTCGCGTTTCTCGCCGAGCCGGAGGAGCCGCGCGAGGAGGGGAGCGCCCGGGCCGCCGACGCCGACGGGTCGGTAGACTTCGACCACGTGCGCTTCGGCTACGATCCCGACCAGCCGGTCATCCGCGACTTCTCCGCGCGGGTGGAGCCAGGCCAGACCGTGGCCATCGTGGGGCCGACGGGCGCCGGCAAGACCACCATGGTCAAGCTGCTCATGCGCTTCTACGACGTGCAGGGCGGCGCCATCCGCCTCGGCGGGCGCGACATCCGCGACTACGAGCGCGACGAGGCGCGCAGCCTGTTCGGCATGGTGCTCCAGGACACGTGGCTGTTCAGCGGCACCATCCGCGAGAACATCCGCTACGGCCGGCTCGACGCCACCGACGCCGAGGTGGAGGCCGCGGCCCGCGGGGCGTGTGTGCACCACTTCATCGCCACCTTGCCCGGCGGCTACGACTTCGTCATCAACGAGGACGCCTCCAACGTGAGCCAGGGCCAGCGCCAGCTCATCACCATCGCCCGCGCGCTCCTGGCCGACCACCGCATGCTCATCCTCGACGAGGCGACGAGCTCGGTGGACACGCGCACCGAGGAGCGCATACAGCGGGCCATGGACAACCTCATGGCCGGCCGGACCTCGTTCGTCATCGCGCACCGGCTCTCCACCATCCGCTCGGCCGACCTCATCCTGGTGATGGATCACGGCGACATCGTGGAGCAGGGCACCCATGACGAGCTGCTGGCGCTTGGAGGTTTCTACGCGGAGCTGTATAATTCCCAGTTTGTGGACTGTATTGACGAACCTGAGGATTAAGCGGCCCGACCATGCCCCAGCTTGACGAACACGACCGTGCGCCCCGCGCCGGCTCCTCCCTCGCGGCGGGCGCTGCCGTGCCCCTGCGCGCCGGGCGCGAGGACACCGACACCGTGGCCGCCGCCCTGGCCTTCACCCGCGGCGAGGCCGGCGAGGACGCCGCGCGCCACGACGGGCCGCCCTCCCGCGCGGCCGACCTGCCCGTGGTGCCCGCCGCCAACGGGCGCGTGCAGGTGGCGGCCTTCGACTTCGACGGCACCACCATCCAGGGCAACTCGCCGGTCATGCTCGTGCGCTACCTCACCTTGCGCGGCATGCTGCGCAAGTCGGTGGTGTTCCGCATCCTTCTGTGGGCCGGCGCCTACAAGGTGCGCCTGCCCCAGAACGAGAGCTGGGTGCGCAGCCTGGTGTTCTCCGCCTTCCGCGGCGAGCCCAAGGCGAAGGTGGACGCCTTCCTCGCGCGCTTCTACCACGAGGTGGTAGAGGGGCGCTTCCGCCCCGAGGCCGCCCGCGCGCTGCGCGAGCACGCCGAGGCGGGGCATGTGGTGGTGTGGGTGTCGGCGAGCTTCGAGCCCCTCATCCTCGAGGCCATGCGCGATCGGTACGTCCACTACCAGGTGTCCACCCGCATGCGCGTGGACGAGGCGGGCGACTACACCGACGAGGTAGAGGGCCTGCCCGTGGAGGGCGCCGAGAAGCTCGTGGCCCTGCGCCGGCTCTGCGACGCCGAGTTCGGCGAGGACGGCTGGGAGCTGGGCTGGGCCTATGGCGACCACCACTCGGACCGCCCGCTGCTCGAGGCCGCGCGCACGCCCCGCGCCGTGACGCCCGACCGCCCGCTCGCGCGCACGGCGCGCCGACGCGGCTGGGAGGTCCTCGACTGGGAGGCGGAGTAGGCGCCGTGTCCCGCGACGGCGGGCGCGCCCTGTGCGCCGCAGGGCGCCCGCGCGGCGCCTTCCTCTACGGATTTGGTGTTTCGGCCCGTCATGCGGGCCCCTTCGCGCCCCGTCCTATACAATGCAGCGTGAGAAACAGCAATCGGGCCCGAGGGACTGCGGCCCGAGGGAGTCACATCAGGAGGTGGCATCATGGAGAAGAGCCCGGATGCTAACACGCCGAGCCAAGACGACGGCTGCCGCAGCGAGGTGGCCGATTACCTGAGAAGGGCGGTCGCGGCCTGCGCCGCGGGCGACGCCGTCTTGGGAATGCACCTGTACCTGGCGGCTTTCGAGGAGGCGGCCACGGCGGCGGGGGCGCCCTGCGAGGACGCGCTCGCGGGCCTCAAGCAGGCGTGGGCCCTGGCCTGCCAGCACAAGGAGCGCTCGCTGGCCGAGTACATCTTCGAGAAGATGGAGCCCTACCTCACCGCCGACGAGACGGCTGCCTGCGCCGACCAGCTGCAAGGGCTTGCCCTCGACCGGCTGGAGGAGTTCGGGCTCTCACGCGATGACCTGGAGGACATGACGCAGATGATCGCCCAGGACGTGATGGGCCTCGACGCGCGCATCGTGAAGGTGGAGCATATCGTGGACGCGCCGCTCAAGGGGGCGGGTCGCACGCTTGGGGCGGTGGCCCGCGCGCTGGCGGAGGACCGCCGCAAGGAGGCGGACGGCGACGCGTCGGCGCCCGCGGAGGCCGCAGGCGAGACGCCGCGGGCCGAGGACGCCGCGAGGCCCGCCGACCCGCAGACGGCCGAGGGGGCGCTCGCCCTGCTCGCCCGCGCGGCGGGGGAGGCGGGCGTGGCGGTGGAGCCGGCGGCCGAGCCGCTGACCTATGCGAACCTGGCAGGCTACGGCTCGACCATCCGCCTCATGCGCGACTTCGGCGTGGGGCTCCAGGACGACGCCGACTTCCAGGAGCTGGTGGAGCTGCTCAACCGGCGCCACGGCCTCGACGGCATGCCGGCGGCTGACGCGATGCTCTTCCGCTCGCCCGCCCGCGAGGACGCCAACCGCTTCATCGCGGCCACCTTGGGCGAGCTGGGGCTGCCGTGCATCCGCATGCACATGGAGGAGAACCTCCAGGGCATGCCCGTGCTCTGCGTGATGGCCCAGGCCGAGGACGCCCCGCGCCTGGCCACGCTGCGCAACGCCTTCGAGGGCGGCGGCGTGCTCGTGCTCGAGGACATCGACCTGTGGGGCGCGCCGCTCGGCGACTACGGCGAGGAGGCGGACAGCTTCCTCATGATGCAGCTCTCGCGCGGCGCCCGCGAGGCGCTCACGCTCATCCGCTCGGCGGTGGAGAACCCGGATGTGCGGGTGCTCGCGTCCGCGTCGTCGGCGGCCGACATCGACGAGTACTTCCAGGAGCTTCTGGAGGGCGCCGTCATCATCGACATCGACTACCCCACGCCTGAGGAGCGCGTGGACATCTGGATGGACATCGCGCGCGAGCATCCCTCGCTGCGCGGCGTCAACCGCTCCGACCTCGTGCGCCTGTCGGCCAACATGCCGCGCTACGACATCTACATGGCCGCGCGCGAGGCGGTGGAGGAGGCCTACAAGACGGGCCTCATGATGCGCCGCTATCAGCCGGTCACCCGCGATAACCTCTTCGACAAGCTGGCGGCCTACCAGCCGCTGGACTCGCGCGAGTACCGCGAGCTGGAGGAGGCCGTGGTGAGCGACTTCCGCCGCGACATGGCGGAGCTGGAGGAGTTCGTGGAGAACCTCCAGGAGGAGCGCTAGGGCCATGGCGCGACGCAGAGGGGAGGGGAAGGCGGCCGTCCGCGGGGGCGGCCGCCGTGTGCCGGGCGCGGGCGCGGGCGAGCTGGCGTGGCCCGAGGGCGCGCCGTCGCCTGCGGAGTTCGCATCCCGGGTGTGGGAGGAGGGCCGCGCGCGCTACCGCGACCTGCCATGGCGCGGCATCGACGACCCCTACGCCGTGCTCGTGTCCGAGATCATGCTCCAGCAGACCCAGGTGGCCCGCGTGGAGCGCTTCTGGACGCGCTTCCTCGCCGCGTTCCCCACGGTGGACGCGCTCGCGGCCGGCGCCACAGCTGATGTGCTGGAGCTGTGGCAGGGGCTCGGCTACAACCGGCGGGCGCTCGCGCTCAAGCGCGCGGCCGATGCATGCGCGGCCACCCGCGCCGGGCGCCTGCCCGAGACGGCCGAGGAGCTCCAGGAGCTGCCGGGCATCGGCCCGGCCACGGCTGCCGGCGTGGTGGCCTTCGCCTACCAGCGGCCCGCCACCTACCTGGAGACCAACGTGCGCTCCGTGTTCCTTCACGAGCTGTTCCCGGGGCGTGAGGGCGTGACCGACCGGGAGCTGCGCCCCCTCGTCGAGGCCACGTGCGACGCGGCCGACCCGCGCGGCTGGTACTACGCGCTGCTCGACTACGGCGCCTACCTCAAGGGGGCGCACGCCAACCCCTCGCGCCGCAGCGCGCACCATGCGCGGCAGTCGGCCTTCGAGGGGTCGCGCCGTCAGAAGCGCGCCTGGGTGGTGCGCCGCGTGCTGGCCGCCGAGGAGGGGGTGGCCGCGACCACGGTGCTGGCCGAGCTCGACGCCGCCGAGCGGGCGGCGGGGCGTGGGGCGGTGGACCCGGCGCTGTTCGACTCCATCGTGGCCGACTTGGCTGCCGAGGGGTTCTTCGCCAGCGAGGGCGGGAGGCTGAGGGCCTGATGGGCTTCGTCGAACTGCTCATCGTGGCGGTGGGGCTGTCGGCGGACGCCTTTGCCGTGTCGGTCTGCAAGGGGCTGTGCATGCGCCGGGTGAACTGGCGCCACGCCCTGGTCATCGCCCTGCTCTTCGGCACGTTCCAGGCGGGCATGCCGCTTATCGGCTGGCTGTTGGGAACGCAGTTCGCGGCCCTCATCACGCCCATCGACCACTGGGTGGCCTTCGGGCTGCTCGGCCTCATCGGCGCGAAGATGATCTGGGATGCGGTTCATGACGACGAGGACCCGGCGGCGAGCTGCCCGGCCGAGGGCGCGCCGCTCGATGTGCGCGAGCTCGTGCTGCTCGCCGTGGCCACGAGCATCGACGCGCTGGCCGTGGGCATCACGCTGGCCTTCCTGGGGGTGAGCATCTGGTGGGCCATGGCGGTCATCGGCGTTACCACCTTCGCGCTGTCCTTCGTCGGCGTGGCCCTGGGCAACCAGTTCGGCGCCCGCTTCGAGAAGCCCGCCGCCCTGGCCGGCGGCGTGGTCCTCATCCTCATAGGCGCCAAGATCCTCGTCGAGCACCTCGGGCTTCTCGGGTAGGGGAGGGCGGGCCCGGCCGTTTTCGCGTGGGCGCCGGTCGGCCCTGTCCCCTAGAACACCGGGTAGCTGCCGAGCACCTTCACCTCGCGCAGCTTCATACGCAGGCAGTTGAGGGCGGTCTGGGCCTCCAGGCTGTTGGCGGCGCCGGCGAACTCGATGAAGAACATGTAGTCGCCGAGCTGCTGCTTGGTGGGGCGCGACTGCACCATGGTGAGGTTGATGCCCGCGAAGGCGAACTCCGAGAGGATCATGTGCAGGGTGCCGGCGCGATCCTCGCGCATGAACAGGGCGAGCGAGGTCTTCATGCGCTCGCCGGTAAGCGCCGGGGCGGCGCCGGGGCGCCCGATGAGGGCGAACACCGTCTGGTTGCCGAAGTGGTCCTCGATGTCGCGCACGGCCACCTGCGCGCCGTGCACCTCGGCCGCAAACGCGTTGGCGATGCCGGCCACCGTAGGGTCGGCCGCGGCCATGCGCGCGCTCTCGGCGGTGGAGGTGGCCGTGAGGGTGGCGCGCCCGGGCATGCGCTCGTTCAGGAAGCGGCGGCACTGGGCGAGTCCCTGGGGATGCGAGGCTACGGTTCGCACGTCTTCGAGCGAGGCGTCGGGGTGCAGCACGAGGCAGTGGTGGATGTCGACCACCTTTTCGCCTAAGATGACGGCGCCCGAGCGGAAGGCGAAGTTGTCGAGGGTGGCCGTGACTGGCCCCTCGAGCGAGTTCTCCTTGCCCACCACGCCAAACGCGCAGCGTCCGCGGTCGACGCAGTCGAACACCTCGTCGAAGGAGACGCACTCCACGAGCTCGGGGTCGTCGAGGCCCAGCTTCTCGGCGAAGTGGAGCACGGCCTCGTGGGTGTAGGTTCCGACGGGGCCGAGGAAGGCGATGGAGCGGTCGGCGTTGGCCATGGGAGGGACTCCTTCATATATAGGTGTCGTTCGACGGCGCGGGCTCGGCTCGCGACCTTGGCGCCGGGCGTCGGCGCAGGCCTATGATAGCGGAGGCGCGGCGTCTGCGGGCTCGGCGCCCGGGAAGCACGCGGAGAGCGGCGGGCGCCTCGCCATCATGTTACGCCCGAGGTGAGTCGTAACATTTTGCCCCCATTGACGGAACGACCAACACATTTCCGCAATTTTACAGTCACAAAATCATCACGTTCGGGCAGAATGAGCCACGCATATCAGAAGACGAGGACACCTGAGGAGGTGTACACATGGAAAATCAGGCCACGATTACAGAATTCGACAGCATTCTGGCTTCCCGCGGGGTGACCCGCCGCGACTTCATGAAGCTCGCCGGCGCCGTCGCCGTCGCAGCCGGGCTCACCGAGCTCGCCGCGCCCCGCGTCGCCCAGGCGCTCGAGGAGTCTGTCATCGGCGCAACGAAGGGTGATCTCTATCCGGTCATCTGGATCGAGGGCGCTTCCTGCACCGGTTGCACGGAGTCGTTCGCCCAGGTCGAGACCCCTGACGTTGCCACGGTCGTGCTGGATCTGATCTCCCTGAACTACTCGGAGACGCTGTCCGCCGCGGCTGGCCATTCGGTGGAGGAGGCCAAGGCCCAGACCATCGAGGCGGGGAACTACATTCTTGTGTATGAGGGTGCGGTTCTGGAGGCTTGGGGCGGCAACGCCCTGCGCGTCGCCGGCGAGGTGGGCACCACGGCCCTGGTCGATGCCGCTAAGAGCGCCAACGCGGTGGTCGCGCTGGGCTCCTGCGCGGTCAACGGCGGCTGGTGCGCGGCCCATCCCAACCCCTCCAACGCCATGGGCGTCCAGGAGTACCTGAAGAAGGCGGGCGTCGAGGCGACCGTCGTCAACGTCCCCGGCTGCCCGGCCAACCCCGAGTGGCTCATGTCGGTGCTCGTGGATGTCGTGGTCATGAAGGATCCCAGCCTGCTGCTGGCGCGCCTCAACGACATGGCCATGCCCAATGACATCTTCGGCCAGACCATCCACGATAACTGCGAGCGTCGCGGCCACTTCGAGAACGGCGAGTTCGTCTACGAGTTCGGCTCCGAGGAAGAGGCCAAGGGCTACTGCCTCTACCCGCTCGGCTGCCGTGGCCCGCAGACGAAGTCCAACTGCGGCGTCACCCTGTGGAACAACCGCCGCAGCTGGTGCGTCCAGTCCGGCGCTCCCTGCATCGGCTGCTGCGAGGCCAACCCGAACAACCCCGGCCAGAACTGGGTCGAGGTGAACACCCCGTTCTACAAGCGCCATCGCGACCTGCGCATCGGCGACTGGACCTTCCAGCCCGGCACCGTCGCGCTCGCCCTCACGGGCCTGGTGGCGGCCGCCCTCGTGGTTCACGGCTTCGGCATGAAGGTGTCCGGCCGCATGGACGGCGGCGCCGACTTCGAGAAGATCCGCAAGTGGGACGAGAAGCATCCCGAGAACTCCATCGGCACCTATGACCTGACCCGCGAGGAGAAGGCCAAGCTCGCCGAGAAGAACTGCGGCCACGCGGTTCCGGAGGACGATAGCGAGAAGGGAGGCCAGGCCTAATGACCCGCTCTGTCATTGACCCGATTACCCGTATCGAGGGCCACCTGCGCGTCGAGATGGAAGTCGAGAACGGCAAGGTGTCCGACGCCTGGGTTTCCGGCGGCTGCTTCCGCGGCATGGAGCTGGTCGTCCAGGGCCGCACGCCCGAGGACGCCGCCCAGATCGTCGAGCGCATCTGCGGCGTGTGCCCCGTGTCCCACGCCCACGCCTCGTCCATCGCCGGCGAGAAGGCCTACGGCATCACCATCTCCAACAACGCGCGCATCATCCGCAACCTGCTGGAGGGCGCGCAGTTCCTGCACTCCAACATCCTGTGGATGTACAACCTGGCGGCGCTGGACTACGTGAACCCGCTGAACGCGCTCACCGCCAACGTGGCCGACGCCATCGACCTGGCGCAGGCCGCGGGCACGTCCATGCACTCCGACCTGGGCGCCCTGCACCAGAAGCTGGCGGCCTTCGCCAAGAACGGCCAGCTGTCCATCTTCTCCGGCAACTGGTTCGAGGCCGACGAGGGCACCGCGTACAAGATGACCCCCGAGGCTGACCTCATCTGCACGGCCCACTACCTGGAGGCCCTCAAGATGCAGGCCCGCGCCTCCGAGGTGTCCGCGCTGCTCGGCGGCAAGATGCCGCACGTCATGACGAGCGTGCCGGGCGGCACCATGTGGGTGCCCACCGAGCAGAAGCTCGACGACCTCAAGGCCATGGTCGACGAGATCTACAACTGGGTCGCCGAGACCATGCTGCCCGACACCATGGTGCTCGCCACCTACTACCCAAACGTGCTCGAGTTCGGCAAGGGCTGCGGCCGCTACATCGCCTGGGGCGTCTTCGAGGGTCCGGGCTGGCCGTACGGCGACAACTACATCGACCAGATGAAGAACCGCTACCTGCCCATGGCCGTCCTGGACGAGCAGTTCAAGGTGTCCGACGTGCAGGAGAGCCTCATCGACGAGTACATGGGCCGCTCCTGGTACAAGGGCTCCGAGACCTACGAGTCCCCCTACTTCGTCACTGAGCCGGACTTCACCGAGTATGACGTGAACGACCGCTACACCTGGGTGAAGTGCCCCACCTACGACGGCAAGCCGATGGAGGCCGGCTCCATGGCCCGCATCTTCGCCGCCTACCAGCGCAAGGTGCCCTTCATCGTGGAGAACGTGGACAAGCTGCTCGTGGCCCTGGGCGCCAAGCCCGGCGACCTGACCGCCTTCCAGTCCACCCTCGGCCGTACGGCCATCCGCCAGGTGGAGACGCTCTACGTGGCCGGCCTCATGAAGGAGTGGGTCGCCGAGCTCATGGAGGCCCTCGCCTCCGGCGACTCCGAGTACTTCCGCGCGCCCAAGACCATCACCGGCGAGGGCACCGGCTTCTGGGAGGCCCCGCGTGGCGCCCTCTACCACTCCGAGAAGGTCAAGGACGGCAAGATCGAGGGCTACCAGATCATCATCCCGTCCACGTGGAACCTGGCTCCCATCAACGGCGCCGGCGACCACGGCCCGCTCGAGCAGGCGCTCATCGGCGTGCCGGTGGAGGACATCGAGATGCCCATCAACGCCCTGCGCACGGTGCACTCCTTCGATCCCTGCACCGCCTGCGCGGTCCACGTGAGCGAGCCGGCTACCGGCAAGCACTTCGAGACCGTCACGAGCCCCTGGGGGGTGAAGTAGGATGGCACATCTCGCACACTACCGTGAGGCCCACCCGATGATCTTCGTGGTGACCCACTGGATCAACCTGATCGCCATGATCCTGCTGATCGTCACGGGCTTCTGCATTCACTTCCCGTTCTGGCCGATGTTCATGGGCATTGCCCGCGGCGTGCACGTGTTCTTCGGCTTCGTCCTGTTCCTGAACTGCGTCTTCCGCGTGATCGCGGCCTTCTTCGTGAAGACCTCGCCCACCGGCGGCACGCGCGAGCAGGTGCCGGACTACAAGACCTGGCTGCCCCAGAAGGACAACCGTCACCAGGCCCTTGAGTGGATCAAGTACTACCTGTTCCTGCGCAAGACCCACCCGCTCGGAGCGAAGCTGGGCGTGCCGCAGAAGATCAGCTACCTTCTGATCCCCTTCCTGATCGTGGCGATGTTCTGGACCGGCCTGTGCCTGTGGGCCCCCACCATGACCGCTGCTCCCATGGCGGCCACCACGAACCTCGTGGGCGGGCTCATGTCCATGCGCATCATCCACTACTTCGGGATGTACGTGTTCATCATCTTCATGTTCATCCACATCTACCTGGCCAACGTGGAGGGCTTCGCGCCCACCAAGCTCATGTTCATCCACAAGGAGCATGGCGGCTTGATCTACGCGCCTGAGGTGCACGACATCGTCGGCGAGGACCTGGAGACCCACTAGGCTTCGTGGCGGCGCGGCCGCTGCGGCCGAGTCCACTCGACGTGTTTTGAGGATGTTCTGAGAGAACGGCGCCCTTCGGGGCGTCGTTCTTGTCTTATGCTGGCGAAAACGAGCGAATCGAGGAAGGAGGGCGACGCCATGGCACGCGACGCCTCGTCAGCCGCGGAGCTGACCGACGAGCAGATCGCCCAGGAGCAGGAGTTTCTGCGCGGGCTGCCCCGGGTGAACCTGGGGGCCCTGCTGCTGCCTCCCGTGTGGGGCGCTGGCCACGGCATGATGCCGACCGTCCTGTTCTATCCGGTGTGGCTGTTCGCCGACAACTGCTTCTATGCCGCGTGGTCTGCGCCCTCGGCGCTGTCGGTGACGGTGGCCCTCATCGTGCTGGTCACGCTGACGGCGGTGACCGTGGGCTTTTCCATCGTGGCCCAGCCGCTCGCGGCGCACCGCGCCGAGGGGATGGGCGTGAGCCGCGCCGACTACCTGCGCCGCGAGCGGCGCTGGGCGGTGGGGTGCGCCTTGGGCGGCGTGCTTATGCTGGCGCTGGCCACCTGGTACAACCTGGCCATTCGCCCGACGGCGGGGATGTGAGCGCCGTGGAGGAGGAGCGCGTGGCGGATACCGGGATCGCGGGTGCGACCGGCGGGGGCGCGGAGGCCGCTGGCGCGGGCGCGGGTTGCGCGGGCGTGGAGCCCGGCGGTTGTGAGGGTGCCGGCGCGGAGGCCGTAGGCGACGAGAACGGCGGCGCGGGCTGCGCAGGCGGCGGCACGGACGCCGGGGCCGCCGGCCTGGGCGCGACTAGCGTGGGTCTGGGTGCTGAGGCCGTGGGCGGCGGCGCGGCGAGAACGGCAGCGGTGTTCTTCGTGGGCAATCGGCTCATGCTCGACGAGGGCGTAGGCCCGGCGGCCTACGATGCCATTGTCGAGGGCTACGAGGTGCCGCCCGAGGTGCGCCTGTTCGACGTGGGCTGCATGTCGATGGACATGCTGCCCTACGTGGAGTCCTGCGACGTCATCCTGACGGTGGACGCGGTGGATGGCACGGGGGACGCGCCCGGCACCGTGTACCGCTTCCCGCCGGATGCCATGGCGCGCCACTGCGGGGCCATGGCGTCGCTGCACGACCTGCGGCTCGTCGACCTGTTTGACGCCGCGTCGCTGCTCGGCTACGAGGCCGAGGGCTACTGCCTCGGCATGCAGGTGGACAACATGGCGCCCGAGGAATATGTGGTGGGGCTCACGCCCGCAGTGCACGCCGCCTTGCCGCTTCTCGTGGAGACGGTGGTGGCCGAGCTCGCCCGCCGGGGCTTCTCCCTGTGCAAGAGGCCCTAGCACGTACGAGCAGCCGGTCCGACAGCCGTTCGAATGCGCTGTCGAGGGTCGCCCTGACGTCTGCGTGACCCCTCCCGGGACTCGGCGGCCGCGCGGCCGTACCTCAGAGCGCGTCTTGGCAGCCGCGTGAGGTTTCCCCTGGGAAACAGTTGCCTTGCCACATGGTGGACCCTTGCGCGTATGGCCTGGCAGGACGCGGCGTGGGCGCTATCCTCCCTGGTGATCGTGAAATCGCACAGCCAAGGAGGTCGCGTCCATGCAGATTCACACCCTTAGCGCCTATGAGACCACTGCCCAGTCGTTCTTCGCCAAGCTGGCCGAGTGGGATGCCGATCTGGTGCTCGACGTGCGCCTGAAGAACACCAACCAGCTGGCCGGCTTCACCAAGCGCGATGACCTCGCCTTCTTCGTGGAGAAGATCCAGCACGCCGACTACGCCCACGATGTTCTGTTCTCGCCGGCCACCACCGTGCTCGAGCGCTATCTGCGCGGGTCGATGAGCTGGGAGGACTTCTTCGCCACCTATCATCGCGAGATGGTGCAGCGGGATGCTGTGGCGCAGTTCTTCGAGAAGTACGGGGCGTACCGCTCCGTCGCCATCGTGGGCACGGCCACCCAGAAGCGCCGCTCGCATGTGGAGATCCTCCAGCAGATGATCGAGGATGCCGAGGCCGGCGCGCCCGACACGTCGCTTGAGCAGGTGACGGCGCGCGACGAGGCCGCCGAGGCCGAGCGGGCCGCCGCCAAGGAGGCTGCGCGTCACCATCGCAAGTCCGCCTAGGTGCGGCTAAGACCAGCGCGTGCGAGGCGGACGCCGCGAGGTCGAGCATCGGCGCGACGCCCGATGCGTGCGGCGTCGGGGCCGCTGCTGACGAGGTATCGTGACGCGGATGGCGCTGCGGGGGCGTCGCTGGCGAAGTGCCGTGCGTCCGCGGGGACGAGGCGCTGCGAGGCCGGGGCAGCGGCGAGGTGCTGTGCGGCCGCTGGCGAGATGTCGCCGGTGCGATAGCGGGGTGCCCTGGCGTTGTCCAAGCAGCTGAGCGACGGCGTGGGCGGTTGCGGGAGAGGGGCCGCCTGGGCGGTGGCTGGGGTGGCGGGGCTGCGGGGAGCATCCGCGGTGTTCCACCGGCTTTCGCGAAGCTCTTCTCCTTCGCCTGCGTCCCTTGATGTTTCACGTGAAACATTTGTTCCCTTATCGTGCGACATTGCGACAAGAAGGGGGATTTGCGCGGTGGGGGAGGAAAAAATCTGTAACGAATCGGCAGTCGGCGTCCTTGGGATGCCGCGGGCGGAGTATGCTAGGCGCCAGTTCAGATTGAGGGGCCGCGAACCGTGACCGACGGGGACTGCGGGGCCCAGAGGAGGTACCTACCATGAGCAGCGACATCATCCGCGATGCCGACGACTACCGTACCAGGCTGTTCGGCCACTATGACTCGGCGCTCGGCTACACCGATCCCGAGTTCGTCCAGATCTTCGAGAACTTCGCCTTTGGCGACGTCGTGCGCGACAGCCGACTGGACGACCGCACGCGCTTCCTGGCCATCCTCGCCGCGCTCATGGGGTCGCAGGGGGCTGACGCCTACCGCACCATGCTGCCTGCCGCCCTTGAGGTGGGGGTTGATCCGACCGCTATCAAGGAAGTCGTTTACCAGGGCGTGGCCTACCTGGGCCTCTCGCGTGTGCTGCCCTACATCATCATCACCAACGAGGTGCTGCGCGGTCGCTCGGTGAAGCTGCCGCTGCCCGACCAGAAGACGGCCACCCGTGATGAGCACCTGCGCCGCGGCAACGACTTGCAGGTGGAGATCTTCGGCGAGGGCCTGCGCGACGCCTGGGAGCAGGGGCCCGAGGACACGGCGCACATCCGCCGCTGGCTCGCCGCCAACTGCTTCGGCGACTACTACACCCGCGGCGGCCTGGAGCTGCGCGAGCGCGAGCTCGTGACGTTCTGCTACCTGGTGGCGCTTGGCGGCTGCGAGGCCCAGGCCACGGCGCACGCGGCCGGCAACATGAACGTGGGCAACGACAAGGAGATGCTGATCGACGTGGTGTCGCAGCTCATCCCCTACATCGGTTACCCGCGCGTGCTCAACGCCATCGGCTGCATCGAGAAGGCGGCTGACGAGCGGTAGCGCATAGCGCATGGGCCCTGCGGGAGGCGGGGCGCCGAGCGAGCGTCGACGGGGCGTCCTGCGGGGCGCCCCGCTTGCGTCTGGAGGTCGCGGGCGACCGGGTTGGCGGGTGTCGACGGCTCGGGTATGCGGGTGGAGGCGATGGGTTTTTGGCAATTTAGGCACGGTTTACGCACCCGTGAAGACGTGTGTCTCCCTGCCATCCTTTGTGACCTGGGCAAATGCCAGACCGCAACCGCCAGACTGCGTCGAACCTGCGTAAACCGCGCCTAAATTGGCCAAAAATATCTGATCGCCGTTCGTTTCGGGGGGCTTCCGGCGCAGGGGCGCTGGCGGATCGACGGATGGCGAGGGCGGAGGGGCTCCGGAGGGTGGAGGGCGGAGGGCGGAGGACAGAGGGCCCTGGGACGCTAGCAGAGGACAGGCGCCCCGTCCCTTCTCCGGAGGGGTGTTGGGGTGGCTCTCCGGGGGGGGGCTTCGGGATGGCTGCGCCATCGTTGCGGGCGGAGGCGGGTTCCTGGCCAATTTAGGCACGGTTTACGCTGTTCTGGGGGTACGGTGGCGCAAGCGGCCGTTTGCGACCTGGGGAAACGCTGGCGCGGGGACGCCGGATGGCCTTCAGGTTGCGTAAACCGTAGGGAAATTGGCCAGAAACCGCGGAGGAGCCCCGGCGACTGCGGCTGTGTCAAGCGCGTGGCTTATCGGCTGACGTGTCGGCTGCGGCGCGGGGGGCGACTTGGGGGTGGGTGGGCGAGGCGCGTCGGGACGGGTGGAGGTGGTCGGCCCTGCGAGCGGTTCGTGTTAGATGCGGGAGACTTTTGCTGGCGGCTTTCGGGCGCGCGGGCAGTTTGGCAGGTGCGGGACGGAGGTGGAGGCCTGTTTGCGCTGGTTGGTAGGGACCGGCGCCTCGAATGCGCGGCAAGCAGGCGGCGCGGGACGGGCGGAGGCGGGTTCCTGGCCAATTTCCCTACGGTTTACGCTGTTCTGGGGGCACGGCGGCGCAAGCGGCCGTTTGCGACCTGGGGAAACGCTGGGGCGGGGACGCCGGATGGCCTTCAGGTTGCGTAAACCGTAGGGAAATTGGCCAGGAACCTTTTTGGCGGCCCCCTGGGCAGCCGCGTCTCCCGGCGACGGCCTGCGGAGGCGCCGGCAGCCGGTGGGGCGGGGGTTCTCGGTTGAGGAAGGGCCTGGGAGGCCGGGGCGCTCGGGCGCAGTCGGTTCTGCCAGGGGCTCGCGGCTGGGCGCAGTCGGTTCTGCCAGGGGCTCGCGGCTGGGCGCGGGCGACCTCTGCCGGCGGTCTGCGGTAGGTCGATGACGCAGTCGGACGCGTCGCGGCGGGGTGGCGGTAGGGCCAGGTGAGGGCCGTCCTCTAGCCTTGGCGGCGACTTGCGGGCACGCGGCCGAGGGCGGGCTGCGTGTGAAGCGCCGGTGACTGCGAAGGGTATGGTCGGCGCGCTCTGAGGCGGCGGCGCCCGCGCGGGGGCGGCCGTGCCCCGCGTGCCGTCAGGCCGCACGACCTTTGCCGGGCAGCGCGCAGGGTGCGGTCACCTGCGTTCGGCAGCCGCTCTCTGCGGCGGGCGCCGTTCACGAGCGCCCATGCTGCCGGCAGTCGAGGCGCGCGCGGACGATCCGCTTTCCACCCGGGTAGAGCCGTTCGCGAGCGCCCGTGCCGCCGGCAGCCGAGGCCGCTACCAGCGGCCGCGGGTGGGGCAGAGGTCGCCGACGATGCAGTCGGCGCAGCGGGGGTTGCGGGCGCGGCAGAACTCCCGGCCGAAGTGCACCCACTGGTGGTTGATGTAGCCCCACTGGTTGTGCGGATACACCTTGAGCAGGACGTCCTCCACCTTCTGCGGCGTGTCGGCCGAGGGGCCGGCTAGCTTCAGGCGGTGGGCGATGCGGAAGACGTGGGTGTCCACGGCGATGCCCTGCGGGTCCTTGAAGGCCTCGCACATGACGCAGTTGGCCGTCTTGCGGCCGACGCCCGGCAGCTTCTGGAGCAGGTCCACGTCGGCGGGAACCTCGCCGCCGAAGTCGGCCATCACCGTTTGCGCGAGCGCCACGAGGTTCTTGGCCTTGCTGCGGAAGAACCCGAGCGAGCGGATGAGCTCGGCTACGTCGGCCGGGTCGGCCTGGGCCAGGGCTGCCGGCGTGGGATAGGCGGCGAACAGCGCCGGGGTGGCCTTGTTCACGGCCGCGTCGGTGCATTGGGCCGAGAGCACCACGGCGACGGTCAGCTCGAAGGGCGTGCGGTAGTCAAGCGACGCCTCGCCGAGGCCGTAGTGGTCGAACATGCGCTCCTCGATGAGCGCGGCGCGCTCGCGCTTAGAGGCGAGGGACTCGCGGGCCATGGGGCACCTCCCATCCGGTGGTCAACGGGCGGCCGACGCACGGGGCGCGGCCGCTCCTGATTATAGTAGACTTGGCGATGCGGCTGCGCGATCGTGAGCCTGCCCCGCCGCCGGCTGCGGCGTGGAAGGGGCTCTCCGATTCGCTGAGCCGCGCTTTCGGCATCTGCGCCGCGGTGATCCCGCGGCTTTTCGCGTTGCCCGGGCGTCTGGCTCGGCAGCTCGGCTCGTTGCGGGGCGCCCCCGCGCGTGCCGAGCCCGCCGAGGGGCTGCGGGCTCTAAGGAGGGCGCCATGCTCATCGACTCGCTCACGTTCGCGCTGGAGAGGTCCGGCTGCCTGGACGCGTTCTGGGGCAAGCTCGACGCGGGCGAGGACGCGACGCTGGGGGTGGCTGCCTCGGCGCGTCCCTTCCTCGTGGCCGCGCGCTTCGCCCATCGTCCTCAGCCGACGCTCGTCGTGGTGGCCGGCGAGGACGCGGCCGTCGCCTTCGCGCGCAACGTGGCCGCCTACGTGGGGGACGAGCGCGTGCTGCGCTTTCCCGAGCGCACCGACCACCCCTTCGCGCCCAAGCCGGCCGACCCGCGCCAGGTGGCCCGCCGCATGGAGGCGGCCCATGCCCTGCAGGCGGGGCGGCCCTGCGTGGTGGTGGCAAGCGCCCGGGCGCTTTCGCGCTGTCTGCTGCCGGCTGCCGAGCACATCGCCGATCCGCTCGTCTTCCGCGCGGGGGAGGAGCTGGCGGAGGCTGGCAACCCGGGCGTGGAGGAGATGGGGGACGTGGCCCGCGCACTCGAGGCCCGTGGCTACGCCAACACCGGAGAGCTGGACGGGCCGGGCACCTTCGCCGTGCGCGGCGGCACCATCGACGTGTTTCCGGGCAACCTGGTCTATCCGGTGCGGCTCGACTTCTTCGGCGACGAGGTGGACGAGATCCGGCGCATCGTGCCTTCCACGGGGCAGACCATCCAGGCCCTCGGCGAGGTGGCAATCTACCCGGTGTCGGAGCTTCCCGTCACCGAGGCTGTGCTGCGCCGGGCGCGCCGCGCCCTCGAGACTCCGGCGCTCACCAACCCGGCCCTGCGCGCCATCCTGGAGAACCTCGAGGGCGGCCTGCGCTTCGACGACGTTGACGCGGTGCTGCCCTACCTGACCAAGCGCACCGTCACGCTCGGCGACTACGCGGCCCCCGGCACGCTCACCGTGCTCGTGGAGCCGCGCTCGCTCTTCGACGATGCGGCCCATGCCTACGAGGAGCTGGCGGCGCGGGCGAAGGGGACGGGCATCGCGCTGGCGGGGCTCTACGCCGAGCCGACGGCCCTCGACTTCGGCGACGAGCTGCGCGCCACCTACGTGTCCATCATGCGCGTGGGCGGCGCCATCGACGATGAGCTGCCTGTGAAGCGCGCGGACGTGGCGGGCGCGCCGGACAAGCTGTTCGGCAGGCTCACGAGCCTCGTCCAGGCCGACTACACGGTGGTGTTCAGCGTGCCGAACTACCGCGCGCGTGAGGACATGAAGCTCGCGCTCGTCGATCGCGGCCTGCCCATCCAGGAGCGGCTTGACCTGGCCCTTGGCGAGGCGGGGCCCGACGGGGACGTCGCGGCGGGCGTCCCGGGCGCGGAGGAGGCCGAGGCCGTGGGCAGAACCGGCGCGCCGGCGCGTCGGGTGCTTGACGCGCCCGAGCGGCGCGTGGGCGACGAGGGGCTCGGAGCGGGGGAGGCCGACGCACACGGCGGGGCCGTCGCGCGCCGACGGCTGCGGCGCGGGGTGGTCAACATCGTGGACGTGGACGTTCCCCTGGGGATGATCATTCCCAGGGCGCGCCTGGCCCTCATCGCGCTTTCCGACACCCAGGGCGCCCAGACGGCCGCCCGGGAGCGGCGTGCCGTGGACATCACCGAGATCACCTTCCCTTACAAGCCGGGCGACTACGTGGTGCATGCCGCCCATGGCGTCGCGCTGTTCAAGGATCTCGTGCGTCGAGAGGTGGATGGCACCGAGCGTGACTACCTGCTGCTCGAGTACGCCGAGGGCGATAAGCTGTTCGTGCCGGTGGAGCAGCTCGACCGCGTGACGCGCTATGTGGGGCCTGAGGGGGCGAGTCCGCGGCTGACCAGGCTCAACACCTCCGACTGGTCGCGTGCGCTCGCCAAGGCGCGCAAGGCGACGAAGAAGCTCGCCTTCGATCTGGTGGATGTCTACGCGCGCCGCGCCGCCACCCAGGGCTACCGCTTCGGCGCCGACACGCCGGCCCAGCGCGAGATGGAGGAGGCGTTCCCCTACACCGAGACGCCCGACCAGCTCTCGGCCATCGCCGACGTGAAGGCCGACATGGCCTCGTCCAAGCCGATGGACCGCCTCATCTGCGGCGATGTGGGCTTCGGCAAGACCGAGGTGGCCCTGCGCGCGGCGTTCAAGGCTACCCAAGACGGCAAGCAGGTGATGGTGCTGTGCCCCACCACCATCCTCGCGCAGCAGCACTACGTCAACTTCCGCGAGCGCTTCGAGCCCTTCGGCGTGGACGTGGAGGTGCTCTCGCGCTTCCGCACGCCCGAGCAGCAGGCCGCGGCCCTCAAGGGCTTCGCGGAGGGGACGGTGCAGGTGCTCGTGGGCACGCACCGCCTGCTCTCGCGTGACGTGAACCCCCATGACCTGGGGCTGGTCATCATCGACGAGGAGCAGCGCTTCGGCGTGGGGCACAAGGAGCAGCTGAAGAACCTGCGCGAGTCCATCGACGTGCTGACGCTGTCGGCCACGCCCATCCCGCGCACCATGCAGATGTCGCTGTCGGGGGTGCGCGACATGAGCCTCATCCTCACGCCGCCTGACGAGCGGCGGCCTGTGAAGGTGCACGTGGGCGAGTGGGATCCCGACGTGGTGAGCGCCGCCATCCGCTTTGAGCTGGCGCGTGACGGGCAGGTGTACTACGTGTCCAACCGCGTGCGCTCCATCGACGACGCGGTGGCGCGCGTGCATGCTGCCGCCGGCGAGGCGCGGGTGGGCGTGGCTCACGGGCAGATGTCGAAGGAGGAGCTCGAGCGCGTGATGGAGGAGTTCGCCGCCGGTGAGCTCGACGTGCTGGTGGCCACCACCATCATCGAGAGCGGCATCGACAACCCGCACACCAACACGCTCATCATCGAGGACGCACAGCGCCTGGGGCTGGCGCAGATGTACCAGCTCAAGGGCCGCGTGGGACGCTCGTCGGCCCAGGCGTACGCCTACTTCATGTTCCCCGAGAACGTGCCGCTCACCGAGGAGGCCATGGCGCGCCTGACGGCCATCGACGAGCACCAAGACCTCGGCAGCGGCATGCGCATCGCCATGCGCGACCTGGAGATACGCGGCGCGGGCAGCCTGCTTGGCGCCGAACAGTCCGGCAACATGTCGGCAGTGGGCTTCGACCTGTTCGCGCAGATGCTCGCCCAGGCCGTGGCCGCCACGCGCGAGGGCGACGGCGCGGTGGACGGGCTGCCGCCGGCGCTGTCGGACATCACGGTGAACGTGCCGGGGCACACCTACCTGCCCGAGGAGTACCTCCCCGATGCCGACGAGCGCGTTCTGTGGTACCGCCGCATCGCCTCGGCGGGGACCGTGGGGGCCGTGGACGCCCTCGAGGCCGACTTGGAGGCGAAGCGGCCCGATATGCCGGCTGCCGCGCGCAACCTCATGGCGAAGGCGCGCATCCGGGCCTTCGCGGCCGAGCACGGCATTCGCGTGGTGTCGGTGACGGGCGGTAAGCTGGTGGTGGAGCCCATCGCGCTGCCGCGCGAGGCGCTCACGCCGCTGCACCGTGCCGGCGGCCGCTATGTGGCCGATCGCCGCAAGCTCACGCTGCCCGTGCGCCACTTCAAGCTCGACGAGCGCGATAACCTGCTGGCTCCCGTGGCGCGCTACCTGGCCGAGCTGGTGGGGGAAGCCGGGGAGGCGGCGGGCGCCGGGACTGACGCGGGCGCAGGGGTCGGCGCCGGTGTCGCAATGTCGTGCGATAAGGGAACAAGTGTTTCACGTGAAACACGGGAAAGCGGAGGGCGGAAGTCGGGCGCAGGGGCGCGGGGCGCTGGCGCGGGCGCGTCTGGCGCGAAGGCGGGGGAGGCCGGCCGGGCGAGCTACGCGCGAGGGCGGACGACGGGGACGAGCAGCGTGGTGCGCACATCGCGCGCGTCGGCCATTCCTCGTGACGGATTGGGGAGCGCGGGCGTGGGAAGCGCGGCGCGCAAGGGCGGAACAGATGTTTCACGTGAAACATCCGCGTCGAGCGGCGCGACCAGCGCGGGCGATGCGGCTGCGGCGAGCGGAACGCGGAGCGGCGGAAGGGTAGCCGGCGGGCGTGCCGGGCGGCGCGCCATCACCGAGGCCCGCGGCGAGGCGGCCCGCGAGCGCCTGGCCGAGCGTCGCGCCCGTCGCGCCCGAGAACGCGGTGGGGCTGAGTAGGCCCGCCGCGCCCGAGAACGCGGTGAGGCCGAGTAGGCCCGCTGCATTCGCGGACTCGTCCCCTGGCTGGCTTTGGCCTTGCGCAGCCCCTTCTTCCGCGTGTCTCTGCGGGCCTTCGCCCTTGTTCGCAGGCGGCCGACGCGCTAGTCGACGCCGAGTCGGTCGGATGCTCGGCGCATTCTCCTTGCCGCGGGCTTGCATTCGGGCGTGACCGGGCTCTTGCCGCGGCGGCGCGCGGTTGCCGGGCCCTTGGGCGCGTGCGGAGGCGACGGGAGACGCACTGCAAAGTCGCGATCGCCTGCCAAGGCCCTCTGGCGCTTTCCGTCTTTTCGCATCCCGCTGCCTGCGCGCCTTCGCCTCTCGGCCTTGCCCCCTCGGAGTCTTCGGCTGGCGTTTTCCGTCTCTGGCGGAGGGCGTCGTGGGATAATCGGGCATCGTTGCGGGCGCAGCTTCGCGACGCCGGCGCCAACGATGCGCGTGGGATCCAGGCGAGCGAGGTCGCGCGCCTGCGGGAGTGAGGGCGAGCGCCTTGTCGGGGGTCCTGGCGGGTGCCCGAGAGACGAGCCGCCGGGTGCGGCGGGGAAAGGGGGGAGACGTGGCTGAGCGGAAGGCCGAACGGGCGCGCGGGCTCGTGTGCGCGCTGGCGGGGGCGTCGCTCTGGGGCGTCTCGGGCGCGTGTGCCCAGTTCCTCCTGGACGGCTACGGCGTCACGCCGACCTTCGTCACCGCCGCGCGCGCCCTGACGGCCGCGGCGCTGTTCGTCGTGCTGCTGGCCGCGCGCTATCGCGCGGCCGTGGCGGCCATCCTGCGCGACGGCGCGGCCCGGCGCGGCACGGCCCTCTTCGGCGTGGCGCTCTTCCTCAGCCAGTTCACGTTTGCCGCGTCGGTGGGGGCCACCAACGCCGGCACGGCGACGGTGCTCCAGAGCCTGGCCGTCGTCCTCATCATGCTCCTCGCCTGCGCGCGCCGCCGGGCACTGCCGCGCCTGGGCGATGCCGCGGGGCTCGCGTGCGCGCTGGCGGCTACGTGGCTCATCGCCACCCAGGGCAACCCAGGCGCGCTGCAGCTGCCTCCGGACGGCCTGGCCTGGGGCTTGGTGAACGCGTTATCAGTGACCTTCTATATCATGTATCCGAAGCGGCTTTACGCGCGGTTCGGGAGCCTGCCCGTCGTGGGGTGCGGCATGATGGCGAGCGCCGCCGTGAGCCTGGTCGTATGGGCGCTGGGGGGCCTGTGGGGCGCGCCGCCGTCGCTGCCTGCGCTCGACGCGACGGGTGCTTTGGTGCTCGTGGCGGGGGTGGGCGTGCTGGGCACCTTCGTCGCCTTCGGGCTCTATCTGACGGGCGTGGCGACGGTGGGGCCGGTGGCGGGCGGCCTGCTCGGCGCCGTGGAGCCGGCGAGCGCCACGGCGTTGGCGGCGCTCTGGCTCGGCACCGTCGTGAGCGCCGCCGACGGGGCGGGTCTGGCGCTCATGGTGGCGATGATCGTGCTGGTGAGCAGGGCTCCGGCTCCGGGGGGAGCCTCGGGGTCGAGGCCCTGAGGCCGCCGCGCTTTGCGGTTGGGGCGCTGCCCTGGCCGCCGCGCCGGCCCGCCCGCCCGAGGCCTCGTGGCGCGTCTAGCGCCCCAGCATGCGCACGCACTGGCGCGCGGTGATGAGGTAGTAGGCCCCCATGAGCGCCAGGGTGCCGCCAACGGTGCCGCCGATGATGGCGGTGAGCTGGGTGGCGCCGAGCGCGAGGGAGAGGAACAGCACGAGCAGCATCCCGAAGGCGTCGTGGACGAGCGCGAAGGCGATCGGCGCGACGAAGTAGACGCCCACCTGGGCGCGCACGGCGGTGACGCGCATCGCGCGCGGGGCGCCCAGGTCGTCGAGGAGCCGGTAGCGCGAAAGGCTGTCGGCCGCCTCGGAGAGCTGCTGGAGCGCGAGCACGGCCGCGGCGGTCACGAGGAACGTCGCGCCGTAGAAGATGCCCGCGTAGGCGACGGGGGCGAGCGTCTCGCCGCTGCCGAGCGGGCTCTCGCGCAGGCCGACGCTGAAGGCGAGCCCCGTCGTGATCATGCACACGGCCACGGCGACGAGCGCGCATACGCAGGCCATGGCGTTGGAGCTCGCGCACACCCGGGCCTCCACCTGGCGCAGCGTGAAGCTGTGCAGGCTCGTCCAGTACCAGTTGGGGCAGCGTCGGCGCAGGAAGTCGGGTAGGCGCGTGGCCGTGTAGCGGAAGATCAGGCCCGTGCCGAGCACCGCGACCACGCCATAGGGGAGCATGAGCCCGACGAAGAGGGCCGGCTGCAGCAGGCAGGTGCCCCAGACGAACGCGAGCAGCGCGATCCCCACGATGAGCTGCGCGCGGCCGGTCAGGCGGCCGAGCCCGCGCGGTTGGTCGGGGCGCCGGGCGGCGCCCATGAGCTCGCCGAGGGACTTCTGGCGCATCGTCCTCATGCCGAGCAGCGTGGCCAGCGCCATGACGGCGGCGAAGGAACCCGCCGTCCAGAGCGCCGCGTCCGGCGACCAGGTCAGCACCGGCTTCCACGGCACGCCGAACACGAAGGCCGCCGCGGCGCCGAAGAGGGGAGAGGCCGCGCAGCCCAGCGCGAGGCCCGCGGCGAGGGCCCCCGCGCCCACCAGGGTTCCCTCGAGCGCCAGGATGACCGCCATCTCCCCGCCGCCCATCCCGAGCAGCGCGTAGGTTCCGAACTCGTGCGAGCGGCGCCGCAGGATGAAGCGATTGGCGTAGGTGATGAGGAAGGCGAACACGAGCACGGTGAACGTCGAGAACGCCTGCATCGCGCCGCCGGCTTTTTCGTAGATGGCGCGTTGGTCGGGCGTGAGGTCGAGGGCGAGCAGGTAGTCGGTCGACGACGTGAAGGCGTAGAGGAGGCATGCCGCGAAGGTGAGCGTGGCGAAGTAGACGGAGTAGTCGGCGACGGAGCGGCGCACGTTGCGCAGCGCGAGCTTGAGGTGCATCGGAGGTCCTTCCCTTTGGTCTGCCCCCATGGTAGGCGCCTGCCTGCCGCCGGGCCATCGAAGTTGCTTGCATGGCGGTGACACTTTCGTAAGGGGAGCGGCGTTGTGCTAGACTGCGCGATGCAGAACGCGGTTACCGGCACTCGCGCCCAGTAATATCTACGCTGCCCGCGGCCGCCCCGCCTCGTGCTGGGCCGTCGCGTCCCCCTCGAAGGCGATACGGAAAGGATGGCGGCTCATGGCGGGCAGCTCCCTCGCGCCGCTGCTGGCGGTGCTCTACGGCAGCGGGTTTCTGGCTGGATTCAACGAGAACCTGGTGAACATGGCGCTCGTCCCCATCATGGGGGAGTACGGCGTCGGGTCGGTGACGGCCCAGTGGCTGGTCACCGGCTACATGATCGCGGTCACCGTGGTGGTGACCTGCATGGCGTTCCTCTACCGGCGCTTCGCCGTGCGACGGCTGTTCCTGGCTGCGGCGGGCTTAAGCTTCGCCGGGTCGCTCGGCGGCCTGGTGGCGCCGGGGTTCGCGGCGCTCGTGGCCGCGCGGCTCGTGCAGGCTGTGGGCACCGGCATCTTCATCCCCCTCGTGATGAACGTGATCGTCTCGCGCCTGCCGCGGGCGTCGATGGGCACCTACCTGGCCCTCGGCAGCTCGATGATCACGCTCGGGCCGGCGCTCGCGCCGGTGGTGACGGGGTTTATGGTGAGCGGGCTGGGGTGGCGCAGCGTCTTTCTCGTGCCGCTCGCGGGCGCCGCGCTTCTGGCTGCAGCTGGCTGGACGGTGGTGCGCGGCGGGGAGTCGTCGCCTGAGGTGCGGCTCGACGCGCCGTCGGCGGCGCTGGCCGCGGCGGGCCTGGTGGCGCTCTCCTTCGGGCTGTCCGAGGTGGCGCTCGCACCGGCGCGCGGCGGGGCGGCGCTCGTGGCGGCGGCGCTGGCCGTGGCGGCCTTCGTGCGGCGCTCGCGGCGCTGCGCGCATCCGCTCGTGAGCCTGGAGCCGCTGCGCAGCCCGGCGTTTCGCCCGGCGGCCGTGCTCGTGGTGGTGGCGATGATGACGTCGTTCTCGCTGAGCGTGATGGTGCCGCTGTACCTGGAGGGCGCCGGGGGCATGTCGGCCGCGGCGGCGGGAGGCCTTCTGCTCGGGCCGGTGCTCTGCAACGCGGGGGCTACGGTGTGGGGCGGCCGCGTGATGGACCGCCGCGGCGAGTGGCCGCTTTTGCCCGTCGGGTTCGCGATTGCGGCTGCGGGGCTGGCCGCGGCGGCGGCCGGGGCCCTGGTGGGATCGCTTGCCGCGGTGATGGCCGGCGTGTTCGCCGGCTACGCCGGGTCGGGCCTGCTGCTCTCGCCCGCGCAGACGGCGGGGCTGAGGACGCTGCCCGACGACCAGAACCCCCATGGCGTGGCGCTCATGTCCACCTCCGTGCAGCTGGCGGCCTGCGTGGGGCCGGCCACCTACATCGGCGTGATGGCGGCGGTGGAGGCGCGCGTGGCGGCGCTGGCGACAGCGGGTGCGGGCGCGCTGGCCGTCGACGCGGCGTCTGCCGGGTTCGCGGCGGCCGAGGCGCTCGCCTGCGTCGTGGCCCTGGCCGGCCTGGCGGTGGCCGTGCGCTACGCAAGGCGGATGCGCCGCGAGCGGGCGGCGCGGGTCGCGCGCTAGGCCCCGCGCCCGGCGTCGGCTGCTGCCGCGCGCTAGGCCCCGCGCGCCTGGGGGCATGCGTCGGCCCGCCGTGCGCTTCCCGTCGCCGAGCCGCGTGAGCGCGTGCCCGGCGCCTCCGGGGCACGCGTCGGCCGTCGACCCTGCGCTCCGTGCCAGCCCGCCGCGCGCTTCTCGCCGCTCACTCACGCGAGCGTGCGCCCTGCCCCCGGGGGCGTCGGCCGTCGCCTCCTGCGCCAGCCCGCTTCGCGCTCCCCGTCGCCAGGCCGCGTGAGGGCGATCTCCGGCTTCCGAGGCTCGCGTCGCCGCGTCCCGGGCGCCGGGCCCTCCCTCGGGCTCGACGCCAGGCATCGCTGCTCCTCGCTCCTGCCCCAGTCCGCCGCCGCGCTTCGCCGCCGATCCGCGCGACGGGACGCCCTGCGCGCGGATCGCCTCCCGCTGCCAAATCGCCCGGCAGCGCGTTCCCGCCGCGTCCTGGGCCCGGGCCTTCCTCATCCCTTACGTCTTCGTCATCTTTCTCCCGCGTCTCGCGGGGGCTGCTATGCTGGCTCGCGGCCGGGCGTTCGCGCCTGGTCGCGTCGGCGAGGGCGAGGAGGGCCTCATGGGCATGGTCAAGCGCTTCTTGGGAAGCTACAGCGAGAACTTCGCCGTGGCTTTGGGCCTGTGGCCCTTCATGTCGCTGGCGCTCACGCTGCCCATCCTGGCCTACCTCTACCATCGGGACGGGCGGCTGCGGCTGGGAACGGCCGTCGGCGCCTACCTGACCGTCCTCTACGGGCTGGGGCTCGTGTGCCTGACGCTCTACCCGCTGCCCTCGGGCGACTCCGGCCCTGGCATCACCTACGGCATCCCGCCGCAGCTCAACCCGCTCGCCTTCGTGGGCGACCTACGGCGGGAGGGGGTGGCGGCCCTGCCCCAGATTCTCGCCAACGTCGTCTTCTTCGTACCCCTCGGGTTCATCGCGGGGCGCCTGTTTCGCTGGGGCCTGGCGCGCACCGCGCTGGCGGGGCTGGCCGTGTCGCTCCTGGTGGAGACGGCCCAGCTCACCGGCGTGTTCGGCATCTACGCCTATGCCTACCGCACCTTCGACGTGGACGATCTCATCTACAACACGGCCGGCGCCCTCGTCGGCTGGCTGCTCGCCGTCGTGGCGGCGCGGGTGCTGCCGCCGGCTGACGAGGCGGGGCCTGTGCCGGTGACTGATGAGCCGGGCTTCGTGCGGCGGGCGGTGGCCTTGTGGCTCGACTCCCTGTTGATGGGCGTGGCGTGGCTGGTGCTGGTGTCCGGCGTGCAGGTGGCCGCCTCGGCCGCCGGCGTCAGCTTGGGCGAGCTTCCCGGCCCGCTCGGCGACCATCGCTGGATGCTCCTTCTGGGCGCGGTCGTGCTCGTGGTGGTGGAGGGCGTGGTACCGGCCCTGCGCGCCGGGCGCACCCTCGGCGGCGGGTTCGTGCGGATGACCTGCGAGACGCGCCCGCGCCGAGGGTGGCGCCGGGCGCTGTTCTACGTCGGGCGCCTGGTGGTGCTGGGCGCGGTGCTGGCGTGGCCGTTCGCCGGCGTGCCCCTGGCGGCGCTGTTCTACGCCCTCGTGCGCCAGATGCCCTACGACCTGCTGCCCTAAGGGCCGCTGGACCGTGTCGCGGGGAGCGCCCGGCCGGCCTCGGGCGGGCCGGCGGCTCGCGTCGCGGAGGGCTCCCTCTGCGGTTTCGGGCGCGGCGGCAGGCGGCCTCGGGGCGAGGCGCCGTGGCGCGGCCTCAGGCGGTCTCTCGGCGCGACCCGCTACAGGGCCAGCGCGTAGATCTGACCGGCGCCGTAGAGCTTGCCGAAGTGGTACTTGTCGCTGGCGGATTCCTCGCTCACGTAGACGAGGCCGCCGTGGGACTCGATGCCCTCGGTCATGGGCGGCGCAGCCACGTCCTCGACGAGCGAGCGCCCGTCCAGGCAGTAGAGCGGCACGTCTGCGAGGGGGTCGGGCGCGCCCGCAGCGCCGGCGCTTCCGCTTGCGGCGCCTCCGTCCGCGGCGCCGTCGGATTCCCTCCCGTCCGCCAGCGCCGTGGCGGAAAGCGTGCCGTCGGGCTCGAGCGAGGCGGCGTCGTAGACAAGCAGGTGCGACGTGGCCAGGCCGAACGACTGCGAGAGCACGATGCCGCCGTCAGGCGTGGCGCACACCCCCTGGATCATCCCCGGGATGGAGTAGGCCGCCGCCGGCTCGGCGGCGAAGCCCCACTGCGCGGCCGGGTCGGCGGGGAACGCGAACATGAGCGAGGGGTTCTCGGTGCCGTCGGGCGTGGTCATGCGCCAGCTGGCCGGCGTCTCGTAGTCGCCGGGGTGGTAGAACGCGCCGGCATACATGATCTCGCCCTCCACGTTCATGAACGAGGGGGAGAACCCCAGCTCCACGCGCCCGAGCACGGGCACTGCCTGATCATCGGGCGCGTCGGCGACGGAGGCCTCGTCGGTGACGAGATAGCCGCCCTCGCAGGCCACGTAGACGCGCCCCTCTGCGCTCGTCACCGCCGAGCCGTGGCCGTCGTAGAGGCTGCCGTCGGGAAGGCGCAGGAACACGCGCGTGACGCTGCCGTCGGCCGCGCGACGGTAGAGCGGCGAGGGCGAGCCGTCGGCCTGGTAGCCGCTGAAGAGCCAGGTCTGGCCGTCGTCGAGGCAGTCGAGGTCCTGGCAGACGAAGCCTACGCCCGCGCCGGGGATGGGAAAGGCGCGCTCGGCGCGCTCGTAGAAGGGGGCGAAGGCGACGCGCACGTAGCCGTTGACGCCGATCACGGTCACGACGCCGAGGGCGACGATGACACCGAGCGCGATGAGCAGCGCGCGGGCGGGGCGCGGGAGGGACGATGCGGGCTTGGCCATGGGGCGCTTCCTTTCAGACGGCGGAGGGGACGCGTCCGCACCCCCGCGGAGAAGCGTAGCGCTGCGGATCGCTCACCGGCCCCATCGGTCATGTAACCGTGACTTGCCCGCTCCCGATTGCGCGCGATAATTGAGGGGGAAGGTAAGCGCACGCCCGGCTCGCGCCCGCAGGGTCCCGCCCGCCGGTTCGGGCCGACTGACGGGCATCCGGCGGTTCGCCCGGGCCGCAGAGCCCGCGCCCGCCGACGCGCCGCTCGCGGGGCTCGCGTTTGGCCCGAGCCGCGAGGCTCGCCGGGCTGTCGGCTCGCGGGGCTCGCCGGCTCGGGGCCGCGCTTCCGGTGCGCTGGCTCGCGGGTTCGCCGGGCCGTCGGGTCGTCGGGCGCGAGTGTTTCACGTGAAACACTCGTCCGCCCCGCGCGAGCGTTGGGCGGCGCGCCTTCCGCTCGCGCAGGACGGCAGCCTGTTCGGCTCGCGGGGCTCGTGCCCACCGGCTCGTCCGGGCGCCCGGGTCGTCTGCTCTGCGTCCGTCAGGCCCTCGGATGGCCGGGTTGGGGGACTTGCCGGGTCGAGGACTTGCGCTCGCGGGTTCGCCGGGCCGTCGGGTCGTCGGGCGCGAGTGTTTCACGTGAAACACTCGTCCGCCCCGCGCGAGCGTTGAGCGGCGCGCCCTCCGCTCGCGCGGGCTGCGCGACGCCTGCCGTTGGGCCGTGCGCCGGGCAGTCCTTTCGCTGCGGTTCCCATACGAAGGGACGGTTGCGTTTTATACCACAAGTGGGGTATTATGACCCCTTCGAACGTCGGCATCGAGGAGAGGGGTGGGCATCCATGGGCAATATCGGGCGCGTGCTCAAGCGCGACCTCCTGCGCCTCCTCAAGACGCCTCCTGCCCTGGTGGTGGTCGTGGCGCTGCTCGTGCTTCCCTCCGTCTACACCTGGTACAACGTCATCGGCTTCTGGAATCCCTACGACAACACGGGCAACCTGCGCGTGTGCGTGGTCAACCAGGATGAGGGGGGCTCGTCCGAGCTGACCGGCGAGCTGCACGTCGGGGACATGATCGTGGAGAAGCTGCACGAGAACGACCAGCTCAAATGGGACTTCACCGATTATGACGACGCCATGGCCCAGCTGGACTCCGGCCAGGCCTACGCCGCCTTCGTCATTCCCCCCGACTTCACCGCCGACCTGCTCACGCTGACCACCGGCGACTTCACCCAGCCCGCCATCTCCTACTATGTCAACGAGAAGGCGGGGCCGGTGGCCCCTAAGATCACCGATGCGGGCGCCACCACCTTAGACGAGACCATCAACTCCACCTTCGTCTCCACGGTGAGCGACGTGGTGGCCGACTCCGTGGACGAGGCCTACGACCGCTCCCAGGAGGCGGTGGGCGCCTCCCGCGACAGCGCGGCGGGCAAGCTCGCCGAAGCCGAGGCCGCCGTGGCCGGTGCGCGCGAGGCCCTCGGCCGGGTGTCCGAGGCCACCTCCCAGGCCCGGGAGCGCGCCGATGCCGCCCGCGCCGAGCTCGACCAGGCGCGGACGTCCGTGGACGCCGCCGCGCGATCACTCGCCGCCGTGGGGGATCTGACGGCGCGTACCCAGGAGGGGCTGGGCGCCTTCGCGTCGGCGGCCATGCCGGCCGTGGGCCAGGGGCTCACCGGCATCTCCCAGGCCGCGGCCCGCGCTGACGGGGCCGTGAGGAACCTGAACGAGGCCGTGGCCGGCGCCCAGGAGGGCATCGGCGCCACCATCGGCCAAGGCAGCGCCGCCGTCGAGCGCGCCGAGGCCCTGGCCGCCCAGCTGCGCGCCGCCGCCGAGGCGCTGCCCGAGGACGATCCGCGTCGCGCGCCGCTCGTGGCTGCGGTGGACGAGCTCGACCGCCGCAACGCCGACGCGCGCCAGGCCCTCGGGGCGCTGGGCGACCTCAACGCCGAGGCCGGCTCCGTGTCCTCCGCGGCCGCCTCGGCCTCGGCCGCCCTCGGCCAGGCCGTTGACGCGGCCACTACTCAGGCCGGCGGCTACTCCGACGCGCTCTTCGGCACCACGCTGCCGGCGGTGCAGGGGGCGCTCTCGTCGCTCTCCGAGGCCTCCGCGGCGCTCTCGAGCGCCGTGTCGGGCCAGCAGCTCGTCATCGACCAGGCCAAGGGCTCGCTGGCCCAGCCCGTGTCCACCTTGGACGCGGCCGCCGACGCGGTGTCCCAGACCGACGGCCTCCTAGCCGGCCTCCAGGAGGAGATGACCCTCGTACGCACCGACGTGATGGCTGTCGGGCAGTCCGACCTGATCATGCGCTTGTTCGGTATCGAAGGGCTCGACGCCTCCAAGATCGCCGACTTCATGGGGTCGCCCACGGACCTGGTCACCGAGCAGCTCTACCCGCTCAACGCCTACGGCTCGGCCATGGCGCCGCTGTTCATGAACCTCACCTTCTGGATCGGCGCCTTCATGCTGCTGGTCATCATGAAGCAGGAGGTAGACGCCGAGGGCATCCCCGGCCTCACCCTGGCCCAGCGCTACCTCGGGCGCTTTTTGCTGCTGGCCTCCATGGCGGTGCTCCAGGCGCTCATCTGCTGCGCGGGGGTGCTCGCCATCGGGGTGCAGGCGGTCAATGCGCCGGCTCTGTTCTTCGCCGCGGCGGTCACGTCGCTTTCGTACCTGAGCATCATCTACGCGCTATCGGTGACGCTCCAGCACATCGGCAAGGGCATCTGCGTCGTGCTCGTGTTCGCCCAGATCCCCGGCGCCACGGGGCTCTATCCCATCGAGATGACCTCGGGGTTCTTCCAGGCCATCTACCCGTTCTTCCCCTTCACCTACGGCATCGGCGCCATGCGCGAGGCCATCTTCGGCTTCTACGGCACCCAGTACGCCGGCGACCTGGCCATGCTGGCCCTGTTCTTCGTCGCGTTCATGGCGTTCGGGCTGCTGGTGCGCCCGCTCATGGCCAACGTGAACCTCATGGTGGCCGACCAGGTGCGCGCCGGCGGGCTGTTCAACGGCGAGCGGGTGGAGGTGCCGCGGCGCCCCTACCGGTTCTCACAGGTGGTGCGCGTCCTGGCTGACCGCGACGTGTACCGCGCGCAGCTGGAGGATCGCTACGAGCGATTCCGCCGCTGGTACCCGCGGCTCATCCGCGGTGCGGTGGTGGTGGGCGTGGCGGTGCCGGCGGCGTTGGCCGTGGTGCTGGCGCTCACCCCGGCGGAGAAGGTGTGGGTGCTCACGTTCTGGCTTGGGTTCATCGCCGTGCTCTTCGTGTTTTTGGTGGTGGTGGAGAGCCTGCGGTGCAGCTTCGAGCGCCAGCTGCGCCTGGGCGCGCTCTCCGACGACCAGCTGCTGGGGCTCTGCGCCGAGCGCGGCTCGGTGACGGGCGGGGAAGCCGTCCCGCCTGCGCCCGTGCCCGCCGCCGCGCCTGCGGTCCCCGACGCCCCGGCCCGCTGGGGCGCGGCCATGCTGCGTGGCGAGGGGGCGGCCCCGCGCGAGGACGCAGCGCGCCGAGAGGAGGATCGCCGTGAATAACATCGCGCGCATCTTCCGCGACGACTGCCGCCGGCTGTTCGCCAACGTGGTGTCCGTCATCATCGCCGCAGGCCTGGTGGTGATGCCCTCCATCTTCGCCTGGTACAACGTCATCGCCTGCTGGAACGTCTTCGACAACACGGGCAACCTCACCGTGGCCGTGGCCAACGCCGATGAGGGCTACCAGAGCGATCTGGTGCCCCTGCGGGTGAACGTGGGCGAGCAGGTGGTGAGCGCGCTGCGGGCGAACGACCAGATAGACTGGGTCATCACTACTGAGGACGATGCCGTGGACGGCGCGCGCTCGGGCCGCTACTACGCGGCAGTGGTGATCCCGCCGGAGTTCAGCCGCGACATGCTGACCTTCTACGCCGAGGACTCCGAGCACGCCAAGATCATCTACTACGCCAACGAGAAGAAGAGCGCCATCGCGCCCAAGATCACCGACCGCGGGGCCGACACAGTGTCCTACCAGGTGAACGAGGTGTTCGCCGAGACGCTCTCGGAGGTGGCCCTCGGCGTGGCGGAGTCGTTCTCGCGCCTGGCCGACGAGGGGGACCTCGACGGGCGCGTGGCGGATCTGGCCGACCACGCGCGGGGCCTGGCCGACTCGGCCGAGCGGGCCTCGTCGGTGCTGGGGCTCTACTCGTCGCTGGCCCAGACGGCTCGCGACTTGGTGGACGGGTCGGCTGCGCTGGCGGCCTCGGCGCGCGCGGGCATCGACGGGGCGTCGGACGCCGCGGGCCAGGGCATCGCCGCGGCGCGCACAGCCGCCAACGCGCTGCGTTCGTCGGGCACGGGGCTCTCCGACGCGCTGGCGGCCAGCTCCGCGGCCTTCGACGCGGCCGCGGGGTCGGTGGACGGGGTGTTCGACGCGATGTCGGGATCCACGGCCACGAGCGCCGCGCACCTGCGCGAGCGGGCTCAGGCCCTCGACGCCCAGGTGGGCGCCTACCGCGACCTGGCCGTGCACCTGCGCGAGCTGGCCGCCGGCGCCCCCGAGGCCGAGCAGGCGGCCCTGGAGCACGCGGCGCAGGGGATGGACGCCGTGGCCGAGCTGGTCGTGTCGATGCAGGGCAATCTGCGCGCGGCCGCCGACAAGCTGGAGGCGGGCGACGCCGCGGCCCAGGCCGACCGCGAGGCTGCGCGCCAGCAGGCTGCCGAGGCCCGTGATCGCATCGACGCGCTGAAGGCCGACTTCGACGAGCACCTGGGGCCCGAGCTCGACCAGCTGGCCGCGGACTCGGCCACCCTGGCCGACGGGCTGGAGACGGCCCTCGGCAAGCTCGACGCCGCCGGAGGCGAGCTTGCCGCCTCAGCCGGGTCGGCGGGGGAGTCGCTCGACGCCGCCTCGGCCAAGATCGACGAGGCCGCTGCCGGGCTGGCGGGCGCCGCCTCCCAGCTGCGCGAGATGGCCGATGCCGTGGACGCTGCCCTCGCCGCGGGTGACCCCCAGGCCCTGCGCGACGTGCTCAACGCCGACGCCCAGGCGCTCTCCTCCGCCCTGGCGGCCCCCGTGGCGGTGGAGCGCGTGGCGGTGTTCCCGGCCGAGAACTTCGGGTCGGCCATGGCGCCGCTCTACACGACGCTCGCCCTGTTCATCGGCTCGTTGCTCATCCTGGTGGTGGTCAAGCCCACGGTGTCGGCGCGCGACCAGGCCGACCTGCGCGACCCCAAGCCCCGCCAGCTGTTCCTCGGCCGTTTCGGCGTGATGGCGCTGCTGTCGCTCGCGCAGACCACCCTCATGGGGCTGGGCAACCTCTTCTTCCTGCAGGTGCAGGCAGCCCACCCCTGGCTGCTGATGCTGTGCTTCTGGACGGCGGGGCTTGTGTTCACCTTCCTCATCTACGCGCTGGTGGCCGCCTTCGCCAACCTGGGCAAGGCGATGGCGGTGCTGCTGCTCATCGTGCAGGTGACTGGCTGCGGCGGCTCGTTCCCGCTGCAGCTGCTGCCCGGGTTCGTGCAGGCGCTCAGCCCCTGGCTGCCGGCCACCCACGTGGTGAACGCCATGCGCGCGGCCATGATGGGCACCTACGGCGCCGACTACTGGGTGCAGATGGGGCAGCTCATGCTGTTCGTGGTGCCGGCTGCGCTCATCGGGCTTGTACTGCGCCGGCCGCTTGCGCGGTTCATGGCATGGTACGTCGAGCAGGTGGAGTCCTCGAAGCTGGTGGGCTAGGTCGGGCACGCCCGCGCTCGCGTCGCACGAGGGCGTGCCAGGCGGGATGCAGGAGGGGGCGGGTGCGGGCACGCCCCCCCCCTGTCGCCGGGTCGGACGGGAGGAGCAGGGGGCGTTCGCCGGACTGGGCAGGAAAACGCCCGTTTTGTGGCAAGCGATGAGGAGTTTGCAACCTCTGCTTTCACGGGAGCGTGGCGGGTGTTGGCGTTTTCCCAGGTCGCTTCTTTCCGGCGAGGCGGAAGACCTCTCGATTTGGGCGGAAATGCGCCTGTGGACGTTGCAAACCCGTCAATGCTTGTCATAATCCGGGCGTTTTCCCACCCGGAGGGGGCTGTTGGCCGTGGTGGATGCGCGGCGCGGACGACAGCGCGGCAGGTGATGCGCCCGCCGCGCCGCCGCGGCGGCGTGGCGGGCGCGCTAGATGACGTCGAGCGGATCGCCCGGGGCGAGGGTGCCGCCGGTGATGACGCGGCAGAAGACGCCCTCGCGCGGCATGATGCAGTCGCCCATCTGGTGGTAGATGGCGCAGCGTGCGTGGCACTCCTTGCCAATCTGGGTGAGCTCGAGCTCCACCTCGCCGGAGCGCAGGCGCGTGCCGAGGGGGAGATTGCGCAGGTCGATGCCCTCCACGACGAGGTTCTCGCCGAACGCGCCGTTGTCGACGTCGGCGCCGCGCGCCTTAAAGTCGGCGACTTTCTCGTAGGCGAGCAGGCTCACCTGGCGGTGCCACGCGCCCGCATGGGCGTCGTCGCCGATGCCCCAGTCCGGGCGCAGCTCGACGCGCTCTCGCTCGCTCTTCTGGATTCCCTTGGTCTCGCTCGTGCAGACGGCCCTGATGGTGCCCATGGCGCACTCCTTCGCATGAGGCGATACGTCGCGCGCCACCTCGACGTACCCGGTGCAACCGATATGAGTCCCCCGGCCCGCTGCACGACGGGTGACGAGGGTGGATCCAGGCGTGAGGTGATTGTATCACAATGAGAATAATATTCATAAGAGGATAATTACGGGGACGCGGAGGCATTCGCTGATGACGGGGGCGCAACGGGTTGGTATGCGCCGGGGCTCCGCAGCCAGGGCCGGCGGCCCGCGTCGCTAGAATCAAGGGGATGACGTGGTGCGACGGGAAGGCGGATGCTATGGCGAAGGCACGGCAGGCGGACGGCGCGCACGACGCGGTGCGCCTCGGCGGGGCGAGCGCGGCGGCCCCCGAGGTCGCGGCGGCCTCTGCGGGCGCGGAGGCCCCGGGCGCGGCCCCCACTCGCGCGTCGGCCCCAGGCGCAACGGCCCCTGCGAGCTCGGCGGCCCCAGGTGCGGGGGCTCCCGCAGGCGTGGCCGCCTCTGCGGGCGCGGCGCCGGTAGCGGGTGGGCGGCTGGCGCTCGTGTTCTTCGGGCTTATGCTCGCCATGTTCATCAGCTCGCTCTCCGAGACCATCGCGGCGACGGCGCTGCCCACCATCGTGGGCGACCTTGGCGGCGTCGAGATGATGCAGTGGGTCTCCACCGCCTACATTCTCACGTCTACCATCACCATGCCCATCTACGGCAAGCTCGGCGACCTGCACGGTCGCAAGCGCCTGCTCATGGGGGCGCTCGGGTTGTACGCGGCGGGTAAGTGCCTCTGCGGCGTGGCCGCCGACATGACGCTGCTCATCGCCGGACGATGCGTCTCGGGGCTCGGCGGGGGCGGCCTCATCATCTTGTCTCAGGCGGCTATCGCCGATGTGGTGCCGCCGCGCAAGCTGGGCACCTACATGGGCGTGATGGGCTCGGTCTTCGCCGTGTCGAACGTGCTCGGACCGCTTCTGGGCGGCTGGTTCGTGCAGGTGACGGGATGGCGATGGATCTTCTGGTTCACGGTGCCGTTGGCCCTGCTCGCCATCGTGGTGCTGGCGCGGTGCCTGCCGCGCGAGCCGCGCCGCGAGGCAGGCCCGCTTGACGCTGCCGGTATGGCGGCGCTCACCGTGGCCGTGACCTCGCTCGTGCTGGGTTTGGCCTGGGGCGGCGTCCGCTTCCCCTGGGTGAGCTGGCAGATCGCGGGGCTGCTGGCCCTGGCGGCCGCGGGCGCAGGCGCGTTCGTGGCGGCTGAGCGTCGGGCGCGCGAGCCGCTGCTTCCCCTGGCGGTGTTCTCCAACCGCAACTTCGTGCTGTGCTCGGTGACGGGGCTGCTGCTCAACATCGGCTTCATCGGGTCGGTCAACTACCTGCCGACGTACTTCCAGATCGTGGCGAACCTCTCACCCGAGGCGGCCGGCCTCGTGTGCACGGCCATGAGCGCGGGGATCGTCGTGGCCACCACGGTCACCGGCTGGCTGGCCTCGCGGACGGGCCGCTACAAGTGGATGCCCATCGCCATGTGCGCGGTGAGCGCGCTCGGGTTCGGGCTGCTGTCTACCTTGCAGGTGGGGCAGCCGATAGGAGTGGCGGTGGCCTACCTGCTCGTGCTGGGGACGGGCATCGGCCTGGGGCTGCAGATTCTCGTGCTCGTGGTGCAGAACGAGTTTCCCCACGCCATGGTGGGCACGGCCACGGCGGCTGAGAACTTCTTCCGTCAGATCGGCTCGTCGGTGGGAACGTCGCTCGTCGGAGCGCTGTTCACCGCACGCCTGACGGCCGATCTGGCGGGGAAGTTGCCGCAGGCGGACAACCTCTCGCTGGCCTCGCTCACGCCGAGCGCCGTCGACCATCTGCCCGCCGCAGCCCAGGCCGCCGTCGCGCAGGGCTACTCCGAGGCCCTCGTGCCGCTGTTCCTCTGGTTCGTCCCCCTCATGCTGGCGGGCCTTGTGCTGATGCTCTTCCTCAAGCAGCACCCCCTCGCCAAGACGATCGACCACAGCGGCCAGGGGCGCTAGCGCCTGATGGCGAAGCGGCGACCGCGGTCGCGTGAGGGAGCGCCAAGGGCGGGTGCGGATTGCGCGAGGGCACCGGAGAAGCGGAGGCCGCTGGCGTCTCGGCCGCGCGAGGGCGCCGCGGCGGCGGACGGCATGGCGGCGGACGCCGTGGCGGCGAGAGAATGTTTCACGTGAAACATCGGTTCGGGTATTTTTGAAGGGAACGAATGTTTCACGTGAAACACCCTGCGCGCGTTGGGCGGGGAAGACGCCTTGTCACGTTCGGCGCCGGTGGCGCGCGGGGTGGGACAAACGAATGTTTCACGTGAAACATTCTGCGAGGAGCCGCGCGTGGTTCGCGCTCCTGGGCGTCGATGCCCTCCAGGCCTTCAGCCGCCCGGGTGCTGGCGCGAGCTTCGGCGGCTCTGGCGTCGTGCGGTCGCCCGCGCATGGCCCGCGAGCCTCGGCGGCCACGGCGGTGTGCGGGCGTGCCGCCTGTCTGACGGCCCGTTCGCTAGGATTTCTCTGCTGCCTGTGTGGCGTGCCAGTCCTCGCGGTCGAGGCGCGTGAAGCAGACGTCGCGCACGCCGCCCATGAGATCGTTGGGGATCCCCTCGGTCACGTGGTGCGGCACGAAGCCGCACTTCTCCGCGACGCGGCGTGATGGCTGGTTGCCCGTGTCGTAGCTGCACCAGAGCGCGCTGACTCCCAGGCTCTCGAACGCGCGGCGCTCGACGGCTCGCACCGCCTCGGGGATGAGGCCGCGCCCCTGCCAGGGCACGCCGATCCAGTAGCCCACCTCGGCCTCGTCGGCGGACAGGGGCTCGGTGCCGGCGTCGCCGAACAGCAGGCCGACGCACCCGATGGCATGACCGTCCTCGCGCAGGGTGACGGCGAAGGTCTCGGGCGCGGAGAATACGGTGCGGATGACCTCGAGGCTTTCCTCGACGCGCGCATGGGGCGGCCATCCGGCGATGGGTCCCACACGGGAGTCGCGCGCTACGCGGAAGAGGTCTGCCGCATCTTCATCGCGCCAGGGGCGCAGGATGAGCCGCTCGGTCTCGAGGGCGCACGGCCATGGGGCGCCTTCTTTCGCGCCCGCGCCCGTGTTCGCCGCGGCGTCGGCCCCCTTTCCGCCTGCGCTCTCCTTCGCCTGGGTCGCGGGCTGCGCGCCGGCGGCCTGGGGGCTGCCGCCGTCGGCGCCCGTCGTATCGTCGGCCAGCTCCAGGTGAAGCAGGGGATAGGGGTCGCCCTGAGCGTCGAGCTCGGAGCGGCCGATGACGCGGAAGCCCCGGTGCTCGTAGAAGCCGCGGGCGGCGGGGTTCTGCTCGTTTACGTCCACGAGGCGCGTGCCCCACGTGAGCACGGCGTGCGCGAGCAGCGCCGTGCCGACGCCGCGTCCACGCGCCTCGGGGGCGACGAAGAGCATCTCGAGCCTGCGGCCATCCGCCCCTGCGAAGCCAAGCGCGCCACCGCCTGCGTCGCGGGCCACAGCCAGGAGCGGAACCTCGCGCAGGGCGTTGGGCACATACTCGGCGATGCGTTCCACGTCGGCGGGGCCGAGGAAGTCGTGGATGGCCTCTACCGAGGCGCGCCAGAGCGCGGTCAGCTCGCGTATGAGGCTGTCGTCTCGCTTCTCGGCCAGCGTAATCTCCACAGGCCCCCCTTCCGCTGTCTGCCAATCTGCCCAGCATAGGACACGACACCCTGTCTGGCAATGCTCCCCGGTCTTCAGGCGCGCCGGTTGCGCCGGATGACACCCGCTAGCCTCCCGCCTCCTGTCCCGCCCCTGTCTCCTGCTCCGCCTCGCCCGCCGGCCCCCTGTCTCCTGTCCCGCCTCCGTCGTCCTCCGCCACCCCGTCCCGCCGGACAGCCTCCTGCTTCCTGCCGCCCGCTTTCCCCGTCCCGCCGCCCGCCCTCCGCGGCGTTCCGGTAACGATGCGGCAGCGGGTCGTCAATGGCGTCGCGCGGCAGCCTCGCCCCGCTTGCTGCGCGCGGTATGGTGGGGTTGCCCGCCAGGGGCGGCTGCGGGGCCGCGTCGCGCGGGCTGACGAGGAGACGAGCCCATGGCCAGACGATGCCACCAGAGAATCACCAAGTCAGACGAGGTGGGCTACTTCGCGCCGCATACCTGGCCGTTCTGGCGCGCGCTCATCGTGTGCTTCTGCGCCGGCACCATCGTCGGCCACTGGCTGGAGATTCCCTACTGCCTGTTCATGGACCGCTGCTTCGGCATCGTCTCCGAGGGCTATCCCGTCTGGACCGATCCGTGGTACCACCCTTACTGGATCTATGGCGTGGGTGCGGTGGTGATGACGCTCGTCATCGAGCCGCTCAAGGAGCGCTTCGTCATGCGCCGGCGCACGCTGGTCGGCGCCCTGCTCGAGTCGTTCGCCTTCGCCGTAGCGCTGAGCCTTGTGCTTGAGCTGGGCATCGGCCTGCTCGTCAACCAGCCGGATGCGTCGGGAACCTATCCCTACTGGGACAACTCGCAGCTGCCCTTCAACGTGCTCGGCCAGGCTTGGCTCGTCAACGACGTGCTCATCGGGCTCGTGGCCATCATCTACGTCTGGGTGGTGTTCCCGCTCGTCTGCGAAGGGTTCGCGCGTCTGCGCTCGCCCGTCGCCAACGCCCTGTTCGCCCTCGTCATCGCCGCTTTCGCCGCCTGTTGCACCGCTTCCTACCTCCAGCTTTGGCTGAGCTAGCAAGCAAAAGCCGAGCCTCCTGGGTCTGCCCCGGCGCCCACAGGCGAGAGGAAGTTCATGGCAAGGGATACCATGGCCTCCTTCTCCTCTGGTCGCGACTCTGCGATCATGATGGTCATGGCGACGAGGGCCTCGTCACTGAGCTGCTTCCTGCCTTGCGCGTAGAGCAGATGATTCTTGTCGAGGAAGTAGAGGAACACGCTCGCCGCTATTCTCTTGTTCCCGTCATGGAACGAGTGGTTCTTAACGATGAAGTAGAGCAGGTTTGCCGCCTTCTCCTGAACTGACGGGTAGAGTTCTCGGCCGTCGAAGGACTGGTAGATGGCTGCTATGCTGCTTTTGAAGGAGTCGTCCTTCTCGATGCCGAAGACGGTGCTGGCTTCGGAAAACCCCATGCTATCAATGATGTTTCGACACTCGTCGTACCCGAGGACGTAGGTGCCGTGCGTTCCAGTTGGTCGGGAGATGCGTTGGTGGTCGTAGTCATCGAGCAGCGAAAGCGCCGGCGCATAGCTTCGGACGATTCTGAGAATCTGCTCAGACTCAAGTTCGCGGGGGATGCGCTCGATGACAGATATGACCTGGGAGAGCTGGGCGAGGCGTCGCTCGTTCTCGACGCGACCCTCGATGATGTAGCGACGCAGCACATCGGTGGCCCAACGGCGGAACTCGACGCCGCGCTGCGACTTCACGCGATACCCGACAGATATGATGACATCAAGGCTGTAGTGCTCTACCTGGCGCTCGACGGTTCTTTCTCCCTCGATTCCAACTGTCGCAAATTTTGCGACAGTTGGAATCGAGGTGTCGCACAACTCTTCCCTCAAGGCGTTCGCGATGTGCTTGCCTATGGTTTTGACGTCGCGATCGAACAATGCGGCCATCTGCGCACGATTAAGCCAGATTTCGTTTTTCGCCAGGTCAATGGTAACGTCAAGCGATATCTCACCATCCGATGACTCGAAAAGCACTATTTGCGAGGATGCGTTCTCATGCGTCATTTCACAGCTCCCGTTCTTCATGCTTGGTGAACTGGATTGTAACACATAAAAGAACAAATGTTCTCTAGTTTGGGATTCATTTGCAGCGAATCCGAGACCGCCAGCTGACGCGCTAGGGGCGGGCGGGCTTGGAGGTGAGGTGCCAGCCGTTGCAGTGGGGGCAGCGGTAGGCGTGGAGGCCGCGGGTGCCGTAGGCGGCGCAGGAGGCGATGGCCTCCTCGGCGTCGGCGAGGCTGGCATAGCGGTTCTTCGACTCGCAGGCGCGCAGGCGCAGGGCCGCCTCGCGGGCGGCGGACGCCTCCACACGGCGGCGCTCCTCGCGGGCGAACAGGTCTCCCAAGTCGCCCGCGCCGGCCTCGAACGCCGCCCGCTGCCGCGCCTTCGCCGTTCCCTTTCTGCTGGTCATGCTCGCCTGCCTTGCGCTAGCGCTCTTCGCGGGGCAGGATCTCGATCCACTGTCCCTCGGGGTCGGCGATGAAGTAGAGCCCCATGGCGGGGTTCTCGCGGATGATGCAGCCCATCTTCTCGTGGAGCGCGTGCGCGGCGTCAAAGTCGTCGACGGCGAACGCGATGTGCTGGTCGGGGCCGCCGTTGGCGTAGGGCTCGACGCGCCCGCGATTCCAGGTCAGCTCCAGCTGGAAGGGGCAGCCCGGCGCCTCCATGAACGTGTTCGTCCACGAGCCGTCGTCAGGCCCCATCTCGCGCACGACGCGAAAGCCGAGCGCCTCCTCGTAGAACCGGATGGTCTTCTCCTTGTCGAGCACGTGGGTGCAGCGGTGCAGAAACGCGGCGTTCATGGGATCCCCTTTCCGGGAAGGTGTTGTCGGGCTCATTCTATAGCATAGGGGGAGGCGGGGCGGGGAAGCATTCGCTGCCTGTTTCGCGCTTCCGGAAGGCGGCCGGTGCCGGTAATCCTCTAGAATGAAAGCGAACTTGCCGCTGGGGAAAGGTGATGGGATGCTCGAAGATGCACGAAGGCACGTGGGCCGTGCCACGGATGTCCTTGCCAAGAAGGCGAGGATGGCGATGGGAACCGCAGGGGAGGCGGTTGCTGAGGGGAGGGATCGCGCGGCGGAGGCAGCTGCGGCGCTAGCGGAGGCGGCTGCTGAAGGCGCCCAGAACGCGACGGAAGCCGTCCGGGAGAAGTCTCGTCGATTGATGCTAGAGCATTATCGCCCCGTTTTCCCCGCAGACTACCTTGCGCCCGACTACGACCTCCCCAAGATGATCATCGTCGTCGATGAGGACACGCGAAAGGGCGTGGAGGTCTGTGAGGGGGCCATCGGCTGGTTCAGTGACGATGACGATCTTGAGGTCTTGCACCTCTACGAGTCCGCGATCGAGATGAGCGGGCTGACTTTCTTCCCAAGGCCGGTGTGCGACTCGGCATACTTCGTCGATCCGTTCGACGATGGGCGCTACCTCAATTTGGCGAAGTTCTTTGAGATTCTCCATCAAGACCAAGTGACGGAGCTGAGGAGCATCGCCCACGCGCTCGGTGCCAGGGAATGCCGTTTGGAGAGTTATAGCAAAACGGTAGAACGTAAGGCACGCGGCCTGACGGCGCGCGCTGAGGCGACGAAGAAGAAGGGGAAAAGGAGAAGAAAGGAGCTAGGGAGGGCTTATCGGCGGAGAGCTGCGGAGAGCTGGCGAGGGAGTTGGAGCAAAGCCAGGAGCTGACCTTGGAGTTTCACCAGACCTTTGAGGATGTGCCGGCTGCCTGTGTTCCTCCGCTGCGCTGGTTTGCGGAGGACAAGGAGATAGAGTTCCTCATCAAGACGCGTTGCGAAGAAGGCCTCGGAAGAACCGCGCACTACAGTCTGAACGTCGACAGCTCGGTCTCGTCGTTCATGTCGGGAAAGCTCGCCTCAAAGATAGACGCCACTTTGTCCCGGTGTCAACTGTTGGCCGCAGTCTCGATGGAAGAGCAGGTTGAGGTGGAAATGCGCAGGAGGCTGCAGTTCGTCGTCGATTTCTAACCCGCTCCGCCTCCCGATGGGGGGCGGTCGCCTGCCGGGGTGCTTTGCGGGCGGGCGGCGAGCCGGCGCTACAATGAGGGCGACGACCGTTCCCGCCGTGTCCGAGGAGGCTCCCATGGACGAGCGTGACCTGCGCTACCTGCGACTGCTGTCCCAGTCGTTTCCCACCATCGCCGACGCATCGGCCGAGATCATCAACTTGAGCGCCGTGCTCAGCCTGCCGAAGGGCACCGAGATCTTCGCCTCGGACATCCACGGCGAGCACGAGGCGTTCTCCCACCTGCTGCGCAACGGCTCGGGCTCGGTGCGCCTCAAGATCGACGACGCCTTCGGCGACGTGCTCACCGCGCAGGAGAAGCGCGACCTGGCCACGCTCGTCTATTACCCGCGCGAGAAGATGCGGCTCGACCTGCCTGCCGCGCCGGACGAGGACGCCTGGGTGTCCACGGCGGCCGAGCGACTCGTGGCGCTCTGCAAGCAGGCGTCGGGCAAGTACACGCGCTCGAAGGTGCGCAAGGCGCTGCCCGCCGAGTTCGCCTACGTCCTCGAGGAGCTGATGACCGAGAACAACCACGCCGTCGACCGCGCGGCCTACCACCGCGCCATCATCGACGCCGTCATCCGCACCGGCCGCGGCCAGGCCTTCGTCGAGGCGCTCTGCCTGCTCGTCCAGCGCCTTGCCGTCGATCACCTCCACATCGTCGGCGACGTGTACGACCGCGGGCCGGCGCCCGACGCCATCATGGACACGCTCGCCGGCTACCACTGCCTCGACATCCAGTGGGGAAACCACGACATCGTGTGGATGGGCGCCTCGCTCGGCCAGCGCGGCTGCATCGCGCACGTGGTGCGCAACTGCGCGCGCTACGGCAACCTCTCCATCCTCGAGGACGCCTACGGCATCAACATTCTGCCGCTCGCCTCCTTCGCCATGGACGCCTACCGCGACGACCCCTGCGTGGCCTTCGGGCTCAAGGGCGATCCGGGCCTCACCGAGCAGCAGCGCGAGCTCAACGTGAAGATCCAGAAGGCGATGGCCATCATCCAGTTCAAGGTGGAGGGCCAGCTCATCGACGAGAACCCCGGCTTCGGCCTGGACGACCGCAAGCTGCTGCACCGCATCGACCACGAGCGCGGCACCGTCGAGGTGGACGGCGTGACCTACGCGCTCACCGACCGCGTGTTCCCCACGGTGGACCCGGCCGACCCCTATCGCCTCACGCCGGAGGAGGAGGCCGTCATGCAGCGGCTGGAACAGGCCTTCGTCGGCAGCGAGAAGCTCCAGCGCCATATGCGCCTGTTCCTGGAGGCCGGCAGCCTCTATAAGGTGTGCAACTCCAACCTGCTCTTCCACGCCTGCGTGCCGCTCAACGCTGACGGCTCGCTCAAGGAGGCGGACGTGTTCGGCGTGCGCTACCGGGGCCGCGAGCTCTACGACGTGCTCGAGCGATCGGTGCGCGCGGCGTTCTTCAGCACCGATGCCGAGGAGCGCCGCCGCTGCCGCGACCTTCTGTGGTGGCTGTGGCTCAGCCCCTGCTCGCCCCTGTTCGCCAAGAGCAAGATGGCCACCTTCGAGCTCTACCTCATCGCCGAGAAGGAGGCGCGCAAGGAGGTCAAGAACCCCTTCTACGCGCTGCTTGACGATCCTGAGGCCATGGCGGTCATCTTCGAGGACTTCGGGATGGACCCGGACGCCTCGCGCATCATCTGCGGGCACGTACCGGTGAAGGCCAAGGACGGCGAGGATCCGGTGAAGTGCGGCGGGCGCGTGCTCACCATCGACGGCGGGTTCTCGCGGGCCTACCAGCCCACCACCGGCATCGCCGGCTACACGCTCATCTCCAACTCCTACGGCTTCGTGCTGGCGGCCCACGAGCCGCTCGAGTCGGCGGAGGCGGCCGTGGAGCGGGGGCTCGACATTCACTCGTCGCGGCGCGTGGTGGAGCGGGTGGAGCGGCGCACGCTGGTGGCCGACACCGACACGGGCGCCGGGCTCAAGCAGCGCGTGGCCGACCTCGAGCAGCTGCTCGCGGCCTACCGCCAGGGCCTCATCCCTGAGCGCGCTTAGCCTGCGCGCCGCGGTGCCGTGCCGCCGTCTGCGGCCGGCGCCGCGGCCGGCACGGCGGGGGAGGGCGCGTCGAGCGGCGTCATGTCCAGCCGGAGCGTCTGCTCGACCACCTTCATGAGATCCTCGTCGCTGATGCGCGGATTCACCTTCACGAGTCCCACCAGGCCGAACACCACCAGGCAGAACATCTCGTAGACGAGCTCGATCTCCAGGTGGTGCCAGGCTGCGTACTCCTTGGCGACGTGGTCGTTCAGGCAGGCCGCCGTCTCCTTGGTGGCGCGCACGTCGAAGGCGTCGCGGATGCCGAGCTCCTCGAGCACGGCGATCATGGGGCGCGGGCGCCCCTCGGCGTCGTAGAGCGCGTAGCGGAACGTGCGCACGCAGGCGCGCAGCGAGCCGGCCGTGTCACCGAAGGTGCGCGACTCGTTCCAGACGATGACGCTCTCCACGAGGTCTTCTACGTAGTCGTCGATGAGCGCCTCGATGAGCCCGTTCTTGTTCCCGAAGTGGTAGTACACCAGCTCGCGCGTGACGTTGGCCTCGCGTGCGACGGCCGTCACCGTGGTGGCGCGCACGCCGTCGCGCTCGAAGAGCTTGCGCGCGGCTGCCAGGATGACGCCGGGCGTGCCGGTGAGCCTGCGGCTCTCGGCGAGCGTGCGGCGGGAGGGGCGCTCGGCGGCCGCCGCCTCGCGCGGGTCGCGGCCGGAGTAGAGGGAGAGCGGGGGCATGGGGCTCCCTTCTCGGAGATGACGGGCTGATCGCGCCATTATACGCCGCCGGATGGCTGTTCATCGGCCTGCTCAGGCAGCTTTCTCGCTTGCTTTGGGCGAGCATGCCTTCACAATTGGCCCGCATCTGTGAAAGACTGCGCGCAAGACGCGCCGTAGTCTGTCCTCATCAGGCAAAACGATGACAAGGAGGCGGGAAGATGGGCATTCTCTACGAGGCAGCCGACCCTATCTACTGGGCAATCTGGCTGTTCGTCCTGTTTGCGCTCATGGCGTTCAACGAGCTGGGGCGCGTGAAGCTGTGGTGCGGAATCGTTCTGTTCGCGGCGGTGCCACTCGCGCTCACCGTGTTCGTGTGGCCCACCACGGCGGCGCCGGGCAACGAGTACGGCACGGGCACGTGGTTCAACTGGGTGAAGACCTACTCGGCCCTGGCCGGGTGCCTCGGGTTCATCGCCCTGCGCTTCGTCAAGTGGACGGGCGCGGACGGCACAGTGCACCACCTCTACGAGAAGAAGTGGGCGCTGTGCTTCCCGCCGCTCATTCTGGCCATCAACATCGCCGAGGCCGTGGCGCGCGACTTCCAGGTGTTCAGCTTCGCGCTGTGGGAGGGCGGCGTGGTCGAGAACCTCTGGACCATATCGGGGCCGTGGAACATCATGAACGGCATCGCCGGCATCCTCAACATCCTCACCATCTGCGGGTGGTTCGGCATCATCATCTCCAAGGATCCGGCGCGCGACATGATCTGGCCCGACATGATCTGGGCCTGGGTCATCGCCTATGACCTGTGGAACTTCGCCTACACCTACAACTGCATCTCGGACCACTCCGCCTACTGCGGGCTGGCCCTGCTTCTGGCCTGCACCATCCCCACGTTCCTCATCAAGCGGGGCGCCTGGCTGCAGCACCGGGCGCAGACCCTCGCGCTGTGGATCATGTTCGTGATGACGGTGCCCCAGTTCGCCGACGTGCTGGCGCCCATCCCGACCACCCACAACCCCACGGCGTTCTTCGTGGTGAGCGCCCTGGCGCTGGCGGCCAACGCGGCGCTGGCCATCTACCAGCTCGCGCGCATCCGCAAGCTGCACCTGAACCCGCTTAAGGACGAGATCTATGCGGGCACGAAGCCCTACGAGCGCGTGCTGAAGGAGAACGAGTAGCGCGGCGGCGTCAGGTCGTCACCGTGGCTGGCGAAGGGGGCGCGTCCGATGACGGCGCGCCCCCTTCGCGTGGAGGCTGGGGACGGCCGCGGGCCCTGGGCGGCCTTGGGAGCGCGGCGCGGCGCGGCGAGGCGCGTCGTCGGCGGTCGGAGGCGTCGCGGCGAGGGCGAGGCGCGTCGTCGGCGGCGGTCGGGCGCGTCGTTGGCGGTCGGGGCGTCGTCGGCCCGGAGCGTCCCGGCGCAGCGTGGCCCAGCCGGCGGGCCCTCAGCGGCGCTCGTCGACGTAGAGCTTGTTGCTGCGGGGGAACTCGCGCTTGAAGGCATCTTTGACCAGGCGCTTTCCCGCGCCGCCGGCCGGCAGCGGAATGCGGGCGCGCTCGAAGCCGTCCTCGACGAGCTCCCAGGCGCCGGCAGCGTCGCGCTCCAGGGCGACCGATCGATCCTTCTTGAACGTGAGCAGCGCGATTGAGCTCAGGCTCGCATCGCCGAGGGCGCCCATGAACCGAGCCTGGGCCTGCTTGACGGGCATGAGCCTCATGGACGCCTCCTGAGGAACCGGTTGAGCTCGGCGGTGAAGGCGCGCTTCTGGAGGGTGGGGGAGAGGTAGATCACCGCGGCTGTCCCGTCGCGGACGCTGAAGGCCGCGCGCACCGAGCCGGCGGAGGCCTCGTTGACGCGGCACTCCCAGATGGGCTGGCCCTCCCAGCGTTCGGTGGTGGCGAACTTCGACTTGAACAGCCCGTGGGCGATCTGGGATTCGACGGCGGCGGCCACGCGTGCCTTGAGCCCGGGGTGCTTGCGGAGCAGGGCCTCGCAGCCTCGCTTGCCGAACGTGACGCTCACCGCGGCCCTCCTTCCGTCTCGTGTCGCCTGTCATCCTAGCGAAGGCAGGCGGCTACGCGATCGGGAACGGGGCGGTCGTTGACGATCCGTCTTCCGGCCTGGGGGGCAGGACTCTCGGCGCGTGCCCGCCGCCGGCGTCCCGCTACCGGGTGGCCTCGCCATGCCCTCGCTAGCGTCCGTCGCTGCGTAGGCTGTCGTTTCGTGCCAGGTCGGTAATGCCCGCGCAACAGCCGCGGCCCCGCCAAAGCGTACGCCAGACGTCCTGCCTAGAATGCGTTCAACCGACGAGGAGGCGCCGCGTCGCGCGCCGATGCGCACCGGCTGCCGTGAACGATAGGGAGCATGCCGTGGACTTCACCTCCGCCAGCGCCAGCAAGTACCTGCGCCGCCTGCAGGACGACAAGGAGCACCTCCTGGGCACCGAGGCCGATACCTGCACCTACGTGCGCGCCGAGGGCGAGGCCGACGAGCCGCCGGCCTACGACTACCGCGCGACGCGCGAGCGCATCGACGCGATCGACCGCGCGGTGCTGGCCGTGCGCCACGCCCTGCACGGCTTCAACCAGCGCACCGTGCTGCCGGAGAGCGGGCTGACCATCGACGAGGCGCTCATCGCCTTGGCCCAGCTCTCGGCCAAGCGCGACCGCGTGGCCGAGCTGCGCGCCCGCCAGCCCCGCGAGCGGCTGCGCGAGGGCTACTACGGCGCCGCCGGGGCGCCGGTCGAGTATCGCTACGCCAACTACGACGTGGCCGAGGCCCAGGCCGACTACGAGGCGCTCTCGGACCAGATAGCCGCTCTTCAGCTGGAGATAGACCTGGCCAACCAGACCCAGGTCTTCTCCGTCGACCTGGACGTGGCGGAAGGTCGCGCCTGACGGCGCGCTGCGTTCCGGGCACGGGGCATCCTCCCTTCGGGAAACCACTCAGCCGTTGGCGTTTCTTCGTTGGCGTTGACCGGTAGTTCGTTGTCCGTGGTGCCGTGGGGTTGTGCCGTTGGCTTGGAGGCGAGAGCCTCGCATATCAGCCCCGCGTCGAAAGCCTGGCCCCTCGGGGGCCCGGGCGCCTAAGGCACGGTTCCAGGGCGCCGTCTGTATGGGCTGGCCGTTACCTGCCGTGTCAGTCGGGGAAGTCCACTTCCTCCGTCACGCAGAACAGGTCGACGTACTCCTGGGCGGAAAGTCGTCGGATGGGGGAGTGCGCGAACGCCTTCTCGTCCCGCGATATGATGAAGTCGACCGGCAGGCTCTCGGCGCAGGCTCGGATGATGCCGTCTTCGAAGTCCGGCTCGTCTGAGAGCGCGGCGAGCCGACAGAGTGCACCGTCCACGCTTGCGACGGTGAGCAAGTCCATGGCGGCGAGGACGAAGGAGCGCGCCGCGTGCTCGTCGGCGTACTTCGTGAGGACGTAGTAGACGTCTTTGAGCGAGAGGGCCGAGACGTAGCCGATGACGTCCTCAAAGGCCAGTTCGTCGATAAGGAGCGTCGCCGCCTCCCAACCAGGGCGCTCGCCCATCGCCGCGTCAAGGAGGATGTTGGTGTCGATGAGCAGGCGCCTAGTCATAGCGGCTCGCTATGAGCTCGCGGATGTCCTCGTCGGAGAGGCGTGCCACCTCAGGGTTACGCGCTCGGGCGGAGAACCCCTTTATGAGGGAGGCCGCTGCCTGCTTCCTCTCGTCTTCTGGTGCTTTTGCGACATGGGGGAGCGTCCCGGTTGCCTCAATGGAGCTGAGGAGCACGGTTCCGCAGTACTGCCCGTAGGACATCCCGTACTCACGGCGCGAGAGGGCCTCGGCGAAGGAGAGCTGCCGTTCGTCCGCCCGACTCGAAAAGGTTCGCGTTGTCATCACCGTCACCTCCTGTAAACATGTTTACGATTATATCAGCAAACTTGTTTACAAACAAGTGTTCTTATGACATCATAAGAAAAAGAGGAAGCGAGGCGGGGCGCCCGGGGCACGGTCCCAGGGCGCCGCTTGTTGCAGCGGGGGCCTAGCCGCGGAACGAGAGGAGCTTCTCCTTGAGCTCGGCCTCCATCTTGCGCATCTCCACCTCGGCCTCGGCACGCTTGGCGCGGCCCTCCTCCTGGATGCGCATGACCTCGTCGAAGGTCTGGATGAGGTTGTCGTTGGCGATGCGCAGCGTCTCCACCTCCACGATGCCGCGCTCGCTCTCGCGCGCGACCTCCACCGTGGACTGGCGCAGCTTCTCGGCGTTCTTGCGCAGAAGCTCGTTGGTCATGTCGGTAACGGCTGCCTGGGCGCGCAGGGCCGCCTCGTTGTTGGCCAGGCCCAGGGCGAGCACCATCTGGCTCTTCCACAGGGGGATGGTGTTGACGAGCGTGGTCTGGATCTTCTCTATCATGAGGGCCTCGTTGTTCTGCACGAGGCGGATCTGCGGGGCCATCTGCAGGGCGATGGTGCGGGTGAGGTCGAGGTCGGAGAGCTTCTTCTCGAAGCGGTTGCAGGCGGCCTCCAGGCGCTGGGCGGCCTCGGCGTCCTCGGTGCGGCCGGTGGCGCGGGCCTGCTCGGCCAGCTCGCGCAACTCGCCGTCGCGTACCTGGGCCAGGCGCTTGCGTCCGGCCAGGAGGTACATGGTGAGCTCCTTGAAGTAGGCCAGGTTGAGCTCGTAGAGCTGGTCGAGCATGGCGGCGTCCTTCATGAGGGTCACCTGGTGGCCCTCGAGCGCCCGCACGATCTTGTCGACGTTGGCTTGGGCCTTGTCGTAGCGCGCCTTGAGGGCGGTCACCTTGTCGGCCTGGCGCTTGAAGAACCCGAAGAGGCCCTTCTCCTCGTCGGCGTCGAAGCTCTTGAGCTCCGTCACCACGCTGGCGATGAGGTCGCCGGCCTCGCCGAGGTCCTGGGTACGCACGCGGTCGAGGGCCGTCTCGGAGAAGTCGGCCATCTTCTTCTGGGCGCCGGCGCCGTAGGTGAGCACCAGCTGGGAGTCGGCCAGGTCGATCTGGCCCGCGAAGGCGTCCACCTGGGCGCGCTCCTCCTCGCTCAGCATGTCCTCGAGGGAGGGGGCCGCGGCCGGGGACTGGGCGGGCTCGGCCTGGAGGATGGGGGCGGCCGGGGCCTCGGCGGCCAGGGGGTCGAGGGTGAGCTCGGGGACGGGCAGCGAGCTGATCTTGGCCATCTCGTCGGTCATGGCGGTTCCTTTCTCGGGCGCCTAGGCGTCCTGGGCGGGGCGCGGGGCGCCGGGTGTCTGGTCGAAGGGGCTCTCTCAGGCCCTCCTGCGCGAGCACCGCGTGGAGGACGGATATGTCGGCGGACACGTCCATGGCCACGGAGCGGAACGTCTCGTCGAGGAGCTTCTCGTAGGCGCCGCGCAGCGTGTCGAGGGTACGCTCGATCTGATGGCGCGACCGGGAGATGTGCTCGCCTTGGACCGGCTGCTCCTCCAGGTCGTCGTAGGCCTCGAGCAGCCGGATGGTGGTGGGCAGGTAGTAGCCGGCCAGCCGGTCGAGCGCGCTCGCGCACTCCGGCTCGTCGCGCACGCGGTCGAGGATGCGCGCCACCACGTCCTCGATGGCGGCGATCTTGGCGCTCACGGCGGCGTCGGCGATGGCGTCGTTGAGCTCGGCGATGCGCGTGAGGGAGCGGGTGCCCTCGTCGATGACCGCCCGCGCGTCGGCGGGCAGCGCGTCGTCGGCCTCGCGCTGGGCCCGTTGCCGGCGCGCCTCGTCCTCGGCGGCGCTCTGGGCGAGGCAGCGCTCCTGGTAGGCGGCCTGGGCGGCGCGGTACTGGCGGTAGACGTCGTCGGTGACCATGAGGCAGGTGCCCTCGTCGTCGATGTGGCCCTGGGGCAGCAGCCCGTGGCGCAGCATCCGGCGGCTCGCGGCGAGGGCGCGCTTCTCGCTGACCTGGGCTTGGACGGCCAGCTCCTTGAAGGTGCACACCTCGCGCTGGCTGAAGGCCCGGCGGAACGCCTGGGCGAGCCGCGCCGTGCCGAGGCGCCGGATGCCGGCCGCGAGCGGCCAGACGCACAGCGCCGCCCCCGCGCCCATGGCGAGCGAGGCGGGAAGCCAGCCGGTTTCGCCGGCGGCGATCGACCCGAGCGTGAAGAAGACGTCTCCCAAGCCGAGGCTGACGACGCCATAGGCACCGAGGAACGTGAGCGCCGCGCCCGCGGCCGTGAGGCCGACGGGGGACTTGAAGCGCGCCTTGAGCTGCGCGAGCTGCTGACGTTCGGCCGCCCGGGCGCTGAGCGCCGTGGAGGCGGCGGCCCAGGGGGCGGAAGCGGAGGCGGCGGGGCTGCCCTGCGCGGGGGCGGCACCGGGGACGGACGCGCGGGCGGTACCCTGCGCGCCCGGCGGGGGAGCGGCGGCCTCGCGCGCGGCGGCGGCTTGGCGCTGACGCTCCGCTGCGCGGCTGATGACGCCGCCGAGGGCGCTGCCCGCCTGGCCCAGGCCGCGCCCCACGGCCTGCGACACCTGGTCGACGGTCTCGCTGATCTGGCGGCAGAGCTGCTCGAAGTCCTCCTCCGACATGCCGGGCGGCGTGGAGGAGGGCCCCGGGGCGCTCGGGCCGGCGGCGGGGCCGGGCTGCTGCGGGCGCGCGGCGGCGCGCCGGTCGGCCCCGGGCGTCTGCGGTCGCGCGCCGGGCGTGCCGTAGCAGGCGTCGTAGGGCGTCTGCGGGCGGGCCGCCTCGTGCGGTCGCCCGTTGCTGTGGGGATTCTGCGAACCCATGGGCTCCTCTCGAGCTTGTCGCGCGGCGTCCTCGCGCCCCGCGCACCATAATCGCGAAAATTCTACCACTCCGTGTTGCTCGCCTCGGGCCCCTCGCCCAAATCCCACAGTTGCGCCGCGCGGCGACCCGCGAGGGGCACCGCGCGGCGGCCGATGCCGCCTGGCGCCCGCCCGGTCGGCCGGCCCAGCGCGGCCGTCTGACGCCCGCCTGCGACCCGGGCGCCTGCCGCATTGCTCGCGGCGCCAGCTTGCCCGGCGAGCCTTGGCCCGCGTCGCCGCGGCCTGCTCGTCCACGGCGCTGCCGCGCAGTTTCCGCGTCTAAATTGGCCAAAATCCACGGTTTGACGACGATCGGAGCCGGTTTTGCCCCGGTTTCGGCGACCCTGGGCGCCCTCTGGCGCGGGAGCGTGGAACGCGACCTGGGGTTTTGCCGAGAGTGGCGAGCGGGCGCGCCTCCGCCTCGTCGTCAAACCGACGATTTTGTCCAATTTGCCTCCGAGAACCGCGCCCATCGCGCCAACGTCCCCTTTCCCTCCTCTTGACAGCGTCGCAATGCAATATATACTTTGCAATTGTCAGATATATATTGCACACCAGGAGGATCGGTTGGCGGACGGGAAGAACATGCGGATGAAGGCGGTGCGGATGGAGCGCGGGCTGTCCCAGGCCGAGCTCGCCGAGCAGGTGGGGGCTACGCGCCAGACCATCGGGCTCATCGAAGCGGGGCGCTACAACCCCAGCCTCAAGCTGTGCCGTGCCATCTGCCGCGCCCTCGGCGTGACGCTCGACGACCTGTTCTGGGATTAGGGAGGATCTGCGATGAGCCTGATGAAGCGCTGGAACGAGTACCTGGGCCCCAAGGACGAGCGCCTGGAGGCCGAGTCGGCCCGCTACCTGAGGATCGGCTACTACCTGCTGCTGGCGGGCGTGGTCCTGTGCATCTACTACGAGGTGATGCTCGAGCAGGTGTCCTGCGTGACGGAGGTGCCGCTGCTCACGGCGGCCGGCGCGGAGGTGGTTTCCCCCAACGCCCTGCTGGTGGGGGTGCTGCTGGTTGCCTGCTTCGTCCCGCTCGCGCTCCAGGCGCGCCGCGGCATCGTGAGCGAGCACGCCCGCTTCGCCCAGGTGGACAGCGTCCCGTGGGACCTGGTGCTGCCCACGTCCCTGGCGTGCGGGGCGGTGGTGGCCGTGCTCAGCGTGGTGATGCGCGTGCTGGCCGAGGTGCAGATCGTGGGCCTGGCCTCGGTGGCCTGGGGCGGGGACGTCGCCATCGGCGTGGTCTACTTCGGGCTGGCCTTCGTGCTGTCCCTGGTCTTCACGGCCGCCCTGTTCCGCGACGCCATCAAGAACCGCCGCCGCCTCGAAGACGCGCTCGACGACTAGCCCCGTCGCCCGCCTGACGGCACCTGGCGGGGTAGCTCCGAACGCTCTGCTCGGACAGGCCCCAGGCTTCGACAATCTCGGAAACGGAAAGGCGCCCCATCGGCAAGAAACTACGGGAACGGCGTAGGAGACCTCCGGTTTATTGCCGCTACCGGCAATAAACCGGAGAAGAGAGCGTCGATGCTTATTCGGTGCCCTCCCCTACGCGACGACGCCCTCCCCGCCGATCGGCGGGGAGGGCGTCGTCGCGTAGGCTGCGGTCTTAGCGCTCGCCGGGGGCCTTTGGGGCCGCGGGCGCGCTTGGAACGCCCGGCGCCGCGGATACTCCGGGCGCGCCGGGCGCCGCGGGCATCCCCGGCGCGGCGCCAGCCGGCAGCTCGGCGCCGCAGGACGGGCAGGCGGAAAGCCCTGGCGCGCAGGTGGCGCCGCAGGACGGGCAGGGTCGATCCGCCGATACGGCGGCAGGTCTGAAGCACATGGGGTGCATCCCTTCTCTCGGATCTTCGCGGCCGGATCGCCCTCCTTGGGCCGGGCCGCGCGTCTATCCCTAGGCGGCTGCGGCCGCAGCGGCGGGGTCGAAGCCCGTTGCCTTGGCGGCGACCTTCATGCAGGGGCCGAGCGTGAGCAAGATGGCCAGGAAGCCGAAGCCGAGCGCGCCGGGCCAGATCATGGCGAAGAATCCCGTGACGGCACCCATGCCGCCGGGCGTTGCGATGTTGTTGACGAACGACACCGTGAAGGCGATGCAGGTAATGAGCAGCACGGCCGTCACGACGCACTGGATAAGGTAGGCGACCGGGCCGCTCGCGCCCATCCGCGCCGCCAGGGTGCCGCCCCAGGCGACGGCGGGCACGAGATCGCCGAAGGGATAGGCTATGCAGAAGCTCAGCACGAAGCTCTGGACGAAGCCTATGGGGTTGAGCAGTCCCTGGGCGCCGGTGGCTCCCTCGATGATGAGGGGGATGGCGATGCTGAGCACGGCGCACATGATCGCGCACATCAGGATGTTCATCATCCTTCCGAACCCTTGGGGTCCTTTGAACATGGTTCCCTCCTTTGTCACGCGGGGGACGAGGCAACCGCGTCGCCCCCCGCCTCGGCTTGCCCGTCCCTGAGCGTCCCTCGCCTGACTCCCAGCGGTTCGCCGGGCACGAGGGAGAGGCCGCAGGCCGGGCAGGCGTCGGCACCGGCCTCGACCGGGCCGCCGCAGGCTGGGCAGCGGAAGGGAGGCAGAATTCGGTCGGGCTTCTTGCCGCACCTCCCGCATCCTATGCAGGCATAGCCGCACATTCTCGCCTCCCTTTCCCGTCTGCTAGTTGGGCATCCAGAGGACCTGGCGCGGCTTGGCCTTGAAGTCCTCCACCAGATCGTCGATGCGGCCGAACTTCATGACCTGTGCCAGGCAATGGTGCACGCAGGCCGGCTGCTGGTGGTTGGTGACCCGCTGGGCGCACAGGTCGCAGCGGTTAGAGGGCGTGGGGATGTAGTTCCAGTTCCACTGGCCGTCGCCGTACTCGAACGGGCCGTCCTCGAAGACCCGGATGCCGCGCGCCTTGGGCGGGAAGTCGTGGGCTTCCTCGCAGGCCACCTCGCAGGAATGGCAGTTGGTGCAGTACTCGTAGTCGATGAGGAGTCCGTACTGGCTCATGGTTCCCATCCTTTCTAGCAGGCCGCCGGATCGAGCGACGGGTCGTCGATGCGGAAGAAGTTGTCGGTGTGGTCGAGGGGCTTGCCGTCGGCGCCCTCCAGGCCATAGCGGTCGGCCTCGACGAGGTCTTCCTCGCTCGCCTTGGAGATCTTGACGAGGGTGGTTCTGAACGGCGCGCCGAATCCCAGCTTGCCCATGCGGGAGTGGGGGATCAGCGTGTTGATGTTGGACTTCCACACGCCGTAGAGGTGCGGGGCCTCCGCGTCTTCCTCGGGGAACCACCAGCCGTGCTGGGCCTGGATGTAGCCCTCCTTGATGATGGGGGTGATCTTCGCCCTGAGGAAGCACACGCCCCAGGGATTCTCGATGCGCACCCAGTCGCCTTCCTTGATGCCGTGCTCGTCGGCGTCGACGGGGTTCAGCTCCACGAGCGGGTCGGGGCACAGGTCGCGCAGCTTCTCGATCTGACGGCCCTCGGAGTGGAAGTAGCCTATCTCGCGTGCGCCGGTCATCATGGTCAGCGGATAGTCCTTCGCCAGGTCGGGAGTGGAGACGGGCGTGGTGGGAGCCTCGAAGTAGTAGGGCAGGGGATCCTCGCCGACCGCCTCGAACATGGGGCTGTAGAGCTGGATGCGGCCCGTGGAGGTGTTGAATCCCTTGGCACCGTCCGGCCGCAGCTTGCCGGTCTCGTACTTGCGATAGGAGACGTCGCGCTGGATGACCACCTTCTTCTGGACCTCGTCGTAGTCGAAGTCGTAGGCGCGCATCATGGCGATGTCGTAGAACTCCTTGAAGTCCTTCTCGCGGTTCTCCCAGGCCTCGGGGTTGAGGGCCAGGCCGAGGATGCGGTAGAGCTCCCACTCAGGCACGGCCTCGCCGCACTTCACGCACTTGTTGAGCGCGCCCACGTAGTTGGGCGAGCCGCCGTAGTGGGTGGGGACGATGGTCTCCATCTCAAGGGAGGAGGCAAGCGGCAGCACCACGTCGCAGCAGCCCTGGATGGTGGGGGTCATCCACGTGTCGGTGGCGAAGTTGAAGTCGACCTTGCGCAGGGCGTCGTACCAACGCTTGGGCTGGGCCGAGCAGGTGGGGGCGATGAGGTTGGTCTCGCCCAGCCAGCAGAAGTGGATGGCGTAGGGCTTGCCCGTCTCGAGCGCGTCGAGCTGGCGGTCGGCCTGCGACATCTTGAGGCCGCCGGTGTAGAAGGGGAACTCCTCGCGGCCGATGATGGCGTCCTTGAGCTCCTGCTTCATCTCGGGCCAGCCGACCGAGTCGATGTCCTCCTGCATGCCGCCGTCGCCGGCGGTCATGTCGACGAGCACCTGGCCGCCCGGCACGTCCATGTTGCCGGTGATGGACATGAGCGCAAGGATGGCCTGGCCCGCCTGGGCCCCGTTGGGGCTCTGGTCGATGGAGACGCCCCAGGCGATGGAGGCCGGCTTGGCGTTGGCGTAGAGCCGGGCCGCGCGGTAGATCTGCTCGGCCGGCACGCAGCAGATCTCAGCCGCCTTCTCGGGCGGCATCTCGGCCACGCGCTCGGCCAGCTGCTCGAACCCGTAGCACCAGCGCTCCACGAAGTCCTGGTCGTAGAGGTTCTCGCTGATGATGACGTTGAGCATGGCCATGGCCAGCGCCGCGTCGGTGCCGGGGCGCAGCTGCACGTTCAGAATGGCGCGCGAGCCGGTCCAGGTGATGCGGGGGTTGATGTTGATGAGCTTGGCCCCGCGCTTCATCAGGTCGATGATGGAGTGGCCGAAGAGGCCGTCGGGGCTGGAGTAGATGGGCTCCTTGCCCCACTGGATGATGATCTCGGGGATTTGGTAGGCCGGATCGTCATAGCCGCCCGGCAGGCCGCCTGCGTAGTCGATCTCGGGGTAGGAGGAGCCCACGACGTCCATGGTGATGGAGACGCGCGGGCCGTAGCACGAGAAGCCGCTCAGCGGATAGCAGCCGTTGGGCGAGCCGAGCACGCGGTGGGCTCCCGTCGCGCCGATGTTGCCCTGGCGGCCCGTGCCCATGAAGGCGACCATGGACTCGACGCCGTAGTTCTCCTTCACCTCGTCGTAGTTCTTCTTAATGATGGCGATGGCCTCATCCCAGCTGCAGCGCTCCCACTTGTCCTTGCCGCGGTCGGCGCGGTCGCGCTTCATGGGATAGATAATGCGGTCAGGATGGTACAGGAAGTCCTTCATGGCCAGGCAGCGCACGCACAGGCGGCCCTTGGTCACCGGGTGGTTCTCATCGCCCTCCACCTTGACGACCTCGCCGTCCTTGACGTAGACCTTCAGGCCGCAGCCCACCGGGTGGCAGCCTGGGGCCGACCATACGCAGGTGCGGGTCACCGTGCAGCCGTCCTCCTCGTAGCGCCAGGGCTTTCCCACGTCGTCGCGCATCTCCACGGCAGCATCATTGAATTCCATGGTCTCCTCCTGTCTCAGATGATGCCTCTCCTGCCGATCCGCAGGGCCCGGCGTACGCTGGGGCGAACCCGGCGGATCTCTTGGAACCCATTATTCAGGGCAGGTGGGGGGACAGAAAGACTGCAGAACCCGCGCTCTGCTCCATGTTTGGAGCAGAGCGCGGGTTCTGTTCCATGGGGGCAGGACTAGTAGCCCGCGACGAGGGTGGAGAGGGGGAAGGCGATGGAGGCGTCCGAGGGCTTGTCTTCGATGTCGAGGGCCTCGAAGAGGTCTCTCGGCACGGCGGAGAGGAAGGCGTCGATGTACTCCTCCGACTGGTCGGGGTGCGGATCGGACTGCCATTCCTTTATGCACTCGATGCTCATCTTGGCGAAGGCCTTGATCTGAAACTCCACGCGTCCGTCAGGCTCGCGGCCGGTGGCTGCGGCGTACTGCTCGCAATAGTGCTCCACGAAGTTCTGCTCGACGGTCTTCTCCATGAGGGTCTTGCCGAGGGCGCTCGATCCGTTCATCTGGAAGAAGCGCTTGATGAAGCGGCGGTTGCTCGCCACGAAGGAGAACAGGCGGCGATGGCCTGTCTTCCATCCGCAGGTCACGCCTATCTGGCGCACCGAGTGCCAGGCGCCCTCCTCCATGAACCAGATGGCAGCTTGGTACTTGTCGCTGAAGTTGCGGTAGAAGGTCTGGCGGGACACGCCGGCGTGGGCGCAGATGTCGACGGTGCGTATCTCCTCGAGCGAGTGCTCCGCCATGAGCTCATCCATGGCCCTGATGATGGCGATCTTGTTCTCCAACGATCCCATGTTGGCCCCCTTGCTGCCGCCGTGCGTCGGAAACACCCTCCCCCATGCGAATTCTAGCAGTCTCTTCGGCGAATGCGCACAGGGTCTGCGGGGCAGTTGCCGCAGGGGGAGGAACCTCGCCCTGCCCCTGCTCCATGGGCTCCGTGCGAGTGCTACAGGGTGGCGGGCACCTTCACCACCGCGCCGCCGTCCAGCGGGACGGAGTCGAGGGGGTAGGCGCGGATGGTTGCGGGGTCTCAATCAGTCTTCCGACGGCCGCCCCTAGGGCTCAAGGAACAGCTCGACGGCCTTGGGCTTGGCGCACTCGCCCTTGATGGCCAGGGCGGCCAGGCGTGTCATGAGACCGCTCACCGAGCGGGCCTGGCGGGGGCAGTCGCGCACGCAGCGCATGCAGCCGATGCAGAGGGCCTTGTCGGCGGTGCGGCAGCTCTTCGCGTCGATGGCGCCCGCTGGGCAGCGCGCGGCGCAGAGCCCGCATCCGTCGCAGGCACTCCCCGCCTTGGGAACGAGGGACGCAGCGCCCGCCTTCTTGTAGGGGCGGCTACCCGGCACGGAGGGCACCGCGTCGTCGCCGTCGGCCAGTTTGGCGGCGATGGCGCGCGCTGCGTCGGCCAGGCATGCGAGGTCGTCGGCGTCGGGGCGCCCGGCGGCGTACTGGGGCAGGATGGAGTGTTGGGCCAGCGCCGCCAGCGTGGCGACGGGTCGCAGGCCGGCGGCTTGGCAGAGGTCGACAAGCTCCACAAGCGTGTCCTCGTAGGCCCGACCCCCGTAAACCGCCACCGCGATGCCCGCCGCGCCGGCGCCATCGATGGCGGCGAGCCGCTCGGCTGCCAGCGCCGGCACGCGGCCGCCGAAAGACGGCACGGCCACCACCGCGACGGTGCCGGGATCGACGGCGGCGGAGGCGAAGTCCGTCGAGCGGTCGGCCAGGTCTATGCGAGCGGTCACGGGCCCCAGGCCCTCGGCCAGGGCCCGGGCTGCCTTCCCGGTACCTCCGGTGGGGCTGAATTCGATGAGCGTCACATCCATGTGTTCTCCTTCCCCAGCGCCTCAGAGGACGCCGTCTTCCTGCGCCCTCTTCCTCATGTCCGCTATGACGTCCGCCAGCGTCATGTCTGCCAGCGCCTGGGCGCTCTCTGCCGACTGCCTGCTCTATCGCATCGATCGCCACCTTCTTGGTGATCCGATCCGACATCGACCAGCCCACGACCTTGCGAGAGAAGGCGTCGATGACGGCCGCGAGGTAGAGCCATCCCTCACTTGTCGGTACGTAGGTGATGTCGCCTACCCAGAGCCTGTTGCGCTCATTGGCGGCGAAGACGCGCTCGACCAGGTTCAGGCGGGGATCTCCCGGCTCGACCCTCTTCTGGATACTGTGCTTTCTGGCCGCGCCCTTGGCGACAAGTCCCAGCCTCCGCATGATGCGCAGCACGCGCTTCTCGCTCACGAAGATGCCGGTTCTGCGAAGCTCTCGGTTGATGCGCCGGTAGCCGTATCTTGCATGATGGCGCTCGAAGACATCCTCCACGAATCCCTCTAGCGCCTCGCGCTCGATTTGCGCGTTGGACTTGCGTCTGTGGACGTATTCGCAATAGCCGGATTTAGAGACTCTCATCAGCTCGCACGCCTTCCTGATGGGGCCGAACTCGCCCCTATGCGTCTTGAGGAACTCGAGCCTCACGCATGGTCTTGGCTCAAGAAGGCCCGGAAATTTTTTAGCATCTCGTTCTCGCGCTCGGGCTCTTCGATCTTCTTCCCGAGCTTGACGATCTCGTAGTCCTTGTTGATCTTCGGAGATCCATTTCCGGGGAATGCCGCTTCGCCCATCTCATCGTACTCGCAAGCCCGCCGTCTGAGCGTCGAGTCCTTTATGCCGAGCTCTTCCGAGAGGCCCCTCACTGTCATCTCGCCCGAAAGAACCACCTTCGCTGCCGAGATCTTGAACTGCCTGTCGTATCGCTTTCTTCTTTGGGTCATATCGAACACCTTCCGCCCTTAACTTGGTGTCCAGATTATCTTACCCACTCCAATTCCCCAGCTCATGCCCGGCATCATGTCGTCGCTGTCCATGTGCTACATCATGTCGTTCTCGCAGTACTTCCTCACGCTGCTCGTGGGCGGCGGAAAGGTGCAGACCTTCGTGCTCACGCTGTTCCCGTACCTCACGGGCGGCGACCGCACCATCGCCTGCGCGTACAGCCTCGTGTTCCTGGCGGTCACGTTCGCGGTGTTCCTGCTGTTCGAGGTGATGCTCAAGCGCTTCGGCGTGCGCGAGGGGGGCGGCTTGTATGAGTAGGGCGGGCAACGGCGTCGCGTCGGGGCGCGCAGGCGCGCGGCCCGACGCGGGCATGCGGACGCGGATGCGGCCGGGCGCGTGGGCGCCGCAGCGGGATTTCGAGGCACGAGGGGGCGGCTCATGCGGTTAGCGCTCGAGAACATAGGCCTGTCGCTCGGCGGGAAGGAGATCCTCTCCGACGTGAGCTTCACGGTGGAGGACGGCCAGTTCGTGTCGATCCTCGGCGAGTCGGGCGCGGGCAAGTCGACCACGCTCAAGGTCGTGACGGGCATCCTGCCGCAGGACGCGGGGCGCGTGACCTTCGACGGCGTGTGCGTGGACGACGTGCCCACGCACCGGCGCGACGTGGCCATGGTGTTCCAGGACATCCGCCTGTTTCCCCACATGAGCGTCGCCGACAACGTGGCGTTCCCGCTGAGGATGCGCGGCGTCCCGAAGGCGGAGCGGCAGAGGGTCGCGGACGAGATGCTCGAGGCCGTGCGCCTGGAGGGATTCGCGCGGCGGCGCACGTTCGAGCTCTCGGGCGGCCAGCAGCAGCGCGTGGCCCTGGCCCGCGCGCTGGCGGCGAGGCCCGAGGCGCTGCTGCTGGACGAGCCGTTCAGCGGCCTGGATGAGCAGCTGCGCGACGACATGCGCCGGCTCGTGGCGGCGCTGCACGAGCGCTTCGGCATCACGTCGGTCATGGTGACGCACGACCCGGACGAGGCGTTGGTGATGAGCGACCTCGTGCTGTTCATGAGCGGCGGGCGCCTGATCCAGGCGGGCACGCCGCGGGAGATGCTGCTGAGCCCGGCGCACGAGGCGGTCAGGACCTGCTTCAACGACTCGTCCGCCATCCAGGGCGACGTCGCGGACGGGGTCTTCGCGTGCGGGAGGCTCCGCGTGCCGGCGCCCGACGTGGCGGACGGTCCCGCCGTCCTGGTGCGCGTCCCGGGCCGCGTGCCCTTCGTGCACGCGCTGGCCTAGCGCGCCCGGGCCCGCAGGGCGTCCATCGCCGGGCGCGGGCTCTCGCCTATCTCGGTGAGGGAGTACTCCACCTGCGGATCCTCCTCGGCTTGATTCTCGCGGCCACGGGGGCGCCGCACCCACGCCGGCGCCCGAGGCGCGCGGCCGCCTTGCGAGAGCGGGCCGGCGTGACGTGCCGGGCGCCGCATTGGACGTCATGCCGGCCCCGCGATGGCCGCCGCGCAAAATCCGCGGCCAAAATGGCCAGAACGGACGGCTTGACGACGCCGCACCACCGTCCCCGCAAGTCCCGCGCAGCAAAACCCCAGGTCGCGAAAATCCAACCCACGGCAAGGCCGCGCGAATACACGCGAAACGCTCCTTTTGCGTCGTCAAGCCGTCCGTTCTGGCCATTTTGGCCGTCGTTTCTGCGCGAGTATCGACTTTCGGGGCCAGGAAGCTGCCTGGTGGGTCGCGCAGGGCGGGGTGGCGTGCGGGTGGGAGTGCGAGCGCGTGCGGGCGCGTCGTGCGGGCATGCAGGCATGTGGCGCTGGGCGCGACGTGCGTGGGTTGGGGTTCACGGCGCAGGCGCGTCGCGTGGGCGTGCGTCACACAGGCGCGTCACGCAGGCACGTCGCGCAGAGCTGGGTCTGCGCGACGCGACGATACGCGTGCGGGCGTGCAGGCGCAAGGCTGGGACGCACGGCGCAGGGCGTGCCATGCGTCGCGCTCGCATGCGGTAGGCGCGCCCGCGTCGGCTGCCTAGGACTCGATCGGGCGCGTGCCGTCCGCTATCCAGTCGACCCAGCTTCCCTCATAGCACTTCTGCCTCGTGTAGCCACGTGATTCGAGCAGGTCGCATGCCTCGCGGGCCAGGCCGCCGTTGTGGCAGTAGACGACGAACTCGTCGTCGGGGCCGAGCCCCGCCTCGGCGAACCTGCCGACGAAGCATTCCGCCGTGTCGCCAGGCGCCTCCTTGGCTGCCATCAGCTCGATGGACTGCGCGCCGGGGATGCGGCTCTCGGCGTACATGAAGCCGGGACGGACATCGACGATGGGCAGGACGCCCAGGTTGTCGAGGACATATGCGGCGTCGACGATCTCGTAGGACATAGGGGGACTCCCTTCATCGGGGCTGCGCGACGGCGCCATGCTACCAGTCCCGCGAGCCTGTTCGCCCAAGTGCCATCAACTTGGCACCGTCCGGAAAACCGTGGTCGTCGGGCGCCCGGGCGCGTGGGCCGCCGGTTTGCCTGCCGCGGCCGTCGGGCGCCCGGGCGCGGGCTGGCGCTCGCCTGCTGCGCGGAATTGCGGGCGACGCGACGTTGCCCTATGATCTCATCGTACCCCATGAGTTCGTTCGAGGAGGCATGCCATGGATAAGGATCTGATCGACTACATCGCCGAGCGCGTCGAGGTTCTCTCGACGTCGGGCGCGAGCACGCAGGTGACCAAGGACGCCGCGCTGGCGTGGAGGGACGCCGTCGAGGCCGGGGGAGAGGCCGCCGCCGACGCGGCCACCGAGCGGCTCCTCGACGTCCTGGAGGGGCGTCCCACCACCATCGACGGCGTCATCGCCTTCGCCGAGGGGCCGGCGAAGGCCCTGTTTGGCGAGGAGGCGGCCGCCCAGATGCTCGCGACGCAGCAGCAGCGCAAGGCCGAGGGCGCCAAGTGGTGCGACTGCGACGCCTGCACCGCCGCCACCGAGATCCTCGCCAGGTTCGGCCGCGTCGAGTTGTAGCCATAGCGCAGCACGAGGGCCCCGCGTCGTTGGGACGCGGGGGGCGCTACAGGGTAGCAGGCACCTTTACCACCGCGCCGCCGTCCAGCGGGACGGAGTCGAGGGGGTAGGCGCGGATGGCCGGGTCCTCGTAGGTGTTGTAGTAGTAGGTGCGGGTGCGGCCGGAGTAGCAGCTGGTGTAGAGGGTGTACTCGTAGTCGCCGTCGGACACCTTGGCCGCGCCGAGGGCCATGGCCACGCCGCCGAGGGTGTGGAACAGGCGGCTGACGTTGGCCTCCTCGCCCTCCTGGGCCGGGTAGTTGGCGTTGAGGTAGGCCGCGCGGACGAAGCGGGACGGCGAGTAGTAGTCGCCGGGGATGCCGCGCATGCCGGCGCCCGACCCGTAGGGGGAAAGCGTCGCCTCGCGCCAGTGGGCGTCGGCGGGGAACTCCGGCGTGCAGGCCAGGTAGCTGCGAACGTTCTCGCGGTGGTAGGCGAAGGTGGGCTGGTTGGCCAACACGTCCAGGTCGTCGTGGTAGACGTGCATGCCGTCGGCCTGGTACTCCACCACGATGGCGCGCTCCTTGTCGCCGATGAGCCAGTGGAGCAGGGCCACCTCGTACTGGTCGCTGGGGGCCTGGTTGAGGATGACGATGTCCTTGAGCGCCTCCTCGGCCTCGTCCACGGTCTTGCACTGGCTGGCCAGGTAGAAGGGGAACGCGTAGGCGGGCATGTTGACCTTGCCGTCCTCCGGTGTGTCGGCGTACTGGGCGTAGCCGGGGAAGTTGAGCCCGGCCACGGCCAGGCCCTCCTCGTTCATGACGTCCAGGTACAGCGGGCAGCCCTCGGGGGCGATGGCCATGCCGATGACGGCGTAGCGGGTGGGCACCTTGCCCTCCATGAAGTCGGGGTGGGTGAAGCCGCGCTGGGTGACGAGCACCTCCTGACCGTAGCCGACGGTCCAGTCGAGGTTGCGTCCGAAGTACAGGTTGCCCTCAGGGTCGGTGAAGCGGATGCCGGTGCACATGGTGGCCCCTCTCTCGGTCAGGCCCCTCTCGGCCCGGGCCCGAACGAGGGCGGGAGCGGGCGCGCGAGGCGGCGGGGTTGCAGCTACGTCCCAGCATGGCCCTGCCCCGCGCCCCGGCTGATTCGTTGCCAAGGCGTAGGGCCGCCTGGGCCTGCCGGTTAGCGCCGGGAAAGAAGAAGGGGAGCGGCCGGAGGCGAGATGCCCCGGCCGCTCCCCCGATCAGGTGATGGGCGCCGCGTGGCCTAGCGGGCCGTCGCGTACTCCACGCTGGCGCGGGTCTCGGCGCCGGCGGAGTCGAGCTCCCAGATGCGGGCGCCCCGCGCCTCCACGCGCGCCCGGGCCTGGGCGTAGGCGGACTGCCCATCATCGGCGTCGCCGAAGGCGAGCGCCTGGGTGGGGCAGTCCATGGCGCAGAACGGGGGCAGGCCCTCGGCCACGCGCGGCGCGCAGAAGGTGCAGCTGGGCAGGTAGACCGGCTGCCACCACATGTGCAGGTCGGGGTACACGCCGGCGGGGCGGTCGATGCCCTGGCCCGAGCCGTGGGTCTCCACCTCCACGCGGTACACGTCGTCGTCCAGGTGGTTGCCCACCTTGCAGCCCATCGCGCAGGTCCAGCATCCCACGCAGCGGTCGATGTCGACCAGCATCTTGTACGCCATGGCTTAAGCCTCCTTCACGATGGTCTGTTGCGGGTTGGGGGTGAGCTCGCCCTCGAACTTGCGGATGTCGCACCACGAGTCCCAGTAGCAGTCGGTCGAGCCCGTAAGCGAGCTCATCGACTCCACGTAGGGGTTGGGATGGTGGCCGGCGGCCAGCCAGTCGGCGAACCACTTGTCCTCGAGCGGGCCCTGGGAGTCCTGGCCGGCGCACTGGTGGGTGATCTCGGCGTAGGTGCCCTCCTCGAACTGACGGCGGCGCCAGCCGAACCACACGTGCACGGTGCCGTCGGGGACGCTCTCGTCGAGCACCAGGCGCGTGATGACGTGGCCGCGGTCGTTGAAGACCTCCACGGTGTCGCCGTCGGCGAGCCCCAGGCGTGCGGCCTGGGCCGGGTTCAGGCGGGTGGCGGGCGTGCCGCCGGAGAGCTTCACCGTGATGGGGTCGTCGGTGAAGCTGGACTGCATGAAGAAGCGCTGACGGCCCGTGAACAGCTGGTAGGGGTAGGTGGCCGACTTGCCGATCTTGTTGGGCTCGAGCACCCGGGTCACCGCCATGCCCAGGTCGGCCAGCTTCTCGGCGTAGATGACCTCCATGCGGCCGGTCTCGTTGTCCATGACCTCCTCAGGGTTGAGGTAGGGGGTGTACTTGGGCTCGGGCGGCGCGGCGGCGCGGATCATCTTCTCCTGCTTCAGGCGCTCATAGGTCACGGGAGGCTGGATGCCCGCCACAAGCGGGTACTGGGTTTGCAGGCGGATGTCGATGTACTCGGGGATGCTCAGGGTGAAGTAGTCGCCCAGGCCCACCCGCTTGGCCAGCTCGCTGAACACCCACACCGGCTCATGGCCGTCCACCTGCGGCTCGATGGCCGGCTCCTGGAGGATGATGTGGTTGTAGCAGGCGCCGGTGATGAGATCCTCGCGCTCGAAGGACATGAGGTCGGGCAGCACGTAGTCGGCGATCTCGCCGGTGTCGGTGAGCCACACGTCGTAGTCCACCACCAGCTCCATGTCGCGGACCACGTCGAGCCAGCGCTGGCGGTCGGGCTGCTGGTGCACCGGGTTGCCGGAGCAGACGATGAGCGCCTTGTAGGGGCTGTCGTCGGCCTCCGCCCGGGCGAACCACTCGGCCATGCGCACGGGCACCGACTTCACGCCGGCCACGCCGTCAGGGCAGCTGATGGGCAGGTCGTTGAACACGAGCGGCCAGCTCTGGAGCTGGAGCGCCTCGAACACGCCGGAGCCCGGCTTGCCGAGGCGACCGGTGAGGGCGCCCAGCAGCAGGAACTGACGGTAGGTCTCGTTGGAGTTACGGTAGCGCAGGCCGTAGCCGGAGAGGATGAAGGCGCTGTCGGCCTCCGCCCAGTCGCGGGCGAGGCGCTCGGCGTCCTCGGCGCTGATGCCGCACTTCTCGGCGGCCAGCTCGAAGGTGTAGGCGGCGGCACCGTCCTTGAGCTTCTGGAGCGCGGTGGAGTAGCGGTGGCCGGCGAACTCGTAGGTGCCGAGCAGGGGGATGTCGGCGCCCTCGGGGTAGGCGCCGCGCTTGGCCGCCACCGGGGCCGGGGCGCCCGCGGCCGCGTCCCACACGTAGAAGAACCCGCCGTCCTCGCTGCGGGCCAGCTGCCCGGTCTCGTCGTCCACCAGGTAGGCGGCGATGGTGCGGGCCAGCAGGTAGGCGTCGTCCTGCAGGTCGTTTTCGAGGAGGTAGTTCACCATGGCCATGGCCAGGTAGCCGTCGGAGGCGGGCTTCATGGCCACGAACTCGTCGGCGAACCCGGCGGTGCCGTCGAAGATGAGGCCCAGGTCGACGATGCGGGCGCCGGCCTCGCGGGCGCGCACGAGGTTCTGGGCGCAGCGCATCTGGTTCTCGATGGGGTTGCAGCCCCACACGTAGATGAGGTCGGTCCCCACCATGATGCGCGGGTCGATGACGGTGCGGGGGAACTCGCTGCCGGCGTTGTAGAACTCGGCGTAGAAGGGGCCGTTGTCGAGGCCGATGGAGCCCAGGGGCACCGTGACGCCGAAGGTGTTGGCGAAGCGGAAGGGCATGAGGTTCTCGAAGCTGTACTGCGCGGGGACGCCGGCGCCCAGGTTCCACAGCACCACCGAGTCGGCGCCGTAGCGGTCGCGGATCGAGCAGAGCTTCTCGCCGATCTCGTCGAGGGCCTGGTCCCAGCTAATCTCCTCGAAGGTGCCGCTGCCGCGCTCGCCCACGCGCTTGAGCGGGGCCTTCAGGCGCTTGGGGTCGTAGGGCTGGCGCCCGGCCAGGCACCCCTTCTGGCAGATGTGGCCGTCGGGCTCCTCGGGGGCCGAGTAGACGATGCGCTCCATGCGCTCGATCTTCCCGTCCTTCACGATGGTCTTGAGCGCGCAGTAGTCGTGGTCGCCCCATCCGGGGCAGGCCGTGTAGACGAACGACTCCTCTGACATGTGCAACTCCTCTCGATAGGTAGGCTGCCGCGTCCTCGGGCTCGTCAGGCGCCGAGGGCACCGTCTTTTAGCATAGTCGCGCCCCCTTCCCCGTAAAGCATCCTTCGTTGACAATGTGACTAATTGATAATATTGTGATTGAAATAACTGGGTGAGAACGGATCGCGAGGGGGAAGCGATGGGAGCCAGGAGGCCAGATGCGCACCGGCGTCGGCTGGAGGATCGGTCGGATCCGGGGCACTTCGCCGCGCTGGAGGGGGAGTCGGACTACCTGACGGTGATGAACCTGCTGTTCCGCTCCATCAGCCAGGTGCTCGCCGACCAGTGCGCGCTCACGACGCTGCAGTACCGCATGCTGCTGCGCCTCCTGGGGGCGAAGGGCCGCGTGCTGCGCACCACCGACCTGGCCGAGAACCTCCGCGTCTGCGCGAGCACCATATCGGCTGCGGTGCCCCGGCTGGTGGAGGAGCGCCTGGTGGCGCGCGTCGAGGATCCGGATGACATGCGCGTGGTGTCGTTGGCGCTCACCCCGGCCGGCGCAGACGAGATAGGCCGGGCCGACGGCCCCGTGGCCGCGTTTCTGCGCAGCTACTGGCGCAACCTCACCCCCGAGCAGCTCAAGGTGGCCCTCGACAGCTCCGCGAACGCGGCGGCGCTCCACCACGCCTCGCGCATCGAGAACGGGAGCTTCCGGTTGGACACCGCCTTCTTCGACGCGGTGATGATCTCGCGTACCCTCACCGCGGCCAAGCTCGCCGGTTACGGCCTGAAGACCTCGCAGTTCCGCGTGCTGGCCGCCCTGCGCATCCTCGGGCCCGGCGCCACCGCGTCCCAGGTGGCGTCCTACCTGTTCCTGAGGAGCAGCGACGTGACCGCGCCCCTCAAGGCCCTCGAGGAGCGGGGCCTCGTCTCGAAGGAGCGCAACGCCGAAAACCGCCGCACCAAGGCTTTGGCCCTCACTGACCAGGGCTATGAGCTGGTGGAGGAGCTGGCCCCCATCGTCTATGACGCGCTTTTGGAGACCTGCCGCAGCGACGAGGCCGCCGTGCAGCTGCACCTGCAGGCCGCCCGCGAGGTGGTGGCCCGCGAGCGCGGAGCCTCCGTCTTCGCCTAGCCGCCCTGGCCGTCCCGCGCGGGGCCGGCGCGCTAGGAAACAGTCGCGTATCCGTTGCCGGGCTCGCGCGCTCGAACCACTAGTCTGTCCTCAGTGCGATTGTGCTGAAGGAGACGCAGGTCATGGCTAGGAAAGCTCGAATCATAGTAGTGGGGTGCAGCCCCTTCGGGGCGGCGGTGGCCCGGTCGCTGTCCGCCGCCGGCTGCGACGTCACCGTGGTGGACATGCGCGAGGACGCCTTCGACCGGCTGGGCGACGACTTCGACGGCGAGACCGTCACCGGCGACGGGGGCAGCGCGCTCCTCTTGCGAGAGTGCGGCGCCGAGCGCGCCACGCACCTCGTGGCGGCCACGGACCGCGATACCGTCAACCTGCTCGTGGCCGAGCTGGCCAGCGAGGTGCTCGGGGTGCGCCAGGTGCTGCCCGTCGTGGACGACAGCTCCCTGGCGGAGATCCTCGAGCAGATGGGCATCGACCCCATCTGCCCCCATCGCCTCTGCGAGGAGGAGTTCTTCCGGATCACCGGCCTGCCGCGGGCGGAGGAGGAGCGATGAGGGCCGTCATTGTCGGCGGGCGCTCCCGCGCCGACTTCCTCATGGGCGCCCTGGCCGACCTGACCGACGAGATCGTGGCCATCAACAGCGATCGCAGCTTCTGCGAGTACCTGTCGAGCCGCCATGACAACGAGGTGGTCTGGGGCGATGGCACGAGCCGGTCGGTCTTGGAGGACGCCGGCGTCGCGGGGTTCGACGTGGTGGTGGCCCTTACCAGCTGCGACGCCGACAACCTGGCCATCTGCCAGGTGGCCAGGCGGTTCCTGGGAATCCGGCGTCAGCTGTGCATCGTGGCGAATCCGGAGAACGTGCGGGTGTTCCGCCAGCTGGGCGTGACGGCCGCTATCAGCGGCACCGCCACGCTCGCCCAGGGCATCCGCGACGCGCTGGTCGAGGCGGCTGGCGACGGCACGCCCGGCATCTCCGGCGACGGCGGGCCCCGCACCGACCTCGGCGAGGGCCGGGCGCTGCTCGGCTCGTGGCATCTGCTTGGGAAAGACCGGGCGTGACGGCCATGGCGGCTCGCACTCCCGCTGATTATCCCGCGTCTCTGCCCCTCGGCCTTCCCTCGGGCGGAGGGTCGCGCGCCCTCTCGCCGGTGGCTCGCTACGTCGGCACGGCCTTGCTGTTCATCGGCCTGGCCGGCTTCGCGCCTCTGGCCGTCCTGTGGCTTTACCCCGACGAGGCGTCTCTGGCGCCCTGCTTCATCTTCCCGAGCCTCGCTGCCATGGCTCTGGGATACCTCCTGCGCTTCGCCAGCTCCCTGCCGGGGCGCGCCCTTCCTCTCTCCCGGCGTCAGGCAGCGGTCTGCACGCTGCTGATCTGGGCGCTCGCGGTGGTGGCCTACGCCGCGCCCTTCGTGGCGGCTGGTCTGCTCACCCCCGTCCAGGCCCTTTTCGAGGCCACGAGCGGGCTCACCACCACCGGCCTGAGCGTGGTGGACGTGGCGACGTGCCCAGCCATGTTCCTGTTTCACCGCAGCCTCATCTGCTACCTCGGCGGCGTCGGGCTGGTGCTCGTCCTCACCTGCGTGGTCACGCGGACGGGCGGTCTGGGCGTCTACAACGCCGAGGGCCACACCGACCGGCTCCTGCCGAGCTCGGCGAAGACCGCCCGGCTCATCCTGCTCATCTACACCGGCCTCATCGCCGTGGGCGCCGTGGCCTACGTCGTCGCGGGCATGGCGCCCTTCGACGCCGTCAACATCTCCATGTGCGCGGTATCCACGGCTGGGTTCGCCACCCATCCTGAGAGCCTCGCCTTCTGGCAGAGTCCCGCCATCGAGCTTATCACCATCGTCCTCATGCTAGCTGGCGGCATGAACTTCCTTCTGCTGTTTCTGCTGATCAGGGGTAAGGTCAAGGCGTTTCTCACCCATATCGAGACGCCGTTGTACTTCGGCGTCATCGTTGTGTTCTCCCTGGCGGTGGCCGCGCTGTTCGGGGCTCGGGGCATCAGCGACGGGCCGGTCGACGCCCTGCGAGACGGGCTGTTCCAGGTGGTGTCGGTGCTTACCTCCACGGGGTTTCAGACGGTGTCCTCCTTCGCCGCCATGGGGCCGGCGCTGCTGTTTCTGTTCCTGCTCCTGATGTTCAGCGGCGCCGAGGCGCGGTCCACCTCGGGCGGCATCAAGATCTACCGCGTCGCCGTTGCCGCCTTGGGGCTGGGGCAGACGCTTCGCAGCCGCTATGGGAGCAGACGCCACATCACCAGCGTCAAGATCAACCGCTTCGGCAAGCGAACGGCGCTCACTGCCGAGGACGTGTCCGAAGCCCAGGCCTTCGTGGCCCTCTACCTGCTGGTGTTCATGGCGGGGACGTTCTCGTTCATCCTCTGCGGCGCCACGTTGCAGGAGGCGGCGTTCGACTTCGCGTCCTGCCTGGGCAACACGGGGGTGGGGACGGGGTTTCTCGGGCCGGAGTCGGGGCCCGTGCCGCTCGTCATCGGAGCGGTGGGCATGCTGCTGGGGCGCTTGGAGATCATTCCCCTGTTCATGGGGGCGGGCGCCCTGCTGTCGTTTCTCCTAGGAGGTGTTCGCCATGGGCGATAGCGCGCAGCTGCGGATGCGGCGGGGCTGGCGGTGCCGGGGTCGGCTTCTGGTCCGTGACGTCAGCATCATCGTGCTGCTCTACGGTGCGGGGATGGCGGCGGTGTGGGGGTTCTCCCTCATGGCCGTCAGCCCCCTGGCGGTGTTTCCCGTGTTTGTCCTGGGGATTCTCATCGCCAGCCTGGAATCCGACTCCGGGGTGTGGGGCGCAGCGCTGGGGCTGGGCTACCTGGTGTCCTACGACTACCTGTTCACCGAGCCGCTCTACCATCTGAAGGTGTTCAACCACACCGATGTCGTGGCGCTCGTCATCTTTCTGGTGGTGGCGCTCATCATGGGCGTGGTCACCCATCGCATGAGGCACCAGGTGTCCGCTGCCGAGCGGACTGCCGTCGCGTTGCGCCGGGTCAATCGGCTCGGGGCCGAGCTGGTGGACAGCGTCACCGCCGAGGAGGCGTGTCAGGCGGCCCAGGAGTTCCTCGCGGCGTCTCTGGGGCGCCCGGTGGAGATAATCCTGGGCGCGCCCGATCCTGAGCGCGGTGAGGCCGCCCTCGACTGCTACGAGCAGCACTGCCCCACGGGCTGCGGCGAGCTGGGCTATCGGGGCGGGACGGAGAAGTTCCTGCCCTTCGGCATGCGGGGGCGCTCCTTGGGCGTGGTGGCCATCGACTGCTCCCGGGCCGACCTGGACCAGGCAGACCTCTCGCTCATCTCCTTCGTGCTGGCGCAGACTCAGCTGGCCGTAGAGCGCAACCGCGGCGTGGCGGGGCCGGAAGAGGCGGGGGCGTAGCGTCCTATTGGTGCCGTGCCGCTGCGGTGCATTGCGGGCGTGCTGGCGTTGCCCTATGATGCTCGCGTAAGTCACGAGCCGTCTGAGGAGGCATCCATGGAGAAGGAGACGATGGACTACGTCGCGGAGCGCGTCGCGATCCTTTCGGAGTCGGGGGCGAGCACGCAGGTGACCAAGGACGCGGCGCTCGCGTGGCAGCAGGCCGTGGCGGAGGGAGGAGAGGCCGTCGCCGACGAGGCGACCGAGCAGCTCCTCGACGTCCTAGAGGGGCGTCCCACCACCATCGACGGCGTCATCGCCTTTGCCGAGGGCCCCGCGAAGGAGGTCTTCGGCGAAGAGGCGGCCGCCCAGATCCTGGCGGCGCAGCGGCAGCGCAAGGAGCAGGGCGCCAAGTGGTGCGACTGCGACGCCTGCACCGCCGCCACCGAGGTGCTCGCCAAGTTCGGGCGCGTCGAGCTGTAGCCGCGGCCCAGCGCAGCACGAGGGCCCCGCGTCGTGACGGCGCGGGGCCCTCGTGCGTGTGGGGCGCCTCCGAGGCGGTTAGTGCGTGTGGGGCGGGTGATGTCCCTAGCGTTCGCCTGCGGGCGGCAGCGTGCCGGCGCCGTAGAGGCGGAGGGGCGCGCCGCCGTCGTCGCGGACGTCGTCCAGGTACTCCCAGCCGCAGTGCTCGTAGAAGCGGTCGTGGTCGGTCATCAGGTAGGGGCGATCCAGCCCGTGGCGCGCCGCCTCGATGCTCTCGCGGTAGGCCTCGGCGGGGATGCCCCATTTCGAGGAGAGCCACGTTGCCGCCTGGCTGGCAGCCTCGGGATGCTCGGCGAGGGAGAAGACGGTCGCAGCGGGGGTCACGGATCCTCCTCGGTCGCGGCTTGCTCGGTGATGATGATGCCACGTTCGCAGCAACGCTCGGAATTGCGGAGGGGGGCACTCGCGAGAGCGTGCTCCCGGTCAAATTGGCCAAAAAAGACGACCTGACGACGAAGTCTCGGCGACGCGAAGGCCTACGCTCAGTAAAAGCCCAGGTCGCAGAAGCCAGACGGTCAGATGGCGCGCGCAAAGGGCCCCAAAGAGAGCGTTTCGAGCGACGAATCTGTCGTCAGGTCGTCTTTTTTGGCCAACTTGCACGCCGATTCTGCACGCGGCCCCGCGAATGCGCCCCTGCGACCCGCGCCGCCTTCCCGAAATGTTGCGCAACAGATTTTCTCCGGGGGGGGGGTAAAGTATGCAAATCCTGAGCGATACCCAGCAGGTATGCTTGGCGGAACGTCGCATCATGTCAAATGTTATGCCTGCTGGGCTGGAAAGCCACTGCATCTGCTCACGAGCGCTCTTTTGGGGGAAATGCCGCATGGCATTGTTGTACAACAGATCAGTTTTCCCCGTGATAAAAGTGCGTTAAAGGAAAAGGAGGATTATATGAAGAAGCGATTAGCCCTCATCTCGTGTTTTCTCATAGCTGTTCTCAGCTGCGCTCCCTTTGCTGCTTTTGCTATATCGGCGGGGGATGAGATAAGGGTCAGCTCGCAGGAGCAGTTGCCCATAGATGGCGTGCTCGATAATGCCAAGATTGAGTCTACGATTGGCGCAGAAAATTCTACGTCAATATCGCAAAGTGAAGGAGAGGGGAAGTCTTCTGGCTATGGGGGCGACCCCGACGTTCCCGCCATCAGGGGCGCCTCCATCAACGGGTCCGTGTTCACGGCTGCCGAGGTCGTCGTGGTCACCCCGGACGCGTACGACGCCGATGGGGTCGAGGGGGTCGACATCATCCTGCTCAAGCCAGACGGGCTCTTCTTCCAGAATGCCGGCTGCTCCTACCGGGTGGACGGGACGGACGGCCCGGGGGTTTACCGGGTCGTGGGGTACCGCGTCGTGGACGGGGCCGGGCATGCGACGTGCCTCGTCGACCCCGGCCATGCCGCCAGCTACGCCAGCCTGTTCGGGGGCGATGTCGTCGCGGCGGCCGTCCCGGACATCTCGTTCGAGGTCAAGAACGCTGGCGTTTCAGGCGACCCCGACGTTCCCGCCATCAGGGGCGCCTCCATCAACGGGTCCGTGTTCACGGCTGCCGAGGTCGTCGTGGTCACCCCGGACGCGTACGACGCCGATGGGGTCGAGGGGGTCGACATCATCCTGCTCAAGCCAGACGGGCTCTTCTTCCAGAATGCCGGCTGCTCCTACCGGGTGGACGGGACGGACGGCCCGGGGGTTTACCGGGTCGTGGGGTACCGCGTCGTGGACGGGGCCGGGCATGCGACGTGCCTCGTCGACCCCGGCCATGCCGCCAGCTACGCCAGCCTGTTCGGGGGCGATGTCGTCGCGGCGGCCGTCCCGGACATCTCGTTCGAGGTCAAGAACGCTGGCGTTTCAGGCGACCCCGACGTTCCCGCCATCAGGGGCGCCTCCATCAACGGGTCCGTGTTCACGGCTGCCGAGGTCGTCGTGGTCACCCCGGACGCGTACGACGCCGATGGGGTCGAGGGGGTCGACATCATCCTGCTCAAGCCAGACGGGCTCTTCTTCCAGAATGCCGGCTGCTCCTACCGGGTGGACGGGACGGACGGCCCGGGGGTTTACCGGGTCGTGGGGTACCGCGTCGTGGACGGGGCCGGGCATGCGACGTGCCTCGTCGACCCCGGCCATGCCGCCAGCTACGCCAGCCTGTTCGGGGGCGATGTCGTCGCGGCGGCCGTCCCGGACATCTCGTTCGAGGTCAAGAACGCTGGCGTTTCAGGCGACCCCGACGTTCCCGCCATCAGGGGCGCCTCCATCAACGGGTCCGTGTTCACGGCTGCCGAGGTCGTCGTGGTCACCCCGGACGCGTACGACGCCGATGGGGTCGAGGGGGTCGACATCATCCTGCTCAAGCCAGACGGGCTCTTCTTCCAGAATGCCGGCTGCTCCTACCGGGTGGACGGGACGGACGGCCCGGGGGTTTACCGGGTCGTGGGGTACCGCGTCGTGGACGGGGCCGGGCATGCGACGTGCCTCGTCGACCCCGGCCATGCCGCCAGCTACGCCAGCCTGTTCGGGGGCGATGTCGTCGCGGCGGCCGTCCCGGACATCTCGTTTTTGGTCAAAGACGTAGCCAAGGATAATTATTATATGATTCTCGAAGGCAACAGTGCTGTGTTCGATAAGGAGACAGCGGCTGATCTTTCGTTCCGTTTCGATGCTGACTTGGCAAGTTTTGTTATGGCGACTCTCGATGGGGAAGTTATTCCCGCTAGTGGCTACACGTTAAAACTCGATGATGCGACTCTTACGCTTAAGAGTGAGTATCTGAAGACATTGTCTGCTGGAGGTCATGCTCTTGCCGTTTGGCTTGAAGATGGAGGCAATGGCGTTGCGACTTTCGTTGTCAATGAGGGTGGCAGTGAGCCCCCGAGCTTCATTCAAGATGTCCCAAAACCGGATGGAGATGTAAGTGGCATCGTTTCGACTGATGAAGATGCTGGAAAGAAAGAAGTTGTGACTAAAGGAACGATTCTGGCTCAAACCGGGGATGTCTTCTCTGTAAAAAAAGCCGTCGTTGCGTTGGCTGTGGCTCTGTCTTCCTTGTGTATTGCGGCTGTTGGTTGGAAAATGATACGTAGGCAGGGAAGGGTTCAATAGGGTGCTACTGGGAATGTCTTCGGGGGTTATTGCTTCGCATGAGCTCACTTTCTCTGCGATGGACTTTTTGGGCAGTTCTTCTGGATGATCTTAAATCACATCAGGATCATCTTCAGGTTGGAGATAGCTTTTTCAGGCGTGCAGCACGGTTACTTTCGACCTTTTTCAAAGACTTGCTGTATAAAAAATATTCGGCATAATTAGCAGGAAGTGACCTATTGACAACAGGGGCACAGCACGGGAATTCCTCTTTAAGGATCTGTATGCGTGTTGCTGTACAAATACTTTCTATAACCAAAAGTTTATGGAGTACGGGTTTTCGCGTCTATCGGGTCGTGTAATTAAACCAGTGGCTTTTGATAGGAAAATCCATTTTTCAAGTATTGACGGTAAGATAGAGGAAGCTGCTATTGCCTGTTGGGTGATCTCTCGTTTCGCAACACTCTCGCCCCGCACACAGCATACAGCAGGGCCCCTCGGTCGGCCCTGCTGCGTTGGCGTCAGCTCAAGCCTATGCCGGCATGTCCAGCTTCTTCGCCTGGCTTACCGACAGCCAGCCCTCGGGGATGGGGGGCGTCGTCGTGACAGCGGAGCACTCACTCACCGAGGCGCGGTGCGCCTTGTGGTAGGTGCCGCAGTTGTATTCCTGGTGCTCGGCCACGCGCGGGTTGCGCTCGTAGTCGGCGGTCAGGGCGACCAGGTCGTCGCGGGTCATCACAGTGCCGTCGTCGTTGACGTGGCACGCCTCGCTCGTGCGGAACTCGTTGGTGGGGACGGCCTGGGCCTCCACCAGGCCGTCGAGGGAGCGCTCGTCAAGCTCAGTGTAGTAGTCGCCGGTGGGCCAGGCGATGCCCTCGAACACCCGCTCGCTCAGCTGCGGCACGTGACGGGATGGACGGTAGTATCGGCGGCACCCCCGCGCGGCCCCTCAAGCAGATCGCCTAGCGGCGAGGGCGCCAGGCGATCAGTAGTTCAACCCGAAGGCCCACAGGGGGATGACGTTGCCGTGGCCGTATTCCAGGTCGTCCTTGACGACATAGCCCTCTGCGGCGCCTTGCAGCTGCGTCTTTCCCTTGCTTCTTCCCCCGACTTCGAAGGTGCGTGCGCCGATAGAGAAGTCTGAGAAGGACGAGCTGGCTACGGGGTGGTTCACGCGCATCTGGTTGAAGAAGAAGGTCTCCCGTACCGTGCCCTTGTTCGGGGCCTCGTCGCTGAGGCTGTAGAGGAGGTTGGTGTTGTCGAGGTAGACCTTCTCTACCTTGCCAAGCGCGTTGAGGCCCGAAGACGACTCCCTGAGCTGTGCGATCATGCCGGCTTTCTCGATGAAGAGGAGGTAATCCTCTAGATTGTTGCGACTGACCCCAACCTGGCTCGCGAGCTTTGCCATGCTTGGCTTGAAGGGGGCGAGGGTGCTGACAAGGGCCATGAGCTTGCGCAGTCTACGTCCTGTGGACGCATTCATGTTCGCGTACTGGGGGATATCCACTTCGAGGGTGCGATTGACAACCTGTGTCAGCTCGAGCGGGAAATCCGGGTCTTGTCCGAAGGGATAGTAGCCGCAGGTCAGGTACTCCTTGAAGTAGGGAAGCGGGTGATCGATTCCGGGAATAGAGGCTTTGTGGGCGAGGATGTCATCAAGGGAAAGGGGCGGGAGTTCAACGGCGTAGCGCATGGCCAAAAACTCACGGAACGACAGTCCCTGCATGGTGTACTTCGGCGCCCGACGGCTGAGATCTGACTCCCCTCGCTCTATGTCGAGTATGGAAGACCCGGTAAAGTAGACATGCATGTCGGGGAACGAGTCGTAGATGGCCTTCAGCTCACGTGACCATCCGTTATACTTATGCACTTCGTCGAGATAGAGAAAGATGCCCCCGTTTTTATAGAACTCCTCGGCTGTTTCGAGCAGCGTGTGCTCGGCGAAGTACAGGTTGTCAGCCGAGGCGAAGAGCGCCTTGTCGGTCTGTCCTGACTCCTTGATATGCTGCAGGAAGAGCGTGGTCTTTCCGACGCCGCGAGGCCCCACAAGGCCGAGCATGTGATTGTCCCAGTTTATGCGGTCGTAGGTGTAGCGGTGAAAAGGGCTCACGGTGTTGGCAAGCAGTCGTTGCATTGTCTCGTAGAGGCGATCCATCGGCTTCCTTTCAATATGCACTCTTTGAGTGCATATTATATCGAAATATGCACCCATTGAGTGCATAAGGCGGCAACGCTGTCCTTACGCATCGTGCGGTTCGCGCCGCTGGGAATTGCCCCTCGGGCCGGTGGTCGCCGAGTGCCCCGTCGTGCTGGTCGCCCTCTACTCCCCCCTGCGCTAGATGAGCGCGAGCATGGCGGCCAGGTCTTCGACGATCATCGTCGACTTCGACTTCTCGATGGCGAGGTTGCCGCCGGTGATGATGTAGGAGGGCATGACCCTCGCTCCCTCGTGGAAGAACTCGCCCGCGCGCAGCTTGTACGTCGAGCCCGCGGGCACGGCGTTTCTCCCGGTCGCCTTCTTCACGATCATGTTGAACGACTTCTTCGCCACGTCTCCCATGAGCATGACCACCTTGACGTTGGGGAAGAGGGCGAGCTCCGCCTCGAGGTAGGGCAGGCTGTCCTCCAGGGCGCCCTTCTCCACGGCGTAGCCAACCTTGGGCGTCTTCACGGCGTTCGTGACGTAGATCCCCCGGTCCAGGGCGTCGTAGATGCTCCCGATGTCCGCGCCGGCCTCGCGGAGCAGGGGAAGGGCCGTCTTGAGGTACTCGGCATCTGGCGATCCGTAGAAGTCCTGCGCCGGGTCGGCTGGCACGACCTCGTTGATGAGGATGACCTTGACGTCATCCGGCCTCACGTCCACGTCGTTCAGCCGCACATCGGCACCGTCGCCGACCAGCCTCGTAAGCTCGCTCTTCACGTTCATGGGGTCGCTCCTTTGCTCGGCGTCGTCTCTCTCGCTTTTCCTCTATCGAAGAGGATATCGGGGGATAGCTCCCGGCAACTTGGTGGAAGCTGTGGGCCTCCGGTAACTGTACAGCGCTTCCGGGCTAAGATTCAATGACATCCCCAGAATGCCTGCGTCTGGCATGCGTCGCCGGCTCTCCGCCTCGCCTCCTTCTTGACAAGACAGTAAACGACAGTAAAGAATACGAGAAACAGTAAACGACAGTAAAAACTTCAGAGAACAGTAAAACTTGAGGAGGCGCTGTGGGAAAGCAAAATCCTTACACCCTGACATTCGGCAAGGAGCCCACTCAGCTCATCGCGCGAGCAGCTCAGTCGCAGCAGGTCATCGACGCCTTCCTCGGTGAGCCAAGCACGCAGCAAGTGTACATGGTCACCGGCATCCGCGGGTCGGGCAAGACGGTATTCATGACCGAGACCGCTCGAAAAATCACCTCACAGAAGGATTGGATAAGCGTCGAGCTTAACCCCGAGAGAGACTTGCTGACCAGCCTCGCCGCAAAGCTATCCAGCGAAAACGAGCTTGCGCGCCTTTTTCAGTCGGCCGAGATCAACCTCTCGTTCTTCGGGTTTGGCCTGGAGGTCAAGGGTGCCGCCCCCATCACCGAGATAGAGACAGCCCTCCAGAAGATGCTGCTCAGCCTGAAAAAGAAGGGCAAGCGCCTGCTGATCAGCGTTGACGAGGTTACCAACACTCCTCAGATGAGGGCGTTCGCTGCCGCCTTCCAGATTTTCCTCCGCCAGGATCTTCCCGTCTACCTTCTCATGACGGGGCTGTATGAGAACGTGAGCGCCCTTCAGGATGAGAAGAGCCTGACCTTCCTCTATCGTGCGTCCAAAATCCACCTCGGCCCCTTGAATATCGGAACCATTGCCGAAGACTACCAGGCTGTTCTTGGGCTGGACGAACAGGAGGGAATGGCTCTTGCGAAGCTGACGAAGGGGTACTCCTTTGCGTTTCAGGTGCTCGGCTATTTCGCCTGGGAAAACGCCGATGATGCCCGGGTGGCTCAGCAGCTTGCGCGTCAGTATCTCGACGAGTATGCCTACGACAAGGTGTGGTCCGAGCTTTCGCGCAAAGATCGCGAGGTCCTTCACGGTATCGCCCAGGTGAAGTCCGGGCGCATCGGCGAGATACGCGAACTGCTGGGCTTGAGCACCAACGAGTTCAACCCTTACCGCCAGCGCCTCATCCGCAAGGGCATCATCTCGGGGGAGGAACGCGGCTACGTGCGCTTGCTCTTGCCGTTCTTCGACCAATACGTTCTGGCCCATTACGATCTCGATTAGCGACCTATGGCGAGGAGCATTAGCTTTGAGGCCGTGACCACAGGGAAGCCTCCGCGCCCGCACGGCCGGCGGACGTTACTCCACGACCAGCTCGCGGACGCTCACGTCCTTGATCCTCCCTGACATTCCGAAGGCCGAAAGGGCGAAGGCGAGGGCGAAGACCGCGCTGATGGCGAGCGCCTCCCAAACAGGCAGCGCGAGGCTGAACGCGCCGACGCCGAACAGGCCGAACAGCGAGCTGACCAGAGCGCCCCCAGCTGCCATCGTAAGAGCCGACCCCGCCAGGGCACCTACCGCCGACACGCCGAGAAAGCGCAGCGCGAACGAGGCGCGCAATGAGGCCACCGTGAATCCCATGGCGCGATAGACGCCCATATCGCGGCGCTCGGAGAGGAGCGTTCGCCTGCTTATCAGCATCACGGCAACGCAGGCAAGGCCCATCGCAAATGCGGACATGGCATAGCCCATGACCGTCAGCATGTCCCTGCAGAGCAAAAGCATGTTCGTGTTCGACCCGAACAATCCGGTCAGCTCGGTGTCAACGCTGTCACCGAACCGGCTTGCAAGCGCCTCTACCACCTCATCGGCCTTGTCGGGATCGGCCAACTGGTACTGGCGCGAAACGTCAGCGGGATCCGACCCCAACTCCACCAACTCCTGAAACCCCTCGTAGGTGAGGACGACGCCATTGCCGCCATTGAGCACTGATGACAGCAAGCCGCTCACAATGTAGGTTCGCTCTTCGCCGTCACTTTTCGACACCTGCAGCTCATCGCCCACCGAAAGCCCCTTGGCGCGAGCGAGGTTCAACCCTATGAGCGCCTCGTTGGCATGTTTTGGCGCGCGCCCCGAGACGATGGATGCCTCCTCTATAACGCCCGTATCGGAGAGCCCGACGAAAGTGCAGGCCTCGCCGTTCAGATTGAGTACCGCAGCGCCCTCTTCCCACTCGCGCGTTATGGGCGAGACGCCCTCTATAGTTTCGCGTACCTCGTCAAGGCTCACCTCCTGCCCGTCGAAGCGAAACGATCCGTCGCTCTTCCACACGCCGAAAGCCTTGTACACCGCGTCGTCTCCAGCAACCGCGCCGCCGATTCCGAAGCACAGCGCGACGAATGCGCACAACAGCAGCGAACAAACGCTGATGCCCGCATAGCGCCCCTTTTCGGACACAATTGCCCGCCATACCAGTGACGCCTTCAGGTGATTGCCCGATATCGCGCTCGCCCCGCGCGGTGAGAAGCGAATGTCGCCGTCGCCTTGCCGGAGCGCCGCCAAAGGCGTGATGCGTCCTATCTTGCGGGCCATCAGGGCAATGCATGCCATAAGGGCCGCCAACAGAGCGGCGCAGCAGGCAAGGCCCGCCCAAGGAAACGACGCCTCGACCACGAGGATTCCCGTGATGAGCAAGAACGCCGGCCAGAAAAGCGGCTCAAGAAGGCACCCCGCGATGAAGCCGAGAGCGAGGCCGACGAGCGCGGCGAGCGCATATTGCATGACAAGAACCCTGCGCAGCGCGTTGCGCGGAAGCCCCACTCCCTTCAGAACACCCCAATCGGCATAGCCGCTCTGTATGCTAGAGGACGCCGTATGCAGGCACAGGATGAGGGCAACCACGAACAGGATCAGCGAAAACACGGCAAGCACCGCAGTGATAACCTGCACGACCAGAAGGCTGTAGCCAGCAAGGGTCTGTCGAGAGAAGAGCGTGTGGGCGGATTCGCCCCACGAAGTCCCGTCATCGATCAGCTGCGTCAGATCGTGTCCGTCGATGCCCTGGGAGCGTGCCTCGGGCGTCAACATCACGTTGATCTCCCTGATGGGATACGCCTCCTTCTCCATGGTCACGGCGCCGCTGGAGATACCGGTGCCGGAGGTGCCCGTCTCCTCAACTTCCGCCAACAGCTTCTCGAAGGTGGCGGAAGACAGCAGGTAGCGCTTTGTATCCATGAAAGGCGTCCCCATCTGCGGATCTTCATAAAACGCCGCAACGCGCAAGGAGGTCTCGCGCCCTCCGATGTCAAGCACGAGGACGTCGCCTATCTCTACATTGTACAGGGTGCGCTCCGCAACGCGAACGTATGCCTCACCGTCCGCCGGCCCGTTTTGCTCATCGCGATACGATGAGAGGTCGTCGGCAAAGACATTGAAATCGAGGGACGAGCCCCACGCTTCGTAGGCGCTCGCCGATGGCGGAGCAGTTTTCACAACCTCGTTCCCTTGGGCGTCTTCGACGCGCGTCGGAGCCGTGAAGGCCTCCGTCACCTTCACCTCCTGCACTTCGGGCAACGCTTCTATCTCATCAATGTCCTCGTCAGTGAGATTTGAAACCGGGTCGTTGGCGGCAACATCCCCCGCTGCAATCTGGTCGAGCAAGGCCTCCTCGCGTGCGGAGAGATCGACGAAAAGACTGGTGGTCAACGTCAGCGCAAGGGAGGTAAGAAACAGAAGCAATGCAAGCCCGACGAACGTTCCCTTGTCCTTCCGCAACCCTGCGAGCACAAGCGTGCGCAACGGTTCCATGGCGCACCCCCTACCAGGACAGCGACGCAAGCCAGGCGCTTGCCATGGCCTCGCGCTCGCGAACGTAGGCTTCGTCGCCAGAGAGCGCCGGGTCCCAGGGGGCCAGCTCCAGCTCGCCGCGAATATCGCCGTCCTCGAAGTAGAGCAGGCGGTTGCCGCGAACGGCGCTGCGCACATCGTGGGTCACCATGAGGATGCTGATGCCGTCGCGGTTGAGCTCGCCCAGAAGGTCGAGCACCTCCAGGCTGTTCGCACGGTTGAGCGCGCCGGTGGGCTCGTCGGCGAACACGATTGCCGGCTCGTTCACCACCGCCCGCGCCACGGCGCAGCGCTGCTTCTGGCCGCCGGAAGCTTGGCTGGGCAGGTGCGAGGCAACTTGCGCCAGCCCCATGCGCGCGATCAGCTCGTCGGTGGCGCGCTTCGTCTCGGAAGCGCTGCGCCCCCGCTTCAGATAACCGGGCACGGCGATGTTCTCGTACAAGGTGAGGTTGCTCACGAGGTTTGCCGCCTGAAAGACGAACCCGAAACGCTGCGCCCTCAGCTCGGAGAGCCGGCCCTGCCCAAGGCGGGCGATGTCCTCGCCTTCGAAGATGACCTCGCCTGAAGTGGGGGCATCCATGCCCGAGAGGCAGTAGAGCAGCGTGGATTTTCCCGAGCCCGAAGGGCCCATAATCGAGGTGAAATCACCCTGGTAAAGATCAAGGCCGACGCTTCCCAGAACGTGGGCCTGCACGCCGTCCGCAACGTAGGTCTTCGACAGTTTTCGCGTCGAGAGTATGGTTTCGCGCATGGTTGGTCCTTTCCCTTGTGCGCCGTCGGCCCCATCATAGAAAGACGGCCCTTAAGGAATCATTAAGGCCACAGGGGTTGCGGCTCAGGGCAAAAGGGGAAGCTCTATGGTGGCCTTGAGCCCCGGGTGGGCATTGACCAGGTGCAGGCGACCGCCCATGCGTTCTGCCAGATAGGACGAGATGTAGAGCCCCAGCCCCGAACCCGGCTTGCCCGACGCGTTCGCGCCCCGATAGAAGCGCTCGATGGCAAACGGCAGGTCCTCAGGCGGCATGCCCGGCCCGCAATCGCGCACCGCTATCGTGTACAGCCCGTTCTCGGCCGTGGCCTGGACGTCGATGGCCGAACCGCGCGCGTACTTGATGGCGTTGCCGATGAGGTTGTCGATGGCCTGGGCGAGCCGCGCCTCGTCGGCCTCCACGCGGGCATCGTCCACGCGCAGGCAGGAAATCCGGGCCAGACCGGACGAGTCGCTGGCGCAGCGCCTCACGATGGGGGCCGCCTGCACGGGCTTGCAGGCCACCGCGATGCGATCCATGTCCGAGAGCGCATGCTGGAACAGGTCCTCCACCAGAGACGAGGCCTCGTCGCATTTTCGGATGATGGCGCGCTCGTATTCCGCTCGCTCCTCCTCCGAGTTCACCAGCCCCATGTCCAGGGCCTCCGCATAGGCCCTGAGGGACGCGAGCGGGGTGCGCAGGTCGTGGGAGAGCGAGGCGAGCGCGGCCTTGTGGTCTTCCCTCGCGCGTTCCTCGTCCTTCCGGGCGCGGTCGAGTTCCTTGCGAAGGTGATCGAACGCCCAGGTGAACTTGCCGAAGGGGTTGGACCTTTCATAGGCGAGCGGCGCATCCAGGTTGCCGGATGCCACTTCCTCGGCGAAGCCCTCCAGCCGCGTGAAGGGCCGCGCCACCGCACGGTGCAGGTAGATGGCCAAAAACGCGAGGGCCGCAACGGAGACGAGCGCGGTGAGCGCCACGGCGCCGGCCGCCGCGTCGTGGCGGGATTCGGCGGCATCCCGCAACGCATCCTGGGCGCCTGCGAGCGCTTGATCGGCCACCTGCAGGGAGCCGTCGCGACCGTCGGGCGCGGTTTCCGCGATTTCCTGCCGGGCGTCGTTGAGCTCGACCACTTGGCTTCGCAGCGCATCCTCGCCGCCGTTGGCGACAACCGCGATGCCTGAGGCAGCTGCAATAACGACAGCAAGCGCGGAGGCGAGGGCCGCAGCGGCAAGCCGCTTCGTCAGGCGTTCTCCCTGCTTCGCCATCAGCGATTGCCCTCGGGAGGATCGAAGCGGTAGCCCTCGCCGCGAACGGTCTTGAAGTAAGCGGGGTGAGCCGGGTCGTCCTCAAGTTTGGCACGAAGCCAGCTCATATGGACGGAGACCGTCTGCGGCTCCACCTCGGCAAAGGCGCCCCAGACCTTCGCCAGAAGGGCGTCGCGGCTGAGGCTCTGGCCGGCGTTGCCCATGAGGGCCGACGCTAGCTGGAATTCCCGGGGCGATAGGGCGATTAGCTGCCCGTCCTTCCGGATGGTCTTGGCCCTGCCGTCAAGCTGAAACGGGCCGGCGGAGAGCACGGCCTCGTCGGCGCCGGTTTTCCGCTCGGGCCGCATCATGAGCGCCTTCGCCTGGGCGAGCATCTCCCGCAGGCTGAACGGTTTGGAGAGGTAGGCGTCGCCCCCTTCCTCCAGGGCGCGGATGCGCGCGTCGGGCTCGATGCGCGCCGAGGCGAACACCACGGGCACCCCGCTGCGCTCGCGCAGGTTGCGGCAGAGGGCGTAGCCGTCGTCGCCCGGAAGGTTCACGTCCACCATCAGGCAGTCGAATACGGCGCTGGTCAGAAGGTCGTACGCCTCCTCGGCGCTGCCGGCGATAACGGCCGCGATGCCGTCCGCCTCGAACGCGCGGCCCATGAGCTGCGCCAGCTCGCGCTCGTCCTCGACGATGAGCACTCTTTTCATGATGCCGCTCCTGTGCCTTCGCTCATGCCCGTCTCCTGCTCGCAAGATAATACGCTATTACGCCCATGATAAGGCCGCCGCCTGCGCGGCCGACGGATTTCCTTCTTCACGCTGTGTGGTGCGCAGGAGCCAGACTGGAATTGCGGTACATGCTCAAAGCGGATTTCGCCGGCCCAACGCGGGGGGCGATCCCCTGTGTTTCTGAGCGGGCGCAGGATGGCCAGGGCTGTTGCTGACCAGCCGCAGCCCGTTGTCGTAGCAGCGCTGCCTGGCCGATGAGCCGTCTGAAACGCCGGAATCGTTCCTGGCGTTTTCTATTGTATTGCCAGCTTGTAAAACCCCGCGAGGTGGTGCTGACATTTTCCGGCGGGCTACTATCATGGCCTTACGGAGGCTCAATGGCGCGCTTCCTTTTCATATCGGCGTTACCTGCGAGGGGGCAATGGGGCCCGTGCTGACAGGTGATGGCGTTCCAAACAGATTCAAAGGCGAACTGTTTCCCTGGAGGGCGCAGACAGAGCGGCCTCGGGGCCGTAGGTCTGCAATCTCAAGCCGAAAGATGAAAAGAGAGTGAGAATCTCATGACGCCTCCATCTGATGTCGCCGTGTTGAACGGCGTCAAAACCGAATCGAGGGAATATTTCGAAAGGCGCTCCTTGAAAAAGGGCGCGGTGAGCTGGGTTTTGCTCATGAGCCTGGGCATTGCCTACGTCGTCTCTGGCGACTTCTCGGGTTGGAACTTCGGCATCGCCCATGGCGGCTGGCTCGGAATGGTCATCGCCTTCGTCGTGATGGGCGCGATGTACCTGTTCATGGTGCTCGGCTTGGCTGAGATGTCCTCGGCCATGCCCACGGCGGGAGCCGGCTACGGGTTTGCCCGTCGTGCCATGGGCCGGGTCGGCGGCGCGCTGACGGGCTTCGCTATCCTGATCGAATACACCATCTGCCCTGCGGCGATCTCCACTTTCATCGCCTCCTACGTGCAGGCGCTGAACCTGCTGCCGGGCGTCCCCGCTGAGGCCATCATCGCCTTCTTCTTTATCGTGTTCGTGGGCATCCACCTTCTTGGCGCTGGCGAGGCGCTGAAGATCGTGTTCGGCATCACGGCCATCGCCATGGTTGCGCTCGTCGCTTTCTTTGTGGGCATGGCGCCTCATTTCGAGGCAGCGAACCTCTTCGACATCGCCCCCACCGCTGGTAACTCGGTGTGGCTTCCCTTCGGTTTCGAGGGGGTGCTCGCCGCGCTGCCGTTTGGCGTGTGGCTATTCCTGGCCATCGAGGGCGTTCCGCTCGCTGCTGAGGAGTCGGCCAACCCGAAGAGGGATCTGCCGCGCGGCATCCTGGGCGCCATCGGCGTGCTCATGCTGACCGGTGCGCTCGTCGTCGTCCTTACCGCCGGGGGCGCCGGGGCGCTCTTCGCCGGAGAGGCTGGGGCGCCACTCGTAGACGCCCTCAACGAGGTGGGCGAGGGCTCCCTAGCGGTGTTCGTGAACTACGTTGGCCTCGCGGGGCTGGTGGCATCGTTCTTTTCCACCGTGTTCAGCGGCTCGCGCCAGGCGTTCGCCCTCTCCCGGGCCGGCTACCTGCCCAAGTTCCTCTCCATCACCGGCTCCCGCAAGACCCCCTACATCGCGCTTCTGGTTCTCGGCTCCATCGGCTTTATCCTCGCGGCGTTCGTGGGCCATGGCGATATCCTGTTGAACATGGCCGTCTTCGCGGCGTGCGTGTCCTACGCCATGATGAACCTCTCTCATATCATCCTGCGCAAGAAGGAGCCGAACATGGAACGCGGCTTCGTCGCTCCGGGCGGCGTTGTCCTGACGGGCATTTCCTTCGTTCTCTCGCTGGTGGCCATCGTCTCCACCTTCGTCGTGGACAGCTTCGCAGCGGGCTGCACCCTGGTTGTCATGGTGGTGCTCATGGCGTACTTCTTCCTGTACTCCCGAAAGCACCTAGTGGGCAACGCCCCCGAGGAGGAGTTCGCCGCCCTCCAGGCGGCCGAGTCGGAGCTGAAGTAGGCCATGGGCGCGACCAAGGCGGTGGTGTTCGACTGCGATGGGACGCTCCTGCGCTCAATGGACGTATGGCATGCCATGGAGTCCGGCCTCGCTCGGCAGGCTGGAATCTGCCTCGACCCACAGCAGGTCGAGCAGCTGAACGCCAACACGCTCTCGCAGACGGTCGCCTTCTTCCACGACCGCTATGGGGTGGGGAAGAGTCGCGACGAGTTGTTCGCCGACGCGTTCGCGTTTCTCCTGGCCGGCTATCGTGAGCGTGTGGCGGCCCGTGCAGGGGCCTCTGACCTGGCCCTTGCGCTTCGCAGCCGGGGGCTCCTCCTCGCGGTGGCCTCATCGAGCCCGCGGGTTTTCCTGGAAGCAGGATTGGAGCGGGCGGGAATGCTCGACCTGTTCGATCTCGTCGTGTCGGCTGAGGACGAGGGGGCGTCGAAGCGCGACCCCCGCTTCTTCCTGCGGCTGGCAGACCGACTCGGGGCTTCCCCCGATGCCATCTGGGGCATCGACGACTCCGTCTACGCGATCCGTGCGATGGACGAGGCGGGCTACTCCACGGTGGGCATCTACGACACCGACGAGGCGGGCACGTTCGAGGAACTGAGGCTTGCGGCGCACCGTGCCGTGCGCGAATTCGCAGAACTGCCCTACGAGGGGTTGCTGCGCACTGTGAAAGAAACGAAGGTGAGGAGAAGATCCATGGAATCGGCCGAGAGCAACGTGGGCATCTTGGAGTCGAACAGCTTCGACATGCGGCGTGTCGATGAGCTCGACGGTACCCTGCGCGACCTCGTCAAGCGACGAAAGGCGTTGGGGTCATGTTACCGACTGTTCTACCAGAAGCCCTTGCACCTGGTGCGCGGGGAAGGCTGCCGCCTCTTTGACGCGGATGGCACCGAGTACCTCGACATGTACAATAACATCCCCTCCATGGGGCACAGCAACCCCTACGTGACCAGGGCGGTCACCGATCAGCTGCAGCTCATCAACACCCATACGCGCTACGTGCACGAGAACATACTCGATTACGCGGAGAGGCTGCTTAAGACCCTGCCCGATGGGATCGACCGCATCATGTTCATGTGCTCGGGTTCGGAGGCAAACGACCTGGCGGTGCGCTGCGTCCAAAGCTACACGGGCGGCGAGGGCATTATCGTGACGGCTGAGGCGTACCACGGTAACACCGCGCTGATCTCCGGGCTCTCGCCTTCCATCGGCAATGAGGTCGCGATGAGCCCCACCATGCGTATGATCCCCACCCCCGACACGTATCGCCTCGGCACGGAGGACATCGGCGATTGGATGTGTGCTCGCATTCGCGAGCAGATTGCCGACATGCGTCGCCACGGCATCAAGTTCGCGGGTGTGCTGTTTGACAGCATCTTCTCCTCCGACGGCGTGATTCCCGGCAAGCCGGGCTTCTTACAGCCGGTGGTCGACCTGGTCCACGAGGAGGGCGGCCTCTACATCGCCGATGAGGTGCAGCCGGGCTTCTGCCGGACCGGTGAGGCGTTCTGGGGCTTCGGTAGGCACGGTATCACACCTGATGTCGTCACGATGGGAAAGCCCATGGCCAACGGCATCGCCTGCTCTGCCATGGCCATTCGCGAAGACGTGCTCGATGCGTTCGCGAAGAGCGCGCCCTACTTCAACACCTTTGCCGGCAACCCGGTCGCCATGGCGGCAGCCCAGGCGGTGCTCCGCTATATCGAGGACTTTGCCATGCTCGACCATGTTCGCGTCATGGGCGACCGGCTGCTTGCCGCGGTGCGGCAGCTGGCGGACGACCATCGCTGCCTGGGTGACGTGCGTGGCGCGGGGCTGTTCCTGGGCGTGGACATCGTGCGGCCCGGCACCACCGAGGCGGACCGCGAGACTGCCGTGAAGCTCATCGAGGTGCTGCGGGAGAACCGTGTACTCATCTCGCTGTGCGGCGCCTACGGCAACATCCTGAAGATCCGGCCGCCGCTCGTATTCGGCGAGGATGACCTGTGGTTTTTCATCGAAGCGCTCGACGCGTCGCTCTCGGCCGTCGAGGAGGGCTGATCCTCGCTCGGCCCGTCGCTCGCGGCTGTCGGAGGCGGTCAGCCCCGCCGTGGCATCGGCAATCCATTGAAAGCACGATAAGGAAGAGAGAGGAGTCGGTCTCGATGGCAAACAACTTCGAGAATCCCGAACTATTTCTAGAGGTGGCGCGCACGGCGGCGAAACGCTACCCCTTTGAGCGATCCGAGGCGAAGCTGCTGGCCTTCTCGGAAAACGCGACCTACCTGATCTACGACCCGCAGACCGGCGAGAGCCTGTGCATGCTGCGCGTGGGCCGTCCCGGCTACCACACCCTCGAGGAATACCAGAGCGAGATCGACTGGCTGCGTCAGATCAACGACTATACGCCGCTGAAGGTGGCGAATCCCCTTGCAGCGAGCGACGGGTCGTATATCCAGATGGTTGAGGCCGATGGGGCTGTGTACTATTGCATAGCCACGGAGTTCCTGTCGGGCGCGACGCTGGAGAACGACAACTCCCCCGAGGCGGCCCCCGCCCATTTCCGCACGCTGGGCGAGACGACGGCCTACCTTCACCGCCAGACTGAGATCTGGAACGGCACGAAGGATATCAAGCGCGCCCACTGGGATTACGAGAACATGATCGGGGAGGAGGGCCTCTGGGGTAACTGGCGTGACTACCCTGAGCTGACCAGCGAGCAGGAGGCGAAGATCGCCCAGTGCTGTGCCATCATCAAGCGACGGCTTGAGCGGTATGGCAAGAACGACCAGAACTACGGCGTGATCCATGCGGACCTGCGCGACACGAACATCATCGTCGAGGGAGACCAGATCAAGGTGATCGACTTCGACGACTTCGGCTTCGGCTGGCATCTGCACGACTTGGCTGGGGCACTCACTTTCATCGAGGAGCGCGAAGACGTGCCCGATCTCGTGAACGCGTGGCTTGACGGCTATCGCAAGGTACTCCCGTTCACCGACACCGATTTCTCCGAGATCGACACGTTCATCCTGCAACGCCGCATCCAGATGCTGGCGTGGATGGGCAGTCATCAGGACTCCACGCCCGTGCAGGGCTACATGGACGGCTACATGGATGGCACGATGGAGCTGGTGGATCGCTACCTCAAGCTCTTCGGGTAGCGTCGGACGGCGTTCGGTCAAACGCGAGAATGGAAAGGATCTGCCCATGAAGGAGATAGAGTTCATCGTGAACGGCGATAAGCTGGAGCGAGTCAAGCGGATACTGCTGGCTCACTCCAAAAGTGGAATCTTCGTGACTCAGGGCTTCGGGTACGGGCACCAGCAGGGGTTTCGCCAGGTGTACACCCGCGATGACGACCGGGGGGTGAATATGCTGCCGAAGGTGTCGGTGCGCACGGTGGTGCGCGACGAGCTCGTCGATGCGATCATCGACGAGGCGGTTGCCGATATGGGAAACGCAACCTTCGGGGATGGGAAGGTGTTCGTCAAGAACATTCAGGATGCGGTGAGGATCCGCACGAACGAGCGGGGCGACGAGGCTCTGTAAACCCCGTCCCGGCAGGGTCGTGCGGGGACGGGCGGCCGGAGAGGGGCCGGGCAGTGGCCGGCCCTACGGCCGTGGCGGAGTCAGGATGATGGCCTCCGCCACGGCTCGCAGGGGTCGGCGCGTGTTCATCGCAGTCTTCTGGAGGAGGGAGAAGGCCTCCTCCTCGGTGAGGCCCTGCTGCATGAGAAGCGACTTCGCTCGGTCGGTGAGGCGAAGCGTCTCCATGCGTTCTTCCAGCTGCTGGATGCGTTCGTGGAGCGCGCGCTCGCGTTTGAAGCAGCCGCAGGCAGCCTCGATGGCGTAGATGAGGTCTTGGCTGGCGGGCGCGGGGCTGCTGTAGACGATCGCTCCTTGGCGGGCGAGCTCCACAAGCGAGCCCTGTTTGCCAGCGGCGGAGGAGGCTGATGGGGAGCGCACGACGACCAGGGCGCAGATCGGCTGCCTCTCTGCTACGCGAAGCACCCGGGCCGTGTCGGGCAGGGAGGCGTCGATCACCGGGCAGTCAGGCGCGAGCTCGCGGGCGATCTCAAGCGCGCCTTCTCCCGTGCGCGCGGTCGTTATGACGACGTAGCCTTCCTCCGGCTGGTCCCCCGCCGTGAGGAGGGGACGGATGAAGGGGCGATCCTCAGCGACAACCAGGCGTATGCCTTCCCTCTTTCGCTCCGATTCCATCAGCTACCCTGTCCCGTGTCCATGCTTTACTTTGCGCCGCCTATTGTGGGACGTCGTTGTTTCTGTTGCGTTTCCCTGGGTGCGAGCGGAAAAGACGATATGAGCAGAACATGGTGAGCCCCTGCTTCACACCGTCTTCTTATCTGACCGTGGGGAACATAGGGGACAGTTCTGTGTGTTGCCGTCGCTCTTTTAGCGGCGTCCTCAATTCTCTATTGCTGAGAAGAGAGAATTGAGGACGCTTTGCGATAGAGAAATCTCGCTGCTCCTTCCGCGCAAGTGGAATTAACAGCATCGATGACGGCAATAGCTTCATCGGCAGCAGTCTCATCCAGGACGCCATTGGGAATGGCCTGAAAATACGGTAATTGCCTTGCCCTTGTTGTCGCGGGCAACCGCAGCTGCCTTGCTCGCAGCTTCGCTAACAGCATCGCCAGGTGAGACGCCTGCCTCTTCAAGGCGCGCAACGATCTCGCCTGCTTGATTGCGTATGACGCCGCCAGAACGAATGAGCTCTCCAGTTGCCAGACCAAGGTCAAACTCAGGAGCTGCCAAGAGGGTAACTTGCTGAAGAGGCGAGATGGCCACCTGCAAAAGTCAAAAACTACAGCTCAGATTACGCAGGCATGATTTCGGCTCGTGACGCCAGCATGCCCTTGCGTTGTTGATGATGTGAGGAATGGGAGGGTGCTCCGATGTGGAACACATAGAACTGTCCCCTGTGTGAGTCTCGCAGTCCCCGCTGTCGGTATGACGCGAGGGTGCGCCGCTAAGCGTTGGCTTTCCCAATCGCGGGCTTTTCGATGCACCTCTCGCGCAGGAACGAAATGAGCTCATCGGGGACATTGCTCTCGTAGAACGCCACCAGTAGTCCGAAGAACTCGTTTTGGGCGTCAATGGGCACGGCTAGAATGCCCTCGCCAGAATGGACGAGGATGTCGTTGGCGACAAGCTGCGCCGTCCGCTTGTTGCCGTCGCGGAACAGCTGCGAGCGACACGTCCACGCGAATGCCAGCAAAGCGCGCATGACGGGTTCTTCCACGCAGCGAATTCGCGCGAATTCGCTGCGGGCTTGATTCTCGTCGGGGACGGCCGGCACGAAATCGGTGCCTCCAATGCGAACAAGTCCATCGCGCAGTTCGCCCGCATAGCGAACCACTCCGCCTTGGCCAATAAGCAGGTTGAGCCGCAGGAGCGTATCGAAGTCCATGGCGTGGGGCTCATCGAGGACGTAGCGCCATGCTTGCTTCAGGTTGTTGAGGGCGAGGTTCTGCTCAAGGCTCAGGTCGGCCACCACACGGCCTTCGAGCACATCAGCGGTTTGGGGATACGTGACGGCGATGCCCTCAAGGCGCGCCTCTTTCCAAATGCTGTCCACCAAGTTTCGCTTGGCAAGGAAGATATTGTCCTCGAGGGAGAGCCTTCCGTTCGCGGTCATCGGACATCGACCCCTTCTGCCTCAAGGAATTGGCGCAGAGCGGCTTCGTACACATCGTTCTTTTTAAGCCGACGCCCTTGCTTCCGCGCGTGGTAGATGTAGTCGTCTACGGCATCAATAAGGTCTTCGTCTATGGTCAGTCCGACTTTCGCCTTATGGGAGGGGGCTTTGGGATATTTCGCGCTGGGCGCAGAAGAGGGCTTGCCTGCAGGTGCCGGCGCCTCCCCGCTGGAGTCACTGGTACGGCAGACCTTCCGTTCCGAGAGGCGAGCGGGCGCTCCAAGGAAGTCCTCGAACGATGCTGGCTTGATGGCGTTAGACATAATAATCTCTTTCAAAGGAAGATTTCTAGAAATCCAGCATTCTATTTTTCTTCCCTCTATATTATTTGTCAAGGGTTGAGATGCCTGCTGCGGCACATGACCCACTTGCCCTCCCCACGCATGCCAGGAAAAAACAAATAGCACGGGGGACAGTTCTGTGTGTTGAAGAGTCAACACACAGAACTGTCCCCCGTGCTACTGATCAGGCTTACTCGTTGGCTTCTGGCTACGCTCATTTCCCCCCTGTCCGAACGGATTAGATTCCCTTAAGTATACTTATTGCGCAAGGATAGGTCCTTTGGGGCGCGATTCACGGTCGCACCCAGCCAATACTCGCACGGGATATGAGAGGACGCGCCTTCTCCTGCCCGGTAACCTGGATGCGAAAGGAGGCGTGGATGAGCCAGCTTGAGAACTTGAACCGAGCCATGGGCTACGTCGAGGAGCACCTGGACGGGACGCTTGACCTGAAGGAGCTCTCCCGCATCGCCGGATGCTCCCAGTACCAGCTCCAGCGGATGTTCCCCTACCTAGCGGGTGTGACGCTTTCGGAGTACGTCAGGCGCCGGGCGATGACGAGCGCCGCATACGACCTCGCGTCAACCGATGCGAGGGTGATAGACGTGGCCCTGAGGTACGGGTACGACTCTCCGACGTCGTTCAGCAGGGCGTTTCGGAGCGTGCACGGCGCATCGCCGAGTGAGGCGCGCCTGCCCGGCACCACGCTCAAGCTCCACCCACGCCTCGCGTTCACGCTATCCGTGAAGGGAGAAGAGGCAATGGACTACAAGATCATCGAGCAGCCGTCTTTCCGCGTGGTCGGGATACCGTCCGACAACGGGACATGGGACGTCGAGGGCGCCGGGGCGAAGGCCACCGAGTATTGGGCGAAGATCGGGCCGGACGTCCACAAGGTGCTGGATCTGATGGACGGCAGCGAGCCTGCGGGCCTGCTGGGCGTCCAGTTCTGCGACGACGGCGAGTTCGACTGCTACATGGCCTGCGTGGCCACAGGCCAGCCGTGCCCCGAGGGCATGGGGGAGCGCGTCGTCGAGGCGGCCACCTACGCGGTCTTCGAGTGCGTCGGGCCGATGCCCGATGCCATGAACGAGCTGTGGCATCGCATTCTCGCCGAGTGGCTGCCGGCCTCTGGGTACCAGTGGGCCTCGGGCACTGACGTCGAGAGGTACTTCACGCCGGCCATGACCGCGCCGGACAGCAGGAGCGAGGTCTGGCTTCCCGTGGTCAAGGCCTAAGGCCCGGCCGCGTTCGCCGACGGCGAGCCGATAACCAGAGCAACCATCACGTAAGGAGCGAGGAGCCCCATGCCGTTCGACTACAAGAGAGAGTACAAGGACATCTACCAGCCGTCGAAGAAGCCGGCTCTCATAGAGGTGCCGCCGATCAACTATGTGGCGGTGCGCGGCAAAGGGGATCCGAACGAGGAAGACGGCGAATACCAGCGCGCCCTCCAGACGCTCTACGGCATCTCCTTCACCATCAAGATGTCGCCCAAGTCGGGCTACGACATCGAGGGGTATACGCCCTACGTCGTTCCGCCGCTCGAGGGCTTCTGGACTTTTCCGGAGCCCATCGATCGGCTGGATCCGAAGCGCAAGGCCGAACTCGAGTGGATGAGCTGCATCAGGCTGCCCGAGTTCGTGACGCCCGGGGTGTTCGACTGGGCGGTGCAGGAGGCCACGCGCAAGAAGAAGGCCGACTTCTCGAAGGTGGAGATGGTCACGGTGAACGAGGGGCTCTGCGTGCAGTGCATGCACGGCGGATCCTACGACGACGAGCCCGCGACGATCGACGCGCTGAGAAGCTATGCCGAGTCGGAGGGCCTGCGATTCGATCAGGGCGAGGAGCGCCTCCACCACGAGATCTATCTCTCAGACCCGCGGCGCGTTGCCCCCGAGCGCCTGAAAACGGTCATCCGCATTCCCGTGAAGCCCGCGTAGGGCAGACGTGCCGGGAGCCGCATATCTGGCCAGAAGTGAAGGCCTGCTGAGACAAGTCGGCAGGCCTTGCTACGTTGGTGCTGCCGCAGGTGGCAGATACGGTGCTGGGTCATTGTTGCGATTCCATCGTACAGCTGGGCGATCTGTGCCCGACGCCCCGTATCGAAGCTTCATTCGCTCCCAATCGTCGGTACTAGCACAAACATACACATGAACCGAGCTAGTGTGCCTGCCCAGGGCGAGCGGTGGTCGAGGGCGGCTCGGTCGCGCGGAAGCGAGCTAGGCGAGCGCCGTGACGAAAGAGCGGATGAGGGCGGCGGCCTGGTGGCGGTGGGCGGCGGCGGGATTCATGAGGAGATGGAGGGTGAGGCCGTCGAGCAGCGCGTGGAGGTGAGCAGCGAGGGCGGCGGGATCGCTTGCGCGCGAGGCCGGGGTGGATTTCGCGGAGCGGGTGTCGCTGGCCGCCGGATCGTCGTCGGATGCGCCGCTGAGGAGCGAATTAACGCAGCACCGACAGAAGGTCGCCAGGAGCGTATCCATCTTGCGGGCGTAGGGAGTCAGGTCGGGATCCGTGAGGGCGGCGGTGGAGAAGGCGGCCCACACGCGGGCCTCAGTTTCCCGTTCTTCATCGAGGGGCAACAGCTGCAATAGCATCGTGGTGACGATCTTGTTCAGTGCGGCGTGAGCTTCGGCGGCAGGGGTGACCTCAAGATGCTCGCGGCCGAAGGCGGGCGCGGGGGCGTTGTTGCTGGCTGTGGCGTTTTCGGCGCAGGGCACGGGGCGCGGGTCAGCCGTTCCCATTTCGGTCAGGCGCTCGGTAACGCGCTCTACGATCAGCTCCATGGCGAATTGCTGCAAGGCGGCCTGGCTAGGAAAGGAGTGCTGGATGGCTCCGGTGGACAGCCCGCATTCCGCTGCTACGGCGCGCACGGTGGCGCCATCGAGGCCCTCGCGGCTGGTAATGGCCCACACGGCTTCGGCAATGGTTTCGCGGCGAGCGCGCTCGTCGATGATCTTGGGCATAGTGGCGTCCTTAGATGCGGTGGCGAAAATTCGCCAACTTCGATAAATGGCCTTTCATCTTAATACAAATGTAATATAATACAAACGTATTATAACCTGCGAGCAGGAGGCACTCGTGGAATTATCGGCGCGCAGCTATGGGCAGAAGGACAGCAAGGAAGGGGCCGTCGCGCGTTCTTTTCGCCGCTCGAACGACGATGGCCCTGCATACTCCGCGAAAGAGGAGGCTGATCGTCTGCGTCCCACGAAGGCGACCGATGTGTTCTGGCGCGGCCTGTTCGGCGCGGGCTACGGCGGCTCGCTCTATGTGACGGAAGTGGACTTCTTCGACTTTGATGAGAAGGTGCGGTTGTATTGTGACGGCTGTCTGATGGGGGAGCAGAGGTCACCTGCCCGTTTCGTGCTGGATGACGGTGCCGTCATCGAGGCTGCCATGGCGCTGTACGGCATGAAGCGTGCTCACCTGGTGGATAGTGGGCGTGCCCGTGCGCTGCTGCCACTGCCCGGCACGGCCGAGGCGCTGCGCCTCGCCTTCGACCGCGATCATCCCGTGGTCAGCCGCGTCATCGCCGCGGTGTCCTGGGCGGTGTTGGCGGTGGCTCTAGTCACGCAGATTCCCAACCTGCTGAACAGTCTGGTGAATGGGGCTGCCTGGCTGGGATTTCCCGTGGGGTTCTCGGCGCCCGTGCTCGCGTTGCCGGAATGGCTGAATACGCTGCTGAGTGTGCTGGGCATCGTGGCCGGGTTGGACCGCGGGCTGCGCATGGTGCACAATCCGCTGCTTGACGACTAGCTGAGTCGGGCGATTTCTGCTTCGATGAGGCGGTTCGCAATGCCGAAGGCCCGAATGTGGCGTTGGCCGAGGGTCTTTTGTGACGCGAGCTGCATCCTTTGCCGTGTGCGCGTTCGGCGTGCATCCGTTGATTTCGACACCGTGAAAGTCAACAGCTGGTCGCTTGCGTCAACCGAGGATGCTTCCCACAGTATAAGGTGTCATGGGATGCGGTTGGCAAAAGGGGCCAGCCGTTGCGGCGCACTTTCATCAAGGAAAAGAGGAATGCCATGGAGCAGCTTCAGTTTGCCGAGCGTCTCACGCACGAGCGCCGTCGCTGCGGTCTCACGCAGGATCAAGTGGCCGGCGGATGTTCCCCTACCTGGCAGGGGTGACGCTCTCGGAGTACGTCAGGCGCCGGGGCGAAGGCCACCGAGTACTGGGCGAAGGTCGGGCCGGACGTCCACAAGGTGCTGGACCTGATGGACGGCAGCGAGCCTGCGGGCCTGCTGGGCGTCCAGTTCTGCGACGACGGCGAGTTCGACTGCTACATGGCCTGCGTGGCCACAGGCCGGCCGTGCCCCGAGGGCATGGAAGAGCGCGTCATCGAGGCGGCCACCTACGCGGTCTTCTTCGCTTCTCGGATGCCATAGCCGACAAGCCGTATTCGCACATCACCTTCGAGATACTGCTCTGGTGCGGTCTTCGCGTTGGCGAGATGCTCGCGCTGACTCCTTCCGACATCGACTTCGAGGCTTCCCAGATCCACATCACGAAGTCCTTCGGGCGCGTTGGCGGCATGGATATCATAAACCCTCCGAAGACCCCGCAGTCCAACCGCGTGGTGACGATGCCGGCCTTCCTCGCCGATGAGATCGAGGAGTGCCTGAGGCTGCATGCGAAGGCGAGGCCCGACGCGAGGATATTCCCAACCATGACGAAGCATCTGCTCCATCACGAGATGATCCACGGCGCGAAGAAGCTCACGCAGGCTCTCAAGGCTTGGAGCCGCGCCCTGGAGGATGTGGAGTCCGGCAAGATGACCGAGGCGGAGTACGAGCTATGGAAGGCATCATTCAGAGCATAGTCTTTTGTGCGATAGCAGAAACTCGCCTGAGTATCTGCTCCGAGATATAATAATTAGATCAGAGATAAAAACACAGTCCCCGTCGGGTAGTCGTGGGCATGCGGAAGTCCCGCATCAGTAACCTGCCTCCTTGGTTGTCCCTTCTCTGCATGGTCTATCTACATAAAGGAGGAATCACCATGCAGATCAGCGTGTCGTCCACCCTGACCCTATATCACGATGGTCAGTTCTGGGTGGGCGTAGTTGAGCACGTAGAAGACGGAAGGTTGGGAGCCGCGCGCATCGTTTTCGGTGCTGAGCCCTCCGACGAGGTGGTCTTGCGGTTTGTAGTAAGCAAGTGGGAGAAGCTCTCTTTCTTTGGCGACGAGGAACCAAACCCCCTAAAGCTCGCGAAGAACCCCAAACGGCGTATGCGCGATGCGGCAAAGGCGCTCAAGAGACCGGCAATCGGCACCAAGGCCCAGAGGGCGCTCTCCGAGCAGCGCGAGGCCATGAAAGAGGCTTCCGCCCACACGCGGAAGCAGAAGCGCAAGGACGAGAAGCAGGCCAAGTTCGAGCGCAATCTGGAAAAGCGTAAGCAGAAGCGCCGGGGGCATTAGTGCATTATTCAGACTGGCTAGAGATTTACTCCGTATATAGGATGTCGACCGATACTGTGAATCCCGCTTCATTAAGTACAGCGCTGGCGAAGTCTCGAGTCTCTGCGTAAAGCAAGATCAGTATATATGGCAAGACAGACATAACCACCTGGTAGTATCGCCTGAAAAAAATCGAAACAATAGTATTGAGATACTTATAAGGTCCGATTTTCACCGGTAACAGAGGTGGCATCTCATCCCCCGATACTGCTAGCGACTAGTCAGAAGCCAAAATCTGCCACATCCGAAATCAGTATCGGCGGAATTTTTACTCCATTGTCTGAACTGGGAACTCTTCCATCGTGTGCCCCTCAAAAGCGGGTGAGTTCAAAACGATACTAACGCGCATCTTTGGCAGCGCATCGTTGTAAAGTGAAATGGTTCCGGGCGGCTTGCAAGCTCCGCACCCAGTTGATAGCGATTACTGGACGTGAACCTGAATGAAGGAAGCGCACGGACTTTGGATGAAATCACAGCATTTCTTGGCCTCTAACTGGGAAAAGAAAAGACCGACGAGCAATCTCGACGGTCTTGTAAAAGTGAGAGGATTCACTGTTGGCTATCAGATTTTGGTTGAGCCCATCAAATTTGACAACCTCTGTGAACTGGAATAAACTTCCCTTATACCTCGATATTAGAACAAATGTTTACTCCCACTCCGTACGAATATGTACGGTTCCAGTTCAAGAAAGTTGCTGTATTTCACACAGTTAGCGAAAACCACCCAAAACATGCCAATGGGAGACAAACGGGGGACAATTATCGAAACTCAACTGAAACTCAGGCATTTGAGTTTCGATATTTGTCCCCGAAGCGTTTCTAAGTGCTGCAACATATCGCCTTGTCCGCAAAACGAGACCAAACTACTAGCATCGATAGAGTGGGAGTAGTCGCGACTATCTAGATCCTTGCCTCGATTAGGGTTCTGAACTGGGGATACTATTCGATTGCCGTCTTTCCTATCCGCTTGTTCCCGCTTTCTTTGGGACGGGTTCGGCATCATCGCATCATCACGTCGTCGCCACCGACACCACTGCCGCTCCGACGTGCGCCCTGAACTGGGATGGTTCCGCATTCGCATTACTATCCCATGCCTTCTGGATGGCTCCTAACGGCGTGGAACCCGTTCAGTTTGCGCCTTCACTTCGCTCTGATGACCTACCTTTTACTAGTTCAGGGGCGTGATGCCGTTTTGATGTCGAACCCGCCCTCTCCGAAACCTGCGCATCAACCGTTGATGGCCCATATGTTCGCATATCTTCGAGGAGCTTGCTCGTGGGAACAGCCGGGGCAGTTGGCTCGAGCGAGCCCTATCAACTGGGTGCGCTGGGTGCTCGAACTTGTGGAGGAAACTGCACAAATCGCGTGCAGGCTTAGCGCCTCGGAATACCCCTCATCGCCTCGTTGGCGTCTCTGACGGCAGACTCGGACGAGGGCGCGCCGTACTCCTCCGCCACGGCTCGGGCGATCCATACGAGATCCTCTCCCAGCATCCGCTTTTCCTGCCTTGCAAGGATGAGCTCGCGGTAGATCGCCTGCATCCATTGCGAGAGTGATTTCGCGATGCGCGAGCTCGGGATGACGGTCACGACTCTCGTCGAGAAGCCTGCGCTCTATGTAGTCCTGCTTGGTGAGGCCTGAGAGCGACACGAGTGCGTCGAGCCGTCTTGCCGCATCCTCTTCCATCCTGAATGCGACGATGCCGGAGCGAGTCCTCTTGCACGGGCGCTTCGCCCTACGCTTGCGGGACATGGCCCATCGCCTCATCGAGCTTCCCCGCGATCGCCCTCTCAGCGCCAGGCATCAAGTGGATATAACGGTGCGTCACCGTCTCCCCCGCATGTCCGAGGCGCGCGGCGATCGAGGGTACCGACATGCCCATCGCCACAAGCATGGAGGCGTGGCTGTGGCGCAGATCGTGGATCCGTATGCGCCTCACCTTTACCGCCTTAGTGCCCCTCGTCATTTCGTGGTGGAGGAGGTGCTTGGTCATGCTCGGGAATATCCTCGCGTTCGGATTCGATGTCGCGTGCATCATCAGGTACTCGTTGAGCTCCTCGGCGAGAAAAGCAGGCATGGTGACCGTCCTGTACGACTGAGGGGTCTTCGGGGGATTGAGGATGTTCTCGCCTCCAACCCTCGCGACCGACTTGCTCACCCTGATCTGCGATGCCTCGAAATCGATGTCGGCAGGCGTGAGTGCAAGCATCTCCCCTACGCGGAGCCCGCACCAGAACAGGATCTCAAAGGCCAGATGGGAATAGGGCTTGTCGGCGATCGCGTCGGAGAATCGCAGGTACTCCTCCTTGGTCCAGACGTCCGTCTCGTGCCTTTCCTTGGAACCGACCTTTCCGGCGATCTGGACGGGATTGCGCTCGAGCCCGTAGAAGCGGACGAGATGGTTCATGATCGCGGACAGCTGGCTGCAAAGCGTGTTCAGGTACGTTGCCGAGTACGGCTTACCCTTGGAGGTGCGGCACCCCAATAGGTGGTTCTCCCAATCGATGACTGCCTTGGCGTCGATGTCTCCTACGAGCGTGCCCTGGAAATTCGGTTTCAGAGCGCTCTCGATGTAGTAGCGCTTCTGCTCCAGTGTCGTCTCGCGCACTCTGGGCTCGGTGCCTTGGAGATAGAGGTCGCAAGCGAATCCGAATTCCATCGACGCGGCCTTCGACACTCGCTTCTTGAAGTCGTGTTCCCAGGCTTCCGCTTCGCGTCTCGTGCGAAGGCCCCGCTTTGACTTCCTTTGCGGTACGCCTCTCCAGTCCTTGTACCTGAAGTTCGCGAACCAAGTCCCGCGCTTCTCGTCTTTGTAAGCTGTCATGAACATCTCCTTTCTCTATTCCTCACGACAAAGAAAGGATGATGGAGCCATATCAAGAAGGATCAATAAAGTTTTCTAAGTTCCGTTATCGTTGTCTGCGAAAAGTTGTTGCTACAGTGTGGGCTTGATTGGTGAGGTGTTGAGGATATCTTCCAGCATCGGATCTATTCCATAGGCAAGAACTTCGTCAATGAGATGCTGCGCAGAGAATCGATTGACGTATCTCGCGGTATAAGCAAGGATGCAGCATGCGCGCTCTTTTACGTCAAAAGTCGCTTTGCTAAGAATTACTGCCTTTGCAATTTCTGAGAAAGGGTCATTGTCTTCCCATGTCTTGCAAACTTGTTCCATATTTTTGCCAATAGAATCAATAATATGCTCGGCATTAACCTCATTCGTTTCGGCAATTTTGATAACAGCGTCTTTGATCCCTGGAGTCGATAGAATCATCTTGCAAAGCTGTTCGCCTGTCTGATCTAGAATCCAATCGACCACTTCTGCGTCCAGGTCTCTCTTCTGAATTTTGTCGAGTATTGCATTCTCCCGACTCTCATCGTCCAAAAGAGCTACTTTTTTGTTTATAGCGCCTAGGAGTTCAGTAGCGTCTTGATATCGGTGGTTAGGATCGTGCGCGGTGGCTTTTTCGACAATAGATCTCAAGCGATGAGTGGATTGCGTGGGGTGCTCTGTAAGTATGTAATTGATTAGGCGACCGAGCGCAAACACGTCACTGCGCTTGTCTCCGTCTCGAAGGTATACAAGTTGTTCAGGTGAGCAGTAAAAAAGCTGCCCATAATTATTTGTGTCAGCAGTTTGATACGAAGATAGCGTATCCAAATTCTTGCCAAGTCCGAAATCAGCGATTTTCAAAGCCCCGTGCAATACAAAGATATTCGTTGGGCTTAGGTCTCTGTGAATATAGCCTCTGTTGTGGATGTCAGACATAGTTGCAACCACTTGTTTGATAATCGTAAGTTTGACTTGCTCAGATAGCGGCGTGGACATGAACTCAGATAAGGTTTTTTCTCCAGCTTCCATTGTGTAGGAGCAGGAACCTCCATTGTATTCGTATACCCGTAAGACGCCAGGAACGTCGCAAAGCCTTTTCATTATTTCGAATTCGCGTTTGAAGCGATGCCTATTCCGCTCGTCAAGCGCCATATCGGGTTTTAACTTCTTAAGAACTCTGCCTGTAGATATCTGTCTATAAGCCCGAGCAAAACCACCTTCGCCAATCAACACTAAATCAGAATCAATCTCAACAAGCCTAATATCGCCAGTGAGCCCAACTAGTTCTAAGCCATCTCCGCGAATTATCCGGTTAAATGTCTGCCTAGCGTTCTCAGCTTTTTCACGAGCCGGTATTTCGTCGCATTCCCATGAAGTCATCATATATTCAGGGCTTAGGATGGCAGAGAAGAATTCATTGATTCTTCCATTCGATAACATGTCTGTTATTTTCTCAGCGGCGTAACGCCATCTTGTAGGCGCATTTCCGTATTGATAGACGTCTTGGTATCCGAAGCGGTCATTAAAGAACGCTACAATTTGAGGACCAGTAATGTACGGGAATAGTTCTTTGTCGTCACCCACGACTATCTTAGAAATTAATTCCAAGGAGTGATTGCCAATTGATCCCATTTTTGTAATTACCTCTTACATAAGATATCTAAATCTCTTGTTATGCTGTAGCAATATCCAGCTTGAGTCCAAAGGCCTTCACAACCTTTTGTACGGTGTCGAATGACGGGTTTCCCGTAGGAGACAATGCCTTGTAAAGACCGTCGCGCGTGATACCGGTCTCCTTGGAGAGTTGGGTCATTCCCTTTGCTCGTGCGATATCGCCGAGGGCGGCGGCAACCACGGAGGTGTCGCCATCCTCGAGCGCGGCGTTCAGGTAGGCCGCCATGTCCTCTTCGGTCTCCAAGTATTCGGAGGCATCCCATTTCGTAGCCGTCTTCATGATCGTCCTCTATCCTTCGTATTCCGCATTGAGTCTTTTGGCCTTGTCGATGTCCTTCTGCTGCGAGGACTTGTCCCCGCCGATGAGCAGCAGGACAACCTCGCTTCCGCGCTGGGAATAGTACACGCGGTACCCGGGTCCGTAGTCGATGCGTAGCTCGTAGACTCCGTCACCGACGGGCTTCGTATCGCCGAAGTTCCCCGTGAGCGAAATCCTGCGGATTCGCACGTTGATGCGCGCTCTGGCATCGGCGTCTCGAAGCCGCTTCATCCATTTGGTGAATTCATCTGTCTGTAGAATCTCTAACATACACAGATTGTATACTATGATATACGCTTAGTCAATATCAATTTAGTTTTGCAGAAGAAACACCAGGTCAGCCCTACGTGGACAATTTGTCCACGTAGGGCCTGCTGATAGCTAGGAGTCTTTGCTCCAATTAAAGTTTGCATATATGCTGCAAGCGATCACAACTAGAGCGGCTATGACAATGAGGGGAAACATTAGCCAATAGATGCGAAGCATATAGATCAAAGCCATTCCTAGGGCCATGACGGAAATCATCAAGCACACGTTGTACGTAACACTCATGCTGTGGGCATACCAATCGTCCAATTCAGATGGTTGTACTTTAGACGGCTTGTTCCAATACCGCACGTCAACATTCGCCGCGACGAGCCTGCACAAAGCGACAACAGCGGCAAGGACGGCCCATACGATGAGCGTCAGCCATGGAGACCCGTAAACATCAACATCACCGTCAGCTCCCCACCACAGCGGCACCTCAGCGGGGGACGTGAAAATGGACGATAGCTGAAGCGCAAAGGCCAACCCGAGGAGAACATTGCAAACGCGCCCCCGACGCCTCAATGTGTTCGTGATGTAGCGGTCGTTGCTATGGTCCATGTCTTTTGATCCTCCGGGAGCTGTATTCGGCGTCTCCGACGTTTGCTTCTGATGCGAGAAGCCACTCGGGACATCAGGCTTCAATTATCTCATTCAGGCCAACAGGACTAGCAGCGGCTGGCTTGCCCGTAATTGCCCTCACGTTCTATGAACTCAATTTGAACTCACTTTGAACTCAGGGTTTCACATTTCTGCTGGTCAGCGATTTACTCCCAAGGGTTGTGTTTATTCCTGAACTATTCCCGTCGCGTAAATTTTCGAGGGTTCGAGACGATGTACTCGGAATCCTGAACTCAAAACATTCCCGGATATAATAAAATCCCAGTTCAGAGAACTAGGATTCACTTTTAAGATTTATTCCAGACATTAAGTCTTTTTCGCATTCTTTGAAGTGAGTTCAAAACGATACTGATATTAGAAAGCAAGATTTGGACGATGGAGCACGAGATGGAACCCACGGCGCCCATAAAACAAAAAAGACCGCATGATGCGATCGACTTGGAGTAATACAGAAATTGACAAATTCCCCGCTCAAACCATATAAGCCACCCGCGACTACTCATGCGGAGTAAACGCATTAGAAGCCAGCAGAGCGAATACAGGAAGGATTGCCCTCGTTGAACCGAACTAGACAATCCTACACGTTTGCTGGGTTTCCGTACTATTGGCTCACGATGGCGTCTGCCGGGCATGCTTCAACGCACAGTCCGCAACGGATACAGTGCGCCTGATCGATCACATAGGGCGAACCTACTTCAATACACTCTTCCGGACACGCTTTCTGACACGCGCCACACTCTATGCACCTATCTGTGATCAGGTAGGTTTTCGGCTTGCGACCGCCCTTGCCGATGGAGAACGACTTGCGGAAGATAGGCTTTTGACCAAGGTCGAAGTACTCTCCCTCACCGTCTGCTATATAGAACACTTCGCAGATGTATCGCTTGTCGCTCGGGTAGATTATCTCCATGCCGGGATTCAGCTCGAATAGCGCGTCCACTAGCACATGTTGCTCGTCGTCAGGTGGGCGCACGACGGTCCCGCGCAAACGACATGTGCGGTAGTCCGGAGTCTGCCCGACGATGGCCACGTACCCCTCGCGCATCACATCCGCATGAAACGCCTTTCCCCTAGGAGCCAGGAAGTAGAGCCGGTTGGGCGTGACGGCCATAACGTCGATGATGCGCACGCTCGGCAACCCATCTTCGTCAACTGTTGCAAATGATAGGTCGCGTATGGCGCGCAGGAAGCGCAGACACCATGCGGCGTCCACTTCTGCGTCGGACGGGATCGCCTGCAGGTCGAGCCCCTCGCATCCTTGCATGGTATCAAACAGTTCAGGACCAAGCATGGTAGCCTCTCTCTAAGCATTTATGACCGGGTCGTCCTAGTTCGCCTCGACGGATGCCTTGTAGCTCTCGCCCCAGGCCCACATGGCGTCGAGCACGGGCTTCAATGACTTTCCGTGGGGCGTCAGCGAGTACTCGACCCGTGGTGGCACCTCGGCATAAACCTCTCTATGCACGACGCCCGCCTCCTCCATGGCGCGAAGGTTCGAGGTGAGGACCTTCTGCGATATGCCGCCGATGGATCTCTGCAGCTCCTTGAAGCGCAGCGTGCCGTTCATGATCAGGTCGCGCAGAATGAGCACCTGCCACTTGCTCCCGATGAACAGCAGCGTCGTCTCCACGGGACAGGCCGGAAGCTTGTTGATTTCTCTAGTCACCTTTTCGTTACCTTTCAATCGGCTCTCGTTATACCCGCATAAAGCCAATGGTTACCTATAGGTACCTATAGCACTAAATTGTGCCTACTTACATTTACATACTGATGTTGGAACAGTAGTAGCGTCAACAAAATAGAAGCGCAATGACGCGAACAATAGAAAGGACGGTGTCATGTCTGACCAGAAGAAGAAAGCACTTGAGCTCATCGAGACCTTTGCCACCGGCGACACCGAGAAGGCCGCGAGCCTCCTCAACGAGAACTACATTCAACACAACCTGGCTTACGGCACTGGACGCGACGCATTCATCGGAAGCGTCGAATACCTCGCATCCGCTCCCGTGAAGACCACGGTTGATAACATCCGCGCATTCGAGGATGGGAACAAGGTGTTCCTGCAGACCGTCTACAACTTCGCAGGCGCGGGCGATCAGGTCGCCTTCGACATCTTCCGCTTCGATGACGACGGCAAGATCGTCGAGCATTGGGACAACCTGGCCGACGTGGCCGCCCCAAACCCTTCAGGCCACACCCAGATCGACGGACCCGTCGAGGCTTCTGACAAGGACAAGACTGAGGCAAACCGCAAGGTGGTCGAGGACTTCCTAGTGGACGTCATGCAGGGCAAGCATCCCAAGAAGACGCCCGAGTACTTCGACGGCGATGCCTATATCCAGCATAACACCGGCATCGCTGACGGTCTCTCCGGCCTCGGCGCAGCCCTTGAGGCTCTCGGCCAGCAGGGCATCGAGATGATCTACGACACCACGCACATGGCGCTTGCCGACGATAACATGGTGCTCGGCGTGAGCGAAGGTACCTTCGGAGGTGCGCCCACCAGCTACTACGATCTTTGGCGCGTCGAGGATGGCAAGATCGCAGAGCATTGGGACGTCATGGAGACCATCGCGGATCCCGATACCTGGGCGAACGAAAACGGCAAGTTCTAGTCGTACTACGCGGCCACGCCCAGAGCCACGGCGCTGAGCGTCGAGTGGAGGGGCGAGGACTGGTGCGCTTACAGGATGCTCATTGCCCGTTCCACGCAGGCTACGGCCGCATCAACTTCCGCTGACGTGTTGTAGAATGCAGGTGATAAACGGCACACCTTGCCCAGGGAAAGCGCCTCGTCCAAAAGCGGTTGGGCGCACTGCGATCCCGATCGCGCGGCCACGCCCATCTTGTCCAGCAGCGTGGCCATATCCAAAGGGTGGGCACCCTCCACCGTGAACGACACCACGCCGGCGCGCTGAGCGGGTGCGCCCGCAATATGTACGCGCGGCAGAGCGGCCAGACCCGTTTCCAGCTGTTCCAGTAGCTCGTGCTCACGCTGCGTAATGTCGTCACGCCCCACAGCCTCCAAAAAGTCGATGGCCGCCGAAAGTCCGATAGCGCCCACGTAATTTGGGGTACCGGGTTCTAGGCGCAATGGCGCCGCCTCGAAGGTAGAGCAGTCGGTGCGCACCTCTTCTACCATTTCCCCGCCAAAACCCGTGGGCGGCAGCTCGTCCAGTAGCGCTCGCTTGCCGTACAGCACGCCGATACCGGTGGGTCCCATCATCTTGTGACCCGAAAACGCCAGGAAATCGCAGTCGAGCGCCTGAACGTCCACTCTTTCGTGGCGAATGGCCTGGGCGGCGTCAACCAGCACGAACCAGCCGTATTCGTGGCCCATCTCTATTAGGCGTGCGGTTGGCGTCACCGTTCCCAACACGTTGGATACCAGGGCGAACGCCAAAATACCTTGGGGCTGCGTATCCAGCAGCGAGCGCAGGGCCGCCTCATCAAGGTCGCCTGCAGGGGTGAGAGGCGCCACGGCAAACGAGCCGCCCGTGCGCTTTGCCCACTGCTGCCAGGGCACGAAGTTGGAATGGTGCTCCAGCGCCGTGGTTACCGCCGAGAAGTCGGCGCCTTTCAAAGCCGCCCAGCCAGCGGCCACCAGGTTGATGGCATCGGTGGTGCCGCCCGTGAACACAATCTCGTCGGACGAGGGCGCGTTCACAAACCGGGCCACATTCTCGCGCGCCGCCTCCAGGCTGCGGGTGGAACGAGCGCTCAGCGTGTGAGTGGCGCGGTGCACATTGGCGTTGTTGGTGCGGTAATGATCGGCTATGGCTCCAATCACGTCTTCGGAGACTTGGGTGGTGGCCGCGTTGTCTAGATAAATAAGAGGGCGTCTGTTCACCTGCTGATTAAGAATAGGGAAGCGCTCGCGCACACGCGTCCAGTCCACGGCGCCCAGCTCATTGGTGAACTCCCTAGACGACATGCTGCCTCCTCAAGTTGTATTCCAATAGAAACGCCTGGCGAAAGGCGTAGGAATCGAAGTCCAAATCGTAGCGCTTCTGCAGCGCCTCAAGGCGGTATAGAAGCGAGTTTCTGTGCATGAGCAGCGCTTTGGCCGCATTGGTGGCGCGCCGCTCGTGGGAAAGGTAGGTGACGATGATGTCTAAGTTGTTGCTGCCGGCGAGTTCGTCGTCGTGGGCAATCTGCTCCACGAGGCCATGGGTGCGGCAGAACCAGTCAAGCGGCCGATTCTCCGAGCGTCCGAACAACAGAAAGTCGAAGTAGCACTCACTAAAGCGCATGAGAAACGATGAGGGTTTCTCGCCCGAGGCCAAAAGCGGCGCAGTAAACCGCGCGAGCGCGAAACACGCCTGCTGATAGGCGAAGCTCACATCGAAGGGCGAATCCACCTCGTTCGAGCAACCGCAGATGCCGCCGTGAACGTTTAGAAACGCGGTTACGCGTGGAAGCAGTTCCCGGTGCGGCGCGCTCTTTTCGCGCTGGCCGGTTGAAGTGGCTGCCTCATGCACGATAACCACGTGGCTGCCGAATTCCACCACTTGCTCCTGGGGGAACTCGCCCTCCAGCTGGCTCGCCAAGTAGTGCAGCTCGCTCGTAGTGGGCTCATCGACGTGGGTTCCGGGCGAAAAGACCAGCACGGTGAAGTGTCCAGTGCGGTCAATGCCTGCCAGCTCAAGTTCGTCGGTGGTGGCAGTAGCATCGGTAAGCGTCCCCGAAAGCAGCCCGGTAAGGGTGCGCCCGTAGGCCGATTCGCTGCCGCGCCGCTGGCGCCATTCACGCTTCACCAGCATTTCCAGGTGCTCGACGAAGATATCAAAGGTGTCCATAAGGGCCGGAGTGCGGGTGCGGCGGTTGAAGCGCATGATAATGTGCACGAAATAGGTGGTCTGCATATGGAAGATATAGGAGGCGCTTTCGGTGTCGGCGGTAAGCGGGTGCTCGTGTATTACCAGGCCGCGCTGGCGTTCCCACACCTTGAACAGATGGTGCTGGCTGAACAGAGCTACAGTTTCGGCATCGTGATAGCCGTTTTTCACCAGACGCTTGGATACGTCGTCGTCGGGCTGGATACCGTGGGTGCATGCCAGAAGACGGAAGTTCAAATCGGTGATGGAAATGAAGTTCCCCAAAATGGGCTCGCTGCAATCGACGAGGCGTTGGTAGCCGCCATTTTCCAGCAGTGAGAGCTTCATGCGGCTTTGCCACAGCTGGAAACGCGCCGCCTGTTCCTGTATGTGAAGTACGAGCGCAGCAGTGTCGCCCGTGCGCACGCGATAGGCGCATCCTTTGGGTACGCGGGCGGGGGAGTCTTGCTCATAAAGCGCGCAAGCGCTTGCATGTGGATGTGTGGCCAGATAAGACTGCACCTGATGGGGCGTGCCCACGAACAGCACACGCGAGCCTTCGGAGGCGGGAACAATGGGGGCCTCCGCCGTTGCGGCCTCTTGTTCTTCAAGGTCCGTATCGCGTTCGGTTCCCACTATCACGGCATCGAACCTTCCCCGTTGCTTCGGTGCTGAAAACACCTCGCAATCGTCGAATCCGTCAATGAGCATGGTAAAGGTGAACACGTTGCCTGCTTTCTTTCAAATTCTCCTAAAATTGCCTCTATTTTTGGTAATTTTACCCGATACGAGGCTCACTCTTCAATTGTAAAATGGCCCCATTGTTCATGCTTCGGGCTGAGGGGGGGGGGCAGCGTGGATTACGCCGAGCGTCTTAAAGACAATCTTCAGTGTGCCGAGGCATTGGTGACCCCCCTTCGCGAAAGCGCGGGCAGCTTCGAAACGTTCATGGAACTGCTCACTCAATATGTGAAGCTGCGCTACATGATTGACGACACCGATTTTTGGTCGGACGACCTGCGCGAACTTTCCGCCTTCAGCATGAAGCATCAGCAAGATACCGTGGGCGAGAACACGAGTGCTCTGCAGGACACTTCGCTTAACTGTGCTGGCGCCACCTCTGCGGAAACCAAGCAGATTCTGCTGCTTATGAAGCTTCGGAAAGATTTGGGTGTCCAGCTGGCGCCCGACTACATTGGCACCGCCCGCAGCCTGACCGAAGTGGCCCAGCGCCTGTTCGAGCAGCTGTAGGGCAACAACAACCAAGGGAAACCGGCAGGAAAAGGACTGCCGTTCAAGCAAGAGGAGAAAAGGAGCAAACACATGGATCAGGTGAACAAGACACAGGACATCAAGCTCAACATCAAGCCGGTAGTGTTCGGCCTCATTCACGAGTACGTGTTCGAAGGCCCCTGCCGATTTGGTCATGGTGACGAGCTGACAACCGAATTCGACGAGGCCCGTACCGCGCAGATTGCCGCCGGTTGGGAAGAAACCCTCCACAAGGAGCTCGGCGAGCTGCCCTACGTGAACATCATGGATACCTACGTCAGCAAGCGCGATGAAACCTTCCCCATCACCGATGAGCTCATTGATGACTTGTGCGCCGATTCGGACGACGTCGATTTGTACGTCGTCACCTATTATCCCTTCGGCATCGATTTCGCGTTGCAGCTTGCCCTTAAGACCGGCAAGCCTATCGCGGTTACGCTCACGGGCTCGGCCACGGGCTCGGCCACGGTGGCCACGCTGCGCGCTCACGGTTGCGAGGGCCTCGGATGGGTTAATTGGGATCAGGCGCGCATCGATGTGAAGGCGCTGCTTGCCCGCAAGGTCATGGAGAACCTGCGCATTTTGGCTTTGGTGCGCAACAACTCCACCACTTCCATCAGCGCCCCCGATTCGTTTATTGATCATGGCGACGTTACCGACAAGCTGGGAATTCGCTTCACCTACATGAACCTGCACGAGTTCGTCGATCAGACGCACGAGGACGATCCCACCTCGAACCCGTCGCTGCCCGGCCGCCGCGAACGCAACATCACGCCCGAAGAGGCCGCGGAAATTCAGAAGATGACCGATGAGCTGGTGGAAGGCGCCCTCGAGGTGGATATGCCCACCGAGAACGTGTACAAGTCGATGCGCGCCCACTACCTCACCCGCAAGCTGCTTTCGGCTTTGGGCTGCAACGCGTTCACGGCACCGTGCCCCGATATGTGCGCCACGCGCCGCTTGAACGAGGAGCAGTTCACCATGTGCCTGAACCACTCCCTGAACAACGAAGAGGGCATCTGCTCGGCATGCGAGTACGATGTGAGCGCGCTCGTTTCCATGCAGCTTTTGAGTGCCCTGTCGCGCACGGCTCCGTACATGGGCAACACCATGATCGTCAAGTATGACGCCGATTCCACCGTGTCGGCTCCGAAATCGCTTTCCAGGCACGAGGAGGGCTTCAACGAGTTCAAGAAGGTTATCGAGGGCAAGGGCGGCATTGTGTGCACCTACCATTCCACCCCGAATCGCAAGATGAACGGCATCGACGGCGAAATGGACGACTACGCGCTACGCCCGTTCGCCATGGACGGCCGTTGGGGCACCACCATTCGCCACGACTTCGCGAAAGACGCCGGTCAGGTGGTTACCGTGGCTCGCTTCGACCCAACCTGCAACAAGCTGTTCGTGGCTCGTGGCACTATCGTTTCCGGTGCCGGCTACTATGACGAGAACTGCTCCGAGGGCGTGTACTACGCGGTGAACGACATTGACTCGTTCAACAAGGGCAGCATCACCACGGGCAACCACCAGGCGCTGGTGTACGGCGATGTATTCGACGAGGCCGTGCGCTTCGGCGAGATGAACGGCTTCGAAGTCCTCACCTGCGCGTAAGGGCGCCCACACATGACCGAAGATTGCGGGGTGGAGCCGGGTGGTTCCACCCTTCGAGACGAGAAGGATATCCGCGAGGCGCAGCAGCGCATGGTTGTGCGCTTCACGGAAATGGACGACCCCCTGTTCACCTACGAGCTGCTCATTGATGCCGGGCGGCGCCTCGAGCGCCTTCTCGAGGCGGAGAAAACCGACGGGCGCAAAGTGAAGGGCTGCCAAAGCCAAGCGTGGCTGAAGCTTTCCGCACCGGGCGGTGCGTTTCGGATGGAGGCCGACAGCGACACGCTGGTAGTGTGTGGTATCCTGGAGATGCTCACCGAGGCCTTTAACGGGGCGTCATGTGCGGCGGTGGCTGCCGCGCCGGTTGACTTCCTGCAAGAAGCCGGCGTCATGGACACCTTCGATGCTACCCGCCGCGCCGGAATCTCCCGCATCATTGAGGATATTCGCGCCTTCGCCGCTGCGCAATAACGTGGCGGAAGCGTACTGGGTGCCAGCAATCAGCTATGCAGCGGCCGCGCTCTGCGCTCACAACCATTCTCGTTAGGGCCCGCTCTTCGTAACGGAGCGGGCCCTTGTGATTTCCGCACTGCCGCTCGGCGGGTAAGTTTTGCCGATTCCCCGCATTCGCGAACTTCCTCCGTTGACATTCGCTCGCGCTGATCCGCAGAACAATTTTGGCTGTACCACAATTTACGGTGCCAAATTGGCACCGTAGCTCTGAACTGGTATTTTTCATTCAGATGGGCTTCCCACGCGCCGCTGAGTAGCATGTTGGGTAATGCATTGAGGATCACTTCGTCTCGAATCCAAGAAACCGTAGCAAGAAGTCGGTGCTTCCCTCTTCGAGCGCATCGGCAGATATGGGCATTTCGTTTGTCAGCCACCAGCAAAGGGTGTGCACCATGCCCCCGGCATAGAACATGCTTATGAACTCGGGCGTCGCCGATAGGACGATGCCTTGTCGATTGGCCTCCGAGCTCACCTTCTCCGCTATGCCTGCCGCAGCCTGATTCATCACCATGTCCAAGGATCCCGTCAATGCGGTTTTTCCTATGTTTCGGCTCAGCCACCCGTAGTTCTCGACTGAGAACTCGATGAGCTTGCGATGCATGTAGCGCGTATAGCTCTCCAGGCTTTCGACGCCATTCGCATCCTCGGCCTCTGCGAGGAACTGCTCGGTTATGGTCTGGAGATACCACTCGAAGAAGGCGTTCTTGTCCTTGAAATGGCGATAGAAGGTGGCTCGGCGCACCGTCGACAGCTCGCAGATCTCACTCACCGAGATCTCCTCGAAGGGCTTCTTGTCCAGAAGCTCTTGCAGCGCATCCCGCAGCATCGCTCTGGTTCTTGTCATCCGTATATCCACGAATCGTTCCTCCAAAAATGAGACACTTCGCGTTTTGTGTCACATATGTGTCTAAATGCGTATCTTGAATCCTTACAAAATCCCTTTTCAGATGCCATGATAACGATATTGGTGACAAATCTCACATTTTAAACATACGGCGAAGGAGAAAATCATGGAAGAGACCTACGAAGCGATCGTCAAGCTCCCGATTGGAAAGAAGCCGTGCACTTTGTCGCTCACGCGCAATGGCGACGGAACCTTTGACGGCGAGTTCACGGTGCTCAACTCCACCGCGCCCGTTACTGACGGCAAGATTGACGATGACGGTAACTACTCGTGCAATTGCACGATCACCACGATTCTCGGAACCATGGAGGGCGTGGCCGAAGGGCGCATCTACGACGGCAAGATCGACGGCTGCGCTAAATGCCGCCTCGGCGTTCTTCCGATGAAATCGGCAGAGCTTTGGTAGCCCGAGGATTCGGAGAGGAGTCTTCATGAAAAGCATCGAAGTAAGCCCCACTCTTCAGCCGAGGCTCGCGGTTGAGCCAGGGGATCTGAAGACCGTCGGCAATGACCTGTCGGCGTTCGAGCACAAGGAGAAGGACTGGCGCTACCGCGAGGGCGACCTCGATGTGACGCGCGGCAGCGCATGGTCGGCACCGGGATGCCACCTTGGTTGCGGTGTTCTCGTCTATTCCAAGGACGGCGAGATCGTCCGCGTTGAGGGCGACCCCGAGAACCCCTACAACCAGGGACGCCTGTGTCCAAGGTGCGTCGCCGTCACGGACATTTTCAACAACCCCTCGCGCATCACGCAACCCATGAAGCGCGCACGCGAGGATCGTGGCAAGGACAAATGGGTTCCCATCTCGTGGGACGAGGCGCTCGACATGGTCGAGAGTAGGTTCAACGAGTACAAGGAGAAGTACGGCGCGGAAAGCGTCGTGTTCCTGCAGGGGACGGGTCGAGACATTGCTGCCTACATCAGTCGACTCGCTTGGTCCTTCGGCAGCCCCAACTACACCTTCAGCCTTTCCAACGTTGCATGCTTCGGCCCGCGCATCCTGGCATCGACCATGCTCGCCGGAACCTTCATGATCGGCGACTACTCCCAGCAGTTCATAGACCGCTACGAGAACCCGGAGTGGCAGTGCCCGGGCGTCACCGTGATATGGGGCAACAACCCGCTCGTTGCGAACTCCGATGGCGCTTACGGTCATTGGGTAACCGACGTGCTCCAGCGCGGATCGAAGCTGCTCGTGGTCGACCCACGCCTCACCTGGCTCGCCGCCCAGGCTGACCTTTGGCTCCAAGTGCGCCCCGGTTCGGATGGCGCGCTCGGCCTTGGCATCTGCAATGCACTCATCCAAAACGAGTGGTACGACAAGGAGTTCGTCGAGCAGCGGGTGTACGGCTTCGACGAGTTCGCAGAGATGTGCGCCGAGTGGACCCCTGAGAGGGCTGAGGAGGTCACCTGGGTTCCCGACGACAAGGTGGTGGCGGCAGCCAGGCTCATCGCCGAGAACGGTCCTGCGCTCCTTCAATGGGGCGTCGCGCTCGATCAGCGTGAGGACTGCGCGGATGGTTCGAGGGCGATCCTCTCCATATTCGCCCTCACCGGCAACATCGAAAAGCCTGGCTCCATGGTGGTCGGACCCGAGCTCTTGAAGTACATCACAGGTTGGGGGCGAGACCTCCTGTCCTACGATGCGGAGGAGAAGCGCATCGGTACCGATGAGCTCGTTCTCTACAAGGTTGGGTTGCAGGTGGCGTCCATCAACAAGATGATCGATCACATGATCGAGCAGCCGGAGGACTACCCGCTGAAGGTCTCGTGGCTTCAGACCGTGAACACCATTACCTGCGGAAGCGTCGACAACGAGCGCACGATCGAGGCGTTCGACAACCTCGGGTTCAACGTGGTCGTCGATCTATTCATGACGCCGATGGCGATGCGGCTGGGAGACCTGTTCCTTCCCGTGTGCACCTACGGAGAGCGCAACGGCATCCGATGCGGCGATGGCACGCAAAGAGGCGAGACCATCAACGCCGCAGTGCCCCCTGCGGGCGAGACGCGCTCCGACATGGAGATAAACCTTGAGCTCGGACGCAGGTTCAATCCCGAGGCGTGGCCTTGGGAGAGCGTGGAGGAAATGTTCTCGACCATCCTGGAGCCGTCCGGTATGTCGTTCGAGGAAGTCCGCGAGACCGCTCCGAGCTATCTACCCTTCCAATACAAGAAGTACGAGAAGGGGCTCATGACACTCACGGGAGACCCCGGCTTCCCGACGCCGACGATGAAGCTTGAGTTCTCCTCCCAGATGTGCGAGTTCCTGGGATTCGACCCGTTGCCTCGCTACGTCGAGCCGACGATGACGCCACTTTCGCAACCCGAGCTTTACGAGGAGTATCCGCTCGTGCTCACAACGGGTGCGCGTCGTCACAATACGTTCCATTCCGAGAACAGGCAGGCGCCGCATCTGCGCCACATCCATCCCGAGCCCACTATCCAGATTCACCCCGATGCTGCAGAGAAGTTCGGCGTGAAGGACGGCCAATGGGTATGGGTCGAAGGTCCGGTCGGCACCACGGGGCGTACGGCTCGTGTCAAACGCATCGCCGAAGTCACGCCTATCGTCGATCCCCGCGTGGCCAGCACGGACCACGGCTGATGGCATCCCGAGGGCGACCCCGAGAAACTTTACGATGTCATGGACCTCAACATCAACAACCTCATCTCGTGGAGCAGCGGCAATACCGGTGTCGGCGCGAACTACAAATGCATCCTCTGCAAGATCTACCCAGTCGAGGACGGTGAGTAACCATGGCGAGACAAGCGCTGTTGCTGGATTACAAATGGTGCACGAGCTGCCATTCATGCGAGCTCGCATGCCAGATGAAAAACGAGCTTCCGCCCGATCAGTACGGAATCAAGCTCAACGAGGTAGGGCCATGGGAATACGCGCCGGACAAATGGGAGTTCGCGTACTTCCCCGTGCTCACGAAACAGTGTAACCTGTGCGCCGATCGACAGGCCGAGGGGAAGCTCCCGAGCTGTGTACAGCACTGTCAGTCCAACTGCATCCAGATCATGAACGCAGAGGAGGCTGCTAAGATCGCAGCCGAGAACCCCCACACTCTCTTCATGACGCTCTAGTCCAAGATCATTAGAGTCAGTGGTCGGTCTGGTATGTTCATCAGACCGACCACTGCTTATGTGTAGGCTTCCCGTGTATGCAAAGTTATAGGTTTTGCTGGTGGCTTGCAGGTTCCGTGCAAGAAAAGTTCTGGAAAGTATTCAGAAGTCCAAAAAAATAGACAGAAGTACGCAGAAGTACACAGAAGTACACAGAAGTACACAGAAGTACACAGAAGTACACAGAAGTACACTCACTCCCACTCCCGTGGCGTATAGCCGAAATGGCCTCTCATATGTGCCAATACTTCCATCTCATTATATGCAATGCCGCTGTGTCCAACTGGTGTTGTTACCAGTTCAGAGCAATAGCCGAACATGAATTATTCCCGCAGCAAAGGGAATAAATTCCCAAGATCAAAAACCTGTGTCTTAGCAGGGAGAATGAAGCGAGAATGAAAACGCTGATAACAGCGTTTCTTTTTTACCCATAAAGCCCTGAAAATTTCTTCCCTGGAAATATGAAAAGGAATAAATCTTATCTGAAAATATCGACATAGCACAAGCTCGGGTATGAATTACGCGTAAACAACGTTCTTGTAGAAGCTTGGAGAAGCTCAATTGCCTGCTCTCGAAAAACAGCTTTCGGAAAGTTCATATCAATTTATTCATCAAAATCGATTCGCAAGGAGATGAGACCTATTCGATTAGCTATTAAACTGCATATCAAAGCTCGTATAACAACAACTTGAAAGGTTAAGGAGTTGCTTGAGTAAGTTTACTTGATGTCGAACATACGTCTAGACGAGTTGTGGATTTTCACCCTTTGCGATGATACTCTGATGACGCGAAACGGGAGATTCGTATGGATGCTACAGCGCTCTGAGCAGGGCGTTCAGGTAGCGCTATGCCTCTTTCCGCTATTCCCACTCTACCGTGCCCACGGGCTTGGGGGTCAGGTCGTAGCAGACGCGGCAGATGCCGGGAACCTCGTGGGTGATGCGGTCGGTCATGCGCTTGAGCAGCGCCCAGTCCAGCTCGGGCACCTCGGCGGTCATCACATCCACGGTGTTGATGGCGCGGATGATGACGGGCCACTCGTAGGCGCGCACGCCGTCGCGCACGCCGGTGGCGCGCATGTCGGGCACCACGGCGAAGTACTGCCAGGCACCCACGTTCGCCGCCTCCATCTCCTCGCGCACGATGGCATCGGCCTCGCGCAGGGCCTCCAGGCGGTCGCGGGTGATGGCGCCCAGGCAGCGCACGCCCAGTCCCGGGCCGGGGAAGGGCTGGCGCTCCACCATGGACTCGGGCAGCCCCAGCTCGCGGCCGACCACGCGCACCTCGTCCTTGAACAGCAGCTTTACGGGCTCCACCAGGTCGAACTGCAAATCGTCGGGCAGGCCGCCCACGTTGTGGTGGGCCTTCACGCCGTCCTGGGATTCCAGGATGTCGGGATAGATGGTGCCCTGGGCGAGGAAATCAACCTCGTCGCCCACCTTGCGGGCCTCTTCCTCGAACACGCGGATGAACTCGCCGCCGATGATCTTGCGCTTGGTCTCCGGCTCGTCCACGTCGGCCAGCAAATCCAGGAAGCGGTCGGTGGCGTCCACGTACACCAGATTCGCGTCCATCTGATTCTGGAACACGTCGATGACCTGCTCCGACTCGCCCTTGCGCATAAGGCCGTGGTTCACGTGCACGCACACGAGGTTCTTCCCGATGGCCTTGATGAGCAGCGCCGCCACCACGCTGGAGTCCACGCCGCCGGACAGCGCCAGCAGCACCTTCTTGTCGCCGACCTGCTCGCGCAGGGCGGCAATCTGCTCGTCAATGAACGTCTGGGCAAGCTCGGGCGTGGTGATGCGCTCCATGTCATCGGGGCGGACGTTCTGATCCATCAAGACCTCCTCAGGGTAGCGGACGGCTTTCATGCTCCGCTGATTATAAGCGAACGGGCATCGTCTCGGAATGCGGCCTGCCCAATGGGCCGGGAGAGGGGCGCTGTGCGGCGAACAGGGGGGGCGCCAAAAAGAAACGAGGTTGCGAGCCGCGGCAGCTAGGCGCCTGCGGCCGGCGCGGGCTGGTGGCGGTAGGCGGTGGCGGAGACGCGCGCGATGAGGCGGCCGGTGTCGTCGGTCACCTTGACCGCGTAGAAGGCCAGGTGGCGTCCGTCCTTCTCGCAGTCGGCCGTGGCGGTGAGCTTGGCGCCACGGGTGGCGGAGAGAAACTCGATGGAGCTGGTCACGCTCACCGTGGGCACCTCGCCGACGTTGCAGGCGATGGCCAGCGCGAAGTCGGCGAGCGTGAAGATGGCGCCGCCCATGACGTTGCCCTGGGCGTTGCGATGGATGTCGGCAAGCTCCATCTCGGCTACCCCGTGGCCGCGCCGGCCCTCGACGATGCGGCAGCCCGCCGCCTGGGTGGCGAAGCGGTCGGCGTTGAAGAAGGCCTCGAGCTCGGCTCGGGTGGGGTTCTCGGGAAGCATGGTCGTGCCTTTCTCGCTAGGATGGGCCGGCGTCTCCCGCGCCAGGGGCGATGCCGAGAAACACGCGGCCGTCGGTCGCCTCCACGCGCGCCGCGCCGGTGGGGCAGGCGGCGGCGCACAGGCCGCAGCCCACGCAGTAGAGCGGGTCGTAGGCGAGCACGCCGTCGGCGGCGTCAGGCAGCCGTGCGCCGGTGGGGCAGGCGTCAGCGCAGGCCAGGCAGTCGTCGCAGCGGGCGCGGTCGGTGGCTGACAGCGTGACCTCCACACGGCTGGCCACCGACGGGTCGGCCTCCAGGGCGCTCAGCAGCATCTGTCGGCGCGGCATCATCAGGCGCTGCTCGAGGCCGCCGGCGCAGAAGCGGTTGGGGCGGGGCACGTCGGGCGGCCGCAGCACGCGCGCGCTCGCCCGCAGGCGCTCGCGACGGGCGTAGAAGTCCTGCAGGGCGTCTGAACGCCGGCGCCGGTAGTCGCCCGAGGCGATGTCGGCTACCCCGCGCACGGCGCCGGCGAGGTATCCGCGGCGGTCGGCCTCCTCGGCCGACACCAGGCGCTCCACGAGCGAGGCGTCGGCGGGCACGGTCGAGCGCACGCGCACCTCGCGCCCCGTCCACTCCTGGGCCTGCTCGATGGCCTCGGCAAAAAGCGCCACGGCTGCCTCGCCCGCCCGCTCGCAGCCATCGCAGCGGGCGAAGTCGCAGGCCACGCACGTCTCGACGCCCTCGGCCAGCACCTGGGCCCAGAACTCGGCCGGCAGCGTAGCCAGGCAGGGCACCACGGCCACGCTGGGTGCGGGGTCGCCGTCCGCGTCTGCCGCCAAGAGCTCGCAGGCCACTATGGACTCCTCGCCGCCCCGGGCGATGCGCGCCAGGCGCTCGTGCAAGTCGGCGAGGGTCACGCGAGTGGGGGAGAAGGCGTCGCAGACGCCCACGCACACCCCGCAGCCGGTGCAGGCGTCGTCGTCCACCACCGGCGCCCCGGCCCCGTCGAGCGCGATGGCCTCCGCGGGACACGCCTCCGCGCACCGCGCGCAGGCGCCGCCCCGGGGGTTCAGGCACAGCTCGTCAGCCGCTATGACGCGGGCGCGCGTCACCTAGGCCCCGAACACCTCGGCGGCCACGGCGTCGATGCGCGCGAGCACGTCGGCGGGCTCCATGAGCTCGATGGACTCGAACAGCGGCGGTGACACCATGTTGCCGCACACGGCCACGCGCAAAGGCTGGAGCAGGTTCTTCACCTTGAGGTCGAGCGGCTCGGCGAGCGCGCGGCACGCTTCCTCGAGCGCGGTGGCCTCCCAGGGCACGTCCTCGCGGGCGAGCGCCTCGCGGCAGGCGGCCAGGGCCTCCTCGGCCCGAGCGCCCTCCTTGAGCAGCACCTTCCTCACGCTCTTCTCGTCCAGGCGCACCCCGGCGCCCCAGAACAGGAACTCCAGCTTCGCGGGGATCTCGTCCAGGCGATTCAGGCGCTCGATGACGAGCGGATACACCGGCGCGTAGGCGTTCGGGTCGGCCTCGATGTCGGCCAAAGCGGCCGCCACGGCCTCGTCCCAGCCCTCGCAGCCTGGGCCGAAGTCGCGGACGGGCGCCTCCTCTCCGGGCGCGGGCGTGGGCACGATCACCGCGCCGTCGTCCACCGACGCGCCCTGGGCCTCGGCGCGGGCGATCCACGGGGCAGCCGCGGCCAGCCAGGCATCCTCGTCCATCTCGCGCAGGTACACGCCGTTCATCCAGTCGAGCTTCTGGGGGTCCATCACGCCGTGCTTCTTGCTGATACGGTCGAGCGAGAACACGCGGCAGAGCTCCTCAGGCGGCACGATGGTGGTCTCGCCGTCCAGCGACCAGCCGATGAGCGCGAGGAAGTTCACGAGCGCGTCGGGCAGGTAGCCCTCGTCGCGGAACTGCTCCACCGACGTGGCCCCATGGCGCTTGGAGAGCTTGTGGCCGTCCGGCCCCAGGATCATGGGCAGGTGCGCGAACAGCGGCACCTTCGCGCCGAGCGCCTCGTAGACGAGCACTTGGCGCGGCGTGTTGGACAGGTGGTCGTCGCCGCGGATGACGTGGGTCATGGCCATGTTGACGTCGTCGCACACCACGGCGAAGTTGTAGGTGAAGGTGCCGTCGGTGCGCTTGAGGATCATGTCGTCCATCACGTCAAGCGGGAACGACATGTGCCCGTACACGGCGTCCTCGAACTCCACCGGGCCGTGTCCCTCCGGCACCGCCAGGCGCCAGACGTGGGGCTCGCCAGCTGCGATGCGCGCGGCGGCCTCCTCGGGCGCGATCGCCCGGCAGGTGCGGTCGTAGCCGCCGTATCCGCCCTCCTCGGCCTCGGCCTTCTTGCGCTTGGCGTCGAGCTCCTCCTTCGTGCAGAAGCACGGGTAGGCCGCCCCGGCGGCGATGAGCTGGTCGAGGGCCGCCTGATAGGTGTCGGTGCGCTCGGTCTGGAAGTAGGGGCCGCACGCGCCGCCCACGCTCGGGCCCTCGTCCCAATCAAGGCCCAGCCATTCCATGGCGCGCAGGATGATGCCGGTGTTCTCCGCCGTGGAGCGCTCGGGGTCGGTGTCCTCGATGCGCAGCACGAAGGTGCCGCCCATGGCGCGGGCGAAGGCCCAGTTGTAGATGGCGGTGCGCGCGCCGCCCACGTGGAGCTTGCCGGTGGGGGAGGGTGCGAAGCGCACGCGGACGGGGGTGTCGGTGGTAGCAGTCATGGTCATCCTTCTTCTACGATCTTCGGTCGGGGCCGCGCCGCATGAGGCGGCGGCCGGCCACGAGGGACAGTATAGACATACCGCCTGTCACGGCGAGCCACGTGGCGGCCATCCCCATCCAAAATGCGAGCGGGTACATGCTGATGAGCAGCGAGTCCCATGAGAACGTCCAGTTCCCCTGAGGGAAGAGCACGGCGTGGAAGGCGGCGAACAGCCCGTTGAAGTCGAGCGCGCCCCACAGCCCCAGCACGGCGAAGGCGGCGATGACCACGGCCGGGGCCGCCATGAGGGCACATCCGGCTAACGCGCGCCGGCTGCGGACCATGAGGGCCGCCAGGGCCAGGGCGCCGGCGGCGGTGGCCGCGAGCGCGAGGGGAGCGGCCGCGCCGATGAGGCGGTTGCAGTCATCGAGGTGCGAGAGCGCGTCGGCGTCGAGCGCATAACGATCGCTCAGGCGCGCGAGGGCCTCCATCGTCTCGATGGCGCCTGCGTCGGCGTCCAGGGCCTCGCGGGCCCGGGCCGACCACTCGCCGGCCGTGGGCGCGCCCTCCGCGGCGGCGCGACGGGCGGCGTCGGTCACCTCGGCGGCCAGGGCCGCGCGGGCCGCGTCGTCTCCGTCGGGCCGCCCGTCCACGGTGTAGGCGCGGGTGGCCTGGGCCAGGCGCGCCAGTTCGTCGGCGGGATAGGGCGACCCCTCGCCCGTGCTGACCGCCCCGGCCAGCAGCGCCGTGGTCACCGGCGCCGCGCAGGCGCCGAACCCCGCGGCCACGAGGGCCACGGCCAGGCCCACGGCTGCCATCGCGGCCAGCACGCGGTCTCCGATTCCCGGTCCGCGCCGCTTGGGCCCTGCGCCCGAGGGCGCGCTGCCGCGCCCGCCTGTCGCGTCGGCGCCAGCCCCCGCTCCGCGCGCCTCGCCCGCGCCCGCCCGTCCGGCCCCCGCGCCGCGCGCTCCCGCGCCCGTCGCGCCGTCTCGCCCGCCCGCCTGTCCGGCGCTAGTCGCCATCGCAGTCCACCCAGATGGTGGCCGCGGTGATGCCGCGCATGTCCTTCGAGATGGTGGGCAGCGGCCCCAGGCGGCTGAAGACGCCCTGGAAGCGCCCGTCGTAGAGGTAGAGCCCGTTGAGGTTGTTGTACCAGGCCGGCTCCGTGGTCACGGCCCCGTCGGGCAGGTCCTCGATGCCGGTGTCGGGCGGCAGCGTCTCGGTCTTGAACGGGCGGATGTAGCGCTGCACGATGAAGGGGTGCCCCGCCGCGCCGTTGGCGAAGGCGTCGATGAGCTCGCCCCACCGCTCCTCGCTCTGGGCGCAGCCGGCGTACACGTCGTCGGCGCCGTAGTGGTCAGAGGGCTTGATGATCCACTCGTCCTTGTTGGCGCGGATCTGGGCCAGGTTGACGGCAGAGTCGTCGAGGAAGGCGGTCAGGGGCACCGTCTCCTCCACGAAGCTGATCTCCTCGGCGGTGAGGAAGTCGCAGGTCTCCGGCTTGAACAGCACCTCGAAGATCTGCTTGTCGTGGACGATGTGCCCGGCGAAGCTGCCGATGAGCGCCACCTTCTCGGCCCGCACCGCCTCGATGAGCCCCTGAGACTCGTCCCAGTGGTCGATCACGTCGTTGGTCACGCAGCGCCGCCAGATGGCGTCCACGCGCCCCCCGCTCGCGTCGCGCAGCGCCTCGCCGTCGAAGGAGAGCTCGCGCACGTCGGCCACCGCGCACTCGTAGCCGCGGCCGCGGAACAAGTCCGCGAACAGGTGGAACTCGTCCACCACCCCGTTCTCCAGGTAGTCGCAGATGGCGATGCGCGGCTTCTCCACCCGGTGCTCGTAGGTGGCGTAGATGCCCAGGAAGGCGTCCACCCACGGCTCGAACAGGTCGCAGCCGCGCACGGCGTGGCCCTCGGAGAAGACGCGGAAGGCCTCGGAGGCCACGATGGAGTTGGTGATCTCGCGGTTCTCGTTCATGCCCGACGAGCCGTCGCCGTTGAACTCGCAGAAGCGGATGCGATAGTCGTCCTCGTCGAGGAAGGTGTCCACGCGGGCGAAGGGCAGCAGCGAGTCGTAGCCGCGCGGCAGCAGGATGAGCTCCTCCAGGCGCGGGTCGAAGTCGAAGCAGCGGCGATAGGCCGGGTCGTCCAGGTAGCGCTGGATGACCTTGCACAGGATGCGATGGGCCGTCTCGGCGGTGTCGCGCATCACCTCGTAGGTCCGCTGGTTGAACAGGCGCGGCACGAAGGAGCAGTCCACCACGCGGTGGTGCACGATGGCGGTGGAGGCGCGCATGTAGGCCAGCGAGGCGCGGCGGCTGGGGATGTCGCCGTCCAGGTCGTCGATGATCTGGAGGTAGGCGCGGGTGTAGTCGGCGTTGGTGTCCATGGGGCCTCTTTCCGGGAGGGGGATTCGTCCGGGCCATCTTAGCACGCCCCGCCGTGCCCGGGCGCCCCGCACCGGCCGCTGCCATCGGGCCGTTGTCGGGCGCGCGACCCGTCGGCCGGGGAGGGGCGCCGCGCGTTCGGGCGGCACCCCCGGCGTGCGGGCGCGGCCCTAGCTCGTCAGGTGAAACAGGTGGGAGTCGCCGGTGGTGCGCTGCACGTGGTCCACCACGGCGCCGATGGGCGTGTCGGGCTCGTTGAGGAACCAGTGGACGAACACGGCGAGCGTCCCGGCCAGGAAGAAGCGGATGAGGTAGTCGAGCCCGGGCTGGTCCAGCTCGGCTGCGGGCGGGTTGCTCTCCACGATGGCCTGGCGCACCGGCTCGCAGAGGGCCTCCACCATGGAGTCCACCGACAGCTCCCGGGCCACGCGGCGGTAGAACTCCGGGTCCTCCTGGAACATGGCCGCCAGCTCGGTGACCACGGTGCGCAGGTTCACGGTGATGCCGTCAGGCTCGCGCCCCACCACGAGCACCTGGGTGATGCGATCCACCACGAGATGCCCCTGCTCCTCGGCCAGCTCGTCGAGGGAGGCGTAGTGCAGGTAGAACGTCTTGCGGTCGATGTCGGCCTCGCGGGCGAGCGCGCTCACGGTGATCTTGTCGGCGCCCTGGCGCACCACCAGGTTGCGGAAGGCGGCCTGGATGGCCTTCCGGGTGCGCACCACACGGCGGTCGAGCTTGGGCGCGTTCTCGTCGCTGGCTGCCATGACGCCTCCTTTCTCCCCACTCCCGCGAAGGGGAGGGAGTAGTCAACAAAGATGACCGGTCTGCCCATTGTTTCCCGTTGGGGTGCTTCCTATACTACCCGAATATAACTTAAGCAACACCCGTGAATTAAATGATATATGAGCTTGTTTCGTGGCTGAGGAACGCCTTGGCTTCGTGCGGCTCAAATTTCGCTTTTGACCTGGAGTTTTCGGTTTTGTAACAACCGACAGCCAGGCGCGTGACGAACGGCGGGACTGCTTAAGCGAACCTTCTTAGTCATGGAAGAATCACGAGAGCCCGTGAGGGACGGGCACTGCTGAGAGCTATCTTTCTATGGAGGCGAACGCACATGAGACCGATGGACTTTGCGAAGCGCACGGCGGCCAACAAGCTGGTGGACTACCTGTGCGAGGATCCCGCCCGCAACATGGGCAAGGTGATGGACAAGATCAACGCCCTGTGCCCCGAATCCCTGTTCCCGGCCCAGCGCGAGGCGTTCACCCACGTGGTGGCCGACCCGGACAACAACATGTACCAGCTCATCATGCGCCTGATGAACCTGAACCCCGCGGTGCGCAACGACCTGCTCAAGACCTTCCTGGTGGACGCCAACCTCGTGGCCTGGGGCGTGCAGGAGAAGATGCGCGAGAAGTACCAGTGCAACATCCCCTGGGCCATCCTGCTCGACCCCACGAGCGCCTGCAACCTGCGCTGCACCGGCTGCTGGGCCGCCGAGTACGGCCACAAGCTCAACCTCACCTACGAGGAGATCGACTCCATCATCTGCCAGGGCAAGGAGCTCGGGGTCCACATCTATATCTACACCGGCGGCGAGCCGCTCGTCCGCAAGCACGACCTCATCCGCCTGTGCGAGGCCCATCCCGACTGCGCCTTCCTCTGCTTCACCAACTCCACCCTCATCGACGAGGAGTTCTGCCAGGACATGATCCGCGTGAAGAACTTCGTGCCGGCCATCTCAGCCGAAGGCGACGAGGCCGCCACCGACGGACGGCGCGGCGAGGGCGTCTACCAGAAGGTGGACGCGGCCATGGACCTGCTCCGAAGCCACGGCCTGCCCTTCGGCGTGTCCATCTGCTACACCCACGACAACGCGGCCTCCGTGGCCAGCGAGGCGTACTTCGACTGGCTCATCGAGAAGGGGGCGCTGTTCGCGTGGATCTTCTCCTACATGCCCGTGGGGGTGGACGCGCCGACCTCGCTCATGCCCGATCCCGTCGACCGCGAGCGGCTCTACCGCTTCAACCGCCAGGTGCGCGCGACCAAGCCCATCCTCACGCTCGACTTCCAGCATGACGGCGAGTTCGTGGGCGGCTGCATCGCCGGCGGGCGACGCTACCTCCACATCAACGCCGCGGGCGATGTTGAGCCCTGCGTGTTCATCCACTACTCCAACGCCAACATCCGCGAGAGGTCGCTGCTCGACTGCCTGCGCTCGCCCCTCTTCATGGCCTACTACGAGGGCCAGCCGTTCAACGACAACCTGCTGCGCCCCTGCCCCATGCTCGAGAACCCGGACTGCCTCGAGGAGATGGTGGAGCGAAGCGGCGCCCACTGCACCGACCTGCAGGCCCAGGAGAGCGCCCATGAGCTGGCCGAGAAGTGCCGTCCCGCGGCGCGCGCCTGGGCGCCCGTGGCCGAGCGGCTGTGGACTGACCCTGATGACGAGCGCGCCGCGCTGCGCAACCGCACCTGCAGCGGCTTGGCCGACAGCGACCTCGACCGCCTGGCGCGCCAGGGCCGCGTGATGCGCGGCGCGTTCGACCCCGAGCGGGCGGTGGACGAGTACGCGCTCGACCCCGAGCTGCGCGAGGAGCTGGCGGACGCGCTGGACGGAGGCGCGGCCCTGGCCGAGGCCGACGCCGCGCTGGAGGCGCCCGCGGTCGCAGCGCCCGCGCCGATGCAGCGGGCGAGCTAGGACGCGCGGGCGCCGAGGGGGCGCGGGTGCCGAGAGGCGCCGCGCGCGAGGCGGTGGCGCCGGCGGACGGGCGCCGCGAGTGTGCCTGGGCCTGCGGGGTCCGGGGGTGCCCGGGGCGGCGATGCGCGCCGGCCGCATGGGGTGGCGGGCGGAGCCGGGACGCGGCTGCTTCGCGCGGGGCGCCGGGGCGCGCCCGTCGGGCGTCGACGGGTCGCGTGCCGGGCTCGGCCGCACCGCGGGCCGGGGTGCGGGGATGCCGCCTTCTCCTGCCTGCTCTTCTCGCGTCCGCCTGCCGAGGGCGGGCGCTGCATGGGGGACGCGCGTCCTTGCGCGGGCCGGGCGTTCACGCTACCATGGCGCGATGCGTGTTTGCGCGAATCCGTTATCCAGAGTCGGGGGAGAGAGTTGGCTCTATGATCCCGGCACCAACCTGGCGCTGCCAAGGTGGTCCAGCCGACACCGATGAAGGAGGAACTTCATGGCTGAGAAGCACTCATCGTACCTGTTCACGTCCGAGTCCGTCACCGAGGGCCATCCGGACAAGATGTGCGACCAGATTTCCGACGCCATCCTCGACGCCATCCTGGCCAAGGAGGCTGAGCTCGAGCGCGAGGGCTACGTGGCGCCGTCCGGGCAGCCCGCCGACGTGAGCCAGGTGCGCTGCGCCTGCGAGACGCTCACCACCACGGGCACCGTGTTCGTCACCGGTGAGATCCGCACCCAGGCTTACGTGGACGTGCCCGCCATCGTGCGTGAGGTGGTGCGCGAGATCGGCTACGATCGCGCCAAGTTCGGCTTTGACGCCGACACCTGCGCGGTGATGAGCTCCATTCACGAGCAGTCGCCCGACATCGCCCAGGGCGTCGACGAGTCCTGGGAGGCCCAGCACGGCGAGGCCGCGGCCGACCCCTACGAGTCGGTGGGCGCCGGTGACCAGGGGATGATGTTCGGCTATGCGTGCAACGAGACGTCCACGCTCATGCCGATGCCGATCTATCTGGCCCATCGCCTGTCCGAGCGCCTCACCGAGGTGCGCAAGAACGGCACGCTCGACTTCCTGCGCCCCGACGGCAAGACCCAGGTTTCGGTGCGCTACGAGGACGGCCGCCCCACCGCGGTGGAGAAGGTGGTCGTGTCCACGCAGCACTCCGACGACATTGACCAGGCCGCCCTGCGCGACGCCATCGTGGAGACGGTGGTGCGCCCCGTGTTCGAGGCTGAGGGCGTGGCGCTGGCGGATGACTGCGAGATCTACGTGAACCCCACCGGCCGCTTCGTCATCGGCGGCCCCATGGGCGATGCGGGCCTCACGGGCCGCAAGATCATCGTGGACACCTACGGCGGCATGGGCCGCCATGGCGGCGGCGCGTTCAGCGGCAAGGACTGCACCAAGGTGGATCGCTCGGCTGCCTACGCGGCGCGTTGGGTGGCGAAGAACGTGGTGGCCGCGGGGCTGGCCGATCGCTGCGAGGTGCAGGTGGCCTACGCCATCGGCGTGGCGAAGCCGGTGAGCGTGATGGTGGAGACCTTCGGCACGGCGCACGTGCCCGAGGCCGATATCGAGCGTGCCGTGGACGAGGTGTTCGACCTGCGTCCAGGTGCCATCATCGACGCGCTCGACCTGCGCCGGCCCATCTACCGCAAGACGGCGGCCTACGGCCACTTCGGCCGCGAGCTGCCCGAGTTCACCTGGGAGCGTACCGATCGCGTGGACGCGCTGCGCGCCGCCTGCGGCCTGGCGTAGGGCGCTTGGGCGCGGGGCTCCGGCGAGCGCGGGCCGGCTGGGCGCGCGTTGGAGCGGGGCGTCGGGGGCGGTGACGTGAGGCGCGGGATGCCGGCCGGCTGGGCGCTGGCGCGGGGGGGCGCCGGGGATGCGGGCGCGGTGGCGCGCTGGCGCCGAGGTGCCGACTGGCGGGCGCGCGTTGACGCGCTGGTGCGAGGCGGCAGGCGCGGGCGATTTGGGATTTCTGGCCAATTTGGCTGCGGTTTACGCGGGAGGGGCCGCCCCTGAGAGGGGCGGTCCCTTCTTTATCCTACGGTGACCTGGGGATAGGCAATCTGTCATGTGATGGCGGGCGCCGAATGCGGGCGCGACTTGCGTAAACCATGGTGAAAGTGGCCAGAAAGTCGCCTGGCCGCTGTTTGCGCGTCATGCGTCTCGGACGCGTGGCGGGGGCGCCCCCCGTGCGCCCCCGGCCGGTTGGGCGTAGCTCGCGGTTGCCAGGCGCTGACGCAGCGCGCCGCCTGTGGCCTGGCGTAGGGCGCTTGGGCGCGGGGCGCTGGCGGGCGCGGGGGGCGCCGGGGATGCGGGCGCGGGCGCTGGTGCGGGGCGCCGGCGGCGGCCGCGGGGCTGGCGAGGCCGCGGCGCCCCCCTCGCGGCTGCGGAGCCTTGGCGTGTTGGCGCCGGGCGAGGCGATCGGCGGGCGTTGGGTGCGGGCGGACGTGTTGGCGCGGGGCACGGGCGCTGGTGCGGGGCGCCGGCGGCGGCCGTGGGCTGGCGAGGCTGCGCCAACCCCGCGGCCGCGGGCCTTGGCGCGCTGGTGCAGGGCGCCAGGCGCGGGCGATTTGGGATTTCTGGCCAATTTTGCCACGACTTACGCTGATTGCTCCCCAATTACTGCGCGACTGCTGGGCTTCGGTTTGCGTATCCCCAGGTCGGAAAAGGGGAGCGGAGGAGACTACTCCATCGGGGCGCCTTATTTAGCGTAAACCATGGGGAAAGTGGCCAGAAACCCTGAAAGCGCTTGCGTCTCCCACCTGCTGCCGTGGCTGGCTGCTTCAAGCGCTTGCGCCGTGCCGACAATGCCAGAATCGAGGGATTCGCCGTGACCTTTGTGCGAGTGATGCGATGACGGTGTCGGCTGCGAGTTGTGCGTCCTGCTGTCGTGGGGCCTGCGAGAAGGCCCCGTTATTCCGCAGCCGCGGCTCCGCTTCTGCTGTTGGCGGTGCCGGCGATCTCAGTCTGCGCCGGGGTGCTTGCGGTTGGGAGTGGCTGCGGCTCTGCTCGCTCTTGGTTGCGGGAGTTGGTGTCGGGCGTACGGCAGCGGAGGTGGCTGCGGGCCGCGCGGAAGGCGGCAAGCCGCGTCCGTGCCGACGGGCAGCCGTGATCTGCGCCACGCCCAACAGCCGGGTTTCTCTGATACCGCCGGACGGCCGCGAATCGTGCCGACGCCGCGCGGCCCCGCGGTTGCCGCGGCTTCGTCGGCCCCGCGTCTGCCCGGCGATGGCTTGCGGCCCCCTTGCCGCCTGGGCGCCCGATACCGGCCCCTCCCACCCAGGCGCGAGGGGCCCACGCGACCGCTGCGACCGGCCCGATGACTCTCCCTCCCGGGCGTGAGGGTCGCAGGCTTGTCCTCCTCTTTCGCCGCCCTATCAGGCGAAGAGCTCCGGCGGCAGGCCGTAGCCGCGGGGGAGCGCCTGCAGGGAGCGCCTGCGGGCGGGAAAGTCTGCCACGCGCGGGCGAATGCGCTCGTCGAGTGCGCGGGCTATCCGATAGGCGAGCTCGTCCAGGCTGCGTCGTCCGTAGAGGTGCCCGGAGGTGACGACGGCCACCGTCCAGCCGTCGGCCCCCATTCCCTCCCGGCGCATGATGTCGCGGGCGTGTTGGGCGATGGTGAGATGGGTCAAGTTGGAGTCGTACTCGACGGCGAGCCTCACGGTGGGCCAGGCGAGGTCGGCGCAGACCGTCGCCTGGCCCGCGAGCCGCCGCGCGCGGCCGGTGAGCGCGACCGTGTGGTTGAGGCGCGGGCGACTGAGCGCCAGCCCGCCGAGGCGGTGGGGGAGCGAGAGCTGCAGGAACAGGTCGGCCTCCGCCGGCGAGCGCGCTCGGTCGGCAGCCAGGTCGACGGCGCGACGGGTCGCGCGTGACCCGGGCAGCGCCGAGTTGCGCGTGACGAAGGAGCGCACGGAGGCACAGGTGGTGAGCGGTGGGCGCAGCTCCAGCCCGTGCTCGGCCGGCTGGACGGCGGAGAGCCCGCAGAGTGCCATGATGGCCTTCGCGAGCTGCGCCTCGGGGCAGCGTCGTCCGATCTGGACAGCGCAGAGCTCGGGCGAGGCGGCGTAGATACCAGGCGCGACAGGCAGCAGGGCCCCGCGCGGGAGGCGGCGGTCGCAGCGATGGGGGATGAGTCGCTCACTCGGATGGAGGTTGGCCGCCACCATAAGATGGTAAGGGGGCGCGAGATGCGGCAGCGTGCGAGCGAGGTGGTCGAGCGCCGAGGCCGTTGGCCGGCTGTCGCGGCGCAGGTCCGTGACGCACGGCGCAGGAAGGGGCCGGCTGGCGGCCTGGAGCCAATGCTCGTAGGCGGTAGATCCGTAGAGAATCAGAACCATGGCGTTACATCTCCTCTGGTTCGGGCGGGTAGTATAGCAGCTGGCACCGCCAAAGGCGAGGGGCTTTCTCTCTCAACGGTGCCTCGTCGAAGGCGATCTGCCTCCTGGAAATGCCGTTCGCCGAGCGGCCGTCGGCAAGACGCATGGTCTGTCAGCCGCCTGAACGGCGATGCCGCTGCCGGCTGTCGGCGCCGGGTGGGGGCGTTGGCAGCCGTTCTCGGCGGCGCTTCTCGGATTTCTGGCCAATTTCGCCATGGTTTACGCTATTTCATCCGCGAAAACAGGCGAGAAGGCGGATGGCTTCAGCGTTTTCCCAGGTCGCAGAAGCCTGCTTGCTGTCAAGGAGGAAAGAGACAGCGGAAAACGTGGCTAAATTGGCCAGAAACCTGTCTGGTGGCGTGGGTGGCTGTGCGGCATCCCGGGGAAGGGGCCTTCGGCTTGGCGTCGCCCCCAGCCTGGCAGGCGCTTAGCCGGTCGGGCGGGCGAGCCGGCCGCGCCACAGCGGCATCGGTTCGGACTCGGCCCCGCCGTGGCGTGGCGCTGCTGTCCGATGCGTCCGCTACCCGCCCGCTCCGGCACCGCTGCCTTGCTGCCCACCCGGCGGCCACACTGTTACCCGCCCGTCCGATCCGGCGCCCCAGCCTGGTCGCGATCGGCTCGGGGGCCGGGGCCCATCGCGCTCGTGGCCGGTTTCCCTGGCGTCCCCTCCGCCTTGCTGGCCGCGAAGGCCGCCGTGAGGCGCCATCTGTCCCTGCCAACCGCCTGTCGCGCGCCGGCGGGTCGGGGCTGGCGTGGCGGACGCCTGCGGTATACTGGCGGGCATGGAAATCGCCTCGGTCATACTCGACATACCCACCCAGGCCCTTGACGCGCCCTACACCTACCTCGTCCCCGATGCGCTGCGGGCTGAGGGGCGTCCGGTCGAGGTGGGCTGTGCTGTGCTCGTGCCCTTCGGCCATCGCAAGGCCGTCGGTTTCATCGTCGGCCTGGATGATGTGGAAGACGAGGTGCCGGCTGCGGATGAGGGGCCGGCGAGCGGGGAGCCGGAAGAGGCCGGCGACCCGTGGGCTGGGACGCTCTGGGGCGCGGGCGACGCCTCGGCCGGGCGTCCCGCGGCCCTCGGGGACGGCCCTGGCTCGGAGCTCGCGCACCCGATCGGCCTTGGCGGGCCCGGCGCGCGAGGCGCCTCCCGCGCTGCGGCCGTCGACGCGGGGGAGGCCCACTTCGGGTTCGGGGCGCAGTACGAGGCCTCGGCGGCGGAGGCACGACGCGAGCGCGCGGCCGTCGCCGGCATGGACCTCGCGCGCCTCAAGCCCGTCGAGCGCGTGCTCTCCAAGCCCTACTTCGACGAGGAGGGCGCCGCCTGCGCCCGCTACCTTGCCGAGCGCTACGTCGCGCCGCTGTCGGCCTGCGTGCGCCTGTTCACGCCCCCCGGCGGCGTTCCGCGCCTGGTGCGCGGCGCCCATGGCGGCTGGCGGCTGGAGGAGCCGGCGGTGGGGGAGGTGGACGACCGCTGGGCCACGCTCCTGCCCGCCGCAGCCGACTTCACCCCGCGTAAGAACGCGGTGAAGCAGATCGGCGTCATCGAGGCCCTGCGTCGCGGCGATTTGCGCGTGGCTGAGCTGGCTTTGGAGTTCGGCTCGGTCGGCTCCACGCTCAAGGCCCTGGCGGATAAGGGCGTCGTGCGCATCGAGCATCGTCGGCGCATGCGTGGCTTCGGCGCCGCGGCCGCCGGCCCCTCTGCCTCCTGCGCCGCGGGCTCAGGCGCTGCGACCCGGGGCCTCGCGCCCGACCCTGCGCCTGCGTCCGCACCGAAGGCGGCCCATCCCGCCGCGCTTGCGCCATCGGCCGGAATGGCCGCTGCATCGGAATCCGAGGACGTCGCGCTCGACGGCGCGACCATCCCCAGCATCGCCTTCGTCCCCGCGGGCGCCCCTGCGGCCCCCACGCCCGACGACTCGCGCGACCCCGCGTCCGCGGTCCCCGCCCCGGCCAGCGGCGAGGACCCGCGCGAAGCCGCGGACCGCCCGGCCCTCACTCCCGGCCAAGCCGCTGCGCTCGAGGCCATCGACGAGGCGCGCGAGGCGGCGTCGGGCCAGGTGGTCCTCGTGGACGGCGTTACCGGGTCGGGCAAGACCGAGGTGTACCTGCGCGCCATCGAGCGCGTGCTCGCCGCCGGCCGCACCGCCATCGTCCTCGTGCCGGAGATCTCCCTCACGCCCCAGACGGTGGGCCGCTTCCGGGGTCGCTTCGGCGACGCGGTGGCTGTCATGCACTCGCGCATGAGTCAGGGCGAGCGCTACGACCAGTGGGACTTCATCCGCTCGGGTTCGGCGCGCGTGGTGGTGGGCGCCCGCAGCGCCCTGTTCACGCCGCTCGCCAACGTGGGCCTCATCGTCATCGACGAGGAGCACGAGGGCTCCTACAAGCAGGACTCGGCGCCGCGCTACCAGGCTCGCGACGTGGCCGAATGGATGATGCGCCGGGCCGGCGGGGCGCTCGTGCTCGGATCGGCCACGCCTTCGGTGGAGGCGCTCCACGCCGCCGCCACCCGCGAGGGCTGGCGGCAGGTGGCCCTGCCCGAGCGCGCTAACGGACGGCCGCTTCCCCAGGTGGAGGTGGTGGACATGGCCGCCGAGTTCAAGGGGGGCTCGCGGGCCATGTTCTCGGGCCGGCTCACCCGCGCCCTGGGCGAAGAGCTCGCGCAGGGGCGCAAGGCGGTCCTGCTCCTCAACCAGCGCGGCTTCGCGAAGTTCCTGCTGTGCCGCGACTGCGGGTTCGTCCCGGAGTGCCCGTCGTGCTCCACGTCGCTGGCCTACCACGAGTCCGACCGCACGCTGCGCTGCCACCATTGCGACTACCGCGTGCCCGCGCCGCCCACCTGCCCCGAGTGCGGCAGCCCCTACCTCAAGAAGTTCGGCGCCGGCACCCAGCGGGTGGAGGCCGAGCTGCGGGCGCTTTTGGACGGGCTGCTCGGCGTGGGGCCGCAGGTGCCCGTCATCCGCATGGACGCCGACACCACTCGGGCCAAGGGCGCCCACCAGCGGCTGCTCGAGCAGTTCGCCGCCGCCGACGCCGCGGTGCTCCTGGGCACGCAGATGATCGCCAAGGGCCTCGACTTCGACGACGTGACCCTCGTGGGCGTCATCAACGCCGACACACAGCTCCACCTGCCCGACTACCGGGCCGGCGAGCGCACCTTCGACCTCATCGAGCAGGTGGCCGGCCGCGCCGGGCGCGCCGAGCTGCCCGGCCGCGTGCTCGTGCAGACCTACGAGGCCGACGCTGTGGCCATCCGCGCCGCCGCCCGCTACGACCGCGCGCTGTTCCTGCGCGCCGAGCTGCCCAAGCGCCGCGCACTCGGCTACCCGCCCTACGTTCGCATGGCCAACGTGCTCGTGTGGGGCGCCGACGAGCAGGCCGTTGCCCGCGCCGCCGAGGAGCTGCGCGCCCAGCTCGAGCGCCTCGTGCGCGACCACGGCGGCGAGGGCTGGCTCGTGCTGCCCGCCACCCCCTGCGTCCTGGGCAAGCTGCGCAACGCCTACCGTTGGCATGTGGTGGTGAAGGCCCCGCCTGACGCCGACATCTCCGCCGTCCTCACGCGCCTGTTCCGCGCTCGCAAGGCCGATCCTCAGGTCAACGTGGCCGTGGACGTGGACCCGGTGGACCTGCTGTAGCGCCGCGCGCCGCCATTTGTTGCGCAACTCCCTCGGCGCGCCCTGGGTTACAATCGAAACCGTTGAAGCACAACGGTGAGAAACCCCAGGTTATCCGCGAAAAACGAGAGGAGGTGCCGTGGTTGCACGTCACAGGCGCCGCCTGCCCTCCGCAGCCTGCGGCCGCCGGGTTCTCCTCGCCCTCGCATCCCCGCCGGGCGCGCCCGCCCGCGGCGCCTGGCCTTGCCCGAAGGGCCGCCCGTGAGCGGCGAGGAGCTACGCGCGCGGGAGAGGGAGGGCGCCTGCGCCGATGGCCGCCGCGCCTCGGAGGAGGGGCTCGTCGGCGACGCGGCGGCATCCGTGCCCGGCGGCGGAGCGTGGCGCCTCGCGTACGTGACCGACCTTGAGCTGCCCCATCCCCTGGACGCGGCTGGTCGTGATGCCTGCCTGCGCCGTCTCTCCGCGCTGTTTTTGGACGACGCCTGCGCGCGGCGCGGCGGCCTGGGGCGCGTGACCCGCGCCGTCAACGCGACGGGGGAGTCCTTCGCCGTGAAGGCCCTCGTCCTGCCCGACGACGGTCCTGGCGACCCGGCGCGTCGGGCGGAGATCGTCCGCCGCGCCTTCGACGAGGAATACGAGAGCCAGCGCCGGCTCGTCGGGCTCGAGGGGTTCCCGCAGCTCTATGGCCGGGGGATGGTGGACGGGAAGCCGGTCATCATCATGGAGTGGGTGGAGGGCGAGACCCTTGAGCACGCAGCCCGGGCCCTGGCGGTGGATGATGACGGGCGCCTGTCGCCCCTGACGGCGGCGCGGCTGGGTCGTGACCTGTTCGAGCTGCTTGTGCGCATGGATCAGAAGGCGGGCGGCCTCGCCCATCGGGATCTGTCGCCGGCCAACGTGATGGTGCGCACGAGGGAGCTGCCCCTGGCCGATCAGGCGGAGGCGGGCGCCTTCGACCTGCGCATCGTCGACTTCGGATCATCGGCGCTGGCGCAGCGGCGCGAGACCTCGCTCACCGAGGGATTCGGCGCGCCGCGCGGGGCCACGCCCGACTACGCGCCGCCGGAGATGCTCACCGACGACGTGCCCCAGGCCCCGCACGCGCGCGTGTCGCCGGCAGTGGACGTGTACGCCGCCGCGAGCGTCGTCTACGGGCTCGCGTGCGGGAGGCCGCCCTTCGACCTGGGCGCGGAGGGCGAGGTGCGCTCGCCCTACCGCTGCAAGACCGAGGACGCCCCGGCGCCCCTGCGCACGGCCCACGACGCCGCGCCCGATCTGGCCGCGGTGCTGCGGCGCGAGCCGGAGGTGGCCGCCGCGGCGGCGTCTGCGTCTGACGAAGGGCTGCTGCGCGCGGCGCTCGCGTCGGCGGATGCCCGGCTGGGGGCCGTGATACTGCCGTGCCTCGCCGTCGATCAGGCCGCGCGCCCGTCAGCCGTGACTGTCCGCGATGGACTGGCGGCACTGTGCCGGGACTACGCGGACTTGGTGCGCCGCGCTCTGGGCGGGGGAACCCCCGATCTCGCCCCCGCCGGCGGCGCACCCTGCGACGGGGGGGGGGGGTGCGCCCTCCCCGGATTCCTCGGGCCCGCTGAGGCGCCCGCATCCCGGTAACGTCGCCGCTCCCGAACGACCCTAGGCCCCCAAGAGGAGATGCCCCCATGACCCCGACCGACACCACCCCCTGCTTCACGCTGTTCGACGTGCTCAAGTCCCGCGGCGGCATCAGCTACAAGGACACCGCCGCCATGGTGCTCTCCGGCAAGCCCCTGAGCGACGGGCGCAGCCCCGTGAGCCGCGTAGACGACCGCACCTGGGTGTCGCGCTCGGTGGTGCACGCGCCGGCCGGTTCGCTCCCGGACCGCTACTTCTGCGACTTTCCCACGAGCGCCCTGCGCATCGTCGCGCGGCTGAAGTCCCAGAAGGGCGGCTCGATGACGGGCGAGGACATCCTGGCGATGCTGCGCGGAGACGCCCAGCGCCCCATGGAGCGCTCGCTGGCCGCGTGCCATCAGAGCGCGGCGCTCTACCGCAACGCGATGGGGCGCGTGGCCGAGGCGCCGGGGCTCACGGCGGACGAGCACGCCGAGGCGGCCATGGTGCTGTTCGTGGCCGCTGGCTGCTCGGCGGACGCGCGGCGGGCGTCGGCGGCGGCGCTCGACTTCATGCGCACGGCCCACGGTGGGGGAGCGGTGACGCCCGCTCCGGGGCTGGGCGAGCCGGCGACGGGCGCCGGCGAGGGCCGGAAGCCGGTCTTGGGGCTGCTGCGCCTGGTCGGCGGCTCGCCGAGCGGCGCGCCCCGCTGGCTGGCGCCGGGGCCGGAGGGGACGGTGGTGGGCGCGCTCGCCACCGAGGAGGGGGCGCTCAACGACGTGGGCCCCACGGTGTCCGCCCGCCACCTGCGCATCCGCTGCGACGAGGCCGGGCGCTGGCTGGCCGAGGGCCTTGGCTCGCGCAACGGCACCATGCTCGTGGGCGGCCAGGACGGCCGCCGCGTGACGGTGGAGCTCCCCCAGTCCGCCCGCGACGCCGAGGCTGCTCCCGCCGCCATCGAGATCCACCCCGGCGACCAGCTCATCCTCGGCGAGGAGACCGCCTTCCTCGTGCTGGAGGGATACCCGGAGGCGTAGAGAAGGCCGACGCCCCGCGCCGGCCTTCTTCTATCTGTTGATGGGAATGATTAGCTTAGACGAGGTCTTTTCGTATCCATTCGCTGCTTGAGCCTTCTGCAAGAACTCCCCAAGCTTCGATCTTCGACATGTCGGCAACGTTGGGAATGCTCGAGGGGCCATCGAAGCCCTTCTTATAGCACCAGAGCACTTCCAGTGCGGGCAGGGCAGAGGGATCGAAGGTTTGGAGCTGATTGCCTGTGAGGTCAATTGAGCGAAGGCTGTCGCATCCCTTGAGGGAGAGCGAGGTCATCCCATTTGCGCTGCAGTCGAGCTTCTGCAGATTGGCGCAACCGTCTGCGCTAAACGTGGCGAGGTCATTGCCACTGCAGTTCAAATCGACGAGCGAGGTGCAGCCGCTCACGTCAAGGGAGGAGAGGGAATTTTCTTCGCAGTCAACAGTCTTAAGCGATGAGAGCCCGTTGAGGGAGAGCGATGCGAGCTTATTGTAGTTGCAGTCTACTTTCTCAAGCTTTTTGCAGCATGAGAGGTCGAGAGAGCTGATCGCTGCGTTAGACCCTAGATAGAATTCTGTGAGGTTGGGGCAACCGGAGAGGTCGAGTGCCGATAGTCGACCGAGCGGTGTAGATGCTGCCCCATCCTGATATATATAAAGCGCTTCCAGGGAGGGGCATTCTCCTATATCAAGTGTCTCAAGATCCTGCATACCGTGTATGCCAACACCCTTAAGCTCAGTTGATGACTCAATGCTTATAGAGGTTAGAGAGGTGCTTGGCCGGCTGATATTACTTGTCTCCATGTAGACGGACATAACGGGAAGGCTCCCGATGGTGTTGGGTATGGTCAATTCCCGCCCGGAGCCTTGGTAGGCGTCGATCGTAATGCCGCCACCAACGAGCACGTCATTCTTGTAATACCTTATGCCGGAGCAGATGAAGCCGTCTCCCATGTCCTGATGGTTGAAAGTGTCCATCCTGTCGTAGTCACTCGGCTCAATGGGCAGGTTCGGCTGGTTCGAATCCCCGGGCTCGCTCGGCTTGTTCGAGTCGCCGGGCAGGTTCGGCTGGCTCGGCTGGCCGGGCGTGTTCGCGTCCCCGGGCCTGAAGGATCCCTGGTAGCCCGGGATCCACTTGCCGTCGGGGCCCACGAAGCAGCCCACCCACTCGTTGACGGCCATGGAGCCGTCGGCCTTGAGGTAGTAGGGGCCCACCCAGGTGTTGACGGTCATGGCGCCGGAGGGCTGCAGGTGGTACCACTTGCCGTCCACCATCTTCCAGCCGGTCGCCATGGCGCCCGACCCCGGCTCCAGGTAGTACCAGGTGCCCCGGTCGAGCACCCAGCCCTCGGCCATGGCGCCGGATCCCGTGAGGTAGTACCACGCGCCGCCCAGCTGCACCCAGCCGGTGGCCATGGCGCCCGAGCCGTCCATCCAGTACCACTTCCCGTCCACGAGGGCCCAGCCGGTGGCCATGGCACCGCTTCCCGGGCTCAGGTAGTACCAGGTGCCCCGGTCGAGCACCCAGCCCTCGGCCATGGCGCCGGAGCCGCGCAGGTAGTACCACGTCCCGCCCAGCTGCACCCAGCCGGTGGCCATGGCGCCGCTGCCGGGGCTCAGGTAGTACCACGCCCCGTCCACGAGCGCCCAGCCCTCGGCCATGGCGCCGGAGCCGCGCAGGTAGTACCACGCGCCGGCCGAACTCGCCCAGCCGGTGCGCATCCAGCCCGCGTCGTCGAAGAGGTACCACGCGCCCCCGACGCGCTCCCAGCACGACCTGGCGTAGCCGCCCCTGTCGTAGGCGTACCACCACCTCCCCGAGGACTCCCTCCACGAGCCCGCCTGGGCGGCGTGGGCCTCCCCGGCATCGAGCGAGGCCTGGGCCGCCGCGAGGGCGCCGGCGCCCCCGAGCGCCAGGGCGCCGGCGAGCGCCGCCGAGGCGAGCCCGCGCGCTATCGATCTGGACATATCCTTCTCCTTTCTCATGCTGCATGGTCACTCCCGAGGATCCTGCCTTGCCTCGAGAAGGCGATCGCTTTGTGATTACTCCGGATTCCCGCCCCTCCGTTGCGCAACAAATGCCAACGGGGGGGGGTTCGGTGAATGACATGGATTCAGCCCAAAGCCCGCCCTTCGAGGTCGCGTGCCAAGTCTTCCCCCGCCCCCTCCCTTGCCCGCACCTGGGGGTTGCGGTACAATAACCCGCTGTATCTTTGCGCCCATAATGGCGAAGCTATGCCTTGTGACGCCTTATAGGAAGGAAACCGCGTGGCTAAAGCTGCAACGAAGAAATCCGCCAAAACCCAGAAAGCCGCCGAGGAGGCGCCGGTCGTCGAGGAGGTCGTCGTGGTCGAGGAGGCCGACGACGTCGACGGCGACGACCTGGACGCCGAGCCCGCCTCCGGCGCCATCGAGGCTTCGGGCGAGGCCCTCACCGAGGAAAAGATCGAGTCGGACATCGAGGGCGAGGACGAGGATCTGCTCGAGGGCATCCCCGAGGACGAGCTCAAGGCCGCCTCGGACGTGTCGCTGCCCAAGGTCCGCACCACCGCCCGCGCTGCCAAGGCCAAGGCCCGCAAGCGCAACGCCGAGGCCAACGTCACCATGCTCACCGGCGACCCGGTGCGCATGTACCTGAAGGAGATCGGCAAGGTTCCCCTGCTCACCGCTGCGGAGGAGATCGACCTGGCCATGAAGATCGAGGCCGGCGTGGCCGCCACCGAGGAGCTGGAGCGCGCCGAGGAGGACGGCGTCGAGCTCGACCGTCGCGAGAAGCGCCGCCTTGGCCGCATCGAGCAGGTGGGTCTGGACGCCAAACAGCAGCTCATCGAGGCCAACCTGCGCCTGGTGGTGTCCATCGCCAAGCGCTACGTGGGCCGCGGCATGCTGTTCCTCGACCTCATCCAAGAGGGCAACCTCGGCCTCATCCGCGCCGTGGAGAAGTTCGACTACACCAAGGGCTTCAAGTTCTCCACCTACGCCACCTGGTGGATCCGCCAGGCCATCACCCGCGCCATCGCCGACCAGGCCCGCACCATCCGCATCCCCGTGCACATGGTGGAGACCATCAACAAGCTCGTGCGCATCCAGCGCCAGCTGCTTCAGGAACTCGGCCGCGAGCCAACTCCAGAGGAGATCGGCAAGGAGATGGGCCTGCCCGCCGAGCGCGTCCGCGAGATCCAGAAGATCAGCCAGGAGCCGGTGAGCCTCGAGACGCCCATCGGCGAGGAGGAGGATTCCCAGCTCGGCGACTTCATCGAGGACGACGCCGCCGTGGTGCCTCCCGATGCCGCCAGCTTCTCCATGCTCCAGGAACAGCTCCAGAAGGTGCTCGACGGCCTGGCCGAGCGCGAGCGCAAGGTCATCAGCCTGCGCTTCGGCCTGGAGGACGGCCACCCGCGCACGCTCGAGGAGGTGGGCCGCGAGTTCGGCGTCACCCGCGAGCGCATCCGCCAGATCGAGTCCAAGACCCTCGCGAAGCTGCGGCACCCGTCGCGGTCCAGCAAGCTGAAGGATTACCTGGAAGACTAAGACGAAGGGCCGGCATCACGCCGGCCCTTCTCTTGGGAGGGGAAAAGACGGCACGCGGCCTCGCCCCGCCGTCTCCCTGCCACTTTACCGGCAACTCGCGCAAGATCGTTGCGCAACAACGGCGTTGTGGATCGGCCATGAGTCCGAGCAGGCTCCCTCGCCGCAGGCGAGCCAGCCTGCTCGAATCGGCTTTTGCCGGCCGCCTGTGCTACCATTGCCGAGACCTCTGACCGCCCTGCCCATCAGGAGCTTTCCCATGAACCAGAATCCTAGACCGAGCGCCGAGGAGCCCCTCGAGTTCTTCGCGACATGCCTGCCGGGGGCTGAGGCTCTCCTGGCCGATGAGTTGCGCGCCCTGGGCGTGCGGCGTGTGCGGCCGCTCAAGGGCGGCGTCACCTTCTTCGGCGCGCCGCTCGACGCCGAGCGCGTGTGCCTGTGGTCGCGTCTGGCCGGCCGCGTGACGCTCACGGTGGCGCGGGTGAACGCCGGCGACGCCGATCTGCTCTACGCGGGCGCTTACGCCGTGCCCTGGGAGGACGTGCTCGCGCCGGGCGCGTCGCTGGCCGTGCGGGCCCGGGGCACCAACGCCGAGCTGCGCAACAGTCACTTCACCGAGCTCAAGCTGAAGGATGCCATGTGCGACCGCGTGCTCGCACGCCGGGGCGAGCGCCCGGAGGTGGCGCCGAAGGGGGCCGACGCGGTCATCGAGGCACGGGTGCGCGAGGGGCGGGCCACGCTCTCGCTCGACCTCTCGGGCGAGTCGCTCCACCGTCGCGCCTATCTGGACGCCCGCGACGGCGACGACGCGCCGGCGGCCTGCGCGCTGGCCGCGGCGCTCCTGGCGGCTGCCGGGTGGGGGAGCGCCGCGGTGGCGGGCTGGGGGCTCTTCGACGCGGCTTGCGACGACGGCCTCACGATATGCGAGGCGGCCGGCATCGCCGCTGACCAGGCGCCGGGCCTCGTGCGCGAGCGATGGGGCTTCTGCGGCTGGGCGCTCCACGATGAGGGCGCCTGGGCTGACCTGCTCGCCGAGGCCGACGAGCGCTTCGAGCGCGGTCTGGCAGCGCTGGCGGGCGACACCGCGACCGCAGCGGGCGTTGCAGGCCTGGCCGAGGGCGCGGCGGGCTCCGCGGCTACGGGTGCGGAACCTGACTTGGCGCGGGTGCGCATCGTGGGCGTGTCGGCCTCGTCGCCAGCCGTTGCCCGGGCACGCGGCCATGTGCGCGCCGCCGGCCTGCGGCGGGTAGCAAGCGTGGAGGCGGCCTCTCCCGAGGACACGTCCGCCATCGAGGCGCGCCTCGCGGGGGTTTTGGCGGAGATTTCCGAAAAGATGGCCAAAAACACCACGGTTTACGCTGCCGAAGTCGCTCGAAGCGCGGAAACCGTGGCGAAAATGGCCAGAATCGCGGTATCGGAGCGCGAAGCTTGCGTAAACCGTGGCGAAAATGGCCAGAAAAGCGAAAGGAACTCGCCGGCCGCCTCGCTCGAAGCCGGCGCGAACCCAGTCGCCCCGGATCGTGCGGCTGCCGTCGCGACCGGGGAGCCGCCCTCCGCAGCCGTCGCTCCCGAGAGTCCCGAGAGCGCCTCAGCCGCGGCCTCGGGGGCCGCGGACGTCCCGGCTCCGGCTGCCGCCGCTGTTCCCGCTCCCGTCCCGGCGCTGCTCGTCGCGCACGCGGCATCGCTTGACCGCGACCCGTCGGATGCGCGCGCCATCGCCGAGACCGCTGCCTTCATGGCCGCCTGCGCTGCGGCGCCCGCGGGCTCGCGTTTCGCCTGGGCTGGGCCTGAGGGCGTCGCCGGCCGCTTCGGCATCGCGCCTGCCTTCCAGGCCGCGATCTCCCGCGGCCGGGCTGAGGCCTGCCTCGAGGCGTTCGACCAGCCGCCTGCGGCCCGGGCCGTCATCACGGTGCCCGACCCCCAGGGCGGTGCCGATCATGCGGTGGAGGTTCACGACGAGGCTGCCGCCCAGTTCGCCGCCCGCCTGTTCAAGGTGGCGCGCGAGCGCCGCAAGTGGGCGCGGCGCGAGGGCGTGGCCTGCTACCGTCTCTACGATGCTGACCTGCCCGAGTACGCTGCCGCCATCGACCTGTACCAGGGCGCGGGCGACTCCGAGGGCAAGGTATTCGTCCACGTGGCCGAGTACCAGGCCCCGCGCTCGGTCGACCCGGCCACGGCGCGGCGGCGCTTCGAGGACGTGCTGGCCATCGTGCCGGTGGCCCTGGGCGTGCGGCCCGACCACGTGTTCTCCAAGGTGCGCACGCGCTCGAAGGGCGGCTCGCAGTACCGCGACGCCGGGCGGCGCAGCTACGTGGCCCACACTGCCGAGGCCGGGCTCGCCTTCGAGGTAGATCTGGCCGGCTACCTGGACACGGGCATCTTCCTCGACCATCGCGACACGCGGAAGATGGTGGGCCGGATGGCCCGCGGCAAGCGGTTCCTCAACCTGTTCGCCTACACGGGCACGGCCTCGGTCCACGCGGCCGCGGGCGGCGCGGTCGAGACCACCACGGTGGACCTCTCCCAGACCTACCTCGACTGGGCCCGCCGCAACCTGGAGGCCAACGGCTTTTCCTGCGACGGCGCCGGGGCGGGGGGCGCCCGCGACTCCCGCGGCCCGCGCGAAGCCCGCAGCTCCCGAGGCGCTCGTGGCGCCGGCGCGTCCCGGGACGCTCACCCGGCCGTCCACCACCTGGAGCGCGCCGACGTCATGGACTGGATCCGCGACGCCCGTCGCGCCCGGCGCTCCTTCGACCTCGTCTTCGTGGACCCGCCCACCTTCAGCAACTCCAAGGCCATGGGCAAGCGCACCTGGGACGTGCAGCGCGATCACGTGGAGCTGCTCGTGGGCGTGAGCCGCCTTCTGGCCAAAGACGGCGTGGCCGTGTTCTCGTGCAACCTGCGCGGCTTCAAGCCGGACGTGGACGAGCTCGCGCGCCTGGGCGTGGCGATCGAGGACATCACCGAGCGCACCATCCCGCACGACTTCGAGCGCAACCCCAAGATCCACCGCTGTTACCTCGTGCGAAGGAAGTAGCCCGCCCATCAGGGGGAACGAAAACCCGACGTTCTCGCTCCCTGGCGCCCGGAGCATGGTACAGTGGCGGACAGGTGTTTTTTCGCGGCCATCAGACCAAGGAAGGGGAATGTCCATGGAGCAGTTCTTCAAGATTCGCGAGCGCGGGTCGACGGTATCGACGGAGGTGCTCGGCGGTCTTACGACGTTTCTGGCCATGGCCTACATCGTGGCCGTCAACCCGGCCATCCTCTCGGACGCCGGCGTGCCGTTCGAGGCGGGCCTCACGGCCACCTGCGTCGGCGCGGCGGTGATGACCGTCGCCATGGGTCTCATCGCCAACCGGCCCGTCGCCCTGGCCTCGGGCATGGGCATCAACGCCATCGTCGCCTACGGCCTGTGCGGCTCACTCGGCATCGACTGGCGCGTGGCCATGGCCGTGGTGTTCCTCGAGGGCGTCGTCATCCTCGGGCTCGTGCTCGGCGGCCTGCGTAAGGCGGTCATGGATGCCATCCCCGTGGACCTGCGCCACGCCATCGGCATCGGCATCGGCCTGTTCATCGCGTTCATCGGTCTCAAGGGCGCCGGGCTCGTCATCGCCGACGACTCCACGCTCGTGGCCCTGGGCGAGCTTTCCGAGCCGGGCTGCATCGTGGCCCTCGTCTCGCTTGCGTGCGCGGTGATCTTCCAGATCCTCGGAGTGCGCGGCGGCCTGCTCATCTCCATCGTGGTGGCCGTCATCGTGGGCATCCCGCTCGGCGTGACCGCGGTGCCCACCTCCTGGAGCCTCGGGCTCGACTTCTCCACCTTCGCGGCGCCGTTCCAGACGGTGGACGGCCAGATGGCCATCGTGCAGGTGTTCCTGCAGCCGGCCCTGCTGCTGTTCGTGTTCAGCCTGCTCATGAGCGACTTCTTCGACACCATGGGCACGGTGGTGGCCATCGGCAAGCAGGGCGACTTCGCTGACGAGCGCGGAGACGTGAAGGACATCCAGCCCATCCTGACCGTCGACTCCGCGGCGGCCATCGCCGGCGGCTTCTTCGGCGCGAGCTCCATCACCTGCTTCGTCGAGTCCGCCTCCGGCGTGGCCGAGGGCGCCCGCACGGGCCTGGCTAACCTGGTGACGGCCGCGCTGTTCCTCGTGTGCGCCTTCCTCGCGCCGCTGTTCGGCATGGTGTCCGGGCCGGCTACCTGCGGCGCGCTCGTGGTGGTGGGCTTCCTCATGATGACCGATGTGGGATCCATCGCCTGGAAGGAGCCTGAGCTGGCGTTTCCGGCGTTCCTCGTCATCGTGGGCATCCCGTTCACCTACTCCATCACCAACGGCATCGGCCTGGGCTTCATCGCCTACGTCATCCTCATGGCGGTGCGCGGCCGCGTGGCCGAGGTGAAGCCCCTCATGTGGGTGGCGGCCCTCGCCTTCCTGGCGATGTTCATCTTCGTGTAGCCTGCGGCGCGCGGGCGTCGGGGGAGGGCGCCGCGCGTTCGGCCTGCCGAGCGAAAACGCGCGCAAGACGCAAAATTGGGTCTTGCGCGCGGGGCGGGTTTGGGTATAATTCTATCTTGCGCATGGGGCCGGAAGGTCGCATGAGATTCCTCGGTAGCTCAACGGCAGAGCATTCGGCTGTTAACCGAAGGGTTGTAGGTTCGAATCCTACCCGGGGAGCCAGAAACTCGAAAGGCCAGCTTCTCAGCTGGCCTTTTTGCATTTCGATTCCAAGGGAGGCGCTCATGGAAATCACGTTCGGGCAAGGCGCGGAGGCGTTTGAGGACGCGGCGGCGGTGCGGACGCGCGTGTTCGTGGAGGAGCAGGGCTTCAAAAACGAGTTCGGCCCCGAGGACGAGGCGTCGGAGATGATCCACGTGACGCTCTACGGCGACGGGGTGCTGCTCGGCTGCGCGCGGGTGTTTCCGGCCACGCTCGAGCCGGCGCTCGACGATGCGCCGGGGCGTTGGGTCTTTGGGCGGCTGGCCGTGCTGCCCGAGGCGCGCAAGGGCGGGCTGGGCTCGCTTCTGCTGGCGGAGTCCGAGCGCATCGCGCGCGAGGCCGGCGCCACGGAGATGCACCTGCATGCCCAGTGCAGCGCCCAGCCCTTCTACGCGAAGGCGGGGTACGCCGCCTACGGCCCCGTCGAGCTCGACGAGCACGTCGAGCACCAGTGGATGGCGAAGGCGCTCTAGGGAGGCGAGGTCTGCGTTGCCCCCGGCTGCTCGATCAGAGGGCTGTTGCCGGGTGGCCTGTCCGTGCTGGCGGGCTGCTGCGTCCCGGCCTCAGGCGACGAGGGCGGCGATGAGGCCGCAGAGCAGGCCACAGAGCGCGCCGGCCACGACGTCGCGCGGGTAGTGGACGCCGCCGAGCACGCGGCAGGCGGCGAGCGCCGTGGCGAGCGCGAGCAGCGCCGCTCCGGCGGGCGCGTACCATGAGGCCCAGCACGAGGCGATGGCGAAGGCGCTGAACACGTGGCGGCTCGGGAAGGAGCGTCCGGCGCCGTCGCGTGCGACGAGCGGCGCGATGTCCCAGCGCTCGTAGGGCCGCGGCGCGTCGAAGGCGTGTCGGAACAGCGTGACCGCGACGAACCCGACGCCCGGTGCCACCAGGTAGGCCGCCGCCTGCGCCGGTTCGACGAGCGCCGCCCAGACGATCAGCACCGGGTAGGCGGCGTAGAAGAGCGCCGTGAGCATGCGGTTCGCGCTCGCAAGCGCCCGCGGTGCGCCGGCACGCGCCCGGAGCGGCGCCGTCCACCGCGCATAACGCGCGGCGTAGCCTCCCTGACGTCTTTCCTCGTTCGATTCCATGGCGCTCAGTATAGCCGAGGCGAAGTCCGCCGCGCACCGGGCGGGCGCTGACGTCGCGGCGCCACGACATGCGGGCCGCGATGCTAGGGGGCATTACGTGTCGCCGAGCGCGACAGCCGGCTTTCTTGCCTAAATTGGCACTGATCCGCTGTTTGGTACGGTCGGACGGGCCCTTGGCGCGCAAAGGCGCCTCAGGTGCTCAACCGCGACCTGGGCAAATGTCGGAGAAAGGGGCCCACAGCCGAGCGTTCGAGGCACCTTGGCAGCGTCTGACCGTACCAAACAGCGGATCAGTGCCATTCTCGCCGGAAAACGTGGCGCTCGCTCGATCTGGGGAGCCCCCAGCCCCCCGTCGGCCGTTCTCCGCGCCCGCCAAGGCGCCCTACTCGCCGGCGCCCTCCAGCTCAAGGCCGTTCAGGACGTCGATCATCTCCTGCTTGCGGTGGACGCCGAGCTTGGTGTAGATGTGCTTAGTGTGGGTGCGCACCGTGTTCTCGGACAGCACGAAGATCTCAGCCGTGCGCGCCACGGTGTTGCCGCGCACGATGGCCTCCATGATCTCGCACTCGCGGCTGGTCAGGCGGAACCGGTCTTGCGCCAGGCGGCAGCGCAGGGTCATCTCGTCGCCGGCGCTGGCGGCGCGCGGCGGCGAGGCGCCAGCGCGCGGCGCAGGCCGCGGGGCCTCGGCCGGCCCCTCTACGCCGCGGGCGAACAGGCGGATGGGCAGTCCCCCGCGCAGCAGGTAGAGCGCGAGCGCCAGCACGATCAGTCCCGCCATGGCGATGATGAAGAAGTTCTGGTAGCCGAACTGCCCGGTCACGTTGGCGGCGGAACCGAACACGAAGCCCGCGTCCTGCACGAGGTAGACGATGGTGCCGAAAAACGAGAACAGAAACACCGGGTTGACGCCGCGGTCGCGCGAGGCCTGGGCGCAGTGCAGCATCATGGCCAGGTTGGCGAAGCTGAACACGAGGTAGATGGCGCCGGCCAGGATCATCATCTGCGTGGGTCCGAAGAACGGATAGGCCGCCAGGCAGCACGCGGCCAGGGGGAACAGCGCCAGAAAGACAGCCTCGAGGTTGACCTCCACCGAGCCGTGGCGCCACACGAGCAGCAGCACCGCCGAGGCTCCCAGCGCGCCGGCCATCGACGCGATGTTCACCGCGTCGCCCATGGCCACGCTCGACAGTGCCGTGGCGCGGATGATGCCCGAGGCGAATCCGAGCGAGCCCACCGCCACGGCCGCACGCCAGCTGTCGCCCATGACGCGCAGGTAGGTGCGCGGGTGCTCGCGCGGCACGTCCTCGAAGATGGGCTGGCGAAAGTCGATGGTGCGCGTGGCCAGCATGGCGCACAGCCCGCACAGCGGCACGAAGATGAGCGGGATGAGGTACACCGTCACCGCGATGGGGATGAGGTAGAACGTCAGGTAGACCGCCGGCGCGCAGGCGGTGCCTGCCAGCAGCAGGAAGTTGCCGCGGTCAGGCGCCTTCGAGGAGAAGTAGCGCTGCCAGGCCAGGGCGAAGCCGGCGCCGCCCATGCCCACGAGCACGCCGGCCGTCGGGATGAGCCACGGCTTGGCGTCCGGCAGGTAGAGCCCCGCCACCAGCAGGCAGGCGCCCGCGGCCAGGGGCACGCCGCTCGAGAAGATGAGCGCGCGGCGCACGAGGTCGGGCCGCAGGTAGCTGAGGAACACCGTGGCGGCCATGGTGCCCGAGAACGCGAGCGATTGGGCGAGCGCGAACTGGAGCAGCAGGTCGGGGGAGTGGAACTCCTCGGGGAAGAAGGGAAACACCCCGCCCCACAGCGACGTGGCGTTGATGGCCAGGTACAGCGCGTAGCCGATGACGGCGATGTTGGGCCGGGGCCAGGAGAGCGCGGGCAGGCTGCGGGGCGTCATGCTAGAGCCCCGCCGTCAGGTGCATCGCGTAGAACATGAAGCGCGCCGCCGCCACGGCCGCCGCCATGAGCGCGCAGGCGCCCCAGGCGAGCGCGGTGCCCCGGCGTCCCGGCGTGCGGCGCGCGACCGCGGCGAGCGCGAGCGACGCCGTAGCGCCTACGGCCGAGGCGGCGATCACCGCCGGGTAGCCGCCCACCAGATCGCTTGCGCGCACAAGGCCGCTGCGCACCGAGCCGAGCGTCGCGCACTGCGCCGCCTGCGACCCGAGCGCCAGCAGCACGCCGGCCGCGCCGAGGGCGAGGAGCGCGCGCTCAAGCCGCCCGCGCCGCACGCCGGCGGCCCGCAGCGTGGCCAGGGCCAGCACCGAGCCGCCCATGGGCGCCACGGCCACCAGGTTGACGTTGGTGAAGGGGAGGTCCCACGTCACCACCGTGCGGATGGAGTAGGCGCACGAGATGAACGCGATGGCCGCGAGCGCCGATGCGCACGAGAGGGCCAGGAGCACCGTCCTCACGCGTCCCCACGGCCGCTCGCTGAAGCTTAGCAGCCACGCCGTCCACGCGAACGCGACGAAGAGCCCGGTCGCGAACACCTCGTTGGACAGCGGCGAGCGGCCCACCCCCATGAGCACGTAGAGCGTGTTGCCCGGCTTGCCCAGGTGGTTGGTGGACGCGATGAGCCCGAGCATGGCCACGGCCAGCGGGATGATGAGGAAGCGCGCGAGCCGTGCCGCCTCGGCCGGGGCCAGCCGCCGTGAGAGCAGCAGCGCCGCGATGGCCACGAAGGCGAGCGCGCCCGAGGGCATGAGCGTGGTGAACGCCACGAGGGAGAGCTGGGCCAGGCCCTGGTCGATGCCGGTCACCATCGGTCTGCCCCCTCCTCGGCCGCCGGCCCTGCCAGCGGGGCGCGGGTCAGGTCGGCCTCCTCGGCCACATGCAGGCCGACCTCGCGGAAGACGCGCCGGTTCTCCTCGTCGCGCTCGATGAGGGCGCTCGCCACGAACAGGCGCCCGAGCGCGCCTGCGCCGCCCCGCCGCATGAGCGCCGCGCCGGCCGCCGCCGGGTCGGCCAGCACCACGCCGGCCTCCTCGTCCCACGACCACGCCTCGTCATCGGCGCCGTCCTCGCGCAGCCATGCGGCCAGCCGCGCGGCGTCCTCGCCGAAGGCGCGCGCCGCCTCGTAGAAGAACGTGCGGCTCGAGAAGCGCCACGGCGGCACGGCCAGCGCCCCGCCGTCGTTCTGGGCCCAGATCTGGGCGGTGTTCTTGTTCTCGAGCGAGCACCAGTGCAGCCCGAGCGCCGTGCCGCCCTCGAGCGCGCGGGCCATGAGCTCGAGGGCCAGCTCCTCGCTGCCGGCCACGGGCAGCGCGCCGGCGTAGCCGTAGTCGTAGGGCACGCGGAAGGGGTCGCGCGCCAGGCGCAGCCCGCGTTCGCGGAAGGCCGCGGCATTGTGGAGCGGAAAGCACAGCTCCAGCAGGTTCACGCCGAAGGCGCCAAGGCGCTCCAGGTCGGACAGCAGCCGCTCCATGGCAGGCCCCGTGCCGGGGATCACAGGCATCTCCACGATGACGGCCGGCACCGCCTCCACGGCGGCGGCCACGTGCCCGAGCGCCTCGGCGACGGCCGTCTCGCCCTCGTCGATCTTCACGCTCAGGCGCACCTCGTCAAGCCCGGCGGCGGCCAGCTGGGCCCAGAGGCCCGGCGTGGCGCCGAGGCCCGAGGTGTACATTCTTATATGGGCGTGCGGATGGCGCTCGCGCGTCCACGCGCAGAAGGCGAGCGCCTCGTCGGCCAGCAGCAGCGGCTCGCCGCCGGTGAGCGCCGCGCAGTCGATGCCCCCGGCCGCCTCGGCGTAGGCCGAAAGCTCCCCGCGCCAGTCCTTCGCGCCGTCGCGGTAGCGGTCCCAGTCGTGCTGGTTGGGGTTGAAGCAGAACCAGCAGCCGCGCGGGCAGGCGAGCGTGGCGAACGTGGAGATGCTGCGGTGCCCGGTGGCGCAGCGCGCGCAGGCGGGGGAGAGCGCGCCGGCCGTGAGCGCGCACCCGCCGTTGCGCTCATGTGCCCCGAGTGCGATGACGCGCTCACGCAACGCCGCCACGCGAGCGGCGCGCCCGGCGTCGTCGTCAAGCGGCACGCCGAAGCGGGCGATGGCCTCGCCGAGCCGCTCGCGCTCCTCGGCGAGGCGGCCGACGTAGGCGCGGTGCGCGGGTGCCGCCAGCGCGGCGGCGTCGCTGTGGGTGGCTGGTCTCATGCAGATGTCCCTCCGAGGCGTTATCCGAACTGCGCCCAGGCACGGCCCGGACGCGGCCCGGGCGCATGGGCCCCTCTCCGACCCTGGCGCGCCCGCCTCACATACTCGATACCCAAAAGTCTATGCGACCTGGGTTTTCTCAACATCACATAAAACGTGTGATGTTATTTTGCCGGTAACATTTTATCGTCAAACGCGTTACATGGCGCCGCCGGGAGGGTTCGTCGGCGCCGGTAGAGAGGGAAGGAGCTTTTATGGAAGCAAACGCGCCGAGCGGAGGGATGTCCCGCAGGACGTTCTTCAAGGGAGCCGGTGCCGCCACCGCCACCATGGCCGCGAGCGGCGTCCTCGTGGACGCGCTGTTCGAGAAGGCTGAGCCGGCCTTCGCCGCGGAGGCCAACCAGCAGAGCGCCGAGGAGAAGGTGGTCCAGAGCCACTGCTCCTGCAACTGCGCGAGCCGCTGCCCGCTGTGGATGCACGTCAAGGACGACGAGATCCAGTGGATCCAGTCCGAGACCGAGCCGTGGGACGATGACGAGACGAGCCGCCAGCGTGCCTGCCTGCGCGGGCGCTCCGTGCGTCGCTGGATCAACGACCCCGACCGCCTCAAGTACCCCATGAAGCGCGTGGGCAAGCGCGGCGAGGGCAAGTTCGAGCGCATCAGCTGGGATGAGGCCATTCAGACCATCGCCGATAACCTCAAGCGCACCTACGAGAACTACGGCCCCGAGGCCGTCTACTGGACGCTCGGCTCGGGCGTCTACAGCCTCACCGGCCGCCCCATCGGCCGCCTGCTCGCCTGCACCGGCGGCTACCTGGGCTACTACGGCACCTACTCGGCCGCGCAGATCACCAAGGCCGCTCCCTACATGTGGGGCGCCAAGACGGCCTCCACGCCGGCGGCCATCAAAGACTCCGACCTCGTCATCTGCATGGGCTGGTCGCCGTCTGACTCCATGATGGGCTCCACCGGCGAGTCCAAGCACGGCTTCGAGTGGGCGCACCGCATGAACCCGGATGCCAAGTACATCCACATCGACCCGCGCTACAACGACACGCTGGCCAACTCCGGCGACGAGTGGATCCCCATCCGCCCCGGCACCGACGCGGCCCTCGTGGCGGCCATCGCGCACGTGCTCATCGAGGAGAACCTGCTCGACCAGGCGTTCCTCGACACCTACACCGTCGGCTTCGACGAGCACACCCTGCCCGAGGCCTACCAGGGCAAGAACATGTCCTACCGCGACTACGTCATGGGAGCGGGCTACGACAAGGTGGAGAAGACGCCCGCCTGGGCCGCCGAGATCACCCTCATCCCCGAGGAGCGCATCGTCAAGCTGGCTCACGAGCTGGCCGAGGCCGAGGCGCCCTTCGTCGCCCAGTACTACGGCATCCAGCGTCACTCCAACGGCGAGCTCGCCTCGCTGGCCGTGAGCCTTCTGCCCGTCATGGTGGGCGCCATCGGCAAGCCGGGCACGTCCACCGGCCTTGACGTGGGGTCGTACTCCTTCAGCATCCCCTGGATTGGCGGCACGAACCCCTGCAAGACGCAGATCTCCATCTTCACCTGGGCCGACGCCATCGACCACGGCCATGAGATGACCGCCACCCACGACGGCGTGGTGGGTGCCGACAAGCTTTCCACCGACATCAAGTTCCTCGTGGAGTACGGCGGGAACTGCTTCACCAACCAGCACAGCGACGCCAACGTGGCCCATGACATCCTCGTCGACGAGTCCAAGTGCGAGTTCATCCTCGTCTTCGAGACCGTCATGAACGACGCCGCCAAGTACGCCGACATCCTGCTGCCCGACATCATGCGCGCCGAGCAGAAGGGCATCATCAACGACGGCTGGTCGGGAGACGTGGCCTCCATCACCTTCGCGAGCCCCGCCACCACCGGCGAGAAGTTCGAGCGTCGCAGCGCCTTCGACGTGTGCGCCGACATCGCCGAGGCCATGGGCGTGCGCGACGAGTACCTCGACGGCAAGGACCAGGAGGGCTGGACGCGCGAGATCTACGAGACCGCCGCGGCCAAGGACCCCCGCATGCCCAGCTACGAGGAGGGCTACGAGATCGGCGAGTTCCACTACCGCAACCCCAAGGGCTACACCCCGGCGCTCGCCACCTTCGTGGCCGACCCGGTGGCCAACCCCCTCAAGACCCCCTCGGGCAAGATCGAGGTGTTCTCCGAGAAGATCCAGAAGCTCGTGGAGACCTGGGAGTTCGACGACCCGCGTGACGTGCTGTGCCCCGTGCCCATCTACACCCCGGGCGTCGATAGCTACGAGGACTGCACCGAGGAGCTGCCCTTCACCCTCATCGGCTTCCACTACAAGTCGCGCACCCACAGCTCGTGGGGCGGCGTGGAGCTGGTCAAGGAGGCCTGCCCGCAGGAGGTGTGGATCAACACCGCCGACGCGGAGAAGCTGGGCATCGAGAACGGCGAGATGGTGAGCGTGTTCAACGACCACGGCGAAGTGCACATCCTGGCCAAGGTGACGCCGCGCATCATCCCCGGCTCGCTGGCCATCTCGCAGGGCGCCTGGCGCGACGCCGACATGTCCGGCGACCGCATCGACAAGGGCGGCTGCATCAACACCCTGACCAACATGCACCCCTCGCCCCTGGCGAAGGGCAACCCGCAGCACTCCAACGTGGCGGGCGTCCGGAAGATCAGCTAAGGGAGGAATGAGCAATGACCGACTACGCTTTCTCCTTCGATGCCGCGCGCTGCACGGGCTGCAAGACCTGCCAGCTGGCATGCAAGGACTACCATAACCTCGACACCAAGGTGTCGTTCCGCAAGGTGTACGAGTACGCCGGCGGCGGCTTCGACACCGACGAGCGGGGCTGCGTCACGCCGCACGTGTGGACGAGCTACCTCTCCGTCAACTGCAACCACTGCGAGGAGGCGGCCTGCATGCAGGTGTGCCCGACCGGCGCCATGCACCGCGACGAGCAGGGCTTCGTCTCCGTGGACCACGAGCGTTGCGTGGGGTGCAAGTACTGCCAGCTGGCCTGCCCCTACAACGTGCCGAGCTTCGATGCGGACCTGGGCCAGATGCGCAAGTGCGACGGCTGCACCGAGCGCGTCGCGAAGGGCGAGAACCCCATCTGCGTGGATGCCTGCCCGCTCTACGCGCTCGACTTCGGCCCGGCCGACGAGATGGCCAAGAAGCACGGCGAGGGCGAGTGGCTCGCGCCGCTTCCCGACCCGTCCTACACCAAGCCCACTACCATCATGAAGGGCAGCCCCGCCACCAAGAAGGGCGGCACCTACGAGGGCGCGCTCATGAACCCGAAGGAGGTCAGGTAATGTTCTTCGACGCTGCCTTGGGCGAGCTGCCCCTGCTCGTCTTCTCCCTGCTGGTCCCCGTGGGGCTGGCGGCCCTGGGGCTCATGGCCTGTGCCCGCGGCTTCCTGCCGGCGGGTGACGAGGCCGCGGCGCGCCGCGCCGATATGCTGGTCCTCGTTCCCGGCGTGCTCGTGCTCGTGGGCCTCGCGGCCTCGTTCATGCACCTGGGGTCTCCGGCCCACGTGCTGGACATGATGGCCGGCGTGGGCCGCTCGCCGCTCTCCAACGAGATCGCGGTGGCCGGCGCCTCCATCGCCGTGGCCGTCGTGTGGTGCGTGGCCTGCGTGGCCGCTCATCCCGGCGCCGGCGCCCAGCGCGCCTGCGGCGCGGTGCTCCTGGTGCTCGCCGTGCTGACGGCCGTGTTCACCGGCACCGCCTACATGATCGTCACCATCCCCGTCTGGAACACCCCGTGGGGCGCCGTGAGCCAGGTCGGCCTGGCCCTGCTCGGCGGCGGCGTGCTGGCGGCATGCTGCCTGGCTGCGGCCAAGGGCGCGCTGTCGGCCCCGGCTGGCAAGATGCTCCTCGGCATGGCCGCGGCCGGCCTCGTGCTGCTCGTCGCGGGCCTGGCCCTGCTCGGCAGCGCCGCTGGCGCGGCTATGAGCTCCACCGGCGCCACCCTGGCTGACGCCCTGGGCACCTACGCCGGCGTGGCCGTGGCCGCCGCCGCGCTCTCGCTCGTGGGCCTCGCGGTGTGGGGCGCGGGCGTGCTCAAGGGGGCAGGCACCAAGCCGGCCGCCGCTGCCGTGGCCTGCGTGGCGGTGCTTTGCGGGCTCGCCCTGGCGCGCGTCGACTTCTACGGCGTGTTCCTCTCGGTGGGCCTGGGCTAATGGGCGCCTTCGCCGCCGACGCCGGCGCGCTGGCCGACGCCGCCGAGCTTCTGGGGACGCTCCTCTACGTCGACCCGGCCGAGGCGTCCTGCGCGGACGCCCTGGCCTGGGCGGCGGGCGCCGACGCGGCGGGGGCGTGGCCCTTCGGCGGCGAGGAGGCGGCCCGCGCCCTCGAGGCGCTCGCCGCCGACCTGGCCCAGCGCGACCCCGCCGAGCGCCATCGCGCCTTCGCCCGCCTGTTCGTGGGGCCGGCCAAGCTGCCGGCGCCCCCGTGGGGGTCGGTCTACACCGATCCGGAGGGCGTCATCTTCGGCAACCTCACGCTCGACGTGCGCCAGTGGATGCGCGAGGCGGGCGTGACGCTGCGCCTGCCCGAGCGCCAGCCGGAGGACCACCTGGGCCTCATGCTGCTCATGCTCGCGTGGTCGCTGCGCGCCGACGTGGACGAGCGGGCCGCGCGGCGCCTCGTCGAGGAGCTCATGCTGCCCTGGGCCCCGCGCTTCCTCGAGCTTCTGGCCGAGCGCGCAGACGACGCCTTCTACGGCCCGCTCGCCTGCCTGGCCCGCGCGACCCTCGGCGACTGGCAGGCTCGCTACGGGCTGGTCCCGCCGAGCCTGCGGCTCTACCGCTAGTCACCCTCCTCCTGCAGGGGCCCCGGCATCGCGCCGGGGCCCCTGCTTTGGTGACAGAGTGACAGAGGGTCACACCTGATGGCACGCCCCTGTGAGGGTGACAGAGGGTCACACCTGATGGCACGCGCCGCCTGTGATCGTGCCGCCTCGGCCGCAACCGCGGGATCATCCCACGTCGCGGCCGCTCTTCTGCTATCATGGGGCGCTGCGGCGTGGCGACGCCGCTGTCATGCGACGTGCGGGCGTGGCGGAATTGGCAGACGCGCCAGATTTAGGTTCTGGTGGGGAGACCCGTGAAGGTTCAAGTCCTTTCGCCCGCACCACTTACCTTTATAGGAGGGCTTACATGGCCGTTAAAGACGTGGTGAGAAAGTACAACGAGGTGAGCCTCATCAAACGCATCCTCGTGGGCCTGGTCATCGGCGTGCTGCTGTCGTTCGTGGTGCCAGTGGAGTCGGATAACGAGGCTCTGGCCGGCCTGAGCCAGTTCATCGTGCTTCTGGGCAACCTGTTTGTGAGCGCCCTGAAGGGCGTCGCGCCGGTGCTCGTGTTCTTCCTGGTCATCAACGCGCTGTGCAGCGCGAAGACGGCCGGCTCCATGAAGACCGTCGTCATCCTCTACGTCGTGAGCACGCTTATCGCCGCGCTTGTGTCGGTGGTCGCGAGCTACCTGTTCCCCACGGTGCTCACGCTCGACACCTCCTCGGTGGTCGAGCAGTCCTCGCCCGAGCACGTGGGCGCGGTGCTCACCACGCTCGTGATGAACATCGCCTGCAACCCGGTGGACGCGCTCATCAACGCCAACTACATCGGCATCCTGGCCTGGGCCGTGGTACTCGGCATCGCGCTGCGTGCGGCGAAGGAGGCCACCAAGGACGTGTTCGCCGCCGTGTCCGACGCTGTGTCGATGGTGGTGCGCTGGGTCATCGCGCTCGCGCCGTTCGGCATCCTCGGCCTCGTGTACAACTCCGTGGCCACCTCCGGTATGGAGATCTTCTTCGGGTACGGCCGCATCATCCTCGTGCTCGTGGCGGTGATGTTCTTCATCGCGCTCGTCACCAATCCGCTCATCGTGTTCGTCTGCACCAAGAAGAATCCCTATCCGCTCGTGCTGCGCTGCCTGAAGGACTCGGGCCTCACCGCCTTCTTCACCCGCAGCTCGGCGGCGAACATCCCCGTCAACATGGAGCTGTGCCGCAAGCTCGGGCTCGACAAGGACAACTACTCGGTGTCCATTCCGCTCGGCGCCACCATCAACATGGCCGGCGCGGCCGTCACCATCACCATCATGACCATGGCCGCCGCCCAGACCATCGGCCTGTCGGTCGACCCCATCACCGCCGTCATCCTCTGCGTGCTGGCCGCCGTGTCCGCCTGCGGCGCCTCGGGCGTGGCCGGCGGGTCGCTGCTGCTCATCCCGCTGTGCTGCTCGCTGTTCGGCATCGGCAACGACATCGCCATGCAGGTCGTGGCCATCGGCTTCATCATCGGCGTCATCCAGGACTCCTGCGAGACGGCGCTCAACTCGTCCTCTGACGTGGTGTTCACCGCCACGGCGGAGTACCGTGCCGCGCTCAAGGAGGGCAAGGAGGTCCACCTGGGCAAGGACGCCTTCTCACTGGACGAGATCGACTAGGTTATGCGATAATCGCGTGCTGGTGCGCTTGCGCCCGCAGCCAGCCCCGCGCGGGGCGCTGCCGGCCGCGGAAGCGCAAGACGCATGCGCGCCGGGCCGCCCGGCGCCCCACGGCAAACGATGGAGGAAAGACAACGTGAACACTAAGGTAGAGACCCTCGAGGACAACCGCGTCAAGGTGGTCGTGACCATCGACGCGAAGGACGTCGACGCCCGCATCAAGAAGACCTACAAGCAGTTCGCCCAGCGCTACAACTTCCCGGGCTTCCGCAAGGGCAAGGCTCCGCGCCCGGTCATCGACAACGCGCTCGGCGCCGAGGCGGTGCTCGCCACCGTGTCCGAGGACCTGGTGAACGACGCCTACCCGCAGGTTATCGAGGCCGAAGGCCTCTTCCCGCTGGGCCGCCCCGAGTTCGAGGACACCGGCCTGGTAGAGAACGGCAAGCCCTACGAGTTCTCCTTCACCGTGGCCGTCAAGCCCGAGCTCGAGCTGGACAGCTACGAGCCCGTGGCCATCGAGCTGCCCGCCGAGGGCGCAACCGACGCGGAGGTCGCCGAGCAGATCGAGGCCCTGCGCGCCCACTACAGCGTCTTCGAGGACGCCAGCGCCGCCACTAAGCTCAAGCCGGAGAACTTCGTCGACATCGCCGTGGTGGCCAAGGACGCCGACGGCAACCAGATCGAGGGCCTGACGAGCGAGTCCCGCCTGTACGGCCCGGGCTCCGGCATGTTCTCCGAGGCCTTCGACGAGGAGATCATGGGCATCAAGAAGGGTCAGGTCCGCGAGTTCACCCTCGACGTGCCGGCTGACGAGGCCGCCGTGCTGCTCGCCCCGCACGCGGGCGAGAAGATCGCCTTCGAGGTCACCTGCAACGTGGTGAAGAAGAAGGAGCTGCCCGAGGTCACCGACGAGTGGGCCAAGGACACCATGGGCTTTGAGGACGCTGCCGACCTGCGCGAGCGCGTGGCCGAGTCCATCACCGCCCAGAAGGCCGACATCCTGCCCCGCATGAAGGAGAACGCCACCCTCGACGTGCTCGCCTCCCGCCTGGTGGGCGAGGTGCCCGAGTCCATGGTGGAGGAGGCCGAGGCCAACCTGCTCCAGGACTTCTTCACCCAGCTGCAGCGCCAGGGCCTGAGCTTCGACACCTACCTGATGCAGGCGGGCATCGACGCCGACCAGTTCAAGGACGACGTGAAGATGCAGGCCGCCGACAACGCCAAGCAGGAGCTCGCGCTTGAGGCCTGGGCGCGCCACGCCGGCATCGTGGCCACCCCCGAGGAGGTCAGCGCCGAGTTCGTGAAGGCCGGCCTGCCCGACCCCGCGGCGACGGAGAAGGAGTGGCGCGAGTCTGGCCGCCTCCACCTCATCCGCGAGGGCGTCGTGCGCTTCAAGGCCATGGAGGACGTGATGGACAAGGCCGTCGTCACCGAGGTCGAGCTGGCCGCTGAGCCCGAGGAGAAGGCCAAGCCCAAGAAGGCCGCCAAGAAGAAGGCTGCCAAGGACGCGGAGCCCGCGCCTGAGGAGTAGGCCCGAACCCTTACTTCCCGACTGATCAGAAAGGCCGTCTGATGTGGCGAAACAAGACATCAGGCGGCCTTTTTCCATGGACTTTCGCCAAATGCGCCTTGCGCGGGCGGCGAACCTATATCAGTATGGTAGCGAATCATTGAGAGCGGTCGCGAGCGGCCGCGACGCGAGAGAGAGGCCAAGCTATGACCATCGAGCGAGTGAGCAACGCGCTCATCCCCTACGTCATCGAGCAGTCCCCGCGCGGCGAGCGCAGCTACGACATCTACAGCCGTCTGCTCAACGACCGCATCATCTTCCTCGGCGAGCAGATCGACGACCACGTGGCCAACTCCGTGGTGGCCCAGATGCTCCACCTCGAGAGCGCCGATCCGGAGAAGGACATCCAGCTCTACATCAACTCCCCGGGCGGCTCGGTCACTGCGGGTCTGGGCATCCTCGACACCATGAACTTCGTCAAGTGCGACGTGTCCACCATCTGCATCGGCGAGTGCGCCTCCATGGCGGCGGTCCTCCTGTCGTCGGGCGCCAAGGGCAAGCGCTTCTGCCTGCCCAACTCCATGGTGCTCATCCACCAGCCGCTCGGCGGCGCCCAGGGCCAGCAGACCGAGATCGCCATCGTGGCGGACTTCATGCTCAAGACGCGCAAGCGCCTGAACAAGATCCTCTCGGACAACACCGGCCAGCCCATCGACAAGATCCAGCTCGACACCGAGCGCGACAACTACATGACAGCCGAGGAGGCCAAGGCCTACGGCCTCGTCGACGAGATCATCTTCCACCACGGCGCCAAGTCGGAGTCGTAGGGGAGAGGGAAGCGGTACCCCATGACCCAAGAACGTAACCACCCCGGCTTCGGCGACGGAGCCGGGGATATCTACTGCGCCTTCTGCGGCAAGGTTCCCCAGCAGGTCAACGCCATGATCTCCGGGCCCAACGGCATCTACATCTGCGACGAGTGCATCTCGGTGTGCGCGGATGCCATGATGCGCGACCTGGGCTTTTCCATGTCCCAGGAACTTGACCTGATCGAGGAGGAGCAAGAGCTCCCGCGCCACCGCCGCGGCCGTCACGCCGAGGAGGAGTCGCGCCGCGAGGGGGCCGACGACGGCGAGCCGGCGCCGGAGGAGGTGCTCGACAACCTGCCCACCCCGCGTGAGCTCTACGAGAACCTCTCCGAGCACGTCGTGGGCCAGGAGGCGGCGAAGAAGGCGCTCTCCGTGGCGGTGTACAACCACTACAAGCGCATCTCCATGGGCCAGGAGGCCGAGGAGGGCGACGTGGAGCTCGCCAAGTCCAACATCATGCTGCTCGGCCCCACCGGCTCAGGCAAGACGCTTCTGGCCCAGACGCTCGCGCGCACCCTCAAGGTGCCTTTCGCCATCGCGGACGCCACCACGCTGACCGAGGCGGGCTACGTGGGCGAGGACGTGGAGAACATCCTGCTCAAGCTCATCACCGCGGCTGACTTCGACGTGCCCCGCGCCGAGATCGGCATCATCTACATCGACGAGATCGACAAGATCGCCCGCAAGGCCGAGAACCTCTCCATCACCCGCGACGTGTCAGGCGAGGGCGTGCAGCAGGCCCTGCTCAAGATCGTCGAGGGCTGCGAGGCCTCCGTGCCGCCCCAGGGCGGGCGCAAGCACCCCCAGCAGGAGCTCATCCCCATCGACACCACCAACATCCTGTTCATCCTGGGCGGGGCGTTCGTGGGCCTGGCTGACATCGTCGCCCAGCGCAAGGGCACGAGCGGCCTGGGGTTCGCGGTCGACTTGCCCGAGTCCCAGAAGCTGCGCGAGGCGGAGCTTCTGGCCCAGGTGCTTCCGGAGGACCTCAACAAGTACGGCATGATCCCCGAGTTCGTGGGCCGCATCCCGGTCATCACGTCGCTTCAGGAGCTGTCGGAGGAAGACCTCGTGCGCATCCTCACCGAGCCGCGTAACGCGCTCGTCAAGCAGTACGTGAAGATGTTCGAGTTCGAGGACGCCGTGCTCACCTTCGAGCCGGAGGCCCTCGTGGCCATCGCGCACGAGGCCGTGGAGCACGGCACCGGCGCCCGCGGCCTGCGCTCCATCTGCGAGCGCGTGCTCACCGACGTGATGTACGAGCTGCCCGAGCAGGAGGGCGCCTCCACGGTGACGGTGCGCGCGAGCGACGTCACGGGCGAGACTGAGGCGAAGATCGTGCCGGCGGGCGCGTCTTCGCGCGAGAGATAGGGAAGGAGAGGCCGGACATGGCCGACAACCAAGCAGCCCCCGGCGGGGACAAGAAGGTCGCCTACGACTTCGCCGCCCACGAGCGGCCGCTCTTCGAGGCGTGGCGCGACGCCGGCTACTTCCAGCGCACGCCCGGCTTCGGCGAGCATGCGGATGACGCCTACACCATCGTCATCCCGCCGCCGAACGTCACCGGCGTGCTGCACCTGGGCCATGCCCTCAACGACACCATCCAGGACGCCTGCATCCGCCGTGCGCGCATGCAGGGCTATCAGACCCGCTGGATCCTCGGCACCGACCACGCCGGCATCGCCACGCAGACCAAGGTGGACAAGCACCTGGCCGAGCAGGGCATCAGCCGCCGTGAGATTGGCCGCGAGGCGTTCATCGAGGCCTGCCAGGAGTGGCGTCGCGACTACGGCGGGCGCATCGTCTCCCAGATAGCGGCCATGGGCTGCTCGTGCGACTACGCCGACGAGCAGTTCACCATGAGCCCCGAGTTCTCCCGGGCCGTGCGCCGCGTGTTCACCGACTGGTACCACGAGGGGCTCATCTACCGCGGCAAGCGCATCGTCAACTGGTGCCCCCACTGCACCACGGCCATCGCCGACGACGAGGCCGAGTACGAGGACGAGAAGGGGCACCTCTGGCACCTGCGCTACCCGCTCGTCGAGCCGGTGGACGGCCGCGAGTACCTGGTGGTGGCCACCACCCGCCCCGAGACCATGCTCGGCGACACGGGCGTGGCGGTGAGCCCCTCGGACGAGCGCTACCGCGACCTGGTGGGCGCCACGGTGCGCCTGCCCATCGTCGACCGCGAGATTCCCGTCTTCTCCGACTTCTACGTGGATGCCGAGTTCGGCACCGGCTGCGTGAAGGTGACGCCGGCCCACGACCCCAACGACTTCGCCATGGGCGAGCGCAACGGTCTGGAGAAGATCAACGTCTTCGACGAGACGGCGCACGTGGTGGAGGGCTTCGGCCGTTTCTCGGGCATGAGCCGCGAGGAGGCCCGCGAGGCCGTCGTCGCTGAGTTCGAGGCCCTCGGGCTGCTGGAGTCGGTGGAGGATCACGACCACTCCGTCATGCACTGCTACCGCTGCCACACCACGCTCGAGCCGTGGCTGTCCGAGCAGTGGTTCGTGGCGGTGGACGGCCTGAAGGAGGCCGCCGCCCGCGTGGTGGCCGACGGCACCATCAAGTTCCACCCCGCGCGCTGGGCCCAGGTGTACCTGGACTGGATGGAGAACCTCAAGGACTGGTGCATCTCGCGCCAGCTGTGGTGGGGCCACCAGATTCCCCTGTACTACTGCGATGCCTGCGGCTGGCAGGACGCCTCGGTCGACCCCATGGACACGTGCCCGGTCTGCGGCGCGCCCACGCGCCAGGACGAGGACGTGCTCGACACCTGGTTCTCCAGCCAGCTGTGGCCCTTCGCCACGCAGGGCTGGGCCGAGCAGGGCGTTGATGCGCCGGAGCTAGCCGCGTACTACCCGACCCAGGTGCTCTCCACGGCGCGCGACATCATGGGGCTGTGGGTGGCCCGCATGGTGATGGCGTCAGAGAGCTGCACGGGGCAGATCCCCTTCGAGAACGTCATCATCCACCCCACGGTGATGGGCGCCGACGGCAAGCCCATGTCCAAGTCGCGCGGCAACGGCGTGGACCCGGTGCAGCTCATGGCCGACTACGGCGCCGACGGCATGCGCTTCGGCCTGCTCATGCAGGTGACGGGCGCCCAGGCCATGCGCTTCGACGAGCAGAAGATCGAGGGCTCGCGCAACTTCGCCAACAAGATCCGCAACGCCGCGCGCTTCGTGCTCATGCACCTGGACGGCTACGAGCCCGGCGCGCCCGAGCCCGTCACGCCGGCGGACAAGTGGATCTTCTCGCGCCTGGCCGCGCTCGTGGAGGCCGTGGACGCCGCCTACGAGGGCTATGAGTTCGGCGAGATGACCCGCGCCCTCTACCGCTTCTTCTGGAACGAGCTGTGCGACTGGTACATCGAGTTCTCCAAGGCGCGCCTGGCCGATGACGCCGACCCGGCCGATCGCCTGGCCTGCCAGCGCAACCTCGTGTTCGTGCTCGACCAGGCGCTGCGCCTCCTGCACCCGGTAATGCCGTTCGTCACCGAGGAGATCTACCAGGAGATGCCGGAGAAGGCCGCGCCGATGCTCATCATCGCGCCCTGGCCCGACGCCCGCGCGCTCGCCGCCTGGCGCGACGAGGAGGCGGAGCGCGCCATCGAGATGGTGTGCGAGGCCGTGGGCGCCATCCGCTCGGCGCGCTCGCGCTACGGGCTCTCTCCTAAGACCGTGCTCGACGCGGCGGTGAAGGCCGACGCGGCCGACGCGGCGCTGCTCGCCGAGCAGGCGGCGCTCATCCGCTCGCTCGCCAACGTCGGCGAGCTGGCCGTGGGCGCGGACGTGGCCAAGCCGGCCGGCTCGTCGGCGGCCGTGGGGGCCGGCATCGAGGTGTACACCTGCCTGGCTGGCCACGTGGACTTCGACGCTGAGCGGGCACGCCTGGCCAAGGAGCAGGCCAAGCTCGCCGCCGACGTGGCGAAGCTTGAGAAGAAGCTCTCGAACCCGGGCTTTCTGGCCAAGGCCGCGCCGGAGATCGTCGCGAAGGACCAGGCCAAGCGCGACGAGCTGGCCGACAAACTGGCGCGCGTGGAGGCATCGCTCGCCGAGCTCGGCTAGGAGGCGCTTCCCGATCGCCCTGCGGGCAGGCGGCTTCGCGGGCCGCCTGCCTTCCCGGGTAGGGCGGCGGGCGGCCCGCGAAGCCGCCTTTCCGTGGCCCTTGTCTGGTTGTTTGCCGGTGTCGGGCGGTTCGGTCAGGTGTTCGGTTGCCGATTTGCTATAATGCTGAGCTGTGTCGTTTTTCTGAGGACAGAAGGGGTTCCCCATGAGCGAGTTGCTCTCGCAGCTTTGGACGCCGGAGCTGCAGACCGCCTTCACGGTGGTCGTCGTGCTGCTGGTCATCCTGTACGTGCTCTCCATCGTGTGGGTCGTGCGCGATGCCTACATGCGCGGCACCCAGTGGTACATCTGGGCCATCGTGGCGCTGGTTCCGCTGCTGGGCGTCATCGCCTACTGCCTGCTGCGCCCGCCGCTGCTGCAGATCGACCGCGACGAGCAGGAGCTCGAGATCGCGCTCAAGCAGCGCCAGCTCATGAAGTACGGCGAGTGCGCCACCTGCGGCTACCCCGTGGAGGCGGACTACGTGCTCTGCCCCAGCTGCCACACGCAGCTCAAGAACCTCTGCGGCCGCTGCGAGCACGCGCTCGAGCCCTCCTGGACCGTCTGTCCCTACTGCGCCACGCCGGTGAGCGGCGCGCAGCAGTCGCAGCGCCAGCGCCGCCCGCGCCAGGGCGCGAGCCGCCCTCGCCCTCAGTCCTAGGCCTCGGCCCTCAGGCGACGCCTCGGCAACGGCTGCGGCCCGCCGCGGCGTAAGGGACGCCCGTCCCGTACCATCCCGCATAATTCTCGGAGCCGCCTTCGGGGCGGCTTCGGGTTTTAGTCGACCCCTGCCCGGCCGTGGCGCCGGGCGACCACCCGAGCGCGTCGCACTCAACACGGCGCGCGGAACCGTGCAGGCGCTCTGTGCGCGCCCGGCACAGGAAAGGAGCACCATGGAAATCGTACTGCCCGACGGCTCGAAGAGGGAGCTGCCCGCCGGCGCCACCGTCGCCGACGCGGCTGCGGCCATCGGCGCCGGCCTGGCCAAGGCCGCCCTCGGGGGCATCGTCAACGACCGGCCGGTGGACCTCACCGCGCCCGTGGCCGACGGCGACGCCGTGGCCATCGTCACCGCCAAGAGCCCCGAGGCCCTCGAGCTTCTGCGCCACTCCACGGCCCACGTGATGGCCGCCGCCCTCACCGACCTGTTCGGCGACGTGGAATTCGGCGTTGGCCCTGCCATCGAGAACGGCTTCTACTACGACGTGAAGCTCCCTGACGGCAAGGCGCTCTCGCCGGATGACTTCGCCGCCATCGAGGCGCGCATGGCCGAGATCATCGCCGCCGACGAGCCCTTTGCCCGCACCGAGGTCACCCGCGACGAGGCGCTCGCCCTGTTCGCCGGCCAGCCGCTCAAGCGCGAGCTCATCGAGGAGCTTCCCGAGGGCGAGACTATCACCACCTATGCCATCGGCTCGTTCACCGACCTCTGCCGTGGGCCGCATCTGCCCTCCACGGGCAAGATCCCCGCGTTCAAGCTGACCAAGCTCGCTGGCGCCTACTGGAAGGGCGACTCGGACCGCGAGATGCTCACCCGCCTCTACGGCACCGCCTTCTTCTCCAAGAAGGAGCTCGAGGAGCACCTCCATAACCTCGAGGAGGCTGAGAAGCGCGACCACCGCAAGCTCGGCCGCGAGCTCGGCATCTACATGATGGATCCCATGGCCGGCGTGGGCCTGCCCATGTACCTGCCCAAGGGCGCGCGCGTCATCCGCACCCTGCAGGAGTGGCTGCGCCGCGACCTCTACGAGCGTGGCTACGAGGAGGTCATCACCCCGCACATCTACAACGCGGACGTGTGGAAGACCTCAGGCCACTACGGCTTCTACCACGACAACATGTACTTCTTCGAGATCAACGAGGGCTCTGACGAGGAGCCGCGCCTGTCCGAGTACGGCGTGAAGCCCATGAACTGCCCGGGCCACGTGATGCTCTACAAAAACGAGCTGCACTCCTACCGTGACCTGCCCCTGCGCTACTTCGAGTTCGGCACGGTGTACCGCCACGAGATGAGCGGCGTGGTGCACGGGCTTCTGCGCGCTCGCGGCTTCACCCAGGACGACGCCCACGTGTTCTGCACGAAGGACCAGGTGGTGGAGGAGGTCGTCGCCATCCTCGACCTGGTGGACCACATCATGGGCACCTTCGGCTTCTCCTACGAGGCCGAGATCTCCACGCGCCCGGAGAAGTCCATCGGCACCGACGAGATGTGGGAGCATGCCACCAACTCGCTCATGGAGGCCTGCGCGCGCCATGACCTGGCCTACGAGATCAACGAGGGCGACGGCGCCTTCTACGGCCCGAAGATCGACATCAAGGTGAAGGACGCCATCGGGCGCACCTGGCAGTGCTCCACGGTGCAGATCGACTTCAACATGCCCCTGCGCTTCGGGCTGACCTACCGCACCGAGGACAACACCGAGGAGACCCCCTGGATGCTCCACCGCGCCATCTTCGGCTCCATCGAGCGCTTCCTCGGCATCCTCATCGAGCACTACGCGGGTGCCCTGCCCCTATGGCTGGCTCCCGTGCAGGTGGTGGTGCTCCCCATCGCCGATCGCCACAAGGAGGCGGCGGCCGCGTTCGCCGGCGAGATCAAGGGCGCCGGCGGGCGTGTGGAGATCTACGACCAGAACGAGCCCATGCGCGTGAAGATCGCCAAGGCCCAGGCCCAGAAGGTGCCCTACATGATCATCATGGGCGACGCCGAGGTGGAGGAGGGCGTCGTGTCCGTGCGCGAGCGCTCCGAGGGCGACCTGGGCAAATGGGATCGCGAGAAGTTCCTCGCAGTCATCCGCGAGGCTGCGCTGTAGCATCCGCCTAGGCGGGCGGCCCGTGTCCGCCTAGGCCAGGGCCGGGCCCGTGCTCGGGGGAGCGCGGGCCCGGCCGTCGTTTTCAAGGGGCAGGCCGGCGCCGGCCGCCCGGAACCAGAGGGGAGAGACCATGATCGTCACCACCACCAACTCCGTCGAGGGCTACCGGGTCACCGGGTACTACGGCATCGTCTTCGGCGAGGTCATCACCGGCATCAACTTCCTGCGGGACTTCGGCGCGGGCATCCGCAACATCGTGGGCGGCCGCTCGCAGGGCTACGAGGAGGAGCTTACCGTCGCCCGCACCCAGGCGCTTCAGGAGCTCGAGCAGCGCGCCAGCGCGCTCGGCGCCCATGCGGTCGTCGGCGTGGACATGGATTATGAGGTGCTCGGCCAGGGCAACATGCTCATGGTGACCGCCTCGGGCACCGCCGTCACGGTGGAGCCGGCCTAGGGGTGCGGCGCTTGCACGCGCCGAGTCGAAATTGGGCCAAAACGTTCGAAATTCCGAGGGAGGAGGGGCCTTGAAGGCCCCTCCTCCTGCATTTGAGGCGATCCGGCCGAACGCGACCTGGGGAAACGCGCGGCCTGATGGGCGCGGAAGCTGGAAGCGCCTCGGAATTTCGAAGCAAATGGCCAGAATCGGCCGACTCTCTAGCGCGAGTCGCGCCTGCAGGGCTTGACGGGACAGCCGCCGCCCGCCTGGCCGTCCCCCGAAGCCCCCTCCGGGCCTCCGTCCTCGCCCGAGAAGGCGCTCACGATGTGCGAGGGGTCGAGCCCGTAGAGGCGCGCTATGCGCGCGGCGTCGCGGCGGTGGCGCTCACGCTGGAGGCGGTAGTGCTCACGCAGGATGGGCCCGACGCGCCGCGGCTCGCGGCGGATCTCGCGGGCGGCGGCCACGGGCTCGGCGTCGATGGTCCGCATGGTCACCGACGCGAGCAGCGGCATGATGAGCACGGTGATGCCCCCGGCCGCCACGAGTACCGAGGCGGTGCCGGCCTCCAGGGCGTTCGCGCTCACGGCCACGGTGGTGACCGCCACGATGAGCGGCAGCGCCGTGGTGCAGTAGAGCGCCACGGTGAGGCGGCTGTTCGTGCCCATGCCGGCGGCGTCTGGGTCATGCCGGAGCGCCACGAAGATGGGCACCGCGCGCACGAGCAGGAGCAGCACGATGAAGCCCACCAGCAGAAGCGGCTGATCGAGCACGGCCGCCATGTCGATGCGCGCGCCGGACACGATGAAGAACAACGGGATGAAAAACCCGTGCCCGATGGAGCTGACCTTGCGCTCCAGGCTGGCCGAGCCCTCTGGCAGCACGAAGCGCAGCACGAAGCCGGCGGCGAAGGCGCCGAGCACGATGTCGAGGTCGAACACGGCCGAGATGGCCGTGAGCCCCACGAGCAGCACCATCACCGCGCGCACGGCCATCTGCGAGTTGGTCTCGGCGTTGCGCTCGATGAAGCGGTAGACGAAGCCGCCGGCCTTGCGCGCCATCCGCGGGATGACGGCGGCTGCCACGGCGATGGCCACGAAGAGGGCGAGGATGAGCACGGTCAGCCACTCCGCGCGGGTGGAGAGCAGGAGCGTCATGGCGAGGATGGGGCAGAGCTCGCCCCAGGTGCCGTAGGCGAGCACAGCGCGCCCGACGGGCGTCTCGACGACGCCGCGCTCCTGGAGGATGGGCAGGAGCGTGCCGATGGCCGTGGTGGTGAGCGCGATGGCCACGGCGATTCCGTCGATGTGGCTCGCCGAGAACGGCGTCCAGAGCATTACCGCGCCGAAGGCGAGGCCGAGGGTGACCATCCAGGTGGCAAGCCCGCGCCGGCCCTGGCGCCCGGTAAGGTGCGCCGGGTCTATCTCGTAGCCCGCCAGCAAGAAGAGGAGCCCCAGACCCAAATCGGACAGAAGCGCGATGGCGTCGCTCGTGGAGACGATGCCCGCCAGGTGCGGCCCGGCCACCATGCCGGCGATGAGCAGGAACACCGTCTCGGACACGGGCTTGCCGGGGATGGACTGGGCGATGAGCGGGCACAGGAAGGCCAGCAGCGTGATGAACGCGAGCGAGGTCAGGTCTGCCACGGAACTCCTCTCAGGTCGCGTCGCGCGGCCACGTTACCGCTTGGCGACGGAGCGCCGCGCGCGCATCGCCCGTGCTAGACTTCAGGACGAGGGCGACCTCGCTGCGCTCAGGCTTTACCCTACCACAGGCCCGGGCCTGGTGGCGAGGAGGGTTGCGAGGGCGTCACGCGGCGGGGAGAGTCGTTTCCGGGAAAGGAGGTGGCCTTGTGTCGAGGCAGCGGAGGGGCGGCCCGTCCGGCAAGGCCGCGCGCCTGGCGCGCCGGCTCAAGCTCGCCAGCGCGTCCGAGCTCAAGCGCCAGACTTTCTACGCTTTGGAGAACGCCTCGCGCGGGCGCCTGGCGGCGAAGGCGACGGGCTTTGCCCTCTTCGCCCTCATCGTGGCCAATGCCGTCATCGTGTTCTTCTCGGCGGAGCCGGGGCTCGACCCGGTGGCCGCCTGGGTCATCGCGCGGTTCTACACGTTCTCCACCATCTGCTTCGGCCTCGAGTACCTCGCGCGCATCTGGATCGCCGACCTGGCCTTCGGGGACGTGTCGCCCTGGCGCGCGCGGCTGCGCTACGTGTGCTCTCCCCTCGGCATCATCGACCTGCTCTCGTTCATGCCCAACCTGGTGGCGTGGTTCGTGCCGGTGACGCCGCAGCTGCATGACGCGGTCAACGTGCTGCGCCTCGTGCGGCTCATCAAGATATCGCGCTATATGCGCGGGCTGCGCACCATCGGGCGCGTGCTCTCCAAGCGCAAGCACGAGATAGTGGCGTCGTTCCTGGTCATCGGCCTGCTCGTGGTGGTGTCGAGCATCCTCATGTACGAGATAGAGAGCCCGGTGCAGCCCGACGCGTTCAACAGCCTGCTCACGGGGCTGTACTGGGCGGTGGAAACGGTGACGGGCACCGGCTACGGCGACATCGTGCCCGTGACGGTGCCGGGGCGCCTGGTGGGCTCGCTCGTCATGCTCCTGTCGGTGGCGCTCGTGGCCATCCCCGGCGGCATCTTCGCGGCCGGGTTCGTGGCGGAGTTCCAGAACGCGAGCCTGCGCAAGATCGAGCGCGACGAGCGCCGCGGCAGCCGCCCTGCGGCGAAGGCGCCCACAGACGGCGGCGCGGCAGGCGAAGAGGAGTCCGACGGCGATGACGCCGGGCCGACGGAGGGGGAGGGGTGATTCCGTCGGTGACGCGCGGACGCGCCCGGCTGGCTTCGGGCCGCCCGGCTCCCGGTGTCCCAGGCCGACCCGGCGCTGAGGGGAGGGGCGGCCAGACGGCGCGCTACAGCAGCGTCTCGGGCGTGGGGCCGTCGACCGCAGGCGCGGCCAGGTAGGCCTCAAGGTCGTCCCAGACGCGAGCCGCCACGGCCACGCCCTCCTCGTAGAGGGCGAGCAGCTTGGCCTGATCCTTCTCCATACTTGCCACTTCCACCGGGTGATCGGGGCGGATGACGAAGGCGCGTCCCTGCTCGTGGAGGCGATCGACGCCGCGGCTTACGCGGTTGTACTCGAAGTGGCGGTTGGCCAGCCGGTCGAGGAACCGCGGGTAGTCGGCGAAGCGCCGGTCGAGCACCGGCATGAGCTTGTTCGGCCCCTTCACGTAGGAGGCGTCCTGGGTGCAGACGACGATGTGCTTGCGCGCGCCGGTGGCCATCGAGTAGGTGATGGGGATGGAGTCGCACGTGCCGCCGTCGAGCAGCTGCTTGCCGCCGATGGTGACGATCTCGCTCACGAGCGGCATGGACGACGACGCGATGAGGTAGGGCACGTCGGCGCGGGCATCGGTGAAGCGGTGGTAGTCCGCCTCGCCGGTGACCAGGTTGCTCGCCACCGTCACGAGCTCCATGGGGGAGGCGTCGAAGGCGTCGTAGGGGAAGGGGTCGAGCACGTTGGGGATGGCGTCGAAGCTCATCTCGCGGCCGAAGGCGTTGCCCGTGCGCACGAAGCTCTTGAGCGACAGGTAGCGCCAGTCGGTGCAGTACTTGAGGTTGATGTAGCAGCCGCGTCCGGCCTGGCCCGCCACGTAGTTGTAGCCCATGAGCGCGCCGGCCGACACGCCGATCACCCGCTCGCAGAACAGGCCCCGGTCCATGAAGTAGTCGAGCACGCCGGCGGTGAACAGCCCCCGCATGGCGCCGCCCTCGAGCACGAGGTTGGCGTGCGTCAGGTCGTGCCCGCGCCAGGCCACGGGAAAGTTCACCTCCGCGCGGGGGTAGTCGGCCTCTATCTCTTGGGTAAGCGTCAGGGAATCCATGGTCGTCCTCTCGATTTGGTAGCCATTATAGTTCAGTTTTGTGCCATTGCGGGAACGCCGGCGAAACGCTTGGGAGGCGGAGCCTACAATGGGTTTCCAAGGCGAGCCGCCCTCCCGAGCGGCTCTGAACGTACAGCTCACTGCACATCAACCTGCAAGGAGGCAGTCCCATGAGCGAAGTCATCTCTTCCACTGATTTTTCGTCCAAGGTGCTTGAGGCGCCGGGCAAGGTGCTCGTCGACTTCTTCGCCACCTGGTGCGGCCCGTGCCGCATGCTGGCGCCCGTCCTCGACGAGGTGGCGGCCGAGAACCCCGCCGTCAAGGTGTACAAGGTGGACATCGACCAGAGTCCTGACGTGGCCGCGCGCTACGGCGTGACCTCCGTGCCCACCCTCATCGTGTTCGAGGACGGCCAGGTGGCCAAGCAGACCGTCGGCGCCCAGCCTAAGCAGAACCTCCTGGCCCTGCTGAACGCCTAGCCGGCCAGCATCCTGTCGAAGCGCCCGGGCGTGAGCTCGGGCGCTTCTGTAGAGTAAGGAGCACCCATGGACCTCAACACGTCGGGCGATGCGCTCGCCCGCGAGACGGAGACGGTCGATTTGGCGGTCATCGGCGCCGGCCCGGCCGGCATGACCGCAGCCCTCTACGGCGCGCGCTCGGGGCTCTCCACCCTCCTGTTCGAGCGGCTCTCGCCGGGCGGACAGGTGGCCACCACCGAGCATCTGGAGAACTACCCGGGCTACGCTGACTCCACGAGCGGCTTCGACCTGGCCATGAAGATGCACGAGCAGGCCGCCTCCTTCGGCGTGCGCACCGTCTCCGAGGAGGTGACGGCCGTCGATCTGTCCGTCGAGCCCAACCTCATCACCACGCCCTTCGGCTCCTACCGCGCCCGCACGGTCATCGTGGCCACGGGCGCCGTGCCGGCCCAGCTGGGGCTCGCCCACGAGGATGAGCTGCGCGGACGCGGCGTGTCCTACTGCGCGACCTGCGACGGCAACTTCTACCGCGGGCGCGACGTGGCGGTCATCGGCGGCGGCGACACCGCAGTGGCCGACGTCATCTACCTGGCGCGCATCTGCCGCACGGTCTACCTCGTCCACCGGCGCGACAAGCTGCGCGCCACGGCCATCTACCACGAGCGCCTGCGCGAGCTGGACAACGTGGAGCTGTGCTGGGACAGCGTGGCCGAGGAGCTCCTCGTCGAGGACGGGAAGGTGGCCGGCCTGCGCCTGCGCAACGTCAAGACCGACGAGGGGCGCGTGCTCGACGTGGCGGGTGTCTTCGTGGCCGTGGGCATGCGGCCCAACACCGCCTTTCTCGCGGGTGATTTGGAGCTTGACCAGTCTGGCTACGTCATCGCCGACGAGATGGGGCGCACGGCCATGCCCAACGTCTTCGCCGCCGGGGACGTGCGCGTGAAGGAGCTGCGCCAGGTGGTGACCGCCGTCGCCGACGGCGCCAACGCCGCCACCGCCGCAGCCGACTACCTGGACTGGAAGGCCCGCTAGCCGCTCGGCCGGCGCCTCGCGGGGGACGCCGGCCGCCTGCGCGTCCGCCGGGGTGCTCGGTGGCCGTTCCCGTCTCGCGCCTGTTGAAAAACCGTTGATTAGGCGTATACTTTTGGCTGAGGACGGCACCCTCGTCAAGGCGAACCAGGACTGGTTCCCGCTGTTCGTGGAGACCAACTCCATCGGCGACATCACCTTCACGAGCTCGAATCCCGGCGTGATCGCCATCGAACCTAACGACACCCTGACCGACCGCGCGTTCGTGGAGGGCAAGACCGACTATGGCGTGGGCGCCAAGGCGAAGGTGCTCTCGGCCGGCAAGACCACCATCACCGCCACCATCAAGGGCACCGGCGCCTACGCGAGCGTGACCAAGAGCTTCGACGTGTACATCTTCCCCGACCTGGCCAAGAAGCCCCAGCTCTCCATGACCGAGACGGCCTATGACACGAGCCGCGTCGACGGGACCATCCGCCCGGGCGACACGCTGCGCTACATCGTGACGGCGACGAACGAGGCGGCCGACACCGCGTGCATCAACCCCATCTACGAGCTGGGCATCCCTGCCGACACGACGTTCTCGGCGCTCACCATCGTCGACTCGGAGGGCAACGAGGTGACTGCTGACTACGACGTGGCCGACGGCAAGGTGGTGGTGGCGAGCCTGCCGACGCTCTTCGGCGGCCAGGCCTACCGCTTCAAGCTGGACGTGACGGTCAACCCGGACGTGGTGAGCAAGGCGCCGGGCGAGAAGCCTGACTTCCTGAGCCTTTCGGAGGCGACGGGCATCTATGGCGTCAACCCCGACAAGTTCGAGTGGGACGACCGCATCCCCGCCGAGGGGCTGCCGGTTGACCCGGCAGACGCCGAGGCCAACCCGACGCTGCCGCCGAGCCCGGACGCGGCGCCCGAGCCGGAGCCCGAGCCCATCGTGCCTGACCCGGACACGGCCACCGAGATCCTCGGCGGCGACCTGAACGACCCCGAGCCGGAGGATCCCTCCGATCCCGACGGCCCCAAGAAGCCGGGCGTGCCCGTGGGCCCGGTGAAGCCCGGCTGGAAGAGCGTGGCGGTGACCTTCGACGCGCTCGTGACCGAGGAGGCTGTGGGCAACGACGTGGGTAACACGGCCACGGCCCACGGCACGCTGCCCTCCACGCTCACGCCGGGCGGCACGAAGCCCGCGCCGGGCGGCCCCTTCGCGCCCTCTGACGGCTGGCACTCCTTCGTGGAGGACCACCCTGGCATCGCCAACCCGCAGCCGACCTACCCCTCGAAGGACGTGGGGCCTGCCGGCGGCATCGTGGCCGCTCCGACGGGCGACGGGGGCGTGAGCGGCGCGGACGGCGACCTCGACGCGAAGCGCGCTCAGACGCTGCGCCACCTGGCACAGACCGGCGACGAGGCGGCGGCTCTCGCCCTCGTGGCCGTGGCGGCGCTCATAGGCGGTGCCGCCGTCCTCGTGCTCGCCGCCCGCCGTCGTCGCGCCGCCGGCTCCTGGCGCTAATCTCTGGCGGCAGGCAACGACTGCCCGCCGCCTCCGGGGCTCCCGCGAGCGCAACCGGCGCCCTGGCGTGGCGGTTCCAGCGCACCCGTGGGGGCAAGTCGGCGGCGGTCTGGCGCCAGCCTCCGTCAGGAGCGTGTGGGCGCGAGCCGGCCGGCTGCCTGGCCTGCTCCCGGCGCCCCTCGCCCTTGGCGCCCGTCGGGGACGTTCGAGTGCGGGGGAGCCCCCGGGCGCAGTGAGGGAGCGCGGGACGACCGTGGCGCGCGCCTTCCCCTTCTTCTCTCTTCTCCTCCGGCGAGGGCTTGCGCTGGTCTGGTATCATTAAGGGCTGTGCGAAAACGATGCGACCCTAAGGAAGAGCCGTCATGCAAGAAGCAGGAATGCGCGAGAAGCTCGTGAAGATCATCGAGGCCTACGAGGAGCTCCAGAACAAGATGGGCGACCCCGCGGTTCTGGCGGATCAGAAGGAGTACAACCGCCTGGCCAAGGAGTACGCCAACCAGGGGCCCCTGGCCAAGAAGGCCGCCGAGTACGTGCAGGCGGCCGATGACCTGGCCGAGGCCAAGGAGATGCTCTCCGACGCGGAGATGAAGGAGTTCGCCCAGGAGGAGATCGCTCGCATCGAGGGCATCCTGCCGGCGCTCGAGGAGGACATCAAGTTCATGCTCATCCCCGCCGACCCGGCCGATGACAAGGACATCATCGTGGAGATCCGCGCGGCAGCCGGTGGTGACGAGGCTGCCATCTTCGCCGGCGACCTCTACAAGATGTACGAGCGCTTCGCCGGATCCCAGGGTTGGAAGACCGAGACGATGGACGTGTCGCCCTCCGAGGCCGGCGGCTACAAGGAGATCCAGTTCAAGGTGAAGGGCGACAAGGTGTACTCGGTCATGAAGTTCGAGTCCGGCGTGCACCGCGTCCAGCGCGTGCCTAAGACCGAGTCCCAGGGCCGCATCCACACCTCCACGGCCACGGTGGCGGTGCTGCCCGAGGCCGACGAGGTGGAGGTGGAGATCAACGAGAACGACCTGCGCATCGACGTGTACCGCGCTGGCGGCCCGGGTGGCCAGTGCGTGAACACCACCGACTCGGCCGTGCGCATCACGCACCTGCCCTCCGGCTTGGTGGTGCAGTCCCAGGACCAGAAGTCCCAGTTGCAGAACAAGATCGCGGCCATGGCCGTGCTGCGCGCCCGCCTCTACGAGAAGATGCTCGCCGAGCAGCAGGCCGCCGAAGGCGCCGAGCGCCTGGCGCAGATCGGCTCGGGCGACCGCTCGGAGAAGATCCGCACCTACAACGGCCCGCAGGACCGCGTGACCGATCACCGCATCGGCTACAACGGCACCTACAACGGCGTGCTGCTCGGCGACAACCTGGGTGACGTCATCACCGCGCTGCAGGCCGCCGATCGCGCCCAGAAGCTGGAGGCGGCGGTCTAGGCGCCGCGTTGCCGCCGTGTCGGCGGCGCGTGCCGAATCAAGAGCGGGAACGAAACGGAGGGCGCCGCGGGGCGCCCTTTCCGATGGATGGGGAGACGATGACGGAAGAGACGTGGACGGCGCGAAGGGCGCTCGAGTGGACAAGCGGGTACCTGGAGCGCCGTGGCGACGAGAACCCGCGGCTCGCGGCCGAGTGGCTGCTCTCTGAGGCGTGCGGCCTCACGCGCGTCCAGCTCTACATGGACTACGATCGCCCGCTCTCTGCGGAGGAGCGCGAGGTGCTGCGCGGCTACGTGACGCGCCGTGGCCAGGGCGAGCCGCTCCAGTACATCGCCGGCGAGGCGCCGTTTCGCTACCTGACGCTCAAGGTGCGCCCCGGCGTGCTCATCCCGCGGCCGGAGACCGAGGTGCTCGTGAGCGAGGCGCTCGCGTGCCTGCCGCCCGCCGCCCCGCGGGCCGCCGCCTGGAACGCTGAGGCCGCCGAGCAGGAGGCCGCCGCCGTGGCCGCCCTCAAAGAGCAGCTGGCCGAGCTGGCGGCCGTCCAAGGGGGCGCGGCCCGGACCGGAGACGCGGATGGCGCGGGTGCGGATGACCCCGGGCACGTGGCCGCGGGCGGTTCCGAGCGTGGGGGAGGCGCGGACGGCGGACGGGCGAGCGCGGGCGACCACGGACGTGTGGGCGTCGGCGACCCCAGGTGCGCGGGGGGCGCGGCTGCGCGGTGCGCGGATGCGGTTGGCCCTGGACACGCGGGCGCTGGCGACGCTGGGCGAACGGGCGGCGGAGGCTCTGCGCGTGTGGGGGGCGCCTTTGATTCTGATGGCGCGCCTGCCGAGGGCGTCGATCGCGTCGTCGTGGCCGCCGACTCTGCTGCGAAGGCGACGGATGTTTCACGTGAAACACTCGTTCGTGAGGATTCGGCGTGCGGGGCGCATGCCACGTCCGAGATAACGGCTGACGCCAACATCGACGTCGATGCTGCCGTCGCCGTGGCTGCCGGCTCTGCTGTGCAAACGACGGATGTTTCACGTGAAACATCCGCTTTAGAATATTCCCCAAAGGGGAATTATGCCCCAGATGGGGTTTCCGACGTTTTTCGCGGCGGCGCCTCAGCGGACGACAGGCCCGGGGCATCGCGGGGGGATGCCGCCGGCGAGGCGGAGGAATCGGACTCGCGTGGTTACTTCCTGGTGGCGGACGTCTGCACGGGGAGCGGGTGCGTTGCGTGCGCCATCGCGTCTGAGCGGCCCGACACGCGCGTGATCGCAGTGGACATAGCGCCGGAGGCCGTGGCGCTCGCGCGCGAGAACGTGCGGGCCGCGGGCGTGGCCGAGACGGTGCGCGTGCTCCAGGGCAATCTGGGCGACCCGGTGCCCGAGCGCTATCTGGGTCGATTCGACCTGGTGGTGTCGAACCCGCCCTACGTGCCGACCGACGTGCTTGCAGGCATCCCGCGCGAGGTCTCGGACTATGAGCCGACGCTCGCCCTCGACGGCGGCGCCGACGGGCTCGACCTGTTCCGCCCGCTCGTCGCCTGGGCCGCACGCGCCCTGCGCCCCGGCGGCGCCTTCGCCTGCGAGCTGCACGAGGGCCACCTCGATGAGGCTGCCGCCCTTGCCCGTGCCGCCGGCCTCGAGCACACGCGTGTCGTCGCCGACCTCGCCGGCCGCCCCCGCGTTCTCGTGGCCCGCAAGCCGCGATAGCCCCCCGCGGTGCGCGGGTAGCCGCGGAGTCGCCCGCAGCCTTCCGGCGCGAACCCCAGCTCTCGCTCGCCCCGCCTCCTGCGCGCCCGAGGCGCGGCGCCCGGCGTGATTCGCCGGCCGACGGGGTTTCGCGCTCCACCCCGTCCGCGGCGGCTCGCACCCCCCCATACCATCCGCTGCGGCTCGCGCGCCCCGCTCCGTCGGGCCCCTCTTCTGCGTCCCCGTCGTGGTGCCCTGCAGCCCCGTCTCCTCAAAGTGGCCAAAAATGACGACCTGACGACGGTTTCCGGAGGTCTTTCGCCTTCTTTCGCGGCCTTTCGCCCGCTTCCTCGCTTGTCAAACAGCAGCGATCTGGGGTTTTGCCGAGGCGCTTTTCCGGCGCCTGTCTTCCTTTGTCGTCAGGTCGTCATTTTTGGCCACTTTGCGGCGTCGCTCTGAACGGGGGCGCGACGCCCGGGGTTCGTCGCGCCGTGGAGCCTGCTCGTCTGAACCCTCGCCCTCAGTGCTCTGGTACAATGGCTCGCTATAGGATCATGTCTACTATATCGTGCGTCGTGCGTCGCCTCTTCCGCGGCGCGCTGCGGAAGGGAGCGAGCCATGGCAGGGGAGCGCAACGTGCTCAAGGAGCATCTGGCGGAGTCGGCGGCAGTGCTGCGGGAGCGCCTCGGCGACCGGGCGCCTGAGGTGGGCATCATCCTGGGGTCGGGCCTGGGGCCTCTGGCCGAGCGCATCGAGGACGCGGCCTTCGTGCCCTTCGGCGAGGTGCCCCACATGAAGACGTCCACCGCCACGAGCCACGTGGGACGGTTCGTCTGCGGGCGGCTCGGCGGGCGCATGGTGATCGCCATGCAGGGCCGGCTCCACGGCTACGAGGGGAATTCTGCCCAGGAGGTGGCCTATCCCGTGTGGCTCATGCACGAGCTGGGCGTGGGCGCGCTCATCACCACCAACGCCGCCGGCGCCATCAACGAGTCCTACCAGGTGGGCGACTTCTGCGTCATGGCCGATCACCTCAACTTCACCGGGCGCAACCCCGTCGCGGGAACTGAGCCCGACGGCATCGCGTTTCGCTTCTTCAGCATGCTCGACGCCTACGACCCCGCGCTCCGCTCGCTTGCGCATGCCGTGGCCGAGGAGGCTGGCATTCGCGTGCAGGAGGGCGTCTACCTGGGACTTCTGGGCCCGAGCTTCGAGACGCCGGCAGAGATCCGTGCCTTCCGCGGCTGGGGTGCCGACACGGTGGCCATGTCGGTCGTGGAGGAGGTCATCGCCGCCCGTCACGTGGGGATGCGCGTGCTGGGCGTCTCGCTTGTGACGAACATGGCCTGCGGCGTGGAGGGCGCGAGCCCCAACGACGTGGAGGTGCTCGAGGTGGCCGCCGCCCGCGGCGAGGACTTCTGCCGGCTCATCACCGGCGTCATCGAGCGGATGTAGACCGCGCCCCGCGCGCTTGCGAGTCGGGGTGCGGGCAAGGCGCCGGGCCGGCGGAGCCGCTGCTGTGCGAAGGCGCCCAGCCGGCCAGGTCGCCTCAGCGACAATTTCCGGATTTCTGGTCATTTTGGCTATGGTTTACGCGGTCAGGCATCCGAACCAGGCGAAATTTGGCCATTTTCGGCGCGGTTTACGCATCTGCGCGCGCCCGGGACGCGGAAAGCGCGCTGTTTTTGGCCAGAAACTTTCGGCCAGAAGCTCCCCACGTGGCTGCGCGGCAGCGGGCGCGCCACCCAAAAGGCGATCCAAGCGCCTTTTCGCGCGTGCACGCCGCCCGCCCCGCTTCGCCCCGCCCTAGGAGATCGGCCGATGCGCCGGATCGGCCAGGTAGGCCGCGCAGCGGGCGCGGAAGCACTCCTCGAAGCGCGTCACGTAGTCCAGCGCCGTGGCGTCAGGGCTCGCGTCGTTCGCGTAGACGAACCCCATGCAGAACCGCGCCGCCCCCTCGATGGGCGCGTGGGCGATGGCCCTGTTGGGCTCGGCCAGAAACACGCTGAGCGAGTCGCTGAAGGTGACCGCCTTGCCTGCGCTCACGGAGTTGGCGATACGCGTGGGGTTGGACGCGTGGGTGACGACGTTGCGCAGGGGGTGCTCGCGGAACATGTCGCGGATGATGTCGTTGAGCACGGCGTCGTTGTAGTAGGCCACCGGCAGCTCCGCCACGCGGGCGAGGGGGAAGGCTCCCTTTCCCGGGCGGATGAACTGCGATGAGGCCACCAGCATCATCTCGGTGACGAACAGCGGGCGAAACGTCAGGGCCGGCAGGCGCCTGAGCTCCTCTGCCTCGGCGATGGGCAGGCACAGGGCGTAGACCGCTCCCTCGCCGCCCCGCTCGAGGGCGTCCTTTATCTCGGCGTACGAGTGTTCGATGATGGTCACGTCGTCGAGTCCCGCAGCCGCGAGATCGCGGTCGAGCAGCGAGAACAGCGAGTCGGTGACGAAGGCGCAAGCGTGCAGGGTGGGACAGCCGGCTCGCTCTGCCGCGACGCGTCCGGGCGCAGAGGCTCGCGTGAAGGGGGCGAGCGCCCCGAGGAGCTCATCGCGCTCGGCCAGGCACCGCCGCGCGTGGGGCAGCAGCGCGTGCCCGGCGCCGGTGAGTCGCAGGCGCGCGCCCTCGCGCTCGAACAGACGGCAGCCCAGGTCGCGCTCAAGCGCTGCCATGGCCTTGCTGAGGCCCTGCTGCGACACGAACAGGCCCCGCGACGCCGCGGTGAGCGAGCCGTTCTCGGCTACCGCGACGAAGTACTCCAACGCCTCGAACCTCATAGGCTCCCCCCGAGTTGCCCGGAAATCCTCAGGAAAGCGTAGCAAAGCCGCCGGTGCCCGGCAACGCCTGTGCGGCGCATTTCCGTCCATTCCGTAGGCCACAACCTCAGGTTGTAGATTCTACGCCCTTTTCCTGTTGGCAATCGGGCGGCCGGCGTCCCATACTGGCGGCAGGGGATGGACGCATCGGCCGCAAGGGGGTTTCGGGGCCGAGGCGTTCCTCATGCCTGCCGATCGGCAGCGCTCTTCTCGCCGCTCGGCCTCTGACGGGGCCGGCCTCGCCGGCCATGATGGCTTCACTTTGAGAGGAGTGACTCTATGCCCATCAAGAAGACAAGGACCGTCTGCACCACCTGCCATGCCCGCTGCGGAGTATTCGTCTACTCCGACGGGGACGAGATCGTCAAGATCGAAGGCGATCCGGACAACCCGAAGTCCTACGGCACCATCTGCGGCGCGGGCATGTCCCAGCGCGAGATCCACAACGACACCGAGGGGCGCCTGCTCTATCCGATGCGTCGCGTCGGCGAGCGCGGCAGCGGCGAATGGGAGCGCATCACCTGGGATGAGGCGCTCGATACCATCGCCAGCGAGAGCCGGCGCATCATCGAGGAATACGGGCCCGAGGCCATCATCACCGGCCAGGGCACCGGGCGCACCACCAACCACTGGCACTGCCGCCTCAACTCCACGCTCGGCCTGGAGGGCTGGTCGCTCGTGCCCACCCACGTGTGCCTCATGCCCCACATCCTGCCCAACGCCATATCGCTCGGCATCTTCAGCCCCGCCGACGGCGACCTGCCCAACTCCGGCACCATGGTGCTCTGGGGCCAGAACCCCGCCATGGAGCGCGGCATCATGCGCCTCATCCTCGACCGCCAGAAGGCCGGCGGCAACCTCATCGTCATCGACTCGCGCTTCCAGGACATGTCAAAGCACGCCGACCTGGCCATCCAGCCGCGCCCCGGCACTGACGGCGCCCTGGCCCTGGGCATCATCCGCGAGGTCATCGCCAACGGCTGGTACGATCAGGAGTGGATCGACAACTGGACCTACGGCTTCGAGGACCTGCGCGCCCGCGTGGAGGAGTTCACCCCCGAGCGCGTGGCCGAGATCTGCTGGATCGGGCCCGAGCAGGTGCGCGAGGCCGCTCGCATGATGGGCACCGCGGGTCCTGTCGGCATGATGGTGGGCCTCGGGCCCGGCTGCATGCACACCAACGCCATCCAGAACGGTCGCGCCATCGCGTGCCTCCAGGGCCTGCTCGGCTGGATCGACGTGCCCGGCGGCGTCAACGTGCCCGTGGCCTTCTCGGTCATGCTTGACGATAAGATCACCCTGTGGGACAGCGCGCTTGACCCCGGCCGCCCGGAGCTGTTCACCTTCGGCGGCGACAAGCACCCGCTCTACAAGTCCTTCGGTCGCTCGAATGACCCCAACACGGTCTTCAAGGCCATGATCACCGGCGAGCCGCGCCCTGTGAAGATGTTCGTGGCCATCGCCGACGACCCGCTTCTGTGCTACGAGGACTCAAACCTCACCTACGAGGCTATGACGAGCCCCAACCTCGACCTCATCGTGGTGAAGGACTTCTACCTGTCGCCCACGGCCCAGCTGGCCGACATCGTGCTGCCTACGGCGGACTGGTCGGAGCGCTGCACCTACGACGAGGAGCTCGACGGCCCGTTCATCCTCGCCTTCGACCAGGCCGTGCCCGCGCCGGGGGAGTGCTGGGATGACTGGCGCTTCTTCCTGGAGTGGGGCAAGCGCATGAATCCCGAGCAGTGGCCCTGGGCAGACGAGAAGGAGATGGTGCTCTGGCGCCTTAAGGAGTTCTACGGCTTCGACCTGACCTGGGAGGAGTTCCAGGCGGTGCCCGTGCGCATCGTCGGCGCGACGGAGCCGGGCGCCGAGCCGGTGCACAAGAAGTACGAGAAGGGCCTGCTGCGGCCCGACGGCCAGCCCGGGTTCCCCACGGTCACCGGTAAGATCGAGTTCTCGTCTCCGGCCATGGCCGCCTTCGGCTACGATCCGGTCCCCGACTACACCGAGCCGGCCGAAAGCCCGGTAAGCCAGCCGGAGCTGGCCAAGGAGTACCCGCTCATCGGCTCTACGGGGCATCGCGTCTACAGCTTCTTCCACTCCGCCTGGACCAACGTGCCCGCACAGCGCGCCTTCTACCCCGAGCCCTTCGCGGTGGTGCATCCCGACGACGCCGCGCGCTTTGGCGTGACCGACGGCGAGTGGATGACCATATCCTCGCCACGCGGCAAGATCATCTCCAAGGCCCTCGTCTCCCGTGAGGCCAAGGCGGGCTGCGTGTTCATACCCCGTCCCGCCTGGCGTGACGAGTGCAAGGCCCTTGGACTGTCCGGCTATGGGTGGGATCGGGCCAACGGCAACGTGCTCGTGCCCTCCGAGCCGGCCGAGCCTGGCTACGGCGCGACCGCCATGCGCTCGTTCCTCTGCAAAATCGAGCCCGGAAGGGGTGATCTGTAATGAGTCGGATCGATGGGGGCGGCATCGCCCTGCTGCTTGACCTGGACGACTGCATCGGCTGCTTCGGCTGCGAGGCCGCCTGCCGCGAGACCTACCGCTACCCGTACCACGAGGACTGGATGAAGGTGGTGCGCCGCGAGCCCTTCCTGGTGGACGGCGAGCTACGCCAGTACCACCTGGTGGCTCCCGTGCTCGACAAGTGCCGCGTGTGCTACGAGGCCGATCCCAACCCGCTGTGCGTGACCGGCTGCGCGGCCCAGGCGCTCAAGATAGGGCCGCTGGAGGAGATCGTCCCCCAGGCCGTCGGCCGTCACTGCGCCCTCTTCACGGCCTAGCATCCTGCCGGGCCCGTCGCCCGTGCCCATGAGGGGCGCGGGCGGGCGGCGGGCCCGGCTGCTTCCTCAGCCATAACAGATCGCGCGATGGCCCTCCCGAGGAGGGTTCGGGCTGTCACGCCCTCGACCAAGGGAGGCTTCGATGGAAGTCCAAGGAAAACGTCCCGTGATGGCCGCCGTCGGCTGCGCCATCATTCTCACCGTCGGGCTGGGCTCGACCTCGCTGCTCAACGTCATCGCCGTGCTGCTGGTGGAGGGCATGGGCATCGACCTGGTCACCTACGCCTTCGGGCCCATGCTGGCCACGGTCTTCGCATTCCTCGGCAGCCTGGTGGGCACCAAGCTCATCGGCGTCATCACGCCGCGCTGGTGCCTGCTCATCGGCAGCGTGTGCACGGCGGCGGCCCTCGTGTTGTTCGCCACCGCCGCCGGGCCGGCCATGTGGTACGTCGGCAACGTCATCAACGGCATCGTGCTGGCCATCGGCGCCCACGCCTCCGCCGCCGGCGTGCTCTCTGAGTTCTACGGCGAGCGCACGCCCACGGTGTTCGGCGTGGTGGTGGGCGTCATGAGCTTCATCATCGCGGGCCTGGTGTTCGTGGAGTCGCTGCTGCTGCAGGTGATCGACTACCGCACCTTCATCTACGGCTACGCCGCACTTGTGCTGGTGCTGGGCGTGTTCGCCAACCTCGTGCTCATCGGCCGGCTGCCTTCCCAGGCGGCTAAGGCGGCCAAGGCCGCAGATCCGCTGGCCGAGGGCGATCCGCTCGTGGCCGACGCCGCGCCCGAGGCGGCCCCGGCCCCGCCGCAGGCCGCGGGCATCACGCTGCAGGAAGCCCTGCGCACCCCGGCGCTCTACCTGTTCTTCGCCGCCATGGTGTTCGCGTCGTTCCCGCTCAACGGCTTCTCGGCCTACTCGTCCAACTTCCTGGCCGCCGGCGGCCTCGACCCGGCCTTCGCCGTGACGCTGCTCTCGGCGTTCACCCTCATGGTGGCCGTCATCAGCCTGGTGTCGGGCGCGGTGACCAAGAAGTTGGGCGCGGGGGCGTCGTCGGTGGTGGTGTTCGCGGGCTTCGCCGCCGGCATCGCGCTTCTGGTGGCGTGGCTGTCGGGCACGGGGACGCCGGCCCTCTACGGCGGCCTGGTGCTCTGCGCCCTCATCGGCCCTGTGCAGATTCTGCCGGCCCTCTTCATCCCCCAGCTGTTCGGCATGCGCGACTACACGGCCATCAACGCCGTGGGCATGGGGGCGTTCTACCTGGGCGGGGCGGCGGTGTTCCTCATCGCGGCCGCCATCATGCAGAACGTCGGATTTGCCGCGGGCTTCGGCGTCCTGGCAGCCTCGGGTGTGGCCGCCTGCCTGCTGTTCCTGCTGGCCATCGCCGTGAGCCCGGTGCGCAGGGCGGCGCGGGCCGCGGCTCAGGAGCCTGCGCCTGCTGACGCCGAGGCGGCCTAGGCGCCCGGGCCCGGGCGGCGCCACCGCCTCGGCGCCGGCCGGGCTGGGCTTGAATCCGCCGGGGTCGTGGGGCGGCGGGTTCCTCTGGGGGACGAGTTGATGGGCGAGCCCTCCTGAAGCGGAGCGTCGCGGCGGATGGCGGCAGCCGTCGTCGCGGGCGACGAGGCCGATGATGTTTCGCCGCCGCGCCCCCGCGCCGAGGCCTCGTTGGGGTATCCTTCCCCCAACGGACAGAGTGAGCGCCCCACATGCGGCGGGGCGCTCCTGCGCGGGGAGGGTGCTTGGATGATGAGGCTGCATGTGCTGGCTAGCGGCAGCCGCGGCAACGCGGCGGTGGTGGAGAACACGCGCACCGGTGAGGGCGTGCTTATCGACTGCGGCATCTGCAAGCGCGACGTTTTGGCCCGCTGCGCCGAGGCCGGCTTCGACCCGACGCGGCTGCGCGCCGTGCTCATCACCCATGATCATGGCGATCACGTGCGTGGCCTGGGCGTTGTGCTGCGCGGTCTGGCCCGGCTGGGTGTGACGCCTGACGTGCTGGCGAGTCCGGCGGTGCGCGCGGCATCTGCGCCGATCGAGGATGCGCTCGCCACGGAGGGCGTGGCGTTTCGCGGTCTGCGGGCGGGGGACGCGGTGTCGGCGGCGGGGCTGGTGGCGCACGTGTTTCGCACCTCGCACGACGCCGCGGAGTCGTTCGGGTTTCGCTTCGAGGACGCGGCAGGGCCCGGCGTGGCGGATGCGGTGGGGTTCATGACCGACACCGGCGTGGTGACGCCGGAGGCTCATGAGGCGCTTGCCGGCGTGCGTCTGCTGGCGCTGGAGTCCAACCATGACGCGGACATGCTCGAGCGAGGGCCCTATCCCTGGTCGGTGAAGCGCCGCATCGCATCCGATGGCGGACACCTGTCCAACGACCAGGCCGCCGCCGAGTTGGCGGCGCTGGCCGAGGGGCCCGGTGGCGAGCGGCTCGAGGCGGTGGCGGCCATGCACGTGTCGCAGGAGAACAACACGTACCGCCTGCCGGTCGAGGAGCTCGGCGGCGCGCTCGCGCGCATCGGGTATCCGGCAGCGGTGAGGGTCGCCTACCAGGAGCGCCTCGTGACGCTTGGCTGACGCGTCGCCGGATGCGGACGACCTCGCCGAGCAGGCGCGACCCGGGGCTGGCTTCTTGCAGGCCGGGCGGCGGGAGGGGCGCGCGGCGCCCCGTCTCTGCGGGTGGCCCGGTATCTGCCGTGGGCGACGGCGCGCAGCCGTACGCTCTCGCCCGTAGGGAGCTGCTCGGTGGTGAGCGCGGATCCGGGGAGGACGACGCGTCGGCGGGACAGCCGCCGGGGCGGCAGCGAGGGGGGCGTGCCGGCAGCCCTTGGGGTCGCAGGCCGGGCGGGCCAAGGCCGCGAGCGCCGGGCTGGACGGGCGGGAGCCCGTCGGTCGCCGCAGCGGAGCTACCCCCGCGTCGCGCGCAGGCCTCTGCTGCGAGCCGCGCCACGCCGGCCGCCGGCATCCCGGCACCGCCCGGGCGGCGCACGGCTCGCCGCCGGCCGCGGGGGTGCTTTCCCCGCTCGGCAGAGGCGGGTACAATGGGCGCTCGTCTTCCGCATCCTGACGCTTCTGCGGTCCCTGATTGAAAGGATCTCCCATGAACTACGATCGCCTGGTCGTCGACCCCTCTGCCCGCATCGCCCGCAACGCCGTGGTCATCGGCGACGTCACGCTGGGCGCCGACTGCACGGTGCTGTTCAACGCCACCCTGCGCGGCGACTGTCGTGGGCGCATCGTCGTGGGCGAGCGCACCAACATCCAGGAGCTCGCCTGTATCCACGTGCCGCTCGACGGCGACACCGTGGTGGGCAGCGACGTGTCGGTGGGGCACGGCGCCATCCTGCACGGCTGCGTCATCGGCGACGGGACGCTCGTGGGCATGGGCGCCACGGTGCTCGACGGCGCGCGGGTGGGGCGGCGCTGCCTCATCGGCGCCGGCGCGCTCGTGACCGGTAGCGCCGACATCCCCGACGGGATGCTCGTGGTGGGCAGCCCCGCCAAGGCCAAGCGCCCCCTCACCGACGAGGAGCTGGCCGGCCTGGCGGAGAACGCCGCCGAGTACGTGGCCATCGGTCGCGAGCTGGCGGCCCAAGGGCTGCTGGCCGAGGGCGCCGCGCCCAACGCGTCCTGCTAGGCGCGGCGCGTCCGGCCGGCCCCGAGGCCGCGCTCGCCCCTGCGCCCAGCCGCGCCGCTCGGCGGCCCCGGGGCCGCCGGATCGACGGGGCGGCGGCCAGGCAGTGGTAGAATCGGCGCCGACAGCCGACGCTCATGAAGGAGCCCTGATGATCTACGACACCGTCCTCGACGCCATGGGCCGCACGCCCCTTATCCGCCTCAACCGCCTCTGCGAGCCCGATGCGGCCGAGATCCTCGTCAAATATGAGGGGATCAACGTGGGCGGCTCGGTCAAGACGCGTACCGCCTGGCAGATGATCGAGGCGGCTGAGAAGCGCGGCGACATCGGCCCGGACTCCATCATCGTCGAGCCGACGAGCGGCAACCAGGGCGTGGGCCTGGCGCTCGTCTGCGCCGTCAAGGGCTACGCGGCGCGCATCATCATGCCGGACTCCGTCTCCGAGGAGCGCCGCAAGCTCGTGCGCCACTACGGCGCCGACGTCATCATCGTCCATGACGACGGCGACATCGGCAAGTGCATCGCCGAATGCATCGCTACCGCCGAGCGCCTGGCCGCCGAGGATCCGCGCGTCTACGTTCCCCAGCAGTTCGAGAACGAGGACAACCTCCTCGCACACAAGTACCACACCGCGCTCGAGATCGTCGAGGACGCGGAGGGGCCCATCCACGGCTTCTGCTCGGGCATCGGCACGGGCGGCACCATCTCCGGTATCGGCCAGACGCTCAAGCGCCTCTACCCTGACGTGGAGATATGGGCCGTCGAGCCGGAGAACGCAGCCATCCTCTCGGGCGGCGGCATCGGCACGCACCTGCAGATGGGCATCGGCGATGGGCTCATTCCCGCCATCCTCGACCAGGGCATCTACGACGACATCTGCATCGTGTCGGACGAGGAGGCGCTTGCCTGCGCCCGCGAGCTCGCCCGCGAGGAGGGCCTCATGGTGGGCGTCTCGAGCGGCACCAACGTGGCCGCCGCGCGCCGCCTGGCCCGTAAGCTGGGCCCCGGCAAGACGGTGGTCACCCTGCTGCCCGACACCGGCGAGCGCTACTTCTCCACCGAGCTGTTCGCGGGGGAGTAGGCCGCCCGGCGCCCGGCGCCTGGCGACGCGCTGCGTGCTGGCGCGAGCTGTGAGGCGTCAGGCACTCGGGCGGGCGCTCTCGCGCTCCACGCTCGGGGCAGGCGCGCAGCGGCTCACTGCCAGCTTTCGGCGCTTTTTTGGCACAGATCGCGAGTTCGGTACGGTCGAGCCCCCTGAAAAGGGGGCTCTTCTTGCGTTATGCGCACGTGCGAAGACGACGACCTGGGGAAATGCGATTGCCCGACGGGCACAGCCGGCATCGCAAGGGCTGGCGACCGTACCAAACTCGCGATCTGTGCCAGAATCGGCGGGATTCCTGGCAGTGACAGCCGCTTTCCGGCGCGTTTCCGGCGCAAATTCGTGTTTTGGCAGGGTAAAAGCTCCCTCTCGCGGAGTGCTTGCCAGGTGGGCGCAAGGAACGGCAGGCGCTGGCCCGGCAAGCCCTCCGAGACACTTGGGGCTGTGCGGGAGAACGGCCGCGCCAATCCTATTAGGCGACGGTGGCGCGTCCTTTCTGGCGCGCTAGGCTCTCGTGTAAGAGTAGAGGGCGTCGGAGGCGCCGAGCACCTCGTCGAAGGTCCAGCTCTCAGCGCTGCGCTCGGAACTGGACGGATCCACCAGCACGAGCAGGCTGTGCTCGTTGATGCCGGTGAGCACCACGCAGGATGTGTGCTCGTCGAAGGTGCCCGCGCGCGTCACGCACACGACGGGCTGCCCGTTGCCCAGCGCCTGACGCAGCGCGAGCGCATCGGGCTCAAGCGCCTGGGCGACAAGGCCCGCGTCTGCGGCGCCGTCGGTAAGCAGGGCTATCACGTCGTCGCGTGCCGGGGAGGCCACGCGCGCGGTCTCGGCCCAGCCGGCGAAGTCGAGCGGCGTGCGTGAGCGGTCGCCCGTCTCCTCCACGTAGACCATGCACAGCGCGCACGGCGCCGCGCCTGACTCCCCGATGGTGGTCACCCCGTAGGGCGCGCTGCCCCAGCGCTCGTCGCCCTGGTAGATAGCGGGCACGACGCCGCGCGTCCAGCCGCCGCGGGGCGTGCTCACGTCAGGTTTGAGGTCGGCGGCGAAGTACTGCTGGGCGTCGGCGCTGCGCACGGGTGCGATCCACGTGAAGGCGATGACGGCCGCCATGCACAGGAGTCCGGCGAGCCCGATGGCGAAGGCCCAGGTGAGCCGCGTGCCCGGCGCATGGGGCGCAACGAGGGCCGAGGCGGCGGGGGTGTGGGCCTGGTGGGCGGGGACGTAGAAGCCCTCGATCGTGGTGGCGCCGCCGCGCCGAGTGGACGCGAGCGTCCGAGCCGGGCCGAGCAGCAGGTCGCGGGCACGCTCGGCGAGGGACTTGTCGGCGCGGTCGGCCTGGGCGAGCCCGCGGCGCAGGGTTCGGCCGAAGGCGGCGGGGGAGGGGAGGCGCTTCCCGAGCGCGGAGGCATCGGCGTCGGCGCAGGCCGAGGGGTCGGGCGCCTGCGCCGACGCAGGGCCGCTGTCCTCGGCGATGCCGGCGGCCGCGCGCATGGCGGCGCCCACGGGGGCTGCGTCCGTGACGGCCGTCGCATCGTCCTGCGCGATCGCGCCCCGGCCCGCGACGGGCAGGGCGCCGTCGCCTTGCGGGGTCGCCGCCTGGCTCGCTGCGGCGTCGTTGCTCATGGGGGCGCCTGCTGTCCTCAGTCCGGCCTCTCGGCCGTCGGTGCCGACCGCCTCGGCGACGCAGGCCGTGGCTGGCTCGTCGACGCCGACCTGCGTCACGCCGTGCCTGTCGATGCGCGCGGAGCGGCGGAAGGTGACGCCTTGGGCGTTCTTGGCTCGGCGGCGCGTGGGCTTCTTGCGGGCGGGATGCGCCGGCTCCTCGGCGCGGGTGAGGGAGAAGGGGCGGGATGAGTCGGCTCGACGACGGGTCGGCATGGCTCCCTCCTCTCGGTGACGCGGTGGTACTCGCAACCGAGCATAAGCCGCTGCCCCGCGCGCCTGCGGGCGCGTCGCTGTCCCCGTTGGCAACCCATGGCCGCGCCGTAACCAGCTGGTAAGGTGTCCTTCCGCCCACCGTGCCCGCCGTCTCATCCTTGCGCTTATCAATGTCCAGGGTGCTCAATCGGATAGCGTTGCCAGCATCTAGCACCAAGCAAGAGGGGGCGCTATGGCTGATATCCTCCTCCGCGGCTTGATCCTGCCCTCAAAGAAGAGCTCGCGAGCCGTGCAGCACGCAGCGGACGCTCTCAGCAGGCGGGGCCAAGACCATCCTCGAGTCGTCCTGCGTGAGGGCGCGCGCGACTGGGTCTCGCTTCTCGCGGGCGCGCGCAGTGCCGTCGGGGGCGTTGAGCTTGAGCTGCCGGAGCGTCATCGATGCGGAGGAGTGGCTATGAGGTATGCGGTCGACACCAATGTGGTGTCCGAGCTCATGCGGCCCCATCTGGATTCGGCCATCGAGGACCTCATGGTTGCCTCCATAGCCCTGCCTAATGACGACATGCTCGCCACGCGCAACACGCTAGACTTTGATTATCTTGACGCCCCCTTGAGAACCCCTTCGAACGGCATGCCAACGCGCAGGGAGGCCCAGTCTCGGTTAAGGGCGAGGCGGCTGCTCGTGCTCCTCGGCAAAGAGGAGGGAGGGCTCTATCTCCAGGGCGTCGGCTATTTTCTCTACGTTCTTAAGGCTCACGTTTATGCGGAGTTGCTCGATGCCTCCGATATAGGTGCGATGCAGCCCGCACCTCTCTGCCAGCTGTTCTTGGGTGAGGTGTGCTTGACGGCGGTAGTGCCGCATATTGGTCGAGAACGTCTCGAGAATGCCCATAAAACCGCCTAGCTCGATAGTTAGTACGGTCAAATTCTCAAGAAGCGCTATATATGAATCGACAGAATATATGTAGCATTTGAAGATATATTCTGCGCAACCGCATCTCGGGGGAAAGAAGGGGAGAGCGTACGGCCTCACCTGAGGGATCCTCTTTCCAAGTACTGTCCCCTCCCTTTGGTGGTACATCCGCTGCCCTAGGATCGCAAGGGGCGGCAAGCCGCCCCTCGCGGAAATGCCCCTTGCGTTCGGCGAATCGTGGAGTATACTGCTCAGCCATAAGTTCATACCTCCAAATGCGTTGACGAGGAGCGACGGGGCGAACCCACCTTCCCAGAGAGCCGGCGGCTTGTGGAAGCCGGCGGTGGACGAACTGAGCGTCTCCTCCGAGCAGTTTGGCGTGAACGCCGCCGCGGCCGCCGGGCTCACCGCCGGGTCGGGGCGCGCAAGTAGCACCGGACCGGCGACACCGTTATCTGTCGTGGCATGCTCCCGCGGCCCCGTGCCGTGGCGCATCTGCCTTCCCTGGCCCGTTGCAGCTTGCACGGGTTTTTCTTTTTCCGGCGAGGGAAGGAGCGAGCGATCACGATGGATCTGCGCAGCGACCAGGTGAAGCGGGGCACGGCCCGCGCGCCGCACCGCAGCCTGCTCAAGGCGGACGGCATCACCGACGAGGAGATGGAGCGGCCCTTCATCGCCGTCATCAGCTCCAAAAACGACATCATCCCGGGGCATCTCAACCTGGACAAGGTGTCCGAGGCCGTGAAGGCCGGCATCCGCATGGCCGGCGGCGTGCCCTTCGAGGTGTCCACCATCGGCGTGTGCGACGGCATCGCCATGAACCACGAGGGTATGCACTACTCGCTCGTGTCGCGCGAGGTCATCGCCGACTCGGTGGAGTGCGCCGTGCAGGGCCACGCCTTCGACGGCGTGGTGTGCATCCCCAACTGCGACAAGGTGGTGCCCGGCATGATCCTGGGCGCCCTGCGGGTGAACGTGCCCACGGTGTTCGTGTCGGGCGGCCCCATGCTGCCGGGCGTCCAGCCGGGCGGCGCGGGCCCCACCACCGACCTCAACACCCTCTTCGACGGCGCCGCTGCCGTGGCGGCCGGCTCCCTGACCGCCGAGGAGCTGGCCTTCTACGAGGACACGGCGTGCCCCACTTGTGGCAGCTGCTCGGGCATGTTCACGGCCAACTCCATGAACTGCCTGTGCGAGGCCTTGGGCATCGCCCTTCCCGGCAACGGCACGGTGCCGGCGGTGTACTCCGAGCGCATCCGCCTGGCCAAGCACGCCGGCATGAAGGTGATGGAGCTCGTGGAGGCGGGCACGCGCATCGGCGACATCGTGAACGCCGCGGCCATCCACAACGCCATGGAGTGCGACATGGCCTTCGGCGGCTCCACCAACACGGTGCTGCACCTGACGGCCATCGCCCAGGCGGCGGGCTGTCCCGTCACCATGGACGACTGGGATGCGGCGAGCGCCCGCACGCCGCACCTGGTGAAGCTCCAGCCGAGCGGGCCGCGGCCGCTCATCGACCTCTACCACGTGGGCGGCGTGCCCGTGGTGATGGGCGAGCTGGCCGCCCTGGGGCTGCTCGACGAGTCGGCCCTCACCTGCATGGGGCCTCTGCCCGACTACCTGCGCGCCTGCTGCCCGCCGGCCGACGGCGAGGTGTGCCGCCGCCATGACGACCCCTTCTCGGCCGAGGGGGCCCTGCGGGTGCTCCACGGCAACCTGGCGCCGGACGGGGCCATCGTGAAGAAGGCCGCCGTCGACCCGTCCATGATGCGCCACACCGGCCCGGCCCGCGTCTTCGACTCCGAGGAGAAGGCCTGCGCCGCCATCGACGGCGGGGCCATCCGCGCCGGCGATGTGGTGGTCATCCGCTACGAGGGCCCCCGGGGCGGGCCGGGCATGCGCGAGATGCTCACGCCCACGAGCGCCATCTGCGGCATGGGGCTGTCCACCTCGGTGGCCCTCATCACCGACGGGCGCTTCTCCGGTGCCACCAAGGGCCCGGCTGTCGGCCACGTGAGCCCCGAGGCCGCGGCCGGCGGGCCCATCGCCCTTGTGGAGGAGGGCGACTCGGTGACCGTGGACATCGAGGGCGGAGTGCTCACGCTCAACGTATCCGACGACGAGCTGGCGCGGCGTCGCGCGGCCTGGCAGCCGCCGGCGCCCAAGCACGACCACGGCGTGCTGGCCAAGTACGCGCGCCTCGTCACGTCCGCAGACAAGGGGGCCTACGTCTCATGACCGATCCGAGAAACGACACTGCCGCGGAGCCGACCCGTCCGGCGCGCGACGCCGCGGAGCCGGCGCGGCGCAGCGCCGCGAGCGCCGGGGCGTGCCGCGGCCTGGGCTCGCGCACGGCCAAGGAGGGCCGCGTCATGCGCGGCGCCGAGGCCGTGGTGGCCTCGCTGGAGGCCGAGGGGGTCGACGTGGTGTTCGGCTACCCCGGCGGCCAGGCCATCAAGCTCTACGACGCGCTCTACGACTCCGAGCAGATCACCCACGTGCTCGCCCGCCACGAGCAGGGCGCCGTGCACATGGCCGACGGCTACGCGCGCTCCACGGGGCGTCCCGGCGTGGTCATCGTGACCAGCGGGCCGGGCGCCACCAACACCGTCACGGGCATCGCCACCGCCTACATGGACTCGGTGCCCCTCGTCATCATCACCGGCCAGGTGGGACGCGGCGTCATCGGCACCGACTCGTTCCAGGAGTCCGACATCGTGGGCATCACCATGCCCGTGGTGAAGCACTCCTTTTTGCTCCAGAGCACCGACGAGCTCACCCGCACCGTGCGCGAGGCCTTCCACATCGCCGTGACGGGCCGCCCCGGGCCGGTGCTCATCGACGTGCCGAGCGACCTGGCGGGGGAGGAGATGACCTTCTCCTATCCCGACGAGGTGAGCCTGCCCTCCTACAAGCCCACCTACCGCGGCAACGCGCGCCAGGTGCGGGCCGCCGCGCGCCTGCTCGAGGAGGCCGAGCGCCCGCTGCTCTACGTGGGCGGCGGCGCCGTCATCTCCGAGGCGTCCGAGGAGGTGGTCGCCCTCATGGACCGCATGGACGTGCCGGCGGTCACCACCCTCATGGGCAAGGGGTCGGTGCCCTCCTCCCACCCGCTCAACCTGGGGCCGGTGGGCATGCACGGGGCCAAGTACTCCAACATGGCCATGACCGAGGCTGACGTGCTCATCGCCTGCGGCGCCCGCTTCTCCGACCGCGTGACCGGGCGCCTGTCGCGCTTCGCCCCCAACGCGCGCATCGTCCACATCGACATCGACCCGGCCGAGATCGGCAAGGTGGTGCAGGTGGACGTGCCCATCGTGGGCGACCTGAAGGGGGTGCTGGCGGCGCTGATCAGCCAGCTGGACAAGGACGGCGCCGAGCCGCGGGACGCCGAGTGGGTGGCCGACCTGGCGCTCTGGCGCGAGCGCTATCCCTTCTACCATCCCAACGTGCGCGACGCCGCCGACGAGGTGATACCGGAGCTGGTCATGGCCGAGCTCGGCCGCCAGCTCGACCCGGAGCGCTCCATCATCACCACCGAGGTGGGGCAGCACCAGATGTGGGCCCACCAGTTCCTGCCCCGCGAGCACCCGCGCACCTTCCTCTCGTCGGGCGGGCTGGGCACCATGGGCTTCGGGTTCCCGGCGGCCCTCGGCGCGGCCGTGGCCCGTCCTGAGGCCCAGGTGGTGTGCGTGGCCGGCGACGGCTCCTTCCAGATGAATCTCCAGGAGATGGCCACCGCCACGGCCAACGGCGTGCCCGTGAAGGTGATGATCATGGACAACCGGTGCCTGGGCATGGTGCACCAGTGGCAGAAGCTGTTCTACGACGGGCGCTACGCCGAGACGCTGCTCGACCCGGTGCCCGACTTCGTCAAGCTGGCCGACGCCTACGGCTGGGCCGCCGAGCGGGTGGAACGTCCCGCCGATGTGGCCGGCGCCATCGAGCGCATGCTCGCCGCGCCGGGCCCCTACCTGCTGGACGTGGCCATCTCACCCGAGCAGAACGTCTACCCCATGGTGGCGCCGGGGGCCGGCCTCGACGACATCATGGGCGCCATCGACGTGGCCGTAGGTGCCGTGCGCACGGCTATGCCCGGCGTGGCCGACGCCCCGGCCTCGTCGCCCTGCGCCCAGATAGACGCGCAGTTCGGCGGCCGCTGGGAGTCGGGCCCGGAGGATACCGGCGCGCGGCTGGGCCAGGACGGCTCGCCTGCGGCGGGGGATTGGCGGTCCCACGTGCGAGCTCAGGCCGGCGGGAAGGGAGGCGCCTCATGAGACACGTGCTCTCGGCGCTCGTCGAGAACAAGCCCGGCGTGCTCTCGCGCGTGACCGGGCTCATCTCGCGGCGCGGCTTCAACATCGAGTCGCTCTCGGTCGGCCCCACCGAGGACCCCACCATGTCGCGGGTGACCGCCATCGTGCGGGCCGACGAGGTGGCCTACGAGCAGATCACCAAGCAGCTGCACAAGCTCATCGACGTCCACAAGATCACCGACCTCACCGACGAGGGCGCCATCGAGCGCGAGCTGGCCCTGTTCAAGGTGGCCGCCACGCCCGAGCGGCGCAGCGAGATCATCGAGATAGCCAACATCTTCCGCGCGAAGATCGTGGACGTGGGCCGCGCCTCGCTCACCATCGAGGCCACCGGCGACGAGGCCAAGCTGGCGGGCCTGGAGGACCTGTTCCGCGCCTACGGCATCAAGGAGATCGTCCGCACCGGCAAGATCGCCATGAGCCGCAACGCCAAGGACTAGGCTCCCCGGCGCCGGCGGACGGCTTCGCGCAGGAGCGCCCCGGCCCCCGGGCCCTGCGAAAACCCCGGGCCCCGTGCCCGACCATCATAGACAACGGCATTCGACGAAAGGAAAAGAGGAACCGACATGGCCGTCACCATCTACTACGAGCAGGACTGCGACCCCTCCGTCATCCGCGGCAAGAAGATCGCCGTCATCGGCTACGGATCCCAGGGTCACGCCCACGCCCTCAACCTGCGCGACTCCGGCTGCGACGTGCGCGTGGGCCTGCGCGAGGGCTCGTCGTCCTGGGCCGCGGCCGAGGAGGCCGGGCTTGCGGTCAAGACCGTCGAGGAGGCGGCCGAGGAGGCCGACCTCGTCATGATCCTCGTGCCCGACGAGCTTCAGCCCCAGGTCTACGAGGAGCAGATCGCCCCGCACCTGCACGCTGGCGACACCCTGGCCTTCGCCCACGGCTTCAACGTGCACTACGGCTACATCACCCCGCCCGAGGACGTGGACGTCATCATGTGCGCCCCGAAGGGCCCCGGCCACATCGTGCGCCGCCAGTTCACCGAGGGCTCGGGCGTGCCCGATTTGGCCTGCGTGGCCCAGGACGCCAGCGGGAGGGCCTGGGACACGGCGCTGTCCTACTGCTGGGGCGTGGGCGGCGCCCGCTCGGGCATCATCAAGGCCACCTTCGCCCAGGAGACCGAGGAGGACCTCTTCGGCGAGCAGGCTGTGCTCTGCGGCGGCCTCGTGGAGCTGGTGAAGGCCGGCTTCGAGACGCTGGTGGAGGCGGGCTATCCGCCGGAGCTGGCCTACTTCGAGTGCTACCACGAGATGAAGATGATCGTCGACCTCATGTACGAGAGCGGCATCCACTTCATGAACTACTCCATCTCCAACACCGCCGAGTACGGCGAGTACTACGCCGGCCCCAAGGTCATCAACGAGCAGAGCCGCGAGGCCATGCGCGAGATCCTCGCCCGCATCCAGGACGGCTCGTTCGCCCGCGCGTTCATGGCCGACTGCGCCGGCGGCCATAAGTGGCTCCTCGAGCAGCGCGAGGCCATCAACGCCCATGAGATCGAGCAGACCGGCGAGCGCATCCGCCAGATGTTCTCCTGGACGAGGTAGGGCCCGCGAACCCGCCGGGGCGGGGCTCCGCCTGAGGGTCCCGGCGGGCCGCAGTCCCCGCCTGCGTCGGCCCGCCCGCCGGGCTCGGGCGAAGGAGGGGGGCGCCCGCGGCGAGGGGGGTGCCTGCGTTCCCGCCTGCCGGCCTCGCCCGAGGGCCGCAGCACTCGCCCGCCGGCCCCGCCTGCGCGGGCGGTGGGCCTCCGTCCGCGCCGCTGGGCGACGCCTGGGGCCGCGCGGGCCTTGGCGCCGCCTCGGTGGTGCTACGATGGAGCGGCGCTGACGCGCTGAGGAGGCCTGGGCCGCGTCCCGGCCGCACCGGAGACGAAGGAGCGAACATGGGTAGGGTTTACAACTTTTCGGCAGGACCGGCGGTGCTGCCCGAGGACGTGCTGCGCCAGGCCGCGGCTGAGATGCTCGACTACGACGGCACCGGCATGTCCGTCATGGAGATGAGCCACCGCTCCAAGCCCTTTGCGCAGATCATCGAGACGGCCGAGGCCGACCTGCGCGAGCTTCTGCAGATTCCCGAGAACTACCAGGTGCTCTTCCTCCAGGGCGGCGCCACCCAGCAGTTCGCGGCCATTCCCATGAACCTCATGCAGAACAAGGTGGCCGACTACATCGTGTCCGGCTCCTGGTCCAAGAAGGCCTTCAAGGAGGCTAAGCTCTACGGCGACGCCCGCTGCGTGGCCTCGTCGGAGGACGAGAACTTCTCCTACGTGCCCGACGTGGACGCCATCCAGTTCTCGCCGGACGCCGACTACGTCTACATCTGCCAGAACGAGACCATCTACGGCACTCGCTACCCCAAGCTCCCCGACACCGGCGACATCCCGCTCGTGACCGACGTGAGCTCCATGTTCCTCTCCGAGCCGATGGACGTGTCGAAGTTCGGCATCGTCTACGGCGGCGTCCAGAAGAACATCGGCCCGGCCGGCGTGACCATCGTCATCGTCCGCGACGACCTCGTGCGCGAGGACGTGCTGCCCTTCACTCCCTCCATCATGCGCTACACCACCCAGGTGAAGGCCAAGTCGCTCTCTAACACGCCGCCGGCCTACGGCATCTACGTCTGCGGCCTCGTGTTCAAGTGGCTCAAGGCCCAGGGCGGCCTGACGGCCATGAAGGCCCGAAACGAGGAGAAGGCGGCCATCCTCTACGACTACCTCGACCAGTCCGCGCTGTTCAAGGCGACGGCTCGCACGGAGGACCGCTCGATCATGAACGTGCCGTTCGTCACCGGCTCCGACGAGCTCGATGCGCTGTTCGTGGCCGAGGCCAAGTCCCACGGCATCGAGTCCATCAAGGGCCACCGCTCCGTCGGCGGCATGCGCGCGAGCATCTACAACGCCATGCCGAAGGCCGGCGTGGAGGCGCTCGTCGCCTACATGGCCGAGTTCGAGAAGGCCCACGCGTAGGCCGAGGCTCCAGCGATCAACCCGGGAGGGGCGGACGTCGGAAGGCGGGCCGCCCCTCCTGCTTTCCTGCGGCCCTCCTCTGGCGCTCGCCCCGCCTCCTCCCGGCGCGCCCGCCCGTCGTCTGGCGCGCCGGATGGGCCCAAAGGGGATTTCCTGGCCATTTTCGCTATGGTTTCCGCGGGCATGCCCTCCCTATTCGCAAGGTTGTTCTCCTCTAGAAACTTCTGACCTGGGGAAATGCTGCCTAGGGGAGACGGTGGGCTGCCGACAGGGGCTGCCGGTTGCGTAAACCATGCAGAAATTGGCCAGAAACTTCTCTGGAGGCGCGGCAGGCCGCCTTCCGCGTCCGATTGCGCCAGCGAAAAGCGCTCGGCGACCGCTGGGGAGTCTGACGCGGGCGTGTGCGCGGGGGGTGGCGTAAAATGGCGAGCCCTGCCGCGCGCAGGAACACCACCCAGAGCAAAGGCGCCTCCTCTCCGATGCCGCGATGCGCATCGGCGGAGGCGTTGCGCCGCCAGCGACGACCCCGAGGAACCCCATGCAGCGCGATAAGATCAAGCCGATTCTGTTCAGCATCATCAAGCACACGCCTAAAGAGGAGATGCGGCGCCAGGTGCCCCGGGACATCCTGTCGGGCATCATGGTGGCCGTGGTGGCGCTGCCGCTGTCCATCGCGCTGGGCATCGCGTCGGGGGTGGGGCCCGAGCAGGGGCTCTACACCGCCATCGTCGCCGGATTCGTCATCGCGCTGCTCGGGGGCAGCCGCGTGCAGGTGGCCGGCCCCACGGCTGCCTTCGCCGCCATCGTCGCCGGCATCGTGGCGTCTGACGGCATGGAGGGGCTGGTGGCGGCCACGCTCATAGCTGGCGTGCTGCTCATGCTCATGGGCTTCCTCAAGCTGGGCGTCGTCATCCGCTACGTCCCCTACACCATCACCACCGGCTTCACGGCGGGCATCGCGGTGACGCTCGTCATCGGCCAGCTGCGCGACTTCTTCGGGCTCACCTACCCCGCAGGCATGCCGACCGTCGAGACGGTCGATAAGCTTGAGGCGGCGGCGATGAGCCTGGGAACGGTGAATCCCCAGGCCCTCGTCGTGGGCCTGGTGTGCCTGGTCATCCTGTTCGGCTGGCCGCGCGTCAGCCGCCGCGTCCCCGGCTCGCTCGTCGCGCTCGCCGTGGGCGTGGCGCTCGTGAGTGGGCTCGGCCTGGATGTGAGCACCATCGGCGACCTCTATGTGGTGAGCGGGGGTGTGCCTGAGTTCCACCTGCCGCAGCTGAGCCTCGAGCTGTTCCGCGACCAGCTGGCCAACGGCGTCACCATCGCCATTCTCGCTGCTATCGAGTCGCTGCTCTCGTGCGTGGTGGCCGACTCGATGATCAGCTCGCACCACCGCTGCAACATGGAGCTCGTGGCGCAGGGCGCCGGCAACATCGCCTCGGTGCTGTTCGGCGGCATTCCTGCGACGGGCGCCATCGCCCGCACCGCGGCCAACGTGAAGAACGGCGGCCGCACGCCCATCGCGGCCATGACCCATGCGGTGGTGCTGCTCGCGGTGCTGGCCTTCCTCATGCCGTACGCCGCCTACATTCCCATGCCCACCATCGCGGCCATCCTGGTTCACGTCGCCTACAACATGTCGGGCTGGCGTAACTTCGCGCATGTGTGCAAGACCGCCTCGCGCGGCGCCGTGGCCACGATGCTCATCACCTTCGCGCTCACCGTCATCTTCGACCTGGTGATGGCCATTGGCGTGGGCATGGTCATCACCGTGGTGCTCGTGCTCAAGATGGTGAGCGAGGAGACCGAGGTCAAGGGCTGGCGCTACTACTGCGACGAGAACTCGGAGGTCACCCACCTGCGCGAGCTGCCCAAGAGCGTGCGCGTGTACGAGATCAACGGCCCTCTGTTCTTCGGCATGACCGAGCGCATCGGCGACATCTCGGTGAAGGAGTTCACCAAGTACCTGATCATCCGCATGCGGGGCGTGCCCTCGCTCGATGCGTCGGGCATGAACGCGCTCGAGAACCTCCACGCCTACTGCAGCAAGAACGGGGTGAGCCTCATCATCTCCCACGCCAACGAGCAGCCGATGAAGACCATGCGGCGCGCCGGCTTCGTGGACCTGGTGGGGGAGGATCACTTCCGCGGCAACATCGATGACGCCATCGCCTTCGCCCGCCAGCTGCTCGACGAGGAGGAGCGCTCCGGAAAGCCGCCAGCGCGCTAGGCGGCGCGCGGTGGCAGGAGGGCGGCGCCGAAGAGGGCGCCGCGTTATCCGGGGAGGGGCGTCGGCAGGGCGATCGGGTCGTCTGGTTCGCCGTTGACAGACGGGCAACGGGCGGCCAGGTACGGAATTTTCGGATTTCTGGCCAATTTCGCCACGGTTTACGCATCGGCTTCGGCGTCTGGGCGACATTGTTTTCTCTGAGTAACTTCTGACCTGGGAAAATAGGTTCGAAGAGGTGAGTGAGGGCAGGTGCAGCCTTCTTCGGCAGCGTAAACCGTAGCGAAATTGGCCAGAAACTCCCCATCGGCCGTCAGGATCCCGCTGCGCGTCGCCCTGTCGGCCCCGCCGTGCGCCGCCGATCGCCCCAGGGCGGCCCGCGCCGGCGCCCATCGCCCATCGCCTGCCTGGCGCCCATCGCCTGCCCGACGCCTGCTGCTCCATCGTCCGCCAACGCCTGCGCGCCGGCCCCCCGCTCCATCGCCCGCCCGGCGCCCACCGTCCCATCGCCCGACTCCCTGCGCGGCCCCGGTAACCGGATGCGGCTGCCCTCGCCGCGCCCACCGCCCCATCGCCTGCCCCCCGGCCCCCACCGGCTCTGGCGCCCCCCCCCCTTCGCGCGCCCGTCGCCGACGGGGCAGGCCGCGACCTGGGCGTCTGCTCGCGGCTTGCGCCTGCGTGCGCTATCATCTCCCCGAGTGAGGACGGCCGCCCTGCGCGGTCGCCCGCCTTTGCCAGCGTAGTGAGGAAGGGGAGCGCACGCCATGACGCGCAAGAGGGTTCTGGTCACGGAGAAGATCGCCGACGAGGGTCTGGACATCCTGCGGCGCAAGGGCTATGAGGTGGACGTGCGGCTCGACCTGGCGCCTGAGGCCCTGGCGGCGGCCATCGCCCCCTACGACGCGCTCATCGTGCGCTCCCAGACCCAGGTGACGCCTGAGCTCCTGGACGCGGCCGGCAGCCTCAAGATCATCGGGCGGGCCGGCGTGACCATCGACAACATCGACGTGGAGGCTGCCTCTGAGCGCGGCGTCATCGTCTGCAACGCCCCCACCTCCAACATCGTCTCGGCCGCCGAGCACACCATGGCGCTGCTCCTGGCCTGCGCTCGCCGCCTGCCCCAGGCCAACGCGTCCATGCACGCGGGCTCATGGGAGCGCGCCGCCTTCACCGGCACCGAGCTCTACCAGAAGACGCTCGCCATCTTCGGCCTCGGCCGCATCGGCGGGCTCGTGGCCGAGCGCGCCCGCGGCTTCGGCATGCGGCTCGTGGGGCACGACCCCTACTGCAGCCCCGAGCGGGCCGCCGCGCTGGGTGTGGAGCTGTTCGACTCGGTGGAGGAGATCCTCCCCCTGGCCGACTTCATCACCGTCCACCTACCCAAGACCGCCGAGACCATGGGGCTTTTCGGCCCCTCCGAGCTGGCTGCCATGAAAGACGGCGTGATCCTCGTCAACTGCGCCCGCGGCGGCATCTTCGACGTGGCCGCGGTGGCCGACTTCGTGGCCGCGGGCAAGGTGGCCGCGGTGGGCCTCGATGTGTTCGAGGAGGAGCCCTGCCGTGAGAGCCCCCTGCACGAGTTCCCGAATGCCCTGCTCACGCCCCATATCGCCGCCGTCACCAAGGAGGCTCAGGTACGCGCTGGATCCCAGATCGCCGAGTATGTGTGGGAGGGCCTGGAGGGCTCCATCGTGCCCACGGCCATCAACGCCTCGCCGCTGCCGCCCGACGTGATGGACGCCGTCGGGCCCTACGTGCCCGCCTGCCAGATGGCCGGCCGCGTCATCGGGCAGATCCTCGGCGCCACGCCCAAGGCGCTGCATCTGGAGGCCGCCGGCTCCATCGCCGATGCCGATCCGGCCATCCTGCTCGCCGGCGCGCTCGACGGCATCCTGGCCTACCGCCGCATCGGCGCCGTCTCGGCCGCCAACGCCGCTGCCGTGGCCGACCGCCACGGCATCCACGTGGAGACCGAGGCCGTCCCCGAGGCGGGGGAGTACGCCTCGGCCGCGCGTGTGGCCGCCGACGGGGTGGAGGTGGGCGTCACCCTCTACGGCGCCAACCAGGCCGCCCGCATCGTCTCGCTGCTCGGCTATAAGATCGACATCGCGCCGGCCAAGCAGTGCCTCGTGTTCGAGTACGTGGACGCGCCGGGCCGCATCGGCGCCATCGGCACCATCCTCGGCCAGGCGAACGTCAACATCACCACCATGCAGATCGGCGACAAGCCCGCCGAGCAGTGCGCGCTCGTCTTCATGAACGTGGAGGGCGAGGTGACTGAGGAGATCCTTGCGAGCCTGCGCGCCGCCATCGACCTGAAGAACCTATGGTATATCTCCCTGTAGTAACCCGCTCTTAACATAAGAGGGCTATCGTGGCCCTGTATGCGCCGGCCTCCCTGCCGGCGTCCCGGCAAGCCGGGCCGAGGGGATGAGAGGAACGAGAAGGAGAACCGTCATGACCCGCAAGATCGACATCTTCGACACCACCCTGCGCGACGGCGAGCAGTCGCCGGGCGCCTCCATGAACACCGAGGAGAAGCTCGTCATCGCCCGCGAGCTTCTGCGCATGAACGTCGACGTCATCGAGGCGGGCTTCCCCATCTCGAGCCCCGGCGACTTCGAGAGCGTGCGCCGCATCGCCGAGCTGGCGGGCGACGACGCGGTGGTGTGCGGGCTTACCCGCGCCATCGAGAAGGACATCGACGTGGCCGCCGATGCGCTCAAGTACGCCAAGCGCCCGCGCATCCACACCGGCATCGGCGTGAGCCCGTCGCATTTGGCCGACAAGCTGCGCATCGACGAGGACACCTGCGTCGAGCGCGCCGTGGCCGCCGTCAAGTATGCCAAGCGCTACGTCGAGGACGTCCAGTTCTACGCCGAGGACGCCGGCCGGTCCGACTACGACTTCCTCGTCCGCGTCATCCAGGCCGTCGTGGATGCCGGCGCCACGGTGGTCAACATCCCCGACACCACCGGCTACTCGCTGCCCGAGGAGTTCGGCGCGCGCATCGCCTACCTCATGGCCAACGTGCGCGGCATCGAGAACGTCACCGTCTCCGTCCACTGCCATAACGACCTGGGCATGGCCACGGCGCTCGCCCTCGCCGGCGTGCGCAACGGCGCCACCCAGGTGGAGTGCACTATCAACGGCCTCGGCGAGCGCGCGGGCAACACCGCCATGGAGGAGGTGGTGATGGGCATCCGCATGCACGAGGCGGAGCTCGACGCCCACACCGGCATCAACACCCGCGAGTTCACCAAGGCCAGCCGCCTGGTCAGCTCCATCACTGGCATGGGCGTCCAGGCCAACAAGGCCATCGTGGGCGCCAACGCCTTCGCGCACTCCTCCGGCATCCACCAGGACGGCGTGCTCAAGAAGCGCGACACCTACGAGATCATCGACCCGGCCGACGTGGGTGCCGGCGCGAGCCAGATCGTGCTCACGGCCCGCAGCGGGCATGCTGCCCTCAAGCATCGCCTGGAGGAGCTCGGCTACGCCTTCGAGGGCGCGGAGCTCGACAAGCTCTACGAGGCCTTCCTCAACATGGCCGACAAGAAGAAGGAAGTCTACGACGAGGACCTCGAGAGCCTGGTCAACGAGCGCGGCCGCGAGGAGGACGCCCTCTACGTGCTCAAGGGCGTGCAGGTGAGCTGCGGGTTCCCGCTCAAGCCCACCGCCACCGTCACCCTGGCCGACCCCGAGGGCGCCGAGGTGACCGTCTGCGAGTACGGCACCGGCCCCATCGACGCCGTGTACAAGGCGGTCGACCGCATCGTGAAGGTGTCCAACGACCTCTCCGAGTTCTCCGTGAGCTCCGTCACCCGCGGCATCGACGCCCTCGGCGAGGTGACCGTGCGCGTGAAGGCCGCCAACGGCGAGGTCTTCACCGGCCGCGGCGCGGACGGCGACATCATCGTGTCGTCCACCAAGGCCTACCTGAACGCCCTCAACCGCCTGCTGGCGGGCAAGCGCTAGCCCATCCATCCGACCGTCTTCGAGGGGCGCCCCGAGGGGCGCCCCTTTTCGCCGTCCGCCCGCAGGGAAAGGAAGGAACCGCATGACCGAGACGACGCGCCCCGCAGCGCCCTGGCACCGGCGCCTCTCGCTCACCACCTGGATCTTCATCGCGCTCGTCTTGGGCGTGCTGGCCGGGCTCGCCCTCCAGGGAGCGCCCGAGGTGGCCGACACCTACATCAAGCCCCTCGGCACCATCTTCCTCAACCTCATCAAGATGATCGTGGTGCCCCTCGTGCTGTTCTCCATCATCGCCGGGGTGGTCTCTCTCGAGGACGTGAAGAAGGTGGGCGCCATCGGCGGACGCACCATCCTGTTCTACCTGGCCACCACCGCCTGCGCCGTGGCCCTGGGCCTCGTGTTCGCCAACGTGATGAACGTGGGCGCGGGCTTCACGCTCGACACGGCGGATCTCTCCTATGAGCCCACCGCGGCTCCCTCGCTCATCGACACGCTCGTCAACATCTTCCCCTCCAACTTCGTCCAGCCCATGGCTGATGCCACCATGCTCCAGGTCATCGTGATAGCGGTGGTGTTCGGGTTCGGCATCATCGCGGCGGGGGAGAAGGCGCGCGTGGTGGTGGAGTTCTCCGAGGCGATGTCTGAGGTGTGCATCAAGATCATGCGCGGCATCATCCTCGTGGCTCCCTTCGGCGTGTTCGGGCTCATCACGCCCGTCATCGCGAACAACGGCCCCGACGTGCTGCTGCCGCTCGCGTGGCTGGTGGCGGTGGCCTATGTGGCCATGGCCTGCCAGATCGCCTTCGTCTACTCTGGGCTCATCAAGGTCTTCGCCCGCAAGTCCGCTCGCTTCTTCCTCAAGGGCGAGTTGCCCGTCATGGGCTTCGCCTTCGCCTCGGCCTCGTCGGTGGGCACGCTGCCGCTCAACATGGAGTGCGCGGAGAAGATGGGCGTGTCGAAGGAGGTCAGCTCCTTCGTGCTGCCGCTCGGCGCCACCATCAACATGGATGGCACCGCCATCTACCAGGGGGTATGCGCCATCTTCATCGCGCAGGTGTTTGGCGTGGAGCTTACGCTCGGCCAGCAGCTCACCGTGGTGGCCACCTGCGTGCTCGCCTCCATCGGCACCGCCGGCGTGCCGGGCAGCGGCATGGTCATGCTCGCCATGGTGCTCCAGTCGGTGGGGCTGCCGGTGGAGGGCGTGGCGCTCGTGGCCGGCGTCGACCGCGTCCTCGACATGATGCGCACCGTGGTCAACGTCACCGGCGACGCCGCCGTGGCTCAGTGCGTCGACGCCATGCAGCGCCGCTCTGCCGCCCGCAAGGAGCGCACCGCCGCGGCTTAGGGGCTAGGCGCGGCTGGGGGACGGCCGCCGGCGTGAGCCGGGTCGGCTCCGCTCGACGCGCGCGGGGGACGGCCCGGCGCGGGGGCATCACGGGCTGCGCTCGACGCGTCGTCGTCGCGAGCCCAAGGTCTCGCTCCTCCTTTGGCTTGACCTCGCTTCGCTCGCGACGCCCCCGCGCCGGGCCTCAACGTGATGGAGCTGCTGCAGCGGCAAGGCGGGGAGGAGGGCGGCCGAGTCGGCGCAGCGAGGTCAAGCCAAAGGCTCGGCGAGACCTTGGCTCGCCGAGCCGACGCGTCGAGCGGAGTCGATTCGGCCGCCCTCCTCCCCGCCGTCCCCCAGCCTCGCCGTCTCCCGGGTGGTTTTCCGCTATCATGGCCCGAAACGCTTTTATCGGAGGAGGAGACATGGCGGAAGAGAACAAGCTCGGCAAGAAGATCACCACTCTGCGCACGGCGCATCACCTCTCGGCCCAGGACCTGGCCGACCGCTGCCAGTGCGAGGTGGAGGCCATCGAGCAGCTCGAGGCGGGCGAGGTGCCTGCGTCGCTCGCGCCGCTCATCAAGATCACCCGCGCCCTCGGCGTGCGGCTCGGCACCCTCATGGACGACGACGAGGCCTTCGGCCCGGCTTACATCGACGGCGAGCAGATGGCCGAGGTCGAGCGCGTCAAGGCGCTTCAGACCGCCAGCGACGCCGGCGACCTGAGCTACTTCAGCCTGGCGGCCGGCCGCCCGTCGCGCCACATGGACCCCTTCGTCATCACCGTCACCCCCTCGGGCGAGACTACCCACAAGCTCGACAGCCACGAGGGCGAGGAGTGGCTCTACGGCATGGAGGGCTGCATCGAGATCGAGTACGGCAACGAGGTGTTCGTGCTGCATCCGGGCGAGAGCATCTACTACGACTCCATCGTTCCGCATCAGGTGCGCGCCCATGACGGCCAGAACGCCAAGTTCCTCGCCTGCGTCTACACGCCGTTCTAGGGGGCTCCCATGGCTGACAACCGCGTTCCCCAGCCGGGTGACCAGGACTTTCCGCTACACTCCGAGCTCACCATCGGCGCCTACTTCCGCGAGCAGGTGGCGATAGACCCCGACCACGAGTTCGTGGTGTATCCCGACCGCGACCTGCGCTGGACCTACCGCGACTTCGACGAGCGCACTGACGCCCTGGCCAAGGGGCTGCTCTCCATCGGGATGAAGCCTGGGGATCACCTGGGCGTGTGGGCGCGCAACATCCCCGACTGGCTCACCTTCATGTACGCCACCGCCAAGGTGGGCATCGTCATGGTCACGGTGAACCCCATCTACAAGAGCCACGAGATCGACTACGTCCTCAAGCAGTCGGACATGAAGGCGCTCTGCGTCATCGACGCCTACCGCGACGTGGACTACCTCCAGATCATCCGCGACCTCGTGCCCGAGTCGCTCGAGTGCCAGCGCGGGTTCCTGCGCACTGAGGAGTACCCCTGCCTGGAGAACCTCATCTACATGGGGCCCGAGAAGCACCGCGGCTTCTACAGCGTGCCCGAGCTCATCCTGCTCGGCCAGCACCGCCCCGACTCGGACCTGGAGTGGGCTGAGCGCCAGTTCGACAACAACGACGTGGTGATGATGCAGTACACCTCCGGCACCACGGGCTTTCCCAAGGGCGTCATGCTCACGCACCGCAACATCCTGAACAACGGCTTCTACATCGGCGAGGGCCAGAAGCTCGGTTCCGATGATCGCGTGTGCCTGCCGGTGCCGTTCTTCCACTGCTTCGGCTGCGTGCTCGGCGTCATGGCCAACCTCACGCATCGCTCCACCATGATCATCGTGGAGGACTTCGACGCGGGGCTCGTGCTTCAGGCGCTCCACAAGGAGCGCGCGACCGCCGTCTACGGCGTGCCCACCATGTTCATCGCCGAGCTCAACCACCCTGACTTCGACACCTTTGACCTGTCGAGCCTGCGCACCGGCATCATGGCCGGCAGCCCGTGCCCGCCCGAGACCATGCGCGAGGTGATGGATCGCATGAACATGCGCGACGTCACCATCTGCTACGGGCTTACCGAGACGAGCCCGGTGTTCACCCAGACCTCGGTCGACGACGACCTCGAGCACAAGTGCGAGACGGTAGGCCGCGCGCACCCGCCCGTGGACGTGCGCGTCATCGACCCGGTCGACGGCCACCTCTGCGGCATCGGCGAGCCGGGAGAGCTGTGCTGCAAGGGCTACAACGTCATGAAGGGCTACTACAAGATGCCCGAGGCCACGGCTGAGGCCATCGACGCCGACGGCTACCTGCACTCGGGCGACCTGGGCACCGTGGATGAGGACGGCTACTACCGCGTGACCGGCCGTATCAAGGACATGATCATCCGCGGCGGCGAGAACATCTACCCGCTTGAGGTGGAGAACTTCCTGCTCACCATGCCGGGCGTGCTCGACGCCCAGGTGGTGGGCATCCCTGACGCGAAGTACGGCGAGATCGTGGGCGCCTTCATCCGCACGCGCCCGGGCTTCGAGTCGATGACCGAGGACGACGTGCGCGCGTGGGCCATTCCCCGCATCGCGCGCTACAAGGTTCCCAAGCGCGTCTTCTTCGTCGACGACTTCCCCATGACCCCGTCGATGAAGGTCCAGAAGTTCAAGCTCCGCGAGATGGCCGAGGAGCTGGTGAGGTCCGGCGCGTAGGCGTGCTTAGCGCGCACCGGATGTCTTCCCGCGGCGGGGGCTCGCGATGCGGCCCCCGTTTTTCTAAGCCTCCACGCCCAGCACGATCTTGCAGAACAGGCCGAGGAAGAACGAGAGCGCGGCCACGCCCAGCGATATGGCGCACATCTGCGCGAAGCGCTTCTTGAAGGGGAGGTCTTGCGCCACGGCGGTGTAGAAGTTGAACGCCGCCAGGATGAGCACCACCACGGCGAGCATGACGGCCATGGCCAGCAGGTACAGCTTGTCCGGCATCAGGAGGTAGGGGAGGAGCAGCAGCACCACGGTGAGCGCATAGGCGCTGCCGGTGTAGGCGCAGGCGCGCTTGGCGTCGGGGCGGCCGTCGCTCTTGGCGGCCAGGTACTCGCTCGCCGCCATCGAGAGCGTGGCCGCGATGCCGGTGATGAGGCCCGACAGCGCGATGAGGCGCGTGTTCTGCATGGCCAGCGTGAGGCCGGCGAGGGTGCCGGTTATCTCCACCACCGCGTCGTTCATCCCCAGCACCATGGCGCCCACGTAGGAGAGCAGCTTCTCGTCGAGCATCCCCATGAGCTCGCGGCCGCGGCGCTCCTCGTCCGCCTCGGCGCGTGCTATCGCGGGCACCTGGGCTGCAAGCGCGCGGGCGTCGCTGCGGGCGGCGTGCTTGTGCTTGTCCATGAGCTTGACGGCGAAGGTGAATCCGAGGATGCGTGCGATCAGGGCGTAGCGGCGTGCGCGGGCGACCCGCGGGACGGCGGGGCGGCCGGTGTAGCGGGCCCAGGCGTCGGCGTCGGCCGCCTTCTCGTCGGCGATGCGCTCGAGCGTCGCGCGGTTGCCCGGGTCCTTCACGTGCGCGGCCATGCGCCGGTAGGCGTCTGCCTCGGTGGCGACGGACTCCTGGTAGGCTGCCACCGCCGCCACGGCGCGCGGGCTGAGCGAGGCGGGATCGACCTCGAGCACGCCCGCTGCTGGGGCGGCGCCCGACGGCGCGGGCGCTCCGCTGCCGGGCGCGTCTGCGGCTGTTGCGGGGTAGTGGGGGGACGCTCCTTCGCCGGGGGCGCCGGCCTTGCCGCCGCCGGCTGCTGACGCGCCCGCCCCGCTGCCGGGTGGCCTCACGCCGGCATCCGTCCCGCCGGCGGGTGGCCTCACGTCGGCATCCGCCCCGCTGTCGGGCGGTTCCGCTTTGGTACCTGACGGAACGCCCGCCCCGACGGCGGGCGCCGGGTGCGTCTCGCCCTTGGCCGCTGCGGCTTGGGGGACGTCCGGCTGCTGATCATCCGCGGCCGCGGGCCCGGCGGGTTGCGTACGCCCCGCAGTTCCGGGGCTGCTTTCCTGCGCGGCTTGCGCGCTCGTTGCGTCTTCAGCGCCGCGGGGCCTTCTCGTCTGCGCGGACGTGGCGTCGCTGTCGTGGACCATGGCTGCCTCCCTGTTCCGGCGCCGGGGCGCCGCCTGCTTGGTGGCTCCATCATAGGACCGCGCGGTCGCCGCCGTCCGCCCCCGTACCGACCCGTCACCTGGCGAGCGCCCATCTGTAGACCGGACCGCGCCGCCGGACGCGCATCCCCCCAAACTGCACGGTTTTTTCGACTTTGTGACAGACTCGCGGAAACAAATGCGCGACCTTCGCGGCTTCCTCGGCGAACTCGCAGGTGAGAATTGTTCTCAGACAGGCATCATTTCCGCGCCACGATGGCTGACCGCCAGAAGCCCCTCAAAAGAGCGTCTTTTTGTCGCAAAGTCGAAAAAACTGTGCAGTTTGAGGGCGTGGGGGGGGGTAATGAGAGGCAGGGGGGGTTGCCGGCGCGAGCGCGCCGACGCGCAAGGAACGGCGGGAGCCGCGAGCGGGATCATGCCGACACGCGGCGAACGGCGGCGAGAGCCGCGAGCGCAGGTGTATTGACCCGCAGCGCGCGCAAGAGGCGGCGCCTCGCGACCCGCCGCGGGCGTCTCCCCGTGCCGGCGAGCCGCGAGTGCCCCCAGGCCGGCGCGCGACGAACAGCGGGAGCCGCGAACACAAGCGCGCCGGCGCTTGGCGCGCCAGCGCTCGGCGCCCGCCTGTCGTGGCCGCTGCGGAGGCCCCGCGTCTCGGGCGACATGGGCGCTTCGTGGAAGATGCCCGGTTTCTACTGGCCATTCGCCGAGTAATATGGTATAAATACCGGCGCTGAGCGCTTTTCGGCGCCGAACAACTTTCGCTTTTACGGAGAAAGTGGGCCTGTCCCGCTTTCTTTTGTTGTTAGGCCCGATGCGCGTGGAAGGAATGCGAGAAAGCGAGGAGGGATCGACGTGCTCACGGCCACCGAGGCAAAGCTGCTCGAGGCGCTCGAGCCCCGCGCCGCCCAGGAAGGCGTCGAGATCGTCACGATCGAGGTCGTGGGAGCCAAGAAGGCGCCCACCATCCGCGTCTACGTCGACCATCCCGACGGCGTGAGCTTCGACGTGCTGTCAAGCTCCCAGGCGTGGATCAACGACATTATGGACGCGATCGACCCGTTCCCCGGCGCCTACACGCTGGAGGTGTCCTCGCCCGGCATCGACCGCCCGCTGCGCACCGCCGAGCACTTCGCGCGGTTCGCCGGCGAGGAGGCGGCGATCAAGCTGTCCGCCCCGGTGGACGGCCGCGCCTCCTGGACGGGCGTGCTCGCAGGCGTCGAGGGCGATGAGGTACTCCTCGACGCGGACGGCGCCCGCGTGGCGCTGCCGCTTTCGGCTATCAAGCGTGCCCACGTGAAGGGCACGATCGACTTCGGCTCTTAGGAAAGGAAGCGAAGACGTGGCAACATCAGAACTGATCGAGGCCCTGCAGGCCCTCGCCCACGAGCGCAAGATCGACGAGTTCTACCTCATCGAGCGCCTGGAAGCGTCGCTGGCCAAGAGCTACCAGCACATCCTCGACCTAGAGTGGGACGCGCGGGTGACCATCGACCGCCAGACGGGCAAGATCTACGTTTACGAGATGGTGCCGGTGGGCGAGCCCGACGAGGAGACCGGCGAGTACGCCGAGTTCGAGGAGCGCGACGTCACCCCGGCCGACGTGAGCCGCATCGCCGCTCAGAACGCCAAGGGCGTCATCGCCTCCATCGTGCGCGAGGCCGGCCGCCAGTCCATCTACGAGGAGTTCTCCGGCCGCGTGGGCGACCTGGTCACCGGCACCGTGCTCCAGGGCACCCCGGACTTCACCATCATCAAGATCCGCGACGGCGTGGAGGCCGAGCTGCCCCACTACGACGTGAAGCGCAACCCCGGCGAGCGCAACGAGCGCCCCTCCAACGAGCACTACCGCCACAACCAGCGCCTCAAGGTGCTCATCATCGACGTGCGCGACCCCTCCTCCGACGCGCCCCGCGCCCGCGGCGAGCAGGCCCGCCCGCCCATCGTGGTGTCCCGCACCCATCCTGACCTCATCCGCCGCCTCTTCGAGATCGAGGTCCCGGAGATCTACGACGGCATGGTGGAGATCAAGTCCATCGCCCGTGAGCCCGGCGCCCGCTCCAAGGTGGCCGTGGCCTCGCGCGAGGACAACCTGGACCCGGTGGGCGCCTGCGTCGGCCCGAAGGGCAGCCGCGTGCGCATGGTGGTCGAGGAGCTGCGCAACGAGCGCGTCGACGTCATCCAGTGGAACGACGACCCCGCCTCCTACGTGGCCAACGCGCTGTCGCCGGCCAAGGTGTCGCACGTCTTCATCGACGAGGACAACCACTACGCCACCGTCGTGGTGCCCGACGACCAGCTCTCGCTCGCCATCGGCAAGGAGGGGCAGAACGCCCGCCTGGCCGCGCGCCTGACCGGCTGGCACATCGACATCAAGTCCGCGAGCTTCGCCGGCGGCCCCCACGTCACCGAGAACATCCTCATCGACGAGGAGGACGACCTCGAGGACGAGACGGGACTGTGCGCCTACGTGGCGGAGGACGGCACGCGCTGCCGTAACCACGCCCGCGAGGGCAGCCGCTACTGCGGCGTGCACGCCGACCTCGACGAATCCTAAGAAGGATGCGAGAGGTACGTCGGTGGACCGAGAGAAGACAAAGCGCTGCCGTCGCTGCATAGCGTGCGGCCTACAGGAGACGAAGGGGGCCCTGCGCCGGTTCGTGCGTCGCGCGGACGGCACGGTCGCCTTCGATCCGATGGGCCGCGCCCCCGGCCGCGGCGCCTACGTCTGCTCCGAGGAGTGCTACCAGGCGGCTCGCAAGGGCCGCAAGCTGGAGCGGGCGCTGCGGACCAAGCTGACCGACGAAGACTACGACCGACTCGCGGGAGAGATGTCCCGCGCCACCGACGACCGACCGTCAGAGAACGAGGAGTGATACATGGGCAGCATGCGCGTACATGAGTTGGCCAAGGAGTTCGAGATGACGAGCAAGGAGCTCCTCGACCGACTCCATGAGATGAAGATTCCCGCGAAGTCCCACGCGAGCATGCTCGCCGACGCCTACGTGGAGAAGATCCGCAAGAACCTCGAGCCCGAGATCAAGGCCCGCGCCGGCCAGCTCGAGGACGAGGAGGCCGCGGCGCTCGCCGCCGAGCAGGCCGAGGAGGCCCGCCGCAAGGCCGAGGAGGAGGCCGCCCGCCGCGCCGCCGTGGAGAAGGAGCTCGCCGAGCGCGAGGCCGCCCGCGCCCGCCGCGCCGAGGGCGCCCATGACGCCGAGGAGGGCGAGGCGCCCGCGCAGCCCAAGAAGGCCCCCGTCACGTCGGCCTTCGAGAGCCTCGAGCGCCAGATCGAGTCCGAGAAGGAGCGGGTCGAGCGCGAGAAGGCCGAGGCCCGCGCCCGCGCCCGCGCCGAGAAGGCGGCCGCCGAGGTGGCCAAGAAGCAGGCCGTCGAGCGCGCCCTGCGCGAGAGCCACTCCCGCAAGGGCGGCGAGAAGGCCAAGGCCGCTCCCAAGCCCGCGCCGGTGCTCGGGGCCAAGAAGACCTCCTTTGACTCGCTGCTCTCGCAGATCGAGGCTGAGAAGCAGCGCATCGAGGCCCAGAAGGCCGCTGCTCCCGCCGCCCGCGGCGCCAAGAAGGACGGCGCCCGCGGCAAGAAGGGCAAGAAGGGCGCCGTGCAGATCGTTCCCGAGCTCGAGGCGCAGGCCGCGGCGGGCGGCGAGGACCGCTACGCCCAGATGGCCGTGCAGGCCGAGAAGCTCCAGCGCGACAAGGTGCTCGCCGAGGCCCGTGCCGCGGTGGCCGCCGCCACCACCCAGGAGGGCGAGGGCCGTCGCAAGAAGCGCAAGGAGAAGCGCGAGGCCGAGGCCCGCGAGCGCGCCGAGATCGAGGCCATCGAGCGCGGCCTCGACCCGTCGCTGGTCCTGGACGATTCGGTGGTGGAGATCCCCCAGGGCGCGACGGTGGCCAAGTTCGCCGAGCTTCTGGGCGTGCAGCCCAACGACGTCATCAAGCGCCTGTTCCTGCTAGGCCAGGTGCTCACCCTCACCCAGTCCATGGCCGACGACATGGTCGAGCTCATCGCCGACGACATGGGCCGCAAGGTGCGCGTCGTCTCGCCGGAGGAGGAGTACGCCGTGGTGTACAACGACTCCGAGGCCGACCTCAAGCCGCGCCCGCCGGTGGTCACCGTTATGGGTCACGTCGACCACGGCAAGACCTCGCTGCTCGACGCCATCCGCCATACCGGCGTGGTGGCCTCCGAGGCCGGCGGCATCACCCAGCACATCGGCGCGTCGGTCGTGAACATCGACGGCCGCCAGATCACCTTCATCGACACCCCGGGCCACGAGGCGTTCACCGCCATGCGCGCCCGCGGCGCCCAGGTCACCGACGTCATCGTGCTCGTAGTGGCCGCCGACGACGGCGTCATGCCGCAGACGGTGGAGGCCATCAACCACGCCAAGGCGGCCAACGTGCCCATCGTGGTGGCCGTCAACAAGATCGACAAGCCCGGCGCCAACCCCGACCGCGTGCGCCAGGAGCTCACCGAGTACCAGGTCATCCCCGAGGAGTGGGGCGGCACCAACATGTTCGTCGAGGTGTCGGCCAAGCAGAAGCTCCACATCGACGACCTGCTCGAGACCATCCTGCTCCAGGCCGACGTGCTCGAGCTCAAGGCCAACCCCGACGCCGACGCCTCCGGCTTCGTCATCGAGGCCAACCTCGACAAGGGCCGCGGCCCGGTGGCCACGGTGCTCGTCCAGCGCGGCACCCTGCGCACCGGCGATGTGGTGGTGGCCGGCACGTCCTACGGCCGCGTCCGCGCGCTCGTGAACCCGCTCGGCGCCCACGTCGACGAGGCGCGCCCCGCCGACCCGGTGGAGATCCTCGGCCTCAACTCCGTGCCCACCGCCGGCGACGAGTTCCGCGTGTTCGAGGACGAGCGCGACGCACGCAAGCTCGCCGAGGAGCGCGCGCTGCGCGCCCGCCTGGCCGAGCAGGAGACCAAGAGCCACATGAGCCTCGACGATCTGTTCAACCGCATCGAGGCCGGCAAGCAGACCGACCTCAACCTCATCGTCAAGGCCGACGTCCAGGGCTCCATCGAGGCCCTGCGCGACGCCTTCAGCAAGATGGACCAGTCCGAGGTGCGCATCAACATCGTGCACTCGGCCGTGGGCGGCATCACCGAGACCGACGTCACCCTGGCCGCCGCCTCCGACGCCATCATCATCGGCTTCAACGTGCGCCCCACCGGCAAGTCGCGGGCCCAGGCCGAGAAGGAGAAGGTGGACATCCGCCTGTACCGCGTCATCTACCAGGCCATCGAGGACATCAACGCAGCCCGCGTGGGCCTGCTCTCGCCCGATATCGTGGAGGTGGACACCGGCATCGCCGAGGTTCGCGAGACCTTCAAGGTGCCGAAGGTGGGCACCATCGCCGGCTGCTACATCGTCGAGGGCGAGATCAACCGAGACGACAAGGTGCGCATCGTCCGCGACGGCACGGTCATCTTCGAGGGCTCCATGGCGTCGCTGCGCCGCTTCAAGGATGACGTGAAGTCCGTGAAGCAGGGCTATGAGTGCGGCATCGGCATCGAGAAGTTCCAGGACCTCAAGGTGGGCGACACCATCGAGGGCTACCAGGTCAAGGAGGTCGAGCGCACCGAGTAGTCGCCTCGGTGACGATTCGACGGTCAATTGGGCGCCGCTCCCTCGGGGGCGGCGCCCGCGCCTATACTTGAGGCGTCAGCAAGAGGAAGGAGAGCCCCGATGAAGCAGGGAGCGTCCAACCGCAAGGTCAACGAGCAGGCGCGCGAGGTCATCGCGTCTATCCTGCTGTTCGAGGTGTCCGACCCGCGTCTTACCCTGGTCACCGTCACCGGCTGCGAGGTGAGCTACGATCGCAGCGCCTGCAACGTCTACTACACCTGCGAGCCCGAGCGCTATGCGGACGCGGCCGCTGCCCTCGAGGGCGCCCGCGGGCGCATCCGCTCGCTCATGGCCAGGAAGCTGTCCTGGCGCGTAGCGCCTGAGCTGCGCTTCTACCGCGACGGGTCGGTGGATGCCGCGGAGACCGTGGGCAAGTACCTCGCCGAGGAGAAGGCGCGTCGCGCGACGGCCGAGACGGCGGCGGACGAGGGCGAGGAGATCTAGCGCCGTGACCGTCACCCCTCAGACCAACACCACCCTCGAGGGCATCGCCGAGGCCCTCATGGGATGCTCCTCGGTGGCCATCTGCGGGCATGTGAGCCCCGATGGCGACTGCGTGGGATCTCAGCTCGCGCTCGCCTGCGCCCTGCGCGCGCTCGGCAAGCGCGTCTTCTGCCTGCTGGCGACCGACGAGCCGCTCGAGGGCACGCTCGCCTTTTTGCCCGGGGCCGATCGCCTCGTGCCCGCCTCGTCGTTTGGGGACTACGTGGAGTGCTTCGTGGCGGTGGACGTGCCCACGCCCGAGCGCCTGGGCGCCGCCGACGCCGTGCGCCGCGTCGCGCCGCTCACCATCACCGTGGACCATCACGCCGTGCCCAAGGCCATGAGCCACCTGAGCTACACCGACCCGGATGCCGCGGCCACGGCCCTGCTCGTCTGGCGGCTCGTAGGCCATCTCGGCGTCGACTACGACAAGGCCATCGCCACCTGCGCCTACACCGGTCTCATGACCGATACGGGGCGCTTCCAGTACCAGAACGCCGATGCCGCGGCCTTCGAGGCGGCGGCCCAGATGGTGGCCGCCGGGGCTGCGCCGGGCGCCATCGCGCGCGAGGTGTACCAGAACCGCCGGCTCGCGTCGGTGCTGCTGGAGGCCGTGGCCATCGCGCACCTGGAGCTCTCCGCCGATGGCCGCACGGCCCTGAGCTGGCTCTCGGCGGCCGACTTCGCCGCCTGCGGCGCCTCCCGGCCGGACGCTGAGCCGCTCATCGACGTGCTGCGCGCCATCGAGGGCGTCGCGATCGCCTGCATGCTGCGCGAGCAGGACGGCCAGGTGCGCGGCAGCCTGCGCGCCAAGGGCGATGCCGACGTGGCCGCGCTTGCCTGCGAGCTGGGAGGCGGCGGGCACCGTGCTGCCGCCGGCTTCACCTTGGACGGCCCCCTCGATGACGCCGTCGCGCTGCTGCGCGGGCGCCTGGCGGCGCTGGCCGCCGCCGATGGGGAGGTCTTGTGAGGCGCGGCGAGTCGGGCCTGTCGCTCGTCGTGGGGGTGGACAAGCCCGCGGGCATGACCTCGCATGACGTGGTGAACCGCTGCCGCCGCGTGTTCGGCGAGCGGCGCGTGGGGCACGCCGGCACCCTTGACCCGCTCGCCTCGGGCGTGCTCGCCGTGTGCGTGGGGCCCGCCACCCGCCTCGACGCCTACCTGGCGGGGCACGACAAGCGCTACGAGGTGCGCGTCGTCTTCGGCGCCGCCACCGACACCGACGACGCGGACGGCGAGGTCACGCGCACCGCACCGGTGCCCGATGAGCTGCTCGACCCCTTCTTCGCCTCGGTCTTCGTCGCCTCCCTCGTGGGGCGCCACAAGCAGCTGCCGCCGGTGTACTCGGCCATCAAGGTGGGCGGGCGCAAGGCGTGCGACGAGGCGCGCAAGGGGCGCATCATCAACCTGGAGCCGCGCGACATCGAGGTCTACGACGCGCAGCTTCTGGCTGTAAACGGGGCCGACGGCATGGCGCCTCCCTCGTGGGACATCGTGTTCCACGTGTCGAAGGGCACCTACGTCCGCTCGCTCGCGCGCGACATCGGCGTGGCGGTGGACTGCCCGGCCCACGTGGGCGCCCTGCGCCGCCTGGCGGCCGGCCGGCTTGCGCTCGACGAGTGCGTGACGCTCGAGGCGCTCGAGGAGGTGGGCCCGCGCGCCGCGCTCGACCCCGTGCGCCTGCTCGGCCTGCGCTTCGCCTATGCTGAGGGCCCGGCCGCAGCCTTGCTCGCCAACGGCAACCCGCTGCCGGCCGATGCGCTCGCGCTCTGCGAGCGGCGCTCGTGCGCGGCCGATGCCGAGTTCTGCGCCTGCACGGCGGGGGTGCGCGAGAGCTGCGAGCCGCCGCGCGACGGCGAGCTCATCTCGCTCGTGTCTGCCAACCGCCTGGCCGCCGTCTACGCCTATGAGCAGGAGCGCGGCCGCTACCGGCCGCGGTGCGTCTTCTCGACGGGAGTGATCCGTGGCTCAGATATATAGGAAGGGATCGGGGGCGGCCGCGCGCGCGGCCCTGACGGGCGCCTCGTGCGCCTTCGGCGTGTTCGACGGCGTGCATGAGGGGCACCGCTTCATCATAGGCGCGGCTGCCGACGCGGCCCGCTCGCGCGGGGGCGTCTCGGCGGTCATCACCTTCGACGTGGATCCCGACGAGCTGTTCCGCCCCGATGAGCTGCGCAAGCTCATGGCCAACGAGGCGCGCATCGAGGCGCTGGCCGCCCTGCCCGTTGACGCCGTGGTGATCCTGCCCTTCACGCCTGAGTTCGCCGCGCTCGCCCCCGAGGCGTTCCTCGACCGGTTCCTGGGGCCGGCCGTCCCCGCCGAGCTGCACGTGGGCGCCGACTTCCGCTTCGGCGCGCGGGGAGCGGGCACCGTGGCCGACCTGGCTGCCTGGGGCGCGCCCCGCGGCATGCGCGCGGTGGGCCACGAGCTTCTGGCCGATGACGGCGCGCCGGTGACGGCCACCCGCATCCGGGGGCTTCTGGGCGCGGGTCGCGTGGCCGAGGCCGCCGAGCTGCTCGGGCGGCCCTACGCGCTTGCCGGCACGGTAGAGCCTGGCCGCGGCGAGGGCCGGGCGTTCGGCATCCGCACGGCCAACCTCCGCGTGCCCGATGGGCTGCGGGCCGTGGGCGACGGGGTGTACGCCTGCTGGGCCGTGGTCGGCGGCCAGCGCTACCGCGCCGCCGTCAACGTGGGCGTGGCCGCCACCTTCGCCGACGCCTCCACGGCCACCGTCGAGGCCCACCTGCTCGACTTCGACCAGGACGTCTACGGCCAGCCCATGACCGTGGAGTTCGTCGAGTGGCTGCGTCCCATGCGCGTGTTCGCCGACGCCGACGAGCTCGTGGCCACCATCACCGCCAACATCCAGTGGGTGCGGGACAACCTCTAGGCGCGCCGTCGCCGGCGCCGTCTGCTGGGCTGGGGGCGCGTTAGCCCGGAAAAGGCGGGCGCGCCCCCTTCACAATTCCTCCAAGTCGCCTAAAATGCCGTAGTTACGGTTTTCCGGCCGAGAATGCCAGGCCCGAAGACCGTATCGTCGTACCCGAGACAACAGCACTTACCCAAGGAGGAAGGTCCGTGACTACACAAGTAGCCTGGCTTGCCCCCATCTGCGCCCTCATCGGCGTGCTGGTGGCAGCCTATCTGGGCAACTGGGTTCTCCGACAGAACCCCGGCCCGGACAAGATGAACAACATCTCCATCAAGATCCAGCAGGGCGCCAAGGCGTTCCTCATGAGCGAGTACAAGCTGCTCATCATCTTCATGGTGGTCGTGGCCGTCGTGATGGCCATCGCGCTCAGCCCCATCACCGCGCTCGCCTTCGTCACCGGCGGCGTCATGTCCGCCGCGGCGGGCTACGTCGGCATGCACGTGGCCACCCGCGCCAACACCCGCACCGCCTACGCGGCCGAGGAGTCCGTGGCCAAGGCCCTCAACGTGAGCTTCAAGTCGGGCCTCACCATGGGCCTGTGCGTGGCGTCGTTCGCCCTCATGGGCCTGTCGCTGTGGCTCATCTTCCTCGTGTTCGGCGTGAACGTGCTCGACCCGGTGCTCATGCACGAGAACATCGGCATGGTCGAGGGCTTCGCCACCGGCGCCTCTGCCGTGGCCCTGTTCGCCCGCGTGGGCGGCGGCATCTACACCAAAGCCGCTGACGTGGGCGCGGACCTCGTGGGCAAGGTCGAGGCCGGCATCCCCGAGGACGACCCCCGCAACCCCGCCACCATCGCCGACAACGTGGGCGACAACGTGGGCGACGTGGCCGGCATGGGCGCCGACCTGTTCGAGTCCTACACCGGCTCCATCCTGGCCCCCACTATCCTTGCCGTCACCTTCGGCGCGCTTGGCGGCTACTTCGGCACCGGCGACTTCGTGTGGGCCATCGTGACCCCCGTGGTCATCGCGGCCTGCGGCATCATCACCTCCATCATCGGCCTGTTCGCCGTCCGCACCAAGGAGGGCGCGGACCTGCACAAGGCCCTCAACCGCGGCACCTACCTGGCCGCCGCCATCGAGATCATCGTGATCTTCGTGCTGTTCTCCGTCTGGCAGTCGCAGTCCGCCGAGGCGCAGCCCATCTTCCTGTTCGGCTCCGTCATCTGCGGCCTGGTGGCGGGCCTCGCCATCGGCAAGATCACCGAGTACTTCTGCTCTGACCACCACAAGCCCGTCCACAAGATCGCCGAGGCCGCCGAGACCGGCGCCGCGACGGTCATCATCGAGGGCATCGGCACCGGCATGCTCTCCACCATCGCCCCCATCGTGCTGGTCGCTCTCGCCATCATCGGCGCGTTCACGTTCGGCAACATGGCATTCCCGAACGCCTCGCTCGAGGGCGGCATCGCCGTGGGCCTGTTCGGCGTCGGCCTGGCCGCCACCGGCATGCTCTCCAACACCGCCATCACCATCGGCGTCGACGCCTACGGTCCTGTGGCCGACAATGCCGGCGGCATCGCCGAGATGGCCGGCCTGCCCGAGGAGGTGCGCGACCGCACCGATGCGCTCGACGCGGTGGGCAACACCACCGCGGCCATCGCGAAGGGCTTCGCCATCGCGTCCGCGGGCCTGTCCGCCATCTCGCTGTTCGTGTCCTTCCAGGCCACGATGCACCACTCCATCCCCAACTTCGAGCTGACGCTGACCGATCCGATGATCGTGGCCGGCATCTTCATCGGCGCCATGATGCCGTTCATGTTCGCCGCCCTCACCATGGGCGCGGTGTCCCGCGCGGCCCACGCCATGGTGGAGGAGGTGCGTCGCCAGTTCCGCGAGATCAAGGGCATCATGGAGTACGAGGCCGAGCCCGAGTACGACAAGTGCGTGGCCATCTCCACCTCCTCGGCCCTCAAGGAGATGATGACGCCGGGCGTCCTGGCCATCATCGTCCCCGTGGCCATCGGCTGCTTCAACCCGGCCATGCTCGGCGGCTTCCTCGCCGGCGCCGTGGCTACCGGCATGCTCATGGCCATCTTCATGTCCAACGCCGGCGGCGCTTGGGACAACGCGAAGAAGTACATCGAGCAGGGCCACCACGGCGGCAAGGGCTCGGAGGCCCACAAGGCTGCTGTCGTGGGCGATACCGTGGGCGACCCGTTCAAGGACACCTCCGGTCCGTCCATGAACATTCTCATCAACCTGATGACCATCGTGGCGCTCACCTTCTCGCCGCTGTTCATCGCCATCCAGGCCATGCTCTAGGCTCTGGGACGGGCTATCCGCCAAAGGGGGCGTCTCGGCTGGTGCCGAGCGCCCCTTTTTTGCGCCTCTGCACGCACATGCGCCTCTGACCAGGAAAGATGCGCTCTGTCACGCCTTTGCGTGACAGGAAAAACCGGGTTAGGCGTGACAGAATCACCGTTCTGCGTGATAGCGCGCCGCAGGAGGCTGGGGCATAGTGGGCGGCGTCGATAAACACGGCACCGGCCGGCAGAGCCCCCGGCGCCGCATTCACCGAAAAGAAGGAGTACCCGCTATGAAGATCCTCGGCCTTGGCGTTCCCGAGCTCGTCATCATCCTCGTCGTCGTCCTGCTCATCTTCGGCCCCAAGAACCTTCCCAAGCTCGGCAGCGCGCTCGGCAAGTCCGTCAAGAGCCTGCGCGACGGCATGGGCGCGGGCAAGGACGAGGACGCTGAGGTGGTCGAGGAGGTCGTGGAGGACGCCCCCGCCAAGCCCACCGCCAAGATCGCCGAGGGCGCGGTGGAGGATGCTCCCAAGAAGAAGCGCGTGGTGAAGAAGGTCGTCACCGTCGAGGAGGACTAGTCCTGCGCGCGAAGGCGCCGCACCCGCTTCCATAGAGATTCGCCGAAGGCGCCGCCCGCGAGGGGCCGGCGCCTTCGCTCATTTAGTACAATGGCCCTGCTCGGATGCCTCTCGGCCGCCGAGCGTGCAGCTGATCGCCGCGCCGCAGCCCCCTTCAGGCTCGCGGCGCTTTCTCTGGGAGGGGGGTGCCCCGTGACCACGTCTGAGGGACGCGTGCGCCAGGCTCGCGCGTCGATCCTGGGCTTCGCGTGCAACCAGGGCTTCCTCTTCGCGCTGCTCTACCTGGGCCTGCCGCTCGGCCCGGCGCCCGCAGCCGCCGGGCGGGCGGGGCTCGTGGCCGTGCTCGTGTGCATGATCGCCGCCTTCGTGCTGGCGGGTGCCGGACGGTGCCGCCGGGCCCTCTCCCGGGCGAGCGACGCGCTCATCGGGCTTCGGGCGGCGCCGCTCGCCGTCGCGGGCGTCGCGCTGGCCGCGCTCGGCTGGGCGGGGGTCGCCCCCTGGCCGGTCCTCGTGGGGCTCGAGGGCCTGTGCCTGGGCGTGCCCACGGCGCTTCTCCTCGGTGCGTGGGGCCGGGCCCTCGGCGCCGTTCCCATCGAGCGGTCCGTCCCCGAGGTGTTCATCGGCTCGGCCCTCGGCGCCGTGGTGTGCCTCATCTTCGCCGCCCTGCCCATCGAGGGGCTCTACCTCGTGCTCTTCGCCCTGCCGCTCGGCAGCGGCGCCGCCCTGCGCGTCCTCGCGCCGGCGGGGGAGGAGCCTCCCGCCTCCGAGCCCGCGCGCCGCGTCGCCGAGGAGGCCGCGCAGCTCTCCGGGCGCATCCTCGGCGGCACGGCACTCTACGGCGTGGCCGCCGGCGCGGTGGAGGCCTTCGCGTCGCGCGCGGGCGATGACGTGACGGCCCTCGGCCTCACGCTGTTCCTGTTCGTGCTCTACTGCCTGGCCGCGCTCCAGCTCTACGGCGGCACCCCGCTCGCGGGCGTGCGCGCCGTGCTGCCCACCGCCGGCGGCGCGGACGCCGGGCCGCTTGACGGCGCCTACCGCCTGGCCGTGCTCCTCATGATGAGCGGCTTTCTCTTCGTGCCCCTGCTCGGGAGCTTCTCCGTCCCCGGGGAATCGGTGGTGCTCGCCGGTTACCTGGGCATGTTCGCCGTGCTCATCTCGCTGTTCCTGGCCATGGGGCGCATCTCGGGCCATGACGCGGCCCTCTCGTTCGCCCGGGGCTTCGCGGCGCTGTTCGCCGGCGAGATAGCGGGCCTGGGGACGGGCGTCGCCCTCGGCGCCCTGCCGCTGGGGCGCGTGGCGTCCTTCGCCGTGGTGGCGCTGGCGGGCATCGCCGTGCTCTACGCCTACCTGTTCCTGTTCACCGACCGCGACCTGCGCGCGCTCTCGGTGGCGGTGGAGCGCACCGACCGCTTCGAGGAGGCGTGCCGCGCCATCGCGGCCGACGCCGGGCTCTCCAAGCGCGAGGCGGAGCTTCTGCCGCTCGCCCTGCGCGGGCGCACGAGCGAGCGCATGGCCGCCGAGCTGTTCATCTCGAAGAACACGGTGGACACCCACATGCGGCGCATCTACGCCAAGTGCGGCGTGCACAGCCGCCAGGAGCTGATCGACTTGGGCGAGCGCGTCGAGCGCGAGCTGCCGCCGCCCGGCTGCTAGGCTTAGCCCGGCTCGTTGCCGCGCCCCCCCGCCCGACTGAACCGACCGCCTGAAGGAGGCCCCATGAACGTGGACATCTACACCGACGGCGCCGCCCGCGGCAACCCCGGCCCCGGCGGCTACGGCGCGGTGCTGCGCTGCCGCCTGGCAAGCGGCGAGGTTCGCGAGCTGGAGCTGTCGGGCGGCTTTTCGCGCACCACCAACAACCGCATGGAGCTGCTCGGCGCCATCACGGCGCTCGAGGCGCTCAAACGTCCCTGCGCGGTGACGCTCTACTCCGACTCCCAGTACGTGGTGAACGCGTTCAACCAGCGCTGGGTGGACGGCTGGCTCAAGCGCGGCTGGAAGAACGCGAAGAAGGAGCCCGTCAAGAACACGGACCTGTGGAAGCGCCTCCTGGCGGCCAAGGAGCCCCATGACGTGCGCTTCGTGTGGGTGAAGGGGCATGCCGGCCATCCGGAGAACGAGCGCTGCGACCAGCTGGCCACCACCGCCGCCGACGATCCCGCCTGCCACCAGGTAGACGAGGGGTTCGAGCCCGAGGGGCTGCTCTAGGAAGGCGTCGCGCCGGGTTCCCCTGCGCCCGGACGGCGCCGCGGGCCCTGCTGCCCCGCCCGGGCGCTACGCCAGGTCGAAGCAGTAGTCGCGCGGCATGATGGCCTTGCCCGAGGTGGGGAAGAGGTGGTCATAGAGGGCCATGAAGTAGCTGTCGGTCATGGACGCCAGGTAGTCGACCACCACCTGGTCGGGGCCCTCGGCCAGGTAGGCCGCCGGGTCGAGGGTGCGCGAGAGCGCGCTCAGGCGCGCGATGTGGTGGCGAAACACCGGCGAGGACTCGTCGCCGGCGCGCACGTCGTCGAGCAGCCGGTCGTAGAGCTCCGCGAACATCTCCTCCGCTACGTTCTCCGCGTCGTCGACCATGCCCTCCTTGAGGTAGATCTCCTCGTAGTTCTGGCGCTTGGCACGCTTGAGGTCGGCGAAGGCCTCCGGCGACAGCGCGATGCGGTCGGTGCCGTAGCTGTTGTTGACGATGTCCACGGTGAGGTTGTTGATGATGCGCGCGTTGTCCGCGCCAATGTAGTCGCTCTCGAAGACGTCGAGGGAGTCGAGCACGCCCATGGCAAGCGCGTCCTGACGGTCCTTGCCCAGGTAGGCGATCATGTCGCTCACGCGCACGACGCAGCCCTCAAGCGTGGAGGGACGCAGCTCGCCGATGGCCCGCTCGTCGGCGTTGCACGCCTCCACCAGCTCATCAAGACGCGCGAAGTCCGCCACGTCTCCCAGGCGCAGCTCCTGCTGGGCGAACTCCCCGTTGTGGCAGAGCACGCCGTCGAGGGTCTGGAGCGACACGTTGCGGCGGTAGAGCGCGTCGAGCACGCGCACCGACTGCACGTTGTGGTTGAAGTAGCGCCCCGTGCGCGCATGGTAGCAGCGCGAGAGGAAGCGCTCGCCGGCATGTCCGAAGGGCGTGTGGCCCACGTCATGCCCGAGCGCGATGGCCTCGATGAGCTCGCAGTTGAGCCCGAGCAGGCTGCCGATGCCCCGCGCGATGCGGCTCACGAGCTGCACGTGGAGCCCGCGGCGCGAGATGTCGTCGTTCTGGACGAACGAGAACACCTGCGTCTTGTCCGCGTAGCGGTTGTAGGCGGGGATGTTGAGGATCTTCTCGATGTCGCGCGCGAAGGCGGGGCGGGTGAGGGTGGCCTCGTCGTGGGGATTGGTCTCGCGCCGCGTGACGCGCGCGTCGTCGAAGCGCAGGGGGTGGGCTCGCCCGGCCGCCCGGTCGGCGCGTATGGCCGCCTCGACGGCGGGGTCGAGGGCGCGGTAGGGGATGGACGCGTGCTCGGGTGACAGGCTCATGGCGGCTCGCTTTCGCGCTCGGCAGGTTTGCGCCTATTGTAACAATCGGCGTACTTTCCCTCGCTCGTGCGGGCGGCGCGCTAAGATTAGCTACGGAAAATTCAGAAGGAGCGTGGGAGGTGCCCGTGACCGTCAACATGGTGATAGCCGGCCTCATCGTCGTGGCCGCGGCGCTGGGGCTCGCCTTCGTCAAGGTGGGGGAGCTGGCCGGTCTTGGCCGCCCGGCCCCGCGCGGGTCGCTGCGCGCTCCCCACGGGCGCCTCGTGCGCACCCGCTGCCTGGATGCGCCGGCGGCCCTGGGCTTCGCCGCGCGGCTGGCCCGGTTGGGCGCCCCGCTGCTCATCGTGCTGGCGCTGTCCCTGGCCGTGGGGCTGGCGGGACTCTTGCCCCTGGGCGGCGTGCTCTTGCCCTCCCTCGAGCTCGTCGCCGCCGTGGCCGTGGGCCTGGGGCTCACCTACGCCGACGCGGGCCCCTGGCGGGCCCTCGGCTACGCCTTGGCCGGCTACCTCATAGGCGGGGTGGCGGCCACGGCGGTCGGGCTCGGCGCCATGCCGGGGGACGTGGCTGCCATCAACGGGCTCACCCTGGTGGCGGGCACCGCGCTCGAGGCGCTCGCGGTGGCATGGATGCCGCCGAAGAGCGCCTGGGCGCGCGAGTTCGAGGACGGGCACGTCAACGCCATCCGGGTGTCAGACCGCTCGGCGGCCGCCCGCGCCTTTCGGGCACTCGATGACCCCGCGTGGCGTCCCCCCGCCGATCGCATCCGGCACGCCCACGCCGTCGACGTGGTGCGTGAGACGAGGAAGGAACGTGGTGACGATGGGGAATAGCCCCCGCTACCTGCGCTGGCTTGCCGCCCTCTGCGCGCTCATGGGCGTCTTCGGCGTGCTCGTCCTGGCCATCGGCTACCAGGACCTCTCCGTCGGGCGAGGCGCCACCATCGCGCTTTTGCTCGCGGCGGCCGCCGTGCTCTTCGTCCTGGCCCGCCGCCTGGACTACCCCAAGAGGAAATAGGGGAGGTCACCGCTTCCGGCGGCAGGTCTGCCGCTTTCGCCCACGGGTGGCCTTTGTTCACTGAAGTTCTCGGAAAAAATTGAATATCTCCTGATCAGAAGCCTATCAGGGAGAAGTTGTTTCCTGGAAATTACCCGTCGCGCTTCCTATACTTTCGCCTAGTTCGGAAACCTCGAGAAGGTGAGAGCAAGGAGGAGAGATGACCGAATCTTCAACTTCGTCGGCCACGGTGAGCCGTCGCGGGTTCCTGAAGGCGAGCGGCGCCGCGGCTGCGTCTCTGGGCCTGGCCGGCGTGGCAGGCATGACGACGACGAGCGGCTGGCTGGCGCCGGCCGGCGCCGCACCCGCCGAGCACGTGGCGCGCACCTACCATCAGAGCCACTGCGGCGGCATGTGCTCGCTGGCCTGCACCGTGCGCGACGGGCGCATGGTCAAGGTGGAGCCCAACGGGGTCGGCAACCTCGACTTCCGCACGATCTGCCTCAAGGGCATCTCCGAGGTGGCGCACGTCTACGGCAAGGGCCGCGTGCAGTCCCCGCTCAAGCGTGCCGGCGAGCGAGGCTCCGGCCAGTTCGAGCCCATCAGCTGGGATCAGGCGCTCGACGAGATCGCTGCCCACATCAAGGAGACGCAGGCGGCCTACGGGCGCGACTCCATCATGGTGGTGGCGACCGCTGAGGCCGACTTCGGCTTCCTCGCGCCCATGCTCGGCGCGCAAACGGGCGGCTTCGACGGCATCGACGTGGGTACCGGCAACGGCCTCGACCCCGCCATGGGATTCGGCTCGGGCTACGCCATGTGCGCCCCCGAGGCACGCGACTGGCAGCGCTCGAAGCTCGTGCTGACCGTCGGCTCGAACTACTGCGAGTCGAGCCTGCCGAACTGCTTCACGTTCTTCGACGCGAAGGAGGCCGGCGCCCACATGGTGACGGTCGACCCGCACTACTCCACCACGGCGAGCAAGTCCGACGAGTGGATTCCCATCGAGCCGGGCACCGATGCGGCGCTCTTCCTGGGCATGACGACGCATATCATCGACGAAAACCTCGTCGACGCCGAGTTCATGGCGCAGCACACGAGCCTTCCCTTCCTCGTCGACGCCGAAAGCGGGCTGCTCATCCGCGACCACGAGGAGGCCGCCGACGCCGAGGAGCCCGAGACGGGCGAGCAGAACCCCTTCTTCGTGATCGATCCCGCGACGGGCGCGGCCGCCGCCCACACGCAGTGCGCGAGCCCGGCGCTCTCGGGCACGGTGGAGGTCAACGGACGGCGCGCCGTGACGGCCTGGGACCTGCTGCAGGACACGCAGCGCCCCTACACCCTGGAATGGGCCGCCGAGGTGACGGGCATCCCGGCCGAGCGCATCGCGGCGCTCGCCGAGGAGTACGCCGAGGGCCCCTCATCGCTCGCGCTCGGGTGGGGCGGCAACGACAAGATGACCAACGCCGACATCGCCGGCCATGCCGCCGCCGTCCTGGCGGCCGTCACGGGCAACGTCGCCAAGCCGGGCGCGGGCATCGGCGTGTACGTGGGGCAGTCCTACAACAGCTATGCGGCGCCGCTCGGCGCGTGGGAGCTCCCCGAGGACTGGAAGACGGCCGCCTCTGAGGTGAGCATCTACGACATGCCGTTCAAGGAGAACAACTGCCACGCCGCCATCTTCTGCGGCGACATCGTGGCCCAGCACCTGGCCAACATGAACGAGACCTGCGCGTGGGCCGACACCCTGGACTTCATCGTGACCATGGATCCCTACTTCACCGAGGGCGCGAAGTGGTCTGACTACATTCTCCCGTGCACCTCGCGCTTCGAGTACGACGAGCCCTTCGGCAACGTGAAGGCCGGCTACAGCCAGATCGTCATCCAGGAGAAGATCATCGACCCGCTCTTCGAAGCCCGCACCGACCTGTGGATCCAGCGCGAGCTCGCCCAGCGCCTCGGCATCGAGGGCGGCATCCCGGCAAGCTCCGTCGAGCGCTGCGAGGCCATCCTCGCCACCTCCGAGGAGGAGTGGGTGTCCTCGCTCACGGTCGAGGACATCGCCGACAATGGCGCTGTCTGGCCCGTGCCCGACCGCGAGGTCATCCGCGAGGTCGTGCCCGACAAGGTGTTCCCCACCGTCTCGGGCCGCATGGAGGTGTACTACGACGCCATGGTGCCCTTCGGCCAGGAGCTGCCCCAGTGGGAGCCCTGCGAGGAGATCGCCGACGAGGCGCTGCGCGCGCAGTTTCCCCTCCAGCTCACCAACACCCGCACCCGCTTCCGCATCCACAACCAGTTCTACGACTCCGACTGGCTCCAGCTCATGTACGAGCCGCTCGTCATGCTGAACCCCGCCGACATGGAGAGCCGCGGCCTGGCGACGGGCGATGTCGTGCGCGTCTACAACGATCGCGGCAGCTTCAAGGTGCATGCCGCGGCCAACAGCGCCATCCGCCCCGGCTCGGTGAGGATCTATGAGGCGGCCACCGCCGACTACACCGTCGAGGGCAACCTGCAGAGCGTCACGAACAACACGATGATAAAGCGCGGCTACGACCTCATGTGCGGGCCGGTCATCCCGTTCTCGGACACGCTCGTTGAGATCGAGAAGGCCTAAGGAGGACGACATGACCAGACTCGCCATCGCCATCAACCTCGACCGCTGCGTCGGCTGCCATACCTGCGCGCTGTCGTGCAAGATGCAGAACAACGTTCCCGAGGGCATGCTGTGGAACCGCGTGCTGACCCAGAACTGCGACGTGGTGGACGGCGCCGAGGGCACCTACCCCAACGTCACGCGCACGTACCTGCCCGTCGCCTGCCAGCACTGCCAGAACGCCGCGTGCCAGCGCGTGTGCCCCACCGGCGCCACCTATCGCGACGATAAGGGCCGCGTGGAGATCGACTACGACAAGTGCATCGGCTGCCGCATGTGCATGGCCGCCTGCCCCTACAACGCCCGCAACTTCAACTGGCGGGAGCCCGTCCGCGTCACCGGCGCGAGCTATGGCGACGCGGCGGTTCCCGAGCGGCACAAGGGCGTCGCGGAGAAGTGCACGCTGTGCAAGGAGCGCACCGATCTGGGCGAGGAGCCCATGTGCGTCGTGTGCTGCCCGGCCCACGCCCGCATCTTCGGCGACCTCGACGATCCCGACAGCGAGATCTCCCAGACCATCCTGAACCGCAAGGCGTGGACGCTCCTGGAGGAGCAGGGCACGCGTCCGTCCGTTCACTACTTCGACTAGGAGGGCTTCCATGGAACTGCTCAAGAGAAACAAGGCCCTGACGGCCGTCCTGGCCATCCTGGTGGCCGTGGGCGTGGGGTGCTGGGTCTACCAGCTCGCGCTCGGCCTCACGGTGACGGGGATGAACAACGGGACCTCCTGGGGCCTCTACATCACCAACTTCATGTTCTTCGTCGGCCTGTCCGCCGGCGGCCTGATCGTGGCCTCCTCGGCGTCGGTATTCCACATCGCGCGCTTCAAGGCGGTGGCGCTGCCCGCCATCATCCTCTCCACGGTGTGCATCTGCGCGGCGGGCATGTTCGTCCTCATCGACCTGGGCGGCATCCAGCGGGTATGGCGCATCCTCACCGGCCCCAACCCCACCTCGCCGCTTCTGTGGGACGTCTGCGTCATCACCTGCTACCTCATCATCAACGTGCTCTACCTCGTGTTCATGACGAAGAAGAACCAGCACGCCGTCTCCATCGTGTCACGCTTCGCGCTTCCTTGCGCCATCCTCGTCCACTCGGTGACCGCCTGGATCTTCGGCCTCGAGATGGCCAAGGAGGGATGGTACTCGGCCATCCTCGCCCCGATCTTCGTAGCCTCGGCCATGGACTCGGGCCTCGCGCTGCTCCTCGTGGTGCTCGGCATCCTCAAGAGGGCCGGCATCTACGACACCTCGCGCGAGCTTCTGGCATCGCTGGCCGGGCTTCTGTGCACCTGCGTCGCCGTCGATGCGTTCTTCATCTTCTGCGAGCTTCTGACCATGGCCTATCCCGGCGCCGAGGGGGCGACGGTCATCCTGGGCGAGCTCATGGCCGGTGCGACTGCCCCCTTCTTCTGGTTCGAGATCATCGGCGGACTCGTGGTGCCCTTCTGCATCCTCGTGTTCGCGCGCAACCGCTCTAACCCCGTGATGCTGAACCTGGCCTGCGTCCTCATCATCGTCGGCGTGTTCTGCAAGCGCGTCTGGCTGCTGTTCACGGCCTTCATCACGCTCAACGTGATGGGCGCGCCCGGCATCATCTCGGGCTCAAGCGCGGCCGCGGACGCGACGGGCACCGCCTCGTTCGCCGTGCTGAGCTCCTACGCCCCTACGCCGATCGAGGTGCTCGTGGTGATCGGCGTCATCTCGCTCGTGATCCTCGGCTTCATGGTGCTCGTCGGCCTGCTCGTGCGGCCGGACGGTGAGAAGCGCTAGGAGGCCTTCATGGAGCGCATGCGAGGATCCGGCCGCGAGCTTGCCGAGGCGCTGGCCTTCGTGGGGAACTCGTTCCTCAAGCCGATGGGCCAGACGTCGGATGCGGGACTCGACCCGGCCTTCTGGGCGGCCTTCCCCGCCTTCGGGAACGAGGCGCTCGCCTCCGCCCTCGCCGCCTGCGCCGAGTGGGCGCAGGGAGGGGAGGGCCGCCCGCGTGACGAGCGCGTGCGCGCGGTGTCGGTGGAGTACGCCCGGCTCTTCGTCGGTCCGCCCGAGCCGGCGGTGGCGCCGTGGGAGACCTTCCATGTGGGCGAGGGGGTGATGTCCGGATTCGGGGAGCCGGCCTTCCGCATGCAGGAGCGCCTGAGGGAGATCGGGCTTTCCGTGGCGGGGGACAACAACCAGTACGCCGACCACGTGGGCATCGAGCTGCTCTACTGCAGCGAGCTCGTCCGCCGCGGAGACGACGACCCGGCCCTGCTCGACGCCGCCGCCGCGTTCGCCGAGGACGTCCTCTCGCCCTGGGCGCGGCGCTTCTGCTCGGGCGTGCATGACGCGCAGGCGGGCTACTACGCCCTGCTCGCTGACGTCGCGCTCGCCCTGGTGGCGCTCTTGGAGCGCCCGCGCAGCTGACGCGGCGAGGGGTTGCGCCCCGCCTGCCCGCCTTCCTGTCTTATAATGGCCGCATGCTACGGCGGCGCCCGATGGGCGCCGCCGACCCGCGGAAGGGAAGGTCGGTTGGATTCCTCGAAAGCTCACATCGTCACGCTGTGGTGCGCCGTGGTCTCGAAGGCCTCCCGCGGCTTGACGCGGACGCTGCCCAAGGACCTGCCGCTGCCCCACGTGCGCGTCCTGCTCCAGCTCTCGCTTCCCGGCGTCTCCCCGCTCGGCGTCTGCCAGGTGGCCCACGCGCTCGTCATGAAGCCTGACGACGTGCGCGCGGCCGCCGAGGCGCTCACAGAGCGCGTGCTCGTCGAGGCGCGTGCCGACGGGGCGCTTTGCCTCACCGCGAGCGGGCGCGCCTGCGCCGAGGGGCTCTTCGCCCTTGTGGGCGACTACGTGTCGCGCTGCCTTGAGCCGCTTTCCGACCAGGAGCGCGACGTGCTCGCCGTCATCCTGCGCGCGCCGCTGTCCCTTCCAGGCGGCTTCTGCCTCCCGGAGGGCGGCGCCTGCGCGGTGGGCGAGAGGCTCGATCCGCGCTGCTACCTCTCCTCGTTCTCCATCATATCGGCGGTGGCCGCCGCAGCGGCCAAGAACGCGACGGGGCTGTCGCTCACTGACTTCCGCTTCCTCCTCGAGCTCTATCCCAAGCGCCGTCTCGGGGTCAAGACGCTGCGCGCGCGAGACGTCGTGGCCTTCCTGAGGACGGGCCGCTCCTATGTCTCCACCGCCTCGGTGCGGCTTGAGGAGCAGGGGCTGCTCGTACGCGTGCCCGACGAGCACGATGCGCGCGGGGTGCTCTTCCAGCTGACGGCGAAGGGCGTCCTGTGCGTGCAGGATGCGAGCGAGGACATCTACGCGAGCCTGGTGTCGCTCTGCGGGAGCCGCCTCGGCGAGCGTCAGGTCCTCCAGATGCTCAAGCGCCTCCTCATCGCCGAGGACGAGCTGCTCGCCTGCTCAGGATCCCCCTCATGACGCGCCATGCGGGGGCGCCCGGCGATTGGCCTGCGACGACGCCGGCGCGCCAGACCTGCTCGGTCAACTGCGGGTCACGCTGCGTGCTGAGCCTGCAGGTGGCCGACGGCCGCATCCAATGGGCGGAAGGCGACGGCGCGGTCGAGGAGGGCGATCAGATGCGTCCCTGCCTGCGCGGCCGGGCGCTGCGCTACTGGCTCGACAGCCCCGAGCGCCTGAACGCCCCCCTGCGCCGCGTCGGCCCACGCGGCCTCGGGCGCTTCGAGCCGATAAGCTGGGACGAGGCGCTCGACGAGGTGGCCGAGCGCATCCGCGGGGTGGTCGCGCGCTGGGGCAACGAGGCGGTGCTCGTTCCCTACGCCACGGCTCGCTGGACGGCGTCGGGGTCTCCCTTCGAGCGCCTGATGAACTGCTATGGCGGCCATTTGGGCATATACGGCGACTACAGCTGCGCCCAGCTCCAGGCGGCGCATGAGGCGCTCTACGGTGATGACGGGTACTACAGCGGCTCGACGCTCGACGAGGTGGCCAACGCCGATTTGCTCGTCGTGTTCGGCGCCAACCCCTCCCTCACCCGGATGGGCGGCGCGAGCGGCGCCTGGCGCCTCGAGCAGATGCGCGAGGCGCGCGCGGCGCTGGGACTGCCCCTCAAGGTGGTGTCCGTCGACCCCTGCCATACCGACCTCATGAGCCGGGCCGTCGACGAGTGGCTGCCCGTGCGCCCCGGCACGGACGCGGCCTTCGTCGCGGGGGTGGCGCACGTCCTCATCACCGAGGGCCTCGTCGATGAGGCGTTCGTGCACGCCTGCTGCATCGGCTATGACGCCGAGACGATGCCCGCGGGCGTGCCTGAATCCGAGGGATACCGCGCCTACGTCATGGGAGACGGCCCCGACGGCGTCGAGAAGACCCCCGCCTGGGCCGCGCGCATCACCGGCTGCCCCTCGGCGCGCATCGTCTCGTTCGCGCGCGAGCTGGCGGGCGCCCGCCGCGCGTTCGTCACGCAGGGCTGGGGGCCTCAGCGGACGGAGCACGGCGAGCAGTCGGCGCGGGCCGTGTGCCTGCTCGCCATGCTCACGGGCAACCTCGGCCTGCCGGGCACCAACAGCGGCACGCGCGAGCGGCTGCGGCGCCCCGCCATCCCCGACGAGTCCGTGGGCGACAACCCCGTGGGCGTCTCGATACCGGCGTTTACCTGGTCGCGCGCCGTCGAGCAGGGCGAGGCCCTGACGGCGGAGAGCGCCGGGGTGCGGGGTGCCGAGCGCCTGCGGGCGCCGGTCAAGCTCATCATCAACCACGGCGGCAACGCCCTCACCAACCAGCACGCGGACATCAACCGCACGCATCGCATCCTCGCCGACGAGGGGCTGTGCGAGTTCATCCTCGGCGTCGACGTGGCGATGACCGACTCGGCGCGCTATGCCGACATCCTCCTTCCCGACCTTGCCCAGTCCGAGCAGGCGGCGCTTGTGGCCTCGGGCAACTCCGACGGCGTCTGCGCGGTCATCGACTGCGAGTCGTGGGACCACCCCGCCTTCGAGCGACGCGGCGCCTGGGACGTGGCGCGCGAGCTGGCTCGGCGCTTAGGCGTGGAGGAGGCGTTCTGCGCCGAGGGATCCACGGCTTGCGAGGTTGACGAGCGCCGCTGGGAGCAGGGCGAGCTTGCAGGTGAGGCAGGGGCGCACGAGGAACTGGGGGCGCGCGGCGTGCTGCGCCGCGCCGACGCCTGCTCGCAGGTCGCCTTCGCGGACTTTCGCGCCGACCCCGCAAGGAACCCGCTCCCAACGCCCTCGGGGCTCATCGAGATCTACTCGACGCGCGTCGCCGCGCTCGCGCGCGAGCGCGCGCAGGCCGGCATCTCAGCGCCCCTAAGCCCGATTCCCGCCTACTTGCCCGCGCGCGAGGGCGCCGAGGCCGCCTGCGAGCGCGGGATGCTGCAGCTGGTGAGCTACCATGGCCGCCAGAGCGCCAACTCGAGCTTCGCCAACGTCCGCGAGATCGAGGAGGCGGTGCCGCGGCGCCTGTCGATTAACCCGATCGACGCGCAGCGCTATGGCGTGGCCTCCGAAGACCAGGTCGTGCTCGAGAACGAGCGGGGGGCCCTCGTGTGCCGCGTGCGCGTCACGCCGCGCGTCATGCCAGGGGTCGTGAGCCTGCCGCAGGGGGCCTGGCATGATGCGGACATGGCAGGCGACAAGCTCGACTGGGGCGGGTGCGCCAACACCCTGACCTCTGACATCCCCACGGCCTGGTCCTGCGGAAACGCGCACAACTCGTGCCTTGTGCGCCTGCGCCTCCTGCGCGATGACGAGCGTGCGCGCCGCGCGAAGCTCCAGGCGTCGCGCGACGACGCGGCGCCTGGGAAGGGGGAGGGCCGATGAGCATCAATGCGCCGGAAAGCCAGTTCGGGTTCTCGTTCGACCAGAAGAGGTGCACGGGATGCCGTACGTGCGTAATCGCCTGCAAGGACTACCATGACCTGGGGCCGGGCATCATGTTCCGCACTGTGCACGAGTACGCGGCGGGCGCGTGGCGCCTCAACGAGGAGGGCGCCTGGGAGCAGGACGTGACCGCGTTCTACGTCTCGCTGTCGTGCAGCCACTGCGCGAATCCCGTGTGCCTGCGCATCTGCACGGCCGGCGCCGTGTTGAAGGACGCGCGGGGGTTCGTGACCATCGACCACGAGGCCTGCACCGGATGCCAGCTCTGCGCGGTCGCCTGCCCCTACCATGCGCCGCGCTTCGATGAGGCGAGCGGGCGCGTCGAGAAGTGCGACGGCTGCTCTGCGCGCATCGCGCAGGGCCGTGCGCCTGTCTGCGTCGAGGCCTGCCCGCAGCACGCGCTCGGCTTCGGCCTGTACGACGATCTGTCCGCAGGACCGCGGGTGGTCGAGCGCATCGCCGCGATGCCCGACCCGGTCATCACCCAGCCGAACTACGCGATCGAGCCGAGCGAGGCCGTGCGCGGCGTGGGGCTCGACGAGGAGCTCATGAACCCCCGTGAGGTGTAGGCGGGCCTCGGCACGCGGGCCGGAGTAGCCGGGGGCGATGGCTCGCAGGGCGGAGCCGACGGCACAGGCGCTGAGGACGGATCGGGTGACGACCGCTCCGACGATGCCCTCATCCCGCAGCTGATCGCGCTCGCCCAGACGGGCGACAACGCGATTGTCCTGGTGGCCTCCTGCGCCGCTGCGGGCTCGCTCGCCGTGCTGGTTCTTGCGGCACGCAAGCGCCGGCCCTTCCGCAGCCGCTAGCGCATTTCCCCTGCAGAGGCGCGGCCCCGGCGCTCTCGCCTGACCGGTGAGAGCGCCGGGGCTTTTCCCGCCCATATGTCCGCGTATTCGCCGCCTCCTAAGGCCCGGGGTCAGACGGGCATGCGCTATACTGGCCCAATCGGGTGGGCTGCCGGCGACGTGATGCGGGCAGCCCCGTCATCAAGAGGAAGGCGGCACGGCGCACCGTGGGCTCCATCAGCGACGAAGACATCCAGCGCGTGCGCGAGGCGAGCGACCTCGTGGCGGTCATCGGCGAGCGCGTGCCCGTCAAGCAGAAGGGCCGCGACTTCTGGTGCTGCTGTCCGCTGCACCAGGAGAAGACGCCCTCGTTCAAGATCGACCCGTCGGTGCAGCTGTGGCACTGCTTCGGCTGCAACGAGGGCGGCGACGTGTTCGCCTTCGTCATGAAGACCGAGGACCTCTCCTTTCCCGAGGCCGTGCGCAAGCTGGCCGAGCGCGCCCACATCGACATCCAGGAGACGGGCGGGCGGCCCTCCGCGCCGGCTTCCAAGAAGGCGCGGATCAAGGACATCTGCGCCGCCACCGCCGAGTTCTACCACACCCAGCTCATGCGCAGCCCCGACGCCGGGGCCGCCAAAGCCCGCGAGTACCTGGCCGGCCGCGGGCTGGGAGGCAAGGTGCCCAAGGAGTGGAACCTCGGCTTCGCGCCCGGCCGGGGCGCCCTCACGCGCCACCTCAAGGCGCGCGGCTTCCGCGACGATGAGCTGGTGGAGGCCAACGTGGCCTCGCGCAGCCGCGAGGGGCGCCTGCGCGACCGCTTCTACGACCGCGTGATGTTTCCCATCAACGACGCCCAGGGCGAGTGCATCGCCTTCGGCGGGCGCGTGATCGGCCAGGGCGAGCCGAAGTACCTCAACTCCCAGGAGACGCCCGTCTTCCACAAGTCCCAGGTGCTCTACGGGCTCGACCACGCCAAGGCGGCCATGGCCTCCACGGGCACGGCCATCGTGGTGGAGGGCTACACCGACGTCATCGCCTTGCACGAGGCCGGCATAGGCAACGCCGTGGCCACGCTTGGCACGGCGCTCACCCTGCGCCATATCCGGCTGCTCTCGCGCCACGCCCAGCACCGCATCGTCTACCTCTTCGACGGCGACGAGGCGGGCCAGCGCGCCGCCGACCGCGCGCTCGGGTTCATCGACGACTCCATGACGCCGGAGGCGGGCCGCTCGAAGGTGGAGCTCTGCGCGGTGACGCTGCCCGACAACCTCGATCCGGCCGAGTTCGTGGCCGCCCGCGGCGCCGCGGCGCTCAGCGAGCTCATCGAGCGGGCCCAGCCGCTGCTCAAGTACGGCATCGACCGTCGCCTGGCGCGCTACGACCTGTCCACGGCCGAGGGGCGCACCCGCGCCCTGGCTGATGCGCTCTCGGTGCTCGCGCCCATCAAGGAGTCGCTTCTGGCCAAGGACTATGCGGTGCAGATAGCGGGTCGCTGCCGCGCGCGCGAGGAGGACGTGCTTGAGGCCCTGGCCGCGCTGGCGCCGCCGGCTCGTCGCGACGGCGAGGCCCCGGCGGGGGAGGCCCCCGTCCCCGGCGCCGCCCCCCTGCCGGAGCCGGCCCCTGCGCGGGGGCGCCTCACCCAGGCCGAGCGCAGTCGCCTGCGCTTCGAGCGGGAGTTCCTCTCGGTGCTCGCGCAGCACCCGCTCCTGGCGCTGACGCATGCCGACGCGCTCGCCCAGGTCCAGTGGCGCCGCGCGGCGCACGGGGCCATCGCCCAGTCGCTGCTCGACACCCTGGCGGGCGACCCGCACGCCACGGCCGGCACGCTCATCACCAATGCCACCGCCTCCGTGCCGGGGGCCGCGGGCACGCTCACCGCCGCGGCCGTCCCCGAGGGCGCGGACGCGGGCGAGGTGGCGGCCTACCTGGCCGAGGAGCTCTCGCTCGGCGACGCGGAGGAGGCCATCGCGTCGCTGAAGGCCCTCCTCGTTGACCCGACGCAGTTCTCGCCCGAGGACTACGACTCGCTCTTCCAGAGCGTCGTGGGCATGCAGGGCGACCTCAACCAGCGGCGCCTGGCCCACAAGCCCCTCTCGCCGGCCTAGGGCCGCCTTGCCGCACGCCGACGCGCAGCTCAGCTCCCGCCTTCGCCCGTATCCCGGCTCGCGGCTAGCTTGAGTGCCCGCCGGCCCCTTTGCGCGTCAGGGAGGCCGGCTTCGCCCCCCGTCCTTCGCCGCTGCCAGGTTTTCCCGACCTGATGGCACGAATCGGCGGTTTGGTACGGTTGGTCGCGCGCGAAACGGGCGCTTGCCACCATCGGGCCAAGGCTTTGCTGGGGTTTTCCCAGGTCACGGTTTTCTCGGGCTAACAAATTCCGCGTATGAGGAGGAACCGACCGTACCAAACCGCCGATTCGTGCCATTTTCCGGCGAAAAAGTGGCAGCGGCCTTGCCTCGGGGGCCGTCCTGCCCCGCGCGGGACGCCGCAAGCCGGGGGAATGTGGCGTTTCCGCGCCCGCGCTGGACACCAAGGCGGGCGAGCCGCACAATGGCCTACAACGAAAACGGCGCCCAGAGGGCGCGTCCCCGCACGTCAGAAAGGCAGACACGCTCCATGCTTAAGATTGTCACCTCGCCCGACCCCATTCTCTCGCAGGTCTGCGAGCCCTGCGAGGTGGGCGACAAGTCGCTCAAGCGTCTCGCCAAGCAGATGGCGCATGCCATGTACAAGAACAACGGCTGCGGCATCGCGGCGCCCCAGGTGGGCGTGGCCCAGCGGCTCGTGGTCATCGACGTCGACTGGGACGGCGAGGGCGAGCAGGAGCCCATCGTGCTCGTGAACCCGGAGATCGTCGAGCTGCGCGGCGAGCCGGAGACGGGCGGCGAGGGCTGCCTGTCCTGTCCGGGCGTCACCGTGCCCATCTCCCGCCAGCCATGGGCGCGCGTGCGCTACTACGACCTGGACGGCGAGCTGTGGGAGATCGAGGGCGACGGCCTGCTCGGCCGCTGCCTCCAGCACGAGATCGACCACCTGGAGGGCCGCACGCTCTTCGAGAGCTGCGACCCGGTGACTCGCATCGAGGCGCTCGCCGCCTACGAGGAGGCCCGTGCTGCCGGCGCGCGCCCGGGCGACACCTCCGTCGAGGTGGGCTAGGGTGCGCGTCGTCTTCATGGGCACGCCGGACTTCGCCGCCCGGGTGCTTGCGCGCGTGGCCGCCGCGCACGAGGTGGTGGCCGTCTACACGCGCCCCGATGCCGTGCGCGGTCGTGGCAAGGCCCTCGTGCCCTCGCCGGTGAAGGAGGAGGCCGCCGCGCGGGGCATCCCCGTGCTCACGCCGCGCACCCTGCGCACGCCGGAGGCTGCAGCCGAGCTAGCCGCGCTTGCGCCCGACGTGGTGTGCGTGGCCGCCTACGGGGCCATCCTCCCCAAGGAGATCCTCGACGTGCCGCCATTCGGCTGCCTCAACGTGCACGGCTCGCTCCTGCCGCGCTGGCGCGGCGCGGCGCCCATCGAACGCGCCATCCTCGCCGGCGACGAGGAGGCGGGCGTGTGCGTCATGGAGATGGAGGAGGGCCTTGACACGGGCGCCTACTGCATCTGCCGCGCCGTGCCCGTGGCGGGCAAGGACGCCGCGACGCTGACCGCCGAGCTGGCCGAGGCGGGCGGCGAGGCGCTCGTCGAGGCGCTCGACGAGCTGGCCTCAGGCCGCGCACTGCCCTGGACGCCCCAGGACGAGACGGCCGTCACCTACGCGGAGAAGGTGGCGAAGGGCGAGCTCGACCTCGACCCGAACGCGACCGTTGAGCAGAACGCCCGGCGCGTCCGCGCGTCTGGCGAGGCCCATCCCAGCCGCTGCGTCATCGCCGGCCGCCCCGTGACGGTGCTGTCCTGCGCGCCCCTGCCTGCAGGCAGTCCCGCTGCGGAGCCTGCCGCGCAGGCCGCGCCGGGGGATGCCCTCGTGGCGGCCAAGCGCCTCGTGCTCGCCTGCGCTGACGGCGCGCTCGAGGTGACCGGGCTCAAGCCCGATGGAAAGAAGCCCATGGACGGCCGCGCGTTCGCGGCTGGCTGCCCCGCGCTGCGGGACGAGAAAGGAACGTGGTCCTGTGCATGACGACCGCCGCGCCCCCGAGGGGCGCCGACGCGACGACCGATCCCCGCGAGAGGGCCGAGACGACCGCCGCGGACAACAGGGCGAGCGACGGGGCCCGCGCTCCCAGGGCGGACAAGACGCGCGTGGCGGCCAGCGGGCGCAGGGCTCCCGTGGGCAGCGCGATGATCGCCGCCCGAGGCGCGACGAAGGGCGAGGCGGGGGAGACCGCCGGTTCCGGGACGACCGGGGCCGCGGCTCTCAGGACGGGCAGGGTGAGCGCGGGCGCGGCTCGCGCTCCGAGGGCCCCCGCGGCTTCGACGGCCAGCGGTCGGGCCGTCCTGGGGATGATCGCGGAGGTCGCCCCCAGGGCAAGCCCGGCTTCGGTCGCGGGCGTGATCGGGCGCATGGCCCCCGCCCCGAGGGCGACCGCCATGCGCCCGACAGCCGCGAGCGTCGGGATGCCCCTGCTCGCGGCCCGCAAGCCGCCGACGAGCGCGCGCGTCGCGACGAGCGTGCTCCCCGCCCCGAGGGCGATCGGTTCCGGGACGACCGCCGCGACAGCCGGCCCCCGCGCTCTGACGACGACCGCGGCTTCCGCCCCGAGGGCGACCGTCCCCGGCGAGACGACCGCGGGCCTCGCGCCGGGGGCGACCGCGAACGCCGCGGGCCTCGCGATGCCGACCGCCGCCAGGCCCCGCCGCGGCGTGGGCGCGCCACCGAGGCGCGCGGACTCGCGCTCGAGGCCATCCACCAGCTGCGCGAGCGCCACGCCTTCGCCCAAGACGTCATCGCCTCGACCATCGACACCTCCAAGATCGCCCGCGAGGAGCGCGCCTTCGCCACGCGTCTCGTGCTCGGGGTGACGAGCACCCGCGGCACGCTTGACGACGTGATCGACGGCTGCATGGACTCGCCTGACGACGCGAGCCCTGCGGTGCGCGACGCGCTGGCGCTCTCGGCCTACGAGATCATCTTCCTCCAGAAGAGCCCCCATGCGGCGGTCGACCAGGGCGTCGAGCTCGTCAAGTCCGTCGCCCCGCGCGCCGGCGGCCTGGCCAACGCCGTGCTGCGCCGCGTCGTGCGCGCCAAGGAGAGCTTCCCCTTCGGCGACCCGCGCACCGACCTGCGCGCCTATGCGCGGCTCCATGGATTCCCCGCCTGGCTTGCCGAGCGTCTCATCAAGGATCTCGGGCCGCAGGGCGCCCATGACCTCATGACGGCCTCCAACGAGCCCGCGCCGGTGTACGTGGCCGTGAACGCCGCCAAGGCGACCGATGAGGAGGTGGTCTCCATCCTGGCGGCCGCCCATGGCCAGCCTGAGCCGGTGGAAGTGGCCGGCCGCCGCGTGGAGGGCTGCTACTGCCTGGCGTCGGGCCTGGCGCTCCTTGACGGGCGCGTGCGCCGTATGCTCTCCCAGGGGCTGCTGCTCGTCTCAGATGCCACCTCCCAGGCCGTGGCCAGCCTCGTGGTGGGCGAGGAAGAGCCGGCGTCGTTCCTTGAGATAGGCGCCGGACGCGCCACCAAGACCATCCTCGACCAGTCCTGCGCGCAGCGCCGCTTCGGGCACCAGGTGTCGGGTTATGTGACCGTGGACGCCCACGCCTTCAAGACGAAGCTCCTCCGCGAGCGCGCGGCCCAGTTCGACATCGAGGTGGAAGACGCGCTCACCGGCGACGGCTGCGACTTGGGCGCGCTCGTGGGCGAGCGCCTGTTCGACCGCGTGTTCGTGGACGCCCCCTGCACGGGACTCGGCACCCTGCGCCGCCATGCCGACATCCGCTGGCGCCTGCGTCCTGACACCATCGCCGAGCAGGCGGCGCTCGGCGCGCGCCTGCTCGATTCGGCGGCGGCCCACGTGGCCCCGGGCGGTGTGCTCGCGTACGCCACCTGCACCGTCACGACCGAGGAGAACGCCGCCGTGGTGGAGGCCTTCCTCGCGAGCGAGCAGGGGGCCGGCTTCGAGATCATCCCCTTCGCCCGTCCCGACCTGGGCGTGGAGCTGCCCTTCTTCTCGGTGGCCCTCGAGCCGGGCGGCCCTGACGCCCACTTCCTCGCGCTCCTGCGCCGCCGATCCTAGGGCTGCGCCCGGCGCGCTTGCGATCCCGCTGCGCCTGGGCCCCACGAGCCGGGGGCTCGATCGGCGCGCGCAGCAGCAGATGCGCGCCACGCCCCCGATGCCCGCCCGTTTCTCGGAGCCGAACGCCGGCGCCCTCCCCGGCCCTGGCACGCCTGCTCGCGCCTTGGCCCAAACTTCGGCGTGCGAGACAGCGCACTGGCGCTGAGCTTCGGCAGGCGCCCGCCCGGCTCCGATGCCCGCCGCCAGCGCCTCGGCGCGAATGCTGGCTGCCCACGACTCCGGCGCGAGCCTGCTCGCGTCTCGGCGCCGAGCTTCGGCAGGGGCCCGCCCGTCCGAAGCCGGGGCCCACCCGCTAGCCTCTTGGCGCCGAACGCTGACGCCCCCCGGCCTCAGCGCGAGCTTGCTCGCGTCTTGGCGCCGAGCTTCGGCGTGCTCGGCAGCGCACTGGCGCCGAGCTTCGGCAGGGGCCCGCCCGGCCCCCGATGCCCGCCGGCGTCTCAGAGCCGAACGCTGGCGCCCTCCCGGCCCTGGCCCGCCCGCCAGCGCCTTGATCCGAACTTCGGCGCGCGCAGGGGCCGAGGGAGCAGCTGGGACGGCGGGTGGCGCGGAAGGCGGGGGCCTGCGCTTGCGCGGGGGATGAGGAGCGGCTGGCCATACGGGCGGCGCAGCCGCTTCAGCGTCAGGCCCCTGGCCTAGTGGGCATCGAAGTCAGACAGATCCCGACGAACTTCGGCGCCAAGACGCTGGCGGATGGATACCGGGAGCCGTAGGGACGGGCCCCTGCCGAAGCTCGGCGTCAGTGCGCTGCCGTGCGAGCGCCCAGCGCCGCCGGCCCCCAGGGGCTCCGCATGCCCGAAAGGCAACCCTCCCGCCCCAGCGCCTCCCCAGCGCAGAAAGCCGGCTCCCTCCGCATCCAGCCTGCCCTCTCGCCCGGAATTTCCGGATTTCTGGCCAAATTCCCTGCAGTTTACGCAGAATCCTTCGCGCCCGTACCGCGCTCCTCGCAGCCGCTCGGCGCTGACCAGGGAAAACCCCGCATCCCCCCACGAGCAATCCCGCCCCCGGGGCCCTCCATCTGCGTAAAACGCAGCGTTTTTGGCCAGAAACCCGGGAATCGCCTTCGACGGGGGTAATCGCCCGAGGCGGGGACGCGTGGCCGGGAGAATCTATAGCGCGCCCCCGATGATTTAACGCTTTCGAAACGAAGGCCGATACCGCTTCGCTACAATAGTCCGATACGCTAACCACGAGACCGGATAAGGAGGTCGCTTCATGGAGCCGAACATCAAAGAGGTGGCCGCGCGCATCCGGGCGCTGCGTGAGGACCTCGACCTCACCCTGCAGGAGATGGCGGACGCCACCGGCCGCTCGACGGCCGAGTACGCCGCGCAGGAGTCGGGCGAGGAGGATCTGTCCTTCACCTTCCTGTACAAGTGCGCCGACAAGTTCGGCGTCGACGTCATCGAGCTGCTCACCGGCGAGAACCCGCACCTGACGGGCTACTCGCTCACCCGTGCGGCCGACGGCCTGTCCATCAAGCGTCGCGCGGGCTTCGAGTACCTGCACAAGGCGCCGCACTTCCGCCACAAGCTGGCCGAGCCCTTCCTGGTCACGGCGCCCTACCTGCCCGAGGAGCAGGACGTGCCCATCCACCTGTCCCGCCACAAGGGCCAGGAGCTCGACTTCATCATCTCCGGCCGCATGCGCTTCGCCTACGAGGACCACGTAGAGGAGCTCGAGGCGGGCGACTTCCTCATGTACGACTCCGGGCGCGGCCATGGCATGATCGCCATCGGCGGCGAGCCCTGCGTGTTCCTCGCGGTTGTCCTCAAGCCCCACGACGAGAAGATTATCTAGGCGCCCCGGCGCCCGGCCAGGCCCCGCGGCCTGACTCCAGGCGTGCCGGCGAGCGCCGCACCCTCCCGATAACTTCCGCCCGGCGCGGCGCCTGAGCGCGCGCCCCTCAGCTGCAAGGACGAGACAAGCCATGAGAAACATCAACCTCCGCTACGTGAACGAGGCCTACGACGCCGAAGGGCTCCTGACCGCGTTCGACATCGTGGCCCCCGACGACTTCAACTTCGCCTACGACGTGGTGGACGACATCGCGGCGAACGAGCCCGAGCGCACCGCGATGGTGTGGTGCAACCCCGAGGGCGAGGAGCATGTCTTCACCTTCGCCGACATGAAGACCTGGTCGGACAAGACGGCCAGCTTCCTGGCGGGCCTCGGCATCGGCCAGGGCGACTACGTGATGGTCATCCTGCGCCGCCACTACCAGTTCTGGTTCACGGCGCTCGCGCTGGCGAAGCTCGGCGCTGTCATGGTGCCGGCCACCTTCATGCTCAAGGAGCACGACCTCACCTACCGCCTCAACGGGGCGGACGTCAAGGCCGTCATCTGCACGAGCGCCGGCGACATCGCGGATGTGGTGGACGCCGTGGCGGGCGAGTGCCCGAGCGTGGAGACGCTCGTCTTGGTGAACCCCGCCGGCGCCGGCCTCACGCCGCGCGACGAGTCCGGCGCGCTTATGCGCGCGGGCGACGAGCCGGTGGGCGCGGAGCTCTCCGGCCCCGAGGGCGTCTGCGCCGTGGGCGTGGAGCGCGCCGGTTGGCACGACTTCAACACCGGCGTGCGCGAGGCGCCGGCCGCCTTCGAGCGCCGCGCGACGCGCGTGGGCGACCCCATGCTCATGTACTTCTCGAGCGGCACGTCGGGCAACCCCAAGATGGTGCTCCACGACTCGCGCTACGCGCTCGCGCACCTCATCACGGCCAAGCACTGGCACAACGTCGACCCAGAGGGCCTGCATTTCACCATCGCCGACACCGGCTGGGGCAAGGCGGTCTGGGGCAAGTTCTACGGCCAGTGGCTCATGGAGGCCGCGGTGCTCACCTACGACTTCGACCGCTTCGACGCGGGCGAGATCCTCTCGCTCGTCGGACGCTACCAGGTGACGTCGCTGTGCTGCCCGCCCACCATGTACCGCCTCATGATGCTCGCCGACGTAGACGCCTTCGACCTGTCGAGCCTCGCGTACTCCACCACCGCCGGCGAGGCGCTCAACCCCGATCTGTTCGACTTCTGGAAGGAGCACACCGGCCTTACCATCTACGAGGGCTTCGGCCAGACCGAGACGCCGCTCACCATCGGCAACCTTACGGGCTCCACCCCGCGCGCCGGCTCCATGGGCAAGCCCGTGCCCCTCTACGACGTGGAGATCCAGCGCGAGGACGGCACCCGCTGCAACACCGGCGAGACCGGCGAGATCTGCATCCGCATCGACCCGCATCCGGCCGGCATCATGATGGAGTACTACCGCGACTCCGCGAAGACCGCCGAGGCCATGCACGATGGCTGGTACCACACCGGCGACACCGCCTGGTGCGACGAGGACGGCTACTTCTGGTACGTCGGCCGCAACGACGACGTCATCAAGTCGAGCGGCTACCGCATCGGCCCGTTCGAGATCGAGTCGGTCATGCTCGAGCACGACGCCGTGCGCGAGGTGGCCGTCACCGGCGTGCCCGACCCGCTGCGCGGCGCGGCCGTGAAGGCCACCGTGGTGCTGGCCGAGGGCTTCAGCCCCTCCGACGAGCTCACGCGCGAGCTCCAGCGCTGGGTGAAGAACCAGACGGCGCCCTACAAGTACCCCCGCATCGTCGAGTACGTCGACGAGCTGCCCCGCACCGTGAACGGGAAGATCCGCCGCGTGGCCATTCGCCAGGCCGACGAGGCCGCCGATGCCACGCCGGAGGGGCTGGTGTAGCGATGGGGGAGGAGCAGGCCCCCGCCGCATCGGAAGGCGACGCCGGTGCCCGCGGGCGCGCGGCCGTCCTGGCCTCCCTCGCGCCGGTCACCGTCATCGGCGGGCACTACGGCGTGGGCAAGACCAACCTCGCGCTCAACCTGGCGATAGACGCCGCACAGGCGGGCTACGAGGTGGTGCTCGCCGATCTGGACGTGGTGAACCCTTACTTCCGCTCAAGTGAGTACCGCGGCGCGCTCGAGGCCGCCGGCGCGCGCCTCGTGGCGCCCGTGTTCTCCGAGGCCGGCACGAGCCTGGACGTGCCCTCGCTCACCGGCGGGGTGGCTGCCGCCATCGCCGAGGCCTACGCCCGGGCGGGGGAGCCAGGGGCGCGCCCCTTCCGCCTCATCATCGACGTCGGTGGGGATGACGCGGGCGCCACGGCCCTCGGGCGCTTCTCCGCGGCCATCGCGGCGGGGCCTCACGCCCTCTGGTACGTGGTGAACCCCTACCGCAGCCTCACGCCCGGCGCCGCCGAGGCGCTCGCGGTCCTCGGCGAGGTGGAGGCCAAGGCGCGCCTGCGAGCCACGGCCCTCGTCGCCAACGCCCACCTCAAGGCCGACACCGACGCGGCGGTGGTGGCACGTGCGCTGCCGGCAGCCGGCGAGGCGGCTCGCGCCGCGGGGCTTCCCCTCGCGTTCGCTACCGCCCCCAAACGGCTCGCTCGGCAGGAGCTTGACGAGCTGAGCGCCCAGGTCCCGGGCGCCTTCGTCTATCCTGTGGAGGTCGTGGTACGAACCCCCTGGGAAACCGAGAGCTAGCACCGGCCGCCCCGCGCGGCCTTTCACGAACAGTCAGGAGAGCCCGCGCACGCGGGCGAGGAGGAAGAGAGGACGCCCATGGCAAGGATCATCGTGGACGACGGCTTCTGCAAGGGCTGCGGCCTGTGCGCAGACGCCTGCCCGGTCCACATCATCGAGCTCGACCCGGATCGGATCACCCCGAAGGGCTACCATCCGGCCCGCTGCGTCGACGAGGCGCGCTGCACGGGCTGCTGCTCGTGCGCCCTCATGTGCCCCGACGTGGCCATCACGGTGGAAAGGTAGGGAACCATGGCAGAGAAAGTGCTGATGAAGGGCAACGAGGCCCTGGCTGAGAGCGCGCTGCGCGCCGGCTGCCGCTTCTTCTTCGGGTACCCCATCACCCCGCAGACCGAGCTGGCCGCCTACATGTCCAAGCAGATGCCGAAGGTGGGCGGAACCTACCTCCAGGCCGAGAGCGAGGTGGCCGCCATCAACATGGTCTACGGCGCCTCGGCCGCCGGCGCGCGCGTCATGACGTCCTCGTCGAGCCCGGGCGTGTCGCTCAAGGGCGAGGGCATCTCGTATATGGCCGGCGCAGACCTGCCCGGCGTCATCATCAACATCCAGCGCGGCGGCCCGGGCCTCGGCTCCATCCAGCCCTCGCAGTCCGACTACTGGCAGGCCACCCGCGCCACCGGCCACGGCGACTTCCACGTCGTCGTCTACGCGCCCTCCACGGTGCAGGAGATGGCGGACGTGGCCTTCGACGCCTTCGACGTGGCCGACCGCTACCGCACGCCGGTCATGATCCTCGGCGACGGCCTGCTCGGCCAGATGATGGAGCCCGTGGTGCTGCCCGACCCGGTGGACCCGGCCGACCTGCCGGCCAAGCCCTGGGCCACCACCGGCCATAAGCACCAGCGCCCCCACAACGTGGCCAACTCGCTCTACCTCACCGCCGAGGACCTTGAGCGCCTCAACTTCGAGCGCTACGAGCGCTACGAGCAGATCAAGGCCGCCGAGCAGCGCTCCGAGACCTATCAGTGCGACGACGCCGACATCGTGGTGGTCGCCTTCGGCGCCTCGGCCCGCGTGGCCCGCTCGGCCGTCAACGCCGCCCGCGAGCAGGGCGTCAAGGCGGGCCTGTTCCGCCCGGTGACGCTGTGGCCCTTCCCGGTGGATGCGCTGGCCGCCACGCTCGGCACGGCCCGGGCCTACCTGGACGTGGAGATGAACATGGGTCAGATGGTGGAGGACGTGCGCCTGGTGGTGGAGGGCCGCGCGCCCGTGGACCTCCTCGGCCGCGCCGGCGGCATGGTGCCCACGCCCGAGGAGGTCCTCGCGCGCATCCTGGAGATCAACGAGAGGATCGGTGAGTAGGAATGGCGGACAACGCTGAGGCCACGGTGGTCTTCGAGCGCCCCCACGCGCTTCTTCCCGTGGTGACGAACTACTGCCCCGGCTGCACCCACGGCATCGTGGAGCGCCTGGTGGCCGAGTGCCTGGACGAGCTGGACGTGGAGGGCGACGCCGTGGGCGTGGCCCCGGTCGGCTGCTCGGTCATGGCCTACGACTTCTTCGGCTGCGACATGATCGAGGCCGCCCACGGCCGCGCCCCGGCGGTGGCCACCGCCGTGAAGCGCGTGCATCCGGACAACGTCGTGTTCGCCTACCAGGGCGACGGCGACTTGGCCTCCATCGGCATGGCCGAGACCATCCACGCGGCCACCCGCGGCGAGAACATCACGGTCATCTTCATCAACAACGCCATCTACGGCATGACCGGCGGCCAGATGGCCCCCACGTCGCTGCCCAACCAGGTGACCCAGACCTCGCCGTACGGCCGCGACGTGGCCACGGCAGGCTACCCCATCCGCGTCTCCGAGCTGCTGAGCTCCCTTGACGGCGTGGCGTACCTGGAGCGCGTGTGCGTGGACAGCCCCAAGAACGTGCGCAAGGCCAAGAAGGCCATCAAGAAGGCCTTCGAGACCCAGATCAACGGGCGGGGCTACTCGCTCGTCGAGGTGGTCTCCACCTGCCCGACCAACTGGGGCCTCACCCCGCAGGAGTCCTTCGCCTGGATGCGCGAGAACATGCTGCCCTACTATCCGCTGGGCGTGTACAAAGACGTGGTGGCCGACGGCTACGCCAGCGCCGCCGAGGCGGCGGCTGCCCGCGCGGCCGCGTGTCCGCTGGTCAACCCCGCCACCGGCGAGGAAGGAGGCGCCCGATGAGCGCAGAGCTTCGAATCGTGCTGGCCGGCTTCGGCGGCCAGGGCGTGCTGTTCGCCGGCAAGGTGGCCGCCTACGCGGGCCTCATCGACGACCGCGAGGTATCGTGGCTGCCCTCCTACGGGCCCGAGATGCGCGGCGGCACCGCCAACTGCTCGGTGACGCTGTCCGACGAGCCCATCGGCAGCCCGCTCGTCACCGCGCCTGACGTGCTCGTGGCCCTCAACCAGCCCTCCTACGACAAGTTCGTCGACGCGGTGCGCCCTGGCGGCGTCATCGTGGCCGACACCTCAATGATCGCCGATATGCGCGTGCGCGAGGGCGTGGAGACCTACGGCATCCCCGCCACCAAGCTCGCCGAGGAGGCCGGCCTCAAGGGCCTGGCCAACATCGTGCTTCTGGGCAAGCTCTTCGCCGTCACCGGCTTCTGCAGCCGCGCGACCCTCGACGCGGCCATCGAGAAGTGCGTGCCGCCGCGCAAGGCCGCCCTCATCGAGAAGAACAAGCAGGCCGTCGACTTGGGAATGGAGGCCTAGCATGGGAGAGGACAGGGAGCGCAGCCTGGCCGACATCGGCCTGCGCATGGAGGGCCTGCGCGAGGCCTGCGACGTGAGCGTCGAGGAGATGGCCGCCGAGCTGGCCGTGAGCCCGGGCACCTACCGCGCCTGGGAGGAGACCGGCGAGGACGTGCCCATCTCGGCGCTCTACCACATGGCGCGCAAGTTCGGCGTGGACCTGACCGAGCTGCTCACGGGCACGGCTGCCAAGCTCGACACCTTCCACGTGGTGCGCCGCGGCGAGGGCAAGGAGGTCGACCGCTTCCCGGGCTACCGCTATGACGACATGGCCTGGCGCTACCGCGACAAGATCATGCAGCCGCTGCTCGTGGTGCTCGATCCCTCCGATGAGCCGGCCGAGCTCGTGACCCACCACGGCCAGGAGTTCAACTTCGTCATCGAGGGCACCGTCGTCGTCACCATCGGCGACCAGGACATCGAGCTTGCCCAGTGGGACAGCGTCTACTTCAACCCCGAGATACCCCATGGCCAGCGCTGCGGCGGTGAGGTGCCGGCCAAGTTCATCACCATCATCGCCGAGTAGGGAACACCAGAGCCAAGAACCGAGGAACCACACCATGAACCACGTGCTGAAGAGGTACTGCCCGCGCATCGACTTCGACTCCTACGAGGACTTCGCCGAGAACTTCCGCATCGACGTCCCCGCCGACTTCAACTTCGGCTTCGACGTCGTGGACGAGTGGGCGCGCGTAGAGCCTGAGAAGCGCGCGCTCGTCTGGTGCAATGACGCCGGCGAGGAGCGGACGTTCACCTTCGGCGACCTCATGCGCCTCTCCAACCAGGCGGCCAACGCCTTTCGCGGGATGGGCATCGGCAAGGGTGACGTGGTCATGTGCATCCTGCGGCGGCGCTGGGAGTACTGGGTGTGCGCCGTGGCCCTCTGCAAGCTGGGCGCCGTCATCATCCCCGCGACGCTGCAGCTGACGAAGAAGGACGTGGCCTACCGGGTCAACAGCGCCGACGTGAAGGCCATCGTGGCCGTGAACGACGAGTACGTCTGCACGCAGGTGGAGGCCGCCCTGCCGGAGTGCCCCTCGCTCCTCGAGAAGTTCATCGTGGACGGCTCGCGCGAGGGCTGGGTGGACTTCGACGACCTCATCGCCGGCAAGTCCGAGGAGTTCGCGCGCCCGACGGGCGAGGAGGGCGTCACGTCGTCGGACATCATGCTCATGTACTTCACGAGCGGCACTACCGGCAACCCCAAGGCCGTCGAGCACAACTTCGCGCATCCGCTCGGCCACATCATCACCGCCAAGTACTGGCAGCAGGTCCAGGAGGACAAGCTGCACATGTCGGTGACCGACTCGGGGTGGGCCAAGTTCGGCTGGGGCAAGATCTACGGCCAGTGGATAGCCGGCGCCACCATCTTCGCCTACGACATGGACAAGTTCGTGCCCACCAAGCTGCTGCAGAAGATCCAGGACTACCGCCTGACCACCTTCTGCGCGCCGCCCACCATGTACCGCTTCATGCTCCAGGAGGACGTGGCCGCCTACGACCTGTCGAGCGTCGAGAACTTCGCCACCGCCGGCGAGCCCCTGAACGCCGAGGTGACCCTGGCCTGGGAGCGCTTGACGGGCAAGAAGATCCGCGAGGGCTTCGGCCAGACTGAGGGGCCGGTGCTTTTGGCCACCTTCCCGTGGGTCGAGCCGCGTCCCGGCTCCATGGGCAAGCCTTCGCCCCTGCTCAACGTGCGCCTGCTCGACGATGACGGCGCGGAGGTGGCCGACGGCGAGGAAGGCGCCATCTGCGTGACCGGCCTCAAGGAGGCCTACCCGCCGGGCCTGTTCGTGGGCTACTACGGCGATGCCGAGAAGACGGCCGAGGCGGTGGGCGGGGAGTACTACAACCTCCACGACATGGCGTGGCGCGACTCGGACGGCTACTGCTTCTTCGTCGGGCGCAACGATGACGTGATCAAGTGCTCGGGTTACCGCATCGGGCCCTTCGAGGTGGAGAGCGCGCTCGTCGAGCACCCCGCCGTGGTGGAGTGCGCCGTCACCGCCGCGCCCGACCCCATCCGCGGCAAGGTGGTGAAGGCGACCATCGTGCTCGCCCGGGGCTTCGAGCCCTCCGACGAGCTCACCCGCGAGCTTCAGAACCACGTGAAGAAGACGACGGCGCCCTACAAGTACCCGCGCATCGTCGAGTACGTCGACGAGCTCCCCAAGACCATCGGCGGCAAGATCAAGCGCAAGCTCATCCGCACCAACGACGGCATCGAGGAGTAGGGGGGGGCGCCTTCCTCGCTTCGGGCCATCGAAGGGGGTGTCTGCTGCAACGCGGCAGGCGCCCCCTTTCAGCATGATCGGCCGGGACGCGCCCTTTCGGCGCCCTTGGCGGGGCGTTGGCGCGCCCCTCCCGCAAAAACACAACTTCGGGGGTTGCGCTTCGGGCGGGAGGGGCGCATACTGGCAGCGTCCTTTAAATGCGGTACAGAGAGACCGACAAGGCACGCACCACCGCCCCCTGAGAGGGGCACGACGGAGGAAGCCTTGGCCCAGAGGGGACGGGGCTTGTTTTTTTTGCCCTGCGCCGCCCGAGCCAGCGCTTGCGCCGGAGGTACGGCCGGTTTCGCCTGTACGCACTTTCGACTGAGAAGGGAGTGTGTATGAACGACGCAGGAACCGTCAAGTCCATCTGCATGGACGCCGATGAGATCGAGCGATCGCTGACGCGCATGGCGCATCAGATCCTCGAGACCAACAAGGGAGCCGCGCACATCGCCCTGGTGGGCATCGTCACGCGCGGCGATCTGCTCGCCAAGATGCTGGCGAGCAGGATCGAGGAGATCGAGGGGGTGGCCGTCCCGCTCGGTGCGCTCGACATCAGCTTCTACCGCGATGACTTCATGACGCACTTCGCGCCCGAGGTCCACTCCACCGACATTCCGTTCGACATCGACGGCAAGACCGTCATCCTCGTCGACGACATCCTCTACACGGGCCGCACCATCCGCGCCGCGCTCGACGCCCTCATGGACATCGGCCGCCCGGCCGCCGTCCAGCTGGCGGTCCTCGTGGACCGCGGCCACCGCGAGCTGCCCATCCGCGCCGACTACGTCGGCAAGAACGTCCCCTCGTCCTCCGACGAGAACGTGCGCCTGTTCCTGAAGGACATCGACGGCACCTCGGCCGTCGAGATCCTGGCCATGGGCCCCGGCGACCGCGCCGGCGCCGCGCCCATCCAGAAGACCGGAGGTGAGTAAGGGATGTCGTTTTCCCACAAGCATCTGATTGACATCACCGAGTATTCCGCAGACGACCTCATGCTGATGCTCGAGACGGCGGAGAAGTTCAAGCAGGTCAACGAGCGTCGCATCAAGCAGGTGCCCACGCTCAAGGGCTTCACCGTGGTCAACATGTTCAACGAGCCGTCCACCCGCACGCGCTCGTCGTTCGAGATAGCCGAGAAGCGCCTCTCGGCCAACTCGCTGAACTTCGGCGGATCGTCTACCTCCACGGTGAAGGGCGAGAGCCTCGTGGACACGGTGGAGACGCTGTGCGCCTACAAGATCGACTGCATCGTCGTGCGCGACAAGCACGCCGGCGTGCCCCGCAAGATCGCCGACGTCTCCGGCGTGTCGGTCATCGACGCAGGCGACGGCAAGCACCAGCATCCCACCCAGGCCCTGCTCGACCTGTACTCCATATGGGAGAAGAAGGGCTCCTTCGACAAGCTGCACGTGGGCGTGGTGGGCGACATCGGCCACTCGCGCGTGTGCGGCTCGCTCATCCCGGCCCTCAAGATCATGGGCTGCGAGGTGACGGTCATCGCACCCCCCACCCTCATGCCGGCCCGTCCTGATGTGCTCGGCGCGGATCACGTGACCTACCACCTCGACGAGGCCCTGCCCGAGCTGGACGTCGTCTACATGCTGCGCATCCAGCGCGAGCGCCTCGAGGGCGCGCCCTATCCGTCGCTGCGCGAGTACAACCAGCTCTTCGGCCTCACCCGCGAGCGCGACCGTCTCATGAAGCCCGACGCGCTCGTCTGCCATCCCGGCCCCATCAACCGCGGCGTGGAGCTCGACAGCTTCATGGCCGACCATCCCGAGCGCTCCGTCATCCTCGACCAGGTCTACGCCGGCGTGCTCGTGCGCATGGCCGCTCTCTATCTTCTGCTAGGAGGTTCCAACGATGGCTTTGATGCTTAAAGGCGCCCGCCTCATCGACCCGCAGGTCGGCCTCGACGAGGTGGCCGACATCCTCATCCGCGACGGCCGCATCGTCGAGATCGGCCACGAGCTGGTCATGGAGAAGGGCGTCGAGCGCGACCTCTCCGGCAAGGTCATCGTCCCGGGCCTGGTGGACATGCACGTGCACCTGCGCGAGCCGGGCTTCGAGCAGAAGGAGGACATCGCGTCGGGCACCCGCGCCGCCGCCCACGGCGGCTTCACCGCGGTCTGCGCCATGCCCAACACCTCGCCGGTCATCGACAACGCGCTCGGCGTCGAGTACGTGAAGGCCCGCGCGGCGGCGGTGGGGAAGTGCCGCGTCATCGTGGCCGGCGCCTGCTCCAAGGGCCTCGACGGCGACACGCTCGCCGACATGGGCGACATGCGCGCCCACGGCGCCCAGGCCTTCACCGACGATGGCCGCGGCATCCAGGACGCCGGCATGATGCGCCGTGTCATGGACTACGCCAAGCAGTTCGACGTGCCCGTGATGGTGCACTGCCAGGACGACGCGCTCGTGGGTGACGGCCAGGTGAACGAGGGGGTGGCCTCCACCCGCCTGGGGATGCTCGGCTGGCCGGCCGAGGGCGAGGAGATCGAGATCGCCCGCGACATCGCGCTTGCCCGTCTCACCGGCTGCCCGTTGCACATCCAGCACGTCACCACCGCCCGCGGGCTTGACCTGGTGCGCGCCGCGAAGGCCGAGGGCCTGCCCGTCACCTGCGAGGTGACGCCGCACCATATGTTCCTCACCGAGGACGCCATCGGGCCGGAGTACCAGACCGCGCTCAAGGTGAACCCGCCGCTGCGCACCGCCGAGGACGCCGCGGCGCTCGTGGCCGGCGTGGCCGACGGCACGGTGGACGCCATCGTCACCGACCATGCGCCCCACACCGCCTGGGAGAAGGACCGCGAGTTCGAGCTGGCGCCCTTCGGCATGACTGGCCTGGAGACCTCGCTTGCGCTCGTGCTCACCCACCTGGTGGGCGCCGGCGTCATCGGCTACGACCGCCTGGTGGAGCTCATGGCCGTGGCGCCGCGCGCCATCCTGCGCGAGGAGCCCGTCAAGCTGGCGGCCGGTTCCGTGGCCGACCTGACGATCATCGACCCCGCCGCTACGTGGGTCGTCGAGGAGGGCGACTTCCTCTCCAAGGCGGTGAACTCCGGCTTCATCGGCGCTGAGCTCACCGGCCGCGCCACCGACACCTACGTGGCCGGCTACGCCACCATGGAGGACGGCGCCATCGTCGAGTAGCGCCTCGCGTCCATTCACTGGCCTGAGGAGGCGGCCCCTGTTGCGGGGCCGCCTTTTTTTGCACCCTCTGGGGGGGCTTGCGCCGCCCTTGGCCTGCGCTCGACGCGGGGATCTCGAGTTTCTGGCCAAAAACACCCTGGTTTACGCAGCCATCAGCCCCTCAAACTGGATTCCCCTTCATTCGGCCAGACGTTTTCCCAGGTCAGCGTTGCGGCGAGTTCGCTGCTGCGTTACCGGGTTCGCAAAGTCAGCGTAAACCACGGCAAAAATGGCCAAGAACATCCCCCGAGCGCGCTACGGTTCCGCCCCAGGGGATTAACAGGTTCCCGACGGCCGGGAAAGCACCCGTACAATAGCGCTCGTCCGATGGTTTTGGCTGATTCGTGAAGAAAAGTAAACTTCGGGTAATTTGTGACACCATAAGTTATATTTGGTAAACAATATAGGCGGCGCACCGTAGGTGGGCGAGGCAGGCGCAGAACCTGGCCGCCGGCCGCGTGCGATGCCCCGAGCGAAAGGAACACCATGAAGTCGATGACCCGTCGATCATTCGCGGCGCTGATGGCGACCGCGGCCCTCACCGTCCCCCTGGCCGGCTGCTCCTCGGGCGGGGGAGGGGCAGCCTCGTCGGCTGGCTCCAACGCCGGGGAATCCGGCAAGCAAGCGTCGGCCACCCGCACCGTCGACACCGACAAGGGCCCGGTGGAGATTCCCGCCGATCCCCAGGTCATCGTCTCCGACTACTACCTCGGCGAGCTTCTGGCCGTGGACGTGAAGCCGGTCATCGCCTCGCCCTACGCGCTCAACAACCCCTTCCTCGCGGGGCTGTGCGACGGCATCGAGCCGCTCAACACCGTGTCGGCCGAGACCTCCCTCGAGATGATCGCCGAGAAGCAGCCCGACCTCATCATCACCATCACCGAGGCTGACTACGACAAGTACGCCAAGATCGCGCCCACCGTCTACGTCGCCGACGGCACGCGCTCCGACGAGGACCTCTTCCGCTACCTCGCCTCGCTCGTGAACCGCGAGGAGGCTGCGGATGCCTACATCGCCGAGTTCAACGACAAGGTGGACGCGGTCAAGGATGAGATGGTCCGCATCGTGGGCGACCGCACCGTGTCCATCCTGGAGGTGTGGCCCCAGGAGATCTACGTCATGGGCAGCCACTTCGCGCGCGGCGGCTCGATCCTCTACGACAAGTGGGGGCTCAAGGCGCCCGCGGCCATCCAGGGCCCGATGGTGGAGGGCGATGAGGCCTACGAGGTCATCTCGGTGGAGGCTCTGCCGCAGTACGCCGGCGACTTCATCTGCTACGGCGTGCTCGACGGCGCCGACAGCGCCTACGTGGACGACTCGCAGCTGTGGCAGAACCTGCCCGCCGTGCAGGCCGGCCGCGTGATGCCCTATGAGCAGGTGGCCTTCATGCATCGCGACCCCATCACGCTGACCAACCAGCTGGAGATCTTCACCGACTTCTTCCGCGCCCACGGCGGCAGCGCGGCCTAGGCACCTGGAGCGCTCGTCCGTGCCGCGCCTGCGCACATCGCTGTTCCTCGTGGGGGGAGCCGTGGCGGTGGCCCTCGCCGCCGGGCTCTCCCTGTTCCTGGGAAGCACCCCCATCCCGCCCGACCAGGTGATCAGCGCGCTCGTGAATCCCGACCTGGCTGATCAGCAGCACGTGGCCGTGCTGGAGCTGCGCGGCCCGCGCACCCTAGGCTGCGTGCTGGTGGGGGCCGCCTTCGCGGTGGCCGGCGCCGTCATGCAGGGGGTCACCCGTAACCCCCTGGCCGACTCGGGGCTCCTCGGCATCAATGCCGGCGCGGCCTTCGCGCTCGCGCTCTGCCTGGCGCTCCTGCCGGGGATGAGCTTCTCGGGCGTGGCGCTCTGCTCCTTCGTCGGCGCTGCCCTGGCCCTTGCCGTGGTCTACGGAGCCGTGAGCTTCCGGCGCCGTGACGTGGATCCGGTGCGCCTGGTGCTGGCGGGCTGCGCCGTGGGCCTGTTCCTCACGGCGCTCGCCCAGGGCGTGGCCATCTTCTTCAACATCGGCTACAGCCTCACGTTCTGGACGGCAGGCGGCGTGGCCGGCATTCGCGCCGAGTCGCTCGCGCTCACCGCCCCCTTCATCCTGGCAGCCCTCGCCGCCGCCTGCGTGCTCTCGCGGCGCGTGGCGGTGCTCTCACTCGGCGAGGAGGCGGCCCTCGGGCTCGGCGTGCCGGTGGCTCGCTCGCGGACGCTGTGCCTGGCAGCGGTGCTGGTGCTGGCCGGCGCGGCCGTGGCGCTCGCCGGGCCGGTGGCCTTCGTGGGCCTCATGGTGCCCCATGTGGTGCGTCGCTTCGTGGGCGCCGACTACCGCGCCGTCATCCCCGCCTCCATCGTGGGCGGGGCCTTCTTCATGCTCGTGGCCGACGTGCTCGCCCGCACGCTCGCGGCACCGGGCGAGGTGCCCATCGGGCTCATCTTCGCCGCCATCGGCGTGCCGTTCTTCATCTGGTGCGCCCGCAGGGAGGAGGCCGGCCTTGGCTGATGCGCGCAGAAGGGTCCGCACGGCCCTCGTCCTCGCGGTGCTCGCCGTCTTGGCGGCCCTGGCGCTCTGGGCTGACGTGAACGCCGGCTACCGCAGCATCTCGCTTGAGGAGCTGGGCCAGGTCATAACGGGGACTGCCCCGCAGTCGCTCGCCTACACCCTCGTGGAGCTGCGGCTGCCGCGGGTGCTCACCTCGATGCTCGTGGGCATCGGCCTGGCCGTGGCGGGCTGCCTGCTCCAGGGCGTGTCGCGCAACGACATGGCCGATCCTGGCGTGCTCGGCATCAACGCCGGCGCCGGGCTGCTCGTGGCCGCCTTCATCGTGTTCGCGCCCGCCGGGATCCTGCCTGCGGGGGTGGCGCTGCCGGCCCTCGCCTTCGCCGGGTCGCTCATCACCGCGCTCCTCGGCTGGCGGCTGTCGGTGGTGCGCGGGGCGTCCTCGCCCAAGCGGCTGCTGCTCATCGGCGTGGCGCTCGCCACGGGGCTCTCGAGCGTCACGTCTTTGCTCATGCTGCGCATGGGCGACGGCGACTACGCCTTCGTCCAGAACTGGCTGGCCGGCAGCATCTGGGGCGCCACCTGGCCCAACGTGGCCATGCTGGCCGTGGGCCTGGGGGCGCTCGTCGCCATCGCGCTCTTCGCGGCGCGCACCCTGAACGTGCTGGCCCTCGGCGAGGCGGCAGCCACGGGCCTCGGCGTCAACGTGCGCCGCGCAAGCGCCGGCCTGCTCGCCGTGGCCGTAGGCTGCTCGGGGCTGTGCTGCGCGGTGGGCGGCGGCCTCACCTTCGTGGGGCTCGTCTGCCCGCACCTGGCCCGCCGCCTGGTGGGTCCCAACTTCCGCGTGCTCATTCCCGCCACCGTGCTCGTGGGGGCCGTGCTCATGCTGGCCGCCGACATCGTGTCGCGCACGCTGCTCATGCCCAACGAGATACCGGTGGGCATCGTGGCCGCCGTCATCGGCGCGCCCTACTTCTTGTACCTGCTGGCGAAGTCGTGAGGAAGGAGAAGGCCATGGACAAGCGCATCGCGCGGTCTGGCGCGTCCCCAGAGCGCGAGGGGGCGGCCGGGGGCCGCAGGCGCCCGGAGGCGAGCGCGCCTGAGCGCGCGGCGGGCCCCGCCCCGGCCGCGAGCGCCGAGGCAAAGCCCGCCCTCTGCGAGGGCTGCGACAGCTCCTGCGAGCGCTTCGCCGAGGCGGCCCTGCGCGGCGAGGACATCTCGGTGGGCTACGGCGAGCGCGTCATCATCGAGCCGATGGACGTGGCCGTGCCCGCTGGGCGCGTGACCGCCGTCATCGGCCCCAACGGCTGCGGCAAGTCCACGCTGCTCAAGGCGCTCGCGCGCACCATCCCCCTGCGCGGCGGGGCGGTCTACCTCAACGGGCAGGCCATCGCCGAGCTGCCCACCGTCGAGGTGGCGCGCCAGATGGCGCTCCTGCCCCAGTCGCCCCAGGCCCCCGGCGGCCTCACCGTGGGCGAGCTGGTGGCCTACGGGCGCTATCCGCACCAGCGCGGGCTCGGGCGGCTCACCCGCGACGACCGCGCCATCATCGACTGGGCCCTCGACCTCACGCACCTGGACGCGTTCGCCGACCGCTCCCTCGACGCGCTCTCCGGCGGCCAGCGCCAGCGCGCCTGGATCGCCATGGCGCTGGCCCAGGACACCGGGCTCATCCTGCTCGACGAGCCCACCACCTACCTGGACATGGCCCACCAGCTGGAGGTGCTCGAGCTCTTGCGCGCCCTCAACCGCGAGCAGGGCAAGACCATCGCGCTCGTCATCCACGAGCTCAACCTGGCCGCGCGCTTCGCCGACTGGATGATCGCGCTGCGCGACGGGACCGTGCGTGCCGCCGGCACCCCCGCCGAGGTGATGACCGCCCCCTTGCTGCGCGACGTGTTCGGTCTCGACGCGCTCATCGAGCCCGACCCCTGGACGGGCCGCCCCTCCCTCGTGAGCTACCGCCTGGCCGGGGAGTAGGGCGGGGGGGAGCCTCCCCCCGCCCGTCCACCTGCGTGCGGGCCGCCTGGACGCGGCTCTGAGGCCGCGGGCGGGACGCTTGCCCGGCGCCGCCGGAGGCGACTTCTTCGCCGGCTGTTCGTCGCCTTGCGCAGACCGTCGGCCCAAACTGGCCAAAAAAGACGACTTGACGACGAAGGTCGGCCCTCTGTGAGCGCCTGCCCGCGGTGCCTTACGCAAAACCCCAGGTCACGCTCAGCAGCCGCGGGCTCTTTCCGCGCCACGCGCCCGCCTTCGCCCTGAATTCGTCGTCAGGTCGTCTTTTTTGGCCAGTTTTGCACGCCGCCCTGACTTGTTGCGCAACAAACCGTCGGAATTTGCTGTCAAACTTTCTTCTTACGGCATCCGCCGGACGAAGGGGGAGCGCATCCGACGGCGAAGCCCCTAGCCGGCGAAGCCGTGGGCCCCGGGTACGCCGGGCACGGAGTCGGGGGCGACGACCCGCAGACTTCGCGACCTCGCCGACCCGCCAACGCCGCGATGCTGGCGAACGGCTCCGCGCCCACCGCGGCGGCGCGGCTTCGTGCTACACTCTCCCCATCGAGCGCGTCGGGTGCGCGGAGGAGAAGGGAAACCGCGGCGCTTCCGCGACGATCAGGGGAAGATGGGGTGATTTCGTGAGCAGGCTTTCTCGGTCGTGGCCGATTGCGGGCCGCGCCTTCGCACGCGCCTCCCTGACTCCCAAGCTGCTGGCGGTGCTTGCCTTCTCCTTCGTCGTTGCCGGCGCCGGCGTGCTGACCTATGCCCAGGCGCTTCCCGGCCTTGCAGCGCAGAGCCCGCTTCTGCAGATGATGGCCGGCCAGGGACGCTCGTCAGGCGGCTATGTCCCCTGGGGGCCGCTCGGGAGAACGGAGCGGACAGTCGACGGCGAGCTGGCCACGGCATCGGCCGACGGGAGCCTGGCCCAGACGGAGGGCGGCATGGCCCCCGCAGCCGCAGGCGGCTCAGACGCAGGGGCCGCCCTTCCCGGCACGAGCGCCTTGGCTGCAGGCGGTGCCCTGGGGCTTTCCCTTCCCACCGGCGGATCGGGAGGGCCGCTCGCCAGCCTCGGCGGGCTCGGCTCGGCCGCGAATGCGGCCTCCGGGGGCGCCTCTGCCGGCGGGGGTTCCTCGTCCGGAACGCCCTCCTCCGGAGGTGCGTCCTCGAGCGGTAGCGGCTCGGGCGGCGCCTCCGCCGACATGCCGACGACCACGACCCCGCCCGAAGGCTCCGCTGGGTCGACTCCCGATCCCGCGCCCGCGCCGGCGCCGAAACCTGAGCCAGAGCCCGTGCTCTCCCCCGAGCAGGGCGGCCCGGTTCCCGAGGCCATGGAGGCCCAGATCCACCAGGTGCTCGTCGAGGAGCTGGCGGGCCTGCAGGCCTGCTCCGACAAGGTCTGGTCGCGCATCAAGCAGTACGAGAGCCTCAGCCGGTCGATGGACTACGGCGCCCGCAAGGCCGCCGCCCAGGGCTGCGCGGAGGAGATCTACCCCATCCACGAGCGGCTCGTCCGGGTGTCGGACCGCATGCGCGCGGTCTGCAACAGCAGCGACGGCATGCAGGTCTGGTCGCAGTCCCGCTGGTACGGCGCCTACGTGAAGATGACCGAGGCCTACAGCCGGCTCGAGACCCTGATGTCCCAGCTGTCCCAGGCGTGGGAGGCCAACGTCCGCAACGAGGATCCCAACAACGACGTGCAGGCGTGGAGCGCGCACCTGCCCTACAGCTCCAGCACGGGCAATCCCGTCAGCTGGGACCAGTACCGCAAGACGGCCGCGGAGATACGCCTGTGAGCGACGCGACCCTGCTCATGGCGCAGCCGGCCAACGTCGGCGTGTCCCATCCCGCCGAGCCCGCGTCCGCGATGTCGCTCGTGCGCATCGAGGGCTTCGAGCCGGTCGAGTACCTGGCTGACGGCGCGCGGGAGGGCTACCTGCGCCGGTTCACCACCGTGTTCGTCGACGAGGCCTCCGAGCGCCGCGGCGGCGTCGGACGGGTTCTGCGGGCCGCCAACCCGCGGGGAGAGCGCCTGGCGCTCAAGTTCCTGGTGCTCCCCGAGGGCGCCGACGAGGCTGCCGAGGCAGCGCTCCGCGCGACGTTCGAGGAGGAGTTCCGCGCGCACCAGCGGCTGAGTGGCCTGCGCGGGTTCCCTCGGCTCTACGGCCGCGGCCTGGCGGATGGCGTGCCCGTGGTGGTCATGGAGTGGATCGAGGGGCTCACGCTCGAGCGCGCGGCCCGCCAGCTGGCCGTGGACGATGCCGGGCGCCTGAGCCCCCTCACCGCCGCCCGCATCGGGCGCGATCTGTTCGACCTGCTCGCCCGCATGGACCTGCTGAAGTGCGGCCTGGCTCACCGGGACATCTCGCCCGCCAACGTGATGGTGGAGACCGCGCGCCTCTCGCTATGCGACCAAGTGGAAGAGGGCGTCTTCGAGCTGCGTCTCATCGACTTCGGCTCCTCGGCGGTGCTCGACGAAGGCAGCACCGCCGTCACCGGGCGCCTCGGCGAGCACCGTGGCGCCACCGCCGACTACGCCCCGCCGGAGATGCTCACCGAGGACGTGGCCGCCGCCGAGGCGCTGCGTCACTCGCCGGCGGTGGACGTCTACGCGGCCGCGAGCGTGCTCTACCGGCTGCTGGAGGGCCACCCGCCCTACGACCTCAGCTTTGCCGGCCGCGCCGAGCGCGGGCACCGCTCCGCCTACCGCATCAAGACGGAGTTCGCCTTCGAGCCCTTGTGCGGCGCCCATGGGGCGGCGGCGGACATCGCCGGCATCCTCGGCCAGGAGCCGGAGGTGGCCGTGGCGGTGGGCCAGGCGTCGGCGGCCCTGGAGAGCGCGCCCTCAGGCAACGCGGTGCGCCTGGCGCTCACCTCGGTGGACTCCCAGTTGGAGCCGCTGCTGGAAGCAGCCCTCTCGCCTGACCAGGAGCGGCGGCCGTCAGCGGCCGCCCTGCGCGACGCCCTCGACCGCTTCTGCCGCAACTACGCGGGCAACATCGGCTGCGCTCTGCGTGGCGAGCCCCTCGCGCCCTGCGGCCCCGATGGCGAGGGAGGCTCGCCGAGACGGCGCGGCCTCGGCCGCAAGGTGGCCCGGGGTATGATCGGCGCTGTCTCCGCGGCCCTGGTGGCGTCTGTGGCGGCGTCCGCCGGACTGCTGACAGACGGCATGGCGGTGAGCCTGCCGGCCGGCGACCCCTGGTGGTCGGGGCCGCTGCCGGGAGCCGCGACCTCGGTAGTGCTCCTGGCGCCGTGCCTGGCGGGGCTGCTGACCCGCGGTCGGGCGCGCTGGTCGGGCGCCGGCCTCATCCGGGCCGTCGCCGGATCGCTTGCTGTCGGCGTTGCGGCGGCGGTTCTGGTGGCCCTCGGCAGCTGGCCGGCGCCGGAGGTGCGCGACTCCCTCTTCGGCGCGCTGCTCATGGCCGTCGTGGCGCCGATGCCGCTGTTCGCGGCTGACTATGCCCTGGCCCCGCCCTGCGCGCCGCGCCCGGCGGCGAAGAAGGCGGGGGAGGGGCCCGCCCGGCGCCCCGTGCTGCCCTGGGGCGCAGATCCCGCCGCCGCGGAGGCGCGCTCCCTGGTTGCCGCTGACGCATCGGCGCTGACCGCAGGCGCGCCAGCGGCCCACGCTGATGGCGCCCCGGCCGAGCCGGAGGCCGTCTACGAGTTCGATGATCCCGTTCCTGAGGAGATGCGATGAGTCCTGCTGCGAGCACCCCCGTCGCGGTGCTGTTCGACATCATGAAGCGCCACGGCGGCGTGAGCAATCGGGAGCTGGCCACCATGATCCTCTCCGGGAGGCCCCTCGCCGATGGGCACAGCCCCCAGAGCCGCGTGGAGGATCGCACGTGGCTCTCCCGCTTCGTGGTGCACGCGCCGGTCGCATCCCTAGGCGACCACCTGTTCTGCGACTACACGGCCGGGGCCCTGCGCCTGGCCGCACGGCTGAGCTCGGCCAGGCGCTCGTCGCGGGGGCGCTCTGATGTGATGGCCGTGGTCTTCGGCAAGGAGGGACGCGCCATGGATCGGGCCCTGGAGGCCGCCGGCCAGGACGCGACCGTCTACCGCAATCTGATGGAGCGCATCCGCCAGGAGGAGTCGCTCTCGGAGACCGAGCGGGCGGAGGCGGCGCTCGTGCTGATGATCACCGCCGCGTGCACAGCTGACGTGGGCCGCGCCGCCACGGAGACGCAGGGCTTCGCCTTCTCCATGTTCGGCAGCGGTCTGATGACGCCGCCGCCCGCCGCCGATGCGCTGGCTCCCCGCCAGGAGGCCTTCGACGCGGCGACCGCCCCCTGGCTCGGCCTGCTGCGCCTGGAGGGCAGCCTGGTGGTGGGAGAGCCCCACTGGGTTGCCCCGAGCGAGGAGGGCACGCAGATCGGCGCCCTGGCCCTCGGCGAGGGCGCGGTGAGCAAGGTGGGCCCCGACGTGTCGGGCCTGCACGCGCGCCTCTGGTGCGACAACGCGGGGCGCTGGTGGGTCGAGGGCCTCGGCTCGCGCAACGGCACGGTGCTCGTGAGCGGCCTCACCGGCGAGGAGATGACGGTGGAGCCGCCCGCCGCCGAGCGTCGGAAGTGGCAGGCCGCCCCCGTGGAGGTGGCCCCTGGCGACCAGCTGCGCCTCGGCGAGTCCACCACCTTCGTCCTCATCGAGGGCCTCCCAGGATAGCGCGAAAAACAGAGGGGCCGCGTCATCCCGACGCGGCCCCGCCTCCTTACAGCCCCACGGAATCTGCGCCGTGCTCAGCTTCCTCGCGGGTAAAGCCCTCGTACTCAAGCTGCTCGATGAGTCCCGATCGAGAGAACGACTTTATCTCCAGGTAGCTCTTAGCCTTACGGTCGGCCTGCTCCGGCCAGTTGACGACCACCCAGGTGGCGCCGAACTCGGCGTCTGCGTGAGAGAACCCCTCGTACTCAAGCTGCGCTATCAAGCCCTCCTTGGAGAAGGCGCTGACCTCCAAGTAGCGCTTCGCCCTGTCCGTGGCGCTCTTCTGGCTAGGCGTGGCCTTCGCCCTCGCTTCGTCGACGAGTTCCTGCTGTTGCTGACGTACGGCGCTCTGCAGCTCGCTCTTGGCTTGTGCCCCAAGACTCCGGGCCGCATCCTCGCCGCAGACAAGGGCCGTGGCGGCATGGACGAGGTCATAGCTTGGCGTGTCCACGTACTCGCATGAGCTCAGCATGGTATCCAGCCTCTCGGGGTTGTCCTCGGAGCACACTGCCTGGGCGACGATGAAAAAGCTGCCGTTCACGCCAATGGATCGAATGGCGTAATGATCCCCCTCGTACTCAAAGGGGTCGACAGCGAAGATGGGCATGGCAAACGAGTCGTCGTGGTGGGCGCAGTAACTCTCCACCTCCTCCCCGAGAAGGGACTTGGGGAACGCCTCAGCAGCCGACTTGAGGCTGTGCACTATCTGCTCGCCCCGCATCGTGCCCGCCTCCTTTGGAAGCTCCACTTTCATGAGGATCAGGTAGTCGTTCTTTTCCTCGTCAATGTAGAGTACTGATTCCTTGGAATCGGAAGGCGCCGCTCCCTCGTGATAGCTCTCAGGGATGGAGAACCGTACTCCCTCGAACTCAACCGTCTGCGTCGGCTCCGCCTGGGAGACCCCCGTCTCAGCGAGAGACGCCCCCTGACCCTCGCCGTCCGTCGTCGCGCAGCCTGTCATGGCAAGGCCAGCGACGAGAGCGAAGGCCGTCATCGTCGCCATTGTCTTCTGATACCCCATGGTTTCCTCCTTTTCCCTCAGCCAGCCTCCAAGCCGGCTGGGGCCATGCTAGGGGAGAAGCGCCGGCTTTCGTTGCGCAACAAGGCGTCCCAAAGTGAGCAGAATCGACGGTTTTGCGACATGAGGAGGCTGCGCGATAGCCTGATCTTCCGCGTTTGATACCGATATTCGATCGTTCGTGTCGTTGTCGACGCCAAAGGCCTTCGAAGAGGGACTGAAACGTCGCAAAACCGTCGATTCTGCTCACTTCGCCGCTCTCCTCTGGGCGCAGCCCCGCGCAGCCCCTCCACGGCCCGTCCTGCGGGTGCCGCGCGGGGCCGCTCGCGGGGCCGGCCGTGGAATTCCCCGCTTCCCGCGCCCATTCGCACCCAGGCGGCGTATACTGTCTTCCAGCCTTTAAGGCGGTACAGAGAGACCGACAAGGTGCGCGACACACAACCTAACCCCACCACCAGTGCGCCCTCGTCCGTGACGGGGGCGTTTTCACGCCTCGGGCCGGGGAACCCGGGCGCGAGGGAGCCCTGCGCGCAACGCGAAGCGCGCGGCGGGGCGGGGGAGGAGCCGGTCGCCCAGAAGAGAAGGGAAAGAGGCTTGAGCGAGATATCCGATAAGCTGCTGGCGTCCACGACGAAGCCCGCGCGCGGCCGCGCCGTGCTGGCGCTCGAGGACGGGGCCGTGTTCGAGGGCACCGCAGCGGGCGCTGAGGGCGAGGTCTTCGGCGAGATCTGCTTCAACACGTCGCTCGAGGGCTACCTGGAGGTGATCACCGACCCCTCCTACGCCGGCCAGATCATCACCATGACCTACCCGCAGATCGGCAACTACGGCGTGAACCTGGACGACTGCCAGTCCGAGCACCCCGCCCTGCGCGGCCTCATCGTGCGCGACCTGTGCGCCACGCCGTCCAACTGGCGCTCTGAGATGAGCCTGCCGGCCTTCCTCGAGCAGCACGGCATCGTGGCCGCCGAGGGCATCGACACGCGCGCCCTCGTGCGCCACATCCGCGACCATGGCGCCCAGCGGGCGGTGCTCTCCACCGCCGACGCCGACCCGGCGAGCCTCGTGGCCAAGGCCCGCGCAAGCCAGTCCATCGTCGGCGTGAACCTGGCCGCCACCGTCTCGCGTGCCGAGCCGGCCTCCTTCACCGTCGCTGACCTGCCCGCCAGTCAGCGCTTCGCCCTGGCCGACGCCGCCGCGCCCCGCTATAAGGTGGTGGCCTACGACTGCGGCGCCAAGCGCTCCATCCTCGAGAACCTCGTGCGCGTGGGCTGCAACGTCACCGCGGTGCCCTGGGACACCCCGGCCGAAGACGTGCTGGCCATGAGCCCCGACGGCGTGTTCCTCTCCAACGGCCCGGGCGACCCGGAGGCCGTGGAGGGCACCTATCGCCAGGTGGAGCAGCTGCTCGGGCGCGTGCCCGTCTTCGGCATCTGCCTGGGCCACCAGATGATCTCCAAGGCCTGCGGCGCCGCCATCGAGAAGCTCAAGTTCGGGCATCGCGGCGGCAACCAGCCGGTTATGAACCTGCGCACCGGCCGCGTGGAGATCACCGCGCAGAACCACGGCTTCGGCCTCGTGTTCCCCTCGCTCGGCGAGCTTGTGCCCGAGCTCTCGGCCGGCTTCAGAGGCCATGAGGACGACCTGCGCTTCTGGGCCCGGGCCGCGTGCGCGCCCGTCGTCGCCAACGAGCGCTTCGGCCGCATCCAGCTCACCCACGTCAACCTCAACGACGGCACCGCCGAGGGCATCGCGTGTCTGGACATCCCCGCCTTCAGCGTGCAGTACCACCCCGAGGCGTCCCCCGGGCCCACCGACGCCCACTACCTGTTCACCGCGTTCACGCGCCTCATGGACGGCCGGGACGACTACCTGGACATCGACATCGCGAAGGACCGCCTGGCCGGCTGGCGCTTCGCCGAGGACGGCGCCGCCGCGGAAGGGAGCGTGGCCTAAATGCCCAAGCGTGAAGACATCAAGTCCATCCTGGTCATCGGGTCGGGCCCCATCGTCATCGGCCAGGCCTGCGAGTTCGACTACTCGGGCGCCCAGGCCTGCAAGGTGCTCAAGGAGGACGGCTACCGCGTCATCCTCGTCAACTCCAACCCGGCCACCATCATGACCGACCCGGGCCTGGCCGACGCCACCTACGTCGAGCCCATCACCGCCGAGTTCGTGGAGAAGGTGATCAAGCGGGAGCGCCCCGACGCGCTGCTGCCCACCCTCGGCGGCCAGACCGGCCTCAACACCGCCGTCGACCTGGCCAAGTCCGGCGTGCTCGACCGCTACGGCGTGGAGATGATCGGCTGCGATTTGGCCGCCATCGAGCGCGGCGAGGACCGCAAGCTCTTCAACGAGTGCATGGCCGAGCTCGGCGTGGAGACGGCGCGCTCGGGCTACGCCTACTCGGTGGCCGACGCCGAGGCCATCGTGGCCGACCTCGGGTTCCCCGTGGTGCTGCGACCCTCCTTCACTCTGGGCGGCGCCGGCGGCGGCATCGCCCACGACCTTGACGAGCTGCGGCTCATCGTGTCCCAGGGCCTCGAGCTCTCCCCAGCCGGCGAGGTGCTGGTGGAGGAGTCCATCGAGGGCTGGAAGGAGTTCGAGATGGAGGTGATGCGCGACGCCGCGGGCAACGGCATCATCATCTGCTCCATCGAGAACTTCGACCCCATGGGCGTGCACACCGGCGACTCCATCACCGTGGCCCCGGCCCAGACCCTCTCGGACGTGGAGTACCAGCGCATGCGCGTGGCATCGCTCGCCATCCTGGAGAAGATCGGCGTGGAGACGGGCGGCTCCAACGTGCAGTTTGCCGTCAACCCCGCCAACGGCCGCATGGTCATCATCGAGATGAACCCGCGCGTGTCGCGCTCCTCGGCCCTCGCGTCCAAGGCCACCGGGTTCCCCATCGCCAAGGCCGCGGCCAAGCTGGCCGTGGGCTACACCCTCGACGAGATCACCAACGACATCACCAAGGCCACCCCGGCCTGCTTCGAGCCTTCCATCGACTACTGCGTGGTGAAGGTGCCGCGCTTCGCGTTCGAGAAGTTCCAGGGCACCGACGACACGCTGTCCACCCGCATGAAGGCCGTCGGCGAGATCATGGCCATCGGGCGCACCTTCGAGGAGGCGCTCGGCAAGGCCATGCGCTCGCTCGAGAACGGCCGCGCCGGCCTGGGCGGCGACGGCCGCGGTATCGAGGGGGAGGCCACCGACGCGGACCTGGACGACCTCGTGGCACGTCCCACCGCTGAGCGCATCCTCTTCGTGGCCGAGGCCCTGCGGCGCGGCCGCTCGGTGGCCGACGTGCAGGCCGCCACGGGCATCGACCCGTTCTTCCTGCACCGCATGGCCGACATGGTGGCCGTCGAGCGCGCGCTTGCCGGCATGCGCCTGGACGAGCTCGACCGCGACGCGTTCCTCGTGGCCAAGCGCTACGGCCTCTCCGACGCGCAGATCGCGCATCTCACCGGCTCTGACGAGCTCACCGTGCGCACCTGCCGCAAGATGTGCGGCGTGCGCCCGGCCTTCAAGACCGTCGACACCTGCGCGGCCGAGTTCCCCTCCTCCACGGCCTACCACTACAAGACCTACGACGCCGTGGAGTCAGAAGTGGCGCCGAAGGAGCGCCGCCGCGCCATGATCCTGGGCGCCGGCCCCAACCGCATCGGCCAGGGCATCGAGTTCGACTACTGCTGCGTCCACGCGAGCTACGCCCTGGCGGCAGCAGGCTATGAGACCATCATGGTCAACTGCAACCCCGAGACCGTCTCCACCGACTACGACACCTCCGACAAGCTCTACTTCGAGCCGCTCACCTTCGAGGACGTCATGGACATCGTGGACGTCGAGCAGCCCGACGGCGTGGTGGTCACCCTCGGCGGCCAGACGCCGCTCAAGCTGGCCCGGGCCCTCGAGGCGGCAGGCGTGACCATCCTGGGCACGAGTCCGGAGGCCATCGACCTGGCCGAGGACCGCGACCGCTTCTCGGCCATCCTCGACGAGATGGGCATCACCTACCCGGCCGCCGGCATGGCCTCCACCTTCGAGGAGGCCTGCGCCGTGGCCGACCAGATAGGCTTCCCGCTGCTCGTGCGCCCGAGCTACGTGCTCGGCGGCCGGGGCATGGCCATCGTCTACGACGGCGCCCAGCTGGAGAAGTACATGGGCGAGGCGGCCCGCATCTCGCCCGACCATCCCGTCTACCTCGACCGCTTCCTGGAAGGTGCCGTGGAGGTCGATCTTGACGCGCTCTGCGACGGCGAGGAGGTCTACGTCGGCGGCATCCTCGAGCACATCGAGATGGCGGGCATCCACTCGGGCGACTCGGCCTGCTGCACGCCGCCCTTCTCGCTGTCCGAGGCCGTCCAGGCCCGCCTGCGCTCCATCGCGCGGCGCCTGGCCCTGCGCCTGGGCGTGGTGGGGCTCATCAACATCCAGTTCGCCATCAAGGACACGGTCATCTACGTCATCGAGGCCAACCCGCGCGCGAGCCGCACGGTGCCCTTCGTCTCCAAGGCCACCGGCGTGCCGCTTGCCAAGCTGGCGGCCCGCGTCATGGCGGGGGAGAAGCTGGCCGAGCTGGGCCTGCCCGACGACGAGCGGCGCCTCGACTACTTCAGCGTGAAGGAGGCGGTCATGCCCTTCGGCCGCTTCCCCGGCGCCGACGTGGTGCTGGGACCCGAGATGAAGTCCACCGGCGAGGTGATGGGCATCGCCCGTAACTTCCCGGCGGCCTACACCAAGACCCAGCTGGCCATCAGCTACGCGCTGCCCTCCGGCGGCACGGCGTTCCTCTCGGTGAACGACCGCGACAAGCGCGAGCTCGTGCCCATCGCCCGCGACATCGCGCGTCTGGGCTTCAGCATCGCCGCCACCGAGGGCACCGCCCGCGCCCTGCGCGCCGTGGGCGTGGAGTGCGAGGAGATCGGCAAGATCCACGAGGGGTCGTCCTCCATCATGGATCGCATCGCCGCCGGCGAGATCTCCTTCATGATCAACACCCCCTTCGGCACCGCCACCCGCGGCGACGGCTACGAGCTGCGCATGGCCGCTGTGCGCCACGGCGTCACCTACGTGACCACGCTGGCCGGCGCCCAGGCCATGGTGGCCGGCATGGAGGTGGTGCGCGACGCCGGGCTCAAGGTGATAGCCTTGCAGGACCTGCCCCAGCACGTCGCCGAGTAGCCTGCGCGCAGACTACGGCAGGCGGGGGAGGCGAGTGCTTACCCTAGACGCAAGACCGATGAACGCCCCACGGGGCGGGAAAGGACGGACGTGACCACCCTTTGCAACGAGAAGGCGCCCATCCTCGTCAATGAGGAGATCGGGTGCAACATCTGGCTCATGACCGTGGAGGCCCCTGCCATCGCGGGCGGCGCGCGGCCGGGGCAGTTCGTCCACGTCCGCGTCCCCGGCATGGACGATCACATCCTGCGTCGCCCCCTTGGCATCTACGCCGCCGACGCAGAGGCGGGCACCGTGGACATGATGTACCAGGTGCTCGGCTTCGGCACCGAGCGCATGACGGCGCTTCCCCTCGGCGGATCCGTGGAACTGATCGGCCCCATCGGCCGCGGCTGGCAGCCCCCCGCGGGCTGCTCCCGCGCGCTGCTCGTGGCCGGCGGCGTGGGAAGCGCGCCTTTGCATCCGCTCGCCTGCGAGCTGGCAGCCGCCGGCGTGGAGGTGACCGCCGTGCTCGGCGCCGGCACCGCCGACGCCCTCGTGGCCCGCGAGCGCTTCTGCGCCGCCCTCGGCTGCGAGCCGGCCTGCTCCACCGACGACGGCACCTACGGGCGCGCCGGCTTCTGCACGCCGCTCGTGGAGGAGGCCCTGGCCGCGGCCGCCGCAGAGGGGCGCCCCTTCGACTACGTGGCCTGCTGCGGTCCCGAGCCGCTCATGCGCCTGGTGGCCGCCATGGCCGCCGAGGCCGGCGTGTTCTGCGAGGTGTCCCTTGAGCGCCGCATGGCCTGCGGCGTGGGCGCGTGTCTGTCATGCGTGGTGGACACCGTGGACGGCAAGCGCCGGGCCTGCGTGGACGGGCCCGTGTTCCCTGCGACGGAGGTGGTGTGGTAATGCAGCGATCCCCTCGCGAGACCAAGGTGGGCCTCGCCGTCGACCTGGGCGGCCTGGCCATGAGAAACCCCGTCACCACCGCCTCGGGCACCTTCGGGGCCGGGCGGGAGTACCACGACTTCGTGGACGTGGCGACCCTCGGCGCCGTCACCACCAAGGGTGTGTCGCTCCACGGCTGGAAGGGCAACGCGAGCCCCCGCATCGCCGAGGTGCCCTCGGGCATGCTCAACTCCATCGGGCTTCAGAACCCCGGCGTGGCGCACCTGAAGGAGCACGAGCTTCCCTGGCTCGCCGAGGTGGGCGCCACGGCCATCGTCAACGTGTCCGGCCACAGCTTCGACGAGTACGTGGCCGTCATCGAGGCCCTCGAGGAGGCCCCCGTGGCCGCCTACGAGGTGAACATCTCGTGCCCCAACGTGGATGCCGGCGGCATGACCATGGGCTGCCACGTCCCCTCGGTGGAAAAGGTGGTGGGACTGTGCCGCGCCGCCACGAAGCGCCCGCTCATCGTCAAGCTCACGCCCAACGTCACCGACATCGCCGAGATAGCCCGCGCCGCGGAGGCGGCCGGCGCCGATGCGGTGTCGCTCATCAACACGCTGCTCGGCATGGCCGTGGACGCGCGGCGCCGGCGCCCCCAGCTCGCCCGCGTGGTGGGCGGCTTCTCGGGCCCGGCCGTCAAGCCCGTGGCCCTGCGCATGGTCTGGCAGGTGGCCCAGGCCGTGGAGGTGCCCGTGCTCGGCATGGGCGGCATCACATCAGGCACCGACGCCGTGGAGTTCCTGCTCGCCGGCGCCACCGCCGTGGCCGTGGGCACCGCCAACTTCGCCAACCCCTGCGCCACCGTGGACGTGATCGACGGCATCATCGACTACTGCGAGGAGCAGGGAGTGTCCGACGTCAACGAACTGATAGGAGCCCTCGAATGCTAGAGAGAAACCTCGTCGCCGACTTTCACGCGCTGCCGGCGCGCGACCGCGTCATCGTCGCGCTCGACTGCAACACCGGCTGGGAGGCCATCGTCATGGCCGACGCGCTCGTGGGCAAGGCCTCGTGGGTGAAGGTGGGCATGACCCTCTACTACGCCGAGGGCCCGGCCATCATCCAGATGTTCAAGCGCCGCGGCTTCAAGGTGTTCCTCGACCTCAAGTTCCACGACATCCCGCATCAGATCGAGGGCGCGGCCCGCTCGGCCACGGCCGCGGGCGCCGACATGATCACCATGCACACGGTGGGCGGCCGCGCCATGATGGAGGCGGCCCAGCGCGGCGCCGAGCTGGGAGCCGCCGACGCCGGCCGCTCCGTGCCGGCCACCCTCGGCATCACGGTGCTCACGTCTATGAACGCCGAGGCCCTGGCCGAGACCGGCGTCACGCGCCCCCTGACCGACCAGGTGGCGGCGCTCGCCGAGCTGGCGCGCCTCTCGGGCATCTCCGGCGTGGTGGCCTCGCCCCTCGAGGCGGCCATGCTCCGCGAGATCCTGGGCCCCGACGCCTTCATCGTCACGCCGGGCGTGCGCCCCGCCGGCGCCGAGCTGGGCGACCAGAGCCGCGTCATGACGCCGGCCGAGGCCTTCCGTGCCGGCTCCTCCCACATCGTGGTGGGCCGCCCCATCACCCAGGCGCCTGACCCCGTGGCGGCCTTCGACGCCATCGCCGCCGAGCTCGAGGGCCTGTAGGCCACGACGCGAGCCCGTCCGCCCCGGCAGGGGGGGGGGACGGGCCTTCCCCTGACGCACCCCTCGCTCGCTTTGCGGCAAAAGCCCAGCATATGCGGGTATTTTGTAGTGGATTTGCGGAATTCGGCCCGTTGAGGGGCCTTTTTCGCGGCCGGCTGCCCATAATGGCCCCATGGAAAGCGGCCGCGTCGCCGAAAGCCCCGCCCGATCAGGGGGTTTCGGCGCATTCTGCGGAATCGGACCTTCGGGGCCGACGCGGCGCCCCCGACCATGGCAGTATCACGAGACCATCCGGAGAGAAGGAGACATACCCCATGGCTATTCCCCAGCTGAGCCCCGAGGCCCGCGCCGAGGCCCTCGAGAAGGCAAAGGCCGCCCGCATCCGCCGCGCCGAGGTGCGCGATGACCTGAAGTCCGGAAAGCTCACCATCGAGCAGGTGCTCAACATGAAGGAGGATCCGGTCGTGGGCCGCATGAAGGTGGCCACCCTCATCGAGACCATGCCCGGCTACGGCAAGGCCAAGGCCGAGAAGGTCATGCGCGAGCTGCAGATCGCCGAGAGCCGCCGCCTGCGTGGCCTGGGAGACCGCCAGCGCACCGCGCTGCTGGAGCGGCTGGGCTAAGGTCGCATGAGGCACGGAAACCTCTTCGTCATCTCGGGCCCCTCGGGCGCCGGCAAGGGCACGCTCGTGGCCCGTCTCCTCCAGGAGGTGCCGGACGCGTGGGTGTCCGTCTCGGCCACCACGCGCTCCCCGCGTGAGGGCGAGCGCGACGGCGTCCAGTACTTCTTCAAGACCGAGGAGGAGTTCATGGACGAGGTCGCCCACGACGGGCTGCTCGAGTGGGCGCGCTATGCCGGCAACTGCTATGGCACGCCGCGTGCCTCGGTGGAGGAGCACATGGCCGCAGGCGACCAGGTCATCCTGGAGATCGACGTCCAGGGCGCCTTCCAGGTGCGTGAGAAGATGCCCGCGGCGCGTCTCGTCTTCATCGAGCCGCCCTCGCTCGAGGTGCTCGAGGCGCGCCTGCGCGGACGCGGCACCGAGGCCGATGACGTCATCGCCGAGCGCATGGCCGCCGCCGAGGTGGAGCTTTCCCAGAAAATGAGCTATGATATACGGCTGGTAAACGACGACCTGGACGAGGCAGTCCACGCCCTGGTCGCCTACGTAGACGAACAAGCCGAGAAACCGCGAGGATAACCAACCTATGAGCATCATCGAACCTAAGATCGACGTCCTGCTGGGCGAGACCGACAACGACCGCTTCCTGCTGTGCGCCCTGGCGTCCAAGCGCGCCCACGACATCAACGACATGATGCGCGGCCAGCGCGATCGCGCCATCCAGCTGCAGACCGCCGTCGAGATCGCCCGCGCCGCCGACAAGAAGCCGCTCTCCCTGGCGTTCTCCGAGGTCGCCCGCGGCGAGGTCTCCTTCAACCCGGAGTCCATCGACGTCAAGAACCACTAATGGCGGAGTTTCAGCGCATCATCCTGGTCCACTACCACGAGATCGGGCTGAAGGGCCACAACCGCAGCGTATTCGAGAAGCGCCTCCTGAGAAACCTGGAGGCGCTTCTTTCCGCCTACCCCCTGGTCACCATCCACCGCATCGCCGGGCGCCTGTGCGTGTTCCTCCGCGAGGGCACGGATTGCGGCACCGCCGTCGCCTGCGCGGACGCCATCGTCGGCGTGCCGGGCGTGGCGCGCGTCTCGTGCGGCTTCAAGTGCGAGCGTGACCTGGGCCAGATGGGCGAGGCGGCGCTGCTCGCGCTCGCCGAGGCGGGGGAGTTCGCGAGCTTCAAGGTGCACGCCCGCCGCAACCACACCGACTTTCCCATCGACTCCATGCAGATGAACCGCGACGTGGGGGCCCTGCTGTGCGCCGCGCACCCCGACAAGCGCGTCATCATGAAGAACCCCGACGTCACCGTGGGGGTAGAGGTGGTGCAGAGCGCCGCCTACGTCTACGCGCGGTCGGTGCGCGGCATCGGCGGCCTGCCCGTCGGGTCGTCCGGGCGCGTGGCGTGCCTGCTGTCCTCGGGCATCGACTCGCCGGTGGCGCTGTGGCGCATGGCCCGGCGCGGCGCCGTGCCCGTGGGCGTGCACTTCTCGGGCCGCCCGCAGACCTCTGACGCCTCGGAGTACCTGGTGGACGACATCGCGCACGTGCTCGAGAAGACGGGCTGCATCGGCCGCGTCTACGTGGTGCCCTTCGGCGACTGCCAGCGCGAGATATCGCTCACGGCGCCCCCCTCGCTGCGCATCATCCTCTATCGCCGCCTCATGTTCCGCGTTGCCGAGCGCCTCGCCCAGAGGGAAGGCGCCGGCGCGCTCGTGACCGGCGAGAGCCTCGGCCAGGTGGCTTCGCAGACCCTCGAGAACATCCGCGCCACCGACGCCTCGGTCACCCTGCCGGTGTTCCGCCCGCTCATCGGCAACGACAAGCTCGAGATCATCGATCAGGCCCAGCAGCTGGGAACCTTCGAGATATCGTCCATGGACGCGCCGGACTGCTGCACGCTGTTCATGCCGCGCTCGCCGGAGACCCATGCCCGCCTTGAGGATGTGGAGGCCGCCGAGGCCGACCTGCCCATCGAGCGCTGGGTGGAGGAGCTGGCCGCAGCCGCTGAGCCCCACGACTACGCCTGCCCTGCCTACAGGCCGCGAAAGCCGCGCGCAGGGGAGTAGGGGCGAGACAACCGGTAGCAGGGGACGCCTTCGGGCGTCCTTTTTTTGCGCCAGGAGCCTCCGTTGGGCCGCGGGGGCGCCGACCCTCGAAGCCCTCTGCGGCGCGGGGCGGGTAAGCGCGGTCGCTCCGCGCACCTCGCCCCGCCGCCCGCGAGACGACCATGCGTCGGCGGGGGCGGGTAGCCTCGGACGGACGTACCCGGGGAAAGGCAGGCGCCATGGCGTTTCAGGACAGTGCAGACTCGCTCCGCTCACGACTTCACCTCACCGCGCTGCGACCGGCCGCGCTCGGCGTGCTGCTGACAGCTGCGGCCGTGCTCGTCGGGGCCATCGTCGTCTTCGCGGGCGCGCTCGCCCCGCCTGCCTTCGAGGTGCGTCCCGCGAGCGAGGCTCCTGCGGCAGGCACGCCGGAGGGCGGCGCGGGCTCCTCTGCCCCCACGCCGGAGGAGCCCGCGCGCATCTACGTCCACGTCGGCGGCGCCGTGGCAGCGCCTGGGGTCTACGCGGTGCCGGAGGGCTCGCGGGTCGATGACGCCGTGGCCGCCGCCGGGGGCCTGGCCGCAGATGCCGCCCCCGACGGGGTGAACCGCGCCCGCGTGGTCGTCGACGGCGAGCAGGTGGTCATCCCCACCCTCCAGGATCAGGAGGCTGCCGCGCCTTCGGCGAGCGTCCCTGCCGCAGGCGCCCCGGCGCCTTCTGCCAAAGCGCGCGTGAACCTCAACGCCGCCACAGCTGCCGAGCTCGTCACGCTCAACGGCATCGGCGAGGCCACGGCGGCCAAGATCGTCGCCGATCGTGAGGCCAACGGCCCTTTCGCCACCGTAGATGACCTCATGCGCGTCCCGGGCATCGGCGAGAAGAAGCTCGCAGCCCTGCGCGACGCCGTGTGCGTATGAGGCCGCCGCATCCCCTCGCCAGCCGCCTGCGCAGCCGCGCGCGCACCCGGCCTGCGCCACGCAGCGTCCGCCCGAGCCTTCCGCCGCTGCTCGTGCTTGGGCTTGGCACCTGGGGCGGCGCGGCAGGCGCTTACGCGCTCGCGGCCTCCCTAGAGCCCGCCGCACTGCTCGCGCTCTCCCTCGTCGCGCTCCTCATCGCCATGGCAGGTGCCGTCCTGTGGGCGCGCCTGCGCTCGCCGGCGCTCGCGTGCCTGGCCCTCGGAGCCGTGCTGGGTGCTGCCTGCGGCCTCGTCGGCGCGCTTGACGCACGATCCACGGCGGTCGAGCAGCCCCAGTGGGGCACCTGGCACCTCACGCTCGTCGACGACGCGCGCGAGGCTGATCGCGGCCACCGCGCCCTCGCGCGCGTCCGTGACGCTGGCGGACGCGCCCTCCTCGTCAGCCTCAACCTCCCTGAGGGAGGGGAGGGCCTGCTCGCAGGCGACGTGGTTGAGGCCCGTGCCGCCCTCAAGCCTACCGGCGAGGAAGCCGGCGGCTACAGCTGGCAGCGCGGCATCGACGGGCGAATGACCGCGAGCGCCTGGGAGCTCCTTGTGCCTGAGGGCGCGCTCGCCCCGCTGCGCGCCCTCAGGCGGAAGGCCATCGAGGGGCTGGCACGCTACGGCGGATCAGGCGCCCCGCTCATGCAGGCGCTCGCCTGCGGCTATCGCGCGCCGCTGGACGCCGTGGGCGGCTACGGCGCCTACCAGGCCTGCGGCCTTGCGCACCTCGTGGCGGTGTCAGGCGCGCACCTCTCGCTCATGGCGCTCGCCTGCGGCGGCCTCATGCGCGCGTTCCGCCTGCCGCGGCAGGCCCAGGCGATCACCACCCTTGCCCTCATCGGCGGCTTCCTCGTGTTCTCCGGCATGCCCGTCTCGGCTCTGCGCGCCGCGCTCATGACCGCATCATCCCTCGGCGCGCTCTTCGCGCGGCGCCGGCCGGCCGCGCTCTCGGCCCTCGGAGGCTGCCTCGTCGCGTTTCCCGCCCTCGATGCGCCGACGGCCCTCTCCGCGTCTTTCACCTTATCCGCCGGCTCCACCCTGGGGATCGTGCTCTTCGCGAGCCTCATCGCATCCTGGCTCTCCTTCCTTCCCGGACCGCTGCGCAAGGCGGTGGGCGAGCCGGCGGCGCTCACGCTCGCCTCGGCCGTGGTCACGCAGCCCTACGCCGCGGCGCTCTTCGCGCGACTGCCCCTCATCGCGCTGCCCGCCAACGTCTTAGCCGCGCCGCTGTTCGTCCTCGCCTGCCTGGCGAGCCTTGCCTCCGCCATCGCCGTCGCGCTCGCATCAGACGCGGCTGGGCCCCTCGTCGCGCTTGGCGCGGCGGCCACGCTTCCCCTCAGCATCGCGACGAAGGCGCTCGCCGCCCTGCCGCAGGCAAGCATCCCCGTCGACCTTGGCGTGCTGCCCATGGCGGCGCTCTCCTGCGGGATGGCGGCGGCGCTCTACCGCGCCTGGCCCCAGCCGCGCCCCCGTGCTGTCATGGGCGGCGCCGCGGCGGGAGGCGCGGCGCTTGCGCTGGCCCTCCTCGTCCTGCCCCTGCTCGCGCCTACGCAGATCATCATGCTCGACGTGGGGCAGGGCGATGCCATCCTCCTGCGCAGCGGCGGCGCGACGATGCTCGTGGACACGGGAAACCAGGACAGCCGCCTTTTGCGGGCACTCGCTCGTCACGGCGTCTGGCGCCTCGATGCCGTGGCCGTGACCCACGCCGATGACGACCACTGCGCCTCCCTCGGCGCGCTGGCGGGCACCGTGCCCGTGGGCCGCGTCATCATGGCCGCCGACGCGCTTGGCTGCCCCTGCCCCTCCTGCACGGCCCTGCGCGCGGAGGCGGCCGCCCTCGTCGGCGAGGCGGGGATCGTGGGCGTGGAAGCGGGAGACAGCCTGACCTGCGGCGCGTTGGACGTGGCAGTGCTCTGGCCACGCGCCTTCGCCGAGGAGGGCGGCAACGCCGACAGCCTCTGCTTGCTCGCCACGGCGAAGGCCGACGGGGAGGGGAGGAGCTGGTCGGCCCTGCTCACCGGGGACGCCGAGGCGCCCACGCTCGTCCAGCTGGCCGACGCGGGCGCGCTCGGACGCGTCGACGTGCTCAAGGTGGGCCACCACGGCTCGGCCGTCTCCCTCGACGGCGCCCTCGCACGACGTCTCGCGCCGGCGGTGGCCCTCGTGAGCGCGGGAGAGGGCAACCGCTACGACCACCCGCGCCCCGAGCCCCTCGCCGCCCTCGACGCCGCGGGCGCGACGACCTTCCGCACCGACCGCCACGGCGATGTCACCGTCACCTTCACGCCCGACGCCCTGCGCGTGGACGCCCAGCGGCCCGCCGGTGGGGAAAGTCGGGTAGAATAGCGCTATGGCTACCTCGAAGAAAAACGACGCGCTCCTTCCCGCCTACCTGGTGGTGGGGGAGGACTCCCTCAAGCGCCAGGCTGTGCTCGCCCGGCTGCGCACGCGCCTGTCGGCGCTTGGCGATATGGAGTTCAACTCCGATGACCTGGACGGCGAGACCGCCGTCGGCGCCGACATCGTCACCTCCTGCAACACCATCCCCTTCGCGAGCGACGCGCGCCTCGTCTACGTGCGCAACGCCGAGAAACTCAAGAAGACGGACTCCGAGGCGCTCGTCGCCTACCTCAAGTCGCCCTGCCCGAGCACCGTCCTCGCGCTCGAGGCGGAGAAGCTCGCGAAGAACACGCGCCTCTACAAGGCCGTCGCGGCCCTCGGCAAGACGGCCGTCATCGACTGCGCGCCGCCGAAGCGCGTCGAGCTGCCGCGCCAGGTGCGCGCCATGGCGGTCACCCACGGCGTCACCTTCACCGACGGCGCGGCGGTCAAGCTCATCGAGCTGGTGGGGGAGGACACCGTCCACCTCGACAGCGAGATACGCAAGATCGCGCTCGCGCACCGCGGAACCGCCGCCGTCACCGATGCGGAGGTGGCCTCCCTCACGGCGCGCACGGCCGAGCCCAAGCCCTGGGAGCTCGTCGACGCGTTCGCCGCACGCGACCTGCGCGCCTCCCTCGACTGCCTCAGTCGCATGGAATCCGCCTCGCCCCACGCGCTCATCGCCATGTGCGCAAGCCGCCTGCGCGAGCTCATGTGCGCCCAGGCGATGGCAAGGCGCGGCAGCGGGCTGCCCGGGCTCGCCCAGGCGCTCAAGCTGCCCGACTGGCGCGTGAAGAACCACCCCAAGTGGGCGCGCCTGTTCACCGCCGAGGAGCTGCGCGCCGCCCTCGCCTCGGCTCGCGACGCCGAGCAGGCCATGAAGAGCGGATCAGACGCCGATGCCGTCTTCCGCGACTGGCTCATCGCCATCACCTCGCGCCGCCCGCTCGTCTAGGGGCATGAAAAAGGGCCCCGCGATGCGGGGCCCTGCGCGTCTCCGGATGTGAGGCGAGCCTACTCGGCAGCCTCCTCGGCCTCGCCCTCGGCGGCCTCGGCAGCAGCGGCCTCCGCCTCGGCCTTGGCGGCCTCAGCAGCCTCCTTGGCCTTGCGCTCGGCGGCCTTCTTCTCCTCCTTGAGCTGCTTCTCGCGGCGCTTCGCCTTCTCCTTGGACGCCTCGGCCATGGCGGCCTTGCGGGCGGCCTTGGCCTCGGCCTTCTTGGAGCCGGTCTTCTGGGCCTTCGGGGCGGCCTTCTCGTAGGCGGCGATGTCCTCGGCCGTCACCACGGTGTTGGCGAGCGCCATGATGCCGCTCTTGCGGTTGGCGGCCTGGTTCTTGTGGATGATGCCCTTGGAGGCAGCCTTGTCCATCAGGCGGCACGCGGCGCACGCGGCGGCGTAGGCAGCCTTGCCGTCGCCCTCGGCCACGGCCTCGCGCACGCGGCGCACGGCGGTCTTGAGCTCGGACTTCACCATGCGGTTGCGCAGGCGGCTCTTCTCGTTGGTGATGATGCGCTTCTTCTGGGACTTGATGTTAGCCATGGGATGATTGCCTTTCTCGCGTTCGTTCGGTATCCCGTATGCGGTATCCAACGACACGAACGCGCAGCGGCCAAGGCGCCGCCTGAGGCACATCGTGCGAGCGGGAGGCGGGCGGGATTTCTCCGTCTCCTCGACCCGTCGGGCGCTTCGTCCCCGGGTCGCCAGCGAGCGTCATCTCTAAGCGCAGCCACGTCTGCAGATTTGGCGGTGGAATCACCGCGCGTACGTATCGCTGGATACACAATGCGATAGAATACCAAAGACCTGCGGCAACGCGCAAAGGAAATTTCCCTCGCCGGGGAAAATCCCCGCGATTCGTCCACAGATCCCTTCGCTGCCCGTACCCGCGAACCACGGAAAGAAGCCATGACCGACCTCAGCCACATCCGCAACTTCTCCATCATCGCCCACATCGACCACGGCAAGTCGACGCTGTCCGACCGCATTCTCGAGCTCACGGGGACGGTGGCCAAGCGCGACATGCAAGAGCAGCTGCTGGACTCCATGGACATCGAGCGCGAGCGCGGCATCACCATCAAGAGCCAGGCGGTCCGCGTCATGTATACGGCCGACGACGGCAAGGAGTACCAGTTCAACCTCATCGACACGCCCGGCCACGTGGACTTCACCTACGAGGTGTCGCGCAGCCTGGCCGCCTGCGACGGCGCGGTGCTCGTGGTGGACGCCACCCAGGGGGTGGAGGCCCAGACCGTGGCCAACGCCATGCTCGCGATGAACGCGGATCTCGAGATCATCCCGCTCATCAACAAGATCGACCTGCCCGCCGCCGAGCCTGAGCGCGTCAAGCAGGAGATCGAGGACGGCCTGGCCATCCCCGCCGATGACGCGGTGCTCGCGTCCGGCAAGACGGGGGAGGGCGTGCACGACCTGCTCGAGGCCGTCGTCTACAACATCCCCGCGCCCGTAGGCGAGGCCGACTCGCCCCTGCGCGCGCTCATCTTCGACAGCTACTTCGACGCCTATCGCGGCGTGGTGGCGCTCATCCGCGTGGTGGACGGCTCGCTTCGCAAGGGCGACAAGATCCGCATGATGGCCACCGGCACCGAGGCCCTCGTGGAGGAGGTGGGCGCGCGCCGCCCCGCCGAGTGCGCGCTGCCCTCGCTCAACACCGGCGAGGTGGGCTATCTGGTCACCGGCTTGAAGGACGTCTCCCTCGTGAAGGTGGGCGACACCATCACGAGCGTCACCGGCGGCGTGGACGAGCCGCTGCCGGGCTACCGCGAGGCCAAGCCCATGGTGTTCACCGGCCTGTTCCCCATCGAGGGCGACCAGTACGAGCCGCTCAAGGAGGCGCTCGAGAAGCTCTCGCTCAACGACCCGGCGCTCGTCTGGGAGCCGGAGACCTCCCACGCGCTCGGTTTCGGCTTCCGCGTGGGCTTTCTGGGCCTTCTGCACATGGAGGTGGTCAAGGAGCGCCTCGAGCGCGAGTTCGGGCTCGACCTGCTGGCAACGGCGCCGTCGGTTGAGTACCACGTCTACCTCAAGGGCGGCGAGATGGTATCTCTCCACTCGCCCCAGGAGATGCCCGACCCCGGCTCCATCGAGCGCATTGAAGAGCCCTACCTCAAGGCGAAGGTGCTCATCCCGCCCGACTACGTCGGCGCGGTGATGGATCTCACCGTGGCGCGCCGCGGCACCTTCGTCACCATGAACTACCTGTCGCCCACCACGGTGGAGATGCTCTGGGAGATACCGCTCTCCGAGCTCATCATGGACTTCTTCGACAAGCTCAAGTCCAACACGAAAGGCTATGCCTCCCTCGACTACGAGTTCTTGGGCTACCAGCCGTCATCCCTGGTCAAGCTTGACATCTTGCTCTCAGGCAAGCCCATTGACGCGCTGTCGTTCATCGTGCACAAGGACAAGGCCTACGATCGCGGGCGGGTGCTGTGCGACAAGCTCAAGGAGATCATCCCGCGCCAGATGTTCGAGGTGCCCATCCAGGCGGCCATCGGCGGGCGCGTGCTCGCGCGCCAGACGGTGAAGGCCAAGCGCAAGGACGTGCTGGCCAAGTGCTACGGCGGCGACATCACCCGCAAGCGCAAGCTTTTGGAGAAGCAGAAGGCCGGCAAGAAGCGCATGAAGGCCATCGGCAACGTGGAAGTGCCCCAGGAGGCGTTCATGGCCATCCTCAAGGTGGACGAGTAGCCGCGGCGCGCCACGCCCGCCGCGAGCGAGACGCCGCCGACCCCTGGGCCGAGGGGGCCCGACCGGCCGCCGAAGCGCGCGAGCCGCGTCGTCAGCCGCGCGCCGAGGAGGGCAGCTGGCTCGACGACGCCTTCGACGAGCGCAAGGCCGCCGCGGACCTGGAGCAGGCCAAGGCGTTGCCCCTGCTCGGCTGCGGGCTCGTCGTGGCGGTTGCGGCCGCCCTCGGCCTCATCGTCTTCGCCTTCGCCGGCATCCTGGGCGCCCTGGGGGCCTGAGATGAGCGCCGACGACGTCATCCTCATCGCCGTCGGCGCGCTCTTGCTCTTCTTCGCCGTGAGCTTCTGGCAAGGTGACGTGCGCCTGCTCAACGGCTTGGACGAGAAGGCCCTCTCCACCATGGACGAGGAGGCTCGCCGCCAGGCAGGCCGGGCGCTTGCCTGCTTTCTCGGCCTCGTTTCCCTCATCTGCCTCGCCGCCGCCCTCGGCCCCAAGCTGGCTGGATAGCCGCGGCGCTTGCCCTCCCGCGATGGTTTGTTTACTATTGCGATTGGAAAATATTTTTGTCACGCAATAGATGGAGGTATCCATGATCAGCACGAGCGAGGCGGGGGAGAGGCTCGGCGTAAGCGCCGCCCGCGTGCGCGCGCTGCTCGACGCAGGCGCGCTCCGCGGCGCCAAGATCGGCCGGATCTGGGCCGTCGACGAGGCGTCGGTGGCCGCGCGGCTCGCATCGCCCGTGCAGCCGGGCCGTCCTCGCCGCGAGCACGCGGCCGCGCCCACGGAGCTGCCGAAGCTTGAGCCCGAGGCGCTTCATCGCCTCTACGACGGCTGCCGCGAGCAGCTGGCGGGCTCTTTCGGCGTCGACGCCGTCCGCGCGGCACGCACTCCCGAGGAGGCACGCTTCTACATGGCCGTGGCCTCGTTCTTCCTCCAGGAGCGCCAGCGCGCGCTCATCGACGAGGGCGTGTTCTGATGCCAAGCCAGCCGCTCTACCTGCTGTTCGCCGGCGTGAACGGAGCGGGGAAGTCGACGCTCTACCGTTCGGGCCTCTGGCAGCGGAACGCACCGGCACCCGAGATACCGCGCGTCAACCCCGACGAGATCATCGCCGCCCGGGGCTGGGACTGGGCCGATCCTGCGCATCAGCTGCTCGCCGGAAAGGAGGCCGTACGGCTCATCCGCGACCACCTGGCCGCCGGCCGCTCGTTCAACCAGGAGACGACGCTCTCGGGGCGCTCGGCGCTGCGCGTCATCAGCGATGCCCACGAGCGGGGCTATCGCGTCGTCATGCACTACGTGGGCGTGGAGAGCCCGCAGATCGCGAACGCGCGCATCGCCCATCGGGCCAGCTGCGGCGGCCACTTCGTCGATCCGGCGCTCGTCGAGCGGCGCTGGGAGGCCTCGCTTGCGAACCTTCGCCAGGCGCTCCCGCTCTGCGACGAGGCCAACCTCTTCGACAACACGGGCCTGCTCACCCACGTCGCCTGCGCCCAACGCGGCACCCTGATCGAGTCGAACCGCGACGCTGCGGCCGCGACCTGGCATCAAAAGGTCATCGACTCGCTTGCGAGCAAGGAGGGAACCACCTGATGGACGGCTTGTTTGAGGGATACCGGGTGCTGCTGGCCCCCATGGCGGGCGTCACTGACGTGGCGTTCCGCGCGCTCTGCCGCGAGCAGGGCGCCGACCTGGCCTTCACCGAGATGGTGTCGGCCAAGGGGCTCTCGTATGCCAACGAGAAGACCCGGTGCCTGCTGGCGCTCGCGCCGGGTGAGGATAAGGTGGCCGTGCAGCTGTTCGGCCACGAGCCCGATGTGATGGCGCGCGAGGCCGCGTGGATCGAGGACGAGATGGGGGATGCGCTCGCATATCTCGACGTCAACATGGGATGCCCCGCCCGCAAGATCGTGACCAAGGGCGACGGCAGCGCGCTCATGCGCGAGCCGGAGCTGGCCGCGGCCATCGTCGCGGCCGTGAAGGCCGTCGTCGCGCACCCCGTGACGGTGAAGTTCCGCCGCGGCTGGGCCGAGGGCGACGAGACGGCGCCCGAGTTCGCGCGGCGCATGGAGGCGGCCGGTGCCGATGCGTGCGCCGTGCATGGCCGCTACGCGCTCCAGCTCTACCGGGGGAGCGCCGACTGGGGCGCCATCCGGCGCGTGCGGGAGGCCGTGGCCATGCCCGTGGTGGGCAACGGCGACATCCGCAGCGGGGCCGACGCCGTGCGCATGGCGGGCGAGACCGGCTGCGACGCGGTGATGATAGCCCGCGGGGCCGAGGGTAACCCCTGGCTGTTCGCCCAGGTGAAGGCCGCGCTGGCAGGGGAGGAGCCCCCTGCGGCGCCCACCATCGCCGAGCGCATCGCGCTCGCTCGGCGCCATGCGCGGCTGCTCGAGCAGCGCGAGGGGCGCAACATCGTGCGCATGCGCAAGCACGCCATGTGGTACCTGGCGGGGCTTCCCGGCGCCGCTGCGGCGCGCGGGCGCATCAACTACTGCACGAGTCTCGAGGACTTCGACGCCGTCTTCGACGAGCTGCTGGCCATCGCCTGCGCCCACGGGAGCGCCCCGGCCGCGGGACCTGTCGAGCGAGAGGGGAGCGACGATGCCCCACGATCCCTATAGGGCCCTCTACCTGCACCTGCCCTTCTGCGTGCGCCGCTGCGGCTACTGCGACTTTGCCACGAGCGCCGTGGAACGCGACTCTCCCGCCATCGACGAGTACGTGGAGGGCCTGGTGCTCCAGATCCGCCGCAAGGCCCGCGAGGGCGAGCTGGCGGCCGTCGAGACGGTCTACCTGGGCGGCGGCACGCCAAGCCACGTGGGCGCGCGGCGCCTGTCGAGCCTGCTCTACGCCCTGTCGCTGTCGATGCGACTCGAGCCGGACGTGGAGTGCACCATGGAGGCGAACCCGGAGAGCCTCGAGGCGCGCCTCGTGCGCGACGTGTGGGCCCTCGGGGTGAACCGCCTGTCCCTCGGCGTGCAGTCCTTCGACGACGACGTGCTGCGCGTCCTCGGACGGGCCCATGACGCCGAGGGGGCCCGTCGCGCTATCAGCGCCGCCCAGGAGCGCTTTGAGAACGTATCGGTGGACCTCATGTGCGGCATTCCCGGGCAGAGCGCCGCGTCCTTCGAGGCGAGCGTGCGGGAGGCGGTCGAGCGCGGGGTGACGCATGTGAGCGTCTATCCCCTTATCGTCGAGCCGGGCACCGCCTTCGACCGGGCCGTGCTGCGCGGCGAGATGGCCGAGCCCGACGACGACGCCGAGGCCGAGGCCATGGAGGCGGCGCGCTCGGTGCTCGAGGGGGCGGGCTTTCATCGCTACGAGGTGGCTAGCTACGCGCGGCCCGGCTTCGAGTGCCGCCACAACACCGCCTACTGGATCGGCTTGCCCTACCTGGGCCTCGGCCGAGCCGCCGCCACCATGACCCAGAACGCCGAGCGACGCATGCGCGTGACCGACGGTCAGGTAACCGACGACCTCGATCCACGCCAGATGGCGGCCGAGGATCTCATGCTCGGGATGCGCCTGGCGGCAGGCGTAAGCGACGAGTCGGTGACCCGCGCGGCCGCCCTCATCCCCGAGGTGCCCGACGCCTTCCGCGAGCTGGAGGCCCTCGGCCTCGTGCGCCATGCCGAGGGCCGCTGGCGACCCACCGACCGCGGCTGGCTCTGCGGCAACGAGCTCTACGGGCGGCTGCTCGACCTGGCGCCGTAGGGGAGCCGGCAGCCGGCGGGGTGGGCGGGCGCTCCTCCCGCAGGCTGGCGCCCTTCGAGGAGGGCTTATAATGGTCTGCGACAAACCACAGAACCCGGAAAGGAGAGAGGTCATGGCGAAGAAGATACTGGTGGTGCACGGAAGCCCCCGCGTAAACGGCAACTCGGCGCAGCTTGCCGATGCGTTCACCCGCGGCGCCGAGGACGCCGGCCACGAGGTCACGCGCATCGAGGCGGGGCGGGCCGACATCCGCGGCTGCCTGGCCTGCGAGTACTGCTTCAGCCATGAGGGAGCCTGCTGCCAGCAAGACGCCATGCAGGAGTTCTACCCGCTGCTGCGCGAGGCTGACGTCATCGTCTGGGCCACGCCGCTGTACTGCTACAACTACCCGGCCCAGCTGCGCGCCTTCCAAGACCGCATGTTCTGCGGCATCGCGAAGCCCTTCGGCGTCAAGCAGACGGGGCTCCTGCTGTGCTTCGAGGACAAGGACGAGAAGCGCGCCGAGCCGCTGCTCGACGTCTACCGCGTCAACACCGCCTACTGCGGCCAGGAGAGCATCGGCGAGGTGGTGGTGAAGGCCGTCTATGAGGTGGGCGCCATCGCCGGCAACCCGGGCCTTCAGGAGGCCTACGACCTGGGGGCCTCCCTTGCCTAGGACAGAGGGGCGCGCGGTGCGCGTCCTCTTCGTCTGTCACGGCAACATCTGTCGCTCGCCCATGGCCGAGTTCGTCCTGCGCGACTTGGCCGAAAAGCGCGGGCTGAGTGAGCACCTGGTCATCGCCTCGGCCGCCACGAGCTCTGAGGAGCTCGGCAATCCGGTGCACCCAGGCACACGGCGCATCCTGGCCGCGCACGGCATCTCCTGCGAGGGCAAGACGGCACGCCGCCTGCGTGCTGACGACTATGATGCGTGGGACCTTATCATCGGCATGGACGAGGCTAACGTCCGCAACATGGAGCGCCTGTTCAGCGGCGATGCCGCGGGTAAGGTGCACAAGCTGCTCGCGTACGCCGGCAGCGAGCGGGATATCGCCGATCCCTGGTACACCGGCGACTTCCAGGCCACCTACGACGACGTTCGCGACGGCTGCGAGGGCCTGCTGGCCTTCCTGCGCCTCTAGACGCAGGCTAAGGAGGATGTGATGCCCGAGCTTGGCGGAGAGATAACGTCCCTGGTGGGCGACTTCGGCCCCGAGGCGGCGCGCAAGATGCGCATCGCCTCGTACCGGGCCGCGTTCGCTCAGGCCGTGCGCCATGTCTGGCGCCATGACCCGCTCGCTGCCGACTACGTGCTCGCCCACGTGAACGGCTTCTACATCCACAAGGACGACACGCCGCGCAAGAGCGCCTTCCGCGACCGGGACCATATCCTTTGCACCGTCTATGCCGACGACGGAACCATCCGGTCGGACATCGACGCGCGCCAGGAGCTGCTGCGCCTCGCGCTCGCCCGGGAGGGCATTCACTACGACGAGCTGCGCATCCTGCCGTCGAAGTTCGACATGCGCGCTCGACGGCCGTATCCCGAGGCCGTCGAGCGCATCGCGCGCGTCATGCGCGGCGAGCTGCCCGAAGGAGGCGTGCGCACAACCGACGAGCGGCCCGATCCGCCCTCGGCCGCCACGGTGGAAGACGCCACGAGCCGGTTGGAGGATCCGCGCCTCGCTGAGCGGCTGCGCGAGGCGATGCTTGCCGGCGTGACGAATGGCGCGGCGGCGGGGACGGGAAGCGCACGCAGCGCATCCTTGGCGCCTTCGCGTGAGGCCCACGAGCTCCAAAGGCTCAAGCGGGCCTTCTGCCAGGTATTCGGGGAAGATGCCGAGGAGCTGCTCGCATCGGTGCGCGGAGCGGCCCTCGACCCCGTGCGATGGGAGAACGACCGGCAGCGTCGCGAGGGGCACGAGCGCTGGTGGTGCCATCTCTACGCCGACGACCCGCGCCTTCTGCGCGCCGTCGTCGAGCACGACGAGGAGCTGCGTGCCCACGCGCGTGACCTCGGCCTGCGCATCCAGGCCATTCAGCTCCACGAGCCCTTTGACGTCATCCGAAACGCGCACGCCTTCCCAAGGGCTGGTTATCCCATACCACTCGGAACGATAACGCCGAGCGCCGATCCGTTCAATGAAGAAGGCTAGCCGAACGGTTTCCTTACGCTCGTGTAGCCATCCTGGTACCGCGTTCCCGAAGGATGGGGAGAGGCGCGGCGGCAGAATCCACGTGCAATGACCTGGCGGCAACAGGACGTCGTTTTCTTGGTTATAGGTTTACATAACATATAAATCAAGACAGTCGACAGGCAAGAGAGGGCAAAAGAAGGCTTTGAACTGGAGAAACGCCTGGCAGAGAGCCCGAAGCCGCCGTGCCGGTTTGACTCGCCCGTTGCCCATCCGTAAGAATGGGCCTCGACAAGTCGCGGACATGCGAAGGGCCCTCTCGCGAGGGCCCTCGTACCCCGGCTGGCATCGGACGCTCCAACGCCGATGCCGCCTAAGCATCAATCCTTAGAGACATTAAGGACGTGCCTGAAGTGAATTATCACATGGCGGAAGCGCGCCCAAAGCGGCGTGCAAGCGAAGCACACCCAACTACAGAATTTAACCACAGGCCCAGGGCATCCTGGGCCTTCGCGTCTATGGGGAGGGGGTGACCATGGACGTCTCAAACCTGATCGAGCTCGAGGGCATCCGCAGCGAGGGCTACGGCATCGTCGCCAAGGCGCCCATGCGCGACAAGCGCCTCACCGCAGAGGCCAAGGCCATCTACGCCTACCTCTGCTCGTACACCGGCGCCGGCAGCTGCGCCTTCCCGCCACTCGCCCTGATGCTCGAGGAGCTGGGGATGGCCCCGAAGCGCTACTACAAGCACCTGCGCCACCTCACGGCCTACGGCTACGTCAAGGTGCACACGCGCTACAAGGCAGCCGGCAAGAGCCGCGAGACCAACGTCTACGAGATCGTGGACATGCCCGAGGTCGACGTCGCCGAGCTCGCCAAGCTCGCCCGCGCCAAGGCCACCGACGGGGAGGCGCCGGAGGCGCCGGGCGACGCTACGGAGGGCATGGGGCCTGGAGCTGGCTCCATTGTGGAAAACTCGCAAAACCCCAGGTCAGTTGATATTGGTCATTTTGACCAACATCAAATTGTGGAAAACTCCGACGACCGGCAAAACCCCAGGTCAGTTGATATTGGTCATTTTGAACAAGTTCAAATTGAACAAGTTCAAAACGACCAAACAATAATTAACAATCAATATAATTATCAATCTATAGATCCGGCCGCGCCCCAGCACGACGCCGGGGAGGATCCCTTCGCGCAGCTCTGCCGGATGTCTCTCAAGCCGCCCGCCTCATCGACGCTCGCCCTCGCCCGCCGGGAGTGGGAGGGCAAGCTCAGCGACGGCCTCACCCCCGAGGCGATCCTCGACGCCTACCGCGCCTACCGGACGCGCTACAAGGCGAGCAACCCCAGCACCACCCGCTACGCGAAGCAGCTCCACGACTGGCTCTCGTCCCCGGACGGACTCGCCTTCGACCTCATCGACGCTCCCGAGGACGGGAAGGACGAGGCCGAGCTCACCACCGAGGAGCTCCGCGTCCTGCGCACCGCCTCCGAAGACGAGCGCGAGCGCGCCCTCGCCAAGGTCGATGCCGACTACGCAGAGCTGATGCGGCTCAACCGCGAGGCCCCCACCGAGGAGGAGCGCGTTCGCGCCTTCGCTGCGGCTACCCTGCGCGCCGGAAGGCCGTCCTGCCGTAAGGCGACGGCTCGCCGCCTCATCCGAGACAGGGCACGTGCCGCCAGGCGCCCCGCCGTGACCGAGAAGGAGGCAGGACGATGACAAGTGGCAGCCCCATACCGCCGCCCGAGGCCGACGCCACAGCGCCCGGCGAGCAGACGCGCGAGCTGCGCGAGGGCCTCGACGCCCTCGGGATTCCATGGGAGGACGCCTCGGACGCCCCGGGCGGCGACGGCGTGCGGATCGAGCGGACGAGAATCATGCGCGGCGAGGCCGTGGCCGCCTCATGCGTCATCGGGCCGGGGACGTGGGGCTACCCCCGTCGGCTTGAGTGCAGGACGCCATCTCCGGAGGGCCCCCTCGACAGGCCGATGACGGCGCGGGAGGTCTTGGATGGCGCGCGGGGTGCTTTGTACGACACGAAACAAGCGAGCGCCCCGCGACCCCGCCGACGTGGTTGAATCAACGGAGCTGAGGGCGCCTGACGCCCAACGGGAGACTGGGAAGAGAGGAGAGAGACATGCCTGATGCCGGAGACGACATCTCAGCCGCGATCCTGCGTGACGGGAAGCAGGCGCTGCTCGACCTCGTCCGGGGCCTGGACGGCGGCGGGCGCTCCAGCGCGAGCGGGATCCGCCAGGCACTCGGGGCACGCGGCGGAGCGGAACGCCGCGAGGCGCGCGAGGCGGAGGCACTGTTGACCGACGAGGCCTTCGACACCTCCGAGGACGCCGCCGTCCCTGGCACGGCTGAGGCGCCGTGCGAGCTCGTCTACCTCGAGCCTGAGGACGAGGAGGCCTTCCTGGCCATGCTCGACGAGGCCGAGGTGGAGCACCTCCCCGCAGAGTCCCTGGACTGGATCGACCCGCCTCTCGTCGAGGGCGCGCGCTGCCACGTCCTTCCCGACCGGGAGCCCGCCGCGTCGATCCACGCGCCCTTCAGCCGCGTCGACCATGCCACGGCGCGCTCCTCGACGGGCTACATCCGCCTAGCCGAGGCCATCCGGCGCGCGCCCGACCTCAAGGAGCTCATCGAGCTCCAGTCGATGGAGGAGGTGTTCGCCAGGCGCGACCTGGCCGCCGCCGCGTCCGGCCTGGCTCCGGCCCCGGCCGGTCGGGGAACCGTGCGGCTCCAGGTGCGGACGCTGCCCTTCGACCGCGACTGCCGCTACTTCCGAAACCTCCTCAAGGGCGCCGGCATCGCCGCGGCCTGCTCCGTCGCCGGCGGCGTCGCGACCTTCGAGGTCGACGCCGCCCAGGCCCCGGCCGCCCTCGCCCTCGTCGAGAGCCAGATGTCGGTCGCGAACATGGGCCCCGAGCGCTTCGCCAACCTCGAGGAGTTCCGCTCCGCCGCGTGCCCCGAGTGCCTGGCGGCCCCCGGCGAGCTGATGCCCGTCCTGAGCCTGGCGACGCCGGAGGCGGCGGCCTTCGCCAAGGAGGCCCTCGCCCAGTGCGGGGTCTCCTACGAGGCCCACGCCGAGGAGGGCGTCGAGTACGTCAAGCTGACCGAGCCGGACTGGCGCGAGCGCCTGGCCGAGTCAGACCTCGCCTCGCTGCTTCGCGACGAGGAGCGCAGCCGGGAACTCGCGAGGGACGCCGCGGCGCGGCTCGACGCGAGCCGGGGCGGCAGCATCGCCGGCGAGGCGACGTGCGCCCGAGAGGCGGCGAGGAAGGCGCGGGGCGAGGGCCGTGCGCCCTACACGCCCTCCGTCGACCGCGTGGAGGGCCGCAGGATGGCGAGCGCCCACGAGACGCTCGCCCCGGAGAGGTCGAAGGTGGTGAACAGGTAGGCATGAAACTGAAGGAAGCCGTCCGCAGGGCCCCCTGGGCCGTCGCCGTGCTCGCGCTGTCCTGCGCGGCGGGGCTGCTCGCGGCCCGCGTCGCCACCCACGGGATGGCGTACTCCGACGAGCTCGTGACGGGGCTCGTCCTCGGCATGTCCTCGCTGCCCGGGGCCGTCGCGGGCGACCCGCTCACCATCAGCTGGCACCTGCCGGCGGTCTCGGCCTCCTTCGCCGTGGTGGCCGGGGCCTGCGCGCTCGCCACCGCCGTCTCCGCCGCCGGGGCCTTCCGGGGCCGCTACGTCACGGGCGAGGAGCACGGAGCGGAGCGCCTGGCCACGGAGGAGGAGGCCTCCTCCCTCATGGACCACCGCCACCACTACAACAACCTCCTCTACTCGGAGCACAGCGGCATCGTCCTGGACGCCTACGACGGCAAGACGCGCGCCGCCCAGGCGTCGCGCAACATGAACTGCTACACCATCGGGACGTCGGGCCTCGGCAAGACCTACCACCTGTGCATGCCCGACATCATGCAGTCGGTCGGCGACGCCCTGACGCCCGTGCGCCCAGGGCCCGTCGGCCTCCTCGAGCACATCGCCGGCCGGCCGCTGCTGCCCACGGCCAACCGCCGGCGCTCGAAGGACGGCCTCGGCGAGGGCTACGACATAATCCACACCGACCCCAAGGGCGACACCCTGCGGGACATGGGCAACATGCTCGCCGCGGCCGGGGTCGAGGTGAAGGTCATCAACACCATCGACTTTCGCGGCCTGCGCTACAACCCGCTCGCCTACATCCCCGTGCACGAGACCGACTCCAAGGACGCCGCTGAGACGTCGTGCTCGGTAAGCGTCCGGGCGCGCTGCCACGCCGAGGACGGCGCTTGGCGGGAGGAGTCCGTCGCCTTCGAGGGGGAGGGGGCCCTCACCGCCGAGCACCCCGCGCGGGAGGCGCATGACGCCGAGTCGGCCATCAGGGCCAGCGCCAGGGCGACCTACGAGACGCGCGGCGACGCGCGGCGGCAGGAGGGGGCCGGCGAGGCCGGGGCGCCCGCCTCGGCCGAGGCCGTCGCCGCGGGCTTCGGCTACCGGCGGACGAGCATCGACTACGAGATCCTCGTCGAGTCCTACAACCCGCACGGGGAGGCCGACGTGGAGGTGAAGATCGTCCTCGACCGCAACGTGATCCCTGCGGACGACAACGCCATGACCATCGAGGGCCGCTACAAGGGCGTGGAGGCCACGGCCGAGGACGACGTCGTGACCGTCTGCATCTCCGGCCTGCCGGCGTTCCGCGCCGGCGAGCCGCGGCCCGTCAGGCTCACGCTCCGGTGCGTCATCGCCCCCTTCCGGGTGCCTGACGGCGTCATGCTGACCAAGACGGTGAACTGCCTCGTCGCCAACCTCAAGACCGACGACAAGGCCCAGTCCACCAGCGACCCGTTCTGGGAGGACACCAAGCGCCTCTGCCTCATGTCGCTCATCGCTTACGCCATGGAGGCCTACGACGACCCGCGGCACTGGACGCTGCCCGTCTGCATGGACCTGCTCGACCTGGCCACCCCGGAGGGCAATGACATGTCCCGGCCCTCGCCCCTTAGCATGCTGATGCGCCGCTGGGAGGAGGGGGAGTACCTCGAGCCCGAGCGCGCGCCCCAGGGGCGCTCCCAGCGATCCGGGACGCGTGCGTCCGGCGGGCGCGTGGTGCGCGCCGCCAACGTGCCGCACTCCAAGTCCTCCTCGTTCGCCCTTCACTGCTACAACGCCTTCGCCTCAGGGGCTCCGGAGACCGTCCAGAGCGTCATCGTGACGTGCCAGGCCGCCTTCGTGAACCTCCTGGCCCCCGACGTGCGCGACATGCTCTCCGCGGACGAGGTTCACCTGGAGACGCTGGGAGACGCGGGCCAGAAGCAGGCGCTCTTCATCGTGACGAAGGACACCGACAGCCCCTACGACTTCCTCACCGCGCTCATCATCTATCAGGCCCTCGACCTCACCCTCGACAAGGCCTTCAAGCGCTACAGCGGGCGCCTGCCGCGGCATGTGCGCCTCGTCATCGACGAGGCCATGACCATCGGCAAGATCCCCATCCTCACCCGCGCCATAGCGGTCGTGAGATCGAGGAACATGTCCATCTCGATGTACATGCAGTCAAAGGCCCAGGCGGAGCTCGTCTACGGGGAGAAGGAGGCCTCGGTTCTCTTCGACAACTGCTCGACGATGTGCTTTCTGGGCTCCAACACGCCCGACGTGCTCGAGGACGTGTCGAAGAGCATCGGCGAGGAGACGGTCTACGCCCGCATCACCAACCGGACGTTCGGGTCGGGGGCGGTGCCGCAGTCGAGCTCCGAGTCCATCCAGTCCCAGGGCCGCGCCGTGCTGTCCGTCGCGCAGCTCAGGAAGATGCCCAACGACGAGCTCGTCGTGCAGATCAGCGGCCTGCCCATCATCAGGGACAAGAAGTTCCGCACGAACCGCCACCCGTACTACTGCTACGTGTCGAGCTCGCACCCCCGCTCAATCCTCATGCCGCTCCCGCGCTTCGCCGAGCGCTTCGACTTCGAGGAGTACCGGCGCCGGAGGGAGGCGGAGCGGATGGGCTGAGACGAGAAAGGCGCCCCCTGGGGGACGCCTTGAGGTCGGTCACCCCCGCCCGTGCTTTGATCCGATACGGGCTCCACCCCTCACGGGGCCTTGGGCGGGGGCTTTAAGGAAGGTATCCCGTTCCCGGAGGAAGACGGGACGCCAAGGGGAAGTGTACCCCATGGCGGCCGGCGAGGCAAAGGCGCGTCGGCGCAGATGGAAGGAAGGTGTTGAAAATGGGCTAGCGGCAGAGAAGGAGGTCGCCCGCCTCCCCGACTCCAAGGCACTCGGGGAGGCGCGGGGGAAGGTGTCCCGCCCCAGAGGGATTTAGGCCGCGCAGGCGGCCCATAGAAGGAGAAGGCGCGCCGCAGGGCGCATGCGAGGGAGGAGGATCAAAGAGAGAGGAAGGGCCGCCGCGAGGACGCGGCGGCCCGAAGACCGAACCCGGGGGCCCGGCCGCCTGGGAAGACGACGGGGACGACCCGAGAGCGAGCATCCGGCGGCTGAACAGCTGGCAGGCCCCGGCCACCTGATGCGAGACGTATCTTACCCCATAACGCGGCCCAGGAGGGTCGCGCCCAGGCCCCGCGGGCGCGGGGCCATCCCCCCGTCATCCCAGCGCCGGCGGCCCCCTTTCCGAGGAAAGGGAAAAACAATGGCAGACATCAAGGCAGTGCTGCTGGGCATCTGCGGCCTGGTGGCCGCGCTCGCCCTCATTTTCGGCTTGCTCATCTACGCGCAGAACCAGCTCGCCTCGGGCGGGCAGGGTGGCGGCATGGCCGAGGCGCACCTCCAGAAGTGCGCCATCGCCTTCGTCGCCGCGGGCGCCGCGGCCGCCGTCGTGCAGGCCACCAACTTCGCCATCGGCTAGGCGAGCCATGGCCTCCATAAAGATCCACCAGGACACGTGTAATTTTGAGCGACGACGGCTCGGCTTCACCACGCGCCAGCTCATCGCGCTGGGCGTGGCCGCCGGCATCCTCGGAGCCTCGCTCTGGCTGCTGCTCGTGCCGCTCGGCGTGTCCGTCTCGGTCGCCCCCGTCCTCGCCGTCATCCCGGCCATGCCCGCGGTCATAGCGGGATTCGCGCCGCTCTACGGCATGCCGGCGGAGGTGTTCGTCCGCCGCGCCGTGGAGGGCGGGCAGAGGGGAGCGGTCATCACGTTCAAGCAGGAGCAAGCAGAGATCGAGGAAGGGGAGATCACCCGTGCCCATGCCAAGTCTAAGAAGAGGAAAGGCTGCGAGCGAGCCTGCGGAGGGCGCGCCTGAGGCGCGGCTGTGCCCGTCTTGCCGCGCCAAGGTCGGCGAGAAGGCCGTCTACTGCCCCGACTGCGGGGTCAAGCTCTCCGTCGCCGAGAGGGAGGCCCGCCGCCGCGCGGCCGGCAAGGCGCCGAACCCCAAGAGGGCCGCGAGGGCGCTCGCTCGCTCCACCGGGCGCGAGCCGATCATGACGACGAACGACCTCGTCGGCTTTGAGCTCATGTACGAGGACGGCGTGGCCGAGCTGCCGGGCGGGCGGTTCAGCCAGACCCTCGAGTTCCAAGACGCATCCTATGAGGGCGAGCGGCGCGACGTTCGCGACGACATCTACGACAAGTGGCAGCAGCTGCACGCCTCCATGCCCACCTCGTGCGTGTACACGATCAACCTGGTCAACTTCCCGGAGGACCGTGCGGCCGTCTCGCGCCGGGCCCAGCTCGCCCCGGTCGTGGGGGAGTGCGCCGAGCTCGCCCGCGAGTACAACCGCATCGTCGAGCGCAAGCAGCGCGAGGGCCGTCGCGACCTGCGCCGCCGCAACTTCCTCACCTACTCGGTCGCCGCCTCTGACCTGGAGGGGGCCTCCTCCCAGCTGGCGGCGCTGCGCGAGTCGGTGACGAAGCACTTCGGGCGCCTCCAGGTGAGCGTCGCGCCCCTGGACGGCCAGGAGCGGATGAGCGTGCTCCACAAGCTCATCCGGGGCGACGAGGAGCCCTTCCTCTTTTCCTACGAGCGCCTCGCCTGCCGCGGCCGCGCCCGCGACTACCTGGCTCCCACCTGGGCGGCGTACCCGGACGACGACCGGCTGCTGCGGCGCAAGATCATCATGCCGGGCCACCAGGTGAAGGTTCTCCACATCCGAGACTTCGGCAGCGAGCTCTCCGACCGCGCGATACGGCTCATCCGGTCGCTGCCGATCCCCATGAGCATCGCTCTCACGTTCGCCCCCCAGCCGAAGTCCAAGACGCTCAAGGCCATCAGGAACAACATCAACGTCACTCAGGCCGAGATCCAGGACATGCAGGCCAAGATGAGCGCCGCGGGCGTCGACTTCACGCGATTGCCGCCAGCCCTCGAGGAGAAGGAGGAGGAGGGCCGCGAGCTGCTCTCCTTCATCCGGGAGGAGGATCAGCTCCTCTCCCACTTCCAGGGCCTCATCACCGTCTACGCGAAGTCCGACGCGGAGATGGAGCGATACGTCCGGCTCATCGTCGACGAGGCGCAGGCGTGGTCTGTCGACGTCGTGGAGCTGCCCACCTACCAGGAGGACGCCTTCGTGTCCGGGCTCCCGCTGGCGCGCACGCGCCTGGAGGGCCACTTCCGCTCCCTGGCGACCTCCGAGGCGGCCATCATGGTGCCCTTCGCCGCCGAGGAGGTCTACCACGACCCGAAGCGGAGCTTCTTCTTCGGGGCGCACGGCACGAGCCTCGCACCGCTGTTCCTCTCGCCGGACGAGCTCAAGAGCCCCCACACGATGATCTATGGCATGACCGGCTCGGGCAAGGGCATGATCGTGGAGTCCATCCTCACCTGGCAGCAGCTCATGTGGCCTCGAACCGCAGAGTCCCCCGACCCGTCCTGCGCGGCCAAGGTGTGCGCCGACCCCTGCGCGCCCCAGTGGTTCGTGTTCGACATGCACGGCGAGTACCGCGCGACCGGCGAGGCGCTCGGCGGCACCGTGACCAGCTTCGGGCCCGCGTACGAGAACCGCCTGAACCCCTTCGACCTTGGCGACGGCAACGGCGAACTGTCGATGAAGGAGGTGCGAAAGAACACTGACTTCTTCCTCGCCCTGGCCCAGGACGTCATGGACAGGGGCCTCTCCAAGCAGGAGGAGGGTATGATCTCGCGCTGCATGGGCATCGTCTACGAGCCCCATGTGGGCACGACCGGCCGCCCGACGCTCTCCGACTTCTACGACGCGCTGGTCGCCCAGGGAGACGAGGTGGGCGAACACATCGCCGCGGCGTTCGAGTCATACTCGATCGGCCTCATGAACTGCTTCGACGGCGCCACCAACGTCGCCGACTCCCCGTACCTGAACATCTACGACTGCTCGGAGCTCGGCCGCAACCTCCAGACGCTCGCCCTGCTCTCCATGCTCCAGCACGTGCGCAACGCCGCCTTCGCAAACCACCGGGTCGGGCGCCCCACCTACGTGGTGGTGGAGGAGTTCCAGGTGCTCTTCAGCAACCCGGCCGCCGTCAACCTGCTCGACTCGTTCTTCGGCGAGCTGCGGAAGTTCGGCCTGCACATGATCTGCGTCACCCAGCACCCGACCCGCGTGCTCGAGCACCCGATCGCGAAGCATCTCTATGAGAACACGGGGCTGCTCGTGTTCCTCCCGATGCAGGTCGGCAATGCCGAAATGATCGCCGACACCTTCGCCCTGTCGTCCTCCCAGCGCGACTGCATCGACGCGCGCACCGACCCGGGCAAGGGGCTCATCATCGCCGACGGGATGAAGATCCCGTTCAACTCCCGCATCGACGCGGGCATCGACAAGAGGCTCTACGAGCTCTGGAACACCGATGCTGACAAGTACGCGCGCCGCGAGGGCGCCGAGGAGGAGTAGGCGGCATGGCACGCGGCGCCGACAGGCTCAGCCACTCCGACGAGCCCACGAGCAGGGCCCACCTCCTCCGCGAGGAGGGCGGCTCCGTGCTCCCGTCCCACGGCGAGGGCAGATCCGCCTCCCGCCTGCGACATGCCGGGCGCGGGCCCGCCGATCTGCCCGCGGGCAGGGCCGTCAGGGGCCGCGCCCGGCGTGCGGCAGAGGAGCTCAAGGGCGCCCTTTCCGCCTCGGCGGGCGCCCTCAGCGAGGATCGGCAGGAAGGCGACGAGGGAGACCGCTCCCTCGCCCGGGCGGCATCCGCCCGCGACGCCGGGCTCTCCGCGGCGGGCCGGGCCCGGCGTGCCGCGGCGGGCCGCCCAGGCCGCGTCGCCGACGTCGCGCGCAGGGCGGCGGCCAGGGCGTTCCCTCCCGGGTTCCTCGCGGCCTCCACCGCCGCGCGCCCGGGCGGCGAGGAGCCCCCTCACGCCGCGACCACCCCCTCGACACGCAAGGCGGAAGGGGAGGGGGCGCCTAAGCGGCAGGAGGGCCGTCCGAGGCGCGGGCGCGTCGGATACGGCCCCAAGGAGCCCCAGCCGGGCCAAGCCGGCCGCCAGCGCGGGCAGGCCGGGACGCGGCGGCTCTCGCGAGCCGCGTCCCTCGACCCCCGGCAGGGGCAGGCCGTGGCGCACCGCCTCCGCAGCCAGGCCGCGGGCGCAGCGAGGAGGGTCGCGGCCTGGCGGCCCACGTTCGTCACGAGCGGGTTCGGGCGCGTCCTCGCGGCCGCGGCGGCCGCGGTGGTGCCCCTGCTCGCCCTCATGACGCTGCTCCTGGCCCTGCTCTCCCAGGCGCCTGCGGTCGACGAGGGCTACGAGCCCATCGAGCTCCCGCCGGCCGTCGAGACGTGGCGGCCGACGGTGGCCGAGGCCTGCCGAGACCTCGGGGTGGGCCAGGAGTGGGTCGACCTGGCCCTGGCCATGATGGCCCAGGAGTCGGGCGGGAACCTTCTCGTGACCTGCTACAACGGCCAGCAGATACAGGACATCATGCAGGCGTGCGAGGGCGCCTACTCGTCCTGGATCCTCGTCGGGGCCCCCGAGCACGGCTGCTCGCCCCGAACGGCCCGGGCATCCATCTACGCCGGGGTGGCGGAGATGAGGGACAACCTGGAGAGCTGGGGCGCCTACCTCGGCGACTTCGGCCCCGGAGACCTCGGGGCCGTGAAGCTCGTGGTGCAGGGCTACAACTACGGCGCCGGGTTCCTGCCGTGGTGCTCGCGCCACGGGGTGACCGAGTGGACGCTCGAGTCCTCCCAGCGCTTCAGCGACATGATGGCCGCCCAGACGGGCTGGGGCTACTACGGCACCCCCAACCACGCGCTGCTCGTCATGCGCTACTACCCCTACCGCGCCCAGGCGGGGGAGGGGAGGCAGGAGGTCGTGGAGGCGGCGCTCATGGTGGCCCGCGACTACGCGACCCCCTACGTGTACGGGGGGAACTCTATCACGCAGGGGTGCGACTGCTCCTACTTCACGATGTGGTGCTACCAGCAGGCCGGCATCTCCATACCGCGCCAGTCGGAGCTCCAGCGCGACGCCGGCACCTGCATCCCGATCGAGCAGGCGCAGCCCGGCGACCTTCTGTGGATGCAGGGCCACATCGGCATCTACCTGGACGAGGGCCGCGTCGTGGAGCAGACGCCCCCCTACTGCCGCGTCAACCCCATCACCTACAACCGCTGGGTCTGCGCCGTGCGGATCGACGGATAGAGAGGATCAGAGATGAAGACGAAGACAAAGATCGCCCTTGGGGTGCTCGCCGCGGCGGCGCTCGCCGTCGCCTGCTGGCGCCTCGCGCCCCCCGCCGCCGAGCCCGCGCCCGGGCCGCAGGAGGCCCCCGCCTCCGAGCAGCCCGCGGAGCAGCAGGAGGAGCCGGACGGCCTCACGGAGCGCCAGCGCGAGCTCCAGGCGCGCTACGACGGCCCGCTCGAGGAGACGCTCGCGTTCCTCGAGGCCTCCACCTGGTCGACGCCCAACGAGTCGGCGTCCCTGTCCTTCGAGCCGGGCGCCTACGCGGAGCGCTCCGCGGGGGCCGAGGAGGCGCGGGTGCCCTTCGCCGTCGAGCTCGCGACGACGAGCGTCGCGCGGGACTCCGGCGCGGTCATCACCCGCCAGACCCTCGTGCTCGACGTGGGGGAGGGCACGAGCCTGCTCTACTTCGACACCGTGACGGCCGCCGACGGGTCGGTTAGCTACTCGCTGACGAGCGACGGCTTCGCCCATGCCCAGACCTACCTGTGGGTCTCGCCCGCGCGCGAGGTCGCCGTCGAGGGCCTGGGCGAGGAGATGCTCTCCCTCGTCGACGGCAGGGGCGACCTGCTCGCGCAGCGCCTGTCCGAGTACTGCGCCCTCTACTACCCGACGGCCTCCGCCGCGACTTTCAACGGCCAGGCGACCGTGAGCTGGGACGAGGGCACCGTCTCCTTCTCGCTCGCGCTCGACACCCGCACCCGCCCCGACATTCCGGTCACCTACGACAAGTCCACGCTCGACTTCATGGTCGGGAAGGGGGCCCACCGATGAGCGCGCGGGAGAGGATCAGGGCGGCGCTCAGGCACCAGATCGACGCCGACCACGTCTACGCGGCCTGCGGCGTGATGTTCGCCGCCGCCGTCGCGACCATCGTCATCATCCGCCTGGCCGTCCTGGCCGCGCTCGGATAGGAGGAGCCCAGTGAACGAAGCAAACGGAACCGCCGCCCGCGTGCGCCTCGCAGGGGCGCTCGCCTGGGCCCGGCGCCACAGGACGGCCTCGCTCGCGCTCGCCTGCGCGCTCGCCCTCGCTGCGACGGTCGCCCTCCAGGCGGCCTTCCCCGCCGACGAGGCCGAGGCCGTCGCCCCGCTCGTCATAGCCGGCGTCGGGGGGCTCATCGGGGCCCTCGTCGCCCCCGGGGCCGTCGACGCGGCCATGGACACGGCCACCGACGGGGTGGCCGGATGGCTGAGGACGTGGATCAACTCCAACCTCGACCAGGCGAACAACTTCCTGACCAAGTACCTGACCGACGGCGGGATGCTCACGCGCGACTTCGACCAGCTGTTCTCGTCGGTCGTCCCGGTGCTGCGCTCCGTGCAGGAGACCGTCGTCATACCGCTCGCCATGATCGTGCTCACCGTCTTCTTCGTGGCCGGCATCGCCTCGGCGGTGGCCGAGATGGGCCGCGCGGAGTCCGGCATCGACACCGTGCAGCTGATGATGGTCTTCGTCGCCTACGCCCTCGTGGGGTCGCTCGTCGTCAACTCCTGGGAGCTCATGGCGTGGTGCTACGACCTCGTCACCCAGGTGATCGCCGGGATCGGGGGCACCGTGAACACGGAGGTCTACACGGGGCTCCCCGAGGACGTCAACAACATAGGCGTGCTCCTCTCGCTGCTCGTCACGAGCGGCGTCGTGTGGGTCATAGCCGGGGCCGTCGCCCTGCTCACCCAGGTGATCATCATCACCCGCGCCATTCAGATTTACGTCTACACCTGCCTGGCCCCCGCCTCCATCGCGTTCCTGGTCTCGCCGAAGTCCCGCCCCATGGCCACGGGCTTCCTCAAGCGCTACCTGGCGCTCCTGTTCGCCGGCGTGATCATGGCGCTCCTGTTCGCCATGATGAGCGCCATCCTCGCGGGCTTCGGCGACATAGCCGTGGCCGCCTCCGACTACGAGGGCATGATCGACTGGTCGGGCCGCCTGCTGTTCAGCTGCGTCTCGCTGCTCGCCTACGGCTACGCGATGTGGTCGGCCGGCGGCTGGGCGCGCGAGTTCGTGGGAGTCTAGGGGGCCGCCATGCACATGATCTACGAGGACGTGAGCGACTCCTTCGTGCTGAGCGGCACGGCGGACGGCGAGCCCTTCCGCCTCTCCCTGCTGACCGGGAGATGGGAGGGCCGCCCGGACGCGCGCCCTCTCGCCACCCGCTTCGCCGAGGGGTTCCTCCGCGACAAGATCGAGCTCGCGCTGTCCCTCATGCGCGAGCAGCTCGAGGCCTCCGGCGACAGGCTCTGCGCGGGCCCCGAGGAGGCGCAGGCGCCGATCCCGGAACTGCCGCCCCGCCTCCGGGACGAGGTGGTGCTGCGCCTGCGCGAGGCAGGGGCGGGGGAGGAGGCGCTCTCCATGGCCCTCTCCGGCCACGTGCGCCTCGCGGCCGTGGCCTCGCTCGTGGGCGTCAGGCTCGACGAGGCAGGGCCCCGAGCCCGGCCGGGCCGCCTCCGCAGGGCCGTGTAGCACGCAGGCGTCCCCGCGCGGGCCGGGCCCGCGCGGGCGCAAGATCATCTCAGCAGGGGCGCAAGGAGGCGCCCGGAAGGGAGGAATGCCATGGGGGTCGTCCTGTTCGACCGGTCGGCATACGCCGACGCCGAGGACTGGCGAGACACGTACGAGGAGATGAGGGCTGAGCTCGGGGCCCCGCGGAGGCGCGCGAGCTCAGCCGCGCTGCGCCGGTTCCGAGACGAGGTGATGGCCTCCGACCTCGAGTCCCTCGCCTGGGACATCGACTCGAAGTCCGCGGGCCGGCCGCTCGTGTTCCGCTCCGAGGGGAGCCGCGCCTTCTCGCTCGCCGGGGACGCGGAGGACATGCTCGCCCAGGCCTGCGGCGGCGTGCCCGACAAGGTCGAGGTGGCGGGCGGGGAGCTCTACGTCACCTCCGGGGCCGAGGCGATCCACGTCCGCGCTCTGCCCGACGCCGCCCTCGACGGCGCCCCCGTCGACTGGGGTCGCGCGACCGCTGACGCCCTCTTCTCGGAGCTCTCCCTCCCGCTCGACCTGTCCGGCCCCGCCCCGATCCCGCCGGCCCGCGGCGAGGGCGTGCGCGCCTCGCGCGGGAGCCGCGGCCTCGACGAGATCGCCGCGCGCCTGCGGGAGACGGGGCTGGAGGAGTGGGAGGTCGCCGAGGAGCTCTCCCTCATGCGCGAGTCGCTCGAGCAGGTCGAGCTCAACACGAGGCTCCTCCGCGAGACGGGGGCCTTCCAGGCGCCCCTGGAGCCCGGCGCCCGGGACGCCCCCTCGTGGGCCCCGGCGCCGGCGGAGCGGCAGGAGCGGGCCGAGCTCGTGCCCATAAGCGGCCTCGGACGCCCCTCCCCCGGGCGCGAGGCCCCCGCAGCCGCGCACCGGGCGGCCGAGCCGCGGAGGGCCCGCAGGGAGGTGGCCTCGCGTGCCTGAGTCCTGGTGGGGCACGGTCGGGCCCGGCCTCGACTACCTTTACACGCTGGAGCAGGCGGGGGAGGGCACATGGGTGCCGAGCCTCATCGACTCCCGGACGGACGCCGTCCTGGCCCGAGGCCGGGCGGTGGAGGGGTTCGCGGAGGCCCGCGAGCGCGCGATAGAGATCTCCAGGGACTACCTGGAGCGGGCCGACCCCCGCGCGCTCGGCCCCCAGGCCGTCCGCATCAGCCTGGCCCCGCAGCGCGCTAAGGGAGAGCCCACAGCCGCCCTCCCTGGCATTGAACGCGCGGCGAGCGCGGCGAGGACAGCCATCAGACGAGCACTGAGATGAGGAGAGAGACGATGGATTCAGAGAAGACATTGCTGGAGGAGGCGAACCGCAGGGTTCGCGCCCTCGACGGGGCCATCCTGCTCGCGGAGGTGCCCGAGACGACGAGCAGCATCGGCGTCGTCGAGATCGCATTCGACCGCACCCCCTCGGGCGAGGGATCCTACTACGTCGTGTACGACAGCGAGAGGCGCCACCCCTACTCGCCGCCCGTGCCGGGTGACCCCCTGCCGCCCGAGGACCTCGCGGTAGTCCGCGCGGCGGTGGAGGCGGCAGCGCCGGACGAGCCCTGGGTTCGATACGGGCTCGACCGCAGGGTGACGCCGCTCGGCTTCCGCCCGGACGGCGAGCCCTACACGGCCGAGGAGGCCCGCGAGGAGCTCGGCGGAGACTTCGAGATGATCGGCTCCGAGATCGGACGCGAGGATGGCCTGACCGTCTCCGAGCTCATAGCCGCCGTGCCGAACGCCGGCCCCTCCGAAAGGCTCCACGCCGCGCTGACGATCTCGATCCTCGAGGGCATCCACGACCGCTCCAACTCCCTCAAGCGCTACGGCGACATCATAGAGAAGGGCGGGCGCTTGCGCGTGTCGGACGGCCTCACGGCGCAGGGGCACGTCTACAAGGATCCCCTGGCCTTCGCCTCGCGCGGCGATGAGGTCGCCTACATCCCGGAGGCGGCCTTCGAGGGCCTTGCCGGGGACGAGGAGGGCAGGGTCGCCCTGGACGACATCGACCCCGACGAGGTCTACACCTATGCTGACATCCTGGAGGCGGCGCAGGGGAGCCGGGGGATGGCCGAGCTCATCTTCGAGCAGCTCGACTGGCAGCATCCCTCGACCGTCTACGACGAGGCAATGGATATGACGCTCTCCGAGGACTGGGACGCGGCGCCCAGTCGTGCCAGGGTCGCCGACCTAGACCGCTGCGTGAGGCTCTACGCGGAGTGCAGGCTCCGCGAGGCCGGCCTGGAGGGCCCCGCCCTCGAGCACGCCATGGGACTTACCGTTGCCGAGGTGGCCGAGGCCATCGGGGAGCCGCGCCCCGCGCTGGGTCCCGCCGTAGGCGGCGGCATCGGCTACAGGCTCCTCTCGCGCCTGCGCTCGGACTGCGAATACATGCTCGGCGCGGGCGGCCCGGGAGCCGAGCGCCAGCTCTGGGCCGGCAGCGTCGAGGGCCAGATCGCGAAGATGCGGGAGGTATACGCCTCGCTCCCGGAGCCGCCCGAGTGGCTCTCGGCCGGGGACATCGACCGCTACGAGCAAGACATGCGGGCCCTCCTAGAAGCCCAGGGAGGGGATTACCGCCAAGAAGAGGGAAGGGGCGCCCCCGGGGCGCCGGGTGTGAGCGAGAGGGGCACCATGATGGCAAGCGGGAAGGCGAGCGTGTACGTCGCGAACCTGGGCAAGTACAACGAAGGGGAGCTCGTGGGCGGGTGGATCAGCCTACCCGTCCCCGAGGGGGAGCTCGACCGGTTCCTCGAGGAGGACGTCGGGCTCGAGCTCGACCCGGGGCGGGCCTTCGAGCGAGGGATGGCCGGCGAGCGGGTCTACGAGGAGTACGCCGTCCACGACTACGATTACTCGGGGATCCTCCTCGAGCTCGGCTACAGGCCGGGCGAGCACGAAGACCTGCGCGCCCTCAACGACATGGCGGCCCTGGCCGCGGAGGCCGGAGAGCGCGACCTCCAGGCCGTCTCCCTCGTCATGGAGAACGGCGCGCCGGGCTACGCCCCCGACGAGGTGTCAAACCTTCTGATCCAGGCCGACGAGATTCCCTTCTACCCCTTTGACTACGAGCTCGCGCACGTCAAGGACAGCTGGGGGGAGACGTGCCTGGAGCGGATGAGCCCCGAGGAGAACCTCGCCTACACGCTCCTGGACGGCAGCTCCGAGATGAAGGCCCTCGATGACGCCGGCCTGCTCGACTATTTCGACTTCAAGGCCTACGGGGAGTCGGCGGCGCAGGAGTTCCACCTGGCCGAGGCGGGCTACATGCCCGCCGACGCCGACTGGCCCGACACCGACCTCTACGACCGCGACGAGATCGCCGAGCTGGCGCGCGAGGCGAGGGGGGAGGCCCGCCCGGTGCCGCTGGGATCCGCCCGCCCCGCGCCTTCGCCCTACACGCCGCAGGCGGACATGCGGGGCGTCCAGGCCCCCGCGCGGGAGGCGAGCACGAGGCGCGAGAGGGCGGAGCTGGCGCGATGAGGCCCGAGGCCCCCGGGCGGCTAGGCCGGTACCTACGTATGGGCGTACCCCGGTACGAAACCGCATGAAGCAAGCCCCATGCTTGTTTGTCGAGTCAAGACAGCGCTTTCAACCTTATAATGTTTCGATTGGAAGAGCTGTCTTGACGATGGAAAGGCAGGGCTGGTTGGCCGCCCACCGCGAAAATACCAAACGATCTTTCCCCGAGGGAAGCGCCTCGGTCGGAGCCGTAGACCTGTTCTGCGGCGTAGGCGGCCTGACCTACGGCCTACGCTCAGCCGGAATCGACGTCGTCGCCGGCTTCGACCTCGACGACTCTTGCAGGTATGCCTACGAGACGAACAACGAGGGCGCCAGCTTCGTGCGCCGCAACATCAAAGACGTGACGGCCGAGGAGGTCTCAAGCCTTCTGTCCGGGTATGACGTGAAGGTGCTCGTGGGGTGTGCTCCATGCCAGCCTTTCTCATCCCACCGCAAGGACAAGAAGAACAGGAAAGAGCACAAGGACTGGGGGCTGCTGGGTGAGTTCGGCCGCCTGGTCTCCGAGCTCATGCCCGACTTCGTCTCCATGGAGAACGTCCCCGAGATCGCCAAGGAGAGCATCTTCTCCGACTTCGTCGAGACCCTGGAGGGCGCCGGCTACTCCGTAAGCTACGAGGTTGTCCGCGCCGAGGAGTACGGCGTCCCCCAGCGCAGGCGCCGGCTTCTCCTGCTGGCGTCCAAGGACGGCGACATCAGCCTCATCCCGCCGACCTGCGCCAAAGAGGACGTCGTCACCGTCAGGGAGGCCATCAGCTCGCTCCCCGCCGTCAGGGCCGGCTCCGCCAGCAGGAAGGATCCCCTTCAAAGCGCAGCCGCGCTCTCCGATTTGAACATGAGGAGGATCAAGGCCTCCACCCCCAATGGCACCTGGAGGGACTGGCCCGAGGATCTGAGGCTTCCGTGCCATAAGAAGGAGACGGGAAAGACCTATCCGGCGGTCTACGGCAGGATGTCCTGGGATGAGGTGGCCCCGACCATTACGACCCAGTTCTACTGCTACGGAACAGGCAGGTTCGGCCATCCGAGCCAGGATCGCGCCATCACGCTGCGCGAGGGGGCGATCCTCCAGAGCTTCCCCCTCGGCTACCGCTTCGTCGAAGACGGCAAGCGCGTGAGCCGCAGCGAGGTGGCCCGCCAGATAGGCAACGCCGTGCCGCCAAAGCTGGGGGAGGCGGTCGGGCGAAGCATCCTGGCAGCATGCCCTTCCCGCAAGCAATCAGAGGAGGTCGCAAGATGAACGCAGAAGCGCAGGCGACGGTCAGCTTTCAGGTGGCCAACCGAGCCGCCACCCACCTGGGGCGCAAGCTGTACTCCACCACCCCGCCCGCCCTCGCCGAGCTGATATTCGGCTAGGACGGTACCCGCGAATGCTCGTACCCTGGTACCACAGTACCAGGGTACGAGCGCCGCCTAGAAGCAGGGATCCTCGTAGGCCTCGCGGATCCCCAGCGTGAAGTACGTGTCGGAACCGACGCGCTTCCAGCCGCGCTTGCAGAGCCGAAGCTCTATCCCGTTCGTCTCCCGAGTCCGCCGCCAGTAGCGGCATCCCTCGCACTCGCCGCCCGGCTCCCTGACCCAGCACGGCGCATCCCCGCCGTTGCCCTCCATCAGGTGCCCGAAGGGGTGCGTGCAGCGCCACGAAGGCTCCCCCTCGACGAGGGGCGTGCTCTCGTAGGCGTACTCCTGGTCCTCGCTCCTGCCGTTGTGGTCGACGCGCGTCCACCTGTCGCGGGTGACGACGACCCGCCGCGGCCCCAGAACCCTCTGCACGGTGTAGGGCCGGCGGTCGCTGTACAGCATCTCCGTCGCCCCCATCCCGACGTAGGGCTCCCCGAGCTGGGCGCCCTCCTGCATCCTGTTCGCGAGGCTCCCGATCATCCTTGGCATGGCCCTGCTCCTTTCTTCCTCTGATCCAGCGCTTCCCGCCCTGCACCCCCAGCTGTTCGCCGAGGGCGGCGGCAGCGCCATCGCCGAGCCGTGGGCGAGGGGAGCGGCTTCTCGCGCCCCAGGGGCGCCTTCGCGATGCGAGGAGGGCAGGCCCGACGAGCCGCAACCTCCACCAGCCCGCCGGGCTTGTGCGAGGTTTCGCGTGGGCGACGCGGGCGGGAGGGCCGCCGATACGATGGGCCGCCCTTCGCGAACGCGAAGAGATGTCGCCGAGGGCCCCGGGGCGACCGCAAGGGCGTCCTGGGAGGCGCCGCAGGGCGAGAACGCAATGAAAGACCCCTCTTTGAGAATGCACTTTCAAAGGCCGCCGTCCTCGCGAAGGTGACATGACGGCCATGGGCCTTGCCCCGCACTTGCAATGACGTTATTATCAAAATGCACATACAAGTTCATCATGATCTAGGGAGTGTGGACCCATGGCGAGCGCATCGCTGACAATTCTCATTGACGAGAGCCTCAAGAGGGAGGCTTCCCTCGTCGCTGAGTATTACGGCTTCGACCTCTCCTCGGTCACCCGCGCGTTCTACAAGCAGATGGTGCGCGAGCGGTCGATCCCTCTGAACCTCGGCTCCTACGAGCCCAACGAGGAGAGCCTGCGGGCGATAGCGGAGACCGACTCCGCCATCGCGTCGGGCTCCTACGAGCTCTACGACGATGCGGCCTCGCTGCTCGCCGCCGCAGGAGCCTAGAGCCATGAGGCTCAAGGCAACCTTCACGCCATCGTTCTCGCGCGACCTGAAGCGAGTTAGGCGACGTGGGCTCGACGAGGGAGAGCTGGCGGAGGTCATCGACCTCATCATCGAGAACACGCCTGAATCGCGCGAGGTACTTACGCGGCGGCACCGTATGCACAGCCTCAAGGGGGCATGGAAGGGCAGCAGCGAGTGCCATGTCGCGAATGCCGGAGACTGGCTTGTCATCTGGCGCGAGGCCGACGGCGTGGCGTTCCTCCAGAGAACCGGCACCCATGACGAGGTCTTCAGATAGCCGGGGGGAATTTTGGAAAATGGTAGCGTTATGCGTCAGATGCCCGCTTAACGTATGATCAGAAGCTGAGAGGACGATCTCGACCAGAGGAGGAGTCATGGACGAGAAGACCGAGAAGATCAACGTGATCGCCGACGAGGACGTCGCCGTCGCCGAGGAGAGCGGCCCCGCAGAGGCGCGAAAGCCCCGCCGCCGCGCCGCCTGCGCCGGCGGGGCGGCGGCCCTCGCGGCCGTGGCCGTTGCCGTCGCCGTCATGATGCAGCCCGCCGAGGCCGTTGAGGTCGAGGGCTTCGCGGCCCGCGCGCTCATCCCGCATATCCCCATCGAGTCGCCCTGGGCCGCAGGCGGGGCCGCCGTCCCCGGCGACGAGGCCCTGGCGGACACCGGCGAGGCCGAGGCGGCCGAGGGCGACGCCACGGAGCCCGGCCCCGCAGACGGCGCGCCCGCGGCTGAGGCGGGCCAGCAGGAGCAGGGAGCCGCCTCTCCGGCGGCGTCCGGATCCTCCGCCGCCGCTCCGGCGCAGGGGAGCGCCTCCTCCGGCTCGGCGTCCCAGCCCCAGCAGCAGGCCCCCGCGGCCTCGCAGCCCCAGGCGCCCGCCCACGAGCACTCCTGGCAGCCCGTGACCGAGAACCGCTGGGTCGTGGACAAGGCAGCATGGGACGAGCCGAAGTACGAGAACCGCGAGCGGAGCATCTGTAATGGCTGCGGAACCGATATTACCGGTGATCCTTGGGGTCATATCGAGAAGGCTGGCCGCGGCAGTTCTTGTTCTGGATACCACTCCGCAGTGAACAAAGTCCAGGTCGGCACCATCCATCATGACGAGGTCGGCCACAACGAAACGGTGACTACCGGCTACAAGTGCTCCTGCGGGGCCACCAAGTAGCCCATGGACGAGAAGACCGAGAAGATCAACGTGATCGCCGACGAGGACGTCGCCGTCGCCGAGGAGAGCGGCCCCGTCGAGGAGCGCCGCCCGCGTCGCCGCGCCGCCTCCGCCGGCGGAGCGGCGGCCCTCGCGGCCGTGGCCGTTGCCGTCGCCCTCATGATGCAGCCCGCCGAGGCCGTTGAGGTCGAGGGCTTCGCGGCGCGTGCGCTCATCCCGCATATCCCCATCGAGTCGCCCTGGGCCGCAGGCGGGGCCGCCGTCCCCGGCGACGAGGCCCTGGCGGACACCGGCGAGGCCGAGGCGGCCGAGGGCGACGCCACGGAGCCCGGCCCCGCAGACGGCGCGCCCGCGGCTGAGGCGGGCCAGCAGGAGCAGGGAGCCGCCTCTCCGGCGGCGTCCGGATCCTCCGCCGCCGCTCCGGCGCAGGGGAGCGCCTCCTCCGGCTCGGCGTCCCAGCCCCAGCAGCAGGCCCCCGCGGCCTCGCAGCCCCAGACGCCACCAGCTACTCAGCAGCCATCGTCTTCCTCGAATCCAGTGGTCGAAAAAGAGCCTCAGGCTCCAAAACACGAGCATGATTGGATTCCCATTACCGAAACTAAAAATACCACCTACATTTTGTGCGCCTGTGGAAAGACATTTAGTAATGGAAGCGAACATAGCGCTCACGAGCAAGCTGCCGGAAGAGGGGAGTCCCATGGGTATAAGGTAATGCAAAAGAACGAAACGGTGACCACCGGCTACAAGTGCTCCTGCGGGGCCACCAAGTAGCCCCGTTCCGCTATCTCAAAGCATCAGCCACTTGACAAAAACTCGCCGATACGGCACCATCGGCCCTAAGTCGCGCGCTCCAACTTCGCGCCGCCCAGGGGCCTAACTCCAAATCCCGGGTCCCGGTCACATAAGGAAGGTAGGGACCCGTATGGTTCACGCTGTCGGCGCGCGCCCACGCGCATCTAAGGCACTGCGGCTTCTCATCGCCGCGATCCTGGCCCTAGGCCTCATCCCCATCGCATCGCTCTCGTCCGGCGGCCTCCTGGCTGCCGAGACTGCGTACATCCAGCACGACGGCAAGATCCCCTACGCCGGCTACACGACCATGGCCATGAGCGTCGACGGGAGCCCGGCGGTGTGCGCCCAGCCCTCGAAGGCCACGCCGCCCGAGGGCTCCTACGCCGTTTCCTACGACCTGCTCGAGGGGAGCGACGCCTTGGCCGTCGAGCCAGGGAGCACCTGGCGCATCGACTTGATCCGCAACCTCTTCTGGTACGGCCCGGGCTCCCCCGGCTTCAACGCGGGCTTCTGGCCCTCTTCGTGGTACGACGGCACCCCCATGACCTACGAGCGCTACTTCGTGGCGCTCCACATCGCGCTCTCCGACGCCTACGCCGCCGACTGGCAGGGCTCGGTCTACGGCTGCAACGAGCAGATGAAGACCTGGGCCCGGACGCAAGTCATCGGCTACCAGGGCTCCGGCAAGCCGTTCCTGGCCGGCTCGACCTACGACAAGTACTTCAACTCGGGCTGGTGCGAGGCGCCGAGCGACTTCACCGTCTTCCAGATGGTCACCGGATCCGGCACCCAGCGGGTCTTCTCGTTCGTCCCCTATGCCCCCGAGGGCTGGATCGGCGTGGCCAAGCGATCGGCCAACCCGGAGATCACCGACGGCAACTCCTGCTACGACCTGGGCGGCGCGCAGTACGCCGTCTACGACTCCTCCTGGACCCAGGTGGACACGATCACCGTGCCGGCCGACGGCGGCTACGCCTACTCCAAGGAGCTCGAGCCCGGCGCGTACCACGTGCAGGAGACCGTGGCCCCCAAGGGCTACGCCCTCGACGAGACCGTGTTCGACGTCGAGGTGACGAGCGAGGAGACCTCTTGGATCGGCGACGCCGAGGGTTACCACAACGAGGTTCCGCAGAACGACCCGGCAGCCATGTGGGTCGGCAAGATCGACCTGGAGACGACGCTCGACATGCCCCAGGGCTCCGCTTCGCTCGCAGGCGCCCAGTTCACGGTTCGCTACTACGACGGCTACTACGACACCCCCGAAGCCGCGGAGGCAAGCGGCACGCCGACGCGGACGTGGGTTGTAGAAACGAACGAAAATGGTATGGCCGGTCTTGATGAGAGATGGTTGGTATCGGGTGATCCTCTATTTAAGCAGGATAACGGCAATGCCACCATCCCCCTCGGCACCGTCCTCATCCAGGAGACCAAGGCCCCTGAGGGCTACCTCCTTGACGACGACGCCGTCTACCTGCGTCAGGTTACGTCGGAGGGCTCCATCGAGTCCGTCGAGACCTACAACGCGCCCATCGTCAAGGAGCAGGCCATCCGCGGCGGCCTCGAGGTCGAGAAGCGAGACGCCCAGACGGGCTCCACGCCCCAGGGCGACGCCGACTTCGAGGGCATCGAGTTCGAGGTCGTCAACGACTCCGAGGGCTCCGTGCGTGTGAACGGCCGCGACGTGGCGCCCGGCGAGGTGGCCCTCACCCTCACCACCGGCGCCGACGGCAAGGCCCGCACCGCAACCGACGCGCTGCCCTACGGCGACTACCTGGTGCGCGAGTCCGCCACCAACGACTCCTACCTCAACACGTCGACGCCCCAGGCCCTCCAGATCCGCGAGGACGGCGTGGTCGTCCGCCTCACCGGCTCCTCCTCCTTCGCCGACGACGTCGTCCGCGGCGGCGTCGAGGTCGAGAAGCGCGACGCCGAGACCGGCCGCCTCGAGCCCCTGGGCGCCGGTTCCCTGGATGTTCTCTTCGAGGTCTCCAACGCCAGCGACCGCCCCGTCGTGGTGGGCGGCGTCTCCTACGCCCCAGGCAAGGCCGTCATGACGATCCAGGCGAAGGAAGGCGTCGCCAAGACCGCCTCCGACGCGCTGCCCTACGGCTCCTACGAGATCCGCGAGGTATCCGCCGGCGCCGGCTACTTCCTCACCGACGGCGAGCCGCGCTCCTTCTCCATCGGGCGCAACGGCGTCGTCGCCAAGCCCGCGACCGGCGAGTCCGCCTTCAAGAACCAGGCCAAGCGCGGCGACCTCGAGCTCGTCAAGGTCGAGGAGGGCACCATGCACCGCCTTGCGGGCGTGCCCTTCCGCATCACCAGCCAGACCACCGGCGAGAGCCACGTCATCGTGACCGACGCCAACGGCTACGCCTCCACCCACGCGTCCTGGAACCCCCACACCCAGAAGACCAACGCCAACGACGCGGCGGGGGAGGGCGCGCTCGACGACGAGGCCGGCGTGTGGTTCGGCCTGGGCTCGGCGCCCGACGACTCCAAGGGAGCGCTGCCCTACGACCGCTATACCCTCGAGGAGCTGCCCTGCGCGGCCAACGAGGGCCTGACGCTCGTCAGCATCCCCGACGTCACCATCACCCGCGACTCCCACACGGTCGACCTCGGCACCGTCGACGACGATCGCCCGGTCGACCAGAGCCCGCGCATACTGACGACCGCCATGGACGCCGCCGACCGCGACAAGCTGGTCTCGGCTGACGGTGCAGCCGTCATCGTGGACTCCGTCGAGTACGCCAACCTCGTGCCCGGCGAGACCTACCGCCTCGTGGCCACCCTCATGGACAAGGCCACCGGCGAGCCCGTGACCCAGGGCGGCGAGCCCGTGACTGGCGAGCGCGAGCTCACGCCGCGCGAGCACTACGGCACCGCCGACGTCCGCCTCGCCCTCGACGCGCGCGGCCTGTCCGGCGACGTGGTGGTCTTCGAGGAGCTCTGGGCCGCCGACGGCACGCTCGCGGCGTCGCACGCCGACATCGACGACGAGGGCCAGACCGTGCGCCTCGTCCCGCCCGAGATCGGCACGCAGGCCTCCGACGGCGCCGACGGCGACAAGCTGGTCGTAGCCGACCCCGAGGCCGTGGTCGTCGACACCGTCAGCTACGCCAACCTCGTGCCCGGCCGCGAGTACCTCGTCACCGGCACGCTCGTGGTGCGCCAGACCGGCGAGCCGCTGCTCGCCGCCGACGGCGAGCCCGTGACGGCCACCCTCGCCTTCAAGCCCTCCGCCGCCTCGGGCAGCGTCGAGCTCGAGTTCCGCTTCGACGCGAGCCTGCTCGCCGGCAAGGAGCTCGTCGCCTTCGAGGCGCTCGAGAAGGACGGCCTCGAGCTCGCGGTGCACGCCGACATCGACGACGAGGGCCAGACCGTCGAGGTGGCCGCCCCCGAGATCGGAACCACCGCCCGCGACGCGGAGGACGGGGACAAGGCCCTGGCCGCGAGCCCCGTCGCGGCGGTCATCGACGAGGTGGCCTACGAGGGCCTCGTCGCCGGGAAGTCCTACGTGCTCACGGCCACCCTCATGGACAAGGCCACCGGCGAGCCGCTCGCGGGCGCCGACGGCCAGCCCGTGACGGCCTCCACGGCCTTCAAGCCGGCCGCCGCCCACGGCAGCGCGGAGGTGACCCTCGAGCTCGACGCGAGCGCCCTGCCCGAGGGCGCCGAGCTCGTGGTCTTCGAGGAGCTCGCGCGCGACGGGATCGTCGTGGCCGAGCACAAGGACATCGACGACGAGGGCCAGACCGTCTCTGTCGCGCGCCCCGGGATCGGCACGCAGGCCTCCGACGGCGCCGACGGCGACAAGGAGGTCGCCGCGGGCCCCGAGGCCGTCATCGTCGACGAGGTGGCCTACGAAGGCCTCGTCCCCGGGCGCGAGTACGTGCTAACCGGCACCCTCGTGCTCAAGTCCACCGGCGAGCCGCTGCTCGCCGCCGACGGCGAGCCCGTGACGGCGACCAAGGCGTTCGTCCCCGCGGCGAGCTCCGGGACGGTGGAGGTCGAGTTCCGCCTCGACACCTCGCTGCTCGCCGGCGAGGAGCTGGTGGCCTTCGAGGGGCTCTCCGAGCAGGGCGTCGAGCTCGCCGTCCACGCCGACATCGACGACGAGGGCCAGACCGTCGAGGTGGTCTCCCCGAGCATCGCGACCACCGCCCGCGACGCCCTCGACGGCGACAAGGCCGTCACGGCCGACCCCGGCGCCAAGGTCGTCGACACGCTGTCCCTCACCGGGCTCGCCCCCGGGCGGGACTACGAGGCCCACGGCATCCTCATGGACGCCGAGACCGGCCTGCCCGCCGTGGCGGCCGGCTCCGAGGCCGGCGAGGAGGAGCTCGCGGAGGCGGCCGAGGCGATCGCTGCCGCCATGGGCCTCGGCGAGGAGGGCGACGGGTCGGTAGACCGCAAGGCGCTCGCCGCCGTCCTGGCGGAGCACAAGGAGGCCGTCGCCGATATGGCCGTGGCCAAGCGCGACGTGACGCCCGAGGGCACCTCCGCCACCGTGGAGCTGGAGTACCCGATCGACGCCTCCGGGCTCGCCGGGACGACCACGGTCTGCCTGGCCGTCCTCGTCGCCGACGACAGGGTGGTCGCCTCCGAGCTCGACCTCTCGTGCGCCGAGCAGCAGTGCGGGATCGTCGCGCCGGCGATAGGCACCGAGCTCACCGACAAGACCGACGGCGACCACGAGGCCCTCGACTCCGCCGAGGCCGTCCTCGTCGACACGGTGGCCTACCGCGACCTCGTCCCCGGCAAGGAGTACGTGCTCGCCGGAATCCTCATGGACAAGGCCACGGGCAAGCCCCTGCTCGTCGCCGACCGCGAGGTGAGGGCCTCGGCCACCTTCGTGCCCAACGCCCCCGACGGCACGGCCGAGGTCGAGTTCGCCTTCGACGCACGCGGCCTCAAGGGCCATGAGCTGGTCGCCTTCGAGACGCTCTCGAAGGACGGCCTCGAGGTCGCCGTCCACGCCGACATCGACGATGCGGCCCAGACCGTCACGATCACGGACGTCCCCGGCGCGCCCGGGCAGTCCCTCGCGAAGACCGGGGACGGCACCGCCATCGCCACCCTCATCGCCTTCCTGGCCGTCCTGGCGGGCGGCCTGGGCGCCTGGGCGGCCCGCCGCCGCATGGCCCCCGGCCCCGAGGAACCCGCCGACGAGTAGCCAGCCCGCCTGACCCCCTTCAAAACCCCGAGCCAATGGGGGTGGGGCGCGAAGAGCGCCCCACCCTTGGAAAGGCATACCCATGATCACCGAGAACACCCCCGAGGAGGCCCCGCAGGGCACTCGGAAGACGGTCTCCCGCGCGACGGTCGCCCACTACGTCCTCACCGCCCTGCTGGCCGCGGCATGCGCCGCCTGCGCCCTGGCGCTCGTCCTCGTCGCCGACGAGTTGGCCAGCCGCGACGACGGGGGCTCCCACGCCCCGCAGGCCCAGCCCCAGGAGGCGGGGGAGGCCCAGGCCGCCCACGAGCACGCCTGGCAGCCGTCCTACGAGATCGTCTCGCATCCGGCGGCGACCCACGAGGTCGAGCACCCCGCCGTCATGGCGTCGCGCGTGGAGGAGCACACCGTTTGTAACACGTGCATGAGCCCCATCGACGGCATGACCGCAGAGCACGCCGAGGAGTACGGCCACGCGGGCTACACCACCGGGGTGCCCGTCGCGGTGGACTACGTCGAGCAGGAGGCCTGGACGGAGACGGTCGTCGACGCCGAGGCCTACGACGAGCTCGTCAAGGTGGCCGACGTCTGCGCGGCGTGCGGGGAGACGCAGCCCTCGGCGTCCGTCGAGGGCCAGCCGGCCTAGCGGCGCCGGCGGCCCCTCGGGGCCCGGGCCGCCGCGCCCGGCCCGACCCCCTACCTCGGCCTAGCCTGACGGCCCGGACCCCGGGGGAGCCGCCCGGATAAGAAGGAGGAGCAGTTGATCGGAACCGCCATAAGACGCGCAGCGAACGCGCTGCTGACCGCCGAGCTCGTCGCGCTCGTCGCCTTCGCGGCCCTGTGCTTCGGGGGCCTGCCCTTCGGGCTGGCGACCTACGGCGTCATGACCGGCTCCATGGAGCCGGCGATCCACGTGGGCGACCTCGCCTACGTGGACACACGGGTCACCGGCGAGGACGTGTCCCCGGGGGACGTCATCGCCTTTGACATAGGGGACGGCCAGACATGCACCCACCGGGTGGTAGCCGTCGACGAGGAGGCGCGGGAGATAACGACGAAGGGCGACGCCAACGGCAACCCCGACGCGTTCCCGGTCGCCTTCGACCGCGTGAAGGGGCGGACGGTCGGCTCGGTGCCGCTGGCGGGAGACGTCCTGCTGAGCATCACCGAGAACCGAATGCCTTGGATCCTCGCCGTCGGCAGCGTGCTCGCTTTGACCTACGCGCTGACCTGCGTCCCCGCGGGAAGAGCAAGGAAGAGATCCGACCAGAAAGGGAAGGAAGATGGAACAGATCAGCCAGATGACCGAGACGGGGCCGGCTGCCCCCGAGCAGAAGCGAGCTAAGGCCAAGGCCCTCATCACCGCCGGCGTGGCCGGCGCGCTCGTGGTAGGAGCCATGGGCACGTTCGCGTACTTCACTGGAACCGACACCGTCGAGAACGTGTTCACGATGAGCGAGGGCCTGGCCGACAAGATCGAGGTCGTCGAGCCCGGCTGGGACCTCACCGACGAGGACGCCAACGGCGTGCCCGATGCCGCCGAGAACCTGGTGCCGCTCCAGACGGTGGCCAAGGATCCGGCCGTGAAGAACGGCTCCGACATCGAGGCCTGGTGCTTCGTGCAGGTGAAGGTGCCCACGGCGGAGGTGTCCGTCGTGGGCGAAGACGGCGCGCCCGTCGCGGCGGCCTCCCACGAGCTGTTCACCTACGAGGTGAACGAGGGCTGGACGCAGAGCGGGGATCCCGTCGTAGCCGACGGCTACACCACCCACACCTACCTCTACGGCAGCAAGGTGGCCCCTGGGGCGTCCACCCCGGCCCTGTTCGACGACGTGACCATGATCAACCTCGTCGAGGCCCAGGGCAACTCCGGCGCCGACAAGATCACCGTCGACGGCCACGCCATCCAGGCGGAGGGCTTCGCCGACGCCGCCTCGGCGTGGGCGGCCTACGGCGCCCAGAACGCCTAGAAGACCACGCTACGCCGGCGGGGCGCCTCGCGCCCCGCCCGTCCTGAGAGGAGAGCAGATGAACACAGAGAAGGGCGGCTACCGCATCGACGAGGCCCTGGCGGCCGTGGACGAGGCATCGCCCGGGGCGGTCGTCATGTCGCGTCGCTCTTTCGCCAAGTTCGGGGCCGCCGTCGCGGCTGCCGCGGCTATGGGCACGCTCGGCACCTACGCGTTCTTCACCGGCACCGACCGCAAGGAGAACCAGGTGTCGGTGGCCGACAACCTCAACGTCAAGGTCGTCGAACCCGCCTGGGATCCCGAGGCATCCAAGAACGTCGTCCCGGGCCAGCACGTCCCCAAGGATCCGCGCATCCGCAACCTGCACGACGCCATCGACGGCTACCTGTTCGTCGAGATCCGCGTGCCAACCGCCGTGGTCAGCGTCTACGACCCGCAGACCCAGACCGTCCTGCCCGCCGCCCGCACCCCGCTGTTCAGCTTCGACGCGAGCGAGGAGTGGGTGGTGCTCCAGACCTTCGACGACGGCGACGACGTGGTCTGGCGCTTCGGCTGGCCCGAGCCCATCGGGCCCAAGTCCGACACGCCCCCCATCTTCGAGGAGGTCGTGGTGGCCAACCTCGCCGAGGAGCAGGGCCAGGCCGGAAAGCACGTGGTCGGGGTGACCGGCTACGGCATCCAATCCACGGGGTTCAGCAACTGCCAGAACGCCTGGGATGCCTACAAGAGGCAGAACGGCATCGGCGACGGGGCGCCGCCGGCCGGCGTGAGCGCAGTGACGGCGGGCACCCTGCTCAAGTTCGTGGCGGACACGCCGCCCGAGGTCGGCGACACTCTTGACGGTGCCGAGGTCACCTGCGTGGTGCCCGACGTGGAGAGGGGCCCCGCGGGGTGCCTGTCGGACACCCCAGAGGCCATCGAGCACGTGGAGTGCCTCGTCCCGACGGCGCCCGAGAGCACGGCCGAGTGGTTCAAGGACATGAGCTCGTGCGAGGCCATGGACCTCTCCGGACTCGACACGGCCGGCATCAAGGACTCGGCGGGGATGTTCGCTGGGACGACCAAGCTCGTCGAGGTCACCATGAGCCCGGAGGCGGATCCCGCGATCCTGCCGGAGGGGTTCGAGGCCACCGACAACAACGTTGTCTACAGAAAAGCCGGGAAGGCATACGCCCTAGCGCTAATGAAAAAGGCTGACGGATCGGAGTACGAAATCGTCTTCGTGAAAACCGCCGAAGACCCAAACAGCTGGAACCAATACAACGGCATGAAGATAACCAATGTTTATTCCGGAATAGAGAGTCTTGACGCCAGCCTCGAGACCAAAGTCCCTTGGCATAAGTATCGAAACCTCATCGTGTCCGTTGCATGCATCGACAAGATTTCCCCCATCAGCACTGCGAGCTGGTTCTCCAACTGCCTCCACCTCGCGAACGCCAACCTTGCGCTACTGGATATGTCAAAGGTAACAAATATGACTTCCATGTTTGCCAGCTGCACTTCACTCACAGCCATCACCGGGCAGGAAAGCTGGAACGTTTCAAGCTGCACTGACATGAAGTTCGCATTCTACAACTGTAAGCTCCTCGCGTCTCTAAACGGGATTCCAAGTTGGGATGTGTCAAAAGTGAGCGATATGTCTTGGATGTTCTACAACTGTAACTCCCTCGCACCCCTCGATTTATCCGCCTGGGCCGTGAATAACGTAACGAATCACGGAAGCTTCAGCGACAAGGCTCCCAACGTCATCCCCCCCACCTGGGCGGCGTAGCGGCCGGACGGCCTGGAAGGAGGACGGGAGTTGAGAGCGAACGAGAAGCCAAGGAAGCGCCCCGAGGCCGTCCTCCTGGCGGCCGGCCTGGCGCTACTCATCGCGGCGTCGGGCGCCGTGGCCACCGTCTCCGCTCAGGTCGTGGCCCACGGCAGGGTGGAGACGGGCGGCGTGGACGTCTCGCTGGAGGCCCTCTCTCCGGGAGCAGGGTCTCTCGTCACGGGCCAGCGCGCTGCCAACGACGTCGCCGTGACGGCGACGGGCGGCGAGTGCTGGATCCGCGTCAAGTCCGAGACGACCGCCCTCGGCGCGCCGTTCGGCGACGTGACGTGGGACAGCTCGCCCGAGGGCCTGAGCGAGGAGTGGGTCTGCGCGGCGGACGGCTGGTGGCACCTCACCCGGCCCCTCTCCGCCGGAGAGGCCGTCACGTGGCCAGGCTCCGTGGAGTGCCCCGTGTTCGAGCAGGAGCCTCGCGAGGGAGGATGGGCCTGGGTGCCGGCTTCCCGGCCGCTCGACCCCACCAAGTGGGCCGATCCCAGCCCCGATCCGTCCGACGACCCGGCCCTGAGGGCGTACGAGGAGGCCTCGGGCGCCGAGCTGCGCGTGCGAGTGACCGCGGAGGCGGTGCAGAGGGCGGCATTCGAGCCTGACTTCGGCGCCGACGACCCTTGGGTAGGCGTCCAGGCCGAGCCCGCCATGCACACCTACGAAGGGGAAGGGAGGATCTGACCATGAAGATGGCGCGCATCGCCGCCGCGGCCGCCCTCGTCTCCGCCCTGGCAGGCGCCCCCGGCGCCGCATGGGCGGAGGGGGAGGCCTACACGCTGAGCTATGACGGGGGCGAGGCGACGCTGAGCTCCGACGACCTGCTCGGGCACGTGGGCCCGATGTGGCCCGGGGGGAGCTACGGCGGCGCGCTCGTGCTCTCGAACGGATCCATGGCGCCCGCGCAGGCGACCCTCTTCATGGTGGGCGCGGAGACCGGCGCGGCCAACCGCGGCGAGGCGGCGGAGCTCCTGGAGCGCTGCTGGCTGAAGGTCTCGTGCCAGGGCTCCACCGCCTACGACGGCCCGCTGTCCGGCTCCGCCATGTCCGGCCCCGCCCCGCTCTGCTCCCTCGAGCCCGGCGGCTCGGCGGAGCTCGCCTACGAGGTCTCGCTGCCGCCCGGCCTCGGAAACGAGTTCGCCCTCCTCGTCCACGAGGCCGCCTGGGGCATTGAGGTCGCGGAGCTCCCGGACTCGGCCGGGAGCTCTGGCAACCGGGGGCCGTTGGCCCAGACGGGGGACGGGGCCCTGCTCGCCCTGGCCGCGATCCCCGCGGCCCTCGCGGGAGGCGCTCTCGCCGCGTCCCGCCGTCGGAAAGGGGGCCGGGCATGAGCCCCTGGGGCCTGGCAGCCGTCGCATGGGGATCCTGCCTCGGCTGGGCCCTGTCGATCCTTGCGACGGGCCGCATCTTAACCCCTCGCAAAACCCCAGGTCAACGGCTTGCGGAGAGCCCTTCTAAGCCCCGATCTCAAGTCGCCCCGACTATTCATACCCCCCTTGGGGCCGTTTTCAGAGAGCAGGAGGCCTCATGAGGCTCGTCATCGCCGAGAAGCCGATGCTGGGGCGCGACATCGCCCGCGCCATATGCGGGAGGGAGGTCTCCGAGACCGCCCGCCTGCCCATAGCCGGAAACGGGTACACGGTATGCGCCCTCGCGGGGCACGTGCTGGAGCTCGTGGAGCCCGGCGACATAGACCCGAAGTGGCGGTGGGACGGGGAGTTCGACGAGTCCCGCCTGCCCATCGTCGTGGACGACTGGCCCAAGCGGCCCATCGAGGGCAAGGAGGGCATCGTCGAACAGGTCTCGTCGCTCCTCGGCGAGTGCGATTCCGTCGTTCACGCCGGCGATCCGGACGACGAGGGGCAGCTGCTCGTCGACGAGCTCCTCGACTACCTGGGCTACGCCGGCCCGGTCGAGCGCGTCCTGGTCAACGACAACATCGAGGCCAACATCAGGGCCGCGTTCGGGCGGCTCGAGGACAACGCGCGCTACCGGCCGCTCTCGGCGTCCGCCTACGCCCGCCAGATGGCGGACATGGCCTTCGGCGTCTCGGAGTCGCGCCTGGCGGGCATGCGCCTGCGGGCCAAGGTGTCCGTCGGCCGCGTGCAGACCCCCACCCTCGGGCTCGTCGTCGCGCGCGACCGCGCCATAGAGGGCCATGAGCGGCGTGCCTTCTACACGCTCGTCGCCCACGTCGCCATAGACGGGGGAGGGGCCGTCGACTTCAAGCTGAGCCCCTCCGACGAGCTGCTGGCGGGCGACGAGCGCATCTGGTCGCGCGAGCCGCTGGAGGCCCTGGCGGCCGCGCTCCAAGGCCGCGCTCTGGCCTTCGAGGCTACGGCCCGCACGGGCCAGAAGCTCCCGCCGCTGCCCTACGACCTCACCACGCTCCAGGCCGAGCTCTCGAAACGACACGGGATGACCGCGAAGCAGACGCTCGAGGCCACCCAGCGCCTGCGGGACGAGCACCACGCCATCACCTACAACCGGAGCGACTGCCGCTACCTCCCCGAGGAGTACCACGCCCAGGCCCCGGCGACGCTCGCCGCCGCCTTCGCGAACGTCGGGAGATCCTGGGACGTTGACGCGTCTTTGCGGGGACGCGCCTTCGACGACGCCAAGGTGGGCGCCCACGGCGCCATAATCCCCCAGGAGACGCGCTTCGACGCGAGGTGCCTGCGCGACCACGACCGGTGGGCCTACGAGGCCGTCGTGGAGCGCTACGCCATGCAGTTCGCCCGCCCCCTGGCCTACGAGGAGTGCTCCTCGTCCGTCCCCTGCGAGGCGGGATCGCTCGAGCACAGGGCGAGGAGGGTGACAGACCCGGGCTTCACGGCCGCCTTCGGCGAGCCCGAGGAGGAGGGGGAGGACGAGAGCGCGGCCGCCTGGGTCGACCCGGGCCGCCACGAGGGCAAAGTCGCCTCCTGCGAGCTCAGGGAGGGCAAGACCAGCCCGCCCAAGCCCTACTCCGAGGGCACGCTCGTCACCGACATGGCCTCGGCGGCAAAGTACGTCTCCGACCCCGCCCTCAAGGCCGCCCTCAAGTCCAAGGACGAGGGCAAGGCCGGGGAGCACGGCGGCATAGGGACGACGGCCACCCGCGCCGACGTCATCGAGCGCCTCAAGGCGCGGGGCTTCGTCGAGGAGTCCGGCGGCAAGATCCGCTCCACCGAGAAGGGACGCGCCTTCTACGACCTCGTGCCCGCGGACATCCGGGGGGCCGACCTGACGGCGCGCTGGTGGCTCATCCAGCAGGAGGTTGCCGCGGGGCGCGCCGACGTGAACGCCGTGCAGCGCGCGGTGGCCGAGGCCTTCGAGGCGCACAGGGGCGAGGCCTACGCGGGCAAGTCCCTGGCCTCGCCCGGCAAGCCGGTCGGCACGTGCCCGTGCTGCGGAGCGCGAGTGCTCGCCCGCGGCAAGGTGTTCGACTGCGAGTCAAACAGGCGGCGCAAGCTCGAGGACGGCTCCTGGGAGCAGGAGGCGGGCTGCGGGTTCAGGTTCTTCTCCACGGTCGCCGGCAAGCGGCTGACGGACGCCCAGGCCTCGGCGCTGCTCGCCGGCAAGTCGCCCCTCGTGAAGGGTCTCACCTCCAAGGCGGGCAGGAAGTTCGAGGCCCGGCTAAGGCTGGCCCAGGACGGGAGCGTGGAGTTCTCCTTCGACGGCAGGCCGGCGCCGCGGGGGAGGAGGCGGGGCGCCAGCGGCCGGGGCTAGGGCCCGTGCCCGTACCCGCGTACCATGGTATCCAGGTACGGCGAGGAGCCGCCTCCGAACCTGCTATCATTACTAGATCGCTTGGGCAGGCATAGGCAGAGCCTCCCCCGGCAGAAGAGAGGAGACCCGGTTGGCCCGATACACCCTCATGAGCAAGGATCGAGAGGTGCTCGACTTCGAGTACGACGCCGAGATCCACGCCGTCCTCCGCATCATCGAGCGCAAGGACGTCGGGTTCGCGCCCCCGGCCCTCATCGACCCCCAGGGCACGATCACGCGTCGCAACCTCAACGACTGGTGGGCCTCCCGCGCCATCCCCGTGTCCAGGCAGCAGTTCCAGTCGCTGCGCGACCAGCTCGGGGTGGCTGACACCCGAGAGCTCACGGAGCGCAGCCGAGCCCTTTCGCTCACCGACAGGTACTGGGTTCGCGAGGAGGGGGACGACGCGTCGTGGGCCGACGTCAACTTCTTCGACAACGGCTTCGACGAGGAGCTCGGCCTCGTGACGCTCGGCCAGGACAGCACGATCCGCCCGTCTTTCTGCTCCCCCAACGCAAGCCTCGCGGGCGACCTTCGAAAGAAGTGGACGATGCGGGGCGGCCGCGTCGTTCTCATGAAGGCCGCCTCGGGCGCCTTCGGGCAGGAGCCCTACAACGAGGTCGCCGCGACAGCCCTCATGCGGCGGATCCTCGATCCGGGCGAGTACGTCGAGTACGGCCTCGTCGAGGAGGCGGGGCGAACCTACAGCGCCTGCGAGTCCATGGTGACCGGAAACCTCGAGCTCATTCCCGCCGCCGACCTGCTGCGCTCGGCCCCCGGGCTGAAGAACACGACGGGCATGAGGCGGCTCACCGACACCCTCGGCAGATTCGGGGTCCCCGACCCCGGGCACGCGCTCTCCAAGATGCTCGCGGTCGACTACCTGCTCGGCAACTTCGACAGGCATTACAACAACTTCGGGATCCTCAGGGACAGCGACGACCACTCCATCGCCCGCTTCGCCCCCATTTACGACACGGGCTCCTCGCTTTGGATGGATCAGATCCGCCTGGAGGCGCCCGTCGACTGGGAGAACCAAGTCCGGCCGTTCGACGGCGAGAACCTGCGTCCCGGCGATCTCCTGCGCCGCCTGCCTAACCTCTCCTGGCTCGACCCGGCCAAGCTGGACGGCTTTGACGCCGAGCTCGCGGGCATCCTGGCCCGCAACCCGCTCATGCCCCCCGCCAGGATCGAGGCGATCGCAGGCGAGGTCTCCAGGCGCATGGCGACGCTCTCGGCCCAGGCGGGCGGAGGAGGCCGAAGGATCGTCTCCCTGACCCGCAACCCAGCCGAGAGGTCTCCCGAGCCCCCCACCGCCTCTCGGCCCGCCGCGGCCGCGCGATCCCACGTTCCAGCCCCGCGTGAGCCTGGCGGGTCAAGGCCGCCGTCGCGCTAGCCACTGCGGCTCCTCGCCCCGCGCCGGCCCTGCGCGGCCATTAGTCCTTATATGGCTTCCGCCTTATATGTCCAAATGGGTGGCATACGAGTCGCCGTGTCGACGGCTCCAACGCGCCAGCGCCTGCCCCTGATTCCGGATATGGACACCCTCGGCTACTCCTTATGTGTCCATATCCGACCCCAATGAGCCGCACCGTAGGCTATGCGCCCGGGAAGGAGCCTCCCCGTATCTTCGTACCAGCATTCGACGGTATGGGTGGGGGTACGGCGGTATGCACCCTAGCCAGCCTGGCCATTTCAGGCGTGCACCTGCTACCATTGTTAAAGTCAGATAAGCAGGGAGGCGTTCGTCAAGAGGGAGGCGCTGCCCCTCCACACCAGCCAGGACGCCGCGAGCCGGGCGCCGGGGAGGGCTTCCGGCGAGAAGCCCTGACATGTCCCGGGCCCCTCCGGAGAAGCGCCCACCAGGCCCCTCCGCTAAAGACCCGCCGCGTCCTTTTTGAAAGCGCACTTTCAAAAAGGACGCGCTAGGTCAACGTTTCCCCATCCGCACCTCACCAGATGGCCCGCCGTCGCGCAGCCTCCCGCCCGATGGGATAGCATCGATCGAGTTCCCGTTGACGACGACAGGAGGCATCATGGACTATGAGCTCGTGGACAGGTACTTCGAGGCTGTCGAGGAGGAACAGGCGCTCGCCGATTCGACGCTCCGCACGTATGCCTATGCGATAAGGGACTTCTGCCGCCACCTGGAGAAACTGGGAGCTGCGTCGCTCGATGAAGTCGCGAAGTCTGATGTCTTCGATTACGTAAGAGACCAGATGGATCGCGGCATCTCAGCCTCGACGATAAACACCCGCCTCGTGGCGCTGAAAAGCCTTTTCAGGCACCTGCATGCTTACGGCCTCATCGACGCGAATCCGATGTCAAAGTTTGGGCCACGACGCCCGGCGGCGCATAACTCCACCTCTCCTCGCAGCGTGGATTACATCATCTCCTACCTCAATGGCATGCCCCAAACAACCCCCTTGGGCATTCGCAATCGGGCGTTGGCGGAGATCATCTTTGGCTCCGCCCTCACGGTGAAGCAGCTCGTCAGCCTCAACGTCGACGACCTCTCCCTCGGCCGCCGCGAGATAATCAGCACGCGCCAGTTCCTGAGTGACGAGTCATGCTTCTGGCTCGCCAGGTATCTCGGTCAAGTGAGGGAACCCCTTGCTCGGAAGCGCGCGCCTGAGGGAGCCAACGTGGAGCACGACAACGCGCTGTTCCTCTCACGCACAGGCAGGCGCCTTTTAGGGCGCGACGTCGCCCGCGCGCTCCGAAAGTCGGAGAAGGGGCCGATGACGGCAACCACGCTTCGGCTCTCCCTCCCCTTCATCCTCATCGCCCACGGCATGAGCCCTCTCGCTGTCAACAAGTTCATGGGATGGAGCCCCTCCCGCATACGGCTGGTCCTTGAGATTTACGACTGCATGAACCCGCCAGAGGCAGTCCGGATCGTCCAGCGTCGCCTCGGTAGCAGCGCAGGCGACGTAGTATCTCCTCCTCCTGCCGCCAAACCCTCCAGATCCTCCTCATATCCACGCGAGCGTCACGTCGCAGCCGAGGGACGCGTCGAAGCGCGGCCGCCCCGTGGCGATCGACTTGCGGATCGTCACCGCCTCGACCCGGTACGCCCGGGCCGCCTCGGCCGAGTCGTCGAAGACCCGGGCCGGCCGCGGCCCTCCCGCCCAGGCGCCCACGGCGCGCTTGCGGCGGCCCTCGAACCCCTCACCGGGGTCGAAGTCGTCCGCGTAGCGGTAGTAGGACGGCCCTGAGGTCATGCCTCGGCCGCGCAGGATGCGCTCAAGCGACGTCCTCGGCATGCCCGCGGCCCTTGCCGCCTCCGAGACGGAGCCGTACGCCCTCAGGGGCCGCCTGGTAGCCTTGTCCACCTGGACGACGGCCCTGCCCCTGCCTGCTGCGCCGCTGCGCGGCATGTGCCTAGAAGGGGATGTCATGGTCGTAGACGCCGGCGACGGCGCCATCCTCGAGGTCGCGCTCTCCGGCCTCCCCTCGGCTCGACATGAACTCGAGCTCGTCGACGATCACCTCGATCTTGCTGCGCTTCTGCCCGTCGCGCTCCCACTGGCTCCAGCGGAGCTTGCCCTCGATGGACACCTTGGTGCCCTTGCTCAGGTACTGGGAGAGGCTCTGGGCGCGCGTGCCGAACATGGTGCAGTCGATGAAGTTCGGGTAGTCCTCCCACTCGCCGGTCTGCTGGTTCTTGCGGCGGTCGTTGACCGCCACGCCGAAGCCGAGCACCGGCATACCCGAGGCCGTAGAGCGCAGCTCGGGATCGCGGGTAAGGTTGCCGCTGATGATGACGCGGTTGATGCTCATTGTCGATCACTCCTCTTTCTCGTGTGGTTTCTTCTCTCTCCTTCACGCCGGCTTGCGCCTGCCCCTGCGGAGCCGCCAGCAGATGCTCTCCAGCGCCTCCCGGAGGACGAGCCCCGCCAGGGCCACCCCGCGCGCGAGAGCCACCACGAGGCGCCAGGCAAGCGCCATCAGCACCATGGAGACCAGAATCGCCGCCTTGACGCCGGCCAGTATCACGGTGATCATCGCCGTACCTCCTCTCGATCTCATCTCCGGCTTGCCCTCGCCAAGCAGGCCCCGCCTTGCTTGGCATGACCGACGCAGAACCCCTCGTCGTCCTCTCGTGGGGGCGGTTCACGAAGCCTCGCGGTTTCTCCGCAAGGAGCCTGCTCCTTGTGCGAGAAATCGTGTGCCGCCCCCGCCGGAGGAGGGGAGGGGTTACGCCGCAGGCGCCAGGTCTTCCCTCCTCCCGGCCGGGGCGCCCAGGCGGCCCCGGCCGGCCGCCGGGTGCAGGGCGAGGCCCTGCCGCAAGGGGACCGGGGAGCGCGCAGCTCCCCGGCGAGCCCCCCGCTAGCCGAAGTCGTAGAAGCCGTCTTCCTCGTCGTCGGGCACGTCCTCTCCCATGCCCGGCACCTCGTCGACGGCCATGCTGCGGATCCTCCTCACCATGGCCGCGCTCGTCCCGAGCTCGGCCGAGACTGCCTCGGCGACGGCGTCGTCCCCGACCTCCTGACCCTCCCGGGCCGCCAGGTCTTCGGCCGCCCTGGCCCAGACGGCGGGCACGGCGAGGTAGAGCGCCGAGACGATCCCGAGCTCCTGGAGGGCGGAGTCGTCGCCCCTGGCCTCGCAGAGCGCCGCGCGCACCCGCTCGACGCAGACGAGCTCGCCGTAGACCCTGGAGATCAGCCTGCGGCCCCCGGCCTCGAGGGAGATAACGCCGTCGACCTCGTCGGCCTCGGCGAGGCAGAGGTGACAGTCGTCGACCAGCATGTAAGGCCGCCCGCTGAAGCGCCCCGCGGGATCCTCCTGGGGATCTGCGTCGGATGGCGGCTCATGGTGGCCGACCTCGACGTAGAGCCCCTCCGCCAGGCGGTCGAGCCGGACGGTGAGCTCGCTCAGGACGTTAGCGCCGAAGGGCTCGCCGGAAGTGTAGAGCGCCGGGTCGACGACCTTCACCCGCCCGTCCGCGTAGGAGACGACGATCTCGGCGCTCATGCCACGCCGCCCGGGCGAGCGCGCAGCTCGGCGCCTGCGCGGGGCAGGTGCGTGAGGACGAGCGCGCGCGAGCTCGCCGCCTTGCCCTGGACGGCCGGCTCGAACTCGTAGGTCTTGCCCTCCTCGATGTCCAGGGCGTCGAGCAGCGCGTCGACCGCGACCTCCGCGCCTCCGCCGGCCGCCTCCTTGATGTCGTAGTCGCCGTAGCGCGAGCGCATGACGGCGATGGCACGGGCCTTGGCGTTGACGCCCACGTCGGCCTTCGCGCTGCGGGGCCACCCGGCCATCGCGAGCGCCTCCGGCGACAAGGCGACCACGACGCCCTCTCCCTTGCGCTTCATGGTGCAGATGCCCTTCTTGCGTACCACGTTGAATCCCTTGAGCATGTCTTTCCTTTCGCTCCTATTCGTTCGGTCTTCGCTTTCCTCCTCGGCGGGCCTGCCAGCCGCCCTGCCCTCGTGTCACATGGCTCATCGCCTCCTCTCGCGCGATCCGCTCCCGGCGTCGGGCGCCTGGGGGCGCCGGCGGGCGGCATCGCCTCCACGGCTGCCCCGCGCGCTCCTGGCCGCCTGGCGCCGCGCCCTCTCGGCGCTGCGGCGCCGCACGGCGCCGGGGTTGGGCGAGGAGGGCACCACGGAGCCGGCGAAGAACTCCCCGCGCGCCGCCACGGCGCCGGCGAGCTCGAGCTCCCTGACCCTGAGCTCGAGCCTGGCGCGCGCCTCGGGGGCCGTCGCGGGCGAGCCGATCTCTTCTTTCGCGCGGGCGATGAGGGTCTCATAGTCGCGCTCCGACTCGACCCCGTACTTGTCGTTGATCCGCAGCGCCGCGGCAGCTTGGGCGACGGTCACGTCCGCCGCGACGTAGGCGGCGATGGCGACGCCCAGCTCCTCCCCCAGGCTGCCGTCCATGTGGCGCAGGGCCCCGGAGAGGGCCTCCACGACGCGCTCTCCCCGCCGACTCATGTTCTCCGCCCGCTCCGGATCCCCCCTGAGCGCCGCGTCGGTCTCGGCGAGGCGCGCGGCGACGGCGGAGCGCCTGTAGTTCGCCCCGAGTCGGTAGCCCGTGGCAGCCCATCGCTCCGGGTTCGCCGCGTGGGCGTACGTCCAGTCGCCCTCCCGCGTTGCAGACGGGCAGACCCTCACGCCGAGCTCCTCGAGGCGGCGGGAGAACGACTCCTCGTCCCGCGTCGTGCGCATCGCTATCTGCACCTTGTCGCGCATGTCCTGCTTCCAGGAGAAGCGCCCCTCGCGTGCGAAGGCGCGCTCAACCTTCGTCAGGTAGGCGCCGAATCGGGGCAGGCGGCGCGAGTTGTCGAAGAAGCTCAGCCCTAGCTCCGCCGCCAGCGACTGGAGCGTGTCGGGGAGAACTTCTTTATTCAGACGGTTGCTGATCCTCAGCCTGTTTCCGTCGACGATGTTCGTGTTGTTGACGATGAGGTGCGCATGCGGGATGCCGTTTGCGTTGTCGTCGTGGTAGCAGATGGCGACCTCGGCTATCCCGCAGCGGCCCTCGCGCCCGCCCTCCTCGTCCCCGAAGATCTCCTTCGCCCAGTCGCATGCGAGCGCGCGCAGGGTGTCCAGGTCGACATGGTCGCGGGGGTCGGGGGAGATGATGAAGTGATGGTAGTAGACAGTCTTCTTGCCGGCTATCTCCCGGTCGTTGCCGAAGATGCGGCAGGTCTCCTCCATCGCCTTCTCCCACCCATTCTCGCTCCTCTGGAACGGCATGTTGACGAAGTCCCACGCGAGCGTCCGGTCGTCGCAGCGGCCGTTCTTCGTGCGCAGGTACTCGGCGATGCGAACGCCCACGCGCTCGTGGCCCCTGAGGGACTTGAGCATCGCCATCAGGCGGCCCCGTCGGACGCGTCGGAGAGCACAGACCAGTCGTCGACGTTGACCACCGTCTTGCTCGCTATCTCGTCCCTGATGTCGCGCGCGGCCCAGTAGACGTCGCCGATCTGCGAGTCGATGGCGTTCAGGTGCATGAGGGCGCGCTGCATGTACCCCTCCGCCAAGTCGGCCCTCATGAACCTCTTCGAGGCTATCGTGTTGAGGGCCCTGACCGCTTGGTTATAGTGGTGGCCGTAGTGGCGCACCTGGCGCGTGAGCGCGTCGACGTGCTGGGCGTCTATGACCGCGATCGGGTAGCGCAGCCCGACGTAGCTCGTCGCCATCGCCGACCCCTCGCCGAGCGCAATCGGCGTGCGGATGAGCGCCCGTATGAGCTCCGAGTAGTTTGCGCCGAGCTTGCGTGCGTTCGCGTCCAGCAGCGCGTACTCCTCCTCGCTGAGCCTCACGTTCACCCACCGGTTCTTCGTCTTCGTCTCCATCTCTGCATCCTCCTGTCAGCGCGCGGCCCCCGCGCCTCGCCCCTTTTCCAAGGCGGGGGAGGGGGCCTGAGCTCCTCCGCAGTCACCCTGGGCTAACCATGTCTGGGATGACGCGGAGCGCATGAGTTGCGCAACCCTACTGCTGCGGATGAGTTCCGCAGTTCGCCACAGCTAACTACGATCCCGCCACCCGAGAGGGGATGGCGGGGGAGTGGTTCCTGGGGCTATGCCATGCGGTCGCGCATGGCGAGACGGCGGCCTTGCCGCCGGCATCCTGGCACACGTACTTTTGTTTGAAAAACGAAAGCGTGTAACAGGATGCGGCTCTCGCAGTCCCTACCGGCCGTAAGGCCAGTGGGGACTCGAAGCCCTCCCCTGGCAGGGGGAGGGCCCGGCGGAGCCAGTGACGGGGTTGCGCTTGGAGCGCGTGTGTGAAGGGTGGTTTTGCCGCTGCTCGCAGAGCGGCGAGAATGCGTGGCGCATGGACGTTGCCTTCCTCTCATGTGACCGGATCGGAGGTTTGGAGTGCCGATCCACGGAGGATTATAGCATCAGCTCCGTGCGTCGGGGAAGGCCTGCGCCTACGAGCTTCGGCTGCTCGCGAGAGTTGATCTTGAGCGGCCCTCCGGGCCGATTGAGGAGGAGGGGCCGCGGCTCTCCGGCCGCGGCCCCTCCTCGTTCAGGCGACGACGCGCCGTGCCCCCCACCCCTCATGTCAGAGGGACGGCGGGAGCAGCCTCGGCACGCCGAGGTCGCCCATCTTGCGGGCGAAGCGCGCGGCGCACCGCTCCAGCACCTCTCCCAGAACGGACAGCTCGCGGGGGCCGTAGGCCTCGCCGTCGAAGCTCATCTGGGCGATCTCTAGGTAGGACTTGTACTCGTCCCCGTGCGCCTCGTCGATGACGATCAGGTCGGCCTCCTGCTCGATGCACTGCTTCAGCATGAGGACGCGGCCGATGCGCCCGTTGCCGTTCTGGAACGGGTGGAGGTGCTCGAAGCGCACGTGGAAGAGCACGATCTCGCGCGGCCCCTTCGGTGATCCCTCCCACCAGCCGAGGAGGTCTTCCACGCCCTGCTCGACGTCGCTGGGCAGGGCGACCTGGACGCGCGATCCGACGATGCGGTTGGGTATCTCCTTGTAGTGCCCGGTGAACCCGTCAGCCTCGTCGGTCGTCCCGGCGAAGAGCATGCGGTTCATCTCGACGAGCATGCCGGGGGTGATGGGAGAGCCCAGGCCGTCGACCATGTGGTCGAACAGCGCGATCGAGTTTATCGTCTCGTACACGTCGTCCTTGGTGTGGTCTCCGACCACGTGCCCGTCCTCCACGAGGCGGAACAGCTCGTCCTCGGAGAAGGTCGATCCCTCCATCCGATTCGAGTGGAAGAGGAACTCGGGGAGTATGAGGCCGTAAGCGGAGTTCGGCGCCGACTTCATCGCCTTCATCTGCCCTGCCGTGATCTTCATCGCATCCCTTTCTCTCGAGCTGCCAGTGGTAATTATAGGCGAGCACGCGCCGCCGCGCCCCTCCTTCCATCGACTGCTAGGCGTCGATGCCCTCGACGAGCTGCGCGGCGCTCATGCCGAGGGCGGCCGCCACCTTGACGATGGTCGAGAGCTGAGGGTCGGCCATGTTGGAGACCAGCGAGCGCCTTATGGCGTCAACCGAGACGTCGCTCGCTATCGCCAGCTCGCGCTGCGTGATGCCGCTCGCGCCCAGCGCCGTGAGAAAGTTGCCGCGAAGGCGCACCACGTCGTAGGGGGCCTCCTCCGCGCTGAATGGTTGTCTCATGATACCTCCTCGGGGACTGGGCCGCCGCCCCTCGTCGCGCAAGGCAGCGGCCCGGGGACTTCGCGCTCGGGCTTACCGTCCGAGCGACTTGTCGCAGACGTCCTGCATGCAAGCCTCCATGCGCTCGCACCACCCCTCGGCCGTGAGGTCGACGTCGGCGCTGAAATGCGAGAGGGCGACGCGGGCGAGGAGCTTGTGACGTTCGTCGGCGCGCAGGTCGCGCCACGCCTTGGCGCCCGCCCGCTGCGCGACGCCGTCCCATGCCTCGACGAAGGTCGCCATCTGCTCGCCGTAGCACCACGCGTAATACTCCGCCCCACCCTTCAACATGCGGTCGAAGGCGTAGGCGTCCGCGGGGGCGTCGGGCCCAGGCGCCGACCCCGCGCCGAGCACCTCCCCCTCGACCTCCTCGCGCAGCGCGCCCGCGTCGATGCGCCACGCGCCGCAGACGGTGGGCACGTCGTCCTCGAGGCTCCAATCGAGCTTCCCGTGGCACGCAGGGCACGACACGCGGCCGACGTTGACGCAACCGCCGCGATCGTCGAAGCTGCCGTCGGGGTTCAGGGCGTAGGTGCCCTCTTCGGTGTAGTCGAGGTGGTCGATCTCCGCATGGCAAAGGGGGCAGTGGAAGTCGCTCATGTCCTTGATCCTCTCTCGTCTGATCCGCGCCCGCCGGATGCAAGCGCCGCTTGCCTCGGCCTGCCTGCCGAGGGCCCCGCAGGGCCCGCGGGGGTCAGGGGACGCTGCGCGAAGGGCCCCGCAGGGGCCCGCAACCTCCACCAACGCGCCCCTGAGGGGGCGGGATTGTGCGAGGTTTCGCGGGGCGCCCTTGACGCGCGCGGGGCCGGAGGGGAACAGCCTCCCCGGCGCGTGAGGGGAGGAGGGGAGGGGTGCAGGGGAGCCCCGCGGCTCCCCTGCCGGGGGATCCGGGGCGAGCAGCCCCGGAGGCCAGGATCGCCTGATGCGCCCAAACGCGAGGACGTACGAGGCCTGCGCCGTACCGTGGTATGTCCGTATCCCGGTACGGTGCAGGCCTCGTACCGGGATACGGACATACGGCTCTCACGGCAGATCGCAGGTGAGTTCCTCGTCGCACTCCACGCACTTCACGCGCACGGCCCTCGTCGCCCTGACGCTCATGCCGCATCGGGGGCAGGTGTACTTCCTCGTGCTTGACGGCCTCTTGGCGGCGGAGGCGGCCGCGGGCCTGCCGAGCCTGTGGAGCTCCCTGAGCTCACCCTCCACCTTCTTGAAGGCGCCCTGCCGTGCCATCAGGAGGAGGCTGTCCCCCGGCGAGGTCAGCGACCACCCGATCCTCTTGTCGTAGGCGATCACGAGCCCCCTCTTCTCCGCCTCGATGCGGAACCTCCCGTTGTGGTAGGTTCCGCCCCGTGACGTGTCCTTGATGCCCTGCTCGTGGCAGTGCAGGTGGACCATCTCGTGGAGGAGGGTGGCCATGACCTCCGCCACGGGCCGGCCTATGGTCTCGGCTCCGAGGTTGATCTCGTGGAAGGCGTCCTCGCCGCTGGCCCAGGATCTCCACGGCGTGAAGTGCCCGTAGGCGGAGGGGGTGGGGGAGACGGTTATCACCGGGCGGCCGAGCCGTCCGCCGCGCAGACCCACTCCTCGCTCAGGCCCTCTCGAACGCGGCGAGCCTCAGGCTGAGCCTGGGCTCCTCCCCTGGCGCCGCCATCACGCGGCCCGCCCGGCCGGCGTGCGGATGCAGGCCCGGGCGACGAGGCCGGCCATCTGCCCGTCGAGCGTCTGCTGCCTCCGGCAGAGGCGCCGCAGGCGTCTGCGCGCCTCGTCGAGCCACCGGCAGTCCGGGATTTCCCAGCTCAGGTGCATCCCGATCATGAGGCGCAGCGTGGCGCGCTCGCTTGCGATGGCGTCCGCCTCGGCGCTCAGGCGCTCGAACCGCTCCAGCTCCTCTGGAGTGAGGAGCACTTTGCTCTCAACCATGCTCGCTCCTCCCTAGCGCCCGATTGTGCCCTCGGCGACCCAGCCATCCCGCCAGTTGCCGTCGGCCTCGCCCACGTGGACGTAGATCCCCCGCCCAGACTCGCCCGTCATGGGGACGACCCAGAAGCCGTCCTCGCCGTTGGCGAGGAGCTGGCACGTCCGCCCCTTCGCGTCCAGGACGGTAGACGACTCGCAGTCGCCCTCGCAGCAGTCGATCTCGTAGCCCTCGAGGGAGACGTCCACCTCCACCCATCCGTCTCCATCGGGCATATGCCCGGATCGCGCCGCCACATAGCCGGCCTTGAGCACGGCCTCGGTCGAATCGACGCGGCGCTGCCAAATCCTGAAGTCACCCATTTTCGTCTCCCTTCTTACTCCGTCGCCTCGCGCAGGGCCTCGACCAGGTCTGCGTGGTAGCTCCCATGCGACCAGTCTCCCGCCGCCTCGTCGTAGCCCCAGGCCACGACATAGGGGTGGTGCGGATTCGCCTGGCGCAGCAGGATCGCCGCCTGGAGGCCGCGCCAGATGACCACGTAGCCCTGCTTGCTCTCGTCCCTGTAGGCAGCCTTCTCGTCGCTCATGTCCTTGATCCTCTCTCGTCTGATCCGCGCCCGCCGGATGCAAGCGCCGCTTGCCTCGGCCTGCCTGCCGAGGGCCCCGCAGGGCCCGCGGGGGTCAGGGGACGCTGCGCGAAGGGCCCCGCAGGGGCCCGCAACCTCCACCAACGCGCCCCTGAGGGGGCGGGATTGTGCGAGGTTTCGCGGGGCGCCCTTGACGCGCGCGGGGCCGGAGGGGAACAGCCTCCCCGGCGCGTGAGGGGAGGAGGGGAGGGGTGCAGGGGAGCCCCGCGGCTCCCCTGCCGGGGGATCCGGGGCGAGCAGCCCCGGAGGCCAGGATCGCCGTGCCGCGACCCACGGGTACGGCCGTACTGCGGTACTGGCGTACCCTGGTACTGGAGTACCGGGGTACGGGAAGCGGCCGCCCGGGGCGCTAGGTCGGGAGACGAGGGCGGAGGCCGCTCGCGGGCGCTACAGCACCCCCGCGAGGGCGAGGACGACGCCCGCCGCGCACGCCTCCACGCCCGCGACCACGGCCAGGGCCTCCAGGACGAAGGCGCGGCGGCCGAGCCTTCGCTCCAGGCCCCCGTCGAAAATGGCAGCTGCTCCCGCGGCGGCAGCCAGCGCTCCGATGACGGAGAGAGCCATCGCATCCTCCTTTCTCGGGGACTCGCGCTCTAACGCGACGGTACTCGGGTATGCCCGTACCGCGATACGGAGTACGGGTATACCGCGGTACGGAGTCGCCTGCGCGGCGGCTACGACTCGCCGAGCCTGCGCGCCGTCTCCAGCTCGTCGGCCAGGTAGGCGTCGAGCGCCTCCATGAAAATCTGGGACTTGGTGAGCCCCTCGCCGCGGCTAGACCACAGGCGCAGGTCGAGCGCGCGGTGGTACTCCTCGGGCATCGTGACGGTGGTCTGGCGCCGCCCCGGCGCGGCGGCGCCGGGCGCCCCCTTGCCGCCGCGCGCTCCCTTGGGCGCGGCCGGGGCGGGCTCGGCGGCGTCAGCGCGGATGAGGCCCGCGACGAGGTCGGCCGTGCCGATGGGGGACTGTCCCCCCGAGAGCGAGCGCGCCATCCCTACCCCACCTCCCCGACGAACTCCGCGGCGAAGGCCTCGTAGTCCCGGAACTTGAGGTTGCGCCGGCCGTCCTTGGCGTGAGACTGCCTGATGCGAGTGGAGTAGACCCCGACTCCTGCCTCACGCGCCAGCTCGGCGATCTCCTCGGCCAGGAGGGCGGGAGACTCGGCCTGGGTCGAGTAGCGGCACACCAGCACCCCGTCGACGGACACGGCCGGGTTGCTGTAGCGGCGGATGGCGTCGACCGTGTCGATGACGCCCTGGAGCCCGCGCACGGACTCCTCCTCGGCGAACACGGGGATGATGACGCGCGTGGCCGCGTTGAGGGCCATGATGGTCATGACCGACAGGTTGCCGGGGGTGTCGACGATGACGTAGTCGTAGGGAGCGCCCTCGAGCAGCTCGCGGAGGCGATACTGCGCCCCGACGTTGGCGACGTCCGAGAGCGTCTGCTCGGCCGCGCCGACGGCGGCTCCTCCGGCGGCGAGGCCCACCGGGGCGCCGCGCACCTCTATGTCCTGGACGCAGTCGCAGAAGTCGTAGCGCTCGGCCACGAGCGCGTGGGCGATCCCCTCCACGGTGGACATGTCCGCCCCCATGGTGGAGGAGAGGCATCCCGGGGAGTGGTCCAGGTCGACGATGACGACTGACTTTCCGGCCTTCGAGAGCTGCCCGGCGAGCTCGCGGGCGGTGGTGGACTTGGCCACTCCGCCCTTGGGGTTGACGATGGCAACCACGCAGGGATCTGCCATGATGGCACCTGCCTTTCCGTTGATTCCGACACGGGTGACAAGCCGCGGAATCCCCGGGTCACAGGGCGATACGAACGTACATTCGTATCCTTGTACCGCCGTACGCCGATACCTCGGTATGGCGGTACGACCATGTGACGGTACGGCAGTATACACGTACCGCCGTACCTACGGGCGGCTTTTAAGCCTCATGTTGGGAAAACGTCGCTGAAGAAGACCTGCGAAGTGTGTGCTTTTCATGGATGGCAGGAAATATTTTTCATCGATCAGGACACGCGGGCAAAAGGGAGGAATAGGTAAAACCCCAGGTCAGGGAAAAACTTTCATTACTTTACATAACATATATTATCGATAATCGATTTATCTCACAGAGGAACGCCAGCACATGAACGTCAATTACTGCCTTTGAGAGGCCTGGGCGTTTACCGCTAGCCCCAGATTGAGGTGCCGGGATCCTTGGCCGCTTCACCAGAACCGACTCCGCCGCCCTGAGGCAGGTCATACGCCTCGTAGAGCGACGACAAGTCGCCGGTCTGAATAGCCTGGATCATAGCCGGCAACACTGACGCCAAGGCGATGGCGTTCAGCGTGAGCGCCAGAGCGCAGACGATGGCGCCCAGCACTGCCGAACGCCGTATGCGCGATGCGTAGATGGCCAGGCCTGGCGCAACGCCCTCAGCGATGACGCGGCGCGTCTTGACGAGAGCCATAAGCGCACATATCACTCCGACGCCGCTCAGCACGACGCCGCCGATCAGAAGCGAGAGCGGCCCCGCTATCGTCGCCACGGTCACAAGTGTCTGAGCTGACTTCAACTGACGCAGTCCGCCATCAGCCGAAGGCTGGTCAAAGGGGGTCTGGGGAGGCTGATTTTGGGCCTCGGTCATCATTTCCTGCCTTCCGTTGAAAAACAGGCCTTCTAACCTGCGGTTTTATAAACGAGGCTCTGAGAGCCGTTCTAAGGCCCTATGTTGTCCTTCCATGGGTAAATACTCATGGAAATGAAGGTTTTTCCTGAGCCCTGGCAGCTTAATATACCATCCGGCATCGAAATGACGATTGCCTCGCTTCGAATTACACGGATGGATCACCGGATTGGAGCCATTCCGTAGGAACTCCTACGAAGAGACGCCGCTGCTTCCGAACCCACCGCTGCCGCGCTGCGTATCGTCAAGCGACTCTACGGTCACAGGCATGACCGCGGGCGCCGCGACGATCATGAGCTGCGCGATACGGTCACCGACGTGAATCTCGAAGGGCTCCTTCAGGTCAAGGTTCATGAGGACGACCTTGACCTCGCCGCGATAGCCGCTGTCGATGAGGCCCGGCGCGTTGACGACGGTAATACCCCGTTGAGCCGCCAGACCGCTACGCGGGATGACAAGGCCCGCGTAGCCTTGCGGGATAGCCATCGCAAAGCCGCAGGAAACAACCGCCCGTTCGAGCGGCCCAAGCGTAAGCGCCTCGGCTGCGCGCAGATCAAGCCCCGCATCTCCTTCGTGGGCATAGCTGGGAAGCTTGTTTGAAAAATCGAACATTTGTATAGGCAAGGGGAGAGGCATGCTGGTTTCCTAAGAAAGATCGTTGAGCGCGCTGGCAAACTCCTCGACGCTCTGGAAGTCCTTGTAGACGCTCATGAAGCGAATGTACGCCACGTCGTCAAGCGGGGCGAGACGCGCCATGACCAGATCGCCCAGATCCTTGGAGCGAATCTCCCCCCTCGGCGAAGCGCTCAGATCGTTCTCTATGCCATTAATGAGGGACTCGATCTGCTGGGGCGTGATCGGCCGCTTCGCGCAGGCACTCAGGAGGCCGCGCATGAGCTTCTGGCGATCGAAGGCCTCAGAGGATCCGTCGGACTTGATGACGATGACGGGATTCTCACCCCGACGCTCATACGTGGTGAAGCGATGTCCGCAGGAAAGGCACTCGCGCCGGCGGCGAATGGCGGCACCGTCATCAGCAGGACGGGAGTCGACCACCTTCGATTCGGGGTGACTGCATACGGGACAGAGCATGGCACTCCTTCAACTTGGATAAGCAGGGTAATAATATAACCTAAGAGCGCCCTCGGGAAGCAGCCTCATCGACGAGCTGATGCTGATTCACCGTATTCTGTCCACAGCGCCAATCGCGCGAGCTTGCGAGAGCTACCGCGCGATTGGCTATGCCGCCCGCGAACGCAGCAACGGGGCGGTCTCGAAAAGGCCTAGAACGGCATGAGGAGCGCGCCAAACGACAACGCGCATCCGATGCCGAGCAGAATGGCCGACTGGCGGCTCGTGAGGCTCGTCGGGTTCTTCGCCTCAGGCTTGCGCGCCGGGGGCTCTGACAGGGCCGGAAACGCTATGATGCGGGCCCGCGCGGCCGCAGTATAAGGCCGGGGCTTGAGCGCGGAGGTACCCGCGACAGGACAACTTCTTTCGCAATTCCTCATTTTTCTTCCTCCCAGCTCTTGCTTAGAACCTTTGTTCGTTGATATAATAGGCCGAACAAAAGTTCATGTCAACAACTACTTCAAACATTTGTTCCTATAGAGTGAAAGGAAGGGATCATGGCCCAGAAGGTCACCAAGCGCCAGCAGGCGGTTTTGGATTGCATCGAGGACTGTATCCGCGAGAAGGGGTACGGCCCCACCGTGCGCGAGGTCTGCGAGGCGCTGGGGCTGTCGTCCCCCTCAACCGTGCACGTTCACCTCAAGGCCCTCGAGGACAAGGGCTACATCAAGCGCGACCCGCTCAAGTCCCGCTCCATCGCCCTCACCTATCACCTTGATCGCGATGACGACGTGGCCAACGTGGCGTCTCCCGCCTTCAGCAAGCTGGTGAACGTGCCCCTCGTCGGCAACGTGGCTGCCGGCTCTCCCATCTTAGCCGAGGAGAACATCACCGACACCATCACCCTGCCTACCGACATCGTCGGAGACTCGCCGTCCTTCCTGCTCTCCGTTCGCGGGGAGTCCATGATCGAAGCCGGCATCAACGACGGCGACTACGTGGTGGTCAAGGAGCAGCCTGTCGCCAACAACGGCGACATCGTGGTGGCCATCATCGATGATGGCGCCACAGTCAAGCGCTTCTTCAAGGAAGCCGACCACATCAGGCTCCAGCCGGAGAACTCCACGATGGATCCCATCATCACAACTGATTGCTCCATTGCCGGCAAGGTCGTCGCAGTCTTCCGACGCCTCTAGCGAGAACCTCTGGCAAAGCATAGGCAGCGCCAGGATGACGCGAAAACGCGCAGCCAGAGCAGAAAAACGGGAAGAGGGGAGTGATGCCACCGCGGCGCCACTCCCCTCCCCTTTCATCTCGCTGCCTGCCGTCTGCTCACGTTCGCGCCGCTCACGCCTGGCAGACGAGGTGCGGGGAGGCAACGACGGCGGCTCCCCTATCTGCGAGGTGCGCGTCGCCCAAGGACGTGAGCCAAGCGCGCCCCGACGAGAGGGTTCCCAAGGGCCTACGGCTCAGCTCCCCCTCCCTGACGAGAGGGGCACCTAGCGTGGACGCGGGCCTATCACCCCCCCCCCCGACGGAGGAAGGCTCCAAGAGCCTGCGCCTCGATCCCCCGTGACGAGAGACTGCCCCAAGAGCCTACAGCCCGTCCCCCCTGACGAGGGAAGGCTCCCCAAGAGCCTGCGGCGCGCCGAACATCCTGCTCGACGGGGGAAGGCTCTCAAGAGTGAGGGCTAAGCGCCCCGACGAGAGGGACACACCCCAAGGACGCAGGCTCAGCACATCCGCCTCCCTCCTGGGAGCATGCGCACCCCTCCCCAGGCCGCCTCGGGCCGCCCTCCCCTACGCGCCCTCTACGCAAAAGGGCTCGAAGACGCCGGCGTAGGCCGGGCCCACGAGCAGCACAAGGCGCGTGCCGGCCTCCTCATGCGTCTCGGAGACGATATGACAGCGCTCGTGGGCCACCGACACCAGATCCCCGCGCTGATAGGGGATGAGCACCTCCAGGTGCGCGTCAGCGGCGGCTGCGGCCTGGGCGATGCGCTCGACGAGCTCGCCTGTCCCCTCCCCCGTCTCAGCCGACACGCGCAGGGCCAGCGGATAGCGGCCCTCCAGGGCGGTGCGTGCCTCCCCGTCGAGCAGATCCACCTTGTTGAACACCTCGAGGCGCGGGATGTCCTGGGCGCCTATCTGGTCGAGCACCTCCTGGACGGCCTCGATCTGACCCTCATACTCCGGCGACGACGCATCCACCACATGTAGGATCAGATCAGCCCCCGTGATCTCGTCAAGCGTCGACTTGAACGCCTCCACCAGCGTGGTCGGCAGCTTCTGGATGAACCCGACCGTATCGGTGATGGTGATCTCCCGGCCCTCAGGCAGCTCGAACTTGCGGGTGGTGGAGTCGAGCGTGGCGAACAGCTTGTCGTAGCTGAGCACGTCAGCATCGGTCAGGCGGTTGATGAGGCTCGACTTCCCTGCGTTGGTGTAGCCGGCCAGCGCCACCTTGAACATGCCGCTTGCATAGCGGCTCTCGCGCTGGACGGCGCGCACCTCGGCCAGGTGAGCCAGCTCGCGCTTGATGGAGGTGATGCGCTTGCGCACCATGCGGCGGTCGACTTCGAGCTGGCTCTCGCCCTCGCCGAAGCGCGACCCCACGCCGCCTCCCATGCGGTTGGAGGCCAGGTGCGCCCACATGCCGCGCAGACGCGGCAGCAGGTACTGGTTCTGGGCCAAGCGCACCTGCAGGCGGCCCTCCTTGCTCGTGGCATGGAGGGCGAAGATGTCGAGGATGAGCGCCGTGCGGTCGATGACCTTCACGTCCCGTCCCACGATCTTCTCCAAGTTGGACTGCTGGGACGGCGTCAGCTCGTCATCGAATATGACGAGGTCGGCAGCGTGGGCGCGCGCCAGATCGGCGATCTCCTCAGCCTTGCCGCTTCCCACGAACGTGCGCGGGTTGGGTGCATCGAGCCTCTGGGTGGTCACGGCCACCGTCTCGGCGCCGGCGGTGTCGGCCAGCCGCTCCAGCTCGGCCAGAGACGAGGCTAGGGGCCACTTGAGCCCCGGCCGCTCGACGCCGACGAGGACGGCGCGCTCGCGCCGCTCCTCGGCGAGGGTCTTCGGCCCCCGCTCGATCACCGATTCAAACTCAGTCATAGGCGTTCCTCTCAAAACCGCCCGAAGGCGGGGTGCGACCGCTACGATGGCAAGGGCTCCGCCAAGCGCTCGAGCTCCCCCTCGATGGCCTCCAGCGCCGCGCGTGCGATGGCGGGGGCATCCCCAGAGTCGGCATCGACCCAGCGGACGCGCGCATCCTGCCGAAACCACGAGCGCTGTCGCTTCGCGTAGCGACGCGTGGCCGTCTTAATGGCCTCCACAGCCTCGGAGAGGGCACAACGTCCCTCCAGGGCCTCTACGATCTCCTTGTAGCCGATGGCCTGCGGCGCAGTGACGCCCGCGCGAAAGTCGCCCTCCAGGAGCCCCCGCACCTCCTCAACGAGCCCCGTGGTCACCATCGCGTCAACCCGGCGGTCGATGCGCTCACGCAGAAGGGCTGGATCCACGGCCAGGCCCACGAACACGGCGGGAACCGCCTGGGGCAGCGTCGCCAGGTTGCGCTTCTGCTCGGCATACGACCCACCCTCGGCCAGAAGCTCGAAGGCCCGCGCCACGCGCCGCACGTTGTTCGGATGAATCACCGCAGCACTCGCCGGGTCGACTTCCCGCAGCCGCTCCCAGAGCGCCTGGGCACCCCGCTCGGCGGCAAGCGCCATGCACCGCTCGCGCACGGGGTTTTCCACCTGCTCACCCGCCGGGAAGTCGTAGGCATCCACTGCCGCGCGCACGTAGAGCCCCGTCCCGCCGGCCAGCACCGGATAGGCGCCACGCCCATCGATGGCCGCGAAGCACGCGCGGGCGTAAGGCTGGAAGAGCGCCGCGGAATACGGCTCGCCCGGATCCACCAGGTCGAGCCCGTGGTGCGGCACGCGGCGCTCGCCCACGGGGATCTTTCCCGTGCCGATGTCCATGCCGCGGTAGACCTGCATGGAGTCCGCGCTTACCACCTCACCCGGCAGGGCCAGGGCAAGCTCCTGGGCGACGTCGGTCTTGCCCGACGCCGTCGGCCCCACCACGCAGACGACGGGCCTCATGGGCGCGCCACGCCGCCGTCGGCCACCGTGCCGGCCAAATACCACGTGCGTGCTTCGTCCACGCGGACGGGCACCACGGCCCCCACCAGCTCATCGACGCTTCGGCCCTCGGGCAGCGGCGCGTGGACGGTCTGGTTCTTGGGGCTCTTGCCCGCAAGCATGGCCCCATCGCGCTTGGAGACTCCCTCCACCAGCACGTCAACCACCTTCCCGAGCTCAGCCTGGTTCGCCTCGTAGGCGCAGCGCTGCACGGCCTCCACAAGGCGGTCGAAGCGCTCCTGGATCACCTCGCGCGGCGTGTCGTCGACCAGCTTCGCCGCCGGCGTTCCCTCGCGCTTGGAGTAGATGAAGGTGAACACCTGGCTGTAGCCCACCTCCTCCACAAGCGAGAGCGTCTGGAGGAAGTCCTCCTCAGTCTCGCCGGGGAACCCGACGATGATGTCGGTGGAAAGCGCAATGCCCGGACACGCCTCGCGCAGCTTGGCGATAAGCCCGAGGTAATGCTCGCGCGTGTAGCGGCGGTTCATGGCCGCCAGAATACGGTCGGAACCCGACTGAGCCGGCAGGTGCAGCGCCGGCATGAGCGAGCGCAGCGTGCCGAAGCGGGCGATGACCTCGTCGGTGAGGTCCTTCGGATGGCTCGTAGCGAAGCGCAGCCGCTCGATGCCCGTGGCATCTACCGCATCGAGCACGTCCACGAAGCGCGGCTCGCCATAGAGATCGCGCCCGTAGGAGTTCACGTTCTGGCCGAGCAGCGTGATCTCGCGCACGCCAGCCTCCACGTAGCCGCGCGCCTCCTCGGCGATGTCCTCGAGCGTGCGGGACTTCTCGCGCCCGCGCACATAGGGCACGATGCAGTACGAGCAGAAGTTGTCGCAGCCTACGGTGATGGGCAGCCAGGCGGCCCAGGAGTGCTCGCGAGCCGTCGGCAGCGTCGTCGGGAAGTCCGCGGAGGACTCGAGCACCTCCACATGGTGCGCGCCATCGGCGACGGCAGCAGAGAGAAGGCCCGGCAGCGAGCCGAGGTTGTGGGTGCCGAACACCACGTCAAGATGGGGAAGCTGCTTGGTGAGCTTCTCGCCGTCGCGCTGGCCGATGCAGCCCCCCACCGCGACGATGCGCTTGGAAAGCGGCGTGCCCGCGCGCAGCGGCACGTTCTTGAGCGAGGCGACCTGCCCGTAGAGCCGCACGTCGGCAGCCTCGCGCACGCAGCAGGTCATGAAGACGACGATGTCAGCCTCCTCGATGGTCTCGACCATCGAGGCGCCCAGCCCCTCGAGCATGCCCGCGATGCGCTCGGAGTCATGCTTGTTCATCTGGCAGCCGAAGGTGTGGATGCAGAAGGTCATCCGGTCGAAGGTAGGAGTCATGAGGTCCTTTGGGGTCGGAGGTATGGGAAGGCGCGTCGCGCGAGCGGCTCCCCGGCACGCCGGGCGCCTACGAGCGCGTCTCTCCCCCATCAGCGGTGCCGCGCAGGTAGCGAGGCTCCACGGCGAAGCGGATGGCCGTGCGGTACTCGCCGTCGATGACGATGTCGGCGAAGGACGGCACGCACATGATCTCGATGCCGATGGGCGAGAGGAAGCCGCGGGAGATAGCGATGGCCTTGACCGCCTGGTTGACGGCGCCGGCGCCGACGGCCTGGATCTCGACGGCCACGCCGTCCTTGATCATGCCGGCGATGGCGCCCGCCACCGAGGCGGGAGAAGACTTGGAGGAAACTTTCAGGCAGCCGATCTCCGGCTTGGGGTCTGTCGTTGACACGTGTTGTCCTTGTCGTGCGCTTCGTTTGGTGATCGTTCAGTGCTGCGTTTCGCGGTGCGATGCCCCGAGGGGCCAACCGTTAGGCTGTCGGTCATTTTACCGATAAACCCCAGGCAGCGCAACCGGCAACGCGCCTGATCAACAAGCTAGCGGAGCTTCTCCACGGGGATGGTGATGCGAATGGCGTCGCCCCCCGCGCGCACCTCCGGCTCGACTGAGGGATCGAGGTAGTAGCGCTCGGCTATGTCAGCGAACACGCGACCCACCGACGCCTTGAGCGCGTCTGCGTCATCAGGGGCGAGCACCAGGCCGCGCCCGTCCCTCGAAGGCGCCGGCGCACGGCGAACCTTGCGCGCGACGGGCCGTGCGAAGCTCTCTGCCTGGAGGCGGTCCATAAGCGAGGGCACCGGGCCGATCTGCCCGTCGATGATGCGCCGCGCACTCCGCTCGGAGAGCGTGAGACCCATCTCGTCGGCAAGCGCCGCGAGCGCGGCGGGGTCAGCCGCCGCCGCGAGGCGCTTCACTGCCGGCAGCGCCGTCGCGTCCTCGCAGAAGGCCCGCGCAGCGGCTGAGGTGGTGGCCATGCCGAAGGCGTAGAGGGTGGCCGCCACCTCGGTGAACGAGCCGCAGTAGACGCTGCAGTCGCGTCGGTGCTCGAGGGCGAACTCCGCGGCGGTGCGCAGGATGTTCTTCGGCCCGCGCATGGCATGGGCGCCGCCCTCCTGCACCTCGAAGCTGGGAAACGTCGACTGGTCCGTCTTCTCGCCTAGGCGGTCGAGGTCCGTGGTGACGGCGAGCGCCGAGCCGAGCCCCGGCGCCGACGAGGCCACACGCGCCTCCTCGGCGTTCACCGCGATGGAGTAGAGCGCCATGCCGCGCCCGTGCATCCCCCACTTGTCCATGCGCGCCGTGTCGAGCTTGGAGGTGACGCGCGGCTCGAAGATGCGGCTGTGCATGGCCTCGGGGATGCCGGCGCCGTCATCGACGATGACGAGCGAGCGGGCCGTGTCGTCGCGCTGGACGGCGAGGAAGATGTTGCGCGCCCCGGCGTCGCGGGCGTTGCGCAGCATCTCGATGACGATGTCCTCCGTGCAGCGGATGTCCTGAGCCGCCTGCCGGCGCTCCGCCTCGGAGCTCCTAAGACGGACGAAGCCATCCCCGAGGTCATCTTCGACCCGGAGATGGCTCTCGCCGCACACGGACTCCACGAAGGAGCCGAGCGAATCCTCTGTCATGGGCTACTTGGCGTAGTCGACGGCGCGGCTCTCGCGGATGACCACGACCTTCACCTGGCCGGGATACTGCATCTCGCTCTCGATCTGATGGGCGATGTCGTGAGCCAGCACCACGGACTGGGCCTCGTCGACCACCTCCGGCTTCACCATGACGCGAACCTCGCGGCCGGCCTGGATGGCGTAGGTGCGCTCGACGCCATCATGGGCGTTGGCGATCTCCTCGAGCTTCTCGAGGCGCTTGATGTAGGCGTCGAGGGTCTCCTTGCGCGCGCCGGGGCGTGCCGCGGAGACGGCGTCAGCCGCCTGCACGAGCACGTCGATGACGGTGTTGGGGTCGACGTCGCCATGGTGCGCCTCGATGGCGTGCACGATCTCCGCACGCTCGCCGAAGCGACGCGCCAGATCGGCGCCGATGACCGCGTGGCTGCCCTCCATGTCGTGGTCGATGGCCTTGCCCAGGTCGTGGAGCAGGCCCGCGCGCTTGGCGGGGATGGGGTCGAGCCCCAGCTCAGAGGCCATGACGCCGGAGAGATAGGCTACCTCCAGCGAGTGGTTGAGCACGTTCTGCCCGTAGGAGGTGCGGTAGCGCAGGCGTCCAAGGGTGCGCACGATCTCCGGGTGCAGGTCGTGGATGCCGGTGTCGAAGGCAGCCTGCTCGCCAGCCTCCTGCACGCGCTGGTTCACGAGCGCGACGGCCTTGCCGTACATCTCCTCGATGCGCGCCGGATGAATGCGGCCGTCAGCCACGAGGTTCTCCATGGTGACGCGGCCGATCTCGCGGCGAACCGGGTCGAAGCACGAGATGGTGACGCACTCAGGCGTGTCGTCGATGATGAGGTTGGTGCCGGTCAGCTGCTCGAACGAGCGGATGTTGCGGCCCTCGCGGCCGATGATGCGGCCCTTGAGGTCATCGGAGGGGATGTGGATGGCCGACACGGTGTTCTCGGCCGAGTGGTCCGCGGCCACGCGCTGGATGGCGAGGCTCAGGATCATGCGGGCCTTCTTGTCGGCCTCGGCCTTGGTGCGGGCCTCGGCATCGCGGATGATGGCGGCCGACTCGTGGGTCACCTCGTCGCGGATGGTATCGAGCAGCTCCTCCTTGGCCTCCTCAGGCGACATGCCCGCGACGCGCTCGAGACGGCGACCCATCTCGACCTCAGCCTCGTCCAGGTCGCGCTCGCGGCGCTCGATCTGTCCCTGGAGGGACGAGATCTGGTGCTCGCGCGCATCAAGGGTCTCGCTGCGGCGGTCGAGCGACTCCTCGCGCTGGGAGATGCGGTTCTCGGCGCTGCGCACCTCGCGCATGCGCTCCTTGTTCTCGTTCTCGACTTCCTGCTTGTACTTGAGGGCCTGGTCCTTGGCCTCGATGACGGCCTCGCGTCGCATCGTCTCGGCTTGCTGCTTGGCGTTCTCGACCACCGTGGCCGCCTCTTCGGCGGCCCGCTTGGTAGCGGAGTTGGCAAGGAAGCGCGTGGCGACGAAACCGAGGGCGATGCCGGCGACGGCACCGATGACCAGCCAGATGATCTCGGGCATTGGTTCCCCTTTCGTCTGCGGGTTGGTTTCGGTCAGGTTGGTTTGCACAGTAAAAATGCCCGCTTCGGGCGGGCATGAGCAATAGACGCGAAGGGCAGGTGCGGTATAGGGTTGTCTCTATAGTCAAATACCCTGCGGGTACACATCGCTCATAGCTATCATAAAGTATAGCGTATTATCCCGAGGGCCCGACCAAAGACCGAAAAACAGCACGGGAAAGAAGCGGCCCCTCTCCCCGGGTCCGCCAGGGCCGTCCCAAGCCCGCCACCACGCGCAAGTCTCCCGGCGCCGGGGAGGATGAGGGCCAGCCGCAGAGGACGTCGCTGTGAGAAGGGGGCGCGAGGGCTAGCGGACGGACTCCGCCCAGCGGCGGGCGGCCGTGGCGGCGGTCGATGAGCCGAACCCCTGCTGGATGAGCTTGCGGTAGGCGGCCTCGCGCTTGTTCTTGGCACGGGGCGGACGGCGGTCGAGCAGGGCGAGGGCACGCTCCACGTCGACCTCCTCCCCGGCGGCACGGTACTCCCCCAGCGCCTCGAGCTCGTCAGGGTCAAGGCCGAGCTCCTCGATCTCGGCGAGCACGCCTTCCACCCCCTTGCCCGCGGCCACGCGCATGCGAACGAGCGCCTCGGCGTAGCGGCGGTCGTCCACCGCATGGACGCGAACGGCCCGCGCGATGGCCTCTTCCGCCACCTCCTCCGCATAGCCGTCCCGGGCGAGGCGCCCCCGCAGGCGCACGGTTGACTGCTCGCGCGTGGCTGCGAGCCGCAGAATCTTCTGGAACGCCCGCTCCGCCGTCAACTCCGGCTCGGCCGCAGAATCCGACCCGCCTTGCGACCCGCCGGTCCCAGCATGCTCGCCTTGCCGGCGAGCATCGCCCGCTCCGGCACGGCCGCCGTCGCGGGCGGGGGCCGTCGCGCAGGACGCCTGGGCCCTCCCAGCCCGGGAGCGCTCAGGCGCGCCGGCGCCTTCCCGCGTGACAGCCTCGATCTCAGCACGGAGGCCGGCTATGAGCTCAGCCTTGGATGCCACGGGCTACTTCTTCTTGCCCGTGGCCTTGGGAGCCGGGGTGAAGCTGTCGGCGGCATCCGGGTCGACGGTGAGCACGGGAATATCGAAGGCCTCACGCACCTTAGCTTCAACCTCCTCGCGCAGCTCAGGGTTCTCGCGCAGGGTGAGCTTCGCCGCCTCACGGCCCTGGCCGAGGCGCTCCTCCCCGTAGGTGTACCAGGCGCCGCTCTTCTTGGCCACGCCGCACTCGACGGCCATGTCGACGATGCAGCCCTCGCGCGAGATGCCCTCGCCGTACATGAGGTCGAACTCGGCCTGGCGGAACGGCGGGGCCACCTTGTTCTTGACCACCTTGGCGCGCACGCGGTTGCCCACCACGTCCCCGTTCTGCTTGATGGAGTCGATGCGACGGATGTCGATACGCACGCTCGAGAAGAACTTGAGGGCACGGCCGCCGGTAGTCGTCTCCGGGTTGCCGAACATGACGCCGATCTTCTCACGCAGCTGGTTGATGAAGATGCAAGTGGTGTTCGACTTCGAGAGCGAGCCCGCCAGCTTACGCAGGGCCTGGGACATGAGGCGCGCCTGGAGGCCCACCGTGGTATCGCCCATCTCGCCCTCGATCTCCGCCCGGGGCACGAGCGCGGCCACCGAGTCGACGACCACCGCGTCGATGGCGCCGGAACGCACGAGCATGTCGCAGATCTCAAGCGCCTGCTCGCCGGTATCGGGCTGGGAGATGAGCACCTCGTCGATGTCGACGCCGATACGCGCCGCATAGACCGGATCGAGCGCGTGCTCGGCGTCTATGAAAGCGACGATGCCGCCCATGGCCTGGGCCTCGGCGAGAATCTGGAGGGCGAGGGTGGTCTTGCCGCTCGACTCGGGCCCGTAGATCTCGATGATACGGCCGCGCGGTACGCCGCCGATGCCGAGCGCCGCGTCAAGGGCGAGGGCGCCCGTGGGGATGACGCCGATGTTGAGATCGGCGCCGCCCTCCCCCAGCTTCATGATGGAGCCCTTGCCGAACTTCGTCTCGATCTGATCCGTGGTGATCTTGAGCATCTTCGACTTTTCTTCGTTCATTCCCACTCCTTCAGGGTCCACGCGCACGGGGCGCGGTTTCGGTCTTCGTCTATTATACGAACACCTGTTTGCACGTCAAGGGGATTTTCCGAAACGTCGCGGAAGCCACCCCTCCGCATCACCCTAGGCGGCCCCTGCGGGCGTTCGTCGGCATGCGCTCGGCGGGGCGGGAGCGTCCCATCGAGCGCCGCGCACGGCCCCGGCGCCTCCGTGACGCCAGGGGGCGGCGCCCCGGCGCCCCGCGACCTACGCGCGGCGGCGCCCCGTCAGCAGAAGGGGGCGCGGCCCTCGGCGGCACGGCGCAGGGCGATGAGGGCCTCGGCCACGGTCTGGAGGCGTACCGCCTGGCGGTCGCCCTCGAAGCAGAACAGGCGCGCGGCGCTGCCCTCAGCCTCGGCCACGGCCATCCACACGGTGCCCACCGGCTTGCCAGGCTCGGCGCCGCCAGGTCCTGCGATGCCGGTGACCGCCACGGCGACATCGGCCCTCAGGCGCTCGCGCGCGCCCTCGGCCATCTGCCGCGCAACCGGCTCGCTCACCACGCCGGCCTCATCGAGGGCCCGCGGACTCACGCCGAGCACGTCGCGCTTGGCCTCGGCGGCATAGCTCACCACGCCGCCGCGCACCACCGCCGACGACCCCGGCACCGCGGTCAGGGCACCCGCGATGAGGCCGCCGGTCAGGCTCTCGGCGCACGCCGCCGTCAGCCCAGCCGCCTCGAGGGCCGCCACGGCCTGCGCGGCAAGCGCGCCCACCCGGACCTCGAGCGCCTCAGCGTCGGCCGCCTCCGGCCGCGCGGGCTCGGCATCGGCCGCCTCTGCCTTCCCGCGCGGGGCGCCGAACCCCAGCAGGTGGCGGGCCTTGGCCAGGTAGTCCGCCATCGACACGATGGTCAGCACGAGCGCCACGACCATGACCGCCCACGACGTCACGTACAGCGGGCTGCCCATAGCCGCCGCTGCGTCCGGCAGCTCCAGGCCGTCCTTCACGATGAACAGCACGATGGCCACGATCTGAAAGACCGTCTTGGCCTTGCCGTACCAGCTGGCCGCGATCACCTCGCCGCGGCTCGCGGCCACCATGCGCACACCAGACACGATGAACTCCCGCGCGAGGATGATGAGCACGGGCCAGGAGGGCAGCGCCTGAAGCTCCACGAGGGCCAGAAGCGCCGCCGCCACGAGGATCTTGTCGGCCAGCGGGTCCATGAACTTGCCGAAGTCGGTCACTTCCCCGCGGCTGCGCGCGAGGTAGCCGTCCACCCAGTCAGTACACGATATGAGGATGAACACGCCCGCTGCCACCAGGCTCTTCGCCTGATCGCTGAAGTCGACGAGCCCCATCCACTGGGGCCAGGGGCTCAGAAGCGCCACCACGAAGGCGGGCACGAGGCAGATGCGCACGACGGTAACGACGTTGGCCGGCGTCCAGAGGCGCTCAGCGCTCACCGGCGCGCTCACGATTCGAGCACCTCGCCCTCCATCTCGTAGAGCAGGGTGTCGACGATGCGCGCGGCCACGACCTGGCCGGGCTCGCCGGCGTCGAGGTAGGTCACGCCGTCCACGTCCGGCGCCTGGCACTGAGCGCGGCCGAACAGCTGGCCGTCCTCCTCGGCACCCTCCACGAGCACCTCTGCCACGCGCCCGACGCGCGCGGCGATGAGCGGCGCGGACGCGGCATCGGCGGCGTCGCGCAGGCGCTGGGCGCGCTCGGCCTTCTCGTCCTCGTCTACCTGGCCCGGCAGGTCGAAGGCGGCGGTCCCCTCCTCGCGGGAGTAGGCGAACACGCCGACGTAGTCGAACAGGCCCTCGGCCACGAAGTCGAGCAGCTCCTCGAACTGCTCGTCGCCCTCGCCGGGGAAGCCCGCGATGAGCGTGGTGCGCAGCGTCACGTCCGGCAACGCGGCGCGGATGCGCCCGACGAGCGCCTCGAAGGAGGCGCGCGAGCCGCGGCGGTTCATGGCGCGCAGCACCGGCTCGCAGACGTGCTGGAGCGGGATGTCCAGGTAGGAGCACACGTTGGCATGGCGGCCCATCACGGCCAGCAGCTCGTCGGTGACTCCCTCGGGCTGCAGGTACATCACGCGCAGCCACGTGTCGGGGAACTCGCACGCGAGCGCGTCCACGAGCCAGGCGAGGTCGCGCGGCTCGTCGAAGTCGGCGCCCCAGCGGCCCGTGTCCTGCGCGATGAGGTCCACCTCGCGCACGCCAGCATCCACGAGGCGCGCCACATCAGCGCGCACCTGCTCGAAGGGGAAGCTGTGGTAGCGCCCGCGGATGAGCGGGATGGCGCAGTAGGAGCACCAGCGGTCGCATCCGTCGGATATCTTCACGTAGCCGAACGTGCCCGCGGGCCGGGCGGCCGCGCCCTCGTCGGCCGAGATCTCCCCCACGGCGCGCTCGACGCCGAAGAGCCCGTCGAGCACCGCGACGATGTCGTCCTCACGCGAGCAGGGGACGAAGGCGGCCGCCTCCGGCAGCTCGGCGGCCAGCTCGTCGCCGTAGCGCGCGGGCATGCAGCCCGCCACCACGAGCCGCGTGCCACCCGAGGCCACGCGCGGCAGGCCGGCGGCGTCGAGCACCGCCTCGATGCTCTCCTCGGTGGCGCTCTGGATGAACGAGCAGGTGTTGACGACGATGGCGTCAGCGCGCTCCGGGTCGTCCTCCAGGCGATAGCCCGCGGCGACGGCGCGACGCTCCATGGCGGCGGTGTCCGCCTCGTTCTTGGCGCAGCCGAGGGTTATGAAGCAGACGGGGCGCGCCGGCGCCTCGGCGCGCCCTGCCTCGGCGCCCTGATGAGAGGTTGCCTCCAACGCGCGCTCCTAGCGGTAGTTGACGTACTGGAGCGGCTGGCCGTAGTCCTGGCCCTTGAGGAAGGCGATGACCTCCTGCAGGGTGTCGCGGCTCGCGCTCGACACGCGGAGCTTGTCGCCCTCGATCTGCACCTTCACCTTGAGCTTGGTGGCCTTGATGTCCTTGTTGATCTTGGAGGCGGTGTCCTTGTCGATGCCGTCCACCACGGTGGCCACGCGGCGCACCGACTGGCCCGTGGCCGCCTGGGCCTCGCCCCACTTGACGGCCGCCAGGTCGATGCCGCGCTTCACGAGCTTCGAGCCGATAACGTCGATGACCTGCCCGGCCACGAAGTCGGACGGCGCCGCCACGGTGATGGTCTGCTTGGCCTTGTCGAGGCTGATCTCAGCGCCCGAGTCCTTCAGGTCGTAGCGCTGGGCTATCTCCTTCTTCGCCTGCTGGAAGGCGTTGTCGACCTCCTGCATGTCCACAGTGGACACCACGTCGAAGCTGGATTCCTTGGCCATGGGGATGGCTCCTTTCATCTGGGTCTTGTCTCAGAAGGCGGCCGGGGCCGCCGGGATGATGCTAGTCAGCGGTGCCCTCGCCCGAGCCCGACGCGGCGCCCGAGGCGCCCTCGCCGTCTCCGCCCGTGTCAGCCGGGGCGTGCTCCTCCTCCCACGCGGCCAGGATGGCCGGGAAGTCCACCGTGTAGGTGTAGACGCCGTTGCCGCGGCTGTCGGTGGGTTCGACCTCCTCGCCGTCTAGGGTGAGCGTGACGCCGTCGGGGTTGCTCGTCACGAAGCGCAGCGTGCCGGTGACGTTGTAGTCCTTCGTCGCGGGGCCCTGCACCGTCTCGGCCACGTCGGCGCCGCTCGAGCCGTCCAGGTACACCTCGATGTAGGCCTTCTCGCCCTCCTTCACCTCGTAGCTGAACTTGGCGCTCGTGGGGGCCACGGCCGGCGGCGTGGCGGCAGTCGTGCCGCCTTGGGCGTCGGCGCCCGCGCCGGAACCGCCGCCTGACGCAGGCTGGTTCGACGTGTCGGTGAGGCCGGTGATAGGCACCTGCGGCACCTCCTGCTGGGCGGGCGCGCGGTTGCAGAACGTGAGGAACAGCACGGCGATGAGCAGCACGACGATGACGACGGCGCCGATGACGAGCGGAAGGCGCGAGCCGCCGGAGGAAACCTTGGGCGGCGCGTAGAGGTTCGTGTACTGGGGGCGCGGCATCGAGCCGTGGCGCGAGGGATGCACCCGGTCGGTTGCGTAGGTGCGCCCGCGCTCGTCGGTGCGGTCGTCGTAGAGCGCGCGGCCGAAGGCGTTGTGTCGCGGCGGACGCTCCTCACGGGGACGCTCGGAACGCGGGCGCCCGCCGCGCGCGGTACGGCTGGAGCGGCCCAGCGGCTCCTCGGGCCGGGCGTCATCGCGCACGCGCCCCACCTCGAAGGCATAGGCCTGCTCCTTGTAGAGTCGCCCGACCTCCGTGGCGTTGAGCCCCACCAGGCGCGCGTAGGCGTTCACCATGTTGGTGGTGTAGCCGCGCGGGGGCATGCGGGCGAAGTCGCTCTCCTCGATGGCCCGCAGGATGTCAGGGCGGATGCGCAGGCGCCGCGCGGCCGTGGAGAGATCCATCCCCTTGCGCTTGCGCGCGTCGCGCAAGATGTCGCCGAAGGCAGTCTGTCGCGCCATAGTCTCTACTCCTCTTATCCGCGCGGCGGGCCGGCAGCCCTAGTCCGCGTCCTGGGCCTCGAACGCCTTGAGCGTCTCGAGCTCCATCTCGTCGACGAGCACCTCGCGCGGCTTGGAGCCGTTGGCGGGCCCGACGACGCCCTTTTCTTCCAGTTGATCCATTATACGGCCTGCTCGGGCGTATCCCACCTTCAGGCGGCGCTGAATGTTGGAGGTGGAGCCCAGGCCGCTCGACACCACGATCTCGGCGCCTTCCCACAGAAGCGGGTCGTCGGCCTCCGAGCCGCCGTCGCCCGAAGGCGAGGACGCGCCGAGCGTGACCACGTTGGTCTGGAGGATCTCCGAGTGGTACTCCGGCTCGCCCTGGGCCTTGAGGTGCTCCACCACGGCGTTGATCTCGTCGTCGGAGACGTAGGGGCCCTGGACGCGCAGGGGCTTGGCGTACTCGGGCTTGGCGATGAGCAGATCACCGTAGCCGCAGAGGTTCTCAGCGCCCGTGGAGTCGAGGATGACGCGCGAGTCGATGCCGCTGGCCACGGTGAGGCCGATGCGGCAGGTGATGTTGGCCTTGATGAGGCCCGTGACCACGTTGGTGGAGGGGCGCTGGGTGGCGATGATGAGGTGGATGCCCGCTGCGCGCGCCAGCTGGGCGATGCGACTGATGGAGAACTCCACCTCCTTGCCGACGTTCATCATGAGGTCGGCCAGCTCGTCGATGACGATGACGATGTAGGGCAAGGGATCGCCGAACTCGTTGGGTTCGGGCTCCTGGCCGGCGGCGCGCGCGGCCTCGTCGGCCTCCTTGGCCGCCTTGGCCTTGGCGTTGAACGAGCCGATGTTGCGGGCGCCCACCTTGCTGAACAGCTTGAGGCGGCGCTCCATCTCGGCCACGCCCCACGACAGCGCGCTCGAGGCCTCCTTGCACTCCGTGACCACGGGCACGTAGAGGTGGGGGATGCCGTTGTAGCCGCTGAACTCGACGCGCTTGGGATCGATCATGATGAAGCGGACCTCGGCGGGGGTGGCCCGCATGAGGATGGTCATGATCATGGCGTTGATCTCGACCGACTTGCCCGAGCCGGTGGTGCCGGCGATGAGCAGGTGGGGCATCTTCGACAGGTCGCCGGTGATGGAGTGGCCCTCGACGTCCTTGCCGATGCAGATCTGCATCGGCCCCTCCCCCACGTCCTTGAGCACGTCGGTGAGGTAGACCGTCTTGCGGGTGCGGTTGGGCACCTCGATGCCCACGTAGTTCGTGCCGGGGACGGGCGCGAAGATGCGCACGCCGGGCGCGGCGAGCGCGAGCGCGATGTCATCGTTGAGCGCCGTGATGCGGCTCACGCGCACGCCGGGCGGCAGCTCCACCTTGAACAGCGTCACGGTAGGCCCGGCCACCCAGCCCACGACGTTGACCATGATGCCGAAGTCCTCCAGGGTCTCCTGGAGGCTGGCCGCCGTCTCCTCGAGCTCGTCATCGCTCGCGCCAGCGGTCTTGCCGTCGCCCTGGACGAGCAGGTCGAGGGGAGGCAGCACGAAGCCGTCCGCCGGCTCGGGCGCAGCGGCGGCCTTAGGGGCGCGCTTCGCCTTGGGCTTGGGCGTCTCCGTAGCGGCAGGAGCCTCGGCCGGCTGGGCCTTGGCCGCCTCGGCGCGACCGTGGCGGGCGCCGAGCTTGCGCGTGATGGTGGCGGGGGGCTCGGGCGTCTCCTCCTCCGGCTCGGGACATGCGTCGAAGTCGGGCTCGGCCAGTGGGCGCGTGAGCGCCTGGGTGGGCACGGATGCCGCCTCGCCCGCATCATCATCGGCGAAGCGGCGGGAATGGCGGCGGTGCGAGCGCTCAGGCGAGAGGAGCGAGACCGTCTTGGCGGCCGGCTCCTCCGCAGGATCGGAGGCGCCGAGCACGCGCGTGCGGGCGCTGGAGAGGTCGTCAGCCAGATCGTCCTGCGCGCTCTCGTCCTCCCAGACCGGCGCGCTGTCGCGTCGACCGCGGCCGCGCAGGATGCGGGCAAAGGGCGGCGCCTCGACCGCGGCCAGCTCGGCCTCGCGCTCGGCGCGCTTGCGCTGCACGGTCTCGATGAGCTTGGAAACGGAGAACCCGATGACGATGACGCCCACCACGATGAGCCCCACGAGGATGACGCCGGTGATGACCGGACCGAACAGCAGATAGCCCGCCCAGGCGATGCCCGCGCCGATGTAGCCGCCGTGGGAGAGCAGCAGCTGACGCAGGAAGAGCTGGTCGTAGGCGCCCGACGAGATGGGCGAGGCGAGCGCGATGAGCCCGAGCAGCGCCACCAGGATGAGCGCGAGCCCAATGGCCGCGCGCACGGGCACCCGCTCGCGCTCGAAGCGCACGAGGATGGTCACGCCGATGGCAGCGAGGAACAGGGGCACGAGGTAGGCGCCCACGCCGAAGGTAAGGCGCAGCGCCTCGGAGAGGAACGACGCCACGATGGCGTCGCCCGCGGGCAGGACGGCGGCCACCATCAGCACGACGGCGGCCACGATGAACAGCACGCCCACGATGTCGCGGCGGGTGCGCTCGTCGAAGACGCGCGCCTCCTCAGCGGCGCGGGCCGCCGGCTTGCGCGTCTTGCCCTGGGAGGGCTTGCGTCCCTGGCTGGGTTTTCTGGTCTGCTGGGTTGGTGTCGACTTCCGGGCCACGCCCCGCTCCTTCATGCTTCGTTTCAGTGCTGCGTTTTCGCAGGCGCCCTCAGGGGCGTCCGCCGTGTGCGAGCGACGCCCCTGAGGGCGTCGCTGCGGCCTAACCTATCAAGTATAGCGCATGAGCGCCGTTGCCCTAGACCTCCAGGATGTTGACGATCGCCATCGGGCGCTGCTTGGTGCGCTCCCAGAGAAGCGAGAGAATGGCGTCGCGCGCCACCTTGCGCAGCTCCTTGGCACCGCCGCCCTTAGACAGCTGACGCCGGAGGGCGCCCTTAAGGGCATTCTGCGCTTCCTCGGCCAGGTAGTAGTCATCGCCGCCGGTGATGCCACGCATGATGACCTGCACCTCGCCGACGACCTCCTTGCGCTTGAAGTCCACGGCCGCCGCCACCGAGGCGAAGCCCTGCTCGCCCAGGGCGCTGCGGTCGTCGAGCACGTCCTGGGAGGTATCGCCCACCGACAGGCCGTCCACGAAGACGATGCCGCTCTGGACGCCCTCGCCGCGCTCGACGCCCTTGGCAGAGAGCTCGAGCGCGTCGCCGTTGTCCATCACGAAGATGTTCTCGGCCGGCACGCCCGTGGCCTCGGCCAGCTGAGCATGGGCGCGCAGGTGCGTGGCCTCGCCATGGACCGGCATGAAGGCCTTGGGCTTGACCATCGAGAGCACGATCTTGAGCTCCTCGGCGCCGGCGTGACCGGACACGTGCACGCGGGCACGCGACTTGTCGTAGACGTCCGCGCCGATCTTGGCGAGCGAGTTGATGACGCGGGTGACCGCCTTCTCGTTGCCGGGAACCGGCGTGGCCGAGATGATGACGGTGTCGCCCTGCTCGATGTCGATGGTCTTGTGCTCGCCGTTGGCGATGCGCGCAAGCGCGCTCAAAGGCTCTCCCTGCGAGCCCGTGCACATGATGACCACCTTCTCAGGCGGAATGCCCTTGAGCTCGTAGGCGTCGATGAGGTCGGAGTCCGCGATGTTGAGGTAGCCGAGGCGTCGCGCGATGTCGGTGTTTTGGATCATCGAGCGGCCCGTGACCACCACCTTGCGGCCGTTGGCGAGGGCCGCGTCGCAGATCTGCTGCATGCGGTGGATGTGACTCGCGAACGACGCGATGATGACGCGCCCCTTCGCCTGCGAGATGATGGTGCGCAGGGTCTTGCCCACCTCCGCCTCCGACGGCGTGAAGTTGGGGTTGGTGGCGTTGGTCGAGTCGCTCATCATGAGGTCGACGCCCATCTCGCCGAAGCGGGCCAGCGCCGCGAAGTCGGTGTGCACCCCGTCGATGGGCGTCTGATCGAGCTTGAAGTCGCCCATGTGAAGCACGTTGCCGGCCGGACTCTGGAAGAACACGCCCACCGCGCCGGGGATGGAGTGGTTCACGGCGAAGAAGTCCACCGTGAAGCAGCCGAGCTTGATCTGGTCGCCGGGCTTGATCTCGATGAGCTTGGCGTTCTTCACCTTGTGCTCGGCGAACTTGCCCTCGATGAGGCCGAGGGTGAGCTTGGTGGCGTAGATGGGCACCGTGCGGTCAAGATCCTTGAGCAGGTACGGGAGGCTGCCGGTGTGGTCCTCGTGCCCGTGGGTGATGATGATGCCACGCAGCTTGTCGGCGTTCTCCAGCACGTGGGTGTAGTCGGGCAGGATGAGGTCGATGCCCGGATGGTCGTCGTCGGGGAACATGAGGCCCGCGTCATCGAGGATCATGTCGCCCTTGCACTCAAGCGCCGTCATGTTCTTGCCGATGGCATCCAGGCCGCCGAGCGGGATGATGCGGAGCTTGGCGCGGGGATCCTTCCCCTTGCCGGTAATGCGGCGCGCATCCTTCGAGGCGCCGCCCTTCGCGGGCTGCTTGCCCTTCGCGGACGCCTGGTCGCGCGAGAGCTGCGGACGCTCGCGCTTGAGGTTCTCGTGGCGGAAGGAGCGGGTGCGACGCTTCGCGCCCTCACGGCCGCCCCGGGAAGCGCCGTCCTGGCGCTGGGATTCCTTCTGCGGGGCCTTCTCGGCCCCTTCCTTCTTCTCGTTGGTCATCTGGTTCCTTTTCTTGTTCCTTGTTTCCAAAAAACGCCGGCCCGCGACGGGCGGGCCGGCGACTCGACGCGTCTTGGCGCGGCCCTAGGCCAGAACGCCCACCTGGCGCATGATGGCGGCCAGGGTCTCGGACTGCTCGGGCGTGGCATCCACGAGCGGCAGGCGCACGCCGCCCACGGGAAAGCCCGCGAGCTTGAGCGCCTCCTTCACGAGGATGGGGTTAGAGGTGGCGAACAGCCCCTCCATGAGCGGCAGCAGGGCCTCGTTAGCCTGGCCGGCGCGCTCCCACTCCCCCGCCGCGCACAGGTCCACGATCTCCTTCATGCGGGCCGGAGCCACGTTCGCGATGGTGGAGATGACGCCCACGCCGCCGCGGCGCATGATCTCGAGGGTGGCGGAATCATCCCCCGAGTAGACGGAGAAGCCCGCCGGCGCCTCGGCCACGATGCGCTCCACCTGGTCCATGCGGCCCGACGCCTCCTTGATGGCGATGACGTTGGGGCAGTCGTGCGCCAGGCGCAGGGTGGTCTCGGCCTCCATGTTCACCACGCAGCGGCCGGGGATGTTGTAGAGGATGACCGGCAGCTCCACCGCATCGGCGATGGTGCGGAAATGCTGGTACATGCCCTCCTGCGGCGGCTTGTTGTAGTAGGGCACAACGCACATGAAGCCGTCCACGCCCAGCGGCGCCACGTTGTTGGCGAACTCCACCGTGTCGGCCGTGCAGTTGTCGCCCACGTTCGCGATAACCGGCACGCGCCCGTCCACCGCAGCAACCACGGCACGGAAGAGGTCCATCTTCTGGGGGTAGAAGACCGTGGGGCTCTCGCCGGTGGTGCCGTTGATGATGAGGGCGTCGCTGCCGCCCTCGACCAGGCGGTCGGCCAAGGCCTGGGCGCGGTCGAGGTCAAGCTCGCGATCCTCGTCGAAGGGGGTCACCATCGCCGGGATCAGGCGGCCGAAGCGGGGGGCGTCATCTGCCATGGGAGGGTCTCCTTACCATCTGCGCGTATCGTGAGACGCCGCGAGCGGCGTCGGAAGGGCTTGCCGATGCGCCATTATGCCACGAATGTACGCATGGGGGCCGACTGTCCCGCGAAGTTCGCCAAACCTCCAAGCCGACGGCGGCCGCCCGTCCCGCGAAGGCCGCTGAGCGAGCGAGGCGGGCAGCGAGGCGGGGGATTTCCTGCGAGAAATGACGGCTTTGCATTGCGTGCGAACGGCGAGGTCCAAGGGAGGTCGGCGTTTCCCCAGGTCGCGCATGGCCGTGCCGCGCGAGGCAGGCCAGCAGGGCCCTCATCGGCGCGCGAAACCCATGCATACCCGTCATTTCTCGCAGGAAACAGGGGGAATTCCCGCCCGGCCAAGCGCAACGCGCCCCAGACGCAAGCGGGGCCGGGGGTCGCTCCCCCGGCCCCGCCGGTCCTCAGCCGCGCGCTACCACTGGCCGCGGTGACGCGCCACCAGCGCCTCGCGCTGCCGGCGCCGCTGGGCGGCAAGCGCCGTGAGCATAAGGCCGAGCGCCGCGGCGGCCGCCACGAGGGCCACCGACATGCCGAGCCCCTCATCGCCGGTCTGGGCGAGCCGGATGGGCGTGCGCGAGCCCTTGTCGCCCTGGCCATCGCCCGTGCCGTCGGGCGTCGGCTCGGGCCGTGGCTCGGTCACCACGCCGCCCTTGTCAGTGACGCCGGCAGGATAGGTCGGCGCGGGGTTGCTCAGCGTAGGATGCTCGCGCTCGAAGGCGTCCCAGCCGTCCTCGGGAACGAAGGGCGTGCCGCCCACGGGACGCTCCGCCTCGCCGCCGACGGTGCCCGTGTCCACACCGGAGGGCGTGGTGCCGAATGCCTCGGCCACGTTGCCGATGTCGCCCTCGGCCGCCTCCTCGGTCACGAGCGCGTCGAAGGTGAGCGTGATGGAGCCCGGGCCGCGCAGGTCGCCCGCGGTGACCGCCAGGCGACGCGCTTCTACGTCGTAGGCGTCGTCGGGCACCTCATGCACGGTGCCGGCGCGGTCGGTGAGGCGCAGCGACCCCGCCATCGGCTCCAGGCCCACGGGCACGTCGTCGCGGATCACCACGTCGTACCAGATGGTGTTGGCCCTGGCGTTCTCCACCGTGATGGAGTAGCGGATGACGTCGCCCACATGCGTGGTGCCGTCGGCGCTGTCCAGGTTCTCGGCCGTCTTCTTCACCGTGATGTCGGCCGGGCCGTCCTCGTCGGCCTCCAGCTTCGGGTTGGCGGGCAGCACCGGGGGCATCACCGGCTGCACCGGGTCGGGCGTCACGAACTCCTCTTCCAGGTCCTCCCAGGGCGCGGTGGGCACGAAGGGCGTGCCGGGCTTGGGCTTGTCGGCCGGCTCCACGTCCGGGTCGGTGGGATGCTCGCGCTCCCACTCGTCGGTGGGCGTGCCGCCGAGCGTGCCGCCCTCGATGACGGGGTCGGTGGGGCGCCCGGGCGTGGGATCGCCCGGCGTACCGGGGTTGTCCGGGTCGTCGGGATTACTCGGATTGTCCGGGCTGTCAGGATTGCTCGGGTCATCAGGGTTGTCCGGGTCGTGCACCGAGACCACCTCCACGTCGAAGGTGAGCACCGCGCTCTCGCCGCCGTAGAGGTCGCCCGCGTTCACGGCGATGACGCCGGTCTTCGGGTCATAGGCGCTGAACGGCACGTCATGGGCGACGCCTGCGCCGTCCACGAGCTTGATGGTGCCCTCCTTGGGCTCCATGCCCTGCGGCAGCGTCACCTTCACGATGGCGTCGGTCAAACACGAGTCCTTGCCGTGGTTGGTGGACGTGACGGTGACGCCGAGCGTGTCGCCCACGAGGATGCGGTCGTCGTCGTGCTCCTCGGTGTGCGCCTTCTGCTCCACCTCCACCGTCGTCGTGATGTCGGGCGCAGCCGGATCCTTCGGCAGCACGGGGATGGGCTCGGGAGCCGAGGGCTCTCCAGGCTTCGGGTCGATGCCGCCGATGATGTCGATGTCCTTATCGGGGTCAAGCGGTGTGGGCTTTGTCGTGTCGCCGGGATCGTTCTCCGGCTTGCCGTAGCTGCCGTCGCCCGCGGGCTTGTTGGTGATCTCGGGCAGCTTGCCGTCCTCGCCCGGGCGCTTGCCCAGGTCGTCGGCCACCGTGGCGCGGAAGCGCACGGAGGTGGACTGGCCGCCGTAGACCGAGCCGATCATCTTGGAGAGCGTGGCGGTGGCGTCGTCGAACTCGTAGCCATCATCGCCGCCACCCGCCGGCACCTTGGTCCAGTCGAGGCCCGCCCAGTTGAAGCCCTCGTAGAAGGCGTCCGAGCCGAGCGCGGTGCTCTTGTCGGTGCGCGTGGCGTAGTTGGGAGCTATCTCGACGCTCTCGGCGTCCAGCGTGAGCTTCTGGTCGATGGCGTCCTTGAGCTCGGCGGCCTGCCAGGCCGAGCCGTTGGTCAGGTTGAGGCCCGTCACCGTGTACTCGAGCTCGTCTCCCGGACGCGGCGGGGTATGGGTGCGGTCGGTCGTCGCGCGCACGGCGAGCGGCATGATCCCCGCGTCCGCCGGTACGGCGACGAGCGCGCGGGCCAGACGGGCCGCCGGCACCTCAGCCTCTTCAGCCTCCTTGATGGCCGTGATGTTACGCCAGGTCAGGCGGATCTGGATCTCCGGCTTGATGGCGGGGTCAGGCAGCACGTTCACCGTCAGGATGTACTTGATGCCGGTGTAGAGCGCGTTGGGCTTCTGCTCCACGGTGATGACCGAGGTGCCGCAGCTGTTCACCTCCACCTGGAGCTTGCCGTTCTCATCGAGGGCCGGCGTGCCGTCCTCGTTCCACTTGAGGTCGGCCACCGCCGCGTTGGACACGGCATAGGTGGGCTTCACTGACGAACTGGACTCGAGCGCCAGGGCGAAGAAGTCCTGGAGGTCGGGGTTAGTCTTGTCATGGAAGGCGGCGTAACTGGCCGTGATGGTCTTGCGGATGACCTTCGTCTTGTTCGCCGGGTCGTCAGGGTCGGTGCCGGGGCCCGGGGGCGTGGGCTTGGTGTCCTCGATAGAGACGGAGCCGTCGGGCTTCACATCGCCCTGAGGCGGCACCGGCACGATGAAGGCGTCGTCCTCGCCGGCGTTGTCGGGGTTCTTGTCAACGCCCTGGATGTAGTTCTTGTCGGCCAGGTACTCGAGGTTCACCTTGTGCTCATCGCCGTTTCCGGCCGACTCCAGCAGGTCGAGCAGCCCGTCGCGATTGGACGGGTCGAGGTAGTAGGTGACCACGGTGGCATGGCGCGTCTCGGTGCCGCCGGAGGCGGACTTCACCGTGATGTCCTTCTCCTCGATAGTGGAGTGCGGGGACTCGGTGAAGGCCTCGGCGGTGAGCTTGATGGGGTCGCCGACCTTCTTGCCGTCGATGCGCACCTGGAAGCTGCCCGTGGGCGCCTTGCAGGTGAGCGCGGTGGTGTTGGCCGAGCGAATGTTGAAGGTGAGCTTCAGACGGTTGCCCGCCACCCCGCCAGCCGTCTGGTCCTTGACGATGGGCTGCCAGGCCCCCGAGTCCACGTCGAGGTGGCCCCACTCCACGCCCTCGATCTCCAGCACTGCGGGAACGGGGTTGATGACGGCCGTGCCCTTGGCCTGGTGGCCCCAGTAGCTGTCCTTGTAGTTGTCCAGCTTGGCGTACTCATAGGAGATCATGGTAACGGAGAAGCGACCCGTGTCGGCGGGCAGTGCCTCGGCTCCCTCGGCGGACTCGAGCCCGTCGGGCACCCACTCCCCTGCCTCGTTCTGCTTGAGCATCTGGTACTTGAACTTGACATCGTCGCCGTTGTCCAGCGTCTCCGTGATGATGTTGTCACCCTGCTCGCGCTTGACGATGATGGGGTTTTCCGCGCTTACCTCGAGCGGATCGAAGGGCAGGCCGTCGTAGTCCTTCGTCAGGTACTTCTGGTAGTCTACGGGAAAGTCGAACTCGATCCAGCGCTTAGCTGTCTGGTCGGGATTGCTCGCATCCGGCTTGGTGATGAAGAGGGGGTCGATGGGCACGGACTTGCCGTCCTTGAGCACCGACATCTCGATGCGGACTTCCTGCGGCGCATCGGGGTCAGCCGCCCACTCGGGCAGCCACAGGTACAGCTTGCCATCCACGAACTGGGCGGGCGCGCCATAGTTCTGCTTCTTGCCGCCGATGTACAGGTTGAACTTGGTGATCTTCTCGTCGGTCATCTTCTCATCGGAGTTCTTGAGGTTCACCGTGAGCATGAAGACCTTGTCGGTATCGGGCAGACCGGCGCCACCGTGCGCGGCCTTGTACTCCTCCACGTCATCCCAGTTCTCGATACCCTGCGTGTTGAACGCCGTGCCGCCGATGCCCTGGAAGGCAGGCTTGCCGTTAGACTTCGACTGCACCATAACCGAGCCGCCGGTCACGATGGTGTAACCGAAAAGGGCTCCCAAAGCAGCACGCGGCGGATTACCGCTGTTGATGTCGTACGTATTGGTGAGCAGCGTCCCTCCCGTCACGCGCACGATATGGTTGTAGTTGGACGAAGGCCCATGGGCACAGCTTTGGCCAAAGGCATTGCCATGCTCACCACTATTCGCGGATACAAATCCACCATTAACCGTGATATCACCGGCCACCGTGAAATAGGTATTGGCATCAGTAGCTTGAAGATAATGAGCGCCATGAGGACAGGACTGGTGATACGCGCTACAGCAAAACCACGGAACCCGGCTAGGCGCTTCGATAAAGCTGTAACCGCCCGAGAGCGCCTCTCCCTTCGGAATGTCGATGGCATCACTCTTTGGAACCCCGCCGATGTGATCAGGAGCATTGTAGCCAAGGGCAGAACCTATGCCAGCACCGCAAGAGCTGGCATAGGCGCTCACATTGCCGCCATTGAAGATCATGACGGTGCCAGAGCCACCGGACCCCGAACCAATACCAGCACCGTTGGCGTTTCCCCAGCCAGCGGAGAGGGGACACGCCCGCGAGACAATGGTGCCGCCATTGATGATGATGGTTCCGGCATTCTCATTGGCTGCCGAGCCAATGCCCGCCGAATGGCCACCGCCCTGGGCATTGAGAATACCGGCTTCTGCCGCTTCCATCTTTATCAGGGGATCTCCAGATGCGAGGTCCGTGCCGCCTATCAGCGTCACATCACGCGGAACCGCACCATTTTCGGGCGTGACAATGTCATCAAGGTTGAACTTGGAGCCTCCGGCACGCACATTGGTAATGCCGTCATCAATGACAAGGATAGAACCCCATCCACACCGAATGGCAGGCGCGCCTGTGGTGGTCTGATTGCCACAGGTAAGGTTATTCGTGGTGCCATCAGCCAAAGTAAGATAGAGCATCGTCTTCTCTTTGATCTGGTTGGCGTTGGTCACTTTCTTGCCGTCGCCGTCCTCGTCAGAGTTGGTGACGAGATTGATGGGGGCGAGCGTCGTGCTGATGTTCACCCCCGCGAGGGTGAGGTCGGCCTTCACACCGGCGTTAATCTCGATGTTATGGGCAGTCTGAGCCGCCGTGCTCACCGTCAGCGGCGTGGAGGTGAGGATGTGGAGGGTGGTTCCCTCGAAGAAGTAGTCGCCATCGCCCGCCGTCTGGCTTGTCGCGGCCTTGCCGCCTACGACGGTGAAGTCGCCTGCCGTCTGGGCCTCGCGGGTGGCAGGCGCGCCGGCGCCGAGGGCGCGAGGCGTGAGATCCCCCAGCGCAGCCGTGACGTCGGCAGGCGTGGCAGACTCACCGTCCGAGGAAGGCCCGTCCGTCTCCGCGCCTACGTCAGTGGCAAGGGGGGGGGTAGGTGATTTTTCCTCGTCGGCGAACGCGGTGAGGGCCGCGGTCGGGACCATCAGACCGCAGGCCAACGCGGCTGCGAGCGCGCAACGCAGGAAGGGGTGCGTTTTCCTCATGCTTCTCTCCTGGCTCTCTCTGTCTCGGGGCGCCCCGGCGATTGCCGCGCCGTTGCGCTCCCGTTACCAAGCTGTAAGGAACATCTCATTATAGCTCGCTCCTACCAGAAAGAGAAAGAAAAAGGGCGAGCCGCCGTGAACTAGACCCCAAAAGCGGGACGGATAAATAAAGTTCTCAAGCGGCTCTTATCGAATGGCTCCGGTACTGTAAACTGCGTCCCAAAACTTGGACGAATTAGTAAGGACTAAGCTGCTAAGGACTGATTTCGGAATTCCTCCGGAGTCAGTCCTTTCAGTTTAACCTGTCGTCTCCTCGTATTCCAATGAACGATGTAAGCGTCCAGATCTTTCTTGAACTCTTCGAAGGTAGCCCATTTCCGACCCTTGAAGAACTCATCTTTGATATGACCGAAGATCTGCTCGGTAGCCCCGTTGTCGATGCAGTTGCCCTTTCTCGACATGCTCTGCACGATGCCATGCTCTCTCAGTCGCTCGGCCCAGGCCCTCTGCTGGTATTGCCAGCCCATGTCCGAATGCAGGATCGGTGTCGCGCCCTTCGGCATCCTGGAGAAAAGCTGATCGAGGATATCGTGCTGCTGGGCCATGCTCGCGCTCTTCGACACCGACCACGCTATTATCTCTTTGCTCCCGAAGTCGTATATCGGCGCGAGATAGGCCTTGCCCCACGCCTGCTTGAACTCCGTGACGTCGGTGCCCATCTTCTGCCAAGGGCCCTCCGCTCCGAAGTCGCGCCCCAGCACGTTCTCGAAGGTCTCGCCGACGAGGCCTTTGTACGAATTGTACTTGTGATAGTCGGTTTCGCGGCGGATGCCGCAGCTGATCCCCATCTCGTGCATGACCTTCAACACCGTCTTGTCCGCGATGCGCGCGCCGCGCTCGGCGCGCAGGCACATGGCGATCTGCCGATGTCCGCAGCCGTTGGGAGTCCGTGAGAATATCTCGCTTATGGCGTCCCATAGCTCCGGTCGGGTCGGCGCCTTCGGATGCGACAGCGCGTAGTAGTAGCTCGATCGCGCCATCTCCGCCGCTTCCAGCAGATCAGCGAGCGGGTAATGCCCTGAGAGCGCGGCTACGGCCGCTGCCTTCTCCCGGTTCGAAGGCTCTTCTCCGCCCTCAGGGCCGCCAATTTTTTTAGGTAGGCGTTCTCCGCCTCGAGCTTTCGGACGCGGACTTCGAGCTCTTGCTCGCGAGTCATCCCTTCCTTCGCGGCCCCGCTCCCTTTGGGTCGGCCCTTCGGCTTGGGGCGCAGGGCTTCAGCGCCGCCCTCCCGATACGCTTTGCACCACTTGAGGAGCGCCGACCTCGAGGCTATGCCGAAAGACGCCATGGCATCGGGGACCTTCTCGCCGTCCTCGACCACCGCTTTCGCGGCGGCCAGCTTCTGCTCGTAGGTGTATCTGACCTGTCGTCCGCCCATCTGCAGCAATCCGTCCAATCCAACAGCGCCGAACTTGTAGCACCATTGTTTCACAACGGAAGGAGGAAGCGCTAGGACGGTCGCGGCCGCGTGATACCCATAGCCCTCCTCGAAGAGCTCCGCTGCGGCCCTGCGGACATCGACGTCGTATCTGATCCTAAGGTCTGATGGCATAAAGAAGCCTCCCATTTCTCGTGTCCAAGAAATGGGAGGCAGTACACTGCACCGGGGCCATTCCCTTTAGTCGAGCTTGATAGCGCCGGGTGTTCCAATAGGCAATATAGGCATCGATCTGCTCTTTGAACGAATCGAAGGAGTCGAAGGCGCGATGCCTGTAGAACTCGTCCTTCAGGTGCCCGAAGAACCCCTCCATGCATGCGTTGTCCAAGCACGTGGCCTTCCTAGACATGCTCTGGACGAGCCCCATCCCCTCTAGGCGCCCCTGGAAGGAGGGCTGCTGATACTGCCAGCCTTGATCGGAATGCAGGAGAGCAGGGCCGTGGAGGAGCGGCTCTAGCCTGTCCAGCATCTCCATCGCCTGAGCCATATTGGGGCTCCTTGACACCGACCATGCCACGATCTCGTTGTTGTAGAGGTCCATCACAGGCGACAGGTACGCCTTGCCCCCTGCCACCTTGAACTCGGTGACGTCGGTGACGAGCTTCTCCATCGGAGCCCCCGCTGCGAAGTCGCGGTTCAGGGCGTTCTTGGCTATCCTGCCCTCCTCTCCCCGGTAGGAGCTGTAGCGCTTGCGCCTTATTCGGCAGGAAAGCCCCTCCTCTCTCATCAGCTTGAGCACGGTCTTGCCGCTGATGGCAAGGCCTTGCTCGGCCCTGAGGGCCATGGCGATCTGACGGTACCCCAAGCCGTTGGGGGCGCGGGAGAACGCCTCGCGCACCAAGGGGCGCACCTCGGACCACCTGTCGGGCTTGGGATTGCGGCCGCCTGCATAGCGGTAATAGGTGCTCCTGGGGAGCTCAAGCTTGTCGAGCACGAGCCTGAGCGGGCATTCGCGCCTTAGCGAGTCCGCCGCTTCCGCTCGATCTCGTCCGCCAAGGCGTTGATTCGTTTTTGGATTTCCAGCTCCAGTTCCAGCTCGCGCACGCGCGCTTCGAGCTCCTCTTCGCGGGAGGAAAAGACGGGCTCTCCCTTTCTCGGCCTGCCCTTGGGCTTGGGGAGGAGGGCGTCTGGGCCGCCTTCGCGATAGAGCCGGCACCAGGTGTCTATCTGGGTCTTCCCCTTGATCCCATAGGCCCTCATGGCCTCAGGCTTGGTCATCCTCCCCTCGACGACCGCCTTGGCGGCCTCGACCTTGAGGTCGTGGGGGTAGGCTTTGTGCTTGGTCACGAACAGGGCCTCCTTTCCGAGCGCCCTGCAAGTGTACAGCCACTTCCCCGCTGTATGGCGGCTCAATCCCAGCGCAGCTGAGACCGCATCCGCTCCGTAGCCCATCCCGAAGCATCTTGCGGCTTCGCTCCGTATCTTTGCAGAGTGCCTCATGGCATCACCCCTTAAAAGCGAGTGGGACCGGAAACTTTTGTTTCCGGTCCCACTATCAGGGTTCAGTTCACCGCTCGCCCCTCCCCTGCCGCCTTGCAGCCTAGGCCATGAACTGCTCGAGGCCGACGACGAGCCCCTCGCGCGCTCCCACGCTGCGGATGCCCAGCAGCACGCCGGGCATGTAGGAGGAACGGTCCCACGAGTCATGGCGCAGGGTGAGCGTCTGGCCGAGCGACCCGAAGATCACCTCCTGCGAGGCCACGTACCCCATGGAGCGCACCGCATGCACCGGCACCCCGTCCACGAGCGCGCCGCGGGCGCCCTCGGCGCCGGGCATCTCGGTCTCGCGACCAGGCGCCTCGCTCACGCGCGGCGCGCGCGCCTCGGCGATCATCTGGGCCGTGCGCACCGCCGTGCCTGAGGGCGCGTCCTTCTTGTTGCAGTGGTGGAACTCGATGACCTCGGCCTCGGGGAAGTAGGGCGCGGCGGCCTTGGCGAACTCCATCATCAACACGGCGCCGGTGGTGAAGTTGGGCGCGTAGAACAAGCACGCGCCCGGCGCCGCCTGGGCGGCCAGCCCCTCGAGCACCTCGTTCGAGAGCCCCGTGGTACCCACCACGCAGTCCACGCCCGCCGGCAGCGCGGCAGCCAGGTTGGCGGCCACCACATCGGGCTGGGTGAAGTCCACCAGCACGTCGAAGCCGCCGGCCGCCACGGCCTCGGCCACGCTCGCGTACACCGGGAAGCCCGCATCGGCGCCGTGCGGGTCGATGCCGCAGGCCACCTCCATGTCATCGGCGGCGCCCACGGCCTCCACCACCGCGCTTCCCATCCGTCCCGCGCATCCCGCCACGGCTACCTTGATCATCACGTCCTCCTTACGTATCAGTCGGTTTCCCCCATTGTACCCAACAACCCCGCCCCCGCCGCCCAACCGCGGAAAACGAAAAGAGCCGCCCGGGTGGGCGGCTCTTCGGGGTCATGCCTTCCGCTTACGCCTCGTGGCGGCGGCGGGGGGTGCGGGCCTCGCGGCCGGAGCGGCCGGGGCGGTTGTCGCCGCCGCGACGGTCGCGGTCGCCGCGGTGCTCGCGACGCTCGCCGCGCGGCTCAGTCGAGCCAGCCGGGGCATCCGGCTTGTCCAGGCGGTCAAGGGAGATCTTGCCGTTCTTCGGATCGACCTCGAGCACCTCGACCTTGACGATGTCGCCCAGGTTGAGCACGTCCTCCACCTTCGCCACGCGGCCGTTGGCCACGCGCGAGATGTGGAGCAGGCCGTCTTTGCCGGGAGTCAGCTTGATGAACGCGCCGAAGTCCTTGATGCCGACGACCTCGCCCTCGTAGACCTCGCCCACCTCAGGCTCCTTCACGATGCCGAGGATGATGTCCTTGGCCGCCTGCATGGCAGTGCCGGACGTGGCGCCCACGTGGATGGTGCCGTCCTCCTGGATGTCGATGGACGCGCCGGTCTCCTCCTGGATGCCGCGCACCACCTTGCCGCCGCTTCCGATGACGTCGCGGATCTTGTCCACGGGGATCTTGATGGTCTCGATGCGCGGGGCAGTCTCGCGCATCTCCTCACGCGGAGCGGGGATCTGCTCGAGCATGGCGTCCAGGATGAACGCGCGGCCCTCGTGGGCCTGCTGGAGCGCGCGGGCGAGGATCTCGACGGACAGGCCGCGGGCCTTGTTGTCCATCTGAAGCGCCGTGATGCCCTTGGAGGTGCCGCACACCTTGAAGTCCATGTCGCCGAGGAAGTCCTCGATGCCCTGGATGTCGGTGAGGATGACGACGTCGTCGCCCTCCTTGATGAGGCCCATGGCCACGCCGGAGACGGGCGCGGAGATAGGCACGCCGGCGTCCATGAGGGCCAGCGTCGAGCCGCAGGTGGACGCCATGGAGGACGAGCCGTTGGACTCGAGCACCTCGGAGACCACGCGAATGGCGTAGGGGAAGGCGTCCTCGTCGGGGATGACGGGGAGCAGCGCGCGCTCGGCCAGGGCGCCATGGCCCACCTCGCGACGCTTCGGCGCGCCCATGCGGCCGGTCTCGCCGGTGCAGTAGGGCGGGAAGTTGTACTGGTGCATGTAGCGCTTGCCGTCGACCGGCTCGATGGTGTCGAGGCGCTGCCACTCGTTGAGCATGCCGAGCGTGCAGACGGACATGACCTGGGTCTGGCCGCGCTGGAACAGGCCGGAGCCATGGACGCGGGGCAGGTAGCCCGGCTCGATGAACAGCGGGCGGATCTCCTCGGGACGGCGGCCGTCAGCGCGCTCGCCGGTCTCGATGATCATGGCGCGCATGGCGCGCTTCTCAAGCGCCTTGCAGGCAGCCGCGATGTCGCTGGACCAGGCAACGCGCTCCTCCTCGGAGAAGGACTCCTCCTTGATCTGCGCCTTCAGCTCGTCGACCTTGCCCATGCGGGCCTGCTTGTCGGCGTCCTTGAGGGCGGCGGCCATGGCATCGTAGTAGGCGCCGACGCGCTCGGCGATGCAGGGGTCGGCCACGTGCACCGTGTAGGGCAGCGGCGTGGGGTTGACCTTGGCGAGGAAGGCGGCCTGCTTCTCGCAGAAGGCGGCGATGGCCTCCTGGCCGAAGGTCATGGCGGCCAGCATGTCCTCCTCGGAGATCTCCTCGGCGCCGGCCTCCACCATGGAGATGTAGTCGGCGGTGCCGGCGATGGTCAGCTCCAGGTCGGAGTTCTCCTGCTCGGCGTAGGTGGGGTTGACGATGAACTCGCCGGTCTCCTTGTCGCGGCCGATGCGCACGCACGCAGCCGGGCCGTCGAAGGGCGCGCCGCCCGCGAGCAGCGCCGCGGAGGCGCCGGCCACGCAGATGGTGTCAGGCGGGTTGACCTGGTCGGCCACGAAGGTGGTGGCCACCACGTGGACCTCGTTCTTGAAGCCGTCGGGGAAGCCGGGGCGGATGGGGCGGTCGATCATGCGGGCCGTGAGGGTGCCCTTCTCGGAGGGGCGGGCCTCACGCTTCAGGTAGCCGCCGGGGATGCGGCCCACGGCGTACATCTTCTCGATGAAGTCCACGGTCAGGGGGAAGAAGTCGTAGTCGCGCTGCTGCTTGGACACGACGGCGGTGACGAGCACGGTGGTCTCGCCCTGGGTCACGAGGACCGCGCCGGTGGCCTGCTTGGCCAGCTCGCCCGTCTCCAGGCGGTACTCCTTGCCGTAGAGCTCGAAGGATTCGACGATCTTTTCCATGTATCTGTTCTCTCTTCTTTTCCTCGCGGGCCTCATTGCCCGGGAGCTTCTTCGGGGACGGGTACTTACCGGTTCGCCGCCTCCCGCGAGCAGCGGACGCCCAGCGCCGCCGACCGCTATCACTAAGCGCGGGGCCCGCCTGAGGAGACGGGCCCCGCGTTCAGTTCGCTAGATGTTGTCGCGAATGCCGAGCTTCTTGATGAGCGCGCGGTACTCGTCGATGTCGCGCTGCTTGATGTACTTGAGCAGGCCGCGTCGCTTACCGATGAGCATCATGAGGCCACGGCGGGTGTGGTTGTCCTTCTTGTGGACCTTGAGGTGCTCGGTGAGGTTGCGGATGCGCTCGGAGAGGATGGCCACCTGCACCTCGGCGCTGCCGGAATCGCCGTCGCCCTTGCCGAACTCCTTGATGAGCTCTGCGGTCTTCTCCTTGGAGATGCTGTTCTTGCTCGCCATGTGATTCCACCTTTCTGATGGGTTGGGGGCGCTCCCGCGCCCAGGACGGCCTGGCAGCCGCCGGTTTCCTTCGCGTTGCGTTCTGGGCGGGCAAGCGGGTGGCGCATGCGGGCCAAGAGCGAACGGGTTGCGGACACACAACTTGTCCAGTATAGGGCCGGGTTCTGGACGGGGCAAGGAAAACTTGCCGGCGCACGGCCGTCCGCACCGTTTGCGCACAACTGGCTGGCGCGGGTGCCTGATATGGCGGGAACCGCCCTGCTCGCCCCGGCGCGGTGCGGGGGGCGGGCTGCCCAGCGCGAGGGAGGGGCGCCCGGTCCGGCGCGGCCCCACGCGGCTCGGGGGGGCGGGCTGCTCGCCCCGTCCAACACGCCTCCCCCCCCGGGGGGGGCGATTGCCCAGCGCGGCACGGGAGCGGGCCGCTCGCCCGGCGCGGCGGGGGCTGCCCGTTGGCGCGAGGGGGGGGGTGCCGGACGGGGCGAGGGCCCTCGTGTCCGTTTCTGCACAGTTTTTTCGACTTTGCGACAGATTCATGCCTCGCGAGGCGCGAAATTCGGTCAATCAGGCCGAAGAGCCGCACGGCGGGCACCGGCGATCAGGTAAAACGCCGTCGTCGACGATACGCCGTGTCGCAAAGTCGAAAAAACTGTGCAGAAACGGGGCCCGACCCCCCCCCGTGAGCCCGCCCAGCGGAGAACAGGCGGTCGGCGGCGGACTCCTCCTGCAGAATCGGGGCCCGACCCCCGCGCGCCCGCCCCCCAGCGGGGCCCGGCCCCTCCTCTATTCGGCGTCGCCGAACAGGCCGCAGGTAAACAGGAAGTCGAGCGACTTGGGCGAGCCGCCCACGTGCGCGCGGATGAGCCCCTGGGCCAGGCGCAGCACGGCGAAGGCCGACCCCGGATCGGCGGGCGCCTCCAGGATGGCGGCATAGGTAGACCCCATGAGGAAGCGCGCCCAGCCCACGGCTGCCGCGGGCACGGGCACCGACTCGGCCTGCCCGCGGCAGCCGGCGCACACCACCCCGCCCTCGGAGAACGAGAAGGGGACCTGCGGCGCTACCGCCGTGGCGTCCCCGCCGCAGACGACGCACTGCGAAAGCGAGGGGCGCAGGCCCACCAGGCCGAGGGTCTTGATCAGCAGGGCCGCCGCCACGCCGGGCGCCTGGGCGGGCGCGGCGGCGTCAAGGGCCGCGAGCCCCGCGGCCGTGGCTTCGAAGAGACGCGGCTGCTCGAGCCCGGGCTGGGACACCTTGCAGAGAAGCTCGGCCGCAGGAGCGGCGCAGCTAGCCAGCTCAACTGATGAGCGCAGGCGAACGTTGGGCCGAACGAGGCGCGCCTCCTTCACCACGTCGAGGCTGCGGCCCACCGAGCAGAGCAGGTCAGCCTCGGCATAGAGCTCCAAGCGCGAGGCGAAGGTGCTCGACGGCTTGCGCGCCCCCTTCGCCACGGCGCGGCGCTGCGTGCCGTCATCGGCCAGGAGCGTGACGATGAGGTCGGTCTCGGCCAGCTTGGTCTTGCGCAGGACGATCCCGCGCACGCTGTAAGTGGGCTGGGCCACGCGTCAGGCGCGCTTGATGGCAGGATCGGACGACTTCACGTTGCCCTCGGCATCCCAGGTGATGGTGCCGGTGAGCGTCTGCCAGCCCGTCGCCTCGTCACGCACGACAATGCCGAAGAGCGAGCCGTACTGGATGCCCGACACCGTGTAGCGCGTCGTATCATCCCCGACGTACTCGATGGTCAGCTTGGCAGGGTCTATCTCGTAGTTCTTCCCGTCGATGGAGAAGTTCTTCGATGACTGGAAGTACGTCTGCGCGTAGGCGAGGCACTCGGCCTTGCGCGACTTGGCCACGTTGAGCACCACCGTGGAGCCGGAGTCGAGCTGGGAGCCGGAGGCTGGCTCGGTGGAGACGGCAGCGCCTTCCGGCACATCCTCCGTGTAGAAGGTGCGCACCTCCACGTCGTAGCCCTCGGCCTCGAGCGCCGCCTCGGCGTCGGCGCGGGAGAGGCCCTCCACGTCCGGTACGGTGAACGGCACGGCCACCTGGACGGTCACGGGAGTTGCGGCCTTCACCTTGGTGCCGGCCTCGGGCGTGACGGAGATCACCGTACCCTCGGGGTCGTTGGACTTGACCTCCTCGTAGGTGACGCCGGTCAGCCCCTCCTCGGCGAACGCGGCCTCGGCGTCGGTGCGAGGCAGCCCCAGCACCGCGGGCACCACGCGGGCAACCGACACGTGGATGACCACCTCGGTGCCCTCCTCGGCACGACGGCCGGAATCGGGGTCGGTGAGCAGGACGATGCCCTCCACGTCATCGCTTCGCACCGGGAGCGCCCGCACGGTGAAGCCCTTGTCAGTCAGAACATAGGTGGCGTCCACCTGGCTCTTGCCCACCACGTCGGGAACGACCTTGCCGCCCCACAGCTGGAGGTACCAGGTGACGCCCGCAACCGCAAGCGCGGTGACGAGCAGGCACGCGATGACGATAAGCGGGGTCTTGCTGCGCGCAGGGCGCGGGCCGTCTGCGGCACCGCGGCGCTGCTCGCGGGCGATCTGGCGGTCGAGCTTTCTCTGGGCGCGAGCCTGGCGGCGCGCCTCCTTGGGATCCATCTCGGCGCTGAAGCGCTTGGCCGCGGCAGCCGGGCCGTCGCCCACGGCGGGGAGCTCCATCGTGTCGCCCGCGCGCGAGGCGTAGCTCGGTGGCACGTAGCTGGAATCCACCAGGCGCTCGAGGCCGGTGAGGTCGGCGGTGCGGGCCGCGCCCGCCGCGCCGGCAGCCACCACGCCGTCGGGGAACATCTCGTGAACCACCTCGGCCAGCGAATCGCGGCCGTCCTGCCCCTCGCGGGGGGCGTAGAGCGCCTCGTCGAAGGCGCCGTAGTCATCGCCGGACGCGGCAGGCGAAGCCGAGGCCGAGGCCGGGGTGCCGTCGAGCAGGGCGGTCTCAGCCGCCTCGGGCGCCGGGACTGGGGCGGCCGTCTCGGCGGGGACGTCCCCCTCAGGCGCGGAGCCGGCCACGGGCAGCTCCTCGACGAACTCGAACTCAAGGTCAGCCTCGTCGGTCGCGGCGCGAGCGGCGGCCGCTCCCTCGTCCTGCGGCGTCTCCTCCGCGGGGCGGCGGCGCTCGCCATAGCGCGGCAAGTCCTCCGCGTCAGCGGCACGCCGGGCGTTGTCGGCAATGAGGCGCGCGAACACCTCGGCGTCGGCCGAGACCTCCGCCGGCTCCTCGCGCAGGGCGCGCACCTCGTCAAGCGACGCCCCGATCACCGAGGCGGGACTCTCCGAGGCAGTCGCGGCGACACGGGCATCCCCCGCTCCCGCCTTGTCCGCAGCGCCCTCGGAGCGCACGGCATCTGCCTCGGGCGCCTTGGCCCCATGGCCGGCGCGAAGCGGATAGCCGCACTCGATGCAGAACTTGGCGCTGTCTTTGTTAGTGCTCTGGCAGTTGGGGCATCTCATGGTCGCGAAGGCTCCTTGCTACGATTTGCCCGCCATTGTACCGAAAAGCACGCCGTCCCAGGTCGCACGCGCGTAACGGAACGCCTGATTGGCCGCGAATTCACCAGAATTCTACGCCAGGGAGGGCGCCTCGACGCCCACGCGGCCCAAGGAGGCCCCGCCAGCCGGACAGCAACGAGGCCGGTTTTCTGCGAGAAAAGCCGGCTTTGCCTGCTCGCGGATCCGAAAACAGGCAGATTCCCCGCCGTAAAAGACGTAACGCTTGCAGCGATCTGGGCAAACGCGTCACGCACCGGCGGCAAGGCGTCCGCGCGGACGAGTGCTCCATGCAAACTCGGCATTTCTCGCAGAAAACCGGCTTATCTTTCGCCCGAACTCCAGCGGGCGCGCCTAGGCCCCCTCGCCGTAGCCGAAGCGGCGGATCTGGCTCGCGTCGCGCCGCCAGTTCTTCTTCACCTTCACCGACAGGTCGAGGAACACCCGGCATCCGAGCAGCTGCTCCAGGTCCTCGCGCGCCTCTATGCCGATGCGCTTGATGGCCGCGCCGCGCTTGCCGATGATGATGCCCTTCTGGCTGTCGCGCTCCACGTAGATGACGGCGAAGATGCGGTAGAGATCCTTCTTGCGGTCGTACTCCATCTCGTTGAGGGCCACGCCGATGGCATGGGGCACCTCGTCGCGGAAGGTACGCAGGATCTTCTCGCGGATGAACTCGGCCACCACCACCTCGATGGGCTGGTCGGTCTCCATGTCGGGCGGGAACCACGCGGGGCCCTCGGGCAAAAGGTAGACGACCTCCTCGACGAAGGCCTCCACGTTGTAGCCCGTCTCGGCGGAGAGCGCCACCATGGCGTCCCAGTCGGCCAGGCCCTCGGCGGCCTCGCGCTGGGCGGCGATCTGCTCGGGCGTGGCGAGGTCAGTCTTCGACAGCACGCAGATCTTGTGCGAGCGCGAGCCGCGCAGCTGGGCGGCCACCCACTCGTCGCCGCGGCCGATGGGCTTGGACGCGTCGATGAGCATGGCCACCACGTCCACGTCCTCGAGCGCCTTGAGGGCGCTCGTGTTGAGCTCCTCGCCCAGGGCGTCGTGGGGCTTGTGGAGGCCGGGCGTATCCACGATGATCATCTGGAAGTCGTCGCGGGTGAGCACGGCGCGGAAGCGGTGGCGCGTGGTCTGAGCCGTGTTCGACGTGATGGCGATCTTCTTGCCCATGATGGCGTTGAGCAGGGTGGACTTGCCCGCGTTGGGGCGCCCCACCAGGGTGACGAAGCCGGACTTGAAGCCGTCGGCGCCGAGCAGGTTGTCGTTCATCGTCTCTCTCCTCCCCGGCGCGGGCGCCGGACGTATGGCGGCTAGGCGCCCAGCAGGGCGAGTATGCGGGCGCCGAACACGACGGCGCCGACGGCCACCGACCCGAGGGCCATCAGGTACACGGCACCGGCGGCGCAGTCCTTGGCCACGCGGGCCAGCTCGGCGTAGTCGTCGGTGACCAGGTCGACCACGGCCTCGATGGCGGTGTTGGCGCACTCGGCCGCCATGACCCCGGCGATGCACAGGATGACGGCAGCCCAGGAAGGCGCGTCCAGACCCAGCACGAGGCCCCCCGCGACGGCGCCCACGGCCACGCCGGCATGGATGCGCATGTTGCGTTGGGTGGCGAAGGCGTGCCGAATGCCGCAGCCCGCGCACGAGAACGCCTGGCCCAGGGTGAACCGGTCGTGGGCGCGCTTGGCGCCCTCATTGCGAACGAGGCGCGGCTGGTCCTGGCCCATGGCGCGGCCCTCCCCTTCCGCGGACGCTACGCGCCGCGCTCGGCCCAGGCGCGCAGGAGCTCCGCCTCGCGGGCCTCCATGACCTCGGCCTCCTCGTCCACCACGTGATCGTAGCCGCACAGGTGCAAAAGGCCGTGGACGAGCAGCAGGCTGATCTCCTCCTCGAAGGTGGTGGCGAACTCAGCGGTCTGGCGCTCCGCCACGTCCGGGGCGATGATGACGTCGCCCAGCTCGAAGACGCCGTCCTCGGGCGCGTCGGGCCCATCGCCGCAACCGTCGCACTCGAAGGAGAGCACGTCGGTGGGGCCCTGCTTGCCGCGGTACTTCTCGTTCAGCTCGGCGATGACCGCGTCGTCGACGAAGCTGACGGACACCTCGGTGGCGTCGGGGCGCCTCTCGGACTCGAGCACGAAGCGGGTGAGCTCCTCGAGGGGCAGCGGGGCCAGGTCGTCCTCGCGGTAGCGGTAGCTGATCAGGATGTCCATCTTCCTCCTATGCCTTCCTGCCGGCGCGCTCGTAGGCGGCCACGATGGCGGCCACCAGCGAATGGCGCACGACGTCCTTGCCAGTGAAGTCGCAGAACGCGATGTCGGGGGTTCCCTCCAGGATGGGGCGCACGTGCGCCAGGCCCGAAATGCCGCGGGGCAGGTCGGTCTGGGACACGTCGCCGGTGACCACGATCTTCGAGCCGAAGCCGAGCCGGGTCAAAAACATCTTCATCTGCTCGGGCGTGGAGTTCTGCGCCTCGTCTAAGATGATGAAGCTGTCATTCAAGGTACGCCCGCGCATGAAGGCGAGCGGGGCTATCTCGATGGTGCCGTTCTCGATGAGCTGGTTGGCTCGCTCGGCGTCGGTCATGTCGTAGAGCGCATCGTAGAGCGGGCGGATGTAGGGATCCACCTTCTCGGTGAGGGTCCCGGGGAGGAACCCCAGGCTCTCGCCGGCCTCCACGATGGGGCGCGTGAGAATGACGCGGCCCACCTCCTTGCGCTTGAGCGCGGCCACCGCCATGGCCATGGCCAGGTAGGTCTTGCCCGTGCCGGCCGGCCCCATGCCGAAGGTGATGGTGTGCTCGCGGATGGCGTCGACGTAGCGCTTCTGACCTGCGGTCTTGGGGCGGATGGCCCGGCCGCGGTAGGTGAGCAGGATGTCCTCGCGCAAAACGCTCGGGGCGAACTCGGCGGTGCGCATGAGGTCGATGGCCCGGCGGACGTAGTCGGCCGTGGGCTCCTCGCCGCCCTCTGCCAGCTTGATGAGGTCGGAGAACAGCGCCGTGAGCGACTGCACCTCGATGGCGTCGCCCTCTAGCACGATGGTGTCGCCGCGCACGGTGATGCGGGCGGCGAAGGCGTCCTGGATGAGGTGAAGCAGCTCATCGGCCTGGCCCACCACCGCGGCCATGGGCACGCTGGCGGGCGCCGTGAGCGTTATCTGGGTCTGGTCTACCATGACCTCGATTGTAGCAGATGCGCCCCACCCCCGAAGGCACGGGTTGGTTACGGGGGCCGGCGCGGCATGGTCGAGAAGGAATGCCAGGCGTGGCTACAGGGCCACCTCGACGAGGACGCCGGAGGCGTGGGCGGGGTCGACGGCGATCTCGTGGTAGCTCTCGGTGGTGGCCCTGCCCGGGGACTCGACCACCGCCAGCTCGACGGCGCCGGCGCGGCGGGCGCGGTCGGCGGCGCGCAGCTCGGCGGCGAGCATGCGCAGCTCGGCGGCGCGGCGGGCGCGAACCTCTGGCGGCACCTGGTCGGCGCGGTCGGCGGCAGGCGTGCCTGCGCGGCGCGAGTAGGGAAAGACGTGCACCTTGGAGAAGCCAGCCTCGCGCACCACGGCGCAGGTGGCGGCGAAGTCCTCGTCGGTCTCGCCCGGGAACCCCACGATGACGTCGGTGGAGAGCGCCAGCTGCGGCACGGCGGCGCGCAGCCGCCCCACGATCGCGAGGAAGCCCGCGGCGTCGTAGGGGCGCGCCATCTCCGCGAGCACGCGGCTGCTCCCCGCCTGGAGCGGCAGGTGCAGATGACGGCAGAGGCGGCCCTCGGCGCGGGCCAGCAGCTCGATGAGGTCGTCGCCCACATCCTGGGGCTCCACCGAGCCGATGCGCAGGCGGCAGGGCGGCTGGCCGGGGGCGTGCAGGCGGGCCGTGGCGTCGAGCAGGCGCTCGCAAAGGCCGGCCAGGGTGAGCCCCTCGTCAGCGTAGGAGCCCAGGTTGATGCCGGTGAGCACGATCTCGGGAATGCCCGCGCGGGCCAGGGCCACGACCTCGGCGGCCACCTCCTCGGCCGGCCGCGACCAGGCGGCGCCGCGGGCCACGTGCACGATGCAGTAGGTGCACGCGTTGTCGCAGCCGTCCTGCACCTTGATGCCCACGCGCACGCGCTGCCCAAGGGCACGGGAGGCGGAAGATGGCTCGGCTGCGGCGCGGGACGCGCCCGCAGGCGCGGCGCCAGCCGCAGGGGTGGCCGGCCCGCCGCTGCCCTCCGGGACGCCGGCGACGATGCGGGGGGCCTCTGACGCGTCGGGCCGGAGGGCGGCCAGGGCCGACAGGCGCGCCTCCACCTGGGCCTTGGGCACCACCTCCACGCGCGCGTCGAGCGCCTCGAAGGCAGCGGGGTCGATGGCGGCGGCGCAGCCGGTCACCACCACCCGGGCGCGTGGCGCGGCGCGCAGGGCGTGGCGCACGGCCTTGCGGGTCTTCTTCTCGGCCTCGCCGGTGACGGTGCAGGTGTTCACCACCACGAGGTCGGCGCCAGCCTCGGGCCCCTCAGTCCAGCCGGCGACGCGCAGGGTGCGCTCGAAGGCGTCGGACTCCACGCGGTTGACCTTGCAGCCCAGGTTCACGATAGCGAACCGCGGCGCCCGCTCAGCCCCGCCCACCGCAGCCTGCGCGCCCGAGGCGCCAGCGACCGCCTCACCCGACGGCCTCGACCCCCCGTTCACCTCGACGCCCTCAGGGCGCTCCCCCGCCGTCACGCCTGCTCCGCCCGTCCGCCCAGGGCGCCCAGCTCGTAGAGCACGAGCGCCGGCGCCACCACGCCGGCGGTCTCGGTGCGCAGGATGGACGGCCCCAGGCTCACCAGTCTCGCGCGCGGGTTGCACGCCAGCAACGCGTCCACCTCATCAGGGGTCAGGCCGCCCTCGGGCCCCACCACCACGGCCACGCGCGCGTCGGCGGCGGGCATCCGCAGCGTCTCGAGGGCGCCGTGCAGCGCATCGGCCAGCCGTGCCGTGCCGGGGGCCTCCTCCCAGCACACGAGCACCGCCGTCGCTCCCGCGAGCGCCGCAGCCGCCTCGGCCAGCGTCACCGGCGCGCACACCTCGGGCACCCGCGGCTGACCCGACTGCATGGCCGCGCTCTTCGCCACGGCCTGCCAGCGCTCCACACGTGAGCGCGCCTTCCTCTCGTCCAGCCTCACCACGCTGCGCGCGCAGGCAAGCGGCAGGAACCCGGCCACGCCGAGCTCGGTGGCGTGGCGAATCACCTCGTCCATCTTGTCGCCCTTCGCCAGGCCCTGGACGAGCAGCACCTGCGGCCCCTCCTCCGGCGCGTCGAGGCGCCGCGCCACGCGCACCTCCAGCTGCCCGCCGTCGGAACGCACCACCTCGCACTCGAAGTAGTCGTACGCGGCGTCCACCACGGCCACGTGCTCGCCCGGCGCAAGCCGCAGCACGCGCGCATGGCGGGCGTCGCCCTCCGCCAGGCGCAGCGGGAACACCGCCTCAGGCTCGGCAGCGATCACCTGGTCATCGAGGAAGAACCGGTGCAGGGACATGGGGCCTTCTTTCCGCAGGCCGCTGGCGTAAGGGCGCCGCGGCAGGTCGGTAGTGGGACAAAAGCGCCCCGATGCGCAACGCGGGCATCGGGGCGCGGGTTCGCAGGCGCGAGGCAGGGCGCCCTTAGCGCGCTCGCCGGCCCGAAAGGCTGCTCGCCGGCATCGCCGCGCGCTGTGCGCCAGCCTAGATGGCGTCGCGCAGTTTCTGGAGGAACGAGCGGTTGTCGGCCACGTCCTCCCCCATCTCAACGGCCAGCTCCTCGAGCAGCTCGCGCTCGCGCTTGGAGAGCTTCTTGGGGATGACGACGTCCACGTGGGCGAACAGATCGCCACGCGCATCGCTGCGCAGACGCGGCATGCCGTGGCCCTTCACGCGGATGACCTGGCCGGCCTGGCACCCCTCGGGGATGCGCACCTCCACCTTCTCATCAGCCATGATGCCGTCGATCTCCACCTCGGCGCCGAGCGCCGCCTGGACCATGGGCACCGACACGCGGGCGTGCAGATCGTCCCCGTCGCGCTCGAAGAACTCATGGGGCTGGATGCGACAGGTGACGATGAGATCGCCCGCCGGCGCGCCCTGGATGCCGGCCTCGCCGAACTCGCTCACCCGCAGCTGCTGGCCGTCGCGGATCCCGGCGGGCACCTCCACGGTGACGCGCTGGCGGTCGGGCACGCGGCCCTGCCCCTCGCACTCGGGGCACGGGTTCTCGATGGTGGTGCCCATGCCGTGGCAGCGGGGGCAGGTGGTGGCCGACTGCATGTCGCCGAGGAAGGTGTGCTGCACGGTGACCACGCGGCCCTGGCCGTTGCACTCGGGGCAGGTGACTTCCTCGCCATCCGGGCCGAGGCCCGTGCCGTCGCAGTCGGGGCACGGCGCCAGGCGATCGTAGACGATCTCCTTCTTCACGCCGGCTGCCACCTCATCCAAAGTGAGCCGCAGGCCCACGCCCATGTCGCGACCGTTCTTGCGCACCTGGCGTCCACCGCCGGCCGCGCCGCCGAAGAAGGTGGAGAAGATGTCGCCCATGCCGCCGAAGCCGGCGCCGAACAGGTCCTCCAGGTCCACGTAGCCGCCGCCGTAGCCGCCCGCGCCTGCCGAAGCGGCGCCGGGGATGGTGCCGAAGCGGTCGTACTGGGCGCGCTTCTGCGCGTCGGAGAGCACGTCGTAGGCCTCGTTGAGCTCCTTGAACTGATCCTCGGCATCCGGCGCCTTGTTCACGTCGGGATGCAGCTCGCGCGCCTTGTGGCGGAACGCCTTCTTGATGTCGCTCTCCGACGCGTCACGGCTGACGCCGAGAATCTCGTACAAATCCTTGGCCATAGGACCGGTCTTTCCTTTCCTCGTAGGTCGCGCGCCAGCTACTCGTCCGAGAGCACGCGCTGCGCGGCGCGAACCGCGCGGATAACCAAGCTGTAGTCCATGCGGGTGGGGCCGATGACGGCCACCACCCCGGCGCCGTCGCCCCAGCCGTAGGGGCTGGCCACCACCGACACGCCCGCCAGTGCCTCTGCGCCGTTCTCCCGCCCGATGCGCACCGCGCAGGGCGCGCACGAACCGTCAAGGGCGTCGTCGAACACGTGGAGGAGCACCGTGTCGTCCTCAAGCGCCGACATGATGGGCGCAAGGGCCTGGGCCTGGGCAAACTCCGGCTTGCGCAGAAGCGAGCTCACGCCCACGCGGTGCGCGCGCCCAAGACCGGACTCCTGGACGCAGGCAGCCACCTCCTCGAGCACCAGGCGCACGAGCGGGTCGGCGAGCGCCTCGGGCACCGCCTCGTGGGCGGCGGCACGGGCCTCGGCGAGCGAGCGGCCGGCGAGCAGGCGGTTCAGCAGCTCCTGGATGCGGGCGAGCGTATCGGGCGCGACCGCGTCGGCGAAGGACACCTGGCGGTTGGCCACCTGGCCGTCCTCGGCCACGAGCACGATGAGCGCGCGGTGGTCGGAGAGCGACACGAGCGACACCTGGCGGATGCGTGCGGCCATGAGCGAGGGGGCCACCACCACCGACAGGCAGTCGGTGAGCCGCGCGAGCGCCGCCGAGGTCTGCTCCATGAGCGCATCGAGCTCGGTGGCGGTGGCGCGCAGCTGGTCGACCACGTCCTGGTGCGGCGCCTCCTCCCAGGCCAGGCCGCCGGAGAGCAGGTCATCGACGAAGGCGCGGTAGCCCGCGTCGGTGGGAACGCGCCCAGCGGAGGTATGGGGCTGGGTGATGTAGCCGGCGTCCTCAAGCGCCGAGAGGTCGTTGCGCACGGTGGCGGGGCTTACGCCGAGGGCGTAGCGCTCGGTAAGGGTGCGCGACCCCACGGGCAGCGCACGGGCCACGTACTCCTCGATGAGGGCGCTCAGCACGCGCTGACGGCGGTCTGAGAGCATGGGGCCTCCTTCCCTTCGAGCGTTCTCTCACATCCACGAGGAAGTATTCTAGCAGCCGACGCCAGCGAGTGCTAACTTTCAACGTAAGCGCCACAAAGGAAGCCGGGGGCGGGTGCCCGGCGCGCGCCCGTCACCCCTCCGCCAGCCCAAGCGCGCAGGTTTCGCCACGCGTTTCCGTCAAGAATAGAGGGTGTGCGCCGCTCGCCATCGCGCCAAGAGGGATCCGCGCTAGAGTGCCCGTCATCTTCCCAGGAAAAAGCCACGGATAACTTACCTGCGCCGCCATTTCGAACGCGAAACGAGCGCATATCCTCGAATTTTGGCAGAAACAACGCACCCCGACGGCATGGGCACCCCATCACCTCGACGAAGCCAGCGCGCTCGGGCAACGCGCCGCCGAGAAACGGCGGCCCGCGGGGGACCATACGGGTTTTTGGCCAATTTCGCCGCGCTTTACGCAGCGCTGAGGAGTCGCCAACGAAACAGCACGGCTACGACCTGGGAAAACGCCGACCCCTCTACGCGGCGCAGCACCCTAAAGGCGTCTTCTTAGCGTAAAGCACGCCGAAATTGGCCAGAAACCCGCAGCAAGCCGACGGCGGGCGAAGGGACGCCCGAAGGCAACCGCCCGCACCGTCCGCCGGACGCCAGGCGCCAGGCGCCGTCTGGGCGGCGCTGCGCAGAAGCCGCCCACGAGGCGGCGGACGGGTCGCCCCAGACGGCCAGCTGCAGCTGGTCTCCGCCTCGGGGCGGGAGTCCTGGTTCTGCCGCGGCAGCCCAGCCGGCTCCGTCCCATCCGGGCGCCACCCGGCCTCGGGCCGCCTGAAACTGATCGCCACCCAAGCGACCAGGAGGGACATCTCGGCGCGATGGGCCCAACCGCCCGCTGGACGTACCCGAAACGGGCCGCCCGGGGAAGCTACGGCAACCGGCTGCCCCCCCAAGGCGTCCGCGGTGGAGAGGCCATCGACTCTCCGGACGCAGGCAGCTGGCCCCACCACCGGCGAGGGCGACCGAGCCACTGCGAAGACGCCACCCGGCTGGCCGCGCCAGGCAGGATCGCCTGGCTGGCGGGCGACGCACCCACCTGCGACAAGCAGAGGCGACCGGTTGACGAACGGAGCGCCTCATCGCGGCGATTCGCCGCCATCCTCGGAGTTTCTGGCCAATTTCGCCACGTTTTACGCACCCGTCGAGAGACGCTGGCGTGGCCAGGCGACTGCGACCTGGGGAAACGCCAACCCTCTGTGCGGCGATAACAGCCAGAGTGCGTCCCGTTAGCGTAAAGCGTAATGAAATTGGCCAGAAACTCGTATTCGCCCGACAAAGAACGCAGCGCGACCGAAAGGCAAGCGGCCAGATCGCCCGCAAGGCATCACCCGATCAACCGAGACGAGGCTACGCCTGGGGCGAGGCAGCCGAAGCGAAAAGCGGCAGGGCCGCGGCTCCGCCCGACCGCAAACCGCCTCCCAGGGCAGCGCGGCGGCGCGACCGACGAAGGCGAAGCGGCAGCTCGCCCAGCCGCAGCAGAAAGGCCGCCCACCCGCCGAATCGCGACCTCCAGCTCAGCAGGACGCCCCAACCCGCCCCGTCCCGGCGCACCTCCCCCCGCGACAGGGCCGCCACAGCATGAGCGCGCAGGCGCAGAAGGCGGCGGGCGCCACGCTGGGGCCGCGCCCCCCCGCCCGAGGGGGGGCAAGCACCCGCCCGCGTTCCGCTACAGCATGAGCGCGCAGGCGTAGAAGGCGCCAAGCGCTACGTTGAGGCCGCAGATCTGCCCCATGGCGCCAACGCGCGCCGGCGGGGTCAGGGGGTTCTTGCGCATCCCCATCACGAGCGGGTAGGCGGCGGGCACCATGAACAGCACCACCACGAGTCCGCGCGGGAACCACACAGCCACGATGAGCGCGATGGCCGCCACCCACGCGTAGAGCAGCCCGTGGTAGAGGCGCCGCGCGCGCTCGCGCCCGAGCAGCACCGGCAAGGTCCGGCGCCCCGCCTCGACGTCCTTCTCGATGTCGCAGGTGTTGTTCGTCAGCATGATGAGCCCCACGCCGATGACGGTGGGCACGGCCCAGCCAAGCGCCAGCCAGCTGAACTCGCCGGAGAGCACCTGGTAGCAGGCAAGCGGAATGAGCCCGCCCATCACCACGCCGCTCACGACCTCGCCGATGGGCAGGTAGGAGATGGGGGTCTTTCCGCCGGAGTAGAGCACCACCACCACGGCGGCCCCGGCGGCAATGGCAAGCGGGATCCACCCCGCCTGCGCGATGACGTAGGTGCCGAGCAGGAAGGCGGCGACCAGAAGGCCGATGGCCAGCGCAAGGGCCGCGCGCGGGCTCACGTCGTTGTAGACGAGCACCGCGTCGCTCTCCTCCACGTTGTCCTCGGCCGAGTCGGCGCCCTTCACGTAGTCGAAGTAGTCGTTGAACGTGTTCACCGACGCCTGCATGAGAATGCAGATGACGAGCAGCACCGCCGCCATGAGCGGCGAGAAGCCCCCCTTCACGGCCGTCGTGGCGCCGGCGGCCACCATCACCGGCATGATGGCCGCCGGCCAGGTGTGGGGCGCGGCCAGCTGCCAGGCCATGCGGGGCGTGAGCGAGCGGCGCGCGGGGGCGGCGCCGGGTGCGGCAGGGGTCATCGGGTCACCTCGGATGCGAATCGAAAACGAGCACGGTGCCAGTATAAGGCCGGGAAGAAAAAAGCCGCCCCGCGAAGGCGGGGCGGCCGGGGTGCGCTTGGCGGGAACGGCGTGGCCGCTCAGCGAAAGGCAGCGCGGTCGCACATCGAAGGCGAGGAACGCCTCCGACAGGCGCCAGGCGCCAAGCACGCGGAACGAGCCAGGCGACCTAGTTGGTCAGCATCGCCGTGGTGATCTCCTGCTCAGAGGCAGCATCCGGGGTCCAGGTGTTGCCGTTCTTGGTGAAGCCGATGGTGATCTGGTCGGTCTCGGCAACCTCGACGCCGGCCAGGGCGTCCATCACGGTCTGGCCGAGCAGCTGGTTCAGCTCGTCCTTGCTCATGGCCTGCAGGCGGGCGGTGTCGGAGGCCAGGTCGGTGGCAGCCTGCTGCACGGCAGAGTTGTAGGCGGTGAAGCTCTTGCAGGTCAGCGTGACCTTGGCGGTAGCCTTGTTGCCGTCGACGGTCACCTCGTCGATCTTGTAGTCGAAGCCGTCGAGGTAGGTCTTCATGAACTCGACGCCGTCGATGCCGTAGGTGGCCAGCTCGTCGACGTCCATGTCGGCAGCCATCTCGGTCATGAACGCGTCATCCATGTTCTTGATCTGATCCAGCTCCTCGGTGAGGCTCTTGCGGATGACCTCCTCATCAGACGGGCCGCTGTTGCAGCCGGTCATGACGCCCAGCGTGAAGACGAGAAGCGCCGACGCGGAGACGGCGGCAAACACCTTCTTAAAGCTCATGAGCTCTTCCTTTCTGCTTATGTTCCCCTCCCGTGGGGATGCCTGAACTGACCTGCCCACCATAGACCAACATGCCTCACTAGGCAACTGAAAGGGCACGTCAGAGCCGAGAAATGTTTGCGACTTGTCGTTTATGCGACGCAGGCGGGCGAAAACGGGGCGCGCTAGCGTCAGCGCCAGAGAACCTGGATGGGATCGGCGAAGGCGGCGGAGAGCGCGGCCGGGTCGAAGCCGGCCAGTAGCTGCTCGGGGGAGGCCGGCTCGCAGGTGGGGGCAAGCCCCGTGATGCCGGCGATGTGGCCGACGGCGGCCTCGGGCGTCCCGAAGCGGGCGATGAGCTCGTCGAGCGCCGCGTCGCGGTCGCGCTTGGAGAGGCGCCGCCCGGCCTCGGCCACGACGAGCGGCACGTGGGCATAGGACGGCTCGGGCAGGCCGAGGAGACGCTGGAGGTGGATCTGCTGGGGCGTGGAGCACAGGAGGTCCACGCCACGCACCACGCTCGTCACCCCCTGGGCCGCGTCGTCCACCACGACGGCCAGCTGATAGGCGAAGGCGCCGTCCGAGCGGCGCACGAGGAAGTCGCCGCACTCACGTGCGAGGTCCTGGGCGTAGTCGCCCTGCACGAGATCATGGAAGGCCACCGTCTCATCGGGCACGCGCAGCCGCGTGGCCGGCGTGCGCCCGGCATCCCGCCGCGCGGCCCGCTCGGCGGGCGAAAGGCCCCGGCACGTGCCCGGGTACACCGGCTTCTCGCCGCGATGGGGCGCCGAGGCGGCGTGCAGGTCGGCCCGCGTGCAGTAGCAGGGATAGAGCAGCCCACGCGCGTCGAGCTGGTCAAGCGCGGCTTGATAGGCCTCGTCACGGTCGTGCTGGAAGTAGGGCCCGCGATCCCAGGTGAGCCCGAGGCGCTCGAAGTCGCGCTGCACGGCATCGACGAAGCCAGGCTTGGAGCGCTCGCGGTCGAGGTCCTCCACGCGCAGCACCACCTCGCCGCCCTGCGACTTGGCCACGAGCCACGCGCAGAGCGCGGCGAACACGTTGCCGGCGTGCATCCGCCCCGTCGGCGAGGGCGCGAACCGCCCGACGACGGGAGGGGTATGCGAGGCTTCAGCCATGGAGGTCCTTTCGAAAGTCACCGGGAAGGCCCTGCGCCCGCCCGACGGCGACCGCGGCGAGGTTGAGCCAAAGCGTCCGCGAGACCTTGGCTCGCGGACGCGACGCGTCGAGCGAAGGCCGTCGCCGGGCGGGCGCAGGGCGGGCGACGGTTCAGGTGCCGGCGACGCTACTTCCGTCGGTCATCGACGTGCTTCGCCTTGCCGATGGCGCGCTCGATGCCGCCCGGCTCCACGAGGCGCACCACCGGGGTGACCAGCAGCACGTTGCGCAGGCGGTCGGTGACGTCGCGCGTGAAGGCGCTCATCTCGTCGAAGGAGTCGCTGAACGCCTCCGGCTTGATCTCCACCTCCACGGTCATGCGGTCGAGCCCGCTGTCGTTGTCCACGATGATGCGGTAGTGCGGCGTGAGCGTGTCGATGCGCCCGATCACGTCCTCCACCTGGCTCGGGAACACGTTGGTGCCGCGGATGATGAGCATGTCGTCGCTGCGGGAACGCACCTTCTCCATGCGGGCGAGGGTACGCCCGCAGGCACACGGCTCGGTGATGACGCGCGTGAGGTCGTGGGTGCGGTAGCGCAGCACGGGGATGCCGCGCTTGCCGAGCGGCGTGAGCACGAGCTCGCCCATCTCGCCCTCGCCCACCGGCTCGCCGGTGGCGGGATCCACCACCTCCCAGAGGAAGTGATCCTCGGCGATGTGCTGCTGGTCGCGGTGGGCCAAACACTCGCCGGAGACGCCCGGCCCCATGACCTCGGTGAGCCCGTAGTTGTCGGTGCAGGTGATGTGCATGCGCGACTCGATCTCGGCCTTGAGGTGCGGCGGGCACGGCTCGCCGCCGAAGAGGCCGCGCTCCAAGGTGGACGACGCCCAGTCGTAGCCGAGCCTCTCCCCCACCTCGCAGATGTGCATGGCATACGACGGCGTGGCGATGAGGGTGGTGGTGCCGTAGTCCTCGATCATCTGGATGTGGCGCTCGGTGTTGCCGGCCCCGGCGGGGATCATCATGCCGCCGATGCGCTGGATGCCGTAGTGCAGGCCGAAGCCGCCGGTGAACATGCCGTAGCCAAACGCCATCTGCACGCGGTCGGCCGCCGTCACGCCGGCCATCTGCGCCAGGCGCGCGATGCACTCGCTCCACACCTCCATGTCGGCGGCGGTGTAGCCCACCACGATGGGCTTGCCCGTGGTGCCCGACGAGGCGTGCATCTCCACGATCTCGTCCATGGGCACGGCGAACATGCCGAAGGGGAACGTCTCGCGCAGCGCGGACTTGTCGGTGAAGGGCAGGCGCCGCACGTCGTCAAGGGTCTTGATGTCGGCTGGCGTGACGCCGAGGGCGTCCATCTGGTCGCGATACCACGGCACGCGGGCATAGGTGTAGCCGACCTGCTCGATGAGCTTGGCCAGCTGGATGGCGCGGATGCGCTCGCGCGAGGTGCACTCCACCTCGGGCAGGTAGATGGGCAGCGCGGAGAAGTCTATCTCGTCGGCTGGGGGCATCGGGGTTCCCACGGCAACCTCCTACAGGGTGACGCCCGCCAGGGCGCAGCTCAGCTCTTCCTGGCCCACCAGGGCGATGTCCGCGTCAGCGAGGGCGGCCTCGGCGGCGGCGATGTCCTTCACGGACAGCGCGATGTAGGTAGACGCCAGCGAGTAGCAGTAGACGACGTTGATGCCGTGGTCGGCGCAGACGGCCATGACGTGGCGCAGCTCGCCGGGGGTGTCGTCCAGGCGTGCGCAGAGCACCTCGCTCGCCCGGGCCGCGGCGCCGCGTTCGGCGAGCAGCGCGAGGGCCTCATCGGGCTTGTCCACGATGAAGCGCACGATGCCGTACTCGCCGGTGTCGCCGGCGCAGAAGCCGCGCACCTGGATGCCGGCCTGGGCAAACGCGTCGAGCGTGCGCACGAGGTGGCCCGGGCGGCTCTCGACGAAGACGCTGATCTGGGTGATGCTCATGCTAGCGCTCCCCCTCCCTCTCGCAGATGAAGGCGCGCCCGGCCCGCAGGGCGGCCAGGTTCGCCTCGACGGTCTTGGCCGGCACGCGGGCGGCCACGGTGGACTCCCAGGCCTCGGCCGGGAAGTCGAGCCGCGCCGAGAGCGCGCCGAGCAGCACCACGTTGGAGGTCTTGGCATTGCCGGCCTCGCGCGCGATGGCGGCGGCGGGCACGAGCAGCGCGCCGGCGTCGAGCAGGTCCGCCCGCGCGCGAGCGGGCATGGCCGCCTTGCCCGTGAGCACCGGCAGCGGCTTGATGGCCTCGTCGTTGACGATGAGCGCGCCGCCCTCGGCGAGGAACGGCAGGTTGCGCAGGGCCTCGGTGGTCTCGAAGGACACGATCACGTCGGCCCGTCCCAGGTCGGCCACCATCGAGCCCACCGACTCGCCCACGCGCACCACCGTGGTGACGGCGCCGCCGCGCTGGGCCATGCCGTGGATCTCGGACACCTTCACGTCAAGCCCGGCGGCAAGCGCCGCGTGGGCCAGCAGGTCGGCCGCCAGGATGGTGCCCTGGCCGCCCACGCCGCAGAGAAGGATGGTCTTGGTCGTATCGCCCATGGTTCCTCCTTAGTCCTGCGCGATGGCTTCGAAGCGGCAGTACTGGGCGCACTGGCCGCAGCCGATGCAGAGCGCCGGGTCGATGGAGGCGAGCCCCGCCTCCGGATCGCGCGCGATGGCCGGGCAGCCGAGGGTGGCGCACACCCCGCAGCCGGTGCAGCGCGGCCCCACGCTGTAGACGGGCTTGCGCACGCGCTCGAGCAGCACGCAGGGCGCGCGGAAGATGATCACGGCAAGCTCAGGCGAGGCCACGGCGGCCTTGAGCGCGGCGCGCACCGCGGCCATGTCGTGCGGGTCGACCACCGACACGTCATCCACCCCGATGGCGCGGATGACGCCCTCTAGGTCGAGCTCGCGGCTCGGGCGGTTCTGGAGCGTGACGCCGTTGAAGGGGTTGCCCTGGCGCCCGGTCATGGCCGTGGTGCGGTTGTCGAGGACGCACACGGTGCCGCCGCCGCGGTTGTAGACGGTGGAGATGAGCGAGCTCAGGCCCGAGTGGGCGAAGGTGGAATCCCCGATGACGGCCACCACGGGACGGTGCTCGGCGCCGGCCAGCGCCAGCTCGAAGCCGTGCGCCATCGAGATCGACGCGCCCATGTCGACGCAGGTGTCCATGGCGGCCAGCGGCGGCAGCGCGCCTAAGGTGTAGCAGCCGATGTCGCCGGTCACGATGGCCTTCAGGCGCGTGAGCTCCTTGAACACGAGGCGATGCGGGCAGCCGGGGCAGAGCGCCGGCGGGCGGCCGGGCAAATCGGCGCGGGCGGGCGCGTGCGCCGGCTCGGGCAGCCCGAAGGCGGCGCGCACGAGCCCGGGCGAGAGCTCGCCGTCACGCGGCAGCGGCGCTGGGAACTCCGCCACCCCCACGCCGCAGGCGCGCACGGCGTCCGTCAGGTACCCGGAGGCCTCCTCCACCACGTAGAGGGCGTCCACCTCCGCGGCGAAGGCGCGCAGCTTGGCGGCAGGCAGCGGCCAGGTGACCCCGAGCTTCAGGATGGACGCATCGGGAAGCGCCTCGGCCACGTGCTGGTAGGCGGCGCCGGCGCAGACCACGCCCACCGCCGTCCCGCGGCGCTCCACCACGTTGTAGGGGCACTCCTCAGCCCAGGCCTCGAGCGCCGCGATGCGCTCAAGCTGCACGACGCGGCGCGGCTTGGCGAAGGCGGGCATCATCACCCACTTCTGCGGGCGGCTCTCGTAGGGCACGGGATCCGCCGCCACGCGCTCGCCCACCTCCACCGGCGTCTTGGTGTGTGACACGCGCACCGTCGAGCGCAGCATGAAGGGCACGTCGAAGCGCTCGGAGAGCGCGAAGGCGTCGCGGGCGAAGGCGCGGGCCTCGGCCGAGTCGGCCGGGTCCATCATGGGCAGGTGCGCGGCGGCCGCGTAGTAGTGGGAGTCCTGCTCGTTCTGGGACGAGTACATCCCCGGGTCGTCGGCGGCGAGCACCACCATGCCGCCCCCCACGCCCGTGTAGGCCGCGGTGAACAGCGGGTCGGCGGCCACGTTCACGCCGACGTGCTTCATGGTGGCGAGCACCCGCGCACCGGCGGCCGACGCTCCCAGGCCCACCTCGACGGCCACCTTCTCGTTCACGCACCACTCGGCGTAGACGCCCTCCATGAGCGCGAAGGCCTCGAGCGTCTCGGTCGAGGGCGTTCCGGGGTAGGCCACGCCCACGGTGGCGCCGGCCTCCCAGGCGCCGCGCGCGATGGCCTCGTTGCCCGATAGCAGTTCCATCTGGCTTCCTCTCTCCACGCGGGCACGTCGCCCGCCTTTCCTCTCCTCGCGCGCCCGCGCGGGCACCGCGCCCCTAGGCCTCGTCGTAGCGCAGGCAGAACGACCCGATCTGGATGAGGTCGCCCGGCACGAGCACCTTGGCCTCCACGTTGGCGCCGTTGATCCACACCCCGTTGAAGGAGTTGTCGTCGCGGATGACGTAGGCGTCCCCCTCGCGTTCCACCGCGGCATGGCTGCGCGATACCGTCATGTCGTTGAGGAACACGGTGCACTGGGGACTGCGTCCGATGGTGACAGGCTCCTCGCCCAGCGCATACGACGCGCCCGCCTGGCGGCCGCGCAGCACAGTGAGCGCCGCGGCAGCCGGCGCGGCAGGCGCCGGCGCGGGGGCCTCGCCGGCCAGGTCGATGGGCTCGAAGCGCTGGGTGGTGCCGAGCAGCTTGAAGCCGCAGGCACCGCAGACGGTCTCGCCGGGGGCGACGGGGGCGCCGCAGACGGGGCAGGTCTCGCTCATATCGTGCTCCTTCTCGTATCGTGAGGCGGCCGGCGATGGCGCCGGCCGCACAAGGTCCCAAGGATCAGGCGCCGCGGCCGCGAAGGCCTGCGACGCCGCGCGGAGGGCCGGCTTAGCGCCGGCTGCCGCGCTACCGCTGCGTCTTGTCGAAGATGAGCGGGGTGCCGTTAATGATAACCGACTCGGCCACGGTGCTCTCGCCTGCCAGCCCGCGCCAGAGGCGATCCCACCAAATGCCCACCCCCTCGAAGACGCCGGGGGCCTCCGCGTCGGCCGCGGCCACCACGTCTTGCATGGCCACCACCTCGTTGGCCTGGTAGAACGTGGCCCGGCCCAGGGTGTCGCCCGCCTTCACCGCGCCGTTCACGTCGAACAGCTCGAAGGACTGGCTCACGTTGCCGTCGGGCGCGAACACCTCCACGGCCGCGTCCGGATCGGCGAAGGTGGCCGGCACCGTCTTGTCGGGCCACGCGCCGAGCGCCACCTCGGCCACCACCGGCACCTCGCGCGACTCACCGTCGCGCGTCATGGTCACCGTACGGTCGCTGTGGGCGAGCGGGTAGCTCACGCGGTTGTCGTAGACCCAGTTGTAGAGCGCCTCGGCGTCCTCGAAGCGCTGGTCCTCCGAGGTGGAGTGCAGCACGATGGCGTAGAGGTACTCGCCGCCGCGCTCGCATGCGCCGGCGAACGACTGGCCGGCGGCCTCGGTGTAGCCGGTCTTGATGCCGCAGGCGCCCTCGTAGACGCCGATGAGCTTGTCGGTGGACTTGAGCACGACCGTGGCGGCCGTGCCGTCGGCCCGCGTCACGGGGATGGAGGCCTCGTCGACGGCCACGATGGCGCGGAAGGTCTCGTTTTCCATGGCATAGCGGCACATGATGGCCACGTCCCGCGCCGAGCAGTGCATGTCGGCGGCGTGGGAGCCGTTGTCGAGGCCGTGGGGGTTGGCGAACAGGGAGCCCTCCATGCCCAGCTCGGCCGCCTTGGCGTTCATGGCAGCCACGAAGGCCGCCTCGGCATCACCCGAGCCGAGCAAGGGCCCGAGCGTCTCGGCGATGGCGATGGCCGCGTCGTTGCCCGAGGGGATCATGAGCCCCTTGAGCGCCGACTCGAGCGTCATCGTGTCGCCGGCGAGCAGCCCCGCGCTCGACTCGCCCACCTGGGCGGCCTTGGCGCTCACCGTGACGGGCGTGTCGAGCGGCGCGCCGCTGTCGAGGGCCACGATGGCGGTCATCACCTTGGTGATGGAGGCGATGCGCGCCTGGGTGTCGGCGTCGCGCTCGAAGTAGACCGTGCCGTCCGAGGACAGCAGCACCGCGTAGTCGGCCGCCACGTTGGGGCAGAGCGCGGCGGGAAGCCCCCGCTGCTCCACCGTGCGGCCCATGACCAGGTCGGTCTTGCGCACATCGGCCCAGGCGGCACCCGGCGCGAGAAGGCCGCCGAACGCCAGGGCGGCGCCCAGGAGAAGGGCGCACGCCAGCTGGCGCATCCGCGCGCGGCCGGTGGCCTCGAAGGAGCGGCTAGGCTGCATAGATCTCCTCGGCGCGCACGACGGCGAACCCAGCGGCCGCCAGGCGCTCCTCGGCGCCGGTGCCCTCGATCTTCAGCACGTCGATGGCCCCATCCTCGCCGACGGAGTAGCAGTAGCCGTACTCGACGTTCATGCCGGCCTCGTCGCAGAACTCGAGCAGGCGCGCGAGCCCGCCCGGCTCGTTGGGCACGCGCACGGCGATGACCGGCGTGACGGCGGCGCGGTAGCCGGCGTCCACGAGGAGCGACGCGGCCTCGTCGGGGCGGTCGCAGAAGATGCGCACCACGCCGAAGTCGGCCGTGTCGGCCAGGACGAGCGAGTGCATGTTGAAGCCGGCGTCGGCCAGCGTGCGGCACGCGGCCGCCAGGCGGCCGCGCTCGTTGGCGAGAAAGACGGTGAGCTGGGAAATCATTAGTTCTTCGCCTCCCTGAGGTCGATGACGCGCTTTGCCTTGCCCATGGAGCGCTCGATGGTCTTGGGCTCCACGATCTTGATCTCGACGGCCACCTGGAGGTTGCTCTTGAGCTCGGCGCCCAGGCGGGATTTGAGGTCCTCGATCTTGCGGACCTCGTCGATGGGGAACTCGGGAACCGTCTCCACCTGAAGCTCCACGCGGTCGAGCGGGCCCTTGTTGCTGAGGATGATCTGGTACTGCGTGGCAATCTCCGGGAACTCGGTGATGACCTGCTCGATCTGGGACGGGAACACGTTCACGCCGCGGATGATGAGCATGTCGTCGGTGCGGCCGCGCAGGTAGTCGATCTTGCGATGGGTGCGCCCGCACGCGCAGGGCTCGGAGATGATGCGCGTGACGTCGCGGGTGCGGTAGCGGATGAGCGGGCAGCACTCGCGCACGAGCGTGGTGATGACCAGCTCGCCCCACTCGCCGTCCGGCAGCACCTCGAGCGTCTCCGGGTCGACGATCTCGCAGTAGAACTGGTCCTCGGCCACGTGGATGCCGCCGCGCTCCTTGCACTCCATGGCCACGCCCGGGCCCATGATCTCAGAGAGGCCGTAGACGTCGCAGTACTGGACGCCGAGCTTCTCGGCGATCTCGTCCTTCATGTTCTGGGACGCCGGCTCCGCGCCGCAGATGACGGCGGAGATGGGGAACTCCGTGGCCGGGTCGTAGCCCATCTCGATGGCCGTGTCGGCGATGAGCAGGGCGTAGGAGGGCGTGCAGGCCAGGATGTCGGTCTTGCAGTCCTTCATCATCTGCACCTGGCGCTTGGTGTTGCCCGAGGAGGTGGGGATGACGGTGCAGCCCATGGCCTCGCCGCCGGCATGGGCCCCCAAACCGCCGGTGAACAGGCCGTAGCCGTAGGACACCTGGATGGTGGAGTCCTCCGATCCGCCCACCATGGCGATGCCGCGGGCGAAGCAGTCGCCCCAGTTGGCGAGGTCGGAGGCGGTGTGGCCGACCACGGTGGCCTGGCCCGTCGTGCCCGACGAGGCGTGGATGCGGGCGACGTCCTTGTTCTCGCGGGCGAACATCCCGAACGGGTAGGCGTCGCGCATGTCCTGCTTCACCACGAAGGGGAACCGCGCCAGGTCCTCCAGGCTCTCAAGGTCGTCGGGGCTCACCCCGGCGGCGTCGAAGCGCTCGCGGAACAGCGGCACGTTCTCGTAGGCGTTGCGCATGGACTCGCGCATGCGCGTGAGCTGCAGCGCGCGCAGCTCGTCGACCGGCATGGTCTCGATCTCAGGTTGGTAGTACATGGACCTTCCTTGCTCCTTGGGGTTGTCCTCTCTCACCAGGCACGGCATCCCCGTGCCAGAAGACGCTCCTGCTAGGACGCCGGCTGCTCCGCCGCCACGCCCTCGGGCGCATCGGGGCCCTTGACGACGACCTCGGTGATGGGGGCGTAGGTGGAGTAGAAGGCGTCTTGCCGGAGCACCTCCCCATTCTGCGCCTTCACCGTGCGGGTGACGGAATAGCGCTGCCCGTCGGAGCCAGCTGTCTTCACGTAGCTGGTGCCGGGGGCGAGCGAATCATCCCGCTCGGTGCGCGTGGAATGCTTCTTGCCCGGCGTCCACTCCCCCTCCTGGGTGGAGACGGCGTAGCCCGGGTCAACGCCGTATAGTGTAGCGGTTATGCTGTCGTCGGTGTAGGTGAGGCGCAGCAGAATGTCAGAAGAGGTGTCATTTCGCCACACGAGGTCGAGGTCGGGCCACGACACCGCCGCGTCGCGCCCAGCCGGGTAGCTGTCGATGTAGAGCGAGTGGTTGGTGCGCTTGTCGATGGGCAGGCCGCTGTCGTAGACGGCGTTGAAGATGGTGGTGGCCACCTGGCAGATGCCGCCGCCCACATCATCGGTGTACTCGTTGTCGATGATGGCGCCGGCGCCGAGAAAGCCGCGCTCGGCCGTGCGCTCGCCGGCGCGGTCGTTGAACGACCACGAGCCTCCGGCACCCACGACGCCGTCGTTCAAGATATCGCAGATCAGCTTGATGTTGTGGGTGCGGTTGGCCGTGGACTCGGTGTTGGTGAACCGCGTGGTGTAGGAGGACACCTCCTCCACCAGCCCGCAGGCCAACGCGTCATCGAGGCTGAGGGCGGCCGGCGCCGTGACGGCCTCGACGGGCACGGACAGGGCGTCGGCCGCCTGGTCCGGGGCTCCCTGGGAGCCCGGGGCGCCAGCCTGGCGCGCGGGCGCGAGGAGCGCGTCGTCGAGCACGGCGAGCGCGTCGTCTATCTGCGGAATGACCACGGTGCCGTCGGTGCCCACCGTGACCGCGCCGCCCTCTACGAGGAAGGTCACGGCCACCGGGTCGCCCGTGGCGGCGGCGTGGATCTTCTTCACGAGGGTGGCGCGCGCCCGGGCGGGATCCACCGTCACGACGAGGGCGGCGCCCGCGTCGGCCTCCTCCACCGCCACGTCGAGCCATGCGGCGGCCTCCTCGCGCGTCACGTCGTAGACGCGCTCCTCGTAGGTGAAGGAGAGCGGCCGTGCGAGAGCGGCGTTGAGCGCGTCGGCCGTGCCGCGGGCCTGGGCCTCGGTGGTGCGCGAGGGGGCGTCCTCGGCGACGGCCACGAACTCGGCGTCGGCCACATCAGCGCGCAGGAGCGCCTCGTCGAGGGAGGCTGCGAGCGCATCCCGGCTCACCAGGCGCCCGGCGCGCCCCTCCACGACGCGGGCCTGGCCGTCCTCCACCGCCACGGACCAGTCGGTGCGCGGCTCGCCGATCGTGGCGTCGAGGGACTGGCCGAGGGCCTCGAGCGCCGCGGCGTCGTAGGCGGCATGCACGGGGATGTCCCGTCCGGCCAGCCCGGCGCCCAGGCGCGCGCCGAGGCCGCCGTCCTCGCGGCCCACGGCAAGCGCCTCGGCTGCCAGCTCGGCGGCGGGCAGCGTGGCGCCGAGGGCCTCGGCGTCGGTCACCCACAGCTGCTTGGCCTGCTGGGCCTCCTCCACCGAGAGCTGCTCGGCCAGGGCCTCTTCCTGGAGGCGCTGCAAGTCCACGTCCACGGTATCGCGGGCCTCCTCGCTCGCGAAGATGACGACGCGCGTCCCGGCGAGGCGCTCGCCGTAGGCGCCCGCGATGGCCTGCTCGGCCTCGGCCTGGGTCATGCCGCCCACATCCACGCCGCCCACGGTCACGCCGCCGTACACGCGTCCTGCGGTGGCGACGCCGTCGGCGACGAGGACGACGGCCGCGGCCAAGGCGACGGCCAGGACGATGCGAGCCGCCTTCGAGCAGCCCATCAGGCCTGCCGCGGCACGCCCGACGCGCGCGGCCCCCTCGGCGACGAGCCCGGCCACGCCGAGGACCGCCTCGGCGGCAGCCGGCGCGGACGCGGGCACGCGGGCGGCGCGGCGCGGGGCCTCGTCCGCCGTCACACCGGCCTCGCGCAGAACCGTGGCAGCCGAGCGGCGCGCTGGCCGGGCAGAAGCCCGGTCGGAGGCGGCGCGGCGCGACCCGCCGGCAGCAGGGGCGCGGTCGGGAGCGGCGGATCGGGAGCGCTCATGGGCGGCGCGCACCGAGGCTGCCGAGCGGCGGCGACCCGAGGCCGGCGACGAGCCGGCGGCGTGGCGGCGGGAGCGCGAATCGCGGGCCATGGGCCTTACCGCGGGCCTTCCCCGCCCAAGCCCTGGGCCTTGAGGGCGCGCAGGGCCGCCCACAGGTAGTAGACGGTGGTGCCGATGGCCAGGATCAGGCCTCCGTAGATGAACCAGATGCCCCAGGACACCGGCGCGGCGGTGAAGCCGGGCAGCCATGCCGCGTCGGTGAGGCCCAGGCCCGGCACGAGGGGCGCGTTGAGCACCAGGCCGGCGAAGCCCACGAACAGAAACGTGGTGGCGAACTTGCCCGGGTAGATGACGGGCACGCGGATGCCGCGCTTGAAGAGCAGCCACGAGCCGCCCCCGAGCAGTAGCGCGTCGCGCAGCACCACGACGAGGATGATCCACAGCGGCAGGCGCCCCACCAGAAACACGCCCAAGACGCCGGTGATCATGAGGACGCGGTCGACCGTCGGGTCGAGCAGCTGGCCGAGCTTGGAGACGGTGTGGGTGCGGCGGGCGATCTGCCCGTCGAGAAAGTCGGTGCCCGCGGCCACGGCGAAGGTGACGGCGGCGGCCAGGTCCTGGCCGCCCATGAGCAGCGCCAGGTAGAGCGGCACGAGGCACAGGCGGATGACCGAGATGACGTTGGGAAGGGTGAGGATGCGATCGCTCACCGGCTCCTCTTCCCGAACCTGATCCGTCTTTCCCTGCCGCGCTGCGCCCATGTCCCCCGCCCTCTCATGAAATCCGGGCCCCGCGAGGAGCCCGGATCATCGACTATGCGAATGGTAATTGTAGCAGCACCCCGACGCCATCGCCCGTTTCTTAAGCTTTGCCGTCTCGAAGGACAAACGATACACACAGGCGCGCGGAGAGGCGCGCGCGAGGCGCCCCAGACTCGCCTTTCCGCCGCTCCCCTACTCCGCGGCCGCCGCCTTCTGGTCGGGCACCTCGAGCACGCGGACGTACTCGCTGGTCGCCACCGGGGTGTAGGCCGGATCCATGCTCAGGCACGCCTTGGGGCAGGCGCGCGCGCAGGAGCCGCACTGGACGCAGCGGAAGGGGTCGATGGCCCAGGTACGGGCCTTCTTCTCCACCGTGATGGCATGGCAGGGGCAGGTCTTCTGGCAGATGCCGCACAGGATGCACCGGTTCACGTCGTTGACGATGTGGCCCTTGAGCCCCGCCGGCGGGGTCTTGGTCTCCAGCGGGTACAGGACGGTCTCGGGCTTCTTGAACAGCGACCCGAAGGTCATGCCGCCGAGCTTGAAGGAACCCATGGCTTCCCTACCTCTCTGTGCAGCTGATGCACGGGTCGATGGTCAGGATGATCATGTTGACGTCAGCCAGGTCGCAGCCGGCCAGCGCCGAGGTCATGCCCGCCAGGTTCTGCGAGGTGGGCGTGCGCATGCGCATGCGCTCGAGGTTCTTGGTGCCGTTGCCGCGGGCGTAGTAGTAGCACTCGCCGCGGGGCTGCTCGAGCACGTTGGAGGCCTGGGCGCCGTCGGCCGGCGCGCCCTTCACCGCCGCCTCGATGTCGCCGGCGGGCATCTTGGCCGCCAGCTCCTTGATGATCTCGATGGACTGGAGCACCTCCAGGCAGCGCACCTTCACGCGGGCGAAGCAGTCGCCGCCGTCGTCCAAGATGGGCCGGAAGTCGGCCAGGTCGCCGTAGGCGCCGCGGCCGAAGGAGCGCACATCGTAGTTGACCGCCGAGGCGCGAGCGAAAGGACCCACCATCGACAGCGCGAGCGCGTCCTCGTGGCTGATGTAGCCCACGTCCACCGTGCGGTTCTTGACCGACGTGTCGGTGAGCAGGGTGTTCATGATCTTGGTGTAGTCATCCATGATGCCGTCGAGGGTGGCGATGACCTGGGCCATCATGGCGTCGTCGATGTCGCGAACCACGCCGCCCACCTTCACGACGGAAAGGATCACGCGCCCGCCCGTGGTCTTCTCGAAGAGGTCGAGCACGCGCTCGCGCAAACGCCAGCAGTGCATGAACATGCTCTCGAAGCCGAAGGCGTCGGCGGCGAGCCCCAGCCACAGCAGATGCGAGTGCACGCGCGAGAGCTCATGCCAGATGACGCGCAGGTACTCGGCGCGCTTGGGCACCTCCACGCCCATGAGCGACTCCACCGTCTCGGCGTAGCCGAGGGAGTGCCCCATGGCGCAGATGCCGCAGATGCGCTCGGCCACGTAGATGAACTGGTTGTAGTCGCGCGTCTCGACGAGCTTCTCGAGGCCGCGGTGGACAAAGCCGATCTGGGGGATGGCCTCGATGACCGTCTCGTCCTCGACCACCAGGTCGAGGTGAAGCGGCTCGGGGAGAACGGGATGCTGGGGCCCGAAGGGGATGACCGTCGCCTTGCCCATGCTACTCACCTTCCTTCGCAGCGGCCTCGGCCGCCTTCTTGGCCTTGGCCTCCATGGCCGCGCGCACCTTAGCGGCCTTCTCCGGGTCCATGGCGGCGAGCTTGGCTTCCAGCTCGGCGTCCTTGGCGGCGTCCTGCTCGGCCGCGGCGGCCTTCTTGGCCTTGGCGGCGATGGCGGCGCGCACGCGGGCCACCTTCTCCGGGTCCATGCCGGCGAGCTTGGCCTCCACGGCCTCGTCGTCGGACGGCGTGAACACGCGCCCGCCCTTCGCGGGGGACGCGGCCTCGGGATGCGTCGCCAGAAACTCCGCCTGGGCCTCCCCCGCCTTCTCGGCGCGGTCGGCCTTGGCAGCCTCCTTCGCGGCCTTGGCGGCCGCCACCTTCGCCGCCTTCTCGCGCGCGGCCTTGAGCTCGGGGGAGATGATGGTCATGGGCTCCTTCTGCGCCACGCGGTAGAAGTTGCCGCCGAAGTCGATGGCCAGGCCCTCGAAGGTGATGCCGAACAGGTCGTGGATCTCGTTCTCGAACACGAACGCGGCCAGGAACTGGTCGGTGACGGAGGGCACGGTCGATCCGGCGGGCAGGGCCTTGGCCACGAGGTTCTCGAGCAGGCCGTCCTTCATGTACGAGTAGACGAGGTCGATGCCGGCCTCGGTGTTGACGGCGAGGGTCTGGACGTAGCGCCAGCCGCCCGCCTTGCGCGCAAGGGCCTCCTCATGGATGGCCTCGATGGGCAGCGGCGCGAACTCCTGGCTGAACTGGGCCATGGGCTACTCCCCCCTCTTCTTCGACTCTTTGAGCGCCTGGGACTTCTCGTCCAGGACGGCGACGCCCTTGACGATGGCGTCGATGAGCGCCTCGGGGCGCACGGCGCAGCCCGGGGCGTACACGTCGACAGGAATGGCCTTGTCCACTCCGCCGATGACGTTGTAGCAGTCATGGAAGATGCCGCCGGAGCAGGCGCAGATGCCGCACGCGACGACCACCTTCGGCTCGACCATCTGGTTGTAGATCTCACGCACGACGTCGATGTTCTGCTCGTTGACCGAGCCGGTCACCAGGAAGATGTCGGCGTGCTTGGGGTTGCCCGTGTTCACCACGCCGAAGCGCTCGCCGTCGAAGCCCGGGCACAGCGTGGCCAGGACCTCGATGTCACAGCCGTTGCAGCTCGAGCCGTCGTAGTGGATCACCCAGGGGGATTTCGATGCGAAAGCCATGGTGCCTCCTTACATAAACGCGAGGAACGCGATGTTCACGCCGCCGGCGACGAGCGCCACGGCCCAGGCGGACTTCAGCATGAACTGCCACTTCACACGCGCGAAGTTGTTGTCGATCCAGATCTCGAGGAAGTAGACCGCCAGCACCACGACCACGGCCAGGATGAGCGAGAGCGGGTTGCCCCACACGAAGAACATCCCGATCCAGCCGAGGAACAGCACGTTCTCGCACCAGTGCATGATCTCCACCAGGCCTAAGGTGGGGCCGCTCATCTCCGTGGTCATGCCGCGGACGATCTCCTGGTGCGCGTGGTGCGACATCGACAGGTCGAAGGGCGACTTGCGCAGCTTGATGGTGAGGATGAACAGCAGGCCCAGGAACACGAGCCAGATGGTGGCGATGATGGGCACGTCGAGCGAAAGCACGTCGCCCACGTTGAAGGTGCCGGCGGCCATATAGAAGCCCACGGCCAGAAGCAGCACCATGGGCTCGTAGGCCATGACCTGCAGCGTCTCGCGGGCGGCGCCCACCTCGGCATAGGGGCTGCGCGAGGAATAGGCGGCCATGATGAAGAACAGGCTCGAGAGCGTGATGACGAACACGCACATGAGCAGGTTTCCGCCGGTGAAGAACACGCCGCCGGCCACGCAGGCGAAGAGCAGCGCGCAGGCCACGTAGGTGCGCTCGACGGAGTTGACCGCCACGCTCTCCTTCTCGAAGAGCTTGCGCACGTCGTAGTAGGGCTGGAGCAGCGGCGGCCCCACGCGGCCCTGCATGCGGGCGCTGATGATGCGGTCGAGGCCAGCCAGCAGGCACCCCACGACAGGCGCGATGAGCCCGAACAGGATGGTGCCGATGACGGTGATGAGGATGGTCATGGTCACGCCCCTTTCTAGAGCACCATCGGGGCGACGGCGGCGATGACGAAGGCCGCGGCCATGATGATGGAGTTGAACACGACGCCTACCGGCGCGATGCGCTTCTCGCCGAACACGTCGTCCATATACCAGTTGCGCGCCGTGGCCACCGTCGTGCCCGACAGCGCGTTCTGGAACGCGCGCTCCTCCGAGCCGCGACTGACGCCGGCCAGGTAGACGTCCACCTTACGCGCCTTGGAGCCGCCCATTCCCGCGAACAGCACGATCACCACGATGGCCACGCAGATGCTCGCGATCCAGAGGTTGTCGGTGGCGATGTCCTGCCCGAGGATGCCATAGACCGACACCACGTAGGGCTCCACCAGGTAGGCGGAGATGAGCGGCAGCGTCACGCAGGCCACCACGAGCAGCGCTGCCATGAGCAGAAGCGACGCCCACTCGCTCTTGTGGACGGTGACCTCCACGTTCTCCGGCTCGCCGGCGATGCCCGCGAGCTTGCCGAGCCACTTGGCCCAGAACATGAACGTGGCGGCCGAGCCGAAGGCCAGGATGATGACGAGCGCCACCTGATCCATGTCGACGAACGACACGAGCGTGGCCCACTTGGCCACAAGCATGCCGAACGGCGCGATGAACATGCACATGATGCCGAGCATCATGAAGCGGGCCAGACGCGGCATGCGGTCGAAGAGCAGGTCCATCGACTCGATGTCGCGGCTGCCGATGTGGTGCTCGGCGGTGCCGACGCACAGAAACAGCAGGCTCTTGGCGATGGCGTGGAACAGGATGAGGAACTCAGCCGCCCACACCGCCTCCGGCGTGCCCACGCCGGCGCAGGCCGTGATGAGGCCGAGGTTGGCGATAGTCGAGTAGGCCAGCACGCGCTTGGCGTTGGACTGGCTGATGGCCATGAACGAGCAGAGGAGGAACGTGATGCCGCCCACGAGCATGACCATCATGGAGGGCACGGGGCTCATGAGCATGATGGGCGCGAGCTTCACGAGCAGGAACACGCCCGCCTTCACCATGGTGGAGGAGTGGAGCAGGGCGCTCGTGGGGGTGGGGGCCACCATGGCGCCCAGAAGCCACGTCTGGAAGGGCATCTGCGCGGCCTTGGTGATGCCCGCGAAGGCGAGCGCCACCACGGCCAGCGCCACGAGGGCCGGGTCAGCCACGCCGAGCATGAGGAACTCGACGAACGAGAGGGTCTCGAGCTGGATGGCGCACACGTAGAGCGCCACGAGGAACCCGATGCCGCCGGCCAGGTTCATGATGATCTGGCGGAAGGCGTTGGCGATGGCCTCGTCGGTCTTGGTGTAGCCGATGAGGAGGAACGAGCAGACGGTGGTGACTTCCCAGCCCGCGAACATCCACATCATGTTGTTGGAGAACACGATGACGAACATGGCGGAGAGGAACACGAACATGAGGGCGAAGAACAGCGGGCGGCGGTCCTTGGCGCCCTCGGGCTCATGGGCCTGGAAGTCGCGCATGTAGCCGAGCGCGTAGACGCAGATGCCGCTGCCGATGACGCCGATGATGAATGCCATGAGCAGCGAGAGCGAGTCGAAGTACAGGCCGAGGGGCACCTCCACCTCATGGGCGAACGCGAACTCGAGCACGAGCGCGCCGACCAGCTGGACGAGGGCGAGGGCACCCGCCGGGAGGTTTTTGTACCTCACCGCGAAGGAGAGGACGATGCCGACGAGGACGACGCTCACCCCCGTGCAGACGTAGTCGAGCACGACCGACGAGAACTCGAAGTACACGCCCGACGTGCCCAGGTTGGTGGCGACGAGCACCACCGAGGCCACGCCGATGATGACGGCCGAGGCGCCGACGATGACGTTTCGCGCGCCGTCGCCGCGCACGGCAAGGAGCACCGCGGCCACCACGAGCGGGAAAACGATGAGAAATCCGAGCAATGCCACGAAATTCCCCCTTCTACCCGATTTGCCTTCAGGGGCTGCCGCTCCCCGCACGGGCTCGCGATGCGTCGCTGCCGGCGCGGGGCGAGGCGCCCCCTTCTGGCATCGAGGGTACCAAAAGCCGCGCCGCGCCCGCGGGGGATCGCGATGGGCAGGGCCGTATTGCTCGGTGAAGGGCCGGCGCGGGACGAGGCCTCCGGGGCCGACGGCGTCCCTATCAGGACGAACGGCAGAAGGGCCGCCCCTAGGCCAGGATGTCGGCGATCATGCGGTCCTTCAGGCGGTTGACCGACGCGAGCTTCCAAGCCGGATAGCCCAGCCCCGGGTCGGCGTACTCGAAGTCCTTGAGCGCGATGAGCAGGGCGCGCAGCTCGGAGGTGAGCAGGGCACGGGCCACTCCGACGAAGGTCGCCCCGATCTTCGGGCCGATCATGCTGAGGTAGGCGTCGAAGTCATCCTGCTCCATCATCATGGGCAAACACGCCATGTTCTGGTCGAACAGCGGCGCCTGGCCGAGCACCTCGCCCGTGTCGTTGTCCACGAGGAAGCCGTAGTTGCCCGCGTGGCGGTCAACGTTGGCCGTGATGGCGTCCATGACCACCATCTCGCGAAAGCGCGCGTCCCCGCCGTGCTCGGCGCAGAACGCGAGCATGTCCTCGATGTCGAACGGGCCGTCAAAGAAGCGGTGGGCCGAAACGAACCCCACCTCCTCCGAGGTGAACAGGGGGCACTTGCTCGCGAGCGTGCCGTGGTAGCTCACCACCTCGTAGGGGACGTGCGCGATGCCCGCCGCGTCCAGCACGGCGGAGGCAAGCGCCTCGGAGTACGGCTCGAAGCCCGCGTTGGCATACCCCGTGCTCCCCCGCTTGAGGAGCGAGATCTGATCGCCCTCGCGCACCCAGCACTTGGCGAACGAACCAGAGGTGGCGTACTCCGGCGAGGTCGGCGAGTTCTGGCGGCCGTACATCCCCGTGCCGTCGAAGGCGATGCGGGCGATCACGTCGTCGAAGGGGTTGCGGTAGAGCGACACGTCGTCCCACGCGATGTCCTCGTCGGCGCGCTTCATCCAGAACGTGTCGGTGAGCGAGAGGCAGCGGGCCATGGCGATAAAGTCGTGGCGCGTCGTGAGCCCCAGCTCGCGCATGAGCCTCTCGATGGAGACGCGGTGCTTCGCGATCTGGCGGCCGTCGATCCAGTCGTTGATGTTGACGAAGCCGTAGGGAAGATAGGCGTCAAACTGCTCGACCTCGTTGTAGCGGTAGTCGTCGAGCGAGGCGGTCTCCTCGTAGGTAGCCACCACGACGTCCTTGTTCATCAGCTGGTAGAGCATCTCACGCCTCCTTTCCACCATCCGACTATTATACAAAAGAAGAGGAGCCGGCGGCTTCTGCCACCGGCTCCTCGAAGAAGCTGGTCGGGTTGACAGGATTTGAACCTGCGACCCCTTGACCCCCAGTCAAGTGCGCTACCAAACTGCGCCACAACCCGTTGTGCCATCTGCGCAAGACGCGTTCTCGCTCAAACAGCTTGACTATCTTAGCGTTACTTCGGAGGCATTTCAAGAAGAAATTTTCTGCGGCCTTTCCCTTCGCGCAATCCACAGCGCCGCACGGAGGCACGCTGGGTCAGACGCTCCGACCGAGGACGCGATTGCGAGCGCAGGGGCACGCCCCCTCGGGGGGGGATCAGGGGAGACGGAGCCCGGCGCGCGGAATCCGGGGCACCGACACCCGGAGCGGGATGCGGCGCGCGGAACGGGGCCGAGGCGCGCGGAGCACGACGCACAGGGGCTTGGAACAGGGAGCGGGCGAATGTTTCACGTGAAACATTCGCGGCGCCCTTCGGCAGAGTCGCCCGATCGCAAGGCTCAGGCGCGAAGGCGTGGGGGCCGGCGCAAGGCCTAGCGCCTCGGGCACGGGGGCACGCGAGATCCGAGGCGAAGGACGCGAGGAGCGGGAACCCGGGAACCCGGGGCACGAGAGAAGCCGGGACGGGGGTTGTGACGCGCGGGGCGGGGGTTGGGGGGCGTCGGGGGCTGGGGCGCGCGACGGGGGCTGGGGCGCAGGGGAACACGGTGGGTGTTTCAAGTGAAACACCCACCGGATCGGGTTGCGCTGCTCGTCGATGGGGGTCGGGCACGAAACGCGGCTTTTTTTCGCGAGAAAGGACGGCTTTGCATGATCGCGGCGTGCCTTCGAGGTGTGCGCGGACCGAAGAGCCGGACGTTTCCCCAGCTCGCGTTCAGCGATGCGTTGCGGCGGAACCCTCGAGTCCCCAGCTTCCCAGCGCGGAAGCCACCGCTATCATGCAAAGCTAGTTTTTCTCGCATGAAATGCGACGTTTTTCCGCCCGGACACGCGAGGACGCCGGCGATCGCCTTGCCACGCGGCTTCTGGAGAACCTGCGAAGCGACGAGGCGGCACGGGGGATCCCGCTATGATTCTTGCCCTGCGCCGACGAAGCACCCCGGCCGTCCCCACCGTTACGAGGGGCTTTCGGTTGGGATACCGGTAGGCGCGGAAGGTTTCGCGGCCCGGGCGCAACGCCGATAATCAGGCGATAGAGCGCGATGCGAGGAGGATGCAGTGAGAAAAGACGCGTTGGTCACGGGGCTGGCCCTGTTCGCCATGTTCTTCGGGGCGGGCAACCTCATCTTCCCGCCGTATCTGGGCATGACGAGCGGCAGCGAGTGGCTCGTTGGCTTCGCCTGCTTCATCTTCGTCGACGTGGTGCTCTCCTGCGTGGGCATCTTCGCGCTCAACGCGGCTGGCGGGGCCAACGCCGCCATCGAGGGCACCCTCGGGCGCGTGCCGGGCCTTGCCATGAACACGGCTGCCATCCTGTGCACCGGCGTGCTCATCGCCACGCCGCGCACGGCCGCCACCACCTACGAGATGGCGGTGATGCCGCTCATCGGCGACGGGATGGGCCTGGCGCCGTTCTCCGTCCTGTTCTTCGCGCTCGTGCTCGCGCTCACCTTCAGCCAGTCGCGCGTGGTGGGCATCGTCGGCAAGGTGCTCACGCCGCTGCTCGTGCTCGGCATCATCGTGCTCGTGGCGGCCGGCGTGGTAAACCCCATCGGGGACGTGGGCGCGCCGCACTCGGCGCACGTGGCCCAAGACGGTATCCTCGCCGGCTACCAGGCCATGGACATCATCGCCTGCGTAGGCTTCGCCATCGTCATCCAGGACGCCGTCCGCGCGGACGGCTACACGGCGCGCCGCTCGCAGCTCAAGGTGATGGCGCTCGCGAGCTGCGTAGCCGCCGTGCTCCTGGCGCTCATCTACGGCGGACTCACCTACCTTGGCGCCATGACCGGGCTCTCGTTCGGCCCCGAGCTCAACCAGGCGCAGCTCATCGTGGAGATCACGAAGCACCTCATGGGCGAGACCGGCGTGCTCGTGCTCGGCGTGGTGGTGGGACTGGCCTGCCTGACCACGGCCATCGGGCTCACCGGCGCCACGGCCTCCTACTTCGAGCGCGTGACGCGGGGGCGGCTCCCCTACCGCGCCGGCGTGCTCATCGTCATCGGGTGCGGGCTGCTCATCTGTAACCTCGGGCTTGAGGCCATCATCGCGCTGGCCACCCCCATCCTGTCGGTGGTGTGCCCGCCGTTCATGACCACGGTGGTACTCATCCTGTTCCTGCGCCGCATCCACACCACCTGGGCCTACAAGGGCGCCGCCTTAGGCGCGTTCGCGGCGAGCGTGGTCATCGTGGCCCACGACAGCTTCGGCCTGGCGCCCTTCGTGACGGCGCTGCCGCTCTATGAGTTCGGGTTCAGCTGGCTGCCCTTCGCCGCGGCCGGCGGCATCATCGGCTGGCTGGCCGCCCGTCCGGCGGGACGCAGCCGCGACCTTCTGGACGCGCCGGTGGAGAAGGCCCTCGAGGAGGAGGGATCGCCGGTCGGCTAGCTGTTTAGCGCCAAGACGTTGTTTACATTCCGATAGTGACAAATAGGGAGGACTCCGCGATGCTGTGAGTTGTCTAGGCTTACGGCGAAGGGGGCCCTCCCATGTCACAGCATCCTAACGCAAGGCTCACCCCGAAGGGGCGGGAGACCCTCGTCTCCCGCGTAAAAGCGGGCCTCGGCGTGGCCCGGACCGCCCGCGAGATGGGCGTGAGCCGCCAGACCGCCGCGAAGTGGCTGGCCCGCGCCGCCCGCGGGGAGCCGATGTCCGACCGCTCGTCCAGGCCGCGGCGCCTGGCGCGGGCAACCCCCTCGGAGGACGTCGAGCGGGTGGTCCGGGCGCGGTCGTCGATGCTCCTCGCCCCGCTCGCGCTGGCCGCCGAGACCGGCGTGCCCGCCCGCACCTGCGCCCGGATAGTCGCGCGCTCCGGCCTGCCCCGGCTCGCAGACGTCGACCGCGTGACCGGCGAGGTCCGCCGACGGGGGCCCGCCACGCCCGTCCGCTACGAGCGCGAGGGGCCCGGCGAGCTGCTCCATGTCGACGTCAAGAAGGTGGCGCGCATCCCCGACGGCGGCGGGCACAGGGCCCGGGGCCGCGGGTGCGGGTCGGCCCGGGGCTCCGGCAGCGCCTGCCTGCACGTGGCCGTCGACGACTTCAGCCGGGTCGCCTACGCCGAGCTGCTGCCCGACGAGCGCAAGGGGACGTGCCGGGCCTTCATGGAGCGATGCCTGGGCTTCTTCGAGGGGATGGGGGTGCGCGCCGAGCGCGTGATGACCGACAACGGCCCGGGATACAGGAGCCGCGACTTCAACTCCCTGCTGGAGGAGAGGAGGATCCGCCACGTCTTCACCAAGCCCTTCAGCCCATGGCAGAACGGCAAGGTCGAGCGCATGAACCGCACGCTCGCCCAGGAGTGGCAGTACGGCAGGGCGTGGGAGAGCGAGGCGGGGAGGGCGGCCGCCCTCCCCGCCTTCCTGGAGCGCTATAATTGGAACCGGCCGCACAGCGCCTGCGGGGGCCTGCCGCCCATGTCGCGCATCGTCGGCGTAAACAACCTATTGGCACACAACAGCTAGCGTTCCTCGGCGGTGCGCGCAGCGGTCTCGGCGGCGGTGCGCGGGTCTTCGACGGGAGCGGTATCACCAGCGTCCTCCGGGTCGTCCCAGCGGACTATCTCGTAGAGGTAGCGCTCCGTATTCTCCAATTCGGCCTTCTTGAGCTGGTGCTCCCAGATGACGGCCACCTTCCAGCCGTCGGCCTCGAGCGCCGCGCGGGTGCGCTCGTCGCGTTCCTGGTTACGGCGAAACTTGGCCTCCCAGTACTCGGGGTTCTTCTTGGGGATGGGGAGGTTGCACGTCGGGCAGTGGTGCCAGTAGCAACCGTGGATGAAGATCGCGATCTTCCGGCCGGGGTAGGCGATGTCCGGGTGGCCCGGCGCCTTCTTCCAGTCGAGCCGGTAGCCGGGGAACCCCAGCTCACGCAGCATGCGGCGCACCTTGAGCTCGGGCGTGGTGTCGCGGCGCTTGTTGCCCTGCATGCACTTGCGCGTGGCGGCGCTCACCTCGCCGAAGGGCGAGGCGACCGGGACGGTCTCGCGCACGAGCGTCTCTTGACCAGGAGCGACCTCGGCTTCTGCCCGCGAAGCCGCCGAGGCCTCCTCGTCGCTCGCTTCCGTGGCGGCGCCCTCTGCCGTCGTCGTTCGCGTCATCTTCGCTCCCCTACTGCAGCGCAAGTGCCCGCGTCCAGATGAGGTGGGCCAGCTCGGGCTTGGGCATGAGGGGCAGCACCTCGTCGCCGGCGGCGGTGACGAGGGTGGCCTGGTTGTCGTCGGTGCCGAAGGCACGGCCCTCCCCCACCTGGTTGGCGACGATCATATCGGCATGCTTGGACGCGAGCTTCTTGCGCGCGTTGGCCGCCACGTCGTCGGTCTCGGCCGCGAAGCCCACGATCACCTGGCCCGGACCCTTGGCAGTGCCGATGGTCGCCAGGATGTCGGGGTTGGGCACGAGCTCGACGGCAGCGAGGGCCGCATCATCGGCGCCCTTCTTGAGCTTGCGGTCGACCGGGGCGGCCGGGCGGTAGTCCGCCACGGCGGCGGCGAACACCGCCACGGAGGCCGCCGGACACGCCTGCTCGGCGGCGGCGAGCATCTCGCGCGCGGTGCGCACGCCCACCACCGTCACGCCCGCAGGCGCCGGCAGCGAAACCGGCCCTGAGATGAGCGTCACCGCCGCCCCGCGCGCCGCGGCATCGGTGGCGAGCGCGTAGCCCATCTTGCCGCTTGAGTAGTTCGACACGTAGCGCACCGCGTCGATGGGCTCCACCGTGGGGCCTGCGGTCACCACCACGGACAGCCCCGCCATGTCCTGCTCGGGGCGCAGCACGCAGGTGGCGTCGGCCGACGTCGGGGCCTCCCCCGCCGCCCAGCGCTTGCCACGGGGCTGGCCGGCGACGCTCACGAAGGTGTCGAGGCCGGTCAAATCCGCCGTTACGGGCCCGATGCCCTCCGCGGGCGCATCCCCTGCCGCCGCGCCGGCTCCGGTGCCCACCGACGGGAAGAGGGCCGTCGCAGCCCCGTCGTCCGCCGCCTGGATCCGCGTCGCCACGGACACCGGCGCCGCCGCCAGCACCTCGAGGGCGCGCGCCACGATGGCGTCAGGCTCGGGCAGGCGCCCGCGTCCCACGTCCCCGCAGGCCTGGTAGCCTTCGTCTGCCTCCATCACCACCACACCGCGCTCGCGCAAAAGCGCGAGGTTGGCCTGAGTGGGGGCGGCCTCGTACATATGCACGTTCATGGCCGGCGCGAGCATGAGCGGCGCAGGGCAGGCAAGCGCCGTGGTGGTGAGCAGGTCGTCAGCCAGGCCGCAGGCCACCTTCGCCGCCACGTTGGCCGTGCACGGCGCGATGAGCATAAGGTCGCACCACTCGGCCAGGGAGATGTGGTGGATGGGGTCGGATGGGTCGTCGAACAGCCCCACGGCCACCTTCTCGCGGGTGAGCGAGCGGAACGTCACGGGGTCGACGAAGCGCGTGGCGTGCTCGGTCATGACCACCTTCACCACGCAGCCCGCCTTCTGCAGGCCGCGCACCACCTCGCAGGCTTTGTAGGCGGCGATGCAGCCGGTGACGCCCACCAGCACCTGGGGCGCGCTCGTCTCGGTCATGGCGGCTCCTTCCTCTCAGACGCCCAGGTAGGGCTCAAGCACATGGGCGAGCACCCGCAGGTGCGCCCGGCTCGCGCCCAGGCACGGCACGTAGGTCAGCCGCCGGCCGCCGGCCTCCAGGTACTCGGGCCGCAGCTCGCACTTCACGTCGTAGAGCGTCTCCAGGCAGTCGATGGCGAAGTTGGGGCAGACGAGGAACACACGTGGGTCGGGCGCGGCCTCGGCCCAGGTGGCCAGCGTCGAGCGGGTGAAGGGCGACAGCCACGTGCGTCCCTTGTCGAAGCGGCACTGGTAGCCGATGGTCCAGCGACGCCGGTCGATCCCCAGCTCGCCGGCGACGGCGAGCGCGGTGGCACCGGCCTGCAGCTCATAGGTGTCGCCCGCCTCGATGTCGGTAAGCGGGATGGAGTGAAACGAGAACAGCAGCCGATCGTCGGACTCCGTTGAGGAGTCGTAGCCAGCGTTGACGACGGAGGCGGCGATGGCACGGACGTAGACGGGATCGTCGTGGTAGTCGGGCACCACCTCGCAGGGCACGTCCCACCGGATGCGGCGCAGGGCGCGCGCCACGCCGTCGGAGGCGGCGCCAGTGGTGGAGAAGGCGCTCTGCGGGTAGAGGGGCAGCACCACCACGCGCGCGCAGCCGGCCGCGCGCAGCTCGCGCAGGGCGGCGGGCAGCGTGGGCTGCCCGTAGCTCATGGCCTGGCGCACCACCACGTCGGCGCCCTCGGCGCGGTACCACTCGTCAAGCCCGCGCGCGAGGCGGGCCTGGGTCACGGCGAGCGGCGACCCCTCGTCCGTCCAGATGGCCGCGTACTTCTCCGCCGAGGCCACGCCGCGCTTGGGCAGGATGCCCACGTGCAGGATGAGCCACCAGCCCAAGGCGTTCATGGGGCGGATACGGCGATCCATGAGGAACCGCGCCAGGTAGCGCCGTACCGCGCGCGGCGTGGGCGCATCAGGCGTGCCCGTGTTCACGAGCAGCACCCCCACACGCCCGGGGACGGGCTCCGGCTTCCTACGCAGGCCCATAGACGCTCCCTTCCACCGACGGCGTGGGCGATGCGGCCAGGAGGGCCGCCACCTCGCGCCCGGCCTCGGTCAGCCCGCGGCTGCGCGGAGCCAGGGCGTCGAGCGCCTCGCGCAAGTCGCGCGGCAGGTTGTCCGCGAACGAGAGTTCCTCGCCCGTCACAGGATGGGCGAAGCGGATGCTGTAGGAGTGCAGGAACTGACGCTCGAGACCCAGCTGGGCGCGGGGATCCTTCGGGCCGTTAGCCGTGTAGACCGGGTCGCCCACGATGGGATGGCGCGTGTACTGCATGTGCACGCGAATCTGGTGGGTGCGGCCGGTGAACAGCTTGCACTCGATGAGCGTGTAGCCGTCGTCATGGGGGCCGGCCTCGAAGCGCTCGAGCGCGCGGAAGGTGGTGATGGCCTCACGCGCGCTCGGCACGTCGCGCACGGCCATGCGGGTGCGCTCGTTGGCGGCGCGCGCGATGGGCGCGTCGATCATGCCCGTGTCGTGGGCCATGACGCCATGGACGAGGGCCAGGTAGTGGCGGTCGATGGCGCGGGCGCGGATGTCCTCCATGAGCACGTAGCCGGCCGCGTCGGTCTTGGCGGCCAGCATGAGGCCGCTCGTGTCGCGATCGAGCCGGTGCACGATGCCCAGGCGGTCGTCCTCGCCCTGGACGCTGCACAGGTGCTCTTCGCCGCAGTGCCAGATGAGCGCGTTGACGAGCGTGCCGTCCACATGGTCGGCCGCCGGGTGGCACACAAGCCCCACCTGCTTGGACAGCACGATCATGTCGTCGTCCTCGAAGCGGATGTCCAGGTCGATGGGCTGGCCCACGAGCGGCGTGCGCGACGGCTCCTCGTCCACCTCGTAGACCACCGTGTCCCCCGCCGTCACCGCATGCTTCTTGGAGACGGCGGCGCCGTTCACGAACACGCGCCCCTCGTCGATGGCGCGCGCGGCAGCCGAGCGGCTCGCGTAGAGCCCCCGCTGGGCGCAGAGCGCGTCCAGGCGGCTGCCCGCGTCCTCGGCGGCGACGATGTGGCAGAGCGATCTCGTCATCGCGCCTCAGCCTCCTCACGATGGGCCCTCAGGAAAAGGGCGGCGAAGAAGATAACGAATCCGCAGGTCACGCCGATGTCGGCGACGTTGAACGTGGGAAAGTCGATGAACACGGGGTCGATGAAGTCCACCACGTAGCCCAGCGTGAACCGGTCGACGGCATTGCCGAGGCCTCCGGCGAACACGAGCGCGGCGCCGAGCGCCTCTCCCGCCGTCGCGCGTCGAGAGAGCAGCACGTAGCCGAGCAGGCCCGCGCACACGGCGAGCGAGAGCACGCCGAGCACGATGGTGGCGTCCCCGAACATCCCCCAGGCGCCGCCGGTGTTGTGCGCCACGCGGAACCGGACGAGCCCCGCGAGGGGCCCGACGACCACCGTCCCGGCGGGAAACTGGTTGAACCACGCCTTCACGGCCAGGTCGAGCATAACCCACACGACGGCCACGGGCACGAACAGCGCCACGTTGCGGCCGCGGCGGGACGGGCGCGGCCGCGGCGCTGCGGGCGCGCCTGAGCGCGCGTTGGCGACAGGCGCGGGAGGCCGTCCCTCGCCCCCGCCGCCTGTCGCGCCGTGCCCGCCCCGATGCGCCTTGCCAGCCGCCACCGGCGCCTAGCCCTCGAACCCGATGGCGTCCAGGGCGTCCCCGCAGCGCTCGCACACGTCCGGGTGCGCGGCGTTGCCGCCGAGCGCGCGGATGTTCCAGCAGCGCGGGCACTTCTCGCCCTCGGCGACGGCCACCGTGGCCGCCACCTCGTCGCCGTCGCCCTCGACGAAAGCCACCGATGCCACGATGAAGAGCTCCTCGAACACGGCCGGATCGAAGCCGGAGGCCGTGGCCACCACGGCGGCCGGCGCCTCCACGGTAAGCGCCGCCTCCTGGCTCTTGCCGATCACCTTGGCGGCACGCGCGTCCTCGAGCGCCTTCGTCACCACATCGCGCACGGCCATCACCTCGCCGAACGCGGCCACCTGGGCGCCGGCGTCGGCCGGCAGCTCCGGGCAGAAGTCCGAGGGCGTGGGCCATCCGGCCAGCTGGACGGACTCCGGGCGGTCGTCCTGCGCGCGCAGAGCCGGCGGGTAGTGATCCCACACCTCGTCTGCGGTGAACGAGATGATGGGCGCCATCACGCGCACGAGCACCTCGAGGATGTTCAGCAGCACCGTCTGGGCGGCGCGACGGCGCGGCGAGCCGGGCGCCTCGGAGTAGAGGCGATCCTTGGTCACGTCCATGTAGACGGCCGACAGGTCGTTCACGTACTCGTAGAGCGCGCGGTACACGACGTTGAAGCGCAGCGCCTCGTAGGCGGCCTCAACCTCGGCCACCAGCTCCAGCGTGCGCACCATCTGCCACTGGTCGATGGGCTCGAGCTCGTCCCAGTCCACCACGATGTCGAAGGTCTCGAGGTCGGCCAGGTTGCCCAGCAGGAAGCGGAAGGTGTTGCGGAAGCGGCGGTAGGCGTCAGAGACCTGCTTCAAGATGCCGTCGGAGATGGACACGTCCTGGGAGTAGTCCACCGAAGACACCCACAGGCGCAGCACGTCGGCGCCGAACTTGTCCATGACCTCGGCCGGATCCACGCCGTTGCCAAGGGACTTCGACATCTTGCGCCCATCCTCGTCCACGGTGAACCCGCAGTGCATGACCGACTTGTACGGCGGCACGCCGTAGGCGCCCACCGACGTGAGCAGCGAGCTCTGGAACCAGCCGCGATGCTGGTCAGAGCCCTCCAGGTAGAGGTCGGCCGGGAAGCGCAGGCCCTCGCCGGCGCGATGCTTGAGCACGCTCGTGTGCGACACGCCAGACTCCCACCACACGTCGAGGATGTCCTTCTCGGGCACAAGCTCGGCACCGCCGCACTTCGGGCACTTCGCGGTACGGGGCAGGTACTCGGACGGCTCGCGGGTAAACCAGGCGTCGGCGCCCTCCGTCTTGAACAGCTCGATGACCGCGTCGAAGGTGGCCTCGTCGGCCACGGTGGAGCCGCACTTGGCGCACTTGAACACGGGAATGGGCACGCCCCACGAGCGCTGGCGCGAGATGCACCAGTCGGGGCGGTCGGCCACCATGGAGCCGATGCGGTTCTTAGCCCAGTCGGGCACGAAGCGCACCTCGGAGTTGATGGCGCGCAGCGCATCCTCGCGCAGGGAGTTCTCGTCCATCGAGACGAACCACTGGTCGGTGGCGCGGAAGATGACCGGCTGATGGCAGCGCCAGCAGTGCGGGTAGGAGTGGTTGATCTTCTTCTCCGCCACGAGAGTCCCCTGCTCGCGCAGCCAGTCGATGATGACGGGGTTGGCCTCGTCGGTGTCGAGCCCGGCGAAGCGCCCGGCCTCGTCGGTGAGGCGGCCGTCGTCGTCGACCGGCATGAGCAGCGGGATGTCGAACTCGAGCGCCACGAGGTAGTCGTCCTGGCCGTGGCCGGGAGCCGTGTGCACGGCGCCGGTGCCCGTGTCGAGCGTCACGTGGTCGCCGTAGATGACGGTGCCCTTGAGGTCCTGGCGAATGGGGCAGGTGTAGGTGAGCCCGAAGAGCTGCTTGCCCTTGAGCACGACCGGCTCGCGCGCCTCATCAACGACGAGCTCCCAGCCTTCCCAGCCGGCCACCTCGGCCACCGACTCCACCAGGTCGCGCGCCATGATCAGGTTGTCGCCGGCTACCTGCACCATCACGTAGTCGGCGTCGGGGGCCAGGGACACGGCGGTGTTGGCCGGCAGCGTCCAGGGAGTGGTGGTCCAGATGAGCACGAAGGCATCGCCCGCGGCGCCGTTGGCCTCGAACACGCCCGGCATGAGGTCGAGCTTGAACTTCACGAAGATGGAGGGCGACACCTCGTCACCGTACTCGATCTCCGCCTCAGCGAGCGCGGTGTGGCAGCGCTTGCACCAGTGGATGGGCTTGCGTCCGCGGTAGACCGATCCGCGCAGATACATATCGCGGAACAGCTCGACGTTGCCGGCCTCGTAGTCCGGCGTGAAGGTGAGGTAGGGGTTGTCCCACTCGGCGTTGACGCCGAGGCGCTTGAAGCCCTCGCGCTGCACGTCCACGTAGCGCTCGGCCCACTCGCGGCACAGGCGGCGCAGGGTGGGCTGGTCGATCTCGGCCATCTTCTCCTTGCCGAGCGTCACCTCCACCATGTGCTCGATGGGCTGGCCATGGCAATCCCAGCCAGGGACATAGGGGCTGAAGTAACCGCGCTGAGCATGGCTCTTCACCACGAAGTCCTTGAGGATCTTATTAAAGGCGTGACCGATGTGGATGGGGCCGTTGGCATAGGGCGGGCCGTCATGCAGCACGAACGGCCGGCCGTCGCGATTCTTCTCGAGTACCTTGTGGTAGAGGTCCATCTCCTGCCACCGCTCCAGACGCGCCGGCTCCTTCTGGGGGAGGTTGCCCCTCATGGCGAAGTCGGTCTGGGGGAGGTTCATCGTCTCCTTGTAGCTGTTGCCCACCTTGCGTCCCATCCTTATCCGAGGTCTCGTGCGTTCTCTGCGAGGGGCCGCGCCCGTGGCGCCCGTCCCCTTGGAGTCTCAAACTTGATCAGTATAGGCGAACGGGCGTGCCTGCGCCACGCCAAGCGCCCGGCTGCGCTGAAAAACCGCGCGCCGGCGGAGGGGCCCGCCGGGCGGCGGCCGACCACCCGGCAAACGAGGGACGCGGGTTGCCAGGAGATGCGCGGGCGCGAGGCACCGGTCGGCGGCTGCGCGCAAAACGCGGCGCGAGGCCCGATCCTTGGAAATAACCGCCGCTTCTGCAAATTCGGACGGTTTTGCACCCTTGATGCCGCCAGCAGGCGAACCGGAGCCCGGGGAGGATCGTCGTTTCCCCTGGTTGGCGTTGGAAAGGGCGATACGATGAGCCGGCCGGCGAAGGCAAAGGGCGGCCGATGGGTGCAAAACCGTCCGAATTTGCATGGCGGGCGCGAAAAGGCGCGGATGGCGGGACGTGGCAAGGCGTGGGCAGCCCGGCGGTACGCGGACGCGCGGACGTTGCGAGCGCTACGGGCGGACGGCTCGGCCAGCACGGAGCGCGCGGGTGGGCAGCCTGGCGGCACGCGGGCGCGGGGGTGGGCAGTCGCAGCCCGGCGGTACGCGGGCGCGCTGGGCACGCGGGCGCTACGGGCGGGCAGCCTGCCTCCCCTCCCGCCCAACTTGCCCGTACGACCCAGATACCCCCAGCGCGTCTGGCTCCCCGCAGATGCCCTCCGGGCGCATGCCCAGCCACCCCCGACGCACCCCAGCGCGCACCTGGCTCCCCGGCGCGCACCCGGCCCAGCACCCGCCCCCTCCCGAAGCGCATCCGCCCCACGACTTTCTGGCCATTCTCGTCACGGTTTACGCAGCCTAAGACCTCAAAAAACGCGATTTTGGCCATTTTCGCCACGCTTTACGCCGAAACGAGACCCCGCCATGCGTAAACCATAGGCAAATTGGCCAGGAAGTCGCGCTAAGCACGCTCCTCGTCGATGAAGCGGATGAGATCCTCACGCGAAGTGACGCCGAGCTTGCGATAGATGCTCTTCACGTGGGTGCGCACCGTGCTCTCGGATATGACGAGGGTCTTGGCGATGAACGCCACGCTGTGACCGCGGCCCAGGTAGCCGAGGATCTCGCCCTCCCGCGGCGAGAGCCCCGCCTCCCGAGCGGCGCGCTCGCAGCGCTCGGCCAAGGCGGTGCTCGCGTCCGGGGCGCTGGCGCGCTCGCCGCTGCGCCAGCCGGCCGTCAGACCCGCCGCCAGCAGAAACGCGAAGTACAGCGTGCTCACCACCAGCAGGGCCGGCCCGCCGTTATGAGCCTGGAAGGGCGCTGTAGTGCCACTGAAGATGCCCAGCAGCGACACCGCCGCGTAGCCCGCCACCGCGAGCCCGTAGATGAGCGCCGGCGGAAACTCGCGCGCGTGGGCCATGGCGCACAGGCCCGCCAAGGCCAAGATGCCCACCAGCGCGAAGAACACGTAGGTGAGCCACGCGGCGAACCACAGAGGCAGCGTGGCCTCGGGGAAGCTGTTGAGCACGATGAGCACGAGGGCGAAGGAGGGCAGGATCAGCTGGTGGAAGAAGGGCAGGAGCGGCCGGCGCGTGCGGGCCATACACAGGGGCACCGCGATGAGGGCCGCCAGCACCCCGCCCACCGTCTCCATGTAGACCATGTCGAACATCATGAACTTGCGCACGCCGGTGATGTAGCCCAGCACGAGCAGCCCCGCCAGGGGCACCGCCACCACCGCCACCATGCGCCGCACGAGGGCCGGGAACGACTCGCCGTCGCGGCGACGCACGGTGAGCGCCTCCTCCGCGACCCCGCCCTCCGCCTCCTCCGCGGCTGCGGCGTCGGCGGCCAACGCGGCCCCCTCCCCCGTCAGGTCCGCCTCGAGGCGCCCGGCCAAGGCCCGGGCGCAGGGCACGGCGACGCCGGCCGCGAGCAGCAGCGCGAACACGCCCGCGCCCACGGCGGCGGGCACCGTGGATACGAGCAGCTCGATCACCGAGCCGCCGCCCACGGTGAGCGCCAGGCACAGCAGCGCCGCGCGCAGGCCCAGGCACGACAGCAGCGCGCCCCAGGCCACGCAGAGCTCCGCAGCCCCCAGGGCCACGGCGGCGCCGGCCAGGATAGCCGCCGGCCCCGCGCCCCACCCCAAAACCAGCTGGGCGGCGAACAGCCCGTAGCCACCGACGTAGAACAGGCTGCCGCCCACGACGGCAGGAGCCCCGAGAAAGACAGCCCCGCCCCGACGCGACGACGCCAGCGCGAGCGCCACGCCAGCCAGGGCTGCAGTGACCAGCATCGATTGAACGAAGGGGCCCATGAGCTCCTCGGCCGCCGCAAAGCCGTCTTGGAACAGCGTCAGGTTGGGAGAGTACAGTGGCAGCGTGGCGAAGAACGCCGCGAAGAACAGCAAGTCGGGCCTCAGGCCCCTCGGCGCATCCATGGCATCCCCTCCCTGACACCGCTTTTCCCTCGTGCCAGTATAAGCGCCCCGACGCCCCGGCGCGCTGGAGAAGTCAACCCAAGGCACCATATCTGACCTGGAACTTCATCCATATACCCCATTTCCGCGAGGGGGTTTTGGCGCCTTTACCGCATTCCTGCGATTACGCGGCGCGCCCCGCCGAGGGCATCATGAGGGGCCGAGGAGGCGTCCGGCGGCCGGCCTGCGCCAAGGCCGCACGCACCTCGCAGAAACAAGGAAAAGGGAGAGGAAGGGACTGAGATGGGCAACGAAGAGAAAACCGCGCAGGAGGGCCTGTCCCGCCGCGCGTTCCTCGGGCTGGGCGCCACCGCGGCCGCCCTGGCCGCCGGAGCGGGGCTGGCCGGCTGCGCCCCGAAGGCGCGCTTCATCGAGGGCAACTCGATGACCTACGGCGAGGCCAACCGCACAGGCGCGGCGTCCGACGTGCACAACGTCACCGACACGAGCTGGATGAACCCGCCGGAGGAGGTGACCAGCTTCGCCAAGGAGATCGACTGCGATGTGGTGGTGGCCGGCCTCGGCTTCGCCGGCACGGCCGCCAGCCGCGAGCTGGCCGAGCAGGGCAAGAAGGTCGTCGTCATCGAGAAGCAGCCGGAGGACACCTACGCGGCCACCGGCAACGAGTTCGCCTCGCTCAACGCCGCCATCCTCAAGGAGCGCGGCGTGCCGGCCATCGACCCGGTGGAGTTCTACCAGAACTTCATGAAGATCACGTCCAACATGCCCAACCCCGCGCTCGTGATGAAGTTCGCCCAGAACTCCGAGGCCAACTCCAACTGGTACCTGGAGCCCTTGACCGCCGCCGACTACGAGACCATGACCACGGCGTTCTTCCCGCCCACCGAGCATCAGATGAGCGAGCTGTCGGGCATCAAGTTCTGGCCGAGCGTGTGCAGCTTCTACGGCGAGTGCAACCAGACCAAGATCGTCGGCATGAACCACGACATCGCCAAGCAGCACGGCGCGGAGTTCCTCTTCGGCACCTCGGCCGAGTACGTCATCATGGAGGACGGCGCAGTGGCCGGCATCGTGGCCAAGGACGCCGACGGCTACATAAAGGTGAACTGCCGCGCGGTGGTCATCACCTGCGGCGGCATGGGCGGCAACCCCAACATGATGGCCTACTTCATGCCGGACATGGCCCAGGCCCTGGTGGAGGGCGAGAGCCTTTCCTCCATGTCGGCCAACGACGGCCGCGGCGTGCAGATGGCCTACTGGGCCGGCGCGCACCTGGAGACCACGCCCGTCGCCGGCATGAACATGAAGGGGCTCTCCGTCCCCGGCAAGATGAACTGCCTGCCCCAGGCCGTGTGGGTGGACGAGCACGGCAAGCGCTTCTGCAACGAGTACTACCCCACTTCCGAGCAGCGCGGCTACCAGACCACCTTCATGAGCCGCAAGACGAAGTTCGCCGTGGTGGACAACAACTTCACCACCTACCGCCAGTACACCCTGCCCCAGCACGCCGGCTTCACCGCCTCCGAGGCCAACATCCAGTCGCTGCGTGAGGCGCTCGACACCGCCTACGCCAAGTTCAACGGCACCTACGTGGAGCCGGAGAAGACCGAGGGCGAAGGCGGGCCGGGAGGGCCGGGCGGCCCTATGACCTCCGTCGAGTGGATCGCCGACGACACCCTTGAGGGCCTGGCTGCCCAGATGGGCCTGGAGGGCGACGAGGCCGCGGCGTTCCTGGCCCAGATGGAGCGCTGGAACGGCTACTGCGACGCCGGCGTGGACGCCGAGTTCGGCCGCGACCCGCAGGTGCTCTTCCCCGTCAAGGACGGCCCCTTCTACGCCTGCACCTTCGATCCGGAGCTGGGCGAGACCATGGTCACCATGGGCGGCATCATCACCGACGGCGAGCAGAATGCCGTGGACGCCAACTACGAGCCCATCCCCGGCCTCTACGTGTCCGGCAACGACTGCGGCCGCCGCTTCGGCACCGAGTACGTCACGCCCATCCCCGGTGTGTCCATCGCCTTCGCCATGGTGCTCGGCCGCGAGTGCGGCAAGTCCGTCGCCGAGTTCCTCGGCTAGCCGCCAGCCACGACAACCCCTGAGAAAGGAGGAGCGATGAGCGAAGAGAACGAGGCCGCCACGGCGGCCCCCGCCGCCAAGAAGCCGCGCAAGCGCGGTCCTGTCATCGCCGCCGTCGTGGTCGCCGTGGCGATCATCGCCGGCGCGGGACTGTGGGTGTGGCATGAGCAGCCGAGCTTCTGCGCGGCCATCTGCCACGTCCCCATGGATCCCTACCTGGAGACCTACGACGAGCAAGCCGATGCGCCCGGCACCGACAAGTGGATGAACGAGGTGTCCAACACCAACGCCATGCTGGCCGTCACCCACCGCGTGGAGGGCAAGACCTGCATGGACTGCCACGTGCCCACCCTGGCCGAGCAGGTCTCCGAGCTTGGCAGCTGGGTGAGCGGCGACTACGTCTACCCGCTGGTGGAGGCCGACCTCGACCAGCTAACCGAGGCCTCCGGCATGGACGCCGACGAGTTCTGCCTGAAGAGCGGCTGCCATGTGACGGCCGACGGCGAGGCGCTCACCACGCGCGCCCAGCTGACCGAGGCCACAGCCGACCTGGCCTTCAACCCCCACGTGGCCCAGCACGGCGAGCGCGCCTGCAGCGACTGCCACAAGGGGCACCGCGCCTCGGTGATGGTGTGCGCCGACTGCCATAACGAGGCGGCACTGCCCGACGGCTGGATCACCCCCGATGAGCAGGATCAGCTGATCATCCGCTAGCCCCGCACCCCTCGCTGCCGCGACCTTCCCGCGGCCTAGGTGTTGTGTGCCAATAGGTTGTTTACGCCGACGATGCGCGACATGGGCGGCAGGCCCCCGCAGGCGCTGTGCGGCCTGTCCCAATTATAATGCTCGATGAAGGCGGGGAGGGCGGCGGCCCTCCCCGCCTCGCTCTCCCACGCCCTGCCGTACTGCCACTCCTGGGCGAGCGTGCGGTTCATGCGCTCGACCTTGCCGTTCTGCCAGGGGCTGAAGGGCCTCGTGTAGACGTGGCGGACCCCGCGCCCCTCGAGCAGCGCGTTGAACTCGCCGCTGCGGTAGCCCGGCCCGTTGTCGGTCATCACGCGCTCGACCGAGACGCCCATCTCCCCGAAGAAGCCCAGGCAGCGGCCCATGAAGGCCGCGCAGGTGCCCTTGCGCTCGTCGGGCAGCAGCTCGGCGTAGGCCACGCGGCTGAAGTCGTCGACGGCGACGTGCAGGCACGCCGTGCCCGCCCCCGGCCTCGGCCGGCCGGCGCGGCCGCGCGCCCGCCAGCCCCCGCCGTCGGGGACGCGGGCCACCTTCTTGACGTCGACGTGCAGCAGCTCGCCGGGGGCCTCGCGCTCGTAGCGCACCGGCGTCGCGGGGCCGCGGCGCCGGACCTCGCCGGTCACGCGGTCTACGTCGGCGAGGCGCGGCATCCCGCGGCGGGCCACTATCCTGGCGCAGGTGCGGGCGGGGACGCCGGTGGCCGCCGCCAGCGCGAGCGGCGCGAGCAGCATGGACGCGCGGGCCTCGGCGACGCGCTCCTCGGCGTCGGGCGGCGTGAGCCTGGCGAGCCTGCGCGGCCGGCTGCTGCGGTCCGCCAGCCCCTCGCCGCGCCGGCTGCGGCGCAGCCACTTGCACGCGGTCTGGCGGCTGACGCCCATCTGGCGGGCGGCGTCGGCCACGCCGACGCCGGATTCTATGCGGGAAACGAGGGTTTCCCGCCCCCTCGGGGTCAGCTTTGCGTTAGGATGCGATAGCATGGGAGGCCCCCTTCGCTGCGAATCTAGACAACTCACAGCTTGGCGGAGGCCTCCCTATTTGTCACCACCCGGATGTAAACAACGTCTTGGCACTAAACACCTAGGCCGGCCCGCCATCCCTCCCGGCGGGCCGGCTCGTCTTTTGCGAGCGGCGCGAGGGCGCCTGCCCCATCGCCCCCGCTGCCCGAACCGCCCCCGCGTAACGGCCGCTGGCCCCGGAGCGGCCGTTACGCCCCACCAAGGGGTGCGACTGTAGAACAAACGTCACCCGAGGGCGCCTTCGTTGGGTTAGAATAGCCCCCTGAGACGTTCGGGCGCGCAAGGCATCGCGGGGAGCGCGCCGACCTGCGAGAGGAGATTCGCCCCATGGCATTCGAGATCGTCACCGACTCCAGCTCCAACCTCATCGAGGGCATGATCGACGAGTTCGGGCTGCACATCCTTCCCCTGTCGTTCATGGTGGACGGCGAGCAGTACCACAGCTACCTCAAGGGCGAGCACACCGACCTGGCCCAGTTCTACGCCATGATGCGCGAGGGCAAGGTCATCACCACCTCGCTGCCCAACATGGCCGAGTCCGAGGAGCTGCTGCGCGGGCTGCTGACCGCGGGCAAGGACGTGCTCTATATCGGGTTCTCGAGCGGCCTTTCCGGCACCTTCCAGGAGATCGACCTGCTCCTCGGCCAGCTGGCCCAGGAGTTCCCCGAGCGCACGGTGCTCACCGTGGACACGCTGGCCGCGTCCGGCGGCGAGGGGCTCTTGGTGTGGCACGCCGCCACCCTGGCCCGCGACGGCGCCTCCATCGAGGAGGTGCACCGCTGGCTGGAGGACAACAAGCTCAAGCTGGCCCACTGGTTCACCGTGGACGACCTCATGTTCCTGTTCCGCGGCGGACGCGTGTCCAAGACGAGCGCCTGGGCAGGCACCCTGCTCAACATCAAGCCGGTCATGCACGTAGACGACGAGGGGCACCTCATCCCGCTCGAGAAGGTACGCGGCCGCAAGAAGTCGCTCAAGGCGCTGGTGGATCACATGGAGGCCACGGCCGACGCGCCTGTGGCCGAGCAGACGGTGTTCATCACCCACGGCGACTGCCGGGAGGACGCCGAGTACGTGGCTGACCTCGTGCGGGAGCGCTTCGGCGTCACCGACATCGTCATCAACTACGTGGACCCGGTCATCGGCGCGCATTCCGGCCCGGGCACCATGGCCCTGTTCTTCCTGGCCGATCACCGCTAGGCCCTCTCGCCCCCAGCTCGGTTGCCCCTGCGGCCCGGCCTTGCGCCCTCGGCGACATCTGCCAGCAGCGCAAAGCCAGGCCGCAGCGTGTCTGCGAGCAGAAAAGGCCGCATCTCCCGCCTCGCGGGCGCCCCGATGGCGTACCATGTCCCCATGAGCAAGCACGCCGGCATACCGGGCCTGGAGGCCCTGCTTCCCCCCTGGGAGGGGCCGGCCATCCTGCTCGTCGACCTCGACGCGTTCTTCGCCTCCGTCGAGCAGCTCGACCACCCCGGCTGGCGCGGCAAGCCCGTCATCGTGGGCGGTGACGCCGACAAGCACGGCGTCGTTTCCACCTGCTCCTACGAGGCGCGCGCGTTCGGCGTGCGCAGCGCCATGCCCGCCTCGATGGCACAGCGGCTCTGCCCCGATGCCATCTGGACCCACGGCCACCACGACCGCTACCGGCAGATGTCGTCGGCCATCATGGGCATCCTGCGTGACGAGACGCCCCACGTCCAGCAGGTCTCCATCGACGAGGCCTTCGTGGACGTCTCCCCCACCCGCGTCAACGCCGAGCACCCTGTGCTGGTGGCGCGCCGCATCCAGGCGCGCGTGGAGGAGCTGGGCGTTACGTGCTCCATCGGCGTCGGCACCACCAAGTCGGTGGCCAAGATCGCCTCGGACATGGACAAGCCGCGCGGCCTCACCGTGTGCTACCCCGGCGGCGAGGCGGCCTTCTTGGGGCCGCTGCCCGTGCGCGACCTGAGCGGCGTGGGACCGGCAGCTGAGGCGGCGCTCACCGCGCGCGGCGTGCGCACCCTGGGGGAGATGGCCGCCGCCGACGAGGCGCTCCTGCGGCGGGTGTTCGGAAAGAACGCCGCCATGATGCGCGCCCGCGCCGCCGGGGCCGACGAGTCGCCGGTGGAGGTGGACGACGAGGTGAAGTCGGTCTCCAACGAGATGACCTTCGCCCGCGACCTCACCGAGCGCGCCGACATCGAGGCGGCGCTGGCCACCATGGGCGCCAAGGTGGGCCGCCGCCTGCGCCGCAAGGGACTCGCCGGCCGCACGCTCTCCATCCGCATCCGCTACGACGACCGCACCACGCGCTCCGTCCAGCGTCGGCTCGCGCACCCCACCGACGATGAGCTGGCCTACACGCCGCTGCTCTACGAGATGCTCGACGAGGTGTGGCGCCCCGGTATCAAGGTGCGCCTGCTCGGCGTGGGCATGGCCGGCTTCAAGCCGGAGGACGTGGTGCAGGAGGCGCTCTTCACCGACGAGGAGCTCGACGCGCGCGAGGGCGGCGACGAGGCCGGACGCGCCAAGCGTCCCGCGCTCAAGGACGAGGCACGCCGGCGCGGCCTCCTGGCCGCCACCGATGCGCTCAAGGACAAGTTCGGCGAGGGCGCCGTGCGCTTCGGCCACGAGCTGCGCAACGAGTCCAACACCACCGGCTCGTCCACGAAGAACCCCGCCGACTACAAGTAGGCGCGACGGGCAACGGGCCGCACGGCGCACGCATCGCGCGACGCCAGGGTGCCCAACGGGGGGATGCGCCGCGACGCCACTGCCAGCTTTCACGCTCTTTTTGGCACAGATTGGCGTTTTGGTACGGTCAGAGGACGCGAGACTCGCGAATAAGTTACCCATGAGCAACCGTGACCTGGCATAACGCGCTCTGCTTGACAGGGGCAGATGCAAAAACCAGCGTGAAGCGGCTCACCCACCGTACCAAAACGCCGATTACTGCCATCTTCGCGACGAAAAGTGGCTGCGGCACCGCTGCGCTAGCCCGCGAGCGCGCCTGCGGCGACGATCATGGCCAGCACGATGCCCACGACCGACTCGCCGCCCATGAGGCCCGAGGCGATGATGAGCCCCCGGTCGACCGCGTCCGCCTCGGCCCGGGCGCGCTCCTCGGGCGACAGGCCGCGGCGGCGCCAGGCACCCACCCGGTCGTAGGCCACCTTCGCCAGGGCGCCGAGAAAGCCGGTCAGCGACAGGTAGAACGGTAGGTAGACGCCGAGCCCCAGCATCATGGCGGGGAACCCGACCAGGTAGAGCACGAAGCCCGCGGCCAGGCCCACGGCGAAGGCGGGCCCATGCGGCACGCCGCCCACCATGATGGCCACCACCGAGGCCTGGGCCGCCACGAACTCGTGGCCCGGCCCAAAGGCGTCGGGGCCATAGCCGGCCAGAAGCGCCCCCATGGCGCCCACCGCCACGAGCGCGCCCACCACGCCGCCGATGGCCTGGCCCACCCACTGGGCGCGGGGGCTGGTGCCGAGCACCTGGCCAGCCTTGAAGTCGTTCATCACGTCACCGGCCAGCCCTGCGGCCACGGCCACGAGGGCCGCGATGAAGAACAGCTGCACCGTGGCCACCTCGGCGAAGGCCGCCACCAGCAGCATGACGATGAGCCCGAATATCTCAAGCGGGTCGATGCCCGTCTGGCCCACCGACTGGGCCGCCATGGCCGCCGCCACGAACGCGAGAAGCACCACGGCCACGGCCGGCCCTACCGGCAGCCCGAGTCCCAGCGCCGCCACAAGGCCGATGCCGGCGGCCGCGAGCACCCCGAGCCCTGTTGCGCGCCGGCGCCCGGAACTGGCAGCGCGCCCCGCCGCGCCCGCGGCCGTAGGGCCCCTGAGCCCCTCCGCATCCCGGCGAGCCGCCAGGGCGCGGCGCAGGCCGCCCACGCCGCGCGGCAGCACGTCCTTGACGATGACCGCCACGCCGCTGCCCATCATGAGCCCCATGCCCAAGCTCGACACGATGCCCTGGGCCGTGGCCACGTCGCACAGACCGAGGGCCGGGGCGCCCACGATGATGCCGAAGTTGGCGATCACCGCGCCGACGAACCACACGACCACCGCCGCGGTGCCCACCAAAAAGCCCACCGCCAGCGACAGCGGCGAGTTGTAGATGCCGAAGGTCACGCCGGGGATGGGCAGCGTCGCCAGCATCGAGGGGATGACCCCCAGTCCGTCGCGCAGAAGCGCGTAGAGGCCCGCCGCGCCCATGGCGCCAAAGAGCCGCCGCCCCGTGGCGCCCCCGGCATCGCCGGCCTTGAGCGTCTGGGCCGCCGCCTGGCCGATGGGGAACTCGAGGGCCGCCTCCTCGACGAAGTGGCGGCGCAGCAGCACCGAGCCGATGAGGCCGAGCGCCACGCCCCCGAGCGCGATGAGGGCCAGATCCGCCAGGGATACGTCGTCCGCCAGCCCGAGCATCCACGCGCCGGGGATGGTGAAGGCCAGGCCGCCGGCCACCATGGCGCCCGAGGACATGACGGTGTGGGTGACGTTCGCCTCGTTGAGCGAGGCCCTTCCCCGACTAAGCGCGCGCAGGAAGAACAGCGATACGATGGCCGCGAAGATGATGGGCCAGGGAAGCGCGCCCATGCGCAGGGCGACGTAGACGGACGACGCGGTGATGACGACGCAGCCGACGCAGCCGACGACGACGCCCCGCAGGGTCAGCTGACCCTTGAGGTCTCTCATGGTTATCTCCGTTCCGTATATCCGCTCCCCCTCCGTCGGGGAGTCGGGTTACCTCGCAGACGTCGCCCATTATAGGACGCAGCACGCCCTCCCCGCGGCGCGCAGGCGCCAGATGTGGGAAAATCGGGTGACGAACGCGCCGGCAAGGCGGCGCACGCGGAAAGGACAGAACAGTGGCAGGCACCCTCTTGGCAGTGGACATCGGCAACGCCGTCGTGCAGGTCGGGCTCGCCCGAGACGGGCGCCTGCTCGCCCGCTGGGAGCTGGCGAGCACCCCGGCGGCCACCGAGGACGAGGCGCTCCTCGCGCTCGACGGCTTCCTGCGGGCGGCGCGCGAGGGGCTGGCCGCGCCACTCGGCGACGCGCTGCCGGACGAGGTGGCCCGCGCCGCCGCCGAGCGCCCTGCTGATGCGGCCCTCGCCTCGGTAGTGCCCGCCCTCACCGGCTCCTGGGCCGGCGCCGCCCGCCGGCTCACCGGACAGCGCCCCCTCGTGGTGGGGCCGGGCGTCAAGACGGGCCTGCGCATGGGCTACAAGGACCCAGGCGAGGTCGGCGCCGATCGCATCGCCGACCTCGTGGCCGCGCGCGAGACCTACGGCGCGCCGCTCATCGTCGTCGACCTGGGCGTCGCCACCACCGTCGAGGTCATCGACGAGGAGGGCGCCTTCGCCGGAGGCCTCATCATGCCGGGCCTGGGCCTCGGCGCCCGCGCACTCGCCGCTGAGGCGGCACGCCTGCCCGAGGTGGAGGTGCGCGCGCCGGAGGCCCTCGTGGGCCGCAGCACCGCTGAGGCCATGCGCGCCGGCATCGTCTGGGGCGAGGCGGCGCGCCTCGACGGGCTCGCCGCGCTGATCGCCGAGTCGCTCGGCTGCGAGCCGGCCCTCGTGCTCTCCGGGGAGGACGCCGGCCTCATCACCGGGCTCCTGCGTCACGAGGCTGCGGTGGACGAGACCCTCGCCCTGCGCGGCCTCGTGCGCCTCCACGCCCTCAACCGCAAGCCCCGCTAGCGTCCCGACGCCCAGGCCGACGACCCGCGCGGCACCTGCCGAGCGCCCCCGCCACCCCGCCGACTCCCGCACCGCCGGACACGCAAAGCGGCCCCGGCACGAGGCCGGGGCCGCCAGGCAAGCGCGATCGAGGCTGGGACGCTAGTTGAACTTGAACAGCTTCTGCGCGATGTGGTAGCCGCCCAGGCCGACGCGCCGGCCCAGGTCGGTGGGAAGGTTCGTTCCCACGTTGAGCGCGTTCGAGCGAATGCGACGGTAGAGCGACAGGTCGGCCGCCTTCAGGTAGGCCCAGATGTCGGCCAGCTTCTGCTCGTCTTCGGGGGTGTTGCGCATGCGCAGGAACACCGAGCAGATGCACATCATCATGGACAGGTAGTTCTGCAAGTAGTGGCGCAGGCGCTTCTCCTCGATGGCCATGACGTCCACCGCGTCGATCATCTGGCGCGTCACGCGCAGCTGCTGGTCCACGCGGCCCATCATCACCGTCTCGTTGACCGACTGGTCCTCGCGGCCGATGAAGTAGCGGTACATGTCCTCGTCGAAGTAGCGCATGGTCTGCACGTGCGGCAGCGGCTCGTAGACGAAGATGTTGTCCACGTAGAAGCAGTGGCGCGGCAGCTCCAGGCCCATGTCGCGCAGAAGCTCGGTGCGGTAGATGACCGAGTGCATGAGCAGGTACTGGCTCGGCCCGAAGCGCCCCACGTCGCCCCAGCCGAACTCGCGGCCCTCGGGGAAGACGTTCTTGTAGTGCATGATGGTGCGGGCGCCCTCGTGCACCTTCTCGTAGACGTAGTTGGCGATGACCAGGTCGGTAGGCTCCTTGAGCTCGGCTTGGCGGCGCAGGTAGCGCATGATGGGCTCCATGGCGTCCGCGTCGAGCCAGTCGTCGGAGTCGACCACCTTGAAGTAGCGCCCGCGCGCAGCGGCCAGGCCCGCGTTCACGGCCGCACCGTGGCCGCCGTTCTCCTGGTGGATGGCGCGCACCTTGCCCGGATGCTCGCGCTCCCACTGGTCGGCCTTGGCCGGCGTGTCGTCTTTCAAAGAGCCGTCGTCGACGATGATGACCTCCACGTCATCGCCAAGCACGACGAGCGACTCGATGCACTTGTCCATGTACTCCGCGGAGTTGTAGCAGGGAACGGCGAAGCTGACGGTCTTCATGGCGCCCTACTCCGCCTCGTGCGCGCCCTCGCCGGCCTCGGCGATGAGCTTGTCGGACAGGTCAAGCGCCAGATCGACGATGTTGTCCATGTTGTAGTAGCGGTACTCGGCCAAGCGGCCCAGCGGGTAGAAGTTGGGCAGCGACTCGGTGAGCTTGCGGTAGCGCTGGTAGTGAGCGTGGTTCTCCGGGTTGATGATGGCGTAGTAAGGCGTCTGCTCCGCCGGGTTCTCGTAGGCCCGCGAGTACTCCTTCATGATGGTGGTCTTGTCGGACTTCTGGCAGGTCAGGTGCTTGAACTCCGTGATGCGCGTGTAGTCCTCGGTCACCGTGTAGTTCACCGTGCCGCAGGGCAGCTTGTACTCCTGGTCGTAGGTCTCGTAGACGAAGTCGAGGCTACGGTAGGGCAGGCGGCCGAAGCGGGCCAGGAACAGCTCGTCGAGCGGGCCGGTGTAGATGATGGGCCCGTCGAAGCGACGGCCATGCAGCTTGATGGCGGAAAGCGGCGCGTCCTCGGAATCGTCCTCGAACTCCAGCTCGAACACGGACTCGGCCTCGGTGTTCAGGCACACCTCGATGCCGGGGAAGTCGAGCAGGTTCTCGAAGAGCACCGTGTAGCCGTCCTGCGGCATGCCCTGGTAGGTGTCCTGGAAGTAGCGGTCATCGCGCGAGATGAACACGGGCACGCGGGCGGTCACCGACGGATCGACCTCCTCCGGCGTGAGCCCCCACTGCTTCTGCGTGTAGTAGAGGAAGACGTTCTTGTACACGAAGTCGGCGATTTCCGCCAGCTCCGGGTCGTCCTGCTCGCGCAGGGCGTTGATGGTCACCTTGCGCTCGTCGCCGAAGGTGTCCACAAGCTTCTCGATGAGGTGCGCGGCGCGCTCCTCCCCGAAGGCGATCTCCATGGAGTTCTTGTTGAACGGCACGGGCAGGTAGGTGCCGTACCAGTCGGCCAGCACGTGGTGCTGGTAGCCCAGCCAGCCGCTGAACCGACGCAGGTAGTTGAACGCGCGCTGGGAGTTGGTGTGGAAGATGTGCGGGCCGTAGCGGTGCACGAGGATGCCCGCCTCGTCCTTCTCGTCGTACATGTTGCCGCCGATGTGAGGGCGCTTCTCTATGATGAGCACGCGCATGCCGGCGCGCTCGGCCAGCTGACGGGCGGTGACGGAGCCGGCAAAGCCGCTGCCCACCACCACGGCGTCGAAGTCGTTGATGTCAATGTCCTTGAAGGCAGAGTACTGCACTCCCATGGCGTTCAGGTCCTCTCTCGTGGGCGTCCCGCGCGGCGGGCGCCATGCGCTTGCAGGGCAAAACTTCCCCTATTCTACCGGCAACGGGCGCCAACCTGGCTAAACCCCAGGCAAACCATACAAACCGCCGAATACGCGCGCCCGCGCGCATCGTCGCCCGCTACACTGGGGGAAGCTGACCCCTGAGAAAGGAACCGCCCATGACGTTTCTGGAGTCCATGATCGAGCGCGCCCAGGCCGACCGCAAGGTCATCGTGCTGCCCGAGGGCGACGACGCGCGCACCCTCGAGGCCGCGCAGGAGATCCTCGCTCGCGATGTGGCCGACCTCATCATCCTCGGCGACGCCGAGGCTATCGCCGCATCCGGCTTCGACCTGGCCGGTGCCCAGGTCATCGACCCGCGCTCCTCTGAGCTGCGCGAGCCCTTGGCCGCCGAGCTCGTGGAGCTGCGCCGCGCCAAGGGCATGACGCCCGAGCAGGCCGACGCCCTCATGGACGACGTGCTCTACTTCGGCGTCATGATGGTGAAGACGGGCCGCGCTGACGGCATGGTGGCCGGCGCCTGCCACGCCACCGGCGACGTGCTGCGCCCCTGCCTGCAGATCCTCAAGACGGCGCCGGGCGTGAAGCTCGTGAGCTCGTTCTTCGTCATGGTGGTGCCCGACTGCGACCTGGGCGCCGACGGCACGTTCATCTTCTCCGACTGCGGCCTGGAGGTGCAACCCGACGCCGAGCGCCTGGCCCACATCGCCGTGAACTCGGCAGCCAGCTGGCGCACGCTCATCGGAACCGAGCCTGCCGTGGCGCTGCTGTCGCACTCCTCCCACGGCTCGGCGCGCAACGACGACGCGGCCAAGGTGGTGCAGGCCACGGCGCTGGCGCGTGAGCTGGCGCCGGAGCTGGCGCTCGACGGCGAGCTGCAGCTCGACGCCGCCATCGTGCCCGAGGTGGGCGCGTCGAAGGCCCCCGACTCCCCCGTCGCCGGCCACGCCAACGTGCTCGTGTTCCCCGACCTGGACGCCGGCAACATCGGCTACAAGCTCGTGCAGCGCCTGGCCAAGGCCGAGGCCTACGGCCCCATCACCCAGGGCATCGCCGCCCCGGTGAACGACCTGTCCCGCGGCTGCTCCGCCGCCGACATCGTGGGCGTCATCGCCATCACCTGCGTCCAGGCCCAGGCCCGCGGGTAGAGCGCGCGGCGACATCCGGCAACGCACGAGGGACCCGGCGCGACGTCGGGCCCCTCGTACGTTCGCGGGCCGGCCGCCCGGTTGCCGCGCACGGCGGTCTCCGCGGCAAGCCGGGCACGTCGGCGCGGTGGCCCGGCGGGGGGGGCTGCGCTCGGGCGAGGAATCACCGGGGACTGGACGAGAAAGTGCGGGTCTGCGTGGTCGATGCAGACCCGGCGGCCCTCTTCTACGACAGAAGTTCGGCGAAAGCCCCGGTCGCGCGCCTTCGGGCGCAGCTGGCGGGCCTCGAAGGCGCCCCGGCCGGAGCCCCGCCCATGCAGACCCGCACTTTCTCGCAGCAAAGGGCCGCTCTTTTCGCCCACTCCCCACCTCATGTGGATGGAGCGGGCGAAAGCGAGCCAGCCCGCACCTCGAGCCGAGCTGGCGAGTCGTCAGCCTCAGGCCGCCTAGGCGATGGGGGCTCGACACGCTGCCGAGCCCCCATCGTGCGGCAGCCGTCAGCGTCGGGCGCTGCGTCGGCGCGCCAGAGCCGCGGCGGCAGCCGCAAGGGATGCGGCGCCAGCTAAGCCCGCGAATGTCAGCGCAAGCGCGCCGTCTCCCGTCTGCGCCAGGCGTGTCAGCACGGCCGTGGGCCCCTTCGTCGCGGAACCGGCGTCGTCGCCCGGGTTCGGCGGGTCGGCGGGATGCGGCGGATCGACAGGGTCTTGCGGCCCGTCAGGACCACCGGGGGCCTCGGGCCCTGCGGGATCGTCGGGAACCGTCGGGTCGTCCGTGGCCGGCGGCGTCGGCGAATCATCGGGATCGTCGCCCCGGAGGCCGCGTCATCAGTATTCGCAGATTCAGGATTCGCGGGGGCGCTCTCCCCCACTGCTTGGGATGCCGACTGCTCCGGCGGAGCCGGAGCCGCCTCGTCAACGGCGAGGGCCGGCACTCCGATCATCAGGGCAAGCCCTAGAAGGAGACACCCCCCGTGAGGCATTTTTCGAATGCCGCTCCTCGTAGGACCATGATGATCTCGTTCCTCTCGGTGATTGCCGATCTTGCCGCCCACCATGGTAAACAACTCGGCAACGAAATGCCAGCCTCTTTCACCGTGAATGCGAAAAGGCCGGCCGTGAGGGCCCGCGCCACCGGGAGCCTCCTGCTTCGAGCGCATGAGGAACCTGCGGCGCCCTCTTCGGCCCCCAGAGTCGCGTATCGCGCCCCGGAACAAAGCGCCTGGGGGGACTGGACGGCCCATGGCGTGTTTTTTGGCGAGCGATGACGGGCCTGCGACATTTTTGATGAACCATGCGCGACCCGCCTGGGAAGCAGCGCCTGTTTCCACGGTAAAACCCCAGGTCACGATCGAGCAATCCCCGCAGCGCATCCAGCTCAGGGCGGAAAGAAGTCGCAGACCCGTCATCGCTCGCCAGAAAACACGCATCAGGCGCCACAGGGAAGCGTCACGCGAGGGGGGCTCGCCCTCGCGTCCCCACCGCGGCGCCTTCGCTTCTACGACGCCGCTCGCCATCGCACGTTCTCGCCCCCACCTCCATGCCCGCTCACCTGCATCGCCGTCCCAAGGCACCCACACACACGAGGGGCCCGGCGCAATGCCGGGCCCCTCGGAAAGCGTCGCGGCGCGCGGTGCTACAGCATCTCGGTGTGGATGTCGACGCCCTCGGCCTCGGCCACCTGGCGCTCGCGGATGATGTAGAAGGTGTCGCGGGCGATCATGAGCTCCTCGTTGGTGGGGATGATGATGATGCGCACCTGGGAGCTGTCGGCCGAGACCTCGCGCTCGAAGCCGCGCTCCTTGTTCTTCTCCAGGTCGAGCACGATGCCGAGCGGCTGGAGACCGGCGAAGATCATGCGGCGCATCTTCTCGCAGTTCTCGCCCACGCCCGCCGTGAGCACGATGGCGTCCACGCCGCCCATGACGGCGATGTACTGGCCGATGTACTTCTTGACCGAGTTGGAGTACATGTCGTAGGCGAGCTGGGCGCGCTCGTTGCCGGCCTCGGAGGCGTCGCGCACGCTGCGCAGGTCGTTGGAGATGCCGGAGATGCCGAGCAGGCCGCTCTTCTTGTTCATGAGGTCGTTGACCTCTGCGGCGGAAAGCCCCTCGTGCTCCATGACGAAGGGCACGATGGCCGGATCGATGGCACCGCAGCGGGTGCCCATCATAAGGCCGTCGAGCGGCGTGAGGCCCATGGAGGTGTCCACCGCCACGCCATGGTCGATGGCCGACATCGAGCAGCCGTTGCCCAGGTGGCAGGTGATGAGCTTGATGTCGTCAAGCGGCTCGTCCATGAAGGCGGCCGCGCGCTCGGCGATATAGCGGTGCGAGGTGCCGTGGGCGCCGTACTTGCGGATGCCGTACTTCTCGTAGAGCTCGTAGGGCAGCGGGTACATGTAGGCCTTCGGCGGCATGGAGTGGAAGAACGACGTGTCGAACACCGCCACCATGGGCTTGTCCGGCAGGGCCTTCTGGCAGGCGTAGATGCCCATGAGCGCCGCCTTGTTGTGCAGGGGCGCGAGCTCGGCCAGCTCGTCGATCTTGGCGATGACGTCCTCGTCGATGAGAACGGAGCGCTCGAAGTACTTGCCGCCCTGGACGATGCGGTGCCCGACGGCGTCGATCTCGTCAAGCGAGTCGATGGCCTTGGTGGGGCCCGAGGTAAGCGACTCGAGCACGAGGACCATCGCGTCGTTGTGGTCGGCCATCTTCGCGTCGATGACCACCTCGTTGTCGTCGATGCCGTGCTTGTGGAAGGCCTCGGCCGAGCCTACGCGCTCGCAGATTCCCTTGGCCATGACCTGCTGGCTCTCAACGTTGACGAGCTGGTATTTCAGAGACGAAGATCCTGCATTGATGACGAGTACGTTCAACGACCTGCCCCCTTAGACTCGAGTGTACAGCAGAGAATTCTAGGGGGCGGCGCGCCGAGGGCGCCAGCGCGCGGGGCGCCCTTTCGGCGAGCGGGACCTACTCTCCCTTCAAGGAGGGGTCGCCGTCGTTCATCTGCGCGCCGCCGAGCACGTGGACGTGCACGTGGTGGACGCTCTGGCAGGCGTCGTCGCCGGTGTTCACCACCACACGGAAGCCGCCCTCCTCGACGCCCTTCAAGCGCGCCACCTTCCCCACCGTGTTGAAGAGACGGCCCATCACCTCGTCGGGGATGTTGTCGGCAATGTTGTCATAGTGGTCTTTGGGGATGATGAGCGTGTGCACGGGCATCATCGGACTCAGGTCCTCGAAGGCGAGCACGTCGTCGTCCTCGTAGACCTTCGTCGCGGGGATCTCCCCCGCCGCTATCTTACAGAAGATGCAGTCGTCCTTGCGCATGGCGCGTCCTCTCTCTTCGGTGCCGGCCAGGCCGCCTAGGCCTTGGACAGCGTGGTGTCCTGAACCTCGTCGTCGGGGGCGGAGGCCAGCTCGCCCATGAGCACGTCCACCTGCTGCTCGGCCGCGTCGAGGCGACGCTGCAGCGAGGCGAGCAGCGCCACGCCGCGCGCGTAGCTGGTGAGGCTCTCCTCCAACTCGAGGGTGTTGCTCTCAAGCACGCTGACGACGCCCTCCAGCTCGGCCATGGCCTCGCGGAACGTCAGCTCGTCAACGGGTCGCAGGGTATCGCTCATCTAGGACTCCTTCCAGGGTTCGACAGAGGTAGTAGCACGGCTCGCGCGGATGAGGCAGTCCAGCTCGCCATCGGCCACGGTAACGGCGAGCGCGTCGCCAGGGGCCACGGCCTCCACCGAGCGCACCACCGCGCCCGAGCCGTCTCGGGCGATGGAGAAGCCGCGCGCGAGGACCGCGAGCGGCGAGAGGTCGTCAAGGCGGGCGGCGGCCAGGGCCAGCTCGGTGCGGAAGCGCTGGCCGAAGACATCGCCTTGATAGGAGAGCCGCCCGGCGAGGGCGGCAGCGCGCTGGGCGGGACGCTCGGCAAGGGCCGGCCCCAGACGCGTAAGGGCCGCGCCCGCGTCGGAGGCGCGGCGGGCGTGGGGCGCGATGGCGCCGGGCAGCAGGCGCACGAGGGCGCCGCGCAGGGCGTCGAGCTCGCGCCGGTCAGCGGCCAGGGCGTCGGGCAGCGCCTGGGCCAGGCGCGCGGACAGGTCATCGAGGGTCTGGGCGTCGGAGGCCAGGAGCCGCTCGGGCTCGGCGAACAGCGGGCGCATCGCCAGGCGCTCCAGCATGAGGCGCGTGCGCTCGAGGCGCCGCCCCACCGTGGAGGCCAGCGCGTGGGCGCGGGCGCCAAGCTCGCCGGCGAGCGCGCGCACATCAGGCACGGCGGCCGAGGCGGCGGCCGTGGGGGTGGAGGCGCGGTGGTCGGACACCATGTCGGCGATGGAGGTGTCCGGCTCGTGTCCGATGCCGGTGACCACCGGCACGGGCATGGCGGCGATGGCGCGGGCCAGCCCCTCGTCGTTGAAGGGCATGAGGTCCTCGAACGAGCCGCCGCCGCGCACGAGCAGCACCACCTCCGCGCCGTCCATGACGACGCGCTGCATGCCCTCGATGAGGGCTGCCGGCGCGCCGGCGCCCTCCACCGGCACGCCGGCGAGCGCTACGCGGGCCAGCGGGTAGTGCCGGCGCAGGGTGCGCAGCACGTCGTGGACCGCCGCACCGCGCGGCGACGTAACCAAGCCGATCACCTGGGGATACGCCGGCAGCGGCCGCTTGCGCGCCTCGTCGGTGAGTCCCTCGGCCGCCAGCTTGCGCGCGAGGTTGGCCACCTGCAGCCGCAGGTTGCCCTCCCCGGCGAGCGCCACGGAGAACACGTCGAAGTTCATGCGCCCCTTGGCCGCGTACAGGGTGAAGCGGCCCGAGAGCTCCACAAGCGCCCCCACCCGCAGCTCGACGCCCGCGGCCTGGTAGCGGTTGTTCCACATCATGCAGGGCAGCGAGGCAGACGCGTCCTTCACCGTGAAGTAGACCGCCTTGTACCCCGGCTTGGCCGAGAGCTCCGACACCTCGCCCACCAGGCGCACCGTCACGCCCTCGAGGGCGCCCTTGGCAAGCGCCATGGCGGCCGAGACGGAGAGCGCCTCCTTGCGCGCGGCCCCCTCGGGGCCCTCCTGCCGCTGAAGCGCCATGGCAGCCTAGTCCTGGCGCTGGCCGAGCAGCCAGAGCAGCTGCAGGATGGAGGTGAGCGCGGCGGCCACATAGGTGAGGGCGCAGGCGCGCAGCACGTTCCAGGCGCCGGCCTGCTCCTGCTGCGCCAGGCCGATCTCGCCCATGTAGACCATGGCGCGACGCGAGGCGTTGAACTCGACCGGCAGCGTGACCAGCTGGAAGAGCACCACCACGGCGTACATGACGATGGCGGCCAGGATGAGGTTGTTGCTCACCATGATGATGCCGAGCATGAGCAGGAAGATCCAGGCGTTGGAGGCCAGGTTCACCGCCGGCACGATGGCGCCGCGGATCTTCATGGGCGCGTAGTCCTGGGCGTACTGGCAGGCATGCCCCACCTCGTGGCAGGCCGTGGCGGTAGCGGTGATGGTGCGCCCGTCGTAGGCCTCCGGCGAGAGGGTCACCGAGTTGCTGCGCGGGTCGAAGAAATCCTGGCCCGGGCCTCCGCGATATACCTGCACGTCATGGATCCCGTAATAGGCGAGCATCCGGCGCGCGCACTCGGCACCGGTGAGCCCGTTGCCGATGGAGACGTGGGTGTACTTCTTGAGCTGGCTGTTGACGTACCACTGGGCGCCCAGGCCGATGACCAGGGTTGCCGCCACCAGCATGAGGTAGCTCATGTTCATGGCTCTCATCACTCCTTCTGGGGTGTCTCGTAACGTATGGGGTGGCATTATAGCAAACAGAAGTACGCCCTTGATCACACGGGACGAAGAGCGTCAAACCTCCGTAACCGAGGACCTGCCTGCCGCCGCGCGCCGCCCGCGCGAGCCTAGGGGACGGGTGTCACCCGCAGCCCCTCCTCGCCCAGGCTGAGCGCCAGGCGCCCGGCCAGAAGATCGAGCAGCTCCTCGCCCACCATGGCGCGCCGCCAGCCGCGCAGCACGTCCACCTCCTCGGTGTAGCCGCGGGCCAGGCGGGCCAGGTCATCGCGGCTCGCAAGCGTCTGCATGGCAATGCCGTTCTCCCGGGCGCGCAGGCGCACCACCGCCTCCATGAGGTCGAGCTGGGCGTCCACGTTAGGCTCGCTCTTCGACGCACGGTCGAGCACGGGCCACCGGTCCTGGGGCTCGTCGAGCCCCTTGCGCAGCAGCGCCGCCACCGTCCGCGCGTCGCGGGTGGGCAGCTTCTCGCGCATGCCGCGCACCATGAACAGCTCGTCGATGCTGCGCGCCTCGCGCTTGCAGGCCTCCACGATCTGCTCGTCGGTGATGACCCACTTGCGCGGCACGTCGCGGCGGGCCGCCTCCTCCTCGCGCCAGGCCGCCACCTCGCGCGCAGCCGAGAGCTGGCGGCGCGAGAGCGACGAGACGCGCTTGAGACGCCGGAAGCGCTGGCGCGGGTCGGCCTCATAGCGGGCCGGATCGGATAGCTCCGCGAAGTCGGGCGCGAGCCACTCACGCCGCCCGCGCGCATCGAGCATGGCGCACATCTCACGGTAGATGCCCGGCAGGTACACCACGTCATCGGCGGCGTACTCCAGCTGCGAGTCCGACAGCGGCCGGCGCGACCAGTCGGTGTAGGAGTCCACCTTCTTGAGATTCACCCCGCACACCGAGTGGACGAGCGCGCCGTAGCCGATCTGCTGGGTGTGGCCGAGCAGGGCCGCCGCCACCTGGGTGTCGAAGATGGGCTCGGGCAGCATGCCCACCTCACGGTAGAGGATCTCCAGGTCCTGGCCGCCGGCATGGAACAGCTTGACGATGCCGCGGTCGGCCAGAAGCGGCACGAGCACGTGCAAATCGCTCACGGCGAAGGGGTCGACGATGGCCACCTCGTCGTCGGTGGCCAGCTGGAGCAGGCACAAGCGGGCGTAGTAGGTCTTCTCGCGGAGGAACTCCGTGTCGATGGCCAGCACCGATGAGGCGCGCGCGCGTTCGACGAAGGCCTCCAGGGTCTCTTGGTTGTCGATGTACACCGGGTCGTTTCCTTACAAACAGGGCCTGACGTCTGAGGACGCCACGCTATTGTAGTACCATCCCCATCATAGCAAGGGAAAGGACTCCTGTGAAACTGCTGATCGTGAACAACCTGGTCTCCGGCTACGGGGAGGGCGCGATATACGACTACATCCGCGCGTTCGCGGCCGACGGCGACGAGGTGGTCATCCGATCGACTGACGGCTCCACGGACCTGCGGCGCTTCCTCGCCGACGCCGAGGAGTTCGACGCGGTCATCGCCAGCGGCGGCGACGGCACCGTAGCGGCCGTGACCTACCTCCTGGCGGACACGGGCATCCCCGTCCTGCCCTTTCCCGCCGGCACCGCCAACCTGCTGGCCATGAACCTGGCCTCCCCCGCCGAGCCCCACGCGCTCGCCAAGCTCACGCGCGAGGGCGAGATCATGGACTTCGACCTCGGCGAGATAGAGCTGGCCTCCGGCGAGCGCTTCGGCTTCTCCATCATGGCCGGCGCGGGCTACGACGCCCTCATCATGCAGGGCGCCAAGCCGGCCAAGCGCCTGCTCGGGCCCATGGCCTACTTCACCTCCGCGCTCACCAACCCGCTGCCGCAGTTCTCGCGCTTCACCATCGACATCGACGGCGAGGTCATCGAGAGCGAGGGGGTGGGCGTGCTCATCGTCAACTTCTCCAAGATTCAGTTCGATCTGCCGGTGGTGCACCAGAACCTCCCGCGCGACGGCGTGTTCGACGTGGCCGTCCTCCACACCCGCGACGCCTTCGGCCTCATCCCCGCCCTGCTCGCCAGCATGCTCGACCGCTCAGGCGACTTCCCCGACCGCACCGACGCCCTCGAGCTGCATCGCGGGCGCACCATATCGGTCAGCGCCGACCCGCCCCTGCCGGTGCAGTACGACGGCGAGGTCACCGCGCTTACCACCCCCTTCACCGTGCGGATGATGCCCGAGGCGGCGCGCTTCATCGTCTCGGAGGAATGCGTCAAGCTCTACGGCGAAGACGGCGCCTAGCCCCAGAACGCAAGGAAGGCCCCGGTCAGGGGCCTTCCTTTTCCTTTGGGGGCGGCGCGACGGGCCAGACGCCTACTCCACGCGCTCGGCCGAGGTGATGGCGGCGTCCACGCGCTCCTTGGCATGAGCGCCCACCTCAGCCGGCACCGCGCCGGCCTCGGCCTCGCAGACCGCATCGTCGATGGCGGCATCGGCCAGCTCGCGCTTCCACGCCGTCAGGTTGGTGTTGAAGCGCATCTGGATGAGCTCGAGCACCACCGCGAAGATCATGGCGAAGTAGACCATGAGCTTCTCCATGTGCATGTCGAGCACCTCGATGCTCGTGTGGATGCCGGCGGAGTCGAGCACGAGCAGCACGCCGATGGCCACGATGAACACGAGCGCGAGGATCTTCATCTCCGGGTGGCTGTTGATGAAGTTGGAGATGGGGTCGATGAACACCATCATGATGATGACGGCGACCATGACGGCCAGGATCATGATGATGAGGTGCTCGGCCAGGCCCACCGCCGTGATGACCGAGTCGATGGAGAACACGAGGTCCATCACCATGATGGTGCCGACGGCCTGGGGAAGCGAGATGAGGTGGAGCGCCTTGTGCTCCTCGGACGTCTCGGCCTTGATCTCGGTGAGGGCGAGCACGTCCACGAGCTCCCTGATGCCCTTGTAGATGAGGTAGCCGCCGCCCACGAGCATCACGATGTCACGCACGGAGAACCCGTGGCTGAAGAAGCCAAGGTCGATGGTGAACAGGGGCGTGGTCATGTGCACGAGGAAGGAGGCGAAGCAGAGGAACAGGACGCGCATGACGAGCGCGCCGGCCAGGCCGAGCTTGCGGCCGATATGCTGCTTGTCCTCGGGCAGGCGGTTGGTGGTGATGGAGATGAACACCAGGTTGTCCACGCCCAGGACGATCTCGAGGAAGATGAGCGTAAGCAGGCTGATCCACGCCTCGGGGGTCAAGAATATCGACAGATCCACAGGTTCCTCCTCTGCTCGCGGGCCGCGTCGACCCGGCAAAATAAAAGACTCACGGTGCACAGCGGCGCCTTCCGATGCCAGTGTGCACCATGAGTCTCGCTAATTAAGGCTCGCCAGGCGGGCTGTGACCGCAGAAGCGGGAAACCGTCGCCATGATGTTGAACGAGCCGCGCCTGCTGGCGCCAGCTACTCCCTCAGGGGATGCCGCCCCATGCTAACAAAGGGCAGGGCGGCGCGCAATGGTATAATCGGCGAGTCCATCACATCTGTTCAGGAGCAGCCCCATGGAAGCCAAGCACAGCAAGTCCTCCGCCGGCAAGCACGCCGGGGACGCCGCCCCCGCCGACGAGAAGGCGCCTGCCGCACACGGCCGCGCAGCTGCCGAGCAGCGCGAGGAGCGTCCCACCGAACCGCAGGAGGGCTCCGTCCGCTACCTCGACGGAAAGGGCCTGCGCCGCCCGCTCGACCCGCCCCAGCTCGTCCAGCGCGGCATGGCCGCCTTTGCCCTCGTGGCCGTGGTCGTAGGCGGCTGGCTGCTGTTCCAGTGGGTCGATCGCGTCTACCTCGCCCCCGCCGGCGAGCAGGAGGCGCTCCAGCGCAACCTCACCCGCGAGGTGTCGGCCGACATTCCCGTGCTCTCCTCGCTCATGCCACTCGACGACGCAGCCATGATGCAGACCTTCACCGACGCCGGCTTCACCCTCTACGAGCGCGTCCCCCTGGGAACGAACGCCGAGGGAGGGTTCGACGTGGTGAAGCTGCCCTCCGACGTGCCGCTCGAGGAGGCGGGCCTGCTCTACCTCCAGGGCATCAACAACATCTCGGCCGCAAGCGCCGCGAAGCTGCTCAACGGGTCGTGGGACTTGGAGGTCTCGCGCAAGTCGGGCACCGTGCTGCGCCTGCACTATGCCGACTTCACCGCCACCGACGCCGACTCTGCCATCTTCAGCGCCATGGAGTCCCAGGGCCTCGACAGCACCATGGTCACCGACTCGGGCGTAGACGACGCGGGCAACACCTACCAGGCCGGCACCGCAGACGGCTACACCTGGCGCATCTCGGTCATCGGCCTGTCAGAGGTCTACAAGTCAAGCGGCCTGCCCGCTACCGCCCAATACGTGGGAATCCGCTTCGTAGGATAGCCCTCCGGCCATGCCACGCGGCGGCTGCCCCCCTCGCGTTGAAGAGCCGCCTATTGCGTCCCTCGGCCGCCCCCTCGGGTCGGCATTTCGAGGGCGGGGGCCGCACCCTCCCCCAATTTTGCACACTTCTTTCGACTTTGCGACAGCAGCGCATCCGCTGGCCGGGACACAACGGGCGTTTGCCCAGGTCGGCTTGGCCGGGCTTCCGGATGGCTCCCCAGCGAGGCCCCTCACGCGTGGTGGCGGACCCGATTCTGTCACAAAGTCGTCGAAACTGTGCAGAATCGGACGGCGCGGCTCATACGGAGTCGCGATAAAGCGCCACGGACTCACCCCGCCGGGCAGACAGAGATGGCGACGCAAGCGGTGCGAGGCCGCCTTCGCCCGTCGCGTCGACTCCTCGGCCAAGCCTCCTCGGAGCCTTCCTGGAAGGACTCCTCTCGAAGGATCCGAGGAGGACGCGGCTGGGCGCGGGAGAACGTCTTGGCGCAAGCGCGCGCTGTTTTGGAAGCTGCGACCGGCATCTCCCTCTGCCGACGAAATAGGCGAGGCGGTCTTCCCGGATGATGTCTGGGCGGGCAGGAGCGCCGCCGTGCCCGTCGCCTGCCCGCGAGAGCACGTGCTCGCGGGGCACCCGGCCCAGAGCGAGTCGGGCGCGTCGTGGACGACGCCGATGGCGAAGACCCCGCCCCGTCATGACTACGGTCGACGGAGCCGGAGGCTTTGCCATCGGCAGCGAGGGCCCTAGGGCCCGAAACGCACATCCGACGACACCGCTCCAGGCCTTCTACCAGATAAAGCGCGAGACCACGACCAGGCTCACGCTCATAGCGCCAAGGGAAGCCTCGCACCGCGGCCCCCGCTTCTTCCTTGTCGCGCACGAAAAAGGGCTCCCGGAGGGGAGCCCTTGGAGTTCTGGAGCGGACAACGGGATTCGAACCCGCGACCCCCACCTTGGCAAGGTGGTGCTCTACCAGCTGAGCCATGTCCGCGTTACGCGTGGATGCCGAGAAGCTGGAGGCGACGCCCGGATTTGAACCGGGGGTGAAGGCTTTGCAGGCCTCTGCCTTACCACTTGGCCACGTCGCCTCGTCATGCGGCATCTGTCATGAAAGAGGCCGGCCAGGGCGTTGCTCGGGCCGGCCTTTCGATGACAATGGAGCGGACAACGGGATTCGAACCCGCGACCCCCACCTTGGCAAGGTGGTGCTCTACCAGCTGAGCCATGTCCGCGTCGCGAGGAAATATATTAGTGGAAGTGACCGAGACGCGCAAGGGTGTTTTTGGAATTTTTCCCCACGCGGCCGCTTGGAGATTTTCAGAAATAGGGTCTTGCCACCAGAGGGCGTTCTGGTAGAATATCCACTTGCTGACGCGGAAACGCGTCGCTCACTACAACGTGGGCGGTTAGCTCAGGGGGAGAGCACTACCTTGACACGGTAGGGGTCACAAGTTCAAATCTTGTACCGCCCACCATGAAACCCCAGCAGGCGACTTCGGTCGCCTGTTTTTTTATGCCCGCATCCCGCGGCCGGGGCCGTCCTCCCCTAGCGCGCCGGCCCCTCGTCCTCTCCTGCGTCTCCCTCGGGCTCGATGTGGACGAGCACCTCGCGCACAGCGGGGAACTGCTCCTTCACGGCCGCCTCCACCTCATCGCCAAGCGCGTGGGCGTCACGCACGGTCATGGCGGGATCCACCCAGATGTGCAGGTCGCAGTAGACCTCGGCCTCGGTACCGCGGGTGCGCACCCGATGCACGCCGCGGATGCCAGGCACGGAGGCCGCCACGGCCCGCACGGCGGCCTCTGGCAGCTGCGCGGTATCCGAGAGCGTCCGGAACGCCGTGCGGAACACGCCCCAAGCCGACACGAGGATGGCCGCGGTCACCACGAGCGCCATGAGGGGGTCGGCCTGCGGGAACCCGAGCGCCACGAGCACCAGGCCCGCGATGACCCCGAGCGACACGAACACGTCGGAGAGCGTATGGGCCGCGTCGGCCATGATGATCTCGCTCTTGAGACGCCGCCCGGCACGACGCTCGTAGGTGGTCACGAACAGGTTGATGACGAGGGTGCCCACCATGACGGCGAACGATGCCGGCGTGACCACCGCCGTGTAGGAGCCGCTCATGAGCTTGCCCACGGCCCCGCTGCCCACCTCGAAGGCCGCCAGGAGCAGCAGCGCGCCGATGGCGAGCGAGCCGTAGGTCTCGAACTTGGAATGGCCGTAGGGATGGCCCTCGTCGGCCGGGCGCGCGGCCAGCGCGATGCTCACGAGCCCCACGATGTTGCCCACCGAGTCGAACACCGAGTGGATGCCGTCGGCCTGCATGGAGGCCGAGCCCGACGCCAGGCCGTAGAAGAACTTGGCCGCCGCCACGGCAAGGTTGAGCACGAAGACGATCCACAGCACGCGCTCGACGCGGTGGGCGTGAGACGTGCCCGCAGAGCTCTCAACGGCCATGGGACGGCCCTCCCTCCTCGGCGGCCCGTCGAGCCGCCTGATAATGAAAAGAGCCCCTGACGGGGCTCTTCGGGTTTCGCTGGTGTCAGAGGCGGGATTTGAACCCGCACACCCGATATATGGGCACTAGCACCTCAAGCTAGCGTGTCTGCCGTTCCACCACTCTGACATGCTTCAAACAGCGACGATTAGTTTAGCAGAACCCAGTGCGTATGCAACCGGAAATTTTCGAAACTTAGCCGCGCGCCCCTAAGCGGAGATGGAGCCGTGGGGATAGATCACCATCAGCACCAGGAGGGAGACCATGAACACGACCGCAAGGATGATGGTGATGCGATCGAGGTTCTTCTCCACGATGCTCGTGCCCGTCTGGGTGGAGTACATGGAGCTGGCGATGGCATCGGAGATGCCCGTGCCCTTGCCGGAGTGCAGCAGGATGAAGACGACCAGCCCGACGCCGGAGACGACGAGCAGGATAAGCATGATGATAAGCAGCGGACTCAAGGTTTCACTCTTCTCTTCGCAGGACGAACATCAATACGCAAGTAGCTGATTATAGCCAAAGCGGCCCCATCAGGCAAGGAGGCTCTTGCCCGTCATCTCCGGCGGCACCGGCAGCCCGAGCGCCGTGAGCAGCGTGGGGGCGATGTCGGCCAGGCGGCCGTCCTCCCCCGAGAGCCCCAGCCCCGCGCCCGTCTCATCCACCAGGATGAGCGGCACCGGCGCGGTGGTGTGCGCCGTGTGCGCCGTGCCGTCCTCGGCGATCATCTTGTCGGCATTGCCGTGGTCGGCCGTCACGAGCGCCACGCCGCCTGCGGCCGCCACCGCATCGAGCACGACCCCCACGCCGGCGTCCACGGCCTCGACCGCGGCCACGGCGGCGCTCACCGAGCCGGTGTGGCCCACCATGTCGCAGTTGGCGAAGTTGACGATATAGACATCGGCCTCGTCGGCAGCGATGGCGTCTGCCAGGCGGCGCGCCACCTCCGGCTCGCTCATCTCGGGCTGCAGGTCGTAGGTGGCCACCTTGGGGCTCGGCACGAGGGAGCGCGTCTCCCCCGCCTTCTCCTCCTCGCGCCCGCCGTTCAGGAAGAACGTCACGTGGGCGTACTTCTCCGTCTCGGCGATGTGATACTGGCGCAGGCCCGCATCGGCGATGACGTCGGCCAGCACGTTGTCGGGAAACTCCTTGGCGAAGGCCACCGGCGCCGGGATGTCCGGGTCGTACTCGGTCAGGCACACGAACGACAGCCGCGGCCAGCGCGTGCGGGGAAAGCCGGCGAAGTCCGGGTCGGTGAGGGCGCGGGTGATCTCCCGGGCGCGGTCAGGCCGGAAGTTGAAGAAGATGACCGCGTCACCGTCGCGCATGCCGCGGTCGTCCAGGGCCACGGGCACCACGAACTCGTCGGTGACGCCCTGCCCGTAGGAGGCCTCCATGGCGGCCACAGCGCCCGCCTCGCAAAGGTTGGCCGCGTCCACGAGCGTGTCGTAGGCCCGCTCGACGCGCTCCCAGCGGTTGTCGCGATCCATGGCGTAGTAGCGCCCCGAGATGGTGGCGATGGCGGCATCGAAGACGCCCGCGGCCCCGTCGCGCAGCTCGCCGATGACGTCGAGGAGCTGCTGGACGTAGCCCGCCCCGCTCGCCGGCGGCACGTCGCGGCCGTCCATGAGGCAGTGGACGCGCACCGTGGGCACGCCGGCATCGCGGGCGGCGCGCAAAAGGGCGTAGAGGTGCTCCTGGGAGGAGTGGACGCCGCCGTCGGAGAGCAGCCCCATGAGGTGCAGCGCCGCGCCCGGCGCCTTGGCGGCCTCGAAGGCCTCCTGGATGCGCGGGTTGGCCGCGAGCGAGCCGTCGGCGCAGGCGTTGTTGATGCGGGTGAGCTCCTGGAACACCACGCGCCCCGCGCCGATGTTGAGGTGGCCCACCTCCGAGTTGCCCATCTGGCCGTCCGGCAGGCCCACGGCCTGGCCCGACGCCTCCAGGCGCACCCAGGGACGATGGGCGAACAGGTCGTCGAGCACCGGCGTGGCGGCCTGGGATATGGCGTTGCCCTCCCCTGGCTCGGCCAGGCCGAAGCCGTCCATGATGATGAGGCAGGCCGGCCTGCGCAGGCCCGCGCGCGCAGCGGCGTCCGCGGCCATTACAGCGCGGCCTTCACGATGGCGAGGAACGAGCCCGCCTTGAGCGACGCGCCGCCGATGAGGCCGCCGTCGATGTCGGGCATGGCCAGCAAAAGCTCGGCGTTGCCCTCGTTCATCGAGCCGCCGTAGAGCACGCGCATGCCCTCGGCGACCTCCGCGCCGAAGAGCTCGGCCAGCGTGGCACGAATGGCGGCGCACACCTCCTCGGCCTGCTCGGGCGTGGCGGTGCGCCCGGTGCCGATGGCCCAGATGGGCTCGTAGGCCACCACGGCCTCGGCGGCCTCAGAGGCCTCGATGCCGGCGAAGGCAGCGCGCACCTGAACGCGCACGTAGTCGAGGTAGGCGCCCTCGTCGCGCACGGCAAGCGACTCGCCCACGCACACGATGGGCTTGATGCGGCCGGCGATGAGGGCCTTCGCCTTGAGGTTCACGCCCTCGTTCGTCTCCCCGAACAGCTCGCGGCGCTCGGAGTGGCCGATGATGCAGTACTCGCAGCCGATCTCCGAGAGCATGTCCACGGAGATCTCGCCGGTGAAGGCGCCCTTAGGCTCGTAGTAGACGTTCTGAGCGCCCACGGCCACCTTCATGCGGTCGAAGAGGAAGACGCCGCGAACGGCCTTGAGGTCGACGGAAGGCGGGCAGACGCACACGTCGACGAGCTCGGTCCAGTCCTTCTCGCAGCCGTTGGATATCTCCTGGGCGAGGACCACCGCCTCGCTGACGGTGTTGTTCATCTTCCAGTTGCCCGCGATGAGGGGCTTGCGCTTGGTCATGGATGGCTCCTTGGTCGTAACGGTCAGATGTGGCGGCGCCCCTAGGCGCGCAGGGCCTCGACGCCCGGCAGGGCCTCGCCCTGCACGAGCTCCATGGAGGCGCCGCCGCCGGTGGAGATGAAGGTCATGGCATCTGCCAGGCCGAACTTGTTGACGGCGGCCACCGAGTCGCCGCCGCCGATGATGGTGTCGGCGGCCTCGTTGGCGGCCACGGCCTCGGCCACGGCGCGGGTGCCGGCGGCGAAGGGCTCCATCTCGAACACGCCCATAGGGCCGTTCCAGAACACCGACGCGGCGTCGGCGATGGCGGCGGCGTAGGCGTCGGCCGTCTCAGGGCCGATGTCGAGGCCCATCATGCCCTCGGGGATGGCGCTCACGGGCACCGTCTTAGTCGCCGCGTCCTCGGCGAAGCGGTCGGCCACCACCACGTCGGTGGGCAGCAGCAGCGCGACGCCGCGCTCACGCGCCTTCTCGATAAGGCCCGCGGCGCGCTCCACCCAGTCGTCCTCCTTGAGGGAGGCGCCCACCTCGTACCCCTGGGCCAGCAGGAACGTGAAGCACATGCCGCCGCCGATGATGAGCACGTCGGCCTTGTCCATGAGGGCGTCGATGACCTTGATCTTGTCGGAGACCTTCGAGCCGCCGAGGATGGCGACGAAGGGGCGCTTGGGCTCGTCGAGCATGCCGGTGAGGGTGGCCACCTCGCGCTCCATGAGGTAGCCCGCGTAGGCCGGCAGCAGGGCCGCCACGCCGGCCGTGGAGGCATGCGCGCGGTGCGCGGTGCCGAAGGCGTCGTTGACGTAGGCGTCGGCCAGGTCGGCCAGGGCGCGGGCGAATACGGGGTCGTTCTTCTTCTCGCGCTTGTCGAAGCGGATGTTCTCGAGCAGCACGATGTCGCCGTTCTCCATGGCGTCCACCACCTCGGCCACCTCGGGGCCGATGAGGTCGCGGGTGAGCACGATGTCGCGCCCGAGCAGCTCCTGCAGGCGGCGGGCGATGGGACCCAGGCTGAAGGCCTCCTCGTAGCCCTCCCCCGCCGGGCGGCCGCGATGGCTCGTGAGGATCACCCGGGCGCCGTCGCCGACGAGCTTGTCGATGGTGGGCAGCGCCGCGCGCAGGCGCGTGTCGTCGGTGACGTTGCCCTCGCCGTCCACCGGCGCGTTGAAGTCGACGCGCACGAGCACGCGCTTGCCGGCGAAGTCGGCGTCGTCGATGGTCTTGATGTCGGCCATGTCGTTCCTTTCTCGGGCCAAGGCGGGCACCGGGCGCCCGCCCCCTCTATGCAGAAAAGCGGCCCCGCGAGGAGGCCGCTTCTCACAGGACGCGAAGCGTTACGGGAGCAGGATCTTCACGAGGTCCTTCACGCGGTTGGAGTAGCCCCACTCGTTATCGTACCAGGACACGCACTTGACGAAGTTGCCCTCGCCGCCCATGACCATGGTGAGCTTGGAGTCGAAGATGGAGGAGGCGGGATCGTCCACGATGTCGATGGAGACGATGGGATCCTCGGTGTACTCGAGGATGCCCTTGAGCGGGCCCTCGGCCGCGGCCTTCATGGCGGCGTTGACCTCCTCGACGGTGACGTCGCGCTCGAGCTCCACCGTCAGGTCAACCATCGAGCCGTCGGGGGTGGGAACGCGGGTGGCGAAGCCGTCGAGCTTGCCCTTGAGCTCGGGGAGCACGAGCGAGACCGCACGGGCGGCGCCGGTGGTGGTGGGGATCATCGACATGGCGGCGGCGCGGGCGCGGCGCAGGTCCTTGTGGGGCAGGTCGAGGATCTTCTGGTCGTTGGTGTAGGAGTGGATGGTGTTCATGTAGCCGCGGCGGATGCCGAAGTTGTCGAGCAGCACCTTGGCGAAGGGAGCCAGGCAGTTGGTGGTGCACGACGCGTTGGAGATGATGTGGTGCTGGGCCGGGTCGTACTGGTCGTCGTTGACGCCCATGACGATGGTGATGTCCTCGTTCTTGGCGGGCGCGGAGATGATGACCTTCTTGGCGCCGGCGTCGATGTGGGCATGGGCCTTGTGGGCGTCGGTGAAGAAGCCGGTGGACTCGACCACCACGTCCACCCCGAGCTCGCCCCAGGGCAGGTTGGCGGGGTCCTTCTCGGAGAGCACCTTGACGGCGTGGCCGTCGGCGATGAAGCCGTCCTCGGTGACCTCGACGGTCTCGAAGGCGCGGCCGTGGACGGAGTCGTACTTCAGGAGGTGGGCCATGGTGGGAATGTCGCCCAGGTCGTTGACGGCGACCACGTCGATCGCGGGGTCGTTGGCCATGGCGCGGTACGCCAGACGGCCGATGCGGCCGAAGCCGTTGATGCCAACCTTGATAGTCATGGTATCCCCTTTCGAAAGATACAGGCGCTATGCGTAACGCCGTCTATTGTGCCATATCGCGGCCCGCGCGGGGGGAGAAATGACGGGCAGGCGGACGAGGGGTGGACGCCCGGGTGCGTGGTGCCGATCGACGTGCGAGAAGAGGTGTGGAGAGCCGGTGATGGCAGGCGAGGCGTCGGACGGGGTCGGGCGGACGGGGGCAGGCGCGGGGGCGCCGGGGCGTGGCGGGCGTCGGAGGCGGGGGCGCGGGGCCGCCGGCGCAGCGGCGGGCGACGCGAGGGGCGCAGCGGCGGGCGACGCGCGCACGGGGCGGGCGCAGCGGCGCCCCCCCTACTCAGCGGCCTCGCGGGCGAGCTGCTCGATGCGGCGGACGCGATGGTAGACCGCCGACTTCGACAGCGGCGGGTTGGCGCGCTCCCCCAGCTCCTTGAGCGAGGCGTCCGGGTAGGTGACGCGCAGCTTGATGAACTCCTGGAGCGCCGGCGGCAGGTTCTCCATGCCGTGGCGCTCCACCACCTGGCGGATGGCGAAGATCTGGTCCACCGCCGCCGAGGCCGCCTTGTTCTGGTTGGCCACCTCGGCGTTGATCTGGCGGTTCACGTCGTTGCGCACGCTCTTCACCACGCGCTCCTGCTCCATGAGCAGGGCCGCCTGGTGGGCGCCGGCGAAGGCGAGGAACTCGAGTATGGCGTTGCCGCTCTTGAGGTAGACCATGTGCGAGCTGCGCCGCTGCATGACGCGCGCGGCGATGCCCGAACGCGCGAGCAGCTCGACGATGCCCTCGGCCAGGGCCTCGGACTCCACGGTGATCTCGAAGTGGAAGTCGCTCTTGGGGCTGGAGAGGAACCCGCTGCCGAGGAAGGCGCCGCGCAGGTAGGCCGCCGCGCAGCACTTCTTCTGCACGAGGCCGGGGCTCACGCCCATCTCCAGGCCGCCGTCGGCCGAGAGCACGCCCATGTCGCGCAGGGCGTCGGCCAGGCCCGCCTGGGACGGCACCTCGATGAGGTAGTTCGGCGTCTTGTGGAGCACGCTGCGCCGCACCGTGAGCTCGGTCTTCAGGCGATAGAGGGTGTGGAGCAGGCGGATGACCAGGCGCGCCACGCTCGGCGTGTCGGTGGCCACCTCCATGCGGTAGTGGCCCGGCCCGCTCACGAACAGCGTGCCCTCGATGCGCACGAGGGCGGCGAGGGTGGCCTTCTCGCAGTGGGAGCACTCAGGCGGCACGTGGGCCAGCTCGTCTTTGACCTCCGAGGTGAACGACATGGCTTGCCTTCGCTTTCGGTCGGAACGGATCGGGCGCGGCGTCAGCGCCGCCGCGCGCCCGCCATCTTGATGACGTCGCCGAAGGCCTCGCGCAGGGCAGCCGGCGCGTGCCAGGTGGGGCGCTCCGGGTCGGCGAGGTCGCGGGCGAGGACCACCGGGCCCGCAGCCTGAATGGCGAGGAGATCGGCGTAGGTGATGGACACGGGGCGGACGCCGGCGGCCAGGCAGCGGTCATCGAGCGCTCCAAGGCCGGCATCGGCTCCGATGGCACGCGAGACGCGGGCGTCAGCCAGGTTGTCGGCCCGCAGGGGCTCCGGCGCATGGACGAGCATGTAGTCGACGAGCCCGGCCATGCCGTGGTCGATCAGGGCCTCCAGGTGCTCGCGGGCGGTGAGGCCCCACGTCTCGCCCTGCACGTCAGCGAGCGAGCACACGAACAGCACGCGCCCGCGCGAGGCGCGGATGGCGTCCACCACCCCCGGCACGAGCAGGTTCGGGATGATGGAGGTGAACAGCGAGCCAGGTCCGAGCACCACGAGATCGGCCTGGCGGATGGCCTCGAGCGCCGGCGCATAGGGCCGCACCACGCCGTGCTCGCCGCGCAGCTCCACCCAGTCGAGCGCCGTCTTGGAGTGGCAGGCCATGGCCTGGCCGTCGAGGAAGCGGCCGTCGCGGGTGTGCGCCGCCAGCGTGACGTGGTCGAGGGTGGAGGGGTAGACATGCCCCTGGGCGTCCACGAGCCGCTCGCAAATGGCGATGGCCTCCGGGAACGACCCGCAGGCGTCCTCGAGCCCGGCCAGGAGCAGGTTGCCGAGCGCGTGGTCGCGCGCCACGGCGAAGCGGTACTTGAACACGCGCACGAGCGGGTCGGAGGGGTTGCGCGCGAAGGCGGCGATGCACTTGCGAATGTCGCCGGGCGGCGTGACGTCCGCCTCGTCACGCAAGATGCCCGTGGAGCCGCCGTCATCGGCCATGGCCACGACGGCGCTCGTCTGCGCGCCGAGCGAGAGCAGCGTGCGAATGGACATGGGCGCGCCCGTGCCGCCGCCGATGACGACGGCGCGCAACCCGCCGGCCGCCGGACGCGCCGGGTCGGCGCCGGGAAGCACGTCGCGCAGCGCGGAGAAGGCCGCGGTGGCCGAGGGATCGATGCGGAAGGGTTGACGTCGCCTCACCGGCCTCACTTCCCCGCCCGCTCGGCGAGCTTGAGGTCGCGGTGCGCCACGCTCACGCGGTAGCCCCGCGTCTTGAGGTAGTCGCCCGTGGCCTCCGCGAGCGCCACGGAACGGTGCTGGCCGCCCGTGCAGCCCACGGCAATGGCCAGCTGCTGCTTGCCCTCGGCCACATAGCCCGGCATCACTACGTCGAGCAGCGCCTCCCAGCGCTTGAGGAACTCCGTCGTCTCGTCGCGGAACATCACGAAGTCGCGCACGGGGGCGTCCAGGCCCGTGAGGGGGCGCAGCTCGGGATCGTAGTAGGGGTTGGGCAGGAAGCGCACGTCCATCACGAGGTCGGCGTCGAGGGGCGCGCCGTGCTTGAAGCCGAAGGAGTACACCGTCACCGCCAGGCCGCGGCGCTCGTTGCCCGTGGCGAACAGCGAGCGGATGGTGGTGCGCAGCTTCTGCGGCAGCATGTCGGTGGTGTCGATGACGTAGTCGGCCGCGTCGCGCAGCTCCATGAGCAGCTGGCGCTCGCGCTGGATGCCCTGGCCGATGGTGGTGCCCTCCTCGCACATGGGGTGGCGCCGGCGGCTCGACTTGTAGCGCGAGACGAGCTTCTCGTCGTCGGCGTCGAGGAACAGCACGCTGTACTCCACGCCGCGCCCGGACAGGTCGGCGAGCGCCGCGGCGAGGCTCCCGAAGAAGTCGCGGTTGCGCGCGTCGCACACGACGGCCAGGCGCCGGTCGGACACGCGGCCCTCCTCGCGCATGACGCCGTCGAGGTCGACGAGGCTGCCGATGAGGCTCGAGGGCAGGTTGTCGACGCAGAAGTAGCCGAGGTCCTCGAAGACGTGCATGGCCTCGGTGCGGCCCGCGCCGCTCATGCCGGTGACAATCACCAGGCGCGGCATGTTCTCAAGGTCTTGGGGCTCATCGCTCATGGGGAACCTCCGGTATCTCGTCGGGGGACGCCGCGGCGGGCGCGGCGGGTCGGTCTTCGGGCGCGCCGCCGGCATCGGGATCGCCGAGGGCGCCGGGCGCGGCGTTGAGGGCGGCATCGCTCGCCTCCCTCTGCACAGTATACTGCGCGAGCACGCGCACGACCTCCTCGGCCACCTCGTCGGGGACGACGCGCGCCGCCTTCACCTCCTCGAGCGTGGCCGCCTTCAGGTTGCGGAACGACTTGAAGTGCTTGAGCAGCGCCTTCTTGCGCACCGGCCCCATGCCGGCCACCTCGTCTAAGATGCTGGCCGTCATGCCCTTGCCGCGCAGCTCACGGTGGAAGGTGATGGCGAAGCGGTGGGCCTCGTCGCGCACCTGCTTCACCAGGTAGAGCGAGGCCGATCCACCAGGCAGCACCACCGGTCCGGTGTCCTGCCAGGGCACGAACAGCTCCTCGTCGCGCTTGGCCAGGCCGCACACGGCGATATCGTCGATGCCCATCTCCTCGAACATGGCGAGCACGGCGGTGAGCTGGGGCTTGCCGCCGTCGAGAATGATGAGGTCGGGCTTAGACCCGAAGCGCTCGTCGGCCATGCGCTCGGGGGCGTAGCGGCGGCTCATGACCTCCTGCATGGAGAGGAAGTCGTTCGCCTCGTCGAGCGGCGTCTTGATCTTGAAGCGACGGTACTGGTTCTTGTCGGGCTTGCCGCCTGTGAACACCACCATGGAGGCCACCGTGTAGGAGCCGTGGATGGTGGAGATGTCGAAGCACTCGATGCGCATCGGCGGCGCGTCGAGCGCCAGCGCGCTCTCCAGCTGGAGCAGGGCGTTGTTGATGCGCTTGTCGTCATAGTTGGTGCGCACCTTGTAGCGCATGAGCGTGTGGCGCGCGTTGGTCTCGGCCATGGCCACGAGCTCGGCCTTCTCGCCCTTGCGCGGGGCGCAGAAGCGCACCTTGGCCCCGTGGGGGCTGGCCAGCTTCTCGGTGAGCCACCCCTCCATGACCTCGGTGTCCTCGGGCAGCTCGCGGACGATGACCTCGTGGGGGATGGAGGTAGTGGCGTCGTAGTAGCGCAGCAGGAAGTTGTGGAGCAGGTCTTGGTCGGGCACGTCGGTGCCGCGGTTCAAGACGAACTCGTTGGAGTTGATGATGCGCCCCTCGCGCACCACGAGCACGTGCACGCCGGCCACCGTCTCCTCGCGGAAGAAGCCCACCACATCAGCGTCGAGGCTGCGCGAGGACACGGCGTGCTGCCGGTCGGCGAGCGAGCCGATGGTGTCGATGCGCGCCTTGATCCGGGCGGCGCGCTCGAAGTCCAGCTCGTCGGCGGCCTGGCGCATCTCGGTCGTCAGCTCGTCGACGAACTCGCCGTGGTGCCCGGCCAGGAAGCGCTCGATCTGCGCGACGTGGTCGGCGTAGGCGCGTGGGGTGATGCGGCCGCAGCACGCGCCGGGGCCCAGGCCCACGTGGGCGTCGAAGCAGGGGCGCGCGGCACCGTCGCGATACGGCTCGTCGAGCAGGGAGGCGCGAGCGGCGCGCTGGGCCTCTGCTGCGCTCGCGCCCTCGGCTCGCAGCTCCTTGGCGCGGCGCTCCTCGGCCTTCTCCACCTTGCGCGTGAGCGCGCGCCAGTCGGCGCAGCTGGCAGCGCACAGCGGCACGACGCGGCGCGCGACGTCGACCATGGCGCGGGCGGCGCGGCTGTCGGTGTAGGGGCCGAAGTACTTGGTGTCGGGCCGATGCCGCTCGCGGGTGTACTTGATGGCGGGAAACGCATCTCCCTTGGTCAGCGCGATGAAGGGATAGGACTTGTCGTCCTTGAAGTCGGCGTTGAAGAAGGGGGCATGCTGGTTGATGAGGTTCTTCTCGAGCACGAGCGACTCATGCTCGTTGTCCACCACCAGGTACTCGAAGGAGTCGATCTGCTCCACGAGCAGGGGGATCTTGGCGCGCTCGTCCTGGAAGTTGACGTACTGGCGCATGCGGGCGCGCAGCTGCTTGGCCTTGCCCACGTAGATGACCTGCCCCGATGCGTCCTTCCACAGGTAGACGCCCGGCAATGCCGGCACCTCGGCCAGCTCGCGCTTGATGCGGGCGATCTTCTCGGTCTGGGTCTCCGCCGCCGGCGCGGCGTCGAGCGCGACCGACTCCCCCGCCTCGCGGATGACGGGGGTTGGCGCGGCGGACGCGAGGGCGGCGGGCGCGGGGTCGGCGGCGGGGTCGGGGTCACCTGAGACACAGGGCGCGGCGGGGTCGGGCGCGGCGGCTGCAGACTCGCTGGCGCGAAGCGCCCCTGACGCGCCCGATGCGGGCGCGTCAGGGGCATCGGGCGCAGCGGAGGCGTCGGAGATGATGTCGGCAAGGTCGTCAGTCATGGGGCCATTCTAGCGCAGGGGGACACGCCCCGCCCCGTGGAGCGGCCGCCCCACGCATTCGCCACGACCGCGCGCCCGTCTCCTCGTGCGACCCGCGGCTCACTGCCACTTTTTTCCTGCGAGATGGCACGAATCGTCAGTTTGGTACGGTACTCGCGCCCTCGAAGCCGCACTTTTGGCATTATCGATCCAGTCCGCTCGACAGCCACCTGGGAAAACGTCGCCGTCCGCCTCGCCAGTCCTCCTCAACACCGTACCAAACTGACGATTCGTGCCATTTTCCAGCCAAAAAGTGGCTTTGGGGCGCTGGCGGTCGCTGCCAACGAGGACGTCACGTCGCCGCAAGGGAGCTGGCGCCACCATTGGGGAGCTCGGCACCTGACGAAAGGGGACGCCATGTTCTGCACCACCTGCGGCGGCCCCTTGCCGACGGCGACGCCTTCTGCTCGCGCTGCGACGCGCCGCACTCAAACGCGACCCCCCCTGCTAGCCCTCTAGAACAGGCTCGTATGCGATCAAAGGGACACAAGGAACTTCCGCCGCGCCTGCCGTCCCTCCCGGCGGGCTTCCCGTCAGCATCACCACGCCGGGGCCCTGCACGAGCGTCGGAGTGGCCATCCTGGGCGTCACGCTCTTCACCATCATCAGCAACGCCACCTGATTCCTTGCCCAAGCGTCATTCGCCGGAGCCGTCGGGGCGCGCTCCGGCTTCTCCACCACCCTCATCCTCGAAGCCCATACCTGGCTCTACCTCGCAGTCGCCAGCATCCGAACCATCTTCGACCTCGCAGCCCTTGCCTATGTCCCCAGCTCCCCCTTTCCTATTTCTCGCCCAAGCCGCGCTCAGAGAACAGCCGCGTTATCTCGTTTTCTCAACGGGTCTTCGTCGCTCTGGTCTTCACGCCGCTGTGGAGCACGTGACTCGCCAAGCGCAAGCGCGGTGTTTCAGGAGGGTGGTCGCGATCTCCTTCTACCTGGCAGACGCCGTGCTCTTCGGCTACCGGTTGGCCCGGTTCCTGCTCGAGTTCGTCTCCTAGGACGCGAACGGGTCGGCGTAGAGGCGCAGGCCGTTGGGGAGGCGGGCGAGGCCGGCAGCTTGAAGGGCGACGGCCAGCGGCGTGTCGAGGACGGGGGCGCCGTTGAGGGTCTCGACGACGATCTTGCGGCGGGCGCCGACCGAGCCCTCGCGTTTGAGCTGCGCCCGCGTGAAGACGACGAGCGCAGCGGCGGCCTCGGCGAGAAGGGGCTCGTCAGTCGTGAAGGACACGAGGGCCTTGAGGCGTGGAGCGGCCCAGAGCAGGGGCACGCCGCCGGAGAGAACCACGAGCGCGCCCTCCCGCCGACTTGGGCGCGCCGCCGCGGGCAGGGCGGCGCCCGAGACGGCCGGCGCAGCGACGGCCGGGGCCAAGCCGAAGGCGGCGTCTGAGGAGGTCGGAGCGGGGACGCCCGGAGCGTCGGCAGCGGCTGGCGCGGCAGGACAGGCCGGCTCGGGCCAGGGGATGCCCGCGCCGAGGAGGCAGGCGGGGTCATCGGCGGGCACCACGACGAGGGGCGCGGGCGAGCGGTCGGCGACGGGGCGGGCGGCGGCAGGCGCTGCGCTACCGGGGCCGAAGGTGCAAGCGGGCGGCGCCCCGGCGGCATCGGCGGGCACGGGCGCGGGCGAGCGGTCGGCGACGGGCGCCCCGGCGGCATCGACGGCGCAAGCGGGCAGCGCGGACGCGGCGCCGACACCATTGGCGGACGCAGGCGCGCTGGCGGCCTCGGCGAGAAGGGGCTCGTCAGTCGTGAAGGACACGAGGGCCTTGAGGCGTGGAGCGGCCCAGAGCAGGGGCACGCCGCCGGAGAGAACCACGAGCGCGCCCTCCCGCCGACTTGGGCGCGCCGCCGCGGGCAGGGCGGCGCCCGAGACGGCCGGCGCAGCGGCGGCCGGGGCCAAGCCGAAGGCGGCGTCTGAGGAGGTCGGAGTGGGGGCGCCCGAGTCGGCGGCTGGCGCGGCAGGGCAGGCCGGCTCGGGCCAGGTGATGCCCGCGCCGAGGAGGCAGGCGGGGTCATCGGCGGGCACCACGACGAGGGGCGCGGGCGAGCGGTCGGCGACGGGGCGGGCGGCGGCAGGCGCTGCGCTACCGGGGTCGGAGGCGCAAGCGGGCGGCGCCCCGGCGGCGGGCGCGGGCGCGGGCGACGCGGGCTCCGGGGCGGGCCCCGTGCTGGCGAGGGAGGCCGCGACGGCGCGCAGGGCCTCGACGGTGGCGCGGGCGGCGAACTGGGCGGGGCCGAGGCCGCCGACGAACTGGCCGCGCACGAGATCACCCGCCTCCTCCATCGAGCGGAGCACGGGCATGAGCGGCGTAAGGCCGCCGGGCACGCCGGCGAGCAGCGCCGTGTCGCGGGTGACGATCCCATAGCGGTCGAGGACGGACTCGGTGAGCGCGAGCGCGCGCAGGGTGCCGTCCGCAGGCGCGGGGACGAGCAGCGACCAGCGGCCGGCGAGCGCCGCGTCGAAAGCGCTCCGGGCGCCCTGACGCGCGATGACGGCGGCCCGCGCCTGGGCCTTGGCCTCGGCGTAGAGCCCGCGGCCGCGGCGACTCGTGGCGCGGCGGCGCGAAGGCGGCGTCTGGCCCGCACGGGACGCCGGGGCATCGGCGCGCGCAGGAGCCAGGCCGCCGGCGCGCGGGAACGCGAGGACATCGCTCGTGGCCTCGCCGGCCCAGGCCAGCGCCGCGAGCGCCTCGGCGACGGCGCGCTCGCCCGCGCGCTCCTCCCCCACGGCGCGGCGAACGCCCTCGACGAGGCGCGCGAACGGCAACGCGCCCTGACGGGCGAGGACGCGACGCACCGTGCCCGCGACCGTGAGCTCGTCCTCGTCCGCGCAGCCGGGCATCGAGGAGACCTCCTCGCCGAGCGCGTCCTGGCCGGCGAAGGGCTGCGGGGCAAGCGGCGAGTCCGTCGGGAAGAAGGCGATGCGGCCAGGCGTCGAGGCAGCATCCGCGCCCGCGGCGCCCTCGGCGGGAGCCCCTACCCAGACGACCTCGCCCGACGCGATGAGCTCGTCGAGCAGGGAGGGCCGGTAGCCGGGCACGCGCGTGGGCAGCAGCGTGGACTCCCACTGGGCCGCGGGCAGGAAGGTGCCCTCGAACTGCGCGATGACCTGGGCCACGCCGTCAACGCCCTGCAGCGGGGCCGGCTCGCCGACGGCGGGGATGCCCTGACGCTCGAGGAGCAGCGTCGCGTAGGCGGCCGACGGCACGGGCCGCACGGCGTCACGCGCCCGGGCGAGCGAGCGCGAGCGCAGGCGGCCCAGCACGCCGGAGTCGACCCAGCGACCGCGGCCGAGGCGCGTGAGGCGCCCCGCGGCAGCCAGGCGCCCGAGGGGCTCGCCGACAAGGGCCGGGCCCAGGCCGAGGGCGGCGGCAACGTCCTCCTCGGCGAAGGCCACGTTGGTGCGCGCGAAGCGGGCGACGAGGGCGTCGAGGGGGCTCTCGGCCGCCGGCGACGCGGCAGGCGCGGGGCCAGGGGCGCCAGCAGCGAGCGGAGCGGACTGGGCGAGCGCCCAATCGGGCGCGGAAATGCCGAGGGCCTCGCGAAGGCGCCAGGCGTCGCCGGCAGCCGCCCAGCGCTCGACGCCGCCGATGAGGGCGGGATACGCGCGGCGCTCGCCCTCGAGCTCGCGCAGAAGCGCGCGGGCGAAGCCGGGCGTGGCGCAGACGGCTTCGGAGGCCGCCTGGCGGACTGCGGGATCAGGGGGCGTCCCTGCGGGCTCCCCATCGGCCTCGCGGCAGAATGCGGCCCCCGCGTCGGAGGGGAAGGGGCCTGAAAGCCGGGAGCTCGGCGCGGAACGCGGACACGACGCCTCGGGAGCCACCGCATCGCCCGCACGGGCAGGCCCGCCTGCGGCGCCCTCCGCCGTTTCGCGGGAGACGGCGTCAAGACGGGCCGCCCGGGGCGGGACGAGGCGGCGGGCGACCTGCTCAACGGTGAGGGGGCCCAGCTCGCGCAGGAGATCGGCCAGGCCCTCCTTGCCGCGGGCGCGGCGAGCGGGCGCCGTGCGCTGGAGCTCGGCGGCCACCTGGGCCGTCACCTCGGGATCGAGCACGTCCTCGACCGAGCCGCCGCCGAGCAGCTCGCCCAGAAGCTCCGGGTCAACCGCGAGCAGCGACGCCTGGCGCTCGGCATGGGGCAGGTCGCCCTCGTAGAGATGCTCCCCCAGGTAGCCGAAGACGAGCGGCGCGGCGAAGGGCGAGGGCACCGTCGTGCGCGCCTCGGCCATCCTCACCGTGCCAGCCCCTATCGCCGTCATGACCTCGCGTAGGGCCGGCAGGTCGAAGACATCCGCCAGGCACTCGCGCGCAGCCTCCGCGATGAGGGGGAAGCCCGGCTCACGCCGCGCGGCCTCCAGGATCTGCCCGCCGCGAAGACGCTGCTGCCAGAGCGGGGCGCGACGACCCGGAGCCGCCGGCGCCATGAGGAGCGCGCGGGCCGCGCACTCGCGGAAGCGCGCGGCAAAGAGCGCAGTGGTCGCCACCGACTCGCGGACAACGGCCTCCAGCTCGTCGGGATCGAAGCAGAACAGCTCCGCGCCGGGCAGCGCCGCCTCGGTGAGCGGGATGCGCACGATGATGCCGTCGTCAGCCGCGCTCGCCTGGCAGTCGAAGCCGAGCGTCGCGCGGACGCGCTCGGCCACGGCAAGCGCCCAGGGCTCGTGGACGCGGCGGCCGAACGGCGAATGCAGGATGACGCGCCACTCCCCCGTCTCGTCCTCGCAGCGCTCCACGACGAGCAGGCGGTCGGTAGGGACGGCACCGGTCGCCTGGCGCTGGGCGTCGACGAGCGCGGCGAAGTTGCGGCGCGCGTCCTCGTCGAGCCCGGCTGCGGCCAGGCGACGGTCGAAGGCATCATCGAAGGCGGGCTCACCGCCCGCTTCCGCCGGCGCGTCGCCCTGGCCATCGGCGGCGCCTCCCTCCCCGCCGCGCAGCGCGCCCTCGGCCGCGCGCAGGAGGGCCCCGCGGGCGCGGCCGGCCTCCGCCGGGCGGCTCATGGCCTCGCCGTGCCAGAAGGGCAGGCGCGCCGCCCGCCCGGGCGCCGGCTCCACGATGACGCGGTCGGGCCCTATCTCGGTGATGCGCCAGGCGCTCGTGCCGAGCGCGATGACATCGCCCACGCGCGACTCCATCACCATCTCCTCGTCCAGCTCGCCCACGCGGCGGCGGCCCCGGCGCGCGTCTCCTTCGGGCAGCACCACCGGGAACATCCCGCGATCGGGGATGGTGCCCGCCGCGGTGACCGCCAGGCGCTGGGAGCCGGGACGCGGGCGGATGACGCCCGCGGCGCGGTCCCACACGAGCCGCGGCGCCACGTCGGCCACGTCATAGGCTCCGGAGAGCATGGCCAGGACGGCGTCGAAGGCCGCGCGCGGAAGGCTGGCGAAGCAGGCCGAGCGCATCACCGTGGCGTACCAGTCCTCGACCGGCAGGCCCTCAGGGCAGACGGCCGCGGCGGCGACGGTCTGCTGGGCGAGCACGTCAAGGGGGCTCGACACGAGGCGCGTGGCCTCGATGGCCCCGGCGCGCATGCCCTCGGCCGCGACGGCGGCGTCCACCACCTCCACGCGGGTGCGCGGAAAGACGACGCCCCGGGATCTGCCGCCCACCTGGTGGTTCGCACGGCCCACGCGCTGCAGGCCGCTCGCGACCGACGGCGGCGGGGCCACCTGGAGCACGAGGTCGATGGCGCCCATGTCGATGCCGAGCTCCAGGCTGGAGGTAGCCACCACGCAGGGCAGCTCGCCGGCCTTGAGCTCGCGCTCCACCGCCAGGCGCTTCTCCTTGGAGACCGATCCGTGGTGCGCCTTGGCGATGAGCGCCGGCGCGCCCTCGCCCAGCTCCGAGGTTCCGCCCATGTCCGAGCGCATGCCAGGCCCCGGCGCGTCCTCGGCGCCGCCGACGCCCGTCCACCAGCCGGCCGCCTCCGAGCGCGGCGCGTCCAGCCCGAGGCGCCGGGCGTAGAGCTCGTTCAGGCGCGCGGTCAGCTTCTCCGCCTGGCCGCGTGAGTTGACGAACACGATGGTCGAGCGATGCGCGAGCACCTCGTCGAGGACAGCCGCCTCGATGTGCGGCCAGATGGAGGAAGACCCCAGGCGGCCGTCGGGATTCGGCGCGCCCGACACCCCCGCCATCAGAGCGCGCAGGGCGCGGTCGGACTTCCAGGCCGCCTCGGCGGGCGCGCGGCGCGGGCCGCTCCCCCGCTCGCGGCCAGGCACATCGCCGCCGAGGGCGGGGACGGCCGTCATATCGCGCACGGGCACGCGCACGGACAGATCGAGGCACGGCGGGGCCTCCTGGGCCACCACGCGCACGGGCCGCGGCCCGCCGAGGAAGCGCGCCACCTCATCGCGCGGGCGCACCGTGGCCGAGAGCCCGATACGCTGGGCCGGCGCCGCGAGCACGTCGTCGAGCCGCTCGAGCGTGAGCGACAGGTGGGCGCCGCGCTTGTCGCCGGCGAGCGCGTGCACCTCGTCCACGATGACGGCCTGCACGGTGCGCAGGGTCTCGCGCGCCTGGGAGGTGAGCATGAGGTAGAGCGACTCGGGCGTGGTGATGAGGATGTCAGGCGGGTTGCGGACGATCTTGCGCCGCTCCTCGGCCGTCGTGTCGCCCGTGCGCATGGCCGTGCGCACCTCCGGCACGTCCTCGCCCGCGGCAGCCGCCGCGGCCCCAATGCCGGCGAGCGGTCCGCGGAGGTTGCGCTCGACGTCCGCGCCGAGCGCCTTGAGCGGCGACACATAGAGCACGCGCACGCCCTTGGCCCAGCGCTCGCCGGCCGCCTGGGCCGCCGCCTTCTCCGCCATGAGCCGGTCGATGGCGAAGAGGAAGGCCGCGAGCGTCTTGCCCGAGCCCGTCGGCGCTATGACGAGCGCGCTCTCGCCGCGCGCGATGGCCTGCCATGCCTCGGCCTGCACGGGCGTGGGCGCGTCGAAGGCGCGCGCGAACCACTCGCGCACCGGCGCCGAGAACAGCATAAGAGCGTCACCCCCGGCCGCAGGCCCTCCCGCCTTCGCGCCACGCTTCCCCATCGGCCGCCTCCCTCGTCGCCCGCCGCGCCCGCCCGCGCGAGGCGACCGGATTCATCGCCCTCGATTATAGGAGAAGCCGCGCCGCGCCCGCGTGGCGGAGGCCAAAGCGGCGCGCGGGCGCCGACCCGTGTCTTTTCGCCCTTCCCATCGCCGCCTGCGGAACAGGCGGGTATGATGGCGGCAGCACGACGGAACGGCGCGAAGGAGGGTTCATGCGAAGCAACGAGGTGGCGCGGATAGCGGGCGTGACGGTGAGGACGCTGCGGCACTACCACGCGCTTGGCCTTCTGCCTGAGCCGCCGCGATCCGCCAACGGCTACCGCGACTACGCGCCCGCAGACCTGGCGCGCGTGCTCCGCATAAAGAGACTCGCCTCGCTCGGCTTTCCGCTGGCCAGCATCGGCGAGGTGATGGCCCAGGTGGACGCGGGCGCATCGGCCGACGGCCCGGCGACCGACCCGCTCGCCGAGCTCGACCGCGAGCTCGAGCAGGAGATCGCGCGCCTCGAGGAGCAGCGGCGCGTCATCGCCTCGCTGCGAGCCGAGCGCCTCAGGCCCGACCTGCCGGTTCCCTTTGGCCAGGCCCTGCGCCTGCTAGCCAGCGACGAGGACCTCGCCGGCCTCACCGAAGAGGAGCAGGCCACCCTCGTCATCGCCGGGCACGCCTACGGCGCCGACGACGTGGCCGAGCTCAAGCGCGTGGCCGAGGCGCTTGAGGACAGCCTCGACGCCTCGGCCGTCGCGGCGCTCAAGGCGCGCCTGGAGGCCCTGAGCGCCGACGCGCCCGAGGAGGAGCGCGCCGAACTCGCGGCCGAGGCCCTGGAGGCGCTCGCTCCCCTCATCCCCTGCTTCAGCCGCGACAACTGGCTGCGCCCGCCCACCGAGGGCGAGCTGCTGCTCGAGGAGGCGAGTCGCGTCGGGATGAACGCCGCCCAGCGCGACGTGACCGCGCGCATCGAGCGCGGCATCGAGAATCTGATGGCCGAGCGCGCGGAGTAGCCACCGGGCGCGCCGCCCGGCCCGCCCCCCCTCCACAACTCCGCCACAAGCTCGCTTGACCCCGACGCAGCGTCATAGTTTTAACTCCCTCGACGAAGGAATCTGATCGAGGAAGGATCGAGACCATGACCACTCGCGTCGCGGTATCGCCGCGTTACCTGCTCTCCTGCGCGCTCTCCCTGACGGGCAACTCCGTCGCCGGCGTCATCCTGCCGCTCGTGCTGCTGGCCACCACCGGCGATGCGCTGGCCGCCGGCACGCTCGCCCTCATCTGCGCCGTGCCCCAGATGCTCATCGGCCTGGCCGGCGGTGCGCTCATCGACTGCCTCAACCGCCGCGATGTCTCCATCGCCTCCGACCTGCTGTCGGCATTGAGCGTGGCGCTCCTGCCCATCGTCGATCTGACCTTCGGGTTGAGCTTCGGCTGGTTCGTGGCCCTCGGCCTGCTCGGCGCCGTCGGCGACATCCCCGGCATGACCGCCCGCGATGCGCTGCTGCCCGCGATATGCGACCACGACCGCCGCAGCCTCCAGAAGTTCATGGGGCTGAGCCAGTCAATCGACTCGCTCACCGTCATCGTGGGCCCGGCGCTCGCCGCGTTCCTGCTGACGGTCACCGACGGGGTGAGCGCGCTGTGGTTCACCGCGGCCATGTCGCTGGCCGCGGCCCTCGTCACGCTCACGCTTCCGCGCTCCATCGGCAGCGTGGAAGCCGCGAGCGCGGAGGAAGCCCCTAAGGGCGGCATCGTCTCCGGGATGCGCGCGGCGCTGCGCGACGGCATGCGCGTGCTCTTCCGCGGCGACGCCCTGCTGCGCAGCTCGGTGCTGCTCACCTTCGGCATCGTCATGATCATGGGCTCGTTCCAGGGGATCGTCCTGCCGGTGCACTTCACCGCGGCAGGCTCTCCGGAGCTGCTCGGCTACGTGCTCTGCGCCATGTCGGCCGGCATGCTGGTGAGCTCGCTGGCCTACTCCGCCCTGGCACACCGCCTGCGTCGCCGCACCTGGCTCATCGTCTCGCTCGGCGGCATGGCCGCGGGCGCGGCCGTCCTCGGCTCGCTCGCCTCCCTTCCCGTCATGCTGACCGGCGCTCTCGTCGTCGGCCTGTCCGCCGGCCCGGCCTCGGCGCTGCTCGGGTTCTTCACCTTCGACCGCATCCCCGCCGAGCGGCGCGGCTCGGCGCTCGGCACGCAGAACTCGCTCATGCTCGCGGCCGCGCCCGTGGCCGTGTTCGCCAGCTCTGCGGTGACCGAGGCCGGCGGCGTGTCCCTGGCGGCCTTCGTCCTGGTCGGCTGCTGGCTGGCTGTGACCTTGTGGGCGCTCGCGACGCCGAGCCTGCGCCACCTCGACGAGGAGGGCGCGCCTCACGGCGACCGGCGAGGGCAGGCGGGCGTCGCGGCGACCGGCGGCAATCCCGAGAGCGCGCTCTAGGGAACGCCGCGCTGCGCGCCGGGGTGCGCGGCATCGCGCGCGCCGGTGGCCGGGGCCGACAGCTGGCTGCGGGAGGCTTCGACCCGCGTCCGTGTAGCTGAGGACGTTCCTGGTGCAGGTCGGGCCCGCACCGCTTGCGCGCGGCAACCGGGCGCGGCACACTAGGGGCGTTCCGGTGAGGGCCCGCCGGACACCCCTGACCCTGCGACCCGGAGGAGGATCTTGATGAGGATCACCGTCGAGGAGCGCCCCGATGCCGACGAGGTAGAGGTGCTCATCACCTGTCGCGCCGTCGACGAACGCGTCCAGGCCATCGTCGCCGCGGTGGGCGCGCTCGACCGACGCCTCACCGGCATCGCCGACGGCGCGCTCGTCATCGTCGACGCCGCCCAGGTGCTCTACGCCGAGTCGGTGGACGGCGCCTGCTTCCTCTACGGCTCCGACAGCGTCATCGAGTGCCCCCTGCGCCTGGCCGATCTGGAGGAGCGCTTGGCCGGCACGGAGTTCGTCCGCGCCTCGCGCACGCTGCTCGTGAACTTCGACCACGTCCGCGCCCTGCGCCCCTACCCGGGCGCCCGGCTCGAGCTCGTGCTCGCAAACGGCGAGTCGGTCATCGCCTCGCGCCAGTTCGCCCCCGCCTTCCGGGCTAAGATCGGCCTGTAGCCGAATCCGTTCACCCCACCTGCCCCGCCGTCAGAGAGGAAGCGCCATGAGATCGCAAGCCAAGCGCGCCGCCGTCACCTTCTGCGTCCTGTTCACCGCCACGATGGGAATCTGGTCGCTGGCCGGACTCGCCTTCGCGGGGCCCGAGCCGGGCATCTGCTACTCGCTCACCATCCTGCTTGCCTGCGCGCTCCTGGCGGCGCTCCAGTCGCTCTGGTTCTCGGGCGCCCCCATCCGCCGGCTTGCCTACCCCGCCCGCGTGCTCGGCTTCGGCGCGACGGCGCTGCCGGCGCTCATCCTGTGCGCGTGGCTCGGCGCATGGTTCCCGATGGACGATGCCGGGCCGTGGGTGAGCTTCTGCGTCATCTACCTGGTGGCGCTGGCCGGGGCCAGTGCCGGCTATGCGCTCCACTACCGCCGCGTGGCCGGCGGCTACGACGCCGCGCTCGCCCGCTATCGCGAGGAACGCGGGGGGGAGGCGTCCGCGCCGCCGCGCTAGGCGCCTTCGCCGAGGATGGCGCGCTGGGCCTTCTTCGTCAGCTTGGAGAACACGAGCGCGTGGGAGTGCCCGATGAGCTCGCGCAGCAGCTCGTCGGGCACGTCGCTGCCCAGGTCAACGGAGACCCAGTGGCGCTTGTCGGCGTAGAACCCCGGCAGAATGCCCGCGTGCTCGGCGCGCAGCGCCTCGGCCCAGGCCGGGTCGCACTTGAGCGAGAGCAGGTCGCGCCCCGCGTAGGCGGCGTCATAGGACGGCCCCGGCGTCATGGTAGCGGCGAAGAGCTTCCCGCCCACCTGGTAGCGCCACCACTCCCACTCGGCCTTCCAGTCCTTCTCGCAGCCGGGCATTCCCAGCAGGTGCTCGTCTATCCAGTCGCGGGCCATGAGCTCCTCCCTCCTTGCGCGGCCGCCCTAGAGCAGCCCGTGGGCCTCGAACAGCAGAGCCGCCTGGCGCAGGGCGAGCTTGCGTCCGGCTATCTGCTGGTAGGTGGCCGTGCGCGTCTTGCCCTCGGCACGCAGGCGCTCGAGCGTCGCCGCGGCCGACTCCTGCTCGGCCCGCAGGTCGGCCAGCACCGCCTCGAAGCGCGCCAGGCGCTCGCGATCATGCTCGTCCATCACGCCCCCTTTCGTCTCGCGCCAGTATACCCGAGTGCCGCCGGGGGGCCGGCGGCGGCTGGCGCGCAGGTGCCGGCGCCCCAAGCGGCTGTCGCGCAGGTGCCGGCGCAGGCGGGCCGACGTGGGAGCAGGAGCACGCCAGCCGGCGGGGGGCTGACCGGCGAGGGGGGGGCAGGCACGGAGGCGCAGACTACCCTGGTGGCTAGGCGACCGCCCGTGCCATCCGCCAGGCCCGGAGGTGATAGCCGGGGGCCGGCGGGCGAGCCGCTGCCGCGACGGGGGCAGGCCGGGCAGCGAATCAGCCGCTTTTTAGCGAGCAAAGACGAGTTTGCAACATTCTCCGGCCCCATGGCGGCTCCGAAATAAGTTAGCCTTGGCTTTTACCAGGGAAAACGCAGGCGGCGACCCGTCTCCTCGCGCGACCTCGGGGCAGAGGGGGCTTTCCGATGTCGCAGAGTCGTCCTTGCTCGCCAGAAAAAGGCCGATTCGGGGGATCGCACGATCCGGCGGGACGTCCGACGCCCCGACCCAGCGGGCGCCCCCTCACGACCCGGCGGGGCACCACCAAGGCGGGTACCCAGCCCCCCCCACAATCCGACAGCATCCGATCCCTCCCGACCCGGCGGGCGCCCCCCGACCCGACGGCATGCGGGCGGAGCAGCCTGGGGGGGCGCGAGACGAGAGGCGGGGGCGCCACCAAGGCGGGCCTCACGACCCGGCGGGGCGCACTCAGAGCAGGAACGGCGACGGCTCGTCGCGGTAGACGACGGTCAGCCGGTGCATGGCGCGGGTGATGCCGACGTAGAGCAGGCAGCGGTCGGCCTCGGTGGCGTACTGGCGCGCGTCAGCGTCGAGCAGCACCACGTCGTCGAACTCAAGGCCCTTGGCCATCCGCACCGAGCACACGGCGATGCCCGCGGGGAACTCCTCGGTCTCGTCGGTGACGAGCGCCACCTCATGGCGCGCGGCCAGCACCTCGGCGTAGCGCGCGGCCAGCAAGTCGGACTTGGCTATGACGCCCAGCGTGCGCCCGCCGGCGGCGCGCCATGTCCCCAGCGCCTCGTCCACGGCCGCGAGCGCCCCGCGGGTGTCGCCGCAGCGGACGAGGCGCGGCGCCGGCCCGTGGCGCTCCACGGCGCACAGGCCCTCGACGGGCCGCACCCGGGCAGCCAGCTCGGTGATCTCCCAGGTGGACCGGTAGCTGCGCATGAGACGCACGAGGCGCGCGCCCGGGTAGGCCGCCGCCACGTCCTCCGGTGTCACGGAGACGCGCCCGTCAACGAGCTGGCTCACGTCGCCCAGGAGGGTCTTGTCGCCGGGAAGCAGCCGGGCCAGGGCGGCATGCTGCACGGGCGTGAGGTCCTGCATCTCGTCGATCACCACATGACGCACGGCCGCGAGCGCGGGGAAGGCGCCCGGGCCGTCGAAGGCCAGGCGGCAGAGCGCAAGCGGGAAGGCATCCTCCCATTCCACCATCCCGCGCGCCGGCACGCGCAAAAGCGCGCTGCGCCCCGTCTCCGCAAGGAAGCGCCGGTAGAGCGCCATCGCATCGCGCACCCGCATCATCCGCAAAAGCCGACCGCGCACCTCACGCCGGGTGGGCAGCCCCTGGCGCGCCCGGCCGAAGCTCGCCGCCACGGCCTGGGAGAGCGCATCGCCCGCCAGGAGGTCAAGCCGCTCGACGAGGGGCAGGGCCCCGTATCCGGAGAAGCGCGCCGCAAGCCAGCCGCCCTCGACCACGGCGGCGCCGACGGTCAGGTCGCGCGGGTCGAGAAGCGGCTCGGGGGCATCCGGCGCAGTGGCGGCGGAAAGCCACGCGACCAGGTCGTCCGCGAAGGCGCGCGTTCCCTTCGCGGCGGCGCGCGCAACGCGAGCCGGGTCGGCCTCGTCGGCCCAGGAGCGAGGCGCCTCCACCCGCGCCACGCCCTCGAGCAGAAGCGACGCCAGCCCGTGGAGGCTCCACTGCCCCACCGGCTCCTCGCCGAGCTCAGGCAGCACGCCGGAGATGTAGTCGGCGAACACGCGGCTCGGCGAGACGATGGCCACCGACCGCGAGCTCAGCCGCTCCTTCTGGCGGTAGAGCAGGTAGGCGATGCGATGGAGCGCGATGGAGGTCTTGCCCGATCCGGCTACGCCCTGGATGACGAGGGTGCCCGGCTCCTCGTCGCGGATGACGGCGTTCTGCTCGCGCTGGATGGACGCGACGATGTCGTGCATCCGCGTATCACCGCCCTGCGACAGCGCCCGGGCGAGCACCTCATCGCGCACGCTCGAGCCGGTGTCGACGGCCCAGGCGATCCGGCCGCCCTCCACCGCAATCTGGCGCTTGAGGACGAGCGCGCCCTCCCGCCGCCCGCCCGGCGCCTCGAAGGCCGCCGGCCCCGGCTCGTAGTCGTAGAACAGACCGGCCACGGGACTGCGCCAGTCAGACACGACCGATCGGCTCTCCCAGGAGAAGGCGAAGCGGCCGAGGTAGGCCGTCATCGGCGGCTCGTCGTCGGCGGCGTCTGCGGCGGCGAAGTCCACGCGGGCGAAGTACGGCGCGTCGAGCAGCTTAGCCAGGCGCTCGCGCGACTCCTCGGCAAGCGCCGCCTGACGGCCCATGCGGTCGAGCTCGAGGCTGCCATGGGCGGCCTCTTCCGGCGCAAGCTCACCGCGCGCCGCCATAAGCGCGGAGGCCGTTTCGTCATAGCCGCCGGCCACGGCGCGCGCGAGCCCCTCAGCCTGCGCGAGCGCCGCGCCCAGCTGCGCGAGCGTGGCGGCCAGATGCCGTTCCTCCTCGAGCCGCACGGCCCCCGCCGACGCAGGGCTGTCCCCCGCGACGCGCCCTGCGCGGCCGTCCTCCGATGCGACCGGCGCGAAGGCAGCCGCGCTGCGCCCCATGCCGGCCCCTGCCGCACCGTCCGCGCCCATCAAGCGCGCCTCCTCCCCGCCGGCGCTCTTCGGCGGCTTTCTCGTCTGCTCCATGGCGCCCTCCTTCCCCGCCCGTGCTCACGCGCCCCTCGACGAGGGGGCGGGCATGGGACGGCCGCCGCGTCTCGCACGCGGTGCCTTCACTTCGCTTCTTTGGGGGTTCGCGAGCCGAAGGGCGGGCAGGCGCCGCAAGAGACGGCAAGCCCAGGATGCGCGCCGGCGACCTTGGGGGCGCGGCGGTTCGGCTCGTTCGACGCACCGGAGCGGTCGGGCGCGCCTGGACGGCAGCCGACGTCGCGGTGGGATGACGATGGTACGGCGGCCCGCCGCGCACGCCGGATCAGGCCGCTCCGACCTTCACGAAACATCCACAACCGAGAGCCTGCGGGGCCTTTGCGCAGGCGATGGGGGCGTCGCGCAGGCCAAAGACGACCTCTTCTGGCGAGCGAAGGCGGAGGTCTCCCACCCGCCCTCCTCATCCCAGGCGTCAGCGTCGCCAAGCAGGCGGCGCCCTCGATGCGACCTCAGCGCCGCCCTGCGTGCAGGACGAAAACGGCCCGGCCCCCGCAATAGGAGCCGGGCCGCAGGCAGGCAGCGCAAGGCGCTATGCGTCGGCGTCCTCCTCTACGAGCTCCACCTCAAGGATGTCGTCGTCCTCGTCGGCAAGCTCCCATCCGTTCGCGCCGCCCGAGGCCTCGCCCTCGGCGGCGCGGCGCTCGGCCGCCTCGGCGAAGGCCGCCTTCATGGTGGGATTCTTGCGCGTGAGCCGCTTCACCGTGAGCTTGTCGAGCTTGTCGTTGGCCAGGCGCAGGTTGTTGTCGGAGCTCGTCAGCTCGGCCTTGATCTTCTCGAGCTTCTTGATGGTGGCGTCGATGTCCTTGATGGCGTCTTCGAACTTGCGGTGGGCCAAGTCGAAGTTGCGTCCGAAGCCCGCCTTGAACATGTCGAGCTGCTCCTCGAAGTTGGTCACGTCCACGTTCTGCTGGCGCACCTCGGCCAGCTGGCGGCGGTAGTCGAGCGAGCGCAGCGCCGCGTTGCGGATGAGGGTGATCAGGGGAATGAAGAACTGCGGGCGGATGACGTACATCTTCTCGAAGCCCGAGGCGTAGGACACGTCCACGATGCCGGTGTTGTAGTAGTCGCTGTCGCGCTCGAGCAGCGAGACGAGCACCGCGTACTCGCAGCCCTTGGCACGGCGGTCGTGGTCGAGCTTCTTGAAGTGATCCTCGTTGCGCTTGCGGTGGGTGGAGTCCTCGGCCTCGTTCTTCATCTCGAACATGATGGAGACCACCTCGGCGCCATCCGCGTCCAGCTCGCGGTAGATGTAGTCGCCCTTCGAGCCGTCGGCGGCGTCGTTGTCCTTGCCGAAGACGGCAGACTGGAAGCCGGTGGCGCGCAGCTTGTTGAACTCGTTCTCGCAGAACTGCTCGAGGCTCTCCCCCACCATCTTGACGGAGAGCTCGGCGCGCATATGGCGCATGTCGTCGATCTCGCGCTCGCGCGTGGCGATGATGTCGTCCTTCGCGCGCAGCTGGATGGCCAGCTCGCTCGCGTGGGCCGCCTCAGCGCGCTCTGCCTCCAGCCGCTCGCGTTCGAGGCGCCCCGCCAGCTCGTCGCGCTCGCGCTCGAGGGCGCGGCGGGCCTCCTCAGCGCCCGCGGCGGCCTCCTGAAGCGCCACCTGCTGCTGAAGCTCGGCCTCGCGCGCCTGGGACTGCATCTCGCGCACGAGCTCGTCGCGGGCGCGGCGAGCCTCGGCAAGCTGGTCGGACAGCTCGGCGGCCGCCTGCTGCACGGCCAGGGACTTCTCCGCGTCGAAAGCGGCCTGGCGCGCCTTGAGGTCGGCGGCCAGCCCGTCGCGCTCGCGCTCGAGGGCCCGCAGGCGCTCCGCGGCGCGCTGGGCCTCCTCGCGCTGGCAGGCGGCAGCCGCATCCCGCGCCTGCTGCACGGCCAGCTCGCGCTCGGCGGCAGCCGCCGCGTCGCGCCCCTCGAGCGCGGCAGTGAGCTCCGCTATCCTGGCGTCGCGCTCCGCCGTCGCGCGCTGGGCCTCGGCGCGCAGGGACTCAGCGGCGCGCTCGGCGGCCGCCTGCTGCTTGGCGGCGTCGAGTGCAGCCGCATCCGATGCGGCGCGGGCGTCAGCCCGAAGCTGGGCGATCTCGCGGTCCTTATCCGCCAGCTGCTCGCCGACGGCGGCGCGCTCCTGCGCCAGGGCCGCCTGCCGCTGCGCCTCCGCGGCCTGCTCGATGCGCTCGGCCTGGGCGGCCAGCTCACGCTGGAACTCCTCGTCACGCACCTGGCGCACGAGGGCCGCGTAGCCGTCCTCGTCCACCGTGAACAGCTGGCCGCAGTGGGGGCACTTGATCTCGCTCATGGATCATCCTCTCAGCCTGTGGGACTACAGGCGCTCTTCAGTCTCATTCCCGTCATTCTAGCGCGAGAACGCGCCTTCGGCGTCCCCTTCGTGGTACACCGTGGGCGCTTTTCGGCCCGGATGCCGCCCGATTACTCCCCCGCCAGCTCGCCCAGGCGCTCCCACAGGCGCACCATGGCCAGCGTGTCCAGGCGGCAGTAGGCCAGGAGCCCCGCGCGCACCGAGGCGGCCTCGTCGGCGTCCAGCGAGGCCAGGTCGGCGAAGGCGGCCATGGCCTCGCTTCCGTTGGCTACGCCGGGCAGGCGATGGTAGTCGAGCTCCGGATTATCGGGGAACAGCGCCGGCAGCACCGCCTTGATCGACACCGAGCCGCCCTGGGCCGCCGCGTAGCAGGCGCCCGCCTTGAACGGCGTCATGAGGTCGCGCACCGCCGCGCGGATGGCCTCGAGGCGCTCCGCCAGGTCGGGGAAGGCCTCCGCCAAGCCGCGGATGACCGCCTTCTCGAAGCTCATGTTGTAGGCGAGCACGCAGGCTCCCTCGGGCACGGCCGCCACCAGGGCCTCGGCCAGGGCACGCCGCGGGTCGGCGCCAGCATCGGCCAGAAACTCGCGGTGAAGGAGCGGCGCGTCCGGGCCCTCATATATATGCAGCGAGAACTGCGAGGGCACCTGCTCGTAGGGGCGCAGGCCATCGAAGGGCGGCACGGCCTGCTGGAACGTCTCGAAGTCGAGGAAGGCGAGCGGATACCACAGGCCGTCCAAAAACCGGCGCAGCACGGGCGTGTCGGCCAGCACCTCGGCCCCCGTCTCCCAGGCCTCGACTTGGCGCGCGGGCAGCGCCCCTAGGCGCAGGCCCGGCTCGGCGGCCACGTCGGCGAAGGTGGCCACGCCCGCGTCATAGAGGCGGAAGCGCCGGCGCGCCTGCCAGCCGGCCAAGTCGAAGACGCCGGGGCGCGGCACGTCCCGCCAGCACCAGGCCTTAAAGCCGCAGGGATACGGGCTCGTGCAGTGCGGGCCGATGTCGTGGGGCGCGCGCCCGCCCTCGCGCCCCGGCGCCACGAGCGCGGGCTCCTCAGGGGCGTCGGCCACCGCCTTGAGCAGCGCCACGCGCTCACCCACGCCGGCGGCAAGGGCGCGCACCTCCTCGGTGCGATCCTCCACGGCGAACAGCCCGGCCAGGTCGATCGCGCCGGCGCGCACGTAGGAGCCGTCCACGTGCATGAGCGACGTCTCCAGCACCCGGTAGCCGCAGGCGACGAGCACCCAACGCTGAAACGCCATGTCATGCAGGTACACGTCGCGCACGTGGGTGGACGACTTCACCTCCACCAGGCGCACGCCGTCCGGCTCGATCCGCAGGATGTCGGCCATGCACAGATCGCCATCCGCGGCGAAGGTGGCCTCGCAGATGACGGGGCAGCCGGCCTGCGCCGCCGCGGCGGCGAGCGGGTCTGCGCCCGCCCCCTGGGCTGCCAGCGCGTCGGCCGCCGCCCGGGCCTGGGCCTCGTCGAAGGGCCACGCGTCCCACGAAACGGAGGCGCCCGCCCGCGTCAGCGCGAGCACTGCCGCGGCCACCAGGCGCTCCGTGAGCTCGACCATGGCCGCGAAGCCGCCCGCCTCCTCGAGGAAGGGCACCTCGACGAAGGCGCCGTAGTAGCCCATGGCCAGATCGCCCACCTCGTTGCCCGCGGCCAGCACCGACTCGTTCATGACCGAGGGGTCGAACAGCTCGGGGCGGTGGGTCTCCAGCCACAGCATCTTGGGGCACTGCACCCCACGGGTGTAGCGCGACTTAGAGAGGTTCACAGGCGCTCCTTCGCATCTAGGGGCCGCCCTCGGCTGACGGCCGTTCGCCTATTCTACCGCGCCGGCCCCTCATGGACCCACGACGAAGCGCCGCAGGTCAACCCCCGCGTCCTCCGCCCAGCGGCAGAGCTCCTCGCCGTCCATCCCCTCGATCCGCGCCAGGTCGATCACCGCCGCGGGAAACCCTCCCATCATGGCCGTGCCGTACTCCTCCCGCAGGCAATCCCGCAGGGCATCCACGTCTATGAGCGTCATGGGGTCTCCTTTTTCCCGGATCGAACGCGCCCTCACGCGCCGATGGCCAGGTCCTCCTCGTCGAGGGCCTGCAGCCAGGCGATGTAGGCGTCCGGGTAGTGGGAGGCCAGGGCGGCGGCGGGGCTCAGGGCGGAGAGGGCCGCGGCTGCGTCAGCCACCTCGCCCGCGGCCGGCAAGAGCCCCTCGGCCTTCGCGAGGGCCGCGACGCGCCCCTCGAAGGCGTCGAGCGCATCCGCCGCCTCACAGGCGCCGGCGGCGTCGAAGCCCACGCCGGTGTTGGCGCGGAAGGAGGCTTCCATGGCCGTCGAGCGCGCCGCGCCCGCAAGCCACGCGTCAGGCGACGGTGAGCTGGCAGGGACGCGGGCGACGCCGACCCCCCAATCGCCCATCACGGGGGCAGAGCTCGCCAGGGCCAGTCCGGGGGCAGGCACTCCGCAACCTCCGCGGTCGAGGGTCGGCGCGAGGCCCAGGCCGCCCTCGGCGGCCGTCGCCCGCGGGATGGTCACCGTCACGCCGTGGCGGCCGTAGCCCCAGCTGGCCAGCGGCAGGCGCGGCACCGGGTCGCTCGCGCTCACCACGTTGAAGATGTTGCCGTAGCGCCCTTCCTCCGCCTTGCGGCTCACCGCCGGCGAGGCGAAGGTGTAGGCGTAGACCCCCTCGGTCGGCGCGAGCACCTGGGAGGTCCTGCCCAGCTCGTTCAGGCGCGCGGCCAGCAGGTTGGCCACGGCACCCCCGCGGCTGTGACCCGTCACCAGCACGCGGGTACGCGCCGGATCGACCCCCAGGTCGTCCAGGTAGGCGGCAAGGGCACGGGCCAGGTCGGCCTCGGCCTCGCGATAGCCGCCGTGGTCGGGCCCCTCGCCCAGGTTGAAGTTGGTGAGCCACTCGAAGCCGTAGCTGCCGCGCACCCCCACGAACACGAAGGTGAGCGGGCCCTCGTCCGCGCCGGCGCCCGTGCCTGGCGACGGGGCGCCGGAGGCGGCGTCGTGCGCGCCCGGCGCGCCCCGACCCTCAGCACCCCCGTCCTGGGCGCCACCGCCGAGGGCATCCTCCCCCGCCACGTCCCAGGCGCCCGGATCCACCGTCTTGGCGGCAAAGGTGTAGGCCACGCCCTCGTGCGACCCCGTGAGGAAGGCGCCCACCTCGTCGAGCAGGCTGCTGCGCCAGGCGTAGGAGTCGGTGCGCACGCGGGAGAACCCGAGCTGGGCCAGGGCCTCCTCGGCGAAGGGGCGAGCGCCTGCCGTCCCGCTGTACCAGCACGACTCGGCATTGCACACCGCCGTGAGCACGGCACAGGCCCGGGCCAGGTCGTGGTTGTAGTCGCCGGAGTCGGCCAGAAGCCAGCAGTCGTCCCACACAAGCGTCGTCGAGGCGCAAGCCTTCTCGGACGGGACGCCCGCCATCCATGCCACGGCAGCCGCCTCGGAGAGGTAGGAGACCTCCGCCGCGCACCATGGGGAACCAGTCGTCGCCGCCGTCGCCGACACCGATGGCGACGGCGCGGCCAGAGCCCGCGCCCGCCCGGCGGAAATGCCGGCATAGCGGCCCTCCACGGCCAGGAGCGCCACCACCATCAGGCAGGCCGCCACCACGGCCATCACGCGCATCGTATGTCGAACGACCCGAGCCGCCACTGCTCGCCCTTCCCTCTCGATTCAAGCTGCGAACACGATAGCACCCACGCGAGCCCCGCGGGGCGGCAGGAGCCACTCTCACAGAATCGTAAGGCGGCGACCGGCGCAGCTTACGCCCCTGTCACCCGAGGCCTCGGCCACGAGCCCTGCCTCCGCGGAGCGACGCGCCGCCGACGGCATCCCGCTCCGCGCCCCAGGCACATGCCGCCGACGCGCTAGGCGCCCGTGGCGATGAGACCCACGTCGGACAGCTGCCCGCCGGCGGGGATGGCCGCGTTGTAGGAGGCAGACGCCACGCGCAGGGTCGAGCCCTCCGCGTCGAAGGAGCCGTTCCAGCCCTCCCTCACCGAGACGGCCCCGTCGACCGGCACCTCGATCGTCCAGCCGTCCGTGGGCGCGGCGCCGTTGTTGCGGACGGTCAAGTCGTAGAGGTATACCGTCCAGCCGTCTTCCTCCCAGGTCTGGCGCACCTGCGCTGTCCAGGACAGCGCGCCCGTCGACCCCGCCTCGGCAAGGGGCCCGGCACCCGGCGACGCCGACCCGGCCCCGCCCGCCGGCGCCGCTGACGCCGGCGTCCCATCCGAGGCGCCCCCATCGTCCGACAACGCCCCGCCTGCCGGCCGCGCGCCGGAGAGCACCTCGCGCAGCCAGCGGCCCCCGGCGCTCAGGTCGCCCTCCTCGAACCCGCTCGTCTTCGCGCACCCTGCCGCGAAGAGCGCCGACGACTCGTCCTTGTTCGACAGGTTCCAGCACACGTAGCTCACGCCCAAATCGTCCATGAGGGACGCCCACGCATCGGCCGACGCGTAGTCCACTGCCCCGTTGCCGCTCGCATCGCAGATGCCGAACTCGCTCACGAACACCGGCAGCCCCGCCTCCACGGCCGCGGCCATGCGCTCGCGCAGGGGCTGCTGGTGAGTGGCCGCGTAGAAGTGCAGCGCGTAGAGCACGTTTTCGCCCAGCTCTCCCTCGAGCGGGTCGGCAGCCGCCGCATCGACGCGCTGCGACCACTCCGGCGTCCCCACGATGATGACGGCGTCCGGGTCGTTGGCGCGAATGGCGGGGATGACGCGCTCAGCATAGGCACGCACGTCGTCCCAGGTGGCAATCCCGTTGGGCTCGTTGCAGATCTCGTAGAGCACGTTGTCGCGCTCCGCCAGGTCGGCCGACACCTCCTCGAAGAACGCCACCGCCTCGTCTGCGTAGACGAGCGGGCTCTGGTCTGACAGCACGTGCCAGTCGACGATGACGTACAGGTCGGCATCGGCCGCCCAGGCCACGCCGTCGCGCACGAGCTGGCCGAGGGCCGCGTGCTCGCCGCCGGTGCACCAGCCCCCGGACTCCGCGGTGTAGAGCGCCAACCGCACCACGTTGGCGCCCCAGTCGTCGCGCAGCTCGCGAAACAGGTCGGCGTTCACGTACTGCGGGAACCACGCCAGTCCGTGAGTCGACACGCCCCGCAGCTGCACGGGCGCACCATCCGCGCCGCAGAGACGCCCGCCAGACACCTGGAGCGCACCGGACGCGGAGGGCGCGGCGGCGGCCGACCCAGACGCCAGATCGCCCGCGGCCGCGTCGCCGGACACGGCGCCTGCGTCCGTGGCATCGGCGGAAGGCGCGTCCCCCGCAGTCGGCGCAGGCGCGGGCGCAGACGAGGCACAGCCGACAAGCCCGCCCGCGGCCAGCGCCGCGACGAGCAGCGCCGCCACAAGGCGGGCGGCAGCGCCCACAGCATGTCGGGCGACACGTGCTGCGACCATGCACCCCTCCTTTCCGGGAACAACCTGCGAACACGATAGCATCCCGCCGCGAGGACGCGCCTCGCACAAGCCCAAGATCCTCGGCGGGAACGCCCGCGCAGCAGCCGGCAGGCAGCCACAGCCACTTTTTTCGCCCAGGATGGCACTAATTGGCAGTTTGGTACGCCTCGCTGCGACTCGCAGAGCAAAAAAGTTCACCAAGAAAAACCGTCACCTGGGAAAACGCCTGGAACTCACCCGCGAAAAAAGCAGTAAGGTCGAAAGCCAGGCGCCAGCACCGTACCAAATCGCCAATTAGTGCCATCTCGCGCGCGAAAAGTGGCATTGGGGGATGGCGTCGAAGAGGCGTCGCCTTGTGGGAGGGCCATCTCGCGCGCGAAAAGCGGCATCGGACGCATCCGGGACCGCCGCATCCGCCCGCCGGGTAAGCAAACGCCAACAATCCGCCCGGCGCACCTGCCGCCCGCGGCGCCGCTGCTATACTTCCCCGGTGACCGACGGCGCCCGCGGGCGCTCCAACCAGGAAGGCGACCGGCATGCAGTACCTCATCTCGTTCCTCGAGGGCATCGTGACCTTCGTCTCCCCCTGCTTGCTGCCCATGATCCCGCTCTACGTCACCTACTTCGCAGCCGGCGAGGAGTCCTCCACGCGCACGGTGCTCAAGAACGCGCTCGGGTTCGTGCTCGGGTTTACCACCGTGTTCGTGGCCATGGGCGCGCTCGCCTCCACCCTCGGGGCGTTTCTCATCGCGTACCAGGGCATCGTCAACGTTATCTGCGGCGCGGTGGTCGTCTTCTTCGGGCTGTACTTCCTCGGCGTGGTGAAACTCGGCTTCCTACGCGGCGCGAATGCCTCGATGGCCGGCCGCCAACTGGGATTTCTCTCCTCGGCCGCCTTCGGCGTGGTGTTCTCCGTCGGCTGGACCCCCTGCGTCGGCGCCTTCCTCGGCTCGGCGCTCATGCTGGCCTCCACCCAAGGATCGGTGGCGGTGGGCGTGGTCATGCTGCTGTGCTACTCGGCCGGCCTCGGGCTGCCCTTCGTGCTGGCCGCCGTACTCATCGACAAGCTGAAGGGCGCCTTCGATGCCATCAAGCGCCACTACGACGTCATCACCAAGGCATGCGGCTGGTTCCTGGCGGCCGTGGGCATCCTCATGGCCACGGGTCTGCTGGGCAACCTGCTCGCACTGCTGAGCTAGGGAAAGGACGCACCCCATGGAAGAGAAGAACGCAAGGGAAAAGCTCGACGAGGCGAAGACTCCCCTGGACGAGGAAGGCCCTCGGCGCGCTGCGGCGGGCGGGGACAGCCCTGATGCGGAGGGCGCCGGCGTCGCCCCGCACGGCGAGGCGCCCGTCGCGCCGGATGAGCCGTCCCGCCAGCCCGAGAGCACCCCTGACGCCGAGGGCCTCAAGGCAGCTCGCGACCGCACGAGCCATCGCACGCTCGTCATCTGCGCCGTCGCCTTCGCCGTGCTGCTCGTGGGTGCCGGCGCGGCCTACAGCGTGCTCGCGCCCGCAGCCGAAAAGGCCGATCTAGTGGCCGAGCCCGCCTACAAGGACGCCGCCGGGAAGGCACCGTCGTCCAGCCTGCCGGGCGAGGAGGACACGACCGGCCGCGACGCCCAGGGCAGCGGAAAGGGCGCCGCGTCTCAGCCCGTGACCGCCCCCGACTTCACCGCTGTGGACGCCGAGGGCCGCGAGGTCACGCTGGCGGACTTCCGGGGGAAGCCCGTCGTGCTCAATTTCTGGGCCAGCTGGTGCGGGCCCTGCCAAAGCGAGATGCCCGCGTTTCAAGCTGCCTTCCAGCGCTACGGCGACGACGTGCAGTTCCTCATGGTCAACATGACCGGGATGAACGGCGAGACCCGCGAGACCGCGACGCGCCTCATCACGAGCGAGCACTACACCTTCCCCGCCTTCTTCGATCAGAACAGCTCGGCAGCGCGCGCCTACGGCGTGAACTCCATCCCGCAGACCTGGTTCATCGCCGCCGACGGCACCGTGACCGCGCGCGCCATGGGCGCCCTGAGCGAGGCGAAGCTCGAGCAGGGAATCGAGCTCATCGCGTCGTAGGGCCCTCCCCGGGAGGCGGGGGGCAGCGGCCGTGGGGCGCGCTCGCTCCTTCGCGCCCCCTTCTGCACAGTTCTTTCGACTTTGCGACGGCCTCGCCGAGGCGCTCTGCCAACGCGAAACAAATGCGTTCTATCGTCCCAGCTCACCGTTATTCTCAATCGAGATTAATAAAGGGGTGAAACATGTAACGCCCTGACGAGCGGGCGATAGGCAGCGAAAACGCCCTGCGTTTGTTGCAAAGTCGAAAGAACTGTGCAGAAGAGAGAGGGGGGGGGGGCGGAGCCGGGGACGCGGGGGGGCCAGTTGGGCGCATGGGAGGATCGGCAGGGCGCAGGGAAGCTCCAGCGGAAGGCACCGGGCGCAGGGAGCTCCGACGGAGCGCGCAGGGGTCGGCACGGGCGAGCGGGAGGGTCCCGGCGGAAGGCACCGGGCGCGGGAGTCGGCAGGACTCAGGAGCGCTCCGACGGAGCGCGCGGGAGTCGGCACGGGCGAGCGGGAGAGTCCCGGCGGAAGGCACCGGGCGTGTGGAGGGTCGGCAGGGCGCGCGGAAGGTCCCCGCGGAAGGCACCGGGCGCAGGGGGGCTCCGGCAGAGCGCGCGGGAGTCGGCGGGGCACAGGAGGGCCCCAGCAGGAGGCACCGGACGCGCGGGGTCAGCTGGACGCGGGGCTCCGGCGGAGCGCGCGAACGCGGCGGGCCGCGCGGCCCTCGCCCCGCCGCGCCCTAGTACCCGCCGTGGATCTCCTGCGCCATGCGGCGCGCGCCGACACGCGCCTCGCGCAGGGGGCGCTTGAAGAACCACCCGCCCGCCTCCTCGGCCCGCGCAAGCGCCTCGGATGCACGCTCGTACCACGCGAGCGCCTCCTCGAAGGAATGGGCGCAGCCACGCGCTCCCTCGAAGGCGCGGGCCAGGCGCAGAGCCGCGTTGCCGAGGGCCGCGTCATCGCCCGCACGCTCGGCAACGACGAGGGCACGGCGATACCAGGCCAGGCCGCGCTCGGGATCGGCCAACTGCCCCACGCCGTCGGCCACCAGATCCCCCAGGGCCCAGCAGGCCTCCGCATCGCCCGCCTCGGCCCCGCGCCGGAAGCTCGCGGCCGCGCGCGCCGCGAGCGGGCGGGGCGCCGTATGGAGGGCGCGCTCCTCCAGGCGCGTCTGCCAGTAGCGGCCCTGCCCCAGGTCATCGCGGTAGATAACCCCCAGCCGCGCCCAGGCGCCCGCGTTCCCGCGCTCGGCGGCATGCAGGTAGAGCAACTCGGCAGCGCGAAAGCACTCAACCCGCAGGGCCGCGTCCTCGGATGCGGAGAGGGCAAGCGCCTCGCCGAAGTAGGCGTCGGCGAGCGCGCGGGCCGCCGTGCCGCCGTGGTCGCGGTCGTTGGGATAGGATCCGACAAGCTCACGGCCCACCCGCGCGCCCGTCCGGGCGTCGAAAGCCGGCTCGCTCACCCACACGCGCGGCAGGCGCTCGGCAGCGCCCCTCCCCCGTCGATCCACGGCGAAGACGGGCGTGGCCGCGCGCCGGGCGCGCCAGCGCTCACCGCGCAGCCCCGCCGGCACGAGGCTCGCCTCGGCGCCGCCGTTGGCACGTCGCATACTCGGCGAGCCGAACAAGAGCCAGGCCGCTCGCGCACCCAACCCCACCTGCGCTCTACGCGACGCCGCGCTGACCGGGAAGGCCCCCCGGGAGGGGCCCGGCCGGCGCGTGGGCCGGGCCGCGCGGGCCGCCGGGCCCCGCGACGCCGCGCCCGCCGACGCCGACGCCAGGCACGAGCTCGCCGCAGCTTCTGACGCGTCCGCGCACCCGGCTCCCGACGCTGCCGCCCGCAACGATGCCCCCACGCCTGCCAGCCGCCAAGGCCAGGCCGCCGCGCCGGCCGCGCTCGCCGGCGCCATCGGCTGCGCGGACGCCGCCTCCGATGCCCCCGCACCCGCCCTGCGCCCTATCCACGCCACACCCGCCGGCACCGTGCCGACCGACGCCATCGCCCCGCTAGGCATAGAGCCTCACCTCCATCTGGATGCGCGTCCAGTTGCCCAGCTGATCCACCGACCCCACCAGGCCCGCCACGTCGCGGCCGCCGTCCAGCAGCCGCGCCACCACCTCGTTGTGCTCGCACGACACATAGCCCAAGCGGTTGCCGCGCTCGTCGCGCACCTCCGTCGCCCAGGGATCGTAGGGGTTGCGGCGGTCGCGCACGAAGGCCAGCTCGTCGCCGGGCGCAAGCCCGTCGACCAGCGCCCGCACCCCCGGCACGTGGCGCGTGCCGGCCACCGCCGTCTCATCCACCAGGCACACCGACCGCGCGTCGTCCGCGACCCCGTGCACCCGCCGGCGCGCGGCGCCGCCCGCGTCGTGCCCCGCGCAGCCAGCCGCCTGCGCGCCACCCGCCCATCCGAGCACAGGGCGCCCCGCGCCCGCGTCCTGCCCGAACCGCACAGCGCTCCCCTCTCCGCACGCGCGAGCCGCATCCGCGCCCGCCTGGCTGAACGCGATGATCCTCGATTCCATGGCTACCTCCTGACCCTCGGCACGCCCCGTGGGACCCACCGGTCGCGAATGCTTGTCCGAATGTCGCCATCTTAGTCGCCCCATCATGCCGGGCTGTACTATAATTGGGACTCGTTAAGCTCTTTCGCCATCGGCGGGGAGCAGCTGCGGCGCGCCATCAGGAGGAAGCCCCATGGCCCAGGAGAACCAGAAGCTCAAGCTTCTCCACCTCGTTCGCCTCTTCCACGAGGAGACCGACCCCGACCACGGGCTCACCATGCCCCAGATCATCGAGTACCTGGCCGCGCGCGGCATCGCCGCTGAGCGCAAGGCCATCTACCGCGACATCGAGGCGCTGCGCTCCTTCGGGTTGGACATCGGCACGCTGCCGCGCCGTCCCGTCGAGTATGCCCTCGTCAAGCGCTCGTTCTCCCAGCCCGAGCTGCTGCTCCTCGCCGACGCCGTCCAAGGCTCGCGCTTCCTCACCCAGGCCAAGTCCGACTCGCTCGTGCGTTCCCTCAAGACCCTCGGCTCGCGCCACCAGGCGCGCTCGCTCGCCAAGCGCACCCACGTCGAGGGCCGCGTGCGGACGCAGAACGAGAGCGTCTTCTCCCACGTCGACTGCATCCACGAGGCCCTGCGCGAACGGCGCAAGGTGTCGTTCAAGTACTTCAAGTACGGACCGGGCAAGAAGCGCGTGCTCCAGCACGACGGCAAGCCCTACGTGGAGACGCCCGTGCACCTCGTGTACAGCGACGGCTTCTACTACCTCATCACCTACAACGACAAGCACGCCGACCTGGCCACCTACCGGGTCGACCGCATGTCCTCGCTCATGATCACCGACGAGCCGTCCACACGCAACGAGGTCATCGCCTCCTTCGACGTGGCCGAGCATGAGCGCCGCGCCTTCGGGATGTACCGCGGCGATCCGGTGCCCCTGACGCTGCTCGTCCGCGATGACGCGATGAGCGGCGTCATCGACCGGTTCGGCCGTGACGTGACGGCCACGCCAGCCGACGAGGGCTGGACGCGCGTAGCCGTCACCGCCATGGAAAGCCCCGTGCTCTTCGGCTGGCTCGCCCAGTTCGGCGACGCGGTGGTGGTGGAGAAGCCCACCGCGCTGGCCCGCGCCTACGCCGCGCACCTGCGCGCCATCCTCGACGCCCACGGCCTGGCGGAAGAGGACGGCGCGCCCGACGAAAAAGCAGCAGACGCGCCAGGCGTCCCCGCCGGGCGCGATGAGGAAGGAGGCGCCGCATGATGCGCCGCGCGCTCACCTACACGCGCACCGACGTCGAGTCGGTCCTTGACAACCTCGCGGTCGAGGACGCCGCCGCCCTCGCCGCCGCAACCGCCCTCTTCGATGAGGGCCTCGTGGCCGTGGTGGAGGACGCGGCCCTCGGCGGGCAGGCCATCGGCTTCGAGCTCGCCGACCCCGCCGCCGCGGCCTCCGTGGCCGCGAGCTGCGTGGAGTCCGGAGCCTGCGCGCTCCTGGACGGCACGCTGCCGCGGGCGCGCGGCGCCGTCATGAAGCAGGGCCACGCCGACCTCAAGTGCTCGCGCGGCGACGCCTGCCCGCGCGCGCTCTGCCCCTTCGCCCTGGCCGCGTGCTTCCGCGCCCTTGACGACCTGGGCGCCACCGTCATCCCGCTCTACTCGGAGGCGCTCGACGTGTCGCGCGCCATCGCGCGCTTCCGCCGCACGTGGGGCCCGCGCCTCATCCGCTCGGACACGGCGCTCAACCTGCTGCTCGCCCGCTCGGAGGACGACTTCGCCGGCGTGCTCGTGGTGGATGACGATACCTACCTCGACGAGTTCACGGCCGATCTGGCCCACATCCTCGCGAAGATGGGCAAGATCGACGAGGACGCCCTCGAGCGCCGCCACATCGGCGCGCTCCTGCGCTCGGTCAACCCCGTGGAGGCCACCTTCCACGCCACGCGTGACGAGAACCTCGCAGCGCGGCGCCTCTACGTGGTCGACCGGCTCGACGACTTCTTCGAGCGCGATCCCGAGCGCGACTTCTCCGCCCGCTACCTGGTGGAGCGCTTCGGGCACGTGGTGGATCACCGCTACCTCGTGCTCGCCGGCACCAAGGGCGAGCTCGCGCGGTTCCTCGGGCTCTCCCCCACCCTCGAGCTGCTCCTCGGCGAGCACCGCCTCGAGCTGGCGGGGCTTTCCGCCGCCGACGTCTACGAGCTCTACCTCGACGAGCTCGACGAGGCCCTCCGCGCCGAGGCCGACGATGCCTTCCGCGACGAGTTCATCGCGTTTGTCGAGTTCAACATGGACATCTTGCCCTTCAGGGGCAAGGAGCTCGCCGACTATCTGGCCAAGACGGCCAACGCGCGGGGCACCCTCACGCTGCCGCCGAGCCGCTACCGCTCCTCGTCGCTCGCCGAGATGCTCGACGACATCGTCGGCCTGCGCTCGGTGAAGGAGACCATCCGCCAGCTGGAGGCTTACGCGCTGTTCGCCAAGCAGGCGGAGGGACGCGGGCTGGCCATGCCCAAGACCAACCTGCACATGGCCTTCATGGGCAACCCCGGCACCGGCAAGACCACCGTGGCGCGCATCATCGCCACCATGCTCTACAAGATAGGGATCATCAGCCAGAACAAGTGCGTGGAGGTCACGTCGAAGGATCTCATCGCGCGCTACGTGGGCCACACCGACAAGCAGGTGTTCGACGTGGTGCAGCGGGCTCGCGGCGGCGTGCTGTTCATCGACGAGGCCTACGCGCTCGTCCCCGACGCGCACCACGGCGCCTCCTTCGGCTACGAGGCGCTGGCCGAGCTCGTCAAGCTCATGGAGGACTACCGCGACGACCTGGTGGTCATCGTGGCTGGCTACGAGCGCGAGATGGCCGACTTCATCGACGCGAACCCCGGGCTCGCCTCCCGCATCGGCTACACGTTCCACTTCGCCGACCTCACGCGCGAGGAGCTGGCCGAGGTGTTCTCGAAGGAGCTCGCTCGCGGGGGCTTCGAGGCGGCGCCAGGCGTAGACGCGCGCCTCGACGAGCTGTTCGGCTACTTCGCCGGCTTCAAGAGCTTCGGCAACGGACGCTTCGCCTGCGAGGTGCTCCAGCGCGCGCTCATCAAGCACGCCGTGGCCGCCCGCGACGCCGGATGCGAGGCGAGCCGCGTCATCGAGGCCGACGACATCCCCACGCGCCGCGAGATGATGGACGTGGTGGACGGGACGTGCGGCACCGCCGACGAGCTCATGGCCGATTTGGTGGGCCTCGCCGAGGTGAAGGAGCGCGTGCGCGAGATCGAGCGCGTGACGGCGTTTCGCGCCCGTGCTGCCGCCGAGGGCCTCGCTCTGCCGCCGCAGAACCTGCACATGGCGCTCACCGGCCCGGCTGGCACCGGCAAGACCACCGTGGCGCGCATCATCGGGCGCATCCTGTTCTCAGCCGGAGCCGTGCCCGGCGACCGCTTCACCGAGGTGCAGGCGAAAGACCTGGTCAGCTGGTATGTGGGCGGCACCTCGGAGGAGACCGCCAAGCTCATCGAGCGGGCGCTCGGCGGCGTGCTGTTCATCGACGAGGCCTACGCGCTCGTAGAGAGCTCCTCGGGCCAGGAAGCGCTCGCGGTGCTCGTGAAGGCGATGGAGGATCGCAAGGGCGAGCTCGTGGTGATGCTCGCCGGCTACGACGGCCCCATGCGCGCGTTCATGGACGCGAACCCGGGGCTCGCCTCGCGCATCGGCTACCGCCTGCGCTTCGAGGACTACGAGCCGGATGACCTGACCGAGATGTTCCGCCGTAAGATGGAAGCCGCCGGGTTCGTGCTGGGAGAGGGCGCGCTCGCCCGGGCATCTGAGGCGCTGCGCTACTTCCACAACGTGGAGAACTTCGGCAACGGACGATTCGCCGACGAGGTGGTGCAGCAGGTCATCGCACGCCGCGCCGCACGGGCGGACGGCGACGTGCGCGTCATCGAGGCCGACGACGTGCCGGGCGTCGAGCACTTCTGCAAGCTGTCGGCCACCCCGGTGCTCGACCCGGTGGACGCCGCCGACGCCGAGGCGCGCCGGCGCGTGGCGGCCCACGAGGCGGGACACGCCGTGGTGGGGCTCGCCGAGACGGGCCGCACCGACATCAAGGTCATCACCATCGAGCAGGAGGGCACGGGCACCCTCGGCTACGTCCAGCACGAGAAGAAGCGCGACCGGCCGCTGCCTACCGCCGCCGACCTGCGGGCTGAGCTGGCCATGCTCATGGCGGGCATGGCCGCCGAGGAGCGGGAATGCGGCGCGTTCTCGGCCGGCAACAGCTCCGATCTGGCCCAGGCCACGGCTTGCGCCCGCTCCTACGCGGCCACCTTCGGCATGTCTGAGGCGGGCCTCGTGCAGCTGGTGCCGCCGGCGGGCGGGCCGGACGCGTGCAAGACCGCCGAGCTGCCAGCCGCCGTGCTGGCCCAGATGAACGACCTGCTGGCCGCGGCGCTCGAGCGGGCGCGCACGGTCATCGAGGAGAACCAGGAGGCCTTCGAGGAGCTGCGCGACGCGCTGCTCGCGGGGCAGACGCTGCGCGGCGAGGAGATCGCGGCGCTCTGGGAGCGCCACCAATCCCCTGCCGCCGAGGAGGCCTCCGCCCCGGCCATGACAGATGAGAGCACGATCAAGGAGCACGACGATGAGCACCAAGCCTGAAGAATCCGACCTGCTGGCCAGCTTGAAGGCGGCCCTGGGCGGCAAGGGCGTGAAAGAGGCCCGCGAGGCCGCGGAGGAGGGCCAGGCTGCACCTGGGGACGTCAAGCCGGCCTGCGCGAACGCCGAGGGGACGACGCCGGCGGCGCCTGACGCTCAGCCGGCGCCAGGCGCGCCCGCCCCAGCCACGACGCCCACGCCGACCTCCGAGGACGCCCTTGCTGAGGCGACGTCCGCTGGCACCGCCTCAGCCGAGCCCGAGGCCGACCCCGCGTCCGTCGCGGCGCAGCCGGCCGAGGACGCCCCCACGCCCGAGGAGCTGCAAGCCGCCGAGGAGAGAGCGCGGTTCGTCAGCGAGCTGCGCGCCTGCGAGGACATTCTGAATGCCGTCGCGCCCCAAGAGCGCTAACATAGGCATGGCAGCAGAAACCGGCGAAAGGATCACCATGGCAGACGCAGAATCCCAGGCCCTCGACTTCGAGCGCGCCCTCGAGGCCCACGGGCTCAAGTTCGACCGCATCGACGTGGCCGAGGGCGACAAGCCCCTCGTGGCCCTCAACTTCGGCGGCGGCGACTTCTCCTACAACCACGTGCGCATCCACGTCTTCTTCGACATGGACGGTGAGAGCGCCCAGGTGGTCACGTCCCCCATCGTCTCGGTGCCCGCCGATAAGACGGCCGCCGTGCTCCTGGCCGTGAACAGCGCCAACACGCGCTTCCGCTGGGTGAAGTTCTACATCGACGACGACAACGACCTCATCGCCGAGGCTGACGCCATCATCTCCGAGCCCACCGGCGGCGAGGTGCTCACCGAGCTGGTGGGCCGCACCGCCTCCATCATCGACGACGTCTACGCCGACTTCATGCGCGCCGTCTGGGCGTAAGGCGCCCCGAACCCAAAAGCGGTCGGCAGGATCAATCCCGCCGGCCGCTTTTTTCATGGCCTCGGCGAAGATCCCAAATACATCGATCTGGCATAAGTTATTGAACAGCCCTCCTCAAAACGTGCCTTCCATGGTAGAAACGCAATCAGCAAATCTATTCTGTGCAAATTAATGACTTCAACGCACTGGACTCCAACGAACACTACATAGTCGACCCGATCCGCATAACTCGACATCCATTTTAGGTTTTCCTTATCTCGACTTAGTCGATAGAGATCGCCCTTTTGTCCGGGCGAATAAGAGGGAACTAGATCCCCCATCGCAAGCCCATCGTAATCAACCTCAGAATCCGGCAGGAGCATTCCGTGCAAATCGCATTCCGGATACTCAATCACAAAGATCGTTGTCTCATATTCCCTGCCATGCTCCTGCAGACTATCGATATGCTTCTCAAAAACCTTTCTCAGGCAAGCAGTCAGGCTCTCATAGGAATGGCGAGGATGATTCCTGCAATAGACTCTGACATCGCAATTCTCTTCCTCAGCGGCTGACGCATCGTCTTTCGCAATCGTCTTTTTAAGTTCTCCATCCTGTCTCATTTGAGCCGGGCCCCCACGCAGCCCTTGCTCGGAAGACGAAATTCTAAACAACTCGACGCACGCCCTAGGACTAAAGAAATCAGGAAACGATGTCTCCGGGTTCTGCCTCACTTCCTTTAATGCTGAACGTATCCTATCGACATCTTCAGAGGTGCATCCGAAGAACATACTAATATCGAACCCCTTAATACCGCAACGAACTCGCCGCAAGACAGATAACTCGTGCTCTCCCTGATCTTCCCCATATTTCATAAGAAACACCTCTCCAAATTACACCCATCAGCAACCCCCCTCGCTCCCAACCAGCCGGCAAAGGGAAAACTAAGCTTGCACCACCAAATTATAGGTTTCCCTATTCCCGCAGACATCAATCCCCCTTCTATGCTATATCAGGAGGGGTGCCGTGGGTGATCTGGGGGGTGTTCGTCGACGAATCAGGCGACCAAGGTGGTCGCTCCAAGTATTACGTCCTCACCCTCGTGTTCCACGATCAATCCGATAGCCTGGAGGAGCACTTGGCCCGACACGCCAAAGGGCTCAGGAAGAGAGGGTTTGCAGACACCCCCTTCCACGCCGGACCCCTTATGCATGGCCACGGCGCCTTCGAGAACCTTGATCTCAAAACGAGGAAGGCGTACTTCCAGCTGTTCTTCATCGACGCGCAGCATCTCCCCGTCGTCTATCACTCGCTTGTCTACCGCCGAAGCGAGTTTGACGGAAACGATGCGCTCGTTGCCAAGATGCGCCGGGACATCGCCTCTCTGCTCCGTGATCGCCTTTCCTTCTTCCAGACTTTCGACAGGGTGAAGATCTACTACGATGACGGGCAGACCATTGTCGCCCATGCGCTTTACTCCGCCTTCGAGCAGGCTCTCGCGAAGAGCAGCGTCCTGCACCGCACCTATCACGCTTCCGACTTCATGCTCACGCAGGCGGCAGACCTGCTCTGCGCGCTCGAGCTTGCCGCCGTGAAGTTCGCGAACAAGGAGGCCACCTCCACCGACGAGAGGATGTTCGGCAGCTCAGGGACGTTCAGGAAGAACTACCTCAGGCCGCTCAGGCGCAAGCGGCTCGCTCGCTAAGGCTCTTACCCCGCCTCGTAGTCCCTGATAGCGGCCATGAAGTCCTCGCCGTAGCGCTTGAGCTTGGTGAGGCCCACACCCGACACTTCCAGGAACTCCTCGTCGGTGGCGGGACGGCGGGCGCACATATCGCGCAGGGCGGCGTCGGAGAACACCACGTAGGGCGGCTTGCCCAGCTTCGTGGCGATGTCCTTGCGCAGCGCCCGCAGGCACTCGAAGAGCCCCTCGTCGCCAGAGGCCGCGCCTCCCGCAGCCCCGAAGGCGCGACCGCCAGCTGCCACCGCGCCGCGCGCCCGCGTCGCCTTGCGCGGCACCGACTTCATGGCCAGGGAGAACCCAGGCTCGGCCGCCTCGCGGAAGCGCGGCCCCAGCTGCACGGTGGGGTACGTCCCCTCGGTCACCACCAGGTAGCCGCCTGCGGCCAGGAGCTCCACCACCTCGCGGATGCGCGCTGCCGGCACGGCGGACGGAAGCGGCGTGCCGGCCGGCCCCGCGGGCGCGCCCTCGCCCAGGTCTCCGAAGCAGGACGCCGCCGTGAGCCCCAGCTCCTCCACGCGGTCGGACGCATGCCCGCGCAGCACATCGGCGACGACCCCCTTCCCGAAGCGCCCGCGCAGCTCATGGACGCAGCGCATGACCGCGCGGGCCTCGGCGGTCACGTCCACCGCCTCCACGCCACCCTCGCACGTGCCGCAGTTGCCGCAGGCCCCCGGCGCCTCCTCGCCGAAGTAGCGCAGGATGTAGCCGCGCAGGCACTCGACGGTGTAGCAGTAGCCCACCATGGCCTCGAGCATGCGCCGGCGCGTCGCGCGCACGGCATCGGCCTCCTCGGGCGTCAGCTCCTCGTTGCCGGACTCCTGCTCGATGAAGAACCGGCAGGTGGATATGTCGCCGTCGCTCCACAGCAGCAGGCACTCCGCCGGCTCGCCGTCGCGCCCGGCACGGCCCGCCTCCTGGTAGTAGGCCTCCATGGATCCGGGCAGGTTGTGGTGCACCACGTAGCGCACGTTGGACTTGTCGATGCCCATGCCGAAGGCGTTGGTGGCCACCATCACCGGCGCGTCATCGTCGATGAAGGCCCGCTGGTTGGCGGCACGCTCCTCCTTCGCCAGCCCCGCGTGATAGCGGGTGGCCGGAACCCCGGCCTCCACGAGCGCCTCGTGCACCTTCTCGACGTCCTTGCGCGTGGAGCAGTAGACGATGCCCGACTCCGCCGGACGCGCGAGGGCCCGCGCAGCGATGCGCGCGATCTTGCGCTTGGGGTCGAGCCGCTCCACGTCGAAGCGCAGGTTGGGTCGGTCGAAGCCGGTGACCAGGACGAACGGGTCGCGCAAGCCCAGAAGGCGCGTGATGTCGGCCCGCACGCGGCTGGTGGCGGTAGCCGTGAGCGCGCAGACGGGAGGCCGCGCGGGCAGAGACGCGATGAACTCCCCCACGGCCAGGTAGGACGGCCGGAAGTCCTGGCCCCACTGGGACACGCAGTGGGCCTCGTCCACCGCCACGAGCGCGATGTCCGCCCGGCCGGCGAAGTCGAGGAAGCGCGGGTCGGCCAGGCGCTCGGGCGCCACGTACATGACGTCGTAGGCGCCCTCCAGGGCGCGGCGCATGACGGTTCCCTGCTGACCGGGGGTGAGGGTGGAGTTGAGATAGGCCCCGCGCACGCCCGCCTCCAGCAGCGAGCGCACCTGATCGCCCATGAGCGACACGAGCGGGCTCACCACGAGCGCCAGGCCGCGGGCCGCCACGCCGGGCACCTGGTAGCACAGGGACTTGCCCGCGCCCGTGGGCATGACGCCTAGCACGTCGCGCCCGGCCAGCACCGCCTCCACCAGGGCCTCCTGGCCCGGGCGGAAGCGATCGTAGCCGAACCGGTCGGCCAGGACCTGCCGGGCTTCCTCCATCGTCGCCAGCGCCATGGCGCCTCCCTTCCCCTCGTCTCTCGGAAAGGCCATTCTACCGCGCGGCGGCCCTCTGCGCCCGCGCGCGAGCCGACTCCCGGGTGAACAAGGCCACGGACGCCTTCGCGGGCAGCAGCTCCGTGCGCCCAGGAGCGAGCCGACCCCGGCGCCTCTCCGAGGATCATCGCCCAGACGCGACAACAGCAGCGTCAAACTGCACAGTTTCGACGACTTTGCGACAAATCACCCGCGACTAGGAAGCCCCGACGGGCCCCGTTTGCGTTCAACGCGATTTATCCCTATTCAAGAATATTGATGAGCAGGCGCTATCCACAGCAACCCGAAGGGCACCCCTCTGCCTCTGTCGCAAAGTCGTCAAAACTGTGCAGATTCAGGCGGCAGAGCGACCGGGCGCCCAAAAACAACGCGCGCAGCGGCGGGAGCACCGGGCGCCAAGCCTCAGACGTCCACCTTGGCGGGATCGGCGCCGGGGTAGCGCTCCTGGTAGTCCCTGAGGTAGCGGCTCACGCCCCTCTCGTTGGCGGCCGCCATGGGCGCGCATATCTCATCGGAGTGACCGGCAGGATCATCGAACCCCACATCGATCTCCCAGGAGCGAATGATGACGTCGATGCGCTGGTAGAGGTCCTCGTAGAGCGCGGCGATGTCCTCGGCGCAGCCGTGGTAGGGCGAAGCGTCGGGGATGCCGAGGGCCCGCACCTCGTCGCGCGCCTCGGCGATGTCGGCGCGCAGCTCCTCGCAGCGACCAAGCGCCGCGCGGCGCTCCTCCGGGCTCCCGCTGAGGTAGAGGCCGTTAAACTCCTGGGCCGCCTCTCCCACCTTGGCGTCGAGCGCGGGCAGCCCGCCGTAGAACGACGTGAGCGAGGCCGCGGCCTGGGGGTCGGCCTCAGCGGCCGGCAACCGCTCCGCCGTGGCAGGCTCGCGCGGGGCCTCCGGCTCCGGCGACGGCGCTGCAGGAGCCGGTGCGTCAGCCGCCTCGTCGCCAGGCAGAAAGCTCGTCGCCGGCGCGTCGGCCCCCTCGTCGGCACGGTTGGCCGCGGTAACGGCGGCGAACCCGCCCACGCCGACGAGCACGGCCGCCACGACGAGGCCGAGAACGAGGGGGACGCGGCTCTTGCGGACGGTATTGCGCGCCGAGTAGGTGACTGGGCGGCGCGAGCCCACGGGACTGGCCTGCGGCACGGCCACCGGCGGGCGGTGCCGGCTTGCGCCCGACCCCACGGCAACGGGCCCTGTCACCGGTCGCACCCCGCCGGCGGGGGCAAGCGCGTCCATCGCCCGCGTCGCATCCGCCGCGCGCTCCGCCGCATCGGGAACACGCGGCATCACCGCGGTTCCCTCAGGAGCCCGGCGGGCCTCGCCGGCCGAACGTGCCCGGCCTGACGCCCGCAGCACCGCGGGAGCGCTCGCCGACGCGGCCTTAGCCGAGCGCGCGGCGCGCTCCTCCGCGGCCTCGTCCGAGCAAGCATCCGCCCGGCGCGGGGCAGGGACGCCCGCGGCTTCCGCACCGCGCGATGCCTTCGCCGACGCCACGGACGCGCCGCACTCGGCGCAGAAGCGCGCACCCTCGTCGAGGGCCTCACCGCACTGGGGGCAGTATGCCATGGGCCGTCCTTCCTCCGTCCTCATCTGATGCGCCCATTGTACCGCGCCCGCCCCCGCGCGACGGCGCACGTCACGCTCTTGTGAGACGCCCGGCTCCCCTCCCCCAGGCGCAACGGCCCCTCGCCGGCCCTTTGTTTCGCGAACGTTAAATAATCCCCAAGCCCTTTAGCGCGCTTTCTATAATGGCCTCGTCTGCGAGCGAGGCGCCGGCACCCGGTAGCCCTCGCGCCCCGCGGGGCGCCGTCCCCGCCAACAAGAGGAGGTTCGCTTTGAGCTACGTATCCGATGTCATCGAGCAGGTGAAGGCGAAGAACGCCGAGCAGCCCGAGTTCATCCAAGCCGTCACCGAGGTGCTCCAGTCCCTGGAGCCGGTCATCGAGGCTCACCCCGAGTACGAGGCCGCCGGCCTCCTCGAGCGCATCGTCGAGCCCGAGCGCGTGGTCATGTTCCGCGTGCCGTGGGTGGACGACGCCGGCAAGGTGCAGGTCAACCGCGGCTTCCGCGTGCAGTTCAACAGCGCCATCGGCCCCTACAAGGGCGGCCTGCGCCTGCATCCGTCGGTGAACCTCGGCATCATCAAGTTCCTCGGCTTCGAGCAGATCTTCAAGAACAGCCTGACCACCCTGCCCATGGGCGGCGGCAAGGGCGGCTGCGACTTCGACCCGAAGGGCAAGTCCGATGGGGAGGTCATGCGCTTCTGCCAGTCCTTCATGACCGAGCTCCAGCGCCACATCGGCGCCGACACCGACGTGCCGGCTGGCGACATCGGCACGGGAGCCCGCGAGATCGGCTATATGTTCGGCCAGTACAAGCGCCTGAGGAACGTCTTCGAGGGCGTGCTCACCGGCAAGGGGCTGGCCTTCGGCGGCTCGCTCGCCCGCACCGAGGCCACCGGCTACGGCCTGGTGTACCTGGTGGAGGAGCACCTGAAGTGCACCGGCGACAGCTTCGAGGGCAAGACCGTCTGCATCTCCGGCTCCGGTAACGTGGCCATCTACGCCACGCAGAAGGCCCAGCAGCTCGGCGCCACGGTGGTCACCCTGTCCGACTCCACCGGCTGGATCTACGACCCGGCGGGCATCGACGTTGCGCTGGTCAAGCAGATCAAGGAGGTGGAGCGCGGCCGCATCTCCGAGTACGCCGCCCGCCGCGAGGGCGTCACCTACCATGAGGGCCGCGGCGTGTGGGTCACCCCCTGCGACATCGCGCTGCCCTGCGCCACCCAGAACGAGGTGCTCATCGACGACGTGAAGGCGCTCGTGGCCAACGGCTGCAAGATCCTCGCCGAGGGCGCGAACATGCCCACCACGCTCGACGCCACCGCGTACCTCCAGGAGAACGGCGTCGTGTTCTTCCCCGGCAAGGCCGCCAACGCCGGCGGCGTGGCCACCTCGGGCCTGGAGATGTCCCAGAACTCCGAGCGCCTGTCCTGGACCTTCGAGGAGGTGGATGCCAAGCTCAACGGCATCATGGTGTCCATCTACCACGCCATGGACGACGCGGCCAAGCGCTACGGCCATGAGGGCAACTACGTCATGGGCGCCAACATCGCCGGCTTCGAGAAGGTCGCCGAGGCCATGATGGCCCAGGGCGTCGTCTAGGAACGCTGCTCGTAAAATCGCACGCTCGCGTAGTCGAAGGGGGCGGGGCCGCAGGTCTCGCCCCCTTCGCGTTGCACCCTTCGAAAAGCATCCGCGGCCACCAGCCGCCCCTCACCCCTCCCACAAGATGTACCGCCCCGCATACGACCTTCGCACAACCTATGGGCAATCTCACCCTCTTGACACGGAGAATCCCTGCGCCCTCGCGGTTTTTCGTGTATCCTCTCAAGTATGGAAAATCAGCCACGAAAGAGCGATCGCAGCTCCAGCCGGACACGGCGCGGAGCCGCTTCCGCGTCCTCCCGCTCCCGCTTCGGGGAAAGCGGGGGAACCGGTCGCTCCGAGCGGCAGCGCTCCGGTGACGAAGCGCGCGGAGAGCGTCCCTCAGGACGCCTCTCCCCTCGCACGGAGGCCCGGCGCGACGCCTCGGGCGCGCGGCGCAGGCCCGAGGGCGGGCGCTCCCCGCGCCATAACCCCTCTCGGACAGAAGAGCGCTCCGCACGCGGCCGCCAGACGAACGGCAGGACCAACGCGGCCCAGCGCAGCGAGGAGTCGCGCCGGGCCGAGCGCCTGTCCGGCAAGCCCGCGAACGCGCCTTCGGCCGCTGAGCTCCTCAAGCACGTCCGCACCGTGCTCTCCTCGCTCCCCCCGCGCGCCTCGACGCTGCTCGCATCCCCCCGAACGTGCATCGCCGCGGCCGTCGTCATCATCTTGCTCATAGCCTGGGGCATCGCCGCGGCCGTGGGATCCTGCTCCCCATCCGCGCACAGCAACCGCCCCACCTCCGCTGACTTCGTGTCGCACTCGGCCCCCAACTGGGAGGATCTCCACGAGGAGGACGGGCGCATGGTCTACACCGTCGACGGCCACGTAGCCTCCCAGGCCGGCATCGACGTGTCCGAGCATCAAGGCGAGATAGACTGGCAGGCCGTGGCCGGCGATGGCATCGATTTCGCCATCATCCGCGTCGGCCGGCGCGGCGCGGCCGAGGGCGAGGTAGGCGAGGACGAGTTCTTCGCGCAGAACATGGCCGGCGCACGCGAGGCCGGGCTCGACGTGGGAGCGTACTTCTTCTCGCAGGCCGTCAACGAGCAGGAGGCGATCGAGGAGGCCGATTTCGTGATCGCCCGCCTGAAGGGCCGTGAGCTGGCCTACCCCGTCGTCTACGACCACGAGCCGGTAGAGGGGGTCGAGGGCCGCGCTGACAACCTCTCGGTGGAGCAGATGACCGCCAACGCCAAGGCGTTCTGCGACCGCATCGCCGCGGCGGGCTATCCCGCCATGGTCTACGGAAACGCCGCTGACCTGGCCCGCTATTCACTCAAGGAACTCTCCGACTACGGCATCTGGTTCGCCGAGTACGGCTCCACCATCCCGAGCCGCCTCGGACGGTTCTCCATCTGGCAGTACACCAACGAAGGTGAGGTGGCCGGCATCGGGCGCACCGTCGACCTCAACATCCGCTTCCCGAAGGACTGACCTAGCCCTCGATCACCCGCGCCGAGCGCACGTTGCTCGAAGTGACCACCACCACGCCGACCGATCCGCGCTCGGGGGACTCCACCACGAAGGCGCGGCCGCGATCCTCGCCGCCAGTGGTAAGCCCCTTCTCAGGCCCGGTGACCACCACCACGTCCGCATGGTCGAAGGAGCCGATCAGGGCAGTTCGCCGAGTGAGGCAGACCACCAGCTCGGCGCCCTCCTCACGCAGGCGCTTCTCATAGAGCGCGAGCAGCGTGCCCGACGCATAGGCGTCGAGGGAGTAGACGCCGATGCGCCGCCCGCCGGCGCGAAGCACCTGGGGCTCGGCGTAGCGGGCAAGGTCGGAGGCGTCGATCGAGAGCACGGCGGCGTCCTTCTGCTCGTACATCGCGCGGACGTCGGAGACGAAGACGGCGCCCTTCTCGTCCTCCACGGTATTGAAGGCGCCGAGGATGGGAAGGGTGGCCAGACCGATGCTGTTGGTGGCCGGATCGACAGGGGACTCGCCGGCGGGGGGCTCGTCGGCCACAGCCTCGTCGGGGCTCACGGTGCCCGAGTAGACGAGGACGGTGTAGCCGTCCATGCGGCCCACCGTGTCGTCAACGAAGGAGGCAGCCACGTTCCACGTGCGCGCCGTGGAGAAATAGCCGGTTAGCACCACGCCCGCGAACACGACGAGGAGCGCGAACACGACGAGGGCGATCTTTTCCCGTGAGGCCTTATCCATAATGATCGAATTATACCGTGACCGCCCGTCGCATCCTTTGGCACCCCCGGCCGGCGGCCCGCCCGGACAGGAAAACCGCAACGCTTAAGAGGCCTTCAGAAACAGCTGGGAGCAGCCGCGCGGGGCGGCTAGCGGGCCTTAGGGCCCCTCGCGCTCGCTCGCAAGGAAGATCATGGCGACGATGGCCGCAGCGCCCGCAGCATCCCACGCCGTCACCGGCGTCCCCAGCCAGCATGCCGCTATCACCATGGCCGAGACAGGTTCGATGCTACCCAAAAGGCCGGCGCGCACCGGCCCGGCGTCCTTGATGCCCTGGACGAACAGCAGGTAGGCCAGGATGGTCCCCACGCCCACGATGGCCGCGAACACCGCCCAGCCCTCGGGAGGGAGCGACACCGGCTGCTCCCAGGGGCGAAAGACGGCCACGGCCACCGCCCCGGCGATGGCCATGGCGACGCCTGTAACCAGAAACGAGCCGTACCGCGCGAGCGGCCGCACGGGCATGAGGTTGTAGAACGCGAGCGACACCGCCGATATGAGGCCCCAGGCCAGGCCATCCGCAGGCACCGCGAGCGTCGACAGATCACCTTGGGTGGCGATGAGCAGGACGCCGATGAGCGCGCAGGCAAGGCCGGCCGCCTCGCGGCGGACGGGCGCCCGGCGCGCAGCCAAGCAGGCGTAGAGCATGATGAGGGCCAGGCCCAGCTGCTCGAGGAGCAGTGCCGTCCCCGCGCCCGCCGACCCGATGGCTGACAGGTAGCTCACCTGGGTGAGCAAGATGCCGAGCAGGGCGAAGCCGGCGATGCGCGCCAGGGAGGGCCCGTCGCGCAGGACGGACGCGGCACGACGCCGATCCCGCAGGAGGGCCAGCGCGAGGAAGAACAGCGCCGCGCATGCCAGGCGCACGCAGGTGATCCACTCCACCGACACCCCGTAGCTTTCCATGAGCACCTCGGCGCAATTGGCCGAGAAGCCCCAGAACACGCCGCCGAGAAGCGCGCACACCACCCCGCGAAGCAGCTGCGAGCGCCTCGCGGGCGCCTCGCCCTCCCCCGGCCACCTCTCAAGCCCAGGCTCCTCGACGCCATCTCGACGAGCGCCTGCGCCCACGCTCGCACCGCCCGCGCAGACAGATCCTCCAATCCCCTCGCGCTCCCTCACGCCCTCGCGTGGCCGGCGCGCCTCCTCGGACGCCGCCGGGCAGCCGCCGGCGTCGCCCCGGCCCATGCGCTAGTCTCCCAGCATACGCGCGATGAAGCGGCCCGTATGGCTCTCGGGCACCTGGGCTACCTGCTCCGGCGTGCCCTGCGCGATGATGCGGCCGCCGCGGTCGCCGCCCTCAGGGCCCAGGTCGACGATGTGGTCGGCGCTCTTGATGACATCCAGGTTATGCTCGATGACGAGCACCGTGTTGCCGCCGTCAACCAAGCGCTGGAGCACCACCAGGAGCTGGCGCACGTCCTCGAAGTGCAAGCCGGTGGTCGGCTCGTCGAGGATGTAGAAGGTCTTGCCCGACGAGCGCTTCTGCAGCTCGCTGGCCAGCTTCACGCGCTGAGCCTCGCCGCCGGAGAGGGTGGTGGCGGGCTGACCGAGGCGGATGTAGCCCAACCCCACGTCGAACAGCGTCTGGAGCTTGCGCTTGATGCCGGGAATGTTCTCGAAGAACGAGAGCGCGTCCTCCACCGTCATGTCGAGCACCTCGGCGATGTTCTTGCCACGATAGGTGACCTGGAGCGTCTCGCGGTTGTAGCGATGGCCGCCGCACACCTCGCAGGGCACGTAGATGTCCGGCAGGAAGTGCATCTCGATCTTGATCTGGCCGTCTCCCTTGCAGGCCTCGCACCGGCCGCCGCTCACGTTGAACGAGAAGCGTCCCGGGGCGTAGCCGCGGGCCTTCGCCTCGGTCGTCGAGGAGAACAGGGCGCGAATGTCGTCCCACAGCCCGATGTAGGTGGCGGGATTCGAGCGCGGCGTGCGCCCGATGGGGCTCTGGTCGATGTTGATGACCTTGTCGAGCTTGTCAAGGCCCGTGATCTTGCGGTAGGGCCCCGTACGCCGATGGGCGTGGTTCAGGCGGTTGGCCAGGGCCGGCGCCAGGGTATCGGTCACCAGCGAGCTCTTGCCCGAGCCCGACACGCCGGTGATGACGGTAAGCGTGCCAAGCGGCACCTCGAGCGTCACGTTCTGCAGGTTGTTCTCGGTGGCGCCCGTCATCTTGAGCGAGCCGCGCTTGGGATGGCGGCGCTCAGCGGGCACCTCGATGGAGCGCCGCCCCGACAGGTAATCAGCCGTGAGCGATCCCTCGGCCGCCATGACCTGCTCCGGGGTACCCGCGGCCACCACCTCGCCGCCGCGCTCGCCGGCGCCAGGTCCCATGTCCACCACGAAGTCCGCCGCGCGGATGGTGTCCTCGTCATGCTCGACCACGATGACGGTGTTGCCCAGGTCGCGCAGGCGCTCCAGCGTGGCGATGAGCCGCTCGTTGTCACGCTGGTGCAGGCCGATGGAGGGCTCGTCGAGGATATAGAGCACGCCCATGAGACCGGCGCCGATCTGGGTGGCCAGGCGAATGCGCTGCGCCTCGCCGCCCGAGAGCGTGGCCGTGGCGCGCTCAAGCGTCAGGTAGTCCAGGCCCACGTCCACGAGGAAGCGCAGGCGCGCCTTGATCTCCTTCACGATGGGCCCGGCAACGTAGTCGTCCTGCCCCTCGAAGGAGAGCCCCTCGAAGAAGGCGAGCGACTCCCCCGCCGACATCTCCGTAACGTCGTGGATGGACTCCCCGTTCACGGTGACGGCGAGGATCTCCGGCTTGAGGCGCTTGCCCCCGCAGGTAGCGCAGGGGATGGTGGCGAAGTAGGCGGACATCTTCTCGCGCTGGGCGTCGGACTGGGCCTCCGAGTAGCGCCGCTGCACCGCGGCGAGCACGCCCTCCCACTCAAGGTACCAGTAGGTGTCCCGGCCGTCCACGGTCACGTAGTCCACGCGGATCTTCTCGCTGCCCAGCCCGTTCATGATGGCCTTCTGCGCCTTGGCCGGCAGATCTTCCCAGGGAGTGGCGGGATCGACGCCGACGTGCTTGGCCACGGCGCGCAGCACCTGCGGGTAGTAGTTGCCGCTCTTGAACGGCGCGATGACGCCTTCCTCCAAAGACAGCGACGGATCGGGCACCACGAGCGAGGGATCCACCTCATCTCGGCTTCCGATGCCCAGGCAGTCCGGGCAGGCGCCGTAGGGGGCGTTGAACGAGAAGTCACGCGGCTGGAGCTCGTCCAGGGAGTGGCCATGCTCAGGGCAGGCGAGCGCCAGCGAGAACAGGTGCTCTCCCGCCCCCAAACCGCCCGTGGCTCCCGACGAGGTGCCGCCCGACGCGCCCTGGGGCTTGCCGTCCGCGCCCATCACCTGGACGAGCACCCGTCCCTCGGCGAGCTTGGTAGCCAGCTCCACGGCCTCGGCGATGCGGCTCGTGGCCGACTCCTTCAAGGTAACGCGATCCACCACCACGTCGATGAAGTGCTTGATCTTCTTGTTGAGGGTAAGCCCCTCGCCATCGAGCTTCACGATCTCGCCATCCACGCGCACGCGCGAGAAGCCCTCCTTCTGGAGGTCGGCGAACAACTTGGTGAACTCGCCCTTGCGGCCGGCCACCACCGGGGCCATGATGATGGCCTTGCGCTCCTCCCCCGCGGACAGCCGCAGGATCTCGTCAGTCACCTGGTCGGTGGTCTGGCGGCGAATCTCCCGGCCGCACTCCGGGCAATGGGGGATGCCCACGCGCGCGTAGAGCAGGCGCAGGTAGTCATAGATCTCCGTGGTGGTGCCCACCGTGGAGCGCGGGTTCTTCGAGGTGGTCTTCTGGTCGATGGAGACGGCCGGCGACAGACCGTCGATGGAGTCGAGGTCGGGCTTGGACATCTGTCCGAGGAACATGCGCGCATAGCTGGAGAGGCTCTCCACGTAGCGACGCTGGCCCTCCGCGTACATGGTGTCGAAGGCCAGACTCGACTTGCCCGAGCCGGAAAGACCCGTGATGACCACGAGCTCATCGCGGGGAATGGTAAGGTCGACGTTCTTGAGGTTGTGCTCGCGCGCGCCCTTGATGACGATTTCGCTTTGTCCCATAGACTGGTTCGTTCCTCTGCTTCACGCACGGCGGCGAGGATCGTCCCTGCCGCCGGGCTTAGGTTTTCTCAGGGCGCCCATTCTAACCCAAAACCCTCGGCGACAATCGCAGAACGGGAACTTTTGTTCGTTGTTCAAAGAGTGTCCATAATTGGCGGCACGCGATCCGGCAGCCCGGCGCGCTAGAGGAAGAAGGGGATGTAGGCCAAGACGACGAGCGCGGCCCAGAACAGCGTCCTTGCCTTCTTGCGACTCATGGGATCCTCCCTTCGCCGGTTCCCGCGGCGTCCCGCCGCAGGGTTTCAGCTCTTGGAGGCGATTGTCCCGCGTCCACGCCGATCCACGCCGAACGCGCGCCGTCTGTCCCAAGACCGATGACGTTCAGGGGGGCTCGCGTAGGTCAGCCGGAGCCGTCCCGTCACCTTGCCACGCCACCGTCATCAGGCCGCCATGGGCCGGTAACCACGGCCAATCCGACGCGGAAGGCGCTGTCCGGTCCTAGGCGCGCGGATGGGCCGCCGCGTGGACGGCGCGCAGCCGCTCAGGCGAGACGTGCGTGTAGATCTGCGTGGTCGACAGGCTCACGTGCCCGAGCATCTCCTGCACCGAGCGCAGGTCCGCACCGCCGGAGAGCAGGTCTGTCGCGAAGGTGTGGCGCATGTCGTGCGGCGAGAGGCTGTCGTCTAAGCCGGCGGCGCGAACCGTGGCCTTGAACATCTTGCGCATGGCGTCGGTTCCCATGGGGTTGCCGCGCGACGAGACGAAGAACCGGTCGCACTCCCTTCCGGCCAGCAGCTTAGGACGCGCCGCCAGCAGGTAGCCGCGCATGGCGTCGAGGGCCATCTCATGCAGCGGGATGATGCGCTCCTTCGCGCCCTTTCCGAGCACCTTGACCTGACGTTGCTCGAAGTCCACGCCGTCGAGGGCAAGCCCCGAGGCCTCGGAGATACGGGCGCCGCAGGCATAGAGGAACTCGAGGAGGGCCAGGTCGCGCATGTCCTGAGGGGTCTGCACGCGGGGGGTGCCGTCCAGCTGCCGCTTGCCGTGGACGGCCAGCAGGCGCGCCATGTCGGCGGCGGGGATGACCTTCGGCAGCGATGCGGGAACCTTCGGCCCCTGGAGAACGCTCGCCGGATCAGACTCCACGCGCCCGGTCACGTTGAGCCAGCGGAAGAAGCCGCGCACGGCCGACAGGCGGCGATTGACCGTCCTGCGGGCATAGCGGGCCTGGTCGAGCTCGCCCAGGTAGCGACGCAGCTGGCGGTGGGTGACGGCGAGGGGATCGACGCCAACGCGCGCCGCCCAACGCAGGTAGTCGAGAAGGTCGATCCGGTAGGCGCGAACCGTGTGGGGCGAGAGCCCGCGCTCGACGCGCAGAGCCCCGCAGAAGGCCTCCAGGTCATCCACCCCCGGCAGCGCCTCGTCTTCAGGCGAGAGGTCGGCTGCCATGCTAGCAGGCTCCCGCCCCGGCCGCGGCCGGCCGGGTAGGCGGCGTCCCTCCGCCCGACGCGAGCAGCCCCGCCTCCTCGAGCGCCCGGGCATAGGCCTCAAGCGCCGTCGCCCCGCGCTCGGCGTAGGCATGGTAGCGAGCGCCCTTGTTGCGGATCGGCGGGTCAAGCGGCTCCATGATGCCGAAGTTCACGTGCATGGGCTGGTAGTCAACGGTCGCAGGGTCAGTGGCGTAGGAGAGCAACGCCCCGTAGGCCGTCTGCCGCGGCAGCGCGGGAAGGGCCGTGCCGCGCAGGTCGGCGGCGACGGCCAGGGCCACGTGCAGCCCCGAGCGGATGGCCTCGGCATAGCCCTCGGTGCCGGCGAGCTGGCCGGCCACGTAGATGGGTGCCGGCAGGCGCCGCGCGGCTCCCGTCACGAGCCTCCCGTGATCGTCGAGCAGGCGCGGCGCGTCGATGAACGTGTTGCGGTGCATCACGCCATAGCGGGCGAACTCCGCGTGCTCGAGGCCCGGCACCATCCGAAAGACCCGCTCCTGCTCGGGAAAGGCCAGGTTCGTCTGGAATCCCACCAGGTTGTAGCTCTGGCCGCAGGTATCCTCGGCCCGCAGCTGCAGGGCCGCCCAGGGGCGTCGTCCGGTACGCGGATCGGTGAGCCCTACCGGCTTCAAGGTGCCGAAGCGCGGCGCATCCCGCCCAGCGCGAGCGATCTCCTCGATGGGCTGGCAGGCTTGGAAGAGATCCTTCGACCCGAAGGCCTTGTCGATGACGCGGCGCGCGCCGAGGAGCGCATCGATGAACGCCTCGTACTCGTCACGGTCAAAAGGAGCGTTGAGGTAGTCGCCCGCGCCCTCCTCGTAGCGGCTCTGGCGAAACAGGCGCCCGTAGTCAAGCGAGTCGGCCATGACCACCGGCGCGGCAGCATCGTAGAAGGCCAGGTGATCGGCGCCGGCGAGGGCGGCGAGGGAGTCCGAGAGCGCCTCTGAGGTGAGCGGGCCGGTGGCGAGCACCACCGCGTCGGCCCGGGCCGCCTCGGCAGCCACGTCTGCGGCCTCCTCGCGGACGAGCTCGATGAGGGGCGCCGCCTCCACCTGGGCGGTCACGTCCGCGGAGAACGCAGCGCGGTCGACCGCCAGGGCGCCGCCTGCCGCCACCTGATGGCGGCGCGCCGCGGCGAAGAGCGGCGAGCCCAGCCGGGCAAGCTCGGTCTTGAGCATGCCCGCGGCGCTGTCGGGCTTGGTGGACTTGAGGGAGTTGGAGCACACGAGCTCGGCCAGGCCGTCGGTGTGGTGCACCGCCGTTGGCGTGGCCGGGCGCATCTCCACCAGCCGCACGGCGATGCCGCGCGCTGCCAGCGACAGGGCGGCCTCGCTCCCCGCAAGACCGCCCCCTATGACCGTGACGTTCTTCTTCATGGGCGCCAGCATACCAGAACCCGCGCCAACAGGCGGCTCCCGCAGGCAGACGGGCAGAAGACGACCACGGACCCCTAGCCCTCCGCCAAGCGCAGGCGCTTCTCCTTCTCCTCGTCGAGGCGCTGAGCTAGCCACATGACGATGAGGGACTGGCGACTGATGCACAGCCGGTCGGACTCGCGGTCGAGCTCCTCGATCATCCAGGGGGACATGGTGATGTTGACCTTACGCGCCGTAGCAGCGCAGATCTCCGTACCCGGTATCATGTAGGGCGTCATGTCCACGCCCTCGTCGAACATGCGGTCAAGCTCGCTAGCGGTCGGCGTTTCGCGCTCGGTCATAGCAACTCATCTCCTTCCTCGTCGCCCGTCGCACCGAGATGAGGCGGGTAGCCCCCAGCCGCTCCACGAAAACAGCCGACCAGCAACATCCGCCATAGCGGGCGATGAGCATCTCCCGCTCCTCGCCCCGGCTTTCAAGCGATGCCGAGATCCGATGCCGATCCTCCCAAAGCCGCTGGGCCTCCTCGAAGTCGATGCCGTGCTTGGCCAAATTGGCCCTGCTTTTTGCGACATTATAGATAAAACGGGTTTTCATCCTATCATGCGCCTTCCGTATATTCAATAAGTATCTATGGGATACCTTCTGGCTTTTTCTATCGTACCCCCACGCACGGCCCGTAGCGGCCGTCGGGGTAGCGGGCCACCAGTCCGTCGCGCTGGGCCTCGGCGAGCCACACCATGAGCCAGGTGACGGCATCGGTGCCCCGTCGGTGGCGCAGGGCCAGCTCGCGCAGGGCCTCCATCCCCAGGGGCTCCGCCTGGATCGCCGCCAGGAGCGCGGCCTCGGCGCCGCGGGGAGGCGGAGGCGCGCCCGTCTCCGGGATCGGCGCGGCCTCCTGGCGCAGGCAGCCGAAGCTCGCCAGCAGCGCATCGGCGAAGGCCTCGTCGTCCACGATCGGCACTGCTCCCTGGTAGATGAGGCGGTTCGCCCCGCGCGAGGCCGCGGACGTGATGGCGCCCGGAACCACGAGCACCTCGCGCCCGGCGGCCAGCGCCGCATCAGCCGTCGAGAACGTCCCCGAGGGCAGCCCCGCCTCCACGATGAGCGTCGCCCGGGCCAGCCCCGCGATGAGCCGGTTGCGTTCGCGGAAGGTGAAGGGCAGGGGCGCGTAGCTCCACTCATGCTCGGACACAAGCGCCCCGCCGGCGTCCACGATGCGCTGGAACAGCCCCAGGTTCTGGCGCGGGTAGGGCTCGTCGATGCCGCCGCCCAGGAAGGCGACGGTGGGCGCGCCGGCGGCCAGCGCCGCCTCATGGGCCACCGCATCGCAGCCTCGCGCTCCCCCGGACACGATGGCGAGGCCCCGCTCGGCCGCCATGCCCGCGAAGCGCCGCGCGCAGCCGAGCCCGTAGGGGGTCGCCTTACGCGCCCCCACCACCGCCAGACCGGGTAGGAGGGCCTGCGGGTTTCCTGCCACGTAGAGGCGCGCCGGCGGGCGATCTACCTCCTCGAGCCGCTCTGGGTAGCCCGCCCTCCCCCGCTCCAGCACGCAGCGCTCGCCGCGTATCGCTCGCTCCCCCACGGCTCATCCCCCCATTCCCTCGCGCAGCCGGAAGCCGAGCGCCTCGGCCAGATGCCCGCGTCCCACGGCGGGCGCCTCATCCATGTCCGCTAGGGTGCGCGCCACGCCCAGGGTGCGGATGATGCCGCGTCCGCTCATGCGCCAGGAGCGCGCCATCGACTCGAGGAAGGCGCGATCCTCCTCAGACAGGCGGCAGCGGGCCACCGTCTGCGCCGGCCCCGGCGGGCCGTCATCTGCGCGCGCCTCGCGCCAGGACGCATAGGCCCGCGCGCGCAGCACCCCCTCGCGCAGCGTAGCCGAGTCCGTGCCGCCGCCCGTGGCCATCACGCTCTCCGGCGGCAGGCGCTGGACGTCGAGCTGCAAGTCGATGCGATCCATGAGCGGGCCGCCGATGCGCCCCTGGTACTGGCGCACCTGCTGGTCGGTGCAGCGGCACTCCCGCTCGCCGTCAGCCACCCCGTAGTAGCCGCAGGGGCACGGGTTGGCCGCGGCGGCCAGCATGAACCGCGCTGGCAACGTCACGCTGCCCTCGGCCCGAGTGATGCGCACCACCCCCGACTCCATGGGCTGGCGCATGCTCTGAAGCGTCGAGCCGTGGAACTCCGGCAACTCGTCCAAGAACAGAACCCCCTGGTGGGCAAGGGATATCTCACCAGGCCTCACGGGGCTGCCGCCTCCGACGAGGCCTGCCTGAGACGCGCTGTGATGAGGGCTGCGGAAGGGCCGCCGACCTGCCAGGATGGGCGTTACGTCCTCACCGGCCACCGAGTGGACCACGGCGGCCTCGAGCATCTCGTCCTGGGAAAGCGGGGGCAGGATGGTGGTCAGCCGCGAGGCGAGGAGCGTCTTGCCGCTGCCAGGCGGCCCCATGAGCAGCACGCCGTGGCCGCCGGCAGCCGCCACCTGAAGCGCCCGCTTCGCCACCTCATGGCCCGCCACGTCGCTGAAGTCCGGCGCGCCATCCTCCGCAAAGGCCGCGCCGCGCGACCCGGCAGCCAAGGGACGCGGCCCCGGGCCACCGGGCCGCAGGTCAGAGAGGCGTGCGATGCCGAGCTGCTCCACCTCCCCGAGGGGCAAGCGCGCGGCATCGGCGCTGCCCACGAGGACGAGCCCCCGGTTGCGCGCGCAGATGCCGAAGGCGAGCGCCCCGGCAGCCGGGCGAACACTTCCCTCAAGCGAAAGCTCCCCGACGAACAGCCGCCCCCTGAGCGCAGCGGGATCGAGCTGGCCTGTGGCCGCCAGCACGCCCACCGCTATGGGAAGGTCGAATCCGGTGCCGGTCTTGCGCAGGTCGCCCGGCGCCAGGTTCACCACGACCTTCTCGTTGGGCATGGCGAAGCCGGAGGCGCGGATGGCGGCGCGCACGCGCTCGCGGGCCTCCTGGACGGCCGCGTCGGGCATCCCCACCACTGCCATGCCGGGAATGCCCCCGGAGACAGCCACCTCCACCGCCACGGGAAGCGCCTCCACCCCGCGCAGGGTCGCCCCCGTCACCGAGCAGCGGCTGCACGCGGCCGTCATGACGCCTCGAACGCGTTGATGTGGTGACGCACGACCGCCCGGCGGTCAGACACCACGATGGACACCACGTCGAAGCGCAGGGACACCTCCCCCAGGCGCCGCTCGGCCAGGTAGGAGAGCGCGATGCGGCGATAGCGCTCGCGCTTGGCCTCGTCCACGGCCTCGGCCGGAAAGCCGTAGCTCACGCCGCGGCGCGTCTTCACCTCCACGAACACCAGCACCTCGCCGACGCGCGCGATGATGTCCGCCTCGCCCGCAGCACACGTCCAATTTCGCTCCACCACGTCGTATCCATGGCGATGCAGGAACTTAGCGGCGGCCTCCTCCCCGCGTCGTCCCAGGTCACGGTTGCGCGATCCCCGCGTCACCTCTCCGTCAGCCGCCTTCTCCCTTGCCGTCATCGGTCCTCCTCTCGTCGTCGATGAGGAGAATCCTAGGCGGCCCCGCCGACGGGTGAGCGCATCGGGGGCGGCGGGGCGACGGCCGCGGCACGACGCCCCGTCGCACGCAGGGCGGGCATCAGACGCGCCCCGTCTCTGCGGGAGCCGCCCGCGACGGCGCCCCGACCAGGCTTGCGCGCCCTGCGGTCGGCGCCCCGTCGGCGCCCGGCCCCCTCTCTTCGCCTGCAAGAAAAACGGGCCCCGAAGGGCCCGCTCGCGTCACGGCAGGAGACTAGAACAGCGTCGGCTGGGAGAACGCGGTGCAGAACGACGCGCGGTGGATGGGCGTGAGCCCCCGCTCGCGGATGGCCTCGATGTGCGCGGCGCTCGCATAGCCCTTGTTCTCGGCGAAGCCGTAGCCCGGGTACTCCGCGTCATAGGCCTCCATGAGCCGGTCGCGCTCCACCTTGGCCACCACCGATGCCGCGGCGATGGAGGCACAGCGGCCGTCGCCCTTGACGACGTTGACCTCACGCGCGTCGAGGTGCAGCGGATTGCCGTCGAGGAGCACCACGTCGGCCCGGACGACCTCCTCCACCGCGGCGAGCGCGCGGCGAAACGCCGTCACCAGGCAGGCGGTCATGCCCGCAGCATCGATCTCCGCCGGCTCGACGTAGCGCACGGCCCAGGCGAGGGCCCGCTCGCGCACCGCGGCCGCCACGGCCTCGCGCGCCTCAGGCCGCAGCTGCTTGGAGTCGTTGAGGCCCGCGATGGGCTCTCCCTCCCCCAGCACGACGGCGCCCACCGCGAGCGGGCCGGCAAGCGGGCCGCGCCCCACCTCGTCGAGGCCCACGACCACCGTCGCCCCCCGTGCGTCGGCAAGCGCCCGCTCGAAGCCGTAGAGGCCCGCGAGCCGCTCGCGCTCGGCCGCCTCGGCGACCAGCCGGCGGCGGGCCGTCTCCACAGCTGCGCGCACCCCCTTGCGCTCATCGGCGGCCAAGGCGCGCTCCAGCACGGCGAACTCGTCCTCGTCGGCGGCCTGGAGCCGTCCCTTGAGCTCGGCGACGGTCTGAGCCATCATTCCTCCTCCGCATACGAGAAAGGGCCCTCGCGGGCCCTTTCGCAGGTTTCTGAAGCTGAGAAGCCGCGTCCTAGCGGAACGCCTTCTCCTTGATCTTGGCGGCCTTGCCCACCTTGTCGCGCAGGTAGTAGAGCTTGGCGCGACGCACGTCACCGCGACGGGCGATCTCGATCTTCTCGATCTTGGGGGAGTGCACGGGGAAGGTGCGCTCGACGCCCACGGAGAAGCTGATCTTGCGGACGGTGAAGGTCTCACGGCTCGACGCGCCCTGACGGCGGATGACGTCACCCTGGAACACCTGGATGCGCTCGCGGTTGCCCTCGGTGATGCGATAGTGAACCTTCACGTTGTCGCCCACGTTGAAATCAGGGATGTCCTGCTTGATCTGCTGCTGCTCGATAGCGCGAATGATGTCCATGGTCGATTCCTTCTATATACTTACGTCTGACACTCATGTATCGTCTGCATAAAGACACGATTTGACAGTATATCGCCCCCTCCCCCATTGCGCAAGAGGTGAATTGCGCTCAAATGATGGAGGGCGCGGGCGGCGCGCCTCCTAGGCCCAGGAGCTCACGTACACGTAGATGGTGCGCACCGTGTCGGCCAGGTTGCCGGTGGCATTGGCCATGGTGTAGTCGTAGGACAGCACCGCCGACCACTCGTGGGGGGTGCCCCCGATGTCCACCGTGTCGGAGAACGAGCAGTACTCCTTGATGAGGGTCTTGCCGTCGGTATCGTAGGTGGAGTAGCTCGTCTTGTCCTCGGGCAGCGTGACGCTGCCCTGGGCCACGTCGACGCCCGCCTCGGCCAGGGTCTTCTCGATGATGGCCTCGTTGCGCACCGCGTCGGCGAAGCTGAGCGAGCCGTAGCCGAGCGAGGTGGTGGAGGTGGAATAGCCCGCCTGGATGATCAGCCCGTCCTCGCCGAGGCCCAAATAGACCGTCGGCGTGCCCGTGCGGGCATCGGCCGGCTCAGCGGTGAGCGCCACGCGCACCTCGGTCTTCACGGGGTTGTCTTCCTCGTTCACCTCGCGCGTGCTGGACACCTGGGCGCCATGGGCCAGGTACTCGACGGCCTCGTCCTGCCCCATGCCGAGCAGCGTCACCAGATTGGGAACGGAGGTCTTCTTGGCCGTAGCGGTGGAGGCATCGCTTGTGTTGTCGGCATCGAGCGTCGCGGCCTGCTGCTGGTCTTGGTGGGTCTGGGCCTGCTGGGAGGCAGACGTCTCGGCCACCTTCACCAGCTGCACGGTGAAGTAGGCGCCGGCGGCCAGGAGCAGCACGAGCACGATGGACACGGCGATGAGGATGCGGCGCATGCGGCGCGACTTGCGCAGGTAGGAGGGAACCTCCTCCTCGGAGCCCTTACGGCGGCCCTTCGCGGGCGCGGCGTCCGTCCGGCCGTGGCGGCCATGGCGTCCGTGCGCGGCCTCGCGCACGCGCCCCTCTTCGTCGTAGAGCGGCCCGTCGTCCACCTCGGGCGCGGGGGGCAGGGCCTCGGCGCCCTCGTCAGACCACACGGAGTCGTCGGGCATCCAGCCGTCCTCCTCGGGCGTGCCGCAGGAGGCCCCGACGGGCGAGAACGCCTCAGTCAGCCCCATGGGGGCGCCGTCGGGAGCATCGCACACGCCGCGGCGCCGACGCGCGCGGGCGTCGACGAGGGCATCGTCGGAGGGGGCGTCGAAGGCCTCGGTAAGGCCGAGGGAGGTCTCGTCGGAGGTGCCGTGGGCTTCGTTTCTGGTTCGTTTGGGCATGGGTCGTTCCTTTTTTCTCGGGGGCGCCGCAGGCGGGCGCGACAGCTCGCTCCTACCTCAGCAGGCAGTACCAGACGGCGAAGGCGATGACGCCGAGCACGGCCAGCACGACGACCGCCTTCTGCGCAGTGCCCATCGTGGAAGACTCAAGGTCTTCGAGGGTGGTCTCGCGGTAGGCGTCCTCGCGGGCGGGCGCGGGCGGCGCGGCAGCCGGCTCGACCGGCTGCGGGCGCTCGGCGGGGGCTGCGGCCTCCTCAGGCGCGGCCGCGCTCACGGCCCCCGCCTGGATGACGATGTCGTCATCGGCATCGCTTACCTTTATATGGGAGAACCTCTGCGCTTCGGCCATCGCCGTCCTTTCTCGTAACCCGCGCATTATACCGCGCGTCCGGCGCCCCGCCCAGCCATCCCAGAGAATCCCCACGGAGCACCTGCCCCGCCGCGCGGGCGGAAGGAGACCCCGGCGTCCGGGAGGAACAGGCGGAGAAGGCGCGGGGGCTCGACCGCGTCGAGAGGGCGGCTGCGGGCGCGACCACGTGGAGCCCCGGAAGCTCCTCCCCAAGGGCCGCGGCGTGTCGTTCGACGACCTGGGCCCTCGACGGCGCCCATGTCCCCCGCTCCGGGCGCTCCCGGCGGCCTGCGGGGGCGACGGCGCCGCCCTCATGGACGCGCGCGTAGTTATGTATGTTTCACCCGCACGTCGTTTTCCAAACTTAGAGCGAACTCCACGTGTTATAAACCCTGATGGAAGAGTAGAATGAGGAGCATGACACCTGGGCGGAGCCTCGCCCACCTGCATCGCACGAAGAGCACCTCTGACTCGTCACCGCTCCACCCGCATCACCCCGCATATCCAGCCGTCTTGGCTTCGCCCGCTCCTACCGGCTCGGCAAGACGCCAACGCGCGAAAGGTTCCGCCATGACCCCCTTTGACCCTGCCGTCTCCTCGACGGCCCAGAAGCACGGATTCACCCTCCTCGCCCAGGAGGAGCTCGTCGAGATAGAGGGCACCGCCTTCACCCTGCGCCACGACGCGTCGGGCGCGCGCCTGCTCTACCTGCGCAACGGCGACGTGAACAAGTCGTTCTCCATCTCGTTCAAGACCCCCGCCGCCGACGACACCGGCGTGTTCCACATCCTCGAGCACTCGGTCCTCTGCGGGTCGGAGAAGTTCCCCGTGAAGGAGCCCTTCGTCAACCTCCTCAAGGGGTCGATGCAGACGTTCCTCAACGCCATGACCTTCCCCGACAAGACGATGTACCCGGTCGCCTCCACCAACGAGCGCGACCTGATGAACCTCGCCGACGTGTACCTGGACGCGGTGTTCCGTCCCGCCATCTACGACAAGCGCACCACCTTCGAGCAGGAAGGCTGGCACTTGGAGGTCGCCGGCGCGCCGGGCGAGGGCGCGGATGCGGGCGCACGGCCGCGCCTGGCCTACAACGGCGTGGTGTTCAACGAGATGAAGGGAGCGCTGTCCGACCCCGACTCGGTGCTCTACGACGCGCTGTCCGCCGCGCTGTTCCCCGACACCACCTACCGCTTCGAGTCCGGCGGCACGCCCGAGGCCATCCCCACCCTCACCTTCGAGGGCTTCCTCGACAGCCACGCGCGCCACTACCGGCCCGACAACTGCTATATCACCCTCTACGGCGACCTCGGCCTCGACGCCTTCCTCGGCCTCATCGACGAGGGCTACCTGGCGCCGCTCGCCGCGCGGCAGGAGGAGGCCGGCGCGCCTAACCCGCTCGACCTCCAGGCGCCCGTGGAGGCTCTCGGGGTGCGCCGTCCCATGGCCACGGCGCCGGAGAACGCTGCCTGCGCGCTCGGCTTCGTGGCCGGCACGGCGGCCGACCGCGAGCGGATGCTCGCCGTCGACATCCTCATCGACGCCCTCATGGGCTCCAACGAGGCCCCGCTCAAGCGCGCGCTGCTCGACGCGGGCCTGGCCGATGACGCGTCGGGCTTCCTCGCCGACGCCATCGCCCAGCCCTTCGCGGCCATCGAGCTCAAGGGCCTGCGCGACGAGGGCGCCCTCGAGCGCCTGGGCGCCCTTGTCGAGGGCGAGGCCCGGCGCCTCGTCGAGGGCGGGCTGGACCACGCGCTCATCGACGCGGCGCTCTCCCATGCGGAGTTCGTCATGCGCGAGCACAACTTCGGCTACCCCGACGGCGTGCTCCTGGCCATGTCGGCCCTGGCCGGCTGGCTCTACGACGAGGACGGCGCCTGCGCCTACCTGCGCTACGAGGAGGCCTTCGCCGCGCTGCGCGCCAAGCTGGACGCGGGCTACTTCGAGCAGCTTTTGCGCGAGCTCATCCTCGAGAACCCGCATCGCGCCTCGGTGGAGCTCGTTCCCGTAGAGGGCGAGGGCGCCGGCGAGCGTGCCCTGCGCGAGCGGCTGCGCGCGCTGGAGGAGGCCGCCGCGCCCGCCGACATCGCCGCCATCGAGGCGGCCGTGGCCGCGCTGCGCGCCACCCAGGAGCAGCCCGACCCGCCGGAGCTCCTGGCGAGCCTGCCGGCCCTCACCGTAGACGACCTGGCCGCCGCGCCCGAGGAGCCCTTCTACGGCATGACCTCGCAGCACACGCCCGTCCCCTGCCTGCGCCACGACCTGCACACCCGCGGGCTCGTGTTCGCCTACCGCTACTTCGACCTGTCGCGCCTCACCTTCGAGGAGCTGCCCTACGCCACCGTGCTCGCCATGGTGCTCGGCAAGCTTCCCACCGCGCGCCACACGGCAGCCGAGCTTGACACGCTGGCCCAGTCGCGCCTCGGCAACCTCTCGTTCTTCACCGAGGTGCACGAGGACGCGGTGGAACGCACCTCCTACACGGCCAAGTTCGTCGCGAGCGCCTCGGCCCTCGCCGAGAACGTGGGCTTCGCCGCCTCGCTTCCCGACGAGATCCTCGCCGAGACGGACTTCTCCGACCACGCGAAGATCCTCGACATCCTCAACCAGAAACGCGTGACCATGGAGCAGGGCATCGCCAACGCCGGCCACAGCTCGGCCATGGCGCGCGTGGCGTCCTACTACCTGCCGGCCGCCGTGGTGCGCGAGCAGATGGGGGGCATGGACTTCTACCGCTTCCTCAAGGGGCTCATCGAGCGCTTCGACGAGCGCGCCGATGCGCTCGAGGCCACGCTGCGCGACATCAGCGCGCGGCTGTTCGCCGACGACGGGTGCATCCTGAGCTTCGCCGGCACCGACGAGGACCTCGACCGCTACTGGGCCGCCGGCGGCACCCTGGGGCTCTCGGACGCGGGCGTGGCCGCGCGCCTCATCGCCGCCGAGCCCACGCCGCGCCGCGAGGCCTTCGTCGTGCCGAGCGATGTCACCTACACGGCCATGGGCTACGACCGGCGCCTGTTCGACGGCCCGTTCACCGGCATCTGGATGCTGGCCAGCCGGGTGCTCTCCTACGACTACCTGTGGAACGAGGTGCGCGTGAAGGGCGGGGCCTACGGCGCCGGCTTCCAGATGACGCGCCCCGGATCGATGCGCTTCTACTCCTACCGCGACCCGCATATCGACGAGACGGTGGCCCGCTTCGAGGGCGCCGGGAGCTGGATCGCGGCGTTCGACCCCACGCCGGCCGAGATGGACGGCTACGTGGTGTCCACCATCGCCGGCATCGATGTGCCCCTCAAGGCCCGCGAGCTCATGCGGCGCCAGGACGGGCAGTTCTTCTCGCACTTCACCCCCGAGCAGCGAGCCCGCGTGCGCTCGGAGGTCATCGCCGCCACGCCCGATCAGGTGCGCGAGCTCGGGCCGGCCATCACCCGCGCCACCGACGAGCACCTCATGTGCACCGTGGGCAACCGCGCCCTCATCGAGCAGTCCGCCCTCGGCTTCACCGTGGTCGATCTGCTGAATGGCTAGAAGCCCTTGGGCAATTCGCCGCGGACGGCTACAATAGCCAAGGAAACCTGGACTCAGCGTCGCCGCACCTTGGAGGCACCCCTTCCCGGGGGCGCCTCCTTTCCTGAGACGAGGCAGCGGCGCGCCGACACGATCGGAGTTACCCGTATGCTTGAATTGAAGAACCTCGTGTTCGAGGTGCCCTCCGGCCCCGAGGGGGACGCGAAGCGCATCATCGACGACCTGTCGCTCACCATCGGCGACGACCGCTTCACGGTCATCACCGGCCCCAACGGCGGCGGCAAGTCCACCCTGGCCAAGCTCATCATGGGCATCGAGACGCCCACCTCGGGCCAGATCCTGTTCGATGGCCAGGACATCACGAGCCTGCCCATCACCGAGCGCGCGCGCCTCGGCATCGGCTACGGCTTCCAGCAGCCGGCCCGCTTCAAGGGCATGACCGTGAAGAAGCTGCTCGACATCTCCGCGGGCAAGAAGCTGCCCATGCTCGCCTGCAACGAGTACCTCTCGAAGGTGGGCCTGTGCTCGGCGAGCTACCTCACCCGCGAGGTGGACAAGTCGCTCTCCGGCGGCGAGGTGAAGCGCATCGAGATCGCCACCATCCTCGCCCGCGACCCGAAGCTGGCCATCTACGACGAGCCCGAGGCCGGCATCGACCTGTGGAGCTTCGACCGCCTGACCGAGACGTTCCGCGACATCCACGCGGCGCGCGACGGGCGTTCCATTGTCATCATCTCCCACCAGGAGCGCATCATCCAGCTCGCTGACGAGATCGTGCTTCTGCGCAGCGGGCGCGTGGCCGAGACGGGCACGCCCGAGGAGCTCATGCCCAAGCTGGGCTTCGCGGCGAAGGGCGTCGACGACTTCGGCTGCCCGCTGTCCACTCCCACCGAGCTGCACCTGACCGAGATCCCCACCACGTGCTAGCGGACGCCCGCGCACGTTTCCCCGCAGAAGGAGACAACCATGGCTGTTGACCTTTCCCCCATCGACGAGGGGCTGCTCGCCGAGATAGCGAACCTCCACGGCATGCCCAAGGGCGCCTTCAACATCCGCAAGGACGGCCAGCTCGTCGAGCGCCACTCCTCGGCGTTCATCGAGATTTCCACCAAGACCGACGTCCCCGGCATCGACATCAAGATCGCCCCGGGCACCAAGGGCGAGACCGTCTACATCCCCGTCATCGTCACGCAGTCGGGCCTCAAGGACGTGGTGTACAACACGTTCTACATCGGCGAGGACTGCGATGTGAAGATCGTCGCCGGTTGCGGCATCCACAACCACAGCGACGAGGCCTCCGAGCACGACGGCATCCACAGCTTCTACTGCGGCAAGAACAGCCGCGTCGTCTACGTCGAGAAGCACTACGGCGAGGGCGAGGGCACCGGCGAGCGCATCCTCAACCCGACCACCAACGTCTACCTGGAGGAGGGCGCCTACTGCGAGATGGAGATGGTGCAGCTGCGCGGCGTTACCTCCACGGTGCGCGACACCAACGCCGAGCTGGCCGCCGACGCCAAGCTCGTGCTGATTGAGAAGCTGCTCACCCACGACCGTCAGACGGCCGAGTCCAACATGAAGGTGGAGCTCAAGGGCGAGGGCTCGTCGGTGCAGGTGATCTCCCGCTCGGTGGCCCAGGACGAATCGGTGCAGATCTTCAACCCGCTCGTCATCGGCGAGGCGGCCTGCCGTGGCCACGTCCAGTGCGACGCCATCATCATGGGCAACGCCAAGGTGAAGGCCATCCCCGGCATCGAGGCGGCGAGCGAGGACGCCCTGCTCGTGCACGAGGCGGCCATCGGCAAGATCGCCGGCGACCAGATCGTGAAGCTCATGACGCTCGGGCTCACCGAGGAGGAGGCCGAGCAGGAGATCCTGGAGGACTTCCTCAACTAGCGCGCGACACGAGCGCGCGGGGAGCTGAGGCTGCCGCGCGCCGGCGACAAAGCAGAGGGGGCGGCCGCGGCCGCCCCCTCTGCGTCTTGGCTAGTTGCGCGCGTTCGGGCTGGCGCCGACCGCGTTGCCGCCCACCGTGGCGGGCGCCGCATCATCGTCGCCGCCTTCGTCCTCGGCCTGGGTGGCGGCAGGCGCGCCGGCCGTCTGGGGGACGGCAGAGAGGTCGAGGGAGGTGCCGAGCCACTTCCGCTCGATGACGTCGATGACGCCGCCGCTCGTGAGGTCGGTCACCGCCTGGGTCACGGCAGCCTGCAGCTCGGCGTTGTCGTTGGACACGCCGATGCAGTAGCCGCTCGGGGCGAGCAGCATGGCGACGATGGACACGTCCACCCCCTGGCCGTGCGCCGCGTAGTAGCCGATGATGGCGTCGGCCGCCACGTAGCTGTCGGAGCCGCTCGTGAGGTCGGCAAAGGCGTCGGTGAGGTTGGTGGTGGAGGTGAGCGCCGACTCGCCGAACTCGTTGGTCACGGCCCAGGCGCTCTTGGAGGATATCTGCGCGGCGAACTTGGCCGAGCCGCCCGCCGTCGGCACGCCTGCATCGGGCGAGGTGGCGAACGCGGCCACGCCCGTGGGCAGGTAGGCGCTCGAGAGCCAGAAGTCGCCGCCTTCGGATTGGTCGATGCCCATGACGAGGTCGACCTTGCCCTCAGCAAGCGCGCCCTCCGGGTCAGACCCCACGTCGACGATGGACAGCTTCAGGCCCAGGCGGTCGGCCAAAGCAGCGGCGATGTCCACGTCGATGCCGATGATCTTATCGGAGCCCATGCCCGCCAGCGGCGGGTTGGCGGTGTCCACCCCCACGCGCAGGGTGCCCGCCTGGCCGATGGCCGGCGACGCCACCGTGGGATCCTTCAGCGCAGGCTGGTAATTAGAGCTGCTGCAGCCGCCCAGGACGAGCGCGAGGCACGCCATGGCAGTCGCCAGGGCCGCGATGGCCCGGATACGCTTTCCCAACTTGACCCTCCGTCTTCGGACTTCAGCTAGCGCTTCCCCCGGCTGACCTAGTCTTCGACCCCACACTCGCGCACCGGGGCCTTCGCTTGCGCTAACGGCCCTCTCGCCCGCCGCGGCCTCGTGCCGCGGATAAGGTAGAACGGGCGGTGCGGCTTACCTCTAGGATACGCCGTGCTCACGGGACGAGCCCGCTTACGTGGATCCTTTCGACCGCATCTGCCATGGACTGAGGAGGCGCATCCGCCCCCCGCAACTACAGACCCGAGAGAAGCATCGTACAGTTTAGCAGAAGAGGGGGCGGCGCGCGGGGATGGCCCAGCGCAGGCCGTCAGAGGGGCAGGCGGAAGGGGCGAGGATGCTGGCAGGAGACGCAGGAGCGGAAGGGGCGCCTGGCGGCGACGGGGCGGAAGGCGGCCGGGGCGCCGGGACTCCGGGATGGCGCGCAGGCGGCGCGCGGGGCGGATCCTGCGACGCGGAATACCGGCAAGACGGGCGACGGGGCGCCGTCCGCGCCGGGCTGCGGAGGCGCCATGCGCGCCCGCCCCGCCGCCTCATCGCAGACCGCCCGTCGCCGGGGGCGCCTAGGGTGGCGGCATGACCGCCTTCGCTCCCGCAGACCGCGCCGGCGCGCGCCGCCCCTCCTCCCCCGAGCTGTCGGGCCGCGCCCTCGCGCGCCTCGTGCGAGACGCGGCAGTCGAGACGCTCTGGCCCACGCGCTGCGCCGTCTGCGACGCCCCAGGCCAGGTTCTCTGCGACCAGTGCGCCCGCGCGCTGCCTGTCATCGACTGGTGGGCCGCCTGCCCGCGCTGCGGGGCGCCCTGGGGCCGCCTCCAATGCTGCGAGTGCAACCCGGTGACGCTCGGAGCCTCAGGACGTACGACGCTCCCCCTCGCCCAGGCGGCGAGCGCCGTCGCGCTTGACGAGGCGGCTCGCGCCGTGGTCGTCACCTACAAGGATCGCGGCGAGCGCCGTCTGGCAGACGTGATGGCCGGGCGCATGGCCGCCTGCGTTCCGCCAGCCTGGCTCGACGAGGCGCAGGCCGTGACCTTCGTGCCCGCCTCGGCTGCCGCCTGCCGTCGGCGCGGCTTCGACCACGGCGCGCTCCTGGCCGAGGGCGTCGCCCAAAGGCTCGGCCTTCCCTGCGCCCGCCTGCTCGGTCGTCCGCGCTCCGCCGACCAGCGCGGGCTCACCCGCGCGGCCCGCGGCGCCAACATGGCCGGCTCGCTCTCGGCGCTACCCAAGGCGGTCGAGGGGCCTGTCATCGTGACTGATGACGTCTGCACCACCGGAGCCACGCTCTGCGCCGCGGCCGACGCCCTCATCGCCGCCGGCGCTCCCCGGGTCTATGCGCTCACCTTCGCCCGGGCCTGACCGCAGCCCTGCTCTCCGGCAACCTCGAAAAAGAGGGATGGTGTCAGCAGATTCGAGCGGTTCTGCACTCATCTCGCGATGGAAACGGCCTCTCACTGCAGCGTTTTCCCTGATGACAAAACAAGGCTTACGGCAAAGGGGGCCCTTTCGCCACTCCCACGAGTGCAAAACCGTCGCTTTTTGCGCAAGCCGCACCCTTCTCCGAAGTTCGCCCCGAATACGAAAGCAGCCGGCCCCCGAGGGAGCCGGCCGCTGTTCCCGCTCTGAGTTCCAGTCGCCTCGCCTGGCGACGCCGAGCGTCCCTAGGCACGCTCGCGATCCGCCGCATCGGCGAACTCGCTCACGTCCACCGAGATGGAGTGGCGGATGGGCTTCCAGCTGGCCTTCTTCACCAAAGCGATGAGCGCGATGGGAATGTAGGTGAGCATGAACAGGGGGAAGGTGAACATGTAGCGAATCTTCTTCGCCGTGGTGGAGCGGATGGAGTCCCATTCCACGAACGTGGTCAGCACGCCGAAGACGAACATGAACATGAGGTAGTTGAACAGGCAGAAGAAGATGGATGAGAGCGAGCTGGCCACCGTCTGGCCCACCGACATGACGCCCGTGAGCGCGAGCACGATGATGATGCTGTTGAACAGGATGGCGATGATGGACAGCAGCATGCCCGGGGCGATGGTCATGAGCATGTCGTAGCAGGCGAAGCGATAGCCGCGCGGATTGACGGCGATACCGCGCACGAGGCTGCCGGCATAGTGCGCGAACACCTGGTAGAAGCCCTTGGCCCAGCGGAAGCGCTGATTCCACGAATCGCGGAAGGTGATGGGCTGCTCGTCGTAGAGGATGGCCGTGGGGCAGTAGGCGATACGCGTGCCCGCGGCGATGGACGAGGCGGAGAACTCGATGTCCTCGGTGAGCAGGTGCCACTTCCAACCGCCCGCCTCCTCGAGGATGTCGGCGGCGATGAAGAAGCCCGTGCCCGACACCGCGCAGGAGGTGTTGAGGGTCAGGCGCGCCTGGTTGAGGAACTTCGCCTCGCGCAGGAACCACACGGCGTAGCCGGCGGAGATCCAGTTGGAGCCGTAGTTCTTCGAGTTGCGGTAGGAGGTGGAGGCCTTGGCGCCGGAATCGAAGGTGGCGTTCATCTCGCGGAAGTAGTTGACGTCGAGCACGTTGTCGGCATCGAAGACGAAGTAGGCCTCGTAGCCGCGCTCGCCGTACTGCTCGCGGATGGCCTTGAAGCCGTAGTCGAGGGCGTAGCCCTTCCCCACCAGCTTGTCGTTGCTGCGCGGGAAGACGATGGCGCCGGCCTCGCGGGCCACCTCGGCCGTGTCGTCGGTGCAGTTGTCGGCGATGACGAAGACGTCGATGAGCTCAGCCGGGTAGTTCTGCACCTTGATGGAGTGGATGAGGTCGGCGATGACCGCGCTCTCATTGCGGGCGGCCACCATGACGGCATAGCGGTGGTTGCGCTTGGCGACGTGGCGGGGCGCCTTGCGGGTGAGCACCACCAGCACATAGAACAGCTGGTAGGTGTAGCAGATGGTGAAGGTGATGAAGACGCAGAAGTTGAAGACCTCCACGAACGATACCTGCGACATCAGCGAATCAAACAAGGCTCGAGGCTCCTTAGACGACGCCGCGATCCCTCACGGCGCGGCCGCCCGGCCAATCGGGCGGTCGTCTGCTCTCGCGGCTACCCGCGCTTGCACAAACTTTTAGCAGTATAGCCACTTCAGAGGCGCCTTTGTTGCCTTTTCGCCCAAAGTGACGTTTTTGTACGAGAAGTGCGCGAACCTTGCCTGTTTCCCCAAAGGTTCTGCACAGAGGCTCCATATTAGCGAAGGCGACCGAACATGGGCAGGCTGTGGATTCACCTGAGGGAACGCGGGCAGGTGTTGCCCTTTCGGCGCGCGGCCCTTAGGCTTGCCACCTATGGCTGATTTCTCGACAGACTCCTCTCGCCTGGGGCCCCGCCGCACGGCGCGGCTCTACGGCGCGTTGCTGCTCCTGGCCGCCGCCATCTGGGGCCTGGGCACCGTCGTCATCAAAGGTACGGTGGGCGAGTTTCCCGCTCTGTGGCTCGTGGGCATCCGCTTCCTCTCGGCCGGGATCATCTTCTGCATCCTGTTCGCCCCGCGGCTCGCGCGCCTGGCGCGCGCGGGTCGCCTGGCCGACCACGGGCGCGCGGGACTGCTCCTCGGCGTGCTCATCGGCTGCGCCTACTTGCTCAACACCGGCGGCCTCACGGCCACCACCGCCGCGCGCAGCTCGTTTCTGACGGGAACCTACTGCGTGCTCGTGCCGTTCCAGGCGTGGCTCGTCATGCGGTGCCGGCCCTCGGCCTTCAACCTGGGCGCCGGCGTGCTGTGCCTGGCCGGCATCGCCCTCGTGTCCCTGCCGGCCGGCGACGGACTGTCCTTCGGCGTCGGCGAGGCGATGACCCTGGGCTCGGCCGTGTTCCTGGGTTTCCACGTGGTGGCCACGTCCCACTTAGCCGGCGGGCGCGATATGGTGGCCCTCACGGCCATCCAGTTCGTCGTGTGCGGCCTTCTGGGCCTGGCCGTCGGCGCGCTCGCGCAGCCGGCCCCCGCAGCGGCGCTGCTGGCCGACCCGTCAGTGCTCGGCAACCTCGCCTACCTGGTGCTGGCCGCAACCTGCGCGGCGCTGCTGCTGCAGAACCTGGGGCTTGTGCATGTGAGCCCCTCCTCAGGCGCGCTCCTGCTCAGCTTCGAGTCCGTATTCGGCGTGCTGTTCTCTGTGCTCCTGCTCGGCGAGGTGCTCACCGCGACCATGGTGGCGGGGTTCTCCCTCATATTCGCCGCCGTGCTCGTCAGCGAGTGGCTTCCGGACTCGGCGCTCGGCGCGCGCCTGCGCGCGAGGAGCGCGGACGCCAGCGACGCGGCGAGCCCCGAAGCCCCTGCCGCGGGGTCGGGCGCAGATACCGTGCTGGCCCGCGGCGCCCGCGTTCTTGGATCCGAAGCCCCCACCGCAGGGGCGGGTGTGGACACCCTCACCGCCGAGCTGAGCGCCGACGTCCTAGCCGAGGAGCGCTAGCCGCTCGGCGCGCTTCCCTATCCCCTGGCGTTGTCGTACAATACGCAGACGCGGTTCAACCGCCTTCGCCAGTGTGGCTCAACGGTAGAGCAACTGATTTGTAATCAGTGGGTTGCGGGTTCGATTCCTGTCACTGGCTCCACGCATCCCCGGCCAGAGCGCGTCTCTGGCCTTTTCTTTTCCGGCGATTCCCGGCCCCTGCCCATAGCTGACTCCTTCCAAGATTCTTGTTGACGGACGAATGTTTGTTCGATAGTATAGCAAACAGATATTCGTTAGCACAAGCGTACGCTATAAAGAGGAGGTCGAGCCGTGGACGTCGCTGAGAAGCTCGAGATACTGGCCGATGCGGCAAAGTACGATGTGGCCTGCACCTCCTCGGGTGCGAGCCGCAGCGCGCGCAAAGGGTCGCTCGGGTCGGTCAGCCAGGCCGGAATCTGCCACAGCTTCTCCGCCGATGGTCGCTGCATCACGCTGCTCAAGGTGCTCCTCACCAACGTCTGCGTCTGCGACTGCGCCTACTGCGTGAACCGCGTAAGCAACGAGGAGGTGCCTCGAACGGCCTTCCGGCCGCGCGAGCTGGCCGACCTCACCATCGGATTCTACCGACGCAACTACATCGAGGGACTGTTTCTCAGCTCCGGCGTCATCCGTAACGCCGATTTCACCACCGAGCTCATGATCCAGACACTTGAGATTCTGCGCTACGAGCATCGATTCCGCGGCTATATCCATGCCAAGGCAGTCCCCGGAACCTCGCCAGAGCTGCTTGACAGGCTGGGGCACCTGGCCGATCGCCTCTCAGTGAACCTCGAACTGCCCTCGGCTCAGAGCCTCAAGCGGCTTGCGCCAGACAAATCGCGCACGAGCATCCTCTCCCCCATGCGCCAGATCATGGCCTCCATGGCGGAGGACGCCGACACGCGCGCCCTCATGGGCAAGCGCACGACCTATCTCACGCCCGTGGCCCCCAAGCGAAAGACGCGCGCTTTCGCGCCTGCCGGCCAAAGCACCCAGATGATCATCGGCGCCTCACCGGAGAGCGATCATCACATCCTGAACCTGGCCGCATCCCTCTACCGCTCCGTCGGCATGCGACGCGTATTCTTCAGCGCCTACCTGCCCGTGAACGACGACGCGCGACTGCCCGCCACCGATGCCGTGCAGCTCAACCGCGAGCATCGGCTCTACCAGGCAGACTGGCTGCTGCGCTTCTACGGATTCGACGTCGACGAGGTCATCGAGGCACGCAACCCCTTCCTCGACCCGCTCGTCGACCCAAAGGCGAATTGGGCCCTCAATCACCTCGAGCAGTTCCCCATCGAGGTGAACACCGCCCCCTACGAGACGCTCCTGCGCGTACCGGGTATCGGCGTGCGTGGCGCCAAGCTCATCGTGCGCGCTCGCCGCCACGCCACCTTGCGGGAAGACACGCTTCGCAAGCTCGGCATCGCCTATAAGCGAGCGCGGCTGTTCATCACCTGCGACGGGCATTATGCCGGGCAAGGCGTTGACTTCACCCGCGAGGCGCTGCGCGCCCAGCTCGCCGCGCCCCCAGAGGGAGGACGACACGGCCGGCGCGCCGACAAGACCATCCCCGGCCAGCTGAGCCTCTTCGAATCGGTAGACACCCCCGAGAAGGCCGCCATTCGCGGCGAGGGGCCCAAAGCCGCCCTCGGCAAGGGGGCAGGGCGCACTGCGGAATCGAACTACTGGGACGCACGAAGAGCGAAAGCGTGCGAACGAGAAGCCCTCGGAAGCATGCCGGGCGACACCATCGTCGGTGACGCAGCTCTCTCGCCATCCCCTTGCGGGGGCGGCCTGGCAGATACCCCGGGAGCGGGCGCTGAGAAACGCCTCCACGCACGTGGAAGGAGAAGGACTCCCGCTAACCCCGACGCCCGGTCAGCGAGCGCCGGGGCAACGCCCCCAAAGCCCACCCCGGAGATGCTGTTCGCATGAGCACGAGAAGAAACACCCCCAGAACAGCCTTGCCTAGCAGCGTCGGGTGCCCCCACAGCGCGGCATCGCCTGGCGGCACGGCCCCGTCACCAAAGGCGCCCGACACTGCCGCTGTGAACGCGAAGGGCGTGCTCGTCGATGCGACCCGTTTGGCGCTCGGGCTAAACGATAGGCTCGTCGATGCCAACGCAGGGGCAATGTCCCCCTGCGCGAGAGAGGAAGCATCCGTCGAGAAGGAAGGCGCAGGTGGCACGAAAGGCGCGTCGCCTAGCATGCGAAGAGCGACTCCTAGCGCGAAAGGGCCAATCCCCGGCACAGGAGCCGTGGAGCTCTACGACGAGCTGGCATATAAGTTCGACGGCAGCTTGGAGGGGCTGTTCTCCGCAGTATTCGCCTCCTATGCCCGGCATGAGGATCCCTCAGACATACTGTCGGGAGAAGCGGCGCAGGTGCGCCTGGGGCAACATGTCGTGGAGATAGACACGCACCCTGGTCACGCCGAGCGGGTGCGCACGGGCTTCCGCCAAGCCTGCGGGCCCAAGGCGCTCGCCTATGCGACACGCGCCGCGCTCTCCGACGAGGCAGGAGCCGCAACGGCCGTCTACCGCTACATTCGCCACGGAATGGATCTTAACGTCCAACGCTCCTGCACGCGCTGTCGTCGTCGATCCCGTTGCGCAGGAGCAGCTAACCCGACGGGACGCGTCGGAGGCGCGCACTGCCCCCGCGTGCGAGGCGCCATGACCTCGGATCTCTCCCACCCCGCCGTGCAGCCGGTGTTCAAGCTGGCACGCACCGTGTTCGTCGAGCAGGAGCACCTGCTTCAGTTCACCCGCTTCGAGCACCTTGAAGGAGGCCTGTGGTTCGCACGGTGCAATCCCAAGGCGAACGCCCTCCCCCTCGTCATGGATCACTTCGCCGGGCGCTTCAACACGCAGTCCTTCCTTATCTATGACGAGGCGCACCACCTTGCCGGCGTCTATGAGGGAAGGGGCTGGTCGCTCGTGCGCACCGAGGGCCTTCCCGAGCCCATGCTCCCCGACCGCGCCCCCGACGAGGCGACCATGCAGCATGCCTGGAGGCGCTTCTACCGCGCCGTTTCCGTCGAGTCGCGCTACAACCCGGAACTGCGCCAACGCCTCATGCCCAAGCGCTTCTGGCGAAACCTCACCGAGATGCAAGAGGAGCTCCCCGCCCTTGCTCGCTAGCCCCAAAGCCCCGCCACTGGGGCAAGGCCGCGTCAGCGGGCCCCGTCCTGGACGCGCAGCCCACCAGGCTCGGCGACCCAGCAGACACCCCGCCGAGAACGCAACTCCCCAAGCGATGCAGAGCCTCAGGTCGCGCCGCGACCACCTGACGGGGACGCTGCCGACGCCACACCCGCACGCGACGCCCTCGGACGTCGAACCCGCAAGTGATACCCCGATGCGGGTATCGAACCCGACGCAATAGGCCCGGCTGCCGGGCCGTGCGCAATACCCTCGCACCGAACGCCGAACCGCGCGGTACCCTCCCCAGGAAGGCAGGGGCGCCGAATCATGCGTACCCCCAGGTGTCGATTCCGCACGCGATGCCCTCCGGACGCCGGATCGCGCGAAACCCTCCGGGAGACGCGAACCCGACGCGATAGGCCCATCCCTGCGCCGCCCACGGCGACACCTCGTCGCACGACGACACCCCGAGCGACGCCGTCCCCGCAAAGCGGCTCCCCGAGCGAGGCCGTCCTCCGCAAAAGCGACGCCCCTAAGCGACGCTGTCCCCGCAAAGCGGCGCCCCGATCGACGCTGCCCCCCCCAGAGCGACCCCAGCAAGCGACGCTGTCCACGCAGAGCGGCGCCCCGATCGACGCCCCCCAGAGCGACCCCGCCGAGCATCGCGACCCGTCCGCGCCACACCTCCGGGCACCGCACACTGCGTGCCGCGCATAACGGCACCCCTTGGGCGCGACGCGCCCGTCTGGTGCGTCGCGCCCGCCTATCCGCCACGCCGCCCTCAACGCCCCTCGCCCATGCGGCCCGCTTCACGCCCATACCGGGACACCACGGAGCATCCCGCACAAGACAGGGGCCTCGGGAAGCCCGCAGCACACTCCGCTCTCGGCATCGCACGAGCGCAACGAGAGACGCGGCAGAAGACGCCCCTTCGCTAGACATGTTGCGGCAAACGAATGTTTCACGTGAAACATTCTCCGTGCGTTTCTCGCAAGCCTCGAAGTGTTTCACGTGAAACATCGCAACGACGCCAAACGAGAGCCGGCAGCACAGGCACGCGAACAGACGCAAGGACGGGAAACAAGACCCGAGGCCTCGGACAACAGCAGAAGCAGCGAAAACGCAGCAGGAGAGCGCGATCTCAGAGAACACGTAGGCAAACACCAGGCCAAACAGCGCGTGCGAAACACCGCACGGCGTCATAGGCAATCCCACGACTGCGGACGTAGCGCAGCAAACGCAAGACGCAGACCCATGCAGCAGACGCGCCCGGGGAGAGGAAGGGCTCGGAACGGGTTCCGGCGCAGCAAGCACGCCCAGGGAGAAAGACTCGGAGGGGCTCCCGGCGCAGCAGGCACGCCCAATGGAAACAGGATCCTAGGCCCCCACAAAGCAATCGCGCCCTTACTGGGATCCCAAGCCGACCCCCCAATACCGCAGGCGCGTCTAATGAGAAAGGAGCCACTCGAAACGGGATCCAACACAGCAAGTGCGTCCAATAGAGGCCGGACGTCAGAAACACCTCCTCTCCCCCATAAAGCAGTCGCGCCCTTACTGGGCCCCAAGCCGACCTTCCCTCCAAAACAGCAAGCACACCCAGGGAGGAGAAGGGGCTCGGAGCGGGTTCCGGCGCAGTAGGCGCGCCTGGGGAGAGGGAGGGGGTCGGAGCGACCCCGGCGCAGCAGGCACGCTCAACAGAGGCGGATCCTGAAACACCCCCCTGCAGCAGGCGATCCCTATTGGAACGCAAAAGCAATCTCACGCACAGCAAGCACGCCCCGACGGAGGAGCTCCCGGTTCGGCGGCGCTAACAACGGAGCTACAAGGTGCCTCGCCCGCTGTGCGCCCATCGAAGACGGCGCCCCGCGGACGAGGCCGAGACTCGGGGCGGCGAGCGAAAAGCCCCCCATACACCCCTGCCCGACAACCCTCTACCTCACAAAATTACCTTAGGCTAACAAATGAGAAAGTCAGCTACAGGCCCGTGAGGTCGAAGGCAGGGATGAAGCTCTCCGCGGCGGCAGGGCCGTCTTGCCAGTAGTAGTCTTCGACGCCCAGCTCATCCGCGTAGTCGAGGAGGGTCTCGTAGTCCTCGGGCGGGACGGTGCGCCCGAGCTCGGGACAGCGGTCGAGGATGCGACGGGCGCCGTCGTCGCCAGATGCGGCGGCAGTGGCCAGCACCGGCGTGTACTGGCTCATGAGCGAGAGGCGCACGGCGTCCCCGTAGCGCTCGTGGACAAGGCGCACAACAGCCTTCGAGTCCTCCAGGCAGCCCGGCAGCAGGAGGTGGCGCACGATGACGCCGCCGACAAGACGCTCCTGGCCATGGTACTCGTCGAAGGCGAGCGGGCCGACCGCCTCCACCATGGCATCGAGGGCCGCGAGGGCGACTGCGGGATAGTCGGGAGCCTGGGAGTAACGCGCGCCGAGGGCAGCATCGGCATACTTGAGGTCAGCCAGGTAGACGTCAACCGTGCCGCGGTTGGCGGCCACGGCCTGGGGCGTCTCGTATCCGCTCGTGTTCCAGACGACGGGCAGCGCCAAGCCCTCCGCCCGCGCGCGCGACACGGCCGCGCGAACCTGCGGTGCGTAGTGGGTTGCCGTCACCAGGTTCACGTTGAGCGCCCCCTGCGCCTCAAGATCGCGGAAGAGCCCGGCCAGGCGTTCGACGCTCACCGGCGCACCGGCCTCGCCCCGCGCGATGGGGCCGTTCTGGCAGTAGGAGCAGCCGAGCGGGCAGTGGGAGAAGAAGACCGTCCCCGAGCCGTCCTCGCCCGAGAGCGGCGGCTCCTCCCAGAAGTGGAGGGCCGCTCGGGCCACGAGCACCTCATCGGCAGCGCCGCACACGCCCCGCTCCCCCGCCGCGCGGTTCGCGCCGCAGCGTCGCGGGCAAAGCTCGCACGACGTAGGAAGAAGAACGGAATCAGCTGACATAAGGCTCCTCACCAACCGCGGGCGGCCCGCCCGCGCACGACTCCCCCGCCAACCCGATCGCATCGGAGCACGCTACAGACGGTCGGCCCCGCATCCCGCAGCGTCACAGGCACGCGGGCCGCACCCGCATCCCGCCCCCTCGATGCCAAGCGTCTTGCGCCGCGCGCAGGCACCTGCGACACCCGGCATCGCGCACGTCCCGCCAGCGGCGCAAGACGCGGGGCCGCGCCCGCACTGCCAGGCTCCCCCCCCCACCAAAACGACGCGTAAAAGCGCCGCGCGCCCCCAGCGCCAGGCGCACGATCCCCGCGCCCCGCGGCACGCCAGCGCAGGCGGCCCCCATGCCGCCACCATGGCCGAAGGCTCCCCCGGCCTAGTTCGACGTGTAGTCGAAGCCGTCCTCCCAGTTCTCGGGCCACTCATCGTCGGCGGCGATGGCATCCCAGCCGTCATCCTCGCCCGCTGCCTGGCCGTAGGCCTGCTCGGCGCGCGTCCAATCCAGCCCGTGCTCGGCGCAGGCGGACTCCTCGCCGTAGACGAGCGCGAGCGTCGCGGGCGCCTTGTCGGCGCCGCCGATGACGGCCAGCAGCTCGAGCAGGTGGATGGCGGCCTCGGCCTGGGGCAGGATGAGCTCGGCGTCATCAGCGGCCATGAGCGCGGCGGAGAGCTCGGCCATGAGCATCTCCACCGTGTAGGCGCCCTCGAAGCGGCCCGCGTCCACAGCCTCGATCACAGCGGCGCCCGCGGCGGAGAGCGCGCCAGGACGCATATCGCCCAGGCCTGACCCAGCCGGCGAGCGGCGCACCGCACGGTAGAGCGCGTCAGCCTCCACCGCGGCCACCACCTGGGCAGCCACCTGCATGGTGAACGCCGCGCGCGCAAGCTGGGCGGCGCCGGGAGTGCCCACCTCGTGCACGGTGCCGCAGAGCGCCTCGAGCAGCGGGGCTGCCCGATTCAGCGCATCGCCCTCGCCGGCGGCGAAGCAGCTCAGGTTCTCCCGCGCAAAGGAGTCGGCGCGCGCGAGGTCGTCCACCACGAGCGGCGCCTCCACCATCACCAGATCGCTCACCGTGGCCACGGCGTTGAGCTCCCGGGCGAAGCCCGGCGTGGTGGCGCTCAGATCCACGAGCAGCGTACCCGGCGCGAGCGACTGCACGAAGCCGCCGTCGCCGAAGTAGAGGTCCTCCAGCTCGCGCTGGGTCGTGCTGAACGTGAGCACGACCTCGGCCGCCGCCACGTCCTCCACCGGCGCATAGCCGGCCTCGGCCAGGCGATCGGCCACAGCGCCGATCAAGCGCTCGCTGCCGCGAAAGGCGTATCCCGTCGTCATGGCTAGTTGCCTCCCTTCACCTTGCGGGCGATGCGGTCGGCCACGGAAAGCTCCTCGCGCTTATCGCCGCCCCAGAACACCACGGCCACCATTCCCGGCCCCACATGGCTGCCGATGACCGGCCCGATGTTGCACTCCAGCACGAGGGCGGAGTCGTTCTCCTTCATGAGCAGGTCCTTCAGGCGCGTCGCGTCCTTGGGCGCGTCCGCATGCCCGATGACCACGCACTGGGCCGACCCCGCCGGCGCGACGTGCTTCGCGTAGAAGTCGACGAGCGCGCGGATGCCCTTCTTGCGGCCACGTGCCACGCCCGACAGCGAAAGCGTCCCATCAGCGCTGATGACGAGCAGCGGCTTCACGTCGAGCGCGGCGCCTGCCACGGCCACCGAGGCGGGGATGCGCCCGCCGCGCCGCAGCGCGTCCAGGTCATCCACCATGAACTCCTCGTTCACGAAGTAACGCGCCTCCTCGGCCCAGCGCACCATCTCCTCGGCGGTGAGGCCCTTCTCGCGCTGCTGGAGCGCCTCGTAGACGAGAAGCCCCTCGGCGACGGAGGCCAGGTGGGTGTCGACCACGTAGAGCTCAGCCTCGGGATGGGCGGCGGCCACCTGGTCGCGCACGAGCACCGCCGCGTCGTAGCTGCCGGACAGCCCGCTCGAGAAGCAGAGGTACACCGTGGGGACGCCCGAGGCCGCCGCGGCCTCGAACGCCGCGGTGAGCGCCGGAATGGACACCTGGGAGGTAGAGGGCTCGGCGCCCTCGCGCATGGCCGCGTAGAACTCCTCGACGGTGCGCGAGCGGAACAGGTCGTCCTCGAAGGTCTCCCCATCCATGATGTAGGGGAATCCGAGCAGGTAGACGCCCTCGCGATCGACCAGCTCGAAGGGCAGGTCGCAGCACGAGTCGATGATCAGGTTGCACTGGGGCATAGGGGAGCTCTCCTCTTTCTTCTCAGAACGTATCGCAGAAGGCGGCCGGGGGCACGCCCGGCGGGGCTATAAGACCAGCTCGCGCTCGGCTGCGGCGCCGCCAGTGATCTTGCCCACGATCTCGTTCATGCACTCGTAGACGATGCCGACGGCCGGGCCCACGTGCACGCCGATGACCGGGCTCACGGGCAGCACGTCCACCGCGCGCCCGACCAGAGGCTCGATGACCTCGCGCGCCCACTGGACCGCCGGGGCCTTGTCACCGATGTAGTGCACGACGATGCGCTTGAGCCCATGGGCCTCGATGTCCTCGCGCAGCGTGTCGACGATACGGGCGAGCGCCTTCTTGCGGGTGCGCACCTTGGCGAGCGTGGCGGTCGTGCCGTCGGTGACGGTGAGCACGGGCACGATCTGGATGAGGTTGCCGAGCAGCGCCGCCGCCCCGCCGATGCGCCCGCCCGCCTTGAGGAAGGTGAGCGACTCGGGCGTGAACAGAAAACGCGTGGACTCGATGCCGCGATGCACCGCCGCCGCGCAGGCAGCCAGGTCATCCCCGGCATCGCGGGCGTCCGCGGCGTCGAAGACGGGCCACGCCTCGTCGTAGCCGCAGGAGGTCGAGTCGATGAGGATGCAGCGGAAGTCCAGGTTGCGGGCCTTCACCGCCCGGGCAGCGCGCACGGCGCCCTCGAAGGTACCCGACAGCCCCGTGGAGATGAACACGCCGAGCACCTCGTCGCCGGCAAGCGCCGCCTCTTCGAAGAGCTCCTCGAGCACCGCCTGGGAGGGCTGGCTCGACGTGGGGATGTCGTCGACCATGGCGTGGATGTCGGCGTAGAACGCGTCAAGGTCCATGGTGGCGTCCGCGTACTCGGTGCCCGCGCGGTTGACGTAGAGGGTAACCACCTCCACGCCACGTCCCGCGGCCACGTCCGCCGGGATGGAGGAAACCGAGTCTGTGATGATCCTGATCATGACCGTCCTTTCGGGCGCTGCGCCCGCCCGGGCGCGTTTCCGGTTTCGCCGATTATGCTACATGATGCCGCGCAGCGACGCCACGAGCTCGCGACGGCGCTCAAACAATCCGTATTCGAGGCCCACGGGGTACGTGTGCGGGTTGAGCATGCGCTTCTGGGTCTCATCGAGGGTGGCCAGCCCTTCCCGCGCACGCTCGCGCGCCGCCATGGCCGAGCGGTCCTCGGGCGCGAGCACGGCCCTGCCGCCGCGAGCGAGCGGCGTGAGCAGCGTCTCGTAGCGCTTGCCGGCCAGCCGCTTCTGGCGCAAGTCGTCCACCGGGTCCACGATCACCTCGCGCCCGTCGACGGGCCGCGTCACGTCGAACACCATGTCGCCGGCGATGCGGCCGTCGTCGTGGTAGTAGCGGCGCACGTCGAGCACGCCCGGCGTGGTGAGCTTGGCGGCCGACTCGGATATCTTGAGGCGGTTCGTCCACGCCTCCTGGCCCGGCTCGCGCACGGCAGCCAGCTTGTAGACGCCGCCGAGCGTAGGCTGGTCGAAGGCGCAGGCGAGCTTGGTTCCCACGCCCCAGGAGGTGACGGGCGCCCCCTCGTCGAGGATAGACTTGATGGTGTGCTCATCCAGATCGTTGGACAGCACGATGCCGCAGTCGTCGAGCCCCGCCTCGTCGAGCATGCGCCGCGCCATCTTGGCGAGCCATGACAGGTCGCCCGAGTCGATGCGAATGCCCGCCAGCCGCTCGCCGCGCTCGCGCATCTCAAGCCCCACGGTGATGGCGTTGCGCACGCCCTGCTCCACGTCGTAGGAGTCCACCAGAAGCACGCAGTTGCGCGGGAAGATGCGGGCGTACTCGCGGAAGGCGGTCAGCTCGTCGTCGAAGGACATCACCCAGGAGTGCGCGTGGGTGCCCGACACGGGAATGTCGAAGAGGCGCCCGGCCAGCACGTCAGAGGTGGAGGCGCACCCGCCCACCACCGCGGCGCGGCTCGCCCACACCCCGCCCAGGCCCTGGGCGCGGCGCAGGCCGAACTCGGCCACGGGCGCGTCCCCGGCGGCCAGGCAGACGCGCGCCGCCTTGGTGGCGATGAGCGTCTGGAAGTTCACGCAGTTGAGCAGCGCCGTCTCAAGCAGCTGGCACTCCATGATGGGACCCGTGACCCGCACGAGCGGCTCATGGGGAAACACGATGGTGCCCTCGCGCACCGCGTCGATGTCGCAGGTCAGGCGGAAGTCAGCCAGGTAGCCGAGGAAGCCCTCGTCAAAGAGCGGGCCGCCGCCGGGCGCCGTGAGCCCGGCCAGGTAGGCCACGTCCTCGTCGCTGAAGCGATAGCCCTCCACCATCTCGGCCAGCTGGGCCATGCCGCAGGCCACCGCGTAGCCTCCCTTGAACGGGTAGTCGCGGAAGTACATGGAGAAGCAGGCCTCCTCGCGGCCCTTTCCCGCATCCCAATAGCCCTGGGCCATGGTGATCTGGTAGAGGTCGGTCAAGAGCGCGTAGTCGACGTTCACTCCGCGCCCCCCTTCGCTCCCTCGGCGCCGGAGTGGTGGCTGCGGCGCCGGCGACGGCGCGACGGGTCGCCCTCAGCCGGGCGCTGGGCGGCGTCGCGCTCGGGACGCGGGGCGCGCTCGCCGCGCAGGCCCGAGGAGCGCTGGCCGGGGCGCTGGCCGCCCTTCTCGGAGCGGGACGCCTTCTCGGAGCGCGCGCCGTCCTTAGGCTTGCCGCCCTGGCCGCGCTCGCAGCCCTTGGGCTTGGAGCCGCGCTCGCGCGGCGCGCGTGCCTCGACGGCACCCGAGGCCTCGCGTCCCGCATCGGCGCCATGGCTGCGGTTGCGGCTGCGGCGCTTCGGATCGGTCGCCGAAGCGCCCTTCGAGCCGGCTGCGCCCTCCGGCGCGCCCTCGGCCCCCACCTTGGTGGAGCGCCGGCGCCGCGGCTTGCGCGCCTCGTCGGCTGGCGCGTCGCGACGCTCGTCGCCGCGCCCGCGTCCGCGCCCACGTCCGCGCGAGCTGCCCGACCCCGCGCCCTTCCGCCCATCGTCCTTCCGCTTCCCGCCGGGGGTGCGACGCACCTTGCCGGCCTCCGCCAGCTTGTCCGACCCGGTGAGCTGCGAGGTGAGGAACGCCACCGCGTCGCCCGTGGCCGCCTCGACGACGCCCTTGGCCTCCTCCCAGCCCTCCTCGGTCACCACATTGGGGCGGGCGCCCTCCTTGGGCGCCTCGAAGGCGGCAAGCGGCACCCTCACCGGCTTCTCGCCCTCGAGCCTCAGCGACACCGTCTCGCGCGGCACGTCGAGCTCGCACACCTTGGCCGGCCCCTCGGGAGTCTGCACCGTGGCGTTCATCTTGGGCGCGCGCGACTTGAAGTCCTTGTAGGCGTCGTACTCGTAGCGCAAGCAGCACATGAGGCGCCCGCAGAGGCCCGATATCTTCTGGGGGTTGAGCGAGAGGTCCTGCTCCTTGGCCATGCGGATGGACACGGGGCAGAACTCCCCGCCCATGCGCTTGCAGCACAGCTCCTGGCCGCAGTGGCCCAGCCCGCCCACGATGCGCGCCTCGTCGCGCACGCCGATCTGGCGCATGTCGATGCGCACGTGGAAGTGGGACGCGAGCCTGCGAACGAGATCGCGGAAGTCCACGCGCTCCTCGGCCTCGAAGTAGAACACCGCCTTATCTCCGTCGAAGAGGAACTCGACGGAGACGGGGTGCATGTCAGCATGGGCCTCGGCGGCCATGGCCTTGAACTGCGGCAGCGCCTCGAGGCTGCGCTGCTCGAGCTCCGCGGCGCGCTCCACGTCCTCGGGCGTGGCCAGGCGCTTCACCGGCTTGAGCGGGGTCTTGAGCGCCTTCACCTCGCGCTCGTCCACCTCGATGACGTCACTGGCGGCGCGGCCGAACTCGATGCCGCGCGCCGTGGTCACCACCACCGGGTCGCCCTTGCGTATCTCCAGGTCACGGGGGTCAAACCAGAGGGTACGCGGATTGTAGGCTATGTTAATGGGTGCTACCCGAACCATTGAGGACCTCTCTTATCTCGAACAGGAGCACGTCGATGCACGTCTCCGGGGACACATTATACGCAAGGGCCTCCTCGCAGCGATCCACCGCCGCGAGCGCCCGGGCAAGCGCCGCCTCGTCGGCGACGCAGGCCGCATCCTCGATCGAGGCGCGCGCGTCGGCGTTGATGACAAGCTCCGGCGCGCCAGCCGCCTGGGCCATGACATCGCGCAGCCACGAGGCCGTGATGGCCGTCAGCTGGCGCAGGCACTCGGTCGACTTGGCCGTGATCTGGCGCTTGTTGCGCGCCTCGATCTGGCGAATGGCCGACTTGGCCAGGAAGTCCGCGTTCTCGGCCAGCTCCGCCTCCTGCGACTCGCGCACCACGTCAAGGGGCAGCTTGGAGGCCGTCACCAGGTCGGCGGCGTACCCGATGACATCCCAGTCGTCGGCGCGGCGCAGCGAGGCCAGCACGTCGAGGACCTGGGAGCGGAAGTGCAGCCGCTCGTTGCCCGGCGCGCGCAGAAACTCGCAGGCCCGCGTGATGGAGCCGCCGCAGGCCTCGATGGCCACGCGGGCCGTCTCGAGGGAGGCGCCGGTGTTCTGCCGCACGATGCCCGCGGCCTCGCCGGCGGGGATGTGGCGGAAGGGCACCACCTGGCAACGTGACACGATGGTGGGCAGCACCGACTCGCGGGTGCGCCCGAGCAGGATGATGACCACATCAGCCGGCGGCTCCTCAAGGGTCTTGAGGAAGGCGTTGGCGGCAGAGGTGCCCAGAAGGTCGGCCCGGTCGATGATGTAGACCTTGGTCTTGGCCTGGATGGGCGCGAGCGAGGTGTCGGCGACGATGTCGCGGATCTGCTCGACCAGGTAGCCCGCGGCGCCCTCCGGCGCGTAGTAGCGCACGTCAGGGTGCTTGCGGCGCATGACGCGATCGCACGCGGTGCATGCCCCGCAGCGCCCGCCGCGCGGCCCCTGGGGGCCCTTGGGGCACATGACGGCCTGGGCGAGGGCATAGGCGGCGAGCGTCTTGTTCGATCCGGCCGGGCCGGCGAACAGGTAGGCATGGGTCAGACGCTCGGTGCTCACGCTCGTGCGCAAAAAGTCGCGCACCTGGGGCTGCCCGAGGATGTTCTCGAATGCGTCAGGCACGGGCGCTCCCCTCGGCGCACGCGCCAGACCCCGCGGGCCGATCGAGCCACGCCTGGAGGGCGCGCTTGTCATCGAGCACGGAGAAGTAGGCCTCGTCGCACGTCGCGGCGTCGGCCATCCAGGGGAACAAATCGGCCAGCTCGCCGAACACCTGGGCCGCCGTGGCCGAGCGGGCGCCCGAGGAATCCACCACGCGCACGCGGGCCGGATCACGTCGGGCCAGGTCGAGGAAGGCGTCGTTCACGCGGGCGTGGAAGGCCGCGCCCGCACGCTCAAGGCGGTCGCCCGCCGTGCCGCGAGTGGCGCGCCCGAGCGAGGCGCGGGCGTCCCCGGCGGTGAGCACGAGGGTGCGATCAGGTGTGACGTCGCCCGTGGCGAAGGCGTTGGCAGCCTCCACGAAGTCGGCGGGCAGGCCCCGTCCGGCCACCTGATAGGCCAGGGTGGAGTCGGAGAAGCGATCGCACAGCACCACGGCACCGCGCTCGAGGGCCGGGCGGATCACCTTGGCCGAGAGCTGGGCGCGCGCCGCCTCGTAGATGAGCAGCTCGGCCTCGTCAGCCAGGCCCTCGTTGGCCGGGTCGAGCACGATGGCGCGCAGGGCCTCCCCCACCGCCGTGCCGCCGGGCTCGCGCAGGCACACCACTTCGCGCCCGGCGTCGGCGAGCGCCCGGGCCAGAAAGCGGATGTGGGTGGATTTGCCCGCCCCGTCGCCGCCCTCGAAGGTGACGAGCACGCCGCGCGGGACGCCCGCCTCTCCCCTGCCCATCGCCGGCCCCTACCGCGCGCCCAGGGCGCGCTCGCGCACGGCGCCAGCCACGGCGTCGGCCACGCGGGGGTCGAAGGGATCGGGCATGATGAAGTCCTCGGAGAGCTCCTCGTCGGAGACGAGGGAGGCGAGCGCCTCGGCGGCAGCAAGCTTCATCTCCTCGGTGACGCGCTCGGCGCGGGCCTCCAAGGCGCCGCGGAAGATGCCGGGGAAGGCTATGACGTTGTTGACCTGGTTCGGGAAGTCCGAGCGCCCCGTGCCCACCACGCGCGCGCCGGCGGCCTTCGCCTCATCGGGGAAGATCTCCGGCGTGGGATTGGCCATGGCGAAGACGATGGCGTCGTCGGCCATGGAGGCCACCATGGCGCCGCTGATGACACCGGGGGCCGACACGCCGATGACCACATCGGCGCCGACCATCGCATCAGCGAGGGTTCCCTGCGCGTCAGCGAGGTTGGTGCGGGCCAGCATGGCGCGCTGGGCGTCGTTCATGCCCTCGTAGGCCGAGCTCAGGATGCCGCGCACATCGCACATGGTGACGTCGGCGAACCCGTAGGAGAGCAAGAGCTTGGCGATGGCGATGCCCGCCGAGCCCGCGCCGTTCACCACCACCTTTGCGGTGCGCGCGTCCTTGCCCACCAGGCGCAGGGCGTTGATGACGCCCGAGAGCACGACGATGGCGGTGCCGTGCTGGTCGTCATGGAACACGGGGATGTCGAGCGCGTCGTTCAGGCGCGCCTCGATCTCGAAGCAGCGCGGCGCGGCGATGTCCTCGAGGTTGATGCCGCCGAAGACCGGGGCGATGCGCACGCACGTCTCGACGATCTCGTCTACGTCTTGGGTGTCGAGGCACACGGGGAACGCATCCACGCCGCCGAACTCCTTGAACAGCGCCGCCTTGCCCTCCATGACCGGCAGCGCGGCCAGAGGACCGATGTTGCCCAGGCCGAGGACGGCGCTGCCGTCGGTGACGACGGCCACGGTGTTGCGCTTGAGGGTGTAGTCGTAGGCGCGCTCCGGATCCGCGGCAATGGCGCGGCAGGGCTCAGCCACGCCCGGCGTGTAGGCCACGGCCAGGTCATGACGGTTCTCGATGGCCATCTTCGGCGTGGTCTCGATCTTGCCACCCCAGGCCCGATGCTGCTGCAGTGACTCCTCGGCGATGTCCATGGCGCGTGCTCTCCCTCTCGTACGATGCGTCTACAACCTGCTCATTGTACCCCAAGCCCCTCGCGCTCCCACCTCCGGCACGCAAGCTGCACCGTTTCCGCACCACAGGCGCCAAGAGCCCCCCCCCTGCCGCCTTCGCGCCGGCGCAGCACCGGGGGCGGCGGCTTTCGACGCGACGAGGCGCGCCGTTTCGCGCACCTGTCTCCCCGGGGCCGTGCCGGCGCGCTACACTGTCCTCTCAGTCAAGGAAGGGAGGCAGACATGCCAGCTGACGAAGAGGGCCTCGCACGCGGGCTCACGCGCGAGGCCGTGGCCGCAGCCGCCTACGCGGCGGTGCGCGCCTGCGCCGTCACCCTGCGCCCCGACGTGCGCGCCGCCCTGGAGGCGGCCCGTGCGGCCGAGGGGCCCGAAAGCCGCGGGGCGGCCGTGCTCGACCGCATCCTGGAGAACGCCGCCATCGGCGCGGCAGACGCCGTGCCCATCTGCCAGGACACCGGCACCGTGTGGGCATGCCTGGAAGTGGGCCGCGAGCTTTTGGTGCCCGGGAACGTGCTCGACGGGGTAGACGACGCGGTGGCCCGCGCCTACCGCGACGGCGCCCTGCGCATGAGCGTGCTGGCCGACGCGCTGCTCGACCGCGTGAACACCGGGGACAACACGCCCGCCTTCACCGAGCTGCGCCTCGTCCCCGGGCGCGGTGCCACGCTCCATGTCATGCTCAAGGGCGGAGGCTCGGACAACGCCTCCCGCGTGGTGATGCTCGCGCCCGGCGCCGGGCGCGACGGCGTGCGCGAGGCCGTGCTCGACTGCGTGCGCGAGAAGGCCGCCAACGCCTGCCCGCCGCTCATCATCGGCGTGGGGGTAGGCGCCACCTTCGACCGCGTGGCGAGTCTGGCCAAGCACGCGCTGCTACGCCCCGTGGGCGCGCCGGCCGCCTCGGACGGGGCGGCGGCCTTCGAGGCCGAGCTGCTCGAGGCGATAAACGCCCTCGGCATCGGACCGGCGGCCCTCGGCGGCGCCACCACTGCGCTCGCCGTGCACCTGGAGACGGCGCCCTGTCACATCGCCGCGCTGCCGGTAGCCGTGAACATGGGCTGCTGCGCCATGCGCTCGCAGTCCGTCGAGCTGGTGAGCTGGGAGACCGGAGCGCCGGCAGCCGAGAAGGGAGGCGCGCGATGAGCGGGCTGACGCAAGGCGCCACGGGCGCGCAGGACGCGGGCATGCGATACGCAGCTGGTGCGGAGCACGCGATCGAGACGCCGGCAGCGGCCGACGCCACGCGAGACGCAGGCGCCGAGGCCGGGCGTAGGCCGGCACGGCTCACGCTGCCGCTCTCCCGAGAGGATCTGGCCGCTTTGCGCGCTGGCGACGAGGTGCTGCTCAGCGGCCCGGCCTACACGATGCGCGACGCCGGGCACGAGCGCGCGCTCGCCGCGCTCGACGCGGACGGAGCGCTGCCCTTCGGCCTTGACGGCGCCACGCTCTTCTACGCCGGCCCCACGCCCGCAGCCGCCGGCCGGCCCCTCGGATCGGTGGGCCCCACCACCGCCAGCCGCATGGACTTCGCCACGCCCCAGCTCATGGAGGCCGGCATCGTCGCCACCATCGGCAAGGGCAAGCGCTCAGCCGCCGTCGCCGAGGCCTGCCGAGCCACGGGCGGCGTCTACTTGTGCGCCGTCGGCGGCATCGCGGCGCTGCTCGCCACACATGTGACCGAAAGCGAGCTTGTAGCCTGGGAGGATCTGGGCACCGAGGCGCTGCGCCGCCTCGAGCTGGCCGACTTCCCCGTCTTCGTGGCCATCGACGTCACCGGCGCCGACCTCTACCGCCAGGTGGAGGCCGGCGTCCGCCCCTAGCCTGCCGCACCGCAGACGCACAGGGTCGCCGGGGGGGCGTCTGCCCGGCTGCGGTCGTGGGGGGGGCGCCTGCCCGGCTGCGGCCGTCGGGCTCCGCCCGGGCGGCTGCGCGCAGCCGGGCAGGATTTTCCGCGATTTCCTGCGAGAAAGCGCAAGTTTGCATGCCTGCGGCCGCCTCCAAGAGGAAACCGCAGGCATCACCCCACCTGTTTCCCCAGGTGACGCCTTGAGAGACGCGGCGTCGGGAGCCGAACGCGGCCTCTCCCGCCTCCTCGCCCCATGCAAACCCCGGCTTTTCTCGCAGGAAATCGCAGCATCGGGCGCCCGGAGGCGCGGCCATCCACGACAACGCCGCGACCCCGCACGCCCCAGCCTCGCTCCTCCCGCCTCAACGGAGGTGGTACGCGCCCGTCGACAGGCAGCGCAGCGCCCGCCTCAAGACGCGCCGCCGCTCGGCGAAGTCGGGCACGGTGCAGCGCCAAGGGGTTCCCGACTTCCGCATCAGCGCCATCATGACCTCGTGGAACAGAAGCGCGTCGTTGAGCTGCTCGTGGGTGAGGGGCACCACGTCGATGCCGGCCGCTCCCAAGCGCACCTGGCGCACCGCATCGCGCACGAGCCGCTCCGTGCCATGGGCCTCGCGGCCCTGGTACTCGAGGGCGACGCCGCGCTCGGGCCAGAGGAGGTCGCACACATACGAGCCGACGCCCCGCCCGGAGTCGGCCGCCTCGACCAGCTCCGACACGCGACTCTGCCCGTCAGGGCTGCAGTTGATCAGGGGCATGCCGCAGCCGTATCCCCCGCGACGGGTCGAGAGGGCGGCCAAGAGCGCGGTCTTGGCCTCGGGCGGCGAGAGGGCGCCCTCCGCCACCAGCGGAAGCGCCCGCCGAGCTGCTCGCACGCCGCGCGCGCCCTCGCAGCGGGCCACGAAGCGCTCGAGCGACCTCCGCGTCGTCACCGGATGCCTCCAGGAAAACCCTCGATCATCGCCCGGCCTGAGCACGTAGCCGGCGCACAGCTCGGCGGCAAGCGCGACCAGCTCGAGAAAGGGCAGCTCGGCGGCGAGCTGCACGAAGAGGGCCTCCGGACCCGCCACATAGACCGTCGCGTCGTCAGAGGCCGGCGAGCCCCCAAGCCGATAGTAGGCGCCACGAGGAAGCGGCTGGCCTCGCACATGCGCGACCACACCGGCAACCTGGGGCCGAAGGGCCGCGGAGGCAACTTCGACATGCACCGGCCGGGCAACTGAGCCGGCGACGAGGGAGGCGACGGCCGCTGCGGCTGAGCCAGGGCGGGCGGAGGCCTGCGGGAGCGCACGCGAAGGAGTCAGCGCGTCAAAACGGCTGCGCCAGAGCTCCAACGCCGATATCCCCCAGACGAAAATGGCCATGGGAGAACCGTAGCAGGATGTGGGAATCCCCCTGTAAACGGCCATTTACGTTTGCGCGGAAAGACGCAAAACGCCCACATGACGCCGAGGCTGACGCGCCGCCGTCAACCGGAGCACAGCCCGCGCGGCGACCGCAGCCGAAAAAAAGCGGGCGAGAGGCGCCAGGCCCACGGGAGAACTAGCGAGCCACGCCGACAAGCGGAGCGCGCTGCCCCCTCGGCGAGGCGTCGGCACCACGCGATGGAATCGGGCGAAAAAACACCTCGTTTTCTGCGAGAAAGTGCGGCTTTGCATGGCAGGAGCCGGCCCGCTCGCCCGCAAGGAGCGAGCCTGACTCGCATAATCCCAGGTCGCCATCGCCTACGCCAGCGAAGCCGGCGCGAAATCGCAGCGCCAACGATCTCCCCGCATGCAGACCCGCACTTTCTCGCAGGATCAGGCGCAGAAAAACGCCCAGCCCCAAAGGGGGCGCTCCCACGCCCCGCGCCCTCGCCCCGGCACCCCCCCCCGCCAATCGCTCCTCCACACAAAAGAGGGCCGCCCGCGCTATCGCGGACGGCCCCTCGCTTCCCTGTGCGGGCGCCCCTACTTCTTGGCGGGCGCCTTGCGCCTGCCGCCCTTCGCGCCCTTGCCCTTGCGCGCGCCGGTCTTCTCCTCCTGCTCCTTGGCCGGGCAGTCGAAGTTGGGGCAGAGCTTCCACGGGCCGCGGGCCGTGGTCACGACGACCATCGGCGCGCCGCAGGCCTCGCACACCTCATCGGTGGCCGTGAGCGCTCCGTACTGCGGCAGCGGGTAGCGCGTGCCGCACTCGTCGAAGTTCTCGCAGGTCACCGACCGCTTGAGCGTACGCGGGTTGCGACGGGCCACCAGCTTGGACTCCTTGCCGGCGGCCTTGCACGTCGGGCACTGCCCCACCACCACGTCGGGCTCCTGGTTCGTGGAGCAGTTAGGGTCGATGCACACGGTACGCGGCTTGCTGCGGAAGGCCGTCACCTTCACCTGGGGCATGCCGCAGGTGGGGCACGGCTCGGGCACCGCCTCGATCTTGCCCTTGGGCAGCGGGTAGGTCACGTCGCACTCCGGCCAGCCGGCACAGCCGATGAACATCGACTTAGTCTTCTGCGACGCGCGGATCTGCAGGTCCTTGCCGCATTTGGGGCACGGCCCCACGTAGGCGTCGGCGGCCACGGCGTCGGCCAGGGCCTCCTTCACGTCCTCCGAGTGCGGCAGCAACTCGCCGAGCTCCTGGGACAGCAGGTTGCGCGAGGTGCCCACCACCGCGTCACGCGTGGTGGTGCCCGCGGCGATGTCGTCCATCTTCTGCTCGAGGTCAGCCGTCATGTCCGGGTGCGTGATGTGCGGCGCGAACTTGTCGAGCGCGTCCACCACGGCCATGCCCAGCTGACTCGGCTCGATGGGATCGTTCTGGATGTACTTGACCGTGTAGAGGCGCTCGATGATGGCGTGGCGCGTGGACTTGGTGCCCAGGCCCAGCTTCTCCATCTCCTGGATGAGGCGTCCCTGGCTGTAACGCGCAGGCGGCTCGGTCTGCTTCTTGACGCAGGTGGCGCCGTTGAAGGCCACCGACGCGCCCTCGCCGAGCGCCGGGAGCGTCTCGTCCTTCTTGAGGCCATAAGGGTAGATGGCGCGGAAGCCCGGCTCCACCAGCACGTCGCCCTTGGCCACGAAGGGCTCGCCGGCCACGTCGAGGGACACCTTGGTGCCCTCCACCACCGCCGGGCCCGACAGCGTCGCCAGGAACCGGCGCGCCACCAGGTTGTAGAGCTTGAATTCCGCAGGCGGCAGGTCGTCGGGCGTGGCCTTGGCCGTCGGGTAGATGGGCGGGTGGTCGGTGGTCTCCTTCTTGCCGCGGGTGGCCTTGAGCGCGCCCTTGGACAGGAGCTCCTTGCAGTAGGGCGCGTAGGCGGGATTGCCGCTCACGGTGCGCACCACCTCGGCCAGATCGAGCGAGGAGGGGTAGACCGTGTTGTCCACGCGCGGATAGGAGATGTAGCCATCCATGTAGAGGGACTCGGCCAGGCGCATGGTGCGGGCCGGCGAGAGGCCCTCGGATGAGGCGGCGGCCAGCAGCGACGTGGTGTTGAACGGGACGGGGGCGGGCACCGTGCGGCGCTTCTTCTCCACGGCGGCCACGCGCGCGCTCGTGGCGCCCGACACGGCGGCCATGGCGGCCTTGGCGGCGGCCTCGTCCTTGAAGCGCGCCGTGGCGTGGCCGGCCTCGAAGGCGCCCGGGCCGTCGCCGGCGGTGGGGCCGGCGGTCGCGTCGGCGTCGAAGGCGCCGCGGATCACCCAGTAGTCCTCGGGCACGAAGGCCATGCGCTCACGCTCGCGCGCCACGATGAGGGCGAGGGTGGGCGTCTGCACGCGACCCGAGGAGCGCACGTTGCCGTAGCCGGCGAACTTCACGAGCGTGAGGTAGCGGGTGAGTACCGCGCCCCAGATGAGATCGATGTCCTGACGCGAGGCGCCGGCCTGGGCCAGATCCTCGTCCATGGCCACCAGATTGGAGAACGCGCCCTGGATCTCGGCCTTGGTGAAGGCCGAGTAGCGCGCGCGGGACACGGGCGCCGTGGGGTTGACCTCGCGGCAGCAGGCCAGCGCGTCGGCGCCGATGAGCTCGCCCTCGCGGTCGAAGTCGGTGGCGATGACGATGGAATCGGCCTTCTTGGCCAGGTTCTTGAGGGAGCGGATGATGTCCTTCTCCTTGGGGAGCTTCTCGATGGGCGCGTAGACCAGGTACGGCAGCGCCTCCATCTTCCAGGACTTGAGCTCCACGCCGTCCTCGGTGAACGGCTTCTTCTTCTTGAAGGGGGGACGCGCGAGCGCGTCGGGGATGTCGGCGGGGATGGCCTCGCCCTCGGCGGTGACGCCCTGCCAGCCGCCGCGCTTCTTGTAGACGAGCTGCGGGGCAAAGTCAGGCTCGAGGATGTGGCCGCGCAGGCCGATGGTCACCCACTCCTCGCCGTCGACGTCGAATCGGTAGACCGGGGTGGAGAACACCTTGTCGGCCTTGGGCTTGCTCGCCCCCAAGAGATCGGCGATCTTCTGGGCGGCGTCGTTCTTTTCGGTAACCACCAGCTTCACGGGGTTGCCTCCTGTCCTTGCGGCCCGCGGCGCAGGCCCTCTCGTTCACACGGTTGCCCCACTTCATTTGTTTTACGTGTGCGGGGATGGGGCGCCGGAGCGCCTTCGGCGGCCGCGCGGCGAAGGGCCGGCGCGACGCGAGCCATAGGATACACGATTTTGCCGCACAGGCCGAAAAAGCACAAAAACGCGCGAGCATGACCGGGGTGAGCACGAAGGAGAACGCGGAGAACCTTCGCTTTTGGCATCCGCTTCGCAAATTCGAGCGGTTTTGCACCCAAGGGCGCGCCCGGATGAGCTAAACAGCGCCGCTTTTGTCGAAAACAAGGCGCGACCGGCACTCCAGAGGGCCTCGTGCGGCAAACCCCGGTGCAAAACCGCTCGAATTTGCGTGCCAAGCGCCAAAAGCAGAGGTTTCGATCCTCAGTCAGGAGAAAGCGCTACCAGTCGCCGCGGAGGCGGCGCTGGTAGGCGCGCACGACCTGGGACAGCGCGAAGCACACCACGAAGTACATAAGCGCCATGAGGGCGAACAGCGCGAAGATCTGCGTGGTGGAGTTATAGCTGTTCATGAGGATCATGCCGCGGCCCATCAGCTCCTGGAGCGCCATGGCGCCCCACAGATACGACGTGTCCTTGATGGTGGTGACGAACTGCGAGAGCAGCGCCGGCACCATGTTGCGCAGCGCCTGGGGCAGGATGATGAAGAGGTACATCTGCGGCGCCGAGAATCCCTGGGACCGCGCGGCCTCGTACTGGCCCACGGGCACGCCGGCCAAGCCGCCGCGGACGATCTCGGCCACCGACGCGCTCGTGAACAGGGTGAAGGCGAGCACCGCGGCTGGCAGGGGCGGCAGCTGGGCCACGAAGAACGTGAACATGATCCACAGCAGAAGCGGCGTGTTCTTGAAGAGCTCGACGTAGGCCATCGACAGCCCCCGCAGTGCCCGCAGGCGCGAGCCGCGCAGGATGGACAGCACGGCGCCGAGCGCCACCGAGCAGGCGATGGAGAGCGCCGATATGACGAGGGTGAGGCCCAGGCCCTCCAGCATGAAGCGGATGTTCACCCAGGTGAGCAATGACAGGACGTCGCTCATCGCCCGCTCCTTCCCCGTTTGCCGCGCGCCGGTCCGCGCCTGCGGCGGGGGCGCGGCAGGGCGCCGTGCGGCATCGTGCGACCCGCGCCCGCGCCGGGGCGACCGTGGCCGAGTCGCCGACGGCCGGCGCGCGTGTGAAGCGCCTGCCAGGCGCGCATGCGGTCGCCGTCGGAGGCCGCGAGCGCCTCCTGGGCCGCCTCGAGCCCGAAGTCCGCGGCTATCTCGGCAGCCTGGCAGCCAGTAAAGGGCGCGTCGCCCGAGCCGTCGCACTCCCCTGCCGCATCCCACGCGTGAAGCGGATGGCGCGGCGAGGGCGCCTGGCGGGCCGGCACGAGCAGCGTCGCGCCCTCCATCATGGTGCCCACGCCGCCAGCGAGGGCCTCGGCGGCGGCGTGCCCGGTGATGTCGTGGGATCCGGGCGTGACCTCCACCGGGTCGCTCGCCAGCTCCTCGGAGGCGTCGCCAGTGGCGACGTGTCGGTGCACGAGCATCCGATGCTCCAGGTAGACCGCCGCACGGGAGAGCGGAAAGCAGATGGCGAAGTAGAGCACGGCCGCCGCCACGTAGGCCGGTCCGTAGTAGCTCGTGTCGCCGGCGAACGAGTTGGAGAAGTACATGAGCTCCCCGCCGGCGATGAGGGCGAGCACCGAGGTGTTCTTCACAAGGTTGGCAGCCTGCACGGCCAAAGGCGGCAGGATGATGCGCATGGCCTGGGGCAGGATGACGAGCGTCATCGTCTGAACGGGCGAGAAGCCCTGGGAGCGCGCCGCCTCGAACTGCCCGCGATGGATGGAGCCGATGCCGGAGCGCACCACCTCGGAGATGTAGCCGCCGTGGTAGACGCCGATGGCGAGCACGCCGATCCAGAACGACGCGAGCGACAGGCCGAGGAGCGGAAACACCGCGTAGAGCACGAACACCTGCAAGAGCAGCGGGATGTTCTGCACCACCTCGACGTAGACGCGGGTGACGATGCGCAGGATGCGATGGCGCGACACGGAGAGCACGCCGAACGCGAACCCGAGCGCAAGCGCGATGACGAGCGCGAGCGCGGAGATGCCCACCGTGGTGCCGAAGGCCGCCAGGATGTCCGGCCAGCGCTCGGCGAGCGCCGCCCACTTGTAGGGTGCAAAGACCTCGCCCATCACGCCCCGCCCCCTTCCGCGCCCGCGGGGGCGCCGGCGCCGGGTGCGTCGTCGGCCGGATCCCCCGCGCCAAGGCCCGCGCCGCCCGCCGCCTCCTCGGCCTCCACGTCAGCCTCGGTCACAAGCGACAGCCCCCAGCGCTCCTTGAGCGCGCGCAGGGTGCCATCGGCCTCCATGGCGGCGATGGCCTCGTCGATGGGGGCCGACAGCGCGCTGCCCTTGCGCGTGGCCACGCCGTACTCCTGCGGCGCGAACTGCGTGGGCAGCAGGAACGTGGAGGCGTCCTGGTAGCCCAGGAGGATGGAGCTGTCCACCGAGAAGGCGGCCACGCGCCCGGCCACGAGCGCGATCTTGATCTCGGGATAGGTGGCGTACTCGGCGAACTTGAGCGTGATGCCCAGCTCGCGCGCGGCCTGTCCCAGCTTGTCCTTGGTGGTGGCCGAGAGCGCCACGCCCACCGTCTTGCCGTCGAGCCCGGCCAGGTCGGTGATGCCCGAGTCCTTGCGCACGAGCACGCCGATGTGGTCGATGTAGTAGGGCCGCGAGAAGTCGTAGCTGCGCTTGCGCTGCTCGGTGATGGTGAAGGTGGCCAGCGTCGCGTCGAGGGTGCCGTTGTCGAGCATGGCACCGCGCGTGGTCACGTTCACGCCTGTCACCTCGAGCGCGTCGGAGCTGCCCTTGAGGCGGGCGGCGAGCTCGCGGGCCACGTCCACCTCGAGCCCCTCCACCGAGCCGGTCTCGGGGTTCTGGAAGCCGAAGCCGGGGACGTCGATCTTGGTGCCCACGCGCAGCACGTCGCCGGACGGGGCGCAGCCGGACAGCAGCGAGCCGGCGCCTCCGACGAGGCACGTGGCGGCCAGGGCGGCCGACAGGCGCGTGAAGGCGCGCCGGGAGAGGTTCGCGGAGGCGAGCGAGGAGCGGATCGGCCCGTTCACGGGACGCCTCCTAGAGGATCTTCGAGAGGAACGCCTTGATGCGGGCGTTGTCCGTCTCGCCGAAGATGTAGTCGGGCGTGCCCTCGTCCACCACCAGGCCGTTCTCCATGAACACCACCTTGTCGGCGGCGTCGCGGGCCAGGCCCATCTCGTGGGTGACCATGACGATGGTCATGTTGGTCTCCGCGAGCGACTTGATGACGTCGAGCACCTCGTTGACCATCTCGGGGTCAAGCGCGCTCGTCGGCTCGTCGAGCAGCATGATCTTGGGGTGCATGTTGAGGGCGCGGGCGATGGCCACGCGCTGCTGCTGGCCGCCGGAGAGCTGGTCGGGGTACTTGTCGAGTTTAGACGCGAGCCCCACGCGCTCCAGGTAGGCCACGGCAGCCTCCTCGGCCTGGGCCTTGGGCACCTTGAGCACCTTCTCCGGGGCGAAGGTGACGTTCTCGAGCACCGTCTTGTGAGGGTAGAGGTTGTAGCCCTGGAACACCATGGCCACCTCGCTCGCGAGCTTGCGCGTGTCCACCTTGCGCGCCATGAGATCCATGCCGTCCACGATGATGTCACCCGAGTCAGGTCGCTCAAGCGCGTTGATGCAGCGGATGAGGACGCTCTTGCCCGAGCCGGACGGCCCGATGATGACGACCTTCTCGCCCTCGTCCACGTCGAGCGAAACGCCCTTGAGCGCCTCGACCTTGCCGAAGTTCTTGCGGATGTCCCGGACGGAGATGAGGGGATCCACGCTGCCACGCTCCTATCTGCTCCTCAACCGATAGCCTCGTGACATGGTAGCGCCGCGGCCGGCGCCGTTGATTTCGCGGGGTAAACAGGACCTCGACGGTTGGCGGACGCCCGCAGCGCCCCCCTCGCCGTCAGGACGCCGAGGGGCCGGCGGACGCGCCCGACGCCGCCCGGGCCGCCTCGGCCTCCTCGCGGATGAGCACCCGCTCCATGGCAGCGATGGCGCAGGCCAGTTGCTCGTCGTCCGGCTCGTTGGTGGTGAGGTACTGCATCTGCATGCCCGGCCAAAGGATCACCTTGACCAGCGGGTTGTCCGGATGGGAGCCGGCCCACTTCACCGTGATCTCGTAGGAGATGCCGGCGATGGCGGGCATGAGCAGGATGCGCACGACCACCACGAGCGCGAGCTTCGGCGCGCCGTCCGGCACGCCCCACGCATCGATGAGCGCGTTCACGGGGAAGATAGTGTACACAAAGATGGCGATGACCATCACCATGATGAGGAAGGCCGTGCCGCAGCGCACGTGGAGCCGCGGGAAGGAGCGCGCGTTCTCAGGCGTGAGGGGCAGCTCGTGCTCGTAGCAGTGGATGGTCTTGTGCTCGGCGCCGTGGTACATGAACATGCGGCGGATGTCCTCCATGCGCCCGATGAGCCACAGGTAGAAGACGAACACGGCCACGCGCAGGAGCCCGTCGACGACGTTCCAGAGCACCGTGTGCTGATCGTACTCGCCCACGATGAGGTTGGTGATGAAGGCCGGCGCCACGATGAACAGCACCACGCCCAACACGAGCCCCAGGCCCATGGCCACCGCCATCTCGCGCTTGCCGAAGGAGTCCTCGGAGTCGGCGGGCGCGGCGGGCGCGGCAGACTCCGGCGCGGCAGGCTCCGGCGCGCCCTCGACCACCTCGAGCACACGCTGGGCGCCCAGGGCGTCCACCATCACCTCGGGCCGGCCGAAGTCCCGACCCCACGAGAAACGGCCTGCCCCGTCGGCGCCGGGCTGGCGCGAGCCAGCGGGCGCATCCGCGGGATGCTCGGCGGACGCCACGTCGGCCACCGCCTCGGCCTCGGCGTGATCCTCCAGCGCCACGGCCTCCTCGGCCGCCCGAGAGGCGCCCTCCTCGTCGCCGAAGGCGTGGAGCGCCGCTATCTCAAGGGCCTTGTAGCCGAGCATGAGCGACTCGACGAGGGCGCGGCAGCCGCGCACGAGCGGCCAGTACATCCAGCCGTTGCTCTCGGCACCGCTCGCCAGGTCGTGCTCCTCCACGTAGATGCCGCCGTCGGGCTCGCGCACGGCCACGGCCCAGTTGTAGCGGCCGCGCATCATGATGCCCTCGATGAGGGCCTGGCCGCCCACATGGGTCTTGCGCGCGCCGTCCTCCGCGAACGCGCGCGAGAGGTCGCCTCCCTTCCCCATGAGACCGCCCGCTAGCCGCGCGTCACGCGGGGATAGGGGTTTCCGCAGGTCATCTTGCCCTCAGGGCAGGCCCCGTGGACGCAGGGGGCGCCGGCGTCCCCGAAGATGAAGGGGGCCGTGGGGCGCGCGAGCTCCAGCATGCGGTGCGCCAGCTCGCGGATCTCCCACTGGGCGCGGTTGCAGCAGCGCAGCTCGAAGAAGTGCAGCAGCTCGCGCACGTTCATGGTGACGACGATCTTCGTCTCGGCGGCGTTGGGCAGCAGGTAGCGGGCGTCCTCGGCGGGAATGCCGGCCTCGAGCAGGCGCTCGTAGGCGGCGATGGCGGCCTCGATGGCCTCGTCGAACACGCGGCTGGCCTCCGGGTCGTCGGCCACTGAGCCGGGCTTGACCGTTTCCAGGCCGCTCGTGAACTTGACGTAGCGTTGGGACTGCTGGTTGAAGCTGGCGATGCGATGGCGCACGAGCTGATGGGTGAGCGCACGCGACACGCCGTCGATGGCGAAGGTGTAGCTCGCGTGCTCGAGGGTGGAGAAGTGACCCGAGCCCATGATAGTCGTGAGCACGCTCTCCACGCGCTCGGGGGGCATGGTCTCCATGAGCTCAGCGGCGCCGACGGGCGCGTAGCACAGGCGCGCCGCCGTGGCGATGGCGCGCTCGGGGTCGGGGGTGTGGTAGAGAAGCTCGACGTGCATGGGGTTCCTTTCGAGAGGGGCCGCGCAGGCGGCCGTTCGTCCTCCGAAAGTATATCGGGCGCGCGCTGCGACGGCGGAGCCGCGCGGGCAAGCCGCCGAAAAAACACGGCGGGCCGCATCCGGGGCGGCCCCGAGGATGCAGCCCGCAGACGCGGGAGCGCTCCCGCGCGCGCCGGCGCAGGGAGCTAGAGGCGCACGCGCTCGAACATCTCGCGGCCGACGCCGCAGATGGGGCAGGCGTAGTCCTCGGGCAGCCCGTCGGGGTAGCCCTCCTCGATGTAGCCGCAGAGGGTGCACTGCCAGCCCCAGCGCTCGGCCGCGGGCTCGGCGGGGGCCGCCTCGGCGGGCGCGGCGTCGCCCTGGTAGGACGAGGCCTTAGGAGGAGTCTTGCCGCGCAGCACGGTATGGTAGTAGGCGTACGTCATGGGCTCGGCGTCCGCCAAGCACGCGGCCTCCTCCACCTCGCCGACGAACAGCAGGTGCGTGCCCACGTCGATCACCTGCTCCACGCGCACGGAGAACCGCGCGACGCCCTGGGAGGTGACGTAGGGGATCTCAGCCGCATCCAGCTCGTGCGCGCAGGTAGCGAACTTGTCGAACTCGCGGCTCGAGCGGAACCCGAAGGCGCCGATGAGGTCCATCGTGGCCCCCTGCCCGAGCACCGTGGCGGCGAAACGGCCCGTCTCCCGGACGGCCTGGGCGGTGGCATTCTCCTTGTTCAGGGCCACCGAGACCCGCGGCGGCGTGGCGGTTACCTGCTGGAACGTATTGGCCACGCAGCCCACCTTGCGCTCGCCCTCCCGCGAGGTGATGAGGTAGAGCCCGTAGCTCAGGGCGTTGAACGCCGACTTGTCTATCATGGAGGCCCCTTTCGGTCTGGTCGTAGTCGCGCGGGGGCCCTGTCGCCGCCCGCCAGGAAGCAGGGTACCACGGCAGGCAAGCCGGGGTGATGCCGTGCAGGCCATCGAGCGGAAAAAGCGTCGCCGTTTCGTTTCCCGCGCGCAACCCGGCCCGGCGCCGCGCATGCCTCCTCCAGGCGCATCGCTCGCCGAATGCGTCAAAAAGGTAACGGCTGTCCGCCATGATGCGGCAAGGGCGGCCGTCATAATTACACTGTGATCAAAGTTCTACGAGCCGATGCGCAGTCGCCTCCCGGTGACGCGCATGGCGCCCTTCGCGAGGAGCATTCGCTGTTGGGCACCATCACGGGAAAGGATTGTGATGACGATGACAGCGACGCTGGCCGACAAGCTCGCCCCCTACGGGATCGATTACGTGGATGCCATGGAGCGCTTCGAGGGCAACGAGGCCCTCTTCGAGCGCCTGGCGCTCAAGTACCTGGGCGACACCCACTTCGCCGGGCTCGTGGCCGCCCTTGAGGTGAAGGACTTCGATGACGCGTACAACCAGGCGCACAGCCTGAAGGGCGTCGCCGGCAACCTCTCCCTGCGCACCCTCTACGAGGCCGCCACCTATGAGTCCGACGCCCTGCACGCCGGCGAGTACGAGGCCGCCGAGAAGCACCTCCCCCAGGTGAAGGAGGCCCACAAGAAAGCCGTCGAGGGCCTCGAGGCCCTGCGGGACGGGACGCTGTAGGCATCACGACCCCCAGCTACCAGGAAGGCCCCCGGAGAGTTGACTCTCCGGGGGCCTTCGTCATCCTAGCGGCTGCAGAGGCTGCAGGGGCGCGTCTTACCGGCGGCCTGCGCATCAGCTGCCGCCCCGCTCTTGAGGCCCGTGGCGCCGGTGAGGCTCTGGCAGCCCTTGTCCAGGTGGTAGACAACGTGGTCTTTGTCCGACCACCAGACAGTCTTGGTGGAGCCCACATCCCCCGAGCCGGTGTTCGTCGAGGAGCCAGCGCCCGCCGTGCCGTGCTTGGGAACCCACTTGCCATCGGCGCCTACCCAGTAGTCGTCGATCCAACGGCTCACGGCCATGGTTCCGTCGGCAGTCAGGAAGTAGTTGCCGATCCAGGCGTTCTCGACCCGCGCCCCCGAGGCCTGGAGATAGTACCATTTGCCGCCGATGTTCTTCCAGCCCGTGGCCATGGCGCCCGAAGGCTCCAGGTAGTAGGACGTCTTGTCCAGCTTGAGCCAGCCCGTGGCCATGGCGCCGGAGTCCTTGAGGTAGTACCACGTGCCGCCCGGATTAACCCAGCCGGTGGCCATGGCGCCCGTGGGATAAAGGTAGTACCACGTACCGCCCACGGCCTTCCAGCCCGTGGCCATGGCGCCCGATCCCTCTAGGTAGTACCACGTGCTGCCGTCCTTGGCCCACCCCGTGGCCATGGCGCCGGAGTCCTTGAGGTAGTACCATTTGCCGGCATCCTTCACCCAGCCGGTGGCCATGAGGCCCGACTTGCCCAGGTAATACCACGCACCGCCCAGGTTCTTCCACCCGCCAGACGCCATGGCGCCGGAGGGATCCAGGTAATACCAGCCCTCGGCGAGCTTGAGCCAGCCGGTGGCCATGACGCCGTAGGTCTTGGCGTCGTCGGCATTAGCGCCGAGGTAGTACCAGGTGCCGCCCACGTTGGCCCAGCCCTTCACCATGGCGCCAGACCCCGCCAGCAAGTACCACTTACCGCCCTGGGACAGCCAGCCGGTGGCCATGTAGCCGCTCGCGTCGAACCAGTAGCGCGCGCCATCCACGACCCGCCAGCAGGAGACGGGGTAGGTGCCATCGCTGTTCTTGTACCACCAGCCGCGGGCGTTCTTAACCCATGAGCCGGGCAGCGCCACCTCGTTGCCGGCGCTACGCTTGATGGTGAAGGTGACCGTCTTGATGCCATCGTAGTCGCCCACGCCCACCACGCTCACCACGCCCGTGCCGGGCAGGAGGTTGGAGGCGTAGTCGACGCGGTAGTCCACGTCCTTCGCGAGCGTACGATCGTCCACCTTGACCGTGACAGCCGGCACGATGGCGTGGCCGGTGTACTCGAATGTCGTACCACCCGCGAGGCTGAGCGTCGCACCGGCCAGGGACACGGGCTCGGGTTTGGGCTTCTCCTCGCCCTCGCCGTCCTTGTCGCCCTCGTCCTTGCCCGCATCGCCGGCCGCGTCGTCGGCGGCCGTCGCAGCCCCAGCTTCGCCGGCTGCCGGCTGCGCCTCGTCAGCGAAGGCCAGCGCAGGGCATAGCCCGAACGCGAGCAACGCCGTCAGCAGCAGGCCCCAAAGCCGTCTTGTCTTCATACGTCCTCCTCCGTCCCCGCGCCACGGCGCGGCATCGCGAAAAAGCTCTCTGCCCCATGATACCGCGAAAGACACCCTACCTCCTCGAAAGGGCGCCCCTATCATCGGCCCAAGGCCTTTCCTCGGCTCAAATTGTTCATTTTTATAAATCCCATTTTGTTTTTGAACAGATCGCTCTATACTGACGAAATTGATTTCAAATATTGAACACGCATTGCTCAGACGCATGCAGAAGGAGGAAACGAGGCCCATGGCCGAGAGGGAGCTTCAGAAGAACGAGTTCGCCGTCCTGGCCGCGCTTGAGCGCGAACCAGGAGCATCCCAGCGTGAGCTGGCACGTCGCACGGGGCTATCCGTGGGGACGGTCAACGCGGCGGCCAAGGCGCTCGAGGCGTCCGGCCTCACCGCGGAGGGCTCCCCCACCGATGCCGGACGCGCCGCGCTCGCCCCCTACCGGGTGGAGAACGCCGTCATCATGGCCGCGGGCATGTCCACCCGCTTCGCCCCCATCTCCTACGAGAAGCCCAAGGGGCTTCTGCGCGTGCGCGGCGAGGTGCTCATCGAGCGGCAGATCGAGCAGCTGCGCGAGGCGGGCATCGACGCCATCACCGTCATCGTCGGGTATAAGAAGGAGTACTTCTTCTACCTGGAGGACAAATACGGGGTGAGCATCGTAGTCAACGAGGAGTACGCCTCGCGCAACAACAACTCCTCGCTCATGGCCGTGCGCGATCGGCTCGGCAGCACCTACATCTGCTCGTCGGACGACTACTTCACCGAGAACCCCTTCGAGCCCTATCAGTGGAAGGCCTGCTACTCGGCGGCCTACCAGGAGGGCCCCACTAAGGAGTGGTGCCTGGAGATCGGGGCGGGCGATCGCATCAAGGGCGTCACCGTCGGCGGGGCTGACGCGTGGTACATGATTGGCCACGTCTACTTCGATCGCGCCTTCTCACGCCGCTTCGTCGAGATCCTCGAGGCGGAGTACGATCTGCCCCAGACCTCCGACAAGCTGTGGGAGGAGCTCTACGTCGACCACATCCGCGAGCTCGACATGGCCGTGCGCCGCTTCGCGCCCGGCGTCATCCACGAGTTCGACTCCCTCGACGAGCTGCGTGAGTTCGACCCGCTGTTCCTGGAGAACGTGGACTCCGAGGTGTTTGACAACATCGTGGACGTGCTCGGCTGCACGAAGGCCGAGATCCGCGACGTCTACCCGCTCAAGCAGGGACTCACCAACCTCTCCTGCCACTTCCGCACCGACGGCGGAGAGTTCGTCTACCGCCACCCCGGCGTGGGCACCGAGCAGCTCATCGATCGCTCGGCCGAAGTGGCCGCGCTCAAGCTGGCCAAGGAGATGGGCGTCGATGACACCTTCATCCACGAGGATCCGGAGAAGGGCTGGAAGATATCGCGCTTCATTCCCGATGCGCGCCAGCTCGATCCCCACGACGACGCCCAGCTGGCGCGCGCTATGGCCGTGGCGCGGGAGGTTCACAGCTGGGACGTGGCGGTGAAACGCTCCTTCGACTTCTTCGAGGAGGGGCTGCGCTACGACGCGCTCCTGCGCGAGCGCGGGCCGGTGGACGTGCCCGGCTATGAGGAGATGCTCGCCAAGGCCCGCCGCCTGCGCGAGCACGCCGCCGCCGACGGGGCCCCGCGCTGCCTCACCCACAACGACTTCTTCTACCTGAACTTCCTCTTCGACGCCGAGGGGGGCCTCGCGCTCATCGACTGGGAGTACGCAGGCATGGGCGACTACGCCAACGACTTCGGCACCTTCACCGTATGCTGCGAGCTCGACGAGGCCGAGGCGCTCGCGGCCCTGCGGCACTACTTCGGCCGCGAGCCAACCTTCGAGGAGATGCGCCACAACTTCGCCTTCGTGGCCCTGGCCGGCTGGTGCTGGTACCTCTGGTCGCTCGTGAAGGAGGCCGAGGGGGACTTCGTGGGCGAGTGGCTCTACATCTATTACAACTACGCGCGCAAGTACATGGACAAGGTCCTGCGGTGGTATGACACCGAGGCCATGATCAGCGAGGAGTAACCTATGAAGTACGGACTGACGAGCGGCATCCTCTGGGCCCTCGACACGGTGATCCTGGGCATCGCGCTCACGATGGCCCCCTACATCGACACCGTCGAGGCGCTGGCCCTGGCCGCCATCGTGAGCTCAGCCCTCCACGATGTGTTCTGCGCCCTATGGCTGTTCTTCTACATGGCGGTGCGCGGGCGCCTGGGAGACACCCTCGCCGCGCTCAAGACCCGCAGCGGCAAGGTGGTCATGCTCGGCGCGCTCCTGGGAGGCCCCATCGGCATGACCGGCTACGTGACGGCCATCAACAACATCGGCGCCGGCTATACGGCCATCATCTCGTCGTTCTACCCCGCCTTCGGCACGGTGATGGCCGTGCTGCTGCTCAAGGAGAGGATGACCTGGAAGCAGGTGATCGCCCTCATGGTGGCTCTGGCCGGCATTGTCACCATGGGCTACCTTTCCGCCGACACTACCGTGAGCGGCGACCCGGTGCTCGGTCTCATCGGAGCCGCGGCCTGCGTCATCGGCTGGGGCTCGGAGGCGGTGCTGTGCGCCTGGGGCATGCGCGATGATGCCGTGGACAACGAGACGGCCCTGCAGATTCGCGAGACCACCTCGGCGCTTGTGTACTGCGTGGTGGTGCTGCCCCTGTTCGGCGCCTGGGCATGGACGCTCACGGTAATCCCCTCGCTGGCCACCGGCGTGGTGGCCCTGGCCGGCCTGGCAGGCGCGGTGTCGTACCTGTTCTACTACAAGGGCATCTCGGTCATCGGCGCCGCCAAGGGCATGGCGCTCAACATCTCCTACTCGGCGTGGGCCGTGGTGTTCGGCGTGATCCTGCTGGGCGCCATCCCGGGGCCCGTGGAGGTGGCCTGCTGCGTGGCCATCCTCTGCGGCACCATCCTGTCGGCGAGCGATTGGAACGAGCTGTTCAGCCGCCCGGCCAAGGCCCGAGCGTAACATCCCACCACGGTCGCAAGACACACGAGGGGCCCCGGCGGCAGCCGGGGACCCTCTTCACTTGGTGACGTATCGCGAAGGCGCGCCGGGCTAGCGGATCCAGCGGCCGTCGGCGCCTACGCGCCAGGGGCCGATCCAGGTGTTGGTGGCCATGGCGCCGCTGCCGGTGAGGTAGTAGTCCCCCACCCACGTGCTGGCGGCCATCGCGCCTGAGCCGTACAGGTAGTACCACGTGCCGCCCAGATTGAGCCACCCGGTAGCCATGGCGCCTGAGCCATGGAGGTAGTACCAGGCGCCGCCGGTGCGCAGCCAGCCCGTGGCCATGGCGCCAGATCCATGGAGGTAGTACCAGGTTCCGCCCACGTTAGCCCAGCCCACGGCCATGGCGCCGCTGCCGTGCAGGTAGTACCACGCGCCGCCGACCCAGCGCCAGCCCGTGGCCATGGCGCCAGAACCCTCAAGCCAGTACCAGGTGCCGCCCAGGTTGAGCCAGCCAGTGGCCATGGCGCCGGATCCGTGGAGGAAGTACCACGTGCCGCGGTCGTTCACCCAGCCAGTGCGCATGGCGCCCGTGGCGGGGTCAAGGTAGTACCAGGTACCGCCAACAGCCACCCAGCCCGTGGCTCGCACACCGGCCGGCGTGCCGTAATACCACGTGCCGCCCACGTTCTGCCACCCCGGCGCACACGCGGGCATCTGCGGCTCGCTGGGCGCTGGCGGCGTAGTGGGCGTCGTCGGCTTCGGCGGCGTAGTGGGGGTGGTGGGCGTCGTCGGGGTAGTCGGCTTATCGGGCTTGGGCGGAGCAGGTGCCACGATCTTGAACGAGGCGGAGCGAGACCCCTGGTAGTTGGCGCTTCGGGCCGTCACGGTCACGGTGGCCGTGCCCGCCTTGACGTTGTTGGCATAAGACACCGCGTAGTTGGCCGGATCGACCCGCTTGCCGCCGAGCGTCACCGTCGGCACGGGCCTGAGAGCGGCACCGGTGTACGTCTGGTTGGGGATGGCGGCGATGGAGGCCGCCTTGAGATTGGCGCGGTTGATGGTGAAGGGCACCGTCTTCTTGCCCGTGTAACGCCCCTTGCCCGTGAGGGTCATCGTGGCCGTTCCGGCGTTCACGTTGCTGGCGTAGGACACCGTGTAATCAGCGCCCTGGACGAGCTTCACGCCGCTCACGGTCACCGCGATGTTCTGCGTCTTGGCCGTGCCGTCATAGGTCTTGCTCGTCACGCCGGTCACCGCAGCCGAGGCGATGCTGATGGCGGTGGGCCCGGACACGTCGGGCGCCTGGTAGCGGCGCAGCGATACCGTGCCGCTGACCGAGTCGTAGGCGGCGCAGTACACCTTGTCGTCAAGCAGCGCGACGTCGGATCCGGAGGCGTTGGCGGCTACGCTCGCGCCGAGCGGCGTCCAGCGCGAGCAGTCGGCCGCCGGGGCATGGTAGACCCGCACCGGATTGAAGGCGCCGCGCTCCGTCACGGCAGCGTAGAGCACGCCACCGCGCGCGGCGAGCGAGGCGGTCATGGTCTTGGGAAGCGCATCACCCAGGTTCGTCGTCTTGCTGCCGCTGCCCGCGACAAGCGACATCACCGCGGTGGCGCCGTCCTGGTTCGCGAGGAGCGCGTAGGTGGCCGATCCGCTCACCGCCGCGCTCACCGAGGTGGCAGACAAATCCCACAGGGTCTTGAGGGTCCACGTGCCGCCCTCGTGCGTCCAGGCGCCGGTTTTCTGCGAGGTGGCTTCATTCCTGGCGAAGTTCCCGCAGATCACGGTCGGCTTGCCGGCCACCTCGGCTATGACGGGATTCGTCGGGTGACCGCAAGGAGCGCCCCCGGCCTGCTCGCGCAGGGTTGATCCCTCAAGGGCGTAGAGACGCGACTGGCCATCAGGAAAATCGGCGAAAACGTAGACCTTGCCGCCCGCAACGCCGATGGCAGGGGTGTTGCTCGGCGCCGCCACGCGGGCGACCTCGCGCCAGACGCCGCTTCCATAGGCCTTCACGATCAGATTGCTATGGTCGGAAAGCAGCACGTAGGGCGTGCCGTTCAGGACGCAAAGGCCGTAGGCGTCAGGGCCTTGGGCGATCACGCCCAGGCTCGCCCAGCTCGCGCCGTCGTAGGTGAAGACCCGGGTCGTGAAGCTACTCGCCGTCCCCGCGGAGGTGAGCACATAGGCCTTGGAGCCGTCGGAGGTGACGCGCGCCCCGATGATGCCCGAGGTCGGCAGCGGGTTGGAGCCATCGGCGTTCGTCACCATCTGCCAGATGCCCGATGCATCGTAGTCGGGATAGGCCACCTCGAAGGTGATCGAATCGGCGGCCTGGCTCTTCACCGTCACGACGATCCCCGAGTTCTGGCCGCTCGAGTAGGTGATGGCCCCGTCTGCGAGCCCCTTGTCCATCTCAGCGGTGCCGAGGCTCTTGCGGCCTGATGCGCTCAGCTGCGCGTTGCGCACGTCCCCCGCGCCGTCGCCGCGCACGCCGTCGTTCGCCGTGGTCTCACCGGGGCGGAACACGTAGACGTAGTCCTTATCGCCCTTGTTGCCGTTGCCCGTCTCCTTATGCGGCGGGTTCACCCGGTACACGATCAGGCCCGAGCCGCCGATGGTGCTCGGCGTGCCATCGGAGGTGTCAAGGGCAGATAAGTCGCCGATGTTCGTGTTCGCCTTGCGGAACTCCGCGACGAAATACTCGGAATCTGAGAGCGGAGACTTGAACATGACCGCCTGAGGCTTGCCCGAGCCAGGCGCGTAAAGCGTGTGGGTGCCCGCGCTCACTTCCCCGAGAGAGGCCCAGCCGCAGTCCTGGAGAGTGATGACGAGCGGCCGCATGAGCTTGGAGCCGCCGTGCTGGGCCATGATGTCCCACACGCCGACGGGCTTGCCGCCCGCACTCTCAACGAAACTTCCGGCCCGGTAGAGGTCCTTGGCGCCGAAGGCATGGATCGTCTCATGGATGACGGTGCCGGCACCCTGGAGGTGGGAGGTGTCCACCAACGTAAAGCCCACCGCACGCACCCGGCTACCGCCGCCTACCAGGTAGGTCTCCGAGCCGATGTCGGAACGACGAGGCCACAGCGGGCTCGCTCCGTCCTTGGGCGCGTCGTTGCCCACCTCGGGAATCACGAGCAGGTTGTCAGCGGTGCCATCGCCATCGCCATCGAGAACACCGACGTCAAAGGTTTTGTAGGTGGCGTTGAATGCGGCCACGGCATCGGCCGCGAGCACCTCAGAGCCGCCTGAGCCGAACTTCTCGTAATAGGCGCGGGAATTGGGCAAGGTGAGGTAGGCGACGCGTCCCGTCGCCTCATCAGCCTGAGGGGTCACCGACCTCAGGCGCACCTTGCCGCCCGACACCTCCTTGAGATAGCTGTAGAGCGTGGGGCTCGCCGCCGTGCCGGCAGGCACCCCGTTGAGGGTGGTGCCGAACTGGTAGCTCCACTCGGTGTTCGCGCTGTATCCGGGCCGGTTCAGCCCCGTATCGCCATCGCCGATGGTGTCGCCGGCGAAGCGCACCACCAAGACGAGCTGGTAGCGGTTGGCATCTTTGATGCCGGCGGGATCATAGGCGGGAGAAGTCGCGAAGGCGGCAAGGGGAAGCGCGAGGGCGCAGACAGCGCAAAGAGCAGCGAGCGCGCGGGTCAGGCGACGGCTCGAGGCAGCGCGCGGGCGACGCGCGCTGGAAACATGACGGGTCATCGTTCGACCTCCGTGGTGCTCGGGGGATCAGCTCCCGGCATTATACAACGGATTGCCCCCTCGCCACCGCACGAAAGCAGTCTGAGCGAGGGGGCAATCCGCAGCGTCCGGCAGCATCCGCCCGAATGCCGACGGGAGGGAGGCGTGATCGCAGGTCCGCTACCCTATCTCCGCCATCACGGCCAGGAGCTTCTTTCCGTAGCCAGCATCGGCAGCCCAGCCCTTCCCCTCGGGGTTATCGGGGATGCCGAGCCACTCCACGTAGGGCGCGCAGCCGCGGGTGACGTACTTGAAGCGCTCATCGACGCAGTCCTGCTTGAGCGGCTGGGCGCAAGCGTAGGCCTTAAGGTGCTGCACCTGGGCGCGCACGCCCGTGCGCACGTCGGGGAAGGAGTTGCCGGGCACGCCGCCGCCCGTGGCCCCTAAGCCGGCGAAGTTGAACTGCTCCACCTTCACGTCGCCGCCGAACCGCAGCCAGCCGGTCTCCACCATCATCTGGGCGAACACCACGTCGGCGCGTACGCCCTCGGCAGCGGCCTCCTCCGTGACGATGGCGCAGAAGGAGGCGATGTCGGGGGCGCCACCGCGCCCCAGGGCCTCAGCCGGGTAGACGATCTTCCCGCCGCTCGCCTTGGCCTTGGCCTCGTAGAGCGCCGCTAGATCGGCCGGCTTCACCTCGGCCGTGCCCATGATGCCGGTGAGCGCCGGCTTGAGCGCCTCGGGCAGGTCGGGATCGTCCACCCACAGGCCCTTGGCGTCAAAGCGGTACTCCACCCCGCCGACGGTGCGTAAGCCGCGCGCCGCCGCGCCCGAGGCCTCCAGGTAGTACCAGGCGCCGTCGAGCTTGAGCCAACCCACGTGCATGGCACCGGAGCCCGGCGTCAGGTAGTAGCGCTGGCGGTCGACCTCAACCCAGCCGGTGGCCATGGCACCGCTCTCGGGCTTGAGGTAGTACCAGGTGCCGCGGTCGTTGAGCCACCCGGTGGCCATAACGCCGGAGGGATAGAGCCAGTACCACGTGCCGCCCTGGTTGAGCCATGCCGGACCGCGGCGCATGGCGCCCGACCCCTCCATGAAGTACCAGGCGGTTCCATCGTGAGCCCAGCCCGTAGCCATGGCGCCGGACCCCTTGTCGAGCCAATACCAGGTACCGCCCAGGTTGATCCAACCGGTGGCCATGGCGCCCGACCCCGTCAGGTAGTACCAGGTGCCGCCGCGGTTGAGCCACTGAGAATGCTGCATGGCGCCCGACCCGTCGCACCAGTACCAGGTCTTGCCGTCGAGCACCCAGCCCGTGGCCATGGCGCCCGTCGTCTTGTCGAGCCAGTACCAGGTACCGCGGTCGTTGAGCCAGCCCTTGGCCGCCGCGCCGCTCCCGTGGAGCCAGTACCACTGGCCGCCGATGGCCTTCCAGCCGCCGGCCTGCATGGCCCCCGACCCGTTCAGGTAGTAGCGGCAGCCGTCCACCTCCACCCAGCCCGTGGCCATGGCGCCGGAGCCCGGCTTGAGGTAGTACCAGGTGCCGCGGTCGTTGAGCCAGCCGGTGTGCATGGCCCCCGATCCGCTCAGGTAATACCAGGTTCCGCCCACATTCTGCCACCCGGTGAGCATGAAGCCCGACCCGTCGAAGAGGTACCATGCGCCGTCCACCTGACGCCAGCCGCCCACGGCGTAGCTCGTGCCGTCATGGTGCTTCCACTTGCCATTGACCTGCTTCCAGCCGGGGGTGACGGCCAGGCCGTAGTACTCGGCGATGCCGCGCGCATCAGACTGGCCGATGCGCGCCAGCGTCGCGTTGCTGCGCAGGAGCACCGCGTCGCTGGCGTTGGTGATGAAGGCGTGCTCGACGATGATGCCGAGCAGGCCGGCTCGGCGGGAGTGGTAGATAACGCCATAGTAGTCCGAGGCCGAGCCGTCAGGGTACGTGCCGCCCGCCTCGGTGTTGCGAATCTTCGGGCCGCGGTTGGGCAGCCCCAGCCCCTGCAGCTCGGCCAGGATGCTCCGGGCGAGACCCTGGCCCCGCGCGTAGAGCTCCTGGTGGTAGGTCGCGTTGTTCGGGTGGTAGACCTCGGCGCCGCGCACGGCCACACCGCCGCTGTTGATGTGGAGGCTCACGAACACGTCGGCATCGGCGTTGAGGGCGCGATCGACGCGCTCGGCCAGCGAGGGGCACTCGTTCTCCGCCCGGGTGAGCACCACGCGGGCATCGTAGGACTGCTCGAGCTCCGCCTTGCAGGCCAAGGCGATCTTCCAGTTGAGGTCCTTCTCCTGGAGGCCGTTGCCGAGGGCGCCCGGGTCGCTGCCGCCGTGGCCGGGGTCAAGGGCGATGGTGAAGGGCTTGTCGGGATCCTCCTTGCCGTCATCGCCATTATCGCCGGCATCGCCGCCCGCATCGGCGGCGCTGGCGGCAGGAGCCGCCTTGTCCATCACGCGGGCGGAGGAGATGGAGCGGGCCTGGGCGCCGGGATCCTCCCCCTCCGCGCTTTCCGTGGCCCAAGCGGCCGAGGCGCCGAGAAGCAGCGCCGCCGCCATCATGAGCGCCGCGAAGGCGCCGGTCAGAGCAAGTCGATTCTCACGGGAGCGCAAGACGTTCCCCTTTCCTTCTCCTTGGCGCGCAGCGCGCCGTGTCCCCTAGCGTATCCAGCGGCCGTCGGCGCCTACGCGCCAAGGCCCGATCTGCGTGCTCACGGCCATGGCGCCCGAGCCCGTCAGATAGTAGTCTCCCACCCATGCGTTGGCCACCATGGCGCCCGAGCTGCTCAGGTAGTACCAGGTGCCGCCCAGGTTGATCCAGCCGGTGAGCATGGCGCCGGAGCCGCTCAGGTAGTACCACGTGCCGCTCAGGTTGAGCCAGCCGTTGGCGCGCATGGCGCCGGAGGCATCGCACCAGTACCACGTCTTGTCGACAAGCACCCAGCCCGTGGCCATGTAGCCCCCGGCCTTGAGGTAGTACCAGGTTCCCCCGACGAGGCGCCAAGCGTTCTCGACCACGGCGCCCGATGGCTCGAGCCAGTACCACGACCCGTTCACGCTGAGCCAGCCGTTGGCGCGCATGGCACCGGAAGCCTCCAGGTAGTACCAGGTCTTGTCCACCTGAGCCCATCCCGTGCGCATCTTGCCGTCATCGCCCAGGTAGTACCAGGTGCCGCCCACGGCCTTCCAGCCCTTGGCCATCTTGCCGCCGGACTCGAGCCAGTACCAGGTGCCGCCCTGGCTGAGCCAACCCCCGGAATGAGCCGCTCCCGAGGAGGTGAAGTAGTAGCGATCCTTGTCCACGTCAGCCCAGCCGACGCGCATCTTGCCATCGTCGCCCAGGTAGTAGCGCGACCCGCCGATGGTCTGCCAACCCTTCGCCATGGCGCCCGAGCTGCTCAGGTAATACCAGGTGCCGCCCAGGTTGAGCCAGCCGATTTCCATGGCACCCGAGCCGTTCAGATAGTAGCGCTGGCCCTCAACGTCCTGCCAGCCGGTGAGCATCTTGCCGTCCTTGTTGAAGAGGTACCAGCGGCCGGATATGTAAAGCCAGGCGGGCTTATCCGCCGCGCCCTTGAAGGGCTCGCCGTTCTGCTGGTACCAGTACCAGGTTCCGCCCTCCTGATGCCAGCCTAGGGGCTTTCCGATGTTAGCGCCTATCTGGAAGTCGAGGTCGACGTTGCCGACGATGCCGTCAACAGATCCTTGGCTTGTGCACTGCCACAGGTCATAGGGCTTCTTGTAGTCGCACCGATAGTTGTACTGGGCTACCCAGCGCGTCCAGCGATCAAACACCGGATCGGTGAGGAAGGTGTTGTACCAGTAGAGGTTCGCGTAGGTGCCGGCACGATAGCCCGCCGCCTCCACTTTCTCGCAGAACGCCTTGGCCATCTGTCCCAGCAGCGCCCGGTTAGACGTGGAGGCCATCGAGCTCTCCTCCAGATCGAAGTACACGGGGTAAACGGGCTTGTGGCCGCCCTTCTGGAGCTGGGCGATGATGTGGTCGGCCTCCGCCGTCGCATCCGCCACGGTCTTGCCGTAGCTGTAAATATAGACGCCGTAGGGAATGCCCAGGCGCTCGCACTCGGCGACGTTGCGCAGCCATTGCTTGTCCACCATGGGGAGGCTGCGGCGATAGCCCACGCGCAGGATGGCGAAGTCGATGCCATCGGCCTTGACCTTCTCCCAGTTGATGAGACCCTGCCACTCGCTCACGTCGACACCTTTGCGCGTGGCGTTGGGAATGACCTCGCCGCGGCTGTTCACGTAGCCGTCAGGCCCCTTCGACCAGGGAGCGAGGGCGCGCGCATCGTTGCTGAGGGTCATGATGGGCGCTTCGTCGCCTTCCACGGGAACGGGCTCGCCTTCCTGGTAGCGCCAGCTGGTGGGAACGTCGGCGTTGGGGTCAGAGACGTCGGGCGCAACGTCAGGCTCAACGGCAAGGGCCGCCGCAGGAGCGAGGGCGACGGCCAGAAGCGCAGTGATGGCAATGAGCGGGATTCGTCTGATGGCAAAATCCATGGTGAGATCACCCTTCTCCACGTCACGCAGGGCCTCGACGCGACTCCCCAGGAGACACGACGCGTAGGCTCGACGCGGCAAAGCAAGCGGGGGCGGACTGCATTTGGTCGACTACAACGTTTGACCCCCTCGGTGCGCCGATCATAGCATCTTTCCCCTAGGGGTGTGTGAAGAAGCCGCGATATTCGGCGCCTTCCACGCGCCTTCCCCGGGTACGCCGAGACGCTTATATATAAGGTGAACGAACGACCCTCGCGCCGCTACGAACGACCTTGCAGTCTCAGTGATTTTGATACAATCGAGCTTTGGAAAAGTAACGTAAGGTCAACAAACGTCTCGGAGGAACGTTCACTATGCACTGCAGCACCCCCATCGCCAAGAAAACCACCGCCCATCGCGCCTTCCGCGCCGCCCTCGCACTCACCCTGGCAACCACGCTCACGCTCCCCGCCACCGCCCTGGCTGCGCCTGGGGAAAGTGGGGAGACGACGCTCACCCAACGTGACATCGACGACCGGGCGATTCGGGAGGCACGCGAGGCCATGGCGGCGACTCCAGCGCCTCAGGCCAAAGAGGCCCCCGCGCCTGAAAAGCCTTCGGCGCCCGGCGCAACCCGCATTCATGTGCTCTCGTTCTGCTACTCCGATGCCATCCTGCTGGAGTCCAACGGCCGGTTCGGCCTGGTGGATGCCGCCGAGGACAGCGACTATCCCGACGGAAGCGACCCACGCTATCCGGCAGAGCGACCCGGCATCACCCACGGTGCCGGCGTCGAGCAGCAGCTTGTCGCCTACATGAAAAAGGTAGGCGTCACCGAGGATAACCTCGACTTCTTCATCGGCACGCATCCCCATAGCGACCATATCGGTGGCGCCGACACCGTCATCGAGACGTTCAAGCCCGAGCGCGTCTACACCCCGGAGTACAAGGACGAGTACATCCAGGGCGGCAAGCGCCCCGATCCCTCAGACTCGAAGGCGCTCGCGGCCTGGAAGTCGCACCCCCGTCTTTGGGATAACCTCTACGTCTACGACCAGCTTGTTTCCGCCGCCGAAACCGCCGATTCCGAACTCATTCAGAGCCTTACCCCCGAAACCGCCCGCTTCAAGCTCGGCGCTATGGATATCGAGATCGTCAACTATGATGAGGAATACAAGACGAAGCCCACTGCCGACGCCAACGACTTCTGCTGGGGCGTGAAGGTGGAGGCATTCGGAAAGCGAGCCTTCCTCGCCGGCGACATTAACAATTACAACGGGGACGAGGATGCGCTGGCCAAAACCCTCGGCCACGTCGACCTTCTGAAGATAGGACACCATGGCGGCCCGGGATCGAACTCGGCGAACTACCTTCGCGCGATCTTGGCGTCTCCTTCCACTCCGAGCGCCATCGCGGTTCAGACCGGACAGTACAACCACGCGACTAACGAGCTCATCTCCGCCCTCGCCTCCGCCAACGCACGACACTTCACCGCAGAGGAAGCCGCCCAAGACGGCAAGCCGGCCATCGTCGTCACGTTCTCTAAGGACGGACTGACCACCAATGTCGACAGCGCAAACCAAACTTTTCGCACCCGTACGAGCTCGCCGTATCTGACAAGCTACGTCAATGGCAAGCAGGCCCCTCTTTCCGGCTGGATAGCCCGCGACAACCGCTGGTACTGGTTCGAAAGCTCCGCCACGGCAACTGAGAGCCAATGGAAGGCCCTGGGCGGTACCTGGTACTACCTCACCGCCAACGGAGCCATGGCCATCGGCTGGGCTCACGACGGCAACGCCTGGTACTTCTTCGACAGCTCCGGCGCCATGCGCCCGGGCGGCTGGCTGCTTGACCGCGGCACCTGGTACTACCTAGGCCCATCCGGCGCCATGCAGACCGGCTGGCTCAACCTGGGCGGCACCTGGTATTGGCTCGGTGACGACGGGAAGATGCGCACCGGCTGGTACCGGGCGAACGGCGCCTGGTACTACTCCGACGGATCGGGCGCCATGCGGGCGAACGGGTGGCTCAACGACCGCGGCACCTGGTATTGGCTGGAGCCCTCGGGCGCCATGACCGAGAACGCCTGGAAGCTCGTCAACGGCACGTGGTACTGGCTCAAGCCCGGCGGCGCCATGGCCACCGGCTGGTACCAGGTGGGCGGCACGTGGTACCTCTCCAACGGCTCCGGCGCCATGCTCACCGGCTGGCAGAACGTCAACGGCACCTGGTACTACCTCCGCAGCTCAGGCGCCATGGCCGAGGGGTGGCTCAAGCTGGGAGGCACCTGGTACTACCTACAGCCGGGCTCCGGTGCCATGCGCACCGGCTGGCTGCAGCTCGACGGAACCTGGTACTACCTGAGCGGCTCCGGCGCCATGGTGACGGGCCGGCAGATCATCGATGGCAAGGTCTACTCGTTCGCCCTCAATGGGGCGTTGGCTGGCTGACCCCTCCTCGATCCTTTCCCAGCAGACGAGGGTCGAGGAGTAGAATGACGTACGTTATCGAATCGTTAACCATGCGAGGCAAGGGGATAGCATGTATAAGAAGGAACACCTGGGCAATCGCGTCATGGGGATGACGCTCGCACTCCTCCTGTTGAGCGGCACGTTCTTCGTGTCCCCCCACCTGTTCGGGGCATGGGCCGCGGAACAGGCCGCTCCCGAGGAGGCCGTGACCGACGCCAACGAGGACGCCAAGGCCGGGGAGACGGACGGCGACTCTCCGACGACCAAGCCGGACACCGGCTCGGGCACGCAGACACCGCCGACTACAGACGAGAAGGATCCCACCACTCCTCCGGCCACCGATCAGGAAAAGCCCACGACTCCCGACTCCAAGCCGGATCCGACCCCCGACCCCAAGCCCGACGCCAAGCCGGATCCGAAGCCCGAGCCCGAGAAGCCCGTCACCTACAAGCCCGGCTGGAACAAGGACGATAAGGGCCAGTGGCACTACGGCAATGCCGACGGCAAGGCCCGTACCGGCTGGCTCAAGGAGGGCGGCACGTGGTACTACCTCGATCCGACCCAGGGCGGCCTCATGCGCACGGGACGCTACCAGGACACGACGGGCAACTGGTACTACTCCAACGGCTCTGGCGCCATGCAGTCAGGCGGCTGGATCTTCCTCGGCGGCAAGTGGTACTACCTTAACGGCAACGGCTCCATGCACCGCGGCTGGCTGCTCGACCGCGGCAAATGGTACTGGCTGGAGCCCGCGGCCGAATGCGCCATGGCCACCGGCCTCTATCAGGCGAATGGCCGCTGGTACACCTCGGGCGGTGACGGCGCCTGCCGCATGGGCGGCTGGTCGCTCGTGAATGGCAAGTGGTACTGGACGACTTCATCGGGCGCCACGGCCTCCGGCTGGATCAAGCCCAATGGGCTGTGGTACTGGCTCGAGCCCTCCAAGCACGGCGAGATGGCCACCGGACTCTACCAGGCCAACGGCCGCTGGTACACCTCCGGCCCCGACGGCTCCTGTCGTATGAACGGCTGGTCGCTCATCGGCGATAAGTGGTACTGGGCCGACAGTTCCGGCGCCACCGTATCCGGCTGGATCCGCCCTGACGGCAAGTGGTATTGGCTCGAGCCCTCCAAACACGGCGAGATGGCCACCGGATTCTACGAGGCCAACGGCAGGGAGTACTATTCCGTCGCCTCGGGAGCTATGGTCGCGCGCACCTGGGTCACCAAGGACAGCAAGACCATGCTCTTCGCTGACGCCAACGGCGCCCTCAATGCCATCGGAATGAAACTTGCCGATGGCGGCATCGCCCTCAAGGGCAAGGACGACAAGCCCCTCACCGGCTGGCAGAACGCCGCAGGATGCCGCTTCTACGCCGATCCCGCCAAGGGCGGCAAGCTGGCCACCGGCTGGGTGCAGGTGGACGGCAAATGGTACCTGACCGACGGCGCTGGCGCCATCCGCACGGGATGGGCCGCCGTCAATGGCTCCTGGTACTGGCTCGAACCCTCCAAGAACGGCGAGATGGCCACGGGCTGGAAGGCCGTGAACGGTGCCTGGTACTACCTGAGCGATAGCGGCGCCATGGCCACCGGCTGGCTTCAACTGGGCAGCACCTGGTACTACCTGAGCGGCTCCGGCGCCATGGTGACCGGACGCCAGCGCATCGGCGGCACCTGGTACGACTTCGCCTCCAACGGCGCCTGGATCGACCCCTCCGCGTCCATGAACGCCAAGGCCCAGGGCATCGCGAGCTCTACGCCCTGGCTCATCCTGGTGGACACCGCCAACACGCGCGTAAACGTCTACCACGGCTCCCAGGGCCATTGGTCGCTCCAGCAGAGCTGGCTGTGCGCCCCCGGCGCTCCGGCCACCCCCACCGTCAAGGGCTACTTCACCGTTGGAAGCAAGGGTTACTACTTCGACTCAGGCGCGTCCCGCTGCTTCTACTACACGCAGTTCCGCGGCAACTACCTGTTCCACTCGACGCTCTACAACAAGCGCCCGACGCCCAGCTCCCCTCAGGACAACCGCGTCGGCATGCAGCTGTCCCACGGCTGCGTCCGCCTGGAGCTGCAGAACGCCAAGTGGATCTACGACAACATCCCCCGCGGCACCAAGGTGTACGTATTCTAGAAGATTCCAGCAGATAACGAAGAAGGGCTCCGAGCATCGCTCGGAGCCCTTTTATCTTCCTTCCCTACCCCTCAAACGGCGGGTGGCACCTGTCCTTGTCGCTCAGGACCACCTTGGCCGGGTCGAAGGCCTCGTCGCCCGAGAGCGGGGGCCACTCGACGCCGATGGCCGGGTCGTCCCACATGAGGCCGCCCTCGTCGTTGGGGTGGTACACGTCGTCGCACTTGTAGCAGAACTCCGCTTCGTCGCTGAGCACGAGAAAGCCGTGGGCGAAGCCGCGCGGGATGAAGAACTGCCGGCGGTTCTCGGCCGAGAGGACCACGCCCTCCCACCGGCCGTAGGTGGGGCTGCCGGGGCGCAGGTCGACCGCCACGTCGAACACCTCCCCCGACACCACGCGCACGAGCTTGGACTGCGGGTGGTCGATCTGGAAGTGCAGCCCGCGCAGCACCCCGCGGGTCGAGGAGGACTGGTTGTCCTGCACGAAGTCGCACGCGATGCCGCCCGCCTCGAAGTCGGGGCGCTTGTAGGTCTCCATGAAGTAGCCCCGCTCGTCGCCGTAGCTCCTGACGTCGACGACGACGACCCCCTCGATGGAGGTCTCGGTGAACGTGAAGTTGCCGCTCTGCACCTTGTCTCCGGCTGCCATGGCGCCTCCCTCCTACTGGCCCTGCGCCGCGTACTTGGCCTCGGTGGCCTCCTTGGCCGGGCGCCACCACTCCTCGTTGTCCCGGTACCACGCGATGGTCTGCGCGAGCCCCTCGGCGAAGTCCGTGTGGGCCGGCTCCCAGCCCAGCTCCCGGCGCAGCTTGGCCGCGTCGATGGCGTAGCGCCGGTCGTGGCCGGGGCGGTCGCGCACCCAGTCGAAGTCGTCCTCGGGCCGGCCCATGGCGCGCAGGATGTCGCGCAGCACGGTCACGTTGTCGCGCTCGCCGTCGGCGCCGATGAGGTAGGTCTCCCCCACCCGCCCGCGGGTGAGGATGGCCCACACGGCGCTGGAGTGGTCCTCGGTGTGGATCCAGTCGCGCACGTTGCGCCCGTCGCCGTAGAGCTTGGGGCGCGCGCCGTCGAGGATGTTGGTGATCTGGCGGGGGATGAACTTCTCCACGTGCTGGTAGGGCCCGTAGTTGTTGGAGCAGTTGGAGATGGTCACGGGCAGGCCGTAGGTGCGGTGCCACGCGCGCACGAGCATGTCCGAGGCCGCCTTCGAGGAGCTGTAGGGGCTCGAGGGGCGGTAGGGGGTCTCCTCGGTGAAGCGGGCCGGGTCGTCGAGGGCCAGGTCGCCGTACACCTCGTCGGTGGAGACGTGGTGCAGGCGCTTGCCGTGGCGCCGGCACGCCTCGAGGAGGCGGTAGGTGCCCTCGACGTTGGTGCGCAGGAACGGCTCGGGGTCGGCGATGGAGTTGTCGTTGTGCGACTCCGCGGCGTAGTGCACCACGGCGTCCGCCTCGGGCACGAGCTCGTCGAGCAGGGCCTCGTCGCAGATGTCCCCCACCACGAGCCTGACGCGGTCGGGGTCGAGCCCCGCCAGGTTCTCCGGGTTGCCCGCGTAGGTGAGCTTGTCGAGCACGGTCACGTGGCAGTCGGTGTTGCCGGCCACCCAGTGGGCGAAGTTGGAGCCGATGAAGCCGGCGCCTCCCGTGACGATGATGCGCTTGGGCTTGAACTCGTCGGTCATGTCGCTATCCTTCCAGCTCGGGGAGCTTGCTCAGGTACTCGTCCAGGGCCTCGCGCCAGGGGCGCATCCCGTCCCCCACGGCCTCGGCCAGGTGCGCGTTGCGCAGGGACGAGAAGCGGGGCCGGTCGGCGCTCGCGGGGTTGGCGGCCTTGTACTCCTCGCTCGTGCAGCGGACGACCTCGCAGGGAAGCCCCGCGCCGGATATGGCAGCCTCGGCCAGGTCGGCCCACGAGCAGGTGCCGTTGTTGGTGACGTGGTAGACGCCGTAGTTCTCCGTGAGGGCGAGTCTCAGGATGTTGAGCGCCAGGTCGTTGGCGGAGGTGGGGTTGCCCAACTGGTCGTCGACGACGGTCACGCTCGGCCGCTCGGCGCCCAGGCGCAGCATGGTCTTGACGAAGTTGCGGCCCACGTAGCCGTAGAGCCACGCCGTGCGCACGACGAAGCAGCGCGGGCAGGCGGCCAGCGCGAGCTCCTCGCCGGCGAGCTTGGTGCGGCCGTAGGCGGAGATGGGCCCCGTGGGATCCCCCTCGACGCGCTCGCCAGGCTCGTCGCCGGGGAACACGTAGTCGGTGGACACGTGGACGAGCTTGGCCCCGCACGCGTCGGCGGCGCGGGCCACGTTCTGGGCGCCGAGGGCGTTCACGCGCCACGCGCCCTCCTCATCGGCCTCGCGGCCGTCCACGTTGGTGACGGCCGCGCAGTTGACGACCAGGTCGTAGGGGCCGTGGGCTGAGAACCACGCGTCCACGGCGGCTTCGTCGGCGATGTCGAGGGCGTCGTAGTCCACGTAGTCGGCCTCCGCGCCGCGCCAGGCCTCGGGCACGGGCCCCGCCTCGGCCCCCATGGTCTCCAGGCAGCGCCGCAGCTCGTTGCCGAGCTGGCCGCGGGCGCCGGTGACGAGGATCCTCGGGGCGCCCATACTACCCTCGCTCCCGATGCGGGGCGATGCGGCCCTCGACCACCTTGCGCAGGTGGCGCCCGTACTCGCTCTTGCCGCAGCGCGCGGCCGCCTCCTCGAGCTCGGCGAGGGTGATCCAGCCGTTCTCGTAGGCGATCTCCTCGGGCACCGACACCGACAGCCCCTGGCTGCGCTCGACGGCGCGCACGAACTCGCTCGCCTCGAACAGGCTCTCCATGGTGCCGGTGTCGAGCCACGCGTAGCCGCGGCCGAGGGTGACCACGTTGAGCGAGCCGTCCTCCAGGTACATCTGGTTGAGGGAGGTGATCTCCAGCTCGCCGCGCTCGGAGGGCTCGACCCGGCGGGCCATCTCGCAGACGCGGGAGTCGTAGAAGTACAGGCCCGTCACCGCGTAGTTGGACTTGGGGCGCTCGGGCTTCTCCTCGATGGACACGGCGTTGAAGTCCTCGTCGAACTCCACCACGCCGAAGCGCTCGGGGTCGTCGACGTGGTAGCCGAACACCGTGGCGCCGCCGCGGCCCTCGGCGTCCTCCACCGCGCGCCGCAGGTGGCGGCCCAGGCCGTTGCCGTAGAAGATGTTGTCGCCGAGCACGAGCGCGCAGGGGTCGCCCGCCACGAACTCCTCGCCGATGATGAACGCCTGGGCAAGCCCGTCGGGCGAGGGCTGCTCGGCGTAGGAGAGCCGGATGCCCAGGTGCGACCCGTCGCCGAGGAGCCGCTCGAAGTTGGGCAGGTCGGCCGGCGTGGAGATGACGAGGATGTCCCGGATGCCGGCCATCATGAGCACCGACAGCGGGTAGTAGATCATGGGCTTGTCGTACACGGGCAGCAGCTGCTTGCTCGTGACCGTGGTCAGCGGGTAGAGCCGGGTGCCCGACCCGCCCGCAAGGATGATTCCCTTCATGGCTGCGCTCTGCGCTCCTTTTGGCGAAAATGCCTGATCGACGAAAGGAATAGCGTAACGCTAACTAGGCCATTGTACAAAAGCGGGGGCCCGGCACCAACCGCCAGGCCCCCATGTTCACGATATGAGCAGGTAACGGCTGGCCTACACGTCCGTGAAGTAGTCCACGGCCACCTCGCCCTGCTTGCCCTCGAGGCCGCGGGCCTCCTCGGCCTTGTCCTCCAGCTCGAGGGACTCAGCCTTCTTCACGGCCAGCAAGAACGCGAAGGCGATGGCGCACACGCCGGCGACGAGCTTACCCACGAGCACCGGCACGATGAGCGAGGGCTGGAAGTTCGCCGTGAACGACAGGTGGTCGCCGAAGAGGAAGGCGCAGCACACCGCGAAGGCCATGACGATGACCTTGTCCTTGGCCTTGAGGTCCTTGATCATGGCCAGGGCCGCCAGCACGTTGGCCGAGGCAGCCAGCAGGCCAGTGGTCGCATCGGAGCTGAGGCCGAACACGCCGCCGATCTTGGCCAGGGGCTTGGCGAGGTAGCGCTTGATCAGGTACACCATGGGGAACGCGCCGCAGAGCATCATGCCGATGGCGCCCGACACCTCCAGGGCGCGGAAGATGTCGTCCTCGTCAGCGATGATGGGATCGAAGCCGAAGCCGCCGAGGGTGGTGGTGAAGACGCCGGTGAAGTACTCGATGACCACCAGCACGAACACGATCTTGAGCGCGCTCTCCATGACGCGGCCGAACACGATGAAGCCCTTGATCATGGCGTCGGGCTTGAACTTGAGGCCCGCGGCCAGCAGCACGCAGATGATGATGAGCGGTACGAGGTTGAGGCCGATGGTGCCGAACTCGAGCGCCAGCATGTAGGTGGCCTCGGCGTTGGTGGACACCGTCTCGCGCACCACCGGATGGGCGAGCGCGATGATGACGCTGGCCACGAGCACGCCGATGGGGATGGCGAGCAGGCCGCTCATCACACCGAGGGCCAGGTACTTGCGATCGCGCTTCTCGAGCATCTTGAGGGCCACGGGGATGGTGAACACGATGGTGGCGCCGGCCATGTAGCCGGTCATCATGGCCATGATCCAGCTCTCGCGGGTCTGGGCCAGGGCGTCGGCGAGCTGGTAGCCGCCCATGTCCACGGCGATGAACGTGGTGGCCGCCATGGCCGGGTCGGCGCCCAAGAGGCCGTAGGCCGGCCCGAACACCGTGCTCACGAACGCGGTGAGATAGGGCGCAGCGGCCATGATGCCCGCCACCGGCAGGAAGATGGGGCCGATGGAGTCGATGCCGGCGACGAACTGCTGGCCGAGCTCGCTCTCCGGCCTCACGACCGAGGCGATGCAGCCTGCGAGGGCGCAGGCCATGATGATGTAGACGACGATGGTGCCTATGAGTTCCATTCCTTCTCCTTCTTAGCTTGTCGCGCGGCGTCCTAGGCGGCGCGGTACAGATCCACGGCCACGCGGCCGAACTTCTTGGCGGCGCGGTACCAGAGGTAGAGCCACTCCCCCACCGGCTCCCCCGAGGCGTCCTTGTAGAGCGCCCATACGAACCAGTAGTAGGCCGATATGCCCACGTAGGCCAGGCAGTGGCGCGTCTCCTCGGGCGTCGGCTCCCGACCGAAGTAGAACCGGAAGGCGCGCAGGGCGTCGTCCACGTCGTAGTCAGAGCAGCAGACGAAGGTGCCCAGGTCGCTCGCGTAGTCGGACATGGCCGAGTACTCCCAGTCGATGAGGTGCATCTCCTCGCCCTTGACGAGGAAGTTCGGCTCGTAGAAGTCGTTGTGGCACAGGCACGGCTCCACGCCGTCGGCGCAGACGTCGTCGTAGAGTTCCGCCGCCAGGGCGGCCAGCTCGTCGAAGTCCTCGAAGGGCTTATGGTGCAGCATCCCCACGATCTCCACCGCCTTCTGGTAGACGTCGAAGTCCCAGGGGGACGTCTCGCCGCAGCCGTGCAGGCGTCGCGCTATCTCCATGCTGCGTCGCAGGTGGTCGTCGTTGTGGTAGTCGAAGGGCTCGCAGCCCTCGATGAAGGCGGAGAGCTTCCATCCCTCGACGGGATCCTCGTGGATGAACGTGTCGTCGATGCCGAGGCGGCGCGCCACGTCCTGGGAGAACGTCTCGCTCTCGCGATTGATGATCTCGTCGGTGCCGGCGCCGGGATGGCGGTAGACGTAGGTCTTGCCGGCCGCCTCGAAGCGAAACGAGAGGTTGGTGAGCCCCTGCTTGATGGGGACGATGGAGCGGATGTCGCCGCGGGCGCAGCCGAGCACGCCGCAGATGTTGTCCATGATGGACGAGTCGACGTTGTCGATGAAGGCCGGGTCGAAGGCGCGCAGCTCGTCGAGGGAGTCGAACTCCCAGATGACGCCCTTGTCGTAGGGGCGCAGCACCAGGGGCGGGAGCTCGCCCAGGTGCTCGGCGTAGATGTCCTCCCAGAGCTTCGGAGCGGTCTCCGGCTCGTCGTAGATGCGGTCGAGCAACGCGACGAAGGCCTGGGAGAACGCGCGATCCCAGTAGGCGTGCCCGAGCATGGTCCACGCGTCGCGGTTGCCCGAGCGGCGCACCTCGACGATCCGCCGGTCACGACCCTGCACCTCCATGCAGTACTCCTCCGTCTCGCCCTCGGCGAACTCGGAGGCGTAATAGCCCGCATAGACATAGGGCTCGAAGGGGTTCTCGGTAAAGTAGTCATCCGAGGAGCAGATGTAGGTGTTGCCGAGCTGGTCTTGCACCCTGCGCAGCGTGGAGTTGTTGTTGCGCGAGGCGTACTCGTCGTTGACGACGATGCGCACCCCCATCTTGTCCTCCAGGTAGAAGAACTCCTCCTTCTTGTAGCCGACCACCACCGTGATGTCGCTGATGCCGGCTTCCTGGAGCTGGCGGATCTGACGTTCGATGAGCACCTCGCCCCGCACCCGGAGCACGCCCTTGGGCCGCTCGTAGGAGATGGGAGCGAAGCGGGACGACAGCCCCGCCGCCATGATGATGGCATTGCCCACCCGGTAGGGCTCAAGGGCCGCCCGGCCCTCCTCCGTAACGGTCATGCCATCCACAAGACCGCCATCGCGCAGGGCCCCAAGAGCCTTGTTGACGGCGCCGAGGGATACGCCCACCGCCTCGGCAAGCTCCCGCTGGGTAGGCGCGCTTTCAGCCAGAAGCCCCTGGAGCACCTTGAACTCGATTGCCTTCATCCCCATCTCCCATCATTCGACAAACGTGTTCATAATAATACAATCTAAGATGTATTATGAACAAATGAGGCGTACAGACTTACCAAAGGCGCGCTTATTTCCTGGATTCGGCAATGCGTTCAAGCATGATCCCCTCAATTAACTATGCTAATACACGGTATGCAGAGTAATTGCGACAACGGAAGAAGACCCCTATCTCATGACCGGCCTCTCCATCAAGAAAAATCTCCTCTGGAACTCAGCAGGCTCGTTCAGCTATTCCCTTTGCCAGTGGATACTTACCGTCCTGGTGGTTCGCCTCTCACCTAACTATGATGCTGCGGGCATCCTAGCCCTCGGCATGGCCGTTTCGAACATAGCCGCCCCCATTGCCCTCTACAAGATACGCTCCTATCAAGTATCCGACGTCCATCGCATCGTCACAGCGCGCGAATATGTCGGGTTTCGCATCGTCACCACCGCCGCAGCCCTTCTCGTTACCATCATATATACGCTCATCACCTGTTCGTCCGACTCTTATACAGCCGTTCTCCTCTATGTGGTGTTTCGCTGCGGCGACACATTCATTGATGTGCTGCATGGCGTCGACCAGCAGCACTTCAGAATGGATTACTGCGGCCGATCCATGCTCGCTCGAGGCATTCTGTTTCTCGCCGCTTTCGCTCTCACGCTTTGGACAACCGGAAGCCTCGAGCTTGCCATCTTCTCTATGATTGTTGCGACATTCCCCGTCATTGTTTACGACGTGCGCAAAGCGTCATCGCTCGACGATATTCGCCCTCTCATAACAGTCTCATCCACAAGAAAACTAGCCGTTGAGTGCCTTCCTGCTGTCATCGGCATGGTCTGTTGCTTCTCCGTCTCCACGATTGCCCGACAGTATCTAGCAGCCACGTGGGGAGATTCCTCTCTGGGCGTCTATGCTTCAGTTTGCACGCCTGTTGTTATCATCCAAGCATGCGCTAGCTACATCTACGCCCCCCTACTTGGCATCTTCGCTGAGAAATATGACGAACGCGACACCCTCGGGTTTCTCGGACTTCTAGGCAAAGCATCTGCGGCCATCCTGGCTGTCTTTGTGGTAGCCACCTTCGGCTTCGGGCTGCTTGGAAAGCCGCTCCTGCAACTCGTCTTCGGCGAGAGCATCGTCCCCTACAGCTATCTGCTCGTTCCCGCCATCATCTGCTCTGGCACCGCCGCCTATATCGCCTTCCTCAGCGATCTGCTTATCGCCGTGCGCCAAATGCGAGAGAACCTTATTGCCAACGTCGTCGCCTTCGCAGCCTGTCTGCCGGCCACGTGGTTTTGCGTAAACACCTGGAACATGAACGGCGCCAGCTTTGCCACCATTATCGCCTACGGCATCGGAAGCGCTATGATGGCATTTTTCTTAGCGAGAAACCTGCAATCTAGAAAGGCCAGGAGCCGATGAACCGAGACGAAGCTCTGAAAAAGCTGCAGGCCACAGAACTGGAGATTCTGCTCACACTTCGTGACTTCTGCGCCGAGCACGACGTCTCGTGGTTTCTTGACGGGGGAACGCTCTTAGGAGCCGTGAGGCACGGCGGATTTATCCCCTGGGACGACGACGTCGACGTAGGAATGCTTCGCAAGGACTACGACCGATTCGTTGCGCTAGCGAAACAGGATCTCCCCGACGGCTTCTCCTACCACGACGCCTCGAACACGCCCGGCTATGCCGCCATGTTCGGAAAGATTTACAAGGACGGTACGCAATTCCTCACTGACGAGACGCGCGAGGCAGGCTGTAGCCAGGGCATCTTCGTGGACATCTTCCCCTACGATCGTCTTGCCACAAACCCCGAGCAACGCAAAAAGCAATTGTCCAACGCCAGAGTGTGGCAGTCCGCGGCCTACCTCTACCACGCGAAAACCATTGTCGTCCCCCATCGAGGCGTGCTTGGATCCCTTGAGAAGACGGGATGCCGCATCGCCCACCACCTCGTGCACGCAGTCTCCTCTCCTGAAGCCATCGAAGCACGCTACGGGAGATCGATTCTTCCTGACGACAAAACCTGTGGCGAGGTTCTAACCCTTGCATGGCCTAACATGACGCCCTTCCCCATAGATGCGATTCTCCCTTTGGCGACAGTTCGTTTTGAGGGGTATGACTTCCCGGCACCTGGACAAACGACAGCCTACCTTGAGGCGACATACGGAGACTGGCAGACCCTTCCCGCACCGGAAGATCGTCGCACCCATCTGCCGAAGTTTCTCGACTTCGGCAATGGGACACAGTGGGAGGCAGATAGCTAGGATCCTTCGCAACGATGCTTTTGGCCAGCATGGCTTACTCATAGGGATGGAAATCTATTTCCCCGCCCGTCAGTTCCCAATCATCGAAGTTGAGCACATCGCCGTTGATCAGGTACTCCCTGAGCGCCAAGTCGTGATGACCGTCGCTCGCGGTCATCCAGTAGTAACGGTCACGCGGGCCTTCAGGCACCTCGAAGACTGTGGGGCCGTACTTGCTGCTGTCGCCGCCAACGGCATCGATAACGGTGGCCGGGTAGTCGACATGTCCCGTTGGAACCTTCGACACCTTGAGCGGCTGAGCCGCCTGCTGCGCGTTCTCCGAAGGCTTTACGAGCAGGATGGGAGTCGAAGGCTCATGGATCTCGTCGGCAAGGTACCAGTCGCCATGATCGGCCGTCACGATGATCGTCGCCTCGTCGTAGAGCCCCAGGGCCTTGAGCTGCGCGAGGTACTCGGACACCATCTTGATCGAGCCGATGCTCTGTCGATCCTGATTTGTCTCCGAGGACGCCACATGGCCCGTCTCGTCAAGGACGAAGGGGTAGTGGGCGCCAAGCAGGTGGATGAAGCGGAACGCCTTGTCATCAGACTCCGACACCTTCAGGCCGTCCGTGAGCAGCCCCTCATAGTACGCCCAGTCGTTCATGACGTAGGGGGCGACATCCCCCTCGCCCGCATTCGCCGCCTTGTTGTTCACCTCGTCGGTGTAGAACCAGAACAGAGGCTTCAGCAACCAAGGAGCGTCACGATAAAGAGCCATCTTCTCCACGGCATCCAGGAGCCCCCAGGGATCGAGCGAGCTCGAGTCCACCTCGTTCGAGGGATGGATATTGTCAACGTACTCGTCGACCGTCGCATGGGCCGCCTGGCTGCCGAGCGAATCAGTATAGACGCCCTCGGCATAGCCCGCCTTGGCTATGTCGGGAAGAAACTCCGTCCCCGCATACCAGTTGTTCCACAGCACGTCAAAGTCCTCATCCGGCTCGGCCATCCGCCCCGACAGCAAGAACGGCACGCCGTAGCGGGTGGGGATCATCGATCCGGTGGAGTTCTCGAAGTAGGTGAAGCCCGTGAAGCCGTCGAGCAGATTCGGGTCGTCTTCGAGCAGGCGATTCATCAGCTTCGTGTCGAAGGTGTCCAGCACGAACACGATGACGTTACTCTCCGAGCCCACCTCGTAGAGCCCCTCCTTGGTGAGCACGTACTCAGAGGGCACACGCTGCTCCTCGGAGGCGAAGAGGCTCGCCACGCCCACGCCCTGCACCAGGATGAGGCAGAGGCTGATCACCACGGTAAGCGAGCGCCACACCCCCGTCTTCCAGCGGCAGACCAGCAGAAGCCCCGCAATGATGGCAACCCACACCGCCGTGCTGATGACGGTGATGGTCTTGTACCACTCCAGGTAGAGCGGGCTGCCGTCGGCGATGGGGAGGGACTGGTTGAGGAAGAGGGCCTGCACGTAGCAGCACAGCCCCACGGCCACGATGAGCGTGAGCACCACGTCGAAGGCGCGCCCACGCACTACCGACGCCACGAGGGCCAGGGCCACAGCGCCGATGCACCCGGCCACGAGAACGATGGGCCACGCATCTGCCAGGGAGAAGACGAGGCTCGTCGCGCTGCCGGCCACCACCTCAAGCGGTGCCACCACGAACACGGTACCCACCAGAAACGCGCTTGCCGCCAGGGCCAGGCCGAAGCGACGGCCCCATCCCAGCCGACGGGGCTGCTTCCCGCGGCGCAGGCGGTCCTTCGCCTGGCGAGCTCCCTCGTCGGCCGCAGCAAGGACGGCGGCCCGGTCGGCCCGAGACACCACGCGACTGACCGGCGGCTCCACCTCCTTGTTCGCGTTCTCGTCAATATGCAGCAGGCGCATGATGACGCGCCGGCTGCGGCGCAGGGCCACGCCGAGCACCGCGCTCAGGGCCACGGCGACGCCGGCGAGCGCCTGGATGGTGTAGGTCATGACCGACGGGTCGACGTAGGCGAGGGCCACGCCGGGCTGCAAAGCCGTCAGGACAAGCGCCACCAGCGCCAGGCAGAGCGCATCATAGGCGCGCAGCATGAAACGGGCCGCCATCATGCCACCGCCTTTCCGTCCTCGGCCGCAGGCGCCGCGGCGTGCCTCCCGGCGGACGACTTGCCCCCCGCACGCTGGGCTTGCTTGTCGAGCACCGTCTCCAGCAGAAACTCCCCCGCCGTCCGGGCACCATGCCCCAGGTTGAACACGAACCCGGCGCGCACCTCGCGGATGCGCTCGCGCCACACCTCCCGCTCGGAGAGCATGGAGGCCACCTCGTCGGCGAAGCGATCCACCTTGTCTAAGGTGAGCGAGCGTCCGATCTGGTTGCGCAGCGAGATGTCGGTCGGCTCCATGTCCAGCTTCTCCCAGTCGGGGTTGCCCACCTTCATGGGCGTGTCGATGAAGATGGTCGGCTTCAAGGTGGAGAACGAGAAGTCGCAGGAGATGGACGACCAGTCCGTCACCAGGATGTCAGAGGAGAAGGTGGACTCGTTGGAGCTGAAGTCGCTCTCGAAGAAGAGCTCCGCCGGATCCTCGTCGGCCCAGCGAGCCTGAAGCGCCTCCCAGCGGGCCGGATAGCGCTTGGTGTACTCGGGATGCGGGCGCACGATGATGCGATAGCCCTTCCCCAGCACCGACCCGATGAGGTCGTCCACGCAGCTGTCGAGGATGTTGTCCTCCTGCCATGAGGGGCCTATGAGGATGACAGGGCGATCGTTCTCGCGGCCCGCCAGGGCCTCGTAGTCGGCGATCTCCTGGTCGAGCAGGTCGTAGCCGCCCTTCACGAGCCGCTTCTTCTTGAGTCCGCGCTTCTGCTCGGCGGCCTCGATCTCCGCCATCTGATGGGGCCCCGCGCAGAAGAGCGCGTCGTAGTGGTCGAAGGCCTCCTCATGGGGCGTCAGGTGCGTTGAGGTCATGTGATGGAAGAAGAACACGTACTCGATGTCCTTGCGCACGTAGGAGCGCTTGAGGTAGTAGTTCTCCAGGTCCTCGAGGGTGGCCACCACCACGTCGGCGTCCATCTTCATCATGAGCGTGATGGCCCTCTGCTCGCCGATATAGTAGGGGAAGATGCGCGGCTGCTCCTCGGCGATGGCGAAGATCTGGTCGTTTGGATCGTTCGTCACGTAGTGGATGCGCACGTCGGAGTTGTCGAGGAGCCATTCGATGGCCCCCTTGAAGTACTTGTAGAAGCCGCTGCGCTCGGAGTAGAAGACGAGGTGCTTGTCCACGATGCTGAAGAAGCGCTTGTAGTCCGCCTTCTCGCGCTTGGCCAGCGGGTCGCGCTGGTACCACTTGCGCTTGGGGCCGGCCAGGGCGTTGAGCCCCTCCAGCTCCTCGCGGCTGGCGGCCAGGTCGTCGTAGTCGATGTGCTTGCGCGGCTTAATGATGATGTTGCAAAGCGCCTGCACGGCGATGGAAGTGAGGTTGGAGCAGATCCAGTAGAACGCCATGCCCGCCGCCACGAAGATGCCCAGGAAGAAGGAGAGGGCGATGGACAGGCCGTTGGTGGTGTTCTTCTCAGCGCGAGACTGCTCGCGCTGAAGCGGGTTGATGCGATTCTGGGCGAAGCCCATGATGATGGCCGAGATGCCGGCCAGGACGGGCATCACCCACGACAGGCCGCCGTCCTCAACGGGGATCATGCCGAGGAACTCCGTGCCCGGCGCCCCGTTGTCCGTGATGCGGTGGATGACATCCACCAGGCCGAACAGGATGAGGATCTGCACCGCCAGCGGCACGAGCGAGAGCAGCGGGTGGTAGTGCTTCTCCTTGTACAGCTCGTTCTGCTTCTCGCCGATGGTCTCGGCATCGCCGAAGTACTTCACCTTCAGGCGGTTGAGGTCGGGCATGAGCTTGACCATGACGATGGCATTCTTCTGGCACCAGAGCGCCATGGGCATGAGGATGACCTTCACGATGACCGTGAACAGAAGGATGGCAACCCACCAGTTCCCCGTCAGGTCATAGCAGGGCTGCATGATAAGCGACAGCGCGTCAGCAAGTGCTTCCATCGTAAACTACAGCGTTCCTTTCCGCGTCTGCGCTTCGGCACAGGCCAACACAGTTCTCCCCGCGGCGGCCGCCCAGGAGAACCCTCTTTCAACACGAGCCCGGATGTTGCTCCCGATCTTTCGGCAAAGCGCCCGATCATCCCTCAAGCTCAAAAGAGCCGAGGCAACCTCCTCTGACGAGGCTTCTTGAAGCACGATGCCATAACCATCACTTGGCACGAGCTCCTCCACACCGCCCACACAAGTGATAACAGGCGCCACACCCCAGGCTGCACACTCCAGGAGGGAGGTCGAAAACCCCTCCGAGCGTGTCGGCAGGCAAAATGCGTCGGCGCAGGCCATCAGAGCGGAAATATCAGATGAGTCCAGACGACCGACCGGCTTCACGTTAGGCAAGGCCCGACCGGAGACCTCCGCCGCCAGAGGACCATCTCCAGCTAGCAAGAAAAAGACGTCTTCCTCTTCCAGTAGCCGGGCAGCGGCTCCCATAAGCGGCCTGATGCCCTTTTCCGGCGTAAAACGCCCCGTGAAGACTACGACGAACGCATCCGGCGGCAGCTCCAACTCCGCACGAAAGTCACGACCAGACGATCGTTCGCGGAATGCCATAGCGTCAATGGAGTTGCTCAGCACGCCTTGCGCCTCGATGCCAAAATGAGTGAGCCAGCGACAGCTGGCCGCAGAGACGCCGTAGAAAGCGGCCCGATGACGCTTGACCCTTCTCGTTATCCCATGCTCGTAAGCACGAACCGCTACATCGAGTAAGCTATTGCCGAAGGTGAGATGCGCCGAGCCATGATCGATAATCACAGGAACAACATCCAAAGCCTCAGCAAGCCGCAAGCCCTCAAGGGTATGACCATAGAAGCGCGTATTGATCACAACGCCCGCCACGGACGCATCCATCAACTCGCCAAAAAGAGTCCGATAATCTGCGTTCTTTCGAGGAACCGGGAAGCGTCCCCCCACTAAGCTGCGACAAGGGAGGCGTACCACCTCCACGCCACTCGGTTCAACCTCCCTCGGCGAAAGCCCAGACACGTTGGACGTCACCACCACAGCTCGATACCCCTGCTTGACGAGCGCCTCCGCCAGATGACGAGAATACTGCTCTACGCCACCAAGGCTGGGCGCATAGAGGGGAGAGAAAATGAGAACCGTCTTAGGATCCATTAGAGGAATCTTTCCCCTCGTTCTCCATCAGCGCAATCTCCTGCACCAGATAGGTTACCTTGCTGCGCAGCTTGGCAATCTCCACGGAGGCGGTGAACTCCTTGATGAGCAGGATAGCCACGATAACGAGGAACACCAGGTTCGAAGGCGATTGCACGTCAAACACATCGGCAAGCCAGAAGGCAACTTGCGGGAATACGGCCAAAAGCAGCAGGCACGCGACGAACAGAAACCAAAACACGGTGTCCGACGTCTTGATCTCCGACTTTCGCACCTTGAGGATGACGAACGCCAGCGTGAGGGCGGCACCGGCCACCAGAAGCAACGTAAGCACTAGCTGGGATCCTTCCTGAACCATTGGACGAGCAGAATGGAGAAGCACACCCGCAGCATGTAGGAGATGGACTTGGTGAAGTTGAGGTAGCTCTCCCCCGCCACCCGGTCGCGCATCTCCACCTGCACCTCGGACACCTTGGCTCCGTTGCGGGCGACGAGCGCGATGGTATCCGGCTCGGGGCTGTAGTCCAGCTCGTTGGCGAACAGGGGGATCATCGTGCGGTCGAACAGGCGCATCCCCGAGGTCGGGTCTTGGATGCGCTCGCCTGTGGTAAGGCGGATCATGCCCGTGATGAGCGCCGAGCCCATCATGCGGGCCGAGAAGGGCTTCTTCTGGGCGCAGAACCGCGAGCCGATGACGATGTTCGACCCCGTCTCCTGCGCGTGGCGCACCATGGGCAGCACGTAGGCAGCGGAATGCTGGCCGTCCGCGTCGAACTGGACCGCGTAGTCGTAGCCGTGGCGCAGAGCATATTTCATGCCCGTCTGGAACCCGCCGGCCAGCCCCAGGTTGACCGGGAGGTTTATGCAATTGTAGCCGCGCTCGCGGCAGATCTCGCCCGTGGAGTCCTTCGATCCGTCGTTGATGACGACGTAATCGACCCCCGGCGCGTTCTCACGCAGATCTTCAACGGTGGAGACGATGTTCTCCTCCTCGTTGTAGGCCGGAATGATCGCCAAGATCCTCGGTTCCATGTGTTCCCCGTACCCCTCGACAGCATGTCGGCGACGCCCTTTTTGGCGCCAACGAATTATTGTAGTACGAGAAGAGCGAGCATGCCCCAACTTCAGGGGGATTACACAGGGACAACGTCTCCCGCGCCTCCGGCGCCTGTCAGGCCAACATCATCATTATCGGAGGTGTCATCCGATAGCGCCCGAGAACCTTCTCCTGACTTCAGGAGCCCTTCACCACTTTCCGTCCCGTCAGCTCCGTCAATGCGGTAAAGACGCATGTTGCCCTGAGCTAGAAGAAGCGTGAACCCGGGAGTGTCGGGGTTAATGGCGTTGATGCCTGCCCACTGATCGGGCTGGTACGCCCAGCTGAAACGCCCGACACCCTGGCCATTGGCGGAGAGCATCAGCACATAGCGAGCCCGAGTCTGACGAACCGCTTCCTGCACCACCGGATTGCCCGCATACTCGTTCAGGTGCTCGCGGATGACACGGCTGGCCGCAGTCTCCCCCTCCTCGCCGTAGCCGCTCATATAGCGGTACAGCAGGTGCAACCCGTCCACTCCGTAGAGATAGAGCGATCCGTCATAGGGCTGATTCACTACCACGGCATCACCCACGATGGCCTTCACCCTCTCCGCGAACGCGGCCTTCTCCTCGCTGTAGGGACGCTTGGCTTCAGCTTCCTCGAGCATGGCAGGTCGCTTGTTCTGTTTCTCCAGATACTCGAAGGGGCTCTCCTCATATCTCCAGTCATCCTCGCCCAGCTCCACGGGAATGAAGTAGGCTCCGCAAAAGCAGGCCGCACCCACTGCGACAGAGCCGACCACTCGCGCAACCGGCTGAAAACGCCCTTTCGCCCAATTCGTGAGTAGCCGATAGACGATAGACAGCCCCAACGCGGCGAGGGGCATCGCCGTGAACGCAAGCAGCGCGCCCACACGACAGGGATCGGTATACCAGAAGCCGGCGAGTAAGTGCTTCAGAGAACCATCAGTTGAGGTCGCCACAACGAAAATAACAAGGGCAAAGACGTAGGAGAACGACAGCCAGCGAGTTCGACCACGCTGAAGCGAAGCCACAAAACCGCCAAGCACAAAAGCTCCCAGAACCCACTGGGGAGGGTTGTATGACAGAGAAAGCGTCAATCCGTTATGGAGCGCCTCCTCGGCCGTCGCATAGGAGGCCCAATGATACTCGACAACCCCCGCCATGAACGGAGCACGATAGAGAGCGAGCCAGATCCCGGCGACAGCCGCAGCCGCAAGCACGCCGGCAAGGGCGCGAAGCACCGCGGGCCTTCCTCCCATCAGGGGCAACCGCTTCGGAAGACGACTGGCGAACCAAACGCAGTAGGGCGCGAGAAACACCGCCGCTGAGAAGGCCGCATTAGGCTGGAGAAGGGCGACGGCAACAAGCATCAGACCGAAGGGAGTTGAAAGCTGGCGCCTTCCGAGACCGCCCGAGCGCTCCCCCATCGCGATGAAGAGAAATACGAGAGAAGGCAGCACCGCCGAGGCGGCAGCATTGGGAAACAACTGCCAGCTGGTGTAGAGAGCCCAGGGGTACGCCACGAAGGACACGCAAGCTACCGCGCCCAGAACCACTGCGGAGCGGCGCTCGGGGAACAGGACGCTCAGGAGAGCAAACATTCCTGCAGGAAAAACAACCCCCGCAAACAGCACGTTGGCGGCATTGGCAGCCACGACCACAGGCACCTTGAGCAGATCCGCCAGCAGCGCCACGAGCACATGCCAAGCTGCCGGGTAGAACTTCGCACCCGGGAAGGGGTCGATGGCCAGGTCGACGGATGTCTTGTACTGGGCGACATTCAGGAAGGACCAGTCGCCCGAATCGAGAAAGGCGCGCACGGTACCGAAATGGAACACGTTGTCCCACGCCTGAGTGGGCATGGCAGGATCGCTCAGGGGACGAACAAGGATGAGGAGAGTCGCCAGCACTCCCACTGCCACATAAAGGCCCAGCTCCCAGCCGAGGAGTATAGAGGGGCGCGACGCCTTGGGACCGGGGCCGAGCACCCCACGCCGCGCGAGGGCGCGCAAGCCCCCCCATGCCGCAGCAGCCACGACCAAAGCGACTGCCAGCAGAACAACACCAGAGAGGGTCACCCCGGCCAGGGAGAACCCCAGCGCGATCAAACTGTAGAGCGCGACGGAGCACCCCGGCGCCACCGCCAGCGCGAAGGCCCACGGCACCCGGGCTCCCCGACACACCGCCGCGCCCGGCACGACCAGCAATGCCGCACCCAGAAGGAAGCTGAGAATGAACTCCGTCCACACGGTCTACGCCCTCGCACGTTTCCCGACGAACTAACGCCTCGCGAAGGACAACACTGCCTTAACCGCAGCTCCAATCCCCTCGCTCCTCGCAACCCAGAAAAACGCCGAAACGAGACCCTTCTCACGAGCCTCGTTGTAGCCAGAATCACAACCACGGTCTTCGATTGGCGCATCGATCCTAATAGCATTAAAGCTCCTGCGGTAATCCTCTGGATCCTCCATAATGGCGCAAACCGTCTTCCACTCATCGGGCCAGAAGAAGCTTTGATCCAACTCGCCAGCGCGTTGGGCAACCCGATACTCCTGAGCGTAGCGCTCCAGGAAAGGCATCTGGAACTCCTCAGCCAGAAGGGAGAACGCAAAATTGAGGTTATGGGTCTTCTTGTAGTGGAATAGCCCGATAAACTCATCCGCCAGCTCGGAATTTGACCTCAGCCAATCCTCTATCCATCGGTATTCGTCAAGCATACAGAAAACTTTGTTATTTTGGTTGATGGAAGAGGCCGCATTGTCCTGCCGATAATAATAAAAGGGCTCCGGCAAAAGCATCACGCGTCGGGCATGGCAAAAAGTCTGGAACCAAAACCCATTATCCTGATAAGAGGCGCCGGGGCTCTCATGGTGGCAAATACCGTTTTCACGCAAGAAGGACGCCCGGTACAGCCCTGTCCAGTTCATCATCTGGGCATTGAAGATGTCCTTCTCTTCACGCGGATCGATTACCACGTTATACTGCTCCTGCTTGGGAGTCAACTCCTCACGTCGCACCTCCCTCGTACCATCAGGACGCGTCCAGAACTTATAGAAGTCCGAGCGCACCATGTCGAGTTCATTCTCCTCAATACAGCGATAGAGCTTTTCGTACATATCAGATGCCACGTAGTCATCCGATTCCACGATGCCGACATAGCGACCTCTGGCCTCCGCCATCCCAGCGTTCATGGCGCAACCGTAACCGCCGTTAGACCGATCAACAAGAATGATCCGGCCATCACGCGAAGCGTACTCAAGGATCACATCCTTCGTTTCGTCGGTAGACCCATCGTTGACGCAAATGATCTCGAGATTCGTCAAGGTCTGAGCAAGAAGGCTGTCGAGCGTTTCGGGAAGGTACCCGGCCACGTTGTAGCAAGGCACGACGACGCTCACGGACGGATGGTCAGTCATTCATCTTCTCCTTAGGATTGTAGTCAAATGCAAAGTAATTATCCCCGCGAGGAGGAAGCGGCTGCTCGATTACCGGCGGTTTCGCCAGACGAAGCTTTGCCAAGATTCTCTTCAGGCCGAAACGGTAGCCTTGGCTCCTGCAACTCGTCAAAAGAGAGATAAGGGAGTCAAGAAGCGCATGTCTTCGAGGAACCTGCTCATTCTCCTCCTCCATCAGCTCTTGAAGAACCCCGTAGTAACGAGGAATATTAAAGGGGTCGAGCGAATAGTAGGCCTTGCAGTGCTTGCCCATCTCCAGTTCAGAAAGACATCCGCCAACGAAGGCCCGAGCCATCTCGTCCTTGACATCCTCATCTGTCATGGTCTCGATGTTCCAGAGTGTATAGTCGAAAAACCAATTCAGAAAACCCCACCGGAGACGATCATACTGGGCGACATCTTTTTGCAGCTCAGCCTTGAGGAGACACCCCGCATCATAGAACGCAAAGGGAGCTCGAGCTCGACTGTTTGAGACTGAGCCGCTTCGACCAACTCGATGGCGAACAAGCTCTTCGTCGATGAAGGTAATCCTTCGAGCCCGCACAAGAGAAAGGAAGACAAAGACAAGATCCTCGCTGTTGGGAAGGGCAGGAAACTCAAGGCCGTTCTCCAAAACGAAGGAACGACGATACATCTTATCCCAAGGCCACCCAACAAAGGCGGTGAAGATATAATCCGTCATGTCCTCCCACGAGAAGGGATCTTGCGCGGGCAGCTGATTGACCCTTACCGTCCAAGGAGAGGATTCCACCACGCCGGTCTCGTGATCCATCTCAGCTGAACGACAGACGGCAATATCGGCATCAGCTTCCATAATCCCCCGAAGAAGAGACTCGACGAGATTAGGAGCGTAGACATCGTCGGCATCAAGAAGCATGAGGAACCCTCCCGTCGCCAACGCGATGCCCTCATTGCGCGACGCTCCCTGACCCCGGTTCTCCCGAGAAACAATCCGAACGCGCGAATCGGCCTCCGCATAGCTTTCCAGAATGGCAAGGGTTCCGTCGGTAGACCCATCATTTATGCAAATGACCTCGATATCTTGATGAGATTGAGACAGCACTGAGTCGAGCGTCTCGCGAAGACAAACCTCCATGTTGTATACAGAGAGAACGAGCGAAACCTTCGGTAATGCGGACAATCTCACCATTCTCCTACCATTCGACACTAATAATTACGCAATATAACCTGTTATTATACTGCCACTATTGCTTGCATCGTCTGGAGGCACCGTGGCAAAAAGAATTCTATACTTTGACCTGCTCACCATCTTTGCATGCTTCGCCGTAGTCTGCCTCCATTGCAACACGCTCGTCCACTCCTTCCAGCCAGGAGCGGCATGGGATCAGGCGCTTGCCGTCGAGGTCGTCATGTACTGGGCCGTTCCCATCTTCTTCATGCTTACCGGGGCAAACAACATGGAGTATCGAGCGAAATATGACACGAAGACCTTTCTCAAACGACGGATGAAGAAGCTCCTCATCCCCTTCGTTGCTTGGTCAGGCATCATCTACCTTATCCGATGTATCGCAGGAGGCAGTTCCCTAAGCATCCTTGGCTTCCTCACAGATTTCATGAACTGCTCTATCGAACCAATCTACTGGTTCTTTTTCGCCATCATTTCTATCACTCTAGCCATGCCCATTCTTTCCCTTTTGGCTCAGAGCACCAAGGCGCTGTGGTACCTGGTAATCACCTCTTTTCTGCTCACGTTTTTCATCCCTTATTTCTGCCAGGCCCTCGATCTTCCCTGGTCGGGAGCATTTAACTTGCCCGTCGCTGGCGGCTTCGTCACCTATGCGATACTCGGATACCTTCTTGCCACCCAGAGCATCTCTCGCAAAAGTCGCCTTACCTGCTATGCGCTCGGCATCCTGTTCCTGGCGCTTCGCTACGCATACACCTACCAGGCCTCCTACGAGGCGGGCTTCACCGTGAGAGTTCTCTTTGACTACAACACTGTCTTCGCTTTCTTCCCCTCCGTTGCTGTTTTCTTGGCTTTCAAGCAAATCCCGTCATATATCTTCCTCGAGCGCCATGCTGCAGCCATCGCCTCCATCGCCGGCTGCGGCTTCGGCATCTATCTCATTCATAAGATTCTTCTCGACTACCTCATTTTTGGACTCGGAGAGGTCTCCCCCGCAAGCATGTTTGTGCGGCTTGTATGCCCGTTTATCATTTACGCAAGCGCGCTTATGCTTGTCCTCATAATTAAGAAGATTCCCCTCATCAGAAACCTTGTCCCCTAGATCCGAGGAGAACAGGCCCCATGCATCCTGAGTTTTCGCGACTGAAGACGCCAACACTCTGCGCCGCCTACGCAGCTCTCTCCATTGCCGGCATTAGCCTTCTAGGCAGTCAAGTCTACCTAGATCCCACGTTCGAGAACGCCGACACGCTTTGTCTCGCAATGGCCGGGGTCTTCTTGGCCTCCTCCCTAATCATCCCCGCACGCCTCTGGGGCAAAGTTCGCCACAGCACTTCACTTTGTTTCTTCTTTATCGCTCTTCCCTTGCTCTGCGGTTACGCCATCTTCATACCACCCTTCACCATCCCCGACGAATTCACGCATATCAATCGCGTGTTCAACAATCAAAGTATGAGCGAGCTACTCGTTCCTTCCCAATTGCCTGATGCCTATGAATGGATCGAAGGCTATACCGCAATGGGAGAGCTCCTCTTTTCGCCATTCTCTTACGACGACGTGAAGCCGACGGACTTTACCGCCAGCGCCTATTCAACGATCAATTACTTGATACCCTCTGCCATTGCATCGCTCGGCAAGCTCCTCAATGTCAACGGGTTCTTCATGCTCTTTGTCTGCCGACTCGCTGACGGATTGGTCTACCTTGGAGCCGCCGCCTGGATGCTCAAGACGCTTCCCTTTGGAAAAAGGGCGGCAAGCGTCTTCCTCCTTAACCCCCTCTTGCTCCAGCAGGAGGCATCATGCTCCGCAGACGTTCTGTGCAATATAGGCGCACTCTGTTTCGTCGTACAGCTCATCCGTATGCTCTCCCTTCCACCGGAGAGAATACGGCCGATCCACTGGATCCAGCTTATCGCATTCATCGCTCTCATCGCCGTTTGCAAATACGTTTATCTCATCCTCGTGCTCACCGCGCTCTTGCTTTATCCCAAGATAGGGAGTAGGAAACTGAGACTAGCTCTTCCGGGCATTTTCGCGATAGCCTTGATGGCCGCTGTTTTCTTCATTGCCTCACGCGGATATGGCGAGACGCTTAATAATCTACTTACGAACGGCCAGCTCGCCGACCTTTGGCCATGCATAATGAACACCGCAACTGAGCGAGGCGTCTTCTACCTGAGTATGTTCTTCGGGGGAAACCTCGGATGGCCCCTCATGCATGGATCGTTTGTTCCGCCGGTAGTCCTTATTCCAAGAATCTGGATGCTCAGCGCAGCGCTTCTCTTCCTTGGATTCCTCTTCGACTCAAGCCCCTTGGTCAAAATCAAAGCATGGCAACGAGTCACAATGCTTGTCATCGCCTGCCTGACCGGCTTCATCACTTTCATCGCCCTATGGGACTACAAGAGCGTCGCCTTGGATTATTACCAGTCGCGCTACCTCATCCCAGCAGTGTTCCTTGCCCTCTTCGCCCTTCTTCCTCGATGGAAGACCCCCTTAGAAAAGGTGCCCCCTCAGGCGTTCATGGCCCTCATGGCCCTCATCGGTTGGGCAGAGCTGGGGGCAGTTTTCCTTCATTTCTCCTAGCGCCGGTGAAGTTCTACTCATCCTCAAGCGACACATGTTTGTAATGGGTTCTTATATCTTTCGGAAAAAGAAGGTAGTCGCCGTAAACGCGCGTAAGCATTCCTTCGGGATTGTTGGGCACAAAGCACTCAACGCCCTCAAAATGCAAGCGACGAAGGGGGAACACATCATTTATGGGAAATAGCGACCAGGGATACGCTGCTCCCCCATCCATGTTCTCTATCCCCCACGCCAGGCCTCGAGCCTCCTCTTCATTACACCCAAAACCGAGGGAGCGAAGCGCGTGGTTGCCCTCTTCGAAGGCAGCATTGATATCCGGACTCTCCTCAACCTGAGCGAAGGTGGCAGCATGCCAGGCGTCAAGCCGGGAATCACCCCTCATGGCTTCCACCATAGCCAAGCGAATCTCGCCGTAAGCCTTAAGCAAGGTTTTGGAATTAGAAGGTACGAAATCATAAACGAAAAGGTCGATGAAGAACGGCTTGCCTTCGTCAGCGTACCTAAAGCGAATCTGACGGCAATGGACCGCCGCGTCAAATACCTCCGTAATACGATATCGATCGTCGCGTTGCGCCACCTTTCTCAGTCTCTCTAGATCAGGTCGGACCATTCCGACATCGAGATCGTCGTCCCAAGGTACGAACCCGCCATGTCGCACCGCCCCCAGAAGTGTGCCGAACTCGATCCAATATCTCAGCCCGTTATCACGGCAAAGCGCGTCAAACTCACGAAGAAGCTGGGCGCTCGCCGTCTGATGAGCCCTCAGTGCACCTTTAGCGGGGGGGATGCTCTTGAAAAAGCGAAGTCGGGCCTCTTCTTCAGTCTCGTCCTCATTGCGATACTGATCCCAAAGATGAGCCGAAACAAACGCATCGTGAGCATCGAGCGTACCCTCTATCTTCTGAAGCGTTGGCAAAGTAAGCTTTTCGAATTTGTAGTCAATGTTTCCCGTAATATCCCAATAGGACTGCTCGACACGCTTGGAAATCTCGCGTTCACCCTCCTCAAAAGCAGCAAGCCGATCCCCTAGTACTCGCATCATCACCTCAAGAGAATCAAGCTTCTGGCTCAACTCCCGCTCATAAGCGTGAAACGAACGCGAGGATACCGGAAGAACGCTCTTTATCTTCTCAAGAAAACCCACGACTTACCCCTTCTCAAGGAGAAACCTTCGCTTACACGATAACACAGAGCTACGGAATTCGAGGAGCTACCGCCTCTGCGCGCAGAAACTGAAGGGCCTCCTGACGATGACGGGCGTCCTCGGCCTCCCAGGTTGCCTGCTCAACGGCACTGGGAGCAGAAGCTCGGCGGGCACGCAGACGCCCGCGAAGCACCTTGGCGAGCCGAGCCGGCGTGAGACGACTCAGGTAGTAGCGCGCCTTCGCCACGCGACCGCCGGGCAGCTTGCCCCTGTTGCAGGCGATCGGACGCGCCAGCACGTGGAACCGCGACGCGACGGCAAGGCGACAGGCGCTCTCCTCGCCAAACGCCTCGACCCACAGCTCGTGCAACGACGACGCCGACTCCAGACGCGCAGCTTCGGGAAGTGTCAGCAAGTCGAGCAGCAGGAACTCAGCCGACCAATCGAAGAGTTCCTGTCCCCAAGGCACCAGAAACCCCCCGTCACCCCAGTCGCGAAGAACGCACCCGACGATAGCCAGGTGCTCTTCCACCCTCCGGGCAAGATCACCGCGCTGCCCATCCATGAGCGACCCCCCACGAGCCACCCGGTAGCGGATCAGCTTATCGGAGATGAGCACCGTCTGCGAGGATCGCGGATAGAGGGCGAAGTGGAAGACCTCATCCTCCCCATAGGCCAGATCCTCGTCAAACCGCAAAGCTGAATCGACGAGGAAAGACCGCCTGAGCGCCGTTCGCCACACGAACGGATGGGACGCCTCGTCGAATAGCAACGCAGGCGTGAACTCCCCATACACCGCATCACGCGGGCTGAGCACCCGCTCAAGCCAAGGGTAGCCGCGAAACAACGGATAGGGGGAGGCGCCATAGGTAACCACGTCAGCACCCGTCCGCTCAAAGGCATCGGCTATCGCCCTGCAAGCCCCCTCATCCATGAGATCATCGGCGTCGAGAAAGCACAGGTACTCTCCCGTCGCACGATCAATGCCCGCATTGCGGGCTGACGAGAGTCCACCGTTGGGCTTGTCGACCACCACGATGCGGGGGTCAACGGCCTCGAGGAGCGCGAGAATGTCGCGCGACCCGTCCGGGGAGCCGTCGTTCACGCAGATGATCTCGATGTCCTCGAGCGTCTGCTGGCGCACCGAGGCAACGCTCAGAGCCAGGTAGTCCTCCACGCCGTAGACGGGGATCACGACAGACACGCGTGGCACAGCGCCCCCCCTATCCGCGTCCCAGACGGCGCTTCAGCACCTGGACGACCAAGGCAGGACCGCCCGCCCGCCAGCAACGGACGAGGATGGCCAGCTTGCCGTCGCGCTCCCCTGTCGCCCGCAGTGCGCAGAAGGCGGCAGCATCATCGATTACCGCCTGACGCTCGGGGATCTTCCAGGGCTCAAACAGCGAGAAGTCGACCATGTCCGCCTCATCCTCACGACGGAAGTCCTCCGCCATGCGCTGCGCGAAGCCCTCGCGCAGCGCAGGCGTCAGGCGCTCGAAGTTCCACATATAGGAGTCGTAGCGCATCTTGGCGATGACCGGCAAGAAGAAGCCCTCGTCAAGCCCCCGCTCCTCCACATAGCGGAGCATCTCAGCGTACTCATCGCACACGCAGTATACCTTACCCGGCGAGTTCACCGACGAGGCCTCGTTGTCCTGTCGGTAGTGCAGGAAGGCTCTGTCGACCAGAACCACACGACGAGCGCATGCCCACACCTTGAAGTTGAAGGCAGAGTCCTGGTATGAGGCCCCCGGCGTCTCAAGAAAACGAATGTCGTTCTCCTCCAAAAAAGAGCGTCTGTATAGCGCCGACCAGATGGAGGGCTTGCGGAAGAACACTTCTCGGTAATCGCGGGGATCGACCACGCCGCCCAGACCCTCCTCCACCCAACCGAATCGCTCATCGCGCGGAGCGGGCTCGGACCAGTGCAGGTAGAAGTCGGCCTTAGCCACCTCGGCGCTTGCCGCCTGCGCCGCGTCATAGAGCACCTCAAGCGCATCGGCATCCAGGAAGTCGTCTGACTCCAGGATTCCCACAAACTCGCCCCGTGCCTCCCCAAGGCCTCGGTTCATCGACGCCCCGTAGCCCGAGTTCTCCTTATCGATGACGCGAAACCGCTGGTCAACATTGAGAAACTCCTCGATGATGGCACGCGAGCCGTCCGTCGAGCCGTCGTTCACGCAGATGACCTCAATGTCTGCAAGCGTTTGGCGCCGCGCGGACTCCAGGCACTCCCGCAGGTACCGCTCGACGTTGTAAACGGGCACCAGCAGGCTCACCTTGGGAACCTGACGCTCCTCGGGGCACTCGACGACCACCGCTCCTCCTCAAATCTGACGCTGTTTGCCTAACGTTAAGGATACCAGCATTGCTCTCCCCCTGCTGTTTTTCTCGAAATAGGCACCTTTTCCATGGGCTGCGATAGAATAGAAGTAATGCCCGATTCGACCCATTGAGGAGCCCATGGCTTTTTCGGCAACAGACAAGGCGGCGCTCAACCGCAACTGGTTCACCATAACGTCCCTCGTAACCAAGGATTTCAAGCTCAAGTATCGCCGCAGCGTCTTGGGCATCGCGTGGTCGGTGCTCAACCCCCTGCTCATGATGTGCGTGCTTTCCGCCGTGTTCAGCACGTTCTTCCGCTTCCAGATTGAGAACTTCCCCCTCTATCTCATCCTGGGCAACACCATCTTCTCGCTCATGGCCGATTCCACCAGCAGCGCCATGAGCTCCATCATCGACTCGGCGCCGCTCATCAAGAAGATCCGCATCGAGAAGCTCATCTTCCCCCTTGAGAAAGTGCTGTTCACGCTCGTGAACTTCGTCATCTCCCTCATCGCGGTCGCGCTCGTCATGCTGTTCTTCCGCATCGTGCCCACGTGGAACCTGCTACTGCTGCCCCTGCTCATCCTCTACGTGACCATCTTCAGCGCGGGCATCGGTCTCATCCTCGCCACCCTCGCCGTGTTCTTCCGCGACGTCCTGCACTTCTGGAGCGTCATCATCACGGCCTGGACCTACGCCACGCCCCTGTTCTATCCCGTCGACATCCTGCCCGACTGGATGCTCGCCTTCGAGACGTTCAACCCTATGTACCACTACGTCACCTACTTCCGCGACATTGCCCTCTGGGGCAACACTCCCGGCGTGGGTGAGAACCTCGTCTGCCTCGGCATGGCCCTCGTCATGCTCGTCTTGGGCCTCGTGGTCTTCAAGAAGAACGAGAAGAAGTTCATCCTCTACGTCTAACCACAGGAAGAAGAATGGCCGAGAACATTAACACCACCTCGCTTCAGTGCCTCGCTACCTCCTTCGAGGAGGAGCCGGGGCGCCCGGTCATGATCTCCGTCGACCACGTGTCCATGGTCTTCAACATGGCAAGCGAGCAGCTGAACAACCTGAAGGAGTACGCCATTGCGCTGGCTCGCCACGAGCTGCGCTTCAAGGAGCTCAAAGCCCTCGATGACGTGTCCCTCGAAGTACGGAGGGGTGACGTCTTCGGCATCCTCGGCACCAACGGCTCGGGCAAGTCCACCCTGCTCAAGATCGTCGCAGGGGTGCTTGAGCCCACGCTTGGCACCTGCACCATCAACGGCAACATCGCCCCGCTCATCGAACTCGGAGCCGGCTTCGACCTCGAGCTCACAGCTCGCGAGAATATCTACCTCAACGGAGCGCTCCTCGGCTATCCCAAGAAGTTCATCGAGCAGCACTTCGACGACATCGTCGCCTTCGCGGAGGTCGAGCAGTTCCTCGACATGCCCATGAAGAACTACTCGTCCGGCATGGTGGCGCGCATCGCCTTCGCTATCGCCACCATCATCGTCCCGGAGATACTCATCGTCGACGAGGTGCTCTCGGTCGGCGACTTCATGTTCCAGCAAAAGTGCGAGCGCCGCATCCAAGAACTCATCAAGGAACACGAGGTCACCGTTCTCATCGTCTCCCACAATAATGACCAGATCGAGCGCCTGTGCAATAAGGCCATCTGGATCGAAAAGGGGCATCCCCGCCTGATGGGCAGCGCGCAGGATGTCTGCCGCATCTACCGCGTCCTCGGCGGCCACACCGGGAAGGCCTCCTCGGAGCAGCGTGTCTTCGATATGCTCGGCCGCGACGTGTCCCCGCGCGAGGAACTGACGCGAACCATTTCGGCAGACGACCGCTACGGGAGCGCCGTGAAGCTTGCCGAGCTCTGCCATGAGGGTCCGAGTGACACGGTCATCATCTGCCCCGGCGAGGATGCCTCCGCCTGCCTGGTCGGCGCCGGGCTCGGCAGCACGCTCGACGCCCCGCTCCTGCTCACCCGGAGCGAGAGCCTCCCGGACGTGACCGCCCATGCCCTACGCCAATACGGCGCGTCTCACGTCATCGCGCTCGACCGCGGATGCCGCCTCTCCCCCGTCGTCACGAGCGCCCTCGAAGACGAGGCCGGCGAGCGTAAGGTCACCCTGCTGCAGAAGGCGACGATCGACGAGCTGGCGCTCGCAGCCTTCCGCGCAGCCGATCAATGGGGCGATACCGCCGTCATCACCTGGGACGGCTGTACCGGAGACATCATCTCGCTGCTGCCCTTCTCGCAAGGCGAGCGAGCACCCCTCTTCTTCAACCATGACGACGGCATCATAGCGCCCGAAACGCTCGCCGCGCTCACCTCAGGCGCATTCCGACGCCTCATAGTCCTCGGCGGTACCGTGTCCTTCCCCGAAAGCTGCCTGGAGCCGCTCCGCGAGGCGGGGCTTGAGGTCATCCGGTTCTGCGGCAAGGACGCCTATGACGCCAACGGCCTCATCGACGACTGGATCGTCACGCAGGGGAAGCGACCGCGCAACCTCATCATCACGTCTATCTGGAATCCCTTCGACGCGCTCACCGCAGGCCCGTGCGCCGCTGCATCGGATTCCCTGATCGTTCTCGAGGATCCCGGCGACCTGGATAGCGTCGCACGCGCCATCGACTACGTGGAGAAGATGGGGCCAGGCATCGAGCACCTCGTATTCCTCGGCGACCACACGCGCTTCCAAGAGCTGGACAAGGAGATCCTGGCCAAAGCCGCCTCCTGCTAAACCGAGCGTCGGCACCTTCGCTCGTGCACAGTCAGCCCCACCACAACCGCAAGCGCCACACCTGACACCACGCACCCCGGCACGAGCCCTGGGGTGCGGTACGTCATCTCCACCCGGTTCTCCCCCGGGCCCACGGACACGCCGGTGAGCGCGCCGCCGGCGATGTCCGCTGTCGTCACCACCTGGCCGTTCACCCGCACGGTCCAGCCGGGGTCGTTGGGCACCGACACCATCAGCAGCCCGCCTTCCGCACCGCCGTCGACCACGCCGGCGATGCCAGCGCCGGAGAACGCCTCCACCTCCAACGGACGGGCGCCCAACTCGTCCACGAGCTCCTCGAGGGCCGCCATGTCCAGGTACCACACCAGGCACGCCGCCGCGTCCTGCGCCTGCCGGGCCTCCTCGGCATCCCTCGCCAGGCTCTCCCCCTCGTTCGTGAAGGCCACGGCCACCGTCACCTCGACTGGCGCCTCAGTTACCCCCGTCACCGCGTGGATGGACTGCTGGAACCGCGCGTTCTCCAGCACCGGGTCGCCTCCGTCCACGACGAGCTGGCACTCGCCCGCCCGCCGCGACGCCTCCACGTAGGCGTAGCCGATGGCGCCCTCAGGCACCTGGGCCCGCCACGTGCGCGTGCCGTCGGCCGCCGGCTCCTCCACGGCCTCGCAGGGCCGGAACAGCTCCACCTCCCGCCCGGCCAGCGCGCTCGCGAACGCGTTCTGCCGCGTGAAGGGATCGCCCAGCTCGTCGAACGAGAAGCCCTCGGCGCCAGCGCTCACCAGGTAGCCCAGCGGCAGGGCATAGAGATCGCGGTAGAGCCTCGCGCCAGTCAGGGCCGACTCCTCCCCCGTGGACACGAAGCCCGCCGGCTCCTCGGTCGACCACACGTAGCGCACGCCGAGAAGCGCATCGCTCGGCAGGATGGGCTCGGCATAGCGCGTGGAGAACTGCCCCTCCTGGCTGTACCCCAGCGAGTTCAGGAAGTAGATGGCCGCCCCGTCATGGGCTGAGCAGTAGGAAGACAGGTCGCGATACCCCGCGGCCAGCCCCTCGTTGAGCGCTACGTCGAAGGCCCGCGTGTAGGTCTTGGCCACCCGGTAGAACCCCGGGTCTGCCCCCGTGAGCGCCTCCTGGGTATCCCGAGACTCCGCCGCATAGGCATCCTGCCCCTCCTGGGTGAAGATGCCGTAGAGCTGGCTCCAGGCCAAATGCGCCCCGAAGAGCAGCTCAGCCCCCACCAGCACCGCCAGGCCCGCCGAAAGCACAGCCGGCCCCGCCACGCGTCGAGCGCCCCTTTGTGACGCCAGCACCGCGCCAGCCGCCGCCAACGACGCAACCGCCGCGGAGGCGAGCACGCAGCCCCACGGCACCGCGCCCAGAAGCCCCAGGCCTGCGGCAAGAGCGACCACCACGCCAGCACACACCGCCACACGGCGGCGCGAAAGCCCCCCACGCGCCCCCTCAGCCAAACCCGCGGCCGCCATCCACACCAGCAGGAACACGACGAAGAACCCGATGCGGCTGTAGAACCCGTTGGGCGCGCGGAACCCGCACCATACGCAGTAGAGCACCGTCACCCACACGCTCGCCAACAGCGCGAAGCCAAGCCAAGCCGCAGCCGCGCGCTTGCGCGCATCGAGGCGCGAGCACGTCAGGAACACGAGCGCGAGCACCAGCACCGCCGCCCCCGCCGAGACCTGCGGCACCTCGTTCACCCGCCAGCCGCCCAGGAAGAACCCGGAGGCCAGCTCGACGAGAGTGCAGGTCACCCCCAGCAGGTGCAGGCGCTCCAACACGACGAGCGCCGCGGCCGCCACGGCCAGAAGCCCCGCCGCCAAGGCAGGGCGCAGCCCCCGGCGCGCCGCCGGCCGCGACCAGCGCAGCGCCGCGACCACCGCGACAACGCCGACCGCGCCTAGGACGAGCGCGGCGCCGCCCAGCTTGAGGGCCGTCCCCCACGGCAGCCCCGAAGCCGGCTCCCCCGCAACACGCCCGCTCACATCTCCCATCATGGCCAGCACCGTGGGCACGAAGGTAAAAGCCGCTAGCGCGAGCGCCCCCACCATGGCCGCCGCGAACCGAAGGGCCGTGCGCGCCACGCCCCGCCAGCCGAACCCCGGCTCGTCCACGCAGCGCAGGAAGCACTCGAACACGGCATAGCAGCACAGGAACAGAATGGTCATGTAGCCGGTGTACCAGCACACGATGATGGAGGCCGCCGTGGCCCCCACGAGCAGCCGCCAGCGCCCCTCGCGCACAAGAGCCCAGGCGCCCGTCGCCATAAGCGGCAGGCAGATGAGCGCGTCGAGCCACAGGGGGTTGCGCAGCTGGGCCGCCGTCCACGACGACCAGGTGAACGCGAGTGCCAGGGCCAGGGCAGCCCCGCGGGAAAGCCCGAAGCGCCGCCGCAGGAACCATGTCATGGCCAGCTGCACGCACCCCAGCTTGAGCGCGGTTATCATCCACACGAACAGCGTCACGCGCTCCACGGGGAACAAGGCCACCAGCAGGTTGAAGGGGCTCGCCAGGTAGTAGCTGTACAGTCCCCAGGTGTTGGCCCCCAGCGCCTGGGCCGTCGAGTAGAACAGCGACTCATCGCCCAAGAGCACCGCGCGGAACCACGTGAAGAAGTCGACGTACTGGTAGAGCAGGTCCTCCGTCAGAAACGAGGCCGGCCCGAAGGGGTACACCCCGTTCCAGGCGCTCACCGCCGCGAGCATCAGCACCGGCAGCGCGAAGCCCAGAACGCCCCAGGCAAAGGCGACCGCTCCGCGGCGGGCCCTAGCAGCCGTCATCGTCGCTACGCTCCCGCACCAGGTAGAGGGGACGGCCCTTCGTCTCCAGATAGGTCTTGGCCAGGTACTGGCCGATGACCCCCAAACACGCCAGCTGCAGGCCGCCGACGAACAACACGATGCACGCAAGCGACGGCCAGCCAGCCACCGGATCGCCGAACAGAAGGGTGCGAACCACGATGACCAGGGCGAACACGACAGAAACGAGGCAGAGCACCACGCCGATGAGCGAAGCGGCCGACAGCGGCGCCGTGGAGAACGCCACGATGCCCTCGATGGAGTAGCGCAGCAGCCCCCAGAAGCTCCACTTGGTCTCGCCCGCCACCCGCTCCACGTTCTCGAACGGCAGCCAGCGGGTCTTGAAGCCCACCCAGCCGTAGATGCCCTTCGAGAACCGGTTGTACTCCCCCAGCTCCAGGATGCCGTCCACCATGCGGCGGCGCATGAGCCGATAGTCGCGGGCGCCGTCCACGATGTCGGCATCGGAGAGCCGGTTGATGATGCGGTAGAAGGCCCGAGCGCAGAACGACCGCACCGGCGGCTCTCCCACCCGGTCGACGCGACGCGTGGCCACGTTGTCGTAGTCCTCCTCCAGGAGAATGCGGTACATCTCCGGCAGCAGCGAAGGAGGATCCTGCAAATCCGCGTCGAGGGTGGCCACGTAGTCGCCCTGCGCCTCGCGCAGGCCCGCCAGCAACGCGGCCTCCTTGCCGAAGTTGCGCGAGAACGACACCCAGCGCACCTCCGCGCGCCCCTCGCCCGCGGCGGTCAGCGCGCGCATCGCCCCAAGCGTCCCGTCGGTCGACCCGTCGTCTACGAAGACGAGCTCGAAGCGCACGTCGCCCCGCTCGGCACGCATCGCGTCAACCACCCGCATCGTCTCCTCAAAGAAGGCCAGCAGGCTCTCTTCCTCGTTATAGCAGGGCACGACCAGGGAAATCAGGGGCATTGAGGTGTCTTTCACTCGTCTTTCGTCCCGAAGGCGCCGAGGCCTTCGCCGAATTGCTCTATTGTATGGCGCCGCGGCGGAGAATACGCCGCCTAGTAGAGTATAATGCTTGTTTCGTCATAGACGTGCGACCTCGGCCGCTCAACGACAGGAGAACATCTTCATGGACTGGTTGGAATGCGGCGTGCTCTTCACGGTCGCCCTGATTGCAACCATAGCCCTCACTCCCCTGGCCAAGCGGCTTGCCACCCGGCTTGACGCCATCGACTACCCCAGCTCCCGCCGCGTGAACAACCGCCCCATCCCCCGCCTCGGCGGCGTGGCCATCCTCGGCGGCCTCGTCATCTGCGTCCTTGTGGTGTTCGCCGGCATGCGCTGGGCTGGCTGGCGCTCCCCCTTCGTGTCCTACCCGGGCATGCCCGTCAACTACCCGGTCATGCTCGTCGGCGTGCTCTTCATGTTCGCCGTGGGATTCGTCGACGACGTCATGAGCCTCCGCCCGCGCATCAAGCTCGCGGGCCAGATCATCGCCGCCACCATCGTGGCCTGCTCGGGGCTGCTGCTCTCAAGCATCCACAGCCCCCTCGGCGCCGGCTACATCGAGTTCGGCTGGCTTGCCTATCCGCTCACCATCTTCTACCTGGTGGCCTTCGCGAACATCATCAACCTCATCGACGGGCTCGACGGGCTCGCGGCGGGCATCTGCGCCATCAGCGCCTCCACCATCTTCGTGTTCGCCATCATCACGCACCGCTATGACGCGGCCGTCTTCAGCATCGCGCTCGCCGGCGCCTGCGTCGGCTTCCTGCGCTACAACTTCCACCCGGCATCCATCTTCATGGGCGACTCGGGCGCGCTCACCCTCGGGTTCGCCCTCGGCATCGTCTCGCTCATGGCCATCGCCCGCTCAGCGCTGTTCGTCTCGCTGCTCGTGCCGGTGCTGGCCGCGGGCATCCCCGTCCTCGACACGGCCTTCGCCATCATCCGCCGCGTGCGAGCGCACAAGCCCATCGACGCGGCCGACAAGGGGCACATCCACCACCGCCTGCTCCAGGCCGGCTTCAGCCAGCGCAAGACCGTCCTCATCATGTGGGGCTGGACGCTCATCCTCGCTCTCAGCGGCATCTTCATCACCGAGACCACGGGGCTCATGCGCATCCCGTTCCTCGTCATCATCCTGGGGGTCACCCTCTACATGGTGCTCAAGCTGCGCCTGCTCGATCCGGTGCTGCTGCATCACTACCACCCGCGCGGCCGCAAGGACTACCTTCCCGACCAGATGGCGTCACGACATGCCGAGGAGGCCTCGCATGACGACGGGCGCAAGCCCGGCTGTGACGGGCGCTAGCGCCGCCTGAGGCCCCGCAGCGCCTCCCGAGCCCGATAGGCCGCCACGCCGAGCGGAAACGCCGCGTAGCCCGTCTTCCGGATAAGCCAGATGCTCCTCTTCCCCACCGCGTCGTAGACGCCGCGCTGCTCGGTGCGAAGCCGTCGGTCAAACGCGCGCATCTCGGCAAAGGAGCCGCCTCCCAGCCCGCGTGCCAGGTAGATCTGATACTGGTTCTGCACGAAGTAGGCGATGGCCCGATCGAGGTAGGCCCGATGCCCCGCGTCCGCCCCCGCCTGCTCATCGCTAAGCGCGAAGAGAGACTCGAGGATGCGCTCATGCTCGGCACGACGCGCCACAAGCGAGGTGATGTCCACGCTCTGCCCCGCGCGCCCCAGGCGGTACTGGTACACCACGTTGTCGTCATAGCGAACCGTCTGGCAGAACGGCAGGGGGAAGATGGCGAACTGCGCGTCCTCGTAGAAGCACCCCTCGGCGAACCGGACGCCGTTATCGCGCAGGATGCTCGTCCGGTAGGTGAGCGAGTGGATCTTCATGATCTCCTCATCCGCCACTACGTCAAAGCCGCAGACGCGCCCGTAATGCGACGGGTCAGCGGCAGCATGGCGGTGGTCGAGCAGCCGATAGCTGCCATCCTCGACACAGTGGTAGTCGGAGGCCACCACGTCAGCATCCCCCAGCGCCAGCACCTCGATGAGTCCGGCAAGGGCGGCACCGTCCACCCAGTCGTCCCCATCAACCACCTTCACATAGGCACCGCGCGCCTCATCGACGCCGAAGTTGATGACCGAGCCATGGCCGCCGTTCTCCTTATGGAAGACGCGGAAGAGGTCGGGATGCTGGAAGCGGTAGCGCTGGGCAATCTCGAGCGAGCCGTCCGTGGCGCCATCGTCGATGACGAGCACCTCGAGCTCCTCGCGCGCCGGGCATTCGACGAAGCTTCCCAGGCACTGGTCGAGATAGCGCTCCACGTTATAGGCGGGAACGACGACCGTGAGCAGCTTGTCCATGCCCCTAGCCCTTTCTCCGCAGGATCTTGTAGAACAGCTTGCGCAGCGAGCGCGGCGCATACACCATGGCCGCCGTCGCAGCGCACGCCTTGAGGTGCTCGCGCCTGCTGAGGAGGCCCCATTCCCGCTGCATGCGGCGAAGCTCCAGGTAGCGGTGGCCGTAGTCGTCCCCGCCCCGTCGGTCGTAGAAGCCGCTGTCGCAGCGAGCGCGCACCAGCACGTCAGGAATGTTGTCGAGCACGTAGCCGGCCGCCAGGACGCGGCTCCACAGCTCATAGTCCTCCAGGCCGGGGAAGTGGCGGTAGTTTCCCGCGCCCAGGATGGCCTCGCGGCGCATCATCACGGTCATGTGGTTCACCGGGCAGCGGAACTTGGCGTACGCCCGCAGCGCCTCGCCGCCGGGAATGGTCTTAGTGCCCTTGACGACATCCCCGTCGAACTCCTCGATGGCACCCCCCAGAACCGACACCTCCGGATGTTCCCGGAGGAAAGCGGCCTCGGTGGCCAGGCGCTCGGGAAGCGCAACATCATCGGCGTCCATGCGGGCGATGAGCGGGCAGGAGCACAGAATGACGCCGGCCGCCAGCGCGCGGCCCAGCTGCACGTTCTCGGAGAACCGCCCGATGACCAGGCGCGGCGCAGAACCCGCGTCGCCCCCGCATCCCGCCGACGCGACCGCTGCCGCGCGCTTGCCCTCTATCGACGGGCGGTCATCCCCCGGCTCCAGCGCGATCACCAGTGTTCGCTCGTCCGCATAGGCGTCGATGACGTCCCGATGGGCCGCGCCGAGGGGCCCGTCCTCCATGAGAACGACCTCATCGGCCGGAAGGGTCTGCGCCGCGATGCTCTCTAAGGCAACGCCGAGGTGCTCGGCGTTCGCGCCCCCATACACCGATATGAGAACCGAGATGCCCATGGAGCCGCAGCCTCCCTCCTCCCAGAAGCGAAAAGATAGTCCTGATTAGGCTTTTTCCATTCTAGTACAGGAGTCCCCAAAGGGACGGGCGGGGTCTTTGCCCCACCAAAGCCCCAGAAAAGCAAAAGACCAGCCGAAGCTGGTCTCTAGATAGCGGTGAAGCACCCCACATGAGCGGAACGCCCTATCCTCCCACGGGCTGACCCGCAGTACTTTCGGCGAGGAGGGGCTTAACTGCCGGGTTCGGAATGGGACCGGGTGATCCCCCTCTCCATGGTTCCGCTCATGGGAGGTGCTCCCACGAGGGGGCCCGTCCCGCGGGCCCTGACGGCTGCATGCGCGCGGCGCGAACGCGATCGAAACGCTATGCCTGATGCTGAGATGAAGAGCTCGGGCTATTAGTAGCGCTCGCCTGAGCAGGTCGCCCTGCTTGCAGCTGCGCCCTATCGACCTCGTGGTCTACGAGGGCCCTTACCGGAAAGGGAACTCATCTCGGAGGCGGCTTCCCACTTAGATGCCTTCAGCGGTTATCCGTGCCGGACGTAGCTAGGCGGCGGTGCCGTTGGTCGACAACCGCGTCACCAGAGGTCCGTCCACCCCGGTCCTCTCGTACTAGGGGCAGATCTCCTCAATTCCCTTGCGCCCGCGGAGGATAGGGACCGAACTGTCTCACGACGTTCTGAACCCAGCTCGCGTACCGCTTTAAATGGCGAACAGCCATACCCTTGGGACCGACTTCAGCCCCAGGATGCGATGAGCCGACATCGAGGTGCCAAACCTTGCCGTCGATGTGGACTCTTGGGCAAGATCAGCCTGTTATCCCCGGAGTACCTTTTATCCGTTGAGCGACGGCCATTCCACTCTGAGCCGCCGGATCACTAGAACCGACTTTCGTCTCTGCTCGGCTTGTGGGCCTCGCAGTCAAGCCCGCTTGTACTCTTGCGCTCTGCGGACGGTTGCCGACCGTCCTGAGCGGACCTTACGCGCGCCTCCGTTACTTTTTGGGAGGCGACCGCCCCAGTCAAACTACCCGCCTGGCACGGTCCGCGCGCCGGGTCACGGCCGCGCGTTAGGCAGCCGGCACGACGAGGGCGGTATTCCAAGGGCGCCTCCGCGGAAGCTTGCGCTCCCGCTTCCCAGGCTCCCGCCTATCCTCTACACGTCGTACCAACTGCCAATGCCAAGCTGCAGTAAAGGTTCACGGGGTCTTTCCGTCCTTCCGCGGGCAGTTCGCATCTTCACGAACAGTACAATTTCACCGGGTCCATGGTTGAGACAGCGCCCAAATCGTTACGCCATTCGTGCAGGTCGGAACTTACCCGACAAGGAATTTCGCTACCTTAGGACCGTTATAGTTACGGCCGCCGTTTACCGGGGCTTGGCTTCAGCGCTTCGCACGAGTGCTAACGCATCCGCGTAACCTTCCGGCACCGGGCAGGCGTCAGACCCTATACGTCGTCTTACGACTTTGCAGAGTCCTGTGTTTTTGATAAACAGTCGCTTGGGCCGTTTCGCTGCGGCCCCCGCACGCTCCGGACGCGAGGTCCTTCACCCGCAGGGGCGCTCCTTCTCCCGAAGTTACGGAGCCAGTATGCCGAGTTCCTTAACCATGGTTCTCCCGATCGCCTCGGTATGTTCTACCCGCCCACCTGTGTCGGTTTTGGTACGGGCGCCGATGGTCCTCCCTAGAGGTTTTTCTCGGAAGCATGGGCTCGCCGGCTTCGCCATGAGGCTTCGTCTCGCGTCTCAGGCTCACGTGAGGCGCTGGTTTCCACGCGCCTCGCCCTACATGCTTTCACGGGGACGTCCAGAACCCCGCCCGGCTACCCTTCTCCGTCGCCCCCTCGGTAGATAGCGGCCCATCAGCGGTACGGGAATGTCCACCCGTTGCGCATCGGCTACGCCTTCCGGCCTCGCCTTAGCTCCCGACTGACCCTGGGAGGATTAGCCTTGCCCAGGAACCCTTAGGCTTACGGCGGCTGGGTTTCTCGCCCAGCTCTCGTTACTCATGCCAGCATTCTCACTTCCGTCCCCTCCACCGCGGGTCGCCCCGCGGCTTCTCCGGTGACGGAAAGCTCCCCTACCAATGAAATGAATCATTCCGCCGCTTCGGCGCATCGCTTAGCCCCGTGAATTGTCGGCGCATGTCCACTCGACCAGTGAGCTGTTACGCACTCTTTAAATGCATGGCTGCTTCTAAGCCAACATCCTGGTTGTCTGGGCAGACGCACATCCTTTGCCACTCAGCGATGACTTGGGGGCCTTAGCGGGCGGTCTGGGCTGTTTCCCTCTCGAGCACACAGCTTAGCCCACATGCTCTGACTCCCGGCCTGTGATCCCATGGCATTCGGAGTTCGGTTCCCGTCGGTAGGCGGTGAAGCCCCCTCAGGGATCCGGTGGCTCTACCACCATGGGAGAACGGCCGAGGCTAGCCCTAAAGCTATTTCGGGGAGAACGAGATATCTCCGGGTTTGATTGGCCTTTCACCCCTATCCACAGGTCATCCCCTCCGTTTTCAACCGAAGTGGGTTCGGCCCTCCACGGGGTCTTACCCCCGCTTCAGCCTGCCCATGGATAGCTCACCCGGCTTCGCGTCTGCAGCATGCGACTAAAACGCCATCTTAAAGGCTCGCTTTCGCTGCGGCTCGTTTCATAACTTAACCTCGCCGCATACCGCAACTCGCTGGCTCATTCTACAAAAGGCACGCCGTCACAATGCAAGATTGCTCCGACTGCTTGTAGGCGCACGGTTTCAGGTACTGTTTCACTCCCCTCTCGGGGTGCTTTTCACCTTTCCCTCACGGTACTGGTGCGCTATCGGTCACAGGAGAGTGTTTAGCCTTGGAGGGTGGTCCCCCCGGCTTCGGACCGGGTTTCACGTGTCCGGCCCTACTCGGGAAATCCCCACGGGGGGAGCTGGGTTTCGCGTACGGGGCTCTTACCCGCTGCGGCCGGCCCTTCCATGCCGTTCCGCTACCCAGCTCCTTTGTGACCCCGCCCAGGCGGGCAGCGCCTGGGATGAGGCTCCCACGACCCCCGGGCGGCAACGCCTGCCGCTTACACGCGCCCGGGTTTGGGCTCGCGCGCTTTCGCTCGCCGCTACTCGCGCGATCTCGGTTGATTTCTCTTCCTCCGGGTACTTAGATGTTTCAGTTCCCCGGGTTGTCCCCCCGCCCCTATTTGATTCAGGGCGGGGTGCCCGGGCATGACCCCGGGCGGGTTCCCCCATTCGGAGATCCTCGGATCAAGGGATGTGTGCTCCTCCCCGAGGCTTATCGCAGCTTGCCGCGTCCTTCTTCGACTTCCTGTGCCAAGGCATCCGCCGTGCGCCCTTGGTATCTTCATCTACCGTCCAAGGTTCGCACGGAGAAGCATCGTAGTTGCTTCTCCAGATACTTTGAACTTATGTTCAAACATACGTTTGCGATCGTATTGTCTGTCCACGATGCGGACCACCTTCTTAATGCATGGTGCATTGGGATTGTGGTTTCGTATCATGGTTCGCGACACATTCGTGCCGCGCGCTATGCAACTGTCAAGGTGCGCGGGGCGGAGCCCCGAGGGCCGGATGCTGCGGACGAGGCCAGGAGACGACCTCCGTGAGATAGGTTTGAGATAAGTCTTCCGGGAGCGGGGAGCAGACGCTCGACCCGCCTCGGACTCGTTAGAGTCTCCCTAGAAAGGAGGTGATCCAGCCGCACCTTCCGGTACGGCTACCTTGTTACGACTTCACCCCCCTTACCCTCCACACCTTCGACGCCTCCGCCCCCAAGGGGTTCGGCCGGCGGCTTCGGGTGCAGACGACTCGGGTGGTGTGACGGGCGGTGTGTACAAGGCCCGGGAACGTATTCACCGCGGCATGCTGATCCGCGATTACTAGCAACTCCGACTTCACGCAGGCGGGTTGCAGCCTGCGATCCGAACTGGGGCCGGCTTTGCGGGATTCGCTCCCCCTCGCGGGGTGGCGGCCCTCTGTACCGGCCATTGTAGCACGTGTGCAGCCCAGGGCATAAGGGGCATGATGACTTGACGTCGTCCCCACCTTCCTCCGGCTTGACGCCGGCAGTCTCCCATGAGTCCCCAACTCAATGCTGGCAACATGGGACAGGGGTTGCGCTCGTTGCGGGACTTAACCCAACATCTCACGACACGAGCTGACGACAGCCATGCACCACCTGCGCAGGCTCCTCTCGGCCACCGGGTTTCCCCGGCTTCACCTGCATGTCAAGCCCTGGTAAGGTTCTTCGCGTTGCTTCGAATTAAGCCACATGCTCCGCTGCTTGTGCGGGCCCCCGTCAATTCCTTTGAGTTTTAGCCTTGCGGCCGTACTCCCCAGGCGGGGCGCTTAATGCGTTGGCTGCGGCACGGAGGGAAGGTCCCCCCACACCTAGCGCCCATCGTTTACGGCTGGGACTACCAGGGTATCTAATCCTGTTCGCTCCCCCAGCTTTCGCGCCTCAGCGTCAGTGCCGGCCCAGAGAGCTGCCTTCGCCATCGGTGTTCTTCCCGATATCTGCGCATTCCACCGCTACACCGGGAATTCCGCTCTCCTCTACCGCACTCGAGCCGCCCAGTTCGGAACCCGGCCCGAGGTTGAGCCCCGGGGTTAGAGGTTCCGCTTAGGCAGCCGCCTACGCGCGCTTTACGCCCAATGAATCCGGATAACGCTCGCTCCCTACGTATTACCGCGGCTGCTGGCACGTAGTTAGCCGGAGCTTCTTCTGCAGGTACCGTCAATATCTTCCCTGCTGAAAGCGGTTTACAACCCGAGGGCCGTCATCCCGCACGCGGCGTTGCTGCGTCAGGGTTTCCCCCATTGCGCAAAATTCCCCACTGCTGCCTCCCGTAGGAGTCTGGGCCGTATCTCAGTCCCAATGTGGCCGATCGCCCTCTCAGGCCGGCTACCCATCGCGGGCTAGGTGGGCCGTTACCCCGCCTACTACCTAATGGGCCGCGACCCCATCCCTTGCCGTCGGGGCTTTCCCGCCGGCCCCATGCGGGGCCCGCGGAGTATCCGGTATTAGCCGCCGTTTCCAGCGGTTGTCCCGGAGCAAGGGGCAGGTTGGTCACGTGTTACTCACCCGTTCGCCACTCTATTCCCGGCCGAAGCCGGCTTAATCGTTCGACTTGCATGTGTTAGGCACGCCGCCAGCGTTCATCCTGAGCCAGGATCAAACTCTCCGTTCAAGCGGCCTCGCGGCCGCATCGGTTCGCTTGATACAAGCTGAAATATGTCTCATCCGCCCTGCGCCCGCAAGCGGGCCCGGGCCGAATCGACGAGGTCAAAATGTCCGTCTGACACTATTCGATCCATCTCGAAATTCATCCACAGTATCCGGTTCTCAAGGTTCCGCGCCGTCCGCTCTCGTGAGCGGCGCAAGGAGATACTTTACTAGGCTTCCGGAGGTTTGTCAACGACTTTTTTCGAATTTCTTCGAGGCCGGTCGCCGCCTCGCCCGCCGGGGGCCGCCGCCTCCCTCTCCCGAAAAAGACAGCTTGCATATATTACTGCTCTGGCGGGAAAGCGCAAGGGGGTATTTTAACTTTTTTCAAAAAACTTGGCGTATCCTGGTTCCAACACGTAAGGAAAGGGATTGCCATGCCATCACACCTCCTCGCTATCGGCGCGCCCGAGCGCCTTGCCGCCCTGCGCACGGCTCTTCCGGCCACGGCCCTCGCGGCCGTCGCGGTGCTGGAGGATGGCGGCTTCGAGGCCTGGTGCGTAGGAGGGTTCGTGCGCGACGCGCTCTTAGGCCGGCCCATCCACGATGTGGACGTCGCCACCAACGCGCGCTGGCAGGAGGCGCAGCGCCTCTTTGCGAAGGCGGGGTGCGCCACGCATGAGACGGGCGTGGCGCACGGCACCCTCACCGTGGTGGTGGGCGGCGAGCCCATCGAGGTGACCACCTATCGCGTGGACGGCGCCTATCGCGATGGACGCCATCCTGACGCGGTGTCCTTCGCGGGAAGCATCGAGGAGGACCTCGCCCGGCGTGACTTCACGGTGAACGCGATGGCCTTCCACCCCTCACGCGGGCTGCTCGATCCCTTTGGGGGCCAGGCGGATCTGGCAGCGGGAATCCTGCGCACGGTGGGCGACCCGCGCGAGCGCTTTGCCGAGGACGCGCTGCGCATCCTGCGCGGATGCCGCTTCGCCTCGCAGCTGGGATTCGCCCTGGAAGAGGCCGCCTGGGCGGCAGCTGTCTCGCAGAAGAGCCTGCTCGCCCGCGTTTCCGCAGAGCGCATCTTCCACGAGCTTGACGGGCTGCTGCGCGGCGAGCACGTCCACGACGCGCTGCTCGGCACCGCAGACGCGCTCTCTTTCGTGCTGCCAGAGCTCGTGGCCATGCAGGGCTTTCCCCAAGCGACTCCCTACCATATATATGATGTGCTCGAGCACACGGCCTGGGCGGTGCAGCACGTGCCGCCCGAGCCGCTCCTGCGCTGGGCGGCGCTCTGCCATGACATGGGCAAGCCCGCCGCAGCCTTCACAGGCCCCGACGGCGTGGGGCACTTCTACGGGCACGCGGCCGTGAGCGTGGAGCTTGCCCGCGGGCTGCTCGATCGGCTGAAGGCGCCGGCGGCGCTGCGCGAGGGGGTGCTTACGCTCGTGAGGCGCCACGATGACGTCGTGGAGCCCACGCCGCGCAGCGTGAAGCGGATGCTCAGGCGGCTCGGCGGCGACCCGGCGCTGTTCCGCGCGCTCTGCGCCCTCAAGCGCGCCGACGCGCTCGCCCAGGCACCGCGCTGCGCGCCGCGGGCCCGGCTGGCCGATGAGCTGGCAGAGCTGCTCGACGCGGTGCTGGCCGCCGACGAGGCCTTCTCCCTGGCGCAGCTAGCCGTGGACGGCCGCGACGTGCTGGCCCTCGGCGTCAACCCTGGGCCTCAGGTGGGCGCGGCGCTCCAGGCAGCGCTCGACGCCGTCATCGACGAGCAGGTGCCCAACGAGCCCCCGGCGCTGCGGGCCTTCCTCGCGGACTGGCTGGCCAGGCAATAGGGCGCGGGCACCCTCTCGCGCCCTACTGCCGCGCCGGCGTGCCGCCCGAGCACACGGCGACAGCCCTCCCCTGCCCATCGCTGGAAATGCAAAAAGGGCCGCCCGAGTGGGCGGCCCTGAAAGCTCGTGGTAGCTCCGACCGGATTCGAACCGGCGACCTCCGCCTTGAGAGGGCGGCGTCCTAAACCGCTAGACGACGGAGCCACGTTTGCAGCGCTTTGCTATTATACACAAACCCTTTGCCTTGTCCAGAGAAAATTTGTGGCTGGGGTGGAAGGAGTCGAACCCTCACATACGGCACCAGAAACCGCTGTCCTGCCATTAGACGACACCCCAACGACGTTCCTCTGCACTCGGCAAGTTCATGCGCAAGCGCAAGTGGATATATTAGAGAACGACCCACCTTCCGTCAAGCACTTTTTCGCATTCGCTGAAAAATTCCGACGGAGCACGGGACGCGTCTACAGGAAGCGCTCGGTGAGGTAGGCGATGGCGGCGTCGCTGCCGTTGATGAGCCGTCCCTCCGCGTAGAGGTACGGGATGAGGTCGGCGTCGCCGCCCAAGGCGAGAAGCTCCTGGTAGGGAGCCTCCTGCTCCACGTCGCGCTTGTCGAGCGCGATGCCATGCTCATCGGCGAAGGCGACGACGGGCGCGCACATGGCGCAGGGCCCCCAGTAGTAGAGGATCGGGGGCTGGTCGGTCATGGGGTTCTCCTTTCCTCAGAGCTGGATGCATGGGACGCGGTAGGCCCACATGTGGTCGAGCGGGCCGCTCCCCCGCCCCAGGTCAAGCCCGGCGGACAGCGCGCCGGCCACGTAGGCCTTGGCGTTGCGCACGGACCGCTCGACGCCGAGGCCCTGCGCCAGGTTGGCGGCGATGGCCGACGAGAGCGTGCAGCCCGTCCCATGGGCGTTGGGGTTGTCGATGCGCTCACCGCGCAGCCATGTGAGCGCGCCGTCGGCAGAGAGCAGCAGGTCATCGGCTGCATCGGGGCTCCCGAGACCATGGCCGCCCTTCACAAGAACCGCCGGCACGCCCCCCGCGCCCAGCTCATCGGCTGCCCGGCGGCAGCGCGCGGCGATGGCTCGGGCGGCGCGCTCGGCGTCAGCCGGCTCGGCGATGGCGAATCCGGCCAGGGCCTCGGCCTCGGGCAGGTTAGGCGTGATGACCTCCGCGAGCGGGAAGAGCCGGCGCACAAGCGCGTCCACCGCACCCCCCTCGATGAGGGCCGACCCGCTCGTGGCCACCATGACGGGGTCGACTACCACGTGCTCCGCCCCGTTGCGGGAAAGCGCCCGCGCGATAGCCTCCACGATGGCCGCCGACGACACCATCCCCACCTTCACCGCCTGAGGGCGGATGTCGTCGAACACGACGTCGATCTGCTGCTCGACGAAGGCGGGATCCACGTCGAGCACCCCGTGCACGCCGAGCGTGTTCTGGGCCGTGAGCGCCGTGACGGCGCATTCGGCGAACAGCCCCATCGCCTCGATGGTCTTCACGTCGGCCTGGATGCCGGCGCCGCCGCTGGAGTCCGACCCCGCTATGGTGAGCACTGCCTCCATGTCCTCGCCTTTCCGCGCCAAGCAGCGCTAGGACTCGATCAGCTTGAGCGCCTCGTCAGCGGTAACCACCTTCGAGGCGTAGCAGACCCGCATGTACTCGAGGCCCGAGGCCTGGTCGCCCACGAGGAACGTGGCCGTGGCGTCAGACACGACGATGGTCCGCAGGTTGTTGAAGTACGCGTCGGCCACGGTGTGGCGCACGCAGATGTTGGTGTCCATGCCGCAGCAGATGAGGGTGTCCACCCCCAGCTCGTCGAGCAGCAGGCGCAGGCCGGTCTGGAAAAAGCCGCTGTAACGGCGCTTCTCCACCACGTAGTCGCCCTCCGCAAGGCCGAGCTGCGGCGAGGTCTGGGCGTCGGGGCTGCCCGCGATGCCGTGGGAGCCCCACAGATCCAGCTCGCGGTCAAGACCGGGGATGTGAGCGTCGTTGGTGAAGATGACGGGCATGCCCACCGCGCGGGCCGTCTCGGCCAGACGCGCAGTCTGGAGGATGGCGGGCAGCAGCACCGCCTCGAGCGGGCCGCCCGTGGGATCGCCCAGCTCGTCGATGACGAGCAACGCGCAGCGCGCCGGGTCGACCTCCTCGAGGCTGATCTGGTCTTGGTTGTTCTCGTCTCCCAGCATGGTTCCTCCTCAGTCGGGCGGGCGCGGCCAGATGGCCTAGCCCAGGGTCTCTCCTATGATACGGGACAGCTCGCGGGTGGCGCCTGCGATGTCGTCGGCGGCGAAGATGGCGGACACGACGGCGGCGCCGTCCACGTCGTACTCGGCCAGGAGCGGCACCGTGGCCGCGTTCAGCCCGCCGATGGCCACCACGGGGATGCCCACGGCCGCCGCGATGGCGCGAAACTCCTCGGGCGAGACCACCCAGGCCTCAGGCTTGGTGGACGTGTCCACGACCGCCCCTACTCCCAGGTAGTCGGCGCCGGCCGCCTCGGCGGCCCGGGCCTGCTCGACGGTCTGAACCGACACGCCGATGATCGCGTCCTCCCCAAGCGCGGCGCGGGCCTCGGCGCAGGCTGCGTCGGACTGGCCCACGTGCACGCCGTCGACGCCGGCCGCGCGAGCGGCCTCCACGTCGTCGTCGACGAGCAGGGGCACGCCGAACTCGCGGCAGGCAGGCGCGAGCGCGCGGGCCGCGAGCGCGACGCTCGCAGACGGCGCCCCCTTCTGACGCAGCTGCACGCAGGTGGCGCCGCCCTCCAGGGCCTCGCGCACGCACGCGGTGAGCGTGCGGCCGTCTAGCCACGCGTCGTCGGTCACGGCATAGAGCCTCATGGCCCCGCGGATGTCCTCAGGCGACCAGGCGCCCCTTCTCTGTGCCGGCATAGCGGCTCCTTTCTCGGTTGTCCGCGGTCACGAGGCGCTCATGGGGCGAGGGGAGCACCCCCCGCAGCAAGGATTCGGCGGCGTCCCGCCACGTCACATGAACCCGCAGCGAGGAGGCCGCTGTAGCCCCGCGAGCCCCCTCACGACCGCTTCCATTACACAGCCTCAGGCGACCCCACCCAAAACGGCGCTCTCCCGTCACCCCTCGGCATCGAGGTCGACGACGAGGCCGTCCATGATGGCGTTGACGGTGCGCAGGGCGCACATCTTCCCGCACATGGTGCACGTGCCCTCCGTGGCCGGCGACGCGCTCTCGAAGTAGCGGCGCGCCCGCGCGGGATCGAGCGCGAGGTCGAACATCTCATCCCAGGCCACGCGGCGGCGCGCGTCGCTCATGCGGTTGTCGCGGTCGCGGGCACCGGGCACCCCGCGCACCATGTCGGCGGCATGGGCGGCTATCTTGGTGGCCACGAGCCCCTCGCGCACGTCATCGGCATCAGGCAGGCGCAGGTGCTCGGCAGGCGTCACGTAGCAGAGGAAGTCGGCCCCGGCGCTTGCCGCCACGGCGCCGCCGATGGCCGCGGTGATATGGTCGTAGCCCGGCGCGATGTCAGTCACGAGAGGGCCGAGCACGTAGAAGGGCGCGTTGTGGCACAGACGCTTCTCAAGCTTCATGTTGGCCGCGATTTCATCGAGGGCCATATGCCCCGGCCCCTCCACCATCACCTGCACGCCGGCATCCCACGCGCGGCAGGTGAGCTTGCCTATCTCGATGAGCTCGGCTATCTGGCCGGCGTCGGTCGCGTCGTAGGTGCTCCCCGGTCGCATGGCGTCACCAAGCGAGATGGTCACATCGTGGGCGTGGAGAATGGCGAGCACCTCGTCGAAGCGCTCGTAGAAGGGGTTCTCGTTGCCCGTGGCCTCCATCCAGGCGAAGATGAGCGAGCCCCCGCGGGAGACGATGTTAGCGAGGCGCCCCGTCTCGCGGAACGACTCGATGACGGCACGGTTCATGCCCGCGTGGATGGTGACGAAGTCCACGCCGTCTTCCGCATGGGCCCGCACCACGTCGAGGAAGTCGTCGGCGGTGATGGCCACGAGGGCCTTGTCCAGATACCCGATGGCGTCATACATCGGCACGGTGCCGATCATGGCGGCAGACCGCTCGACGAGCCGCGTGCGGAACGAACGGGTCTTGCCGCAGTTCGACAGGTCCATGATGGCGTCAGCCCCCAGCTCGAGGGCCACGTCCACCTTGCGCCACTCCTCCGCCTCGTCGGCCAAGTCGCCGGATATGCCCAAGTTGACGTTGACCTTCACGCGCAGCCCCCGCCCGTCGCGGGTGGTGCCCACGCCCGCGGGGACGAGGGCGGCATGGTGGATGTTGGCGGGGATGGCTACGCGTCCGCAGGCCACTGCGGCGCGGATGTCCTCGGCATCGCGCCCCTCGTCGGCGGCCACGGCCGCCATCTGAGGCGTGACGATGCCCGCGCGGGCGAAATCGATCTGAGTGATGGGCGCCCCCGGCGCCGACGCGACGTGCGTCATGGTGAACTCCCTTCGTTGGCATTACCCATGTCAGGTTCGGTGGGTCGGGACGATGGCGCGTCCCCTCTCAGCCTGCCGCATGACGCAAGCTCCCCAGCTCTGAGGTTGTGACGAGAAGATTCTACCATGCCGCGCGCGAGGGCCAGCCAGCGGCCGCGTGGCTGCGGCGGCACGCGGGCCGAGATGCCGGCAGGATGCCGCTAGACGGGCAGGAAGATGGCGAGCGTGCCCTCCTCGACGCCGATCACGACCGCCTCGCCCTGGAGCTCGTTGGACAGGCCGAGCGACGTGCGGTTGGTGAGGCGCGCGTCATCGAGGCCGTAGCGCATGCCGCGCTCGAAGACCCCCGTGCACGCATCGTTCATGGCGAAGACCGAGACCGTGCCCTCCTGGGCGGCCGGCAGCTCGTAGACGTCAGGGCCGGTGATGAACGTGACCGCCTGATCGAGGCCGACGGCCGTGACGTAGAGACCGCGCTCGGAGAAGGCGGCGAACAGGTTGAGGTTGGCAAGCGTGTGGTCGAGCCGCCCGCCCAGGCCGCCGAAGACGATCACCTCGTCATAGCGCAGCGTGCAGGCGCGGTCGAACGCCAGCTCCATGTCGCTTTTGTCCTTCTCGGGCGAGAAGCGGGCCACGCGCAGGCCCTTGGGGATGTAGCCAAGCGAGTCGAAGTCGCCGATGGCCATGTCGGCACGCCGCCCCGCCTCCTCGAGCGAGGCCAGGCCGCCATCCACGGCAATCACATAGTCGAAGGCGCCCGCGTCCGCAAGCTCGCAGAACCGCTCGGCGTTGAACTCCGATGCGCCCACCAGCGCGCAGGTTGCCATGGCACCCTCTTTCTCCTTGATACGACCGTGCGATTTGCTAGAATACCACAGGCGAGCGGGCCAGGCGGTCGCGTGCTCACGCGCGAGGAAAGTCCGGGCTCCGCAGGGCAAGGTGCCAGCTAACGGCTGGGCGGGGCGACCCGACGGAAAGTGCCACAGAAAAGAAGACTCCCCCGCGAGGAACGGGCTCCGCGCCCGCCTAAACGGGAGAAAAGCTGAAACGGTGCGGTAAGAGCGCACCAGCGCGCCGGCAACGGCGCGGCTTGGCAAACCCCACCTGGAGCAAGCGCAAATAGGAACGCCATACGGTGGCCCGCCGTGCGTTCGGGTTGCGTGCTAGAGGCGCCTGGCGACAGGCGCTCGAGATAAATGGCCGTCCAACGACAGAACCCGGCTTATCGACCCGCTCGCCCTACCTCTGGCCATTCCCCTTTCGCATCCGCTGTCCGACCCCCTGAGGGGTTTCGCGCGCCGGGCGGAAAACCGGGGCTCTCACGGCGAGAAATGACGGGTTTGCATGCTATTTTCAACCGCACCGTCGCAAGTCTTCGAAGGCTCGCGCTCGCGACCTGGGATTTTGCCGTTATAAGCGCGATAAGGCGCGTATCTGCGGGCCCAAGCCCCACGCAGGACAATGCAAACCCGTCATTTCTTGCTAAAAAACGGCTGATTTCCCGCCCGGCGCCCCCGCCGAATCGGCGGGCACAAAAAAGGGGCGCGCCTCACGACGCGCCCTCGCCTGCCGTCTTTCGCGGGTTAGTCGATCTCCTCGAACTCGAAGGAGTCGTCGGCATCGCCGAAGCCGGAGAGATCCTTCTCGTAGGCGCTTGCCACGGGAGTGGCGGCGGCCACGACAGTCTCGGCAGCCTGAGGCGTGGTGTAGTCCATGGGCGAGGCGACGAACTCGTCGATCTCGAACTCGGAGGTCACCTCGGCAGGCCTCACCTCGGGCTGCGCGACGGGCGCAGCGGCACGGGCGGCCGTCGCGGGAGCGGCAGCCAAATCCCCGCCGATGCTCGCGAGCTTGCGAGAGGCGTCGGCGATGATGTCGCGAAGCAGATCCGAGTACTCCTCGCGGGCGTCCTCACGGTCGTCCTGAAGCTTGCGGATGGCGTCGATCACGTCCTGGCGGTCATCGTTGGCGCGGTCGACGATGCGCTGGGCCTCGTCACGGGCGTCCTGGATGGTCTCGGTGGCCTGGGCGTTGGCCTTGACGAGAATCTCGTCGGCCGAACGCTGGGCGATGATGAGAGCCTGGGCGATGGCGTTGTCGTCGGCGCGCTTGTCCTCGAGCTGGCGCTCGAGCTCGGCGATGCGCGCGTCCTTGGTGATGAGGGCGGCCTCGAGCTCGGCGATCTGCGGGGAGGGCTGCACCTCCTCCGCCGCGATGATGGCCGTGGCGGCCGCCGGGGCGTCGAAGCCCTCGAACTTCGCGTCGTTGAGCGCGCGCTCAAGGTGCGCGATCTGATCGTTCAGATCGTCGATCTCGTCGGCCACGTGCTCCAGGAAGACGTCGACCTCGTCGACATCGTAGCCCTTCCGGTCGATGGAGAAGCTCTGGTTGTGGATGTCATCAGCGGTAATTGCCATGGTCGTTCCCTTCGCACGTCCTTCTTAGGGGCGGCCGACCGGCCCTCCGCCGGACAACGCGCCTGGTTCGTTCAATTGTTTCACACTAGATCAGAAACACCAGCAAACGTACTCCGAATTGTAATACAAGCAGCGCGACGATGGGGGTCACGTCCACCATTCCTCCAATCGGCGGAATGATCTTTCTGAACAGGTTGAGGTAGGGGTCGCAGACCTTGCCGAGCACCTGGTAGATGTCGGCGAGGATGCCCCGGTTGACGGGCAGCCACGACATCATCACGTAGACGAAGATGATCAGCGAGTAGGCGTCGACGAGGCGAACGATGAGGTAGGTCAGCACGAGTGCTCACCTCCCGCGAGCGCCGCGACGTGGGCGGCCACCTTAGAGCACCCCCTGGGCGTGCAGCCCCACGCGCTCAGAGTCGGAGAGCTCCTTGAAGCGGGTGATGGCGAAGGTCTTGTCGGCCACGCACTCCACGTTGGCGTCGAGCGCGGCGGCCACGCCGAAGGAGAAGTCGAGGATGCGCTTGGCCAGGGCATCGGGCGTGGCGCCCAGGCAGAGCACCGCCACGTCGCCGGCTCTGAGGGCGCGGGCCACCTGCTCGGCCTCGCCGTAGTCGGTCGGACGCAGCACCACCACGGAGCGCTTGGCGCTGTAGCTCGAGCCGGTGGAGCCGGACAGGACGTCGTAGGGGTCGTAGGAGGCACGCGACGAAGACCCCGCCGTCGAGGGGCGCGCGTGGGCGCCGTCGACGCTTGTGCGCGCCGGCTCCTCGGTGGTGGGGGTGAAGAGCGACTCAAGGCCGTCCGAATGGCGACGCGAGGCAGCCGCCGCGGTGGCGGCAGTGCCCTCCGGGGTCATCTCCGGGGGCAGCGACGAGTCGACCATCGTGCGCGTGGAGCGATACGACGAGCCCGCCTGGGAGGGACGCGTCACGTGGCGCGCCGGCAGCGGGTCGCGGCTGAGGCTCGAGGGCACCTGGGTGTTGGCGCGCACGTCGTCGATGGAGACGAGGCGCGGCAGGCTCGAGGACGAGGCGCGCGACGAGGAGCGGCGGGTGGTCACCGAGCCGCCGTAGGAGTCGTAGCGCGACGAGGAGCCGCTCCCCTCGTAGGAGGAGTCGTAGCCGTCATCGCCATAGTCGTCATAGCCGTCGCCGTAGTCGTCGTAATTGTCGTCGTAGTACTCGTCGTAGGCGCCGGCGTCAGCCTTGCCCTTGAAGCCGAGCTTCGACTTGATGTCGCCGAACATGCGCTTTCCGTCTGACAGATCCATCTTGGTGGCCTCCTGGTTTTCGGCCCTCCCCTACGGGGCGGGCGCTCAAGGTCCCTAAATCGGGGGCGCAGCGCGCTCCCTGCCGGCTTCTCGGCCCGATTCGGGCCGGCCCGCTACTCGAATTCCTCGCTGAAGACGGCGCGGCCTATCCGCACCATGGTAGCCCCCGCCGAAACGGCCTCGCGCCAATCCTCGCTCATGCCCATAGAAAGTTCATCGAAGACGGCGGCGTCCGCAGGCGCCAGCGTAGATCGTATCTCGTCGGCCAGCGCCGCCAGCCCCTCGAAGCTGGCCCGGTCGGCGGCCGGGTCTCCCTTGGGCGCCATGGTCATGAGGCCGCGCACCCGCACGTGGGGCAGCGCCGCCAGCTCGCGCACGAACGTCCCCGCCTCCTCGGGCGCCACGCCGCTCTTGGACGCCTCGCCCGAGACGTTCACCTCCACGAGCACGTCCTGCACCTTGCCCAGGCGCTCGGCTGCCTGGTCGATCTTCTGGCCATGGCGCAGCTGGTAGAGCGAGTGGATGAGCGCGGCCGATCCCACGATGTCGGGGATGCGTCGCGACTGGATGTTGCCGATGAAGTGCCAACGCGCCTCGGGGAAGGCGGCGGCCTTGGATACCAGCTGGTCGGGGCGGTTCTCGCCGAAGTCGCAGGCGCCGCCCGCGACTGCCTCGGCCACCTCGTCGGGGCCGACGGTCTTGGACACCGCGATGACGCGCACCTCGTCAGGCTCGCGCCCACACTGCTCGCATACCTCGGCCACCTCGGCGACGACGCGGCGGTAGCGGCTTCTCACGCTCATGGGATCACCCTTCCAATCGGCAGGCCAGCGCGCCGTGGCGCCCGCAGACGCCGCCTGAGGCGCGGTAGGAGAAGTACTCGTCAGGATGGCAGCGCGTGCAGACGCCGGCCTCGCAGACGCGGGCGGGATCGACGCCCGCCGCGGCAAGGTCGGCCGCGAGGGCGCGGGCGAGCGACACGTGAACGCCGTCCTCGGCAACGCAGCCGGTTCCGAAGGCAGCGGCGAAGCGCACGGCCACGTCGTCCCCCACCTCGAAGCAGCACGGGCCGATGTGCGGCCCCACGTAGGCGTTGAGACAGGAGGCGGGGACGCCGGCATCAGCCGCGAGGATGCGGGCCGCCTTCGCGGCGATGCCCGCCACGCAGCCGCGCCAGCCGGCGTGAGCCACGGCGAAGCGGCCGTCAGGTGCCACGAGGACAACCGGCGCGCAGTCGGCGAAGCAGAGCAGGGCCGCCACATTCGGCACGGCCACGACCAGGCCGTCCGCTCCCTCCATTGCCTTAGTGCGCGCCCGGGAGAGCGCAGCGGCGTCAGAGGAGGAGACGGAGACGAGATCGGTTCCATGCACCTGGCTGGGAACGAGGAGCGCTGAGCCCTCCAAGCCGAGGGCCGCCATCAGGACGCGGCGGTTCTCCTCGACGGCAGCGAGGTCATCGCCCACGTGCGAGCCGAGGTTGAGAGCGGCGTACGCGCCTGCGCTCACGCCGCCAGCGCGACCCGTAAAGGCGACGCGCACGCCCGCGGTGCGGGCGAGCGCGTCATCGGTAAGCAGGGGGATGCCGCCGAGCTCGCGCAGGGCGAGGCTCGGCAGGGGAAGCTCCGCCATCAAGGCGAGGCCCCTAGCGCTGGCGCTTCAGGAAGTCGGGGATGTAGTCCTCGTCGGCGAAGCGGCCGTTGCTCGACGATGTGGAGAACGTCACCGGCTGGGGCGTGGGCTGCGGGGCCGGCGCCTCCGTGGAGGCGAACAGGTCCTTCTTGAGCGGAGCGAAGTCCATGGAGGACTGGGCGGCGTTCATCTTGAAGCCCGTGGCGATGACGGTGATGCGGACGGCGTCCTTCATGTCCTCGTCGATGATCTGGCCGTAGATGATGTTGGCGTTCTCGTCGGCGCAGGCCTCCACGGTGCGGGCCGCCTCGGAGACCTCGGTGAGGGTGAGGTCCGGGCCGCCGGCGATGGAGAACAGCACGCGGGACGCGCCCTGGATGGACGCCTCGAGCAGGCTGGAGTTAGTGGCCTGCTGGGCGGCGTCGAGGGCACGGTTCTCGCCCGTGGACAGGCCGATGCCCATCATGGCCGTGCCGGCGTCCTTCATGACGGTGCGGATGTCGGCGAAGTCCAGGTTGATGAGGCCGGGGATGGTGATGAGGTCGGTCACGCCCTGGATGCCCTGGCGCAGGGTGTCGTCGGCGATGCGGAAGGCGTCGAGCATGGAGGTCTTCTTGTCGACGATCTCGAGCAGGCGGTCGTTGGGGATGATGATGAGGGTGTCGACCTTCTGGGAGAGCAGGTCGATGCCCTGCTCGGCCTGGTTGCGACGCAGGCGGCCCTCGAAGGTGAACGGCTTGGTGACGATGCCCACCGTCAGCGCGCCGATCTCCTCGCGGGCGATCTCGGCGATGATGGGAGCCGCGCCGGTGCCGGTGCCGCCGCCCTCGCCGGCCGTGACGAAGACCATGTCGGCCTCGGCCAGGGCCTCGCGGATCTCGTTGCGGCTCTCCTCGGCCGCCTGGCAGCCCACCTCGGGGTTAGCTCCGGCGCCCAGGCCGCGGGTGAGCTCCTCGCCGATGTGGATGGTCTTGTCGGCATCCGAGATGAGAAGCGCCTGGCGATCGGTGTTGACCGCGATGAATTCGACGCCCTTGACGCCCGCCTCGACCATGCGGTTCACGGCATTCGTGCCGCCGCCGCCGACGCCGACGACCTTGATGACCGCCAAGTGATCCGAGCCTATGATGTTTGGCATTGTTTCCTCCACACCTGCTGCGTTAAGTCTGCTGCGTTCACGAAAAGCGCGCGCGAGCGCGCGATACACGCGGAGTAATTGTACACGATGGCCCATGGATTGCAACGAAAAGCAATCGCAAAGGGCCTGATTGGACAATAATTCGACAGATTGCGGAGGCGATCGGGGGACAGCCCTGGGGCGTGCGGAGGGGCACCGCGCTCAGACAGTCCTCGCTTGGCGAAACAGCCCACTAGGCTGTTTCAGCGGCGCCCCCAGGGCGCTTCCTCGCCTTGCTCGGGGCGCTGCGGGAACCGCGCGCAGCCTCTCCGCGCTTGGGCCCCTAGACCGCGCGCCAGGTGGGGCGGTCGACGACGCGGACGTTGATGTAGGCCACCTTGCCCGGGTTCTCCTCCATGATCTTGAGGCAGATGCGCTCCTTCTCGCGGATGTTTTCGGCCGTGCCGAAGGCGATCTCGATGCCGTTGTCGAGCGTGAGCGTGGTGGACTCGGCGTCGGTGGCCGACACCTTCTTCACCTGGTCGGCAAGGTCGGTGGTCATGCCGTCGACGATGGCGAGCGCGTTGTTCACGTTGACGTCGGTGCAGTAGGAGCCGATCTCGGGCACGAGGCCGTAGGGCACGCCGCTGATGCTGAGCACGGCGTCGGCGTCCTCGTAGATCTGCGGGGCGATGGCCTGGCCCAGCTCCGAGTCGCGGTCAGGAATGGGCATGAGCCACATGCCGTCCGAGGCGATGGCCCAAGGCTGGATGGTGGCGGCGTCGTCGGCGGCCACCTCCACCACCGCGGCTATCTCGCGCTCGGTGACGATGATCTGGAGCGTGGAAGGGAACACGCGGTTGACCGTCACGTCCTTCACCCAGGCGTCGCGGTCGATGGACCGCTCGATGGCGCCGGGATCGACGGTGAGCAGGGTGGTGCCCTGCGGAATGGAGGCGAGGGCGGCCATGTCCTGGCTGGTCAGGTGCTCAGCGCCGATGACGTCCACCTTCTCGATGGTGAAGGCCGGCGACAGGTAGAGCGCGCCGGCGCCCACGATGAGCGCGATGACGACGGCCACGGCGACGGCCACGCGCCGAAACGAGCGGCGGGCCGCCTGCTGCATGCGCTGCTGGCGGTCGAGGCGGTCGGCGTCGCCGAGGCGCACCGAGGACACGCCGCGGCCGGCCGGGGCGCGGCCGGGGCGCGCCGTGGGCGCGGGGCGCGGGGCCGGGCGGGAGGCGCGGGGCGCGGGGCCCGAGGCACGACGCGACGGAGCGCCGCCCCGGGAGGCGGGGGCGGGGCGGGACGAGGAGCGCGGCATGGGCACCCGGCGCGGGCCCGCCGCGGGCCTACTCGAACCCGAGGAAGCGGACTTCCGGCGTGAGCTGGATGCCATGGGCCTTCTCCACCCTCTCCTGGATGAGCTCGATGAGGTCGCGCACGTCTCGGGCCGTGGCGTCGCCCGTGTTCACGATGAAGTTGGCATGGGTCGGCGACACCTGGGCGCCGCCGATGCGCTCGCCCTTGAGGCCGAGCCCCTCGATGAGGGCCGCGGCCGAGGCGCCCTCCGGGTTGCGAAAGACGCTGCCGCAGGACGGCTCGTTGAGCGGCTGGCTCTTCTTGCGCTTGGCCAGGTTGGCCTCCATCTTGCCGCGGATGTAGAACGGGTCGGCCTTGGCGGCGGCGAGCTCGCACTCCACCACCACCTCGTCACGCGGCAGCGAGCAGGAGCGATAGCCCCACGCCACCTCGTCGCCAGCGCGGCGCACGAGGCCGCGGCCGGGGGCGAGCGTGGTCACGGACACCACGCGGCTGCCGATCCACTCGTCGCGCGAGCCGGCGTTCATGGCGATGGCGCCGCCCACGGTGCCCGGGGTGCCCACGGCGAACTCGAATCCCGCGAGCGAGCGCTGGAAGGCCTCCTGCACCACGGCCGAGAGCATGACGCCGGCGCCTGCGTAGAAGCGGCCGGCCTCCTCGTCGGCGCGCAGGGTGCGAAAGTCGCGGCCGAGCGAGATGACGACGCCGGGGAAGCCCTCGTCGGCTACGAGCAGGTTGGAGCCGCGACCGGCCACCACCCAGGGAACGCCCTGCTCCTCGCAGACGGCCACGAGGCGCGTGAGCGCGCACAGGGAGCCCACGCGCACGAAGAAGCGCGCGGGGCCGCCGATGCGGTAGGTGGTGTGGCGCGCCATGGACTCGCGGGGGTAGACGTCGCCGTCGAAGGCGTCGTCGACGAGGAGCGCCTGGAGCGGCGTGGCGTGACGGGCGGACATGGCGCGAAGTCCCTAGCGGCGGCGCAGCTCGTCGACGAGCTGGGGGCCGATGGCGGTCACGTCGCCGGCGCCCATGGTGATGACCAGGTCACCCTCGCCCACGGCGTCGAGGAGCGCGGGCACCACGTCCACGCGGCGCGGCACGAAGACCGCCTGCGGGTGGCCCTCGTGCTCGAGCACCACGTTGAGGAACGTCTTGCCGTTGACGCCGGGAACCGGCGCCTCGCCGGCAGGGTACACGTCCATGAACACCACGTTGTCCGCCTCGTCGAAGGCGGCGCCGAACTCGTCTTTGAGCACCTCGGTGAACAGGGGAGCGCGCGAGTAGCGGTGCGGCTGGAACAGGACGTGGACGCGGTTGAAGTCGAGGGCCTTGGCAGCGGCGATGGTGGCGGCTATCTCGGTGGGGTGATGGGCGTAGTCGTCCACCACCGTGACGCCGTCGGCCTCTCCCACCAGGTCGAAGCGGCGGCGCACGCCGGCGAACTCGCCGAGCGCGGCGGCAGCGGCCTCCACGTCGAGCCCGAGGGCGTCGGCGAGCGCGAGCACGCCGGCGGCGTTGGCCACGTTGTGCCTGCCCGGGTTCTGCTTGACCGAGCCCGACACGACGCGCCCGCCGGGCAGCCGGAGGGCGAACGAGGAGCCTACCCCGTGCGGGGCGGCCTTGATGACGCGGGCGTCGCAGCCCTCGCCGAAGCCGTAGGTGATCACGCGGCGGCCCGTCGAGCGCGCCACCTCCACGAGCGCGGCGTCGTCGCCGCAGACCACGGCCACGCCGTCATCGGGAACCGAGGCGATGAAGGCGCGGAAGTTCTCGTAGATGTCGTCGAGGTCGGCGTAGTGGTCGAGGTGATCGGCCTCGATGTTGGTGACGATGACCGCCTGGGGCGCCAGGTAGGTGAAGGACTTGTCGCTCTCGTCGGCCTCCACCACGTACCAGGGCCCGCGCCCTGAGTGGGCGTTGGTGCCGAAGGCGCGCACGATGCCGCCGATGAGGAACGTCGGGTCCTCCCCCATCGCCTCGAGGGTGCTCGCGAGCATGGAGGACGTGGTGGTCTTGCCGTGGGTGCCGGCGACGGCGAGGGTCTTGAGGTCGCGGCCGAGGTGGGCGAGCATCTGGGCGCGGTGCACGATGGGCAGGCCGCGGCGCTGCGCCTCGATGAGCTCGGGGTTGTTCTCCAGGATGGCGGTGGACACCACGACCACCGGGTCGTCCGCGGGGATGTTGGCCGCGTCCTGGCCGATGGACACCGCGATGCCCTGGGAGGCGAGCTGCTTGGTGTAGCGGCTCTCCTTCAGGTCCGAGCCAGTGACGGCGATGCCCTGGTCATGGGCGACGCTCGCGATGCCGCTCATGCCAACGCCGCCGATGCCGATGAAGTGCAGCGACGCGATGTCCCGTGGGTCCATGGATCCCTCTTCCGTAGGTGGTTCCGACAATCGGGCTATTGTACCCCAGCGCCGCGGGAGCCCGCTGCGGCTAACACAACATCTGCCAATTTGGCCGCGGCGTCGGCGGTTCCCTGGGCGCGGGCGGCCTCGGTCATCGAGGCGCGCAGCGCCGCGTCGTCGAGCAGGCGGCGCACCTGGTCGCGGAAGGCCTCGGTGCCCACCTCGGCATCGGGCATCATGAGGGCGCAGCCGGCGTCCACGTAGGCGCGGGCGTTGGTGGTCTGATGATCGGCCGTGGCGTGGGGGAAGGGCACGAGCAGCGCCGGGATGGCGCGGGCGGATATCTCGGCGAGGGAGGTGGCGCCGGCGCGCGAGACGATGACGTCGGCGGCGGCGAGGGTCTCCCCCATGCGATCCTGATAGCCCATCACCTGCCAGCGCTCCTCCTCCGCGGGCGAGAGCGCGAGCGCGTCGCGCACGGCGTCGAGCTCCTTGGGACCGGTGATGTGGACGACGCGCACGTCATCGCGGGCGAGCAGCTCGTCGCGCATCTGGGCGATGGCCTCGTTGAGGTGGCGCGCGCCGAGGCTGCCGCCGAAGACGAGCAGCATGAGGGCGTCATCGGGCACGTCGAGCATGACGCGCCCCTCGGCGCGGCTCGAGGCGATGACCGAGCGGCGCACGGGGTTGCCCGTCACGTGGACGCGGGATGCCTCGACGCCGGCCGGAGCCGACTGCGCGTAGGTGACGCACACGGCGGCCGCGCGCTTGGCCAGGTACTTGTTGGCCATGCCCATGACGGAGTTCTGCTCGTGCACCACCACGGGCACGCCGAGGGACTCGGCCGCGCGCGCCACGGGGATGGACACGTAGCCGCCGAAGCCCACCACCACATCAGGACGCTCGGAGGCGAACCAGCGCTTGGCCTCGCGGGTGGACTTGGCGATCTTGGAGACGCCCTTGACGAGCGAGGCGGGGCGCGCCCGGTCGAAGCCGGCGGCCTCGAAGGCGCGGAAGAGCAGCCCAGCCTGGGGCACGAGGCGGGCCTCCACGCCCTGGGGCGTGCCGGCGAAGACGACGTCGCAGCCGCGATCGGCCAGCACCTCGGCCAGGGCGAGGGCGGGGTTGATGTGGCCGGCGGTCCCGCCGCCGGAGAGGATGACGCGCATGGCCTTACCTCCTTGGAGAGCGCGACGCGGGCCGCGCGAGGTCGAGGGGGGCGCCCGCGGCGCGGCGGTCGGGGCCGCGGCGGCCGGAGCGCTCCGAGGGTCTGCCGGATGAGGGACGCGCCGGGCGCTCGGCCCGCACGATGCGCAAGTCGGCGCGGCGCTGCTCGTAGACGCTCGGCTCGCCCTGGGCCTGGGAGACCGACAGGATGAGCCCCACCATGATCATGGTGGCGATGATCGACGAGCCGCCTGACGAGATGAACGGCAGCGGCTTGCCCGTGGTGGGCAGCACGCCGATGGTGCAGCCGATGTTGAGGAATGCCTGGGCCACGAGCATGATGGTGCAGCCGCCGGCGATCATGCGCCCCAGCTCGTCGGGGCACTGCTGGGCGATGCGCAGGCCCGCCACGAGGAACGCCACGAACAGGCCGATGACGGCGAGCGCCCCCACGAGCCCGAGCTCCTCGCCGATGATGGCGAAGATGAAGTCGCTGTCGGACGCGAAGAGGTAGCCGAACTTCTCGCGCGAGTTGCCGAGCCCCACGCCGAACAGGCCGCCCTCGGCCAGCGCGTAGTAAGACCGGATGATATTGAAGCCGTCGCCGTAGCCGTCCTTGCCATCGTTCCACGGATCGAGGTAGACCAGGCGCCCCGAGCGGTACCCGGTGCCGAACACGGCCACGAGGGCGAACAGGACGCCGACGGCGCCGATGATGGCCATGAGCCGGCCCGGCACGCCGCCCACCCACATGACGGCGTAGATGCCGACGAAGCAGATGAGGGTGGTGCCCAGGTCGGACTGGGTGCGGTAGAGGAAGACGAGCGGGATGATGACGAGCACCACCACCTGCACGATGGCGGCCCGGGGCTCGAAGGCCCCCTGGCGCAGCAGGTAGAGGATGCGCACCGCCATGAGCAGAAGCGCGATCTTGGCGAACTCGGAGGGCTGAATGCCGATGGTCTCGGTGATGCCGAGCCAGCGCCGGGCGCCGTAGAGCTCGGTGCCGACGAGGGCCGTGAGCACGAGCATCGCCACCGCGACGCCCCAGACCACCCAGATGAGCGGGCCGGCCCACAGCCGGTAGGGCAGCGCCTTCCAGAGCACGAGCGCGCACCCGATGCCCACCACCGCGTAAAGGGCTTGGGACTGGACGCTCCTGACCACCGAATGTCCGGCCTTCACATCGGCGATGGAGCCGGCTGAGTACACCATGACCAGGCCGATGAGCAGCAGCGCGAGCACGCAGAGCAGCAGCACCGCGCGCGGGCCCACCACCTCGGCGGGCAGCTCCCTCTTTCGGGCCGCAGCCATCTAGCGAGCCTCCCGGGCCCCTTGGGCGCGCTCGGCCACGAGGGCCTTGAACGCCTCGCCGCGCTCCTCGAAGCAGGAGAACTCGTCGAAGGAGGCGCAGGCCGGCGAGAGCAGCACCACGTCCCCCGGGGCGGCCGCCTCGAGCGCCACGTCGAGGGCCGTCTCGAGGCCGGCCGCCTCGAGCACGGGCACGGACGCGCCGGCGAAGGCGGCCAGGAAGCGCGCGCGGGCCTCGCCGAAGCAGACGACGGCGCTCGCGTGCTCGACGCACGCGGCGACGAGCGGGGCCAGGTCGGTGCCCTTGTCGCGCCCGCCCAGAAGGACGAGGGGGCGCCGGGGCAGGAAGGCGGTGAGCGCCACGAGGGTGGCGTCCACGTTCGTGGCCTTGGAGTCGTTGTAGCACGCGACGCCCGCCACCGAGCCGCAGGGCTCGATGCGGTGCTCGAGGGCTGCGAAGGAGGCCAGGTGCGCAGACACCGCCTCTGCCGGCGCGCCGAGCGCGAGCGCGGCCGCGGCGGCGGCCAGGGCGTTGGCCTGGTTGTGCGCGCCCCGCACCTGGAGCTCATCGGCGCGGCAGAGGCGGTGCTCGACGCCGGCGAGGGCCACGGTGAGCGTGCCGTCATCCGCCACGAAGGCGGCGTTGTCGGACCCGCAGGCCACGCGCATGTCGAAGCCCAGCCCGCGCGCGGTGCCCAGGGGCACGTAGGCGAAGCCGCGCTCGGCGGCGTCCTGGACGCGCAGAGCGCGCACGCGCTCGCGCACCGCGTCGTCCACGGCGTCGAGCACGGCCACGGCGCCGGGCACGCGGCCCAGGTTGGCGAGCACCCTCCACTTGGCGTCGGCGTAGGCCTCAAGGCTGCCGTGCCACGCGAGGTGGTCGGGGGTGATGTTGAGCACCACGGCGACGTTCGGGGCGAAGTCGCGCGTGGAGGCCAGCTGGTAGGAGGAGGTCTCGGCCACGTAGATGTCCGTCGCGCCCGCGGCCACGGCCTCGATGCAGGTGTCGCCGATGTTGCCCACGGCATCTGCGGCCAGGCCGGCCGCACGCAGCAGGTGCGCGATCATCGCCGTGGTGGTGGTCTTGCCGTTGGTGCCGGTGACGGCCACCCAGCGCGCGTCTGCGGCGCTCTCGCGCCAGGCGAACTCCACCTCGCTCACCACCTCGGCGCTCGCAGCCGCGGCGCTTCGGTAGAACGCGGAGCGCTCGGAGATGCCCGGGCTCGCGATGCAGAGGTCATAGGCGCCCTCGATGGCCTCGTGGTCGAACTCCACGCGGGCGCCGTCGGCGCGGGCCGCCTCGGCCCAGGCGAGCGCAGCCTCGCTCGGGACGCCGGCAGCCACGGCCAGCGACTCCACGCGGGTGCCGATGAGCGGCCTCAGGTAGTCGGCGCAGGCGCGCCCGGACTTTCCCAGGCCCAGCACGAGCACGCGCCCGAGGCGCGCGGGCGCGGCCTTGCGGCCAGGCAGCATCTCACAGCGATCACGCAGGTCCACGGCAGCCCCCTAGCCCAGAAGCGAGCCGGCGAAGTAGAGGCTGAAGCCGAGCGCGGCCAAGACGCCGGACACGATCCAGAAGCGCACGACCACCTTCGTCTCCGACCAGCCCTTCTTCTCGAAGTGGTGGTGCAGAGGCGCCATGAGGAAGATGCGCTTCTTCGTCTTCTTGTAGTAGAGCACCTGGATCATGACCGAGAGCGCCTCGGCCACGAACAGGCCGCCGATGATGAGGGACACGAACTCGGTCTTGGTGACCACGGCCAAGCAGCCGAGCGCCATGCCGAGGGCCAGCGAGCCGGTGTCGCCCATGAAGATGTCGGCCGGGTAGGAGTTGAACCAGAGGAAGCCCACGCACGCGCCGGCGAGCGTGGCCGCGAAGATGGCCGAGGGCAGCAGGTCGGAGCGGTAGGCGATGGCGGCCATCACGAGCATGACGATCATGACCGAGCCCGCCGCCAGGCCGTCGAGGCCGTCGGTGAGGTTGACGGCGTTGCACATGCCCACGAGCAGGATGTTCACGAACAGCAGGTAGAGCACGGGAATGGCGATACCGTCCCCGATGGGCAGCACCCAGGTGAGGATGCCCAGGTCGAACGTGTAGACAAACGGGATGGAGACGGTGGGCTCCACGCCGAGCAGGTTGACGGCGAACAGGATGAACGCCGTGGCGATGGCGAACTGGCCGACGAGCTTGGCCTTGGGGGTGAGCCCGAGCGAGCGCTCGTGGGCCACCTTCGAGCCGTCGTCGATGAGGCCGAGCAGGCCCGTGAGCACCGTGGCGCCCAGCAGAAGCCAGATCTCAGGCGTGGGAGCGCCGATGAGCAGGGTGCAGGCGATGACGGCCACGAGCATGATGACGCCGCCCATGGTGGGCGTGCCCTGCTTGACCAGGTGGCTCTGAGGACCGTCAGCGCGCACCTGCTGACCGATGTGGCTGGACTTGAGGAAGCGGATCCACACGGGCATGAGCCCCATGGTGACCACCATGGAGATGACCACGGCGAGGAACACGAGGAACGTGGGGTATGCGGCGAATGTCGAGAACATGGCTTAGCTGACCAACCCTTCGGCGACGCGTTCGAGGCCCATGAAGTGCGATGCCTTGACCAGCACCGCATCCCCCGGCTCCAAGAGCACGTCCAACTCTCCCAGCACGTCGGCCACGGTGGCCGCGCGCGTGATCTTACGTTCGTCCATGCCGGCCGCGACGGCTCCCTCGGCGATGAGCGAGGCCAGCTCGCCCACGCAGATGAGCCCGTCGAGCGGCAGCCCTGCCGCCGCGCGCCCCACCCCGCGGTGGCACTCCGCGGCGAAGTCTCCCAGCTCGCCCATGTCGCCGAGCACCGCGTAGCGGCGGCCGGGGACGACGAGCGAGCAGAACGTGGCCAGGGAGGCGCGCATGGAGTCGGGGTTGGCGTTGTAGGCGTCGTTGACGATGGTGAAGCCGCCCCGGGCGGCGATGACCTCCTGGCGGCCGGCTTCGGGCAGCGACCCCGCCAGGGCGCGCGCCACCTCGTCGGGCGCGAGCCCGAGCGCGAGGCCTACCGCCGCGGCGGCGCAGGCGTTCGCCACGTTGTGCAGCCCGCGCAGGGCGAGCGCGCAGGGCACGGCCACCGGCTGGGGGCCCAGGCCCTCAGCGCGCAGGGTGAAGCGCGGGCGGCCCTCGGCGTCGAGGGCGACGTCCTCGGCCCACACGCGCGCGGAGGCGGCGGCAGGCGCCTCGGGCCGGCCCGCGCCGTCGAAGGCGACGCAGGCGATGTCGCGCTCGGCGAGGCGACCGGCGTCGGCGAGGGCCTCGGCGTAGTCGTCGGCGCCGTTCACGAAGGCGCGGCCGGTGCCGGCGGGCAGGGCCTCGAAGAGCTCGCCTTTGGCCGCGGCGATGGCGTCGCGGCTGCCGAGGAGCTCGATGTGGCTCTCCCCCACGTTGGTGACAAGCCCCCAGTCGGGGCGCACGAAGTCGCACAGCTCGCTGATCTGGCCGGCGCCGCGCATGCCCATCTCCACGACGACGACCTCGGTCTCCGGGTCGGCGGCCAGGATGGTGCGGGGCACGCCCAGCTCGTTGTTCTGGTTGCCCACGGTGGCCACGACGCTGCGGCCGGCGGCCGCCACGTCGCGCACGAGGTTCTTCGTGGTGGTCTTGCCCGTCGAGCCGGTGAGGCCGATGACGCGGCCGCGCAGGTGGCTGCGCCACGCGCGCGCCAGGTCGGTGATGGCCGCGGCGGTGCCGGGCACCTCGATGACGGCGGCGCCCATCTCACGGGCGAGCAGCATCGTGGGCGCGTCGGGCGCCTGCATCACGAGCGCCCCGGCCGCGCCGGCGCGCAGGGCGGCGGCCACGAAGTCATGGCCGTCCGCGCGCTCGCCGGGCAGCGCCACGTAGAGCCAGCCCTCCTGCACCTCGCGCGAGTCCCAGGTGACGCCCGTCATGAGCGAGCGGGAGCCGAGGGGCTCGATGAGGATGGTGCCGCCGGTGCAGGCGGCTACCTGCTTCGCGTTCAGGCGCACGGCGCGTCGCCGCCCTTCGCGCCGAACGCGCGCTCAAGCTCCTCGGCAGCCACGGCGCGATCGTCGAAGGCGAGCACCTCATCGCCCACCAGCTGGTAGTCCTCATGCCCCTTGCCGGCCACGAGCACCGCGTCCCCCGGCTGGGCGAGCGCGATGGCACGCGCGATGGCCGTGCGGCGGTCGGGCACCACCTCGAAGCGGGCGGCGTCGTCCATGCCGGCCACCACGTCGTCGATGATGGCGAGCGGATCCTCGTGGCGTGGGTTGTCGCTCGTCACCACGGCGAAGTCGGCCGCAAGCGCCTTCGCGCCCATGATGGGGCGCTTGGAGGCGTCGCGGTTGCCGCCGCAGCCGAACACGACGAGGGTGCGCCCCTCGCCCACTGCGTCCACCGACGCGATGGCCTTGGCCAGGGCGTCGGGGGTGTGCGCGTAGTCGACGTAGACCGACACGCCGCCGTCGCAGGCGGCGCGGACGCGCTCGAGGCGGCCCGGGGGCGCCGGCACGTCGGCCAGCGCACGCGCGATGTCGTCGGCGGAGATGCCGAGCGAGAGCCCGATGCCGAAGGCGGTCATCACGTTCTCCACGTTGAAGCGGCCCACGAGCGGGCAGGCGAACGTGAGCTCGCGCCCGCGCACGTCGAGGGTGAGCGTGGTCGCGGCCGCGCCGTACTCCACGGACACAGGGTGGATCTGGGCCGCGGCGTCGAAGCCGGTGGTGATGACGGCGTCCCCGCGCTCGGAGCAGCGGCGCAGAAGCTCGCGGCCCCATTTGTCGCCGATGCCGATGACGCGCTTGGCCGGGTAGTCACCCGAGAACAGCAGCGCCTTGGCCTCGAAGTAGGCGTCGAAGGTGTGGTGGTAGTCCAGGTGGTCCTGGGTGAGGTTGGTGAAGGCGGTGACGGCGAACCGGGTGCCCCAGGTGCGCATGAGGTCGAGCGCGTGCGAGCTGACCTCCATGGCCACCGTCTCGCACCCGGCATCGCGCATGCGGGCGAGCAGGGCCTGCAGGTCGGGCGACTCCGGCGTGGTGTGCTCGGCCTTCTCGCGCACGTCCCCGATGACGTTGCCCACCGTGCCGATGATGCCGGTCTTGCGGCCGGCCACGCGCGCGATGTGCTCCACGAGGTAGGTGGTGGTGGTCTTGCCGTTGGTGCCGGTCACGCCGGCCAGCTGGAAGGACGCGGAAGGGTGGTCGTAGAAGCGGACCGCCGCCTCGGCCATGGCCTTGCGGCTGTCCGGGACGATGACCTCGGTGACATCGGTGGCGTCGGCCAGGTAGACCTTGCGCTCGGCTACGAGCACCCGCGCGCCGCGGTCGATGGCGTCCTGGGCGAAGGTGTGCCCATCGGTGGTGAGGCCCACGATGCAGAAGAAGGCGTCCCCGGGGCGGACGCGGTCGCTGCGGTAGGCCAGCCCCTCCACCTCCACGGCCGGGTCTCCTATGACGGTGCAGTCAGCACCGGAGAAGAGCTCTGAACAAGGCTTGCCCATAGCGATCGATCCTTATTTCGGGGTAATGTTGTACTGCTCGATGGCGGTGGCCATTATATCGTGAAAAATCTGCGTCACCTGGGCCATCCCGGAAACCTCGTTGGCTCCCACAAAACAAACTAACTGACTTGACGAGTTGTCGATATACCCGGTGAAGCACAGGTTGTAGATGCCCTTCTTGTACACGCCGCCCTCGGCTATCTCGGCCGTGGAGGTCTTGCCGGCCACCTCGTAGCCCTCGACGCCGGCGGCCTTGCCCGTGCCGTCGGTGACCACCGTGCGCAGCATCGAGCGCATGTCCTCGAGCGCAGCGGGGCTGTCCACCACCTTCTCGGTCGGGTACTCGGGCCGCTCGCCGGTCTGGGGCTTGCTGATGAGGAAGTGGGGCGTCACCTCCACGCCGTCGTTGATGATGGCGCCGTAGAAGCGCACCATCTGCAGCGGCGTGACCGACAGGCCCTGGCCGAAGCTGGCGTTGTAGCCGATGACGCGGCCCCAGTTCTCGAAGGGGCGCAGCGTGCCGCTCGCCTCGCCGGGGTAGTCCACGCCGGTGCGCTCGTTGAGGTTGTACTGGAGGATGTCGTCGTAGAACTCCCGGAAGCCCGCGTTCTGCACCGCGAGCGACACGCCGATGTTCGACGAGTGGTCGAGGATCTGGCGCAGGGTGTAGGTCTCGTCGCCGCGCTCGTGCGAGTCGGAGATGGTGTAGCCGTCGGCGCTGATGGTGGCCGGGCAGAACAGCGTGCTCTCCGGCGTCATGGAGCCGCCCTCCAGGATGGACAGGATGGAGACCGTCTTGAAGATGGAGCCGGGCTCGAAGGCCTGGGTGATGGGCTTGAGCTGGTCAGATCCCACCTTCGAGCTGCTCATGTCCGAGGGATCCATGTAGGGCAGTGAGCAGATGGCGTAGACCTCCCCGGTGCCTGCGTCCATGATGACGGCGCTGCCCTCTTCGGTGCCGAGCTTCTCGACGCCCGAGGCGAGCGCCTGCTCGACGGTGTTCTGCATTTTGATGTCGAGCGAGATCATGATGTCGGTGCCGTCGACGGCCGGGGTCTCCTCGTGGACGCCGCCGGGGATGGGGGTGGACCCCTTCGATGCGTTGCCGCGCTCGGCCGAGTAGGTGCCGGGCGTTCCCTTGAGGATGTCGTTGTACTGCAGCTCCAGGCCGGTGATGCCCTCGCCGTCCACGTTGCAGTAGCCCACCACCTGGCCGCCGATGGAGCCGTTGGGGTACTCGCGCCGCGTGTCGGCGATGAAGTAGATGCCGGCGAGTCCCAGCTCGCGCACGGCATCGCCCTCCTCCACCGTGGCCTGGCGCTTCACATAGGCGAAGGTGGTTTCGCTCTCGAGGATCTTCTCGTAGTCGGACTCCTTGCCGCCGAGGGTCTCGGCCAGGCGGAAGGCGGTGTAGGGCACGTCCTCCACCTCGGAGGGGTTGGCGTAGATGGTGGTGGCCTCGACGCTCGTGGCCAGCACGATGCCGTTGCGGTCGTAGATGGTGCCGCGGCGCGGCGTGGTGGTGAAGCTCACCGTGCGTGACTCGCTGGCCATGGCCGAGTAGTGGTCTGACACGATGACCTGGAGGTAGACGAGGCGCAGCAGGAACACGGCCGCGAAGGCGGCGAAGACGAGCACCGCGATGGTCATGCGGCTGCCGACGGGGACGGCTGCGGCGGCGCGGGAGGCGCGGGGGCGCCCGGCCGATCCGCGCGGGGGCTGCTGGCGGGAGGCCATGGAGCCGCCTAGCCCTGGGCCAGCGCGGCGGCGCTCCCCGAGAGCGAGAGGTTGCCGGCCTCGTCGGTGACGACGACGTCGCCGGACAGGTCGATCACGGACGTGGAGGCCGGGGCCGCCATGCCGAGCGACGAGGCGACGATGCGCACGCGGGTGGGGTTGGCCAGCGACGACTGCTGCACCTCGAGCTTGCTGCCCTCGGAGCGGGCCACGTCGATCTGGGACGTGAGCTCCTGGGTCTCAAGCGCGGTGGCCACGGTGGCCGAGCTCAGGGTGACGCGGACGAATCCGAGGATGGCGAGCACCACGACCACGCACGCGGCCACCTTGGCCGCGAAGACGAGCGCGCTCGCGCTCTGGCGGGCCTGGGCGTCGGCGCCCTGGCCGCGGACGACGGAGACCGACGCGCGGCGGTCGGGACGGCGCGACCGCTCGGGGGCGCGCTCCACGACGGGCGCGTAGGCATGCGCTGCGCTCATGGGTCTGCCCTCCTTCGTCGCATGGCGAGCCGGCGCGGCCGCCTTCGTTTCCCGATCGTCATGTTTGCCCTAGAGACGGATCAGGCTTTAGGCAGCGCGCCCGCCAGGGGCCGCCCTGCCTAAAGCCTGAGTCGTCAGCGCTTCTGCGCGACGCGCAGCTTGGCGCTGCGGGCACGCGTGTTGCGCCCAACCTCCTGCGGGGTGGGAAGCAGCGGCTTGCGCGTGATGATGTCGAGCACCGGCTCCTTGCCGCACACGCACACCGGCAGGTCCGGCGGGCAGGTGCAGCGGTTCGCGAACGAGGCGAACGTGTCCTTCACGATGCGGTCTTCCAGGGAGTGATAGCTGATGACGGCCGCACGTCCCCCCGGGTTGAGCCAGCGGACCGCAGCGTCGAGCCCTCGACGCAGGACGGTCAGCTCCGAGTTGACTTCTATCCGGAGAGCCTGGAAGGTTCGCTTCGCGGGGTGTCCGCCAGCACGGCGGGCCGAGGCGGGTATGGCGGCCTTGATGATGTCCACCAAAGCCTCGCTCGTCTCGATGGGAGCGTCTTCGCGGGCCCTCACGATGAAGTCCGCGATGCGGCTGGCCCACTTCTCGTCGGAGAAGCCGCGAATGATCCGAGTGAGATCTGCTGCGTTGTAGGTGTTGACGATCTCTGCTGCGGTAAGGGTTTGTTTGCCCGGATCCATTCGCATGTCGAGGGGGCCGTTCTCCTTGAAGGAGAAGCCGCGGGACGCCGTGTCTATCTGCACCGACGAGACGCCGAGATCGAACAGCACCGCGTCGATCCCCGGCACCTCGGCCGCTACGAGTAGCTCGTCCATATCCCCGAAGTTGCCGCGCAGGAGCTTGAGCTGGGGGCGCTGGCCCTCCGGAATCTGCCCCAGGCGCTCGGCGGCGGCCGCGAGGGCCACCTCGTCCTGGTCGATCCCGATGAGCAGGCCCTCAGGGCCCAGCCTCTTGGCGGCCTCGAAGGAATGCCCTGCGAAGCCGAGCGTGCAGTCCAGGAACGTATGCTGTGGTTTGAGTTCGAGTTGTTCCAGGCACTCGGCCAGCAGGACGGGTGTATGCCGGTATTCGCTTGTCACGTCGCTCACGCCTTTCGATCAGCTGAAGAGGAGACCAAGGTCGATTTCCTCGTCCATCTGCTCGAAGCGCTTCGCATCCCAGATCTCGACGCGGCCCGTGTTGCCCGCGACGACCACGTCCTTGTCGATGCCCGCGGCGGCGCGCACGTCCTGCGAGAGCATGATACGGCCCGAGGCATCCACCTCGACGTCGTAGGCCCTCGTCTTGAGCTTGCGCCGCAGCTTCACGTGCTGGGGGTCGGACTCCTTGTAGCCGCCGAAGCGGTCCTCGAAGAGCTTGTCCACCCAGTCGTTGAAGTCAGGCTTCTCGAACACGTAGACGCATTCGTCCTTGGGCTCGCGGGTTACCACGAGATCCTTGGAGAGAACCTTGCGAAACGTTGCGGGGAGCGCCACGCGGCCCTTCGCGTCCACCTTGAAGGAGTGCTGCCCGTTAAGGTCGACCGCGCGACGCGGCTGGACGGCTTCCTCCTCTGTGGCTTCGGCTTTGGCCATGGCTCCTCTCCGCTTGGTCTCGCTCGAGTTCGTGTCATGCATATTACCCCACAACGCCCCACTTCGCAACACTTTGATGCCCCACTGACCCATTCTCGACCCACAGAATGCCCAGGTAAAAACGGGTGTTCGCGTATGTTGAGCGAGAGCATCCCTAAATGTTGTGGGGTGCTTATGATGGAGCGCAAAATATGGTGACGCGAGGCGGTGGGGCGTTGTGGAGGGCCTGTGAGCGCCGTTTACCGCCCGTAAGGAACGGTGGGCTGAGCGGGGCGAGGGCGGAGGAGCGTGGGGGTGGGCGCTGGGATGGGGCGACGGGGCGGAGGTGGCGGGCGGAGACGGGCGCGCGGTGGGGCGGGGCTCGAGGCGGATGGCGGCGGCGTCCGCCTCGGCGCGGGCGTGGCTGGAACGCAATAGAACGGGCGCCGGCTGTCTGGCGGCCTGCTTCCGGGCGCGGGGAGCGTAACGTCAAGCAGACACGCTGCGGATCAGATGCTGCAACTATCATGGCGAGACGAATGTTTCACGTGAAACATTCCATGGCTAGGCCGTCGCCAAACGCAGGAGACGGCCTAGCGGAAAACCGCCGCCGAGGCTCCTGCCGAAGCTCGCAGCTGCGATAGGGAGCGCCCAGGTCGAGGCTATCCGTCACAGCACGAGGCCCCCGGTCGCAGGCGGCCGCCGAGGCGCGAGGGGGCAATGTAGCGATGCGGCAGCAAGCGAGCACGAGTTCGCCAACGGCGACCGCCGAGGCGCGAGGGGGGGGCGACGCGGCTGCGGGCGAGAGCCAAGAATCAGGGGGCGCCGCGGCTGCGGGCGGCCGCCGAGGCGCGGGGGGGGCGACGCGGCTGCGGGCGGTCGCCGAGGCAGGCGGGGGGGCGAAGCCGGTCGCCAGGGCGCGGGGGTTCGGCCGCGGGGCGACTGCCGGCGCATGGGGGGCGACCCAGTCGGCGTCGGCGGCCAGGGAACGCGAACGATCCCACCGCAGGGGGCGGCCCCCTCCCCTTGCGACACCTGCAGTCGAACGCGCCCGAAGGCGGCCGCCCGCGGGCCGGGCGTGCGATTTCAGGGCATGAATCCCGCCAAAAAACGAGGTTGTGCGCTGCTCAGCACGCGCTTTCAAAGCCCCAGAAGGCGCGCCCCCTCGCCTAGGTTGCCGCGACCTGGGAAACGCCGGTGAGGATCCGCTGCTTTTCGCGCCCTCGGGTTCTCGGGCGTCCAAAACAACTCACAACCTCGCTTTTTGGCGGGAATTCGCCCCGGAGACGACGAGGGCCCGGCAGTGCGAGACGCGACGTCGGGTGCCTAGCGTCGCGCGAGAGGATGGGCGGCGAGGTACTCGGCCTGGAGGTGGGTGCGGTCGACGTGGGTGTAGATCTGCGTGGTGGAGATGTCGGCGTGACCGAGAATCTCCTGGATGACGCGCAGGTTAGCACCGCCTTCGAGCAGGTGCGTGCCGAACGAGTGGCGCAGGGTGTGCGGATGAAGGTTACTGATGCCGAGCACACGGCCGGCACGGGCGACCACGGCGTGCACGCTCTGGCGCGAGAGCCGGCCGCCGCGGGCGTTGAGGAACACGGCGCCCGGCGACCCGGGCCGCGCAAGCGCAGGACGGCCCTCTTCCAGGTAGCGCGCGAGCGCGCGGGCAGCGGTGCCGGCGATGGGGGCGATGCGCTGTTTTTCGCCCTTGCCGGTGACGAGCAGGGAGCCCTCATCCAGGCGCACTTTATCTCCATTGAGCCCCGTAAGTTCGCTCACCCGCAGGCCGCAGCCGTAGAGCACCTCGAGCATGGCGCGGTCGCGCAAGTCGCGCGGGGTCGTACCATCCAGCTCGTCGAGGAGACGCGTGACCTGGGCGATGGAGAGCACGTCAGGCAGGCGATCAGGCACCTTGGGCAGGGGCAGGGCGTCGGCGGGATTTGCGCGGGAGAAGCCCTCGCGCAGGCAGAAGCGGTGAAACCCCTTAATCACCGACACGCGCCGCTTCACGCTGGCGGGCGCGTAGCCACGCTCGATCAGATCGGCCTCGTAGGCGCCGATGAGCGCGTGGTCGACGTCGTCGGGCGCGAGGGCGTTGCGGCTGGCGAGGAAGGAGACGTAGTCGCGTAAGTCGCGCGTGTAGGCCTCCACCGTGCGCGGCGAGCTGCCCCGCTCGATGCGCAGGTGGCTCAGGTACTCGCTGACGGCCTCCTCCATGGCTCCTCCCTTCCGAAAGGCATTGTAGCGCTTCGCCGCCAGGCGCTGCGGGGAAGGCGGCGCGGCAAGATTCCAGACGCCTCCGCGCGCCGCGCCTCTGCCGCCTTCGCCCCTTCCCTCTTCGCGCGTACTTATTTAACAAGGACGTAACCGCCGCGGCCCGAGCCTGCCGTCCGAGGAGCCCTGACTTCGCTATAATCGAGCAGGCGCCCTCGCGCGGGCGCCTGACCATCGCGACGTCTTTGAGGGAAGGACCCCTGCCCATGCGCACCGGCTTCGACAACGACAAGTACATCGCCCTGCAGGCAGAGCATATCCGCGAGCGCATCGCGCAGTTCGGCGGAAAGCTCTACCTGGAGTTCGGCGGAAAGCTCTTCGACGACTACCACGCCTCGCGCGTGCTGCCCGGCTTCGCGCCGGACACGAAGATCCGCATGCTCCAGAGCCTGGTCGACGACGTAGAGATCGTCATCGTCATCAACGCCAACGACATCGAGAAGTCGAAGGTGCGCGGGGATCTGGGCATCACCTACGCCGAGGACGTCTTGCGCCTCATGGACATCTTCCGCGGTATGGGCTTCATGGTAGGCTCGGTGGTCATCACCCGCTACGCCGGCCAGCCCGACGCCGACGCCTTCCGCAAGCGGCTCACCTCCATGGGCATCACGAGCTACCTGCACTACCCCATCGCCGGCTACCCCTCCGACATCGACCACATCGTGAGCGACGAGGGCTATGGCAAGAACGACTACATCGAGACGTCGCGGCCCCTCGTGGTGGTGACCGCGCCCGGCCCCGGATCGGGCAAGATGGCCACGTGCCTCTCGCAGCTCTACCACGAGAACAAGCGCGACGTGACGGCCGGCTACGCCAAGTACGAGACCTTCCCCATCTGGAACCTGCCGCTCACCCACCCGGTCAACATCGCCTACGAGGCAGCCACGGCCGACCTCGACGACGACAACATCATCGACCCGTTCCACCTGGAGGCCTACGGCGAGACCACGGTCAACTACAACCGCGACGTGGAGATCTTCCCCGTGCTCAAGGCCATGATGGAGCGCATCTCCGGCGAGAGCCCCTACCGCTCCCCCACCGACATGGGCGTCAACATGGCCGGCATGGCCATCTCCGACGACGAGGCCTGCCGCGACGCCGCCAAGATGGAGATCGTGCGGCGCTACTTCCAGACCGCCGTGGAGGTCAAGCGCTCCGGCCAGGGCGAGCGCGACCTGGAGAAGATCGAGATACTCATGAACCAGGCCGGCGTCACGCCGAACCACTCGCCGGCACGCTCGGCCGCGCTGCTCAAGGAGGAGATGACCGGCGCTCCCGCGGGCGCCATGGTGCTGCCCGACGGCACGGTGGTGACGGGCAAGACCGGCAACCTGCTCGGCGCCGCATCCGCGCTGCTGATGAACGCGCTCAAGGGAGTCTCGGGCGTGGGCGACGAGCTCTACGTCATCTCCGACGACGTGCTCGAGCCCATCTGCCACCTGAAGACCGAGCACTTGAAGAGCCAGAACCCGCGCCTGCACTCCGACGAGACGCTGTTGGCGCTCTCCATCAGCTCGGTGAACGACCCCATGGCCGAGCGCCTGGTGGACAACATCGACAAGCTGCGCGGCTGCGACGCGTTCTTCTCGGTGATCATCTCGGCCACCGATGAGAAGCTCTACCGCACGCTGGGTATCAACATCTGCTGCGAGCCCAAGTACGAGTCGCACCGCTACTACCACAAGTAAGCCTGGCAAAACCGCACGATGAAGGGGGAGCCGCGCAAGATGCGCGGCTCCCCCTTCTTGTGGGCCCGGGGAGACGCCCGGCGCGGGGAACGAAGCCGCCTCTGGCGGAGGGGTGACGGGACGAACCTCGCGAAAGGCGGCAACGAGCGCAAATTTTGACGGTTTTGCACCCGCGGCAGGGCGGATCAGCGATCAGCCGGGACGCTGAAGGGAACAACAGCCACAGGCGACCAGGGGTTTTGCCGTGCGAGGGCGAAACGCGGGCCCTTGGCGCGGGCGGGGCGGGTGCAGAACCGTTCGAATTTGCAAACCCAGCCGCTCTTTTGAAGGCTCAGAGCCCTGAGGAGCCGGACGAGCGGCTCACGCGGCAGGAGAACGCCGAGGCTGCGGAAGAGCTGCTCCTCGGCGGTGGCCGCCAGCTCGAAGGCGCCAGGCAGCGGCCATGGCTCCTGAAAGGCCTGCGCCCAAGCGGCGGCGAGCTGAGCGGCGAGGGCGATGACGGCGTAGCGCATGATGAGGTCGAGGGACATGGGGGCTCCTTTCAGCGGAGGCGCGCCGCAGGGGGGCGCAAGGATTACAGGACGGACAGGCGCGGCAACGGCCTGCGAGAGACGCGCGCGAACAGGAGGCACACGGATGACGCGGGCTGGTGCGGTGGCGCGTGGCGTGTCAGCGGACGCGGAGCGGGCGGGAGCAGGACGCCAGCGCGTGCGGGACGGGCGGGCATCCCCGCATGTGGCTGCGAACAGGGGGCGTAGGCCAGGCCCTAGAGAGCGGCCAGGCGCGCCTGAACGGCGTGGACGCGCGGGTCGTCGGCGTAAGGTGCCCAGCGCGGGTCGGCGGTGACCGACGCAGCGAGGGATGAGGCGAGCCTCGCGGCAACCTCCGCGCGCGTCGCGACCGTGGCGGAATCGGGCGCCGCCCAGAGAAGGTCATCGACCGCCCAGAGAACGGACGGGTTCTCGGGCGCGGCCAGCACGGCAGAACAGGCGGCCACCGCATCGGCGAAGCGCTCAAGCGCGACGAGGGCGTCCTCGGGCACGCGAGCAAACGCGTCCTCCGAACCACCCGCCGCAGGATCATCAGACGGCGCGTCCCCCGCAGCGCAGGTCGGGACGCCCCCGGACCCGCCAGGCGCGGTTGCGCCCCCTGCCGCATCAGCAGCGGGCGCAACCGCCGGAAGCAGGCTCACGGCCAGGGCGCGGCGCGTCATCGGCAGGAGCGTCGGGGCGAGGGCCGTCATGCCCGGCACGGCAGCCAGCCCCTCGGCTACGGCAGCCACCTCGCCCAGCCGCTCCGGGTCATCGCCGTAGAGCGCCGCAAGCGCCTGCACGTCTGCCACGGCCTCGAGCGCCGCGCAGAGCAGCGCATGCTGCAGGACGCGCGCAGCGGCGTCGTCGTCGCCACGCTGGCGGTAGACCTGGGCGGCTATGGTAGCGGCGGGGATCGGCTCGCCGGGCAGGTAGGGGGCGAGCAGCGCAAGGGCATCCTCGTCCTCGCCGAGCCACTGGAGCAGCGCGGCCAGGGGCGCCACGGCACGGCGAGCCTCCTCCGACTCCGGCGCCATGGCGCGAATGCGCTCGAGCACGCGGCGCCCCAGCTCGGCGCAGGCACGGGCCTCCCCCATCATCGGCCGCTCCTGCGCGCCCGCGCCGAGCGGCGCCCGGCCGTAGAGCAGCATCCCGAGCGCCAGCAGCAGCGCCGGACACGACCACCAGCGCACGGCCTCGGCGCGCACGGCCTCGAGCGCGGAGGCGGGATCCTCCTCGAAGCGGGCGAGCAGGGCCTCGTAGGTCGCGTCGACGCGCTCCTGAGACATCTGCGGCTCATAGCCGATCAGCTCATCTACGCTCAGGGCGAACAGGGCTGCCAGCTTGGGGGCGAGCGCCAGATCGGGCAGCGACCGGCCGCGCTCCCACTTCGACACGGCGGCCTTCGTGACGCCCAGGTGCGCCGCCACCTCCTCCTGCGTGAGCCCGCTCTCCCACCGCGCCTTCGCGATCCGTCGTCCCAGGCTGATCTCGTCCATGCCGCCTCCCTTCGTCGGTTCCGTCTCCACCAGCGTAAGGGTCAACCCTCAGACCACGCAAGCGACCAGTCGTTGACTTCCGCCCGGCAGAATCAACCAGGGGAAAGCCGCAGCGCCGGCCAGAAGCCGCAGCGGGCCCCCTCTACCAGTCCAGCCGTCTCCCAGGGAGCACCTGGCGGCGCAGTTCGGCACGGCGCGACGCCCAATCTGACCGCGAGCAGCGAAACCCGCCCTGCAGACGCGCCGCGACCAGCAGGGCCACCTCGTGAAACTGAATCACATCGCGAACCTGATCCCAGGTGAGCGTGAGCACCGTGACCCCCTCGCGGGCAAGCTGCGCTCGACGTGACGCGTCACGAGCTATGCGGTCTGCCCCCACGTGAAAGCGGTTGGAGTCGTATTCGATCGCAAGGCGACGAGCGGGCCAGTAAAGATCGCAGAACCGGCTGGCCGGCCAGCGCGCAGACGACCGCGTCAGACGCACCTCGGCATTGAGCACAGGGGGCGCCAGACCGTAGCCGCCACGCGAGGTCGGCGCGCAGAGAAGCAGCACGACAGCCGCTTCCATCGGAGAAAGCGCCCCGTCCACGAGGAAGCGCGCGGCAAGGCGAGCCGGCTTGGCGCCCTTAACGCCTGAGAAGCGCTGGGAGATGCGCCTCAGCGCAGCCGCCGTCGAGAGCGGCTCACGGCGACGAAACCCCTCCGAGTCGTCGGCGTCGAGCGCATACCCGCCGCAGAGCTCCATCCCCAGCAGCGCCAGACGGCCGAAGGGCAGGCTCGGGGCCAGCTGGAGAAAGCACAGCTCGGGCGAGCTCACGTAAAGGTCGTGCGTCAGCCTGCGAAAGGAACCGGGCGGATAGGCAGCCGCGCAGACATGGGAGCGCACCAGCTGCGACTTGCCCCGCGAGGCCGCATCGGCGACCAGCACATGGTAGGGCCGCTCGTGGATGCCGAAGGCGTGGAGACCCGCGTCGGCAAGCGCCGCGCCCCGGGGGACGTCATGGCGCGGCACGGCGTAGCAGAGCGGGAACTCCCGCTCTGCGGCCTGCGACCGAAGATGCTCGAGCGCGGTATCGTGGCTGAAGAAGATGCTCATGGGCGCACCCTACCACGACGCTGCGCACGAGGCGACCCAAGAAATCGGCACCCCCGCCGCAAATCCGAGCGGTTTTGCACCCGAAGTACACCCGATAGCCGCGCCCCTAGAAATGCACGGCCGCAAAAGCCCAGGTCGGAAAAGCCTCTTGTCACCATACAGCCGTTTGCGTGCAACTTCCAGAGTGCAAAACCGGCGATATTTGCACCAAGAGGGCAAACTTGGCGAGGTGTCGCACGAAAGACGAAGGACGGCTGCTGCGCAGCCACACGGGGCGAGCCGGCTAACGGTGAGAGCGATCCTTGAAGAGACCCGCCGCCCCGACCGCCAAGCAGATAGCCGTCGACAGATCAGAGGCGTCGAAGCTGACGGGCCGCCCCGTCCTCACGTCGGCTAAAACGCCGATGAGCAGCAGAAAAAGACCCCAGAGACCAAAACCGCCGATCACCATCATGAGAACCGCCTCTCTCCGTTCATCCCCCAGGGGCAAGCGCCATGCTATCAGCGAGAGAGGCCGCCGATCGCCCAACGGGCCTTTCAGGCGCGCGGGGAGGCCGCCTAGCGGCTGCCGGGCCAGCCTGCCAGCGCGTCGGGCATGGCAGCGAGGCCCTGGGCGGCGAGCTCCGCGGCGTCCAGCACGTAGACGCCGATGGCGGCCAGGTCGGCCAGGTTGGCGGCCTGGGCCTCGGGCGTGCGCGAGGAGGTGGCGTCGGACACCACGGCCACGTTGTAGTTGAGCGACAGCGCGTCATAGGCGGTGGAGCGCACGCAGTTGGGCAGGGCGGTGCCCGTGAGCACCACGGCGTCTACGCCCGCGCGGCGCAGGACGCGATCGAGCGACGTGCCGAAGAAGGCGGAGAAGCGCGGCTTGAGCAGCACGCGCTCGCCGTCGGCGGGGGTGAGCACGTCGGGGCAGTCCAGGCTCGACGGGTCATCGCCCCCGACGCAGAGGGGGCGCCCGCCGGCGAGCCACGCCCCGTGGCGCACGGGCTCCACGTCCGAGCCGTCAGCCGCGTAGGCGCGCCGCACGTGGACGACCTCCATCCCCTGGCGCCGTGCGGCGGCCAGCGCGTCAGCGCAGGCGCCGACGGTGGCGGCGGCCCCGGGCACGCAGAGCGCCGAGCTGGGGGCGATGAAGCCGTTTTGCATGTCGATCATCACGAGCGCGGCGCGACGGGCCTCGATCATGGGACATCCTCTCTTCGCAGAGGCGCCCGCAAGACGCGGGCGCTCAGACGACAGACGGGCAGGCGCGACCCTCCCCTATTTCTTAAGCTGGCTGGGGTGCTTCTCGAAGAAGTCGAAGCGCGGCGGCAGCTCCTGGACGCGGTGGGCGCCCTCGTCGATCTCCATGGCGCTGCAAAGCTCCTCGCAGGACTCGAAGTCGTAGTTCCAGCTGAAGAAGTCGTCGAAGGCGAAGCTCAGGTAGTCGCAGATCTTCTCGCAGCCGACGGGCACCACCGGGTGCATGAGCAGCGTGGCCACGCGCAGGAGGTAGAACGAGTCCACGAGCACCTGGCGGCGCGCCGCGGCGTCACCCGACGCCTCGGCAGCTGACACGCCGTCGGTCCACCACTTGTTGGCGAAGCGGATGAACCCGTCCATGAGCGACATGACGGAGTGCAGCTCCACCTTGTGCATGAGCTCGTCGTAGGCGCGCAGGGTGCGCACGGCCTCCGCCCGCGCCTCCTCCGAGGGCGCGCCGAGCGGCATGCAGCCGTCGAAGTTCTTCTGGGCCTCGTAGAAGCAGCTGCGGGCCAGGCGATTGAACACGTTGGTGAGCAGCGCGCCCTCCTTGAGGGCCGGGTCGGCCACGCGGGGATCGACGCGCTTGTCCTCATCGGGGTCGAAGGGCTTGGGCTTGAAGCCGACGGACTTCTGGTCGAGGCCGAGCGCGAGGAAGTGGGCGCGCAGCTGCTCGGGAGTGTAGTGCTCGAGGAGCTGCTCGCCCGTGGGCGGCTTGACCGCGCCCGACGAGGACGCCTTCTTGTTGCCGAAGAGCATGTGGTGGTTGGCCACGAGGAACGTCTGGCGCAGGGCCGGCTCGTCAGCGTCGGCAGCCAGGATGCCGCCAGGCTCGAGGGCCTCCCACAGGGCCGGCTGGGCCACGCCGTAGAAGTACAGGTTGTCCTGGCCGATGAACTGGTAGACCTGCGCGTCGTCCGAGCACCAGAAGTCGCGCCAGCTGCCGCGCGGCAGCCCGCGGGCGTCGTTGGCGGCGATGGTGAAGGAGATGGGCGCCCACAGCGACTCGGGCCAGCACCACACGGTGAGGCCGCGCACGTCTTCGAGCTCTGGCGCGCGCACGCCCCACTCGATGTTGCCGGTGATGCGGAACGGCACGAGGGTCTTGCCCGTGCGGAAGCGGATGCCGGCGCGGGCCAGCACCGGACGGGCCTCATCGCGCTCGGCGATGGTGGAGAACTCGATCTCGAAGCTCTGCTTGCCCCCCTGGGCCTCGCGGAAGGCATGGGGCGGCAGCTCGTCGGCGATGGCGCGGTAGTCGTCGAGCGCCTCGTTCTTGACGAAGACGATGGGCGGCGCGAGGAACTCCTTGACGGTCTGGGGCACCACGGCGCGCACCTCGGGATCGGCCTCGAGGGCGGCCACGCGCTCGCGCAGGAAGTCGGCGAAGGCGGGCAGGTCGAAGTACCAGTTCTCCACCGGGCGCATCTCGGGCACCGTGCCCGTCACCGTGGATCGCGGCGCGATGAGGTCCTGAGGCTCGTACTGGTGCCCCAGGTCGCACTCGTCGGCGTAGCCGTGCTCGGACTTGCAGCCCTGCACGGGGCAGCGGCCCTGCACCTGGCGACCGTTGATGAAGATGCCGGCCTCGGCGTCGAAGAACTGGAGCGTGGCCTCGCGGCGCAGCCAGCCGTTGGCGTAGAGCCGCTCGATGAACGAGTCGGTCACCATCTGGTGGACGTCGCCGGCATGTCCCAGGCCCGAGCCCTGGTAGATGTCGAGGCTGATCTGGTAGGCGTCGAGCGCGCGCTTCTGGGCGTCGTGGTTGGCGGCCACGTAGTCGGCGATGGAGCCGTCGAACTCGCCGGCCTCCACGAGCTTGCGGTAGCCCTCGTCGATGGGCGAGCCGAAGCAGTCGGTCCCCGAGACGAAGCGAACGTTCTCGGCGCCGATGCGGTCGCGCAGAAAGCGCGCGAAGGCGTCAGCCGGCACGAAGACGCCGCCGATATGGCCGAAGTGCAGGGGCTTGTTGCCGTAGGGCATCCCCGCCGTCACCACGGCGCGGGCCGGCCACTTCACGCGGGCGTCAGTTCTCAAATCGGACATCGGGATTCTGCTCCTTTGCCGTCAGGCCCTCGTCGGCGGCCTTCGTCTCCATCCCCATGAGGCTCATCAGGGCGGACAGGTCGCTCACCTCGGGTTGCAGGTACATCGTGCGGTAGCCCGTCGCCACGCCCGCCAGGCCGGCCGCCTTGTCGCAGGCGTCCTCGAGCGTGCCGATCTCGTCAGCCAGGCCGTTGCTCACCGCGTCCATCCCCGTGAAGGTGAGGCCGGTGGCCAAGGCGCGCACCTCCTCCTCGGTCATGCCACGGCCCTCGGCCACGGTGGCGATGAAGGTGGCGTTGATCTGGTCGACCATGGCCTGATAGTACGCACGCTCCTCGTCGGTGAGGGCGCGGGTGCCGTAGCTGGAGTCCTTCGAGTCCGACGAGGTGACGTTGTCGATGGTGATGCCGAGCTTGTCGAGCAGCCCCGAGATGTCGGTGAGCTGCATGGCCGTGCCGATGGCGCCGATGGCCGTGGTCTTGGCGGTGAAGATGTAGTCGGCCTGGGACGAGATCTCGTAGGCCGCCGAGGCGTTCATCGAGGCGCTCGACACCACGATGGGCTTGGAGAAGTCGCGCACGTAGGTGCTCATCTCCTCGCCGGCCGTAGCCGTGCCGCCGCCGGAGTTGACGCGCAGCACGACGGCGCGGATGTTCGGATCGGCCTCGGCGCGGTCAAGCTGGGCCTTGAGGCCCTCGGGGCTCGACGTGGAGCCGTCATATTCGATGGTGCCGTCGATGGCGATGATACCCACCGTCGGGCCGCTCGCGGCGCTCGGCGCGGATGTGCCAGCCGACCCGAACGAGGAGCCCAGAACCGACGTGCACGACGCCATGCCGACGAAGATGGCCGCGAACAGCAGGATGACCGCCACGAGCGCGACGATCCACGCGCGGCTGCGCGGGGCGGGCGGGGCGACGTAGGCACCCGGCGCGTAGGGCGCCTGCCAGGTGCCCGCGGGGGCTGCGGCGGGCGCGCCGCCCGGGCCGGCGGCGGACTGCCAGCCGGGAGCCACGTAGGCCGGCGCGGGCGCGCTCGCTCCGGGTCGGGCGGCATCCCCCGCAGGCGGCTGGGAGCCGCGGTTGTCGGGCCACACGTTCTGAGGCCGCTGCTCTGACTGGGTCATCGGGCCCCTCCCCTCGCGCTAGAACCCGAAGCCCTCGTCCGACTTGCCGTGCTGGCCCTGGGCCTTCTTGGCGGTGCGGATGAGGAACTCCTGGTTGGTGTCGGTCTGCTTGAGCGACTTGATGAGCATGTCCATCGCGCGCTCGGTGTTGTTCATGTTGGAGAGGATGCGGCGCACGGCCCAGATGAGCGGCGCCTCCTGCTGGTCGAGCAGCAGCTCCTCCTTGCGGGTGCCCGAGGCCACCGGGTCGATGGCCGGGAAGATGCGGCGGTCGGCCAGGCTGCGGTCGAGCTTGAGCTCCATGTTACCCGTGCCCTTGAACTCCTCGAAGATCACCTCGTCCATCTTGGAGCCGGTGTCGATGAGCGCCGAGGCCAGGATGGTGAGCGAGCCGCCGCCCTCGATGTTGCGGGCGGCGCCGAGGAAGCGCTTGGGCGGGTAGAGCGCCGTGGAGTCCACGCCACCGGACAGGATGCGGCCGCTGGCCGGCTGGGCCAGGTTGTAGGCGCGCGCCAGGCGGGTGATGGAGTCGAGCAGGATCACCACGTCGCGCCCTTGCTCGACGAGGCGCTTGGCGCGCTCGATGACGAGCTCGGAGACGGCGATGTGGTTCTCGGTGGGCATGTCGAAGGTCGACGAGATGACCTCGCCCCGGATGGAGCGCTCCATGTCCGTGACCTCCTCGGGGCGCTCGTCCACGAGCAGGCACATGAGGTGCACATCCGGGTTGTTGGCCGTGATGGCCGAGGCGATGTCCTTCAGGATGGTGGTCTTGCCGGCCTTCGGCGGCGACACGATGAGGCCACGCTGGCCCTTGCCGATGGGCGCCACCAGGTCGATGACGCGCGCCGTGGTGGTGGTGCGGCCGTGCTCCATGGTGAGGGTCTCGTCAGGATAGACCGGCGTGAGGTCGGCGAACTTCGGGCGCACGCCGAGCTCCTCGACGGGCACGCCGTTGACCGAGATCACCTTCTGGATGGCGGCGAACTTCTCGTTCTCGCGGGCGGGACGCGTCTGGCCGGTAACCACATCGCCCTTGCGCAGGCCGTTGCGGCGGATGGTGGCCAGGCCCACGTAGCAGTCGCGCTCGCCGGGCAGGTAGCCGCTCGTGCGGAGGAAGCCGTAGCCGTCGGCCAGGATGTCGAGCACGCCCGACACCTCGATGAAGCCCTCCGCCTTGAGCGCCGCGTCGTAGACGGCGTCCACCAGGTCGGCCTTCTTGAGACCCGCGGCGTCGACCTCCAGCTCGGCGGCCTTGGCACGCAGCTCGGCCACCTTGAGGGCGGCCAGGTCGTCCTTGCTCACGCTCGGCACGATCTCGCGGTTGCCCTGGTGGCGCTGGCGACGCTGCTGGTTGCCCTGATGGCGGTCGCGCTGAGAGCCGTTCTGCTTGCCGCCCTGCTGCTTGCCGTTCTTTCCGCCGTTTCCGCCGTTGCCGCGCTGCTGGGCGCCAGCGTCCTTGCGCGGGGCGTTGCCCTTGGCGGGGCGGTCGGCGGGCTTGGCCGGACGGGGGGCCTCCTGCTCCTTGGCGGCAGCCTCAGCGGCAGCCGCCTCGCGGGCGGCCACGTCGGCCTTGCGCGGGCGCCCGCGGCGCTTAGGGGCCTCGGACGCGGCCTCGGCCTGAGCGGCCGCCACGCCGGCGGCCTCGGTGCCCGTCTCCACCGAGACGGACTTGCGAGGCCGTCCGCGGCGCTTGGGAGCCTCGGCGCCCTCGGCGGACGCGGGAGCCTCAGCGGCGGGAGCCGCCGCCTCGGCGTCGGCCTTGCGCGGGCGCCCGCGGCGCTTGGGGGCCTCGGCCTCGGCAGGAGCCTCGGCGTCGGCCTTCTTCGCGCGGACGCGGCGGACGGGCTTCTCGGCCGCGGGGGCCGCCGTCATCTCCTCGGTATCGCTCATGCGCTCTGCACTTTCTCCCAGTCGGCCATGAAGGCGTCGAGCCCGCGATCGGTCAGCGGATGCTGGACCATCTTCTTGAGCACGCCGAAGGGCACGGTGGCGATGTCGGCGCCCATGAGGGCGGCCTGGGTCACGTGGTTGGCGCTGCGGATGGACGCGGCGATGATCTCCACCTTCTCGCCGTTTACCGTGTTGGCGGTGAAGTCGTAGTTGCCGATGGCCTCCACGACGTTGGCCAGCTGATCGAGGCCGTCCTCGGAGATGTCGTCGAAGCGACCGACGAAGGGGCTGATGTAGCGGGCTCCGGCGCGGACGGCGAGCAGCGCCTGGGGCACCGTGAAGCACAGCGTCATGTTCACCGGCACGCCCTGCTGGGCGAGGGTGTGGGTGGCGGCCAGGCCCTCCACCATGGTGGGGATCTTCACCACGACGTTGGGGGCGATGGCGGCCAGCTTGAGGCCGTCGGCGACGATCTCGTCGCGGGTCATGGCCACGGACTCGGCCGATACGGGGCACTCGGGGCCGACGATCTCGCAGATGCGGCCGATGTGGGCGTGGAAGTCGTCGAGCTTGCCGCCGATGCGGGCGTACAGCGACGGGTTGGTGGTCACGCCGCCGAGCGCGCCCCAGCTGGCGGCCTCCTCGATCTCAGCGAGGTCGGCGGTGTCCAGAAAGAACTTCAAGGTGTCCTCCTCAGGGTGGTGGTTGACTATGACGCAATGCGCACGCGGCGCATGACAGCCCAGGTGGGAAGGGGAAAGATGATGCGATGTCGTTGAGGCGTCTCCTGCCGACGGCAAGCGCGACGCCGCGCCTTGGGGCGTCGGACGGCGTTTGCGCGGGGAATAATCGACCAGGCCATGGTAGCGCAACCGCGTGGAGGTTTCAAGCGCGGAGAGGGCCGTTGACGGGGCGTAAGGCGGGGACGCTACTCTTCGAGAAGCGAGCGGTAGAAGCAGGTGCGCTCCCCGGTGTGGCAGGCGGGGCCGGCGGGGCGGACGAGGGCGAGCAGGGTATCGGCGTCGCAGTCGTAGCGCAGGTCCACCAGGCGCTGGACGTTGCCGCTCGTGGCGCCCTTGTGCCAGAGCTCGCGGCGGCTGCGGCTCCAGAAGACGGTCTCGCCGCGCTCGAGGGTGAGCGCGATCGACGCGGCGCTCATCCACGCCATCATGAGCACGGCGCCGTCGTCGGCGTCCTGCACGATGCAGGGGATGAGCCCGTCGGCGTTGTACGTGAGGTCGGCGATGTCCACGGCCATCACAGCCTCACGGGGATGCCGAAGGAGCGCATATGCTCCTTGACCTGGCGGATGGTAAGCTCGCCGAAGTGGAATACGCTCGCCGCGAGCACCGCGTCGGCCTCGCCCTCCAGGATGCCCTGGGCGAAGTGGTCGAGCTCGCCGACGCCGCCCGAGGCGATGACGGGGATGTCCACCGCCCGGGCCACGGCGCGGGTGAGCGCGCAGTCGAACCCGTCGCGGCTCCCGTCGCGGTCCATGGACGTGAGCAGGATCTCCCCCGCCCCGCGCCGCGCGGCCTCGCGGGCCCAGGCCACCGCGTCGATGCCCGTGGCCTTGCGCCCACCGGCCACGTAGACCTCCCAGCGGTCACGGCTGCCGGCCACGGCCTTGGCGTCGATGGCGCAGACGACGGCCTGGGTGCCGAAGGCGCGAGCCGCCGCCGTGATGAGCGCGGGGTCGGCTACGGCTGCCGAGTTCACCGACACCTTGTCGGCGCCGGCGGCTATCATGCGCCGGATGTCGGCCACGCTGCGGAAGCCCCCGCCCACGCAGTAGGGCAGGTGCAGCTCCTCGCTCGCACGGGCGGCCAGCCCCACGGTGGTGGCCCGGTCGTCGGAGGTCGCGGTGATGTCGAGGAAGATCACCTCGTCAGCGCGCTGCTCGTCGTAGCGGCAGGCCAGCTCGATGGGGTCGCCCGCGTCCCGCAGGTTCACGAAGTTGACGCCCTTGACGACGCGGCCGTCCTTGACGTCGAGGCAGGGGATGACGCGCTTGGTGAGCATCGATGCCCCCTATTCCCCGTCGACGGCCAGGTCGGCCGCTGTGAGCGGGCGCTCCTCGCGCGCCAGCGCGTCGGAGGCGCGCAGGGTGCCCGCGCAGGCCGCCACGCCCGCCTCCACGGTGAGGGTGCCCTCGTAGATGGCGCGGCCGGCGATGACGCCCTCCACCGCGCCGCCGAGCGCGGCGAGCGCCTCCACGTCGGCCACGGTCGCCACGCCGCCGCTCGCGATGACCGGGTGCCCGAAGGCCTGGGCCATGGCCGCGTAGGCCGCCGGATCGACGCCCGTCTGCATGCCGTCGCGCGCGATGTCGGTGAAGACGAGGTGCTCGAAGCCCCGCTTCGCCATGGCCCGCGCCAGGTCATGCGCGTCCACGCCCGACCCCTCGCGCCAGCCGGCCACGGCCGCCTCTCCCCCCTTCGCGTCGATGCCCGCGCACAGAAGCGACGCGCCGAAGCGCTCGACGGCGGCCTGGGCGAGGTCGGGGTCGCGCACGAGCGCGGTGCCGAGCACCACGCGCGCCACGCCGGCGTCAGCCAGGCGGTCGATGGTCTCGAGCGAGCGCACGCCGCCGCCCACCTCCACCTTGAGGCTCGTGAGCTTGAGGATGCGCTCGACGGCGGCGAGGTTCTCCGGGCGGCCGGACTTGGCGCCGTCGAGGTCCACCACGTGGAGCCACTCGGCGCCGGCCTCCTCGAACAGCTGGGCCTGGAGGCCCGGGTCCTCGTTATACACGGTCACCGCGTCGTAGTCGCCCTTGGCCAGGCGCACGGCGCGCCCGCCGAGGATGTCGATGGCGGGAAGCAGGTACATGGCAGGTCCTTTCCGCGCCCTAGCGGGCGTCCTTGGCCAGGCGGACGAAGTTGCGCAGCAGCGCCGCGCCCGCGTCCGAGCTCTTCTCCGGGTGGAACTGCACGCCCCACACCGCACGCCCCGGCACCTGGACGGCGCAGGTGAACGGGCGGGCGTGCACGGTGCGCGCGATGGTGGCAGGGCCGTCGGGCACGGCGAAGCTGTGGGTGAAGTAGAAGTGCTCGCCCTCCGGGATGCCGTCGAACAGCGGGTTGGGCGCGGGGGCCGAGCCGGGATGTGCCCAGTCGCTCAAACAGTCCTCGCTTGATGGAACAGCCCACAGGGCTGTTCCAGTCGCTGTGGAACTCGCTTGGTGGGCACGTCCCGGCTCGGCCTCCGGGCCCGCTGGGGCGTATTCCACGGAGTTCCACCCCACGTGGGGCACCTTGTAGGCGCGGCCGGCCTCGTCGAGGCGCGCAAGCTCCCCCACGACGCCGGGGATGAGCCCGAGGCCCACGGGCAGCGGCCCGTCCTCGGGCGCGTGCTCCTCCCCCGCCTCGAACATGAGGTGCATCCCCAGGCAGATGCCGAGGAAGGGCGCGCCGCTCTCCACGGCGGCGCGCACAGCCTCCACCTGGCCCAGCTCGGCCATGGTGGTCGCCGCGTCGGCGAAGGCGCCCACGCCCGGCAGCACCACAGCGTCGGCCGCCGCGATGGCGGCCGGATCGTCGGATATGAAGGCGTCGGCCCCGGCGGCGGCCAAGCCGCGCTCCACCGACTTCAGGTTCCCCTTGCGGTAGTCGACGACGACGGTCCTCAACGTCACCTCTTCCCTCGCTTCCTCTCAGCCTCGCGCGGCCGCGCCTAGAGCGCGCCTTTGGTGGTGGGCAGCTGCCCGGCCATGCGCGGGTCGGGCTCGACGGCCTGGCGCAGCGCCCGGCCCACGGCCTTGAAGCAGGCCTCTATCACGTGGTGGGCGTTGTCGCCCGCCAGCTGGCGCACGTGCAGCGTGATGCCGGCGTTGGCGGCCAGCGCGATGAAGAACTCCCGGGCGAGCTGCGTGTCGAAGGAGCCCACCATGCCGAAGGGCAGGTCCACGTCCCAGTGCAGCTGGCCGCGGCCCGACACGTCCACGGCCGCGAGCACGAGCGCCTCGTCCATGGGCAGCGTGCACGAGCCGAAGCGGGTGATGCCGCGCTTGTCGCCGAGAGCGGATGCGAGGGCCTGGCCGATGACGATGCCGGCGTCCTCCACCGTGTGGTGGGCGTCCACGTGCGTATCGCCTGCGGCGCGCACCTCCAAGTCGAGCAGGCCGTGGCGGCCGAGAGCGTCGAGCATGTGGTCGAAGAACCCCACGCCCGTGACTGCGTCCACCCGGCCCTCGCCGTCCAGGCACACCTCGACGGCGATCTGCGTCTCCTTGGTCGCGCGCTCCACGCGCGCCGATCGGTCGGTCATCGTGCCTCACACCTTCCCATGATGAAGTCCCTCAAGGCGGCCAAGAAGCCGTCGTTCTGCTCGGGGGTGCCCACCGTGACGCGCAGGCAGCCCTCCAAAAGCGGCGCATGGCTGAAGTCGCGCACAAGCACGCCGCGCTCGTAGAGGAAGGCCCAGGCCGCGTCGGCCCCCTCCATCCTGAACAGGATGTAGTTCGCATCCGACGGGAACGGCGTCACGCCCGGCAGCGTGAGCAGTCCCCGCATGAGGCGCTCGCGCTCCTCGATGATGGCCGCGATGCCCGGCTCGAACGTGGCGCGGTTGGCGAACACCACGCGCGCCGCGGCCTGCGAGAGCGCGTCCACCGAATAGGGCTGGCGCACCTTCACGAGCTCGCGGATGACGTGCGCATGGCCGAGCACGTAGCCCACGCGCACCCCGGCCAGCGAGAACGCCTTGGAGAACGTGCGCAGGATGAGCAGGTTCTCATGGCTCTCGAGGTAGGGGCGCAGGGTGCGGCGCGAGAACTCGAAGTAGGCCTCGTCCACCACGACGAGCGCGTCGGTGGCGTCGAGCAGCCGCAGGACGAAGTCTTCCGGCGCCCGCTCGCCTGTGGGGTTGTTAGGGCTCGTGACGATGACGTAGTCGATGTCGCCGGCGGCCACGCGGGCGAGCACCGCCTCCTCGTCGAGGGAGAAGTCGGCGCGGCGCGCCACCTCCACGACGCGCGTGTTGGTGAGCTGCGCGTTGGTCGCGTAGACCGAGAAGGTGGGCGGCAGGTTGAGGAACGTCCGGCCCGGCCCGCCCCAGGCAAGCGCCAGGTCGAAGAGCAGCTCGTCGCCGCCGTTGCCCACGAGCACCTGGTCGCGGTCGAGCCCGTTGGCCTCGGCGATGAGGTCGCGCAGGTCGTTGGCGAGCGGGTCGGGATAGCGGTTGAGGGCCGTCCGGCGGATCTCGCGGACGATCTCCGCGCGCAGGGCCGCCTCCACGTCGCACGGGTTCTCGTTGGCCGAGAGGAACGCCTCGGCCGGCAGGTACTTGGGGTCGTAGGGCTCGAGGCCCGCCAGCTGCGGGGCAGCCGGGCGCACCCTACGCATCGCGGCCTCCCACCTTCGGCACGCCGTCCATGCCCGCCTCGTCAAGGAGCGCCAGGCGCTGGGCCACCGACTCGGCATGGGCCCACAGCCCCTCATGGCGCGCGATGGACACGACGGCGCGCGCGTCGCGGGCGAGGGCCTTGGGCGTGTACTGGATGATGGAGGACTTCTTCACGAACTCGTCCACCGAAAGCGGCGAGGCGTAGCGGGCGGTGCCGCCGGTGGGCAGCGTGTGGTTGGGGCCGGCCACGTAGTCGCCGACGGCCTCGGGCGTCCACTCGCCGAGGAAGATGGCGCCGGCGTTGCGGATGGCGCCCACGAGGTCCATGGCGCCGCGCAGGTGCAGCTCCAGGTGCTCCGGGGCGATGACGTTGACGGACTGGATGGCTTGATCGACCGTCTCGCAGATGACAACGAGCCCCTGGTCGCGCAAGGATGCCGTGGTGATGTCGGCGCGGGTGGAGGCGGCCATGTGCCGTTCGATGGCGGCCTCCACCTCATCGGCGTAGGCCTCGCTGAAGGTGACCAGGTAGCAGGCGGCCAGCGGGTCGTGCTCGGCCTGGGCCATGAGGTCGATGGCCACGAGCGCCGGGTCGGCCGTCTCGTCGGCCACGACGCACACCTCCGACGGGCCGGCGATCATGTCGATGCCCACGTCGCCGGAGACGACCTTCTTGGCGGCCGCCACGAAGGCGTTGCCCGGGCCCGTCACCTTGTCCACCGGCGCGATGGACTCGGTGCCGTAGGCGAGCGCGGCCACGGCCTGGGCGCCGCCCACCGTGTAGACCTCGGTGACGCCGGCGATCTTGCACGCGGCCAGCATCGCCGCGTCCAGGCCGCCGTCCTTGGCCGGCGGGGTGACGCAGACGATGCGCTCCACGCCGGCCACCTGGGCCGGCAGCGCGTTCATCAGCAGCGACGAGGGGTAGAGGGCCCGCCCGCCCGGGGCGTAGATGCCCACGGACTCGAGCGGGGTCACCTTCGCGCCCACGATGGCGCCGTCCTCGCGGGCGTAGAACCAGCTCTGCTCGACCTGGCGCTCGTGGAACTCGCGGATCTGCGCGGCGGCCTGGCGCAGGGCGGCGAGAACCTCGGGGTCGACCTGCTCCTCGGCCGCGTCGATGGCAGCCTGCGGCACGCGGAAGTCGGCCACGGCCACGCCGTCGAACTTCTCGGTCAGCTCGCGCAGGGCCGCATCTCCGCGCTGGCGCACGTCCTCGACGATGGCCGTGGCGGCTTCGAGGGCCTGGGCGTTGAAGGCGCCAGTGCGGTTGAGGTGGGCGCGCGAGAGGACTTCGTCTGACTTGAGGATGACGCGGCGCATGGGCTTTCTCCTTTGTCTCGGTAGGGTGGTCGGGGCGGCACGCGGGCGCGGGGCGCCGGCGCGGCAGGCGGATCGCGGGGCGGCGGCCGGCGCGAGGCGCGGGCAGCCGGGGCGAGCGTCAGCTCGCAGGGCCTCCGGGCTGCGAGGAGCCGGCGATGGGCTCGTAGGCGGCGGTGGCGGCATGGGCGCCGAGCGCCTGGGCGAGCGCCGTGATGCGGTCGTCGGTGCGGAAGGCGCAGGGGTTGGCGAAGAAGCGCGCCGTCGAGCCGATCACATCCTCCACCACTTCCAGGTTGTTCTCACGCAGGGTGGTGCCGGTGGCCGTGATGTCCACGATGCGCTCGGCTAAGCCGGTGAGCGGCGCGAGCTCGATGTTGCCGTGGAGGTAGACGATCTCCACCTGCACGCCGGTCTTGGCGTAGTGGGCGCGGGTGATGCGCGGGTACTTGGTGGCCACGCGGATGGAGCCGAGCTTGCGGTAGCGCGCGGCCACGTCCTGCGCCGCGCCGATGGGCTCGGCTACCACGAAGCGGCACGCCCCGAAGCGCAGATCGGCCAGCTCCACCACGTCAGGCGCCGCCTCGAGCAGCGAGTCCTTCCCACAGATGCCGCAGTCGGCCGCCCCCAGGGCCACGAAGGCCGGCGCGTCGGAGGGGCGCACGATGATGTAGTCGACGCCGGGGTTGGACACGACGAGCGCGCGGCCCGGCGCGTCGAGGCCCGTCACGTCCAGGCCGGCCGCGGCGAGCGCGTCGATGGCGTCGGCGTTGAGCGCGCCCTTGGGCACGGCGATGCGCAGGGGACGCGCGCCCGGCGCGCCCGCGGTGGCGGCGGCCATGGCCTGCTCCAGGTAGAAGGCGAAGCCGGCGGCAGGGCGGTCGGCCCCAAAGGCGGCGGCCAGGCGGTCGTAGCGCCCACCCGAGCCGAGCGGCGTGCCGAGCAGCGGCGAGTAGGCCGCGAACACGATGCCGGTGTAGTAGTCGAACGAGCTCATGGCCGAGAAGTCCACGAGCACGCGGCGCGCCAGGTCGGACGCGGCCAAAAGGTCGTAGATGCGCTCGAAGTCGTCGAGGCCGTCGGCGCAGCCGAGCGGGGCGACGAGCGCGCGGGCCGCCTCGATGGCGTCGCGGCCGCCGCGGATGCGCGGCAGCGCGCGGATGGCGGCTGCGTAGGCCGGGGCCACGCCGGCAGCCAGCTCGGCGAGGGACGCGTCGTCGAGCGCCGTCAGGCGGTCGAGCTCCACGAAGTTGGAGGCGTGGTACGCGTCGAGCACCGCCGCCTTCCACGCCTCAGGCGCGCCCGAGCGGTCGAGCAGCGCGCGCAGCGGGGCCACCGTGGCCACCGCGAGCGAGAACTCATCGACGCCAGCCGTGGCGAGCGCCTCGGCGAACAGGCCGATGATCTCGGCGTCCGCCTGCGGGCCCTCCTCCCCCAGGCACTCGACGCCCATCTGCGTGAGCTCGCGGGCGCCCTCCCGGGCGTCGGAGTCGGCCTCGCGAAAGACGCGCTGGGTGTAGCGGAAGCGCAGCGGTCCGGGCTCGGCGGCCAGGCGCGTGGCGCCCATGCGGGCCACCTGGAGGGTGACGTCCGGGCGCATGGCCAGAAGCTCGCCGCGCGAGTCGAAGAACTTGAAGGGGGCGGCGGGGATGCGCCCGCCCGTCTCCAAGACGCCCATGACCTCGAGCGTCGGGGTCTCCACGGGCAGGTAGCCGCGAGCGGCGAAGAGGTCTTGCACCGCGCGCGTGATGACCTCACGCGCCGAGGCCTCCTCGGCCAGCACGTCCCGGAATCCGGATGGGGTGACGAGATTCACAGGTCCTTCCTTCTCCTCGCAATCAAACGATCCCATGGTACCCGCCCCCGGCCGCCCCGAACCGCCCAATCGACCGAACCGGACGCAAATACCGCCAAGCGAGCACAAGCCCGGACAGCCGGCACGCCTCCATGCGCACGCCGACCGTCCTTCGTCTCCGCTGTACTTTATCACAGTAGAGTAATAAAGCAATGGGAGGGGAGCCCTCAGGCAAAAAAATGGACTTATCGCAATCGTCAGCGGTGGCATCGCGCCTTTTCGACCGGAATCGGAAAACGGACTTATCGCGCGTTTTCGCAAAACCGCTAGGCGATGTCGCCGTTTTTTTGTCCACCGCAGCCCAGTCACCAGCGCCGGAGATCAGGGAGGCAGACGACGCAAAAGCCGTCGTCGTAACGGCGGGTTCACGGCGCCCGGCGACGCCTGGGGCCGAAGAGCGCAGGCAGGCGGGCTCAGGCCTCCTCGATGACGAGGGCCCGCAGGATGCCGGGGGTGTCGTAGGCGCGCTTGCCGGCGCCCATGCCCACGCGCTCGATGACGAACCGCTCAGGCAGCGCCGCACGGGTGCGTGCCGCGGCGGCGATGGCGGCGCCGGTGGGGGTGACCAGCTCGCCCTCGACCGCAGTCAGGCGCAGCGGCAGGCCTGCGGCCCGCACGATGTTGACCACCGCTGGCGCCGGCACGGGAATGAGCCCATGCTGGCAGCGCACTGTTCCGCGCCCCTCGGCAAGCTCGGTCACCACCACCTCGCCGATGCCCCGAGCGGCCAGATCGTCGAGGGCGACAGCCGCGGCCACGATGTCGGCGATGGAGTCGACGGCGCCCACCTCGTGGAAGTGCACCTGGTCAACGGGCACCCCGTGAGCCTCAGCCTCCGCCTGGGCGATGAGCTCGAATATGCGTCGGGCAAGCGCCCGCGCCCCCTCCGTCAGCACCGCCGCCTCCAGAATGGCGTTGATCTCCGCCATGCCGCGATGCTCGTGGCCATGCCCCGCGCCATGGGAGTGCCCGTGGAGGCCACCCTCGCCATGGTCGTGGACGCGGCCCTCGCCGCTGTCGTCGGCATCCTCCTGGGAGCGCCCGTGGAGGTGGCCGCAGGCGAGCTCGTGGACGCGGGGATCGGAGGCGGGCTCGTGGGCGTGGGGGCCGGACGCGCCGGCGCCCCCGGGTATGCGAGGGTCAGAGGCATGAGGGGCGGAAGGGCCGACGTGGGCGTTGGAATCACCGTGTTCGTGGAGAGCGGAGGAGCCAGCGCGCTCGCAGGAGGCGGCTGAGCCAGCGCGCTCGCGGCCCTCGCCGCTGTCGTCGGCATCCTCCTGGGAGCGCCCGTGGAGGTGGCCGCAGGCAGGCTCGTGGACGCGGGGATCGGAATCGGGCTCGTGGACGCGGGGATCGGAGGGGACGGCGCAGGACGCGTCGGCGCCGGCATGCTCGCGGGGCGCGGGGGCGGGACCGTGGAGGTAGGCCAGGTCGTGGTCGTGGTTCTCATGGGCGGCGTCGAGCACCACGTCGAAGTCGCACACGTCCAGGCCTGACTTCACGACGCGACCGATGCGCACCTCGAAGCCGTCGACCGGCAGGCTCGCGAGCGCCGCGCGCACGGCGTCCTCACTGGCGCCCGCGTCGAGGAGCGCCGCCACCGCCATGTCGCCGCTGATGCCCGACGAGCATTCCAGGTACAGCATCTTTCCCATGTTCCGCTTCCCTTCCTCAGCGAGCACGCGCCCGCCAAACTCGCAAACAAGTGTTTCACGTGAAACATTTCTCCGCACCAAAACGCCCAAACGGATGTTTCACGTGAAACATTTTCAACCTGCCAGGCACCCCCCCCCATCGTGCGAGGATGTTTCACGTGAAACACCCTCGCACGATGGGGGCACGGCCGCGGTCAGCTCGACGAACGCCAGACGTCAGGCACGACGAGGCGCGGCGCCCAACGCGGTGCCACGGCGCACCCTGGCCCCACCCGAAGCTCGCCGAGCGCCTCAGCGCAGGTGGTTGATGAGGCTCGCCTGGTAAGCCGCGCCGAAGCCGTTGTCGATGTTGACCACCGACACCCCGCTCGCGCACGAGTTGAGCATGGCGAGGAGCGCCGTCATGCCACCGAATGACGCCCCATAGCCGACGCTCGTGGGCACGGCGATGACCGGGCATGAGACCAGGCCGCCGACCACCGAGGCCAGGGCCCCCTCCATGCCCGCCACGGCCACCACCACCCGCGCGCGGGCGAGCACGTCAGCCTGCGCGAGCAGGCGGTGAACGCCTGCGACGCCCACGTCATAGAGCCGCGTGACGCGGTTACCCAGGAACTCGGCCGTGAGGGCTGCCTCCTCGGCCACGGGCACATCGCTCGTGCCGGCCGCCGCGACGACGATCTCCCCCACGCCGTCAGGCTCGGGCATGCCGCCCACCACCCCCAGCCGAGCCTCGGCGAAGTACGTCAGCGCCAGCGCAGGCGCCGGGCCGTCGACGGACGCGGCAAGCGCGGGAGCAGGCACAAGGACCCCGAGATCCACTGGATCGTCAGCCTCAGACGCGTCCCGCACGGCTCCCCCGCCGCCGGCCGCCCCGCCTGAGAGCGCGAGGCCCGCGGCAGCGCCGGGCCCGCCGGCCGTCCCCTCCGAGCGCGCGCCAGCCCCGCCGTCGGCGTCCTCGCCCACGCACCTCTCGACCTCAGACGCGTCCCGCACGGCTCCCCCGCCGCCAGCCGCCCCGCCTGAGAGCGCGTCGGCTACGGCGGCGGCCTTTCCATCATCGAGGCGTGTGATGAGTACCCGCGGCTGGCCCGATGCGACGAGCGCCTGGCAGATGCCCGCTATCTGCGCGGCCGTCTTGCCCTCGCCGTAGACCACCTCGGCCACGCCCTGGCGAACGCCCCGGTGGGTGTCCACCTTCGCATAGCCCAGATCGGCGAAGGGCGCCGTCTTGCAGCGGGCCAGCGCCTCCTCGACGGATGCCTCCCCCGCAGCCACCGCTGCGAGCAGCGCCCTCAGACCAGCCTCATCCACCACACGCTCCCTCTCTCGTCTGCGATAGCGCCGCGCGTTGAATCCGCACCCGCCACCTGCGCCGCACGTCCTCGCGGGCCTCGCGCCGCCGGCAGCGCGTCCGCACGGTCGCAAGGCGCTCCAGCGCTCCAGCGCTCCACATTACAGCACTTGAAGCAAACTCCAAGTCAAGAATTCTCGCACTCGCAGCCAAAAAGGCGTGCTGGCCGAGCCTCTTTCCGCAAGACACTGCTCGCCGCTCACCGCCGACCCGGGGAAACGTCCCGCGAAAGAGCGACCACCCACAAAGTGGGCGCCCCGCGCCCGCGAAAACCGCCCTCACTCCTCGGATAGCTCGCGACAATGGCTCCGTACCGCCCCCCGAGCGCACGCCGCCCCGCCAGGCAGGACCGGGCGGGGCGGCGGAACGGGCTCTGAGGGACAAAGCGCACTACTTCAGAATATCGCGCTCATGCTCCATGATGTCCTCGTAATGGTCGATCTTGTAGTCGAGGCGACCCAGCGCGTCCTCAAGCTCGACGATGCGCCGGCGGATGTCCTCGCGCTGGCTCTGCAGGATGGCCTTGCGGCGCTCCATGGTCTCATCGCCACGATAGAAGAGATCCATGTATTCGGTGAGCGCCTCGATGGACATGCCCGCGTCGCGCATGCATTTGACGAACTCGACCGTCTTGCAGTTCGCCTCGTTGTAGTCGCGAATGCCGCTGGCATTGCGGGGGATGCCCTGGAGAATGCCGATGCGCTCGTAATAGCGAAGCGTGTCGGCGGAGATCCCGTAGCGTTTGCTTACTTCAGCGATCTTCATAGTGCTAAGTGCTCCTTGCAGTGCAGGTGAAACCAGCCCAGGAGGGCACCCCTATTAGACCACATAGAGTTAACTTCATGTCAAGTTTGACAGCCCAATTTTCTTAAGAAGCCCCCGCGTATGGATGCGTTTCGGCCCGAAAGCCGTCCAAGCGCGCCCTCTCAGGCCCCCATGCTCGCCTGAACCGCCGACCACAGGGAGAACGAGACCACCGCCAGCGCGACGATCACGATGCTCACGACCACCTTCGCCGCCACCGGCCACCCGGAGCGCCACATGAGCACAAGCCCCACGGGCCAGAAGACCACCAGCAGGAAGATGATCCAGAAGTTATCCTCATACCATCGCTTGCCACCGGGCTCCTTGACGATGGCGTTGGCCTGCTCGCGGCTGCGCTGAGCCTTGTGAGTCCAGTCGCCAGCGCGGCGACCGCTCGAATCGTTTGCCATGGTAAAACCCCCTCTGCGTGAAGAAGCGCCCTCGGCACGGGCTTTCGGCTCATGCTATCACCGAAAGGCTCATCGATGCCGAGGGCGCTCTTCCGTGGCCCAACCGTTACGGGCGGCCGCCCGCGGCGCCTCCGCTAGCCCAGCTTCTGCTCGAGCAGCTCGTTGATCACCTTGGGGTTGCCCTGCCCCTTCATGGCCTTCATGCACTGGCCCACGAAGAATCCGATGAGGCCGGTCTTGCCGCCACGGTACTGCTCCACCTTGTCGGGGTTAGCGGCGAGCACCTCGTCCACCACCGCCTCGATGGCCCCAGTGTCGGACACCTGGCGCATGCCGCGCGCCTCCACGATGGCCGCCGGGTCGGCGTCGTCGGCGATTACCGCAGCGAAGACCTCCTTGGCCTGCTTGGACGAGATGGCGTCCTCGGCCACAAGCCCCACGAGCTCGAGCGCGCGGGCCGGCGTGAGGCGCGCGAACACCCCGTCGAAGCCGCTCGGCGCGCCGTCGGAGCCGTCGTGGGTGTTCACATAGCCCGTCGCGTCATTGATGACGAGGTTCGCGAGCGGCTTGGCCAGCCGGGCGGCGTCGCCTGCGGCCTGGGCCATGGCCTCGTCGAAGAAGGCCGCCGTGGCGCGGTGCTCCACGAGGTGACGCGCGTCGTAGGCGGACAACCCGTACGCCTCGGCGTAGCGGGCCGCCTTCTCGTGCGGCAGCTCGGGCAGCTTGGCGCGGACGCCCTCGATGAACTCGTCGGTCAGGTCGTAGGGAGCCAGGTCGGGCTCGGGGAACAGGCGGTAGTCGTCGGCGGTCTCCTTCACGCGCATGACGATGGTGCGCTTAGCGGACGGATCCCAGTGGCGCGTCTCCTGGTAGATGACGCCGCCCTCCTCAAGCACCTCGGCCTGGCGGCAGATCTCGTAGGCCAAGCCGTCGTGGAGGTTCTTGAAGGAGTTCATGTTCTTGAGCTCGGTCTTGGTGCCCAGGCCCGTGGTGCCGCGGCGGCGCAGCGACACGTTGCCGTCGCAGCGCAGGGAGCCCTCCTCCATGGAGCAGTCGGAGATGCCGATGGCCAGGTAGATCTGGCGCAGCTTCTGCATGAACAGGCGCGCCTCCTCAGGCGTGCGCAGGTCGGGCTCGGTCACCAGCTCGATGAGCGGCGTGCCGGCGCGGTTGTAGTCCACGAGCGAGTGCGTGGCCCCGGCGATGCGGCCCTCGCCGCCGCCGAGGTGCACCATCTTGCCGGCGTCCTCCTCCATGTGGATGCGCGTGATGCCCACGTGGGCCACATACCCGTCCTCGGTGCGGGTGACGTTGCCGCGCGACTCGCCGACGGCCACGCCGTCGAGGTCGATGCGCTCGCCCGCCGCCGGGCCGTCCACGTCCAGGTCCAGGTGCCCGCGCATGCAGAACGCGACGGGCCCCTGGGTGGTCTGGAAGTTCTTCGCCATGTCGGGGTACATGTAGTTCTTGCGGTAGAACATCGAGTGCTTCTCGATGTCGCAGTTGGTGGCCAGGCCCGCCAGCACGATGGACTCGATGGCCGCACGGTTGGGCACGGGAAGCGCCCCGGGCAGCCCCAGGCACACCGGGCAGGTGTGGGTGTTGGGCGCCGCGCCGAACTCCAGCTTGCAGCCGCAGAACATCTTGGTGTTGAGGGTGGTCAGCTCGGCGTGGATCTCCAGGCCGATGACGGCCTCCCAGTCGCGCAGGACCTCTTCCAGCTTCCTCACGGCTACTCACCGGCCTTTCCGTCAGCGAAGGCGGGGGCTACCGGCGCCGGCCCGAAGGCCAGCTCCAGCGCCGCGGCCGCCCGCAGCATGTTGGCGTCCTTGAAGGGCGGCGCGATGAGCTGCACGCCCACGGGCATCCCCGTGTCCGCGCCGAGCCCCACGGGCACGGACATGCCGCCGTTGCCCGCGATGTTGATGGAGATGGTGAACATGTCGGAGAGGTACATCTCCGTCGGGTCGCCGATCTCACCGAACTTGAAGGCGGTGCGCGGCGCCACCGGCGCGAGGATCACGTCTACCTTCTCATAGGCCTCCAGGTAGTCGCGCGTGATGAGGGTGCGCACCTGCTGGGCCGGGTAGTAGTAGCGATCGTAGACGCCGGCGGACAAGAGGTAGCTGCCGAGCATGATGCGACGGCGCGCCTCCGGCCCGAAGCCGTGCTCGCGGCTGGCCTCGTACTGGCTGCCGAGGTCGGAATGACCCGGATCGCAGTAGCCGTAGCGCACCGAGTCGAAGCGCGCCAGGTTGGAGAAGGCCTCGCAGGGTCCGAGCACGTAGTAGGCGCTCATGGCGGCGCGGGCGTGGGGCAGCTCCACCTCCACGAGCTCGGCGCCGGCGGCCTCGAGCGCGGAGGCGGCGGCCTCCACCTTGGCCTTGACCTCAGGCGCGAGGCCCTCGGCCTCCAGGAACGCGGGCACGACGCCCACGCGCAGGCCGCGCGCGCCGTCGGCCAGGTTGGCCGTGAAGTCCACGTCGCACGGCTGGCTCGTGCAGTCCAGCTCGTCGCGGCCGACGATGGCGTTCAGGGCGAGCGCCGCGTCGGCCACCGAGCGGGCGAACGGGCCCACCTGGTCAAGCGAGCTGCCGAAGGCCACCACGCCGTAGCGCGAGACCATGCCGTAGGTGGGCTTGACCGCCACGATGCCGCAGAACGAGCCGGGCTGGCGGATGGAGCCGCCCGTGTCCGACCCGAGCGTCACCGGCACGAGGCCTGCGGCGACAGCCGCCGCGCTGCCGCCCGACGAGCCGCCGGGCACGCGCTCGAGGTCCCACGGGTTGCGCGTGGGGCCGAAGGCCGAGGTCTCGGTGGAGCTGCCGAAGGCGAACTCGTCCATGTTGAGCTTGCCGATGGGCAGCGCGCCGGCGTCGAGCGTGCGCTGGACGCAGGTGGCCGTGTAGGGCGACACGTAGTCGCGCAACATGTTCGACGAGCAGGTGGTGCGCGTGCCCGTGAGGTTCATGTTGTCCTTGTAGCCCACCGGCACGCCGGCGAGCGGGCCCAGCTCAGCCAGGCGCCCCTCAGCCACGGCCGCATCCACACGCGCGGCGGCCTGGAGGGCCAGATCCTCAGTGACCTGGAGAAACGCGTGCACCGCCTCATCGGCGGCGGAGATGCGCTCCAAGGAGCCGCGCGCCACCTCGGCGGCGGAGAACTCCTTGGCCGCGAGCCCGGCCTGGATCTCGGCAACGGACATCTCCCCGAAGCTGCGAGCCATCAGCGGTCACCCCCCTCGCCGAGGATAGACGGGATGAGGAAGCTGCCGTCCTCCTGCTTGGGCGCGTTGGAGAGCGCCGTCTCCTGGGTGAAGCCGGCGCGCTCGACGTCATCGCGCATGACGTTGGAGAGGTCGCCGATGGGGTGGAAGGTGGGCTCGACCCCGTCGAGATCGTACTCGGTGATGGGCGCGAGGCTGTCGATGATGGCGTTGAGGTCGGCCGTCATGGTGACGACCTCCTCGGCAGACAGCCCGATGCGCGCGTACTCGGCGATGCCGCGCACGTCGTGTTCGGTGAGGTGTTGGGTCATGGAGAGCTGCCCCGCTTTCGTCGGTGGATTCAACCTGCTTATGATAGCAAAGGCGCGACGGAGCGGACGGGATCGGAAGCAGCCGGACGAGAATTCGCAGATGGTGACGCACGGCGGGGATGCGAACCTTCGAAGGAGGCCGCCCGACGACGGAGCGGGACGGCAACGGAGGCCCGACGGATGGCAGCCCGCGCTCGCGCGCCGTGGTAGGATGGGGCATCCGATCGAACAGGAGGCGCCCATGGCCCTAACGTCCCCCTCCCTCCCCCTGCGCGCGAGCGCCGCCGTGTGCGCGCTTGCGCTGCCCCTCGCGCTCGCCGGCTGCGCGCCGGCCGGGCCGGCATCCGACGTGCCGGCCGCAAGCGAGCCCGCCGCGTCCGCGACGAGCCTCACCGCCGGGCTCGAGCCCGACCGAGTGACGCCGACGTCCGAGCTGACCGAGGCCCAGGCTGACGCGCTGACCGACTTCTCCCTCACGTTGTTCAACGAGGCCTACGGCGGGCAGGGCGGCGCGCTGCTCTCGCCGCTCTCCGTCGAGTACGCGCTGGCCATGACGGCCAACGGCGCGCGCGGCAACACCCTCGCCGAGATGGAGGACGTGCTCGGGCTGCCCGTGCCCGACCTGAACGACTGCCTGCACGCCTACGCCGCGTCGCTCGAGCCGCCCGAGGGTGCCGACGCGGAGGATGCCGAGCCGGCTGACGACGCGCTGCACCTGGCCAACTCGCTGTGGATCCGCGACGGCCTGGCCGTGGAGGAGCCCTTCCTCCAGGCCTGCGTCAACTACTATGACGCCGGCGTGTTCCAAGAGCCCTTCGACGCGTCCACCGTCGAGGCCATCAACGGCTGGGTGGACGAGCAGACCGACGGCATGATCGACCGCATCGTGGAGACCCTCGACCCGTCGATGGTCATGTGCTTGACGAACGCCGTGGCCTTCGACGGCGACTGGGAGACCCCCTACGAGGAGTCCCAGGTGGCCGACGACACCTTCACCCGTGGCGATGGCAGCGCCCAGACGCTTCCCTTCATGGGCTCGAGCGAGGGCCTCTACCTGGAGGGCGCCGGCGCCACGGGCTTCGTCAAGCCCTACGCCGACGGCCGCTACTCCTTCGCCGCGCTCCTGCCGGCCGAAGGCACGACGCCCGGCCAGCTGCTCGCGTCCATGAGCGGATCGGAGCTGCGCGCGCTTCTGCGCGGCGCCTCCTTCGACGAGGTGCAGGCCCTCATGCCCAAGTTCGAGGACCGCTACGGCATCGAGCTGTCGGGCACGTTGGCGAAGATGGGCATGGCCGACGCCTTCGGCGCCAGCGCCGACTTCACCGGCATCAGCGCCGAGGGGAGCCTGGCCATCAGCGAGGTGGAGCACAAGGCCTTCGTATCGGTGGACGAGACCGGCACGCGCGCCGCGGCCGCCACGAACGTGGGAGTCCGCGTCACCTCGGCCATGCCGAGCGGCGAGCCCAAGACCGTGCGCCTCGATCGTCCCTTCGTCTACCTCATCATCGACAACAACCAGTGCATCCCCGTCTTCATCGGCATCATGGACGGCGCCGAGTAGCCCCGCCAGCCGCCAAGCCCCGAGGGCCCGCCCGAAGCGCGCGAGCGCTCCCGGCGGGCCCTCGTGCGTCAAGGCTCGGGCCTACCGCGGGCCTACGCCGCGCGCGGCGGCAGCGCGGGTTAGGGACTCCTCGGTGAGGGGCGCGCCCTCGGGGACGAAGACGGCCAGGCAGGGGAAGCTCGGCTTGGCGGCCAGGAGCGCGGCGGGGTCGCGCCCCTCTCGTGCGGCGAGGACGGTCGAGGCGGCGCGCACCGCCTCCTTCGAGAGGCCCGCGCGGCGCAGGGGCGACACGATGCCGCGCTCGGCGAGCGCCCGGAAGCCCGGGCGGCGCGCCGGGTCGTCGCTGCCGTTGGTGCCGTCCACGATGGGGATGCGCCCCGCCGGCGCGGGAACGCCCGCGCTGGCGCCGCCGGCGACTTCAACGGCCGCGCGGGCCGTGCCGCCCGCCGGCGCACCTGAGGCGGCCGCCGGCGCGTCCTCCCACAGCCCCGCCGCCTCGTCGCGCTCCACCTGGGCGCGGATGGCGTCGAAGATGAGCCCCTTGCAGCGGTAGCACCGGTCGGGCGGGTTTGCGGCCACATCGGCATGGGCCAGCACGTCAAGGGCGATGGTCGTAAGCGGCACCCCCAGCGCCGCGGCGACGCGCTCGGCGTCGTCGCGCTCGAAGGCGGGCTGGAAGGCCGTGTCGACGCGATAGGCGCGCACGGCGCAGCCGGCCGCCCGGGCCGCCGCCAGCAGGTAGGCCGAGTCGCAGCCGCCCGAGAACGCCACCGCCAGCCGCGGCGTCCGCGCCAGGAAGCCGCCGAGCGGCTCGGCGCCCAGGCGCTGCCCCTCGCCGACGCCCGGCGCGTCCGGCGCCAGCCGCGCCTCCCGATCTTCAGCCATCGCTCGCCCTCCCCTTTCTCTCTCCTCTTCCCCGAATGAAAAACGGGCGCCACCTAGGCGCCCGCCGTCCGCATGATCTGACGCGTGTTACACGTTGAACTTGAAGTGCATGACGTCGCCGTCCTGCACCACGTAGTCCTTGCCCTCCTGGCGCAGCTTGCCGGCGTCGCGGCAGCCCTTCTCGCCGCCGAGGGCCACGTAGTCGTCGAAGGAGGCCGTCTCAGCCTTGATGAAGCCGCGCTCGAAGTCGGTGTGAATGACGCCAGCGGCCTGGGGGGCCTTCGCACCCACGGGAATGGTCCAGGCGCGGGTCTCGGTCTCGCCGCTCGTGAAGTAGGACTGGAGCCCCAGCAGGCGGTAGGTCTCGTGGATGAGGCGGGCCAAGCCGCTCTCGGGCAGGCCGAGCGCCTCCAGGTACTCGCGCGCCTCCTCCGGATCCATCTCAGCCAGCTCGGCGATGTCGGCCTCCACCTTTGCAGAGATAGGCACGGGCACGCAGCCGTCGATCTCGGGCAGATCCGCCCCCACGGCATCCTCGTCCACGTTGGCGATGTAGAGCATCGGCTTCATGGTGAGCAGGTGCAGATCGTAGAGGGCCGCCACCTCGTCCTCGGACAGGCTCAGCGTGCGCACGCGATGGCCCTCGTTCAGCCCTGCGAGGGCCTTCTTGGCCGCCTCCAGCTTGGGGATGCCGGCCTTGTCGCGCTTGGCCTCCTTCTCCAGCCGCGGGATGGCCTTCTCCACCGTGGCGATGTCGGCCAGGATGAGCTCGGTCTTGATGGTGTCCACGTCCGAGAGCGGATCCACCTTGCCGGCCACGTGGGTCACGTCCGGGTCGGCGAAGAAGCGCACCACCTCGGCGATGGCGTCGGTCTCGCGAATGTTGGCGAGGAACTGGTTGCCCAGGCCCTCGCCCTGGGAGGCGCCGGCCACCAGCCCCGCGATATCCACGAACTCCACCGTGGCCGGGACGATCTTGGCCGGATGGTCGATGGCCGCCAGCGCGTCGAGCCGCGCGTCAGGCACCGGCACGATGCCCACGTTGGGCTCGATGGTGGCAAAGGGATAGTTGGCCGCCAGGCCGCCTTTGTTGGTGAGCGCGGTGAACAGGGTGGACTTGCCCACGTTGGGCAGGCCGACGATGCCGATTGAGAGAGCCATGGGAATCCTTCGCTTACGTCGAGTTACCTTCTGGAGAGAATCCTACCGTAAAACAGAGGAAGAGCGCCCGACGAGGGCGCCCTTCCCAGGGAAAGCAGAGACAGCGCAGCGCGCTACATGGAGAAGAAGCCGAACTGCGCCGCCACGTAGGCCACCAGGATGATCACCACGAGCACCGGGGCGACGTACTTGATCATGACGGTCCAGGCACCGGCCATCGAGAACTTGGAGGAGACGCGCACCTCGTCGATGATGGCCTGGGGCTTGATGATCCAGCCGACGAACACGCAGGTGAGCAGCGCCACGATGGGCATGAGCACCGAGTTGGAGAAGAAGTCGGCCAGGTCGAGCAGTGAAGAGCCCTCGCCGAGAGGCTCGATGAACGACAGCCCGTTGTAGCCCGCGTTCACGAGCGCGCCGGCGATGACCACGAAGGCGATGACGATGCCGAGGGCCTTGCCGCGCGTGCACTTCAGGCCGTCCTGCACGATGGACACGAGCGTCTCGGTGAGCGAGATGGCACTCGTGAGCGCCGCGAACAGCACGAGCAGGAAGAACAGGAAGCCGATGATGGTGGCCATGCCGCCCATGTCGACGAACACGGTGGGCAGGGTGATGAACATGAGCGAGGGGCCCGCCTTCGTGGCCACGGCCTCGCCCGAGCCCATGGCCACGAAGGCCGCGGACACGATGAGCAGGCCGGCGATGAAGGACACGCCCAGGTCGAAGCAGCCGATACGCGCCACCGAGGAGGTGAGGTTGTCCTGCTTGCGCATGTAGGAGCCGTAGGTGATCATGATGCCCATGGCCAAAGACAGGCTGTAGAACATCTGCCCCAACGCACCGATGACCAGCTCCGGCGAGAACTTGCTGAAGTCCGGGGTCAGGTAGTACAGGGCGCCGTCGATGGCGCCGGGCATGGTAAGCGTGTAGAGCGCGATGCCGACGGCCATGACGATAAGGGCCGGCATCATGAACAGGTTGGCCTTCTCGATGCCGCCCTTGACGCCGAGCGCCACCACGACGAACACGACGGCCATAAAGACGAGCATCCAGATATAGCTCTCGAAGCTCGAGGTGATGAACCCGCTAAAGAAGTCGCCGCCATCAGCAAGCGCCTCCGGGCCGTTGACCAGGTAAGCCGCCGTGTACTTGGTTACCCAGCCACCGATGATGCAGTAGTAGGGCGTGATGATGAAGGGCACCGCCGAGGCCAGCACGCCGATGAAGGCGTACTTCTTGCCGAAGCTCTTGAAGGCGCCGATGGCGGACTGCCCCGTCTTGCGGCCAAGCGCCGTCTCCAGCAGGAGCAGCGACACGCCGAAGGTGAAGACCAGCACCAGGTAGGTGAGCAGGAACGTGCCGCCGCCGTACTTGGCAGCCAGGTACGGGAAGCGCCACATGTTGCCCAGGCCCACCGCCGAGGCGGCTGCGGCCAGGATGAACGCCCACTTGCCAGACCAGCTGGCACGGGCGGGAGAATTCGTTTCCATAGTATCCCCTTCTCGAATTCCCCGGCGGAGACCGGCTCTCCCCGAGCCCGCAGCCTCCGCCGAAAACGTCCAATCGCTAACCGGGTGATTATACGCGCAGGCGCTTGCGTTGCCACGATGAGTTCGGGTGGCAGGCCGAACCGTCCGCGAGCGGGCGATCCGACGCGAGCTTGGAGAGGAGCACGGCGCGTCGGAAAGTGCGCTACAGCGCGCCCGCCTCCGAAAAAGGGCGTCGCTACCGCAAATACGGTCGGTTATGCACCCGCCGGAGCCGGCAGACGGCGGACTGAAGCGAGGCAGGCCGGCAAAATCCCAGGTCGCGAAAAGCGCCGACAGGGCTGTGGGCGCCGGGGCGAACTTATCGAGTGCAAAACCGCGCGAATTTGCAGAGAAGGGCCGCCATTCCAAGGTCGGCACGCAGCCAGCCCGAGCAGCGCATGGCCAGATACGAGCAGGCGCCCGCACGAGGGCGGGCGCCTGGCTAGAGGGAGAGACGCCGGGGAGGGGGATCCGGCAGCTCCCAGGGAGGGGCGTTAGAGACACATGCCGGGGAGATGCTCTGCGCTCCCCGGGAGACGGGCTACTCTGCCTTGGGGCGCAGCGGCAGGAACTTGAGGCCCAGGAGGAAGACGAGGACGGCGAGGGCGACGACGCCGGCGCACACGCCCCACTCGATGGGGGCCGGCCAGTAGACCATGCCCTGGTAGGCGCCGGCCATGCCGGACTCCCAGCTGGTGACGGTCATGGGGGTCACCGGGCCGGCCAGGTCGAGGGAGGGCAGCTGGAAGCCGCCCACGAGCAGCTGCACGCGCTTGCAGAGGATGGCCAGGACGGCGGCCGCGCTCGCCGCCACGAGCAGCGGGGTGGTGCGCAGGGAGGGCGTGAAGCAGACGACGGCCGCGGCCACGCAGAGCACGACCTCGCCCCAGAAGAAGGGCGCGAGCGGGCCGGACACGAGCATCTCAACGACCGCCAGGCCCTCGCCCCCGGGGAAGGCCTCCGTGAGCAGGTCGCAGCCGAAGAAGTAGAGGTCCACCACGACGAAGGCGCCGAGCAGCTTGGCGAGGCGCGCGAGCTGCGCCTGCTCGAGGGCCAGGTAGCCCGCGCGGCGCAGGGCGGCGGCCACGCAGATCACGAGGCCGGTGCCGCACACGAGGGCGGACGACACGAACCAGGGCGCGAGGAGCGCCGTGTGCCACATCTCGCGGCCCTGCTGCAGGCCGAAGATCCAGGCGGTGACACTGTGCACGAGCACGGCGCACACGAGCGCGACCACGCTGATGACGCGCAGGGCCGTGTGCGAGACCTTGCCGGCCTCGGCCCGCACCTGGGCCCAGAGGTAGGCGCAGGACAGGATCAGGTAGGTCGCCAGCACGATGATGTCCCACATGAGCGGCGAGCCCAGGTTGGAGTAGGCGAACAGCTCCCACACGCGCAGGGGCTGGCCCAGGTCGACCACCACGAAGCCGATCGCGGCCACCGTGGCCGCGATCGAGCTCATGACGGCCACCTTGGAGATGCCGCCGAAGCCCCTGATCCCGAAGGCCTTGGGCACCGACGAGATGATGAGGCCGCCGGCCGAGAGGCCCACGAAGAACATGAACATGGTGATGTAGAGGCCCCAGGAGTCCAGGTTGCGCATGGCGGTCTGCGCCATGCCGCCCGTGAGCTGCATGCCCCAGAGCACGATGCCGATCACGGTCAGGATGCCGGCGATCGCGATCCCCGCGTTGAGGCCCTTCCCGCCCCAGGCGGCCGCCCGGGCGCCGGCGGCCTCGCGCGCCTTGGGCGCCGCGGCCGGGTTGAAGTCGTCGTCTGCGACGGCGACGGATTCGAGTTCAGTCATGAGAAGTCTCCTTCGGAGGAGGCGCGCCCACGCAAGCCGCGGGCGCGCCGCGCGGTTACACCAGGTAGTACACGGAGGGGTTCGTGCCCTTCTCGGGCAGCAGCTGCTTCTTGCTGCGCGCGGCTATCATCTGAGACACCTCGCTCTGCGGGTCGTCCAGATCACCCCAGATGCGCGCACGGGCGGGGCAGGCGCCCACGCAGGCCGGCTCCTGGCCCTTCGCCACGCGCTGGTAGCACATGGTGCACTTCTCAACCGTGTGCTTCTGATGCGCGGGCACGTCCTCATCTCCCAGATCCATGCCCAGCATGAACTGGGGCTCCTCCCAGTTGAAGGAGCGCACGCCGGTGTAGGGGCAGGCGGCGACGCACATGCGGCAGCCGATGCACTTCTCCACGTCCTGACGCACGATGCCCGTCTCCGGGTCGCGGTAGGTGGCGCCCACCGGGCACACCTTGGCGCAGGCGGGGTTCTCGCAGTGCTGGCAGTTCACCGGCACGTACTCGATGGTCGAGTTCGGGAACTCCCCGGCGGGGATGTCCATCTCGGCCCCGCCGTCGGTGAGGATGCGGTTCCACCACATCTCGTCGGGCAGGTTGTTCTCTATCTTGCAGGCCACCGAGCAGGTATGGCACCCGATGCAGCGCTGCTGGTCAATGGCGAATCCGTAATGCATGGCTTGCTCCCTACTTCTTCCGGACGTCGACGCGGGTGTCGTAGAAATTGAAGGCGACGGACCACTCGTCGTGGTCGGGGTACGTCAGCTCCTGATAGCCGCCCTCGATGAACTGGTCACGCTGCCAGCCCTTCGGCATGCGGCTCACGCCCGCCGGCAGGCTCGGGTCGATGACGCACTCCACCACCATGTGGCCGCGGTCGTTGAACACCTCCACGACATCTCCCGACGCGATGCCGCGCTCCGCGGCGTCCGGCGCGCTGATCTTGTACACCGGCTTGGGGTCGAGCTCTTTGAGCAGCGGCGAGTTGAACCACTGAGAATGGGTGCGCCAGCGCGAGTGCTCCTGGTAGAACACGATGGGGAACTTCTTGGCCGCCTCGCTGTTCTCGGACACCTCGGCGGACTCCTGGTAGTACACCAGGTGCTCCTTGGGGAAGCGCGCCTTCACGTCCTGGCCGTAGGCCACGCGGGGCGCCGGCTTCTCGGTGTAGAGCTGCGCCAGGCCCGACTTGGTGGGGAACTTGGCGCGGCCGACGATGCCGGGCTTGCCGGGAATCACCGTCAGGTCGATGTAGCCCTCTTCGCGCAGGCGCTCAAGCGTGACGCCGGCCTTCTGGCAGGACTCGTTCTTGAGCAGCGCGGTGGCATAGGTCTCGAAGGTGGCGCTCTCAGGGAAGGCGGCCTCCAGGCCCATGGCGCGGCCGATGAGGCTGGCGATCTCCACGTCGTCCTTGGCCTCGTAGAGCGGCTCGATCACCTTGTCCTGATGCACGATGTAGGGCAGGTTGTGCGCCTTGCGGAAGTCCTCGTTCTCATAGAACGACGCGGCGGGCAGCACGATGTCGGCATGGCGGGCGGTGTCGGTCATCTCCATGTCCATCGCCAGGATGAAGTCGAGGTTGGGGATGATCTTGGTGAGGTAGTTGTTCTGGGCGGGCCAGTTGCTCACCGAGTTGGAGATGATGGAGACGAGCGCCTTCATCGGATACGGCTCGCCGTGAAGCTCCTGGGTCTCCACCACCTGGTGCAGCATGGTCATGGGGAAGGTGGTGGCCATGCCCTTGAAGCCCTTGGCAGCCCAGAGGCCCGTGAGGTTGAGCGAGAGCGCGGTGTTCAGGAAGATGCCCGTGAAGCCGGCGCCGTCGCGGCCGACCTGGCCGGTGAGGGACAGCAGGATGGCGATGGCCCAGCAGGACTGGTAGCCGTTGGCGTAGTGGTCCATGCCGAAGGAGATGTTGACGGACGCCGCCTTGGCGCCGGCCAGCTCCTCGGCCAGGTAGACGATGTCCTCCTCCTTCATGCCGCACACGCGGGCCGCGTCGGCCACGGTGTACTCATCGATGCGCTCCTTGAGCAGCGTGTAGGACGTGGTGCACGGGATGCCCTGCACGTCGAAGCGACCCTCGAGCGCGGGGCTTGCGGCCGCGCCGTAGAGCGCTGCGGCGCCGGAGGCCTCGTCCCACACGTAGGCCGGATCGTCCTCGCCCTCGGCCACGGCCTCGAAGTCGCTCTTGTGGAGCAGCAGGCCCGTGTCGTCGCGCACGAGGAAGGGCGCGGTGGAGCGCTTGGCGATGAACTCGTCATCCTGCAGGCCGTTGGCCAGGATGTGGTTGGCCATGGCCAGCGCCAGGTAGCCGTCGGTGGTGGGCTTGATGGCGAAGTACTCGTCGGACTTGTGCGCCGTGGCCGACTTCACCGGGTCGATGGTGATGATCTTGGTGCCCTGCTCCTTGGCGCGCTGCATCCAGCGCCAGTTCTGCGGCGTGGAGTGCACGGGGTTGGAGCCCCAGATGAAGATGTGGGAGGAGTCGAGCACGCTCTTGGCCTCGTTGGCGAAGTACATGAGGCCGGTGCCGAGCACGCGGTCGATGCCGTAGCCGGTGGACAGGTCGTTCATACCCGCGGGCTTCGAGACGCCGAGCATGCCGCCCAGGCGGTTGAAGATGCCGGTCTGGCCCTGGATCTCGCCGTAGTTGCCGGTGCCGAAGTCGAAGGCGATGGCCTTCGGGCCGTATTCGTCGATGATGGCCTGGAAATGCGAGGCGATGTCGCTGATAGCCTCGTCCCAGCTGATGCGCTCCCACTGGCCGGCGCCGCGCTCGGTGCCCTCCACGCGACGCATCGGGTACTTGATGCGCTCGGGGCTGTAGATGCGGTGCATGTAGGACATGCCGCGCAGGCAGCTGCCGCGGTACAGGTCCTCGCCGTAGTCGGCCGGCGTGAGCTTGACGAGCTTGCCGTCGCGCACGTGCGCCTGGTAGCGGCAGGACTGCATGCAGTTCGAGCGGCAGACGCCGTAGCCGACGACGTCAGCACCCGCGGGAGCCGCGGCGTCCTGAGCCGCCAGCGCCGTGAGCGCAGGCGTCGCGGCAGCCGTCACGGCAGCCGCACCGGCCACCGCGCCCGTCGCCTTGAGGAAGCTGCGGCGCGTGAGAGCGCGCTGCGGCACGTTCGATGTGGACATTTCTCCTCCTTGCGTGATCAGCGGAGAAGCCACCCTTCCCTCCCGGAGGGCGGACGCCGGGCCGTCGCCCGAGCGCCCATCGGCTGCTCTCCCCCTATCGTCTCCTGAGAATCGGCCGATCCTGATGGAGGGCATATTATCATAGTTAATTAGTTCAATGCAATCATTCTTTGACGATTTTATGACGAAAAAAAGCCTCGCCGTGAAATGCGACGAGGCTGTGTTAGCGCAACGTGATCAGAGCCGCGCCAGCGCAGGCCGGATGCGGCGCGGCGCGCGGGCGGGCGCAGGTTGGGCGCCCCCCTAGTCCTCCAGGATCTTGCCCAGGTCGAAGCCGTCGGCCAGGCCGCTGGGGACCAGCAGGATGCCGCGCCCCTCGCGCGCGCCCTCGTAGGCCAGGTTCATGGCGCGCAGCTTCATGGCCGCGGGCTTGCGCTCGTACACCTCGGCGGCCTCGACGAACATCTCGGAGATGTCCTTCTCCACCTCGGCCAGAATGGTGCGTGCATTGCGCTCGCGCTCCGCCTGGGCCTCCTTCGACAGCGCGTCCTCCAGCTCAGGCGGCACCTTCACGTCGCGAATCTCCACCGACATCACGGTGATGCCCCACTCCTCGCACTTAGCGCCCATGACCTCTTGCAGCTCGCGGTCGATCTGCTTGCGACGCAAGGAGAGATCAGCCAGGTTCACCTGGCCGATGGCGTCGCGCATGGCCGTCTGCGCGCTGCGCAGCACCGCCCGGGGGTAGTTCTCCACCTCCAGGCAGGCCTTCTGCGCGTCCCACACCATCCAGAACAGGATGGCGTCCACGTCCACCGGCACGAGATCGGCGGTGAGCGCAGCCTCGGCTGCGAACGACGAGTTCATGACGCGGGTATCCACGTGCATGGCGGCATAGTCGACAAGGGGCACCACCACGTAGGGCCCCGGCCCGGCGATGCGATGGAAGCGCCCGAGCCGAAGGATGGCCACGCGCTCCCACTGGGGCGCCACGCGCACCGCGCCGGCCAGCGCGAGCCCCACGAGCACCGCCACGACGGCCGTGAGCGCGCCGACCGACCCGACGACAGCCATCCAGGCCCCCGTCGCCACGCCCGCGCCCACGGCGAAGAGCGCGAGCGCAAACAGGTAGACGCCCACGCGCGTGGCCTCGTTGTCTGACACCTCGGTGGCCTCGACCGGCCGCGGCGGCTGCGCGGGCGCGCCGGCGCGCCTTCCCCTCAAGCTGAATCCCATGACGTCACCTTTCCGCTGCCCGAAGGCGGCTCTCCACCAGCTTCGCGATGTCCTCCCGCGGCACGCCCAGCTCGCGGCATTGGAGGATGAACGAGTCGGCGAGCGATTCGGCGGCGCTGCCCGCGGCCTGCTCCTGCTGGAGGTAGCCGTCGTGGGCGAAGGTGCCGCGCCCGCGCTGGGAGATGATGTAGCCGTCGCGCTCGATGTCCTGGTAGACGCGGCTGACGGTGTTGTAGTTGATGCCCAGGTCCACGGCCAGCTGGCGCATGGTGGGCAGCTTGTCGCCCGGGGCGAAGGCCCCCGACGTGATGAGGTAGATGAGGCGGTTGCGCAGCTGCAGCCAGATGGGGATGCCGCTGTCCTCGTCGATGGTCATGTGCATGAGGTTTTCCTGCTCTACCAAAACGCGCCCCTACCTGCCTTTCTCAGATGAAGCTCAACACGAGCGGAGCCATGACGGCCGCGGCCACCACGCACCAGCGCAGCGCCAGCCCGCCGACGAGCACACCGCAGGCCGACGCGAGCATAGCCGCCGACCGCGCGCGGCCGATGCGCCGCCCCGCGCCGTGCAGCCCCAGCGGAACGGCGATACCCGCTCCCACCACGCCGCTCCAGAACACAGGAGCGAGCGCGCCGGTAAGCAGCAGCGCGCAGGAGGCGCGCGCCCACTCCGTGGAGAGGCCCCGGCTGACCAAGAATAGCGCAAGCGCCGCCAGCTCGACATAGGCAAGCGTCCTACCGAGGTGCCAGAGGGCGCCTGCGGCGGCCTCGCGCGTGCGCTCGTCGAGCCCCGGGGCCGGAGCGAGCACGGCAGCCGCCACGGCAAGCGCCGTGCCGCAGGACAGCGACGAAGCCGCGAACAGCACGGTCAGCCACGGGGTGCGCCAGAAGTCGACGGCCACCGCGTCAGCCAGGAGCAGCGCCGAGTAGGCCATCACGCCCACTGCGGCGACGAGTCCCGCGATGACGCAGCCCCAAGCCGCAGCCGGGGTGCGTAGGCGAGGGACGAATCCCATGACGGCCACGGCTCCGCTCGTCGCGATAAGGGCGACCACGAGCCACGCGCCGACGGCCATCACCGTGCGTGGCGGCTGGATCAGGACGCGGGCCGCGGCATCGAGGCTTCCCAGGTCGGCCAGGAGCATGAGCGCCGCTGCCATGACGACAAGCGGGGCTAGCGCGAGGGCCGGCTGCACGCCGTGGACGACGACCCTCGTGCGCGACGTAGGGCGCCACGCGTCCCAGAGGCACGCACCGGCCGCCACCGCGAAGGCGCCCGCCCCCGTGCCGGCCAGAAAGAGATAGCCCACGATGAGCCCGCCGAAGACCACGCCCCTCCCCCTCTCGCGCTCGACGCCCACCTCGGCGCCTTCTCCGCGCGCACGGCCCCCTCGCCGGCGCTTCGCGGCCATTGTAGCATCTTTGTCATAGTCGAATAGTTCAAAGCGCCCGCGCGGCCACTCGGCGCGTGAACACCGTCCCTCAGCCAGCAGCCTGCGGGCACGCAGACCCCCAACACGCGGCCGTCCCGGCACCAAGGGTGACTGGGCGCCGGGGCGAGCCCCCCCAGGGACGCCCCGAGGACTCGCCGCCACTTCTCGGCGCGCCGATGGCACAGAATCGCAGTTTGGTACGGTTGAAGCCGCCCGACCCCGCAAGATGATCAGAGACGAAAAATCGCGACCTGGGGAAACGCAGCCGGATGCAGGCCCCGCCGGGCAAAACCGGCTCCTGCGGGAGCGTCGCACCGTACCAAACTGCGATTCCGTGCCATCCTGGGGCGAAAACGTGGCAGTGCGCGCCTGCCGTGTTACACCAGGCGCGCAGGATCAACGGCGGCGAGGTGGCCGTCGCGGGTCTCAAAGAGGCTCAGGCGCCGGTCGCGGCTCTCGTAGAGCAGCCAGAAGGCCGCAAGCGCGCCGGAGCGGCCCGGCGTCGTGCCGCACGCTGTGCGATCGGATGCCGCAGGATCCGCGACGACGCGCTCAGATGCCGCCCAGGGGCCGGCCGCGGCGCGCGCGTCCTCCCAGCCGGAGGCGGGCACGACGCAGGCCGCGATCGCCGGAGCAGGCGCGCATGCCTCCGCGTCACCCCACATCGAGCCCGCAGCAGCCGGCGCGGCGGCGCGGGTCGCGTAACGCGAGTAGTCCACGTAGCGTACGCCCATCAGCGCTCCCCTCCCTCTGGCACGCCACCCGATTCGGCGGGCGCTCCTCCCGCGCCAGGCGTCGGCGCGTCCTCGGCGAAGCACGGCCACGGCGCTCGCTCCCAGGCGTCGCCGCCGGCGAGCAGGCGTCCCACGACGCCCTCGTAGGCGACGCGCCAGAACACGAGCCCCTGGGCCGGCGCGTTCTCGCCGGCGGCCGAACGGTCGCGCGCGGCAAGCACCTCGGCCGTCCAGCCCGGATCACGGCGCCCAAGCCCCACCGCCACGAGCGTCCCCACCATGGTGCGTACCATGGAGTGCAGAAACGCGTTGCCGACGACGCGAACGACCACAACAGGCTCCCCCGCTACCTCGCCCGGCTCCACCGCCACCTCGCGCACGAACCGCGTGGTGGGCTTGCCCACGGCCGACGCAGCCAGGCAGAAGCTCTTGAAGTCATGCTCGCCCACCAGGTGAGCGGCTGCGGCGCGCATGGCGCCGAGGTCAAGCGGCTTGCCCACGACCCAAGCGCGCTCGGCGAACAGCACCGGCCGGAACGGCTCGGTGAACAGCAGGTAGCGATACTCGCGCTCCACCGCGTCGAAGCGCGCGGAGAACCCGCGCGGCGCAGCGACGACCCGACTCACGGCCATGCGGTCGTCCACGAGCGCGTTGAGGGAGCGCTGGAAGCTGCGCGCCGTGCGTCCGGCCAGCTCGGCGGCGTCGGCGTCGAAGCTCACCACCTGGCCGCGCGCGTGCACGCCGGCATCGGTGCGGCCAGCGCAGACGGTGGGCACCTCGCGGCGCAGCAGCACGGAGAGCGCCCGCTCCAGCTCTCCCTGCACGGTGAGCTGGCCCGGCTGACGCGCGAACCCGGCGAAGGGCGCGCCGTCATAGGCTACGGCCAGGGCGAACGAGGCGTCCCGCGGGCATGCGGCGGCACGCTCGGCGAGCGAGGGGCGCACCGGGGCACCCGATGCGACGCTATGGGCGGATGCGCGATCCGTCAAGGGATTCTCCTTCGTGACCTCCGCCCGAGGGGCGAAGGCAGCAGGCTGCGTTTCAGTGGTTCGTTAAGCTCAAGGCTTGCTCATTGTACCGCAAAGGAGCGCAGGCGAGGAAGTCCCCGCCTCTCGACGGGAAAACACGGCATCTCAGGGCGAGCGGAGCGCGCCGGCGTCCCAGAGGGGATCGACGAGATGCCGCCAGCCGGGCTTTTACCGTCCTCCACCCCGAGCGAGGCACCCGTAGGCGGCCCAGGACACGCAAGGCCCCCTCACGCCAGAGCGCGCCCCTCGAACCGGGGCCGCCGGCGGCGCCGGAGCGCCCTCCAAGCCACCCGGAACGCCCCTCCCAGCCGCCGTCAGCACGCCCGCGCGCGCCGCCATCAACCGCCCAGGATGGCGGCGACGGCTCCGCGGCCCGCCCCCACCTCGCCCCGTCGCCAAGTCACGCGGTAACGTGAGAGGGGGCCGCCGGCTCCCCGCCGGCGGCCCCCTCGCGATCAGCGTCTGACGACAGCGCCCCTAGGCGATCATCACGGATCGACCGAAGAGCTCCTGGATCTCCGAGCGCATCACCGCCGAACGGGCGTCTACCGTCACCGGCAGCTCAGCACGGAAGCGGCGGCCGTCGGCCTGGTTCACGAACAGCACCACGCCATCGCGTCCCGGGTAGGACTGGAGGATCCGATTGAGCCGCAGCGACTTCGTCTGGTTGAACTCGGCCGAGGACACGCGCAGCTCCAGGTGGGCGGGCAGCGCGTCCTCCTCCCGCAGCTCGATGGCCTCCATCTCGAAGGCCATGATCTGGCTGCCGCGGTCGTTGACCTCGAACTTGCCCTTCACCTTCACGATGGCGTCATCCTGGATGGCCGCGGCGTTCTCGTCGTACTTGAAGCAGATGCACTCCACGTGGCCCGTCGTATCCTCCAGCGTGAAGGTGGCCATCTTGGTGCCGCGCTTCGTCAGCTTGACCACCACGTTGGACACCATGCCCACGAACACGGCCGACTTGATCTCCTTGGTGCGCTCGGCCAGGTCGGCCAGGGCGAACTTCGTCATGCGAGAGAGCAGGCCCTCGTAGGGCTGCAGCGGATGCTCGGACACGTAGATGCCCATGATCTCCTTCTCGTAGGCCAGCTTCGTGCGCTTGTCCCACTCCACGCCGTCAGGATCGGGCACCTCCTCCTGGAAGCCCGAGTCGGCGTCGTCGGCGAACAGGTCGAACATCGACACCTGGCCGGCGTCGCGGTCCTTCTGGCGCTTGGCCGCGCCCTCGAGCAGCGGGGTGTCCTCCACGAAGTGCATCATCTGCTTGCGCGTGTAGCCGGTCGAGTCGAAGGCGCCGCCCTTGATGAGCGCCTCCAGGGTCTTGCGGTTGTAGGCCTTGGTGTCCACGCGGTTCACGAAGTCGTGCAGCGACGAGAACAGGCCGTTGGCCTCACGCTCGGCGATGATGGCGTCGGCCACGGACTGGCCCACGCCGCGCACGCCCACCAATCCGAAGCGAATGCCCTCCGCGACGGGGGTGAACTCCGCGCGCGACGAGTTGATGTCCGGGGGCAGCACCGGAGTGCCGTTGTGGTTGCAGCTGGAGATGTAGCGGATGAGCCGGTCGGTGTTGCCCATGTAGCTGGTGAGCACCGCGGCCATGAAGTCGTTCGGGTAGTGGGCCTTCAGGTAGGCCGTGCGCATCACCAGGATGGCGTAGGCGGCCGAGTGGGACTTGTTGAAGGCGTACTTCGCGAACTTCTCGGCGTCATCCCAGATGCGCTCGGCGATCTCCAGCGCGAAGCCGTTCTGCACCGCGCCGTTGTTCCAGTCCTCCTGGAGTTGGCGCATGACGTCGATCTTCTTCTTGCCCATGGCCTTGCGCAGCTTGTCGGCTTTGCCGGCGGAGAAGCCGGACATGGCCATGGACACCTGCATGATCTGCTCCTGGTAGACCATGGTGCCGAAGGTCTCCTCCAGGATGGGGCGCAAGCGATCGTCGTAGTAGTGGGCCGGCGTCTTGCCGCTGGCCACCTGGATGTAGTCCTCCACCATGCCGGACTCGAGCGGGCCTGGGCGGTTGAGCGCGATGGAGGCCACGACGTCGGAGAAGCGCGTGGGGGGCAGGCGCTTGAACAGGCTCACGTACAGCGCGCCCTCCACCTGGAACAGGCCGTCCATGTTGCCCGACTGCATGAGCTTGAAGGCCAGCTCGTCGTCGGTGGGAATCTCCTCGGGGATGATCTTGTCGCCCGCGCGCTCCTCGATGTTGCGGCACGCAATGGAGAGCACGTCCAAAGTGCGCAGGCCCAGGAAGTCCATCTTCAGCAGGCCCAGGTCGGGCGTGTAGTGGCCGTCGTACTGGGTGATGATGCCACCGCCCTTGGTGTCGCGCTTCATGGGCACGTGGTCGCTCATGGGATCGCGGCAGATGATGGTGGCGCAGGCATGCACGCCCTCGCCGCGCACATGGCCCTCGATGGAGCGAGCCGCGTCGATGATGGTCTTCACGTCCGGGTCGGTGTCGTAGGCCTTCTTGAGGTCGGGGTTGGTGTCGAGGGCCTTGTCGATGGTGATGCCCAGCTCATCGCCGATCATCTTGCAGATGCGGTCGCCCAGGCCGTAGGCGGCCTTGCGGGCGTCGTCGGCGGAGAGCCCGGCGCCCAGCTGCAGGGTGCCCGAGAGCACGCGGGCCGTGTCGCGCACGGCGTTCTTGGCCTGGAGCGTGCCGAAGGTGATCACCTGGGACACGTGATCCTCGCCGTAGACGTCCTTGATGTGCTGGATCACCTCTTCGCGACGACCCTGCTCGAAGTCGACGTCGATATCGGGCATCTCCACGCGCTCAGGCGAGAGGAAGCGCTCGAACAGCAAGCCGTTGCTCAGCGGATCGAGGTCGGTGATGCCCATGGCGTAGGCCACGATGGCGCCAGCGGCCGAGCCACGGCCAGGCCCCACGCCGATGCCCTGGGAGCGGGCCCACTCGATGTACTCCTGCACGATGAGGAAGTACGCCGGGAAGCCCTGCTGGATGATGATGCCCATCTCGTAGTCGGCACGTTCCTGAGCCTCGGCGGGCACCGGGTCGCCATAGCGCTTGACGAGGCCCTCTTGCACGCGCTTGCGGAACCACGACTCCTCGGTCTCGCCCTCGGGCAGGGGAAAGCGCGGCAGAATGGAGTCGCGCTCGAGCACCACGTCGCACTTCGCAGCCAGCTCCACGGTGTTGTCGCAGGCCTCGGGGAAGTCGGCGAGCGCCGCGCGCATCTCCTCCTCGGTCTTCATGTAGAACTGGTCGTTCTCGAACTTCATGCGCTTCTCGTCGTTGATGAGGGAGCCGGTGCCGATGCACAGCATGATGTCCTGGGCGCGCGCGTCTTCCTTGGTGAGGTAGTGGAAGTCGTTGGTGGCGATGGTCTTGAGGCCGGCCTCGTGGGCCACGCGGGTGAGTTGGTGGTTCAGCTCGTTCTGGGTGAGGCCCGCGTCGGTGCGCAGGCCTTGGTCCTGCAGCTCGATGTAGAAGTCGCCCTCGTCGAAGCAGCTGGCGAACTTCCGGGCCCACTCGACGGCGTCCTCGAAGCGGCGGTCGTCGAGCAGCTTGGGGATGATGCCGGCGATGCAGGCCGACGAGCCGATGATGCCGTGGCCGTACTTCTGCAGCATGGAGAAGGTGGTGCGCGGCTTGTAGTAGAAGTTGTCCACGTGGGACTCGCTCACGAGCTTCAGCAGGTTGTGGTAGCCCTCGTTGTTTTTCGCCAGCAGCAGCAGGTGGTAGAGCCGGGGCTTCACGTCCTTGCGCAGGGACTCGTCGGTGGTGAAGTACACCTCGCAGCCGAAGATGGGCTTCACGCGCTTGCCCGTCTCGGCCTCCACCGCGTCGCAGGCGTCGGAGAGCTCCACCATGCCGGACATGACGCCGTGGTCGGTGACGGCCACCGCCGGCATGTCCAGCTCGGCGGCGCGCCGCACCATGTCCTTGATGTGCGTGAGGCCGTCGAGCAGGGAGTACTCGGTATGGTTGTGCAAGTGGACGAATGCCATGGATGCGCCTCGCAGGTGATCAGGGCGCCGGGATGCGTTTGGAGGAGATGTGGCGCAGGGGGATTTTTCGGTAAGCCATGATACCAGCAAAGCCGCTCCCCCGCCCCCGAACAAACCATGGAGATTGGACGAAACCAGAGGGGCCTGCGGGTCGGGCACCTGCGGCCCGGAGCCTACAGCAGGCACTCCCAGGTCTTCAGCGTCTGGATGCGGCAGAAGTCGACGAAGGGAGCGAGCTCGCCTTCCTGGTGAAAGGCGTCCAGAGCGCCGAAATAGGCAAGGCGGTCATCGGCGCTGATGGTGCAGGGAGCGCTTCCCAGCCTCAGAAGGACGTAGTTCATGAGCAGTCTCGCCGTGCGACCGTTGCCGTCGGCAAAGGGGTGGATGTCGACCAGCTGCGCATGAAGGTACGCGGCAATGGTCAAGGCGTTCCTCTCGCCGCCCTCAGATAGCAGAGCATCCCGCACCTCGGTCACCAGGGCGCCAACCAGCTCCGGAACCTCATCAGGCGCCGCTCCCACGTCATCGGCCACGCGGTAGTCGCCCCTCTTGAAGACTCCCGGCCGCTCGCCCTTGGCCCAGCGGTCATCGTCGTAGGTGCCGCGCGTGAGAACGAGGTGAGCCGAGAGCACGAGCTCCTCGTCGAAGGCCGCATCGCTGGCAAGCGCGTCCTCAAGCCATGTCCAAGCGTTCTTGAGGTTGTTTATCTCATAGATGGTCCGCACGTCCCCCGTGAAGTTGGACACGCCGCTTTCGTCGAATATCTCAGCGGTGTCGTGATAGGTGATCTCGGGGTTTTCGATGTTGCCGGAGTTGAAGGAGCAGGAGACCTTGAACTGATCGAGCAGAAGGGCGCGCCGGTCAGCATCGATGCCGCACCAGGCATTCAAGAGGCCCTCATAGGCCGATTTCAGGGCGTCGCCGGCCATGGGCGTCAAGCCTCCTCGAGATAGTCGGCGAGGCGGGGGCGTCCGAGAGAGCGCTCCCGCGAGGGCCGCGGAGGATTGCTCACCATGCGAATATCGCCGTGCTTGAGCGCCGCGTCCAGCGAGCCGTAATGGGCGATATGACGCAGCAGCTGATCATCGGTATAGAGACGATTCTCGCCGTCTTCCCAAAGCCGCACAGGCATCACTCTCCTTTCCCGCTCCCGCTCTTTCTCGACCAGATGATTCTAGCACGAGATGCCGACAGCCCCGCGCCTCTGTGCGAGAGCCGTACAGAACTCAAAGGGGGCGCCCCGGTTGGGACGCCCCCTTCAAACAGGCTCTTTCGGAAAAGAGTATTACTGGGCGGCCTCGCTTGCCACCTTGAGCTGCAGGTCGTACCACGCCATGTGGTTCTGGCAGTTCTCCAGGGCCACGCGGGCCTGCTCGGTGTCCTGGCCCTCCAGATCCTCGATCTGCTGGCGCAGGGCCTCGGCCTTCTCCTTGACCTCCTCGACGTCAAGCGTGTCGAGGTCGGTGCCGAAGCGGCCGAGCACCGTCAGCGTGTCACGGTACACCTGAGCGGCACCCTCGTAGAGCAGGAAGCGGCGCCGATCGTTGCCGGCTTCATCCAGCCAGAGGGTCAGCACGCCCTGCTTGTCCGCGGACACGAGCATCTCGTGCCCCGGCAGGACGCCGTAGCCGCCTTCCGCGCCGGGAACCGACGCGTAGTGGATCTCACCGGAGAACAGCTCGCGGGTGGGAATGGCCACCGTGCAGCGAAGGGTTGCCATGCTTACTCATCCTTCTGCATCGCGTCGTAGGCCGCGTAGACATCCTCGATGGGGCCCTTGTTCACGAAGCACTGCTCGGGGATGTGGTCGCACTTGCCGTCGAGGATCTCGGCGAAGGAGCGCACCGTGTCCTCCACGCGGACGTAGACACCCGGCACGCCGGTGAAGACCTCGGCCACGTGGAACGGCTGGCCCAGGAACTTCTGGATCTTGCGGGCGCGGTTGACGGTGAGCTTCTGCTCCTCCGACAGCTCGTCCATGCCGAGGATGGCGATGATGTCCTGCAGGTCCTTGTACTGCTGCAGGATCTGCTGCACGCCCACGGCCACGCGGTAGTGCTCCTCGCCGACGATCTCGGGGTCGAGGGCGCGGGAGGTGGACTCCAGCGGGTCGACGGCGGGGTAGATGCCCAGCTCGGCAATGCCGCGGGAGAGAACCGTCTTGGCGTCCAGGTGGGTGAACGTGGTGGCCGGCGCGGGGTCGGTCAGGTCGTCAGCGGGAACGTAGACGGCCTGCACCGAGGTGATGGAGCCCGTGGTGGTGGAGCAGATGCGCTCCTGCAGGTCGCCCATCTCGGTGGCCAGCGTCGGCTGGTAGCCCACGGCAGAGGGCATGCGGCCGAGCAGGGCCGACACCTCGGAGCCCGCCTGGGTGAAGCGGAAGATGTTGTCGATGAACAGCAGCACGTCCTGGCCCTGATCGCGGAAGTACTCCGCCTCGGTCAGGCCGGCCAGGCCCACGCGCAGACGGGCTCCCGGAGGCTCGTTCATCTGACCGTACACGAGGCAGGTCTTGTTGATGACGCCCGACTCCTCCATCTCCAGGTAGAGGTCGGTGCCCTCACGGGTGCGCTCGCCCACGCCCGTGAACACCGACGTGCCGCCGTGCTCCTGGGCCAGGTTGTTGATGAGCTCCTGGATGGTAACGGTCTTGCCGACGCCAGCGCCGCCGAACAGGCCCGTCTTACCGCCCTTGACGTAGGGCTCGATCAGGTCGACGACCTTGATGCCGGTCTCGAACGTCTCGGTGGTGGTGATGAGCGTGTCGAACGCGGGCGCGGGATGGTGGATGGGCATCCACTCCACGTCGGTGGGCATGGGCTTGCCGTCGACGGGCTCGCCCAGCACGTTCCAGATGCGGCCGAGGGTCGCCTGACCCACGGGCATCATGATGGGAGCGCCCGTGTCCACGGCGTCCATGCCGCGCACCATGCCGTCGGTCGAGCTCATGGCAACCGTGCGGACCAGATCGCCGGGAAGCTGCGTCTGAACCTCGAGCACGGTGCTGACCTCGCCCATCGGGGTAGTAGCTTTCACGGTCAAGGCGTTGTAGATGGCCGGCATGGCGTCCGGCGGGAACTCAACGTCTACAACAGCGCCGACGATGCGGACGATCCGCCCCGTAGCGCCCTGCTTGGCCGCTCCTTTTTCGATAGTTTCAGCCATTTATTCCTCCAAAGCTGCGGCGCCGCCAACGATCTCGGTGATCTCGGTGGTGATCGCGCCCTGGCGCACGCGGTTGTACACGCGGGTCAGGGTGGAGACCATCTCGTTAGCGTTGTCGGTAGCCGACTTCATTGCGTTGCGGCGAGCGCCTTGTTCGCCCGCAGCGGAATCGAGAAGTGCGAAGTAGAAGGCGTTGCGCAGGTAGGCCTGCATCAGGTACCGCATGACGGACTCCGCATCCGGCTCGAAGTCGAGGTCTCCCGGAGGGATGGTGTCATCCTTCTCGCGGAAGCTCGCGAAGACGTCCTCCTCCTTGGGCTTGAGGCCCAAAAGGTCAGCGTAGGACTGCTGGTTCACGGGCAGCACCTGCTGCTCGACCAGGCGCTGCTCAGCGGCGTTCTTCGCGTGGTTGTACACGATGATCGCCTCGTCGAGCGTGCCCTCGCGGTAGCCCTCGGCCAGGTAAGCGGAGATCTGGGCCGCCTCCTCGTAGGTGGGGTCGGCGGAAAGCCCCTGGAACTCCATCACCGGCTTGATGTTGCGGTAGCTGAAATAGCCCAGGGCCTTCTTGCCGCACGCAACAACCTCGACCTCGACGCCCTGGCGCTCCTTCTCGCGGATGAGCTTCTCGGCGTGGCGCAGCACGTTGCTGTTGAAGCCGCCGGCCAGGCCGCGGTCAGAGGTGACCACGACCACCAGCGCGCGCTTGACCTCGTCATGAACCTGGAGCAGGGGCTCGGAGTCCATCGGGGCGTGCTTCGCCGCGTTGATGAGCATGTCCGAGACGGCCATGGCCCAGGGCAGCGCGTCGTTCACCCGCTCGGTGGCCCGGCGGATCTTCGCAGCCGCGACCATCTCCATGGTGCGCGTGATCTGCTTCGTCGAGGCGACGGAGTTGATTCGCCGTTCTATGTCGTGAAGGTTGGGCATGGTGACCGCCTTTTACGCCGTCGGGACGAAGGACTGCTTGAACGCGCTGATGGCGTCGTTCAGGGAGGCCTTGATCTCGTCGGTCAGCTTCTTCTCCGTCATGATGCTCTCGAAGATCTGCGGCTTCTGGGCGCGGATGGTGTCGAGCAGCTCCGTGCGGAAGCGCACCACGTCGTCCAGCGGCAGATCGTCCAGGTAGCCCTCGTTGCCGGCGTAGATGGAGACCACCTGCTCGGCGACGGGCATGGGGTTGTAGCGGCCCTGCTTCAGCAGCTCGGTCATGTGGGAGCCGCGGGTCAGCTGGTCCTGCGTGGCCTTGTCCAGGTCGGAGCCGAACTGGGTGAAGGCCTGCAGCTCGCGGTAGGACGCGAGGTCCAGACGCAGGGAGCCGGCCACCTGCTTCATGGCCTTGATCTGCGCGGAGCCGCCGACTCGGGACACAGAGATGCCCACGTCAACAGCGGGGCGCTGGCCCTGGAAGAACAGGTCGGTCTGCAGGAAGATCTGACCGTCGGTGATGGAGATCACGTTGGTCGGGATGTAGGCGGACACGTCGCCAGCCTGGGTCTCGATGATCGGCAGGGCCGTCATGGAGCCGGCGCCGTTCTCGTCGGACATCTTGACCGCGCGCTCCAGCAGGCGGGAGTGCAGGTAGAACACGTCGCCCGGGTAGGCCTCGCGTCCCGGAGGACGGCGCAGGGTCAGCGACATCTGGCGGTAGGCCACGGCCTGCTTGGACAGGTCGTCGTAGATGATGAGGACCGCGCGGCCCTTGTTCTCGGGGCCGGCGGGCTCGCCGTTCTCGCCGTTGTAGACGAAGTACTCGCCCATGGCAGCACCGGCCATGGGGGCGATGTACTGCAGCGGGGCCGAGTCAGACGCGTTGGCGGAGACGATGATGGTCTTGTCCATGACGCCGTGGCGCTCGAGCGTCTCGACGACGCCGGCAACCGTGGAGGCCTTCTGGCCGATGGCGACATAGATGCAGATCATGTCGGTCTCTTTTTGGTTGATGATGGCGTCGATGGCGATAGCCGTCTTGCCGGTCTGGCGGTCGCCGATGATGAGCTCGCGCTGGCCGCGGCCGATGGGGATCATCGAGTCGATGGCCAGGATGCCCGTCTGCATGGGCTCGTGCACGGGCTTGCGCGAGGTCACGCCCGGGGCCTTGAACTCGACGGGGCGGTAGCCCTCGGCAGTGATGGGGCCCTTGCCGTCGATGGGCATGCCGAGCGGGTTCACGACGCGGCCCAGCAGGCCCTTGCCGGCGGGAACCTCAACGATACGACCGGTGGTACGAACCTGGTCGTTCTCACGAATTGCGGTGACGTCACCGAGGAGCACGGCGCCGACCTCGTCTTCCTCGAGGTTCTGAGCCAGGCCGTAGACGGTCTTGCCCTCCTTGCTGACGAACTCGAGCAGCTCGCCCGCCATGGCGTCGCGCAGGCCGTCGACGCGGGCGATGCCGTCGCCGACCTGGATGACCGTGCCGACTTCGCGAGACTCAACGCTGACGTTCAGCGCGGCGAGCTGCTTGCGCAGGGCATCGTCAATGGACTGTGCGGTGATTTCAGTCACTAGCATTCACCTCCATCTGAAGAATCCTTGAGCACCTGGCGCGCGTGGTTGATCTGCGAGATTATGCTCGCGTCGATGCGCTTGCCGTTGGCGCTCATGATGATGCCGCCCAAAATAGACTTGTCGATGCGCTCGCGCAGAACGATCTTCTTGCCCAAATCGGCTTCGGCTTTGCGGGTAATAAGGGTGCGCAGGTTGTCGTCGAGGGCCACGGCCGTCGTGACGTCCACCACGCAGAGGTCGAGCTTGGAGCTGAGCTCCTCGCCGTAGGCCTCGTAGACGCGGGGGAGCAGGTCGGCATCGCCGCGCTCGGCCATGACGGCCATGACCCCGATGAACACCGGGTTGCAGTCGGCGAAGACGGCCTCGGCCAGGTCGTGACGCTGCTGCGCGGTGTAGTCGAGGTTCGACAGCGCGTGGGAGAGATCCATGTCGGCGTTCATGACGCGCAGGACCTCCTCCATCTGATCGCGAACCTCGACCACGGCGTCCTGGCCGCCGGCCTGGTTCGCCCCGTCGAACATGACGGCGGCGTAGGTGGCGACTTCCTCTTTGACGACAAGGCGATTAGTTGGCATTGAAACTACCTGCCTCGCTCACGTAGCGCTCGATGATCTTGCGATGCTCGCCCTCGGTGAGGTCCTCGCCGATGAGCTTAGCAGCCACATCCACGGAGATGTCCACCACGGAGCCCTGAAGCTCGGCCACAGCCTGCTTCTTCTCGGCCTCGATGGCGACCTTCGCCTTGGCGATCATGTCCTCAGCCTCAGACTGGGCCTTGGCGCTGATGTCCGCCTTCACTGCCTCGCCCGTGGCACGGGCGTCGGAGATGATCTGGGCTGCCTGGGCCTTGGCGTCAGCGAGCTGCTGCTTGTACTCCTGGAGCACGCGTTCGCTCTCGATCTGAGCTTCCTCGGACTTCTTCAGAGCCTCGCGGATGGTGTTCTCGCGCTTCTCCAGCATGCCGTTAAACATCGGCCAGCCGAACTTCGCGAGAATGATCCAGAGGATGATGAAGGCGACGAGCATCGGGATGAACTCGATCATGTCGGGCAGGATCTGAGCGATGCCACCCGCCTTCTCGTCGGCAGCTTCAGGAGAGGCGAACGCGAGCGCCGGGAACGCAGCAGTCACCGCCAGCGCCGAGGCGCTGAGCTTCGCAACTGCCTTGCTTGCTCTTGCTTTCACGTATAACCTCCTTCTAGCCTTTTCGCGGCTTACAAACCGAATCAGACTGAAGTGGGTTACAGGATGAAGGCCAGAACGAAGCCGATGAGGGCGAGGGCCTCGGCAAGGGCGGCGCCGATGATGAAGTTGGTGAACAGACGCCCCTGAACCTCGGGCTGGCGGGCGGTGCCGACGCAGCAGCCGTAGCAGGCCAGGCCGATGCCCACGCCAGGGCCGATGGCGCCGAGGCCGTAGCCGATGACCTTCAGAGCAGAAAGTACGAGTTCGATTTCCACAATTTCCTCCTTTTACCGTTTTTGAGCCTGTTTCCCAAAAACAATGACATCTATGGTCAACCGACGATGTGGATGTGCCGGTAGAACCCAAGCGGGTGCGGGGAGCGCGGCTCCCCAGGGGCATGCAGCCCCGACGGGCGCCTAGTGCGCCGAGGTGGCCAGCGAGATGTACACGGAGGTGAGCACCGTGAACACGTAGGCCTGAAGGAAGGCGACGAGGGTCTCCAGCGCGTACATGACGAGCAGGAGCGCGAACCACGCCACAGAGATGCCGGCGGTGGGGCTCATGGCCTCGATGCCGGTGGTCAGGAAGATGCCAGTGGCCAGGGCGAAGATGCCCAGCACCATATGGCCGGCGAACATGTTGCCGTAGAGTCGGACAGCCAGGGTAAGCCAGCGCAGAATGAGCGAGATGAGCTCGAAGAACCAGATGATGGGCACCATGGGGGCCGGCAGGCCGGACGGGGCGATAGACTTGATGTAGCCCAGGCCGCCGTGGGCCTTGATGCCGCACCAGTTGAAGTAGAGGAAGGAGAGGGTCGCGAGCGCCCAGGTGACCGAGATGGTGCCGGTGGGCGTCTTGCAGCCGGGGATGAGGCCGACGAAGTTCGAGATGAGAATGAAGAAGAACATCGTGGCCAGGAAGGGCACGTGCTTCTTGTAGCCGTGGCCAATGATGCCCTCGCCCATGTCGTTGCGGACGAACTGGTAGCCGTACTCGACGGTGTTCACGAACTTGTTGGTGGGCACGAGGGTCAGCTTGCGCGCGACGGTCAGAACCACCACGCAGGTGATGATCCAGCAGATCACCATCCACAGCACGTACTGCGTCATGCCGAAGGTGCTGCTCCCGACGACGATGGTGGAGTTAAAGGACTCCTGCAGTTCCTGCGCATGGTGTGACAGTTGTTCAAGAGCGTCCACGTATCAACCCTTTCCTTCTACTTTCTCACGACGGTGCCCACGCCGTAGGCGATGGCCACCGTGCTCAGGGCAACGACCTCGGCCACCACGAAGGGAAAGCCGAGCTCCCGGTTGAGGGCGATGCAGACGACGGCCGTCATGACCAGGATGACGAAGGAGACGAACAGCGCCAGGAACAGCACCAGCATGGAGCCGGCGATGCCCGCAGAGGCCGTCTTCCTCGTCATGCGCAGCCCGATGAGCAGCGGGGCGAACCCCGCCACGCCGGCGAACGCTCCGAGGATAATCGCAAGTGCCATAAACCGTCCTCATCCGAGCGCCGCATCGCGCATTCAACCCATTAAACCGCTACGTATGATAGCGTCGGCACGGGGGTTGGCAGGTGAGAGTTTGCGAAAATAGGCGAGCGGCGCGCGGGGCGCGCGAAGGGCGCCCCAGACGCGGCACGGCCCCGCCCCTCGCCGTGGAGAGACGGGGCCGCGAAGGCGGTCGGACGCAGTTGGGGACGCGAGGCGCGGGCCCGCGCAGGGCACGCGACGGGACCTCGACGCCAGGACGCAGGCGGGCTACTCGGCCGCGGGCTCGGCGCCCGGCTCGAAGACGCGCACCTTGATGCCGGACTCCGCGAGCATGGACATGGCCAGCTCGTCGGGATAGGGGTTCTGGTAGACCACCTCGGTGATGCCGGAGTTGATGAGCATCTTGGCGCACACCACGCAGGGCTGGGTGTTGATGTAGATGGTGGCGCCGTCGATGTCGGTGCCGAAGCGGGCGGCCTGGACGATGGCGTTCTGCTCGGCGTGCAGCCCGCGGCAGATCTCGTGGCGCTGGCCCGAGGGCACGCCGAGCTGCTGGCGCAGGCAGCCGGTCTCGGCGCAGTGGGCGAGGCCCGTGGGCACGCCGTTGTAGCCCGTGGCCAGGATGCGGCGGTCCTTGACGATGACCGCCCCCACCCCGCGGCGCAGGCAGGTGGTGCGCTCGGCCACCTCGTTGGCCAGCTTCATGAAGTACTCGTCCCAGCTGGGGCGGCTGTCCTTGAAGCCCTCGGACATGGCGTCCTCCTTCCCCGGCGGCGCGCTGGGCGCCCCCGGCTACTTGGTTCCGAAGATGCGGTCGCCCGCGTCGCCCAGGCCCGGCACGATGTAGGCGTTCTCGTTGAGGCCCTCGTCGACGGCGCAGGTGTAGACGCGCACGTCGGGGTCAGAGGCCAGCACGGCCTCGATGCCCTCGGGAGCAGCCACGAGCACCATGAGCTTGATGGTGCCCCGCACGCCCGCCTCGCGCAGGTAGCGCACGGCCGCGGCGGCCGAGCCGCCCGTGGCCAGCATCGGATCCACCACGAGCACCTGGCGGCTGGCGATGTCGGCCGGCAGCTTGTCGTAGTAGACGTGGGGCTCGTGGGTCTCCTCGTCGCGGAACATGCCCAGGTGCCCCACGCGGGCGGCCGGCATGAGCTCGAGCACGCCGTCCACCATGCCCAGGCCGGCGCGCAGGATGGGCACGACGGCCAGCTTCTTGCCGCCGATCTGCTTGGCGTCGGCCGCGCAGATGGGCGTGTTGATGACGATGTTCTCCAGCGGCAGGTCGCGGGTGGCCTCGTAGCCCTCGAACAGGGCCAGCTCGCGCACGAGCTCGCGGAACTGCTTGGAGGAGGTCTCCTCGTCGCGCAGGATGGAGAGCTTGTGCTGCACCATCGGGTGGTCGATGACGATGACGCGTTCGTTGTCCATGGGGCTGCCTTTCCCTCGCTTCCCTACTTAGTACTCCAGGCCCGGGTAGAGCGGGTGCGCCTCGAGCAGCGCGTCCACCTTGCCCCGGATGTCGGCAAGCATGGCCGCGTCGTCGGGATGGAACACCGCGGCGGCGATGAGCTGGCCCACCTGGTAGAAGTCCTCGGCCGTGAAGCCGCGGGTGGTGGCAGCGGCCGACCCCACGCGGATGCCGGAGGTGACGAAGGGCGAGCGCGGCTCGTTGGGGATGGAGTTCTTGTTCACCGTGAGCCCCACCGACTCGAGCAGCTTCTCGGCGTCCTTGCCGGTGATGTCGGCGGCCGTGAGGTCCACCAGGCACAGGTGGTTGTCGGTGCCGCCCGACACGAGGCGCAGGCCGCCGTCGAGCATGCCCTGGCCCAGCGTGCGGCAGTTCTCCACCACGCGCGCGATGTAGTCCCGGTACGCAGGCTGGAGCGCCTCGCCGAAGGCGACGGCCTTGCCAGCGATGACGTGCATGAGCGGGCCGCCCTGGGCGCCGGGGAAGATGGCCTTGTTGATGCGCTTGGCCATCTCCTCGTCGTTGGTGAGGATGAAGCCGCCGCGCGGGCCGCGCAGGGTCTTGTGGCTCGTGGAGGTGACGATGTCGGCATGGGGCACGGGGCTCGGGTGCAGGCCCGCAGCCACGAGGCCAGCGATGTGGGCCATGTCCACCATGAGGTAGGCGCCCACCTCGTGGGCGATGGCGGCCATGCGCTCGAAGTCGATGACGCGGGGGTAGGCCGAGGCGCCGCCCACGATGACCTTGGGGCGCACCTCCTTGGCCTGGCGTTCCAGCGCGTCGTAGTCGATGGTCTCGGTGGCCGGGTCGACGCCGTAGGAGACGATGTGGTAGAGCAGGCCCGAGAAGTTGACGGGGCTGCCGTGGGTGAGGTGGCCGCCGTGGTCCAGGCTCATGCCGAGCACCGTGTCGCCCGGCTCGATCATGGCCAGGTAGGCGCCGAAGTTGGCGCTCGCGCCGGAGTGGGGCTGGACGTTGGCGAAGGCGGCGCCGTAGAGCTCGCAGGCGCGGTCGCGCGCGAGGTCTTCCACCACGTCCACTTTCTCGCAGCCGCCGTAGTAGCGCTTGCCGGGATAGCCCTCGGCGTACTTGTTGGTGAGCACACTGCCCACCGCCTCCATGACGGCGCGGGACGTGAAGTTCTCCGACGCGATGAGCTCGACGCTGCCGCGCTGGCGGGCCAGCTCGGCGCGCAGGGCGGCCTCGACGGCCGGGTCGGTCTGGGACAGGTGTTCGAGGGCCATGGGCTTAGCGCTTCCTTTCCAGGTCGTGGATCTTGGCGACGCGTCCGGCGTGGCGGCCGCCCCCGAAGGGGGTGGCGAGGAACGCGTCGATGATAGCCTCGTTCTCCTCGAGGCTGACGAAGCGCCCCGAGAGGGTGAGGACGTTGGCGTCGTTGTGCTCGCGGGCGAGCGCGGCGAAGTCGGGCCGCACGATGTTGACGGCGCGGATGCCGTCCACCTTGTTGGCGGCCACGGCCATGCCGATGCCGGTGCCGCAGACGAGCACGCCGAAATCGGCCGCGCCGTCGGCCACGTCGCGGGCCACCTTCTCGGCGAAGTCGGGGTAGTCGACGCGGCCGTCGTCGGCGGGGCCGCGATCGGCCACGTCGTGGCCGCGCTCGGCCAGGTAGCCGACGAGCGCCTGCTTCTGGTCGAAGCCGGCGTGGTCGCTTGCGATGCTCAGGCGCATGGGCTTGCCTCCTGCCGGGGACGGGGCCGCCCCTCGCGGGCCGGCCGGGGGTTCCAAGGGACAGCATGACATTGTAGGCCAACGGCGCGCACCCGGACGCGGGATCGGCCCCCGCACGCGAAAAACCCGCGGAGGGCGGGCGCCCGCCGAGCACGCGTCGCCCCCTGCGCGCGGCGGCGGCGCCCGCAGGGTCGGGCGGGCGCGCTAGGCGTGGGCGTCGAGCCAGGCGAGGAGGTCGGCGAGCACCTGCTCGCGGCCGATCTCGTTGAATATCTCGTGGCGCATGCCCTCGTAGAGCCGAAGCGTCACGTCGGCCACGCCGGCGGCCCTCATGCGGGTGGCCGCGTTCTCCACGCCCCGCCCCCTGTCCCCCACCGGGTCGGCGTCGCCGGCTATGAACAGGACGGGCAGCCCCTTGGGCACCGCCGCGAAGGCCGCGGGGCGCCCGGCGCGGAAGGCGAGCTCGGTCAGGGTCGCGTAGCCCCCGGCCGAGAACATGAAGCCGCAGGCCTCGTCGGCGATGAACGCGTCGACGGCCTCCTCGTCGCGGGAGAGCCAGTCGAAGGGCGTGCGCGCCCCGCGCACCGACCGCGAGAAGGCGCCGTCGGCCAGGGCGTGCAGAAGCGGGATGCGGGCGTCGTCGCCGCGCACGGCCGCGAGCGTTCGGGCGAGGAGGTTGCCCGCCTTGCAGACGGCCAGCGGCTGGCCCGCGGTGCCGCAGATGACGGCGCCGGCCAGACCCTCGCCGTGCCCGGCCAGGTAGACGCGGGTGACGAGCGAGCCCATGGAGTGGCCGAGCAGGAAGTAGGGCACGTCACGGGCGTAGCGGGCCGACACGATGGAGCGCAGCGCCCCCACGTCGGCCACGAGCGCGTCGGCCCCGCCGCGGGCCGGCATCACGCCGCGCAGCGCCGGGTCGGGGGCGGTCTTGCCGTGGCCCAGGTGGTCGTGGCCGCACACGACGAAGCCGTGGGAGGCCAGGAAGCGGGCGAGCTCGTCGTAGCGGCCGATGTGCTCGCTCATGCCGTGGACGACCTGGACGATGCCGCGCGGGCGCGCGGCGGACGCGGCGTCGGCGGGCTGCCAGAGGAGCCCGCGCGCGGCGGTCGCGCCGTCCGAGGAGCGGAAGCCGAGCGGCGTGGGGGCCGCCTCCGGGCGGCCGGCGCCCGTCATGGCCGCGCCCCGGCGACGGCGGCGGCCAGGGGGCCCTCGCGCAGGACGCGGGGGGCGTCGCCCGTGCAGTCGACCACGGTGGAGGCCGTGCCGCCGAGCGGGTCGTCGCCGGCCAGCACCCCGCCGGCCGCGGCGGCCAGGGCCGCGTCCACGTCGGCGGCGCGGCGGGGCGCCGGGGCGCCGGCGGGGTTGGCGGAGGTGACGGCCAGGGGGGCGCCGGCGGCGCGGATGAGCGCCAGGGCCTCCTCGCAGGCGGGCATGCGCAGGCCGATGGTGCCCGCGGCCGAGCGGAAGGCCGGCGGCACCTCCTCGGAGGCCCCCACTATAAGAGTGAGGGCGCCAGGCCACAGGCGCGCCGCCAGCTCGCGGGCGTAGGCGGGGACGCCGGCGCCGTAGCGGCCGAGGTCGGCGGGGTCGGCCACGAGCCACGCCACGGGCTTGCCCTCGTCGCGCCCCTTCAGGCGGAAGAGCTCGCCGGGGCCCTCGGCCGGGCCCACGGCCACGCCGAGCCCGTAGACGGTGTCGGTGGGCAGGATGACGGGACGCCCCTCGGCCAGGGCGTCGCGCGCCTCGGCGAAGGTGATGGTGTGTGTCATGCTGGTCGCTTTCCGCGGCATCCCTCCCCGACGAGGGGGCCGCACGGGTAGGCGGCGGACGTTGTAGGACACGATACCCCACCGCGGCGGCTTTCGTAACCCCGAACCGGGAGTATCCTCCAAGTCCGCGCCCGGTTCGCGCGAGGACGCCGAGCGGCGATGCCGCGTCGATGCCGTATCGATGCCGGCGGCCGGGCCCCTAGGCCTCGCGGGCCTCGATGAGGGCGCAGACGTGGCAGAGGTCCGAGATGCGGTTGAGGCAGGCCATCGCCTCGTCGGAGGCGAGGGGTACTGCGCCCTCCTCCCCCGCCGCCCGCAGGCGCCACAGCGCCCGCTCGGCGCGGCGCACGACGGTGCGCGCCACGTGGAGCTGGGCCGAGGCGACGTCGTCGCCCGGCACCACGAACCCGAAGCGGTCGGGCAGCGGCGCGGCGAGCCGCGCGACGGCCTGCTCGAGGGCGGCCGCGGCGTCGGCGCCGAGGCGCGGGTCGCGGCCCGGCGCGGCGATGTCGCCCATCAGCTCGGCGAGCAGGACCTCGGCGCCACGCAGCTCCTCGCGCACCGCCGCGTTGCGCGCCAGGGCGCGCGCCATCCCGAGGGCCGCCTGGGCCTCGTCCACCGCCCCGAGCGCCTCGATGGGCGCGCTCGCCTTGGGCACGCGCGTCCCGTCGAGAAGCGAGGTCTCGCCGCCGTCGCCCGTCCTGGTCACCGTCGTCTGCATCGCGCGCTCCCTTCGCCGCCGATCCGTTTGACGCCACCTTAGCACACGGGGATAATCACCCCGTCAGCCGACGAAGGGACGTCATCGAATGGGAGAGTACGCCGAGCAGGTGTTCGAGCAGGTCCGCCGCATCCCGCGCGGGAAGGTGGCCACCTACGGCCAGGTCGCGCGGCTCATCGGGCGGCCGCGGACGGCGCGCTACGTGGGCTACGCCCTGCGCGCGAACCCGGCTCCCGGCGCCGACGCGGCCGCCACGCCCTGCCACCGGGTGGTGTTCAAGGACGGCTCGCTCTGCCGCGGCTTCGCCTTCGGCGGCCCCGAGGTCCAGCGCGAGATGCTCGAGGCCGAGGGCGTCCCCTTCCTCGAGGACGGCCGCATCGACCTGGCCGCCTGCGCCTGGGACCCCGCCGCCCCCGCGGACGCGGGCGATCTGCCGACCGCGCCGCCGCCCGACTTCGACTGGCAGCGCGAGCTGGGGGAATAGCGAGAAGCGCCCCGCGGGTGCGGGGCGCTTCCTTGAGGCGATGACGAGGGCGCGGGCCTACAGCTGGGGCTCGGCGGCCTCCTTCTTCTCCTCGACCTTCTTGGTCATCTTCTTGCCCTGATCGGGAATGATGAACATGAGGACGGAGCCGATGACGATGTAGATGGCGGCGATCATGAAGATGGTCGGGAAGGTGCCCGGGTTGGCGCCGCCCGCCAGCGGGATGGTGACGTTGGTCAGGAACACCGACGCGCCGATCAGCAGGAACGTCTGCACCAGGCCCTGGGCCGTGGCGGCCTTCTCGCGACCGAACAGCATGACCGGCAGCGTGAAGATGATGGCGAGCAGGTAGCCGAGCGTGAAGCCCCCGACGAAGAACACGCCGTACATAATCGGGCCGAGCGGCATCTGCCAGCCGAAGTAGATCACGAGCGCCGTGAGCACGCCGTAGATGGCGATGACGATGCGGAAGGACTTGAGCGCGCGCACGATGATGGGCGACACGACGGAGCCGACGCCCATGCCGATGGTGATGGCGGTGGCCATGCCGCCGGCGGCGACGGGATCCATCTCGCGCAGGGTCTGGAGCGCGGCGGTGGTGAAGGCCATCAGCGGCACCTGGCCGGCCATGCAGAACAGGGCGGCCAGCGACAGCACCCACGCCCAGGGGCTCTTGGCCACCTCGGCAAGGCTCTTGAGCATGCTCGGCTTCTCGACGCCGGCCTCGGACGCGGCGATCTCGTCGGAGGCGTCCTTGCCGAAGAGGAACCAGATGACGGTGAAGGCCACGGCGATGACGGCCGTCACGGTGAAGGCGAACTCGACCGAGGGCATGAGCGAGGTCAGCCCGATGCCCACCGTGTTGGCCACCGGCGTGGTGGTGGAGGAGATGCCCACCGCAAGCGCCAGCATCGAGGGAGCGAACCAGCCGCCGAGAATCTTGGAGCGGTTGACGGCGATGAACAGGCCGGTGAAGCCCGACATCATGTTGGCGAAGTACTGGAGCTCAAACGACGTGGCGAAGATGCGCACGATGAGCGAGGCGGACACGACGATGCCGGCGATGAGCACGATCTTGCGCGTGCCGATCTTGTCGGAGATGATGCCGGTGACGAACGCCAGGAAGACGCCGAGCAGCTGCGATGCCGAGTAGATGGCCGCGTACTGCTCGCCGGTGAAGCCGTAGTGCTCCTGGAACTGGATGGCCATGCCGGCCAGCTGGTTCTGGGCGTAGGATGCGATGAAGGCGCCCAGCCAGACCAGGCCGAGGATGATCCATGCCTGGGCCTTGCTGTTCTTTAGCGTGAACATAGAGTCCGAACCCCCTTGTCCTTTCCAAAGGGCATGCAGCCGGCGCCGCGCGGGGCGCCGCTTGCATACCCGTTCTCTGTCGGGGAAAGCCCCCTCCCTATGCGAAGAGGTCCCCTCTCCCCTCTGCGAAACTGCTCGAGCGCTGGCCAGTCGGGCTCTTACCGGCCATTATAGAAAACGGCCTGATCGGGCTTCATTGGCCGCGCTCACAAAAAACGGCGCGGAATTTGGCGGCGCGGTCATCGACGGCGCCCCGCCGACCCGCCCCGCGCCCCGGCCGCGCCCGGCGCGCGGGGCGAGGCCGCCTGGCCCCCTACCCGCGCCCGGGGCGGGCGAGCGTCAGGCGGAAGAGGACGAGCCCGACCAGGCACAGGGCCGCGCACCCCGCGAAGAGCACGTCCCACCCCGCCGCCGCGATGATCGCGCCGCAGGCGAACGAGCCTGTGCTGTAGCCCACGTCGTAGGCCAGGTAGTAGGCCGCCGACGCGCTGCCCGGCCGCTCGGGCGAGCAGCGGCGCACGATGTAGGCGTTGAGGAACGGCGCCACCGTGCCCATGCCCAGCCCGAGCGGCACCGCCACCACGTAGAGGGCCGCCGCGGTCGGGCACAGCGGGATGGCCGCGTAGGACAGGGCCAGGCACGCCATGCCCGCCGTGAGGTAGCGGTCGGGCCCGTGCTCGTCGGCGCGCCGGCCCACGAGGAACCGGCAGCCGAGGGTCATGGCGGCGAACACGGCGTAGACCGGCCCCACGTCCCCGAGGTCGCGCTCGAAGGCGAGCAGGGGCAGGTAGAAGTTCACCGACGAGAAGGCCACGCAGAACAGGCACAGAAGCCCCGCCGGCAGAAGCGTGCGCGGCTCCAGGCCGAGGAAGGTGCGGGGCAGCGCCCGCGCCTCGCCGCCCGGCGCACCCGCCGCGGCCGGGGCCTCGGCGCCGTCCGGGCCCGCGGCCCCCTCCCCCGCCCGACCGCCGCGGCCGTGCCGCGCGAGCACGTTGCGGGGCCCGAAGCAGGGCACGCCCAAAAAGGTCACCGCCGCCGCGCCCGCGCAGAGCGCCGCCGCGAGGACGAACAGGCCGTTGAACGAGGCCAGGTCGCCCTCGGTGACGATGAGCAGGAACAGCGTCGGGCCCACGGCGGGCACGAGCATCGACACCACGGCGAAGAACCCGAGGCCCTCGGCGAGCCGCGAGCGGGGCAGCACCTGGTTGATGCCGGCGCCCGCGGCCGTGGAGAAGACGCCGAAGAGCACCCCGTGGACGGCCCGCGCCACGGCGAGGGCCGGGATGGTCTCGGCGAGGTGGTGCAGGGACGCGGCCGCCGCGATGAGCAGGGCGCAGACCACCATCACGCGGCCGTCGTCGAAGCGGTTGGACACCGCGGCCGCCAGGGGCTTGGACGCCATCGACGCCAGCGAGAACACGCCCGCCGACACCCCGGCCAACGCGATGCCGCCGTTGATGAGGTCGGCGTAGTAGGTCATCCCCAGGTTGAACATGCTGGTCACCAGGCTCACGCCGAAGATGGCCAGCAGGAGCACGACGTAGGGCCGGCTCCACAGCCGCTCGGTCTCTTCCCCCACGGGTCTCCCCTCCTCTCCTCTTCCCCGCCCCCTCGGGGGCAAAAGAAGGGGCGGCGCCGAAGCGCCGCCCCCCCGTCCGGGCATCCCGCGTCGCGGGCTACTCCTTGACCTCGTACTCGAACTTGGTCTTGCACCACGGGCACTTGGTCGTGAAGCTGCCGAACTCGCGGCTCGTCACGATCTTGCGCAGGGGCTTGCCGCAGTTGGGGCATACCTTCGGCGCCTGGTCGGCGATCTCCTTGATGCCCTCCACGTCCTTCTGGTCGGGGCTGTAAGCCATGGTCTCCTCCTCACAACGGTCTTTCATGCTTCAGGCACGGGGCCTTAGGGAACGAACACGGCCACGCCGTCGCCGAGCTCAGCCAGGCGCACCGGCACCTCCTCGAGCGGCACGGCCTCCATGCACTTGGCCAGGCAGTGGTGGACGCAGGCCGGCTTCTTGCCCTCCTCCAGGCGCGACTCGCACAGGTCGCAGAGGCTGGACGGGACGGCCACGTAGTTCCAGTACCACTCGCCGGCGAGCTTCTCGGGGCCGAACTCGGCGAGCTTGATGCCCCACTCGTCCTGGGACTCGATGTGCTTCTCCTGGCGGCAGGCCAGCTCGCAGGAGTGGCAGCCGGTGCAGTACTTGTAGTCGATGAGCAGCGCGTGCTTCTTCATGGCCATCACCTACTCGCCCGCGTGCTTGGCTTCGTAGCTCATCGGCGAGGGCGCGCCCTTCGTCATCGACTCGGGGCCGCGGCTGGCCGGCGGCTGGTACTCGGCGGGGTTGGAGTCGCCCGCGTCGTAGCCGTCCACCTTGTAGATCTTGCACAGCACGTTCTTGTACGGGGCGCCGTAGCCGAGCTTGCCCACCTTGTACATGGGGATGAGCTTGTTGACGTTGGACTTCCAGGTGCCGAACAGGTTCGGGGCCTCGCCCTCCTCCTCGGGGTACCACCAGCCGTGGGTGGCGTGGACGACGCGCTCGGGCACCTCGTTGGAGATGCGGGCGCGCTCGACGCACTTGCCCAGCGGGTTCTCGATGCAGACGTAGTCGCCGGCGTTGATGCCCAGCGCGCGGGCCGTCTTGGGGTTGATGGTCACGAGCGGGTCGGGGGTGACGTGGCGCAGCGAGGGGATCTGGCGATGCTCGCTGTGGAACGACACGAAGTCACGGCCGCCGGTGGTGAGCACGTAGGGGTACTCGGCCGCCAGGTCGGGCGTGGAGTACGGGCTCATGGCCGGCTCCATGAAGTAGGGCAGCTCGTCCTCGCCGAAGTCGTCGTAGATCGACGAGCAGACCTCGATCATGCCGGTCGGGGTGTTGAAGCCCGGCTCGCCGTCGGGGCGCAGCATGCCCTTCTCGTACTTGCGGTACTCGAAGTTCTGCTGGAACACGCCCATGTCGCGCAGGTCATTGAAGTCCCAGTCGTACTGGGTGCGGATCTGGGCGTTGAAGAACTCCTCGGCCGTCTCCCAGGGCCACGCCTCGGGGTTGAGCCTCTTGCCGACGATCATGTCGATCTCGATGTCGGACTTGGCCTCGCCCGGGTCGATGGCGGCGTTCATCGCGCCGAGGAAGTGGGTGTTGCGGCCGAAGTGGGGCAGCACCACGCCGTCATGCTCGGCGAAGCCGGACACGGGCAGCACCAGGTCGCACAGACCCATGATGGTCGGGGTCATGAAGCAGTCCTGGGCGGCGTTGAAGTCCATCTTCATGAGCGCGTTGTACCAGCGCTCGGGCTCGGCGTAGACCGTGGGCGAGATGGGGTTGGTGGCGTAGAAGTACGCCATGTGGAAGGCATAGGGCTCCTCGGTCTCCATGACCGTCAGCACCTCGTCGGGGTGCGCGAAGGGGCCGCACGCGTAGGCTGGGTGATCTTCCTTGGCGTCGATGCGCTTGGCCATGGTCTCGGCGTCCACGTACTGGGCGGTCTCGAAGCGCCAGCGGCCCATGAAGCTGGAGGGCAGCGACAGCGTGATGCCGCCGGGCACGTCCATGTAGCCGCAGATGGCGGCCAGGGCCAGGAGCGACTGGCCGGCCTGGGCGCCGTTCTGCTGGGTGTCGATGGCCAGGCCCCACATGATCGACGACGGGGCGTTGGTGGCGAAGGCGCGGGCGGCGCCGCGGATGACCTCGGCGGGCACCCAGGTGATCTCCTCGGCCCACTCGGGCGTCTTGTCGGCGACGCGCTCCTTGAGGTCGTCCACGCCGAAGACCCAGTTCTCGCAGAACTCGTGGTCGTAGAGGTCCTCGCCCAGCACGACGTTGAGCATGGCCAGGCCCACCGCGGCGTCGGTGCCGGGGCGCAGCTGGATGTGGAAGGCCGCGCGGGAGGCGAGCCAGGTCAGGCGCGGGTCGATGACGATGAGCTTGGAGCCGCGCTTCATGAGGTCGACGATGGCGTGGCCGTAGAAGCCGTCCGGGTTGGACTGCAGCGGGCTCTTGCCCCACAGGATGATGTACTTGGGGATCTCGTAGCGCGGGTCGTCGTAGCGATCCGGGAAGTAGGCCGCGTAGTCGAGCTCGGGGTAGCCGGCGCCCAGCAGGAAGTCGGCTACGACGGTGCGCGGGCCGTAGCAGGAGCCGCCGGACATCGAGAACGAGCAGTTCGGCGTCTTGAAGCAGGCCTGGGCCATGGGCGGCGCGTAGAGCGTGGCCTCGCGGCCGGTGCCCTGGAACAGGTAGATGGTCTCCGGGCCGTAGTTCTCCCAGATCTTCTTCACCTCGCGCTCGAGGATGTCAAGCGCCTCGTCCCACGTGATGCGCTCCCAGGTGTCCTTGCCGCGGTCCTCGCGGGCGCGCTTCATGGGGTACTTGATGCGGTCGGGGCTGTTGAGGAACTCGCCCATGGCCAGGCACCGCGGGCACAGGCGGCCCTGGCTGATGGGATGGTCCGGGTCGCCCTCGACCTTGACGAACTTGCCGTCCTTGTCGGTGTAGATGAACATGCCGCATCCGACGGGATGGTCACCCGGCGGCGACCAACCGCAGGTGCGCACCCGGATGAGGTCGCCTACCTCCTTCTTCCACTCTGCATCCATTCGCTTTCTCCTTTCTCTCTCCTTGAGAAACGGGTGGGATTATCTTTCGTCGGCGCCGAGGGCCTCCAGCTGCACGCCGCGCGTCTCGCGCTTGATGAGCAGCTTGGTGAACACGGCGGCCAGGGCCAGCGGCACGAGGAACACCACGAGCACCGTGGAGAACGTCGAGCCGGTCTGGAGCGCGCCGCCGATGACCATCGGGGTGATGAAGCCGCCGATGCGGGCCACGGTGGTCACGCAGGCCTGGCCGGTGGCGCGTATCTCGGTGGGATACGCCTCGATGGTGATGGGCGCCGGGGTCATGTAGGCGTAGTTGATGGCGAAGCCCATGAAGATGCAGGCCGGGATCATCAGGCCGCCGAATCCGAAGACGGCGGTGAAGACGACCGACACCGCGGCCAGGGCGAGCGCCACGTAGGTGCTGCGGATGCGCCCGATGCGGTCGGCCGCCACGCCGGCCACCACGGCTCCCGCGCATCCCAGCAGGTTCATGAGGGTGGTGTAGCCGTAGCTGGCGCTCACCGAGTAGCCGCTGGCCAGAAGCACGGTGGGCATCCAGTTGGTGAGCCCGTAGGACAGCGAGCAGGTGGTGAAGGCCACGAGCCAGATCCCGAGCGTCACCCGCAGGTAGCGCTTGGAGACGAGCTGGCTGAGCTGGCCGCCCTGCACGGCCGGGGGCACCGCGATGTCGGCGGCCGCATAGCCGCCGGGCTTGGGGTTGTCGAGGCCGGCGTTGATCTTGTTGACGATGGCCAGGGCCTCGCTCACCCTCCCCTTCCCGAACAGCCACTGCACGGACTCCGGCATGACGAAGTGCATGACGATGCCGTAGACGAAGGGGAAGCCGCCGATGAGGTAGCACAGGCGCCACCCGAAGTTGGGCACCACGTACATGGCCGTGAGGCCCGCCACCACCCAGCCGAGCATCATGAACGTCTTGGTGATGGTGACGAAGGCGCCGCGGTGGGCGGTGGGGGCGTACTCCGACACGATGGTGACGCTGAGCGGGATGACCGCGCCCACGCCCACGCCGGAGAAGATCCGGCACAGGGCGAACATGTCGTAGGAGTGCACGAAGAAGATGGGCACCGTCAGAAGCGCGTAGATCATGATGCTCACGTTCATCACGTGCTTGCGGCCGAAGCGGTCGGCCAGGTATCCCGACGCGAACCCCCCGACGAGCATGCCGAGCAGGCTGAACGAGGCGAGGCTTCCCGTCTCGATGAGCCCCAGCGACATCTCCTGGGTGATCTGCGGCATCGTGAACGACACGATCATGTAGTCGAAGCCGTCGAACACCATCGCCAGCCCGACGAAGACGAGGATCCTCACCGAGAACCGCCATCCCCCCGGCTGCTCGAGGATATCCGAGACCGTCACCTTTTCCATGGTCGGCCGAAGCCCCCTTCCCTGCTCCTCTGCCCCGTCCTGCCCTCGGGGCGCCCCGGGCCGAAAGACCCGGGGCGCCGCAGGCGGGCCTAGGGGACGAACACCGCCACGCCGTCGCCGAGCTCAGCCAGGCGCACCGGCACCTCGGTCAGCGGCACGGCCTCCATGCACTTGGCCAGGCAGTGGTGGACGCAGGCCGGCTTCTTGCCCTCCTCCAGGCGGCTCTCGCACAGGTCGCAGAGGCTGGACGGGACGGCCACGTAGTTCCAGTACCACTCGCCGGCGAGCTTCTCGGGGCCGAACTCGGCGAGCTTGATGCCCCACTCGTCCTGCGGGGCGATCTGCTTCTCCTGGCGGCAGGCCAGCTCGCAGGAGTGGCAGCCGGTGCAGTACTTGTAATCGATGAGCAGCGCGTGCTTCTCCATGGGGGTACCTCCCTATTCCGGATGGATGACCTCGTAGCTGGCAGGCTGCGAGGGGCCGTTGGTCATGGACTCGGGGCCGCGGCTGGCGCGGGGCTCGTAGAGGGCCGGGTCGGCCGCGCCGGCCTCGTAGCCGTCCGCCTTGCTGATGCGGCACAGCACGTTCTTGTAGGGGGCGCCGTAGCCGGTCACGCCCACCTTGTACATGGGGATGAGCCGGTTGACGTTGGACTTCCACACGCCGTTGAGGTTGGGGGCCTCGGGGTCGTCCTCGGGGAACCACCAGCCGTGCTCGGCGTGGATGACGCGCTCGGGCACCTCGTTGGTCACGCGGGCGCGCTCGACGCACTTGCCCAGCGGGTTCTCGATGAGCACGTAGTCGCCGTCGTTGATGCCGTACTTCGCCGCCGTCTTGGGGTTGATGGTCACCAGCGGGTCGGGGTGGATGGCGCGCAGCGAGGGGATCTGGCGATGCTCGCTGTGGAACGACACGAAGCTGCGGCCGCCGGTGGTCATCACGAGCGGGTAGTCCTCATAGAGGTCCGGCGTGGAGTACGGGCTCATCGCCGGCTCCATGAAGTAGGGCAGCGGGTCCTCGCCGAAGTCGTCGTAGATCGACGACGACACCTCGATGAGGCCGGTCGGGGTGTTGAAGCCCGGCTCGCCGTCGGGGCGCAGCATGCCCTTCTCGTACTTCCTGTACTCGAACGGCTGCTGGAAGGCGCCGAACTCGCGCAGGTCGTTGAAGCCCCAGTCGTACTGGGTGTGGATCTGCGCGTCGAAGAACTCCTCGACGGTGTCCCAGGGCCACGCCTCGGGGTTGAGGCGCTTGCCGACGATCATGTCGATCTCCAGGTCGGAGCGCGCCTCGCCCGGGTCCACGGCGGCGTTCATCGCGCCGAGGAAGTGGGTGTTGCGGCCGAAGTGGGGCAGCACGAAGCCGTCATGCTCGGGGAAGAAGCTCACCGGCAGCACCAGGTCGCACAGGCCCATGATGGTGGGCGTCATGAAGCAGTCCTGCGCCGCGTTGAAGTCCATCTTGACGATGGCGTTGTACCAGCGCTCCGGCTCGGCGTAGCAGGTCGGGGCGATGGGGTTGGACGCGTAGAAGTAGAACATGTGGAAGGCGTAGGGATCCTCGGTCTCCAGCGTGGTGAGCACGCTGTCGGGGTGGGCGTAGGGGCCCACGGCGTAGGCCGGGTGATCCTCCTCGCCGTCGATGCGCTTCTTCTCGACCTCCTCGCCGACGAACTGGAGGGTCTCGTAGGTCCAGCGGCCCATGAAGCTGGAGGGCAGCGCCAGCGTGATGCCGCCGGGCACGTCCATGTAGCCGCAGATCGCGCCGAGCGCGAGCAGGGCCTGGCCGGCCTGGGCGCCGTTCTGCTGGGTGTCGATGGCGAGGCCCCACATGATGGAGGACGGCGCGTTCATCGCGAAGGCGCGGGCGGCGCCGCGGATGACGTCGGCCGGCACCCAGGTGATGGGCTCGGCCCACTCCGGGGTCTTGTCGGCGACGCGCTCGGCCAGCTCGTCCAGGCCGAAGACCCACTCGTCGCAGAAGGCGTGGTCGTAGAGGTCCTCGCCGATGACGACGTTGAGCATGGCCAGGCCGATGGCCGCGTCGGTGCCGGGGCGCAGCTGCAGGTGGAACTCGGCGCGCGAGGCGAGCCAGGTCAGGCGCGGGTCGATGACGATCAGCTTGGAGCCGCGCTTCATCAGGTCGATGATCGCATGGCCGAAGAAGCCGTCCGGGTTGGACTGCAGCGGGCTCTTGCCCCACAGGATGATGTACTTGGGCACCTCGTAGCGCGGGTCGTCGTAGCGGTCCGGGAAGAACGCGGCGTAGTCGAGCTCGGGGTAGCCGGCGCCCAGCAGGAAGTCGCCGATGACGGTGCGCGGGCCGTAGCAGGACGCGCCGGACATCATGAAGGCGTTGTTGGGCGTCTTGAAGACGGCCTGGGCCATGGGCGGGGCGTACTCGGTCGCCTCGCGGCCCGTGCCCTTGGACACGTAGATGGCCTCGGGCCCGTAGGTCTCCCAGATCTTGCGGACCTCGGTCTCGAGGATGTCGAGGGCCTCATCCCAGGAGATGCGCTCCCACTTGTCCTTGCCGCGGTCGGCCTTGGCGCGCTTCATGGGGTACTTGATGCGGTCGGGGTGGTTGAGGAACTCGCCCATGGCCAGGCACCGCGGGCACAGGCGGCCCTGGGTGATGGGATGGTCGGGGTCGCCCTCGACCTTGACGAAGTTTCCGTCCTTGTCAGTGTAGATGAACATGCCGCATCCCACCGGGTGGCATCCCGGAGGGGACCAGCCGCACGTGCGGGTCCTGATGAGGTCGCCCTCCTCGACCCGCCATTCCTTGTCCATGGTCATAGGTCTTCCTCTCTCTCGATAAGCCGGACCGTCCGCCCTCCTGCGGGGTCGCGCCGGCCTCCTACCTGCCTCGCTCGGCGGCCCGAGCCGCCCAGTCAGCGCGCGCCGCGTCCTTCATCTCCTCGGTGAGGGGCGCGCCGCATTGCTTGCACTTCTTGAACACGAGGAGGTTCTTGCGGCCGCACTGGTCGCACCAGACGAACTTGGGCTTGCAGTTGTCGCAGGTCACGCGGCAGCTTCCGAAGCACATGGGTACTCCTCGCGCGGGATGGGCGCTAGTTTCCGGCCGGGGGCTTCGGGGCGCCGGGCGCTGCGGGGGCGGCCGGGGCCGCGGGGGCGCCGGGGGCGGCCGGAGCCGCAGGAGCGCCGGGGGCGGCGGCGGGGGCCAGGGAGGCCGGGTCGATGCCCTCGAGGCTCGTCTTGCAGAAGGGGCACTTCTTGGGCAGGAGGCCCTGGGTGACGTTGATCTTCTTGCCGCAGTTGGGGCAGGCTGCGCCCGTATTGGCTTCAGCAGGTCTGAAACACATAGCCGTTTTCCTTTCTGGAAGGGGCCTGTGCGCCGGGCGGCCGCGAGGGCCGCGCGGCAGGCGAGCCCCTCCGGGGTTGCCTTCTCGTGGCAAGGTGCTTGGCCAAGCTCTCCACGCCGTCTAGTCTATGAAACGGCGGCCGCGGCCCGCATTAGCGCCGATTACAAAAAAGCCCCCATAATTTGGAATGGGGGCCATAGCGTCGGGGAATGGCGAGTTGAGGGGTGATTTCTAGCGGGTATGCGCACCGGGCGCGCAGGTCACACCCGGCCGTCGAGCAGCAGGCGCTGGTAGTCGAGTACCATGCGGCTGCGCAGCAGCGGGGAGTCGAAGGAGATGTCGAAGCGCTCCTCGATGCGCGAGAGGTGGTAGAGCACCGTGTTGCGGTGGACGTGCATGAGCTTGGCCGTCTCGGTGGCGTTGCGGCCGTGGCTGAGGTAGACCCACACCATCTGGGCGATGGAGGTACCCGACTCGCGGTCCTCCTCGATGATCCGGGACAGGATGCAGTCCTCGAAGGCGAAGGCCACCAGGTCGTCGTCGTGGCCCTCGGTGAGCAGGTAGAACTTGAGCGCGTGCTCGAAGGGCAGGCACGGGACGGCCTGCTCGCCCAGAAGCGCGTCGTACTCGCGCTTGAGCGGCCCGCGCAGCGAGTAGGCGGCGAAGGCCTCGCGGTAGGCCTTCTCCAGGTCCTGGATGCGCCTGAACGCCTGGGAGACGCCGGCCTGCAGCCCGAAGGTGCCGTAGAGGGTGGCGCGCAGCTCGCGCCAGACCGACTGCCCCGACAGCGCCGACGACTCGTCCGACTCGGTGTAGAGCAGCACGAGCAGCCGATCCTTCAGCATGAAGGGGTAGCACGCTCCGCCGCAGAGGCCCCGGGCCGCCTCGACCACCTGGGCGCGGACGGGCTGGGCCATGTTGGAGTCGAAGGGGACGTAGAGCAGGCGGAACTGGCGGGCCCGGGGCACCGCCGTCTTCGCCAGCTGGGTCTGCACGTACTCGTCGGTCATGGGCTCGCCGTTGATGAGGCCCAGAAACACCCGGTGCCAGGGGGCCTCCAGGTTCACCGTCGCCTTCCAGAAGTCGGTGCACAGCATGAGCACGCGCTTCATGAACTTCGTGAACAGGTCGCGCAGGAGGTCGGCCGGCCCCGAGGAGCAGGCCATGGTCACGTGGAAGAGGTAGGCCCCGTCGATGTAGACGGGGTAGTGCAGCGTGGGGCAGGGGTGGCGCTCGTCGGCCGGCGCCTCCACCAGCTGGCTGCGGGTGCGCGACACCGGCAGGATGCTCTCCTCGATCCAGGCGATCTCCTCGGCGGGATAGCAGCCGTCCTCGATGAGGGCGCGGTAGACGTCGGCGCCCTCGGCCTGCGGCGGCTCGATGCCGCGCGAGCACGCGATGAGGTTGTGGCCCGTGTCGGTGATGCAGACGAAGTTGCCGAGCGTCCGCTCGCTCACGGCGATGAGGCGGTCGAGCTTGCCGTGGGCGTAGACGACGCGGTCCATCTCGTTCTCCCAGATGAGGTTGGAGACGAACAGCGACCGCAGCAGGCTGTCGTAGCGGGCGAAGCGCTCCCGCTGCTGCACGAGCACCAGCCGGTTGCCGAAGTTGCGCTCGGACACCCACGCCGGCACGGCGTCGTCGGGCGCGAGGGCCACGCAGAAGCAGCTGGGATGGCGCTCGAGGAGCTGGCGGGCGCTCTCGACGCGGCAGAGGAACAGCGTGTTGGGGCGGCTGTCGCGGGCGGCGAGGTTGTCCTCGTCGTAGACGGTCTCGAGCCAGCTGAAGCGGCGGGCGCAGCGCCGCGGCCGGTGCAGCACGCGCGAGCCCTCCAGGGCGTCGAGCAGCATGACGTAGCTCACGTCGCCGAACCGATGGCTGAGATCGACCGTAGCTTCCCGCATGAGATCTCCTCCCCCTCAGGTTTTTGGGAGAACTGTACCACAAGCGGCCCCCGAAGCCCCAAACGCGAAGCGAGGGCGCACGGCGGGCACGAAGCGGCGGGACGCCGGGGCGCGCGGCGGGTGCGGGCGCGGGCGAACTGGAAACGAGGCGGAGCGCTGGGGCGAGACAAGGGGCGCGCGGCGGAAGCGAAGCGTCGGGACGCTGGGACGGAGCGGATGCGGGAGCGGAAAGCCCCGGGCGGAGGCAGGGCGCCTAGGCGGGGATGAGCCCGCATGCCGGGTCGCTGCGCACAGGTACGGGACAAACTGGCCAAAAATGACGACCTGACGACAGAAGGAGGGCCGATAGCGGCTGGCTTTCCCCCGCGAGTGCACGGGCCGCTGAGCGCGACCTGGGAAAACGAAGCAGCGAGGGCGCAGGCGCGGTCCAACGGGCCACGATTTCGTCGTCAGGTCGTCATTTTTGGCCAGTTTTTCCAGAATTTCGTCCTGCCCCACCCCGCCAAGCGAGGCGGCTCCCGGTCGGCACAGCCTCTAATACGCGACACGCCAGCAGAGTGCGCCGCGCTCGACTTTGCTATGGCGCGGCGTCGCCGCTCAGGCCCCCTTCGCCGGCACCGCCGTCCCGACTTCAGCGAACGCCTAAGGCTCGCGGAACCCGGCGCGCTCCCCCGACGGGCACGTCCGTCTCATGGGCGGCGGTTGGCGAACCGCCCTCGGGGAAGGCGCCGAGGCATCGCTGGCGGCGCAGGCCGCGAGGCAGCCCCGCGGCCCGCCCTGCGCCCTAGCGGGACAAGAGGGAGGCCACCAGGGCCTCGGCCACGCGGAGGCCGTCCACGGCGGCGCTCGTGATGCCCCCGGCGTAGCCCGCGCCCTCGCCGCAGGGGTACAGCCCGCTCGGCACGGCGGGCGTCTGCGTGCGACGCGCCTGGAAGTCAGCTGGATCGCGCACGATGCGCACGGGGCTCGAGCTGCGCGCCTCCACCGCCGTCATCACCGCGCCGGGATGCGCGAAGCCGGGCAGCTTGCGGTCGAGCAGCGGCAGAGCTTCAGCCAGGGCGTCAGTTACGAGCGGCGGCAGGCAGGCGCGCAGGTCGGCCCAGGCTACGCCCCGCGGGTAGGTGGGCGTGACGAGGGGTTCGGCGCCGGCGGCGACGGAGGCACTGCCGCCACGCCCGGGGACGCAGGCCGCCTCAGACGCCTCCCCGCCCCCGGCCCGCCGGGCATCGCGCGCGCCAGCGCCGGTGGAGTCGCCGGCATGCCTGCACCCGGGCACCGCCCCCTCGGGCCCACGCCTCCGGCTTTTCCCCGCATCTCCCGATCCGGTGAGGAAGGCGCCCACGGTCTGGGCGGGGGCGGCGTAGGGGCCCGCGGCGCGGGCCAGGTCGAAGGCGGCGCGCTCCAGGTCGCGCTGGAAGGCGACGCCGGCCAGGGGGTCGTCGCCGGGCAGGTCGGCCGGGTCAACGCCCACCAGAAGCGCGCTGTTGGCGTTGGCACCGTCGCGCGCATGGCGGCTCATGCCGTTCACGCAGACGCCGCCCTTCTCGCTGGCGGCGGCCACCACCGTGCCGCCGGGGCACATGCAGAAGGTATAGACGCCGCGGCCGTCCTTGGTGTGCACGGCCAGCTTGTAGTCCGCCGCGCCAAGCGCCGGATGCCCCGCAGCCGGCCCCAGCTGCACGGCGTCGACGAGGGCCTGGGGATGCTCGATGCGCACGCCCACGGCGAAGGGCTTGCGCTCGAGGGGCAGTCCCGCATCACGCACCATAGCGAAGGTGTCGCGCGCCGAGTGACCGCAGGCGAGCACCACGCGGCGGGCCGCCACGCGATCCTCGGCGCCCGTCTCCCCGTCACGCAGGATGACGGCGGCGATGCGGCCGCCCTCCCACTCGATCCCGTCGAGCCGCGTGCGGAAGCGCACCTCGCCCCCCGCCGCGATGATCTGCGCGCGCAGGCGGCGCACCACGTCCACCAGCAGGTCGGTGCCGATGTGAGGCTTCGCGTCCACGAGGATGTCCGCGGGCGCGCCGGCCTCGACGAAGGCCTCCAGCACCTGCCGGATATGCGGGCTCTTGGTGCCGGTGTTGAGCTTGCCGTCGGAGAACGTGCCCGCGCCGCCCTCGCCGAACTGGATGTTGGCCTCGGGGTCGAGGGGCCCGCCGGCGTCGAAGGCAGCCACCGCGGCCGCGCGCTCATCCGCCGCCGGCCCGCGCTCCACCACGAGCGGGGCGAGGCCGGCGCGCGCCAGGTACAGCGCGCAGAACAGGCCGGCCGGGCCGGTGCCCACCACCACGGGCCGCGGCTCGCCGGAAGCCGCGAGCGCCGCGGCGGCGTCGGGCACCACGAGCGGGGCGGGGGCGCGGCAGGGGCCGACGGCGACGCCCTTGGCCGGGCGTGCGACGGCATCGTCGGACGCGTCGACGGCAAGCGCGCACACGAAGTGGACGCTCTCCTTCTTGCGGGCGTCCACGCTGCGGCGCAGCACGCGCACCTCGCGCACGTCGGCGGCGCGCAGCCCCAGCGCGCGGGCGGCCTCGCGGCGGAGCAGGGCGCCGCCCTCGGGCAGGAGCGCGTCAAGCGATACGGGGACGTTGGAGGCGCGCAGGATCATCGCCGCCCCCTCTCATCGCCCCGCCCGCCGCCCGCAGGCGATGCGCTGCGGCGCTCGGCTCCCGGCGCCGCAGCGACGCCGGCGGCGGAAGCGCGCGGGGCATTACCGCGCGCACCGCCCTTCTGGCCCGCCAGCACCGCGTCGGCCGCGCTCCAGCCGGCCAGAAGCCCGCTCGCCCAGGCCCAGTGCAGGTTGTAGCCGCCGCAGGGCGCGTCCACGTCGAGGGCCTCCCCCGCCACGTAGAGCCCCGGCACCGCGCGGCACGCGCCGGTGCGGGGATCCACCGCCTCCGCGGCCACGCCGCCGCGGCACACCTGGCACTGGCGCACGTCGCCGAGGCCGCGCACCGTCAGGCGCAGCCCCTTGAGCACCGGGGCGAGCACTTCGGCCGCTGCCTCGTCGAGCGCCTCTTCGCCGCGCAGCCCCGCCGCCTGGCACAGCACGTGCCCCACCGGCGCGAGCACGAGCCCGCGCAAAACATCCTCGCAGGTGACAGGCCCGCCAAACGTCACGGCCAGGCGCCGCGCCCGGGCCGTCAGGAACGCGGCGGCATCCCGCGCGCCCACCGCCGGCAGAAAGTCGACGGCCAGCTCATCGCCCGGACGCGCGAGGCGCGACAGGTTGAACGCGGCGATGCCCGACACGCCGTACTTGCGGAACATCACCTCGCCCTCCTCGCGAGCCGCCCGCGCGCCACCGCGCCAAAGCTCGAGTGCCCCGCGCACCCGGATGTTGTCGAGCTGGCGCACGAGACGCGTGTCGGTGGCAAGCGGCCCGAGCGTCGGCTCGGGGTCGCAGAAGGGCACCCCCTCGGGCATGAGCGTACGAGCCACCGAGCCGCCCGCGGCCACGATCACCGCATCCGCGCGCTCGAGGCGCCCGTCGGCCAGGCGCAGCGTGAGCGGGCCACCCGCGCGCCGTGCCGGCTCGACGGCCTCCACCGCAGTGCCGCAGCGCTCCTCGACCCCGGCGGCCGTCGCGGCGGCGCGCAGCACGTCGAGCACCGCCGTCGCCTTGTTAGGCAGCGGGTAGAGCCGGCCCTCCGACTCCTCGCGCCAGCAGAGCCCGTGGTCGGCGAAGAACGCCTGCACCCCGTTGGCCGCCACGGGCCAGGAGACGCCACGCCCCGCGCGCTGCGCATCGGATGCGCCCCCCTCCTCGGCGCCGACGGCACGCGGCGCGCCGGCGGCCCCCGCCGCGCACGACGCGGCCCCGAGCGCCCCGCCGTTGCAGGCGCCATCCGCCGCCCGCTCCGAGCAGGCGCGCTCCTCAAAGGCCGCCAGCGCGGCGGCCACGTGCGCGGCGTTGTGGTAGAGCGCCGGATCGGGATGCGCGTTGGAGAAGTTGCAGCGGCCGTTCCCCGTGGCCAGGATGGAGCGGCCTACGCGCTCGTCGGCCTCGTACACCGCCACGCGCGCGGGACGCCCCGCGCGGGCGCACGCCTCGGCCGCGGCGATGGCGGCGGCCAGCCCGGCGGCTCCCCCGCCTACGATGGCTATCACGTTCGCGGGCATGGCCCCACGCTCCTTTTCAACGAGAAGGCTCTGTGCTAGGATAGGGCCAGCGGACGCGCCTGAGGTGAGATGCAGGCGGCACCGTCGGTTTTATGCGAGGACCGCTAGCATCAACGAGCGGTCCTCTTCCTTATGGTGCCTCCCGAGCGTCTTGGCGAACGCCACCGCCTCCCGCAGCAACCCGACGACCGCAGTCGCAAGCCGCAATGCGAAAACGATACCATCCAAGCGAATCACCTCCCTCCGAAGAGCAAGGTGCCGCCCGGCGCCCAGGACTTACCATCCGCTGACCACCCGGCCATTCTAGCATCGCGCTGCGCGCCGCCTGCTCCCAATGACAACCCGGACGCAAAACAAGCCCTTCAGCGAGGGAGCCGTTTTGCATGAACCCCGCCCAAAAACCACGCAGGAGGACGCAATCCAATGCCTCAGCCATGACGTGACCAGGGGAAACGCGCTCTCCACCCCAAACACGCCGACGGCGGGCCAGGGCTTTCTCGTCAGAAACCGCCACCTTTGCGCTCGCACCGTGTCCCAGGGCCGAGACTCGCACCCCCGCACCGCAAGCCGCAGCCGGAACCCGCGCCCGCCCCTCCCGCACCCCGACGTCCCGCCCTCCCCCGATGCCGACCGCCCGCGCCGCAGCCGAGCGATCCGCGTCCCGGCGCCGCCGACGGGGCCCACACCACCCGCCCTTCACGGTCCAAGACCCTCACCCCAGGCGCCCGAAACGCGCCTCTGGGGGCTGCTGTTGCGACCTACGTGCAGTTCTCGGCTCAAAAACTGGCCAAAAATGACGACCTGACGACATTCGCCAGCTAAAAACGGACGCTCCCCGGGAGCATCCGCGCCGTCTGCTCTACGCGACCTGGGGTTTTGCAAGCCCTCCACGCAAGCACCGGCTCAGCAGGCCGAAATTTCGTCGTCAGGTCGTCATTTTTGGCCAATTTACCGCGCCCCACTCGCGCACTCCTTCCGCCCCCCCGCGCGCTCCTTCCGCGTCCCCCCCACGCGCAAAAAAAGCGGCCCCGGTCTCCCGGGGCCGCTCGTGCGTCACGTCGCCAGCTGCTACTTGCCCTCAAGCTGCGGGATGGGCGTCTCGTCCACCTCGTCGAGGTTGTCTTCCCACACGTAGTGCTTCGTCTCGCGGGCGATCATGCCCGACAGCAGCAGCACCACGATGATATTGGGCACGGCCATGAGGGCGTTGGTGATGTCGGACACCGTCCACACCACGTCCCCGACGCCGATGGCGCCCAGGAATGCCACGATCACGTAGATCACCTGGTACGGGCGGATGGCGTGCTTGCCGAACAGGTAGGTGATGCAGCGGTTGCCGTAGTAGGACCACCCGAGGATGGTGGTGTAGGCGAACAGGATCATGCCGAACACGAGGATGGGCGTGCCGATGTAGGGAATGGACGCGAAGGCGGCACTCGTCAGGTCGGCACCGGCGGTGATGACGCCCTGTTCCATGATCCCCGGGTTGGCGAGCATGGTGGACACGAGCACGATGCCGGTGAGCGCGCAGATGACCACGGTATCCCAGAACGTGCCGGTCATGGACACGAGCGCCTGGCGGGCCGGGTTACGCGTAGAGGCGGCGGACGCCACGATGGGCGCCGAGCCCAGGCCGGACTCGTTGGAGAACAGGCCGCGGGCGCAGCCGAACTGCAGCGCCAGCATGAGGCCGGAGCCCACCGCGCCGCCGAAGGCCGCCTTGGGGGTGAAGGCGCACTCGAAGATCAGGCAGATGGCGGGCCACACGAACTCCCAGTTCATGCCGATGATCACGACACAGCCCCAGGCGTAGGCGAGGGCCATGAACGGCACGAGCTTCTCGCACACCTTGGAGATGAACTTGATGCCGCCGAAGATAACAAGCGACACCATGATGACGATGGCCAGGCCGATGCCCCAGGAAGGCACGCCCGGCATGTTGGCGGTGATGATGTCCGTCATGGCCGAGGACTGCACGGCCGAGCCGATGCCGAAGGAGGCGATGGCCGCGAACAGGGCGAACGCGCCGGCGCCGAGCATGGCCCACCAGGGAGCCTTGCCCTCCTTGTCCTTGAAGGCGCGGCGCCAGGCGTACATCGCGCCGCCGAGCATGTTGCCGTTGTGGTCCTCCACGCGGTACTTGACGGCGGCGTAGGTCTCGGCGTACTTGGTGGCGATGCCGAACACGCCGGTCAGCCACATCCACAGCACCGCGCCCGGGCCGCCGGCCAGGATGGCCGTGCCCACGCCCACGATGTTGCCGGTGCCGATGGTGGCCGACAGCGCCGTGGTAAGCGCGCCGAACTGGCTGATGTCGCCGGGAGCGTCGGGATCCTTGGTCACCGAAAGCTTGATGGCGGTGGGGATCTTGCGCTGGATGAAGCGCGTGCGGAACGTCAGGAACAGGTGGGAGCCCAGCAGCATGATGATCATCGGCGGCCCCCACACGAAGGCGTCGATGCTGCTGATGGCGTCGATTATCACGTCCATCGTCGTCTCTCTTTCTCGCGGTGCGGATTGCCTTCGCGGAAAGGGACGCTGTCGAAAGGGTTTCGGCGGGACGAGGGCCGGCGCGGCCCTCCCCTGCCAGCCCGGCAGCCGGCCGGAGCGAGAGCCCCCGCCGAAGCCTTTTCGCCAGCACCACTTTACTCTGCGAAAGTGACCCGATTATAGGCAGCGCGAAAGCGACGCCGGGACGGCAAGCGCGAAAATATCAGCGAGCGGCACGGCGTTGCCCCAGTTGGGGCGCGGCAACCCCGCAAGACGGCACCGAGGGCGAGGGCGGCAGCCGGGCGCGAGAGGGGCGCTACTTGCCCTCGAGCACGGGAATGGGGCGCTCGCACACCTCGTCGAGGTGGTCGTCGTAGATGTAATGGCGTGTCTCGCGCGCGATGAGCCCGGAGAGCAGCAGGATGGCCACGATGTTGGGCAGCGCCATGAGGGCGTTGCCGATGTCCGACACCGTCCACACCACGTCCCCCACGCCCACGGCGCCGAGGAAGGCCACCGCCACGTAGGCCACCTGGTAGGGCAGGATGGCACGCCGCCCGAGCAGGTAGGTGACGCAGCGGTTGCCATAGTAGGACCACCCGAGGATGGTGGAGTACGAGAACGCCACCATGCCGATGACGAGCACCGGCGTGCCCACATAGGGGATCTTGGCGAATGCGGCCGAGGCCAGCGCCGCGCCGGTGTAGACTGACGGGCTGGCGAGGATCTCCTCCTGGATCTCCGGGTAGGTGAGCATGGTGGACACGAGCACCACGCCGGTGAGCGCGCAGATGACCACGGTCGACCAGAACGTGCCGGTCATGGCCACGAGCGCCTGCTCGGCGGGGTTGCGCGTGCGCGCCGCCGCAGCCACGATGGGGGCCGATCCCAGGCCGGACTCGTTGGAGAACAGGCCGCGCGCGCAGCCGAACTGCAGCGCCATGACGATGCCCGACCCCACCGCGCCGCCGAAGGCCGCCTTGGCCGTGAAGGCGCACGCGAAGATGAGCGCGAGGGCATCGCCGAGCACCGCCCAGTTGAGCGCCAGGATGATGAGGCACCCGCCTGCGTAGGCCACGGCCATCACGGGCACGAGCTTCTCGCACACGCTCGCTATGGAGCGCACGCCGCCGAAGATGACCGCCGCCACGAGCACCACGATCACCAGGCCCACGGCCCACGCGGGCACCGGCAGCGACGAGGTGATGATGCCCGTCATGGCCGAGGCCTGCACGGCCGACCCGGTGCCGATGGTGGCCACCACGGCGAAGGCCGCGAAGGCGCCGGCGCCAAGCTTCGCCCACCAGGGCACCGTGCCGTCGGCGCGCTTGAAGGCGCGCTCCCACACATACATGGCGCCGCCGAGCATGTTGCCGTTATGATCGCGCACGCGGTAGCGGATGGATGCGAACACCTCGACGTACTTGGTGGCCATGCCGAAGATGCCGGTGACCCACATCCAGAACACCGCGCCGGGCCCGCCCGCCAGGACGGCCGTGGCCACGCCCACGATGGACCCGGTGCCGATGGTGGCTGCGAGCGCCGTAGCCAGGGCCCCGAAGTTGGATATGTCGCCGCGCCCCTCCGGATCCTTGCGAAAGGACAGGCGGATGGCCTGGGGGAGCTTTCGCTGGATGAAGCCGGTGCGGGCGGTGAGGAACAGGTGGGTGCCCAGCAGCAGCACGATCATGGGCGGCCCCCACACGAAGGCGTCGATGGCTTGGAGTGTCTCTATCATGGCAGCCTCTGGTCTTGGCTCGGGAACGCAGGACGTTGCCCTCAGGTTACTCTTGTCGCCGTCCGCCTTGCGCGAACGACACGGGCACGTTACCATATCAGCGTTGAATTCTGTTTCAGGGCGGGGTGGAACTCCCCACTGGCGGTAAGCGGAAGGCGACGCGACGGCTCCGGCCCCGCGCGCACCGCGAGTCCGCGACCCGGGACGGCGGCCCTTCGGGGCGCGTCGGCCCGGCTGACCCGGTGAGACTCCGGGACCAACGGTCACAGTCCGGATGGAAGAGGCAGACTACGCGACACGGACGGCTCTCGCCGCCGTCGCGCGCCATGCGGGCGCCGCGACGCGAGGCGCGGACGCGTCCCCACCGCATTGTCACAGGCCTGGGTGAATGGGAATTCACGCGGGCCTGTCTCTTTCCGCACGGGACGAGGGGAGCGGACCCGACTACCGGATCGTCCCGCGAAAGAGAGGCTCCCATGGAAGAGAAGTCCCCCGCCCGCGCGCCCAAGGCGCCCAAGCAGCCCACGGCCCAGGCCGCGCTGGCCAACACCAACGCCTGGTCCACCCGCCAGCTGGTGACCATGGCGCTCCTGTGCGCCATCGGCGTGCTGCTGTCCTTCGTCGAGTTCCCCCTGCTGCCGGGCGTCACCTGGCTCAAGTACGACGCGTCGGCCATGCCCGCGCTCGTGTGCGGCTTCGCCTTCGGGCCGGCAGGCGGCCTGGCCGTGGGCGTCGTCGGTGCCATCATCCACGGCATCCTCATGGCCGACTTCACCGGCGCGCTCATGAACATCCTCGTGGTCATCGGCTTCGTGGGGCCCGCCGCCTTCGTCTACGCGCGGCGGCGCACCTTCCGCGCCGCGGTGGCGGGCCTGGCGCTGAGCGTCGTGGCCGCCATCGTCATGGCCATCGTGGGCAACCTGCTGCTCACCCCCAGCTGGCTCGGCGTGCCCCTCGATGCCGTGGTGGCGCTCATCGTGCCGGTGCTCATCCCGTTCAACCTGGCGAAGGCCGTCATCAACGCCGTGCTGACGCTCGTGGTGTACAAGTCCGTCTCCAACCTCATCACCCCGAGGAAAGACCAAGTGAAGGGCCGCTAGATGCAAGACGTGGGAAGCGAGCGAGCCGTGGTGCCGGACGAGGCGCCGGCAGGCGCAGCCGACGGGGACTTCGTCGTGTTCGAGGGGGCGTCGTTCACCTACGACGGCTCCTCCTTCGTGTTCGAGGAGCTCGACCTGACCGTGCCGCAGGGGCAGTTCTGCTGCCTGCTCGGCGGCAACGGGTCGGGCAAGTCCACCCTGGCCAAGTGCGTAAACGCCCTGCTCGTGCCCGACGGCGGGCGCGTGCTCACCTTCGGCCGCGACACGCGCGACGCCGACGCGGTGTACTTCATCCGCTCCAACGCCGGCCTCGTGTTCCAGAGCCCTGATGACCAGCTGGTGGCCTCGCTCGTGGAGAACGACGTGGCCTTCGGGCCCGAGAACCTCGGCGTGCCCGCGCCCGAGCTGGCGCGACGGGTGGCCGACGCGCTCGGAGAGGTGGGGCTCCAGGGCTTCCAGCGCCACGAGACCGCGACGCTCTCCGGCGGGCAGAAGCAGCGCGTGGCCATCGCCGGCGTGCTCGCCATGGACCCGGCCCTGCTCATCTTGGACGAGGCGAGCGCCATGCTCGACCCGCGCGGGCGCGCCGGTCTCCTGCGCGTGTGCCGCGAGCTCCACGCGGCGGGGCTCACCATCCTGATGATCACCCACTACATGGAGGAGGCGGCCCTCGCCGAGCGCGTGGTGGCACTCGACGCCGGGCGGGTGGCCCTCGACGGCACGCCTGAGGAGGTGCTCGTCCACGCCGAGCGGCTGCGCGCGCTCAACCTGGCCGTCCCCTTCGCCGCCTCCCTTGCCCTCGCCCTTCGCGAGCGCGGCGTGGCCGTGCGGCCCTGCGTGACGGGCGAGGAGCTCGCGCGCGAGCTGAGGGAGGCGAAGGCGAACCGGCCGGCGGCCTGCGCGGCGTCTCCCGGCGGCGGGCGGTTCCCCGCGGCGGGGCCCGCGAGCGCGTCTGCGCACGAGGGCCGCCCGCCTGCCATGCACGAGGGGCGGGAGGCGGGCGAGCGGCCCTCCCCCGCCTCCCCCCTGCTCTCCTTCGAGGACGTCTCCTACTCCTACGGCGACCCGGAGCGCAAGGAGCGGCGGCGCAGGCGCAGGCCCCCGGCCGAGCGCGCTGCCTGGGGAGTCGACCCGCAGGCGGTATGGGCGCTGCGCGACGTGAGCCTCGAGGTGCGCTCCGGCGAGCTCCTCGGCATTGCCGGCCATACCGGCAGCGGCAAGAGCACGCTCATCCAGCACATGAACGGGCTCGCGCACCCTACGCGCGGGCGCGTGCTCTTCCGCGGCGAGGACCTGGCCGACAAGGCCGTCGCCGCCCGCGCGCGCACGGCCGTGGGCCTCGTGTTCCAGTATCCCGAGCACCAGCTGTTCGCCGCCACCGTCTACGACGACGTGGCCTTCGGCCCGCGCAACCTCGGTCTTTCGCCTGATGAGGTGGACGCCCGGGTACGCAAGGCGCTTGGCGCGGTGGGCGTGGACGCCGACGCCGTGGGCGCCAAGAGCCCCTTCGAGCTCTCCGGCGGCCAGCAGCGCCGCGTCGCCTTCGCCGGCGTGCTCGCCATGGCGCCGGAGGCGCTCGTCCTAGACGAGCCGGTGGCAGGCCTCGACCCGCGCGGGCGCGAGGAGTTCCTCGCGCTTATCCGCCGCCTGCACGACGACGGCCTCACCTGCGTGATCGTGTCGCATTCCATGGACGACCTGGCGCGCATGGCCGACCGCGTGCTCGTGCTGAACGAGGGCGCGGTGCTCACCTGCGGCACGCCCGAGGAGGTGTTCGCCGACGAGGAGCGGCTGCACGACGTGGGCCTGGGCGTTCCCGAGGCGCAGGCGCTCGCCCTGCGCCTGCGCGCGGACGGCTGGCCGCTGCCCCGCGCCCTCTACGACGAGGCGTCCCTCGCAGACGACCTGGCATCCCTGCTCGTCTGCGCGAAAGACGCCCGCGATCAGGGCGCTCCGCTTCCCGAGCGCGGCGAGGCTCCCCATGGGCGATAACGCGCTCTTCGGCCGCTACTGGCCCGGCGAAAGCGCGGTGCACCAGCTGGATCCGCGCGTGAAGCTGGTCGGGTCGCTCGCGCTCATGGCCATCGTCTTCGCCGCGACGAGCTGGCCGGGGCTGGCGGTGTGCGCCGCGTTCGTCGTCGGCTTCTACCTGGCTGCTGGCATCCCGCTCGGCCAGGCGGCGCGCTCCATCGCCCCTTTGCTGTTCATCGTGGTGGTGACGGCGCTCCTGAACGTGCTGTTCGTGCAGGGCGGGCAGGTCTACCTCCAATGGGGGCCGCTTATCGTGAGCGAGGCCGGCCTGCGCCAGGCGGCCTTCATCGCCGTGCGCCTGGTGCTCCTGCTGCTGGGCGTGAGCCTGCTCACGCTCACCACGACCACCCTCGACATCACCGAGGCCTTCGAGCGGCTGCTCACGCCGCTTGCCCGCGTGGGGGTGCCGGCGCACGAGCTGGGAATGATGATGGGCATCGCGCTCAGGTTCCTCCCCCAGTTCGCCTTCGAGCTGCGCACCGTGCGCCGCGCCCAGATGAGCCGCGGCGCCCGCTTCTCCGCCAACCCGCTGCGCGGGGGGATGGCATCGCTCACGGCGCTCATGGTGCCGCTGTTCGCGAGCGCCTTCCGCCACGCCGAGACGCTCTCGGCCGCCATGGAGGCCCGCTGCTACCATGGCGGCGTCGGCCGCACGCGCCTGCACCCCCTCGCGCTCGCGCCCCGCGACGCCGGGGCCGCCATCGTACTCGCCCTCATGCTCGCCGCCGTCCTGGCCGCGAACGCGCTCTTCTAACCGCACCGAAACGGTGGCCGGCACCGCGTCGGCCCACCAAAAGGCTGCGGGCTGGCGGCGGGAAGGAGGATGCGAGGCGCTGCGCAGCTTGCGAAGCACCCCCCTCCCCGCCGCCAGCCCGCAGCCGAGCAGAAAGGAGACCCATGACCACCGGAACCACCGCCATCGTCAACTACCTCACCAGTGTGCCGGCCTGGTACGTGGCCACCTGCGAGGGCGACCAGCCCCACGTGCGACCCTTCAGCTTCGCCGCCGAGGAGGGCGGGCGCATCTGGTTCGCTACTGCCACCACCAAGGATGTCTACCGTGAGCTTGAGGCCAACCCCAAGTTCGAGCTGACCGCCTGGAAGCCGGGGTGCGGCTGGATCATCCTGCGCGGCCGCGCCGACCTGGACGACCGCGCGAGCGCCGCCGTGCGCGAGGAGGCCTGGCGCCACCTCGAGTCCCTCGGCGAGAGCTACGATGGGCCCGATGACGCGCGCCTCACCCTCTTCTCGATGACCGAGGCCGAGGCCTGGCTCTGCGACATCGACGGCACCTGGGCCCCCATCGCCCTCTAGCCGCACGGGAATCGCGCGCAAACTGGCCAAAAATGACGATCTGACGACAGGTGCGCCCCTCGCACGGGAGCCGGCGTCGGCATTTCCCCAGGTCGGCTCTTCCGCAGAGGCAGCACGGCCGCTCAGGGAGGCTCCTGGAGCGTCGTTTTTGTCGTCAGGTCGTCATTTCTGGCCAGTTTCGCCGCGTCGCCTGCGCCGCGCTGCGCCGTGCCACGCTAGCGTACCTCGCCCGCCCGCATCCCAAAAAAAACGCCGAGGGCGCCCGCATCAGGGGCGCCCTCGGCGCAGAAGTGGCCTTTCTCGCCCCTAGGCGAAGGCGTAGAGATCCCGCGTCGCCTCCTGGAAGGCAGCGTAGAGGTCGGCGGCGATGGCCTCGTCCTCCACGAGCTCGAAGGCGGCGGGCTGGCCCTCCTCGTCCAGCTCCACGACCTCCAGCAGAACCACCTCGCCCGACGAGAGCGCCGGGGCGTCCTCCTCCACGGGGAAGAAGAATCCGTAGCTCCGCTCCCCGTCGATCAGGAGCCCGAGGAACTCGAGGGTGACGGCGTCGCCCTTCTCATCCTCGAGCTGGATGGTGACGCCCTCCTCGACCGGCGGGCAGAAGTTGGGGGCGCTCCCCTCGCGTACCGTGGCCATCTGGCTACCTCCCGTGGTTCTTGCGCGGGTTCTTGGATCCCGTGCGCTTGGACTGCTTGGACGCGCCGCCCTTAGGCGAGGCGGGCTTGGCCGCGCGGGCCGGCCCCTCCTCGGCGGCTTGCGCGGCGGCCTTCGCGGCCTTGCGCTCAGCGCGCTCGGCAGCCGCCGCCTTGGCCTGGTCAGCCTCGATGCGTGCCAGCGGCACCTGGGCGATGGCGGGCGAGCCGGCGTGGTCGAACTCGAAGCGGCCGACCTCGGTACCGTACTTCTTCTGCAGCTTGGCGTAGCGCGGCTCGCGCGTCTTCCACAGGCAGTAGAGCGGCGTGGCGATGGCGATGGACGAGTAGGAGCCGGCGATGAGGCCGATCACCATGGCGAAGGCGAAGTCCTTGAGCGTCTCGCCGCCGAACAGGAGCATGGCGAGCACGGGGATGAGCGAGGTGAGCGTCGTGTTGATGGTGCGCAGGAACACCTGGTTGATGGAGTGGTTGGCCATGGTCATGAAGGTGCAGCGAATGTTCTCGCCCTTCATGTTGTCGTTGATGCGATGGAACACCACCACCGTGTCGTAGAGCGAGTAGCCCAGGATGGTGAGCAGCGCGGCAATGGTGTTGGGGTTGATCTCGCGGCCCACGAGCGCGTAGATGCCCACCACCAGGATGAGGTCGTGGAACAGCGCCACCACGGCCATGACGCCCATCTTGTACTCGAAGCGGAAGCCGATGTAGATGATGATGAGCACGATGGACACGAGGAACGCGATGAGCGAGGACTGGATGACGCTGGCGCCCCAGTCAGGGCCGATGGTGGTCACCTCGAAGGAGCTGGTGGACAGCCCGAGCGCGTCGGCCACGGCGTTGGCGTGGGCGGTGGCGTCCTCGGCCGAGGTGGTGGTGGTGCGCACGAGAAAACCGCTCTCGCCGCTGGACTGGGTGGTCTGGATGACAGCGTCCGGCTCGCCGGCGTCGTCGAAGGCCGTGCGCATCTGCTCGGTGGTCACGTCCCCGGTGCCGTGGAAGGCGATGGAGGTGCCGCCCACGAACTCGATGCCGAAGTTCAGGCCGCGCAGGCCCACCACCGCCAGACACAGCGCCATGGCCACGGCGGCCGCGGTGAGCAGCACCTTGCGGTAGCCGAGGAAGTTGATGTCGTGCTTGATGAAGCGGCCCTTGACCTTGTCCACGGCCACGGCGGCCACCTCGGCGGCCTCACCGCCGCGACGGGCGGCCACCGCGGTGGCCTCGGCCTCGTCCATCTGGTCGGCCGTCTCGGCCGCGGCCACATCCACGCCCTCGGCTGCGGCGAGCGCCCCGTAGCGGCGCGCCGCCTCCTCGGAGTCGCGCACGCCCCAGAAGCCGGGGTTCTTGGCAATGGCGCCGGGGGCCAGCAGGCGGATGAGAGGCGCCTTGAACAGCACCATCATCACGATGTCGCAGATGATGCCGAGGGCGAGCGTCAGGCCGAAGCCCTTGACCGACGCGCTCGCCAGGAAGAACAGCGACAGCGCCGACACCATGGTCACCAGGTCGGCGTCAATGGAGGTGAAGATGGCGTGCTTCACGCCGGTGAGGGACGCGGCGCGCACGGAGCGGCCCATGCGTATCTCCTCGCGGAAGCGCTCGAGGGTGAGGATGGACGAGTCGGCTGCCATACCGATGGTCAGCACGATGCCGGCGATGCCCGCCAGCGACAGGCTGAACAGCCCGAAGGCCGAAAGCGCCGCCAGGATGCCCAGGTAGAGCACGGCAAACACCACCATGGCCGCCGCCGTGATGAGGCCCAGGCCGTGGTAGAAGAACAGCAGGTAGAGCATGACGATGGCCAGGCCGATGAGGGCCACGACGACGCCGGAGGCGAGGGCCTCCTGGCCGAGGGTGGGGCCCACCACCTGGGACTGGGCGTACTCGAAGCTCACGGGCAGCGAGCCGGACTCGAGCACCGTCTGGAGCGCCTTGGCCTCGTCGAGGGTGTAGTTGCCGGTGATCTGCACGTTGCCGTCGGGAATCTCGCTCTGGACGGCCGGGGCCGACTGCACCTCGTTATCGAGGATGATGACGATGCGGCCCTTGGTGGGGGCGAGCTCCTTGGTGCACTCGGCGAAGGCCGTCGCGCCCTTGGAGTCGAGGGTGATGTTCACGGCGTAGTCCGACGACGTCTCGCTCGCGCGGCCCACCTGGACGCGCGTGATCTCATCGCCGGTGACGATGGGCGTGTAGGTGCCCGGCTCCACCTCGAGCACCTCGGGCTTGCCCGAGGGGAAGGAGTTGCCGAAGCTGTCGGTGATGGTGCCCTCCTGGCCGAAGTTGCCGCTCTCGATGGCCGACTTCACGCTCTCGTCAGTGAAGCTGTCAAGGGGGGCGAACTCGAGCGAGCCGGTCTTGCCGATGGTGGCGAGCGCCTCCTCGGTGTCCGACAGGCCGGGGATCTGCACGAGGATCTGGTCGGTGCCCTGGAGCTGCACCGTGGCCTCGGACGCGCCGAGCGCGTTCACGCGGCTCTCGATGATGGAGCGGCTGGCCTCCATGTCCTCCGGCGTGATGGCGCTGCCGTCGTCGGTCTTGGCGGTGAGCACCACCGACAGGCCGCCGCGGATGTCGAGGCCCTGGTTGATCTTCTCGTTGGGCGGGGTGAACAGAACCGCCGAGACCACCACGAGCAGGGTGGTGAGGATGAGCAGCCAGAGGTTGCGGCGGTTGGCGTTATGACCCGGCTTCTTCTTGACAGTGCGTTCGAGCGCCATGGGGCAGACCTTCCTTGCATATCGCTTCGCGCGCACCCGACGCGGCGGCCGGGGGCGCCCATGAAAACAGGCGCGAATCGCGCCTGCGGTTTAACTTGTTTATTTTGCCACAAAACCGCAGCATTGCACCCCGGTACGGGCAGTTTATCCACTCATGCGGAAAAAACCGCCCTCACGCGCCAACGCAGCGGGCAAAGCTGCTCATTTTCGACGACTTTGCGACGCTTCGGGGCAACTGAGCGCCCCCGGAAGGGGGCTCGCGACAGCCCGGATGGGCGAACGACCGAATTCCCGATACGAACGCGCGGACGACCTCTTCTGGCCTGGCCGAGCTGTCGCAAAGTCGTGAAAAGTGCACCGTTTCGGCACGCGGGCGACGTCCTAGTAGTCCTTCACGCCGGGACCGGCCATCCACGCGGCGTAGAACTCCTCGTAGGCGCCGGCCAGCACGGCCTCGCGCGCGCGGGCCATGAGGTCGATGAGGAAGTGCAGGTTGTGCACCGACAGCAGGATGGCGCCGAGCATCTCGTCCTGCTTGACGAGGTGGCGCAGGTAGGCGCGCGAGTGGGTCTGGCAGGTGGGGCAGGTGCACACAGGGTCGAGCGGGCCGAAGTCGGCCTTGTACTTGGCGTTGCGCAGGTTCATGCGCCCCGTGCTGGAGAACGCCGTGCCCATGCGGGCCGTGCGGGTGGGCAGCACGCAGTCGAACAGGTCGACGCCCTCGCGCACGGCGCGCACGAGGGTGGTGGGGTTGCCCACGCCCATGAGGTAGCGCGGCCGGTCCTCCGGCAGCGCCCGGGCCACCTCGCCTAGCGTCTCGAACATCACGTCGTGCTCCTCGCCCACCGAGTAGCCGCCGATGCCGAAGCCCCCGAAGCGGCGCCCGCCCGCGGCAAGGGACTCCTCCTCGATGGCGCGCAGGCGGCGCACCGACTCGAGCCGCAGGTCGAGGTGCATGCCGCCCTGGACGATGCCGAAGAGCGTCTGGTCGGGCCGCTGGTGGGCCGCCAGGCAGCGGGCCGCCCAGGCGCTCGAGAGATCCACGGCGCGGGCCACGAACTCGCGTGTGGCCGGGTAGGGCGGGCACTGGTCGAGCTGCATGGCGATGTCCGCGCCGATGAGCTCCTGGATATGCATGTTGTCCTCCGGCGTCCAACGCACCTTCGCCCCGTCGTAGATGGAGCGGAAGCTCACGCCGTCGTCGTCGAGCTTGCGCGTGTCGGCCAGCGAGAAGATCTGGAAGCCGCCCGAGTCGGTGAGCATGGGGCCGTCGTAGGCCATGAAGGAGTGGATGCCGCCAGCCGCCGCCACGAGCTCGGCGCCGGGGCGCTGGGAGAGGTGGTAGGTGTTGGCGAGCACCACCTGGGCGCCCAGGTCGCGCAGCTGGGAGGGCATGATGCCCTTGACCGTGGCCGACGTGCCCACGGGCATGAACAGGGGGGTGCGAAAGGAACCGTGGGCCGTCTCGTAGGTGAGGGCGCGGGCATGCCCGCTCATGGCGTCGCAGGTGCAGTCGAAGAGGGCCATGGTCATCACGCTCCCTGCACGTCGAGGCCACCGTGGGACGTGGCGTCCTCGGCCACGGCCGCCGCCTTGGCCGTCGCGGCCGCGCGGTCGATCTCGCCCACCGCGTTGGCGGCGAAGGCCTCCTCCATCGCCTCGTGGGCGACCGGTCCGCGCTCGATGGGGCCGGCCGGGCTCGCGCAGGGCGGCAGCGCAGCCGCCCACTGCTCGAACTCGGCCAGGCTGCCGTGGCGCACGGTGTCCAGGTCATAGCCCACCGGGTCGAGCAGGCAGTCGGTCACCAGGTAGGCGTCCACGCCCAGGTCGAGGAAGGCGAGGTCCTCCACGGTGTTGTTGCCCACCATGAGCACGTCGGCGCCGGCCACGCCCATCGCGGCCAGGTTCTCGGCATAGTAGGTCTGGCGCGGCTTGACCGACTTCGAGTTCTCGTAGCTCGTGATGCGCTCGAAGGCAGACGGGTCGGCGCCGGCCCACTCCAGGCGGTGCTCCACCGCGCGACGCGGGAACATGGGCATGGTGGTGAGCACGAGCGGATAGCCCTTCTCGCGCAGCGTCGCCAGCACGCGCCCGGCTGCGGGATTGCCCGCGAAGCCATCGCCGATGCGCGCGAAGTCGCCTTCGTAGAACGCGGAAAGCAGCTCTTCCCAGTCGGCGGCGTCGGGATCGACGTGGGTGAGGAACTCATCCCAGAAGGCCTGGGCGTTGGTGCGGTCGTCGTCGTGGACGGCCATGGCGCGAGTGCCCGCCTTCAGGCCAGCGGCGAAGGTCTCGCCGTCGAGGCCGCGCTCCACGACGAAGCGGGTGAGGCGGCTGAAGTAGGCGTTCATGAACTCGTCGATGTCCATGGGAAGGAGCGTGCCGTCCAAATCGAAGCAGACGGCGCGATAGGCACGGGGGGTCTCGGGCATGGTTCCTCCTGGGGAGGTAGCGGTCGGTCAGTCGGCGCGGCACGCGAAGGCGTGACGCGAGGTCGCGCGGCGGGCAGATGCCTCGCGCGGTGGGCGCGCGGGCGGGCTCGCGGGCGTCATGGTAGTATAGCGCCCATGACGAACGCATCCGCAAAACCGACGAAAACGCTACTCCACGCCTGCTGCGGCCCCTGCTCGCTCGAGCCGGTGCGCATCCTGCGCGAGGAGGGCGTCGAGCCCGTCGTCTTCTACGCCAACTCCAACATCCACCCAGCTGACGAGTACGCCCGGCGTCGTGACGCCCTGGCCGGCTGGGCCGCGCGCCAAGGGCTCGCGGTAGTCGAGGCCCCCTACGACCCGGCGTCCTGGGAGGACGCGGTCGGACGCGTGGGGGACGCGGCGCGGGAGCGCTTCGGCGTCATCGTCCACGAGGCGCAGCCGGCACGTCCGGGAAACGAGGGCCCCGAAACCGCACGACGCGCGACGATCGATGCCGACGGGAAGCCGGGCGCCGCCAGCGCGAACGGTGCCGACGAGGCGGGAGACGTCCCCGAGGCGGACGCACGTGACGCCGGCGCCGATGCGGCCGAGCGGGCGCGCCAGGCGCGCTGCCGAGCCTGCTACCGCCTGCGCTTCGAGGAGGCGGCGGCCTATGCGGCAGCCCACGGCTTCGACGCGCTGGGGACGACGCTCTCGGTGAGCCCCTACCAGTACACCGCCGTCATCCACGAGGAGCTCGCGCGCGCCTGCGCCCGCGCCGGCATCGCCGCGCGCTTCGATGACTGGCGCCCCTACTACGACGAGGCCACGCGCCGCTCGCGCGAAGAGGGCCTCTACCGCCAGAACTACTGCGGCTGCCGCTTCTCCGACGAGGAGGCCGCCGCCGAGCGGGCCCTGCGCAAGGCCGCCCGCGCCGCAAAGCGAGCAGCCGAGCGCGACGCCCATGCCGCCGAGCATGCGGCCGCCGAGGAGCAGCGGGCCGCGCGTCGCGCCGAGAAGGAGGCCTACGCCGCCAAGCGGGCCCGTCAGCGCGCGGCACTCAAGGCCCTGCGCGCCCAGGGCGGCGCGGCATCCGGTGACGATCCCGCCAAGCCCGACGCCCGCTGACCCCGCGCGCCGCATCCCGGCGCCGCCCCGTTCCGCTAACCGAGGAAGGAACCCCATGAGAACCGCCGACTTCGACTACGACCTGCCCGAGGAGCTCATCGCCCAGGAGCCCGCCGCCGTGCGCGACCGGTGCCGCCTGCTCGTGATGGATCGCGCCACCGGCGCCCTTGAGGACCGCGTCTTCTGCGACATCGCCGACTACCTGCGCCCGGGCGATGTGCTGGTGGCCAACGAGACCCGCGTCATGCCTGCGCGCCTGCTGGGAGCCAAGCGCGGCACGGGCGGGGCGGCCGAGGTGTTCCTGCTCCGCGAGACGGGAGGCCCCGAGCCGCGCACCAACCGCGTGGCCTTCTGGGAGGTGCTCGTGCGCCCGGGCAAGCGCCTGAAGCCGGGCAGCGGCGCGGTGGTTGACTTCACCGACGCCGGAGGGCAGGTGGCGCTCTCGGCCGAGATCATCGACTGGGCCCCGGGGGGCCAGAAGGGCGAGCGCGTCGCGCGGCTCTCCACCCCGCTCGCCTCCCTCGACGAGGCGCTCCACGCCGTGGGCCACACGCCCCTGCCGCCCTACATCCGCGACTACGCCGGCGACGAGGAGCTCTACCAGACCGTCTACTCCCGTCGCGAGAGCTCGGCGGCCGCCCCCACGGCAGGGCTCCACTTCACCCCGGGGCTGATCGAGGCCCTCAAGGCCCAGGGCGTCGAGTGGGCCACCGTCGAGCTGGAGGTGGGGCTTGACACCTTCCGCGTGGTGGACGAGGACGACCCGGCCGACCACGCCATCCACACCGAGTTCTACACGGTGCCGCCGGCCACGGTGGAGGCGGTGGAGCGCTGCCACGAGCGCGGGGGCCGCGTGTTCGCCGTGGGCACCACGTCGGTGCGCTCCCTCGAGAGCGCCTGGAACGCCGAGGCCGGCGCCCTGCGGCCGCGTGAGCGCGAGGCCACCTCGCTCTACATCCTGCCTGGCTATGAGTTCCACGTGGTGGACGGCCTCGTCACCAACTTCCACGTGCCCAAATCCACCCTCATGATGCTCGTATCGGCTTTCTCGTCCCGCGAGCGCATCCTCGCCGCCTACGCCCATGCCGTGGAGGAGCGCTATCGCCTCCTCTCCTTCGGCGACGCCATGCTCATCCGCTAGCTCGCCTTCCCGGCAGAACAAAAGGGGCTCCCGTGCGGGAGCCCCTTGAGCGTTTGGGTAAAACGACGCGACTTTTTACAGACGCACGACGTTGCTGGCCTGCAGCTTGCCGTTCTGACCAGTGGTCACGTCAAAGGAGACGGCAGCGCCCTCGTCGAGCGTCTTGAAGCCGTCCATCTTGATCTCGGAGAAGTGGACGAAGAGATCCTCGCCGTCGCTCTGAGAGATGAAGCCGTAGCCCTTCTCCGGGTTAAACCACTTAACAGTACCTTCCGCCATGTTAATCCTCTTTTCTCTCCCCTCTTGCATTGGGGAGTAGCCATACAGACCCTCAAAATGATGACCTGCCCGCTTTCATTTTGAAAGCACGGGCTTTACTATACGCCTTTTCAATGCGGTTCGCGGTGAGGATTCCGCTCAGCGAACGCTTTTTTTCCAAACTGTAAGAAAAGGGCGTGCCCCTCTCGGGAAAACGGGGGCAAAGAAGCTGATTTTCCTCTGCTGAACTGGCCTTTTACTTAAAGCTAACTTCAAAGATCATCGCAGTGAATACTTAGGAAAACAAAGAGATGATCCCGTGCCGAACGTGCTGCCGACGGGCACGCGACAGGCCCCAGCAGCGCCGCCTCGGCCGCAGGCAAGGATGCTAGCAGAAGGCGGTGGTGCGGGCGAGGAAGGCCTCCATGGAGGAGGGCGCAGCCGGGTCGACGCCGAGGTCGTGGCCCCAGGCATCGGCGATGGCCCGCGCCTGCGCCTCCCGCAGGGCCGCGAGGTCCGCCTCCCCCGCCTCGGCCCGGTAGCGCGACGCGAGCATGAGGCTGCGCGCGAGGTACTCGGTCACGTGCGGGTCGACCCCCGTCACCGTAAGCACCGACGCGATGGACTCCGGCGCCAGCGCGAGCAGCACCTCTCCGTCCATCTCCACCGCCTCGCCTACCGCGGCCTCGAGCATGGCTGCCGCCCCACGCGGGTCGCGCAGCCCGGTTGCCCGCTCCATGGAGCGCCGGATGGCCGCGGCGAACTCGGCCAGCAGCCGCATGAGGTAATCCTGCTCGAACACGGCTAGGCCACCCCCTCGGGGGCGATGAGGCCCAGATGCTCCCAAGCGCGCGCCGTGGCCTGACGCCCCTTGGGGGTGCGCACCATGAGCCCCTGCTGCATGAGGTAGGGCTCGTAGACGTCCTCCACCGAGTCCGGATCCTCCGACAGGGCCGACGAAAGCGTGGTGAGGCCCACGGGGCGGCCCGAGAACTGCACGCAGAGCAGCTCGAGGATGCGATTGTCCACCGCGTCGAGACCCAAGTCGTCCACCTCGAAGAACGACAGCGCCTGAGCGGCCACGTCCTCGGTGATGGCGCCGTCCCCGCGCACCTGCGCCCAGTCGCGCACGCGCTTGAGCAGGCGGTTGGCCAAGCGCGGCGTGCCGCGGCTGCGGCGGGCTATCTCCAGGGCGCCCTCCTCCTCGACGTCCACCCCCAGGATGGAGGCCGAGCGGCGCACGATGGAGGCCAGCTCCTCGGGCGTGTAGTAGGCCAGTCGGAAGGCGATGCCGAAGCGGTCGCGCAGAGGCCCGGTGAGCAGCCCCGTGCGCGTGGTGGCCCCGATGAGCGTGAAGCGGGGGATGTCGAGTCGGATGGAGCGCGCGGCCGGGCCCTTGCCTACCACGATGTCGAGCGCGAAGTCCTCGAGCGCCGGGTAGAGCACCTCCTCCACCATGCGGTTGAGACGGTGGATCTCGTCGATGAACAGGACGTCGCCTTCCTCCAGGTTGGTGAGGATGGCGGCCAGGTCGCCCGTGCGCTCGATGGCCGGGCCGCTCGTGGTGCGGATGGAGGCCCCCACCTCGTTGGCCACCACCTGCGCGAGCGTGGTCTTGCCCAGGCCCGGCGGGCCCGAGAACAGGATGTGATCCACCACGTCCCCGCGGCCGCGGGCCGCCTCGATGAGGATGGCGAGGGACTCCTTCACCTTGGCCTGGCCGAGGTAGTCGCCCAGGCGCTTGGGGCGCAGCGAGCGATCGAGGGCAAGATCGTCCTCGATCAAATCGGCACTGACGGCGCGCTCGCGCGCGGCCAGGCGCCCCGCCAGGGCGTCCCGGTCGTCGTCACCCGCCTCGAACACAAGGCCCTCTATCTCGATGTCAGATCCCATGGCAACCTATCAGCTTCCCAGACGCTTGAGGGCATATTGTAGCAGGGCGGCCTCGGTGGCGCCCTCGGGGGCGCCCTTGAGGGCCAGCTCGGCCTCGGCGGAGGTGAAGCCCATGGAGAGCAGCGCCTCGGTAGCGCCCTTGAGGCGCTCGTCGATGATCGCAGCCGGATCCTCCGAGCGGCCGAAGAGCCCCTCGATCCCCTGGTCGAGCGAGCCCTTAAGCTCGAGGATGATGCGCTGGGCCGTCTTCTTCCCCACGCCGGGGATCTTCTGCACGAGGGCCACGTCCTGCGAGGCTATGGCATCGGCAAGCGCGCCCGCCGAGAACGTGGAGAGCGCCGCGAGCGCCACCTTAGGCCCCACACCCGACACCGCGATGAGGCGCTCGAACAGGGCCTTCTCCTCCTCGGAGAGAAAGCCGTAGAGGGCGATGCCGCTCTCGGACACCTGGAGGTAGGTGAGGATGCTCACCTCCTCGCCGAGGCCCGGCAACCTGGAGAGGCTCGCCTGGGACAAGGCGACGCCGTAGCCGACGCCCCCGACGTCCACCACCACGCCCTGGGCGGACTTCGCCGCCAGCGCTCCCCTGAGAAACGCGATCATGACCGTGCCTCCTCCCTTTCCCGCAAGGCGGCCGCCTGCCGCCTGCCGGCATCGTCGGCCGCGACGGCTGCCGCGACCGCCTGGTCGTAGCGCGCGGCGGCACGGGCGAAGCCCTCGTGAGTGCTGTAGCAGATGGCCGCCGCCAAGGCGTCGGCCGCGTGATCGGGCGAGGGCGGCTCGGGCAGCCGCAGCAGCTGGCCTACCATGTACTGAACCTGCTCCTTCTCGGCCGCGCCGGTGCCCACGATGGCGAGCTTGATCTGGCTGGGCGAGAACTCCCCCACCTCAAGCCCGCCCTCCGCGCAGGCCACGAGCGCCGCCCCGCGGGCCTGGCCCGTGCCGAAGGCGGCGGTGACGTTGGTGCCGAACCACACCGTCTCGATGCCGACGCAGGTGGGGCGGAACCGGCGCACCACGGCGCCGATCTGGTCGTGCACCTTCAGCAGTCGCCGGCTCAGCGCATCGGCCGCAGACGTGGTCACGCAGCCGTAGGCCACGCAGGCCAGCCGAGGGCCGTCCTGGGACACCACCCCCCAGCCCGTGTGGGCCAGGCCAGGGTCGATGCCGAGTATGATGCGCTGGGTCCGTGACACGAGGGCCCGCCTTCCTCTTCCGAATAAGCGGGCCCTATGATAGAACATATGTTTGTTTGACGCAAGGGGGATTCCCCGGGAAATCACAGGAACGTCTCGGGCTCCCGACGCACGGCGCAGTTCTCCTGGAGCAGGTGGGCCATGCCGTCGATGGGGGTGTCCGCATAGGTCTTGGCGGCTTCCGGGCACGCCTTCACGCAGGCGCAGCAGCTGATGCAGCGCTCGTCCACGCGCCGTACGTCCGCCGGGTCGATGGCAGCCATGGGGCACACGTGCGCGCAGACGCCGCAGTCGGTGCAAGCGTCGGTGGTAGCGGGCGTGAAGGGCAGGTCGGCCCGGTACTCGGTGTAGGGGCGGTTGCCGCGCAGCTCGGGCGCCGACCGCTCGCCAGCACCCAGCTTGGCCGCCACCGCCGCGCCGAAGGCCACGGCGGCCTCCACATCGGCCGCATCGGGGCGGTCGGTGCCCACGAGGCGCGAGAACGAGTGCTCGCCGACGAAGGCGCCCGCCGCGACCACCGCGAAGCCCGCATCATCCAGGAGGTCGGCCATCTCCACGAGCGCGTCGTCGAAGTCACGGTTGCCGTAGACGGCCACCGGCACGGCGGCCGCGCCACCGCCCTTGACGTTCGCCAGCAGCTCGGCCAGCACGCGGGGCACGCGGCCGGCGTAGACGGGATAGCCGATCACGGCCACGTCTCCCTCCGCCAGCTCCAGGCTGAAGTCCGCGCGGGCCTCCGGCTTGGTCAGGTCGATGTCGAGCGCCTCGGCGCCCAGCTCGGCCATGCCCTCGGCCACGGCGAGCGCCGTGGTGCGGCTCGTGTGCGTGGGGCTGAAGTAGATGACCGCGAGCTTCCCCTCCATGGGCTCCTCCCTCCCGAGCGGCCTGCGCCGCCCTCGTCTTCTCCGGTTTCCCCATTGTACGCCCGGCCTCGCCGGGCAGCCAAGCGGCGCGCCGGAAAAGCACGGCGCCCGGGGCACAGGCCCCGGGCGCCGATACGTCCCGCGAATACCAGGCGGGCTACTCGTCGAGCGCCGCGGCGATCTCGTCGGTGATGTCCATGGTGTGGTAGACGCTCTGCAGGTCCTCGAGCTCCTCGAGCTTGTCGATAAGGCGCATGACCTTCTTGGCATCGGACACGGAGACGGCGGTGGGAGTGGTGGGCTCCATGGTCATCTCAGCGCCCTTGGTCTCGATGCCCTGCTCCTCGAGGGCCTTCTTGACGGCCATGAGGTCGGTGGGGACGGTGTAGACGATCCACTCGTCCTCGGCGTCCTCGTAGTCATCGCCGCCGGCCTCGGCCACGGCGAGCATGAACTCCTCCTCGTCGGCCGCGGCGCCGTTGGGGCCGATGGGGTTCTTCTTGTCGCCGGTCTCCACCTGCTTGGGGACGACGATCTGGCCCTTGCGCTCGAACTGGAACGCCACGGAGCCGGAGGTGCCCAGGCTGCCGCCCGCGTGGGAGAAGGCGCTGCGCACGTCGGCGGCGGTGCGGTTGCGGTTGTCGGTCAGCGCCTCGCAGTACACCGCGACGCCAGCCGGGCCGTAGCCCTCATAGACGACCGTCTCGTAGTTGGCGGCGTCCTTGCCGCTTCCGAAGGCCTTGTCGATGGCCGTCTTGATCTTGTCCTTGGGCAGCGAGTAGCCCTTGGCCTTCTCGATGGCGGCGGCCAGCGAGGCGTTGTTGTCGGGGTTGGGGTCGCCGCCCTCCTTCGCCGCCACGGTGATGTTGCGCGACAGCTTGGAGAAGAGGGCCGAGCGCTTAGCGTCCTGCGCGGCCTTGCGGTGCTTGGTGGTTGCCCATTTTGAATGCCCTGACATATACGATCCTTCCGAAGGGGTAGATTCCAGCCGTCTATATTAGCACAGGCCAGGCAGCCGGAGCGGTTTTTCTCAGGAAGCACGCCTAGCGGATCTGGACGACGTACATCACGTTGGTGGGGGTGGTGCCGTGATAGGCGCTGCCGAGGAGCTCCTCGGGGCTCGTATCAGGATCGCCCGCGGTGAACACCGCCAGGTCGCCCGGGACCACGAAGCCGCGCTCCATGATGGCCACGCGCGCCTGGTCGATGACCTGGCGCATGTCGCCGTGCACGTCGTCATGCAGGGGCGTCACGCCCCAGGAGAGCTGCATCTGCCGCATGACGCGCGGAGACGGCGTCACCGCGTAGATGGGCATGCGCGGGCGCAGGTTGGAGATGAGGCGCGCCGTGCGCCCGGACATGGTGGGCGCCACGATGCAGGCGGCGCCGAGCGTCTCGGCCGTCTGCACGGCGGCCAGGCCCACGGCCATCGACACGCGGGCATGGGTGCGCTCGCGGTCGGGGAAGCGCTCGTCGAACAGACGCGGCTCGGTCTCCTCGGCTATCTCGACCATGGTGCGCACGGCCTCGACCGGATACTTCCCCATGGCCGTCTCGCCCGAGAGCATCACGCAGTCGGTGCCGTCGTAGATGGCGTTGGCCACGTCGGCCACCTCCGCGCGGGTGGGGCGCGGGTTGCGGATCATCGAGTCGAGCATCTGGGTGGCCGTGATGACCGGCTTGGACTCGCGGTTGCACGCGCGGATGATCTTCTTCTGGATGTGCGGCACCTTGTGCTCGGGCACCTCCACGCCCAGGTCTCCCCGAGCCACCATCACGCCGTCGGCCTCCTGGATGATGGAGTCGATGTTGCGCACGGCATCCGCGTTCTCCACCTTGGCGATGACGCGGATGTCGCCGCCCCCGTTGGCGGCCAAGAAGTCGCGAATCTCGCGCACGCCGGCGCCGTCGCGGATGAAGGAGGCGGCCACGTAGTCCACCCCCTGATCGATGCCGAAGAGCAGATCAGCGCGGTCCTTGTCGGTCACGGCAGGCAGCGGCACGGACACGCCGGGCACGTTGACCGACTTGCGCTCGCCGAGGACGCCCGCGTTCTCCACGGTGCAGAAGACGTCAGGGCCTTCCACCGACTCGACCCGAAGGCCGATGAGGCCGTCGTCGAGCAGGACGAGGTCGCCCGGCGCCACGCAGCCCGGCAGCTCGGGCGCCGACTGGCTCACGCGAAAGGAGTTGCCCTCCACCTCGTCGGCGGTGAGGATGAGCGGGTCTCCCGCGGCCAGGCGCACCGGCGCGCCGCCGGCGAGCCGGCCCGTGCGGATCTCGGGGCCCTTGGTGTCGAGCATGACGGCCGTCGGCGCGCCGAGCGCCTGGCGGACGCGGCGGACGCGCTCGATGCGCTCCGCATGCTCGGCGTGGGAGCCGTGCGAGAAGTTGAGCCGCGCCACGTCCATGCCGGCGCGGATGAGGGCGGAAAGCGTCTCCTCGTCGTCCACGGCCGGGCCCATGGTGCAGATGATCTTCGTGCGCTTGGTCATGGCGCTCCCCTTCCCAACGGCATCTCGCGCCCGGGCGGGCGCGCTTGGGGCCATCATAGCAAGAAGCGCCCCGCAGGTTTCCCCGCGGGGCCAAACGCAGCAGGTTGGTTACCTTGGGCACGTCGCGAAGCCGCGCGGGGCGTGTCAGGCAGGCGCCGCCATGATCGGGACAGCCCGGGTGCCGGGGCGAGCAGCCCGCCGCTGGCGCCCTAGGCCTCCTCGCGCAGCCACAGGCCCGTCTTGCCGCCGTCCTTCTTGAGCAGGCGCACGTCCATGATCTCCATGCCGCGGTCCACCGCCTTGCACATGTCGTAGACGGTCAGGCACGCCACGGACGCCGCCGTGAGCGCCTCCATCTCGATGCCGGTCTTGCCGGTGACGCCGCAGGTGGTGGTCACGTGGATGCCCACGCGCCCGTCAGCCCGCTCGCCCGCGCCCACCGCCGCGCACTCCACCTTCGCCTTGGTGATGTTGAGCGGGTGGCACATGGGGATGAGCTCGCTCGTGCGCTTGGCGGCCATGACGCCGGCCACGCGCGCGCAGGCCAGCACGTCGCCCTTGGCGGCGGCGCCGGTGGTGATGAGCTCCAAGGTGGCCGGGTTCATGGCGATGAAGCCCTCGGCCACGGCCACGCGCTCAGTGTCGGCCTTCTGCGACACGTCCACCATGCGCACGTCGCCCTGCTCGTCGATGTGGGTCAGCTGCTGGTCGGTCATGGTCTCTCTCCTCGTAATCTTCATGGCAGCGTGGTACAATGCGTTCGCCGGCGAAGCCCGTCCGTGGTCAAACGGTAGGCGGGCGACGCAGGTCTAGGAATGAAGTGACCGATGCCCGTCGGTCACTTTTTTTCTCCCTTCGTCATCCGTTATCGCTTATATTCCTTCCACAGCATGAGCACGAACCCCGCTATGGTTGCCAATGCGGCAAGGGCATAAAGGATTTCAAGAACCATGTTCATAGGCGCCACCTCCTTCGAGAAGAGGCGTCACCCACAATCGGACTTCGCCGGCGCGGGCCATGCTAGCACAGCCCGCGAATGACCTTGTAAACCGGCGTTTACGTTTTCCTCTTTTTCCTTCTTATCCCCCGATCTGGGACATGCCGCGCTCGGTGCCCACCTTGTCGTGGTGCTCGTCGGGCTTGGCGCCGAGGGCCTCCCTGAGGACGGCGCGCACCGCCTCCTCGCCGCCGTCACGCAGGGCCGCGCGCACGTCGAACTCCTCGTCGGAGAACAGGCAGGGGCGGATCTTGCCGTCGGCCGTCATGCGCAGGCGGTTGCACTCGCTGCAGAAGTGGCGCGACAGCGGCGAGATGAAGCCGACCGTGCCCTGCGCCCCGGGGAACTGGAAGTAGCGCGCCGGCCCCCAGCCCACGGGCTTGGAGCCGCCGGCGGGCACGAGCGCGGGCAGACCGGCGGCCGCAGCCCGCTCGTTGATGAGGGCGAACAGCTCCTCGCTGGGGATGACGTCCTTCTTGCCCCAGCCGCAGCCGTCCACGCCGGCCGAGTCGCCCACGGGCATGTACTCGATGAAGCGCACGTGGAGCGGCCGGTCGATGGAGAGCCGTGCGAAGGCGAGGAAGTCCTGGTCGAGGCTCTTCACCGTGACGGCGTTCACCTTCACGGGGTTGAGGCCGGCCGCAAGCGCCGCGTCGATGCCGGCCAGCGCGTCGTCGAGGTTGCCGCAGCGCGTGACCATGCGGAACTGCTCGGCGTCGAGCGTGTCGAGCGAGATGTTCACGCGCGAGAGACCCGCCGCCTTCAGGTCGTCGACCATCTGGGGCAAGAGCACGCCGTTGGTGGTCATGGAGACGTTCTCGATGCCGGGCATGGCGCAGATGGAGCGCACGAGGCCCACCACCCCCTTGCGCACGAGCGGCTCGCCGCCGGTGAGGCGCACGTTCCTGATGCCGAGCCCCGCGGCGATGCGCACGAGCTCCTCGATCTCCTCGATGCGGAGGATGTCGTCGTGGCTCATCTGCGTCACGCCGTCAGCGGGCATGCAGTAGATGCAGCGGAAATTGCAGCGGTCGGTCAGCGACAGCCGCAGGTAGTCGATGGTCCTGCCATGGGCGTCCTTCATGGGGCACCCTCCGTTCTCCGCGTCAGCCGACCGGGGCACGGGGCCCGGCCGGCCCGCCGCCCCGAAGGCGGCGCTCCTCGTTTTCTGGAGGTATTATACACGACCGAGTACAAAGAAATGACGCGACAGGGCGGCCGCGGCGCAAGGCGGCGACCCAACTTGGGGCAGGTGCCGCGCGCCCACGCCCCAAGGCGCCCGCGGCGCGAGGCGGCCCGTCGCGAACCGGTGCCGCGCGAGGCGGCCCGCAGTCCTCCCCTAGCGCGTCACCAGGTACACGCGGTCGGCGGGGATGCGCACCCACAGCTCATCGCCGCGCCGGGGCAGGTCGGCCGCTGCGGCGCCGGCGGGCTTCGCCACGCGCCAGAACAGGTGCTGGTGCAGGTAGGTCATCTCGTTGAGGGCGGCCTCGACGGCAGGCGAGCCCTCCTCGCGGTCGACGAAGCCCAGCAGCGCCATGCGCTCGAAGCGCGCGTCGCTCACGCGGTCCACCCGCACGCGGAAGCAGTTGGGGCCGGGGCCGTCCGCGGCCTCGACGTACTGGGCGCGAACGCCGAGGAACCGCACGTCATCGGGCACCGGCTGGGCGGTCGCGAGCGTGATGCCCCACTTCGGCAGGCGCACGCGGTGCTCGCCCGCGCGCTCGGCCGGGGTGGCGTTCTTGCACCCCGAGAGCTTGAGCGCCGCCTCGGACTGGGGACGGTTGACCAGATCGTCGTCGGTGTCGAGCTCGAGGATCCGCCCCGCCTCCACCACCGCGATGCGGTCGCAGAACCGCAGCGCCTCGTCGATGTCGTGGCTCACGTAGAGCACGGTGCCGCCGAACGCGTCGAACAGGCTTGTCAGGTTCTGCTCGAGCACGCCCTTCAGGTGCGCGTCGAGCGCGCTGAACGGCTCGTCGAGCATGAGGATGCCGGGCCGCGCGGCCAGCATGCGCGCGAGCGCCACGCGCTGCTGCTGGCCGCCCGAGAGCTGCGAGGGGTAGCGCTGGCCGAACCCGCGCAGGCCGAACCGCTCCAGCTCCTCGCTCACGATGCGCTCACGCTCGGCGCGCGGCACGTCGCGCCCGATGCCCGCCGCGACGTTGCCCGCCACGGTGAGGTTGGGAAACAGCATGTAGTTCTGGAACAGGAGCGCCGTCTTGCGCTGCTGGGGCGTCAGGTTCACCCGCGCCTCGGAGTCGAAGAACACGTGCCCGTTCACCACGATGCGCCCCTCGTCCGGCGTCTCGATGCCGGCGATGCAGCGCAGCGTGAGGCTCTTGCCGCAGCCCGACGCGCCGAGGAACCCGAGCGCCTCGTCTTCCGCCGAGAAGGCCACGTCAAGCGTGAACGCGCCAAACGACTTGCGGATGTCTACCTCCAGGCTCATCGCGTGCCCCCTTCCTCGCCCGCCGTCGCGAGCACCTCGGCCGCCGGCGCGTCGCCCGCGCTCGGGCGCCGGCCGTTGCGGCGCGGCTTGGGCGACTTGCCGTCAGCGCGCGGGGCGCGCCGGTACTTGGTGGTATGGCGGCTCCACAAGTTGATGAACAGGATGACCACGAAGCTGAACACGATGAGCGTGATGGTCCAGAACCAGGTGGCCGCCTGGTTTCCGTTCATCCACTCGAAGTAGATGGCGATGGGGATGGTGCGCGTGGATCCCAGCTGGTTGCCGGCCAGGAACAGCGTGCAGCCGAACTCACCGAGGGCCCGCGCGAAGGCGAGCACCGTGCCCGCCGCGATGGACGACCATGCAAGCGGCAGCATGAGCCGGAAGAAGATGCGCGCGTTGGACCAGCCTAGGGTGCGGGCGGCGTCCAGCATGTTGGGATCGAGGTTCTCAAAGGCCCCGCGCGCGCTGCGGTACATGAGCGGGAAGGCCACCACCACCGCGGCGATCACCGTGGCCTGCCAGCTGAACACGAGCGGAAAGCCCACGTCGATGAAGAACTGCCCGAGCGCCGTGTTGCGCCCCAGCAGCATGAGCAGCAGAAAGCCGCACACCGTGGGCGGCAGCACCATGGGGATGGTGAACAGGGTGTCGAGCACATCCTGGGCACGGCTTGAGATGCGCATGGTGAGGTAGGCTGCCGCGAGCCCGAGCACGAACACGATGAGGATGGCGGTGCCCGACGTCTTGAGGGTGATCCACAAAGGCGACCAGTCGAGGGTGTCCAGGAAGGCGCGCAGCTCATCGACCGGGCCGCCCGCCTGGGCGATGACCGCCTCCTGCGCGTCTACGAGCTCGCAGGCGTCGAGGTTGCCGGGATCCACCGCCTCCGACACGTCCTGCCCCTCGGGCCCGGCGATGGTGACGTAGAAGCGCCCGGGCTTGAGCTCCTGGTCGAAGGAGAACACCGCACCCTCCACCTCGAAGACAGGCTCGTCGGTGAAGTGCCATTCCTCGCGCTGGGACAGGCGCAGGTTGCCAGCGGCCTGACCGTCGTCGAGCGGCACGAGGAAGGCGCGCAGCACGGCCTGGTCGGCGGGATCGTCCACGTCGATGCCGAAGCGCTCGGCCGTGGCGCGGGGCACGTAGACCACCGCGTAGCCGGCGGTGTTGACGGCCGTCACCTGATCAGGCGCGTCAAGCAGGTAGGCATAGCCGCGATAGGCGCCGTCAACGGCGCGATTCGAGCCCACCTGGATGCGGGAGAAGCCGGCCACGGCGAAGTCGCAGCCCTCCATGCGCGCGGCGTCGCCATCGGCTGAGACCTCCACCGGGCCGGGCGCCTCGGCGCCTTCCGCCGGCGTGGCGGCAGCCGCGGGCTCGTCGGCCCAGGCGCGCTCCGGCGCGAGCGCACCTGGAGCGGAGCCAGCGCCCCCGAGCACGACCGCGAGCGCGAGCGCCGCGAGCAGCGCCCCCGTTCCCGCCAGAAGGCGGGCTCCCCTGCGTCTTTCCATGAACGTCCCTTCACGTAAAAGGAGGACGGGACGCCCCTCGCGACCCGTCCTCCGTATTATTCCAGAACGAGGATCATTCCGTAAGCCCCTCGGCTAGGCCAGCTCGAAGCCCCACTTCTGCCAGATCTTCGCGCAGTCCTCGTCGGTCATGCACCACTCGAGGAAGGCCTGGGCCGCCTCAGCGTGCTCAGACCCGCTGCACACCGCGCCGGGATACTGGATCTTCTTATGGGTGTCGCCCGGCACCACCGAGACGATCTCCACGCCGCCCATGCGGTACACGTCAGAGCTGTACACGAGCGCGAGGTCCACGTCCCCCGTCTCGGCGTACTTGCACACATCGCCCACCTTCGCGCCCAGCGTGACGAGAGGCGCGAGCACCTCGGAGAACTGGCCGCCCTTGCCCGTGGCGTCCGGACCCGTCTTGCCGTCAGGCTCGATGTAGCCGCCTACCGTGGTGAGCGCCTGGCAGGCGTAGTTGCCGGCAGGGACGGCCTCATCGCCGATCGAGACGGTGTAGGCGCCGCCGGCGATGTCAGCCAAGGTGATGTCCTTGCCCACGAGCGGGCCGCCCTCCTTGGTGACGATCACGAGGTCGTTGAGGAACAGGGTCTCGCGCGTGGCCTCGTCGACGTAGCCCCTCTCCACCGCGGCGTCCATGGTGCCGGCGGAGGCGGAGATGAGCACGTCGGCGTACTGGCCGGCGCCGAGCATCTCGTTGAGCGTGCCCGAGGCCTCGTACTGCGTGTCGGCGAAGGTGACGCCGGGGTTCTGCTCGGAGTAGAGCGCCTGGGCCTCGGCCATGGCCTTGGTGAGCGAGTTGGCCGCGAACACCTGCAGCTCCACCTGCTCGGCGGGCTGCTGGGCGGACGGCTGGCCTTGAGCGTCTCCGTCCTTCTCGTCCGCCGCGCCGCCAGTCGAGCAGCCGGCGAGGGCCAGCGCCCCCGCGAGCGCCAGGGCAGCAGCCGCCGCCACGATCCGCGTCTTTCTCATGGTGCCTCCTTCATCCGGTTTTATCGCCTGCGGCAATCCTAAGCTGCTAGGTGAGCGATCGGTCTGAGGCCTATATTATTCTCTAATGAGTATAGAGTCAAAGAAAATTATATTTTTACGAGAATAATTACGGCGGATGACCGACGGCCTCGAGCGCGGCGGCGAGGCGCCCTTTGGAGCCCGCAGCCTCCCTTTCGCCCGCAACTGGCGCGGAAAAAGCGGCAGCGAGCCCCTCTGGCACCAGGCGAGGGCAAGGCGAGCGCCGCCAAGTCGGCGGGCAGGGAAGGCGCGCCCTACCCGAGCGGGATCATGCGAGCGCTCATGTCGAGGGGAGCGGCGCTGAAGGGGGCCGTGGTGGCCAGGCCGTCCACGCCGGTGGCGGCGTAGGCGCCGGCGTTGGCGGGGTTGATGCCGCCGGCTGCCACCAGGGTGAGGCGCTCGTCGATGCCGCGCAGCTCGGCGACGAGGGCGGCCAGCTCATCGACGGGCACCTTGTCGAGCTGGATGCCGTCCACGCCGGCGCGCGCCAGGACGCGAGCCTGGTCGGCGTCGGCCTCCACGAACAGCTTCTTCTCGATGCACCGGCGGCGAATGGCCGGCAGCTGCTCGACGAAGGCGTCGAAGCCGCCGGTGAACGCCAGGTGGTGGTCGAAGACGAGCACCGTCTCGGAGAGCCCGAGCCGGTGCGGAAACGCGCCGCCGGCCATGACCGCCGCGATCAGCAGATCCTTGGCGCCGGGCAGCGACTTGCGCGTGGTGAGCACCTCGCAGGCCGGGTTGGCCGCATGGGCGGCATCTACCATGGCGCGCGTCTTGGTGGCCACGGCCGACAGGTGGTCGAGCACGTTGAGCCCTGCCTTCCACAAAAGGTGGAGCCCGCTCGCAGGGCCGGTGACCGTCATGAGCGTCTCGCCGGCCCCGGCGCGCTCGCCGGGGGCGCGCACGAGGGAGACGGCAAGTCCGAGGGCGGCGGCCTCGGCGGCCACCACGTCGGTGCCGGCCACGACGCAGTCCTCGCGCGTGAAGTACCCCAGGCGGCCCGGCGCGTCCCCGACGCCCAAGACGGTGCTGGTCAAATCGATATAGGGCACATCCTCGGCGATGAGCTCGTCGATGCGCGCGCGGGAGAAGCGGACGGTCATGGCGTTCCTTTCTGCGGTGCGGCCTTTCTCGTCACCAGGGTAGCGAATCGAGCGCGCGCTGGCAAAGGAGGGGCGGGGTGATAGGGGGCACGCAGGGCCGAGCCGGGTGACGGGCATGCGGCGGAGGGGGGAAGGCGCGGGCGGCGGCCGGGGGGAGGGCGCGGGCGACGGCGGCCGGGGGAGCGTTGCCCGCGACAGCCCTCCTAGGCCGCCCCCCTTGGGCCGCCGCTCCCGGCAGGGCCGTCGCCCCTCGGGCTTCCGCTCTCGGCAGGCCGCCCCCTGTCCCGTTGCTCCCGGTAGGGCCGCCGCTCCCGGCAGGCCACCGCCCCCCCGGGGGGCTCCCGCTCTCGGCAGGGCCACCGCCGGCCCTCCCCCCGTCCGAAACGCAAAGGGGGCCGCCCCGGTTGGGACGGCCCCTCGGTCTCGCTGCTCGTGCAGGCAGGCGCGCCGTCAGATCAGACGCTTGGCGAAGGTGGGGTGAAAGTACTCCATCGACTGGACGCGCACGCCCTTGCCGCGGCCAGCGGCGTGAACGTAGTTGCCGTCGCCCACGTAGACGGCCACGTGGTAGACGCCCGAGCCACGGCCCCAGAACAGCAGGTCACCCGGCAGGAGGCTGTCCAGAGAGACCGAGGTGCCCACGCCGGACTGGGCCGCCGCCGTGCGCGGCAGCTCGATGCCGAGCGCCGTGCGGAACACATACGACGTGAATCCGGAGCAGTCGAAGCCACGGGGCGTGGTGCCGCCGTAGGAGTAGGGAGCGCCCTGGTGGGACAGGGCCTCGGCGAGCACCGCGTCCACCTTGGCCGCACGGGCGGCCTCGACGCCGATGGCCTCGAGGTGCGCGGTGTAGGCGCCCATCTCCTGGGCGGACTGCTCGTTGACGACCGTGGCGGTGAGGGCGGCCAGGGCGTGCCCGAACGCGGCATCGCGGTTGTCGTCAGCCGCATCAGAGCCCTCGCCCTCGGGTTCAACCGGGATGTCAGGAGCGGCCTCGGGGCCAGGGACGACCTCGACGATTGCAGGCTCGTCGGCGAAGGCGGGCGCCGGAGCCGCGGCCAGGCCGAGCGTGAGCGCCAAGGCGAGCCCGGCGGCAGCCGCGAGGCTGCGCAGGGCCGGTCGGCCCGTGGCCGGAGCAGACGCGCCCGCAGCGCGCCCGAGCGGGGCGGACGCACTGCCGCCGGGGCCCATCAGGGTGTGCGAGGCCACCGCATCGCGAGATGCGGCCTTGCAGGTCAGGTTAGGCTGAATCAAGGAGATTCCTTTGAACGGGCCCGCGCTTCCAGCGCGCCTTGCGGGCAGCTTGATGCCGTCTCCCGGGCAGGGCCGGCGGGAGCGACTCGGGTGACCGCATGGCTCGCGAAGGCGGCGCGAGCAGGATCGCGACAAGCCCGTACGGCTCGACGGCGACCGCGCGTTCAACAGTTCGGAACGGCGGAGGAGGGGCGGTGACCCTTCGGCTCCGTGAAGGTTACGGCAGGGCAACGCAGGCGCGCAACCACCCCGGCGCCCTCTCCACAGCTTCGCCGCCGGTGCTTCGCAACTCCTTCATTCATGACCGGTTCGCTCGGTTTTCGCCCATCGCTGGCGAAAACTGCACAGTTTTGACGACTTTGCGACAGCCTTGGAGCGACCCAGACGTCTATCGCCTGGAAAAGCCCTGGTCGCCAACGGCAGCCCCGCAGCAGAGGTAGCCCCTCTTCTGGAAAACCACCCTCCAGAAGCCCGAAAGCGTCACAAACTCGAAAAAACTGTGCAGTTTTCCCCGATTGCCTGAAATTGCGCGGGTTTTCCGGCGAAAAAGCGTGCGTTTGGGAAGGCGAGCCCCTAGAATCCCTCCGTGAAAATCGTCTTTTGTAAACATACGGCTCTGTTTTTGCTCCGCCTGTCTTCCACGCAGGCGCCCGTCCCTGCGTCAGGCCAGCGCTACGCACCCGTGCCCTCGGCCCCGCTGATCGCAAGCCGTGTGCGCGAGAACCCCCTCTTCGACCAGTGCCCCCGACCCCTCCACGTCCTCGCCCTCGACCACCGCCGCCCGCGCCCAACCGACGAGATCGTCTTCCACACCTGGTCGGCCAGGATCACCCCGCGCCGACTCGCCGAGCCCTTCGAAGGACTCTGTTGCCTGGGGCCTGAGCTCACCCTCCTGCACCTTGCCACGAGTCTTCACCCCCTCGCCCTGCTGATGCTCGCCCACGAGCTATGCGGCCGCTATCGCATCTGCCAGGACCCACCGGGCTTCTTCGAGGCCGAGCCGCTCACCAGCACTCGCCGCCTCTCCGCGCTCGTCGAGGCGAGCGCCGGGGTGCCCGGGGCCAAGCCGCTGCGCACGCTGCTCCCCTACCTGAGCGAGAATGCCCGCTCCCCCATGGAGTCGGCCGTCGCGCTCATGGTGGGCCTGCCGCAGCGGCTCGGCGGACTCGGGCTGCCGAGGCCGACCCTGAACCAGCGCATCAGTCCCGGGCGCCGGGGCCGGGCGGCGACCTCGGCGCACTTCTACGACTGCGACCTGTTCTGGCCCCAGGCGCGTCTGGCCCTCGAGTATGACAGCGACCTCTGCCACACGGGAGCCGACCGCCTCAACAGCGATGCGGCCCGGCGCACGGCGCTGCTCGCCCTGGGCATCACGGTGGTCACGGCCACGCGCGACCAGATCTATCGGCCCCGCCAGTTCCGCCAGCTCGAAACGACTCTGCGCCGTCAGCTCGGCGTGCGACGGCAGGTCCGCTGCGCCGATTTCGAGCGTCGGCAGGAGAAACTGCGCCGCTACGCCCTGGGCACAGGGCTCAGGCCGGGAACGCCGGAGCACTTCGTGCGATTCGGCCGCTAGGATGCGGGGCGCCGGGAACAGGGGTAGGCCGAGGCGGGAAAAAGGCGCTACAGCAGGCGCCGGGGCCGGGGGCAAGGCCGGGCTGGGGCGGCGCACGCTGGGGCCGGGCGGCGGGGCGGCGCGCCGCGGGCCTAAACCGGGGCGAGCGCCGCCGGCACGCCGGTGCGTCGGGGGGCAGGGGCGGTCGGCGGAGGGGCCGTGGCCGAGGCGGTCGGCGAGCAACGGATCTGAGGACCGCGCGCCGGCCGCGCCAAGAGCCAGCGACCAGGCGGGTCGGGCTGGGGCCGGGCGGTGCGGGGCCGATCGCCGGGGCCGGGCGTCGAGCATCGGAGCGCCACGCAAGCCGGAAGCGAGACCTGAGAAGGCAGCCGGCACCAAACCGCACAGTTTTGACGACTTTGCGACGAAAGGGGGTGCGGACTCCAAGTTGGACACCCAGGTGTCCGGAGAGGAGGCCGCATGTACGGCGGGGAGGCTAGGCGGGACGCGCTGGACCTGTGGTTCGCGACGCTCGGGGAGATGTCGGTGGAGGACTTCGTCGCGGAGCTGGGGTATCCTTCTGAGTCGACGATGCGCAGGTGGGTCAGGTCCGACCCGAGGCACGACCCCGACAGGGCCCAGTACCGGTCGCTGCCGATGCTGGCGAGGCTGGAGGCGGTCAGGCGGGTCGCCGGCGGCGAGAGCGCCGCGGCGGAGGCCAGGCGGGCCGGGGTCTCGAGGAGCCACATGGCCAGGACCGTCTCGGGCTTCGCCCGGGGCGGCACCGCGGCCCTGCTGCCGGCGCCCGCGAGGAGGAAGAGGAAGGAGGCCGAGATGGACGAGGGGAAGGCCCGCCGGGCGAGCCGCCCGGCCCGGCCCATGCCCTGCGAGCAGCCGCCCCGGCTGCCCGACGAGCTGCCGGACGACCCGGCGGCGCTCAAGGCGATCATCGCCGAGCTCGAGCTCAGCAACGCGGCGCTCAGGGAGGTGTTGGCCGTCCTAAAAGCCGCGGCGCCGGCCCTCACCAACGCTGAGGCCGCCGGCTGCGCCTCGAGGCTCGAGGGCCCCTTCGGCGCCGCGGCCGCCTGCGCGGCCCTCGGCCTGGCCCGCTCCACCTACTACTACCAGCTCGGCGCCCTGACCTCGCCGGACGCGCCGCCGGACGGGATGGCCGGGGAGGTCGAGCGCGCCTTCCGCGTGGACGGCGGCTCGTCGCGGGGCTACCGGTTCGTGCGGGAGGTCGTGTCCCGCCGGCGGGGCCGCCCGGTGTCGGAGAGGGTGGTGCGCCGGCACATGCGCGCGCTCGGGCTGCGCGTGTGCTACGCGCGCAGGGGGCGCTACAGCTCCTACGCCGGGGAGGTCGACGCGCCGGCGCCCAACCTGCTGCTGCGGGAGGACGGCACCCACGACTTCTCCGCCGCCCGCCCCAACGAGGCGTGGGTCAGCGACGTGACCGAGTTCCGGCTGCCCGGCGACGGCCGCAGGGTCTACCTGTCGCCCGTCGTCGACCTGTTCGACGGCAAGCCCGTCGCGTGGTCGATCGGCACGAGGCCCGACGCGCGCCTCACCGAGTCGTCGCTCGAGGCGGCGTGCGCCACGCTGCGCGCGGGCCAGGCGCCCGTCGCCCACACCGACCGCGGCTGCCACTACCGCTGGCCGGGGTGGAAGGCGATATGCGAGCGGCACGGCCTGGCCAGGTCCATGTCGCGCAAGGGGCGCAGCCCCGACAACGCCGCGTGCGAGGGGTTCTTCGGCAACCTGAAGAACGAGTTCTTCCACGGGCGGGACTGGTCGGGCTGGCGCGCCGAGGCCTTCATGGAGCTGCTGGACGGGTGGATGCGGGCCTACTCGACCGAGCGCCTCAAGGCGTTCCGGGAGGACGGCCGGATCGTCTACGACACGATAGACAACCGCAGGAGGCGGCTGGGCCTGGCGGTCTAGGCTGCGTCCAAGTAACTGTCCGCACCCCCAAAAGGCGGCCGAATAGAGGGGATTCCGAAGACGGGCGGGCACCCGATCAACCGTGACCTGGGCATACGTCCCCAGACGCCCGCCGGCTGCGACGAAAGGCGTCGCAAAGTCGTCAAAACTGTGCGGAATGGGCCGGACGGGCCGCGCCCAGCAGCCGCGCACCCGGGCGTCCAGGTGGAATGGGCCGAACGAGCCACGCCTAGCGCCCAGCACCCGAGCACCCGCGCGCCTAGCACCCAGCACCCCGGACACCCGGGCGTCCAGGCGGCTTGGCGCCGAACGGGCCGCGCCCAACACCTGCACGCCCGCGCGCCCGGGCAACTCGGTGCGGGGCGGCCGCGTTGCCCGCGCCCGTCCTGCTACTCGGCGGCCTCCGCCACGGGCGGCTCCCCGCCCGCGAGCAGCGCGAGCAGCTGCGTCTCGTCGAGCACCGGCACCCCGAGCGCCACCGCCTTGTCGTACTTCGACCCCGCGGCCTCGCCCGCCACCACGTAGCTCGTCTTCTTCGACACGCTGCCAGACACCTTGGCGCCAAGCGCCTTGAGCGCCGCGCCGGCCTCGTCGCGGGTCATGCCGCTCTGGGTGAGCGAGCCGGTGAGCACGAACGTGAGCCCGGCGAGGGTCTGGGGGCGCTCTTCGCCGGGTGCGGGCGCCTCCTCGGCCAGGGTGACGCCGGCACGGCGCAGACGCTCGATGACGGCCGTGTTCTCGGGCACGCGCAGAAACACGTAGACGCTGCGGGCGATCTTGGGGCCGATGCCGTCCACCGCGGCCAGCTCCTCCTCGCTGGCGGCGACAAGCGCCTCCATCGAGGGGAACGCGCCGGCCAGCGCCTCGCCGATGGTCTTGCCCACGTGCCGGATGCCCAGGCCGAACAGCACCCGCGCGAAGGAGCGCGTGCGGCTGGCCTCGATGGCGGCCACGAGCTTGGCGGCGACGGTGGCGCCCAGGCGGATGGGCTGCCCATCCTTGTTCACGCGCCCCATGTCGAGCAGCGCCAGCTCGGCCTCGTCGAGCGAGTAGTAGTCGGCCACGTCAGAGAGGCGCCCCACCTCCACCAGGCGGGTGACGATCTCCTCGCCCATGCCGTCGATGTCGAGCGCCCCGCGGCTCGCCCAGTGCAGCAGGCGCTCCTGGGCCTGGGCCGGGCAGTCGATGGAGATGCAGCGGAAGGCCACCTCGCCCTCCTCGCGGATGACCGGCGAGCCGCAGCTCGGGCACGCCTCGGGCATGGACCAGGGCAGCGCGTCGGCGGGACGCAGCGCAAGCACCGGGCCGAGCACCTCGGGAATGACGTCGCCCGCCTTGCGCACCACCACGGTGTCGCCCACGCGCACGTCCTTGCGGCGCACCTCGTCGAGGTTGTGCAGCGTGGCGCGCGCCACGGTGGAGCCAGCCACCACCACCGGCGCCAGCTCGGCCACGGGCGTGAGCGCGCCGGTGCGCCCCACCTGCACGGTGATGGCGCGCAGAAGCGTCGTCTTCTCCTCGGGCGGGAACTTGAAGGCGATGGCCCAGCGCGGGGCGCGCGCCGTGAACCCGAGGGCCTCCTGCTGGGCAAAGGCGTTCACCTTCACCACCACGCCGTCGATCTCGTAGGGAAGCTGCTCGCGCCGCTCGAGGGCGCGCTCGCAGAAGGCGCGCACCTCCTCGGCACTCTCGCAGAGCGCCACGTCGGGGTTCACGTGGAAGCCGGCTTCGCGCAGCCAGCCCAAAAGCTCCGCCTGGCCAGGCACCGAGAGCGCGCCGTCCTCGGCGATGGCGTACATGAACGTGGACAGGTCGCGGCCCTGGGTGATGGCGGGGTCCTTCTGGCGCAGGCTGCCGGCGGCGGCGTTGCGCGGGTTGGCGAACGGGGCGCGCCCGTTGGCCTCGGCCGCCAGGTTCAGGCGCTCGAAGCTGGCTTTGGGCATGTACACCTCGCCGCGCAGCTCGAGCGGCGCGGCCGGGTCGGACACGGCGCCCAGCGCCTCGGGCCGCAAGCGCAGCGGCACGTCCTTCACCGTGCGCATGTTGGCGGTCACGTCCTCGCCGGTAGTGCCGTCGCCGCGGGTGGCCGCACGCACGAGCACGCCGTTCTCGTAGGTAAGCGCGATGGAGCTGCCGTCGATCTTCAGCTCGCAGTCCATGGGCGGGAAATGGCCGAAGTCCTCTACGACGCGCTCCATCCACGCGTCGAGCTCCTCGAGGTTCATGGCGTTGTCGAGCGAGTACATCCGCCGCGCATGGCGCACGGGCGCGAACTGCTCGCCCACGTAGCCGCCGACGCGCTGGGTGGGCGACGACGGGTCGATGAGCTCGGGGTGGGCCGCCTCCAGCTCGCGCAGCTCGCGCATGAGCGAGTCGAAGGCCGCATCGGAGAGCACGGGCGCGTCGAGCGCGTAGTAGAGATAGGAGTGGTGCTCGATCTCGCGACGCAGCGCCTCGACGCGGGCGGCCGGGTCGGCGGCCGCCTCGGCCAGCGCCTTCTCGTCTAGCAGCGATCCCTGCTCGTGTTCCATCGGGTGTCCTTCCCTTCTCCCTCACCGCCTGGGCCGCAGGGCAGCGGACGCGGCCCCGCGCATGAGAGGGGCCCGGAATCCACCGGGCCCCTCGGCCGTTCTCATGCGCCCATGTTACCACGGCTTTGCGCCGCGCGGGCGCCGTGGACGCGCTACGCCGTGTGGTGAAGCGACTTGTCGGAGAGCACCATGCGCGGGGTGGCGCCGTAGACCGCCAGGGTGACGCCGCGCATCATCAGGAAGAACGCGAGGAAGATGGCGAACGACGCCGGCCAGATGAAGAAGAACACGCCGCAGAGGATGCTCACGATGCCGCCGACGAGAAGCCAGCCCCAGCTGACCGCCCCGCGCAGCTGCACGGCTGCGACGATCTCGAAGATGCCGTAAGCCGCCATGAAGGCCCCCGCCACCCAGGGGATGACCTCCGCCGCGATGAGCGGATGGATAAGGAACATGAGCCCGAGGACGATGTCGCAGATGGCGTAGGCGAGCAGCCATCCGGAGAGGTCGAGGGACTTATGGTAGCGCGCGTAGGTGTAGAGGTCGAAGGCGCCCACCACCAAAAACATCGCGCCGGCGACGGCGGCGATGCTCACGAGGGTGAGCCCCGGCGCCCACAGGAAGACGAATCCGACGATGATGAGGGCGACGCCCGCGGCGAACATGCCCCAGTCGCGCTTGCTGGTTGCCTCCATTGCGATCACGCTCCTTCGTTCGATGAAAGCCCTTGCGGGCATTGTCGAATGGAGCGTAGCGGCCGCAGCGGTCGCCTCCCAGGCGTCAACGAACGGTCAGCGAGCCGTCGCGGCCACGTCAGGGCACACCGGATAGAGCCCGGGATACTCGGGGCATAGACCTCAGAAAAAGCGCGGACGAGGCAAGGTGGGGCGCAACGCATGTCGTGGAGCGCGCCGAGGGCAACACAGGCGAAATCTCCCAGGCATCACCTCGCGCAGACACGGCGCAAGGACGGCGCCAGAGGCTGTGCGTTGCGTCGGCGGGCGGCTTTCGGAGACCCGATGGGAGGGTCGGGCAGATTTACGGCCGATTTCTGGCGAGAAAGTCCGGTTCTGCATGATTTCTGCGCTCGTCGTGTCGCTCGGAACCGATCGTTCGCGCCAGCCGTTAACCGTGACCTGGGGAAACGCCCGTAGCCCGCCTTCGGAAGAAAGGGAGTCTGCGTCGCCGATCATGCAGAACCGGACTTTCTCGCCAGAAATCATCCCGCTTTCCGCCCGCACGCCCTCGCCCTCCCCGAGACGAGCCTCGGGGCCAGGGGAGGAAGGACGGAGAGACGGAGCGACGAGAGGGCGCGGGGGCTCCGCTGCAGACGCGGACGGCCCGGGGAAGGGCGGGACTTGGGTCGCGAGAAGCCCCGCTGGCCAGGCGAGGCTCAGCCGGCCAGGCAGCGGAAGGCCTCGGGCAGAACCTCGACGACGTCCTCGGGGATGACGCCGATGGCCGTGTGGCGCTCCTCGGCGACGCGCCCCGCCTCGGCGTGGAGCGTCGCGCCGAGCACCGCGGCGTCGAGGGGCGCGAGGCCCTGGGCCAGCAGCGCGCCGATGATGCCGGCGAGCACATCGCCGGTGCCCGCCTTGGCCAGGGCCGCCGTGCCGCGGTCGACGAGCACCACGCGCGTGCCGTCGGAGACGTAGGTGTCGGGGCCTTTGAGGACGCAGACGGCGCCGTAGGCCCGGGCGAGGGCACCGGCGAGGAGCGCCGGCTCGGCCTCGCTGATGCGGGCCGCGCGGGCCAGGCGCGCGGCCTCGCCGCCATGGGGCGTCAGCACGAGGGGACGCCCCTCGGCGGCGCGGGCGGCGGCCAGGGCGCGCCCCTCCCCCGTCGCCAGGGCCGCGAGGGCCCCGCCGTCCAGCAGAAGCGGGGCCGCGCAGGCACGCAGCACCGCCAGGGCGCGGCGGGCGTCGGCGGGGTCGGCGGGGTCGAGCCCGGGCCCTGCGGCCACGGCCGAGGGGTGGCCGGAGCGGGAGGCCGGCAGGTCGCCCGGGTGCCAGCCGTCCCAGGAGCGCGCCACGAGCGACGGGCGGAAGGCCCGCACCGTCCCCACGGCCTCGGGCCCGCAGACCACGGTCACATACCCCGCGCCGGCGCGCTGGGCTGCGGCGCCGGCCAGGCAGGCGGCCCCAGGGTAGCGGTCGCAGCCGGCCAGCAAGGTGAGCACGCCGCGCGTGTACTTGTTGGCGTCCGGCGCCGGCCAGGGGACGAGCGCGGCCAGGCGATCATCATCCCAGCGCTCGACGGCCGGGGCGCTCATCGCCCGGCACCTGGCGCAGGGGCGGGCTCGGAGCCCTCCGAGCTGGCGTCGGCAGGCTCCCCCGCCGCGCCCGCCCCGCCCAGCGTCCGAGAAGAGGAGGCGGCCGCGGGAGCCCCGGCGGGGGCGGCGCCGGTCACCCCGTCGCGCGCGGGGGCCTCGCCGACGGCCGCAGGCGCGCCGGCGCCCGGCCCGGCGGCGGGGAGGTCATCGAGGAGGGCGCGGGCGTCCTTGAACTGCTTGGCCAGCTCCTCCAGGGGATCCTCGCGTTTCTTCGCGGCCGTCACGGCGTCCTGAGTGATGGCCATGGCGCAGGCCACGGCCTCGCTGTGGGTGAACGACAGCGAGACGGGCACCTCGCGCACGCCCTGGGCCCGTGCCACCTCGCGCGCGCGGCCGGAGAGCACCACGTAGGGCTTGCCCTTCTTCGTGCGGCGCACCTCCACATCCCGCGGCCCGATGCCCTCGGCGAACCCGGTGCCGAGCGCCTTGAGCACCGCCTCCTTGGCGGCGAAGCGCGTGGCGTAGTGCGCCTCGGGATTGGCCTTCGCGTCGCAGTAGGCGCGCTCCTCCTCGGAGAACGCGCGGCGGGCGAAGGCGGGGCTGCGGCGCAGGATGGCGCGCACCCGATCGATCTCGACGATGTCCACCCCCAGGCCCACCTGGTCAGATGCCATGGGCAGGCCGAGGGCGCCCTCCACCATCTCACGGGATCGCTTGCTCTGGGCCACGGCGGGCCTCCCTTCTGACTGCGTCGCCCGCCTGGCGTGGCGGGCGACGGGCTACTCGACGGTCACGGACTTGGCCAGGTTGCGCGGCTGATCCACATCGCAGCCGCGGGCCACGGCGATGGCGCGGGCGAACAGCTGCAGCGGCACGCTCGCCGTGATGGCGGAGAACGCGTCGCGCACCTTGGGGATGTAGATGACGTGGTCAGCATGGGCGCAGATGTCCTCGTCGCCCTCGGTGGCGATGGCCACCACCATGGCCCCGCGCGCCTTCGACTCCTGGAGGTTGGAGACCACCTTGTCGTAGACCGGGCTCTTCGTGGCGATGGCGATGACAGGGAAGCCCTCGTCGATCAGTGCGATGGGGCCGTGCTTCATCTCGCCGGCGGCGTAGGCCTCGGCGTGCAGGTAGCTGATCTCCTTGAGCTTGAGGGCGCCCTCGTAGCTGACCGCCGCACCCATCCCGCGGCCGATGAACAGCGCGCTCGCGGCGTCCTTGCAGGCCTGCGCCGCTTCCTCGATGGCCGCGTCGTCGGCCAGGATGCGCTCCACCTGCTCGGCAGTGTCGGCCAGCTCGCGGAACAGCAGGCGGATCTGGCTCGTCTTGAGCTTGCCCTTGGCCTGGGCGAGCAGCATGGCCAGCAGCGTGAGGGACACCACCTGGCCCAGGAAGCTCTTCGTGGAGGCCACGGCGATCTCCTTGTTGGCCTTGGTGTAGATGACCCCGTCGGACTCGCGGGCCACGGGGCTTCCCACCACGTTGGTGATGCCGAACACCTTGGCGCCCTTCACGCGGGCATCGCGGATGGCGGCCAGGGTGTCAGCCGTCTCGCCGGACTGGGACACGGCCACCACGAGCGTGGTCGGCGTGATGATGGGGTTGCGGTAGCGGAACTCGCTGGCCACCTCCACCTCGCAGGGGATGCGCGCCCAGCCCTCGATGAGGTTCTTGGCGATGAGGCCGGCATGGTAGGACGTGCCGCAGGCGATGACGTAGACGCGGTCGATGAGGTCGAGCTCCTCAGGCGAGAGGTCGAGCTCGTCGATCTCGAGCGCGCCGGCCGACAGACGCCCGGCCAGCGTGTCGCGGATGACGCGGGGCTGCTCGTGGATCTCCTTGAGCATGAAGTCGGGGTAGCCCCCCTTCTCCGCCACGTCCACGTCCCAGTCCACGTGGGTGACGGGCGGGTCGAGGGGGTTGCCGGCCTCGTCGAAGAAGCTCACCGCGTCCGGCGTGAGGCGCGCCACCTGGCCGTCGGCCAGCACCACCACATCACGCGTGGCGTCGATCATGGCGATGATGTCGCTGGCGACGTAGCTGCCGCGCTCCCCGCGCCCCACCACGATGGGCGAGTCCTTGCGGGTGACCACGATGACGCCGGGCTCGTGGGCGCACACCACGGCCAGGCCGTAGGCGCCGATGAGCCGCCCGGCGGCGTGGACCACGGCCGCCTGAAGGTCGCCGGTGTCGGCATAGGCCTCCTCCACCAGATGGGCCGCCACCTCGGTGTCGGTGTCGCTCTTGAACACGTGGCCGCGCCCGATGAGCTCCTCGCGCAGCTCGGCGAAGTTCTCGATGATGCCGTTGTGCACCACGGCGATGTCACCGGCGCACGAGGTGTGCGGGTGCGCGTTGGCCTCGGACGGGCGGCCGTGGGTGGCCCAGCGCGTATGCCCGATGCCGCAGGTACCCGTGAAGTCGAAGTGGGACAGCGTGTGCGCGAGGCCCGACACCTTCCCCTTGCGGCAGATCACATCGAGCGCGCCGTCCTGCTCGATGGCGACGCCCGCCGAGTCATAGCCCCGGTACTCCAGGCGTCCCAGCCCTTCGATGAGGATGCCCTGGGCCTCATCGGCCCCCGTGTAGCCCACGATTCCGCACATGCGCGCTCCTTGATCTCTCCGATGCGCCCCGGCCGCGCGCCGGCGGCGCAAGGGCAGGGCGCGAAAGCTCCGGCGACCATTGTACGGCAACCCCGCCCGCGCCGATCCCGCGCGTCCGCGAGCGCGCTCGCCTGCGTCGCGCCGGCGCGCGGCCGTGCCATCCGCCCCCGTCCTTCCCCGCCTTCAGCGAGAAACTATTCTCACCATGCAAATAGTTATGCGAGAATGTGCCCCATGCCAGACCAGACCAAGACGAGAGAGGGCCGCCCATGTGGAGCAGCTGCCACCCGAAATCCGATGAAGACCTGAAGGAATGCGCCGAGCTGGGCAAGTCGCTCAACCGGCTCTCCCAGCCCACCATCCTCACGCTCATGGCCAAGCACGGCGCGCCCATGCACGGCTACATCATCGTGCAGCAGGCCGCGCACTCGCCCATGTTCGGCGGCAAGAAGCCGGATGCGACGGGCATCTACCGCGCGCTCAAGCGCATGGAGGAGGCGGGGCTCGTCACGTCGGCGTGGGACACGCCCGAGGAGGGCTCGGCCAAGCGCCTGTTCACGCTGACGGACAAGGGGCTCCACTGTCTGCGCCGCTGGATCGACGCCTTGGCCTGCTATGAGCTGACCCTCGAGGAGCTGCGCGCCGATGCAGCCGACGCCCTCGGCATCGACCTGCCCGAGGCGCCCGTGTGCTCCCACGGCGCCGCCCAATAGCTTCGTCCGCCGGCGCCCCGCTCCTCCGCGCGCCCTCGCGCCCGGAAGGCGGGGCGCCTTTTCTTCCAGGAGGCCCCATGCCCGAGCTTTCCGCCTTCCCCGCCGCCTTCGAGGATATCCGCGGCCGCGACGTGGCGGCCCTCCACGACCCGCGCCCCCTCGTCATCGTGGGAGCGCGCGGGATTGACGGCGCCGTCGGGTTCGCCACCGTCATCTGGGTGACGCCCCTCTCCCACACCCCGCCGCTCGTTGCCTTCGCCCTGCGCGAGGCCTCCCACACCATGGGGCTCGTGCGCCAGGCGGGCGCCTTCAGCCTGGCCACCCTCCCTGCCGACGCCGACGCCGCCCGCCTGGCGGAGCTCTGCGGCAACCAGACCGGGCACCGCTTCGCCAAGGGCGACGCCGTGGACTACGTGCTGGTTGAAGTCGAGGGCGCCAGGGACGCGGAGCCGCGGCCGGCGGAGGGTGCGGGCGCCCCGGCCGCAGACGCAACGCGCCTCGTGCCGGTACCGGCCGCCGCGCTGTCCTGGGAGGCCTGCGCCGTGCGCTCCGTCCAGGAGGCGGGCGACCACCTGCTCGTCATCGGCGAGGTCACGCGCGCCGCCACCCGCGGCTCCCGCGACGAGCGCGGCCGCCTGGCCCCCGTCGAGACCCTGCTCTGCATCCAGCACGGCGCCTACGCCCCCGTGGCCGCCCCGCTGGCACCCGACGCCGAGGAGTGAGCGCCACCGCACCCGCCGCCAGATCCTGCAAGAGCCCCTCAGAAGACGATCGGCGCCCGAGCAGGATGCGGATGCACGTTGGTGTCAGCGAAAACGATCACGTGAGCTCCAGATAGCGCCCGAGAACATCATCATAGTGGGAGTCAATGAGCGCATCGTAGTCCAAGGCGGCACCAGGCTCCCCGCCCCCAACAGCCCACCGCATGGGCTGAGGCCCGCATTCGGGGACGAGCTCGCAGCCGTCGCAGTTCTCGGTGACGGAGGTGTCGATGAGCTCCCAGGCGCAGTCCTCGAGCCCGAGCGCCCGGTAGAAGGGCACCGAGGCCCCGCGGGCCACGAGGCGCAGCTCGCCGTATTCGGCCGTCGCGGCCTCCATGAGCGCGCGGCCCACCCCGTAGCCGCGCCAGGAGCCGTGCACCACCACGGGGTTCACGTGGGCCACGCCGTTGGCGCCGAACGCGATGCGGATGAAGCCCACCGGCTCGCCGTCGCCGTTGGCGGCCACCGTCACGCGCTCGAGCGAGGGCAGGTTGTCCATCCCCTCGTTCCAGCAGTACGCGTCCAGGTAGGGCCGGTCCTCCTCGACCGCCGCCCTCAGCGAAAACAGCTCGGCCATGAACTCTCCTTCACTCAACGCCCCCCCCCGCACGGAGGAGGGAGCCGCAGCCCTACATGATGGGCGGGACGTAGATCTTGTTGCGGGAGTCGGGGATGGCCTTCTTGGCCAGCTCCGCAGCGCCCTCGGCAATGGTGGGCAGCAGATGGGTGGGCACGCCCATGAACATCATGTCCTCGCCGATATCGCTCGCGGCGCGGCAGCCGTAGCAGCCGAAGGTGATGTTGGGCTCGTCGTTGGCCAGCGGCAGCAGCACGGCCTCGACGCACATGGAGTTGAAGCCGCTCGCATGGAAGTCGTGGCGGTGCCCCGAGTAGTAGCTCATGGACATGCACAGCCACATCATCTGCTCCGGCGTGCCGGTGAACACCACCACCTCCGGCTCGCGCACCGTCTTGGCAAGCGGCGCCACGTAGGTGGCCCGGCGGCTCTTGGGCGGCAGCGTCGGGCGCTCGGCCACCATGCGCGCGGCGGCCTCGGCGTTGACCACCTTGTGGAACAGCACGTAGATCTCGCCCGTGGCCAGCTTCTCAGGCACGCCGGTCATGCCGAAGATGGATGTGCCGTCGGGGCACGAATGCCGATGCGGCGGCATGAGAATGCTCGCGCCGCGGCGCGCCGCCATCATGGCCTGGCAGAAGCGCAGGTTCTCAGCGGGGATGGGCGCATCGGGCAGGGCCTCGCCGGCCGCGATGAGCCCCACGGCCACCGGCTGCCAGCGCAGGTCGAGCGCCTCCATGATGGCGCGCTGGTAGCCCGCGAGCTCCTCGCGGCGCCCCTCGTCGAGCGGCTCGGCGCGCTCCTCGTCAGCAAAGGGATCGAAGGTGGCGTCGCCCACGGCCTCCACCAAAAGCGCCCGCTTGGGGCAGTTCCCCGCGCAGGTGGTGCAGCCCACGCACTGCTCAGGATAGGCGGCGAAGGGATAGCCCTCCTCGTTCATCTCCAGCACGTCGCACGGGCAGAACGCCACGCACAGCCCGCATTGGACGCACCGCGCCGGGTCGTTGGTTATCCGGTAGTCAGCCATCAGCTTCGTTCTCCTTCTTTCCCGCGCGGGCTGTAGGCCCGCGCCAATCAGCCTCGTAGAGGCGCGTCCGCCGGGGCGGCGCTCACCAAGCGAGTTCCGCAGCGACTGGAACAGCCCAGTGGGCTGTTCCACCAAGCGAGGACTGTCTGAGCGACTGAGCGCTGCCCCGGCGGGGATGCCGTCCCCCAGGTTTAGTGCCTATCCCCCACCCCGCGCAGCTCCTCCTTGCACCAGGGCGGGTAGACGCGCTTGCCGGCGGCGTCGGTCAGGTGGTAGGAGCAGAACGGGATGGCGCGGCCGTCGGGCACGGTCACCATCATCGAGCACTCGCGCAGGCGCTGGGTGTCCATGGACACGGCGTCCATGTAGTTCATGATGATGACGGACAGCCCCGTCTTCACCTCGACGCCCTTCTTGTAGAGGATGTCGAGGAACACCGAGCCCTGGGGGCTGTCGGGGCTGTAGCCGGCGGCGTACTCCTCCATGGTCATGGCGCGGGTGGCCGGGTAGAAGCCGCTCGGGTGGGCGGCTCCGTCGTCCTTCACCAGGAACACGCCCGTGTCGCACAGCGGGTTCGAGCAGCCGAGCGGCCAGATGTCGCGCGGCTCCAAGAGCCCGTCGGACTGCTCGGCCAGGCTGAAGATGACGTCGCCTGCGCTCATGGGCAGCGCCCGCTCGGCGTCGAAGCGGCCCGAGGTGAAGGCCGGCTGCAGGGCCAGGCCCGCCACCACATCGGAGTTCTCCAGGGCGAAGCGCAGAAGGTCGCCGAGCTGGCCGTCGTTGACGCCCGCCACCACAGCCACCGACAGCACGCACTGGACGCCGGCGGCACGGCAGCGCTCGATCACCTTGAGCTTGACGTCGAGGATGTCGCGGCCGCAGGTGGCCTCGTACACGTCGCCGGTCAGGCCGTCGAAGGACAGGTACACGCCGGTGAGCCCTGCGGCCACCAGACTCTCCAGGTAGCCCTCGCGGGCGGCGATGACCAGGCCGTTGGTGTTGATCTCTATGCCCCAGAAGCCCTTCTGGCGGCCGCGGTAGATGATCTCGGCCAAATCCTTGCGGCACGTCGGCTCCCCGCCGGTGATCTGCACGGCGCCGTCGGTTCCCACGGCATGCGCGATCACGTCATACATGGCGTCGATCTCATCGAGCGTGGGGTCGCCCTCGTTGCCCTCGGCACTCGCGAAGCACACGGGGCAGCGCAGGTTGCAGTTGCGCGTGACCTCGATCTCAAGCAGCGTCCCGCGGCGCTCGTGGCGGGCGCAGGTGCCGCAGCCCTTAGGGCACGGGCCGCACACCGGGGTGGTGTTCGCCGGCGCCGTCTTGGGGAAGGCCTCGGAGCGCAGCCACTCGTAGTGGTCGGCATCGGGCCACATGCGCGTGTCGAGGCGGCCGTGGTCGGGGCAGGTACGGCTCATCCACACCACGCCCTCGTCATCGGCGTACACCTCGGCCGGCAGCTCGCGCAGACACGTCGGGCACAGCGCGCCCGTCGTGTGAAGCACGCGGCGGTTCTCCTCGGTCATCTCGCTACTCCTCGTCGATGTACTGGCGCGGGTCGTGCTCCTCGTTGGGCGGGGTGCACACGGTGATGCCCATGAAGTCCACCCAGTCGAGCACGCGACGCGGGACGAACAGCTCGGGCTGGTAGCGGGCCGCCCGCTCGATGGCGCGCATGCACGAGATGGCGTGGGCCAGGTCGGTGCGCTCGTCGATGTCGGCCACGGGCGAGAAGTAGGCGCAGGGGATGTCCTTCTCGACGATCTTCTCCATGTAGGCGTCGAGCGCCGCCTTGCCGTCCAGGTTGTAGTAGACGCCCTGGTGGTTGATGGGGGTCTCGCGGTTGGCGCCCACCAGCGACGTGCCGCACTCCTGGCACGGCGCCATCACGAAGCCCGGCGTGCCCTGGGACTGGAAGTAGTCGAGCCACTGGAAGGCCTGGATGATATGGGACTTGGGCAGCGTGGGGATGTCGCCGCCCACAGACACGATGTGCTCATAGCCCAGGTCGAAGATCTGCTTGAAGGCGTCGTCGAAGTGATCGTCGAAGGTGGCGCCCTTGTCGGTGAGGTAGTGGACCTCCATCGGCCACGGGCCGATGGCCTCGAACGTCTCCCTCATGAGCTCGACGTTCTCGGCCGGCGTGGTGGACACGAAGAAGTCGTAGGTGATCTTGTCGACGGACGGGTCGGCGGCCACGGCCGCGTCGTTTGCGGCCTGCAGCTCGTAGAGCGCGTGCATGCACGCCTCGCTCACGTCGTAGAGCGAGCGCCGGAAGAACTCGGCGGCCTGCTCGTCGGTGAGGAACCCGCCGTGCTTCACGGTCAGGCGCGTCTTCACCATGCCCGGCACGGGCGGCTTGCTGAACACCAGCAGGGCTTGCTTCTTCTCTGCCACGGATGTCTCCTTCTCTCGCGGGCGGCGCTGCGCCCGATGGGTACCCTCGTAGGCGGCCGGCGGGCCGCTCCCCTATCCTCGCGCGGCGGGATCGGGCGTGAAGCCCGGCTGCCACGAGAGGGGACGGTCGTCGGCGCGGATCATGCAGTCGATGGCGTTGTAGGACCAGGTGCCGATCATCGGCTCGCCCTCGTCCACCGTGCAGGACGTGAGGCAGTTGACGTTGGACTCCCACATGCCGCCGAACTCCGGAGCGCCGGCCTCCCACTCAGGATGCCACCATCCGTAGTCCGCATTTATTAGACCATCTCTCATACGTATTGTATCCAAAACGAAGCGCGCCTCGCCGTGATCGGTGGCCAGGACCACCGTATCGCCCGAGGAGAGGCCGAGGGCGGCCGCCGTGGCCTCGCTCACCTCCGCCACGGGGAAGGGATGGCGGCGGCGGAAGGCCTCGTTGTTGAAGTACATCGAGGCGTTGTAGGGCTGCTTGCGCGCGCCGGTGATGAGCGGCAGGTGCGTCCAGCCCTCGGCCTCGCGCTCGGCGATGAAGGCGTCGCTGCACAGGCGGCGCGGCTCGCCGGGCTCGGGCAGGCGCGGGCCTCCCAGGGCGCCCAGGGCCTCGCTTGCCAGCTCGATCTTGCCCGTGGCGGTGGCGAAGCCCTGGGGCCGGCCGTCGGGGCCGGGCTGCAGATGCTTGCCGTAAGCCGGCGGCTGGTAGCACAGCCCCAGCTCGCAGTAGGTCTCCCAGTCCATGCCGCATGGCGCGAGGGTGGCGGCGATGGCCTCCTCGAAGGTGGCCTCGGGCCAGGCGTCCTCCTGCCCCAGGCGCAGGCCCAGCTCGCGGAACACCTCGTAGTCCACCTTGCGCTCATAGTAGGGCGCGCAGGCGGCCGGCCCGCCGTAGGCGATGTTGGCCACGCCGCCGTGGGCCTGGAAGGTGGGGCGCTCCATGGCGCCGGCCGCCGGCAGCACGTAGTCGGCCAGCGAGGCCGTGGGGGTGAGGTAGTAGTCGAGCACCACGATGAGGTCGAGCCCGCTCAGGGCGGCGAACACCCGGTGGGTATCGGCATAGGTGAGCAGCGGGTTGGTAGCCTCCACGATGAGGGCGCGCACCGGGTAGGGCTCACCGGTCTCCATGGCGCGCAGCACGAGGTCGGGATGGGCCGAGGTGAGGTAGCGCGCCGGCAGCTTGCGGCCCATCCGCTCGGTGAGCGCGGCCACGCGCGCGTAGCCCTCGTAGCTCTGCAGCGGCGTCACGCCCGTGTTGAGGCAGCGCGCGGCCAGCTCATCGGCATGCTCGAGAGTGAGCTCCAAGTCCACCTCGGGCACGAAGTCGCTGCCCTCGGCCAGCACGCAGGCGCCCGGCCGGTCCACGTTGCCCGTGAGGGCGCGCAGGCAGCAGATGGCGCGATGCGTGGGTGCCACCGAGCGGCCCACCTGGTCGATGCCGCGCCCCGACACGAGGGCCGAGGGCGCGGGTCCGGCGAACAGGCGCGCCACGCGGCGGATGTCCTCGGCGTCCACGCCGCATTCCGCAGCGGCCGCCTCGGGCGTCCACGGAGCCACATGCGCCGCCAGCTCGTCGAAGCCGTGGCACCACTCCTCCACGAAGGCGCGGTCGATGAGGTCCTCGGCGATGATGACGTTGAGCATCCCGAGCGCGAGCGCGCAGTCGGTGCCGGGGACGGGCGCCAGCCAGATGTCGGCCGCGGCGGCCGTGCGCGTGTAGCGCGGGTCAATCACCACGAGCGGCACGTCCGAGCGCCCGATCTTGAGCAGCGTGCGCCAGAACAGCGAGTTGTCCGACTCGGCCGGGTTGGTGCCCCAGATGACGACGCAGCCCGTCTCGTCGGTGATGTCGGCTTCCACCGTCCAGCCGAAGGTGAGCACGTCCATCCAGATGCGCGGGTTCCAGCAGATCTGCCCGATGCCCATGTTGTTGGGCGACCCGAACAGCGTCATGAACCGGTGCAATGGCCAAAACGACGTGTGGGGCCCGCCGATCATCGAGGCCAGAGTGCCCGGCCCGTGCTCGGCCGCGAGCGCGGCCAGGCGCGCCGCGATGTCGTCAAGCGCCTCGTCCCAGGACACCTCCTCCCACGCGCCCGAGCCGCGCTCCCCCACCCGGAGCAACGGGCGGTTCACGCGGTCGGCGCCGTCGAGCACCTCCAGGTTCATCGGCCAGCGCCGGCATCCCGCCAGCACCTGCGGATCGTACGGGTAACGGCTCGCGTCGGGCTCGAGCGCGGTGATGCGCCCGTCCTCCACCGTGGCGGTGAAGGCGCACAGGTAGCCGCAGAAATGGCAGTTGGTCTTTCGCTGCTCGGTGGCCATAAGGCCCTCCTATTCCCCGAGGACCTCGACGTCCTCGTTGCTCATGGTCACGTCGTGGCGCGCCTCCTCCTCGGGCCCGGTGAGCGCACGCGCATCCTCGGAGGCCTCCTCGGCGGCCCGGTCGGCCACGGTGGGCTCGGTCGCGGCCTCGTCCGCGCCCAGGCCCACGAAGGCGCGCTCGCCCGCGCCGGCCACGCCGAGCGTCTCGTCGAAGAGGAAGCGCAGCTTCATCCACGCGCCCGCGCTCGCCCAGTCGATGCGCCAGTCGTAGAGCAGCTCGAGGAAGTGGACGGCAGGCATGGCCGCCTGGGCCGCGTTCAGCTGGAACACGCAGGACAGACACGCCGCGACGAGGGCGTCGGCGCGGACCTCCCGCGCCTCCTCGCCATTGCGCGCAGCCATCTTGTCGGCCGCCTCGAACTTGCCGGCCGCGCGCAGAAGCGACCCGCAGCACAGCGAGCGCGCCCGCGCGTGCGCCGGCTCCACGCACATCCCCGCAGGCAAAAGCGCCCGCATGCCGTCGGCGAACTCGCCGCGGTCGCGGTCGGGGCACGAGTCGTGGGCGCACAGGCGCACGGATGCCCCGGCGTCACCGACGACAAGGCGCGCCGCCGTGCCGGCGTCCACCGCGTAGCCCAGGTGCGCGAGCGCCGTCGGCAGCGCCGTCACCTCGACGCCGGCCGTGGCCGCATCGGCGGCGAGCGCGTCGCGCAGGGCCTTCGCGCAGTTGGGGCACGCCGCCACGATGCGCTCGACGCCGGCAGCCGCCACGTGCTCGCGCAGGGTCTCCTCGAACGCAGCGCGCACGGCCTCGCCGTCCGGCTCGTAGGAGAGGATCTTCCCGCAGCACAGAAGCGAGATGCCGCTCACGCTGCCGGCGTCCCGCAGCGTGTCGTAGACCGCCGCGACGAGCGGCAGGGCGTAGTTGATGAGCGAGCAGCCTGGGAAGAACACCGACGGGCACGGCTCGAGCGCCCCCTTGCCGGCGGCCGCGAGGCGCGCCTCCCCCGTCACGCGGTCGAAGCCCACCGTCGATCCGGTGAGCGCGTCCTCGAACAGGTACTCATCCACGTCAGTTCTCCTTCCCCAAAGGCCGGGGGCCAGCATACGCAAGGGGCCCGACTTTGACAAGCCGAGCCCCTTCCTCATTTCACTTCTTTACCCAACACGCTCACTGGTTCGCCCAAGGGAGTCAGCGAGAGGCCGTACGGTGCCTGGGATAGCCCCGCCGCGCGGCCGAGCGTACTTCGTACGCGAGGGTAAGCGCACAAGGGGCTAGGCCAGGTGCCGTACGGCCTCGGAGCGTCGGCCTGTTACGACGTTGCGTTAGCAACGCCGTAACTAGAAGATGTTCTCGCCGTAGGTCCAAGCCTTGACGAACTTGTCGTCCTTGTCGGCGATGCGGGTGTAGTAGCGATCCTCGCCCGGCAGCGGCGCGCGGTCGTCGGAGAGCACCACCATGAAGCGGAGCAGCAGGCCGCCGAGCAGCACGAGCACAGGAGCCACCAGGGTGGAAGCCGCGCTGTGGCCGCCGAAGACGTAGAGGATCTCGGGCAGCAGCAGGCCGCCGAAGATCATGCCGCCCCAGAACAGCGGCGCGTAGGAGCCGTGCACCCAGCGGTGGGCCGCCTTGTTGGCCGTCTTGTTGCCGGCACCCAGGAAGGACAGCACCATCACGAGCAGCACGACGATCTCCACCACCACGAGGATGATGTCGACGGTATGCAGGATCTCCTTGCTGGCCTCGGCCACGATGACCGTCTCCAGGGAGAACACGGCCGGCCACCAGCCGATGGACAGGGCGATGGCCGCGCAGGCGGTAGACAGGGCCGACACGGTGAACAGCACCGGCAGGGCCGGGGTCGCCCAGAAGGCGTGGGCCTTCAGGGTGGACAGGAAGATGCCGGTGTAGAGCATGATGCAGGTGCCGGAGATGCCCGCGATGGCCAGGTTCAGCTCGCGGAAGGGCACGAGGAACGCGGCGATGGGGCCGAACCAGTCCCACGGCACGTAGCTCGCGAACCACAGCACGCCGAAGATAGCGCACACGGTCAGGAAGCGCGCGCCCCAGGCGAGCACGCTCGTGCTCTTCACGAAGGCGCGGTAGAACACCATGGGCTGGCCGAGGTCGACCACGAGCATGATGCAGCCGAAGCCGAGCGCGCAGATGCCGAGGAATCCAGGCCACGCGAGCACCTCGCCCATCATGGGGATGTCAGGGTACACGAAGAAGCTCAGGATGGCGGCGAGGCAGAAGATGCCGCCGCCCAGGCCGCCCAGGAACAGGTAGGTCGGAATGGGCCACTCCCAGTAATGATGACGCATTATGCCTTACCTCCCAACTCAGGAATGTAGTAGATCTGCGGGCCGGTGCCGAGGTCCTCGAGCAGGCGCACCGTCTCGACGGAGCCGATGAGCTTGGACACCTCGGAGTTCGGGTCGTCCAGGTCGCCGAAGATGCGGGCCTTCTGGTGGCAGGTGGCCACGCAGTAGGGCTCGGCGCCCGGGTCGGCAGCGCGGTGATCGCGGCAGAACGTGCACTTGCGCACGAAGCGATGCAGGCGGGGCTGGAGCTTGGACTGGTCGCGCATGCCGTAGGGGCAGGCGTTCACGCAGGCCAGGCAGGCCATGCACTTGTCGTAGTCAATCCAGACCACGCCGTCCTCATCCTGATGCGACGCGCCGGTGGGGCAGCACGGCACGCAGGCCGGCTTCTCGCAGTGCATGCAGAGCGTGGGCAGCCAGCTGCGGTGCACGTTGGGCCAGGTGCCCTTGACGCCCTCGGTGAGCACCGGGTTGTAGACGATGTCGAGCGGCAGGTCGTTCCACGTACGGCAGGCAACCGTGCAGGAATGGCAGCCGATGCAACGACGCTGGTCGATGACCATAACGTAACGGGTCATGTTCTATCCTTCCTCCTTCGGTCGCTTACTCGACGACGGGCTCGTAGGTCATGGTGAAGCGGTTGCCGGTGTTCTCGTCCACCAGCTGCTGAGTGGCGGCGTCGTACTTGTAGCCGTAGTAGGCGTCGTGGTACGCGCCGGTCTCCGGGTCGATCATCCAGCCGCTGTTGGGATCGTAGACCAGCTGGCGGTCGGGCAGCATGGCGTAGCCGGCCTCGACGTTCCAGCGCAGGTGCTCGGGCATCTCGAACGGAGCCGCCTCGGCGCCGGGATAGCCGCGCACGCCGCCCAAGAACGGAATCTCCTCGCGCTCCATGGTGTAGATCTTGCCGGTCTCATCGTCCACCAGGTACTCGCCGGCGGCGTCGTAGCGCCAGCCGGTGTAGGCGTCGTGGTAGCCCTTGGTGCGGGGGTTGATGAGCCAGCCGGACGCATCCAGGCGGAAGTTTGTGCCCTTCTGGTACAGGGTGTTGTTCTGCCACACCCACTCGTAGCCCTCGGGAACCTCAATCTCGGGCTCGGGCTTGGTGAAGGGACGCGGCTCGCGGGCGAGGGGACGCTCGCTCGGCTTGGCGTGGATGCCGGGCTCCTTGGCGTTGCCCGGGATGGAGAACTGGGCGTCCTCGGCGGTGAACTCGGCGTCGAACTCGCCGCACTTGTACACCTTGCACATGAGGCCGCGGTTGGCCCAGGAGCCGCCCATGGGATCGCAGTCCTCCTCATCAACCGAGGTCAGGACGTTGACGTTGGACTCCAGGCAGCCGAACGGGTTGGCCAGGTCGGCCGAGCCGTCGCGCTCGGGGAACCACCAGCCGCGCGGCGCGAACACCACGTTGGGATGGGTCTCGTTGTCGACGTTGGCGCGCATCTTGATGCGGCCGCGGCGGGTCTCGATCCAGCACCAGTCGCCGTACTCGATGCCCAGCTGCTCGGCGAGGGCCGGGTTGATGGAGAAGTACGGGTCGGGGTACAGGTAGCGGATGCCCTGCATCTGGAAGTGCTCGGAGTGGTGGTAGGGCATGAAGCCGCCGCCGGTGGTGAGCACCACGGGGTACTCCTCGGCGATCTCCGGCGTGTCGATCTCGTTCTCGATGCAGCCGACGTACTCCGGCATGCCGGGGAAGCCAAGCTCCTGCATGATGGTGGAGTTGAGCTCCACCTTGCCCGACGGGGTCCAGAAGCCGCCGTTGGCCTCGAACTTCTTCTGGTGCAGCGGCGGGTAGTACATGCGGATCATCGACACGAAGTCGTCATAGCAGCTGATGGGCAGGCCCAACGGCTCCATGATGTGGTAGTAGGCCTCCTCCTCGGTCTCCCAGGGCCAGTTGGCCGGATCCTGGCCGCAGGCCAGGCCCAGCTTGCGCCAGAACGTCATGTCGGTGTGGCGGTCGAACTTGGGCTGGATGGCGCGGCTGCCGCCCATGAGGGAGTCGGTGGCGCCGTAGTGGGTGACGATGGTGGGGCGCTCGAGCGCGCCGGCGGCCGGGAACACGTAGTCGGCGAAGAGCGCCGTCGGGGTCATCCAGTAGTCCACCACCACGAGGAACTCGCACTTCTTGAGGGCCTCGAGGGTCATCTTAGCGTCGCCGTAGGAGTTCACCGGGTTGGTGGCGTTGCAGATGAGCGCGCGCACCGGGTACGGGTCGCCGGTGAGGATGGCCTTGAACACGCTGGGGCCATGGGCCTCGCAGAACCACTCAGTAGGCAGCGTCTTGCCCCAGGTGCGCTTGGCCGTGTCGGAGATGAGCGAGTAGCCGGGCCAGGAGGTGAGCTTGAAGCGGCTGATCTGCTTGGCCTTCTGCTCCTCGGGCAAAAGCTCGTTGAGCTCCATCTCCTCGTCGGTGAGGAAGTTGAGCGCCGGTCCGGGCATGCCGTCGCCGCCGGGGACGTCCAGGTTGCCGGTGAGGGCGCGCATGAGGGCGATGGCATGGGAGCCGGTGGTCGACGCGCGGCCGATCTGATCCCACGTGCAGCCCCACTGGATGCAGCCGGGGGTGTTGGTGGCGTACATGCGGGCCGCCGTGCGGATCTGCTCGGGCTCGAGCCAGGTGATGGGGGCCGCCCACTCGGGGGTGTACTGGGCCACGTGCTCGGTGAGCTCCTCGTAGCCGCTGCACCACTGGCCGATGAAGTCGTAGTTGGCCAGGCCCTCGTAGATGATGACGTTGAGCATGGCCAGCGCCAGCGCCGCGTCAGAGCCGGGGCGCAGGGGCAGCCACAGGTCGGCCTTCGACGCCGTCTCGGAGTAGCGCGGGTCGACGACGATCATCTTCATGCCGGCGTTGTGCAGGTCCCAGTAACCGTGCATGCCGCCCAGGGTGGACGCGCCGGGGTTCATGCCCCACAGGATGAGGCAGCGGGCCGCGCCCAGGTCGGTCTCGAACGGCGACCAGCCGGCCACGCAGGTCTCGGCCATGAACGTGGGGATCCAGCACAGCAGCGCGTTGTGGAAGCCGTTGGGCGTGCCGAACTGGTTGAGGAAGCGGCGACGCGCCCAGTCGTCGGTGCGCGTGGTGCCGCCCGCAGAGGCCACGGCCTCGGCGCCGGACTCGGCCTTGATCTGGTTCAGGCGGTCGGCGACCTCCTGGATGGCCTGGTCGTAGTCGATCTGCTCCCACTTGCCCTCGCCCTTCTCGCCGGCGCGCTTGAGCACGTGGTTGACGCGAGCCGGGTGGTTGAGGTGCAGAAGCGCGCTCGTGCCACGGCAGCACAGGCCGCCCTGGTTCGAGTAATCGGGGTCTCCCTCGATCTTGATAACGTCACCGTCCTTGACATACGCAAGGACGCCGCAGTTGGCGTGGCAGAAGTAGCACAGCGACTTCACCATCTTGACGTCATCGGCATGGATATCGATTTCCGTCATCTACCTTCCCCTCTTCTTCTCCGTAGATCTTGCTCTACTTGACGCCGCGCACGGCGAGAATCGGTGGCGTTCTCACGTGAGCGAAATACACCGTCGGATTATAGTGGCGCAATCCACTAGTTGCCATGAGCCGTCATTCTTTTCCGATGAAAGGCGCCTGGGGGCGTCGGCGGCGGCACGGCGCTATAATCGCCGCGAGAACCCCTTGAGGAAGGCATCCACATGACCCACCGCTTCACGTTCATGGGCACGGCCGCCGGCTGCGGCGTGCCGTCGTTCTTCTGCGACTGCCCCGCCTGCACCGAGGCGCGAGCCGATCCGCGCCTGGCCCGTGGGGACTGCGGCGTCATGGTGCGCGGCGAGCAGACGCTCGTCATCGACACGCCCCCCGACGCGCGCCATCAGCTCATCCGCGAGGGCATCCGCGCGGTGGACGAGATACTCTTCACCCACTGCCACTTCGACCACATCGGCGGCTTGGGCGAGTACGAGTACCTCGTGCAGCTGGTGCAGAAGCGCCCGATGCCGGTGTTCGGCAGCGCCGAGGCCCTGGCCGGCATCAACGCCGAGTTCCACTATATGGACTACTGCCTGGACGAGCACGTGCTGGCCCCCTTCGAGACCCACGTCTTCGACGGCGTGCGCTACACCGCCTGCCCCGTCACCCACGCGCCGGGCACCTACGGCTACCTCGTCGAGACGCCCGGCACGCGCCTGTTCTACGCCAGCGACACCGCCACGCTGCCGCCGGAGACGGCCGAGCGCGTGCGCGGCTGCGACATCCTGGCCATGGACGCCACCTTCTGGAAGGGCAACTGGTCCCCCAACGATCACCACTCCATCCAGGAGTGCATCGAGGAGGGCCTGGCCCTGGACGCCGGCACCATCTACCTCACCCATATGTGCCTGCACTACGACGAGCCCATCACCTACGCCGAGCTCACCGACTACCTGCGCCAGTACGACGGCCGCGTGGTGGCCGCCCTCGACGGCATGACGCTGGACATCTAGCGGCCGCGCGAGGGGCAGCGCCACCCCCCCCCGTGAGGCGGCCGCCTTCCGCTGAGCTTGCGACGGCAGCGGCGCCCCGCCCGGGGTTCCGGGCATCCCGGGGTCATCGGCCGACTGGCGCCATGGGGCGCCGGCGGCGTCGCGCCTGGCCGGGATGCGCCCGCTTCTGCGGAAGCAAGGCCCGAAATCGGTCAATTACTTCGAAATTCCGAGCCCCTTCGTAGCTTTTGAGCGGCGCTGACAGGACGTGGACGCCAATCCCGCCGCGTTTCCCCTGGTCGCGGTTATCCGTCTATAACTTTTAGCACGCCATGGGGTTACGCTGGCTCGGAATTTCGAAGTAATTGACCGATTTTCCAGCATTTCCCTGCAGACGCATGAGAAAAGCGGCCGCCCTTGCAGGCGGCCGCTTGTTGTTGGAACTCGGGAGGTGGCGCTATCCGCGCACCTCGGCGCCGGTGGCCTTCTCCACCTTGGTGAGCAGGCGGCCGTGGGCGCGCTCCACCTCCTCGCCGGTGAGGGTGCGGTCGGGGGCGCGGTAGGTCAGGCTGTAGGCCATGGACTTCTTGCCGGCGCCCACGCGCTCCTCGTCGCGGTACACGTCGAAGAGGCGCACGTCCTCCAGGAGCTTGCCGCCGGCCGAGGTCATGCACTGCACCAGCCGCTCGTGGGTGACGCCCTCGTCCACCACCAGCGCCACGTCCACGGCCACGGCCGGGAACACCGGCACGTCCACGTAGGGCCGCGCCGGGCGGGCGGCCTTGACCAGCGCGCCGGCGTCCAGCTCGAACACGGTCACCGGCACCTCGATGTCGAAGGCGCGGGCGGCCAGGGGGTGCAGCTCGCCCACCCAGCCGATGACGGCGCCGTCGGCCATCATCTCGGCGGCACGGCCCGGCTGCAGGTGCGGGGCCTCGTCGGCCGAGAGGGCGCGGAAGCGCACCTTGGGCAGCGCCAGCTCGCGGGCAAGCGACTCCAGCACGCCCTTGCCGTCGAAGAAGTCGAAGGGCACCCGAGCGCGGTTCCACGCGGCATCGCCCATGGCGCCGGCCAGCGCGCCGGCGATGCGGCGGCGCTCCTTGGGCTTCTTGCGGCCCTCGGCGGCGGAGAACACGGTGCCCACCTCGTAGAGCTGCACGTCGGCCACGCCGCGGGCCAGGTTGTAGGCCACCGAGCGCAGAAGGCCCGGCACGATGGACTGGCGCATGACGGACTGGTCGGCGTTGAGCGGGTTGAGCAGCTCCACCGGCTCCCCCAGCCCCTCGGCCGGCAGGCGCAAACGCTCCAGGTCGGCCGGCTCGGCGAAGGAGTAGGTCATGGTCTCGTTGAGGCCGGCGGATCTCAGGGTCTCGTTCACCGTGTCCATGGCGCGCTCGGCCTCGGTGCGGGTGCCCACGCGCTGGGGGCTGCCCGGCAGCGTGGAGGGGATGCGGTCCATGCCCCACAGGCGCAGGACCTCCTCGTACAGGTCGATCTCGCGCTCCAGGTCCGGACGGAAGGTGGGGGCGGTCACGGCCAGCACGTCGGCGTCGTCGGTGGCAGCCACCGCGCAGCCCAGGCGCTCCAGGATGTCGGCGACGAAGGACGCGGGGATGTCGGCGCCCATCATGGCGCAGAAGCGCGGGATGCGGAAGGCGAGCTCGCGCGGCAGCGTGCGCTCGGCGTAGACGTCCACCACCCCGGGGCGCACCGTGCCCCCGGACACCTCGGCCAGAAGTGCCGCGGCCGCCTGGGAGATGACGTCGATGGGGTTGTCGTCCACGCCGCGCTCGTAGCGCATGGACGACTCGGAGATGAGCCCCAGGTTGCGGCTCGTGCGCGACGTGCGGCCGCGCTCGAAGGTGGCCGCCTCCAGGAGCACCGTGGTGGTGTCCTCCTCCACCTCGGTGTCCTGGCCGCCCATGACGCCGGCCAGGGCCACGGCCCGCTCCGGCGTGGCGATGACGGTCATGTCGGAGCTGAGCACGCGCTCGGCGCCGTCGAGGGTGGTGAGCTGCTCGCCGTCGCCGGCAGGGCGCACCACCACGCGGGCCACGCCGTCGTCGCCCGCCAGGCGGTCGAAGTCGAAGGCGTGGAGCGGCTGGCCGAACAGGAACAGGATGTAGTTGGTCACGTCCACCACGTTGTTGATGGACCGGGCGCCGGCGGCGGTCACGCGCTCGGCCAGCCAGTCGGGGCTCGGCCCCACCTTCACGCCGTCGATGACGCGGGCGGTGTAGCGGGCGCAGCGGGCCGGGTCGGCCACCTCCACGGTGACGGCGTCGGCCGCAGGCGCGCCGGCCGTCACGGCGGGCAGCTTGGCCGCCATGGCCTTAAGCGGGTAGGCCACGTCAGCCTGGTACATGGCGCCCACCTCGCGGGCCATGCCCGTCATGGACAGGCAGTCAGGGCGGTTGGGGGTGATCTCCAGATCGAGCACCGTGTCGCCCATCCCCAGGTACTCGGCGATGGGCTGGCCCGCGGGCGCGTCCTCGGGCAGCACCCAGATGCCGGCGTGGTCGGAGCCCATGCCCAGCTCGCGCTGGGAGCAGCACATGCCGCAGCTCACGACGCCGCGCAGCTTGGACTTCTTGATCTTCAGGTCACCGGGCAGCACCGCGCCCACGCAGGCCACCGGCACCTTGATGCCCGCGACGATGTTCGGCGCGCCGCAGACGATCTGCACGGGCTCGTCGGCGCCCACGTCAACGGTCACCACGTGCATGTGGTCGCTGTCGGGATGGGGCTCGCAGGTGAGCACCGCGCCCACCACCACGCCGTCGAAGGCCTCGCCCGTTTTCTCGACGCCCTCGACGCCCGTGCCCGTCAGGTCGAGCCGGTCGCAGAAGGCCTTGACGTCCGAGGGGACGTCTACGTACTCAGAAAGCCACTTCAGGGATACTCTCATAACTTTTTCTTTCTCTTCGTCATCCCTATTTCCCTATTTTTGTCTTAGGAATTCGCCTAAGGAAGTCAGCGAGGGGCCGACAGGTGCCTGGGATAGCCCCGCCGCGCGGCCGAGCGGCCTTCGCGCCGCGAGGGTAAGCGCACAAGGGGCTAGGCCAGGTGCCTGTCGGACCCGCAGCATCGAGTCGTTACGCCGTTGCGTAAGCAACGGCGTAACCTAAAACTGCCGCAGGAACCGCATGTCGCCCTCCAGCAGCATGCGAAGGTCGGGGACGTTGTACTTGAGGCAGGCGATGCGCTCCACCCCCATGCCGAAGGCGAAGCCGGAGTAGCGCTCCGGGTCGATGCCGCTCATCTCCAGCACGTTGGGATCCACCATGCCGCAGCCGAGGATCTCCAGCCAGCCGGTGCCCTTGCACATGCGGCAGCCCTCGCCGTGGCAGATGCCGCAGCTCACGTCCACCTCGGCCGAGGGCTCGGTGAACGGGAAGTAGTGGGCGCGGAAGCGCGTCTTGCGCTCGGGGCCGAAGATCTGCTTGCAGAGGTAGTCGAGCGTGCCCTTGAGGTCGGCGAAGGTGATGCCCTCGTCCACAACCAGGCCCTCGATCTGGTGGAACTGCGGCAGGTGCGAGGGGTCGGCCACGTCGCGGCGGTACACCTTGCCCGGGGCGATGACGTAGATGGGCAGCTCCTGGTCCTCCATGGCATGCACCTGCACGCCGGAGGTCTGGGTGCGCAGCAGCACCTCGGACTCGCCGCGGACGCGGGCGGCGTCGCCGGAGCGGTCGAGCACGTAGAAGGTGTCCTGCATGGAGCGGCTCGGGTGGTCGGCCGGGGCGTTGAGCGCCTCGAAGTTGTAGTAGTCGGTCTCCACCTCCGGACCCTCGGCCACGGAGTAGCCCAGGCCCAGGAAGATCTCGGAGATCTCGTCGATGATGCCGTTGATGAGATGGCGGGTGCCCCGCTGCTGCACGCGGCCCGGCAGCGTGACGTCCACGGCCGCCGCGTCCATGGCGGCGTCCAGCTCGGCAGCGTCGAGCGTCGCCTTGCGCGCGCCGAGCGCCTCCTCCACGGCCACGCGGGCCTCGTTCACGGCCTTGCCCACGGCGGCGCGCTCCTCCTTGGGAACCTGCCCCATGGAGCGCAGGTAGCCGGTGAGCGACCCTGCCTTGCCCAGCACGGCCACGCGCACCTCCTCCAGCGCCGCCGTCGTCTCGGCCGCGGCGATGGCGGCCAACGTGTCGTCGCGCAGCGCCGACAGCTCCTCGGTGATTGCCATCTTTCCTTCCTTTCAACGAAAAAGAGCCTCCCCGCGCCCTTGGCGGATGCGGGATCCGATTCCAAGGACGAGAGGAGGCTCTCGCGGTACCACCCTGGTTGGCGACGGGGGCCGGTGCATCACGACCGCGGGCGGGCATACCGCCGGCCAAGGCCGTCTGCGCTGGCGCGGACGTCGCCCGCTCTTTGGCCCGGTGACGGGGGCAGGCCGTCGTCCCCTACCGGCCGTCTCGCCCCTGCGGCCCGCAGGCCGTGGGACGTCCGCTCTCAGGGACGCTGCTCGGAAGGGAATTGGCGTGCCGCCCGAGCCGAGCCCTTTCAGCCAAGGGGCCCTTCTCTGGAGGCGGGGCATCGCGCGCCACTGTCTTCGTCGTCGCATGTAAGCGTGAAGTATAGCGCACTTGGGCGCGAGTGGGAGTTTCTTACTCCGAAACGCAGATTCGAACGGTTTTGCACTCCGTTTGAGCGCGACGCGGCAGGCATGCATTGTTAGCCACGGCTTTTTGCAGGAGAAACGTGGCCACCGCCCTGGGCGACCCTCGGAGAAGCCGTCGGAGAGGGTGCAGAACCGTCCGTTTTTGCAGAAACGGGGGAAATTCCCGAGGTTTGGTGTCCCCAGCGAGTGTGGCCACACCCCACGGGGCGCAGCGAGTGCGGGGGACGCAGCGAGTGCGGGGGACGCAGCGGGTGCGGACGCGAGTGCAGGGGCGCAGCGGATGCGGAGGCGCTAGGCGCCCCTGGGCCGAGGGCGCGGCCGGCAGGCGCTCGAGAAAACGCGGGAGGCGCGCAGACGCGAAGGCGGCACCTAGGCCGCTCGACGGATGCGGGGCACGCAGCAAGGCGCGCGAGCCCCGGGCGTGGGCGCGGGCCGCGCAGGACGCCTACAGGAAGCGGTAGCTCACCGTGCGCAGACCCCACTCCTGGCAGGTACTGAAGCCGAAGGCCTTGAACACGCCGGGCTGCAAATCGAGCTTGCGGCTGCCGCCGCCCATGCCGCCCAGGTCGTTGACGGTGGCGTAGACGGTCATGCCGTTGTAGGAGATCTCGACGGTGCGGCCCAGGTAGCTGCGGCAGTTGGGCATCGACAGGGGGATGGCCACGCCCATGGACCAGTCGTCGCAGACCGACCCGTTGGCCGTGGTGCCCGGGTTGGGCGTGGTCTTGTCCGACGAGCCGCCGTAAGCCGAGGCGACGCCGGTGAGCCACCCGCCCGCGCTCGACCCGCCGCCCGACGAGCCGGAGCCGGAACCTGAGCTCCCGCCGGGAGCGCTGGTATCAGGATTGGGCTTGACCGGGGTGCTGTCGGGAATCACCTCGTCGCGGTCGGTGGTGGTGGCGTTGCCGACCACGGGGGCCTCGGCCTGGCTCTGGGCGCGCTCGAGCTCGGCGGCCTGACGCTCGAGAGCGGCCAGGCGCTCGGCCTGCTCGGCCTTGGCGTCAGCCAGCCGATCGCTCGCCTCGGCCACCACGTTGGTGGCCTCCACGCGCTTCTGCTCCAGGTCGGCCAGGGCCTTCTCCTGGGCGTTCTTCTTCTCGTTCAGGTCGGCCGCTATGGCATCGAGGCGCTCCTTGCGCTCCTTCTGGGCCTGCACCTCGTCGGCCTGGTACTGCATGATCTGGCCGACGTACTCCATGTTGCGCAGAAGGTCGGTAAAGTTGGAGGACTCGAGCACCACCGTGAGTAGCGACACGGAGCTACCGCCGCGGTACTCGGAGGCCGCCGTCTCGCCGAGGGCGGCGCGACCGGCCAGCACCTCCTCCTGGGCGGCCAGCGCATCGGCCGCAGCCTGGTCGACCTGGGTCTGCAAGTCGGCCACCTGGGCGGAGAGCCACTCGTATTCGGCTGAGAGGGACTCCATGCGCGCCTCGGCCGCATCGAGCACGGCCTGCGCGTCGTCCACCTCGTCGGCCCAGGCGCTGCCGGTGGCGAGCCCGGGGCACGCGCAGACAAGGGCGAGGGCCGTGATGACGGCCAGGAACCTCGTCGTGAACCTCGATATCGTCAAGGGGTCACCTTTCCGTTGTCCTGCTGCCGCGGGCCCCGGCGCGGCGCGGCGGGGCAGCGCGCCCCTCCCCCTGCGGGTGCCAGGCGCTGGCAGATCAACTCATCTTCCCTAAAGTGACCCCCGCTGGCAAGCGTTTTCGCGGAAAAACATAGGTTCGCCCCGTGGCGCCCGCCCGCGCGACACGGGTGCTTTCAGCACTTGACGTGCTGTTACTCCCACGCGGCACGTAGGCGCGCTATCTCATCGGCATAGCCGGAGATATCGTCGTGGGGCGTCTCCAGGAAGAAGGGCAGGCTGCGGAGCGCCTCGTGGCGGGTCACCGCCGAGAGCGCTTCGAAGCCGATGTGTCCCTCGCCGATGGCCGCGTGGCGGTCTTTGCGCGCCCCGAGCGGGTTGAGGGAGTCGTTGAGGTGCACGGCGCGCAGGCGCGCGAGCCCGATCGCGCGGTCGAACTCCTCGAGCACGCCGTCCAGATCGCCCGCGATGTCGTAGCCCGCGTCCCACACATGGCAGGTATCCAGGCACACGCCCACCTGGCCGTCAAGCTCCACCTGGTCGATGATGGCGGCCAGCTCCTCGAAGCGGCCGCCCACCTCAGTGCCCTTCCCCGCCATGGTCTCCAGGAGCACGGTGGTGCTCTGACCAGGCGCGAGCACCTCGTTCAGGATGGCGGCGATCTTGGCGATACCCACCTCGGCGCCCTGCTTGACGTGCGACCCGGGATGGAAGTTGTACAGCTGCCCGGGCGTGGCCTCCATGCGCACGAGGTCGTCGGCGAAGGTGGCACGGGCGAAGTCCCGCACGCGCCCGTCGGCGGCCGCCGGGTTCAGGGTATAGGGGGCGTGCGCGAGGATGACGTCGATGTCCTCTTCGGCCGCGCGCCGCTCGAAGGCGGCCACGTCCGCCGGGTCGATGGCCTTGGCCTTGCCGCCGCGCGGGTTGCGCGTGAAGAACTGGAAGGTGTTGGCGTCTATGGAGGCCGCCGCGCGGGCCATGGCCTCATAGCCCTTGGAGCTGGAAAGATGGCACCCGATGGTGAGCATGGACATCCCTTCGTCGCACGATAGTGAACCTGCATGATACCCCGTGCGCTCTTGCAAGAGAACCATCCCCGGGAAGGACGCGGGCCCAAGACGCGCCTGCGCTCGCGCTACCGCAGGCCCGGCGCCGCGCCCACGGCCGCACCGCCGCAGGCCCGGCGCCCGCATCCTCGCCCATGCTTTCGCAGGCCCAGCGCCGTCGCCCGCTCCCTCGTTCGCCCTGCGCCGCCGCAGGCCCCGCGCCCGCGCCCTCGCTGCCGCAGGCCCGGCAAAGCGCCTGGCTGGCGGGCGCCTCGCGTACATCCGGCGCCCCCTCGGCCCTACGCCCCCAGCGCCGTGAGCGCGATGGCCGCCCCCAGCAGCGCGACGCACAGGCCCAGGGCCGCCACGTCGCGCGCCGCGAGGGGGTAGTCCTTGTAGCCGCTCTCGCGCGTGCGCAGGTTGAACCCGCGCACCTCGGCGGCGATGGCGGTCGAGTTGGTCTTGCGCACCGAGCTCACCAGCAGCGGCACGCACAGGGGCACCATGAGCCGGATCTTCTTGGGCAGCGAGCCGTCGAACGCCACGCCGCGGGCCGTCTGGGCCTCCATGATGCCGGCCATGTCGTTCATGAACACGGGAATGAAGTGCACGGTGGACGTGAACGTGAAGGCGTACTTGTAGGGCACGTGCAGCTGCTTGACCGCCGCGTTGGTGATGTCGCTCATCCGCGTGACGTAGAACACGAGGAACAGCGGGATGGCGGCGGCCATGAGGCGGACGATCACCGTGAGGGCCGCGAGCAGGCTGCCGGTGCCAATGTAGCCCCAGGGCAGCGGCACGAGGGGCGTGCCCGCAGGCGTGGTCAGCACGAGCACCACGGCCAGGATGACCGAGAAGCCCAGCACCGCCTTGCACAGCCCCGCTGTCTGGCGCCCCAGGCCGCACGAGGCGGCCAAGGCCAGGGCGATGACCAGCATGACCAGCAGAAACACCAGGTTTGAGTTGACGAAGCAGGCCACGGCGAACAGAACCGCGCCCACGAGCTTGGCCGCGGGGCTCATGCGGTGCAGGAGGCTGTCCCCCGGCACGTACTCCAGAAACTTCGCCATCACCGGCTCCCTTCTGCGCAGGCAGCCGGGCGCGCGGGCGCGGCAGCCTCCTCGGCCGCCAGCACGGCGGCAACGTCGTCGGACGGGGCGTCGGCCTCCGACCCGACCGCCTCCTCGCCCCGCGCGGCGGCTAGGGCCTCTACCATCTGGCTCACGGTGTCGGCCTCGGCCACGGCGGCCGGCACGCCGGGCACGTCGCGGCCGAGGATCAGGGCCACCTCGGTCACCTGGGGCGGCAGGATGTGGGCCGCCTTGAGGGCCGCGGGATCGCGCAGCACCTCGAAGGTGGGGCCGTCGGCCACCACGCGCCCGTCGGTCATGGCGATGACGCGCCGGGCGAAGTCGGCCACCACCTCCATGTCGTGGCAGACCATGATGACCGTGGTGCCCCCCTCGTTGAGCTCGCGCACCGTGTCCATCACCTTCACGCACTCGCGGAAGTCCAGGCCCGTGGTGGGCTCGTCCAGGATGATGACGGGAGGCGCCAGCACGATGATGGAGGCCAGGGCCAGCAGCTGGCGCGTGCCCCGGTTGAGCAGGAAGGGCTCGGCGTCCGGGTCGAACCCGAAGCGCGCGATCATGGCGTCAACGGCCGCGTCGGCCGCCGGCCCCTCCTCGCCGAGCGCCTTGAAGCCGAAGAGCAGCTCCTCGCGCACGGTGTTGCAGCAGATCTGCCGGTCGGGGTTCTGGAAGAGAAAGCCCACCCTGCGGGCCAGCTCGCTCACCTTGAGGTCACGCGTGGACGCGCCGTCCACCAGCACCTCGCCCGCGCGGGGCTTGAGCAGGCCGTTGGCCAGGCGCATGGTGGTGGACTTCCCCGCTCCGTTGGTGCCCACGAAGGCGACGAACTCCCCGTCAGCGATGGAGAAGCTCACGTCGCGCAGCACCGGCGCGCCGCCGTCGTAGCCGGCGCTGACGTTCTTGAACTCGATCATGCGAGCACCTCCTTGCACGCCGCGGCCGCCTGGGCCACGTTGCGCACGGCGGGCCCGTCGTAGAGGCCGCGCCGCGCGAGCGCGTTCATGAGCGTGGTGGACCGCGGGCAGTTGACGCCCAGGGCCAGCAGCTCTTCGGAATGGGCCAGCACCTCGTCGGGCGCGCCGGCGTAGCGGATGGCGCCGTCGTCCACGATGACCAGCAGGTCGGCGTAGTCGGAGAGCAGCGCGATCTTCTGCTCCACCACGATCACCGTGGTGCCGTGCTCGCGGGCGTAGCGAGCCAGTAGCTCGAACACCGCCACCGACGAGGCCGGATCCAGCTCGGCCGTGGGCTCGTCGAGCACGAGCACCCGCGGCTTGAGGGCGATGACCGAGGCCACGGCCACCTTCTGCTTCTGGCCTCCCGAGAGGCTGTCGATGGTGCGGTCGCGCAGATCGGCGATGCCCATGGACGACAGGGCCTCGTCCACCCGCGCGGGAATCTCGTCGCGCGGCACGGCGAAGTTCTCCAGGCCGTAGAGGATCTCGTCCTCCACCACGGCGTTCACCATCTGCGAGTCGATGTCCTGGCAGACGCTGCCCACCAGCCGCGACACGTCGGTGAGCGACGCCTCCACGGTGTCGAGGCCGTCCACCGTCACCGCCCCGTAGAAGTCGCCCGGGTAGCAGTGCGGGATGATGCCGTTCACCGCGTAGGTGAGGGTGGACTTGCCCGAGCCGGCCGGCCCGGTGACGCCCACGAAGCAGCCGTCGGGAATGGACAGGCTCACGTCGCGCACGGCCGGCTCGCGGCCCTCGCGGTAGCGGAAGCTGAAGTCCCGTATCTCGATCATGACGTTTTCCTTTCGTCTCTCCCCTGCCGCAGGACGGCCAGGAGCCCGCGACGGCGCCCTGGCCGGCCCGCGCCGAGCCCGTCGCCCTAGCGCTTGAGGACCTTCTTCAGCGGCACGGCGAGGATCTGCACGAAGATGGCGTTGAAGGTGGCGGTGCCCAAGACGATGGCCACGTAGGCGGCCATGGCCACGGCGAAGTCGCCGCCGACGGACACCACGTTGATGTAGGCGGACAGCGCCGCGAAGGTGAAGCCGGACACGCAGGTGGAGATGAAGGTGTTCACGAGCGGGTTGGCGTCCAGCTTGCCGCCGATCCTCATGGGCACGCGGATGAGCAGGCCGCAGGCGAGCGCGCCCAGGAGCTCCGAGGGGATGTTGAGCAGCGGCGTGGCGTTGAGCAGGGGGATCTGGCACACCAGGCCGGCGATGATGCCGATGGCCGCCGACTGGGCCAGGTTGGGCCTGATGAGGATGATGGCCAGGCAGTAGGCGGCGATGATGAAGTTGGGCTTCATGCCGAAGGCGGCCAAGAGGCTGCCCACCGTGAGCTTGAGCACGGCACCGGCGGCCAGGAGCACGGCCACGAGGATGAGGTCTTGGGCCGTGAGGCCCTTCTTCTCCTGGGCGGCGACGGCGCGCTTGGCGCCCGGACGGGCGGCTTCGGCGGTGATGCGAGGCTCGGTCATGATGATCCTTCCTTTCCGGCGGCGTCCTGCCGCCCGCTCGGGCCCGCCCCCTTGGCAGGCCTCCCTCGCAATTGCCCCTTTGCCGACGTGCCGCTGATAGCTCGGCGATGACCCCCGCAAAACAAAAGGGATCTGTCCTTCGGTTAAAGGACAGATCCCTTGATCTGCGGTGCCACCTTTACTTGGCTCGCTTGCGCGAACCCCCTCACGAGCATGCCATCACATGCTCTGCCCTTAACGCAGGCTCACGGTCCGGATACTCGGCCTTGGCGACGACGCGCACCTCCGCGGCCTTTCCCCTTTCCCTCGGCGACCCATTTACCATCCAGCGTTACTACGGGAATCCCAGCTGCGCCCGCTCTCTGTGAGTGCTCTGATGGCTTGACCTTCGCCTCATCGGTTTAAGGTATTCAATTGCTGAAGCGCACTTTACCACAACGAGCCGCCGGAGCAAGCACTCATTTCGGCAACAAGCGCCGATCGGGAGGGTCAGGAGTGAAAAACGGCACCTGACCTCCCTTAATTTTCTGCATCTTTTTGCCGTTGCCAGTAGAAAGTCGCGCGCGGATATGCTGAAATAGCGAAAGTTAGCCTAAATTGACGGCCGTGCGGCCGAGACCATGGGAAGAGGAACGTCGATGCCCCAGCAGAACAACCCCCGCAACGGCGCCCGCGTCCGGCGGGGACGCTACGCCGCCCCCGTGACGGGGGGCGCCCCGCAGCAGGCGGCCGGCGCCTCGGGGGCCGTCGCCGCAGGACGAGAGGCCGCGGGCGCCCAGCCCGAGAGCGCCGCTGCGCCCGCCGCCGAGCACCAGGCGGCCGCAGCCGGAGGCCGGGGGCGCCATGCCGCGCCCGCGGCGCGCGGCGGCCAGCCGCCGGAGGCCTGGGGCGCGCCGGGAGACGCCGCTCCCTCCCCTGCCGACGACACAGACTTCGAGTTCGTCGAGGACGAGCCGGCCGAGCGGCCGCTGCCAGGCAACCCACGCGACCGGGTGACGGTCGGTTCGCGCCTTGGCGACGAGGCGCACGGCGGCCGCGGCATCGTCATCCAGCCGGGCGCCACCGGTTCCACGCCCGTCATCGGCGTGGACACCGCGCATGCCCGCGTGGTTCCGCGCGCTGACGGCGACGAGCCCCTGCGCCAGGCCACCCCCACCCCACACCTCCAGGGCGCGCTCGAGGGGGCGGTCGCCCTGCCCGACGTGCGCCGCCGCAACCGCTCCAGGCGGCCGTCGAAGGCGCTCGTCGCCGTGGCGGCGCTCGTGGTGGCGGTCGTGGGCGTGGGCGCCTACCTGCTTCTCAACCCGCCGTTCATGAGCCTCACCGTCAACGGCGAGACCATCCAGGTGCCCGGCGACACCACCCTCGACGCCCTCATCGAGAAGGGCACCGTCAGCCCCACGCCCGGCAACCTGCTGGCCGTGGACGGCAGCCTGCTTCAGGAGGGGGGCGGCAAGCGCTTCACCGCCGTGCTCAACGGCGAGCCCTGGGAGGACGGCGCCGCCAGGCTTCCCCGCGACGCCGCGCTCTCCGTGACCGACGGCGCTGACGCGACCGAAGATTACGCCGAGGAGGAGGTGTCGGCCCCGCCGACCATCGAGTTCTCGGGCGTCGGCGCCATCCACGCCTACGCCGGGTCGGGCGCAGCCGGCAAGGCCCTGCGCCGCACGGGCGCCGTCTCCGGCCTGACGGTGGACGAGGTGGTGTCCGAGCCGGTCGGCGAGGTCGTGAAGAAGTACAACGCCGACACCGGCGGCGACAAGGTGGTGGCCCTCACCTTCGACGACGGGCCCTGGCCCGACTCGACCAGCGCCATCCTCGACATTCTGGCGGAGAATGACGCGAAGGCCACGTTCTTCACCATCGGCCAGCAGATCAGCGGCGGCAATGCGGATGTCGTCAAGCGCGCCCATGATGCAGGCCACCAGATCAGCAGCCACAGCTACGACCACGCGAGCGCCGGCGACGGCCGCGGGGTGGACATGGGCCGCCAAACGCCCCAGGAGCAGGTGGACGAGGTGCTCAAGGGCTACGAGGCCATCGAAGCCGCCACGGGCGCGGCGGCAAGCCACGCCTTCCGCACCCCGGGCGGCAACTTCAGCGCCGAGACGGCGCAGATACTCCAACCGCACATCACCGCGGAGATCGGCTGGAACATCGACACCGAGGACTGGCGGCGTCCGGGCGCCCAGGCCATCGCTGACCGCATCAAGCAGGCCAAGCCCGGCAGCATCATTCTCATGCACGACGGCGGCGGCGACCGCTCCCAGACGGTGGAGGCCCTGCGCCAGGCGCTTCCCTACCTCAAGGAGCAGGGCTATCGCTTCGTCACCATCGACGAGCTTCTGGCCTACAACGACCCGGCGCAGATGTAGGAATAACGTGATGGGGGGCCGCCGCGCTGTCGGCAGCCCCCCATCGTTATGCGACGCCTCCCCTATGACGCGGCAGCCAGCATCTCGCGGGCGTGGGCGAGGGAGGTCTCCGTGGCGTCGCCGGAGAGCATGCGGGCCAGCTCAGCCTCGCGGTCTGCCCCGGACACCTCGCGCAGGGTAGTCTCGGGCGCCTCGGCATCGGACTTCTCCACCACGTAGTGGGTGTCAGCCCATGCTGCCACCTGGGCCAGATGGGTCACGACGATGACCTGGTGGGTGCGCGCCAGATCGGCCAGCACCCGGGCCAGCGCTACGGCCGTCGCCCCACCAACGCCGGCATCCACCTCGTCGAAGATGAGCGTGTCCACCTCATCATGGGCGCCGAGCACCACCTTGACGGCCAGCATGACGCGGCTCACCTCGCCGCCTGACGCGATGCGGGCGAGGGGACGCGCCTGCATGCCGGCACCGGGGCGGAAGAAGAACTCTACGGCGTCAGGCCCCGCCTTCGACCAGCGCGAACGCTTGAGCAAATCGACCTGGCACTCAAGGGCGGCGCTGCCCATCTCAAGGCGCTCCATGACGGCGCTCACGGCTGCGGCGAAGGCCGGCGCGGCGGCGGCACGGGCGAGGTGCAGGGCGTCCGCGGCGACGGCGAGCGCCTCCTCGGCGGCGTCAAGGCGCTCGCGGGCCTCGCGGCGCACGCGGTCGGCGTCATCGACGGAGGCCACAAGCTCCGCCGCCTCGTCCCGCCGGGCGAGCACGTCCTCCAAGCGCGGGCCCCAGCTGCGCAGAAGCCCCTGGAAGGCCGCAGCGCGCTCCTGGGCAGCCGCCAGCTCGGCCGGGTCGAATTCCACGTCCTCGGCGTAGGAGGCCATGTCGCGCGCCACGTCCTCCACGATGAAGCCGGCCTCGCGCAGGGACTGGGCATAGGCGCCGAGCGCCTCGTCGTGGCGCGCCGCATCCTCCAGCAAAGAGGCCGCCGCGCCCAGGGCGTCGAGGGCTCCCCCCTCGCCAGCCAATCCCTCGCTCGCGCCGTGGGCGGCTCGGGCAAGGGCCTCGGCGTTCTCCGTGCGGGAGAGGTAGGCCACGAGCTCCTCGTATTCTCCCTCCTGCGGGTTCACGGCCTCTATCTGGGAGAGGGCGAAACGCGCCTCGTCGAGGGCGGTTGCCGAGGCGCTCGCCGCCTCGCACACGCGCTCATAGGCTGCCGCAGCGCTGACGGCGTCGGTCCAGGCGGCGCCCCATGCAGCGCGCGCCTCGGCAACCGCCGCGCCTCCCCAGGCGTCGAGAAGCCGGCCGTGGGAGGAGGACGCCATGAGCGCCTGATGCTCGTGCTGGCCGCACAGGTCGATGGAGGGCCCCACGCGCTCGGCCAGCTCAGTGACGCTCGCCATGGCGCCGTTGAGCGTCACGCGGCTGCGCCCGTCCGCCGAGAGCCGCCGCGTGACCACCAGCTCGAGGTCATCGCCGGCCTCGGCGCCGTCCTCCTCGCCACGCGCGCCCGAACCGGCGTGCCCGGCAGATGTCGCAGGCGATGCGGCGCCCGACGCCGCGCCGCGAGAGGCGCCTCTGATGTCCGCCGAGGGCGCCAGGCCATCGGGAGCACCTCCCGCGAGCGACGCGCGCAGGTAGAACCGCCCGCTCACGCGCGCGGCGGCGCTCCCCTCGCGCACGGCGCCCTTGTCGGCACGCGCCCCCATGAGCAGCTTGGCCGCCGAGAGCAGCGCCGTCTTGCCGGCGCCGGTCTCGCCCGTGAGCACGGTGAGATGCGCCGAGGGCGTCATGGATGCCGACCGGATGAGGGCCACGTCCTCCACTTGTATCTCGTCGATCATGGTGCCTCCTTCAGGCGCCTTGCCTTTCGCGCCTAGCTTATCGCAGCCCTGTCGAAACGCAGGGCAAACCGACCCGTTCCGGCCAAAACGGCCACGGTTTACGCACGCTAGGCCAGCGATCCCGCGTAAACCGTGGCCGTTTTGGCCCGATTTGCCCTTGTTTGCGCGTTCTCACGCGTAAATCATAGCCTTTTTGGCCAGAAATCCGCCATCCCCCGCCTTTGCCCGAACTGCGACCACGACGGCACGCGCGGGCAGGCCGACGCCGAGGGACCGGCCCCCGGATCGCAGCCCCCCGCCCCGCGTGAGTCAGCCCCCTCCGGGGCCCGGCCCCGCGCCGCGCGAATCGCCCTCCCGAGGCCCGAGCGCCGTTCCGCGTGCCCCAAGCCGCCGCCATGGTTCCGGATAGGGACGCGCCAGGGAGCGGGGGCATCCGGAAGCCCTCCCCTGCGAGCAAGGCCGGCTTCAGCGAAGGCCGGCCCTCTGCAGGTTCTCGCGGGCTGGGCACAGGATCCCGGCCCCAGCGGACGGCACTCCGGACCCGAGCCCCGCTCCGCGTGAGTCAGCCCCTCCGGGCCCTCCCCCGTTCAACGCGAATCAGCCCTCCGGGACTCGCCCCGCTCCGCGCGAATCGGCCCTCCGGAACCAGACCCCCGCTCCGAGCACCCGCAACGTCCCCGAGGCCACGCCCCGCATCCCGCGCTGGCGCATCAGCCCCCTCCCCGAGGGGCCGACTAGCACCCAGGCCACCAGAACGGCTGCCCCCCAAGATCGCATCCCGCACCCGTCCAGCGCGCGCCCGCCTCCCCCGCACGCATCAGCGCGACGAGCCGCCGCTCGCCAGACCGGACGCAACACCCCTTTGCACGACGCCCGCCAAGCCTCGGACGCGCGCAGAAGGGACACCACGCCCCTTTACGGCAAACGGCTTCACCGGCCTTGACGCCAACGCCTCCGTCGCCGCGATCCGCAGCCCCCGCCGACCGCACGCCCAGCAGGGCCGCAGGACTCCGGTGATACGCCCCCTCAGGACGCCCACGCCCCGCCAACGAGGCCAGCAGGAGCTCCTCGCGTCATCCGCCCCAGGACCGCGCGCTACGAGCGGCGGGAGCTGCCGTAGGCAGCGTGCTTGCGATTGCCGTAGGCGCTCCCCTTGCGAGCCGTCTTACGCAGATCCTTCAGCACATCGTCCTCGCTCTGGCCCTCGACGCTCGCGCGCAGCTTCACCACCTGGTCGCGCAGGCGTGCGGCCTCCTCGAAGTCCATGTCGCGCGAGGCTGCGGCCATGTCGTCCTCCATCGACGAGATGATGCGCAGCACCTCCTCGCGCGAGAGCTCCGCGAGCTCCTTGTTCACCTGCTCGGCCGTGACCGATCCGGCCTCATCGGCCACGTAGCCCATGATGTCGTTGATGGCCTTGCGGATGGTCTGCGGCTCGATGCCGTGCTCCTCGTTGTAGGCCATCTGTATCTCGCGACGACGCCGCGTCTCGGTGATGGCGCGGTCCATGGAATCGGTGATGCGGTCGGCGTACATGATGACCTGGCCCGACACGTTACGGGCCGCGCGCCCGATGGTCTGGATGAGCGAGCGGTGGTTGCGGAGGAACCCCTCTTTGTCGGCGTCGAGGATGGCCACGAGCGACACCTCGGGCAAGTCAAGGCCCTCGCGCAGGAGGTTGATGCCCACGAGCACGTCGAACTCGCCGCGACGCAGGGCCGAGAGTATCTCCACGCGCTCGAGCGTGGCGATGTCCGAGTGCATGTAGCGGGCGCGCACCCCCTGGTCGAGCAGGTGGTCGGTCAGGTCCTCCGCCATCTTCTTGGTAAGCGTGGTGATGAGCACGCGCTCATCGCGGGCCGCGCGCTCCTTCGCCTCGTCGATGATGTCGTCGATCTGGCTCGCGCTCGTACGCACGACGATCTCCGGATCGAGCAGGCCCGTCGGGCGGATGATCTGCTCCACCTGGGCCTGGGACACCTTCTCCTCGTAGTCGCCCGGGGTGGCCGACACGTAGACGAACTGCGGCACGCGCTGCTCGAACTCATCGAAGCGCAAGGGGCGGTTGTCCAGGCAGCTCGGCAGACGGAACCCGTGCTCGGCTAGGGTGATCTTGCGCGAGCGATCGCCCTCGTGCATGCCGCGGATCTGCGGGACGGTGACGTGGGACTCGTCGATGATGCAGAGGAAGTCGCGCGGGAAGTAGTCGATGAGCGTGTAGGGCGGCTCGCCCGGCTCGCGCCCGTCGAGGTGGCGCGAGTAGTTCTCGATGCCGGAGCAGAAGCCCATGGTCTCGAGCATCTCCAAATCGTAGTTGACGCGCATCTCCAGGCGCTGGGCCTCGAGGAGCTTGCCGTCCTCGTTGAACTGCGCCAGGCGCTCGCGCAGCTCGTCCTGGATGGTGCGGATGGCGCGATCCATCTTGGGGCGCGCGGTGACGTAGTGCGACGCCGGCCAGATGGGCAGCGCCTCATAGGTCTGCAGCACCTCGCCGGTGACGTGGTCGACCTCGGCTATCTCCTCGATCTCATCCCCCCAGAACTCGATGCGCAGCGGGTTGTCGGCATAGGGCGGGAACACGTCGAGCGCATCCCCGCGCACGCGGAACGTGCCGCGCTTGAGCTCGTAGTCGTTGCGATCGTACTGGATGTCGATGAGGTCGTGAATCACGTCGTCCCGGTCGGCCGGAACCTCCTTGTCCACGAACACGGCCATGCCCGCGTAGTCCATGGGGCTGCCGATGCCGTAGATGCAGCTCACCGACGCCACCACGATGACGTCGCGGCGGCTGAGCAGGGCGCTCGTAGCCGCATGGCGCAGCTTCTCCACCTCTTCGTTGATGGAGGCGTCCTTCTCGATGAAGGTGTCCGACGCCGGCACGTAGGCCTCAGGCTGGTAGTAGTCGTAGTAGGAGACGAAGTAGACGACGGCGTTGTTGGGGAAGAACTCCTTGAGCTCGGCGGCGAGCTGGGCCGCGAGCGTCTTGTTCGGCGCCAGAACCAAGGTGGGCTTCTGCACGGCCTCGATGGTCTTGGCCATGGTGAAGGTCTTGCCCGAGCCCGTCACGCCGAGCAGCGTCTGGTAGCGCAGCCCCTCCTCGATGCCGGCGGCGAGCTTGCGCACCGCCTCGGGCTGATCGCCCGACAGCTCGAAGGGCGAGGTCACTTTGAGCGGCGTAGACGCCAGGCGCACCTCGGGCAGCTTCCCCTCCATGGCCACGCCCTCCAAGTTGGAAAGATGAGACATCCCGCCTCCTCGCCTCAGTTCAAACGTACAGTTGTTCTACTATACCATAAGAGCTTGGAAAAGGAGGCGGGATGGAGAACTCGTCACAGAGGCGCTACAGGGCGGCCTGGTAGTCCTCCCACCAGGCACGCCGCCGGACTTCTCCGGGGGGGGGTGGCAGGTCAGGCACGATCAGTCCTGCGTCTCGGCCAGCTGCCGATAGGCCCGCATCGCCGTATCCCGGCTCATCTTGGTCATATCCCCGCTCATAAATGCGTAGAAGTTTCCCTTGTTGAGCCCCAGCACGCGGCAGGCCTGCGCACGGCTGAGGCCGTGTCGGTCGAGTTCCTGCGCAATCGCCCGCTGGATTCCGGGCATCATCTCCCGATCTCTCTGCAGGCGCGTCGACTCGCTTCTCCACGCATTCCATACCTTACGGTACCGGCTGGCCTCGGGAAGGCCCCCAAGCCACCGGGCCACGTCTCCGCCCGATGCCCTCAGGTCAGCGGCGGCCCTCTCGTAGGCCGCCTCATAGTCGGTGCCGCGGGCGAGGCGGAGGAGGTATCCCTCGCGGCCGTCCGCCACCGCAAACAGGAAGACCGCCTCGCACGCGCGCGGCGCGCCCTCCCTCACCGCCTTGAAGAGCCTCTTCAGGCTCGTTGTCCCGCACCCCGTCAGCTCTTGGCAATACGCGAGCAGAAAGCTCCTGAGCGACCGGCTCATGCCAACCACCCGTCCCGATACTCCCCGTAATGGAACAGCAGGTTCTGATACTCGCGATCCTTCTCCGGATCGGCGATGCGCGACGCGGCCGCTTCGCCAGGATCGAGGACGAGGCGCTCCAGGAGATCTCGGTCAAGAGCATCCAGGAACGCCGCGCTGGTGAGGTCGGCCCTATCCGGCGCCTCCCATCGGTACAGCTTCATCACCGCAAGATCCTCGGGCGAGGGGGTGAAGACTCTCATTGACCGGAAGGCCTCGCCCACCTCGACCAGGCGATCCTCGAAGTTGTAGAGAAGGCACGTGCAGTAGGCCTGGCATCCCATGTTGAAGTCAGGGTCTTCGAGCAGAAATGCCCTAAGGGCGTCCTCGACCGCCAGGACGTCGACGTCCTTCGTCGCCGGCTTGGCAGAAAGCTGCTGCAGAAGGAGGGCGCTGCCTCCGACGATCACCACCGTCGCCTTTCGTCCCTCGGGCACCTCGCCAGAGAAGAATGCGTTCTCGTCGATGCGCCGCAGCTTGGCGAGCACCCCTTCCCTATCCACGGCCCCTCCTTCCTAAATAGTATTATTGAATACTAATAATACTATAGAAGAAAGGCAACCTCTAGGCAAAGGAGCGGACGAAGAACGCGAGGGGGGCCGGACATGTGCCCGGCCCCCCTCGCGTTTCGGTTATCACAGAGGCGCTACAGGGCGGCCTGGTAGTCCTCCCACCAGGCGATGACCTTGTTGCGGAGCTCCTCTTTGGTGCCGTCGTTGCTGAAGACCACGTCGGAGGCCTCGATGCGATCGGCGTCGGTGATCTGGCGAGCGATACGGCGGCGCACGTCGGCCTCATCAAAGCCGGAGGCCACGGCGCGCTCGATGCGCAGATCGAGCGGCGCGAGCACGGCCAGCACCACGTCAGCCGAGTAGGCCAGCGACATCTCGCGGTTCTTGAAGACGGAGTACTCCACCACCACCGCGTCGTTGCCCTTGGCCTCGAGCTGGGCAAGCAGGTCGGTGTAGACCTCCTCGATGCGCGGCATGGTGATGCGGTTAAGCTTGCGCGTGTCGGCCGGGGACACGAACGCGCGGACGGCCACCGCGCTGCGGATGACCTCGCCGTCGGCGTCGAGCACGTCAGCGCCGAAGGTCTCGGCCAGCTCCTCCTTCACCGTATCCCACTTGAGCACCTGATGGCCCACCTCGTCCAGGTCGATGTAGGGCAGCCCCGCGTCCACGAGGGCCTGGCGCGCCGTGGACTTGCCCGCGCCCATGCCGCCCACCACGAATATCTTCCTCATCTATCCGACCTCCTCGATCACGGCGCCCCCCAGCACGGTGGAGCCTTGGTAGAACACTGCCCACTGACCGGGCGCCGTGAGCGGCTGCGGCTCGCGCAGCCGGACGGTCGCCCCGCCGTCTTCTCTGGGAACAATGATACACGCAGCCGGGCGCGATCGGTAACGAAGTTTCACCATGGCGTCGGCGGGGGCGTTCAAGCCGTCGACGGCCTGCCAGTTGACCGGCCCCGTCTCCACGCGCGCGAGCGTGGCCGCGGCAGCCGGGCCCACCACGAGCGCGTTGTCTGCCACGCGCTTGGCCAGCACGTAGTACGGCTCGGGGCCGGCCACGCCGATGCCCTTGCGCTGGCCGACGGTATAGCAGGCCAACCCCTGGTGACGCCCCACCTCGCGCCCGTCGGGCAGGAGGATGGGGCCCGGCTCAGCCGTGACGCCGCGGGCGGCGAGAAAGGCCCGGTAGCCCTGGGGCGCGAAGCAGATGTCTTGGCTCTCGGGCGCATCGGCGCAGGCCAGGCCCAGGTCGGCAGCGGCAGCGCGCACGGCCAGCTTGGTCATGCCACCCAGCGGCAGCACGAGCCGCGCGAGCTGGCCCTGCGTGAGGGCTGCCAGCATGTAGCTCTGATCCTTGGCGTGGTCGAGCGCGGCGAGCACCGCCCAGCGCCCGTCGGTCAGGTGCCCCACGCGCGCGTAGTGGCCCGTAGCGACCGCTGCGCAGCCCAGCTCGTCGGCGACAGCCAGAAGCGCCGGCAGCTTCACCGCGGCGTTGCAGCCCACGCACGGGCTCGGCGTGAGGCCCGCCGCGTAGGCCGCGGCGAAGGGCGCGGCCACAGCTCGCTCGAAGAGCCCTTCGCGCGCTATCACGTGGTGCTCGGCGCCCAGGCGCGCGCAGACCCCCGCAGCGGTCTCGGCTGCAGCGCGGGCCTCAGGCGTGTCCTGCAGCACGAGGGTGACGCCTGCCACCTCATAGCCCTCGGCCTGAAGCGCCGCCACAGCCACCGAGCTGTCCACTCCCCCGCTCATGCCGAGCGCCACGCGGCAGCGCGCTGCGGGCGCGCCCGCAGCTGTGACGGCTGCCATCGAGGCGCTCCCCGCTGCGTCTGCCGCCGGGGCGCTCCCAGCCCCCTCGCTCCGCTCCTCGGCCATAACAGCCCCCTTTCCACGAAAACCGGGCTCGCTTTGCAAATTTCGACGGTTTTGCACTCGCAGGTTGGCCGCCAACGCCGTCTTGAGTTGCTCCGGATTGACGCGACCAGGGGAAACACCGCGAAATCGACTCCCCAGGGGCGTCCTCGGCACCCCAGCCGTGGGCGCAAGAGTGCAAAACCGTCGAAATTTGCATCCTGCGACGAAAAAAGAGGGGCGGAGCACTCGGCCCCGCCCCTCGCAAAGGACTTGCTCGCCCGCGGCGACTACTCGGCGGCAGTCTCCTCGGTCTTCTCGGCGCGCTCCTTCTTGCGCTTGGCCGGGCGCTCCTCGGCCTGGATGGACTCGTCCACCTCGATCTCGTAGCCGAGCTCCTCGGCAGCAGCCTTCATCGACAGGGAGATACGGCGACGATCCGGGTTGATCTCCATGACCTTGACCTTCACCTCGTCGCCAGCCTTGACGACCTGGGCCGGGGTGTCGATGTGACGGCCGGCCATCTCGGAGATGTGCACGAGGCCCTCGATGGAATCGCCGAGCGCGATGAACGCGCCGAAGGGCACGATCTTGGTGACCTTGCCGTCGACGATGGTGCCCACGGGGTAGGACTCGACCAGCTTGATCCAGGGATCCTCGGTGGTCTGCTTGAGGCCGAGCGAGATGCGCTCACGCTGCAGATCGACGTCGAGCACCTCGACCTCCACCTCGTCGCCCACCTTGACGACCTCGGAGGGATGGTTGACGTGGTTCCAGGACAGCTCGGAGATGTGCACCAGGCCGTCGATGCCGCCCAGATCCACGAAGGCGCCGAAGTCCACGATGGAGGAGACGGTGCCCTTGAGGCGCATGCCCTTGGAGAGCTTGGAGAGGATCTCGGCGCGCTCGTTCTTGCGGCCCTCCTCCAGCAGCACGCGGCGGGACAGCACGACGTTGTTGCGGTTGCGGTCCATCTCGATGACGCGGGCCTCGATCTCGGTGCCCAGGTACATGTCGAGGTCCTTCACGCGGCGCAGGTCCACGAGGGAGGCAGGCAGGAAGCCGCGCAGGCCGATGTCGAGGATGAGGCCGCCCTTGACCACCTCGATGACCTCGCCGGTGACGACCTCACCGGCCTTGAACTTCTCCTCGACGCGGATCCAGGCGCGCTCGTACTCGGCGCGCTTCTTGGAAAGGATCAGGCGACCGTCCTTGTCCTCCTTCTGAAGGACCAGGGCCTCGATCTTATCGCCCAGGCTGACGATGTCAGCCGGGTCGGCGTCCTTGCGGATGGACAGCTCGCGGGAGGGGATGACGCCCTCGCTCTTGAAGCCGATGTCCACGAGCACCTCATCGTGCTCCAGCTTGACGACGGTGCCGTCGACGAGATCGCCCTCGTCGAAGTCGGTCAGCGTGCCGTCGATCATCTCGTTCATCTGCTCGTCGGAGATGTCGGAGAAGTCGATTACGGACGTGTTCTTGATTTCGGTCAAAACGGACCCCTTTCGAACATTACATTCTGGGGACCCTTCGTCATGATTGATTGATGCTTGCCATGTTCGCTTGCACGAGCTTGCTCAGGACGGTCAATAAAACATGTCTCGGGGGCCAACAGATACCTACTCCTGCGGGTTTTCCGCAAGTTTGGCTAGTATATCACGGCTACGCGGGGGGTTTTCGAGAATTTCACCGCTTTGCGAGGGAATTCGCGCCCGCGCCATAAACGCGCCGCGCGTGACCCCTAGGACTGGGCGCGCGCCTCCTCGAGGGCGTAGGTCATCTGGTCGGCGCAGGAGGTGGCGCGCGGGCCGCAGGTGTTGCCGCGCAAAAGCGCGACCACGTCGTCGACGCGCTGGCCGGCCACGAGCTTGGCGATGGCCTTCAGGTTGCCGTCGCAGCCGCCGGTGAAGCGGATCTCCTTGATGATGTCGCCGTCGAGCTCGACCTCGATGAGCTTGGAGCAGACGCCCCGGGGTCGGAAGGTGTGCATGTCGGTTCCTCTCGTTCGCCTTGCCTTTCCTCAGGGCGCCATTGTGACACAAGCCATCGGCGACGCGAATGGCGGGGCGCGCGAAAGCGGGGCGCGGACGACCCGCCGGCGTTAGGAGAACAGGGCGACCAGGCGGTCGAGGATGGTGGGCTCGGGTTCCGGTTCCGGCTCCGGCTCGGGCTCCGGCTCGGGCTCCACCGGGGCGATGGCCATCACGAACTGCACGGCCGCCACCGACTGGTTGCGTGTGTCGACGAAAGACGCGGGCTCGAAGGCGGGAAACTCGTAATCGGCCATGAGCTCGTCCATCGAGGCGCGCATGCGCGCCGGCAGGTCGGCCGTCTCGCCGGCGAGCTGCCCTGCGCCCGCGGAGAGCGAGCCGGCGCCGGAGGCCAGCTGCCCGATGCCTCCGGCCAGCGCATCGGCCCCGCCCACGAGCGCGCGGGCGCCCGCAGCCGCCTGTCCCGCGCCGCCGGCGTAGGCGGAAAGCCCCTGGTCGAAGGAGCGGTACTGGGCGGCTAGCTGGCTAAGGCCGGCCGACAGCTCGGCCAGCTGGCCGAGGGCCGCGGCCGGGTCCGCCTCCTCAAGCCCCGCGGCGACCGCGCGCAGCGACGCCGCGAAGAACGCCGGCGAGCCCTTGGTCGCCGCATCGCCGCCGAACACGGCCAGCAGCTGGCGGGTGCCGTCAAAGGCCCCCTTCACGGCCTGGTAGGTGCCGCGGGCGCGCTGGGCAGCCTCGTAAGTGCGCGCCAGCTCGGCGGCCGTGGCAGCGTCGGCGGGGTTGCCCGACTTCTGAGCCGCCGCCATGAGCGAGCCGATCTGCTCCGGGGTGAGCGTGCCCTCCGGGATGGCGGCCAGCGCGCCGTCGAGCGCGGCGAGCGCAGAGCCGAAGCCGTCGCGCACCGCGGCGGACTGCGCGCCCAGGTCATCAAGGCCCCCGGCAAGCGAGCGCAGCGCCGGCGCCAGCTGCCCAAGCTCCTCGACGCACGAGAAGTCAGCGCCCGCAAGACCCGCGGACAGCGCGTCAAGGGCGCCCGCGATCTGCGCCGACGCAGACGTCAGGCTGCCCGAGGAAGCCGCCAGCGCGTCGAGCCCCTCGGAGAGGGCCCGCGTGCCGTCCCGCAGGCTCGCGCCGCCCTCCGCGAGCGAGCCCGCCCCCAAGGCGAGCGAGGCCGTGCCCTCGTCGAGCGCGGAGATGGCGTCGGCGAGGTGGCCCATCTGCCCCTCCAGGTCGGACGCGTCGGGCATCTCCACCACCGTGGCGTAGGGCAGCGCCGCCAGCTGGGCGCCGGCGAGCGCGAAGTCCTCGACGTGCCCGGTGAACGTGAAGTCGCCGTCGCGCCCCGGCAGCAGGGTGAAGGCCACCGTCTTATCCGCGCCGGCCATCGCCACCACGGCCCCATCGGCGCGCACGTCAGTCCAGGCCTCGCCGTCGAGCGTGAACGTCGCCTGCACCATATAGCTCTCGGCGAAGGCGGGGTCGGCATCGGGGTTGCGCGTCACCGTGAGGCGCACCTCGGCGTCGCCCGACTTGCCCGCGATCTGTTCCGGCGTCATCTTCTGCCCGTTCAGGCGATAGGACACCGCCACGTCCCACGGCAGCGTCGCCGCGGCGGGGGCGGTGCCCTGGTAGGAGAAGACGCCCTCCTCGACCGTCGCCTCAACGCCCTCCGAGGCGTCGGCCCCGTTCGTCGCCGGCCGAAGGGCCTGGCCGGTGAGGCTCGCGCGCTCGTCGTAGGCGCCCCAGTCCGTGACGAGGCCCGCCGCGGACACGTCGAAGCGGTTCACCACGTAGACGCCCTCAGGCGCGCCCTCGGCCGACAGGTTGGCGTAGACCACCTCGGTCTTCTCAAACGCGGCAGGCTCGGAGGCGGCCGGCGCGCCCGCAGAGCCGGCGGGCGCATCGTCCCCGCGGGCCAGCGCAGGGCCGAGCCCGGTGAGCACGAGCGAGAGGGCGAGCAGGCCGGCCAGGCCGGCGCGGGAGAACAGGGGCTTGCTCATGAGGCGTCTCCTTCTTCGGAAAACGGGCGCGCGGCACGGGGCCGGGAGCGGGAACGGCGGCAGCGAGCGCGGGCGCGGCAGCGGGCGCGGGCGCGGGGACGGGCCCTCCCGCCCCGGACTCCGCGCGGAAAAAGCCGCTCCGCCAGGTGGTGCGACGGATGAGGCCGTCGCCGTAGACGAGCAGCGCGGGCAGGAAGCACGTGACCATGCCCAGCGAGATGAGCGCGCCGCGGCCGAGCAAAAGGCCCAGGCTCGCCACGGCGCCGATGGACGACGACACCGCCAGCGCGAAGCCGGCCGTGGCCAGGATGCCGGCCGACACCAGGATCGACGGGAACGCCTCGCCGAGCGCCGCGAACACGGCCTGGCGCGCCGGCATGCGGCGGCGATGAGCCAGGTAGTGCGACGTGAGCAGGATTCCGTAGTCGATGGTGGCACCCAGCTGGACGGTGTTGACGACCAGGTAGCCGATGAAGTTCACCTTGGTGCCCATGAAGTACGGAATGGCCAGGTTGATCCAGATGCCGCACTCGATGGCCAGCAGCAGCGCCACGGGCAGCCCGAGGGAGCGGAAGGTGACCGCCACCACCAGGAAGATGGCGATGACGGCCACGAGGCTCACCACCACGTTGTCCACGGCCACGATGCCCTTCATGTCGTAGAGGTTGGCCGACTGGCCCGCCGCGTAGAATTCGCCATAGCGCGCAGCGGCCGCGTCCTCCACCGCCTGCACGGCGGCGAACGCCTCGGCGCTCTCCACGTCGGTGTCGAGGTAGGCGATGATGCGCGCGTAGTCGTCAGAGTAGAACTGGCTGGTCACAGCCTCATCGAGGAACTCCGGCGGAATGTCCGCGCCTACCGTGGCCGCATATCCCATGACGCCCGTCACGTGGTCGAGCGCCGCCAGGTCGCGCGAGAGCGCCGCCTCGGCGCCGACGTCTCCCCGCGACACGAGCACGGCCACGGCGTTGGCCTGGCCGAACTCCTCCTGCACCATGAGCGTGTCGGCGCCCGCGCGCAACGTGGGATCGGCCACGTTGTTCTGGTAGGTGAACACCACGTTGGCCTGGCCGAGGAAGGCCGGCACCGCGAGCACCACCACCAGCGCGAGCACCGGAACGCGCACCCGCGCGAGCGGCGCGCCGATGCGGGCAAAGGAGGGCATGAGGGGGCGGTGGGTAGTGCGGTCGATGAGCTGGCAGAGGCACAGCGTGAGCGCCGGCAGGAACACCATGACCGTCACGAACGACAGCACGATGCCCTTCACCAGGTTGAACCCGAGGTCGGCGCCAATCTGGAACTGCATGAACGCGAGCGCCGCGAAGCCGAAGAGCGTCGTGGTGGCGCTCGCGGCGATGGTGCCGGCCGACGAGCGCACCGCGCGCGCCATGGCGCCCTCGATGCTGCCGCCGCGCCGCCGCTCGGCCGCGAAGGCGTGCAGCAGGAAGATGGCGTAGTCAAGCGACACGGCCAGCTGGAGGATGGGGCTCACCGAGAAGGTGACGAAGGACACCGAGCCCAGGAAAAGATTGGTGCCCATATTGATGAGGATGGACACGCCGATGGCGGCCAGGAACAGCACCGGCTCGATCCACGAGAGCGTAGAGACCACGAGCAAAAGCACGATGACGGGAACGACGATGGCGACGGCCTTGAGCACCTGGTCGACCATGGACTCCCGCATCTGGGCGGTGTCCATGGCCTCGCCGGCCACGGCGTTGCCGGGCCCCGCCTCGTCGACGAGGGCGCGCAGGGCCGCGATGGCAGAGCCCTCCTCCCCTTCGGTCACCGACACCTGGAACAGGGCGGCGCCGCCGCGGTAGTACTGCTCCACCGTCGCCTCGTCGAGGGCCGCAAGCGGCGTGGCCACATCCGCCACGTCATCGAGCCAGAGCACCGACTCCACGCCGGGAACGCGCGCGATGGCGTCCTTCAGCGCAAGCGCGCCGGGCACGTCCATATCGTGGACGAGAACGCTCGCATTGGGGATGGCCTGGTCGAACTCATCGGCCATGATGCGCACGGCATCGGTGGACTGGGCCTCGGGAGGCAGGTAGTCCACCATGTCGTAGTTGACCTTGACAAAGGGGATGAGCGCTGCGCACACGACGGCCACGGCGACGAATGCCGCCACCACGGCCCGTCGGCGGGCCAGCATCCCCGAGATGAGCTTGTCCATGGGAATAGCATACCAGTCGCGCCCAGCAGACGAGCGGACGCCGGACAAACCCCACGAACCACAGGCTGAGCGATGCCTCTCCGCGCATCGGATACGAGCAAATTGGCCAAAAACGACGACCTGACGACAGATAATCGGAGAATTCGCCTTCAGAGAGTCCTCGCGTCTTCCAATGGGCAGGGCCGACCTGGGCTTTTGCGAAAGAAGATGAGCGCCCAGGCGCGGAAAGCGTCGTCAGGTCGTCGTTTTTGGCCACTTTGCGCGTCAGGATCGCGCGGGGCGGCGCAGGCGGCGCGGGAACTGGGGGGACACAGCGCGAGCGGGGCGGGGTCGGGGCGTCCCGCGCCGGGGGGGCGGAGCGCGCCGGGGAGGGGGGGGGTGGAGCGCGCCAGAGGGCGGCGCGAGGGCCAGCGAGGGCCGAGCGGCGCCCCTCACCCCGGGGCAGCGCGGGGCGGGGCGCCCGGCGCTAGGGGGGACAGGCGAGAGCCGAGCGGCGGCCCGCGCCGAGCGGGGGGCGGCGGAGCCGGGGCACCCCGCGCTCCGGGTACCCCGCGCCCCAGGAGCCGCCCCAGGGCCCGCCCCTCCCCTACACGGCGGCGTCGCCCCGCTCGCCGGTGCGGATGCGGACGACCTCCTCGACCGGCGCGATGAACACCTTGCCATCGCCCACCTCGCCGGTGCGGGCCGTCTGGCAGATGACCTCCACCAGCTCGTCCACGCGCTCGTCGTCCACGACGATCTCGAAGCGCACCTTCGGCACCATGTTGAGCATCACCTCGGTGCCGCGGTAATACTCCTTCCAGCCGTGCTGGCTGCCGCAGCCGTGCGCCTGCGAGATGGTCATGCCCGACACCTGCGCCGCGAACAGGGCGTCCTTGAGCGGCTCGAGCTTCTCAGGCCGCACGACGGCCGTCACCTTCTTCATATTCGTCCTCCTTCTCGTCGCGCCCCGCGTCGGGGCGGGCGTCTCATCGGAAGCCGGCTCGCAGGCCAGCCGCTAGTCCAGGCCCAGGTAGGCGGGGTACGCGCTCTCGCCGTGGGTCGCCACGTCGAGGCCCAGGGCCTCGTCCTCCTCGCTCACGCGCAGGCTGCCGCCGAAGAGCGCCCGCACGATGAGCCCGAGCACCACGTCGGCCACCACCACGAAGGCGACGGTCACCACGATGCCGAGCACCTGCGCGCCGAGCAGCGTGGCGTCGCCGGTGTAGAGCAGGCCGCCGAAGTCCGTCCACGACAGCTCGGGCACGCAGAACAGGCCAGTCAGCACGCCGCCGAGGACACCGCCCACGCAGTGGCAGCCGAAGGCGTCGAGCGCGTCGTCGTAGCCGAGGCGCCGCTTGCAGAACGAGATGGCGAAGTAGCACACCGGCGAGACGAGCACGCCCATGACGAGCGCCGCCCACGGCTCAACGAAGCCCGCCGCCGGGGTGATGACCACCAAGCCCGCCACCAGGCCCGTGGCCGCGCCGACAAGGGTGGGCTTGCCCACGCGCACCCGCTCCATCGCCAGCCAGGACACAAGCGCCGCAGCCGAGGCCGTCACCGTGTTGACGAGCGCCAGGCCCGCCACGCCGTCGGCGGCGAACTCCGAGCCGGCGTTGAAGCCGAACCAGCCGAACCACAGAAGCGTCGCGCCGAGCACCACGAAAGGCACGTTGTGGGGTCGATAGCTCATGACCGCGAAGCCGCGGCGACGTCCCAGCATGAGGCAGAGCACGAGCCCCGTCAGGCCCGAGCTGATGTGCACCACGTCTCCACCGGCGAAGTCGAGCGCGCCGATCGTCTCGCCGATGAGCGAGCCCTCCCCGCCCCACACCATGTGGGCGAGCGGCGCGTAGACGACGAGCACCCACACGGCCGCGAACGCGCACAGGGCGCCGAACTTCATGCGGCCGGCCACCGCGCCGGTGATGATGGCCGTGGTGATCATGGCAAAGGCCATTTGGAAGGCGATGTCGATGATGCCGGGGTAGCCGGCCTCGGCCTCAGGCCCGAGCGTCGCCGCGCCAGAGAGCACTGCGAAGGCATCCGGAGTGCCCTCTGCCTCGGCGAGCAGATCGTTCACGGCGCCCAGGCATCCCAGCTGGTCGACGCCGCCGAAAAAGGGCAGCGAACCGTCGCCCCCATAGGCGAACGACCACCCCGCCGCCACCCAGGCGACCCCCACGATGCCGAGCACCGCAAACGTCATGATCATCGTGTTGACCACGTTCTTCCGTCGCGACAAGCCGCCGTAGAAGAACGCGAGCCCCGGCGTCATCAGCAGCACCAGCATGGTGCAGACGAGCATGAACCCTGTTGATCCCGTGTCAAGCATGGCCCCACCTTCCCTTCTCCTCGTTTCCCGAGCCGGCGCGGCGGCGCGTTGGGCGCCGCTCCTTCCCGCCGGCGCCTCCGATCATGCCACCGCCCGGAGGCGCCGGCGGCCGCGGCGACGGTTGCTAACCGGCTCGCAAAGGCCTTTTAACATGCGGGAAGCCCGGATGTTACACACCGGAAACTCGAGGGCCGCACGGCGTGCGTGCGGTATGCTGACACGCATTCCGCACGTCATCGAGGAAGGAAGGTCACGACATGGTGGTGGAGTTTCAGCCGGTGGTCACCGACGAGGAGAAGGCGGAGCTGGCCGAGCTGGCCGGCGAGATCTGGCGCGAGTACTGGCCGGCGCTCATCGGCGAGGCCCAGACCGAGTACATGGTGGCCAACTTCCAGAGCCTCGAGGCCATCGAGCGCGACATGGCCGAGCACGCCTACGAGTACTGGTTCGTGCGCGCAGCCGATGAGCTGACCGAGTCCGAGCTGGCCGCAGGCGCCGAGCCCGCCTTCCGCACGGTAGGTTACACGGGCGGTCACGTCGAGCCCGAGACGAACCGCTTCTTCATCTCGAAGATCTACCTCCTGGCCGACGAGCGCGGCAAGCACTTCGCCTCGCGCGTGATCGAGTTCTACGACCGACTGTGCGCCGATCGCGGGCTTGACGCCCTGTACCTGACGGTCAACAAGCACAACGATCTGGGCATCCGCGCCTACCGGGCCAAGGGCTTCGAGACCATCGACGCCGTGGAGACCGACATCGGCGAGGGCTTCGTCATGGACGACTACATCATGGAGAAGCCGGCCAGCGCCTAGGGGCCGAACCGAGGGCGGGCCGAGCGCACCACCCACGCCCAAGCGGCCGCGACGGGCGGGCGCCCGCCGACGTGCAGCGGATCGGGCGCCGCGCGAGCGCAGGCGCTGGGAGGTGCGCCCCGCCGAGCCCGCGAGCGCTGTGCAATCGCGGTTCGCCCGCGTCCGCACGCCTGCGACGGGCGGCATCCGCGCCCGTGCAGCGGATCACGCGCAAAGTGGCCAAAATCGACGACTTGACGACGCCCTGGCCCGCCCGGCGGGGCGTCCCGCGCGTAAAACCCCAGGTCGCGAGAATCAGGCCGCGCGCCTACTGCGCGCCGAGGGTGGAAAACGGCCCCATTCCGTCGTCAGGTCGTCATTTTTGGCCACTTTGCAGGGCGAAGGCTGCGCTTCCCCGCCGGCGTCGCTCGGGGGGAGGCAGCGTGTCAGCCCCCCCCCGAGCGACCTGCGCACGCCTCGCGGACGCGGGCCGCAAGAGCGCACGAGGCCCCGCCCGGTACAACCAGGCGGGGCCTCGTGCGTAGGGGGGGCGTGCCAGGTGCGCGGCCCCTCGGCTAGTTACGACGCAGGCGCAGGCGAGCGCCGACGGCGGCGGCCAGCGAGGCGACGACGCCTCCCAGGGCCAAGAGCCCCAGGGTGCCCTCATCGTCCGTCTGGGCGAGGCGCGTGGCACTCAGGCGCCCCTTCTCGTTCTCGTCCTCGTCCCCTGCGGCAGCGGGCGCGTCCCCATCGCCTCCGCTGGGAGGAACCACGCTCGCTGCGCCCTCGGCGACGACCCAGTGCATCTCCACGGTGGTGGTGTCGCCCGCCGGCGACGTGACAACCACCGACACCGTGTAGTCTCCGGGCTTCGTGGGATCGATCTCATCGACGGGGTTGCCCTGCGGGTCGGTGATGGTGATCTCCACCTGCGACCCCTCGGGGATGTCGTAGCGATCCTCGACCTCCTGCAGGATGTCGTCCTTGGTGAGAGGCTTGGACGGATCGGCGGGATCAGGCGTCACGTCGACCGGCTTCTTGTCCTCGAGCTCCTGGTGGATCGTGCCGTCCTCGTCAGTGCGCGGCGGCTCCTTCTCCACGAGCTCGCTCTTGCCGGGGTCGGTGGGCGTCACATCGGGCACGCCGTGCACCGTGTAGTCCACCACCAGCTGCGTGCTGTTGCCGTAGGGATCCTTCACCTCGAAGACGACCTCGTAGCGCCCCGGCTTGCCGCGGTCGATCTCGTCGAGGGGATTGCCCTGCTCGTCGGTGATGACGGGGCGGGTGATCTCGCAGTCATCAGGGATGTCGTAGCGCTCGTCCGCCCAGTCCTTGAGCGTGTCGGGCGTGTCCTTCTCCCCCGGGGCCGTGGGCCGCGAGAGCGTGTCCTCCAGGGTAGTGTGCACGGTACCGTTGCCGGGACCCTCCTCCACGCCGCCGGGATTGGCAGGATCGGACGGGTCGCTCGGCGGCTTGGGCTGGTTCGTGGCGCCAGGGATGGTGACTGTCGGCGGGTTGGTAACGCGATAGTCGACGTTGACCGTGGTGGTGTTGCCGCGCTCGTCGGTGACGACGAAGCTCACCTCGTAGCGTCCCGGCTTGCTGCAGTCGATGGAGCCGAGCGGCTTGCCGTCCTGGGAGATGGTCGGTGTGCCCATGGTGCAGCCCTCGGGGATGTCGAAGCGCGACTCCGCCCACTCCTTGAGCGTGTCGGGCGACTCGATATGACCCTCCTTCACGGGGCGGCTCACGGTGTCGTGGCCAGTGCCGTGCACCGTGCCGCCATTGGGCTCGTCGCCCACCGTGTCGGTAGGCACGTCCTTCGGGCCGTCAGGCGTAGTGGGGATGGTGACGGACGGCGGGTTCACCAGGGCGTAGTCCACGGCGATGGTGGTGGTGTTGCCCGTGACAGGGTCGCGCACCACCACGTCCACCCGGTAGCTGCCGGGCTTGGAGGGATCGACGACCGCGGCCGGCGTGCCGTCGGCGTTCTTCACGGTGATGGAGGACACCTCGCAGCCGGCGGGGATGTCGTAGCGCTGGCCCACCCAGTCCTTGAGCCCGCCCTCGGGCGTGAGCGGCTTCGCGTTCGGGCGCACCGGGTAGGAGACGCTGTCGCTGGCGGTGGAGTGCAAGGTGTTGGTGAGGTCCTTGTCGGTGGCGTCGGGATCCTTCTCGCCGGGCTTGGCGATGTCCTCCGGGGAGATGTCGGGCACGGGCACCGTGGGATCGGGGTTCTGCGGCTTCACCGTGATCTCGGGGGTGGAGCCGAAGGGGAAGTCAGGCTCCTCGTCCTCGGTGGTGCGGTCGTCGTTGCTCTCGGACTTCAGGTAGTTGGTGCCGCCGTTGAACTTGGCCGTGATCTCGATGGTGCCATCGGGGTTGCGGGGAATCTGCACGCCGGTCTTGTCCCAGTTGAGGGTGGCCACGCTGTAGTGATAGCCGCTTTTGGTGAGGTCGCTCGCGGGCACCGCCTCCACTGGATCGCCCACGGCCACGCCGTTCGCGTAGAACTGCACGGTGCCGTTGGGCGAGGCGCAGGTCTTCGCCTCGGGGGCCTCGCCGTTCTCGCCTGCCTCATCACGGGGCATGACGTGGGCGGTGAAGGTGACGCCCTTCACCGGCTTGGAGGCGCGGGTGATGGTCTCGTCGTAGTCGATCACGTGGTTCAGCACGCTGACACGGGAGTCAGCTGGCGTGATGGCGGCCGAGAAGTACAGCTTGTGGCCCCAGAAGGACTTCTGGAAACTGGCGTCACCCGAATACTGCTTCGACTCTACGATGAGGTCATAGTCGCCCACATCGGAGAAATCGGCGCCAGGCTGGATGGTGTCAGTGGTAGCGTCACCGTTCTTGTCGTGGGTACGCTGCGAGCTGAAAGTCATGGTGTCGGCGCTGTTGAGAAACTTGTCCTTAGGCTCGCCCGCTGGCACGTTGAAGGACGCGATAGTCTGGGCGAGGCCTCCGTCGAGACCGACAGGCAGACCATCATAACGCTTGAAGAGCGACTTCTTCAGATCAGGCGTCTTATCGACATAGCTGTCGATGTCAATCTCCACATAGCGTTTGGCCAGCGACCCGGTGCCGGGGTTAGGCACCACGAAGTCGAAGTCGGAGGGCACATCAGTGCGATTACCCGTATCGGGGTCAATCACCGAGGTCTCGAAGTTGCCAATGGACACCGTCTGATCAGCGAGCGGCTTTCCGTTTACTTCGCTCGGCAGCCAGAAGTATACGCAACCAGAGCCGTCCACGCCGTAGGGCAAGCCGTAATCATAGGGCTTACCCGCGCTGTCAGTAAGGGGCGCGCCGTCCACGGTGACGGTGAGGTTCTTAAGCTGGGCGCCCTTCAGCTCGTCGAAGCCGTCGAGGTTGATGGTAACCATCTGCAGGGCATGGCCACGGCCGTCGGTGACCGATCCGCCGAAGCTGGGCACGTAGAACGATCCGCCCTGCACAACGATCTCCATGCCCGTCGCGCCGAGGAGCTTCGAGCCATCCGAAGCATTGACCGGCGTGAGGTTGCCTCCGGTAATAACCAGTTTGTGCCCGGCGTTTGAAGCCGAGCCGCAGGCCCCGCCGAAGGCGAAACCGTGGATGTAGCCCTCCGAGGTGATGTTGCCGCCGTTGACGGTGATGTCTCGGCAGAGGGGTCGACCGCTGCCGCCAGCACGCTCGCTTTCACGCGAAATGATGGCCCCGGGGATGGGAGTGCGATTGGCAGCGCTGTATTCACTGCCCCAGTCACCTGAAGTTGTGGTGCAGCCTGCGCCGATGCCCGCGCCGTGGTAGGAGCCCTTCGCGTCCACCACACCGCCGTTGAAGACCGTGAGGGTTGCGCCGCCGCCGATGCTGCCGCCGATGCCCGCACCCGTATGGTTGTACTGCTCCGTATCGCTACTGCTGTTTCCATAAGCGTAAGCGGTGATGGCGCCGCCGTTGAACTCCATATAGCCGGAGTTCTCGTGGGGACCGCTGCCGATGCCGGCACCGCCCGAGCCGCCCTCGCAGACAAGCTTACCGGGCTTCGCGCTGTCCATGAGGTAGAGAGGATCGTTCTTCTCCAGCTGCGTACCGTCCTGCAAGGCGCAGTCGTAGGGAATACGACCCTCGTTGGGCACGATGGGATCGCCCTTATCATCGATGTTCAGGATGGCGTCGTCCACCACGAGACGCGACCCCTCACCGCAGCGAAGGGCTGGTGCGCCGTAGCCGGCGGTCAGCGTGTTGGTGGAGCTGTCGGCCAGGATGAGGTGGAGTGACGTGGGGTTGGTGATCTGCGTGCCGTCGGTCGCGGCCGTCTCGCGCTCCTCCCCTCCCACATCCATAAGGTTGGTAACAATGTTGAGGGGCACCTTCTGGCTGTCGCCCGTGCGCGAGAACTGGATGGTCACGTTGTCCAGGACAAGGGTGGCATGAACGCCGGCGGCCACCTCCAGGGTGTAGCCCTGGGACGTGCCGCTCACGGTCATCGTCTTGCCGGAGGTGAAGACGACCTTCTTGGCCGCGTCGTCCACCGTGTAGTCGGCGCCCTCGGCGCCGCCGGCGATGCTAAGCCCCGTGCCCTCCAGGCTCCGGGCGCCCGCCTGGGCGGCAGAGCCGCCGTCCGCGCTGGCTAGCGCGGGATCACTTTCAGAGAAGGGGGGGGGTGCGGCTTCCAAGGCGGCCTCGGCCGCAAGGGGCGTCGTCTCGTCGGCCAAGGCGATGGCAGGCGTCATGCCCGTGGCCAAGGTGGAGGCGACGACGAGGGACAAGGCCCCGCTGCAAAGACCCTTCCCGAGAACAGGAGTAGTTGAGCGCTGCATTATGTTCCCATCTTTCGTCGGATATCCAAGGAAAGCCGCGGCCATGCCTCGCCGCGCTCTCCATGACCCTAGAGTATATAACAGTATGGTTACAGATAACAGCTATCGCCCACCCGACATGCAGCGGATCACGCGCAACGTGGCCAAAATCGACGACTTGACGACGGAATGAGGCCGTTTTCCGGCCCAGGCGTGCGGTAGGTGTGCGGCCCGATTTTCGTGACCTGGGGTTTTATGCGCAGGACGCCCCGCCAGGCGGGCCAGGGCGTCGTCAAGTCGTCGATTTTGGCCACGTTGCGCGCGGGGACTGCGCACACCATCGGCGCCAGGCGCGACGGCCCTACGCCACCTGCTCGGCCAGCGTCTCGAGGATGGCGTTGGCGATGCCCTCGGGATCGAGGCCCAGATCCTCCGACAGCAGGTCGGCGCGGCCCTGGGGGACGAACACATCGGGCACGCCGAGCATGCGCACCGGCGAGTCGAGGCCCATCTCGGCCAGGTAGCCGCACACCCCCTCGCCCGCGCCGCCGGCGATAACCCCGGCCTCCACGGTCACGATGAGACGCGTGTCGCAGGCATCGCGAATGGCCTCCTCGTCCATGGGCTTCACCCAGCGCATGTCCACCACACGCGCCTCGATGCCGCGGGCGGCCAGCAGGCGGGCCGCCTTGAGCGCGCGCGACGCCATGCAGCCGAAGGCGAGGATGGCCACGTCATCGCCCTCGCGCAGAAGCCGGCTCACGCCCACGGGGAGCACCGGCGGCTCCTCAGGCACCGCCACGCCCTCGGCCGACCCGCGCGGATAGCGGATGGCGAAGGGGCCGCCCAGGGCCAGCGCCGTGTGCAGGGCCGCTGCCAGCTCGGCCTCGTCCGATGGGGCGATCACCCGCATGTTCGGGATCATCCGCGTGTAGACCAGGTCGAACATGCCGTGATGGGTGGGGCCGTCCTCGCCGACGATGCCGGCGCGGTCGAGTGCGAACACCACGTCCAGGTCCGGCAGCGCGCAATCGATGGCCATCTGGTCGATGGCCCGCTGCATAAAGGTGGAGTAGATGGCGACGACCGGCTTCTTTCCGCCGATGGCCAGGCCCGACGCCATGGCGACAGCCTGCTCCTCGGCGATGCCCACGTCCACGAAGCGCTCGGGGAACGCCGCGGCGAAGGGCTTGAGGCCCGTGCCTCCCTCCATGGCCGCCGTGATGGCGACGACACGCTCGTCGGCGCGCGCCTCGCGCACGAGCACGTCGCCGAACACGCTCGTGTAGCTGGGCGCGCCGGGCTTCTTGGGCATATCCGCGCCCGTCTCGATGTCGAAGGGCCCCACGCCGTGGAAGCGCTCGGGGTCGCGCACGGCAGGCTCGTAGCCAGCGCCCTTCTTCGTCACCACGTGCATGAGCACGGGCGCGTCGGCGGCCAGGCACACGGCGAGCGTCTCGCGCAGGGCCGCGATGTCGTGGCCGTCCACAGGCGCGGTGCACACGATGCCCAGCTGCTCGAACATCATCGAGTGCGGGATGACCATCTGCTTGATGGACTCCTTCATGTTCTTGCCGAAGCGCGCCATCGCGCGGCCGAGCGGCGCCTTGGTCTCGAGCAGCTCCTGGAAGGAGTCACGCGCGTCGCGGTACTCGGCGGTGGTGCGCATGTAGCCGAGGTGCTTCATGAGCGCGCCGACGTTGCGCGAGATGGAGCGCTCGTTGTCGTTCAGGATGACCACGAGCGGCAGCTGCTCGGCGCCCATGTAGTTGAGGGCCTCGAAGGCCATGCCGCCGGAGAGCGCAGCGTCGCCGATGACGGCGACCACCTTCTCGTCGGTACCGGAGAGCACGCGGGCCTTGGCCAGGCCCGTAGCCACCGAGAGCGAGTCGGACGCATGCCCTGAGGGATGCACGTCATAGGGGCTCTCGTCAGGCTTGGGAAAGCCTGAGATGCCGCCATAGGAGCGCAGGGTGTCGAAGTCGCCGAGACGCCCCGTTACCAGCTTGTGCGCGTAGGCCTGATGTCCCACGTCGAAGACGAGCTTGTCCTTGGGGGTGTCGAGCAGGCTGTGGGCGGCGAGGATGATCTCCACGGCGCCCAAAGACGAGGCAAGGTGGCCGCCGGTGCGCGAGGTGATGGCGATCATCTCCTCGCGAATCTCCTGCGCCAGGATGCCCAGCTCCTCCTCGGTCAGCACCTTGAGGTCGGCGGGCGACCGGACGACATCGAGAATGCGCGCTTCGTCCATGGGGCCTCCTTAGTCCCGGGCGGCGGGCTCGGCGCCCTCAGGCGCGGGGGCTTCCTCGGCGCCTGGCTCGACGGCGGCATCGGCGAAGCCCGCGGGGGCATCCTCGGTCGGGGCATCCTCGGCGGCGTCGACCGGGGCGTCTTCGGGGAAGGCGGCCTCCACGTCCTTCTCGCTCAAATCGCAGGCCGCAAGCCCCAGCTTGACGGCCTCCTCGTAGAGGGCAAGCGCCTCATCGAGCGTGACGTCCTCGGCGCCCACGGCCTCGACGATCTCCTCCAGGCGCGTGCGCACCGACTCGAAGGTGCCGCGATCCTCCATGCTACTCACCCGCCTTCTCGGGCTCAGCCGGAGCCGGGGCGTCCGCCTCGACGGGCGCGGCCTCAGGCTCGGGGACAGCCGCCGCATCAGCGGCCGCCTCTTTGGCCCCATCCGCAGCCGCCGCGTCCTCAGCCGCCACCTCGGCGGCCAGCGCGGCCACGGCGGCAGCCACCTCGCCCGGAGCCGTCGCCGGCACGGGGGCCCCGGCCACGGCCACTTCGCCCGCCTCGATCGACTTGGCGATGCGGCCGAGCACGCCGTTCACGAACCGCGGCGACTCGTCTTCCCCACCGAACTCCTTGGCCAGCTCAACGGCCTCGTTGATGGCCACCGACACCGGCACGTCCTCCTCGTAGATCATCTCGAAGGCGGCCAGGCGCAGAATGGAGCGGTCGACGATGGGCATACGCGCCACCGCCCAGTTCTCAGAGGTCGCCTCCAGGCAGGCGTCGATGTCGGCCAGGTGCTCCTCGACGCCCCGCACGAGCGAGACGGCGTAGTCGGGCAGCGGGCCCTCCTCGGACAGGCAGCAGCCCTCCTCGAGCAGCACCGTGGCCGGGCGGGCTTGGATCTCGCTGGTGTAGAGCACCTGCACCGCGCTGCGACGGCCGGATATGCGCTCATGGCGTTTGGACATGGGAACTCCCTATCAGATCAGCGGCGCCCGCAGGCAGAGGCGGGCATGACGCGACGCCCTACCGCCATTGTGCGCGCGGGAGGGCGTCGTTGCAAGAAACGCGCGAATGACGCTAGGCGGCGAACTGCAGCCCGTCGACGAAGATGTCGACGGCCGCGGCTTCGAGCCCCACCTGGACGAGCAGGGCGTCAGCCACCGACTGGCGCAGGTTCGCGGCCACCTCGGGCAGCACGTAGCCGTAGTACACCTCGACGTGGATGGTGATGCGCAGGCGTCCATCGTCGTCCACGTCCACCTCGATGCCCGCAGCCGAGGGCTTCGCGGCCAGCATCGAGCGAATGGAGCTGGTTGCGAAGGAGCCGACCGACGCCACGCCCTCCACCTCGTTGGCGGCGATGGAGATGATGGTCTCCACCACGCCCGGGGCGATGGACATGCCCTCTACGCTCAGTTCGTTGCTCATAGCACATCTCCCATCTGGGTCTCTATGAAGTCCGTCGTCACATCGCCGGCGATGAAGGCATCGTTGGCGAGCACGCGCTTGTGGAACGGAATGGTGGTCTCGATCCCCTCGATCACGAACTCGTCCAGGGCGCGGCGCCCGCGGGCGAGCGCCTCGGCGCGATCCTGGCCGTGCACGATCAGCTTGGCCACGAGCGAGTCGTAGTAGGGCGAGATGCGCGAGCCGGTGCGCACGTAGCTCTCCACGCGCACGCCCGGGCCCGCGGGGGGCTCGAACCGGGTGATGGTGCCCGGGCACGGGCGGAAGCCGTGGGCCGGGTCCTCGGCGTTGATGCGGAACTCGATGGCGTGCCCGCTCGGAGTGAACGGCGCGCGCTCGGCGCAGCTCATGGGCTCGTGCGCGGCGATGCGCAGCTGCTCCTTAATGATGTCGGTGCCGGTGATCTCCTCGGACACGGGGTGCTCCACCTGCACGCGGGTGTTCATCTCCATGAAGTAGAACTGCCCGCGCTCATCGAGCAGAAACTCGATGGTGCCGGCGTTGCGGTAGTCGGTGGCGCGCACGGCCTTGACGGCAGCCACGCCCATGGCGCGGCGCAGCTCCTCGGTGAGCGCCGGGGAGGGCGCCTCCTCGATGAGCTTCTGATGGCGGCGCTGCACCGAGCAGTCACGCTCGCAGAGCGCCACGTTGTTGCCGAAGTCGTCTGCGAGGATCTGCACCTCCACGTGGCGGGGGCGCAGCACGAGCTTCTCCAGGTACACGCCGTCGTTGCCGAAGGCGGCACCCGCCTCGGTGCGGGCGGCCTGGTACTGGGACTCCAGCTCGGCCGGGTCGTGCACCTCGCGCATCCCCTTGCCGCCGCCGCCGGCGGTGGCCTTGATGAGCACGGGATAGCCCACAGCCTCCGCGAAGGCGCGGGCCTCCTCCACCGTGTCCAGGCAGCCGTCGCTTCCGGGCACCGTGGGCACGCCGCAGGCCTTCATGGTCTCGCGGGCGCTCGACTTGTCGCCCATGCGCTCGATGCACTCCGGCGAGGGGCCGATGAACACGAGGTCGTTGTCGATGCAGGCCCGGGCGAAGTCGGCGTTCTCGGCCAGGAAGCCGTAGCCGGGGTGGATGGCCTGGGCGCCAGTGGTCTTGGCCGCCTCGATGATGTTGCCCATCACCAGGTAGCTCTTGGCCGCCTGGGCCGGGCCGATGCACACCGCCTCGTCGGCATAGCGCACCGGGTAGGTGTCGGCGTCCTCGGTCGAGTAGACCGCCACGGTCTTGACGCCCAGCTCCTTGCAGGCGCGCATGACGCGCAGGGCCACCTCGCCGCGGTTGGCGATAAGAATCTTGTCGAACATTACTGCGCCGCCTCGGCCACCGTGGGGACGGTCTCGTGGGGCTCGATGTAGAAGAGCACCGTGCCGTACTCGACGGGCGTGGCGTCCTCGAGGCACACCTCGCGCACCGTGCCCATCTCCTCGGCGGTGATCTCGTTCATGAGCTTCATGGCCTCCACGATGCAGAGCGTCTCGTTGGCGGCCACCTCGTCGCCCTCGCGCACGAAGGGCGGCTCACCGGGAGCCGGGGCCTCGTAGTAGGTGCCCACCATGGGGGCCGTGACGGCCTGCCAGGTGGCGGGGCGCTCCTTGCCGTCGCCGGCACCGGGCGCGGGCGCGGCGGCCGGGGCCGGCGCGGCCTGGACGGCCGGGGCGGCGGCCACGGGCGCGGCCACCGGGGCCTCTACCTGGCCGGGCATGCGCACCGCGATGCGGACGCCCTCCTCCTCGACCACGATCTCACCAACGCCGCTCTCCTCGGCGACGCGAACCAGCTCGCGAATCTGATTGATGTCCACGTAATCGTCCTCCTTGGTGCCGCTGGACTCCTGCTCGAGCAGGAAGTCGACCTTCTCGGATGTGCGATGCTTGCTCAGGTAGGTGCGCGCCTCGTTGGGGAACAGGGCGTACATGAGCACGTCCTCCTCGCTGTGGGCCAGATCCCCGATCTCGGCCGCCACCTCGTCGTAGGTGGTGGTCACGAGCGAGCCGGGCGCCACGTCGGGCGGCAGGATCTCGGCGTTGCCGGCCACCTTCGCCACGATGTCCTTGTCCATGGGGCCGGGGGCCTTGCCGTAGTAGCCGCAGATATAGTCCTTCATCTCCTTGGAGATGACGCTCCAGCGCTTGCCGGTGAGCACGTTGAACACCGCCTGGGTGCCCACGATCTGCGACAGCGGCGTGACGAGCGGCGGGTAGCCCACCTCGGCGCGCACGCGCGGGATCTCCAGCATCACCTCGGGCAGGCGGTCGGCCGCCTTCTGCACCTCCAGCTGGCTGACGAGGTTGCTCATCATGCCGCCGGGAACCTGATGCAGGTTGACCTTCATGTGGGTGAGCGAGCTCACGCCGCGCTTGTAGTGGCCGCGCTTGCGCATCTCCTCCCAGTACTCGGAGATCTCGAAGAGCAGCTCCAGGTCGAGGCCCGTGTCGTAGCGGGACTCCTGGAACGCCGCCGCGATCATCTCCACCGCGGGATGCGAGTTGCCGAAGGCGAGGGGCGCGTGGGCCGTGTCGGCGATGGCGGCGCCGGCCTCGGCGGCCTTGATGATGTTGGCCGGGGCCATGCCGCCGACGTAGTGGCAGTGGATGTGCACCGGCAGGCCGATCTCGGCGTTGAAGGCCTTGACCATGCGCTCGGTGCGGTAGGGGGTGAGCATGCCCGCCATGTCCTTGATGGCGATGGAGTCGGCGCCGAGCTCCTTGAGCTGCTGGCCGTAGTCCAGGAAGCTGTCGAGGGTGTGCACCGGCGAGATAGTATAGGAGATGGCGCCCTCGAAGTGCCCGCCGCACTCCTTGATGGCCTCGGCGTTGTCCACGACGTTGCGGATGTCGTTGAGGGCATCGAACACGCGGAACATCTCGATGCCGTTGCGGTGCGCGGCGTTGATGAAGCGGTGCACGATCTCCTTGGAGTAGTGCTTGTAGCCCACGAGGTTCTGGCCGCGCGAGAGCATGGCGAGCGGCGTGTTGGGCGTGTTGGCCTTGATGGAGCGCAGGCGTTCCCACGGGTTCTCGTCCAAAAAGCGCAGGCAGGTGTCGAACGTGGCGCCGCCCCAGGCCTCGATGGCCCAGTAGCCGACGCGATCCATCTTCGGGAGGATCGGCAGCATCTCGCCGATCTGCATGCGCGTGGCCCAGAGGCTCTGCTGTCCGTCGCGGATGGTGGTATCCATGATTTGCAGCCGTGGCATGAACTCGCACCCCCTTCTCTCTCGGTCGTCAAAGATCAAGTAGAGGATTATAGGATAGCCGGGGCGGGCGCGCGGGACGGCGCGGGGAATTTGCCGACAAGAAACACTAACGGCCGGGCACGCGGAGGCGGGCGCGCGGAGGAGGCGCTCTCCGTTGGACGACGGGTGAGGGTGGGCGCGCAGGCGGGCGGCGTCGCGCGGTGGACTGAGGGGCGGGCGACGAGGGCACAGGCGGGCGGCGGGCGGGCGGCGGGAAGCCGCCGATCGCGCTGCGGCCAAGCGCGCGCCGAAAGCCAGATTTCTGGCCAAAAACATTGTGTTTTACGCACCTGGCGCAGGCGAAACCGCGTAAACCTCGGGATTTTTGGCCAGAATCGGCTCCGCGCGGCACGGATTCTGCGTAAACCAGGATGTTTTTGGCCAGTCACCGCCCGCTGGCACCCGCCCCCCCGGCGCGCCCCCGTGGCCCGCCTGGCCGCGCCGGGGCGCCGGGCGGGGGCAGGCGGCGGGCCGGAGGGCAGGCGGGGGGGGTGTACGCGCGGGCAGCGAGCGCGCAGGCGGGGGCGAGCGGTGTTGCGCGGTGGGACGGGTGCGCAGGCGAGCGACGTCGCGCGAAGGGACGGCAGGCGGCGGGCCGGGGGGGCGCCGGGCGGTGTCGCGAGTGGATCGCGCGATGGGCCGGGAAACGCGAGCGGATCAGAGGGGGATGTCAGCGCGAGGCGCCGTTTTCGCCAAAAAGCGAGGTTGTGCGCCGCGAAGCCCGCCTCCATGGAGTCCCACGAAAGTTATCCGCGGTTTTTTCCAGGAAGAACGGCGAGCAACCACGCTGCCGCGCCGCCGCACCCCTTCCCCACCAGCGCACAACCTCGCTTTTTGGCGAAAACGGCGGCGAAAACGGATGGCGTAACGGCGCCCCGCCCATTCCGTTGCCGACCGAGTCATCTGGGCGCCCCGTCTCGCACAGCCAGCGTCAAATTCTTCTCACCCGCTCTCCACCTGGGGTTTTGCCGATTTTACCCCGATAGGGTAATAGCCGGGGAGCCACGCGCGGGCATACAGTCGGGCCAGCGTCTCTCAAGCAAGCGAGCAAGGAGGAGAAATGACAGACGAACAGGGAGGAACACCCTCCGCGGACGCCGCGACAAGCGCCGCGGCCTCTGGCGCACCGACGCCTGCGCCGGCGCCCAAGCGGTCGCGGCGGCGCACGTGGACGGCCGTGGGCATCGTGGCCGCCGTCATCGTGGTGGCGGGCGCGGGCTTCTGGGTGTGGCATGAGCAGCCGAGCTTCTGCAACGCCATCTGCCACAGCCCCATGGACTACTACGTGGAAACCTACGACGCGGGCGGCCCGCACCTGGGCATCACCGCCCATGCGGCCGACGGGGTGACCTGCCTCAAGTGCCACGAGGCCGAGTTGACCACGCAGGTCTCCGAGGCCATGGCGTGGGCGTCGGACAACTACCCGATGACCGAGGACGGCACCAAGCTGGCCACCGGGAAGGAGTTCGCCACGGAGCAGTTCTGCGCCAAGAGCGGCTGCCACCACGAGCTGGGCGAGAGCTATGACGAGATCACGGCCAACCTGTGGGGCTTCGCCGACAACGACGAGAAGTACAACCCCCACGCGAGCCATCAGGACCTGGCCCTGGAATGCGGCGACTGCCACGGCATCCACGAGGCCAACGTGCTCACGTGCAACGAGTGCCACGATCTGAACATGCCCGAGGGATGGGAGGCCCCCAGTGAGCAGTAACGGATTCTCGCGCCGCAGCTTCCTGCAAGGCGCCGGGCTAGCGGCCCTGGGCGCGCTCGGCGCCAGCACGCTGGCCGGCTGCGGAAAGGGCTACGCCGCGCCTGAACCGGCCAGCCGGCGCACCGGTGACTTCGGCGGGCCGTCCTGGCTAGGAGCGCCGCCCGTCATCGACGAGGCGGACATCGCCGAGACCATCGACACCGAGGTGCTGGTGGTGGGCGTGGGCACCGGCGGCATCCCGGCCATGATATCGGCGGCCGAGAACGGCGCGCGCGTGCTCGGCATCGACCGCCAAGGCGAGCCGAAGAACGTCCGCGAGGACATCGGCGCCATCGACTCGCGCTTGCAGCAGGCCTCCTTCGAGGAGTTCCCGCAGTTCCGCATCGACAAGATGGAGGCGATGGAGGACATCGTCCGCTACGCCAACGGCTTCGTGAACTACGACCTGGTGAAGCTGTGGGCCAACGAGTCCGGCGCCATGGTGGACTGGCTCACCGACATCATCGAGCGTGACGGCAAGATGGTCATGGAGTTCGAGGGCGGCGTGGGCAACATCGACGACCCGGGCCGCGACAAGGCCTTCGCCACCGGCCACAGCCCCCAGCTCACCGCGGCGGGCCAGGCCGACGAGGCGTGGGGCTTCGCCGAGTCCATCCTCGCCTACGCCGCCGAGCAGGGCGCCGAGGTGCGCTGGTACACCGAGTTCGTCAAGTGCGAGCAGGACGCCGGCGGGCGCGTGACCGGCGTCATCGCCCGCGAGGTGAAGGGCGAGCGCCGCTACCTGCGCATCAACGCGTCGAAGGGCGTGATCCTGTCCACCGGCGGCTACGGCAACAACCTGGAGATGATGGAGGATCGCCAGGCCTGGAACCAGAAGATCCGCATCGCGGCCCCCGGCTCCGGCGGCAACCCCACCGGCGACGGCATCAAGGCGGCCCTGTGGCTGGGCGCCACCATGGACCCGCTCGGCGCGGCATGCACCTTCAACCGAGCCTGCGTGAAGCCCGACCAGACCGCCGGCGACGGCGTGGTAGGCCGCTGGTTCTGGTTCGGCGAGCAGCCGTTCCTCAAGCTCAACCTCAAGGGGAAGCGCTTCTGCAACGAGTCCGGCCCCTACGACTACATGCTGCACTCCACCATCATGCAGCCGCACCAGACCTACGTGGACATCTGGGACGCCAACCACGCCGCCCAGGCCGAGGCCATGGACGAGGTGGGTTGCTGCCGGCTGTTCCCCTTCGACAACGGGGCGAAGAACAACATCCCCATGAAGGTGGTCGACGGCATGATCGACAAGCTCATTGAGGACGGCTACGTGCAGAAGGCCGATACCATGGAGGAGCTGGCCGAGAAGCTGAACCTGCCCGTGGAGGCCACGGTGGCGTCGTGGACGCGCTACAACGAGATGGCCGCGGCCGGCCGCGACGAGGACTACCACAAGGAGCCCCACCGCCTCATGGCCATCGACACGCCGCCCTTCTACGGCGTGCGCACGGGCGCCTGGTTCCTGGCGACGCTTGACGGCGTGACCATCGACACGGACATGCACCCCTGCGACGAGAACGGCGATCCCATCGAGGGCCTGTACCTGACCGGCAACGACTCGGGCGGCTTCTTCAGCGTGAGCTATCCGAACCTGCTGACCGGCCTGGCCTGCGGGCGCACGATGACCTTCGGGCGGCGCGCAGGCATGCTGGCCGCCACCGGGCAGGCGTAGCCCCGCCGGGCAGGCACGCGGCGGGCTCGGCCGCGCCAGGCCAGGCCGGCCGCGAGGGCGACGCGGCGTGCACGATGACCCGCGCGCCGAGGCCGCCCCTCGGCGCCCGCCCTCGCGGCATCCCGCGGCACAGGCGGACGTCCGCCCCCCGAGCGCCCCGCCACCCCTCCCGGCGGGGCGTTTTTGCTGCATGCGGAGGGACGCGTGGCACGCAGCGCGCCCGGGGCGCCGAGGGCGCACCGGGCAGAGGGAGGCACGCTCGCCGGATCGGGCGACGGCCGAGCCGGGCGGGGATGCGAGGGGCGCTCACGTGCGAGGGGGGGGGCGATGGCGACGCATCCGACCACCGCCGACGTCGATCCGCGACGCCTCTCCGATGGCGCGAGGGCCTACAATAGAAGGCAGGCGACGGACAGCGAGAGGAGGCTGGCATGGCGAACGACGAGAAGCGACGCACGGCCGACGGCGATGGCGCAGGCATGGACGAGGCCGTGCTGGCCGCCGCCGCGCTCTCCCTCCTGGTGGCCTCGACCTCCTTCATGAACACGGCGGTGTTTCCGCTGTTCGACCCCATCTTCACCCATGCGCGCGACTTCTCCGTGAGCGCTACGGCCCTAGCGCTCATGGCGCTGGGCTTCGTGGCCTACCGTGCGCCGCGCCTGCTGACGCCCGCGAGCTTCATCGCGGGCACCTTCGCGTTTCTGGCAGCCGGCGCCGGCGTCATGCTGGCGGGCCTGATCTTCTCCCACCCGGCGACGCTCACCCTGGGCGCCTGCCTGGTGGGCGTGGGACGCGCAGGCGCCACGGTGCTGACGGGCCTGGCGCTCGCGCGGCTGAGGCTGCGCTTCGTGGCCCTGGGGATCAGCGCGGCCTACGGGCTGCAGCTGGCCACCGGCGTCTTGGCCGGCGCGGTTCCGGCCGCCGTAGGGGTCGGCGCCTTCCTGCTGTGTCCCGTAGCGGCCGCAGCGCTGACCGAGCGGCCGGCGCGCATCGTGCTCGAGCACAGCCACGGCCGGGAGGCGCCGCACGACTTGGCCGTCACCAGGCCTTCGTCGTTTCTGTCCCCCTTCTCCACGCTGTTCGTGTGCCTGCTGCTGTTTCACGTGGCCTTCGGGTTCGCGCTGCGCTTCGACGAGGTAGGCGGCGTGCCCCGCGCAAGCGCCCTGGAGGCGCTCCCGGCGCTAGCCGTGGGTGCCTGGGTGCTGCTGACGCGGCGCCCCTTCCCCGCCGACCTGCTGGCCCAGGTCTCCGCCCTCATCGTGATAGCCGGCTTCTTCCTGGCCTCGGATGGCAGCGCCTCCTTCACGCGCGGGGCCGTCACGCTGCTGTCGGCCGGCAACAGCCTCTTCGACATGACCGCCTGGATGGCGCTTGTGGCCATCGCCGAGCGCAATCCGCTGGGCGCGGCCACTACCATCGCCTGGGGGCGCGGGTTGTCGAGCCTGGGGTCGGTGCTGGGCGCGGCGGCGGGAACCGGCGTGAACCACGCTATCGGGGCCGACGGTCACCTGGTGTTTCTTGTGGTGGGTACGCTCATGCTCGTGTTCGCCGCCTACGCGCTCATCGGGCTCAAGCGCTTCACCTTCACCGGCGCCATCGAGGGCATCCAACCCGTGGGCGAGCGCGACGCAGCGACTTCCCCCGCCGAGCGGCTCGAGGCGCGCTGCGGTGAGCTGGCCTCCGAGTTCGGGCTCACGCCGCGCGAGGCCGAGGTGTTCGCCATGCTCGCGCGCGGGCGCAACCGCGAGTACATCGAGGAGGCGCTGGTCGTATCGCGCAACACGGTGAAGGCGCACGTCAAGCACATCTACGCCAAGCTGGGGATCCACTCCCATCAAGAGCTGATCGATCTGGTGGAGGCATAGGACGCGACAAGGCGGCAGGGGCGCGGGCGGGCACCGAGGCCGAGGCTGCCGGGTACGCAAGGCCGAGGAGCTTCGGAGGCACGAGGAGGGGCGCCCTGTCATGGCTTCGCGAACGGGGGCCGAGGGTCGCGCTGGGGCCACAGGGCCCGACTTCGCAAACGAAGCGAGGCAGAGCGAGCCGGATTGCGGTACGCGCGGGAGGAGGCGAAGGCGGGGCGCTGGGGGCAGGGCGCTGAAGCGTGGAAAGGAGGACTCTCAGCGCTGCGAGTTCGGGGGGCATGGGCCCGGCACAGCATGCGGCCGAGTTCGTCGCGCCTGCGCGCTTGGCACCCCCCGCGCGATCGTTGTCCACACTCACCGCCCCCGCACGTTCGCAGCCTCTCGCGCTCGCCGTTCCCGCACGGCGGCCGCATTACGCACGCCGCCGTGACCGTCGCCCCTCGCGCATTCGCCCCCCCGACCGGCGACCCGCGGGTTCGCCCCCCCGACCGGAGACCCGCAGGCTCACCCCCCGCCCTCGACCGGAGACCCGCAGGCTCACCCCCCCCCGCCCTCGACCGGAGACCCGCAGGCTCACCCCCCCGCCCCCCGACCGGAGACCCGCGGGTTCACCCCCCGCCCCGCTGCCGCGTCGCCTTCGTGCCCCTCCCCCGCGGTCATCGCCCCCGCGACCCCAGCCCCCGCCCTCTCCCTGCACCCGCCCCTCCGCTTCGCCGCCTTGGCCCCGATTCCGATTTTCTGGCCAAAAACACCCTGGTTTACGCACCCGATACGACCAAAACCGCGTAAACCGTACGCTTTTTGACCAAAACGGGCGTCGCAGAGTGCCGATCGAGCGTAAACCATAGAGAAATTGGCCACGCTTTCGCCTCCACCCTTCGACCACCTGAGCAGGTGCCTTCCGCGCACTCTTCCCACCGCCCCCTATCTCCCCTTCCTATGGGGAAATTATTTGATTATCAAAGTAATAGTGGCCTACGCCTCCCGGCTTTGCTAGCCTACGCTGCGGGTTTACGTTTTTCGAGACAGGAGGCGCCGATGGGCGTTCGCATTATCGTTGATTCCGGCAGCGACATGGAGGCTGCCTACGCCGCGGAGCATGACGTGACGGTCGTTCCGCTGAAGGTGGCGTTCTCCGACGGCGAGTACGCCCAGGACGTCGACTTGTCGCGCGACGAGTTCTACGCACGCCTGGTGGAAAGCGACGAGATCCCCTCCACGAGCCAGGTGCCGCCCGTCGAGTTCCAGCGGCTCTTCGACGAGGCCGTCGCCGCCGGAGACGACGTGGTGTGCGTCTGCCTCTCAAGCAAGCTGTCGGGCACCTACGACAGCGCCTGCCTGGCCGCCGCCGCGCACCCCGGGCGCGTGTTCGTGGTGGACAGCCTCAACGCCACCGTCGGCGAGCGCGTGGTGGCCGAGCGCGCCCTCTCCCTGCGCGACGAGGGGCTTTCTGCCGCCGCTATCGCCGAGCGGCTGGAGGTCGAGCGCGGCGAGGTGTGTCTGGTGGCGGTGCTCGACACCCTCGAGTTCCTCAAGAAGGGCGGCCGCATCTCGGCGGCGACGGCCATCGCGGGCGGGCTGCTGTCCATCAAGCCGGTCATCGGCGTGGTGGACGGCGAGGTGGCCATGCTCGGCAAGGCGCGCGGCTCGAAGCAAGGCAACAACCTGCTGCGCCAGAAGATCGCCGAGAGCGGGGGCGTGGATTTCTCGCGCCCCATCTGGCTGGGCTACACGGGCCTGGACGATGCGCTCCTGCGCAAGTACGTCGCCGACAGCCGCGAGCTCTTCGACACCGCGGTGGCCGAGCCACCCACGACCCATGTCGGCAGCGTCATCGGCACCCACGTGGGGCCTGGCGCCATCGCCGTGGCGTTCTTCCACGCCTAAACGCCCCAAACGCACAGCGGCCCGCGATTGCTCGCGGGCCGCTTGTCGTTTTCAGGCTGTCGCTCGCCGGCTAGACGCGCTTGATGAAGCGGCCGTCGCGGGTGTCGATCTGCAGCACGTCGCCGATCTCGATGAACGTGGGCACCTGCAGCTCGACGCCGGTCTCGAGCGTGGCGGGCTTGGTGGTGTTGGTGGCGGTGTCGCCCTTGAAGCCGGGCTCGGTGTGGGTCACCTCCAGCTCGACGAACATCTGCGGCTCGATGGAGATGAGCTCGTCGCCGGCGTAGAGCAGCGTGGCCTCGTCGTTCTCCTTGAGCCACTTGGCCGCGTCGCCCACGGTGTCGGTGGGGATGGACATCTGCTCGTAGGTGTCGTTGTCCATGAAGTAGTAGTCGGAGCCGTCGTTGTAGAGGTACTGCATCTTCTTGGTCTCCAGGCGCACGGAGTCGAACTTCGTGCCGGAGTTGAAGGTGTAGTCCACGACGCGGCCGGTCTTGATGTCCTTGAGCTTGGTGCGCACGAACGCGCCGCCCTTGCCGGGCTTGACGTGCTGGAACTCAACGATGGTGCACATCTTGCCGTTATTGATGATGCACATGCCGTTCTTGAAGTCTGCCGTAGAGATGCTAGCCACTGGAGTGTCCTTTCACACAGCTCGCCCGCGCACGATGCAGGCGGGCCCGGGGTTTCAAACTGGTCTATTATACGCGCGACCTGCCAAACGCGCCAGAAAACCTGCGAAAAGACGGGAATGGAGAGCAGAGCCGGCGGCCGGGACCGAACCCGCTAAGCCAGGAAGCCGCCTCGGGCGGGCAAATCCTCTGCAAGGAGCGGATTTTCTGCAAATTCGAACGGTTTTGCACTGGCCTGAAGCGCGATGGAGCGCCATTCGCAAAGAGGCGGCGACTGTCTCCGTGAAGCAGTTTTCGTTCTCCCTGGTCAGGTTATGCCTCATGCGAGAATAATTTCTCCGACGCCCTGTCGGGGAGTGCAAAACCGCGCGAATTTGCACGACAAGGCGATTCTTTCGAGGAACGACGGGCAGCAGCCGGCCCCACCAGCACGACGAAGAAGATGGAAGCGGAACAACGAGAGGCGGCGGCCGGGCGGAAGGCGGGAGCCCGCCGGATCCGGCGGGCAGATGCCGCGCGTCAAGCGGGGCGCCCGGCGCTCCCGCGGCACCGGGCGTCCCCAAGCAGGGCTAGCCGAGACGAGAAGGAGGCCCCATGTACGGGGCCTCCTTTTTTGCAAGCTGTTCGCAAGACGCGGGCGCAGGCGCGGCCGCGCTAGAGGATCACCAGGTCGTGGGTCGACTGGGTGAAAACGTCGAAGCCGTCGTCGGTGACGACGCCGAAGTCCTCCAGGCGCATGCCGAAGCGGCCGGGTAGGTAGATGCCGGGCTCCACCGTCACCACGTTGCCGGCCACGAGATCGCGGTCGTTGCGGGGAGAGAGCACCGGCTCCTCGTGGATGTCGATGCCCACGCCGTGGCCCAGGCCGTGGCCCATCGCGCCCCCGAAGCCGGCCTCGGCGAGCACCGCCTCGGCGTGCTCGTGGGCGGCGCGCCCCGTCACACCCGGGCGCAGCAGCGCCTCCACCTCCTCGTTGGCACGGCGGATGGCCTCGTAGGCGGCGCGCATCTCGGGGTCGGGCTCCCCCAGGAACACCGTGCGCGTCATGTCGGAGCAGTAGCCCCAGGCCCGTGCCCCGAAGTCGAGCACCACGCACTGGCCGGCCTCGAGCACCGTGGCGCCGGGGATGGCATGGGGGCTCGCGCCGTTGGCGCCCGCAGCCACGATAGAGGAAAACGCCAGGCCCCAGGCGCCCTGGCGCTCCATGAAGCCCTCCAGCTCCAGCTGCACCTCGCGCTCGGTCATGCCCGGCGCCATGAAGCCCACGATATGGGCGAAAGCGGCGTCAGTGATGGCCTGGGCGGCACGCATGCGGGCCACCTCTGAGGCGTCCTTCACCGCGCGCAGGCCCACCACCACGCCAGAGGTCTCGCGGAAGGGAGCCGACGGCGAGAACGCGTCCTCGAGCCGGCGAAACTCCGCCAGCGAGATGGCGTCCTCGATGCCCAGGTCACGGGCGATCTCGTTGCCATGGAGCCGCCGGGCGAAGGCCGCGTGGGTCTCGCGAGCGTCGTCCACCTCAAGCGGCTGACCCGTGGCGGCTGCGCGGCAGGCCGTGGCGTAGCGCGAGTCGGTGTGGAGCACCGCGCGCCCGTGGTCGACGTAGAGGGCATGGGCGGCCTCCTCGTCGAAGACGCGGTCGAAGGCGGTGAGCCAGGCGATGTCGGAGGTGCCGCGCACCAGGAAGGCGGCCATGTCGGCACCGGCGCAAGCCTGGCGCAGAAGCCCCAGGCGGCGCGCGCAGGCGCCTCCGTCCACGAGCCCCGCACCCGCCGGGTCAGCGGCGGCGCGGGCCTGCTCGTCGGCCAGCGCGCGGGCGTCGGCGGCCGTCATGGCCAGCGGCGCCTCAGCGCCGGCGCTCATCGCGCGCCCCCTGCCGCCGGGCCCTCGGCCGCAGGCGCGCTCGCCGCCTCACTCGCCCCGTCCTTCCCCGCCGGGCCGTCCAGCAGGATGTCGAGCGCCCGCAGGTAGCCCGCCTTCCCCAGGCCCTTCACCTGGGCGATGCAGGCCGGCGCGATGACCGACACGCGGCGGAACTCCTCGCGCGCCTCGATGTCCGACAGGTGGATCTCCACCACCGGAACGTCGATGGTCTCCACCGCGTCATGGAGCGCGTAGGAGTAGTGGGTGTGGGCGCCGGGATTGTAGACGATGCCGTCGTAGCAGCCGTGGGCCTCGTGCAGCCGGTCGATGAGCGCGCCTTCGTGGTTGGACTGGAAGCAGTCCACCGCAGCGCCGCGCTCGGCCGCGTAGGCGGCGAACTCGGCCTCGATGGTCGCCAGGGTGTCCGTGCCGTAGATGGCCGGGTCGCGCACCCCCAGCATATTGAGGTTGGGCCCGTTCATGAGCAGGATCTTCTTCATCACGCCTTCCTTCCGTATGCGTTGGGCCCCGCCGCGAGGGAGGAGCCGCATGCCGTCTGCTCCGGCTGGCGCGCCCCGCGGCGGGGGGGGCGGCGCGGGCCGTGAGGCCCCGCGCGCCGCGGGCGGGCCTAGGCCTTGGTCGCCTCCCAGGCGCGCAGGTGCTCCAAGATGACGGCATCGTCCACGTCGACGAGCTCCCAGCGCCCCACGTCCACGGGCACGACAAAGCGCACCACGCCGGCGCGCGCCTTCTTGTCGCGCTTCATGGCGTCGAGCATCTCCTCGGGCGCGGCCGACCACGCGAGCGGCTCCAACCCCAGCGCGTCGAGCAGCTCGTCTTGCGCGCTCACCAGCTCCTCAGGCGTGCCGGCGAGCGCCGTCCCCAGGCGCGCGGCGAAGCGCATGCCCTCGGCCACCGCGGCGCCGTGCGAGTACGTGCCGTAGCCGGAGAGCGCCTCCACGGCATGGCCCAGGGTGTGGCCGTAGTTGAGGCACTCGCGCACCCCGCGACTCTCCGTCTTGTCCTCGGATACCACGCGCGCCTTGAACACGACGCAGCGCGCGATGGCCTCGGCCGTGACGGCCTCGTCGCGCGCGGCCAGGGCCGCGGCGTTGTCCAGCAGCCAGAAGAAGAAGTCGTCAGAGTCGATGACCGCGGACTTCGCCACCTCGGCGCAGCCGCAGCACCACTCGCGCTCGGACAGCGTGGCGAGCGTGGCGGTGGAGGCGCACACGTAGGCGGGCTGCTTGAACGTGCCCACCAGGTTCTTTCCCGCCTCCAGGTTGACGCCGGTCTTGCCGCCCACCGACGAGTCCACCATGGCCAAGAGCGTCGTGGGCACCTGCACCACGGGGATCCCGCGCATGTAGGTAGAGGCGGCGAAGCCGGCCAGGTCGCCCACGACGCCGCCGCCGAGGGCCACCACGGCGCAGTCGCGCGTGAGCCCGAGGCCCGCCATGGCCTCCCACACCTCGCCGATCACCGCGAGGGACTTCGAGCCCTCCCCCGCCGGCACCACGATATCGGCCGCGCGGAAGCCCGCCTGGGAGAGCGACGCCTTGGCCGCGTCCAGGTAGAGCGGCGCCACGTTGTCGTCGGAGATGACGAGCAGGCGCGGCGCGGCGGCCACGGCGGGCAGCTGGCGCAGCGCGGCGCCGAGGCCGTCGAGCACGTCGACCCCCACGCGCACGGCGTAGGAGGCCTCGTCGGGAATGTTCACCACTATCTTGGTCGCCGGCATAGGATGCCCTCCTTCTCGAGCAGGCGCTGAACCTCGCGGGCGATGGCCGCGACCCCCTTGCCTGCGGTATCGACGGTTACGTCGGCCACGGCCTCGTAGAGCGGCAGGCGCTCCTCGCAGCGGGCGCGGGCGGCCTCGAGGTCTTGGAAGAGCGGGCGCGACGAGGTGTCGCTGATGCGCGAGGCCGCCTCGTCGGCGGTGACGCGCAGATACACCACGAAGCCGCCCTCGGCCAGGATGGCGCGGTTCTCCTCGCGCAGGATGACGCCGCCGCCGCAGGACACGAGCAGCGGCTCCTTGGCAGCCAGCTCGGCCAGCACGTCAGTCTCCACGGCGCGGAAGCCCTCCTCGCCCGACTCGGCGAAGATCTCCTTCACGCGCTTGCCCTCGCGCCGCTCGAGGTAGGTGTCCATGTCCACGGACGCCACCGAGCAGCTCCGGGCGAGCCGTCGCGCCACCGAGGTCTTGCCCGCGCCCATGAAGCCGACGAAGAACACGGGCCGGGCGAGCTCCATGGGCTCGGGCCGCCGAGCCTCAGGCGCCGGAGCTGGGCGCGCGCCGCCGGGCCGGGCCCCGCGCGCCGCCGCCGGCCGCGCCGACGCCCCAGCGCGGCCTCCCCTTCCCCGCCGGCTCACCGCGACATCGTCCTCAGGCGCTGCTTGTAGGACTTCACGGCCGCCTTGAGGTCGGTCATGTTGGTGCAGCCGAATGCCTCCAGATACGCGTTGGCCAGAGTGAACGCCACCTCGCCCTCGGCCACGACGGCTGCGGCGGGCACGGCGCACACGTCACTGCGCTCCTTGGAGGCCTGCTCGACCTCAAGCGTGTCCAGGTTCACCGTGTCGAGCGGCTTCATGAGCGTGGGAATGGGCTTCATGGCCACGGTGACGATGAGCGGCATGCCGTTGGTCATGCCGCCCTCCAGGCCGCCGGCGTTGTTCGACGAACGCTGGAATCCGTCGGAGCCCTCGAGCACGATGGGGTCGTGCACCTGGGATCCCGGACGGCGCGCGGCCTCGAAGCCGAGCCCGAACTCGACGCCCTTGATGGCGGGGATGCCGAACAGGGCCGCGCCGATGCGCGAGGTCAGCCGGTCTGAGGCGCTCGCATAGCCGCCAAGCCCGGGCACGAGGCCACGGGCCACCACGCGAAACGTGCCGCCCAGGCTCTCGCCGGCAGCGCGCGCCTTGTCGATGGCGGCCTTCATGGCATCGGTGGCGCGCGCGCTCGGGCAGCGCATCTCCGAGAGCTCGATGTCAAGCGGCGTGTAGGTGGTCGCCGCCGTCAGGGGGTCGTCCTCGTCCATGGCCGCGTCGCCGACGGACACCACATAGGAGAACACCTCCACCCCCAGCTCAGCCAAAAGCTCGCGGGCGATGCCCGTGGCCGCCACGCGCGCCGCCGTCTCCCGCGCGCTCGCGCGCTCGAGGATGTTGCGGCAGTCGTCGGTGTTGGTGCGCAGGGCGCCCACCAGGTCGGCGTGGCCAGGGCGCGGCGTGACCTCGCGCTTGAGGTCGGCCGGAGGCGGGCCGAAGGGGGCCATGCGATCCGACCAGTTCACCCAGTCGCGGTTGCGGACGGAAAGCCCGATGGGGCCGCCGAGCGTGCGTCCGAAGCGCAGGCCACCCGTGACGCGCACCTTGTCGCGCTCGATGGTCTGGCGGCCGCCGCGGCCGTAGCCGCCCTGGCGCCGCGCCAGGTCGCTGTTCATCTGCTCCTCGGATATGACGAGGCCGGCGGGCACGCCCGTCACGATGGCCGTGAGCTCGGGGCCGTGGCTCTCGCCTGCGGTGAGGTATTCCATGGGCATCCTTTCTTAGCAGTCGAAGCCGGCGGCCTCGGCCATGAGGGCGAACAGCTCGTCGAAGCCAAGCGGCTGGGGCGCCTCAGCGATGTCGCAGACGATCTGCACGGTGACGACCGCCTGGGCCACGAGCATGCCGGCGCCGTCGAGCGCCGTGGCCCCCGCCGCGCGGGCCGCCGCCACAAGAGCCGTCTCGCCGTGGCCGTAGACGGCGTCGAACACCCACTGCCCCCCGTGGAGCAGCGCCGTGTCGAAGGGCGCCGGGTCGCCTTCGGCCATGCCGAGCGGCGTGGCGTCGATGATGAGGTCGGCCGCGGCAATGGCCTGGGTGGACGTGGCGTAGCTTCCGTACTTGAAGCACACGTGGTCGAAGGCCTCGCGGAAGCTCAGGTGACCCTCGCTCGCAGCCGGCAGGTCGATGGTGGCGCGGGCCAGAAGGCCGTACTCGTCCACGTAGGCGCGCAGCACCTCGGCGGCGCGGTCCTTGTCGCGCCCGAGCAGCAGCGCCTCGTCGGCGCCGGCCTGGGCGGCGGCGTGCAGGATGGCCAGGGACGTGGGGCCCGTGCCGCACACAGCCACGCGCTTGCCGGCGAAGTCGAAGCCGGCGCGCTCCAAGTTGGCCACGCATCCCTGCCCGTCGGTGTTGTAGCCGATGAGAGCATCGCCCTTGCGCACGAGCACGTTGGCGCCGTGGGCCAGGCGCGCCGAGGCGGCGCGGGCCGTGGCCAGCTCGAAGGCGAGCGGCTTGTAGGGCGTGGTGATGTTGACGGAGAGGAAGTCGCGCTTCTTGAGGAACGCGCGCGCGTCGAGCGCGTCGGGCAGGTCCATGGCCCCGTAGTGCCAGGGAAGGCCGAGCCGCTCGTAGGCGGCGTTGTACATCACGGGCGACTTCGAGTGGGCGATGGGGTGGCCCAGCACGTAGAGCTTCTGGGGCGTCTCGGCCAGCGGCGCGCCGGCGGCGGATACGGTCATCACAGTCCCTCCTGGGAGCGGTTCTCCATGTTCTGGCGGCAGGCGGGCGGCGCGGGCTCGGGCTGACGCGACCCCAGCATCATACGCTCCAAGTTGCGCAGCAGGAGGGTGTGGGGCAGGTCCTGCTCGACCAGCGGTTGCAGCATGTAGGCCTTCATCCCCGCCAGATGCGCCGCGGCCACGTCGGTGAGCAGCTGATCCCCCACCATCACCGCGGAGGCGCGCGTGCCGCCGAGCTTGCGCATTCCCAGCAGCAGGCCGTGGGGCAAGGGCTTTAGGGCCTTGGCCACGATGGGCAGGTCCAGCTCGCCGGCGAGCGCGTGAACCGACGCGTGCCAGTTGTTCGACACCAGGCATACCCCCGTCCCCGCCTCACGGGCGCGCGCGAGCCACAGCCGCACGTCACGGGGCACCTCGTGGGTGTCGCGGGTGAGAATGGTGTTGTCGATGTCAAGCAGGACGCAGTCCAGCCCGCGGGCCCGCAGGTCGCGTTCCACGTCGATGTGGGACAGGCGCGAGAAGTACCGATCCGGATCCAGCAGCCCCATGACGGCGACCTAGTTTCCGGCGATGGCCCGCTGGTGCTCGTCGTAGGTCTCGCTGAAGAAGTAGTCCATGCCGCCCGACGCGTTGGGCTTGAAGTAGAAGAACAGGTAGTTCGTCTGATCCGGCTCGCACACGGCCTTCAGGCACTCGAGGCTCGGCGAGCAGATGGGCGTCGGCGGCAGGCCGGGGTTTGAGTAGGTGCTGTAGGGAGTGTCCGCGTGCACCTCGTCAGCCGTGGGGTCGTGGCCCACCTCGTAGGCGGTGGTGGCGTCAGACTCCAGGTAGGGACGGTCGGAGGCCAGACGGTTGTAGAACACCGAGGCCACGGTAGCGCGGTTCTCGGGCGCCGCCTCCTTCTCCACGATGGAGGCCAGGGTGACGGTCTCGTAGAGGCTCAGGCCCTGGGACTCGGGGTAGGCGAACGAAAGCTCCGCCGTCTCGGTCTGGAACTGGGTGAGCATCATGGCCACGATGGCGTTGGCGTCATCGCCCACGGTGACGGAGTAGGTCTTGGGGAACAGGAAGCCCTCGAGCGAGTTGGTGCCAGCGCTCTCCAGGAAGGGGAACTGGCCGGCCCACGCGCTGGCGTCGGCGGAGGCGGCCAGGAAGTCCTCGGCGCTCACGCGGCCGTTCGTGGCCTGGGCCACAGCGGCGGCCGTCGCCTCGCGCGTGAGGCCCTCGGGCACGGTGAGGGTGTCGCCCGTGGCCGCAGGGCCCGCCTTGAGAGTGGCGATGATGTCGTCGAGCGAGGTGCCGCCGGCGAACTGGTAGGTGCCGGGGATGAGCGCGCTCTCGGCGTCCAGCTCGCGCACGCGGTCGACGAACTTGTCCACCGAGGCCACGAGCTTGGCCTCCTCCAGCGACTGGCCCACGTTGTAGGCGCCCTCGCCCTGCTCGATGGCGATGACGGCCGTCTGCCCCTCGGGCAGCAGGTCGGCCGGCGGGTTCACGAAGCGCAGGATGAGGAAGACGGCCAGAGCCACCACCACGAGCGCGAGTACGGCGGCGGCGATAGCCGGGGCCTTGCTGCGCTTGGGGCGGATGGCGCTCGTGTCGTAGGTGCGGAACAGCTCATCGCCCCGCGCGTGGGCCGCGCGAGCGGCGTGGTTGGGACGTTCGGAGTAGGTGAGCTGCTTTCGATGGAGGGGCATGGGGCGGGTATCCTTATCTCGCCTGGGCGGCGCGCTCGTCGAGCCACGCCTGCAGGAACAAACTTGCCGCTATCATATCGACTTTGCCGCGCATGGCTCGCTCGTCGTAGCCCTTTTCACGCAAACTACGCTTTGCCGCAGCCGAGCTCAGGCGTTCGTCGGCAAAGGCGACGGGAAGTCCTGTCGCAGCGCTGACCTGGGACGACACCTTCCTAACGCGCGCCGCCTGCGGCCCCTCCTCACCAGCCAGGGTAAGCGGCAGGCCGCACAGCAGAAGCTCCGGTTCCCAGTCCTCCAGAAGCCGCCGGAAGGACTTCGCGCCAGAGGCCACCTCGGCCGCCGGCAGCACGCACACCGGAGACGCCACGCGCTCGCCGGGGTCGCTCACCGCCACCCCCACGCGCACCTCCCCGATGTCCAATGCCATGACGCGCATCCGCGCTCCTTTCGCCTTGCGTTTCGCTTCCGCTATTCTACCTTATCGCACGTTCGTTCCCTTGCACTTTCACGGCGCGGTGCGCATCATGGAAAATTCCCCCTTCTCCCCCCATTACGCCAGCGTGAGCGCGCTTTCAGTTTTTCGGAGAGAGAGGAGATTTTATGCCCAGCGAGCTTACCACGGACAGCACCTTCTACGACTACTATCAGCAATGGGTCGCCATGTACAAGGAAGGAGCGGTTCGCGATGTCACCCTGCGAAAGTATCAGCTGACGAAGATGTGGCTCTCGAGGCTCATTCCCCAGCTGAAGCTTTCGGAACTCAACCGGATAACCTATCAGCGGCTCCTCAACGACTACGCCTCCTGCCATGAGCGGCAAACCACCATGGACTTTCACCATCAGCTGAAGGGCGCCGTGCTCGACGCCGTCGACGAGGGGCTCATTGACCGCGATCCTACGCGCAAGGCCATCATCAAGGGAGTTCCGCCCAAGGCGAAGAAGCAGAAATACCTCAACCAGTTTGAGCTCCATCGCCTGCTCAACGACTTGGATCTCGGGCCTGAGATATCATGGGACTGGCTTATCCTGCTCATCGCCAAGACGGGCCTGAGGTTCTCCGAGGCCATCGCCCTCACACCGGCAGACTTCGACTTTTCCCGGCAGATCGTATCCATAAGCAAGACCTGGGATTACAAGTCTGGCACAGGATTCGTTCCCACAAAGAATCGCTCGTCAGTACGTAAGGTGCAGCTCGACTGGCAGCTCGTCATCCAGTTCTCCGAGCTCACCAAGTCCATGCCAAACGACGAGCCCATCTTCGTTCGGGGCAAGGTATACAACTCGACTGCCAACAGCGTCCTAGAGCGACATTGCCGCCATGCGCAGATTCCCGTTATCTCCATCCACGGACTCAGGCACACCCACGCATCGCTGCTGCTCTTTGCTGGAGTGTCCATCGCAAGTGTCGCTAAGAGGCTTGGCCATGCCAGCATGAACACGACGCAGAAGACCTACCTGCATATCATCCAAGAATTGGAGAACCAAGACGTTGACTTGGTCATGCGCTCGATTTCCAGCCTTATCTAGCCCAGCGCGCTCACGCTGACAAACCGACAAGAGGCCCCGAGAGCCAGACGCAACCAACAGACAGAACACGCCCGCCCCTCACGCTGGTGAAGGGTGATGAGCGAGTCGAGCTTTTGGAAGAGCGCGCCGATGCGGGATTGCTCCGCGAGGGAGGGCGCTGACACTGCCTGGCCAAGGAAGTCCCCCACAACCAGTTCGTTCATCATGGTTCCTCGCTTGGTCGCATTGATCAAGATCGGGCGCATGGTGGGCTCATGGTGAATATAGTATTTCCAAAAAGCATAATCTTGCTCAGCGATTGGCCTCAGGCAGCTAAACCGCGGCGACATTATGCCGTGACCAGCATCGTTTAGGACAAAACGGCCGTATGCGAAATGGCTATTAGCGTGCCCCTCGAACGCAATATCGCCTACACGCAAACGCTTGTAACTGGGCAAGGATTCATGCGCAGCGCCGTTTCCTTCCTCATTGAAGGACATGGTAGCTATCGACAAAGTCCTCTCGGCACCAAGACCGTCGCCGTTTCGTTCCTCGTTCTTTTGATAGAGCTCACCCAGCTTACGCTGTTCCCAGTTATATGCGCAAAACCTGGTCTCCAAACCTCTGATTCAGGTGCTTTCATTACAATGGACAAGACGATTCCGTCGAAGGAGGGCTTGTTGTGGCGTATGAACCGCCGTTTTCGTTAAACGACGAAATACTGTCTCTTGTTGCCGACATCGCGCAAAAGGTCGGGCGCGTTACGGCTCGAGAAGAAATTCGTTCCGCCCCGAAGCTGCGCAAGGAAAACCGCATCAGAACTATTCACTCCTCGCTAGCGATTGAAAACAATACCCTTACGCTTGATCAGGTTACGGCAGTGATTGAGGGCAGGCATGTCATCGCCCCGCCCAAGGATATTCTAGAAGTGCAAAATGCGATCAGAACCTATGAGGCTCTTGGGTCGCTCAAGGCAAACTCTCTCGAAGATCTGCTTTCGGCCCACCAAATGCTTATGGAAGGTCTCGCTTCTGTGTACTGCCTCCCATTTCTTGGACACGAGAAATGGGAGGCTTCTTTATGCCATCAGACCTTAGGATCAGATACGACGTCGATGTCCGCAGGGCCGCAGCGGAGCTCTTCGAGGAGGGCTATGGGTATCACGCGGCCGCGACCGTCCTAGCGCTTCCTCCTTCCGTTGTGAAACAATGGTGCTACAAGTTCGGCGCTGTTGGATTGGACGGATTGCTGCAGATGGGCGGACGACAGGTCAGATACACCTACGAGCAGAAGCTGGCCGCCGCGAAAGCGGTGGTCGAGGACGGCGAGAAGGTCCCCGATGCCATGGCGTCTTTCGGCATAGCCTCGAGGTCGGCGCTCCTCAAGTGGTGCAAAGCGTATCGGGAGGGCGGCGCTGAAGCCCTGCGCCCCAAGCCGAAGGGCCGACCCAAAGGGAGCGGGGCCGCGAAGGAAGGGATGACTCGCGAGCAAGAGCTCGAAGTCCGCGTCCGAAAGCTCGAGGCGGAGAACGCCTACCTAAAAAAATTGGCGGCCCTGAGGGCGGAGAAGAGCCTTCGAACCGGGAGAAGGCAGCGGCCGTAGCCGCGCTCTCAGGGCATTACCCGCTCGCTGATCTGCTGGAAGCGGCGGAGATGGCGCGATCGAGCTACTACTACGCGCTGTCGCATCCGAAGGCGCCGACCCGACCGGAGCTATGGGACGCCATAAGCGAGATATTCTCACGGACTCCCAACGGCTGCGGACATCGGCAGATCGCCATGTGCCTGCGCGCCGAGCGCGGCGCGCGCATCGCGGACAAGACGGTGTTGAAGGTCATGCACGAGATGGGGATCAGCTGCGGCATCCGCCGCGAAACCGACTATCACAAGTACAATTCGTACAAAGGCCTCGTCGGCGAGACCTTCGAGAACGTGCTGGGGCGCGACTTCGGAGCGGAGGGCCCTTGGCAGAAGATGGGCACCGACGTCACGGAGTTCAAGCAGGCGTGGGGCAAGGCCTATCTCGCGCCGATATACGACTTCGGGAGCAAAGAGATAATAGCGTGGTCGGTGTCGAAGAGCGCGAGCATGGCCCAGCAGCACGATATCCTCGATCAGCTTTTCTCCAGGATGCCGAAGGGCGCGACACCGATCCTGCATTCGGACATGGGCTGGCAATACCAGCAGAGGGCCTGGGCCGAGCGACTGAGAGAGCATGGCATCGTGCAGAGCATGTCGAGAAAGGGCAACTGCATCGACAACGGGGCTACCGAGCAGATCTTCGGTCATATCAAAGATGAGTTCTTCAAGGGTCGGAAATGGGCTACCTTCGAAGAGTTCAAGAAAGATCTGGACGCTTACATCGTTCATTGGAATACGAGGAGACGACAGGTTAAACTGAAAGGACTGACTCCGGAGGAATTCCGAAATCAGTCCTTAGCAGCTTAGTCCTTACTAATTCGTCCAAGTTTTGGGACGCAGTTCACTGAAGCGGGGCGTTTTCGAAGTGGTAACGTGGGTGTCTTTGCCGGCAACGAGCTCATTCACGCAGGCACACCAGCCCGCTATGTTCCCGAAGTGACGGGCGATCTGTTCGCCTGGCTGGCCAGCACGAGCGCACATCCTCTTGTTGCGTCGTGCGTGTTCCACTATGAATTCGAGTTCATCCATCCCTTCTCGGACGGAAACGGTCGCATGGGTCGCCTCTGGCAGACCCTGATCTTGAGTGAGTGGGATCAGCTCTTTGCGTGGCTTCCTGTAGAATCGATTGTGAAAGAGCGCCAAGAAGAGTACTACCACGAGCTTAGTCGCGCCGACGCTGTGGGTGACTGTACAGGCTTTGTCGCTTTCATGCTTAAAGCCATTGCGGACGCTCTCAATGAATCGTTGCTTTCGTCAACCGATGTCGGTATAAATGTCGGTATAAATGTCGGTATAACGAACGAGGCAACGAAGACGGAAGAAGGAGTTCTCTTGCTTGTGCGGGAATCTCCCACAATCACCGTTGCTCAGGCCGCCGAACAACTTGGCGTAAGCAAGCGCCAAGCCGAGAGGGTGTTTGCCTCCTTGAAGGCGCGGGGCGTACTTGTCCGCGTAGGGGCCAACCGCAACGGACATTGGGAAGTTGTCAAAAAGGGATTCACGAGCGTATAACTTGGGAACAGCGTAAGGCTGGAGAAGTTGCTTCGATGGTTTTCCGTGCGATTGCTGTAGAGGATGACCGTGAATACCAGTTGATAACTGTTAGACGTAGAAACGAAGGCGTGGTTCCTCGCGTCAAGCTGATGGGGTCCGCCATACTAGTAAAGAACTACCAAGTTCTCGAGGCTGGCGATTTTGTTATTTCGAAGCGCCAATTGGTACATGGCGGTAATGGATGCGTTCCGAATGATCTTGCAGGCTCAATCGTTTCAAACGAGTATTTGGTGATTGTTGATAGTCCAGAGGTGTCTGCGAAGTTTTGGGCTTTGCTGTCCAAAACAAAATCAATGTATAGAAGCTATTTCTTGAGCTCCTTTGGCGTGGACATAGAGAAGCTTGTCTTTGACGTCGACGATTGGTCGGCGAGATGCTTGTTTTTGCCCAGTGCTGCTGAACAGCGCTCTCTGTGCGCGCTCTTCCAAAGGCTCGACTCGCTCATCACCCTTCACCAGCGTGAGGGGTCGTCCACAGGCCTCTATTCGCCATGGCGTAGAGGGGGATGTTTCGCAGCCAGGTTTCGACCCTGAAGCCCGACAGGGAGAGCCGCAGGGGCTCCATTCCCTCATAACGCTCGGAAAACGCGCGAAGGCTCTTCGACCTCAGGTTCTCCTCGGCCTTTACTTCGATGGGGAAGGTGCCGCGCTCGTCTTGAACCAGAAAATCCACCTCGCTTGCCCCGTTGGCTGAGGTCCAGTAGTACGGCCTGTCGCCCACTGCCGCCACCAGCTGCTGGCACACGTACTGCTCGGTGAGAGAGCCCTTGAACTCCGTGAAGATTCGGCTGCCCTCCACCACGGCTTTCTGGCCCAGACCCGACATGGCCCCCAAAAGCCCCGTATCCAAGACGAACAGCTTGAACGCGGCATCGTCGACATAGGCCGAGAGAGGCATTCCCGGCTTGGACGCGCGCTGCACCACGGTGACGAGCCCTGCCTGAGACAACCAGGTGATGGCGCTTCGGTAGTCCCTGGCCCTGGCCCCCTCCCTGATTTGGCCGAAGATGAACTTCTTGTTCTCCTTCCCCAAATGTCGGGGAATCGAGTCCCAGACGGCAAGGATGCGCTCGACCTCGCGCGCATCGATATGCTTGGACATGTCCAGGCGATACGCGAGCAGTATCTGCTCCTGCTCTCTGCGAGCCGCCGAATAGCCTTCCTCCATGAAAGCGAGGACGGCCGACGGCATGCCGCCCACGTAGTAGTAATCTCGTAACAGGGGGATTGCTCGAGCAGAGAAAGCAGACGCGACGGCCCCGTCTCCGGTTACGAGGAGCTCCCGCAGGTTCTCCTCGTGTCGCGCATCGAGAAACTCTTCGAACGTAAGAGGGTAGAGGTTTAGCATCGTCACGTTGCCAACGGGGAAGCCCGTGCCGCTGTGCAGGGTGAGGCCTAGCAGTGAGCCAGCTGCGGCCACGTGCAACTCTGGCAAGTTCTCGCGGAAGTACTTCAGAGACGTGAGCGCCTTTGGACACTCCTGCACCTCATCGAATATCAGCAGCGTGCGTGACGGAACCACACGCTCTCCCGTCTCGGCCTGAATCCCCAGCATCAGGCGCTGGATGTCGTAGCCGCCTTCAAAGAGGGCGACCATGGCTTCGTTGTTATCGAAGTTCACGTAGGCAACGTTGTCGAAGCACCTGCGCCCGAACTCCTTAAGCAGCCATGTCTTGCCGACCTGCCGCGCTCCGTTGACGACGATGGGCTTTCTGCGCGTTGTTGCCTGCCATGTCATCAGCTCTTTCATCAGGTGTCGTTCCATGGGATCTCCTGGAGTCTATTTGGCTAAGGGAAAATCCAAGGATGGTTATTTTTCATAGGGTATTATAACCAATTATGGCTTTTTTCTACGGATGAGATCGACTGAGCCGTAGACGCTCTCGGCTCTCCGCTAGCGCGGCGGGCTCCATCTCCCATCCTGCTCCCCGCGTTCTAGCAGAATTTGCCCGATCCCCAGGAAGGCCTATGATGCTCACGCAATCCAAGTATAAGCCCCACCTTGCTGACAGCATTATCGAAGGACACCCGAAGTCGTCCAGTGCCGTCGAGATCAGGGGCGTGAAATTCTGCGGCAAGACCTGGGCGAACTTGGCCCGCGGTGCCAGAATCGTTCGCCTTGACGACCCTGTCATGCGAAATATGGTCGAGATGGATCCATTGCTCTCCCTTGAGGGAAGGCCTCCGCGCATCGTTGATAAGTGGCAAGGTGCGCCTGCCGTCCAGAACGCCATGCAGCGCCGCATGGACGAGGCGGGGGATCGGCGAGGGCGGTTCGTCCTCACCAGGTCTTCGGCCATTCGCAGAGACGTCACGTCCCACAGTGGGGCTCAGCCCTTTGTTCGCACGCCGGCTGGCGCTCTCGCTTGCACGAAACGCGGGCGTGCCGGCAGCCTACGAGACTCTGCTTGCCGATGCGTTCGGAGAGGAGCGAGTCGCAGCCGATGGCTCTGTCGCCCCCCCAGCAGCAGATCGAACCCTATGCGAGCCTCCTCGAAGAACAGCACCTCATCGAGGATCTTCCCGGGTGGGACGCCCCGCTAAGGCCTCAATCGCATGGCCGCTCCGCGTTCGTCGATCCGTCGCTGCCGGCTTCGCCCCTTTCTACGACGCCGCAGAGGCTGCTTTCTGATACGCGGGCCTTCGAAACGCTCTTCAAGGAACTCTGCCCGTACGACGTACGTGTGCGCATCGACCATGGCGTAGCCGTTCGAGCCGTTCGTTTTCTACTACTCGGATGCAGACAGGCTCGAAGTGGACATCGTCGTCGAGCTTTCAGATGGACGACGGGACGCGTTCGGGGTCGCGCTGAGCGACGCGAGGGCCCCGGAGGCGGAGCGAAACCTGATCCGGCTTCGCGACAAGATAAGGACGAGCCCTGCCCCGCGCAATCCCGACCCGTCATTCCTGGCTGTATTGGTGGGCCAGGCGTCGTTCTGCCGTCAGATGCAGAGCGGGGTATTCGTCATCCCCATCACCGAGCTGGGGAGCCTAAGGGAGCGAGAATCCAGGCGCCAACTTGGGAACAGCGTAGGTTTAACAAACTATCCGAGAGGCGAAGCTATTTTTCTGACGATGCGGAGTTGCCTAGGGTTGAGTACGAAGATATCGTCTCAGGGCAAGGCGTCCTGAATAAGGATGTCGAGGAGAAAGATGATAGGCGCGGTGGGATTGTTTTTGAGCCAGGCGATGTGCTGTACGGAAAGCTACGCCCTTATCTGCGTAATTGGTTAAACCCTCAGTTCAAGGGTATTGCGCTTGGTGATTTCTGGGTGCTCAGTCCGCTTTGCGTAAGTCCTGGGTTCCTGTTTGTTCTTATCCGAACTTCTGCATTCGAACGCGTGGCAAATGAGTCGACTGGAACCAAGATGCCGCGTGCTGATTGGCAGAATGTTTCTAATACCGTGTTTCTCGTTCCGTCCTCTAAAAAGGAGCAGCAACAAATCGGCGCGCTCTTCCAAAAGCTCGACTCGCTCATCACCCTTCACCAGCGTGAGGGACTTTGCGGAAAATATTAGAAAGAGTCTCTCCCTCATCATTCACCCATTCTGTCCATCCGTTGCAACTACCGCCAAGAACGAAATCCGCTGCCATGCTGGGGCTTGTGAAGCTCACGGGTTTCACAAGACGCCACAGCAGCCCTTCGCCCGGAACAATACTCCCCGCAGCCACCATCTCCTCTCGAAGGGCAATGAGGCTCTTCACCGGACTCTTCGTCGAGCCTGGCGTCTTCGCCATATCGATCTCTGACCCCTCAAGCACCTCAAACGTTCCCGCATCGGCGCGATAGCGTCCAATCCCATGCACGTTGCGTCTTTTCGTATGGAAACATCCCGAAGCCGCGCCGTCCTCATCGCCCATTGCGTCAAGCCCGAATCCGAGCAACGTCATTCGGAATAGAATATCCTCATGAAGCAAACTTATGAGCGCCTCATCGTAAGGGCTGACGTAAGGCTTGGGATCGTTGGAATTCTCCACCTCATACGATCCATGATCCCTTATGTACTGGATAGCCAAGGACTCGAGCCCGCTCACAACGTCCATGCTAAAGTCCCCGTCAGGCGTAAGAAACATAACCGCCTTATTCCACCAGTCCTTTTGGCTATTGTGTCCATCCAAACGCGAAATACCCTGAAACGTCTGTCCCGCATAAACCCGATGTATCCTACCCTGCCTCTCGTCAAGAAGATAATAGACTCCTCGCTTGGGGATGCCCAGCAATGCCTTGGCCTCACCGAGGAGTTGCCGAGGGACAACTACGGTAACTAGCGTAGAACCAGCCACTCGGCAAATCTTGACCCCCTCCGGGTCGCCATTTATCACCTGCATGGTGAGCGTCTTCAAATCAATTGTCACGTCGATCCCCCCTACAAATCGAATCCGCCCTCGATCACGAAATCCCTTAGCAGCTTGTCGGCCTTTATGCCTACCTTGAAGACTGGTATCTGCGATCCTTCGAGCTTGGAGAAGTAGTCGCGGGCCTTTTGGCGATCCAGCGTTTCCATGAGCCTCTCGAAGCGACCGAACTCGTCGATGCTGTCCTCGCTTGCACCGCTCTCGAGCAGCTCCGAGAGCAGGGCGGAATCCACGCCAAGAACCTCAGACGCCCGGGCCACCTGCTCGTCCTTGGCGCGACGCTGATACTCGGTCACATAGTCACGGAAGGTCTTGCCTTGCTCCACGAAGGCATCCCCGCCCTGGACGTCGTGAATGAACAGCATCGCGTACTTCTGCTCCTCTTGGGAAAGAGATGAGAAGCTCTTGTGCAGCGCCGCCAGGGCCAGGTCCGTCGCCTCGGCGTCCGGGCCCTCCAGCTCGAGCTGCTTGCGCCACTTGTCGAAGTTCTCGTTCATGTAATCGCGATCAATGCGGGTCGTGTCTATCTCCATGAGGTAACTTCTCAGATCATAGGGAACAGGAGAGTCCCCCTCTGCCCCAGGAGCCCGACTCGCCAGCTCCTTGTACCTTTGGGCCAGTACGAGAAAGTCGCGTTCGGAAAGATCGACGAAAACCGCCGTGGCGTCCGCATCGCTGAAGTCCAGCCCGCTTTCTAGGGCCTCCTCGGCCTTCATGGCGTCGAGAAGCGTCTCGCTGTCGTCGAAGACGTACACGTCCTCTCCCCAGCTGAACCCCTGAACCTTGGCGGCCTCAACCACCAGGTCGAGCTCGCGAAACAGAGATGCGAACTTGGCACGAGCAGCCGGCTCATCGGGAAGTCGCTGAAGATCCTCGACACCGGCACTCGCAAACACTTCCCTGATGGCGCCGAACGTTTCGTTCAGCGTGACGAGGTTTGCCTCAAGCTTGGGAACGAACAGGCCGAACGGCTTGTCGCCCGAGTACAGCGCCACCGCCTCTTCTATGTTTCTCTTCATCGTGTGAGGACGGCGATAGTAGCGGATGTTGCCAAAGGGCTTCTCGTTCTCGTTGAAGAGGCGATTCGTGCGGCTGAAGGCCTGGATGATCATCTCGTAGCGCAAGACCTTGTCGAGAAAGAGCGTGTTGACCCATTTGGAGTCAAAGCCCGTGAGCATCTGATCTACTACGATGAGGATATCCAGGCACTCCTCACGCTTGCCATCGATGCCCAAATAAGGCCGCTTATGGGACAGCCGGTTAGACACATCGAGCTTGAAGCGAGCCCATCCTGGCAGGTCATAGTCCGTTCCGTACCGCTCGTTATAGTCGGCGATAATTCCCTCCAGCGCTTCCTGCTTGATAAGGGCGCGATCGATCTGCCCTTGCTCGTTGTCCACCGAGGGGTCGACCAGCACCGTGACGGCTAGGGTGGGATCGGCCTCGCGCAGCAATCGGTAGTAATCGAGCGCCTCCGGTATGGAGTGGGTGGCGAATATGGCGTGGAACTTACGATCCCGAGTCAAGAAGGAAAATCGGCGCACGATGTCGGCCACAACCTGGCGCTGGTGATCGGTCGGCGCCGTCTGCTCGGCCGTTCCGTATTGCGCTTCGGGAAGCTTTGACTCCACACCCTGGCGCAAGGTTCCTGCCTCATCGTACCAAGGTCCCATGGGCAGCTCGTTCATGTAAAGGTTATACACCTGCGCTCGCTGGGGATCAGCCAGGGCCTCGCCTACCGACGAAGCCTTCGCCTCGCTCAAGGCAACGGTCTCGCGCACATCGGCATCAGGAAACGTGGTGACCATGTACGTGTCAAATCCGAGTACGTTTTCGTCTCGAATCCCATCGGCGATGCTATAGCGATGAAGCTCGTCGCCAAAGACGTCCACCGTGGTATTCAACTTCTTGTTGTTCTCATCGTGAATGGGAGTTCCCGTGAAGCCGAACAGAAGAGCCGCCGGGAAGGTCTTGCGAATGGTTTCCATGTTTTTGCCGAACGTGGAGCGGTGACATTCGTCCACGATGAACACGAGGCGCTTTGCCCTGATGGCCGACAGATCAGCGGCACTCAGGTCGTCAGCCTCTAGGTTGCCCATCTTCTGGATGGACGTGACAATAAGCGTATCGGCCGGATCATCGCTCCTCAGCTTCGCCTTGAGGTCATCGGTGCTCTTGGTTTCCTGCACCCTCTCGTCCTCGTTGGCGAAGGCCTGGTACTGCTCCAGCGACTGCGTTCCCAGCTCGATGCGATCCACAAGGAACACGACCTTGTCCGCATCGCGCGACGCGGCGATGAGCTGGGCGCATTTGAAGCTCGTCATGGTCTTGCCGCTGCCCGTGGTATGCCAGACGTGACCGCCCTTCAGTCCTCGCTCACCCCATCGCCCATCACGATTGATCTTCGTCACGCGATCCGATATCCGACTCGCCGCGTAGTACTGGTAGCTGCGCATGACCTTCAGCACCCCATCGGAGTCATCGGCCACCGTATAGTATCCGATGAGCTGATGGGCCATGGGGATGCTCAGCAGGCTCTTCACGACGCTCTTCCAATGGTCGACGGGGTTGTTGTTGAAGTCGGCCCAGTGAAACTGGAACTTCTCGTTGAAGGCGCCGTCAGGGCCCGGATTGGCGAAGTAGCGGGTCTGGTCGGGGTTCATGGCTACGAATACCTGAACCAGGGAGAACAGGCCCGAAAAGACCCCCTCCTTGGCATACTTCTCAATCTGCCCCGCCGCATCGCCCACGGGGACGCCGCTCTTCTTCAGCTCGATGTGAAAGAGGGGCATGCCGTTGATGAGCAGCATGAGGTCGCCTCGGCGGTCGTGACCGAGCTTGGACTTGGCGGCATACACCGGCTGGCGCACGACTTGATAGCGGCTGCTCCCTCCCGCGATCTCATCAGGATCGAAGATCTTGAGGGCGACGCTCTTTCCCCTGTGAAGGTCGTCGTCGGCGCTATCGCGCGTGATTATGATTTCCTCGCCGTTTATGAGCTTGCTCAGGGCAAGCGGGGTTCTCAGGGTCTGGATCTGACCCATGATCTGCGCCATCTCCGTATCAGAGAGGGGGACGCCGTTCAGGCGGTCACGGTGCTTGTTCCGATCGAAGAGAATCGCCGCCCAGTTGTCGATGAGCTCTTGCTCGGTAGGACGGACGATCACGTCGTCCACATCTCCCCAGCCGTAGGAGCACAGAGCCTCCACCACCGCATCCTCGAAGGCCGCCTCGCTATCGAACACCATCGGAGATCCTTTCCGCAGATCCTGCTATCGGTCAGAGAGCCTCAGAAGGCCCTGGTTTATTGGCATGGCGGGGTCAGTCGGCCTTGCGATACGCGTAAATATCCGCACCAGGCCAGACAGGTTCCCCTCCTCCGCGGCAGCACGACTGGCCTCGTCGTTCTCCTCCCCGCTCACCTGGCACCAATCCAAATCATAGCCCGCATCGTGGCACAGGAGCGTCCAGAAGAGCCGCTGGGCACGACCGTTTCCCTCACGAAACGGATGGATGAAGTTGTAGTTGTCGTAATGATAGGCCAACCGCTGCACAAACTCATTCGGAGGAAGGCGCTTGAGCAGATTGTCCTTGGCGAGTTCTTCTTGCGACCAGGCGAATCCCATCTCGATATTGGCGGACGGCAGGAAGAACTCGGCGTTCTCCGTGTTCTTGCAGATCTCCACGGTACGGGGCACGCCAGCCCAGTCGTAAATGTCCTGAAAGAGCCACTGATGGATGACCTTGAAATCCTCCAGAGATCCCATGGGGCGCAAAGGAAGCGCCTCGAGAAACTGCCCCATGCGCATGGCCACAAGCTCGCCCTCCGCGTTTCTCAGCGCATCGTAAGAAACGGCCCCAACAAGGTTGCGCAAGACGCCTGACGAAGGGTCAAGGTAGGGGTCGACGAACTCATGCCCCATGGGACGCTGCCTTCTTCTTGGAAATCCAGCGGCGCTTGGTGCGCGTCATGAGCTCTTCGATGGAGATGTCTCCCGCAACATACTCATCCGCATCCTTCCGAAACTCGGCAGACACGTAGGCACCCTCCATCTCTCCGGAGTGTATGGCCTCTTTCATCAAACGTTCGCGATCCATAGGAGCCTCCCATCGCCAGCGTAAGCGCTAGACGAACATCTTATCGAGCAAACCCTGCTTGACGTTCTTGAGAATATCGACCTCACGCTGGTGAAGGGTGATGAGCGAGTCGAGCCTTTGGAAGAGCGCGCCGATTTGCTTCTGCTCTTCGATCCGTGGACAGGGAACCTCGAGCTCCATCACCCTCTTCTTGGAAATATTAAAGCGGGAAATGCCTTGAGCCAGCAACGCCAGGCTGCTTCGAACGCTTTGCGACCTAAGCATGTAAGCAAGATAGTACGGCTCGAAGATCCCCTTTTGCCTATAGCCGAAACAAAAGCTGTTCAGGTAGACATTCGGCCGGTCAGCCAGCCAAACCGAAGACATGCCAACTTCCTCCGGCGTTTCAGATGAAACCGTAAACAGCACATCGCCAAACTTCACCCTATTTTGCCTCGAATCGATTTCGACAGATTCAAGCCTTTCTACGTCCGTGATTGGGTTGTCGAAAACATTGGTGTAGGGAACAAAACTGGCATCACCATGTCCGAAGTCTTCTTTGGTTTTGCCAGACAGGCCGCCATAAGTTACACCATAATCCCCCAGCTTACGCTGTTCCCAAGGATCGGTGAAACCGGCGAAACGGAGCTCGGGGACACTCTCGCCCTCTTTTGGAAACATTCTGTCGAGCAGTGATTGTTTGACAGTCTTTAATTTGTCAACCTTACGCTGGTGAAGGGTGATGAGCGAGTCGAGCCTTTGGAAGAGCGCGCCGATTTGCTTCTGCTCTTCGATCCGTGGACAGGGAACCTCGAGCTCCATCACCCTCTTCTTGGAAATATTAAAGCGGGAAATGCCTTGAGCCAGCAACGCCAGGCTGCTTCGAACGCTTTGCGACCTAAGCATGTAAGCAAGATAGTACGGCTCGAAGATCCCCTTTTGCCTATAGCCGAAACAAAAGCTGTTCAGGTAGACATTCGGCCGGTCAGCCAGCCAAACCGAAGACATGCCAACTTCCTCCGGCGTTTCAGATGAAACCGTAAACAGCACATCGCCAAACTTCACCCTATTTTGCCTCGAATCGATTTCGACAGATTCAAGCCTTTCTACGTCCGTGATTGGGTTGTCGAAAACATTGGTGTAGGGAACAAAACTGGCATCACCATGTCCGAAGTCTTCTTTGGTTTTGCCAGACAGGCCGCCATAAGTTACACCATAATCCCCCAGCTTACGCTGTTCCCAAGGATCGGTGAAACCTTTGAATCTCAGGGTGGGCTTGCGCTCTGTTTCCGACTTACGCTGCTCAGTCATGCTGCCCACCGCCCAGGAGATTGCGCAGCTCGGCGATGCCGAGCATGTCGAAGTCGTTTCCGACAAGCTGCCCCAGCATCTCGTCGAGCTCACGTTCCGTCTCGCTGATCTGCTGGGCCACATCGGCATAGGTGTCGCCGTACTTGTCCTCGAGTCCCCCTATCTTCGCAACCAGCTCGTCGACGGCCTTTCGGGGTAGCGCTTCCAATGCCTCCACAAGCGGATCGATCCACTTTCGCTCCAGCAGCTCATGAACCTGGGCGTCGGATAGCCCCTTCATCGCCTCAGCCGTCGCAAGCTCCAGTGCGCCCTCCGCCTCTTTCACCGACTTCTTCAGCGCCTTCTGACGCTTCTGCAGCGCGGCAAGCTTCTCCTGCTTCTCCGTCACCTCGTCCTCGGTCAACTCGGACTCCGCCGCGTCGTCCTCTTCCGAAGGCAGCTCTTCTGCCAGGGCGTCGCACTCCCCCTTCACGCAAGCAAGATCTTCCGTTAGACCCCTCAGAGCCTCGAGTTCGTCAGCCAGAACCAGATCCTGCACCAAGTCAAAGGGGATGACGTGCCCCTGCCAGCCCTCCTGGACTTCGACGTCCTTGCCGTTCTTCTTCTTGATGACAAGTCGCGGATCGACGACGCGCGCCGCTTCGAACCCCTCGGTCTGCAGCATCTCTAAATCAGCGGCGACAGATTCCCAGGCATCGTCAAGCGCCTGGAACGCATGATACTTGTCGAGCAGGGGGAAGAGCTCCATTCGCCCGAAGATCTCGTCGGCAAGCTCTTCCTTGGCACCTAGGGGATCGACCGATTCCCAGTTGCCTACAAGCTTTCTCGCAGCATCGGCGCGAAGAGCCCCGAAGGCCTCGTCGTAGCGAGCGAAATAGGCCTTCACCGCCTCATGATCGAGAACCGCCTCCTTCAGGTCATCCACGCAAAGGCGAGCACAATGTCCGTCATCAGACCCGAAGGCAGACTCCCTCAGGCCGGGAAACGCCTGCCAGAATCTTCCCAGATCGTCGATTTCAGCAAGGGGGATACCCCCGAACATGGAGGCATACAAGTCCCATGTCTCCACTGGATCCGACGAGTCCACGTAGCGAGGGATGTTCAGGTTGTAGTCGTTCTCGCGAATCTCGTCCTTGCTGACGAGGCGCGAGAAGCCCTCGACCGTTGAGCGAGAATCGACGACGTCGACAATCCGCCTGATGTCCGACGACCTCAGCCTGTTGTTCTTCCCGTCCTTCTCGAAGCCCTTGGAGGCGTCGACGATGAGCACATCGCTTTCCGGGCGGTTCTGCCTCAATACCATGATGATGGTGGGAATGCCGGTGCCGTAGAAGATGTTCGCAGGCAGGCCTATGATGGCGGCTATCTTGTCGTTTTCGATAAGGTTCCGGCGGATCTGGCCCTCCTCGCCGCCGCGGAACAGAACGCCATGCGGCAAGACGATGCACATGATGCCGGACGGCTTCAGGTGGAAGAGATCGTGAAGCAGGAACGCGTAGTCAGCCTTCGACCGCGGAGCCAGGCCGTAGTTCGAGAAGCGGGGGTCCACGTCCTTCCCATCCGGCTCCCAGCGCTGAGAGTACGGCGGATTGGACACCACCGCGTCAACATAGAGCGGGTCATAGGTTCCCGACGGGTCGGCGTCATCGAAGTACGGCCAATCGTCTTCGAGCGTGTCACCATTGCGAACATAGATGTTCGCGGCGCTGATTCCGCGCATGACCAAGTTCATCCGCGTGAGGTTGTAGGTGGACTGGATGAGCTCCTGCGCGTAATAGACGATGCCGTCCGCATTGCCCATGCGACGCTTGACCGCCTCGCCGATGGTGATGAGCAGCGATCCCGAACCGCTCGTAGGGTCGTAGATGCGTATGTTGTCACGCTCATGAAGGTGGTCGGCCACGATCTCGGACATGAGCTGCGACACCTCGTGGGGCGTGTAGAACTCGCCGGCCTTCTTGCCAGCGCTCGATGCAAACTTCTCGATGAGATACTCGTAGATATAGCCGAGCACGTCATAGCCCTGGCGGCCATCCATGGGAATGGATTGGATGAGATGGATGAGCTCGCGTACGGATCGCGTCTGAGAAGCGGCGTCTCCCAGCTTGGACAATCCCGTCTGCAGAGTGGCAAACACGCCTTCGAACAGTCTCTTGCGCTTGGGGCTCACAAGACGGCTGAACGCCGAGAGCGCATCGTAGACACGCGAGATGGTGAAGTCGTTCCCCTCGGCAATCCACGTGGAGAAGAGGTTATCGTAGGAGATGAAATAGCCCAGGCGATTTTGGGCGTACCCTACGGTCTCAGCATCCTCCTCGGTGAGCTCCGTCATGTCAGCGGCCGTCATGCCCTCCTTAAGGAAGAACTGCTCTTCCTGCTCGGAAAGGTACTTGTAGAAGATGAAGCCGAGGATAAAGTCCTTGTACTCGCTTGCCTCCACCTTCCCGCGCATGCGGTTGGCGGATTCCCAGATCTTGGATGCGAGCTGATGCTTGTTCATAGGTTCGTTTCCTCCTCGCATAATCGCAGGTAAGGCGATTATACCGGACACCGGCATAACGCAAAGCGCCCCGCGCGCGGGTGGCGGCGGGACGCTTCGGGGCCTTCTTCGCGAGAGCGCTACAGGATCATGTCGCGGGCGATCTGGAGGGCGTCGTCAATGCCCTCGGCGTTCTTGCCGCCGGCCTGGGCCATGGTGGGCTTGCCGCCGCCACCGCCCTGGATGGCCGGCCCCATGGCCTTGATGAGCGCGCCGGCGTTGAAGCCGGCGGCCACGGCCTCGTCGGAGCCGGCGGCCATGAGCACGGGCTTGCCGTCGCTCACGCTGGCCGCTACGAGCGCGCCAGGGCGCTCCATGCGCGAGCGCACGACATCCCACAGGTTGCGCATCTGGCCGCCGTCACCGACCTCGACGCGCGCGATGATGACCGGATAGCCGGCCGGAGCCTCCTGCACCTGGGCCAGTAGCCCGGCCACAGCATCCCCGCCGATGGCGCCCTGGGCGCGCTTGCTCTTCTGCTGGAGCTCCTTGAGCGCCTTGACGTTGGCGGCCGCGCGCTCGGCCACGTCCGAGGGCGACACGCGCAGGGCGGCCGCGGCCTCCTTGAGCTCAGCCTCCATCTTGTTGACGTAGGCGAGCGCACCGTAGCTGGTCACTGCCTCGATGCGACGCAGGTTGGCGCCCACCGACGACTCGGAGACGATCTTCGCGAAGCCGATCTCGGCGGTGTTGCCCACATGGCAGCCGCCGCACAGCTCGCGGGAGAACTCGCCGGCCGCCACCACGCGCACCGTCTCGCCGTACTTCTCGCCGAACAGGGCCGTCACGCCGTCGGCACGGGCCTCGTCGAGGGAGGTCTCGTAGATGGTGGTGGGCACGGCCTCCATGATGCGCAGGTTGGCCACGCGCTCCACCTCGGCGATCTGCTCGGGGGTGAGGGCCTCGAAGTGGGTGAAGTCGAAGCGCAGGCGGTCGGGGCCCACGTAGGAGCCGGCCTGCTTGACGTGCTCTCCGAGCACCTGGCGCAGGGCCGCGTGGAGGATGTGGGTGGCCGTGTGGTTGCGCTCGATGGCCGCGCGACGCTGGGCGTCCACGCGGGCGACCACGGCGTCGCCCACCGCCAGGGGGGCGTCCTCGCAGCGCACGGAGTGGACGGTGAGCCCCTTCTCCGGCGCCTTGGTGTCGAGCACGTAGACGTGCCCCTCGCCGTTGTCCATGAGGCCGGTGTCGCCCACCTCGCCGCCCATCTCGGCGTAGAAGGGGGTGACGTCCAGGACGACCTCGCCGGTCTCCCCCGCCGCCAGGGACTCCACGCGCTCGCCGTCGCGCACGAGGGCGGCCACGGAGGCCTCGGCGGCCGTGGCGTCGTAGCCCACGAAGCGCGTGGGGCCGAGCTCGGCCAGCAGGTCGGCGTAGACGCCGCCGTAGGTGGACCAGGCGGCCTCGGCGTCCTTGGCGCCGGCGGCGCGGGCGCGCTCGCGCTGGGCGGCCATGGAGCGCTCGAAGCCCTCCATGTCCACCGTCACGCCGCGAGCCTCGGCTATCTCGCGTGTCACCTCCACGGGGAACCCGTAGGTGTCGTGCAGGGTGAAGGCCTCCTCGCCGGCCAGCACGTCGCCCTCCAAGTTGGCGAGCGCCTCCTCCAGAAAGCTCTGGCCCTGGCGCAGGGTGGCGCCGAAGCGATCCTCCTCCGCCAGGATGAGCTTGCGCTCCAGCTCGCGGTTCTCCACGATCTCGGGGTACACATCTCCCATGAGGCGCACGATCTCGTCCACGTACTCGTTGAGGAACGGGCCCTCGATGCCGATGAGGTGGGCCTTCATGATGGCGCGGCGCAGCAGGCGGCGCAGCACGTAGCCGCGGCCCTCGTTGGAGGGCAGGATGCCGTCGGCGATCATGAAGGTGACCGCGCGGCTGTGATCGGCGATGATGCGCAGGGCCAGGTCGGCCTCGGGGTCGTCGCCGTAGGCCTTGCCCGAGAGGCGCTCGCCTACGCCCACCAGGCTGCGCAGCACGTCGGTGTCGTAGTTGGACTGGACTCCCTGCATGATGGCAGCCATGCGCTCGAGGCCCATGCCCGTGTCGATGTTCTTCTTGGGCAGGGGCAGAAGCGTGCCGTCCTCCTGGCCGTCATACTGGGTGAACACGCAGTTCCAGTACTCGAGGAAGCGGTCGCAGTCGCAACCCGGCGCGCAGTCAGGGCTGCCGCAGCCGAACTCCGGGCCCTGGTCGAAGTAGATCTCCGAGCAGGGGCCGCAGGGGCCGGTGGGGCCGGCGCGCCAGAAGTTGTCGTCCTCGCCGAGACGCGAGATGTGATCCTCGGGCACGCCAAGGCCCTTCCAGATCTCGATAGTCTCGTCGTCGTCCTCGAACACGGTGAAGTACAGGCGCTCGGCCGGCAGGCCAAGCACGTTGACGGAGAAGTCGTAGGCCCAGGCGCACATCTCCTTCTTGAAGTACTTGCCGAAGGAAAAGTTGCCGAGCATCTCGAAGAAACTCAGATGGCGGCCGGTGGTGCCGATGATGTCGATGTCGTTGGTGCGCACGCACTTCTGCACGGTGGTGGTGCCGATGTAGGGCTCCTCGAGCTGCTTCTGCTGCAGGAAGTAGGGCTTGAACTGCACCATGCCGGCGCTCGTGAGCAGAAGCGACGGATCGTCGGGGATGAGGGAGGACGACGGCATGCGCTTGCAGCCCTTGCCCTCGAAGTAGCTGAGGTACTTCTCGCGGATCTCGGCGGTTGTCATGAATTCCATGGGTTGCTCTTTCTGTCTATGGCGAGGGCCTGCCGGCCCGCTTTCCCGTGACGACGCGCCGCCGGGGCGGACACGCTGACGGAACATTATAGTACGGAAGGCGCCCGGGCGGCGGCCGAGCGGCGGGGAAACACGATCCGCTGACATGCCGCGCCGACGCGGGCGCGCCGCACCGGCGTCGGGCGGAATCGCGAGAGACGGCGGCGCGTCGAGCCGAAACGTACCGACGCGCGCGGAGCGCTAGCCGTGCTTTCCCTTGGCAGGCGGCCTTCGATCCTTCTTCGCCTTCGCGGCCTTGCCCTTCTTTCCCATGGGGGCCGGGCTCCAGCCGGCGAACGGACCGCGACGGCCCTCGGCACGCGCCAGCTCGATGCGCTCCATGGCGGCCGTGGAGTCCGGATGCGGCGAGACGGCATCGGCCATGGGGTCGGGAGCGTTGTCGCTCGTCTCGGACGTGGTGCCCTTGAAGAAGACGCCGTCCTCAGCCACCACGCGACGGCCGGTGCGCTTCTCGAAGTAGTAGACGAACACCGACTTCATGACCGCCACCGCGGGGATGGAGGCGAGCATGCCCACGAGCGAGCCGAGCAGGCCGCTCATGGCACCGCCGAGCGCCGAGCCCACCATGAGGGCCATGAGGGTGAGCGCCGGGTGCACATCGACCGAGTTCGACATGATCTTAGGCGAGATGAACGTGTAGACGAACTGCTGGACGAGAATGGTGCCAACGAGCGCGATGAGGGCCGCGAGCGGGCTCACGAACACGGCGACGACAGCTGTCGCGGCGCCGCCGAGCCACGGGCCGATGATGGGGATGATGTTGAGCACGCCCGTGATGCCGCCCAGGGCCGCAGCATTGGGGATGCCGAGCACCGCGAACAGCACACCGCAGACGATGCCGATGATGGCGCATTGGAGCAGGGTTCCCTTGATGTAGCCGCCCATGACGCGGGTGAACGTGTAGTGGAGGAACTCAGCGTCCTCGATGCGGCGCTCGTCCAGGAGGCGACGGCACTCCCGGCCGATGGCAGGCAGCTCCATGAGCACCCAGAAGGCGATGACGAGCGCGAAGCCCAGGGCCATGAGACCGTTGGCGATGACGGTTCCCACGCCGATGAGGCCCGACGCGCTGCCCTGGGCCACCGCAGACGCCCAGGCGGTGAGGTTGGACTGCACCTCGTCGATGAGGTGCTTGACCGTAGCGTCCTCGAAGACGTGCGCATAGCGGGCGTAGAGGTCGTTGCCCCAGGCGGAAAGCGCCTCCACATACTGCGGGATGGACGACATGAGGTCGGCGAACTGGGCGTTCAGGCCGAACATCGGCGAGAACAGCAGGAAGGCGAAGAACCCGAGCACAAGCGCCATGGCCACGTAGGCGAGCGCCGTGCCCACCGTGCGGTTGACGCCGCGACGCTCAAGCCCGTTGACGACGCCGCGCAGGCAGAACACGATGACCACCGTCCAGATGACGATGGACACCGGCACCGAGAGGATGCTGAGCAAGTAGACGACGACGCCCGTGAGCAGGATGGCGCCCACCGCCGTCCACACATCGAGGAAGCGCCGGCGCGCCTTGTCGGCACGCAGGGCTTCCTGGGACACGGCTTCCCCGGCTGCGAGCCCTGCGGCCTCCACCGATCGGGCGGCCTCCTGGGCCTCAGAGCCCGGGGCGTGCACGTAGCCGTCGGCCTTGGCATAGGCCTCCACGGCCTCCTCCACCGGCGGCAGGGTGATGGTGTCCATCACCGAGGGGCGGCGAGGCGCCTTCGGCGCGGGCTTGGAGGGGTCGGGGAGCTTCATGGCGAGCCGCTAGCGCTGGTCGGCCTCGGGGGCGATGGTGGTATAGCCCGAGCCTGCCGTCGGCGCGGTATCGGCATCGACGGCATCGACGATGGTGTCGGTCATGGTCGCAGCGGTATCGGACAGCGACTCGCCGCGGGCATGGGCGGCCTCGGTGCGGGCCGCGCGGGCCTCTTTGCGCTCATGCATGCGGGCGCGCTGCTCAGACACGGCGGCGCCAGCCGCGTCAGAGGCGGCGTCCACGAAGTCCCTCACAGCATGGCTGCCGGACGAAGCGGCCTGGCCGAGCTGCTCGGACTCCTTGCTGGCGTAGCGCGGCTTGAAGCGGGAGCGCACGCGGTCGGTAACGGAGTTCACCAGCTCGAGCGGGGCGTTGGTGACGGTGTCCACCGTGTCGAGGGTGTTAGACACCGACTCGGTGATCTGGGTGACGTCCTCCAGGATCTGGTCCACGCGCATGATCTCCAGGTTGGCGGCGTCCACGGTGAGCGAGACGCGGTCGACGAGCGGGTCGATCTTCGCGGAGACGGGCTCGAGCGACGCGGTGATGTTCTCCACGTGCTCGATGGTGGGCTGCAGCTGCTCGGTGAGCTTGTTCACGTTGGCCACGGCCGGCTCGAGCGATGCGGTGATCTTGCCGACGCTCTCCAGCGTGGGGTCGATCTGCTGCTTGACGGACTTGACCGTCTTGCGCGCCGTGCGCACGGTCATGACCAGCTCGACGATGAACCACACCAGGGCGACGCCGACGAGCGCGTAGACGATGGGCAGGGCGATGTTGAGCAGTTCCATGTCAGCCTCCTCGTTGACTTGAAAGCTAAACTATAGCACTTCGCGGTCTTCAGAGGCCTATTCTATACAGGCCCCTCACGCTTTTACGCGCCGGGGATTCCCCCGATGCCTCCCCGTTACCTGGCAGGAAGGCCGGCGATGCACGCCGAGGGCCTCTCGCCCACCCCCCCCCCGAACGCACGCGGCAACGCCTGCGGAGAAGGTGCCACGAGCGATCCCCGTTAGGCGGCCCGCCCATGCTCTCGGGCGCGCGGCAGGGCGACGCCCCCCTGGCAGACGCCGGCTCAGGATTGCGCGTCGGCGCGGTCACGGGCGGCGGCATCTGATCGATAGGCCTCCCAGCCGCGGACGCCCGGCTGGTAGAAGGCGCCGCGGGCAAGGCCGTCGGGCAGGTACTGCTGCTCTACCCAGCCGGCCGGGTAGCTGTGCGGGTACTTGTAGGCTCCATAGCTTTCCGATCCGGGGCGGTGGCGGTCACGCAGGTGGTCGGGCACCTTGCGCGCGGGCCCGTGGCGCACCTCCGCCAGGGCGGCGTCGATGGCGGCCTCCGCCGCATTGGACTTGGGAGCGAGCGCCAGGTAGATGGCGGCCTGCGCCAGGTTGATACGGCACTCCGGGTAGCCGATGACCTCGACGGCGCGAAAGGCCGCCGCAGCCACGAGCAGCGCCTGGGGATCGGCGTTGCCGATGTCCTCCGATGCGGCGATGTACATGCGGCGCGCGATGAACTTCGGGTCCTCTCCCCCGTCGATCATGCGGGCGAGCCAGTAGACGGCGGCATCCGGGTCTGACCCGCGCATGGACTTGATGAACGCCGAGATGACGTCGTAGTGCATGTCCTTGTTCTTGTCGTAGGGCAGCGTCCGGTGCGGCGTGGCCGCGCGCACCATGGCCTCGGTGATGGCCACCGGTGCCCTCTGCGTGCCCGGGGGTACCATGCCCGCCGCTAGCTCAAGGGTGGTGAGCGCCGTGCGGCCGTCCCCGCCGGCCAGCAGCACGATGGCGTCACGCGCCTCGTCCTCCAGCGCGTAGAGGCCGCCGAGCCCGCGCTCGTCGGCCACGGCCCGCGCGACAAGCTCTGCGATGTCCTCGTCTGCCAGCGAGCGCAGCTCCACCACGCGTGAGCGCGAGATGAGCGCCGAGTTCACCTCGAAGAAGGGGTTCTCGGTGGTGGCGCCCACGAGCACCACCATGCGGTCTTCCACCGCATGGAGCAGGGCGTCTTGCTGGGAGCGGTTGAAGCGGTGGATCTCGTCCACGAACAAGATGGTGCGCAGCCCACCCATGAGCAGCCGCTTCTCCGCAGCATCGATCTCGCGCCGGAGGTCTGACACCGTGCCGCCGATGGCCGACACCTCCACAAACGTGGCCTTCGTCGACTCCGCGATCACGTGCGCGAGCGAGGTCTTCCCCGTGCCAGCCGGGCCGTAGAGGATGACCGAGCTCAGCGTGTCCTGCTCGATGGCCGTGCGCAGCCAGCTGCCCGGCCCCACGGCCTCGGCCTGGCCCACCAGCTCGTCGAGCGTGCGGGGGCGCATGCGCACCGCCAGGGGAGCCACCCGGCTGCGCTCCGCGTTCTCCATTTCAGTAAACAGCGTATCCATGGCGGCCATGGTACCACGGGCCGGCGGCTAGGACGACGAGAACAAACAAATGTTTGAAATATCATTGACGATCTGCAAGGATTTGACAAACTCCTCAAAGTGTGGATGGGAAATTCACAAGATGCCCACCGGGCATTCATGGCTTATTCAAAGGGTCACGTTATACTGGGTACCAGCAAGTGCGAAGGTTCCCCTCCTACTCCACTTGCCTGCTTTGGAACGAAGCAGAAGCGGCTCCGAGGAGCCGCGTCATCCCCTCCTTTCGGCCCGGTGGAGCTCCCCTCTCCACCGGGCCACTTCTTTCTCCGGGGCCGTGGGGCGGCACATCTGCTCCCCGAGGGCCCTCCTCGCGTACCGAAGCGCGCCGCGTCGGATCCTTGGGCACCTGCGCCGCCCCACGGCCCCGACAGCGCCTCGCGGGCGGCGCGGCAGCCCTCCCCCCCCACAAGAAAACGGCCCCGCCAAGCGGGGCCGTTCTGCTTCTTAGGCGTGGGCTCTGCGGTAGAGCTCGTTGTTGGTCTCGAGCCAGCTTTCCACGGTGCCGGTGTCGAAACCGTCGGCCGGGTCGACGATGAGCGCGTACATCTCCTCCTCGCGCAGCACCGCGTCAAGCGCGTCGGTCAGCTGGATCTCGCCGCCCACGCCTGGCTCCACGTCGGCCAGCAGCTCCATGACCCGCGGGCTCAGGAGGTAGCGGCCGAACACGGCCAGGTTGGACGGCGCGTCCTCGAGCGCCGGCTTCTCCACGAGCGAGTCCACCTTCCACACGTCAGCGGCCACAGCCTGGCCGGCGATGACGCCGAAGCGACTCACCTGGTCGTCGGGCACGGGCATGACGGCGATGACGCTCGCGCCGCCGTGCGCGTCGGATACCGCCTGCATGGCCGGCAGCATCTTGTTGTCGGGCACGAGCACGTCGCCGAGCAGCACGTAGAACGGCTCGTCGCCGGTCTTCTCAGCGGCGCAGCGCACCGCGTGCCCCAAGCCGAGCGCCTCCTCCTGGTAGACGTAGCTCACGTTGTAGCCGCCCACCTTCTCCACGGCGTCGGCGTAGGCGTCCTTGCCGCGCTCACGCAGCAGCGCCACGAGCGCCGGATCGGGGCTGAAGTGATCCTCGATGGACTTCTTCTCGCGGCTGTTGATGATGACCACCTCGTCGGCAGCCGAGGCCAGGCCCTCCTCCACCACGTACTGGATGGCCGGGCGATCCACCACGAGCAGCATCTCCTTGGGCTGGGACTTGGTGGCGGGCAAAAAGCGGGTTCCCAGACCCGCAGCGGGGATGAGCGCCTTCATCGAGCACCTTTCTCTTGAGCCTGCGCCTCAGGGCGCGCGAAGGCGGCATGCGCGGTGCCGCCGGGATGAGGCCATGATACTACAGGGCGCCTTCGAACCCCGCCATCTGAGGCGCTTCCTGCAAATTCGGACGGTTTTGCACCCGAGACGAGCGCCGAGAAACCGCTGCCATCGGATCCAGCCAAGGCCGACCTGGGGTTTTATCCTCCGAAGCCGGAGAAAGCCCCGTCTGAGCGGCCACGGGGAGTGCAAAACCGTCGAAATTTGCATTTCTGCCGCCGAATTCCTCGGAAGCAGAAGCGGCAGCGGGGGAAGCGTGGCCGTCCCCGGCCACGCGACTGCACGCCAGAGCCGCCGAATTCCCCAGGCGGCAGCAGCGCGGGCGTGAAGCGCGAGGCAGGCGAGCAGCGCGGGAGACGGGCGGGAGGCGCGGGCGAGCAGCGCGGGAGACGGGCGAGCAGCGCGGGCGGCGGGCGGACAGCGCGGGAGGGAGGCAGGAGGGCCTACTCGGCTTCCTCGGCCACACGCGCCGGGGCGACGGGGGCAACGTCGACGGTGGGAATGCGGAAGCCCACCAGGTAGAGCATGAACAGGGCGCACCCCGTGAGGATGACCCAGACCGTCGGCTTCTGCACGAGCAGCGCGCTCACGGCCATGACTCCCCACGACACCGCGAGCACGCGCACCTTCACAGAGAGCGGCATCCCGCCTGCCTGGCGGAAGGGCACCACATAGGCGCGGTAGACCTTAGACGAGCAGATCCAGCGATGGCAGCGAGGCGAGGACTTGGCGAAGAGGAGCGTCGCCAGCAGCACGAGGGGCGTGGTGGGCAGCACGGGCACGACGATGCCGATGCAGCCAACGGCGAAGCACACCCAGGCGGCGGCCATCATAAGGATGCGGACGATGCGGCTCAAGGCCTCTCCTCTCTCTCGGCGCGCCGGCCAACTCCGGCCGCCCTATCAATGTTAGCCAATGGTAACACATCGAAAGACAGCTCGCAGACAGAAAGTTTTCCTAAGGAAACAAATACTCCAGCCGCACGCTCGCGGAAGCGCAGAGAGGCGCCCGCAAGGCCACGCGCGACGAAGTGCCTACTCCCCCTTGGCGCGCTCGTCGGCCACGGCCTCCTCGAGCAGCATAAGCTGGGCCTCGGCCTTCTTAGTGCCGCGCGCAATGATGAGGAGGTAGACGAGCAGCGCCACCCACAGAAGCGCGTAGGCGGCGATGACGTAGGGGGCGGAGGGCAGGATGGTCGAGTAGATGTCAGCGAGAATGGGGTTCATGGCTCTCTCCTAGCGTTCGTCGTCGAGGGTTTCCTTGAGGGCGTCCACCCGCTGGCACAGGCGGACCTGGCGAAAGCGGGCGCGGTACAGGGCGAAGCAGACGCACAGCATCCCGAGGGCCACAAGGCCCACGCACAGCCCCATCTCGGGGCTCATGCCCCCTTCGCGCAGCACCACGGGGTGGATGGATGAGGGGATGAGACGCGTGATCATGAAGCAGATGGGCACGTCGATGGCGGCGATGACGGCCACCACGGCGGCGAAGGTGGCGCGACGCTCGGGCTCGTCGATGGAGCTGCGCAGCACGAAGTAGGCGATGACGATGAGCATGAGGATGAGGTAGGTGGTAAGCCGCGGCTCCCAGCTCCACCACACGCCCCACTCGAAGCGCGTCCACATCTCGCCGGTGACCATGGTCATCACCACGAACAGCAGGGCCAGCTCCAGCGCGATGCGCGCGCAGGTATCGAAGCGCTGGCTCTTCGTCATGAGGAAGCGCACGCTGTAGTAGGCGCCGAAGATCAGCGCCACGAACGACGTGATGGCCACGGGCATGTGGAAGTAGAAGATCTTCTGCGACAGGAGCATCTTCTGGTTGACCATGGCGTCGCCGATGAGCTCGACGCCGCCCACGGTGGCACCGCCCACCGGCGGCACGGTCAGAAACGCCATGAGGAACCCGACGGTGGTGAGCACGATGCCGGCGACGAGCGCGGCAGGCGCCACCTTGTCAGGCCATTGCCCCGCCTCAGGCAGGCGCGGGGTCTTTCCTTCTCGGGCCATGGGCCCTCCTCTCTCCTCGGCGCAGCGGGCGCGCCTACGACACCACGAAATCGTACAGCACCCAGGACGCCAGCAGCATGATCACGTCGTAGCCGGCGGCGAGCGCAAGCGAGGTCGCGAACGCCTCCTCCATGAGCACGCCCCCCACGAGCGCCGCGGTGGTGGCGGACACGCACGCGTAGAGCAGCGGGAAGACGATGGGGACGAACAGCAGGGCGAGCATCACGTCCTTGCCACGGGTGGCGGCGGTGATGGTGGACAGCAGCGTGCCGATGCCGGCGATGCCCACCGACCCGAGCACGAGCGGCACGACGATGAGCGCGGCCGTGGCAGCCGGCGCGGCGAAGGACGAGAAGAACACCCAGTACAGCGGCACGGCGATAATCTCGACGATCCCCAGGAACACGAGGTTTGACGTGGCCTTCGCCAGGAACACCACGCCGCGGTCGAGCGGTGCGAGCAAAAGCCCCTCCAGGCAGCCGTTCTCGGTCTCATGGCTGAACGAGCGGTTGAGGCCCAAAAGCGACGTGAACACGACGAGCGCCCAGAGCAGCCCGCCCGAGACCTCGAGGAAGTCGGCGCCGGGGCGCGCGAAGGAGAGCGCCACGCCGAACACGACGATGACGAGCAGCGCGTAGATGCCCATGGAGACGAGCATCTCCTTGGTGCGGAACTCCTGGCGCAAATCCTTCATGAGCAGGACGCGGTACTGCGCGAGGGCCGAGGGCGCACGGCAGGTATCCATCTAGGCCACCCCCGATCCGACGGTGGAGCGGTAGAGCGCGCGGAACTCCTCCGGGTCGAGGGCGTCTTTGGACCCGAACGACACGGCGCGGCCGCGAGCCATCACGAGCACGTGGTCGGCCAGGCGGAACCCCTTCTCCAGGTCATGGCTGACCATGACGAAGGTACGCCCGTCGCGCACGCGCCCGATGAGGTCGTCGAATATGTCGATGGCGTGGGGGTCGAGCCCCGAGTAGGGCTCGTCGAGCAGCACCACCGCCGGATCGTTCACAAGCGCCCGGGCGATGGACACGCGCTGGGTCATGCCGCGCGAGAAGGTGCGCACGCGATCGAGCCGCCGGTGCTTGAGGCCCACCGCATCCAGAAGCTCGACGACGCGGCGCTCCGGCTCGGGCACGCCGTAGAGGCGCGCGTAGAGCAGCAGGTTCTCCTCGGCCGTGAGGTCGGGGTAGAGCATGGCGTTATGCGAGATGAGGCCGATGGACGCGCGGGCGCGGTCGGGCTCCTCCTTGAGGTCGACGCCGTTGACGGCCACGCTCCCGGCGCTTGGGCGGGCGAGCGTGGCGAGCAGGCGCAAAAGGGTGGTCTTGCCGGCGCCGTTGGGGCCGAAGACCGAGAGAAACGCGCCCTGGGGCAGCTCGAAGGTGAGGTCGTCGACGGCCTTGCGCGTGCCGAATGCCTTGGTGAGCCCCTCGCAGCGGATGGCGGGCACGGCAGGCGTGCCGGGCGCCGCGCTCATCGCGCGGGATCCTCGGGCGACTCGGCGGCGGGCGCCTCCCCGAGGGCGACCGGCGCGGCATCCGCCACCGCAGGCGCCTCCTCGGCAGCGGGCGTGACCGGCGCCTTCGCGTCTTCGGCGCCCTCCGCGTCCGCGGGCTCCGCCTCTGCGACAGCCGCGGGCACGGCATCCGCCACCGCAGGCTCAGCGAGCTTCGCGGGCTCCTCGGCGGCGCCCTCCCCCTCCGCGCGGCGGACGGAGCGCTTGGCGAACAGGGCCACCAGGCCGCCCGCCATGAGCAGGCCGAAGCCCACCCACACGAGGCTGATGAGCGGGTTCACGCGCACGTCCATGGAGAACGCGCCCTCGGCGCTCATGCCGCGGTAAACGACGAAGAGATCCTCGAGCGGAAAGCCGATGACGCTCGCCACGAGCTTCTGCTGCTGGGTGGACTTCACGAGCTGCACCGACGGATCGACCGAGCCGACGTAGGTGCCATCGCGGTAGACGTCGAACGTGACGGTGTAGAGGATGTCGTCCCCGTTATCCAGCTCGGTGATGGCGTTGCCGGTGTAGACGAGCTCGAAGTCCTGGATGACGAGGGGCTCGGCCACCGCGTCGGCCTCCTCGTCGTAGGGCAGGTAGGTCACCTGCTCGGTCACGTACAGCGACGACCCGATGAGGCCCACGAGGATGATGCCCATGGCCGCGTGGCACACCGCGCCGCCGAGGGCCGGGAACCGGGTGCGCCAGGCGCCCTTGGCGCGGGCGACCACCTTGGCGGCCATGAACGCGGCGTTGAAGAACAGCAGGCTCGCCACGGCGAAGCCCACCACTGCCAGGCCGTTGTAGTACCACGCCGGGCCCTGCTCCAGCAAGCCCTCGGCGCCGGAGCCGCCGGCGGCCACGACGGCGTCGTAGCTAGGCAGCAGGTAGGTGCAGAAGTAGAACATGAGCACGGCGAACAGCGCGAGGGCGCACAGGCCCGGGACGCGGGCGCGGCGCCAGAAGGCGGCCGGGTCGGTCCGGTGCCAGCCGAGCAGCGGGCACACGGCGATGAGCGCGCAGTAGACGATGCCGAGCGGGCGGGCCACCGCGTTGTAGGTGCCGGCCGAGAGCGCCTGGCCGCCGAAGGGCAGGAAGGACGGCAGCGCGCTCGAGATGGTCAAGTAGGCCAGCAGCACCGCGAACACCACCATGATGAGGTTGTTCACGTAGTACGCGGCCTCCTTCGAGGCCATCGACTCGATGTCATCGCCCCCGGCCGTCACCGCGCCGAAGCTCTTCCGCCGCGCGATGAGCCCCACCGCGCCCGCCGCGAGCGACGCCACGATGAGCGCGAGGAACAGCACGAGCGACACCGGATCGCCCTCGAAGGCATGCACCGACTGGACGAGGCCCGATCGCGTGATGAACGTGCCCAAGATGACGAAGGCGAAGGTGACGCAGGCGCACATGACGCTCCAGCGCTTGAACGCGCCGCGCTGGCGGTACACGGTGAACGAGTGGATGAGCGCCACGCCCACGAGCCACGGCAGGAGGCTCGCGTTCTCGACCGGATCCCATCCCCAGTAGCCGCCCCAGCCGAGCACCACGTAGGCCCACACGGCGCCGAGCCCGATGCCGACGCCCAGCAAAAGCCAGGAGAACACGGCATAGGGCGTGCAGCGCACCACCCAGCGCGGCGAGTCGTCGTTCACGACGAGGGCCGCGATGGCATAGGCGAACGGCACGGTGAGGCCCGCGTACCCGATGAAGAGCGTGGGAGGATGGATGGCCATGGCCCAGTGCTCGAGGAGCGAGTTCATGCCCCAGAGGGCCGCCGCTCCCGTGAGCTGGCCGTCAGCGCCCACATAGCGCGGGTCGAGCGCCGTGAAGGGCATGTTGTCCTGCGAGAACAGAAGCACGCCCACGAAGGCCGCCAGCACGAGCTGGGCCACGAGCAGCGCCACGTCGTCGAGCGGGCGGGCATCCTTGCGGGTGCGCACGACCACCACCAGGTTGAACGCGGCGATGAGCCACGCCCAGAACAGCAGCGACCCTTGCCGGCCGGCCCACAGGCCCGCCAGGTGGAAGAGCCATCCCATCTCGCCCACGGCGTCCGAGCGGTTGCGCACCACGTACTCGATGGAGATGTCGCCGGCGAAGAAGCACCACACGAGGATGGCACAGCAGAAGGTGAGGCCGAGCGCGCCCACCACCACGGCCACGCGCCCGCCCCAAGCGAGCGTCTCGCCGCGAGAGGGATCGCGCCGTCCGAGGAAGCGGCCCACGCCCAGGCACACGAGGGAGAGCGCGCAGGAGGCAAACGCGATGAGCAGGCCCAGCAGGCCGAGAAGCGACAAGCCCATGCTAGGCCTCCAATGCGACGTCGGTGGCGATGAAGGAGCCGTCAGCATCGAGCGCGCCGGTGAGCACCACGGCCGAGCCGTCGGTCACCTCGTCGGACAGCGCGCCGTCATAGGCGACGGGCAGCGTGACGCTCAGGGCCTCGTCATCCGTGAGCCTGAAACGCACGTCCTGGCCCGCAGGGCCCAGGGTGCCCGCGCCCACCGTGCCGGACACCTTCACCACCTTGCCGTGGATGGACTCGCCATACCCCAGGAGCTGGCCCACGGTGAGCGCATCGGTGGCGCTCTCGTACTTCGAGGGGCACTTGGTCACGAGCTCGGTGGCCTCCAGCACGCCGTCGTCGCCCACCTTGCCGGTGCAGATGGCGGTCACGTCGTTGCCAAAGGTGGAGGACGCCGCGCCGCCATAGCGCACCGCCAGGTGCGTGGCCGGGTCGCCCTCGGGATCGTAGATGCTGAAGGTCAGCACGTTGTCGTCGGTGGAGAACGAGTCGGCCACCACGTTGCCCGATACCTGGACCTTCTGGCCGGGATCGGACAGCTCGGCGGCCTCGGCCACCGACACCGTCTTCGCCGCCGTGTTGCCGCCCACGAAGGCGAGCACCAGGATAAGGACGATCACGATGACGCCTGATACCGCCATGAGGCGCCTTCTCATCTTCGCGTTCATGCCCCTGCCTTTCTCTTCCCCACGCCGCGCGACCGTCGAAGGCCCGCGTGCGATGTCCCTGCGGGATGCGTGCTTCTTCTGCACAGTATCTACCATGTTGGAACGCCGTCAAAGGTGCGGTTGGCGAGAAATCCAACAGGACGGCGCAATCCCCGAAGCCATCATAGCGGCTCGCCGGGCATCGGGGCATCACCCAGCTGGTGTAGTTTGGACGGGGCGCGAGCGCGGGCGGGGGCGCGGGAATGGCCGCGGCGGGGCGGCGCGGGGGGGCGACGGAAGGCGGGTGCCACGGCAGAGGGGGGCACGTCCACGGCTTTTTCCGAACAGAAGGCGTCCGTTGCCGATTTCTGGCCATTTTACCCACGGTTTACGCGGCCCGATCGCCCGGGAATGTCCTCGCAGAGTCCGATCGCTAGCATTTGCCCAGGTCGGCAGAGTCAGCCTCCGGCCGGCCCTACCTGAAACTGCGTAAACCGTGGGTAAAATGACCAGAAATCGGCAGGAGCGCCTCGTTCGCCCACAAGGACGCACAAGCCCGCCGACGCGCGGACTGGCTCCGCCTACGAGACCGAGCGAGCCCGCCTGCGGGAGGGGCGAAGGGGCGGGGCGTGACGCCGAGGCAGCGTAGCACGGCCGAGGACGCTATGCCGGGATCAGGGCGCGGCGCCGGAGCGAGGCGCGCTAAGGCGGCACGACGCCAGAAGGCGGGGCGTTGCGCCAGAAAAGCGCAGCGCAGCTGGGGGCGCAGCGCCGGGATCAGAACGCGGCGGCGGGCGGCGACATTGCGCCATGAGGTCGCTCGCGCCCCAGGCCAGGTGCTGAATCGCACAGGAGGAGGGCAAGACGCGGCGGGCGGCGAAATCGCAAGGTGCAGAACCGGGGCAACTCCCCACCGCACGGCGCGCGGCCCAAGACGCGCATTCGCCCCACGGGGCGTGGCAAGGTTGCGGGAGTCCCCAAGGGTGCCCGGCGAAATTCTGGCCATTTTTCCCATGGTTTACGCTGCATGATCGTCCGGAAAGGCCCCTGTGAAGCCCAGACGTCGGCATAGGCCCAGGTCAACGGATTCAGCCTTTGGCAGGTTCCATCCGAGTCAGCGTAAAACGCAGCGAAAATGGCCAGAATCCGCCAGAGCACCCCCTGTCGCACCGCAAGACGCGCGCATCCACCCCACAGGGCGCGGCAGAACGGCGCGCCCTAGGCGAGGGCGGCGTACTCCTCGTCGGAGACGGGCTCGAGCCATTCGGTGGACGCGGCCTCCCCCGGTACCTCCACGGCCAGGTGCGAGAACCAGCTGCCGGGCGCGGCGCCATGCCAGTGTCTTACGCCGGCAGGAATGTTCACGCAGTCACCGGGGCGCATCTCCACGGCCGGCTCGCCCTCGAACTGGCAGTAGCCGCGGCCGCCCACGCAGATGAGGATCTGCCCGCCACCCGCTTCCGCGTGATGGACGTGCCAGTTGTTGCGGCAGCCCGGCTCGAAGGTGACGTTGGCGATGAACACCTGGTCGGCGGACACGGGCGCCAGGAAGCTACGCCCCGAGAAGTAGGCAGCGTAGGCGTCGTTGGGCTTGCCCAGCGGAAAGGCGGTGGCGGCGGCGAAGGCCGCGGCGTCGGCGATGCAGTTGCTCTCCATGATGTCTCCTGACTCTCGGGGTGGCTCTCGGACGCACGTCCGCCCCGCATCATAGAGATTGGAGTTAGCTTTAAGTCAATTGAGGGCGCCTCGCGCACCGGCGGGACGCCCCCCAAGACGACCGGTAATGGGCCCGCCCCCCTACGAGTGCTTGTGGATGCCGCCGTCCACCATGTAGGACTGGCCAGTGAAGTAGCTGCCCTCATCGCTGGCGAGGAACACGATGAGCGGCGCGCAGTCCTCCTCGGTGGTGCCGATGCGACCGAGCGGCGTCTTCGATTCCAGGCTCTTCAGCGCTGCCGGCTGGGTCTCGCGGAAGAAGTCCGTGGCGATGATGGGCAGAAACACGTTGGCCGTGATGCCGTACTGCCCCCACTCGCTGGCTGCCGTGCGCGTGATGGCGCGGATGGCCTCCTTGGCCATGCCGTAGGCGCCAAAGCCCGCGTTGCCGTCGTAGCCGGCTGCCGAGGCGGTGTTGATGATGCGCCCGCGGCCGCTCTCCTTCAGGTAGGGGAAGCACTCCTTCATGAACATCAGCGTGGCCAAAGCCCCGCTCCCGAAGGCCTCCAGGGCGTAGGCCTCGTCGATGTCGTTGATCTCGCGGTACTGCATGGCGCCCTGGGCGCAGTTCACGAGGATGTCGATGCCGCCGAAGCGCTCGGCGCACTGGGCCACCACGTTTCTGATCTGGCCGACGTCGGTCACGTCGCAGGCCACGGGCAGCACCTCGCCGCCGAAGGCCTCGACCTCCGCCTGGAGCTCCTCGAGCTTCTCGAGGCGGCGGGCGCAAGCGCAGATCTTCGCGCCGTTCTGGGCGAGCACCTTGGCCACGCCGCGGCCCACGCCCGAGCTCGCACCGGTGACGATAGCCACCCGTCCTTCAAGCTTCTTCATCCTTCGACTCCCCTCTGCTCGGAACTCACTGGTGCCCGCAGCCGACCGGCGCGACGCGGCACGCGCCTCCGCGGGTCGGGCGGGACACCAGTATAGGTCAGCCGGAGGCTGCCGCTGATGCGGCCACCGGCGCGGCCGGGGCGGACGGGGCAAGGAGGCGGGGTACGGGGGCACGGGGCTCTGCGCAGACGGCCCGGCTGAAGCCAGGATCGCCCGAGCCGGCCGTCTGTTCGCGCACGTCACGGCCCCGCAGCCGGACGACGGCGCGCCCGCGACGGCCAAGGGCCGCGCGGCGACGCGGAAGCCGGCCAAGCCTGTCAATGCAGGGCAGCCATGTCGCTCGACGACGTGCGGCTCGTGCAGCGAGGACGAGCCGCCGCCGGGCGCACGGGCCGCAGCGCCCATCGGCGCGTCCCTGGGGCCCTGCCTCACCGGCGCGCGCCCAAGGGGCTCGGCAGCCCCCTCGTCGCGCGTCCCGAGCCGTAGGGCCCCCGTCGATGCATGACGGAGCCTGACGACGGCCCTCCCCTACTGATATTTGTAGAAGCCCTCGCCGGCGTTGATGCCGATCTTGCCCTCGTCGATGCGCGCCTTGAGCAGCGCCGCGATGCGGGCGGCGGTGCTGCCGGGCTCTTGGGCGGCCGGGCTGGCGGCCACGATGTTGTAGGCCGTCACAAGGCCCACGATGTCGAGGATGCGGAAGGGGCCGAGCGGCGCGCCGGTGCCGAGCATCCACGCCTTGTCGATGGTCTCCACGTCGGCCACGTCGTTGGCCAGAAGCGCCTCGGCGGCGTTGAGGAACGGCACGAGCATGCTGTTGAGCAGGTAGCCCGGCTGCTCCTTCTTGAGCTCGAGCGGGATCATGCCGATGGCGCGGGCGAAGGCGACCACGGCCTCGTAGGCCGCGGGGCTGGTCTCGGCGGTGCCCATGACCTCGGCAGTGTTGTTCTTCCAGATGTTGTTGGCGAAGTGCAGGGCCAGGAAGCGGTCCGGCCGTCCCGTGAAGCCCATCAGGGCGCTGGGGAGCAGCGTGGAGGAGTTGGTGCACAGGATGGCCCGATCGGGCAGCATGTCGGCGATGGAGGAATAGAAGGCCTCCTTCTCGTCGATGACCTCGGCGATGGCCTCGATGACCAGGTCGGCGCCGCCGAAGGCCTGGGCCTTGTCGGTGGTGAGCACGAGGGAGTCGAAGGCCTCGTCCACCTTGGCGATGAGCGCGTCTATCTGGTCGGCCGGCACGTCGGGCGAATCGGCAAGGCCGCGGCAGAAGGCGGACGGGTCGGTCTTGAGGGCCTCGAGGGTCTGCTTGTAGATGCCGCGCAGGCGCTCGAGCTTGGGGCGGGTGCGCTCGATGGAGCCCTCGCTGCGCAGCCACAAGGTGACGGCGAAGCCCTTATAGGCGCTCTGCAGCGCGATCTGGCTGCCGAGGACACCGCCCCCGGCCACGGTGACGTTCTGGATGTCCATGGGAACCTCCTGACGGTGGCGGGAGGACGCGCCTCCCGGATTGGCGGACCGGATCATTCTACGGGGCAGGCAGGCCCCTCCCGCGAGGCGGCGAGCCAAGTGGTTCTGTCCTGTCACGGGACGTCCACGAAGCCTGCGCAGAAGTCGGGCGGAGGCCCGAGGCACAGGGGCGGGGCGCGGGATGAGAGGCGCGGGGCGCGGGCAGGCGAGCCCGCGCGCGTCCGGGGCACCGCGAGAACGAACGGGGCGGGAAATCGGGGGGTCGGAAGCGTTCTCGGCCATTTCGTCGAGTGTTCCGAAGACGGCGCGATCCCTGGACGGCACGCTCGCGACGCTTCCCTAGGTCGCGTTTTCTCACCGGCGAGGCGCGGGAGGAAATCGCGTCCGGAAGGGGTCTGGAGCCTCGGAAGACTCGACGAAATGGCCGCGAACGCCGACCTGGGCGGGCGCGGGCCTTACAATGGGAGACGAGGCGCGGCACGACGGCGCGCCGGCTCGGCAGGATGCGACGGCGAGGAGGCCCATGAACGCGGTTGACCCCATACCCGGCGAGGACTGGCACGAGACGTGGCCCGCGTCGGACGGCGCACCCAGCGGCGTGCGGTTCCTGGCCTTCAACACGGTGGCGGAGATCGCGGCCTACGGACCGGGCGACGCGGTGGCCGCCGCGCTCGACGAGGCCGTGGCGCTCTGCCGCGTCTACGAGCGGCTGCTCTCGCGCACGCTGCCCCACTCCGACGTCGCGCGGCTCAACGACGCCGGCGGTGTGGCCGTGGAGGTGGACGCGCGCACCTTCGCCCTGATGGAGGCCGCGCTCGGCTACTGCGCCGCGAGCGAGGGCGCCTTCGACGTCACCGTGGGGCCGGCCGTGCGCCTGTGGGACTTCCACGCCGGCGTGGAGCCCGAACCAGCCGCCCTGGCCGAGGCGGTGCGCCACGTGGACTGGCGCCAGATCGAGCTCTGGCGCGAGGACGCGGGTGACGTCAGCGACGCCCCGGCGCAGGCCGACGGCGGCCAGGCGGCGTTCGCGCCTGCCGCCGATCCCGCCCCGACGACGTCCGTCGGCGCGCCTGTCCCGGCGGCGCCCCCGGCCACGGCCGCCCGCGCGCGCTTCTTCGCCCGGCTGGCCGACCCTCGGGCGGCGGTGGACGTGGGAGGCATCGCGAAGGGATGGATAGCCGACGAGCTGTCGGCGCTGCTGGCCGCGCGGGGGCTGGGCGGCTTCATCGTCAACCTGGGTGGCAACGTGGCCGTGGGCGGCGCCAAGCCGGACGGCGTGCCCTGGCGCGTGGGCATCCGCGACCCGCGAGCGCCCCACGACCCCGACGCCCTGCTGGGCGCCGTCCCCCTGGCCGCCGGGTCGGCGGTGACCAGCGGCGTCTACGAGCGATCGTTCACCGGGGCCGACGGGCGGCTGCGCCACCACGTGCTCGACCCCCGCACGGGCTGGCCCGTCGCCACCGACGTGGCCGGCGTCACCGTGGTGGCCGACCGCTCGCTCGACGCCGAGGGATTCTCCACCACGCTGCTCGCCCTCGGCCTGGAGCGCGGGCTGGCTTTCGCCCGGCGCCGTCCCGAGATCCGCCAGGCCTTCTTCGTCGACTTCGACGGCCAGGTGACCCCAGCGCGCTAGGCGCGCGACGCAGGCGGGCGCAAGGCGCGGCCCAACGCACCGCGCCTCCCCGCTTTCGCAAGCTAAGTTCCCTCATTTCGAGGTTTCTGGCCAAAAACACCGTGGTTTACGCAACCACGACGCTGCGTGGGAAAACGCCGGCAATCATCGTCTCCGTCTTACCAGGTCAAGGTTATTCTCAGTCAGAAACAGCCGGAGAGGTTGCGGAGGATACCCCCGCCAAGCGCGGAAAACGTGGTGTTTTTGGCCGCAAAGACCCTCCGAGGGCGCTCCTCAGTACGGAAACCCGCTCGCGTCCAGCTGGGCCGCCTGGTGCGCGTCGAGCCAGCCCTCGGGGATGGGGGCGTCGTCATGGCAGCGGCTGCAGGCGTTCACCGACTGGCGGTGGGACTTGTGGCACTCGCCGCACTCGATCTGCTCGTGGCGCACCTCGGTGACGTGGGGGTTGCGCTCCCCCAGCGCGGAGGTGGCCTGGGCCAGGTCGTCACGGGTCATGTTGTGGCAGTTCTCGTTCAGGCAGAAGGACTCGGGATCGTCCTTCTGCAGGTAGTGGTTGAGGTCGGTGAGCGAACGCTCGTCAAGCGGGTACTCGAAGTCACCGCTCACCCAGTGCAGGCCCTCGGTGATCTGCTGGCCGAGGGTGGGCTCGTGGCAGGACAGGCACGTGAGGCCCGCCTGCTTGTGCTGGACCACCATGAGGTCGCCCATGTCGTCCACGGGGTTGCCCCACTTGTCGAGGCCGGCTTGGCCCGGCTCGCCGTCATAGGTGGCGTTGATGGGATCCTGCGGCGCGTGGCAGATGGCGTTGCAGAAGCTCGGCTGCTCGTGCCACACCCAGAAACCGGCGCCTGCCACCACCACGACGGCGCACACGACGCCGGCCACCACGGCCAGCTTGCGACGATCCTTGCGCTTCGCCGCGGGCGCTGCCGCGTCGGCGGAGGCGGCGGTCTTCTTATCTTCGGTCATCACTTCTCTCCTTCCGCCTTAGGCCAGCAGGGCGAAGCCCTCGGCCAGGAGCGCCTCGGCCTTGTCGAGATTGGCATGGGCGGCCTCGGGGTTGTGGGCGCCCTCGCTGTTCTCGACCATCACGTAGTCCCAGTAGAACTGCGCATGGCGATGGATCTGCTGGGCGCGGGCGAGGGTCTCGGGATCGAGGGAGTCCTTCACGGAGGCCAGCTTCTCGATGTAGCGGACGATGTCCTGGGATATGGCCTGCTCGCGATCGGTGACCCCCTTCTGCCAGGCGGCCACCTCGCCGGCCAGGTCGTCATGGCACAGGCCGCACTTCTCCATGAGCTCGGGGCTCTCGAGGGGGCTCACCAGCTCGTGGGAGGAGTAGCGCGCGCCGGTGTCGGACTCCTCCGTGGCCATGTGGCAGTCGGCGCAGCTGAAGCCGGCCGCGGCCATGCGGGACTGCTGGCCGCCGTAGACGGTCTCGAACTCGGGGTGCTGGGCCTTCAGCAGCGGCGCGCCGGTATCGGGATGCTCCCAGTCCTTGAAGCCGAGGGCGTCGTAGAAGGCGAGCATCTGCTCGGCGTCCATGCCCGCGAGGCTGTCGTAGGGATTGCTCGTCACCTTGGCGGCGTTGAAGTAGTACTCGTTGTGGCACTGGCCGCACACCTGGGCCTCCACTGGCGTGGCCTCGGCCGCATCACCGAGGGAGCCGTGGTAGAAGCCGGAGGTCACCTCGAGCTGGGTCGGGTCGTTGCCATGGCAGTTGTAGCAGCTGACGGGCTCGTCGAACAGGTCGATGAGATCGCTGAACTTCTCGGCGTAGACCCCATCACCCTCCTCGTTCACCAGGGCGGTGAACTGGGGCGTCTTACAGGTGATGCAGTTGGCGAGCGTGGCGTCGGTCACGCGCGGGGTCTCGGTGATGGAATGCAGCGTGTAGCTGTGGCCGGCCGCCTCGTCATAGCCCTTGGCGAAGCCGTAGCCCTTGTACATGGTGTTGAGCGCAGGGTAGGTCTCGAGGTAGTTGTCCTTGCCCTCGGGCGCGTTAGCCTCGTTGGCCTTCCACGTCTCGTACTGGTGGGGATACAGGCCCGCCCACTCCTCGGCCTTGATGACGCCGAAGCTGTCGGCCGCGGGCGTCAGGTCGGCCTCGGGGGCCGCGGGGTTGTTGGCCCGCGGCGCGCAGGCCGCCAGGCCCGCCACCATCATCGTGGCGCAGAGCGCGGCGGCGGTGAGGCGCAGCTTCTTGCTCTTGAACATCGTCACTCCCTTCCTTCGTCAGATCGGTGCTCGTCAGAACCGCGCGGAGGGCGCGGCGGTATCGGTCAGCTGGCAGCCGGGCCGGGCGGCGGCGCGGCCGCCGGATCGGGCGCGCAGGCGGCGGGCGCCGAAGCGGGCTTGCGGGGACGGCCCAGTCTGAAGCGCAGGGCGTCGGCGGGGCAGGCGTCCACGCAGGCCCCGCAGACCAGGCAGTCGCCGGCACGGACGATCACGTCCTCGCCCGAAAGCGCCGGCTCGAGGATGACGGGATCGGCCAGACAGACGGCCTTGCAGCGGTCGCACTGGACGCAGGCGTCGTGGTCGATGGCCACGTTGACCTGGCCCGCCCGGCCGAGTGCCTCGTAGAGCCCGCCCATGGGGCACAGGGCGCGACACCACACCCGCCGGCTCCAGAGCAGGTCGCAGACGAGCACGGCCACGAGCGTCCACGCGCCGGCGAGGGCCCCGAACAGCAGGCCGCGGTTCACGGCCCCCACCGGGTTGAACGTCTCGAACACCGGCACGCCCACCAGGGCCGACAGGGCCACCACCGCCGCGGCCACGCCCAGCTTGGCATGGCGCGGCACCGCACGCTCGCGCACCTCGATGCCCAGCCGGCGGCGCAGCCAGTCGGTCGCCTCTCCCAGCAGGTTGACGGGGCACACCCAGCCGCAGAAGGCACGCCCGCGCACGAGCCCGTAGGCCACGAGCACGGGAAGCACACCCACCATCAGGGCGGGCGCCAGATCCCGGGAGGAGGCCGCCACCTGGAGCGCGGCCAGCGGGTCGAGCAACGTCACGCCGCCGACCGAGGAGGAGGCCAGGCTGCCGTAGAAGACGCCCTCAGCCGGCGTGGCCACGGCCGCATCCCCTCCGGAGAACCCGCCGAGAAGGCCCCAGCCCGCCGCAACGAGCGGCAGACAGAACAGCACGATCAGCGCGCACTGCACGACGCGGCGCACCGCCGTGACGCGGCCCATCCTGCGCGTCTTCCCCGTCATCCTCGCTCCTCCTTCCCTCTCATCCAGATGCCCTCGCGGGCCTGTCGCGGCGCCTCAGCGGCGCGCGGCGTACTCGTCCTCGAAGTTGCAGTACACCAGGTTCACGCCCGTCACGCCCTCCACCTGGATGAAGGAGCTTGCCCGCTCGTGGGAGGCCTGCACGCTGGGGGCCTCGATGGTCACCACCAGCTTGTGGCCCTGGCGCTCGTGCACCTCCACGCCCGGCAGCGCCGCCAGCGCCTCGGCCGCCGCCTCGGCGCATCCCGGCGCCGTCTCCACCACCAGGCTCGAGATGACCACGGGCTCGGCGCCCGCGGCGGCGCCGGCGCGCGCGTCTCTGCTCGCCATCGCGCGCCGCCTAGCCCTGGGGATGGCAGGTGAGGCACTCCCTGCGGGCGCCGAACACCTCGTAGGTGGACACGTCGCCGTCCACGTAGTGGTCGGCGGGCAGGGGCGTGGCCTGGGCCAGCATGTGGTCGGTGGTCTCGTTGGCGCCGTGGCAGCCGTAGCAGCCGTCGGCCCCCAGCTCGTAGAAGCGCCCCTCGTGGCTGGCGGGCATGAGCGACGGCTCGCCGACGGCAGGGCCGGCCGAGGCCTGGGCCGCGTCCGTCCCGCCGCATCCGGCGAGGCCGCCGAGGGCCACGACGAGCAGGGCCCCGGCCGCGACGGCGGTGATCTTCTTCCTCATGGGCCTTGACCTCCCTAGATCTTCTCGATGGACACGGTGGTCTTCTTGTAGTCCGGCTCCTTGGAGAGCGGGCAGTAGACGTCCTGGACCACCAGGTTGATGAGGGTCTCCTCGGCGAAGAACGGCGCGAAGACGATGCCCTCGGGCGGCGCGGTGCGTCCCGCGGTGGACACCTTGATGTCGCAGGAGCCGTAGCGCGACCTCACGCGCACCCTGTCGCCGTCGCTCACGCCCAGGCGCTCGCAATCGGCCGGGTTCATGTCGAGCAGCGCCTCGGGGAGCGCCCGGTCGAGCTCGGCCACGCGGCGGGTCATCGACCCGGTGTGCCAATGCTCCAGCAAGCGCCCGGTGCACAGGTAGAAGGGGTACTCCTCGTCCGGCACCTCCGCCGGCGGCTCCCAGGGGCGGAACACCACCGAGGGGCGCTTGCCCGCCGACTTGTAGAAGCTCACGCCGCCGGCCTTGTCGTGCTCGCCGTACTGCTCGACACCGTACTGGTCGAAGCCGTCGGCCTGGTCGCCGTCGCAGAAGCGCCACAGGGTGGGCAGCCACTCGCCGTCGACCTCGCGCACCGGCCAGGTGAGGCCGTGGTTGTCGATGTAGAGGTCGTAGGGGGCCAGCTGCTTGGCCTCCATCTTGAGGGCCGCGGACTCGTTGATGGCCGCCGCGCGGTCATTGAGCCAGGGGTTGGAGAAGGTGCGGTACTCCTCCCAGATGGCGCGAGACACCTCGCGCTGGTCGCCGCGGAACTCGCCGGCCTCGGCGTCGTACCACGCTCCGAACAGCGCCTCGAAGGCGTCCTCGTCGCCGATCTTCTCGCCGGCCAGAACCCGCTTGGCTATCTCCATGAGCATCCACAGGTCCCACTGGGCCTGCCCCGGCGGGTCGACGGCCTTCTCGAACACCGCGGTGCGGCGCTCGCCGTTGCCGAACTGGCCCTCGCGCTCCACCCACATGGCCGCGGGCAGCACCACGTCGGCGTACTGGGTGGAGAGCGTCGGGTAGACCTCGGACACGCAGATGAACGCGTCGATGACGCCCTTCTTGTCGCCGCGCCCGAGGAAGCGGGTGAGGTTGGGCAGGCTCACGGCCCAGTTGTTGTGGGCGCTCCAGAGGAAGTCGATGTTGCCCTTGGACAGCTCGCGGAAGATCTTCACCGTGTGGAACCCGGGCTTGGCGATGGCGTCGAGGTAGCCCTCGGGCAGGTTCCAGACGGCCTCGGTGTAGCGACGGTGCGGCTCCTGGGCCACCACCAGGTCGGCCGGCAGGCGATGGCAGAAGGTGCCCACCTCGCGAGCCGTGCCACAGGCCGAGGGCTGGCCCGTGAGCGAGAAGGCGCCGTCGCCCGGCAGCGCGTAGCGGCCGGTGAGCAGGTGGATGTTGTAGATGCAGTGGTTCATCCACGTGCCGCGGTTGTGCTGGTTGACGCCCATGGTCCACAGCGAGAGCACCTTGCGCGACTTGTCGGCGAACACCTCGGCGAGCTCCCGGATGTCCTCGGCGGGAACGCCGGAGACCTCCTCGGCGTACTCGAGGGTGTAGGGGGCGAGGCGCGCGGCGTACTCCTCGAAGGTGATGGAGGCGACGGCGTCGACGGACTGGCCCTGCTCCGAGGCGTCGTATCCGTCCTCGAAGGCGTTGCCGATGTCCTCCGTCCCCTGCTTGAACTGCAGGTGGTCGGCGACGAAGGCCTTGTCGTAGAGGTCGTTTTCCACCAGGTAGCAGGCGATGGCGTTGGCGATGGCGATGTCGGCGCCCGGCTTGAACGTGAGCACCTTGTCGGCGCTCGCGGAGGTGCGGGTGCGCAGGGTGGTCACGTCGTAGTGGCGCACGCGCTCGTCGGCTAGCTTGCGGGCGGTCAGCCGCGAGTAGAGCATGGGATGGGCCTCGGCCATGTTGGCGCCCCAGGTGACGAACACGTCGGCCTCGTCGATGTCGGCGTAGCAGCCGGCCGGCTCGTCGGTCTGGAAGATGTTCATGAAGCCCACGACGGCGCTGGCCATGCACAGGCGCGCGTTGGGGTCGATGTTGTTGGAGAGCAGGCCGGCCTTCCAGAACTTGGCCTGGCAGTAGCCCTCGACGATGGGCTGCTGGCCGCTGCCCCAGAACGCGAGCCGGCTCTTGTCGGCCTTCCACGTCTCGCGCAGCTTGGACGCCACCAAATCGAGCGCCTCGTCCCACGTGGCCTCGCGCAGGCCGTCCGGGGTGCCCTTGGTGGCCTTGTCGTCGCGGATGAGCGGCGTGGTGAGGCGGTCGTCGCCGTAGAGGGCGCTGGCCAGGTAGTAGCCCTTCACGCAGTTCAGACCGCGGCTCGACCCGTTCTCGGGGTCGCCGGTGACCGATACCAGGCGGCCGTCCTTGGCCTCGACGATCACACCGCAGCCGCAGCCGCAGAAGCGGCACACGCCCACGGTGCGCGTGGTTCCCGCCGGGGTCGTCGGGGCGCTCGAGGCCTTGGCGGCCCCGTCCGCGCAGCCGGCCATGGTGGCCATGGTGCCCGCGGCCGCGGCGCTGGCGAGCGCCACCGCGGTGGTCTTCACGAACGTCCGTCGCGTGAGATCCATGCTGTCCTCCTCTGCTTTCCTCTGGTTGCGATTTCCTGCCCGCCTGCCTCGCCCCGGCCGTCGCGGCGCGATGGGCCGGGCGGCGCTCAGGCGCCCGTCGTCGGCTCCACGTGGATGGCGGGGCGGGGGTCGCCCACCGGGCAGCGCTGCTCGCACAGCCCGCATCCCACGCAGCGTCCCTCGTAGACGACGGGGGCGAACACGGCGTGGATGTCGTCGCCCTCGCGCGGGCGGTAGTCGATGGCGATGGCGTCGTCGATGAGCGGGCAGGCTCGGTAGCACACCTCGCAGCGCATGCCCTTGAACGACAGGCACAGCTCCTCGTCGATGCGCGCGGTGCCCATGGCCACCTCGGAGCGCTCCCGCACCGGGGAGAGGGCGCCGGTGGGGCACGCCGCCGCGCAGGGGAAGCCGGCGCAGAGGCGGCAGGCCTGGACCCGGGCGTCGATGACGGGGGTTCCCGCGGCAAGCCCCGCGTCGAGCGGTGCCGCGTGGATGGCCTGGTAGGGACAGGCCTCCAGGCAGCGGCCGCACTTGACGCAGCGGGCGTCGAACGCGGCGGGCGCGCCGGCGCCGGGCGGCCGCAGCAGCCCCAGGGCGGGGCGCGTCCCCTCCCAGGCGGCGGCGAGCGCCACCAGTCCGGCGGCGCAGGCGGCGGCTATGGTGCCGATTCGAGCCACGGCCCCCCCCTTCGACTGTCGCTGGCTCTCCATGGTACTGGATGATAGAGAAGCATCGGTTTTGCCCGGAAGGGACAGAGAACGGTAAAATCACAGGGACAGTTGGCTCAGGCGGAGGAGGACGGTCGGCACCGTCGCCGCTCGCCCGGGCCCGCGGCAGGCCCCTACCAGCGAAGGCGGTGAGGCGGACATGCTCATCGATCAGCACAGCGACGTGCCCATCTACCAGCAGATCTACCAGAAGATCCACGACGGCATCGAGGACGGCTCCTATCCCATGGGCAGCAAGCTCCCCTCCATCCGCGGCCTTGCCGACGACCTGGGCTGCTCCCACAACACCGTGGAGACCGCCTACCACCTGCTGACGAGCGAGGGCCTCGTGGCCAGCCGCCCCGGCTCGGGCTACGTGGTCCAGGACGTGTCGTTCCTGGAGATGGACGCGCCTCGGCGCCCCGCCCCCGATGCCGCGCCGGCGCGCCGCATCCGCTACGACTTCACCTACGGCGACCTGGAGCCGGGCAGCTTCCCCGCCGCGGCCTGGCGCGCCATCACCGACGACATCCTGCTCTCGGTGGAGAACGTGGGCTGCGACGCCTACAACGACCCGCTGGGCGAGGAGGAGTTGCGCGGCGAGATAGCCTGGCGGCTCAACACCCAGCGCGGGCTTCACTGCACCTCCGAGCAGGTGGTGATCCAGGGCGGCACCCACAGCAGCGTCCAGAACCTGCTGGCCCTCTTCCCCGGCGACACCGTGGTGGCCATGGAGGAGCCGGGCTACGACGGGGTGCGGTCGGCCATAGAGCGGGCCCGCGTGGCCGTGGCCCCCTGCCGCATCGGCCGGGGCTACGAGCGCTTCCTCGCCGACCTGGACGCCAGCGGGGCCCACCTGGTCTACGTGACGCCGTCGAGCCAGTTCCCCACCTGCCAGGTGATGCCGGTCGACCTGCGCGAGCGCCTGCTCGCCTGGGCCCGCGACCACGACGCCTACATCCTGGAGGACGACTACTGCCGCGACTTCCGCTACCGCGAGCGCGCCCTGCTGCCGTTGGCCAACATCGACCTCGAGGGGCGCGTGGTGTACATGGGCACCTTCTCTAAGTCGCTCTCCCCCGCCCTGCGCATGAACTACCTGGTGCTGCCGCCCCGGCTGCTAGAGCAGTGGCGCGCGACGTTCGGGAGGTCCTACGCCGAGGTACCCTGGCTCAACCAGGCGGTGCTCGGTCGATTCATGCACGACGGGTGGAACCGCCACCTGCAACGGGCCCAGGTGCGCAACCGGCGCAAGTACGAGGCGCTCACCGGCTCCTTGCGCGCCGCGCTGGGAGACCGGGTGAAGATACTGGAGAACGGCACGGGGCTGCACCTGCTGGTGAACGTGCCCGGCGGCCGCAGCCAGGACGAGCTGATCGAGGCGGCCGAGCGCGAGGGCGTGGCGGTCTACGGCACGAAGCGCTACTGGGCGAACACCGCGAACGCGCCGGAGGGATGCGTGCTCGTGGGGTTCTCGGCCATTCCCGAGGGCGACATCGAGCCCGGCGTGCGCGCGCTGGCCCGCGCCTGGTTCGGCGACTAGCCCGTTGGGGGCGTGGTGGGGCACCGGGCGTCAGGCGACGGCCGTCGAGGGGGTTCCTGGCCAAAACTCCCTTGGTTTACGCAGATCTTGTCGTCCCCTGGCCGCCGTGGGGGAAGGGGAGGCTCGCTCTTCCCCGGTCAAGTTGATAGCCAGTTGGGAATAATCGAAAGCGGAGGCCTTGAGAATCCGGGGATCCGCGTAAACCGGGGTGGTTTTGGCCGGAATCTTCCTCAGCCCGGCAGGAGCGGCCGAATGGGGGGACGGCCCGTCCGCAGTGCTGACGGAGGGGGCGAACGGTCCTCTCGAAGAGGAGCGGGTGGGGACGGCCTTTCAGGGGGGGGTTGGCGGAGGGGCGGCTCCGGGCGGAGCCGCCGAGCCATCGGAGTCGCCGCCGCTTTTGCAGGGCGGCATCCGTGGGGCCGGAGTTTCGCCGATTTCGAGGTTTCTGGCCAAAAACACCGTGGTTTACGCAACCGAGGCGCTGCGTGGGAAAGCGCCAGCAATCATCGTCTCCGTCTTACCAGGTCAAGGTTATTCTCTGCCGGAAATAGCTGTGAAGACCGCGAAGGATGCCCCCGCCAAGCGCGGAAAACGCGGTGTTTTTGGCCAGAAAGCCGCTAGCGGGCTCGACGGCCTAGAGCCGCTGGGCCTTCTCCACGCAGGCGGCGACGGCCTCCATGACGGCGGCCCGGAAGGCACCGGCCTCGAGGGCGGCGACGCCCTCGATGGTGGTGCCGCCTGGAGAGCACACCATGTCTTTGAGCTCGCCGGGGTGACGCCCCGTCTCGAGCAGGAGGCGCGCGCTGCCGGCAACCGCCTGGGCCGCGAACTCGACGGCCTGTGCACGCGGCATCCCCGCAGCCACGGCGCCGTCGGCCAAGGCCTCGATGAACATGAACACGAAGGCCGGCGAGCTGCCGGCCACGGCGCTGGCCGCGTCCATCAGGCGCTCGGGGATGACCGAGGCCGCCCCGCAGGCGCCCATGAGCCGCAGGACGAGCGCCTCGTCCTCAGCCGTGGCGCGCGGCCCAGGGCAGACAGCGGTGCAGCCCTCCCCCACGAGCGCCGGCGTGTTCGGCATGCAGCGAATGAGGCGCACCGGCTTGCCGAAGAGGCCCTCGATGCCCTCGAGGGTGAGCCCCGCGGCGATGCTCACGACAAGCGTGCCGTCGTCCACCGCACCGCGCACCTCGGCGACGACCTCAGGGAAGAACACCGGCTTCACAGCCAGCACCAGCACGTCGGCTTGGCGCGCCACCTCGACGTTGTCGGCGGTGACCGCGATGCCGAGCTCCGCCGCGCGACGCTCGCGCGTGGCCGCGGTCTTGGCCGACCCGACGATGTCGCCCGGCTCGACGATTCCCTGGGCCAGCAGCCCGCCGATGATGGCCGTCGCCATGTTTCCCAGCCCGATGAACCCGATGCGCATCCCGCGCCCCTTTCTCGTCGCGATGTCGCCGGACAACGCGCCGTCGCCCGCAGGCGCCGGCCGCCCAGGCGACGTTGGCATCCCATTATAGGACGACCTGCCGCCCCACGGCGCCCGGCATCCCGCCGCCGCGCAGCCGCGAGCCGCAAAGTGGCCAAAACCGACGACCTGACGACAGCCCGAGCCCCCACGGCAACCCTCCGCACGCGCATGGCGCCGAGTTTACCCAGGTCGCCGTCGAACGGCATGCCCGCGCAGGCAGAAAGCGGGGCGAAACCGGACAGCCGTCGTCGTCAGGTCGTCGATTTTGGCCAATTGAGGCGCGCAAGCTGCACCGCGACCGATGGCGCGGGGTGCCCGAGAGGGCGCCGCAAGCCCGACGCAGACGCGACGGAGCCGATCAGCCTGGCCCGATCGCAAGCCGGCCGCTGCCCGAGCCGCCCGCCCAGGCGCCGCCGTCGACGGCAGCGGTTGGTGGCGCACCGAGCGCAGGACGTTCGATGCCGGCGACGGGCCCCAGCGAGCAGCGCCCTCCCCCAGCGCCGAGTAGAATCCGGGCCGCGCGCCGGCGCCGCGGAGTCACCGCCCTCAACCGGGCCCTTTCGAACCCCGGTGCGCTCTTCCGCGACCACGCGCTAGCGAACCTGCGCCCGGCAGGCGGCCACGCCATCCTGCGCAAGCGCTTCGGGTTGCGCTCCTAAGGATCGCGCGCATAAAAAGCGGGGCCGGATCGTGTGATCCGGCCCCGTCCGAGTTACCGTGGTGGAGATGATGGGATTCGAACCCACGACCCCCACGTTGCGAACGTGATGCTCTCCCAGCTGAGCTACATCCCCACGGGTCATGCGCCTTGGCGCAAATCGATATGATGGCGCAACGCCGCAGGTTTGTCAACGCGCAAAACGTCGAATTCCACAAACGCGCGGCGGAGGCGCCGGCACGCCCAGGAGTGGCAGCCAGCCGCAGCGCGCCCCAAACCGGACGGCGCCGCCCGGGACGCGCCCGAGGCGACGCGCCGACGGTCGGCAGCCGGTTGCGCCGGCCCCAGGCCAGGCGCCGGCGCATCGCAAGCCCCCTGACGCCGGTCCCACGCCCCCCCTACAGCTCCACGACGAGCGACTCGGGCAGCCCCTCGGGCTTGACGAACGCCATCATGTACCAGGGCAGGTACGCGATGGTGGCCGGATCGTCGCGGCCGTCGGGCAGCTTCACCTCCACCGCCACGTTCTCGCGGCAGAACACATAGGCCAGATCCAAGCCCCACTCCCGCACGCGCAGCACGCTGTCGAGCGACGCGTGGGCGCGGAAGATGCGCCCCGACTTCGCCTCGATGGGGATCACCTTTCCGCCCTTCTGCACCACGAAGTCGATCTCGCCATGCTTGGCGCGCTCGTAGTAGAGCGCATCGAAGCCGTTGGCCGTGAGCATCTGCGCGAACGCGTTCTCAAGCACCGCGCCCCAGTTCACATCCAGCTGCCCCTGGAGAATCTTGAACTGCACGCCGTCGGCGAGCTGGGCCGTGAGCAGCCCCGTGTCGCACAGGAACAGCTTGAACATGCTGTGCTTGACGTTGAGCCGCAAAGGCGCCACCAACTCGGACACGTTGAAGCAGGGCAGCCCCACGCCGGCGTCGGCCAGCCAGATGAAGTCGCTCTCGTAGCGCTCGGTGCGCGCGCTCTTGGCCAGGTCGGACAAGCGGAAGCGCTTGTTCTGCTTGTCGAGCTCGGCGGGGATGGCATCGAAGATGGCGCGCACGTGGGCCTTGTTGCGGGCGTAGCGTGCGATGTCCATCCGGTAGAGGGCCAGGATGTCCTGCTGGACCTCCAGGGCCCGCGCCACGTCGCGCGTCTCGGCGAAGCGGGCCACCACGGCGGGCATGCCGCCGATGGCCAGGTAGTAGGAGAACAGGCGCATGAGGCGGCCGTGGACGGGCTCAGGCACCACGCACTGGCGCTCGAAGCATTCCCGCGCCAGGTCGAGTACCTCCGGCTGCACGTCAAGCGCCCAGCAGAACTCCTCGAAGGTGAGCGGATAGAGGCGCAGCACCGACTCATAGCCCACGGGCAGCGAGGGCGGCTCGCAGTAGCTCACGCCCAGAAGCGAGCCGGACTCGATGTAGTCGAAGCGCCCGTCGTCCACGAGGAACTTGATGGCCGTGCGCGCCCGCGGACAGGCCTGGATCTCGTCGAGGAACACAAGGGTGCGGCCCGGCTCGAGCGGACGGCCGGCGAAGGCAGACAGCAGCGGGATGACGGTGGCGGCGTTCAGGCTGCCCTCGAAGATGGCCTTGGCCTCGGGCTGGTCGATGAAGTTGATCTCGACGAGCAGGTCGTAGTGGGCGCGGGCGAACGCGCGCACGAGGTAGGTCTTGCCCACCTGGCGCGCCCCGTCGATGAGCAGCGCGCGACGTCCGGGCTGAGCCCTCCAGCGCTCGAGGCGCTCATAGGCGGATCGTCTGAGCATGGCGACTCCCCTCCCGCTGGCAGCCTCCGTGCGGGTCAACCCCGGTACAAGGCGCTCCTGCGACGAAAACAGCAAAGTGATTTGCCTAGTATGCGACGAAATCCGAAGAATGAAAAGATGGTTTTGCGACGAAATAGAGAAAATGAAATCATGTGTCTGCGACGAAATAGCTGAAGTGCCCCTGCATGCCGCTCCGGGGGCCGGCCTCTCCAAGGCCAGCCCCCCTCCTGAGTCAGCCCCGCCGTCGCGGAGCCTCGTCGATGCCGAGGCGGGCGGCATCGAGGCGCAGGATGGCGAACAGCAACGCGCAGCACAGCGCGATGACGAGCGCGCCATAGGCCATGGACACGCCGATGTGGTACTCCTGCATGGTGGTGACGATGCTCACGGCGATGGGCCGGTTGTGCACGCCGTAGAGCAGGGCGGACATGGTGTACTCGCCCATGGTGCGCACGAACGCCAGAATGGCGCCGGCCAGCACGCCGGGCACGATGGCGGGCAGCACCACCGACGCGAAGGTGCGCGCAGGGCCAGCGCCCAGGCTGCGCGCCGCCTCCTCGGCGTTCTCGCGCACGCCGCCGACGGCCACACGCGACGAGCTGAGCAGGAGCGGCAGCGCCATCACGGCGTAGGCTACCGGCAGGATCTCGAAGGTGCCGATGAGCGGCCGCCCCAGCGAGAACACCGACGGCGCGCTGAACACGTTGATGAGGTCGATGGCGATGACGCTGGCCGGCATGCACCACGGCAGCATGAGCAGCCCCTCGAGCAGCGCCCCGGGCAGGCTCTTCCCCTTGCGGGTGGCGTAGGCCACGGGCACCGTCAGCACCAGGCCCGCCCCCACGGCTAGAAGCGCCATCATCAGGCTGTTGCCCAGGGGGCGGAAGGTGCGCGGGTTGGTGAAGACGGCCTCGTAGTTGCCCAGGGTGGCCCCAGTGGGGAACACCTCGGTCATGATGGACTGGGTGGACATGAACGACAGGTAGAAGATGACCGCCACCGGCAGCAGCACCACCACGAGCTGCACGGCGGCAAACGCGGTGAACAGCCCGCGCGCCACCCGGCTGCGCCCCACATCCGGGCGCCAGTAGACCGCCCGCGCGCCCGCCGCTGCCCGGTAGCGCCGGGCCAGCCCCGAGCAGAGCGCCGTGGCCGCCACGCCGATGGCCAGAAGCACCATCACCTCCACCGAGGCCAGCACCATATCGTAGTTCGCCTTCGCCATCACGATCTGCGTCGAGAGCACCCGGTAGGTGCCGCCGATGAGCGCCGGCGCCGAGTACGACCCCACGGCCGACACGAACGTGGTCATGGCCGACACGATGACGGCCGGCCGCACCACGGGCAGCACCGCGTCGCGTACCACGCGCCCCAGACCGCCGCCCAGGCTGCGCACCGACTCCACCACGCTCGCGTCCACGTACTGAAGCGCCGTGTAGACGTTCAGGTAGAAGTACACGTACTGGGTGTAGGTGATGACGAAGACGATGCCCCCGAAGCCACCGAAGCCGAGCACGGGCCCCTCGGCGCCCAAGAGCGCCCCGAGGACGCGGGTGACCATTCCGCTCTCGCCGTAGAGCTGCATGAACGCCACCACGATGACCACCCCGGGGATCATGACGGGGCTCATGAGCAGGATCTGGACGAGGCGGCGGTGGCGCCGGCAGAAGAAGCGCACGTAGACGGCGAGCGCCGTGCCGACGACGCCGCAGGTGAGGGTGGAGGCAGCGCCCACGGCAAGCGTGTTGAGCACCGCCGTCTGGTTCACGGGATTGGCGAGGAAGTCCCCGTAGACGGAAAGGCCCGCCAGCCCCCGCCCGTCGAGGGACACGCCCGCGGTCTGGAGGGCCGGCACGAGGATGTAGCCCACGGCCAGGAAGGCCACCAGGGCGAAGTAGGCGGCTGCCGCCACGCGCAGGGGCGTGAGCGCCCGGCCGCGAGGTCGACCCCGGAGGCGCCGGCCGCCGCGCCCAGGCGACGCAGCCGGCGGCGCGGCCGCCAGCGCAGGCTCGCCCGCGCCCTGCGTCGACACGGTCCGCGCGCCCATCACGGACGCTCCACGGCCACGGCATCGCCCTCAGCGAAGAAGGGCGAGCGGCCGTCGTTGAGCGCGAGCACCGTCACCACGAGGCCCGGCGATTCCGCGGCCGCCGCCCGCCCGCCGACGGCCGCAGGTCGCACGAGGGCGCCCGCGCCAACGGCGCCCTCGCACGCCACCTGGTACTGGATGGCAAACCCCTCGTAGCGCACAGAGACCACGCGCCCGCAGGCCAAGGCCCGAGGGCCCGCCTTTGCCGCGGAGACGAGCCGGAGCGCCTCGGGCCGCACGAGGGCGTCGCCGCCGTCGGAGCCAAGGCCGCGCAGCCGGTTCACCTCGCCGGTGAAGGCCGCCACGAAGGCGTCGGCCGGGTGCTCGTACACCTCGCGCGGGGAGCCCGTCTGCACGATGGCGCCGTCATGCATCACCGACACCGTGTCGGAGAGCGCAAGCGCCTCCTGCTGGTCGTGGGTGATGAAGAGCGTCGTCACGCCCACCTGGCGCTGGATGCGGCGGATCTCCTCGCGCATGCGCTGGCGCAGCTCGGCATCGAGGTTGGAGAGCGGCTCGTCGAGCAGGAGCACCCGCGGCTCGGGCGCGAGCGCACGGGCAAGCGCCACGCGCTGCTGCTGGCCGCCGGAGAGCTCCATCGCGTTGCGGTCGGCCACCTCGGCAAGTCCCACCAGATCGAGGTACTCCCCCACCGCCCGCGCCACCTCCGCCTTGGGACGGCGCGCCACCTTCAGCCCGTAGGCCACGTTCTGCGCGACCGTCATCTGGGGAAACAGCGCGTAGTTCTGGAACACCACGCCCATGCGGCGCTTCTCGGGCGGCAGGTCGGTCACCTCGCGGCCGTCCACGAGGATGCGGCCGGCGTCCGGCTTCAGGAACCCGGCGATCAGCCGCAGCGTGGTGGTCTTGCCGCAGCCAGACGGGCCGAGCACCGTATGGAGCTCCCCGTCGGCGATGACGAGGTCGACGCCGCGCAGCACGGGCGTCTCGCCGTACGAGCAGACGACGGATTCGAGGGCGATGGAGGCCATGGCGGTTCCTCACGATAGGGGGTCAACGGACGCCGCCGACCCCTCAGGCGCAGGGTCGGCGGCAGGCTTGCGCGGACAGCCCGCGAGGCGGGCTACTTCGAGGCGACGGTCTTGTCCTGGCTGTAGATGGCGTTCTGCCACTCGTCGAGCCACGCCTTCTGGTTGGCGGCGATGACGCCCCAGTCGGCCGGCAGCGTCTTCACCTCGGCGCGCATCCACTCGGGCGACTCGGCCAGGGCGGCATCGAGGGTGGGCATGCGGTTGAAGTCGTTCGCGAGCATGGCCTGGGTGTCCTTGCTGCCCACGTAGGCGAGGAACGCCTGGGCGGCATTGGGATGCGGCGCGTCGTTGATGACGGCCACGCAGTCGGTGACGATGACGTCGCCCGAGGCCGCGTTCACGTACTGCAGCGGCATGCCGTTGGCGTCGCGGTTGTCGATGATGTCGTTCATGGTGGAGATGCCCACGGACGCCTCGCCGTTGCCGATGGCCTTGAACATCATCGAGCCGGAGTTGTAGTAGTTCTTCACGTTGGCGTTGAGGCCGGTCAGGTAGTCGACGGCGGCCTGGTCGCCGCCTTCCTGGCTGAAGTGGTAGTACAGGTTGCACACCGCCGAGCGCATCGACGAGGACAGGTAGTCGCGCGCGACGATCTCGTTCTGGAAGCGCGCGTCGGTCAGGTCGACCCAATCCGCCGGCGCATCGGCAGCGTCGAGCTTATCGGTGTTGTAGAACATCATGACGGGCGTCTTGATGGTGCCGTACCACAGGCCCTCATCGCTTTTGAACTGGTCGCCCAGCTCAGCTGCCCAGGCAGGGTCGGACGGGGCAAAGCAGCCCTCGTCGGCCAGCTGCAAGTACACCGACACGTCGCCGCCGTACATGATGTCGGCCTGGGGGTTGGCCTTCTCGCTGCGGACGCGGTCGGCCAGCTCTCCCTTGAGGTTGACGAACTCCACGTTGACGCCGGTCTCGGCGGTGAAGTCCGCGGCCACGGCCTCGAGCAGCTTCTCAGGATGCGTGGAGTACACCACGACGGTATCCTCCAGCTCTGCAGGGGCATCGGGGGCAGGATCGGCCTCCTGCTTGGGGGCGGCGTCGCCGCCGGAGCAGCCGGCCAGCGTGAACGCGAGCGCGCCGGCGCACAGCGCGGCGGTAATCTTCTTGTTGAGCACGGATATCTCCCTCTCTCGTAGCAGCTCGGCACGGGAGACGGCTGGCGGGAAGGGCCCGAAGGAGCGGTTCGCCGGTCGCCGGCCGCACGCGGAAAACGCCCCGCAAGCGGGGCTCCAAAGGCCGAGCAGATGGTCGCGGCATCTCGCAGAAAGTGCCGCCTTACCGGGCCAGGGGCGCGAAAGCCCGAGACCTCTAAACGAACCGGGCCGCTGCAGAGGCAGATCAAGCGCAGAAAGATGACCACCGTCGGCCCAGGGCGAGTATAGCAGTCCCCGGGCAGGAGGAACAGCCTCGCCATGAGGCTGTTGGCGTACTGTCAGGCAGGCCGCAGCGAGCGAGCGAGTCCCGCCGGGCGGCCGCCGCGGCCGAGCGCGCCCCCGCGCCCCCGCCGACCGCTAGGGTCGCGGCCCCACAGCCGCGAGGGCGTCCACGATGCGCGCGCTCACCCGCTCCCACGAGGCGCCGGAGGCGTCGCAGGGGATGCAAGGGGCCGCGAGGGCCCGCTCGATGGCCCGCGCCAGGCGCTCCTCGAAGGCAGGCAGCGCCGCCGGATCGGGCTCGTCGACGGAGACGAGCGGCGGCAGCTCCACGTAGGTGACGGGCGCCCCGGGAATGTGCTGCTCCAGCCAGGGCCGCAGCCCCGGCAGATCGGTCACCACCACCTTGCAGCCGCAGGCGAGCGCCTCCACCACCACGAGCGGCAGCCCCTCGAAGAACGAGGGCAGCACGAACACGTCGGCCGCGCGGTTGAAGGCGGCCACCTCCTCGGGGCAGCGCTTGCCCTGGAGGCGCACGGGCCAGCGGCAGGCTGCGGCGCGCGCCGCCAGCTCGGCCAGCTCCTCATCGGAGCCCGAGCCGCCGATGAGGTCGACCTCCAACCCTGCCGGGGCCTCCACCTCGTCAAGTGCCGCGAGCAGGCTGGCGACCCCCTTCTTGCGGGTGATCTTGCCCACGAAGACGAGGCGCGCCGGACACGCGGCGCCCTCCTCCGCGCACGCGGCGCCGGACGCCGGGGAGAACACGCGGCAGTCGTAGCCGGCGCCCACCACCTCGATGCGCGCGGGAGCGATGCCGTAGAGGTCCGCGATCTCGCGGCGCTGCTCCTCATGCAGCGCGAACACGCGATCGAGCCGGCGCACGGCGGCGATGATGCGGTCACGCTCCAGGTCGTGGGTGCGCATCTGGCGCAGATCGGTCGAGTGGCACACGGCGCCCATCACGCGGCGGGGCAGAAGCTCGCGCGCGAGGGCCGTCAGCAGGTACAGGTGGTGGCAGATGACCAGATCGGGCTGGAACCGGTCATCGGCGGCCTGGAGCGCCGTCGCGAAGGCCTCCTCGAACTGACCGCGCATAGCCGGCGTGAGGTCGCGGTAGCGGGTGGCCCGGTAGGGCATGGCGTCGGACATGCCGCACACGGGAAAGGGCAGCCCCTCGCGCTCGAAGCGCACGGCGAAGACGGGCACGTCGGACGGCAGCGTGGTCACCTCGTCATCGGGCGCCAGGCCGCAGACGACCGCCGCCTCATGGCCGAGGGCGCGCTGGCCGGCCACGAGCTGGGCCAGGTAGGTGCCGCTGCCGGTGCTGTCGGGCTTCTGCGCGGTGACGTTGAGAATGCGCATGGGGGGGGCTCCCTTCCTGCGAGAAGCGCCCCGCGGCCGAAAGCCACGGGGCGCTCGCGATGGTCGTATGCGACGAGGGGCGCGGAGAGGCGGCTAGGCCAGCACGCGCTCGGGCTCAGGCTCGCCCAGAAGCTCGCCCTCGAGCGTGCTCTCCTCGATGAACGGCGCGAACAGCGGCTCGCCGTTCTGGGAGAGCTCCACCATGCCGGTCAGCACGTCCACGTACTGATAGGACTGGCGGGCGGTGCGGCCGCGCTTGCGATCCACCTCCATGATGAACAGCTGGGGATGCACCTGGGTCAGCACGCCCTCGCTCTCGACGATCTTCGAGCGGCCCATGTTGGCGCGCACCTTCAGCCGTTGACCAACGAAGTCGTGCAGCGTATCATGAATGGAGTCGACGATCTTTGCCTGCTTGGCCAAATCCATGCTCAATCATCCTTATCGGGTAACTCGGGGCAAAATTCACAGATAACAGCTGCATATCATACCACCTTTGTCAAGCAAAAGTTAGGCTTGGTAAGTTTCTCCTGGCGAACAACACAGGAACCCCGCCCTCCGCACCCCCGGTCATCGGGGGCGGGCCGCCCGCATCCCCTGGAGGCGGAGCCTGCCCGGGGCCGACTCCGCAGCAGGATCCGGAGCCCCGCGTCGCGCCTGTGGCCCCTGTGGATTCTTCGCGACGCCCGTCTCGGCCGGGCGCGGGAGGGCTAGACTTATCGCTACACCGATGAACTAACTCTCGTCCAAGCCGAAGGTGACCATGACCAGCCCCGCCCCCCAATCCGAAGCCTCTCCCGCCGAAGAGGACGCCCTCTCACTCGACTCCACGTACCTCGTGGCCTTCGAGATGGCCCACGACGCCCTCTGCCGGGGCCTGGCCGCGGCGAGCACGCTCAACGTCACCCAGTACCGCGTCCTCACCAAGCTGCTCCAGGCGCCAGGACCGGTGAACCAGGGCGAGCTCGGGCGACTGCTCGCGCTCAAGCCCAACGTGGTGACCCACGCCGTAGACGGGCTGGAGGCGGCTGGGTACGTCACGCGCAGCGCCGGGAGCGAGGATGGCCGCACGCGCTTCCTCGCCGTCACGGAAGCCGGCGCCGCGCACGTGGCAACCGTGAACGAGGCGCTCGTGGACAGCCTCTACGCCACCTTCCCCACCGAGAACCCGACCTACCGCACCATCCTGGAGGCCGCCATCGCCGCCGGTGCGCGCATCGAGCCGCCGCTCGACGGCGGGCGCCCCCCGCGCTTCCCCGCCACCCGCGCCCTCATGGCCGTCGAGCTCATCCGCCAGGAGACCGAGCGCACCCTGCGCGAGGCCTGCGGCGCGTCGTTCAGCGAGTGCCGCCTCGTGCAGCGCCTGGCCGAGGAGGGCCGGCCCATGCGCGTGGGGCTGCTCGGCGAGTCGCTCATGCTGTCGTCGGTGAACGCCGCGCGCGCCGCCGATCGCCTGGTCAGGCGCGGCTGGGCGCGGCGTCTGCGCTCCCCCCAGGACCGGAAGGCGGTCTACGTGGCCCTCACCGACGAGGGGGCGTTCCAGGGGAGCCTCATCGGGGCCACGGTCAACGACCTGGCGCGCACCCGCCTGTGGGCGAACCTGGCGCCCGAGCACCGCGAGGCCATCGCCCAGGTGGGCCATACCGTGGTGGCCGACCTGCAAGTCCGCAAGGCCGAGCGGGCCCAGGCCCAGATAGACCAGCTCGTCCCCGTGGACTAGGGCGGCCGCGAGCGCCGGAAAAGGCAAGGGCCGGGCCCTCCCGCTCTGAGCCCCCGCTCCCCTGTCCAGGAACGGGGGGCTCGCTCTACGGGAGGGCCCGGCCCCTTCGCCAGCCGATGCCGCCCGGGCCGCTCGGCCGCGCCCCCGCGGGGACGCGGTCGACCCCCGGCCCGCCTCCTAGCTGCGAGCCGGAGCGGGCGCGGCAGCCAGGGCGGCGGCTCGCGCCCGGCAGGCGACTCGGGCCGCGCCGGCCATCATGAGCAGGTTCGCCACCACGTCGGCGGCCACCCAGCCCAGAAGCGCCGGCACCTCCACGCTCACCTGGTTGAGCGCGGCGAAGGTGCCCACGGTGAGCACCGCCACCACCGCGCCGCACCCGGCGCAGGCCACGAGCAGCGACGCCGTGAGCGAGCGGCCCGCGCGCGCCCGCTCCACGCAGGCCACGAGCACCAGCTGGGCCGCGGCCAGCAGCGTCCCGATGAACGCCGCGAACACCACCATGCCCACCGCGATGACCGGCAGCCCCGGCAGCTTGGAGCTCATGGAGCCCACCTGCACGGCCGAGAGGATGCCGAGCACCACCACGACCAGGCACACGATGGCCACGAGCGCCGTCGCCCAGCCCCAGAGGAAGGCCACGACGGGGCGGCCGGCGCCCCTCTCGCCGCGGGCGTAGAGCGCCGCGCCGAGCACCGGGCCGGCCGTGGACACCACCAGCACGAGGCCCGCCGCGAAGAGGAACGCCACGAAGGCCGATCCGGTGAGGATGGAGCAGACGACGTCCAAGATGGCCACGCCCGACGCCGAGATGTAGTCGAAGGCCAGGATGCCCGTCGCCCCAGCGAAGGCGAGCGCCGCGCGCCCCAGCACCGCCACGATGAGCGCCAGCCCGAACAGCGTGAGGTAGGGCCGCGCCGTCTTCCGCATGATCTCGCCCATGCTACTCCCCCCTCTCGTTCTCCACGGCGGAGGTGCCGCAGAGGTAGCCGCCGCAGAAGGCCAGCCCCACGTCTCCCATGAGCGACCCCAAGATGGGGTCGCCGATGTAGCTGTTCTCGCCGCAGGCGCCGCCGGCGGTGTGCCAGCCGGCGTAGAGGCCGGGGATGACCAGGCCGTCGGTACCCACCACCTGCATCTGGTCGTTGATGAGCAGGCCGGCCTTGGTGCCGTAGAGGTTGCCGCCGATGCGGCAGCCGTAGAACGGCGGGTCGACGATGGGGTGGAGCCACTCGTCGGGCACCGGGTACATGAAGTCGTCGGTGCCGCGGGCGCACGTCTCGTTCCAGTCGGCCACGGCCCGGGTGAGCACACCCTCGGCCAGGCCCAGGTCGGCCTCGAGCTCCTCGAGCGTGGCGCGCTCCTTCAGCACGTCGGCGTCGAGGGCGTCCTGCACGCCGTGGTGCCAGTCGCGGTAGTGCTCGGGCACCTTGTCGATCTGCTCGAGGTCGGGCGTGATGAGCTTGCGGCAGTGCTCCTGGGCATAGCCGGCCAGGTGATCCTCGTAGTGCGAGTCGAAGATGATGTAGGAGCGATGCCCCGGCGGGGTCATCTGGATGGTGGCCAAATCGCCCAGGGCGTAGATGGCGTTGGCGCCGTCCTCGCCCACGCGGGAGTCCATGTAGCGCAGGCGGTTGCCGCAGCGGTCGATGGTCAGCCACGGCTGGCGCGAGAGCTGGGTCATGCCGTCGTAGAGGAAGCGCGCCCACTGGCCTCCCTCGGCCTGCCAGTCCACGCCGCCGTCGAAGGAGGCCGAGCTGTTGAAGCCCGACACGTCAGCGCCCACGCCGAGCCCCATGCGGAAGCACTCGCCCGTCTCGCCGCCCACCAGGTAGCTCGACGCACAGCCCATGGCCGCCGTGGGGATGTAGCGCTCCAGGAGCGCCTTGTTGTTGCAGAACCCGCCCGCCGTGAGGATGACCGCCTGACGCGCGTGGATGTAGCGCTCGTGCTCGAAGTCCTCCTTGGCCACCAGGCCCACGATGCGCCCCGCGTCGTCGCGCACGAGCGCCGCCGCCGGGCACTGGAAGTGGTACTCCACGCCCTTGCGCTGGCCGTAGGCGAACATGGCGTCGGTGGCATCCTTCATCTTGAGCACGTGATGGTCGAGGGTGGAGTTCTTCGGCGCCACGTAGACGGGCACCTCGCCCAGGCGCCACTGCACGCCGCAGTCGGCCATCCAGTCAAGGGACTTGCCGCCCTGCTCGGCGATCTTGTAGATGAGCTTGGGGTCGGCCGCATAGTGGTACTCGTCCATGGCCCAGTCGGTGAGCGCCTGGGCGTCGAAGGGGTAGCTCGGGAAGGCGAACTTCTTCTCCTCCTGCATGGACATGCCGCCCAGGATGCCGCACATGCCGGCAGACTGGGCGTTGCCCCCGTGCAGGCCGAGGGCCTCCACGCAGATGACCTGCGCGCCCAGCTCGGCGGCGCGGGCCGCGGCGTTGAGGCCGCCGCCTCCGGCGCCCACCACCACGATGTCGCACTCCCAGTCCCACGCCTCGGGCACGGCCCGCGGCGGGATGGGGGTGGCGTCGTCGGCGGGGAAGGCGGCGGCGTTGTGCTCGCGGTACATGCCGTAGAGGCCGCTCGCGTTGGTCTCAGCGCTCTCGGGCACCGTCACCTCGGCCGATCCGTCGGCGGCCCAGTTGCCGATGCGCTCATCGGCGTAGGCAGCGGCGGCCGGCACGCCCGAGGCACCAGCGGCAGCCGCGGCGGTGCCGGCGGCGAAGAGGCCGGCACGGGTGAGAAAGTCGCGGCGCGAGAGGCTGCGCTTGGCTTCGTCCATGGTCATCCCTCCTTACTCGGCAGCCGCGGCTTGCGCGGCCGGGTCGGCGGCAGGGGCGGGCGCGTCGGCGGCGGCCTGGGCCAGGGCGTCGTCCACGGCGTCGCGCACGGCTGCGGTGGTGATGGTGGCGCCGGACACCGCGTCGATGTCCGAGCCCTGGGCCGCCTCGATCATCAGGGCGTACTTGCCGTCGCGAATGGCCTCGAAGCCGCCCACGGACTGCGTCTCGCCCTGCTGCTCGACGGCCAGGCAGGTGATGCGGTCGTCCTGGACGAGCAGGGTGGCGCTCACCGTGCCCGCCATGGCCGGGGCCTTGCCGGTGTAGACGCCGTCGCGCAGGGGCACGGCCGACCGGGCGTCAGGATCGGCCTCGACGGGCGCAGCCCAGGGATCCTCGGCGCGCAGGGCCAGCTGCTCGGCGCTGGCCGCGTCCTTAGAGCCCGACCCCTCGAAGGAGGCCCCGCATCCGGTGAGCCCCAGGCTGAGCGCCGCGGCCCCGCACAGGGCGGCCGAGAGCGTCTTGCTCGCGTTGCTGCTCATAGCTCCTCCCCTCTCCCTAGGCGACCGCGTCGGCGGCCTTCGCCGGCGCGATCCAGCCCTCGGGGACCTCATAGTCGTGACAGGTGTTGCAGTACATGACCGACTCCTGATGCACGCCGTGGCAGTTGGAGCAGTCGATGGCGCGCCCCTGGTGCGAGTCATGCGGGTTCACGCCGGGCTCGCCGCCCCAGTCGGCGGTCGCGGCCACCACCTCGTCGAAGTCGTGGCAGCCGGCCGTGGCGCACATGGCCTCGTCAGATCGCACGCCCACGCGGGTGATGAAGCCGTCCTCGTCAGTGGCGAAGTCGCCCGACGCCCAGGCCAGCGCCTCGTGGATCTGGTCGTCCAGCTTGGCCTCGTGGCACTGCAGGCAGGTGACGCCCTCCACCTGGTGGGCGTAGGCGGCCGTCTCCGTGGCCTCGTAGTAGCCCTCGACGTAGGCGTCCATCGGGTTGTGGCAGACGGCGTTGCAGAAGCTGGGCTGCTCGTGCCACATCCAGAACCCGGCGCCGGCCGCCACCACCACGACGGCCACCACCACGACGGCCACCGGCCAGCGGCGCCGCGTGCGGCGGGCCTGGGGCGTCGCGGCGCCCTCCGGCGCCGGGCCGGCGGCCTGCCCGCAGCCGCCTGGAGCCTCCTGCGGATGGTCGGCGCGCTTCTTCTCTTCGCCCATAGTCCCCTCCCATCTTTCGCGATCGAACACTTCTAGTTTCTTCATCGAAGTATTTTTTTTAATACATCAATGAAATTTATTGGCGCGAGTATAGCACCGTATTCCCCGTTCATGGAAGCATTCATTGACGTAACGTCACAGACCGTCAACCATTGACGGATTGTCAAATGTGTTCATTGACGCCCCGTCAATTCACGCGTAAGGTTCGCGGCGTGAGAAGAAGACGACCGTAAGCGGAAGGGGGCGTGAGCCATGGAACCCAGCGCAGCCACTGAAGGCCAGCCCGCCTCCCGCCGCCCCCACGCCCCGCTTCCCCCGGCCGAGCGCCGCGAGGAGATCATCGCGGCGGCCCGCGCCCTCTACGAGGAGAAGGGTCTCTCGCGCACCACCATCCAGGACATCACCAACCGGATGGGCGTGACGCGGTCGCTGTTCTACCACTACTTCCCCGACAAGGACGCCGTCACCTACGCGGTGCTCGACGCCTACATCGCCGACTACCTGGAGGCGCTCCACTACTGGAACGCCAACCGCCGCCCCGGTGACATCGAGCACGCGCTCTCGAGCGTCGTGCACCTCTTGCGCGTGGCGCTGTTCGAGCACGACGCCTTCCGCGCAGCCCTGGCATCCCAGGAGAACGCAGCGCTCTACCTCGAGTTCATCAACCGCGTCGCCGACCAGACGGCCACCTACCTCATCGAGAGCACCGTGCGCGACTACGAGGCGCGCCACGAGGTGCGCATCGAGCATCGCTACGAGACCTTCTACGTCCTCATCCTGGGCGTCATCGGCTACATGCGCAAGCATCCCGACGCTGACGATGCCCTGGTGGCAGACCTCATCGCCCAGACCCTCCACATGGATCGGGGCAGCACCACCTGACGTTCCCGCCGCCCTCAGGCGGCGAAGACGGGCTTTCATCGGCTGCGGCAGCCTGACGAGGCGCCTCCGCCGATGAAAGCGAGCGCAAGCGCCCGGGCCGCCGGCCGGACGACGAGGAGAGAACAGGAGCTGCAAGACCCGGCGCCACGCATCCGCACCACCACTACCCCATCGATTTGAAGGAGGATCACCATGTTGTTCGACGTCTATGGCCCGAACGCGCTCTACCAGTGGGCCGGCCTGATCATCGTGCTCGTCGCCCTCATCCTGCTCAATGAGTTCGCCCGACGCTCCAAGGCCGGCGGCATCTTCATGTTCTTCGGCGTCTGCGGCGCCATGACCGTCTACTGCCTGGCCGTCGAGATCGGCGCGGCCATGGGCGCTGAGTGGGCACTTACCAACCCCACCCACACCGACATGAACAGCTGGTTCCACTACGCCAAGGTCTACGCGGCCACGGCCGGCTGCATCGGCTTCATGATGCTCAAGTTCTCCTGGACCAAGATCGGCCGCTCCCACTGGTTCAAGGCCTTCCCCTTCATCATCGTGGCCATCAACATCCTCATCGCCGTGGTGAGCGACTTCGAGAGCGCCATCCGCGCCTTCGGCACCACCTGGGTGTCCTCCGAGGGCGTCACCCTCTACGGCGGCTGGCACAACGTGTTCAACGGCATCGCCGGCATCATCAACATCTTCTGCATGACCGGCTGGTTCGGCATCTACATCTCCAAGAAGCGCCAGGACATGCTGTGGCCTGACATGACCTGGGTGTTCATCATCGCCTACGACCTGTGGAACTTCTGCTACACCTACAACTGCCTGCCCACCCACTCCTGGTACTGCGGCGTGGCCCTGCTGCTGGCCCCCACCATCGCCGGCCTCATCTGGAACAAGGGCGGCTGGATCCAGAACCGCGCCTTCACGCTGTCCATGTGGTGCATGTTCTGCCAGCTGGTGCCGATGTTCGCCAACGACTCCATCTTCGCCGCCGACTCCGTGAACAACCCGGACGTCAACCTGGTGGTGTCGCTGCTGGCCCTGGCCGCCAACGTCGCCGCCTTCGCCTACATCATGTTCCGCGCCAAGAAGCTGGGCGTGAACCCCTACAAGCAGGAGGTCTTCGTGGGCACCAAGGACTTCCGCGAGGCCATGGAGCGCCGCTCCTCCACCGCCGAGCTGCTGGAGACCGAGCCCAAGAGCGCCACGCCGGCCGAGATCGCCGAGATGGTGGCCTACAACGAGCTGCCCGTTGAGGGCACCCCGGGCTTCGTCTACGTGGCCGTCGAGGAGGACGTGCGCAAGTAGCGCTCGCCGAGACGCCCCCCAGACGCCCCCTCCCCCATGGGCCCCGCGGCTGATCGGCCGCGGGGCCCTTTCTTCTGCGAGGCGGCCCTCCCCTGCGCGCCGAGCGAGCCGGGCGTGGGGGTGCGCTAGTCGTCACCCTTGATGGCGAGGTGGTCGATCTCGTCGAGCGGTGTGACCACGGGCTTGCCGTCGGCGTCGAGCAGCACCGTGAGGCCCGATCCCATGTTGTTGGTGTTGCAGATGAGCAGGAGGTAGTTCACGCCGGTCAGCGTGTCGACGTAGACTCGCTGCTGCTCGAAGACGCCGGCATAGTAGATCTGGACGAAACGCTTCTTTGCCATGAGGGGCTCCTTTTGCGGGCGATGCTGGATGCCACGCGTCCCGCCCCATCGCCCACCCCGCGGGAACACGCAGGGGCAGTGTAGGCGCCCGGAGCGAAAATCATGATGAAAACGCTCGCAAATGACTGCCAAAAGTCTTTGACATCCCAGTTCAGAGCCGTGAATTCACAGAACGCCACCGCCGGGCGGGCACCCCGACGCACGAGGAGGGCCCGCCAGATGACGGGCCCTCCTCATACAGGCGCTCGGAGCGGTGCGCTACGGACGCTGACCCATGGCGCCCTCCAGGGTGAGGGTCTCGCCGCTCATGAACTTGAAGTCGGGGCTGGCCAGCTGCACGACCACGCGCCCGATCTCCTTCTCCACGTCGCCGTAGTGGCCCATGGGAGGCATGTGGACGTTGGCCTCGAAGGCGTCCGGGTAAGCCTCCTGGAAGTTCTCGAGCGCAGCGGTCCAGGCCAGCGGGCACACGACGTTCACGTTGATGCCGTCGGGGCCCCACTCGGTGGCGGCCACGCGCGTGAGGCCGCGGATGCCCTCCTTGGCGGCGGCGTAGGCGCACTGGCCGTAGTTGCCGAACAGGCCCGCGCCGCTGGCGAAGTTGATGACCGAGCCCTTCGTCTCCTTGAGGTGCGGGTAGCACGCCTGCATATAGTAGAAGGTGGCATAGAGGCCCGAGTAGACGGCCAGGTCGAACTGGTCGGGGGTGTGGTCGGCCAAGGTGACACCGGAGGCGGACGCCTGGGCGTTGTTCACGAGCACGTCGATGCGCCCGAACGCGGCGATGGCCTGGTCGATGACGTTCTGCACGACGGCCTTGTTGTCGGCCCCGGCGTTGACGTCGGCCTGCACGGGGAGGACGCGGATGCCGTAGGCGGCCTCCAGCTTCTCCTTGGCAGCCTCGAGCTTGGCCACGTTGCGGCCGGTGATGACGAGGTTCGCGCCCTCCTTGGCGTAGGCGGTGGCGATGCCGTAGCCGATGGAGCCGGCGGAGCCGTCCTTCAGCGCGGCGAATCCGGCGCCGGTGATGATGGCGGTCTTGCCCTCAAGAAAGCCCATGGTTCCTCTTTTCTCCCATGACGGCGGGCCGCGGCCCGCGATTGACTCGTGAAGCACTCCCCCACCTTATCAGAAGGTGGCGGCTCAGGCGGCAAGGCATGACGAACGGGCGCCGCCCGCGGGGTGCGGGGCGCAGCGGAAGGCGGGCCCCGGGGGGGCGGACGCGGGCGTGGACGCGGGCGTCAGGCCCGGGGCTCGACGGCAGCGAGGACGCCGGCGCGCGGGTACCAGGTGAGCAGCACGGCGCCGTCGGCGGCGCCCACGGCCCTCAGGCGCACGAGGATGTCCTCCGCCTCGTCCTCGGTCATGCTCAACGCGAGCGGGCCCTCGCCGTCCACCACGAAGACCAGGTCGACGCGAGCCTGGCGCAAGGCGCGGAAGCGGCCGGTCGGACGGTCGGCCTGCGCGGAATCAAAGCGCGCCTCAGCCGTGACGGGGCCAGCGACGGCATCCGCCGCCGCGCCGGCGCCCTGGAGCACCGCCCCGGTTCCGGCGATCGCGCCCATGACCACCACGAACACCGCCAGGGCGACGGCGCCGACCAGCTGTCCGGCCGCCCCTCCCCGCTCCCGGCGCCGCGTCGGCGGAGCCGCGCGCCACCGGGCCAGGGCCGACCCGACCACGAGGGGGACGACCGCCAGCATCCCGGCGCCGAACAGCAGGCATCCCGCGGCTCCCGTCAGGCGCGCGCCCAGGGCGGCGGGCCCGATGCCAGGGCCCCACTCCCCCGCTAGGACAAGCACGGCACCCAGGGCGAGGAGCGCGCAGGCGACCCAGGGAAGGACCCGCGCAAGCTGGCGTGGAAGCACGGAGGGAGCCTCGCCGCGGACGACGCGGCGGCCATTCGCCGGAGCCGCGTCCGCATCGGGCCCGGGGACGAGGAGCGCCTTGGGCACCTCGTTGCGCTCGTTGGGGAACCCAGCCACAGCGCGGCCCCTAGAGCCCGGCGGCTGCCACGAGGGAACCGCCGTGGGCGAGCAGCGCCAGACCCAGGCGGACGAACTCGGCCTGGTCGAGGGTCTCGCCGCGCCGCGCGGGGTCGATGTCCGCGGCCTTCCACACCTCCGCGAGCGCGGCCACGACGTCCGCCGGCGCCGCGCCCCGGCCGGCGAACCACGTCTTGGCCGAGTTGGCGAGCGTCTTGCGACGGCTGGCGAAGGCGGCATCGGCCATGGCGCAGGCGGCGCGCACCTCGCGGGGCGCGAGCGAGTCGCCGGACTCACCTGCGGGCACGCGGCGATCAAGGCGGATCACGGCGCTCTCCACCCTCGGCGGCGGGAAGAAGTTGCCCGGCCCCACGGAGAAGCGACCAGCCGGCTGAGCGTAGAGCCCCAGCTTCACCGTGTAGGCCCCATAGCTCTTGGTGCCAGGGCGCGCGGCCATGCGGTCGGCCACCTCGCGCTGCACCATGACGGTGGCCGACTGGATGGACGCGAAGCGCTCGAAGAAGTCGAGCACCACGGTGGCGGCCACGGCATAGGGCAGGTTGGCCACGAGCTTGGTCGGCGTGCCGCCGGGCTCTCCCGGCGCGCAGCCGGCGGCCCGCAGGTCGTCGGGAGCCAGGTCGAGGGCGTCCTTGCGGACGAGCGAGAAGCCCTCCTGCCACGGCGCGAGCGTCTCGGCCAGCACGGCCGGCAGGTCGGGGTCGCGTTCCACCGACACCACGCGGGCGGCATGGCGCAGCAGCGGGATGGTGAGGGTACCCAGGCCCGGGCCCACCTCGAGCACCACATCAGCGGGGCCTACCTGCGCAAGCTCGATGATCTTGCGCAGGATGTCGTCGTTGACCAGGAAGTTCTGCCCCAAGGTGTACTTGGCCTGGAGCCCGTGGGCCTCGAGCACCGCGCGGGCGGCGGACACCGAGGACAGGGGCGACATCCTATCGGCGGCCATCGCGGCGCTCGTCCTCCCAGAGGTCGTCCCAGCCGTCGTCGTCCCCGTCTTCCGCGGGCGCGTCGGGTGCATCGTCCCACGCGGCGCCCAACGGTTCGACGGGGTACTCGTCGGCCTCGGCCGTGATCTCGCCGTCAGCGTCGATCTTGCCCACCCAGTCCAAGACGAGCTCCAGCTCGAAGCCGGCCACGGCCAAAGCCGAGCGCACCGTGCCCACAAGCGGCGCGATGCCGTGGGGGTCGCCCCCCTCTCCCACCACGTGGAGGACGGCCGGGCGGCGCGGACCCTCGCGCAGGGCCGACCAGTAGTAGGGCTGCAAGCGGTCGAGCAAGGCCTTCATCTGGGCGGGCGCGCTCGCGAAGTAGACAGGCGACACCATGATCAGCTCGTCGGCGGCATCGAGGTGCTTGCGCACCTCGGCCATCTCATCGGCGATGACGCACTGATGCTGCGCCGCGTCGCTGGCCGCCACGGCCGCGCAGGGGGCCAGCGGATCGCCCTCGGGAGGCGCAGCGGGCGCCTCGGACCGAGCAGCGCGGCAGGCGTCGCAGCCGGTGCAGGGCGCCACCCCGATGCTTGCCACCGACACGATGGACACGCCGTCGCCGGGGCACTCCTCGATGCAGGCGTTGAACAGCTCGTCGGCCAGGTGGGCGCTGCGCCCGTCGGCCCGTGGCGAGCCGGCTATGATGAGTCGGTGCATGGAGATCCGTCCTTCCGATGGGGATAGGCCCCCTATTATCGCAGGTCTGGCCAGTTTCGCCACCCCGCGCCGCCTCGCGCCGCCCGAAGGCGGGCGAGCGGGCCGCCGCGACGGCTGGCCCCGGCGATGACGGCGCCCCTACGCCCCGGTCAACGCGCGCTGCGCGGGCGCCGCGCGTGCTAGAATGCGCACGAGCCCCATCTGCAACCGCATCTCCGACGAGAAGAGGCACCATGCCAGAAAACAATCCCCTGAACGAGCGCCTGCGGGCGCTGCCGAGCGTCGACCAGATGCTCTGCCTGCCCGCCCTCGCGTCCGCCCTCGAGCAGGCTCCGCGCGACCAGGTGGTCGGCGCCGTGCGCGAGGCGCTGGCCGCGGCGCGGGCGCGCGTCCTTGCCGGGGAGGAGGCCGCGCCGGCGGCAGACGCCCTGGCCGACGAGGCCCGCGCGCTGCTCGTGCGCTTCATGCGCCCGTCGCTGCGCCGGGTGGTCAACGCCACCGGCGTCATCATCCACACCAACCTGGGCCGCAGCTGCCTGGCCGAGCCCGCGGTGCGCGCCGTCGAAGAGGCCGCGCGGCGTTACTCCACGCTCGAGTACGACACCGACGCCATGGCCCGCGGCAGCCGCCACAGCCACTGCGAGAAGCTGCTCTGCGCGCTCACCGGCGCCGAGGCGGCCATCGCCGTCAACAACAACGCCGCCGCCGTCATGCTCGTGCTGAGCGAGTTCGCCGCCGGGCACGAGGCCGTGGTGTCGCGCGGCGAGCTGGTGGAGATAGGCGGGTCGTTCCGCATTCCCGACATCATGGCGCTCTCCGGCGCCGTGATGGTGGGCGTGGGCACCACCAACAAGACCCACCCGGCCGACTACGAGCGCGCCATCAGCCCCGACACGGCCATGCTGCTCAAGGTGCACACCTCCAACTACCGCGTGGTGGGCTTCACCGAGACGGTGGAGGCCAGCCAGATGCGCGGCATCGCCGACGCCGCCGTGGAGGCGCGGCGCGCGGTCGACCCCGCGGCGCCCGGCATTATCGTCTACGAGGATCTGGGCTCCGGCGCGCTCATACGGCCGCCGGCCCTCGGGTCGCAGGCCGAGCCCACCGCCGGCGAGGCGCTCGCCCAAGGCTGCGACCTCGTGTCCTTCTCGGGCGACAAGCTGCTCGGCGGCCCGCAGGCGGGTATCGTCATCGGCCGGCGCGCGCTCATCGCCCGGCTCAAGGCCAACCCGATGGTGCGCGCGCTGCGCCTGGACAAGATGACGCTCGCCGCACTCGAGGCCACCCTGCGCCTGTACCTGGAGCCCGAGCGCGCGCTGGCGGAGATCCCCACGCTCGCCCTGCTCTCCGAGCCCGCCGAGACGGTGCGCGAGCGCGCCGAGCGCCTGGCGGGGATGCTCGCGGAGGTCGCAGGCGACGCGGGCGCGGTATCGGTAGTGGACGAGGCCAGCTGCGTGGGCGGCGGCACGCTCCCGCTGCTCGACATCCCCTCGTCGGCGGCGGCGCTCTCCTTCCGCGCCGAGGACGGGGCCCAGCGCTGCGAGGAGCACCTCATCCGCCGCGCCGCCGTGCCGGTGGTGGGGCGCATCCGCCAGGGGCAGCTGCTCTTCGACGCGCGCACCCTGGCCGACGACGAGCTTCCGCTCGTGGCGGAGGCCGTGGCCGAGGCGCTGGGCGCGCGCGGCGCGGCGCGAGGCGGGGAGGTGGCCCGATGAGCGCGCAGCCCTCCCTCATCCTGGGGACCGCCGGGCACATCGACCACGGCAAGTCCTCCCTCGTGCAGGCCCTCACCGGCACCGACCCCGACCGGCTGGCCGAGGAGAAGCGTCGCGGCATCACCATCGAGCTGGGCTTCGCGCAGCTCACGCTGCCGAGCGGGCGCGCGCTCGGCGTGGTGGACGTGCCCGGCCACGAGCGGTTCGTGCGCTCGATGGTGGCCGGCGCCACCGGCGTGGACGTGGCGCTGCTGGCCATCGCGGCCGACGACGGCGTGATGCCCCAGACCGTCGAGCACCTGGCCGTGCTCGAGCTGCTCGGCGTGCGCAGCCTCGTGGTGGCGCTCACCAAGATCGACCTGGTGGACGAGGAGTGGCGCGCGTTCGTGGCCGACGAGGTGGCGGCGCGCCTGGAGGCGAGCCCCTACGCCGGCGCGCCCATCGTCGGCGTGTCGAGCCGCACGGGCGAGGGCCTCGATGAGCTGCGGAGCGTCCTCGACGCGGCCGCCGCCGCAGCCCAGCGCACCAAGCTCGACGGCCCGGCGCGCATGCCGGTGGATCGCGTGTTCACCGTCAAGGGCTTCGGCACCGTGGCCACCGGCACGCTCTGGAGCGGGACGCTCTCCGAGGGAGACGCCCTCACCGTGCTGCCGGCCGGCACCGCCACCCGCGTGCGCAGCGTGCAGACCCACGGACGGGCCGTGGACGAGGCGGCCGCCGGCAACCGCGTGGCCGTGAGCCTGGCGGGGCTCTCCACCGACGAGGTGCGCCCCGGCGACTTCCTGGCCGCCCCCGGCTCCTGCGAGGCGACCGACCGGTTCGACGCCGAGTTCTCCTACCGCGACCCCTTCTCACTGGGCAAGCCCCTCAAGAGCGGCGCGCGGGTGCACGTGGCCCACGGCACGCGCGAGGTGCTCGGGCGCGTGCTGTTCATGGACGGCCTGGAGGCCCTGGCCCCCGGCGGGCGGGCGCTCGCCCAGCTGCGCCTGGAGGAGCCGCTGCCCGTGGCCTACCGCGACCGGTTCGTCGTGCGCTCCTACTCCCCCGTCCACGTCATCGGCGGCGGCACGGTGCTCACGGCGCACCCGCGGCGGCGCACCAACCTCCAGGACGAGGAGCGCGTGCTGCTCGGCGCGCTCGAGTCCGGCGACGTGGACGGCGCCGTCGGCGCGCACCTGGGGCTGGCCGCTCTGCCCGAGACGCTCTCCCAGGTGGCGGCCGCCACCGGCCTCGGCCCGGCGCTGGCCGAGGAGGCCCTCGCGCGCCTAGCCGACGAGGGCGCCGTGGCCATGCTGGCCGCGCGCGAGCCGCTCTACGCCCGTCCCGCCCTCATCCAGCGCCTCGTCGCGGGCATGGAGCGGGCGCTCATGGACTTCCACAGCGCGAATCCCCAGGCCACGGGCATGGCGAAGGACACGCTGCGCCAGGCGGCGGCGCCCCAGGCCGCGCCGGCCGTCTTCGACGCGCTGCTCGGCGAGGCCGCCCGGCGCGGTGCCGTGGTGAGCGCAGCCGGCGAGGTGAGCCACCCCAAGGCCGGCGCCGGCGCGCGCATGGCCGAGGCCGCGGCAGCCGACCAGCTGTCCGCCGCGCTCGCCGCGGCCGGTGCCGCGCCGCCCACCCTCCCCGAGTTCTGCGCGAGCTCGGGGATGGCGCCCGCCCAGGCCCGCAAGGCCGCGGCGGCCCTCGAACGCGACGGGCGCGCCGTGCGCATCGACTCCGAGCGTTTCTACGACGCCCAGGTGGTGGCGGGCCTGCGCGAGGTAGTGGCAGGCGTCATCCGCGCGAACGGCCCGGCCACCGCCGCCGACCTGAAGGACGCCATGGGCGTGAGCCGCAAGTACGCGATGCCCCTGCTCGAGCTCTTCGACGCCACCGGCCTCACCCGCCGCGAGGGCGACCTCCGCGTGCTCGTCGAGCGGTAGGACGCGTCGGGCTTGCTCGCCTGCAGCGGCCGAGCAAGCCCGACGCCGCAGGCATCCGCGTTCCCGCGATGGCACCTGCGCCCCGCACCCCGGGCCGCCATCGCAAGCGCACGGGAAACAACCTCGTCGCGACGCGAAGTTTCCCCTTCCCTTCGCGCGCGCATCAGGTATCATGTCCATCACTGCGGGCGGCTTCTCACCAGGCCGCCCCTTCACGGAGATGGATGGGGCCTGGTGGCTCCCGCGGCCTTCAAAGCCGTTGTGAGGCGCGCAGAACGTCTCGGGTGTGTTCGATTCGCACACATCTCCGCCAGAACACGACGCGGGCCCCGCGGCCAGAAGGCAGCGGGGCCCGCTCTTCGTCAGGGGCGCCCTCCGGCGCGCCTTCCCTATCCCTCGCCGCGCTGCCAGGCGGTGGGCTCACGGTCGAGCAACCCGAGCGCGTTCAGGTAGGTCTGGCGCAGGAACTCCCCGCGCGCGGGGGTACGCAGATCCTCGAAGCCGCGCACGTCGGCCAGCTTGGCCGCCGTGAACGCGACGTGCTCGGGACCGCAGGTGGTGCCGCGCAGGGGCTCGGGCGTCATGTAGGGCGCATCGGTCTCGGTGAGCAGCCGGTCGGCCGGCACCAGCTTGGCCGCCTCGCGCACCTCCTCCGCCTTCTTGAACGTGAACGGCCCGCCGAAGGCGATGAAGCAGCCGGCGTCCACCCAGCGCGCGAGCTCGGCGGCATCAAGGTTGAAGCAATGCAGCAGCGTGCCCGCCTCCGGGAAGCCCTCCTCAGAGAGGAGGGCGAACCCGTCGTCATGCGCCTCGCGCATATGGAGCACCACCGGCAGGCCGGCCTCCTTCGCCAGGCGGATCTGACGGCGGAAGGCCTCGCGCTGCGCCTCGCGCGGCGAGAGGTCGTAGTGGTAGTCGAGCCCCACCTCGCCGAGCGCGCTCACGCGGGCGTCATGGAGGCGCTCGCGCAGCACGGCCTCGAGCGCGTCGTCGTAGTGCTGGGCGTTATGGGGATGGCACCCCACGGCAATCCGAACCCGCGGCACGCGCGGGATGGGCACGCCTCAACAGTGGCGGCCGATGGTGCGGATCTCGATGGCCGCCTTGAACGCCCAGTCGTCCAGGCGCTCGAAGGTCTCCGCGCCGTCCTCCCACACATCCACGATGGTCTCGACGAACTCCACCTTGTGCAGGGCCGCGCGCGCCAGTGACAGCGGCGGGTCGGGCAGCATCTGCAGGTGCGCGTGCGAGTCCGCGATGGGCGTGTAGATGATCGGCGAGGCCACCACCTCCCATTCCCCGTTGCGCTTCTTCTTCCGGAACAGCCCGTCCCTGAACAGCGGCTCGGCTTCCCTTTCCATGGCGGCTCCTTCCCGTCCGCTCACCTTCGCTCGCGCCGGCCGCGCGGGCTACTCCATCTCCAGGTCGATCTCGTCGGCGTCCAGGCGCGGGAACAGCGGATCGCCCGTCTCCACCAGGTTGCCGGCGGGCAGCTGGCCCCAGGCGGTGGCCGCCTCGATATCGTCCACCTGGGCGATGTCGCCCAGGTTCAGGCGACGGAACACCTCGGCCGACGTGGACGGCGCGAAGGGCGCGAAGTACAGCGCCAGGATGCGGATGGCCTCGAGCAGGTTGTACATGACGAAGGCCAGCTCGTCAGCGCGCTCCGGGTCCTTGGCCAGCTTGAAGGGCTCGGTCTCCTCGATGTAGCGGTTGGCGCGGGCGGCCAGGCGCTGGGCAGCCGCCGCGGCGGCGGTGAAGTCCACCTGCTCCATGGCCGCGTCGTAGGCCGCGTAGAGCCCTGCGGCCTCGTCGCGCAGCGGGTTCTCGGCGCTCGCCAGCGACGCCGGCACCGCGGGCACGAGCGCGTCGAAGTACTTCTTCGTCATGTTGAACACGCGCGACACGAGGTTGCCCCACGTGTTGGCCAGCTCGTTGTTGTACACCTGCACCATGCGCTCGAGCGAGATGGACCCGTCGTGGCCAAACTGCACGTCGCTCATGAAGTAGTAGCGGTAGGCGTCCACGCCGAAGGCGCGCACGAGGTCGGCCGGCTTGACGGCGTTGCCCTTGGACTTCGACATCTTCTCGCCCTTGGTGAGCAGAAAACCGTGGCCGAACACCGTGTGGGCCACGGGCAGCCCGGCTGCCATGAGCATGGCCGGCCAGATGACGCAGTGGAAGCGGATGATGTCCTTGCCCACGAAGTGGTACTGCATGGGCCAGGCGGCGTCGAACTCGCCGGGGCGGTCGGGATCGGCGTAGCCGATGCCCGTGAGGTAGGCCAGCAGCGCGTCGGCCCACACGTAGGCCACGTGCCCCTCGTCAAAGGGCAGCGGCACGCCCCAGTCGAAGGTGGAGCGGCTGATGGAGAGGTCCTTGAGACCGCGGCTCACGAACGAGACGATCTCGTTGCGGCGCGACTCGGGGCGGATGAAGTCCGGGTGCTCCTCGTAGAACTTGAGCAGCGGCTCCTGGAACTCGGAGAGCTTGAAGAACCAGTTCTCCTCCCCCGAGGCCATCAGCTGCACGGGACGCTTGCAGTCCGGGCAGACGAAGGTGCCCTCCTCGTCCTTCTCCAGGTCGCTCTCGGCGTAGTAGGTCTCCTCGTGGACGCAGTACCAACCCTCATAGGCGCCCTTGTACAGGTAGCCCTTGTCGTAGAGGTCGGTCCAGAACTTCTGCACCGTGCGCGCGTGGCGCGGCTCGGTGGTGCGCACGAAGTCGGTGTAGGTGATGCCGAGCATCTCCCACGCGTCGCGGAAGGCCGGCTCCATCGAGTCGCACCAGGCCTGCGGGGTCATGCCGTGCTCGGCGGCCACGTCGGCCACCTTCTGGCCGTGCTCGTCCATGCCGGTGACGAAGGCCACCTCGCGCCCGTTCATACGCTGGTAGCGCGCCACGGTGTCGGCGGCGATGGTGGTGTAGGCCGTGCCCAGGTGCGGCGCGGCGTTGACGTAGTAGATCGGCGTGGTGAACGCGTAGGTTCCCTTGGTCATGGGGCGGCTCCTCGTGTCGGGGCGCGGCGGCTGATGACGCACGTCGGCCCGCCTGCATACAGCCGCTCATTGTACCACGAGCCCCCGCCCGAGCGCTGGATGCGCGTACCAGCGCGCCTGCCGCCGGAGCCCGCCAGCGACGCAACGCCGCGACCGCACGCGACCCCTACGTGCCTCGTCCGCCGGCGCCATCTCACCAGCGCCACCGGTTCGCATCCAGCCCCAACCCCGCCGTGCGTGCCTGCGCGCCGGATGCAGGCAGCCCGCCAGCGCGCGCCGCCTGCCGGAGCGCGCCGCAACGCCGCGACCGCACGCGTACCGCGCGTACCGCGTCCGCCGGCGCGCCGGATGCGCGCGTCCGCGCGCCTGCCACCGGGGCTCGCCAGCGCCACCCGGGCACGCCCGTCAGCGCGCGCCGGAACGCTAATATGCGCCAAAGTGCACAGAATTCACGACTTTGTGCGCACATCGACGACTTTGGGGGCACGCTGCCCCCGAAAATCCGGGCATTTCCGCCCTATTCCGCCCCAAAAGCCCGAAAGAACACCCCCTAAAAGTCGCAAACTCGCAAATTCTGTGCACTTCAGCGCCAATCTACGACACTGGTCAAGCCGCCCCCGTCACTCCCCATTCTTTACAAAAGAGGAAAAAAAGGAAAAAATGGGAAAAAAAGGAAAGGAACGAGCCATGCGCCAGGACACCATCTTCTCGCCGTCGTTCGGCAACCGGCCCTCGCAGCTAGTCGGTCGCGAGGACGTCTTGTCGAGCCTGCTCGCGGGGCTGCAGACCACGCCGGGCAGCCGCGAGCGGGCAGTTGTCATGCTGGGCCAACGAGGGTCGGGCAAGACGGTCCTGCTCTGGGAGCTGGCCGACCAGGCGACCGCGGCAGGATTCGTCGTCGCGACGCCGACCATCGCCGCCGAGGGCATGGTCGGTCGCATCGTCGAGAAGATCCAGGACGCTGGCAGCCGCTACGTGAGCGAGCGATCAGCCCGCGTGACCGGCGGTAGCGTGGGCGCGCTCGGGTTCTCCGCCGGGCTTCAGTTCACCCGAGACGTACAGGAGACGAAAAGCGATGCCTACAAGCTCACGCACCTTTGTCGCCGTCTGACGGAGAAAGACCGCGGCGTGCTCGTCCTCGTCGACGAGCTTCAAGCCAACTCGCCCGAGGTGCGCTCCCTCATCGCCACCTACCAGGAGCTCGTGGGCGAGGGCCAGAACATCGCGCTCGTGATGGCCGGACTGCCCGGAGCGGTGTCCGCCACGCTCAACGACCGCGTGCTCACCTTCCTGAACCGCGCGCGCAAGGTCACGCTTGAACCCCTCGGGTTCTCCGAGGTGGACGCCTTCTTCCTGCGAGCTTTCAGGACGCTGGGGCTGGCCGCGGGAGACGACCTGCGCCGCCGAGCCTCCGAGGCAACCGAGGGCTCTCCCTATCTCCTGCAGCTCGTCGGCCACAACCTGGTCCTCTACGCGGCCGACGACGGCACCGTCGATGAAGGCGCGCTGGAATCAGCGCTCGAATCAGCACGGCGCGACTTCGAGAACGACATCTGCGAGACCACCCTGGCGAGCCTCTCCGATCAGGACGTCGCCTTCCTGCGTGCCGTCGCCGCCGAGGGCGGACGGGCGCGGATGTCCGCCGTCGCCAAGCGCATGGGCGTCACCCCTGACTACGCCCAGAAGTACCGCAAGCGCCTCCTCGACGCCGGCGTGATAGCCGCCCCCGAACGCGGCCGGGTGGCCATAGCGATCCCCCACCTCACGGGGTACCTGCAGCAAGGGTGAGGGTTACCTTTCGCAGTCGCCCCCGCCTTCGCAAGGCGCCACCTCCACCACGAACGCCCGGGGATTGGCCATCTCCAACTCCGCCAGATAGCCCTTCAGCTTCAGGCACATAGGCGCATACGTCGCTAGGGTGATGCTCCCCGATATCACGCCGCCTATGAGGGGAATGACCTTGGAGACCCCCTTTGCAAAGATATCCTTGGTCATCTTAACCCCAAGGTACCCCGAAACCTTCTTCACCACCGGATAGACGACTCCCTTGGTCAGCGCCTTCTGCGCGATCTGCTTCTGCGCGGCCCCAGCGGCGTTTTGCGCGATCTTCGCCACCGCATCGGCCGCCCCGTTCGCGCCGAACATAACCCCCATGAAGAGGATCAGGAGGCTCTTGGCCTCGTCATCTAGCTCCTCGGCGGTTCCCTCGAAGATATTCTCCCACCCGTAGAGATACGCGAGCTTCTGGCTTATCCGGATTACGTGGGCGAAGTACTGAGCCAAATCAGCGGGCACGGTTCCCGCCGCCGCCAACCCGCCTGGAAGGCCCGCCACCGCGGACAAGGCCGTCACCTTGGTCGCCTCGTAGCGAATAGAGGCGTCCGCGATGGGACTCAGCTCATCCGGAGAGATACCAGCGGCCGCCGGAGACGACGCTATCGCCAAGGCGACAACCTCCGGGGAGAACTTCCCCCGCAACGCACTGGCAAGGTACTTCTCGCGGCTGATCTTCACTCCCGGGATCTGCGCTGCCGAGGCTATCACCATCTGAAGCGTCTCGACGGCCTGTCCCCCTGCCTCCTCTTCCGCCACTTCGGCTCCTCTCTCGCTTTCCTTCGCCGGTCGATACCGCCTGTTTAGCCACCATGGCGCCTTAGCTGTCAGCGAGAATCCTACTCCGCTGTCCCCTCGGTCTCGAACTCGATGGCGTAGCCCTCGGGGAGGGCGGCGCCGAGGAGGGCTCGCACGGATTCCTCGGCGTTTGCCTGAGCCTCGGCGAGCACGTCGCCAGCAAGCGCGGCGGCCTCGGCCTCCTGGCGCGTCTTGTCGAGGTACTGGGTGACGTCATCCACGTGGAGGGGGTTGAAGAGGCCCTCCTGCTCGTGGAGCGTCTTGAAGCTCTCCGTGTCGATGGCGTCGGAGAGGATCTGCGCCGGCGGCAGCGTCACGCGCACCGTCGCGCCCTCGACTGCGATGGACGCGTCGTCCAAGTTGACACCCGCCTTGACGCTCCCCGTGTACGTGAGGATGAAGAACTTCTCCGTGAAGGGGATGTCAACCAGGTCGAAGAGCGTGTTGCTGCTCGACACCTTCTCGGCGACGGTATACGACTGCTCGGCCGTGGCGAGCTCGCTGATCTGCGCGATCTCCTCCATCAGGATGGCCGCGTCCACCTCGTCGCCTTCGCGCTGGTCGGGAGGATTGTAGGTGAAGAGGAGGGTCACGACGACGGCCCCGACGACAAGCCCCACAACGACGCCCCCGACGAACGACTTCAGACTGCTCCCGGCACGCTTTCGCGCCATGCCTCTCCCCTTCCCCCAGCGCTTCTGATGGCTTCATAAAAGAAGCCGCTATAATCATCCTAGCATAGAAAGGCGAGCCGAGAGCGGGGAGCTATGAGCACCATTGCCAATATCATCTGGATCGTACTGGGCGGCATCTTCACCGCCCTCTGGTGGTGCGTGGCAGGCGTACTGTTCTACGTGTCGATCATCGGGATTCCGCTGGGGCGGCAGGCGTTCAAGATGGCGGCGCTCACGCTGGCGCCCTTTGGCAAGACCGTCGAGTACGGGGGCGGGGCGCCCTCGCTTGTCGCCAACATCGTCTGGGCCCTGCTGGCGGGAATCCCGATGGCGCTGGCCTACGCCGTGGGAGGCGCCCTGTTCTGCGTCACCATCATCGGGCTGCCGCCGGGAATCCAGCTGTTCAAGATGGCCAAGCTCTCGCTGCTCCCCTTCGGCGCCGTCGTGCGCTGACGCACTGCAGGGCGTGGCAGAATCCCACGCCAAAGGGGCCGCAGCCACTCTTTCGCGCGAAATTGGCACTCTTTGGCACTTCGGTACGCCTGTGCGCCTCGTCGAGCGCCACGCTGAGGCCCCGCGGAAATTGTCACCTGGGGAAACGCCGACGATCCCCGCCAGGCTGCACGCTGCGGGCTCGCCAGACCGTACCAAAGTGCCAAAGAGTGCCACCGCAGCGACTTTTTCTGGCAGCGAAGACGCGTCGAGGCCCCGCGTTAGACAGCGCACGGCACCCGCGCGCGGCGTTTGCGTCCCGAATCCGCCAAAAGCGAGGTTGTGCGCCCACCGACAAGCGCCAATTCTCCTGTCGCAAAGTGAGCCGCGGCCTTTTCCGGGGCAAACGCAAACGAAACACGCACTCGTCGATAATGCGCCCGTCGCCACCGGCCAGAAACGACGCACAACCTCGTTTCTTGGCAGATTCGGGGCATTTTCCTCGCACGGCCGGCTCCGGTGCAGCCACCCGAGCTATCGGCTGCATCGGCGATCTCCGTCAGCGCGGCCACGCAGCCGCTGGCCGCACCGCCAGCCGCCCGTGCGGTGCCCGCGCGCCCACAGGCGCTAGGCCGCCGCCCCCTACGCGGGAGCGGCGTCGGAACCGGACGCGCCCGGCGCGCTCCCCCAGCGGCGGACGCGGGGGCGACGCGGGTCGTCAGGCAGGATCGCCATCACCAGGCGCACCATGAGCGAGACGAGCGGCAGCCAGATGAGCGTCATGACCACGTTGAAGCAGGTGTGCGCGTTGGCGATCTGGCGCGCGATCACCTCGAGCTCCGGGCCGGTGGGCGGGATCATCGCGACGAAGGCGGAGAACGGCCCCACCAGCCCCACGAACAGCAGGCACCCCGACAGGTTGAACAGGCAGTGCGACAGCGCCACGCGCTTGGCGTCACGCGACTGGCCCACTGCGGCGAGCAGCGCCGTGATGGTGGTGCCCAGGTTGTCGCCGAGCAGGATGGGGATGGCGCCCTCAAGCCCGATGACGCTCGTCACGCCGTCAGGCCCCGGCTGCGACGCGAAGTTCTGCAGCACCGCGATGGTGGCGCTCGAGCTCTGTACGATGAGCGTCATGAGCGTTCCCACCACCACACCCAGCACGGGAATATGCGCGACCTCGCCGATGAGCTGGGTGAACACGGGGCTTGCTGCGAGCGGCTTCATCGCGTCGCCCATGGTGTCGATGCCGAGGAACAGCAGGCCGAAGCCGAACACCGCCCGCCCGATGGCGCGGGTGCGCTCCTCCTTCGCCAGCGACATCACGACGAAGCCGGCGAACACGAAGGCCAGCACGTAGTCGGACAGCTTGAACGCGATGATCTGCGCCGTGATGGTGGTGCCGATGTTGGCGCCCATGATGATGGGGATGGCCTGCGGCAGCCGCATGAGGCCGGCGCTCACGAAGCCGATGGTCATGACCGTGGTGGCCGACGAGCTCTGCAGCACGGCCGTAGCCAGCGCGCCGGCGAGCACGCCCATCACCGGGTTGCGCGTCACCGCGCCCAGGATGGCGCGCATCCTGTCGCCTGCCACCTCCTGAAGGTTGGAGCTCATGGCGTTCATGCCGTAGAGGAAGATGGCCAGGCCGCCCAGCAGCCCCAGTCCTACCGTCAGCACCTCGTTCATCAGGCTTCCTTCCCTGCGTCTTGGGTTCTCTCGTTACGCGAGCAGGATAGGCGCCGTGGGTAAGGCGCAGGCGAGGGTTTTGTAAGACTTGGGTAAAATCGCGCCGACGCACAGGGGCCCCGCACGTGGCGGGGCCCCGATGGGAAAGGCACGCGAGCCGTGGGGCGGACGGAGCCCGTCCGCGACGAGGACCGCTTAGTGCTACAGCTCGTCCTCGTCCTCGACCAGCTCGACGGCGTTGTGGTCGTGCTCGCCGATGTCGCTCACAGGCTTCTCGAGCCCCTCGATCACCAGGTTGTGCTTCTCGGCGTAGTCCCACAGCGCCGCATGAATGGCCTCCTCGGCCAAAAGCGAGCAGTGCACCTTCACCGGCGGCAGGCCGTCGAGAGCCTCCATGACCGCCTTGTTGGTAACCTCGAGCGCCTGCTGGATCGTCTTGCCCTTGACCAGCTCGGTGGCCATGGAGCTGGTGGCGATGGCCGCGCCGCAGCCGAAGGTCTTGAACTTGGCGTCGCGGATGACGCTGTCGCCGTCGATGTCCAGGTAGATGCGCATGATGTCGCCGCACACCGCGTTGCCCACGGTGCCGCAGCCGCTGGCGTTCTCGATCTCGCCGACGTTGCGCGGGTTGGTGAAGTGGTCCATGACCGCCTCGGAGTAGTTCATAGCCATGAGGGCCTCTCTTTCGCTAGCTGGGAAGGTTAGGCGGCCATCCGCTCGATGACCGATTCGACGTTGCCGCGCTGGTAGTCCTCGTACAGCGGGCTCATCATCCGCAGGTTGTCGAGCGTCTGCTTGAGCGCGTCGATGGCGAAGTCGACGTCCTCGCGCGTGGTCTCGCGGCCGAGCGTCATGCGCAGCGAGCCGTGGGCTATCTCATGCGGCAAGCCGATAGCTAAGAGCACGTGGCTCGGGTCGAGCGAGCCGGAGGTGCAGGCGCTGCCCGACGACACGCAGATGCCGCGCGCGGCCAGCTGCAGGAGCATCCCCTCGCCCTCGATGAACTCGAAGGAGAAGTTGACGTTGTTAGACAGGCGGCTCGTAGCGCTGCCGTTGAGGCGCGCGTGGGGGATCTCGGCGAGGATACGCCCGATGGCGTGGTCGCGGAGGGCCGTCTGACGGGCGCGCTCGTCGGCAGCCTCGACGCAGGCCAGCTCGGCGGCCTTGGCGAAGCCCACGATGCCGGGCACGTTCTCGGTGGTAGCGCGGCGCCCGCGCTCCTGCTGTCCGCCGTCGATGAGGTTGGCCAGGCGCAGCCCCTTGCGCGCGTAGAGCATGCCGACGCCCTTGGGGCCGTTCAGCTTGTGAGCCGATGCGCTCAGAAGGTCGATGCCCAGGGCGCGCACGTCGATGTCCTCGTGGCCGAAGGCCTGCACGGCATCGGTGTGGAACACGACGTCGTGCGCATGCGCGATGGCCGCCAGCTCGGCGATGGGCTCGATGGTGCCGATCTCGTTGTTGGCGAACATGATGGAGGCGAGGATGGTGTCGGGGCGAATGGCGGCCTCGAAGGCGGCCGGGTCCACCAGGCCGTCACCGTCGACAGGCAGGTAGGTGACCTCGAAGCCCTCCTTCTCGAGCGCCTGGCAGGTGTGCAGCACCGCATGGTGCTCGATGGCGCTCGTGATGAGGTGGCGTCCGCGCGAGGCGTTGGCGCGGGCGAATCCCTTGAGGGCCCAGTTGTCGGCCTCGGAGCCGCCGCTCGTGAAGTACACTTCCGCCGGCTTCGCGCCGATGAGCCCGGCGAGCGTGGCGCGGGCCGCGGCCACGGCGTCGGAGGCGCGCTGCCCAGCCGGGTAGAGCGACGAGGGGTTGCCGAAGTCCTCGGAGAAGTACGGCAGCATGGCCTCGAGCACCTCCGGGCGAACCGGGGTGGTAGAGGCGTTGTCCAGGTAGATCTGCTTCATGTCTCTGTCCTCGTGACTATTGTCTAGTAGTTTACTGGACTTTAATATATACTGGCGCCAATCAATGTCAAGCGTTTTAGTGGATTTTGTTTTCAGCGACAGAAAATCCCCTCGTTACCGTAGGATTCAAGAAGAAGCACGACGGAGGAGCATCCGATGAAGATATCGACGAAGACCCGCTACGGAATGCGGTTCATGATCGACCTGGCGCAGCATCACGGCGAGGGCTGCGTGGCCCTCAAAGACGTGGCCGAGCGCCAGGGCATCTCGAAGAAGTACCTCGAGCAGGTGGTGGCGCCCCTCACGGGCGCAGGGCTGCTGCGCGTCACGCGCGGCTACCAGGGCGGCTACGAGCTGGCTCGCGCGCCCGAGAACATCACGCTAGCCGACGTCGTGTCCGCCAGCGAGGATGGCCTGGAGCTGCTCGACTGCATGAGCGGCGTCTTCTCCTGCGAGCGACGGGACGGCTGTCTCTCACAGCGCATCTGGGGCGGCCTCGAGCAGGCCATCCGCGACTACCTGGCCGGCATCACCCTCGCAGAGGCCGCCGACGACGAGCTGCGGTAGCAAGCGCGAGGGTGCGCGTGCGGCCTACGGGCGCGGCGGGTGCCAGGTGCCGGGCGGCGGACGCGGGGGCACGGGGATGCGGGTGCGGCCCACGGCAGCACCGCAGACGCCTTCGGCGCGAGCCCGGGGGTGCGGGTGCGACCCATGGGCGCGAGGAGGTGCGGGTGCGGCCCACGGGCGCGCGCGGGGACGCGCGGAGGCGCGTCGGACTGCGGGGCGATGCCTAGGAAGCGCAGGGCGCACGACGCAAAGATGCGGAACCGGGCAGCACAAGCGCAGAACTGCGTGATGCGCAGAGGGCGCCGGAGGCCGCGCAGCGTGCGAGGTGCGCGAGACCATGACCCGACGCGCGGAGGCCGCGGCGTGCGCGAGTGCGGCGCAGGTGCGCGAGACGAGCGCAGCGTGCGAGATGCGCGGTCGCGAGAGGGACGGGGCGCAACGCGGAGACGCCCAAGGCGCGGCGGGCACGCTGTCGCACGCGCGGCGATTGGCTCGTACGAGTGTTTCACGTGAAACACTCGTACGGTCGTGGAGAAAAGAGGGCGACCCAGCGTAAAACGACGACGCAAATCAGCCGCGTCGTCGTTTTTACGAGAACGAATGTTTCACGTGAAACATTTCACACCGAAAGACCGCCTCGGCACCCGGGGAAGCGGTCGAATCACCCACAAGGAGTCCACAAGGCGTTCCACCAGGCTAGGAGAACGCGGGGGCCTCCCCTACTCGGCGGCCAGCGAGGCGATGCCGAAGGAGCCGGGGCCGCAATGCGAGGAGATGACGCCGCCCGTGTCGATCCACTCGATCTCCTGGAAGCCGGCATCGCGAAGCTTCTCCACCACCTGGCGCTGGAGCGCCTCGTCGAGCCCCTCGTTGCGAATGAGCGCCACGCGGGAGCGATCGAGCGGCTCGCGCGTGATGAAATCGCCAACCAGCGCCAGCACCGCCTTCTCCATGGAGCCGCGCAGCTTCTTGGTGGCGACGAGCTTGCCGTCCAGGATCTCGATGACCGGCTTGATGCGCAGCAGCTGCGCGCCCAGGTACGCCCCGTTGCTCAGGCGGCCGCCCGCGCGCAGGAACTCGAGGCCGCCGGGGATGAACGCCATGCGCGAGCGCGCCACCTGGCTGTCGACGAACGCCCTCACCTCGTCCACCTCGGCATCCGGATGCTCCTCGAGGAAACGCGCCGTGTTGGTGACCACCAGGAACAAGCCGGCCGTCACGGACTTGGTGTCGATGGCCACCACGTTGTCGCGGCCCTCGGCGGCCATGCGCGCCGACTCGAAGGAGCACGTCGTGCACGCGGAATATGCCAGGTAGAGGATGGTGGCCTCGGGGTCGCGCGCGTCCACGCGGGCGAAGGTGTCCGCGAAGTCCTGCGGGGTGCAGCCGCTCGTACGCGGCAGATCGCCGGTGGCGCGGTAGTGGTCGAAGATGTCGCTCACGGGGAACGCGCCGTCGTCGAAGCTCTTCTCGCCGAACGTCACGTGCATGGGCGCCAGCTCCAGGCCATAGCGCTCCACATGCTCTGCGGGAATGTCCCCACCCGTCTCCGTCACGATAGCATAGCGCGCCATGGCGCCCCCTCCCTTGCTGCGCCGGGCGCCTTGCCGCCCGGCAGCCTCGCCGCGCTGCGACCGCCATCCGCTGGCGCGCCGCCCACGCATCCCTCACTCGTCGCATCGACGCCCTCGCGCCCTCGCGCCCTCGCGGAAATAGTTTGATACTCAAAGTGATTACTTATTCCCCAGTTTACCAACGAAATGAGGAATAATCGACGCCATCACAAGGGAAACACAGCGCTGCGTCGGAATAACGCGTTTTCGCCAACGAACCGATGTTTCACGTGAAACATTTGAGCGATACCCGAGGAGACCGACAAGAACGAGTGTTTCACGTGAAACACTCGCGCCCGGCGGACGACTGGCGGAACCCGCGCATATCGCGCATCGCGACGGGCAGCTGGCGGAGCCGGCACAGTGCGCGGCGACAGCCGACGCGATCCGCGCCTCGCGGCATCCAGCCGGCACGACCTGCGTCTCGCGGTGTTCGGCGGACGGCTGGCGGAACCCGCGCGATCCGCGTCTCGCGACCGGCACGGTGGCGGGGCCGGAACCATCCGCGTCTCGCGACCGGCGCGGTGGCGGGGCCGGCACGGCGGCCAGTAGGCGGCAGACGGCCAGCAGCCCCGGGCGGGCGGCTGGCGGGGCCGGCACGATCCGCACCTCGCGGCGTCCAGCCGGTACGGCCTGCGTCTCGCGGCGGGCGATTGATGAGGCCGCCTACTCCGCGTCTCGTGGTGTCCGGCAGGCAGGCGGCAGGGGCGTCACCATGCACGGCGGAACCCGCGCGGCCTGCGTCTCGCGACCGGCGCGGTGGCGGGGCCGGCACCATCCGCGTCTCACGGTGTCTGACAGGCGGCCGGCGGCTAGCGGAGCTTGGCGCGGCGGGCGCGCCAGTCGGGCATGAGGCGATCCATGGCGGCTTGGAAGCGAGGGCCGTGTCCGCGCTCGATGAGGTGACAGAGCTCATGGACCACCACGTACTCCAGGCACTCAGGCGGGTAGAGCGCCAGCCGCACGTTGATGCAGATGCGCCCGGTGGACGGCTGGCAGCTCCCCCAGCGGCTCGTCATGTTGCGGTAGACCACCTTGCCAGCGCGCACGCCCATGATGGGCTCCCATGCCTCGATGAGCGCCGGCACGCAGGCCTCGACGACGGCGCGCCACTGGGCGACCTCCGCCGGGCTGGCCGCGGCGGCCTGGGCGCGTGGCGAGGCGGCGACCGCCTGGCGCTGGCGCTCTATCCAGCCGCGCTTCTCGCGCACGAAGGCGCAGATGAACGCGTCCGACGTACGCGGCGGCGCCGACACGGCGACGCGGCCGTCGGCAGCGCGCACGCGCAGGTTCACGTTCTTCACGCGCTTGCGGGTGACCCACACCTCCAGGCCATCCACCACGAGTAGCTGCGCCTCGGTCGCCGTCCGCGCCCTGCTGCGCGAGGCGGCCAACGCGGCCGCGCGCGCCGGCTCCCCATCAGCCCGCGTGCACCCCTCCGGCATCCTGCCGGGCGCACGCGTCATGGGCGGGCCTTGGCGGCGGCCATCGCCAGGTCGTAGGCCTCGTTGCGGGAAACGCCGCACTCGGCACACAGGCGTTTGGCGATGTCCTTCGTGCGCAGGCCCTCGGAAGCCAGATCGGCCGCACGATCAGCTGCCGTCGCGGCGGCAGCCTCGGCGCCCGCAGCGATCTCGGGCTCGCTGGGCCCGTCGATGACGAGCACGATTTCCCCGCGGATGCCGCCAGGCTCGGCCGCACGGGCCGCGAACGCGTCGCGCACTTCGGCCGCTGGGCCGCGCAGCACCTCTTCGTGCAGCTTCGTCAGCTCACGGCAGACCGCCACCGTACGCAGCGGCAGTATCCCCGCCACCGTCTCCAATGCGCTGACCAGGCGGTTTGGGCTCTCGTAGAAGACGAGCGCCGCATCGAGGCCCCGCAACGCCTCCAGGCAGGCGCGCTGCTCCGCCGCCTTGCGCGGGAAGAAGCCGCCGAAGTAGAAGCGCGGGTTCACCGTGCCGCTCGCCACGTAGGCGGTAGCCGCCGCCGTAGGGCCAGGCAGCACTTCCACCGGCGCGTCGGCCTCCCGGGCGGCGGCCACCAGGCGCAAGCCGGGGTCGGACACGCCGGGCATGCCGGCATCGGAGCAGTAGGCCACCACCTGACCGGCGAGAACGCGCTCGGCGATCGCCGTCGCCCGCACGCCCACGAGCGCCTCGTCGAGCCGCTCGAGCCGCTTCTCGATGCCGAAGGCAGCCAGCAGCCGACCGGTCACACGCGTGTCCTCGGCGCAGACGACGTCGGCTTCGGCCAAGGCGGCGCGGGCACGGTCGGTCATGTCGCCCAGGTTGCCCAGGGGCGTGGGCACGATGATGAGTTTTCCCGTTCGAGTCTCCATGGTGACGAATTATAATCCCGCACGCGCTAGAATACGGATGGCATCGCGCCATTCCCCGCAGGACCCCCGCGGCCCCAGACCCGACACCTGCCGCATCCGCGGCTGGCGCCCTCGCCTGGCGCGCGGCCGACAGCCCCGGCGCGCCCGCAGAGGCGCCCCGCGGCCCCAGCCTGCGGCCAAGGGCTCGCCCGGCCCGCCACGCCCGCCGGCAAGCCCGCCCACAGCGCTCGCCAGGCCCGCCGCCTCCCGTCGCACTGCCCCTCGCCCGCCTCGAAAGGACCGCCATGACCCTCATCGACGACCTCCGCGCCTACGAGCCGCTCAACGAGCAGGAGACCGTTGACAAGCCCGTCATCCTGCGCGCCCTCGAAGCCGGGCCCGCCTGTCTCGACCGCGCGGCGCTCGCGCACCTCGCCTGCTCCATCTGGACGGTCGACCCCACGTTCACACGTACGCTGCTCGTCTATCATAACCTCTACGACTCCTGGAGCTGGATCGGCGGCCACGCCGACGGCGAGACCGACCTGGCAGCCGTCGCCCTGCGCGAGCTGGCCGAGGAGACCGGCGTCACCGACGCGCGGCTCGTCCCCTGCGGGCCCGGCGGCATCTACTCGATTGAGGTGCTCACCGTCAACGGCCACGAGAAGCACGGGAGCTACGTCGGGTCTCACCTACACCTCAACGTGACGTACCTGGCCATCGCTAACCCCTCGGCGCCGCTGCGCGTCAAGCCCGACGAGAACTCGGGCGTGCGCTGGGCACCCCTCGACGACGCCATCGCGCTGTCCACCGAGCCGTGGATCCGCGACCGCATCTACCGCAAGCTCATCGCCAAGCTCGCCACCATCCCGCGCTAGCGCCGCCGCGCTCCAACGCGCAGGGCCCCGCCCCGCATGCCATAGCAGCCGTCAGCGCGTCCCAGCCAGGCCTTGCCAACACTCCCTTGCATGATTTTTCGGCTTTTTTGGCCATTTGCTTCGAAATTCCGACCCGCCTGGGACTCGCACGGCTTCACCTGGAAGCGTTTCCCCTGGTCGGCTATGGACGCTCCAGAGGCAAACCGCTTTCGGAGCCTCGTTTGGCCGTCGATGCCTCGGAATTTCGAAGCAAATGGCCAAAAACCGCGCATCGCGCTGCAGCCCCCTCGCGCGCCCTAGAACCACACGAGGGCGGCAGCCGGAATTCCAGCCGCCACCCACCTGCAGGCGCCGCACGCGCGCGCCGCGCCCGGGCACCTGGGCGCGGCGCCCCCTCGCCCGACCGTCCATCGCGCCCAGGCGACGCCCAGCGCCCAGCGACCCGCGATCCTGCGCCCCGCACGCAAAAAAGCGCCCGCCCCCTCCGCCATCAGGCGGACGAGAGCGGGCGCTCCCAGGCCCCAAAGGCACCGCGCGAGGCGACTTGGCGGCGCTACTCCGCCGTGGCGGTCTCCACCTCCACGGAGCCCAGCTTCTCGGTGGCGGGCCCGGGCCGCCCCGCGCCGACGAAGGCATCCCGCGCCCCGCGGGCCTCGCGCTCCTTCTCGGCCAGGTTCGCCTTGGCCACCGCGATCATCAGCTTGATGCGGTTGAGCTGATTGACCTCGGATGCGCCGGGATCGTAGTCCACCGCCACGATGTTGCTCTCGGGGTACTGGCGGCGCAGCTCCTTGATGACGGCCTTGCCCACCACGTGGTTGGGCAGGCACGCGAAGGGCTGGGCGCACACCACGTTGGGCGTGCCCTCGCGGATGAGCTCCACCATCTCGGCGGTGAGCAGCCACCCCTCGCCCATGGAGTTGCACAGCGACAGGATCTGCTCGGCGTAGTCGGCCAGCTCGTAGATGTCGGTCACCGGCTCGAAGCGCTGCGAGCGGCGCAGGGCGTCGTTGACCGGCTTGCGGAACTTCGCGATGGCCTGAAGGGCGATCTTCGACCCCACGGCGCCCTTCGGCGAACGCCCGAGCGGATCCTTCTGGAAGATGGCGCCGGCGATGCCGAACAGGAAGAACTCGATGAGCCCGGGTACCACGGCCTCGCAGCCCTCGCGCTCGATGACGTCCACCAGCTGGTTGTTGGCCGTGGGATGGAACTTCACGAGGATCTCGCCCACCACGCCCACGCGCGGCTTGGTGCCCTCGCCGGCCAACGGCAGGGTGTCGAAGTCTCCGACGATCTGGCGCACCGTGCGCTTGAACTCGCCGTAGGTGACGCCCCGGTGCAGCTGGCCCTTGCACGCGGCCATCCAGTGGTCGAACAGGCGCGTGGCGCTGCCCGGCTCCACCTCATAGGGGCGCGTGCGGTACAGGCACATCATGAGCAAGTCGCCGTAGCACAGCGCGTAGAGAGCCTGGAGCAGCATCTTCGGCGTGATCTTGAAGCCGGGGTTCACCTCGCCCAGGTCCTTGAACGACAGCGCGATGACGGGGATGTGCTCGAGCCCCACCGCCTTGAGCGCCTTGCGGATGAGCGCGATGTAGTTGGTGGCGCGGCAGCCGCCGCCCGTCTGGGTGATGAGCACGGCCAGCTTGTCGGTGTCGTACTTGCCGGAGAGCACCGCCTCCATGATCTGGCCCGTGACCAGGATGGACGGGTAGCAGATATCGTTGTTGACGAACTTGAGGCCCGCGTCCACCGCGCCATGGTCCACCGACGGCAGCAGCTCCACGTTGTAGCCGAAGCGCTGGAAGATGTCGATGAGCAGGTCGAAGTGGATGGGCGCCATCTGCGGCGCGAGGATGGTGTAGCCGGCCTCCTTCATCTCCTCGGTGAACTGGGGGCGCGCGAACTCGGTGGAGACGCCCTCGCGCTGCTCGACCTCGGCGGCGCGCACCACGCCGTCGGCCTTCTCGGTGAGCGAGGCGGGCACGAGCTTGTCCAGGTCGTCCAGGTTGATGGACGTCGCCGGGCAGGCGCGGTTCGCGGCGCGCGCGTCAGCATCGGCCTCGGCGTCGCGGTCGGCCTGGTCCTTGAGCGCGGCGAGTAAGCTGCGCACGCGGATGCGGGCGGCGCCGAGGTTGGACACCTCGTCGATCTTGAGCACCGTGTACACCTTGCCGGCCGCCTCGAGCACCTCTTGGACCTGGTCGGTGGTGAGCGCGTCCAGGCCGCAGCCGAAGGAGTTCAGCTGGATGAGGTCGAGGTCGCGCCGCTGGGTGACCACCTTCGCCGCCGCGTAGAGGCGCGTGTGGTACATCCACTGGTCCACCACGCGGATGGGACGCTCCAGCTGGCCCAGGTGCGCCACGGAGTCTTCCGTGAGCACGGCCAGGCCGAAGCTCGTGAGCAGCTCGGGGATGGCGTGGTTGATCTCGGGGTCGTTGTGGTAGGGACGCCCCGCCAGCACGATGCCGCGCGTGCCCGTCTCCTCCATCCAGGCGAGCGTCTCCACGCCCTTCGTGCGCATGTCGCGCTTGAACGCCTCGTCCTCGGCCCAGGCGGCCTCCACCGCGGCGGCCACCTCCTCGGCCGTGAGCGGCATGCCGTGACGCCCGGCGGCCTCGGCCAGGTTCTGGCCCAGCTCCACGAACAGGCGGTTCTTCAGATGCTCCTTGCTGTCGTAGGGCAGCCAGGGGGTGAGCAGCGGCACGTCGCCGCCGCGCAGCTCGTCGATGTTGAGGCGCAGCGCCTCGGGGTAGCTGGCCACGATGGGGCAGTTGAAGTGGTTGCCCGCGGTCTCGTCCTCCTGACGCTCCCACTTCGAGCAGGGCATCCAGATGAAGTCGGGCTTCTTGGCCAGCAGGTTCATGATGTGGCCGTGGGAGAGCTTGGCCGGATAGCACACGCTCTCGGAGGGCATGGACTCGATGCCGGCCTCGTAGGTCTTCTTCGTGGACGGGTCGGAGAGCACCACCCGGTAGCCGAGCTGGGTGAAGAAGGTGAACCAGAACGGGTAGTTCTCGTACTGGTTGAGCGCGCGCGGGATGCCCACGGTGCCGCGGGGAGCGTCCTCGGGCGCGAGCGGCTCGTAGTGGTCGAACAGGCGGCGGCTCTTGTACTCGAAGAGGTTGGGTACCTCCGAGGCTCCCTTCCCCGTCCCCAGGCTCTCGCCCTTCTCGCAGCGGTTTCCGGTGATGAAGCGACGGTTCTTGCCCGTGGCCTCGTCCTTGCCGAAGTCGTTGACGGTGAGCAGGCAGGCGTTGGAGCAGCCCTTGCAGCGCACGGTCTTGTGGGTGGGGGCGAGCGCCTCGATGGCCGCGAGCGAGAGCAGCCCGCTCACGGGAACCTTCGGGCCCACATCCGGTGACAGGGGCATGTTCTCAGTATGGCGGCGCGCATCCTCGTAGCGGTCGCGGGCCAGGAGCGCCGCGCCGAACGCGCCCATGTTGCCGGCGATGTCGGGGCGCACGGCGTCCACCTCGGAGAGCTGCTCGAAGGCGCGCAGCACCGCGTCGTTTAGGAACGTGCCGCCCTGGACGATCACCTTGGTGCCCACGTCGTGCGGATCGCGGATCTTGATGACCTTGAACAGCGCGTTCTTGATGACCGAGATAGCCAGGCCTGCGGCGATGTCGCCCACAGTGGCGCCTTCCTTCTGGGCCTGCTTGACGCGCGAGTTCATGAACACGGTGCAGCGGCTGCCCAGGTCAACCGGGCTCTCGGCGCGGATGGCGGTCTCGGCGAACGCGGCCACGTCGAGGTTCAGGCCGGACGCGAACGACTCGATGAAGCTGCCGCAGCCCGACGAGCAGGCCTCGTTGAGCATGATGTGGTCGATGACGCCGTCCTTCACGCGCAGGCACTTCATGTCCTGGCCGCCGATGTCCAGGATGAACTCCACCCCGGGCAGCATCTCCTGGGCGCCGCGCAGGTGGGCCACCGTCTCGATCTCGCCGGAGTCCACGCGCAGGGCCTCGAGCAGGAGCCCCTCGCCGTAGCCGGTCACCGTGGCGTGGCCGATGGTCACGAGCGGCTCGCCCGTGACGGGGTCGGCCGGCAGCGCGCGGTACAGGTCGGCGAGCGCCGCCTTCGCGCAGCCGAGCACGTCGCCTTTGTTGGACGCATAGGTGGACCACAGCAGCGCGCCGTCCTGGCCGATGAGGGCCGCCTTGAAGGTGGTCGAGCCGGCGTCGATGCCGAGGAACGCCATCCCGCGGTAGTCCACGAGGCTCGCGCGGCGCACGCGCTCGGCGTCGTGGCGGGCCTTGAACGCGGCGTAGGCCGCGTCGTCGGCGAACAGCGGCGCCAGGCGCACCACCTCCGAGCCCTGCAGGTCGCCCAGGCTCTCCAGGCGCGTGAGGATGTCGGCCAGCCGCTCGGGGGCCGCGCCGGCCTCGGCACCGGCGATGGCGCAGCCCGACGCCACGAACAGGTGCGCATTCTCGGGCACGAGGATGTGATCCTCATCGAGCGCAAGCGTCTCGTAGAAGCGGTTGCGCAGCTCGGGCAGGTACTGGAGCGGACCGCCCAGGAAGGCGACGTTTCCCCTGATGGGACGCCCGCAGGCCAGACCCGAGATGGTCTGGGTGACCACCGACTGGAAGATGGACGCGGCGATGTCCTCCTTGCGCGCGCCCTCGTTGAGCAGCGGCTGCACGTCGGTCTTGGCGAACACGCCGCAGCGGCTGGCGATGGGGTAGATGGTGGTGTGGCTCTTCGCCAGCTCGTTGAGGCCGCCTGCGTCGGTGTTGAGCAGCGCGGCCATCTGGTCGATGAACGCGCCCGTGCCGCCGGCGCAGGTGCCGTTCATGCGCTGCTCGATGCCGTTGTCGAAGTAGATGATCTTCGCGTCCTCGCCGCCAAGCTCGATGGCCACGTCGGTGCGCGGGATGAAGGTCTCCACGGCCGTCTTGGACGCGATGACCTCCTGCACGAACTCGATGCCGAGCCACTGGGACAGCAGCAGGCCGCCGGAGCCGGTGATGGCGATGGTCATGGCCTCGTCGGGGAACTGGGCCGCTGCCTCGCGCAGCACCTCGATGATGGTGGCGCGCACATCGGCGTGGTGCCGGCGGTACACCGCCCAGCGCACCTCGCCTGCCGCGTCGAGCACGGCCAGCTTCACCGTGGTAGAGCCCACGTCGATGCCGATGCGCAGGGCGTTCGGGTCGACGGGCGCGGGCGCGACGCCAGCGGCCGCGGTATCGCCCACCTCGCCCGCAGCCTCCACGCGGGTCACGCGCATGACGGCGGGATCGACGGCGCCATCGCTCGTGATCTGCACGTACTTGCTGGTCTTCGTTCGCTTCATGGTTTCTCTAACCCTCCCTTGTTCGCGTTAGAGCTCGATGGATTCGCCGGGCTTGATGAACAGCAGGCGCAGCGCAATGACGGCCATCTCCTCGGATGACTCCGCCATGCCCGTCTCAAGCCAGCGGGTGATGACGCCCAGGTAGGCTGACGCGTAGAACGCCACGTAGTAGTTCACGAAGGGCGTGGGGTTCTCGCGGTAGCGGTCGTGCAGGATGTTCTCGATGAGGTCGGTGCACACGGCGTCGCGCAGGCGCGGGGCGAACCGGATGTCGCCGCCGGGCCCCATCACCGCGTGCAAGAAATCGGCCTGGTCACGCAGGTAGTCGAACAGCTCCACGAGAAACGGGAGCGGGGCGCGGCCGACGCGGATGCGCAAGAGCTCCGCGAGCGAGAGCTGCTGCATGGATACGCGGAAGCGCTCGAGGTCGGCGACGACCTCGTCCTCCAGCGTGAGGAGCAGGTCCTCCTTGTCGCGGAAGTGGTTGTAGAACGTGCCGCGGTTGAGGTCGGCGCGGGCACACAAGTCGTTGACCGTGAAAGCCTCGTAGCCGCGCTCCTCCATGAGCGCGATGAGCGCGTCGCGCAGCGCCCGCTTCGAGCGGACGATGCGCCGATCCTCCCCCGCCGCGATGGGCGGCGCGCAGGTCTCGAGCGTGGTGGCCATCGGTTCCCTTCGTTATCTTGCACATCACGAACAAAAATCAACACCCTGTTCATTACCGCGCATTGTACTCGGAACCACCATCCGCCGCAACCGTCGCGGCTGCCGCAACCGCCGCGGCCGCACGGGGTTTCTGCACACTTTTGACGACTTTGCGACGCAAAGGCACCCTGGGCGGGCATCCGAGAGCCCCTCGCCAGCCGCAGGAAGAGCAGCCACCGAGGCCCACCTGGGGAAATGCGGACGACCGCCCGTCGGTGAAGGGCAGGAAGGGCGGCGGCGCGTCGCAAAGTCGTCAAAAGTGTGCGGAATGTTGGGGGGGGGATGGAGGGCGGTGAGGGGCGGGGGCGGTAGCAGATGCGAGGCGGGACGGCGGGACGAGCGGGGCGGGCGGGATGGGGAGGCGGGTGCGAGAGAGCGGGAACGGGACGAGCGGGGCGGGCGGGATGGGAAGGTTGGTGCGAGAGGATGGGAGGCGCGGGGCGGACAGCGAGGCGAGGCCGGACGAAGGATTGGCAGGGCAAGCGAGGCAGCGGGCTTGACGCGGGGACGGGAAGGCGACAGCAGATGTGAGGTGGGGCGGCGGGACGGGGACGAGACGGCGGAGAGCAAGGCAGAGCGGCGGGAGCGGGACGGGTAAAGCGGGGCAACGACGCCTCCCAGAGGGCGAGGCGGAGCGAGCGTATCGCGGGGGGGGCGACGAGGAGAGGCCGGACGAAGGCTTGGCAGGGCGAAGCAGAAGAGGATTGGACGGGGCAGGGACGCGAGAGTGCGGGGGTGCGAGGTGAGTATGAGACAGGAGGGCAAGGACGGGCACAAGGCTGAACGGAGTGGGACGGAGCGGGCGTATCGCGGGGGCGACGCGGTGAGGCCGGGCGAAGGCTTGGCGGGGCAAGCGAGGCAGCGGGCTTGACGCGGGGACGGGGAGGTGGCAGCAGATGCGAGATGGAGCGAAGCAAGGCAGGACGGCGGGACGGGACGAAAGCGAAAGGCGGGAGCAGGGGCGCGAGAGTGCGGGGTGCGAGGCGGGTGCGGTGCGGCGCAAGGCGGAACGGAGCGGAACAGGACGAGAGCAAGGCGGGAGCCGACAAGGCAGGACGGCGGGCGCCTCGGGAGGATCCGGATTTCTGGCCAAAAACACCATGGTTTACGCAACAACGTGCCCACGGGAAGCAAAGCGGCCGGAGCTGACCTGGGGAAACGCCGCCTGCGCCGCTCCGAGACGCCGAAGAACCGCGTAAACCGCGGTGTTTTTGGCCAGAAACTCGAAACCCGCCGCACCTGGGCGTCCAAACGAAAAGGCCCCGGCGTGAACCGGGGCCCGCGTACTGCGGCGCACGAAACCGGCGCCGACGGTCACGCCAGTCGCTATGCCGCGACGAACGCCTTCAGCAGGCTGCCAGCCTGGGGGTAGAAGCCCAGGCGCGCGTCCTCGGCGGCCTTGTCGGCGAAGCGCGGCGTCCAGGTGCGAACGTGCTCGTCCATGAACTGGTCGTACGCTGCCGCAGGCGAGCCGCCAGGCAAATCGGCCGAGGCCACCACGTCACCCGGCTCGCCCTCGTCTGCGTCCTCCACGGGATCGCCCGCCTCAGCGGCCGCATCCACGGCAGCACGCAGGGCCAGGTACTCCAGCAGCTCGAACTCGGTGGCCACATGATCGAGCGGCTCGTTGGTGCCCTCGGGACGACCCAGGCCGCAGGCCTTGCAGAAGCGCTCCACGTCCATGGAGTGCGGGTTGACGAACAAGAGCGCCTGCACGCCGTCATCGGCGGCGCGCCAAACGCCCTCGTAGGGGCTGCACAGCGGCTCTGGCGCGCCCACGAACAGGCGCGTGGCCTCGGCACGCAGGGCGTGCTTGAGCTCGTCGGGGTCATCGACGGCCGCAGCCTCAGCGGCGCCGGGAGCGCCGTCAGCGGGCCAGGCGAGCCCCAGGGCGCCGGCTATCTCCTCGGCCGCCTCGCCCCACTCGCCGCTGGCGATGGCGCCCACGAGCACGTCATCGGGATAGCGGAAGCTCAGGGCGAGCAGCTCGCACAAGGCCGCGCGGGCCTGCCAGGTATCAGCGGTCACGGTCATGTTCGGTCTCCTTCTTCGCGGAGGGCTTTTTCCTCTGCAGCAAACGATACGCCATTCCAGCGTTCAGGAACAGGTGAATCAGAAGGAGCGCAAGAAGCACCTTAGCCGACACGGCGTGCAGCGGATTCCAGAAGTAGTAGCCCTCGGCGTACAGACCGAAGGCAGGCAGCACCGCGCCCGACACCATCACGCCCGACACCACGCACACCATGAGCGCCACGGCCAGCAGCACCGCCAGCACGGCACGGGCCACGCGAGCGGGCGTAGCGCGGCGCGCGGCTCCGTCGGACGCCGGCGCGCGCTTGAGGATGACCTGGTACAGATGCTGGGCCAGGTGCACGGCCAGCACCACGAACACGGCCAGGCCGAGCCACTCGTGAAAGGCCACCCCCGTGAGCGAGGGCAGCGAGACGATGACGTAGGCGACGAGCGCCACCGCATCGACGGCAAGCTTTCCGCGCACAAGATCACCTGACCTTTCGGATGACGAAGGCAAGCGCGATGACGAGCGCCACCGGCATGAGAATCCAGAGGTTGAGGCTCGCGTCGGAGGCCTGGTGGTAACGGCCGAGCAGCGTGTCCCACGCGTGGCACTCGACGGAGGCGCAGCCGGCCTCGGGGCAGGTCATCTCATGGACGCCGTCGGGCTCGGGCACATCATCGAACCCGTGGCACGTCCCGCTCGCGCAGCCGGTGGCCGGGCAGGGCGAGTCTGCGGCGATGGGCACGGGCAGCGGCGCGGTTCCCGGCTGAGCGAGCGCGCCGGCCCCCAGCACACAGGCGCCGATGAGCGCCAGCGCCGCAAGCGTAATCAGCAGCTTCTTCCCCATGGGCGAAACCTTCTCTCATCTCGGCAGGCAGCGACCCACCGGTCGACTCGTCGCACGCTCCCCCCCCCCACGCCGCATGCGACCCACTCGCATTATGACAGCCCTCTTAATGTATGACAAGCTATGACAAAAGGGGCGGATCGGAGGAGGGAGAATCCGATCCGCCCGAAAAGGGAGGGCTTGCGGAGAGCACGGAGGGCGGGATCAGGCCAACTCGCCCTCCGTGCCAGGCACGCGCCCACGCCCAGCGCCAGAGGGGAAGGCGCCCGGCGGGCAAGGGGCGTCTGAAGGGCAGCCCCCCCCCGACAGCGCGCCTCAGGTAAAACCCTGAGGCGCGCCGCCATGGGAGGGAACGGGCGCGCTAGTCCTGCGGGCGCAGGGGCAGGAACTTGAGACCCAGCAGGAAGACGAGGACGGCGAGCGCCACCACGCCGGCGCACACGCCCCACTCGATGGGGGCCGGCCAGTAGACCATGCCCTGGTAGGCGGCGGCCAGGCCGGACTCCCAGTTGGTCACGGTCATGGGGCCAGAGGCGGCGGCGTAGTCAGCCAGGTTGGCGATCTGGAAGCCGCCGACGAGGATCTGGACGCGCTTGCAGAGGATAGCGAGGATGGCGAGCGCCGAGGCGAGCGCGATGAGGCCGGGGCGGCGCAGCGACGGCGTGAAGCAGATGACCGCGGCGGCGACGCAGCCGACGACCTCCACCCAGAAGAAGGGCGCGAGCGGGCCGGACACGAGCATGTCGACGACCGCCAGGCCCTCGCCCCCGGGGAAGCCCTCGGTCAGGAGGTCGCAGCCGAAGAAGTACAGGTCCACCACCACGAAGGCGCCGAGCAGCTTCACGAGCTTGACGAGGCTCTCGCGGGAGAGCTCGAGGTAGCCGGCGCGGGAGAGCGCCATGCACACCAGCGTCACGAGGCCGGTGCCGCACACGAGCGCCGAGCTCACGAACCAGGGGGCGAGGAGCGCCGTGTGCCACATCTCGTGGGACTGCTGCAGGCCGAAGATCCAGGCGGTCACGGAGTGCACGAGCACGGCGCACACGAGGGCCACCACGCTGATGACGCGCAGGGCCGCGTGCGAGACCTTGCCCTGCTCGGCGCGCACCTGGGCCCAGAGGTAGGCGCAGGAGAGGATGAGGTAGGTCGCCAGCACGATGATGTCCCACATGAGCGGCGAGCCGAGGTTGGAGTACGCGAACAGCTCCCACACGCGCAGCGGCTGGCCGAGGTCGACCACCACGAAGCCGATGGCGGCCACGGTGGCGGCGATCGAGCTCATGACGGCCACCTTGGAGATGCCGCCGAAGCCCCTGATGCCGAAGGCCTTCGGAACCGACGAGATGATGAGGCCGCCCGCGGACAGCCCCACGAAGAACATGAACATCGTGATGTAGAGGCCCCAGGAGTCGAGGTTCCTCATCGCGGTCTGCACCATGCCGCCCGTGAGCTGCATGCCCCAGAGCACGATGCCGGCGATCACGAGCACGGCAGACACGCCGATGCCCACGTTAAGCCCCTTGCCGCCCCAGGCGGCCGCCCGGGTTCCCGTAGCCTCGCGCGCCTTCGGCGCTGCGGTGAGGTCGTCGTCGAGAACGGCGACGTTGCTAGTGTCAGTCATGGTCGTCATCCTTTCTAGACGAGGTAGTACACGGACGGCTTGGTGCCGCGGTCCTCGAGCAGCTGCTTGTAGGAGCGGCTCGCGATGAGCTGGGAGACCTCGGAGTCGGGGTCGTCCAAGTCGCCCCAGAACCGGGCGCGGCCGATGCACAGGTGCATGCAGGCGGGCTCGACGCCCTGGGAGGTGCGGTGGTAGCAGAACGTGCACTTCTCCACCACGTGCCTCTGGTGCGCGGGCACGTCCTTCCCGCCCGTCGCGTAGTCCATGTGGTGCTGGGGCTCCTCCCAGTTGAACGACCGCACGCCGGTGTAGGGGCAGGCGCTCATGCACATGCGGCAGCCGATGCACTTGTCGTAGTCCTGGCGCACCACGCCCGTCTCCGGGTCGCGGTAGGTGGCGCCCACGGGGCACACCTTCACGCAGGCCGGGTTCTCGCAGTGCTGGCAGGAGGTGGGCAGGAAGCTCAGCTTCAGGTTGTCAGGATACGAGCCGCCCACCATGTCGAAGCCCACCTCGCCGCCGTTGTCGGTGAGGATGCGGTTCCACCACACGTCGTTGGGCAGGTTGTTCTCCAGCTTGCACGCCATGGCGCACACGTGGCACCCGACGCACTTCTTGGTGTCGATCGCCATTCCGTAGTGGGTCATCTCTACTTCACCTCTCCCTCGTACTTGCGCACCTCGACCAGCGTGTCGTCAAAGGAGGTGTTCTGATGGAACGTGTTGACGTAGTCGTTGGTGAGCTCCTGGTAGCTTCCCGCCACGTAGAACTCACGCGGCCAGCCCTTGGGCGAGGAGACCATGCCGGGCCTCAGCCCCTTGTCGAACTTGGCCTTGCAGACGCAGTGGCCGCGGTCGTTGTAGGCCTCCACGTAGTCGCCCTCGGCGATGCCACGGGCTGCCGCGTCGTCAGGATGCATGCGCAGATACGGCTCGGGATCGAGCTCGCGGAACCACGGAACGTGGTTGTACTGCGTGTGGAGATGCCAGCGGGTGCGCTCGCAGTAGTGGTAGAGCGGGTACTTCTTCTGCTGCTCCGAGCCGTCGTAGGCCTCGGAGGGATTGCGGTAGACCGGCAGGCGGTAATCGGCCTTGTTGATGGGCTTACCGATGTTGATGCGCGCGCCGGGGTTCTCCACGTAGAACTCGAGGCGGCCGGAGAGCGTGGACCAGACCTGCTCCTCCCAGTGGATCCAGTTCTCGTCCTTGTCGGCGAGGACGCCCTTCTCCTTCAACGTGTCGAGGTCGATTCCCATGGCTGCCGCGGCGGCGGTATCCACCACGCCGCGCATCATCTCCTCGTCGCTCTTGGCGTAGAACTTGTTGGCCGCAGGATCGTCAAGCTCCTTGGCGATGGCACGGAAGATGTTGAGATCCGACATCGCCTCGCCGATAGGCTCGACAGCCTTGTTCGCCATATAGAGGAACGGGGTGTGGGACGCGCCCTGGATCCAGTCGGTCTCGAAGTAATGGCACGCGGGAAGCAGGAAGTCGCTGTAGGTGCTCGTGTCGGAGAACTCCATGTCCGCAGTGACGATGCAGTTGATCTTGGGCAGCATCTTCTCGATGATGTACTTCTGGTTGCCGTAGCTCCCCACCGGGTTGGCGCAGATGTTGTAGAGCAGGCGGATGGGGAACTCCTTGCCCTTGTACATCCCCGTCTCGAGGATGTCCTTGACCATCAGCCACGGCACGTCATCGCTGTACTTGGCGAAGCCAGCCGGGAAGAGGTTGCCTGCCTGGTTCAGGTACGGCTTGTTCTTACCCAGATGCCCCACGCTCGCCCCGCGCTTGCCGATGTTGCCCGTGAGCGACGCGAGGATGCCCCACGTATGTCCCAGCTCGGCGCAGTTGTCGTAGAGATGATAGCCCGCGTAGATGGTGGACGGGGTGTCCTGGGCGTACATGCGCGCGAGCTCGACGATAGTGTCGGCCGGCACCTCGGTCATCTTCTCGGCCCACTCCGGCGTGTACTGGGCCATGTGCTCCTTGAGCAGCGTGTAGGCGGTGGTCGCCTTCACGCCGTTGATCTCGAAGCTGCCCTCGACAGCGGGGTTCGCCACGTCATTCAGGCTGCCCGACGCGTTCGCATCGGCGTCCCACACCACGTAGATGGCGGTTTCCTCGGCCGTGGGAACCTTGCCGGCCTTCGACGCGGCCAGAACAAGCGAGCCGCCGAAGGGATACTCGGGAAGCTGCGTGGGGCCCGCCTCGCCGAAGTCGGTGCTGCGCAGGAACAGACCCGTGTCCTCGCGCACGAGCAGCGGGGCGCAGGTCTTGTTGACAAGGAAGTCCTCATCGACCCAGCCCTCTTCCAGGATGACGTTGACCATGGCCATGGCGAGCGCCGGGTCGGTGCCGGGCTTGATGGGCACCCACTTGGTGGCCTGGGCGGCCGCGATGGTGTAGGTGGGGTCGATGACCACGAGGTTGGCGCCGGCCTCCTTGGCCTCGATGCAGAAGTGCCAGCTATGGGGCTGGGAGTTGGGCGGGTTGGAATCCCAGATGAGCAGCGTCTTGGCGAAGCGGTAGTCGCCGGCCATGTTGCGCTGGTTGAAGTCCCAGCCGGCGCCGGTCACGTTGCCGAGGCCGTGCAGATCACCGTAGTCGAGGCAGACGTCGAACTTGGTCATGCCGAACAGGCTGCCGAACGAGGTTCCCACCGACGACCCTCCGAACACGGCGAAGGGGTTGCCGGCCGAGGCGAGCAGGCAGTTCGACTTCTCGCCGTAGTGCTCCATGTTGTACTTCATGGTGTCGGCAATCAGCTTGGCGGCCTCGTCCCAGCTGATGCGCTCCCACTCGTCGCTGCCGCGGTTCTCGACGTGGGGCTCCTCCATCGTCCACGTCTTGCGCTTCATCGGGTAGGTGATGCGGCTGAAGTCGTAGAGGCGCTGCGGGTGCGAGAAGCCGCGCATGCAGACGCGCTCGTAGGCGGGATAGGGGATGTCGTCGTTCGAGCGAACGTTCACGACGCGCCCCTCGCGCACGGTGGTGATCAGCGAGCAGTTGCCTTGGCAGTTGCAGCCGCAGACGGTGATGACCTCGTGCTCGGCGGCGCCATCGCCTGCCGAATCAGCGGCAAGGGCAGTTAGCGCCCCTCCCCCGCTCACGGTGGCGGCACCCGCCACGACTGCGGAGGTCTTGAGAAAGCTTCTGCGGGATATGCCCCGGACGGGGGTCTTGGAATCCGACATTCCTCCTCCTTCTCTTCCGTGAAGGGCGCTGCGCCCCTCTCTCCCCGGGACGAGAGGCGCCATGCATGAGCGCCCGTCCCCTGAGCAGGGCTGGCCCCTCCCCACTCGTTGGGCACAGTGTACGACGATTGTACGATTGTCGCAAGTCATTGCGACAATGTGACTTTATTCTTTTTCCAGATAACCAAGAAACGCCTGGTAGACAGCCCCCTCCTCGCAAAAAAGCGATCGTGACAAAACCTTCGATTGCTTATAATACAAACATACATTCGCCTTTATTTCAAGGCTTGATTTAAGAACATTTGTTTGAAAAAATGAAAATGCGGGGAGGGATGACCTCTCTGCATAGACCTTCCCTACCGAGGATTCTAGATACCGAGGGGAGGTGATGCAGATGAGTGATTTCCTGGCTTTGATCCAAGTCTTAGTCGGGGCCGCGTCTCTGGGGATAGCGCTTCTGGCCCTAGAAAGCGGCAGGCCGCCGAATATCGGCGGCCCTTCCCAAAAAGACGAGGACTAGCCATCCTCGCAACCGTGGCGCCTCCGGGCGCCACGGCCCCATGGGGCCAAGCCTCTAGGCCGGCTCCATTGTAGCACACCCGAGACTCGGGCAGACTGGCGCCCACGCTGCACCTAAGGCACGCTTTTTTGAAAAGTAACGGGCCTTCGGGACATTTCAAGACGATACGCGTTACCGCGAGAAGCCTCTTCTTGTCCGCGCCCTTCATATGGCATGAGAAAAGCCCGACGCATCGGGCTTTTCCAGGTGTCGGCCGCAGCCTTTCACCGCTTTCAAATACATTCTAACATGAGTGTCAAACTTGCTGACCAGCGCTAGCTGTTACCAACAAACTGTCGAAGGGCGGTCAATTTCCCACGTGCGGTCGTCTTGATAATCTTCGAGTACACGTTGAAAGGGAGCTCCGCCCGATAACGCTCAATGATGGAATCGTATCCAGCAATGAGCTGCCTGCATTCCGTCTTCGAGAAGCCCATGCGACGCAAAAGATAAACGAGCAGCGCGACGTAATCGGTGATATCCGCGAAGTCGACCCCACTCACGCCCGTCTCCTGCTTGAGCAACTGAGAAACGCCCGTATTAACTGCGCCGGTCTGGAATCTGACATCGAGTACGACTGCGTTATGGGCGATAGCGTTACGAAAATCCTTCAGCGCGAATATTATCTCGCCCAGCCTAATCTCCGAGTCTATGTTCGCGGGCATGCCAAGATCACCCACGACCTTTGCTTTAACGCGCAGATCGAGGCAACGGAAAAACGCACCGAAGTTGCCGAGCGTCATTACCTCAAAGATAGCCCAAAGGGGAACGTCCTTGTCGGCATCCCGGAAATGCCCGATAACGTCACGGCCTCTATGCCCATAAATCATACCGTCTATTTCTTGCCGAAGGCGCTGCCTCTCTTCCCAAGCCTTCCGATACGCCTTCCCCGTTTTAGCCCGATAGCCCGTAAGGCTCTTATGCCATATTGTCTCGAAGGACGCCGATCCTGCGTCTTGAACCACCGCCTCCAGCGTGTAGTTCTTCAACGCCGTCTCAATGGCCATGACACGCGGATAGAACAGCGTTTTGAGCTGGGTATCGAAGCCGTACAGCGCAGCAACTTGAGTAAAATTGGTAATTGGGAGCTTGTTTGCAGCCTTTTTGGCGAATCGGTAGCCTTTGTACCCATGGTAATACCCGATGTTCTTAAGCTTCCGCTTCTGAGAAGAGCCGCTGATGGCTATTCCGCTGGCGCGAAGATGCTTCATGAGGGAATTGAGAGACTTCGGCACTTCTGCTCCTGATCCACGGACGTGAGGAGGGTCGCTTGATCGCCTTCTTTATATCATGCCGAGGTTCGCAGGGAAGCGGGAAACGCAGGCGCTCTCCTATTCCCTCCCCTTCACCATGGTGAGGGAGATGCGGCCGCGCTGCTGGTCTACGGCGGTCACCCAGACGGTCACGGTGTCGCCCACGGCGACCACCTCGGTGGGATGGCGGACGAAGCGATCGGCCATCTTGGATACGTGCACCAGGCCGTCCTGCTTCACACCGATGTCCACGAAGGCGCCGAAGTCCACCACGTTGCGCACGGTGCCGGTGAGCTCCATGCCCGGTGCCAGGTCGGCCACGTCGCGCACCGAGCGGCTGAACACCACCGGGGGCGCGTCGTCGCGCGGGTCGCGGCCGGGCTTCTCCAGCTCAGCCAGGATGTCGCGCAGGGTAGGCTCGCCCACCCCCAGCTCGGCGGCGAGGGCGCCCACATCCCCCACCCGCGCGGCCAACCCGGCCACGCCGCCGTTGCGCAGCGCCTCGGGCCCCACGCCGGCCCGGCGCAGCACGGCCCGGGCCACGTCATAGCTCTCCGGGTGCACGCCCGTGGCGTCCAGAGCGTCGTCGCCGTCGGGAATGCGCAGGAAGCCAGCGCAGTTCTGGAACGCCTTGGGCCCCAGCTTGGGCACGCGCTTGAGGTCACGGCGGCTGTGGAAGGGCCCGTGCGCATCGCGGTAGGCCACGATGTTGCGCGCCACCGTCCCGCTCACGCCCGCCACGTAGCCGAGCAGGCTCGCGCTGGCGGTGTTGAGGTCCACGCCCACGGCGTTCACCACACGCTCCACCACGCCGGCCAGCACGCGCCCGAGCTCCGCCTGGTCCAGGTCGTGCTGGTACTGCCCCACACCGATGGACTGCGGGGGTATCTTCACCAGCTCGGCCAGGGGGTCTTGCAGCCGCCGGCCCAGGCTCAGCGCCCCGCGGGTGGTCACGTCCAGGTCCGGGTGCTCCTGGCTGGCCAGCTCCGACGCCGAGTACACCGACGCGCCGGCCTCGTTGACGATGGTGTAGCGCACGTCCAGCCCGGATTCCTCGATGAAGCCGGCCACCACCTCCTCGGTCTCGCGGCTGCCGGTGCCGTTGCCGATGACGATGGTGTCCACGCCGTGGCGACGCACCCAGTCGGCCAGGGCGCGCTTGGTCTGGGCCGTCTCGCGCCGGGGCGGCGTGGGGTAGACGGTGCCGCGGTCGAGCAGGCGCCCGTACTCGTCGATCACCGCCACCTTGCAGCCGGTGCGGTAGCCCGGGTCAAGGGCGAGGATGCGCGCGCCGCGCACCGGGCGCTGGCGCAGCAGTCCCTCGACGTTCTTGGCGAACACGCGGATGGCGTCGGCCTCGGCCCGCTCGGTGAGCTCGGCGCGCATCTCGCGCTCCAGCGACGGCGCGATGAGCCGCTTGTAGCCATCGGCGACGGCCTCCTCCAGCACCGGAGCCGCGGGGCTGCGGCGGCGCACGACGCGCCGCTCCAGGCGCTCCACAGCCGCGGCGCCGTCCACCCGCACGCGCACCTTGAGCCGCCCCTCTCGCTCGCCGCGGTTGACGGCCAGCACCCGGTGGCCGGGAACGCGGCCCAGGCCCTCGGAGAAGTCGCAGTAGGCCGCGTAGGCGACCTGGGCCTCCTCGTCGGCGCCGCGTGCCTCCAAGGCGCCTGACCGGCGCGTGAAGGAGCGCAGGTCGGCCACGTTCTCGGCGTCATCGGCGATGACCTCGGCCACGATGTCGCGGGCGCCTTGCAGCGCGTCGGCAGCCGTGGCGTAGCCGGCCGGCGCGTTCACGTAGCGCTCCGCCACGGCCGCCGGGTCGGCGCCGTGCGGGTCTTGGGCCAGGATGAGTGAGGCCAGGGGCTCGAGCCCCGCCTCGCGGGCCTTGGACGCGCGCGTGGCGCGCTTCTTGCGGAACGGCTTGTAGAGGTCCTCCACGCGCTGGAGCACCGTGGCCTCCTCCACCTTGACGCGCAAATCGGCCGTGAGCTTGCCCTGCTCGTCGATAGCGCGCAGCACCTCGGCCTTGCGAGCCTCGAGCCCCTCCAGGTAGGCCAGCCGCTCGTCCAGATCGCGCAGGGCCACGTCATCCAGGCCGCCCGTGGCCTCCTTGCGATAGCGCGCGATGAACGGGATGGTGCAACCCTCGTCCAGAAGGGCCCGCACGGAATCCACCTGCCGGCGCGATATGCCCAGCTCAGACGCGATGACCGAAGATATGTCCACGGGAGCCTCCCTTTCACGGCGCACAAAGCGGAAGTCCCGATTCTACCACGCCCTCCGCGCGCGCTCGTCCCGGCGGGGCGGGTCGGGGGCACCCCGCCCCGCCTATCGCCGAGCGGAGGACGTATGGTTGCGCGAGCAGGGCGGAAGGGGTATATTCGGGCCGAATCCTCAGAGACGAGAGAAGGAGAACCCCATGAGAGAGAGGCGACGGGGATCGCTTCTGCGCTGGGGCCTGGCCGCGCTGCTGGCCGGCGGGATGGTGCCCGCCGCGTTCGCGCTGGCCGCCGGCGACGCGCAGATCACGGAGACCCCCCCCCATCGAGCTTTCTGAGCCGCTAGCCGGCTCCACCGCAACCGCAGGAGACCCTCAGGCAGATGATCCTGCGGCCCTTCCCTCCCCAGATGCCTCCCGATCATCGGAGCGCAGCCGGTTCGGCGTCAACGTCGCCGGCGGCACGCCGGGCGTCGACTTCGAGTTCGTCGACGACACCTACACGCGCCACGCGCGCACGGGCGGCAACACGCTCGTCGACAATCTGCACAAGCTCGTCATCAAGGGCTCGGCCGAGCTCACGCTTTCCACCGACGGCTTCCCCTCGGCTACCCAGAACGTCACCATCTGGGTGAACCCCGGCGTTCAGGCGAACATCACGCTCGACAACGTGAACATCGACTCGCCCATCCCCTGTCATATCGAGCGCAACCGCGACGCCGACGGTAAGACCATCGAGCCGAAAACGCGCCTGCACATCACCCTGGCGGAGAACTCCGACAACACCCTCACCGCCACCGACGGCCGTCAGGGGCCGGGCATCCACTGCGGCGAGGGCACCGAGCTCGTCATCGACGACCATGTCCCCAATGTGACCACCGCAGGCGAGCCCATCAAGATGGATCCCGAGCACTATCCCGGCAAGATCCCCGCAGGCACCACCTTCGTGGGCAACGACGGCAAGACCTACACCGCGGGCACCACCCCCGGCGGCGACCGCCTCTCGCTCCTGGAGAACGCCACGCGAAACGCCTCCAAGGAACTCACCACCGGCAAGCTCACGGTGACGGGCAACAGCCTGGAAGCCGCCATCGGCAGCGTCCAGTACGAAGACGCGGGCGACATGACCTTTAACGGCGGCATCATCACCACCTATGCCCGCGGCGCCGGCAACCAATACGCCTACACGGCCTCCATCGGAGGAGGAGCTGGCGGCAGCGGCGGCAAGATGACCTTCAACGGCGGCGTTATCGAGACATGGACCTCATACCACGGCGCCTCCATCGGCGGCGGCGGGTGGGCCGTGTGCTCCGAGGCGAACGCCTACCAGTTCGCAGACACCCTGGGCAACAACCTCGTCCAGACGAGCCAGGGGTCGCCCCACACGGTGCCTGCCGCCAGCAAGACCTGCGCCGGCGACATCTACATCAACGGCGGCGTGCTGAAGCCCCACGGCGACATGCACGGCAACGCCATCGGCCAGGGATGTTGCTCCTGGAACGAGGGGCACGAGATCGTCATCGCGGGCGGCACGGTGCTCCCCGACACCAGCAAGGCCCTGTCGAAAGGCGGCAATCCCCTTACCGAGTGCGTGTCCATGGGCATCGGCGCCCAGGGCGGCGCCGTCAGCGTCATCGGCGGCTCCGTGCGCATCGGCTACGTGGGGAGCACCAACAGCCAGGAGGGCTTCCAGGCCTTCATCAACGGGCAGCACAGCTACGACTCGGCCTTCGGCGCATGGCCCGTCGACACGAGCCGCAACGACAACCCCGCCGTGTCCATGGTCGCCATCGACCTCATGGCCGAGCTGGGCGAAGACCGGCAGCTCCGGCGACAACCCCATCATCGACTGGAACCTCACCGTGGGCGGCATCGACTACCCCTACGGCGCGCCGACCCAGTTCACCGACGGCAAGCTGTACCTGTGGCTGCCCGAGGACGCGATGAAGCAGCAGATCTCGGTCACGCTCACCTACCAAGACGACGACGGCAACGTCCACGAGGTGCTGCCCCTCTTCCGCGAGCCGGGGCAAGCGGGCGATCTGCTCAAGCGCTACCTCGACTTCGAGATAGACGACAAGGACTACCTCTCCTCGCTGACCAAGTACTACGACGGCACGCCGCTGCCCGCCTATGATCTGGCCTCAAAGCCCATCACGACGCCGGCGCCCGACAACAAGGTGCTCGACAAGGTGACCGACAGCAGCGGCAAGCAGCTCATCGAGTACCGCTACCAGCCCCATGATCGCATTCCGGGCGATAACGGCGAGACCGCCACACCCACGGGCCCCGAAACGAGCAGTACGACCATGCCCGTCAACGTCGGCGCCCTGAAAATCACGCTCGTATCGAAGCAGTACGCCGACGAGAGCAGCTCGGACGCGGAGATCGCCGAGTTCGCCAAGAGCTACTGGGGGCACCGTGCCGTCATGTGGGGCAGGGTCATGCCCATCGCCTCGCAGGTGCGCGACCTGGCGGCCGAGTGGGTCGACGAGACGGACGCCGGCCAGAAGCCGGGCGGGAACCCCCATCCCTCCGACCAGTCGCTCAAGGTGAGCGCGGTCATCGAGCGCGCCGAGACCGTCGACGGGCAGGACGGCAGCGAGCCCACCAAGCCCACCTGCGCCGCCCCCGAGGGCCGCGTGCAGCTCTACGTGGACGGCGAGCCGGTGGGAGGCCCCATCGAACTGAGGTTCGAGGACAAGAAGGACGAGAAGGGCAACGTCATCCTCGGCGAGGACGGCAAGCCCGCCTTCCCGCAGAACGCCGTGCGCGCCGGCGACGACGGGGCGGGCCATTATACCCAGTTCTTCTACACCTTCAAGCCCTCGGAGACCGACCACCTGGTGCCCAGTGTGGGCGCCGAGGGCCGCCACGAGGTGTCGCTCAAGTTCCTGCCGCCCGACGAGGGGCAGCAGGCAAGCGGCGCCCCCGCGAACTTCCTCGAGAGCATCGACCCCGCCGAGGACCCCGATGCAGCGCCCAAGGTCGAGGTGGCCATCGATCCCATCGACCCGAACCCGACCACGAGGCTCGAGACGCCCGACGGGTTCGACCCCGCCCTGCCCCCTCCCTCCATCGCCACCAACCCCGATCCCGAGCCCGCCGAGCCCGGCGCCGACCCGGGCAAGCCCGGCGACAAGATATACAAGGGCACCATCACGCTCACCTACCACGGCCACGAGCCCGGCCAGACGAACCCGGGCCGCGTAGAGCTGAAGATCGACACCCCCTCGTCGGGGCCCATCACCGTGGAGACGGCCGACGGCACCATCCTGGAGGCCGAGCTGGTGCGCGACGAGGACGGCAACCCCGTGCGCGACGAGGACGGGAACCTGACGGTCCTGCTCGACCCCGAGGCGGTCGGCAAGACCGAGCTCGTCATCAAGCAGGAGCCCAACGGCGCCTTCACCGGCACCACCTTCATCTACGACGTGACGGTGAGGCCCGACACGACCGTGGCCCCCGCGCCCGCGCTGGCGAAGAGGGCCGAGAACCTCACTCACCCGGGCGGGCCCACCCAGCCGGGCGACCGCATCAGGTACACGATCGAGGCCTCGAACGGGGCCAAGGGGTCGCTCTGGACGGACGTGGTGGTGACCGACCCCCTGCCCGCGTGCCTGGAGCTGGACGAGAAGTCCGTGCGGCTCGACAACCCGTCGGCGGCCATCGCGGGGAAGGAGCTGGAGAAAGCCGCGTCGGTGGCCGCGGGCGACGTGGGGAAGTTCTCGCTCTCCGCGCCCGGCGCGGGCGGCCGGCAGGTGCTCTCGGCGCCCGCCGGGGACATCGGCGGGGGCGGCTCGGCCACCGTCGCCTTCGAGTGCACCGTGCGCGGGGACATCGACTTCTCCGACCCCGAGGCGATGGACCTGGGCAACATCGCCTCGGCTACGGGCAAGCGCCCCAACCCCGACGGCCCGGACGGCCCCGACGTGGGCCCCGTGGCCCCGCCCGACACCGACCCGGCGACGCCCCCGGGCGGCGGGACCGTGGCGCCGGCCGACCCCGATCCGCGGGTGTCGAAGTCGGTGGAGAACCTGACAGCCCCCGGCGCGGGGGTGACGCATCTGGGGGACCGCCTGCGCTACGCAATCGAGCTCTCGAACGCCGGCGCCGCCGACAGCTGCCTCATGGGCGCCGTCGTGTCCGACCCGCTGCCGGCGGGGCTCGAGCCGGTGCCCGGCACCCTGCGCCTGTCCATTGACGGCGGCGAGCCCATCGAGGTGCCCGACGCCGCCTACGACCGGGCGAGCCGCACCATAGCCGTCACGGTCGGCGACCTGTGGGGCGGGCACGCGGCCGTGCTGACCTTCGAGTGCACCGTGGGCGAGGCGGCCCTGGGGGCCGACGCCGCCAACGTCGCCCACCTCCACGGCGAGGTGCCCTCCGAGAGCCCGGACGCGCGGCCCGAGGACCCCGATCCCGGCGAGCCCGCGGAGCCCCCGACGGGCGAGCCCGAGGCCTCCTCGCCGCCGGCCGAGCCCGCGCCCGTGATCCCCAACGACCCGGCCGAGGGCGACGTGTCCATCGCCAAGGAGGCCGAGAACCTCTCCCGCGCCGACGGCACCACCCGCGTGGGCGACACGGTGCGCTACACGGTGACGCTGCGCAACGAGGGGGCGGGCACCGGCTGGATGGACGCCGTCATCCGCGACGACGTGCCCCTCGGCCTGGAGCCCCTGGCCGGCACCATCCGCCTCATGCTGCCCGACGGCACCGACCTGGCCGTGGACGATAGGGCCTACGACCCCGCGACGCGCGTCCTCGCCGTCGCCTGCGGCCAGCTCTACGGCGGCCAGGAGGTCGTCCTCTCCTTCGACGCGCTCGTGACCGGGGAGGCCGTGGGCGCCGACATCGGGAACGTGGCGCTCGGCTACGGGACGCCGCCCTCCGCGTGGGACCCCGACGGCACCCATCCCGAGCCAGGCGCCCCCTTCTCCCCCGACGGCGGCTGGGACGCCTGGGAGCAGGGCCGCGGCAAGGCCGTCTCCGACCCCGCCTATCCGCCCGGCGCGGACGCCTCGGGCGGCGTGCTGGACGGCGACGAAGGCGGCAAGCGGCGCACCACCATCGCCCACAAGCTGGCCCAGACCGGCGACGCCCTGCTGGCCGCGGCGCTCCTGCCCCTGACGCTGGCCCTGGCGGCCGGCGCAGCCCTGCTCGCGTCGCGGCGGCGCAGGGCGCGCAGCCCGCGGTAGGCAAAAGTCCGCCCATCATGCAGGAGGGGGCCGGCGGCTTCGCGCCCCCGGCCCCCTCCGCCGCCTCCAACCCCGACTGGCCCACTCAGGGTTGCGGAAAGCGGGCCGAAGGGGTATATTCGGCCACGGTACGCTGACAGGTCGGCAGCAGTCCCGCGCACCCGAAGGATGCGACCCGGCCTGCGAGAGAAGGAGATCCGACATGAGAGAGAAGCGAGCGGTCTCGCTTTTGACCCTCGGCCTGGCGGCCGCGCTCGCCTGCGGGATGTTCCCCGCGGCGGCCCTCGCCGAGCCCGAGGGCCAGGGCACGGAGACCCCCCCCCCATCGAGTTTTCTGAGCCGGTAGGCGACGTATCGCCCGACGGCGGCCTTCCTTCCTCCTCTCCCCCGGACTCCCCGGACCCATCTTCCTCTTCCGACTCCCCAGCCTCCTCCGGCGAGGACGGCTCCCCTGCGGCCACCAGCCCCTCCGGCGGCGCATCGGCCGGCGGGGAGGACCCATCCCCCGGCGACGCACCGGACTCCGCCGCCGCAACTGGCGCGACGGCGTCGCCCCTGGGCCGCATCACGGCCGGCATGGCCCACCTGACCGCCGGCGCGCCGGCATCGGCGACGGCCATCCCCGTATCCGACGGCGCGAAACCTGCTCCCGGCCCCGGCTCCTTCAAGCTCGGCGGCTTCACCATCTGGGGCGTCGACGGCGATACCGTGGCCGCCGCCGACTTCGCCTACGACGCGGCGGCTCAGACCCTCACGGTGAACACCGACAAGCACTTCGCCATCCAGAACACCGACCAGGAGAAGGAAACTTCGGGACCCTATGAGGGTCACCTTGTCCATCTATCTCCCGTCGGCATCGTCATCCCCGCAAGCAGGAACGCGCATATCACTCTCGCTAATGTGGCCATAAGCGCCGCCGTGGCCCTCGACATCAGGCCGGACGCATCGTGCTCCCTCATCCTCGCCGATGGGACGGCGAATCGCTTGGAGGGAACCCGGGCGTACAAGGCCGCGCTCCACTGCCCCACGGGCGCAAGCCTGACCATTGACGACGCCCTGGCCAACATCGACAAGAGCGGCAACCCACTTGTTCCGGAGAACGGCGTCATACCCCGCGACGCGGTCCTCCCGAACGGAGCCGAAGTCAAGAAGGGAGATCCCCTCACAAAGCTGGATAGCGAAGAGCCGGGCAAGTTGCATGTGTGGGCAGCTAGCATCGGCGGCGCGGGCATTGGCAGCGACACCTACGAGACCGGCGGAAGCATCACCATCAACGGCGGCGACGTCTTCGCAGGAGCAGCTGGCTTCTCGAGCGCTACCGCAGACGCCGCCGGCTCAGGCATCGGCGGCGGCGAGTACGGCAACGGAACGGGCGCCGATGAGTGGATCACCATCAACGGCGGCCGGGTCCATGCGCAGGGTTCGTTCCACAGCCCCGGCATCGGCGGAGGCGCCAGCTACCGTGTCACCGGAAACATCCGCATCAATGGAGGGTACGTCATCTCAGTCGGCGGCCCTCACGGCGCCGGATTCGGTAACGGATGCGATCCGGCAGACAGCACCGGTTACCAAATCGTCATCACCGGGGGAACCCTGATCCCCGTGGCTCCCGGCGGAACGCCCTATCCTGTATATGACGTGGGGGCGCCCGGAGCGAGCACCATCATCACCGGTGGCTCGCTCGGCAACGGAGCGCAGTCCGACATCGAAGTGTTCGACAACGGTGCGTGGAGCACCCTACCGCCTCTTTCTCGCGACTTCGTGTTCGGAGGAACGGCCCAGAACGACGAGGACGAGCCGATTGCCATGGTGGAGGTCGACCTCACATCCGACGTAGGAAAGAATACTTACAAGATCGTCAAGTGGCAGCTGCTCGTGGACGGCGAGCCCTACGACTACGGGGCGCCCGCCGAGTTCGACAAGGGGCATCTCTATCTGTGGCTGCCCGAAACCGTGAAGCAGAACAGCGAGGTGACCGTCCAGTTCACCTACCTCGACAGCGACGACCTCGATGAGAGCGGTAACCCTACCGAAAAGACGCCATTGCCACTGTTCCGTCCACCAGGAGACACCAACGACGGCAAGCTGCGGCGCTACGTGGACTTCGAGTTGAGCGCCGACTACCTCGCCAGCCTGGACAAGTACTACGACGGCAAGGCCTTCCCCGTGTTCCCCCTGCCGCTGCGCACGCCCGACGGGCGCGACCTGACCCGGGCCGACAAGATCGCCTACAAGTACCAGAGGCTCGACTCGTCGGGCAACCCCGTCGGCGCCGAGAGCGGCAACGGGGCGGACGCGGGCACCATGAAGTTCACGGCCATCTCCACGCAGTACTCCGACGACACCGAGGGGAACTTCTCGGAGAGCTACTGGGGGCACCGCGCCACCGGCACCTGCACGATCAGGCCCATCGCCTCGCAGGTGAGCGGCATCGCCGCCGAGTGGGTGGACGACGGGAAGCCGGGGGACGTGGCCCACCCCTCCGACCAGGTGCTCAAGGTGAGCGCAACCATCGGCGCCGCCCCCACCGTCGACGGCCAGCCCGGGTCGGAGGCCACCAAGCCCACCTGCCAGGCCCCGCGCGGGCGCGTGCAGATCTACGTGGACGGCGAGCCGGTGGGCGAGCCCGTGGAGCTGGTGTACGCCGGCGACCCCGACGCCGAGGGCAACCCCATCCCGGAGGGCGACCCGCGCGTGACGGCCGAGAGGGTGGAGAACGCCCAAGGGGGATCGACGGCCCGGTTCTCCCTCGCGCGGGCCGCTTCCACCTCCGACTTCCTCGTGCCCACCCAGGGCCAGGAGGGCCGCCACGAGATAGCGCTCCGGTTCCTGCCGCCGTCGGCATCCCAGGCCGCGGCGGGCCAGCCGGCCAACTACCTGGCGAGTGCCGATCCCGCGGAAGACCCCTCCGTGCCGCGCGCCGAGGTGGCCATCGACCCCATCGACCCGGCTACCGAGGTGATCCGGAGGGACGACCCCGACAACAAGGACCCGGACTCCCCCGTCCCCGACGTCAGCGCCGGCGCGCCGCGGCCCGCCGACCCGGGCGCCGAACCGGCCAAGCCCGGCGACAAGATCGTGGACGGCGCCATCGTGACGACCTGGGGCGAGCCGAGCGCCGACAACCCGCACCCCGGCCGCGTGGTCATCGACATCAAGACCGAGTCCTCCGGGCCGGTGAGCGTGGTGGACGAGAACGGCGACGTGTTCGAGGCCGACTTCCTGCGCGGCGAGGACGGCGAGCCGGTGCGCAACGCCGACGGCTCCTACACCCTGGTGCTGGACCCCGCGGCGGTGGGGAGCGGCAAGCTCTCCATCCGCCAGGAGCCCAACGGCGCCTTCACCGGCACCACCTGGAACTTCGACGTGACGGTGCTGCCCCAGCCCAAGATCGCGCCCGCGCCGGCGCTGTCCAAGAGGGCCGAGAACCTCACGCACCCGAACGGGCCCGCGCAGCCCGGCGACCGCATCCGCTACACGATCGAGGCGTCGAACGGGGCGGCGGGGTCGCTCTGGACGGACGCGGTGGTGACCGACCCGCTGCCGGCGTGCCTGGAGCTGGACGAGGGCAGCGTGCGGCTGGACAACCCGTCGGCGGGCGTCGCGGGGAAGGCGCTGGAGAAGGCCGAGTCGGTGGCCGCGGGCGACGTGGGGAAGTTCTCGCTGTCGGCGCCGGGCGCGGGCGGGCGGCCCGTGCTCACGGTGCCCGCCGGCGACGTGGGCGGGGGCTCCTCGGCCACCGTGACCTTCGAGTGCACGGTGCGCGGGGGGCTCGACTTCTCCGACCCGGCCGCCATAGACCTGGCCAACGTCGCCTCGGCCACGGGCAAGCGCCCCAACCCCGACGGCCCGGACGGCCCCGACGTGGGGCCGGTGGCGCCGCCCGACACCGATCCGTCGACGCCACCCGGCGGCGGGACCGTGGCGCCGGCCGACCCCGACGTCCGGGTGGCCAAGAGCGTGGAGAACCTGGCCGCCCCCGGCGGCAAGGTGACGCATCTGGGGGACCGCCTGCGCTACACCGTCACGCTGGAGAACGCGGGCCCGGCCGACAGCTGCCTCATGGGCGCCGTCGTGTCCGACCCGCTGCCGGCGGGACTCGAGCCGATGCCCGGCACCCTGCGCCTGTCCGTTGATGGCGGCGAGTCCATCGCGGTGCCCGACGCCGCCTACGACCGGGCGAGCCGCACCGTCGCCGTCGCGGTCGGCGACCTGTGGGGCGGGCACGCGGCCGTGCTGACCTTCGAGTGCACCGTGGGCGAGGCGGCCCTGGAACAGGACACCGCCAACATCGCCCACGCCCACGGCGAGGTGCCCTCCGAGAACCCGGGAGCGCGGCCCGAGAACCCCGGGCCCGGCAAGCCCGCGGAGCCCCCGGCGGGCGAGCCGGAGGCCTCCTCGCCGCCGGCCGAGCCCGCGCCCGTGATCCCCGACGACCCGGCCGAGGGCGACGTGTCCATAGAGAAGGAGGCCGAGAACCTCTCCCGCGCCGACGGCGCCACCCGCGTGGGCGACACGGTGCGCTACCGCATAACCCTGCGCAACGGGGGGCCGGCCACAGGCTGGATGGACGCCGTCATCCGCGACGACGTGCCCGTCGGCATCGAGCCCGTGAGCGAGACCATCCGCCTCGCCCTGCCCGACGGGAGCGCGGCGGCCGTGGACGATCGGGCCTACGACCCCTCGACGCGCATCATCGCGGTCGCCTGCGGCCAGCTCTACGGCGGCCAGGAGGTCGTCCTCTCCTTCGACGCGCTGGTGACCGGGGATGCCGTGGACGCCGACATCGGCAACGTGGCCGTCGGCTACGGGACGCTGCCCTCGGACTGGGACCCCGACGGCTACCACCCCGCGCCCGGCGAGCCCTTCTCCCCCGACGGGGGATGGGTCGCATGGGAGCAGGGCCGTCAGAAGGTGACGACCGGGGCCGCCTACCCGCCCGGCGCGGACGCCTCGGGCGGGGTGCTGCCCGAGGATCAAGCCGGCACCGTCGACGGGAAGCGGAACACCACCATCGCCCACAAGCTGGCCCAGACCGGCGACGCCCTGGCGGCAGCAGCGCTCCTGCCAGCAGCACTGGCCCTCGCGGCCGGAGCGCTGGCCCTCGCCTCCCGCCGCCGGCGCGCGGCGCGGTAGGAGCTTGCCGCCGCGCTCCGCAGCGCGGCCCCCGGATACCGCGGCGCCCTGGCGCTTCCACCTGGAAGAGCCAGGGCGCCATCCGTAGCCCCGGGGTTGCGGAAAACGGGCCGAAGGGGTATATTCGGCCACGGTACGCTGACAGGTCGGCAGCAGTCCCGCGCACCCGAAGGATGCGACCCGGCCTGCGAGAGAAGGAGATCCGACATGAGAGAGAAGCGAGCGGTCTCGCTTTTGGCCCTCGGCCTGGCGGCCGCGCTCGCCTGCGGGATGTTCCCCGCGGCGGCCCTCGCCGAGCCCGAGGGCCAGGGCACGGAGACCCCCCCCCATCGAGTTTTCTGAGCCGGTAGGCGACGTATCGCCCGACGGCGGCCTTCCTTCCTCCTCTCCCCCGGACTCCCCGGACCCATCTTCCTCTTCCGGCTCCCCAGCCTCCTCCGGCGAGGACGGCTCCCCTGCGGCCACCAGCCCCTCCGGCGGCGCATCGGCCGGCGGGGAGGACCCATCCCCCGGCGACGCACCGGACTCCGCCGCCGCAACTGGCGCAACGACATCGCCCCTGGGCCGCATCACGGCCGGCATGGCCCATCTGACCGCCGGCGCGCCGGCTGCGGCGGCAGCCGACGCCATCCCCGTATCCGACGGCGCGAAACCGGCTCCCGCCCCCGGCTCCTTCGAGCTGGGCGGGTTCACCATCTGGGGCGTCGACGGCGACGCGGTGACCGCCTCCGACTTCGCCTACGACGAGGCCGCCAAGACCCTCACGGTGAACACCGACAGGCACTTCGCCATCCAGAACGCCGATCAGACGAAGGGCTCCGACGGCTACCTAGCTGTGAATTCGTCGGCGGCCATCGTTATCCCCGCCGGCCGCGACGCTCACATCACACTGGCCGGTGTCGGCATCCTCAGTGCGGCACCCCTGGATCTCGCAACCGGCGCCTCATGTTCCCTCGTGCTGGCTGACGGGACGAAGAACAGCTTCAAGACAAACTATCCCACCACCGCCTCTGCCACGGGCAACCACTCTGCCATTCACTGCGGAACGGGCTCTTCCATCTCCATCGACGACTCAGTCTCTAATCGCACGAGCAAGGGGACGCCCGTCATCCCCGAGGATGGCGTCGTGCCGAGAAATCCCGACCTCAATCCGGGCGATCCCGCGGCAGATGAGCCATATCTTTTAGCCAACGGCGCAAAGGTGAGGGCGGGCGATCCGCTCACGAAACTCGACAGCGAGAATCCAGGTGCGCTCCTTGCCCAAAATGACGCCAACGGAATGGCGGCGGCCATCGGAGCGCCCTACGGTGAAGCGGGCGGCAGCATAACCATCGACGGCGGCATCATTACGGCAATCGGAGGCCGCGGAGATCGCGGGGGGAGTGGCTACATCGACTGTGCGGCCGGCATCGGCTCGGCAGGACCCGCAGGCGGCGACGGAACGGGCCTCGGCGAGTGGATCACCATCAACGGCGGCCGTATCACGGCCCAGGGCGCCTACCACGGACCAGGCATCGGAGGAGGACCCGCAGGAAAAACGGGGAACATCTGCATCAACGGCGGCTACGTTGTCTCGAATGGCGGTGTTCATGGCCGAGGCTTCGGCACCGGTTGCGACGGCGGTAACAGCTCCGAGTTCCAGATCGTACTCACGGGCGGCACGCTGCTGCCCACCGGCGGCCGCGAGTACAAACCCGCCGATATCGGGGCCCCCGGCGCCAAGGTGACCATCACGGGCGGTTCCATCGGCAATAACCTGGGCGTCGACTCGTTCATTTTCGACGGCACGGCCACCAACGCCGAGGGCGAGCCCATCAAGATGATCCAGGTGGACCTCACCTCGGACGTGGGCGAGAGCGCCTTCGCCCTCAGCGAGTGGGAGCTCAAGGTGGACGGCGTGCCCTACGACTACGGGGCGCCGGCCGAGTTCGACAAGGGGCACCTGTACCTGTGGCTGCCCGAGCGCGTCGTGAAGGACTCCGAGGTGACCGTGAAGCTCACCTACCTGGACACCGACCACCTCGATAAGGACGGCAAACCCACCCCCGTCACGCCGCTGCCGCTGTTCCGCCCCGCCGACAGCTCGCTGCCGCCCGGGGTCACCAACGACGGCAAGCTGCGCCGCTACGCCGACTTCACCCTGGACGCCGACTACCTGGCGTCGCTCGACAAGTACTACGACGGCAAGGGCGCGGGCATGTTCCCCCTGCCCCTGCATACCCCCGACGGACGCGACCTGACCGAGGCCGAGAAGATCACCTTCCGCTACCAGCACCTCGACAGCGCCGGCAACCCGGTGGGCGCCGAGACGGGCGACGGCTCCGATGTCGGCACCATGAAGTTCACCGCCATATCGACCCAGTACTCCAACGACACCGAGGGAAAGTTCTCCGAGAGCTACTGGGGGCACCGCGCCACCGGCCAGTTCACCATCTGGCCCATCGCCTCCCAGGTGAGCGGCATCGCCGCCGAGTGGGTGGACGACGGGGACCCGGGGGACGTGGCCCACCCCTCCGACCAGGTGCTCAAGGTGAGCGCAACCATCGGCGCCGCCCCCACCGTCGACGGCCAGCCCGGGTCGGAGGCCACCAAGCCCACCTGCCAGGCCCCGCGCGGGCAGGTGCAGATCTACGTGGACGGCCGGCCCGTGGGCGCGCCGGTGGACCTCGTGTACGCGGGCGACCCGGACGCCGAGGGCAACCCCATCCCCGAGGGCGACCCCCGCGTGACGGCCGAGAGGGTGGACAACGGCCGGGGCGGATCGACCGCGCTCTTCTCGCTGGCCCGGGCGGCCTCCGCCTCCGATTTCCTCGTGCCCACCCAGGGCCAGCAGGGTCGCCACGAGATAGCGCTCCGGTTCCTGCCGCCCTCGGCCGCCCAGGCCGACGCCGGGCAGCCGGCCAACTACCTGGCGAGCGCCGCGCCGGATGCGGACGAAACCGTGCCGCGGGTGGAGGTGGCCATCGACCCCATCGACCCGAACCCCACGGTGACGCCCGAGCCCGACCCCGACTGCGCCGACCCCGACGCGCCCGAGCCCGAGGTGTCGACGGGGCCGGGGCAGCCCGCCGACCCGGGCGCCGACCCGGGAAAGCCCGGCGACAAGGTGTTCCGCGGCGAGATCGTCACCACCTGGGGCGAGCCGAGCGAGGCCGACCCGCACCCGGGCCGCGTGCTGCTGAAGGTGGACACGCCCTCGTCGGGGCCCGTGTCGGTGACCGACGCCAAGGGCAACGTGTTCGAGGCCGACTTCCTGCGGGACGAGGACGGCCAGCCGGTGCGGGGCGAGGACGGCAGCTACACCCTGGTGCTGGACCCGACGGCCGTCGGGCGCGGCGAGCTCACCTTCAGGCAGGAGCCCAACGGGGCCTACACGGGCAGCACCTGGGTCTACGACGTCATCGTGAGGCCCGACGCGACCGTGGCCCCCGCGCCCGCGCTGGCGAAGAGGGCCGAGAACCTGACGCACCCGGGCGGGCCGACGCAGCCGGGTGACCGCATCCGCTACACGATCGAGGCGTCGAACGGGGCCAAGGGGTCGCTGTGGACCGACGTCGTGGTGACCGACCCGCTGCCGGCGTGCCTGGAGCTGGACGAGAGGTCCGTGAGGCTGGACAACCCGTCGGCGGGCGTCGCGGGCAAGCCTCTCTCGAAGGCGCCGTCGGTGGCGGCCTCCGACGTGGGCAAGTTCTCGCTGTCGGCCCCGGGCGCGGGCGGGAGGCCCGTGCTCGCGGTGCCCGTCGGCGACGTGGCCGGCGGGGCCGCCGCCACGCTCACCTTCGAGTGCACCGTGCGCGCGGGGCTGGACTTCTCCGACCCGGCGGCCGTCGACCTGGGCAACGTCGCCTCGGCGGAGGGCAAGCGCCCGAGCCCCGACGACCCGGACGGCCCCGACGTGGGGCCCGTGGCCCCGCCCGACACCGACCCGGCGACGCCGCCCGGGGGCGGCACCGTGGCCCCGGCCGACCCCGACGCGCGGGTGTCCAAGAGCGTGGAGAACCTCACCGCCCCCGGCGGCAAGGTGACGCGCCTGGGGGACCGCCTGCGCTACACGGTCGAGCTCTCGAACGCCGGGCCGGCCGACAGCTGCCTCATGGGCGCCGTCATATCCGACCCGCTGCCGGCGGGCATGGAGCCCGTGCCGGGCAGCATCCGCCTGGCCGTGGACGGCGGGGAGCCCGTCGCGGTGGACGACGCGGCCTACGACAGGGGCAGCCGCACCGTCGCCGTGGCCTGCGGCGACCTGTGGGGCGGCAGCGCGGCCGTGCTGACCTTCGAGTGCACCGTGGGCGAGGCGGCCCTCGGCGCCAACGTGGCCAACATCGCGCTCGGCCACGGCAAGGTGCCCTCCGAGAACCCCGGCACACGGCCCGAGGCCCCCGAGCCCGGAGGGCCCGCGGAGCCCCCGGCGGGCGAGCCCGAGGCCTTCTCGCCGCCAGCGGTCCCGCCCGTCGTGGTGGGCGGCGACCCGGTGGGGGACGACGTGTCGATCGCCAAGGCCGCCGAGAACGCGAGCCGGGACGACGGCACCACCCGCGTGGGCGACACCGTGCGCTACGAGATAGCCCTGCGCAACGAGGGGGCGGGCACGAGCTGGATGGACGCCGTGATCCGCGACGACGTCCCCGAGGGGCTCGAGCCCGTGTCGGGCACGCTGCGCCTGACGCTGCCCGACGGGAGCGAGGTGGCCGTGGACGACGCGGCCTACGACCCGAAGACGAGGACGCTCGCCGTCGCCTGCGGCCACCTCCACGGCGGGCAGGAGGCCGTCCTCTCCTTCGACGCGCTCGTGACGGGGGCCGCCGTGGGCGCCGACATCGGCAACGTGGCGGTCGGCCTGGGCACGCCGCCGAGCAGCTGGGACCCCGACGGCGAGCACCCCGAGCCGGGCGCGCCCTTCGACCCGCCGGAGGGCTGGGGCGCATACGAGAAGTCGCACGGCAGGGTCGTCTCCGACCCCGCCTACCCGCCGGGGGTCGACCGGCTCGGCGGCGTCATCGACGGCGAGGCCGACGAGCGCACCACCATCGCCCACAAGCTCGCCCAGACCGGCGACGCCCTGGCCGCGATCGCCGGCACCGCCCTCGCCGGCGCGCTCGCGGCGGCCGCCCTCGCCCTGGCGAGCCGCCGGCGCCGGACGCGGTAGGAGGCGCGGGACGCCTCCCGACTATTCGCAGGGGCGCCGCCCGGGCCGGCGCGGCCCTCTCGCTGGCCGGCCGCCGCCGACGGGAGCGGTAGGGCCGCCGGCCCGGGCCGCGAGATCCTCCGCTCCCGGGCGGGCTGAAGCCCGTCCCTACGGGGCCGCACACAATCGGACGGTCCTCGTAGGGGCGGCTTCAGCCGCCCTGCGGGGTAGGTCCCAGCTGCGGGCGGGCTGAAGCCCGCTCCCACGAAGGCCGCCCCCTACCGCAAGCTGTCGCGGCGCCCCAGAAAGCCCTCCTCAATCCGCCCTCCCACGTCCGCCGCCTGGGGGAAGCCCTCCTCGGCGACGGCGACGGCCGCCCCGCGCAGGGCCGCCGGGAACGCTTCGATCAACTCTTCCAGCTCGTCGCGGGCATAACGGGCGCCGACGCCGCACGACCGGGCGGTCGCCACGACATCTTCCATCCTCACATTGTCGATGCGGCGCGAGCCGCCGAACGACACGCCCATCTCCCGGTCGAGCTCGGGGTAGACCGTCGTGCACGTGAGGTCGTACAGCGGCGACAGCTCCCGCGACGACCAGTCCTCGCTCCACAGCATCGAGTGGTTCTTCAGATGGTTGTCGGCATTCCCCATCGCCCAGTCCAGAAGCAGGCGCGAGAACAGCAGCCTCCTGTCCCCGAACGGATTGCGGCTTCCCTCGTTCACGACCCGGGCGCAGTGGTTCGCGTAGTTCCCGTCCGTGGGCTCGTATTTGTCGAAATAGTCCGGCAAGGCCTGAAGGAAGTCCTCCTGGTGCAAGCGGTGCAAAAACGCATCGCCCACGTCGATGCGGTCGAACCGCTCCACGGCGAGCAGGGGCTCCTGGCCCGCAACGGGAATCAGGCGGCACGGGGCCGCATCGAATCCCAGCGCGGCGGCCGTCCTCATGCAGATGGCCTCGTTGACCGTCTGGTCGGGAAAGCTGCCGTCGCACGCCTTCACGATATGGCTGGACGGAGCCGCTCCCTGCGGGTAGAACCAGAATCCGGACGAGGCGTCGAAGAAGAGGCCGATCTTCATCTGCGCCCCCGCCAGCGACAGCCTCGATCGGCTGGCGGCCCGCGGGGCGAACTCCCCGGGGCGCGCAGCGAAGCGCACGAGGTCCTCCTCCCCCACGGGTGCATAGCTGCGGCCCTCCAGAAGGGGCTCCTCCCCCTTGCCGAACACCAGGGCCCCGGCGGACTCGTCGTTCAGGCGGGCCATGAAGGCGCCCACGTCGTCGATATCGGCGTGAAAGGCGCGACCCAAGCTGCGCCGCATGCTCCCCTCGGGCAGGATGCCGTTGAAGAACGACTCGGTCTCCCTGGCGGAGAACGCCCCCGGCCGCAGGGGAAGCGCCTGGGAGATCGACTGCGCCGTACGGCTCTGGAGATAGCTCTCGGAATACGCGAACCCTATTCCGCCGCCCGCGGGCGCCACCCGGCCGACCTCCTCGAAGCGGCCGAAGTACTCGCGGTAGACCACGAGTTCGGTGTCTTTCATGGCACTCACCTCTCGAACGCGACGACGTCGACGCCCAGGGCCGTCGCGAAGGCGAGCACCTTGTCGATCCCCACCGTACCGCGGCCGCGCTCGATCTCCCCCACCAGCCGCGGGCTGAAGCCCAGCATGTCCGCAAGATCTTCCTGGGTGTAGCCAAGCCTCTTGCGGCGGCTCCTGAGCGCCGCCCCCAGCGCAGCCCCCTCCGTCACGCGCACCCCCTGGGCCATGATCTGATCGCGGCTTATGTCCATGATGCCTCGTTTCTTACGTATGGGTAATGAGTTTGCTGGAGTACATAGTATCATACCTATACGTAAGAAATTCAGGCTTCAGTCAGAATCTTACGCATAGGTACAGAAATGACCAGCGCCCCTCCCGGTTCCACCGCCGCCCCCAGCCCCAGCCGCAGCGCCCGGGGTTGCGGAAAGCGGGCCGAAGGGGTATATTCGGCCACGGTACGCTGATAGGTCGGCAACAGCTCTGCGTCCGGAGAGGGCGCGCCGACCTGCGAGAGAAGGAGAACCACCATGAGAGAGAAGCGACGGGGGTCGCTTCTGCGCCTGGGCCTGGCGGCCGCGCTCGCCTGCGGGATGGCTCCCGCGGCGGCCTTCGCCGCCCCGGAGGCCCAAATCACAGAGACCCCCCCCCATCGAGTTTTCTGAGCCGGTAGCCGACGCTGCCGACCCCGGCGAAACCGCCCCGGCCGATGTCGATCCGCCCGACAGCCGGCCGCAGGGCCCCGACGACGCGGGCTCCCCTTCTCCCTCTTTCGAAAAACCCGATGCCGCTCCCGACGCGGCGCCCGACGGCGCGGACGACCCCGTAGCACAGGCCCTCGCCGAGGCGGGGCTGCCCCTCTCCGCCGCTCCCCTCGCCGACCCGACCCCCGACGCGCAGGGCTGGGTCACCTGCGGCGACCTGCGCGTGAAGGGCGGGGCCTACGGCACCGACTTCGTCTACACGCCGGGCGCCGTGCAGTACAACGGAGCCGATTACGGCACATCGGATGTGGTTGAGGTGCTCACCTCAACGCCCCTCACCTTCTCGGATGCCGCCGACCACGGCAAGGACGCGCCAGGTGCCACGGGCATCCAGGTGAACCCCACTGTCCACGCGGACATTACGCTCGCGAGCGTCCACATCGTCCACCGCATGCCGTTCAACATCATGACCAATATCGGTCAGGACAGACTCAACCCCACCAATCCCACCCGCTGTCACATCACCTTGGCCGACGGAAGCGACAATCTCCTCAAGGCCCACGACGGTGCCGGAAACAATGGCGCCGGAATCCGCCTGGGCGAGACATCCGTCCTCGTCATCGACGACTCCGTGCGCAACACCACCAAACCAGGCGGCAACGTCCATGATCAAACAAACGAGATAGCACCTGTGAACGGGGCTATCGGCCAGCAACAGACGCTCTCCAACGGCACCCAGCTTTTTGCCGGCGATCCAATCTCCAAGCTCAGCAGCGCCGACCCCGGTGCCCTGGAGGTATGGGGCGGCTGCAATGCCGCCGGCATCGGAGGTACGAATCGTGAATCGGCAGGCCATCTCACCGTCAACGGGGGCAACATCAGCGTCAGAGCATATCAGCATACAATGACCTGGGTGAACAGCAGCAGTAGCCACTATCAGGCTGCGGGCATCGGCGGAGGCAACTGCGGAGGCATTACGGGCCTTACCTTCAACGCCGGCGCCGTGTATGCCGAAGGCCAGTGCCACGGCGCCGCCATCGGCGGCGGCACCTACTACCTGCCCACGCGGAACAACGGCATGCTGTGGCCCGATGCCTTCCACACGCCCGACACCGCTGACGCAAGCACCTTCCTCGCCTTTGTCACAGGGGGCGACATCAACATCAACGGAGGGTTCATCGCGCCGAAGGCGCCCAACCACGGCAACGCCTTCGGCGACGGCTGCACTGGCTCCAGCAATGGCCATGTCATCCGCGTGACCGGAGGAACGCTCCTGCCTGACACCTCCATTTCGGAGTCTTCCCAGTTCGACTTGGGAGTAAAGGGCGGCTATCTGGTCATCACCGGAGGCTCGGTAAACTGCACGCAAACCGGAACAGATTCCAACGGCAACGACACCTACAAGTTCGACGGCATTGGCGGCACGGCATGGGGAAACGACGCCTGCCTGGCCGACGGATACGACCCGAGCGACCCCGACGATCCCAACAAGGTGTTCAAGGTGACCGTGAACCTGACCTCGGAGATCGAGAAGCGCAACGCCGAGACGGGCATCACCGACGACGATTTGAACGATGTCATCAAGACCTGGAGCCTGACCGTAGGCGGCCAGCCCTACGCCTACGGAGCGCCCACTACCTTTGACGAGGGCAAGCTGTATCTGTGGCTGCCGAAGAGCGCCATCCAGAAGGAGATCTCCGTCGAGCTGTCCTACATCGACAAGAACGGCGCCGAGCAGAAGATCGAGCCCTTGTTCCGCGATCCCGCCACCGACCAGGGCGGCGACGTGCTGAAGCGCTACATCGACTTCGAGCTGCCGGCCTCCTACCTCGATTCGCTCACCAAGCACTACGACGGAACCGGGTTCGAGACATTCGACCTGGCGGCGCAGAAGCCCCCGCTGACCGGGTTGACAATGGATGCCAATGGCAACCGCGTGAGCGACGGCAAGGAGCTGACCGACCCGACCAAGGTGACGTACAAGTACCAGCCCTACGACAAGCGCGGCGGCAGCCCCACCGGCCCGGAGGTGTCCGCCGACGCCAACGGCAAGCCACTTACGTCGATGCCCGCTGACGTGGGGGTGATGAAATTCACCATGGACTCGTCGCAGTGGTCGGACACCGCTGGGTTCAAGGACAGCTACTGGGGGCACCGCGCCACCGGCTGGTGCGAGATCAAGCCCTCTCCCTCGAAGGTGACGTCCGTGAAGGCGACGTGGGCCAACGGGGCGGACGCCGCCGACCCGTCCGACCCCTCCAAAATGCTGAATTTGGAGGCCGACGTGACGAGCGGCGTCTTCGACGACGGAACGCCCACCGCCCCCACTTGCAAGGCGCCCGAGGGCAAAGTGCAGCTGTACGTGGACGGCAAGCCCGCGGGCGATGCCGTGGAGATACGCTTCTCGCCCTCGACGGCGGCCGACGGAACGACGCTGCCGGCCAACGCGCACGTGGAGCGGGACGCCGACGGCCGCGAGCACACCGTCGTGTCGTGGTCGTTCGCCGTGGGCGACCTGATGGCGCCGGGCGAGACCCATCAGGTGTCCGTCCGCTACTTGCCATCGAAGAACTACCTGGAGAGCGCCGACCCCTCCGAGGGAGACGTGCCCAAAAGCGAGGTAGCGGTGCGGCCGGACCCCGCCATCGCACCCGCGCCGAAGCTCGCCAAGAAGGCCGAGAACCTCACGCACCCGGACGGGCCCACCCAGCCGGGCGACCGCATCCGCTACACGATCACGGCTTCAAACACGGCCAAGGGCTCGCTGTGGACCCAGGTGGTGGTGACCGACCCGCTGCCGGCGGGCCTGGAGCTGGACGAGGCGAGCGTGCGGCTGGACAGCCCCTCGGGCGGCATCGAGGGAAAGCGGCTGGAAAAGGCGCCGGCCACCGCCGCGAGCGACGTGGGGAAGTTCTCGCTGTCGGCGCCGGGCGCGGACGGGCGGCCCGTGCTGACCGTGCCTGTCGGCGACGTCGCCGGAGGTGCCAGCGCCGCTGTCACCTTCGAGTGCAGCGTGCGGGAGGACCTCGACTTCTCGGACGCGGCCTCTGTCGACCTGGCCAACATCGCCTCGGCGGAGGGCGCGCGCCCCGACCCGGCCGACCCCGACAACCCCATGCCCGACCCAGAGCATCCCGATCGCCCGCTGCCCGTGACGCCCGACCCCACCGGCCCGGCCACGCCGCCCGGCCCCGGCACGGTGGTCCCGGCCGACCCGAAGGTGAAGCTGTCGAAGTCGGTGGAGAACCTGAGCGCCCCCGGCGCGAAGGTCACCCACGTGGGCGATGTGCTGCGCTACACCATCGCGCTCGAGAACACCAGCGCGGCCAACAGCTGCCTGCAGAACGCCGTCGTCTCCGACCCGCTGCCCGCGGGGCTGGAGCCGGTGGCGGGCTCCATCAGGCTCGTCGGCGCCGACGGCACCGAGCGGCCCGTGGACGACGCCGCCTACGACGAGGGGGCGCGCACCATAGCCGTGACCGCCGGCGACCTGTGGGGCGGCGAGAGGGTCGTGCTCGCCTTCGACGTCACCGTGGGCGAGGCGGCCCTGGGCGCGGGCAACGCCAACATCGCCGCCGTCCACGGCACCGTGCCCTCCGAGGGCCCCGGCGGCGCGCCGGCCGACCCCGAGCCCGGAAGGCCCGCCGCGCCGCCGACCGGCAACCCCGAGGCCCTCACGCCGCCGGCGACCCCTCCCACCCTGGTGGGCGAGGATCCCGGCGAGGGCGACATCGCGATCGGGAAGACCGCCGAGAACCTCTCCCGCGGGGACGGGACCACCCACGTGGGCGACACGGTGCGCTACGAGATCGCGCTCTCCAACGAGGGGGCGGGCACCAGCTGGATGGACGCCGTCATCCGCGACGACGTGCCCGAGGGGCTGGAGCCCGTGGCGGGCACGCTGCGCCTGACGCTGCCCGACGGCACCGAGGTCGCCGTGGACGATCGCGCCTACGACCCGGCCGCCCGCGTCCTGGCCGTGGCATGCGGGCACCTCCACGGGGGCCAGCGGGCCGTCCTCTCCTTCGACGCGCTGGTGACGGAGGAGGCGGTGGGCGCCGACATCGGCAACGTGGCGGTCGGCTACGGGACGCCGCCGAGCGCGTGGGACCCCGACGGGGAGTCGCCCGAGCCCGGGGCCCCCTTCGACCCGCCCGGCGGCTGGGGCGCCTGGGAGCGCGGGCGCGGCAAGGCGGTGAGCGACCCGGCCTACCCGCCGGGAGTGGACAAGCTCGGCGGCGTGCTGCCCGGCGACGAGGGCGACAAGCGGCGCACCACCATCGCCCACAAGCTGGCCCAGACCGGCGACGCCCTGGCCGCCGCGGCCGGCCTGCCCCTGGCGGCCGCCCTGGCCGCCGGCGCCGGCCTGCTCGCCGCCCGCCGCCGAGAGCGCGCGGGACGGTAGGGCGCGCCAGCCGGACACACCGAAGGGGCCGGCAGCTTCGCGCTGTCGGCCCCTTCGCCAACACCCTAACCTGACGCCAATGGTCTGGGCCTCGGCCCTCAGCCGAGGCCCAGAATCTTCGCCAAACTACGGCCGACCAATTCCATATCCTCGTCAGCGAGAACGCCGATGCGCTCTCCCAGAAGAGCCTTGTCCACGGAAATGATCTTGTCGGCCATAACGTAGCTCGTCTTGAACAGCCCGTTGCTCTCGGAAGGCCTGATCTTCACGCGTGTCGGCATCCCATCGGAGTCGTAGCTCGTCAGCAGGCACAGGATAATGGAGTCGAACTCGGCCACCGACTCATCCTGAACCACCACAACGGGACGCGCCTTTGATGCGTAGCTGCCATCCCGCAGCGTCCAAACTTCACCGCGTCTCATCAAGCACTCCCAAAGAGAGCGCCGTCGCGAAACGCGTTGCGTCGCGTTCCGTCTCGAAGGCCTCCACCACGGGGCGCGTCGTCCTCACTTCATAGGGAAAGCCCCCGCAGTCGTTGAACGAGTAGATGAACATGCGAATTGCATCCGACGGCGTCGTGCCGAGTTGACGCGTCGTGGCCTTGAACAGCTCGTACTGCTCGGCGTCGATGCGGGTAGCCGCCTGCTTGAGTGCCATGGCACACCTCCTTGTACTTCGCTTATTGTACTCCACTCTGCATATACGGTGCAAAACGTTAACTTCTTGCACCTCATCTTAAGCGAAGCAATGACTCCATCGGCAATATCGACCTTGCGAAAAGCGAGCGAGAGCGCTATATTCAGAGCCGATCCCGCGTCATCAGAGACGCGCCCGAGAGAAGGAGAACCACCATGAGAGAGAAGCGACGGGGGTCGCTTCTGAGCCTCGGCCTGGCGGCCGCGCTCGCCTGCGGGATGGTGCCCGCGGCCGCGCTCGCCGAGCCACAGGCCAAAATCACGGAGACCCCCCCCCATCGAGTTTTCTGAGCCAGTAGCCGACGCTGCCGCGACCGGCGAAACCGCCCCAGCTGAAGACAGCCCGGCCGGCCAACTGCAGAGCCCCGCCATCCCCCTCATCGGCAGCGCTCGTACAAACAACTCTGCCGCTCCTCTACCGTTCGAGGATATTCAAGGCGATACTGACCTGACCCTCAACGAAAGCAGCTCGCCCCATACGAATACTGTTGCGGCCCTTTCTCTTGGCAAACTCCCCCTCACTGCATCAGCCGATCAATCAATCGCCGCTCCCCCTGCTTCTGCCACACAGACCCCCAACCCGGGCACCGTGCGTTCAACAGATCGTAGCCAGTTCGGCATCAACGTCGCCGGCGGCACGCCGGGCGTCGACTTCGAGTTCGTCGACGACACCTACACGCGCCACGCGCGCACGGGCGGCAACACGCTCGTCGACAATCTGCACAAGCTCGTCATCAAGGGCTCTGCCGAGCTCACGCTTTCCACCGATGGCTTCCCCTCGGCTACCCAGAACGTCACCATCTGGGTGAACCCCGGCGTTCAGGCGAACATCGTCCTGAACAACGTGAACATCGACTCGCCCATCCCCTGCCATATCGAGCGCAACCGCGACGCCGACGGTAAGACCATCGAGCCGAAAACGCGCCTGTGCATCACCCTGGCGGAGAACTCCGACAACACCCTCACCGCCGCCGACGGCCGTCAGGGGCCGGGCATCCACTGCGGCGAGGGCACCGAGCTCGTCATCGATGACCACGTCCCCAATGTGACCACCGCAGGCGGGCCCATCAAGATGGATCCCGAGCACTATCCCGGCAAGATCCCCGCAGGCACCACCTTCGTGGGCAACGACGGCAAGACCTACACCGCGGGCACCACCCCCGGCGGCGACCGCCTCTCGCTCCTGGAGAACGCCACGCGAAACGCCTCCAAGGAACTCACCACCGGCAAGCTCACGGTGACGGGCAACAGCCTGGAAGCCGCCATCGGCAGCGTCCAGTACGAAGACGCGGGCGACATGACCTTCAACGGCGGCATCATCACCACCTATGCCCGCGGCGCCGGCAACCAGTACGCCTACACGGCCTCCATCGGAGGAGGAGCTGGCGGCAGCGGCGGCAAGATGACCTTCAACGGCGGCGTTATCGAGACATGGACCTCATACCACGGCGCCTCCATCGGCGGCGGCGGGTGGGCCACGTGCTCCGAGGCGAACGCCTACCAGTTCGCAGACACCCTGGGCAACAACCTCGTCAAGACGAGCCAGGGAGCGCCCCACACGGTGCCTGCTGCCAGCAAGACCTGCGCCGGCGACATCTACATCAACGGCGGCGTGCTGAAGCCCCACGGCGATATGCACGGCAACGCCATCGGCCAGGGATGTTGCTCCTGGAACGAGGGGCACGAGATCGTCATCGCGGGCGGCACGGTGCTCCCCGACACCAGCAAGGCCCTGTCGAAAGGCGGCAATCCCCTTACCGAGTGCGTGTCCATGGGCATCGGCGCCCAGGGCGGCGCCGTCAGCGTCATCGGCGGCTCCGTGCGCATCGGCTACGTGGGGAGCACCAACAGCCAGGAGGGCTTCCAGGCCTTCATCAACGGGCAGCACAGCTACGACTCGGCCTTCGGCGCATGGCCCGTCGACACGAGCCGCAACGACAACCCCGCCGTGTCCATGGTCGCCATCGACCTCATGGCCGAGCTGGACAAGACCGGCAGCTCCGGCGACAACCCCATCATCGACTGGAACCTCACCGTGGGCGGCATCGACTACCCCTACGGCGCGCCGACCCAGTTCACCGACGGCAAGCTGTACCTGTGGCTGCCCGAGGACGCGATGAAGCAGCAGATCTCGGTCACGCTCACCTACCAAGACGACGACGGCAACGTCCACGAGGTGCTGCCCCTCTTCCGCGAGCCGGGGCAGGCCGGCGACCTGCTGAAGCGCTTCCTCGACTTCCAGATCACCGACGAGGCGTACCTGAGGTCGCTGACGAAGTATTACGACGGCACGCCGCTGCCCGCCTACGACCTGTCGGCACCCGGCAACGCCATCACCACGCCCGCGCCAGACAACAAGGTGCTGAACAAGGTGACCGACGAGGCGGGCAACCAGCTGGTGCGGTACTACTACCGGCCCTACGACAAGGTACCCGACGGCGGGACCGACCCCGTGCCCACCGGTCCCGAGACGAGTGACGTCGTCGACGACGGATCAGGCCACCAGGTGACGGTGCTCCCCTCCAACGTCGGCGCCGTGAAGCTCACCATGGTCTCGAAGCAGTACTCGGACGAGAACAGCTCCGACGCCGAGATCGTGGAGTTCGCGAAGAGCTACTGGGGACACCGGGCCTTCCTGTGGGGCGAGATCAAGCCCATCGCCTCGCAGGTGAGCGAGGTCGCCGCCGAGTGGGTCGACGAGACGAACGCGAGCCAGAAGCCGGGCGGCAACGCCCACCCCTCCGACCAGTCGCTCAAGGTGAGCGCCGCCATCAAGCGGGCGGACACCGTGGACGGGAAGCCGGGCAGCGAGGCCACCAAGCCCACGGCCGCCGCCCCCGAGGGCCGCGTGCAGCTCTACGTGGACGGCGAGCCCGTGGGCGATCCGGTGGAGCTGCGCTTCGAGGACGGGAAGGACGCCGACGGCAACGTCATCCTGGGAACCGACGGAAAGCCCGCCTTCCCCAAGAACGCGGAGCGCCGGGGCAGCGACGCGGGCGGCCACTGGACGGAGTTCTCCTACGTGTTCAAGCCCTCGGAGACCGACTACCTGGTGCCCGGCGTGGGCGAGGAGGGCCGCCACGAGGTGTCGCTGCGCTTCCTGCCGCCCTCTGATGACCAGAAGAAGGCCGGCGCCCACGCCAACTACCTGGCCAGCGCCGCCCCCGATGCGGACGAGACGGTGCCGCGGGTGGAGGTGGCCATCGACCCCATCGACCCCAACCCCGTGGTGACGCCCGAGCCCGACCCGGACTGCAAGGACCCCGACGCCCCCGAGCCCGAGGTGTCGACGGGGCCGGGCGAGCCGACCGACCCGGGCGCCGACCCGGGCAAGCCGGGCGACAAGGCGTTCCGCGGCGAGATCGTCACCACCTGGGGCGAGCCGACCGCGGACAACCCGCACCCCGGGCGCGTGCTGCTGAAGGTGACGACGCCCTCGTCGGGGCCGATCAGCGTGACCGACGCCAGGGGCAACGTGTTCGAGGCGGACTTCGTGAGGGACGCCGAGGGCAACCCGGTGCGGGGCGAGGACGGCTCCTACACCCTGGTGCTCGACCCGACGGCGGTGGGCAAGGGCGAGCTCACCTTCAGGCAGGAGCCCAACGGGGCCTACACCGGCAGCACCTGGGCCTACGACGTCACGGTGCTCCCCCAGCCCGAGATCGCGCCGGCGCCGGCGCTGGCCAAGAGGGCCGAGAACCTCACGCACCCGGGCGGGCCCACCCAGCCCGGCGACCGCATCCGCTACACCATCACGGCCTCCAACGCGGCGGCCGGCTCGCTCTGGACCGACGTGGTGGTGACCGACCCGCTGCCGGCGTGCCTGGAGCTCGACGGGGGCACGGTGCGCCTCGACAACCCGTCGGCGGGCGTCGAGGACCGCGCGCTCTCGAAGGCGCCGGCGGTGGCGGCCTCCGACGTGGGGAGGTTCTCGCTGTCGGCGGCCCCGGACGCGGGCGGGAGGCCCGTGCTCACGGTGCCCGCGGGCGACGTGGGCGGCGGGCAGGCGGCCTCCGTCACCTTCGAGTGCGCGGTGCGGGAGGGCCTCGACCTCTCCGACCCGGCCGCCGCCGGCCTGTCCAACGTCGCCTCGGCGACGGGCAGGCGCCCCGACCCCGACGGCCCGGGCGGTGCCGACGTGGGGCCGGTGGCCCCGCCCGACACGCCGCCCGCCGCGCCGCCGGGCGGCTCGGCGGTGGCCCCGGCCGACCCGGGCGAGGGGGACGTGAGCCTGGCCAAGTCCGTGGAGAACCTGACGCGCCCCGACGACCGGGTCACCAAGGTCGGCGACCGCCTGCGCTACACGGTGACGCTGCGCAACGACGGGCCGGCGGACAACGCCCTCTGGGACGCCGTCATCAGCGACCCGCTGCCGGCGGGCATCGAGCCGGTGCCGGGCACCCTGACGCTCACCGGCCCCCTCGGCGCCGCCGGCGAGAAGGTCGTGGCCGTGCCCGACGACGCCTACGACCGCGCCACACGTACCATCGCCGTGGCCTGCGGCGACCTGTGGGGCGGCCAGGCGTGGGTCCTCGCCTTCGAGTGCACGGTGACGGAGGACGCCCTGGGCGGCGACGCGGCCAACGTGGCCTTCGCCCACGGCACGCCGCCCTCGGAAGACCCGGGCCATGACCCGTCGGATCCGGGCGCCAAGCCGGGTGAGCCCGCGACGCCGCCCTCCCCCGACGACGACCCCGCGGCGAAGAGCGACCCGGCCACCCCGCCCGCCGTCGTCCCCGACGACCCGGCCGAGGGGGACGTGGCCATCGAGAAGACCGCCGAGAACACCTCCCGGGACGACGGGACCACCCGCGTGGGCGACGTCGTCCGCTACGAGGTCGCCCTGCGCGTGGACGCGCCGGGCGCCGGCTGGATGGACGCGGTCATACGCGACGAGGTGCCCCGGGGCCTCGAGCCCCTCTCCGGCTCCATCCGCCTCACGCTGCCCGGCGGCGCCGAGGTCGCCGTGGACGACGGGGCCTACGACCCGGCCACCCGCGTGCTCGCCGTGGCCGTCGGGCACCTCCGCGGCGGGCAGGAGGCGCGCCTCTCCTTCTACGCGCTCGTGACCGCCGACGCCCTCGGCGCCGACGTGGGCAACGTGGCCGAGGCCCTCGGCACCCCGCCCTCCGCGTGGGACCCGGGCGCCGAGCACCCGGATCCCGGCGCGCCCTTCTCCCCGCCCGGCGGCTGGGACGCCTGGGAGCGCGGCCGCGACAAGGTGGAGAGCGCCCCGGCGGCCTACCCGCCCGGAGCCACGGCCCAGGGCGGCGTGCTGCCCGGCGACGGCGGAGCCGGCGACTCGGGCACCATCCGCCGCGCGCGCCTGGCCCAGACCGGCGACGCCCTGGCCGCGCTCGCCGGGGCCGCCCTGGCGGCCGCCCTCGCCGCCGGCGCGGCCCTGCTGGCCGCCCGACGCCGGTCCCGCGCCTAGGGGGCGGCCCGGACAGCAAGGAGGGGCCGGCAGCCTCAAGCCGCCGACCCCTCCGATCCTTCCTATCGCAAGCCGTCGCGGCGCTCCAGAAAGCCCGCCCCTATCCGCCTCCCCACGTCCTCCGCCTGCAGGAAGCCCGCCGTCCGCAATCCTCTTGCCCCCACCTCTTTTCCGTGCTACCATTGCGTCAACGGACTGGTCGAAAGACCCGGGTCCACCAGCGGCGGGGGAAGTCCCCCGCCTTTTATTTTCCCAGGGGGGGGCTATGTCTGAGCTCAGTATCTTCATAGACGAGTCGGGCGATTACGGGCCCAACTCCGACTTCTACCTCCTGACCCTCGTATTCCACGACCAGCGCAGCAGCATCGATGCCCAGGTCGATGCCTTAGCCGCCCAGCTGCAGAGCATGGGAGAATCCTGCAGGCGGGCCCTCCACACCGGCCCCATGGTCCGCAAGGAGGACGAGTATCGAGACGCGCCACTCGAACGACGCCGCAAGCTGTTTGCGCTGCTGTTCGGGTTCGCGCGAAAATGCGGCATCTCCTACAAGACCTTCGCCATAGATAAGCGGCAGCACCCGGATCCCTTCCAGCTCAAGGCGCGTCTGGCCCGAGAAGTTTCCCTCTTCTTCCAGTCCCATACGGGGTACTTCACCTCCTTCGACCGAGCGATCGCCTATTACGACAACGGGCAGGCCATCGTCACGAACATCGTGAACACTGTTTTCGGTGCGATATTCTTCGATGTCGAGATAAGACGCGTCCGTCCCAGCGACTACCGACTCTTCCAGTGCGCCGACCTCATCTGCACGCTCGAACTGCTGAAGGCGAAGGAGTCGAGGCACCTCCCGCTCAGTCGATCCGAGGAGATCTTCTTCGAGAGCCGCAGGAAGCTGAAGAAGAACCACCTGAAGCAGCTCGAGCGCCTCTCCTTCGAAGCACGGCAATAGACGCAGCGCTTGCGAAGAGCCCCAACCCCGGCCGCAACGCCTAGGGTTGCGGAAAGCGGGGCGAAGGGCTATATTCGGGCCGGCTCTTGTTCACGAGAGAAGAAGGAGAACGGACATGAGAGAGAAGCGACGGGGGTCGCTTCTGCGCTGGGGCCTGGCCGCGCTGCTGGCCGGCGGGATGGTGCCCGCCGCGTTCGCGCTGGCGTCCGGCGACGCGCAGATCACGGAGACCCCCCCCCATCGAGCTTTCTGAGCCGCTAGCCGGCCCATCTGGCACCAGCGAGGCCACCGCGGCTGAGGACGATCCGTCCGACAGCCGGCCGCAGGCCCCCGCTCAAGAACTCGAGGCTTCTCCGCAGCTCCCCCGAGACGCGGCCGCCACCCCGGGTGCCGGCTTCTTCAAGCTGGGCGGGTTCACCATCTGGGGCGTCGACGGCGATGCCGTGACCGCCGCCGACTTCGCCTACGACGCGACGGCCAAGACCCTCACGGTGAACACCGACAGGCACTTCGCCATCCAGACGGACGATCAGACCATCTCCGAGAAAGACGATTCCTCCACAGGCGCCATCGCCGGCACCCATGCCAAGCCTATCGATGTGGGCGTCGTCATCCCCGCCGGTCGCAATGCCCACATTACTCTGGCGGGTATAGGAGTGCGCACTCCCGACACTCCAACCAACCGCAGCGCCCTGGACATCGCCCCCGGTGCCACCTGCCGCCTCGTGCTCGCTGACGGAACGCGCAACTCCCTCGTCGGCACCGCCTCCAACGGAGCCGGCATCCACAACCCACCCGGAGCCTCCCTCGTCATCGACGACTCCGTGGCCAACAGGGACGCCGCCGGCAGCCCCATCGTCCCCGAAAACGGATGCGTCCCCAGGGATGCGACATTGGCCAATGGAACGAAAATCCACGAGGGCGACCCCCTCACCGTTATGGATTCCGACAACCCTGGATCGCTCTACGCTATGTGCACCCTCGGCGTCGCCGCCGGCATCGGTGGTTTGGGCGATATCTCGATGACCGCAAATGGCAGCGCCGAAGCCTGCGGATCTTTTACCATGGAAGGCGGCCTCGTCACCGCCCGCAGCTCCCAGAATTGGAACGACGGGGGATGGTATTGCTCGGCCGGCCTGGGCGGGGGTGCCTGGGGAGGAAACGGCACGGCTCTCGGCGATTGGATCACGATCAACGGCGGCCGCCTCACAGCCATAGGCTCCTATCATGGCGCAGGCATCGGCAGCGGCAACCAAGGCGCCAGCGGGAACATCCGCATCAACGGCGGCTACGTCATCTCCAAGGGCGGCGACCACGGCAGCGGGTTCGGCGCCGCCTGCATTCCCGCCGACAGCTCCGCCTTCAAGATCGTCCTCACGGGCGGCACCCTCATCCCCTCGACCGCCCATCCTCCCATCGCAGGCTGCGGGGACATCGGCGCGCCGAACGCCGACATCACCATCACCGGCGGCTCCATCGGCAACGGCCGCAAGCCCGGCGACTTCTCCTTCGCGGGCAGCGCGCACAACGCCGAGGGCGAGCCCATCAAGATGGTTCAGGTGGACCTCACCTCGGATGTGGGCGAGAACACCTTCGCCCTCAGCGAGTGGGAGCTCAAGGTGGACGGCGTGGCCTACGACTACGGCGCGCCCGCCGAGTTCGACAAGGGGCACCTGTACCTGTGGCTACCCGAGCGCGTCGTGAAGGACTCCGAGGTGACCGTGGAGTTCACCTACCTGGACACCGACCATCTCGACGAGAACGGCAACCCCACCCCCGTCACGCCGCTGCCCCTGTTCCGCCCCGCCGACAGCTCGCTGCCGCCCGGGGTCACCAACGATGGCAAGCTGCGCCGCTACGTCGACTTCGAGCTGCCCGACTCCTACACCGACAAGCTGACCAAGTACTACGACGGCGAGCCCTTCCCCTCCTTGCCGCTGCCCTTCGAGGCCCCCGACGGCCACAACCTGACCGACAGCGGCGCCATCACCTACAAGTACCAGAGGCTCGACGCCAACGGCGACCCCATCGGCCCCGAGCTGGAGAGCCACGACCCGAGCGGCGCAAGCCAGATGCCCTCCGACGTGGGCTCCATGAAGTTCACTGCCATATCGACCCAGTACTCGAACGACACCGAGGGGAACTTCTCGGAGAGCTACTGGGGCCACCGCGCCACGGGCCGCTGCGAGATCCGGCCCATCGGCTCCCAGGTGGCCATCAAGAGCGCCACCTGGGAGAACGGCCAGGCCAGCGTGCAGGAGAACCCCTCGGATCGCAAGCTGTCGCTCACCTGCACGGTGAAGCGGGCCGACACCGACCCCTCCGGCGCCCCCACCAAGGCCACCTGCGCCGCGCCGGCGGGCTACATCCAGCTGTTCGTGGACGGGAAGAAGGTGGGGAGCCCCATCGAGATCCTCTTCGCCGACAAGACGCTGCCCGACGGGACGGTGCTGCCGGCCAACGCCACGGCCAGCGGGGACACGACCACCTTCACCTACACCGCCTCGCCGGCCGAGGTGGACCACCTCGTGCCCGTAGCCACCCCCAACGGCCGCCACGTCATCTCGGTGCAGTACCTGCCCCCGAACGAGGGCGATGCGGCACCGGCGAACTACCTGGCCAGCGCGAACCCGATCGACGACCCCAGCCACGCCCCCGAAGTGGAGGTGGCCATCTCGCCCATCGACCCCAACCCCGTGGTGACGCCCGAGCCCGACCCGGACTGCAAGGACCCCGACGCCCCCGAGCCCGAGGTGTCGACGGGGCCGGGCGAGCCGACCGACCCGGGCGCCGACCCGGGCAAGCCGGGCGACAAGGCGTTCCGCGGCGAGATCGTCACCACCTGGGGCGAGCCGACCGCGGACAACCCGCACCCCGGGCGCGTGCTGCTGAAGGTGACGACGCCCTCGTCGGGGCCGATCAGCGTGACCGACGCCAGGGGCAACGTGTTCGAGGCGGACTTCGTGAGGGACGCCGAGGGCAACCCGGTGCGGGGCGCCGACGGCTCCTACACCCTGGTGCTCGACCCGACGGCGGTGGGCCGGGGCGAGCTCACCTTCAGGCAGGAGCCCAACGGGGCCTACACCGGCAGCACCTGGGCCTACGACGTCACGGTGCTCCCCCAGCCCGAGATAGCGCCGGCGCCGGCGCTGGCCAAGAGGGCCGAGAACCTCACGCACCCGGGCGGCCCCACCCAGCCCGGCGACCGCATCCGCTACACCATCACGGCCTCCAACGCGGCGGCCGGCTCGCTCTGGACCGACGTGGTGGTGACCGACCCGCTGCCGGCGTGCCTGGAGCTCGACGGGGGCACGGTGCGCCTCGACAACCCGTCGGCGGGCGTCGAGGACCGCGCGCTCTCGAAGGCGCCGGCGGTGGCGGCCTCCGACGTGGGCAGGTTCTCGCTGTCGGCGGCCGGGGCCGACGGCAGGCCCGTGCTCACGGTGCCCGCGGGCGACGTGGGCGGCGGCCAGGCGGCTGTCGTCACCTTCGAGTGCGCGGTGAGGGAGGGCCTCGACCTCTCCGACCCGGCCGCCGCCGACCTGGCCAACGTCGCCTCGGCGGCGGGCAGGCGCCCCAACCCCGACGGCCCGGACGGTGCCGACGTGGGGCCGGTGGCCCCGCCCGACACGCCGCCCGCCGCGCCGCCGGGCGGCTCGGCGGTGGCCCCGGGCGACCCGGGCGAGGGGGACGTGAGCCTGGCCAAGTCCGTGGAGAACCTCACCGCCCCCGGCGGCAGGGTGACGCACCTGGGAGACCGCCTGCGCTACACGGTGACGCTGCGCAACGGCGGCCCGGCCGACAGCTGCCTCTGGGACGCCGCCATCAGCGACCCGCTGCCGGAGGGCGTCGAGCCGGCGGGCGGCACCCTGCGCCTGTCCGTGGACGGCGGGGAGCCCCTCGCCGTGCCCGACGCGGCCTACGACCGCGCCACGCGCACCATAGCCGTGGCCGTGGGCGACCTGTGGGGCGGCCACGCCGCGACGCTGACCTTCGAGGCCGTCGTGACCGCCGACGCCCTGGGGGCCGACGTCGCCAACGTCGCCTTCGCCCACGGCACCGCGCCCTCCGAGGGCCCGCGCCCCGAGGGCCCGGAGCCGGGCGAGCCCGCGGAGCCGCCCGCGCCCGATGACGGGCCCGCGGCGTCCTCGCCGCCGGCGGAGCCCGCGCCCGTCGTCCCCGACGACCCGGCCGAGGGGGACGTGGCCATCGGGAAGACGGCCGAGAACACGTCCCGGGACGACGGGGCCACCCGCGTGGGCGACGTCGTCCGCTACGAGGTCGCCCTGCGCGTGGACGCGCCGGGCGCCGGCTGGATGGACGCGGTCATACGCGACGAGGTGCCCCGGGGCCTCGAGCCCCTCTCCGGCTCCATCCGCCTCACGCTGCCCGGCGGCGCCGAGGTCGCCGTGGACGACGGGGCCTACGACCCGGCCACCCGCGTGCTCGCCGTGGCCGTCGGGCACCTCCGCGGCGGGCAGGAGGCGCGCCTCTCCTTCTACGCGCTCGTGACCGCCGACGCCCTCGGCGCCGACGTGGGCAACGTGGCCGAGGCCCTCGGCACGCCGCCCTCCGCGTGGGACCCCGACGGCGAGCACCCCGAGCCCGGCGCGCCCTTCTCCCCGCCCGGCGGCTGGGACGCCTGGGAGGGCGGCCGCGACAAGGTGGAGAGCGCCCCGGCGGCCTACCCGCCCGGCGCGACGAGCGAGGGCGGCGTGCTGCCCGGCGACGGCGGAGCCGGCGACTCGGGCACCATCCGCCGCGCGCGCCTGGCCCAGACCGGCGACGCCCTGGCCGCGCTCGCCGGGGCCGCCCTGGCCGCCGCCCTCGCCGCCGGCGCGGCCCTGCTGGCCTCCCGCCGCCGCTCCCGCGCCTAGAGGAGCCCGGACAGCAAGGAGGGGCCGGCAGCCTCAAGCCGCCGGCTCCTCCGATCCTTCCTATCGCAAGCCGTCACGACGCTCCAGAAACCCCGCCTCTATCCGCCTCCCCACGTCCTCCGCCTGCGGGAAGCCTTCCTCGGCGACGGCCTCGGCCGCCCTGCGCAGGGCGGCCGGGAACGTCTCCGTCAGCTCCTCCAGCTCATCGCAGGCGAACCGGACGCCGACGCCGCACGCGCGGGCGGTCTCCCTGATGTCTTCCCACCTCACGTCATCGATGCGACGGGAGCGGCCGAACGACACCCCCATCTCCCGATCGAGCTCGGGATAAACCGTCGTGCAAGTGAGATCGTACAGCGGCGATATCTCCCGCGACGACCAGTCCTCGCTCCACAGCATCGAGTGGTTCTTCAGGTGGTTGTCAGCGTTTCCCATCGCCCAGTCCAGAAGCAGGCGCGAGAGCAGCAGCCTCCGATCCCCGAACGGATTGGAGCTTCCCTCTCCCACGACCCAAGCGCAGTGGTTCGCGTAGTTCCCGTCCGTGGGCTCGTACTTCTCGAAGCAGTCCGGCAGCGCCTGGAGGAAGTCCTCCTGATGCAGGCGGCGCAGGAACTCGTCGCCGGCGTCGATGCGGTCGAACCGCTCCACGGCGATCAGGGGCTCGCAGCCCGCGACGGGAATCAAGCGGCAGGGAGCCACGTCGAACCCCAGCTCGGCAGCCGTCCCCATGCAGATGGCCTCGTTGACCGTCTGGCCGGGGAAGCTGCCGTCGCACGCCTTCACGATGTGGCTGGAGGGCGCCGTCCCCTGAGGGTAGGACCAGGAGCCGGAGGAGGCGTCGAAGAAGAGCCCGACCTTCATTTGCGCCCCCGCTAGCGAGAGCCGTGAGCGGCTGGCAGCCCGCGGGGCGAACTCCCCGGGGTGCTCGGCGAAGCGCACGAGGTCGCTCTCCCCGAGAGGGACGTAGCCGCGATTCTCCGAGGGAGGCCTCCCCTCCTCGCTAAACACCAGCGCACCGGCAGACTCATCGTTCAAGCGGGCCAGAAAGGCTCCTGCATCGTCGGCCTCAGCATGGAAGGCGCGACCCAGGCTCCGCCTCATGCTTCCCTCGGGCAGAATACCGTTGAAGAACGACGCGGCCTCCCGGGAGGAGAACGCCCCCGGCCGCAGGGGAAGGCTCCGGGAGATCGAGTGCGACGTGCGGTTCTGAAGATAGGATTCGGAGTAGGCGAAGCTCATTTCGCCATGCGCGGGCGCCACTCGGCCAACCTCTTCGAAACAACCGAGGTACTCGCGGTAGACCACCAGCTCGCTGCCCGCCATGGCCCCTACCTCTCGAACGCGACGACATCGACGCCCAGGGCCGTCGCAAAGGCGAGCACCTTGTCGATTCCCACCGTTCCGCGCCCGCGCTCGATCTCCCCCACCAGCCGCGGGCTGAAGCCCAGCATGTCCGCGACCTCCTCCTGGGTGTAGCCAAGCCTCTTGCGGCGGGCTCGGAGCGCTGCCCCCAAGGTGGCGCCCCCCGTCACACGCAGCCCCTGGGCTAGCATCTGATCACGACTTATATCCATGGGAATCCATTTCTTACCTATAGGTAATTATCTTGACGACGCCCATACTATCATACCTATAGGTAAGAAAATGGCCTTACCCGCTGAAATCATACCGAGAAGTGCGGCCTGGCCGCACTGCTGGCCGGCGGGATGGTGCCCGCCGCGTTCGCGCTGGCGTCCGGCGACGCGCAGACCACACAGACCCCCCCCCATCGAGCTTTCTGAGCCGGTAGGCGACGCCTCGCCCAAAGGCGGCTCCTCCCCTACCGGGGGTGACGAGGCCGCAGGCGCGGCAAGCCCCGTTTCTCTCCCGCCAATCGATCGATCCTCTTCTCCGTCAGCCGCAGCCGCTAACTCCAGCAGGTCACCCCAGCGGCCGCGTCAGCTGCGGCGGTGACGTCGTCGAGCTGCACGGGCGCGGCGTCCTCGAGCGGCTCCAGCTTGAGCTCGCGCAGGCGCAGGCAGCCGCCGTCGTCCACGGCTAGGCAGCTCGACACGCAGGGCCGGGCCAGGTCGCCATCGGGCCGTCGCACGGCCGCGGCCGCCGTCAGCCAGCGCGGGTGGAACGTCGTGGCGTCCGCCGCGTCGTCTTCCAGGAAGTCCGCGCAGCCCGCCTTCCCGAGCGCCGCGCGCACCGGCGCCCTATCGAGCCCGAACGCCACCCCCGCCTTCAGGAAGAAGTCGCCGTAGTCGAAGGCGTAGCGCGCGTCGACCCCGCGGTGCGGCTCGTTGACGTTGCGCACCTGGGCGCGGTGCTTGTTCTCAAGCGAGCAGTAGTGCAGCCCCAGGTCGAGCCCCTCCTCCCGCGCCCACAGCATGAGCGCGAGGCACGCTTCCTCACTCCCCTCCACCGCCAGGGCGCCGGCGTAGGAGTAGTCGAAGAACACGCGGAACGGCGGGTTGCGCAGGGTGAGCCCGAGCGACTCGTACACCGGCCAGTTCCACAGCGGGTAGCAGAACTCCAGCAGGTTAACGCCGTCCACGCCCAGCGCGTCCAGGCGCCTGAGCAGCCCTCGCATGAAGTCCTCCGTGCCGGGGATGACGGGCATCTCCACCATCACCGTGCCGATGACCCCGCGCGCAAGCGCCAAGTTGCCCAGCACGCGCTCGAGGGCTGCCGGGGGATCGTCGTGCTTCACCGAGAAACGCACCTCGTCGAGTCCTGCGTCACGCAGCCGCTCGAGCAGCGCGCGGTCGAGCAGGTCGCCAGCCGTGTAGAGCCGCCGATGCGCGTCGGGGAACAGCTCGCGCGCCCGCGCGAAGAACGCCACGGCCTCATCGGGCATGAGCAGAGGCTCGCCCCCGGTGAGCGCCACGCAGGCCGGCGGCTCCCCCTCCGCCGCCAGGTCGTCCAGCTGGCGGCGCCAGGGGAAGGGGTTCTCGCAGTAGTAGGCGAACTCCTCCTGGTTGGGATTGAAGCAGAAGAAGCAGTCGCGGTGGCAGTTGTTGGTCAGCGCGAAGCTGCGGCTCACGCAGGCGCCCGTGCAGGCCGCGCAGGCCCGGCTGAGAAAGCCCGACGCCACGCTGGCTCCCCCGTTGCGCACGCGCCCGTCCGCCGCCTCGATGCGCGCCATGAGCGCGCGGGCCCGCTCGCGGCGGGCGTCACGCGGGGCGAAGGAGACGCCGGTGGCCTCGATGGCGCGCCGGTAGTCGTCCTCGATGCCGCGGTAGAGGGCGAGCGCCGCGTCGCGGGCCGGGTTGGGCGCGCCGCCTACGCGCACGCCCCCGTCGCCGACACCCGTTGCGATCATGCGACGCCCCCGGCCGCGCCGGATGCGCCCTCGGCATCCGCCGCGTCAGTCGCATAGGCCGCGAACGCGCCGAGCAGCCGCCCCGTCGCGCGGTAGTAGGCCGTGCGCGCGTCGGCGGCCAGGCGCGCGGCGAAGCGCGGCGCGAAGGCCAGCAGGTGATCCCGGACGAACTCCTCCCACGCCGCGCCGGCGCTCCCGCCGGGCAGCTCCCCAGGTGCTGGGCCCTCCGGCACCGGCTCGCCGATGCCGGCCTCCACCGAGGCCAGGTACTCCAGAAGCTCCAGCTCGGTGGCCACGTGATCGAGCGGCTCGTTCACGCCCTCGGGCTGTCCCAGGCCGCAGGCGCGGCAGAAGCGCTCCACCGCCACGCTGTGGGGATTGACGAACATGAGAGGCTGCACGCCCGCGTCCTCCGCGCGCCAGTAGCCCTCGAAGGGGCTGCAGGCCGCCTTGGGCGCGCCCACGAACAGCATGGTGGCGTCGGCCCGCAGGTCATGGAAGTCCGTGGAGGCCGCGCCCTCGGCCCAGTCGTCCGGCAGCGCGACGCCCAGCGCCGCCGCTATCTCGTCAGCCGCGCAGGCCCACTCCCCCGACGCGACGATGCCGTGCAGCGCCTCATCCGGATACCGCAAGCTCAACGCCAGCAGCTCGCAGGCCGCGGCCCGCGCCGCCCACTCCTCCGCGCTCGTCGACTTCCCCACAGCTCCCCCTTTCCGCACGTCAGGCCCAGGAATAACGGGCCCTCGCTCGTGATTGTCATAATATCGCAGCCTTTTGCGACAATCAAGGCGGCCAGACCCGCCCAGCAGGCGGAATCACCCCCGTATCCGCCCCCCCCAACGCACGAGGACCCGCCACGGCGGCGGGCCCTCGGAGTCGTGCGGACAGGATGGCAGAAGGCCCGGCGCCGAGCGGCTCGCGGGCTCTGGCGCGGCGCCGGGCGGCTAGCTGTACTTGCGGTGCTCCAGGCGGGCCTCCACCATGGCGACGATGTCGTCATCGGTCAGGCCCGACGCGCTGCACGCGCGGATCATGTCGTCGATGAGCAGCTCGACGGAGGTATCGCCGGCACGTGCCGCCCCCACGTCGTTGCGCTCGGACACGAAGGTGCCACGCCCCTTGCGCGTGGAGATGTAGCCCTCGCGCTCCAGGTCCATGTAGGCGCGGTTCACCGTGTTGTAGCTGATGTCCAGGTCGATGGCGAGCGAGCGCACCGTAGGCAGGCGGTCTCCCGCCGCGAAGGCGCCGGTTCCGATGAGGTAGGCCAGGCGGTTCTTCACCTGAATCCACACCGGCAGGCCGCTGCTATGGTCGATCGCGAAGGACTCAAGGGAGGTCATGGGAGCTTCCTTAGCTTGGGAGGGTGAGATCATGGTAGCACCTCCCTACCGGCGTTCGGCCGCGCGGGCCGCGCCCTCGGTGAAGCCGTCGCTCACGGCGGTGGGCACCGTCACCACGGCGCTGCCGGACTTCTTCACCGTCTCGTACTGCATGAGCATGGTGCGCAGCGCCAGGGCCGCGTCCGGGTCGCCGTAGGCCCGCGCCGCCTCGGCCAGCATCTCGGCCAGGTCGGCCTCCACGCTCGCCACGGCCATGCGGGCGTTCTTCTCACGGTCGGCCTGGGCCTCGAGCGACATGACCTCCACCAGCTCGTCGGGGATGACGATGTCGCGCACCTTCACCGAGATGATGTCGACGCCCCAGCTGGCGGCCTCCTTCTCGATGTCGGCTTTGATCTCCACGTCCAGCTGGTCGCGCCGCAGCGCCACCTCGGCCACGGTGGAGCGGCCCACCGCCTCGCGCATGGCCGTCTGCGCGAGGAACGACACCGCCGCGTAGTAGTCCTCCACCTCGGTGCACGCCTTCTCCGCGTCCCACACCACCCAGAACAGCACCGCGTCGATGTTGACGGGCACGAGATCGGCCGTGAGCGTCTTCTCGGCGTAGAACGGCGTGGCGATGACGCGCTGGTCTACGCGGATGGTGCCGTGCTCGATGATGGGAATGGTGAAGTAGAGCCCCGGCCCCACCACGCGCGCGAGCTTGCCGAAGCGCAGCACCACCACCTTCTCCCACGACAGCGCGATGTGGATGGACGACAGCGCCAGCAGCGCCACGACCGCCATGAGGCAGATGAGCCCGAAGTCGACGCGCCCGAGCACCGCCCAGCCTGCGCCGAGCACCGCCGCGCAGGCGGTGAAGAACACGGCGATGTTGAAGATGACGGCGCCGTTGCGCGAGGACTTGCGCGGCACGTAGGAGGTGGCGGCGCGCACCTCGGCCTCCTTGTCGTTGAACGGGTAGGGAGCGTCACGCGCCACGCGCCCGGCAGGCTGACGGCGCGCGCCGGCCCGATCCGCCCGGTTATCCCACTTCGCCACGATGGCCTTCCCTTCCGGCGCGCGAGGCGCCTATCCCACCAAGCCGAACATCAGCTCTGGCATCTGCGTCACGTCGTAAGCCGCCAGGCCCACCGCGATAAGACGCAGGGCCAAGCCGCCGGCGAGCAGGCAGCCCGCCGCCCACAGCAGCTGCGTGCGCGCGTTGCCGTGCGTGAGGAACCGCTCGAGCACGAGCGGCGCCGCCAATCCCACGACCACGAGGCCGCCCCAGAACAGGGGCGCCAAGCCGCCGGCCACGAGCGCGTCGGCCGCAGCGCGCGTAGCGGCGCCGGCGAAGAGCCACGCCACGTAGGCGGCCAGCGCAAGCGCCTCGAGTGCCGCCACGAGGGTGTCGGCGCCGCTGAGCGCGCCGAGCGCGCGGACGTAGGCGTAGCGCGACTCGACGAACACGACAGCCGCGAACACGCAGGCCAGCCCGCACGACACGGACGACAGCGTGAGCACCGTCGGCAGCAGCGGCGTCTGATAGGCCGCGACCGACGCAAGCGAGCTCAGCAGCATGCCCGTGTAAGCCGCCGCCACAAGGCCGGCCGCCGCGCCGGCGAGCGCGAGCGCGCGCATGAGCGCCCCCGGCGGCTCCCAGCCGTCAAGAAGCGATGCCGCCGAGAACGCAGCCGCCAGCACGAGCGCCGCGGCGAGGGCCCACGCGCCCACCGCCATAGGCGTGAGCGCCGGCGCCGCGAACAGGGCGAGCAGGCGGTCGGGGCGCCCGACGTCGGCCACCAGGCACAGCACGCCCACGGCCAGCACCACCACGCAGGCGGGCCAGGCGCGGGCGTAGAGCTCGCCCGGCAGCGCGAGCGCGCCGGCCAGCCGCCCGACGGGGGCGCCGGGTCGGCGCCAGCGTGGGTTGGCCAGCTCAAGGGCGGAAAGCACCGCCGCCAACCCGGCGCCGGTGCCGCCGAGAAAGAGGTATCCCGTCGTCAGCGCATTGAACAACCGAGCCCCCTCGCCCTCGCGCGCCGCCTTCGTCATTTACTCAATGTCGCAATACTTTACGACATTGGCAGTATAACGCCGAAAAGCGGCGTCCTCGCGCAGAACGCCCGCCCTCCCTTTGCTATCCTATGGCGAAACGCCCGCGCCGCAGCGCCCGGGCCCGCCGAAGATGAGGAGCACCCATGCAGATCACCCCTGCTGAAATCGCCGAGACCCTGGCCATGGTGAACCGGCAGAACCTCGACATCCGCACCATCACGCTGGGCATCAACCTGCGCGGCTGCGTGGACACCGACGTCGACCGCCTGGCCGCCAAGGTCTACGACCGTATGACCAGCGCCGCCGAGCACCTCGTGCCCACCGCCGAGCAGCTTGAGCGCGAGTTCGGCATCCCCATCGTCAACAAGCGCATCTCCGTCACGCCCATCGCCGAGATCTGCGCCGCCGTGGCCGCCCAGGACCTCTCCCCCGTAGCCGTGGCCATGGACCGCGCAGGCCGCGAGGTGGGCGTCGACTTCGTCGGCGGCTTCTCCGCCCTCGTGCAGAAGGGCGCCTCGGCCGCCGACCACAAGCTCATGGACTCCATCCCCGCAGCGCTGGCCGCCACCGACCGCGTATGCGCCAGCGTCAACGTGGGGTCCACCCGCGCCGGCATCAACATGGACGCCGTGCTCAAGATGGCCGGCGTCATCAAGAAGGCCGCCGAGGCCACGGCCGACCGCCAGTGCATCGGCGCTGGCAAGCTCGTGGTGTTCTGCAACGCCGTGGAGGACAACCCCTTCATGGCCGGCGCCTTCCACGGCTCCGGCGAGGCCGACGAGGTAGTGAACGTGGGCGTCTCCGGCCCCGGCGTCGTGCGCGCGGTGCTAGCCGATCTGCCCCAGTCCGCCGACCTGACCACCGTGGCCGAGGCCATCAAGGCCACCGCCTTCAAGATCACCCGTGCCGGCGAGCTCATGGCCCGCGAGGCCTCGCGCCGCCTCGGCGTGCAGAAGGGCATCCTCGACCTGTCGCTGGCCCCCACCCCTGCCGAGGGCGACTCGGTGGCCGAGATCCTCGAGGCCATCGGTGTGGGCCAATGCGGCGGCCCCGGCACCACCGCAGCGCTCGCCATGCTCAACGACGCCGTGAAGAAGGGCGGCGTCATGGCCTCGTCGTCGGTCGGCGGCCTGTCCGGCGCCTTCATCCCCGTGTCCGAGGACGCCGGCATGATCCGCGCGGCCGAGGACGGGGCGCTGTCCATCGAGAAGCTCGAGGCCATGACCTGCGTCTGCTCCGTGGGCCTCGACATGATCGCCATTCCCGGCGACACCTCGGTGGAGACCATCTTCGGCATCATCGCCGACGAGTGCGCCATCGGCATGATCAACTCCAAGACCACCGCCGTGCGCATCATCCCCGCCATCGGCAAGTCCGTGGGCGACCGCCTCGACTTCGGCGGACTCCTCGGCTACGCGCCGGTCATGCCGGTCAACCAGCACGCCGGCAGCGTGTTCGCCCACCGCGGCGGCCGCATGCCCGCGCCGCTTAACTCGCTCAAGAACTAGCGCGGCCTCACGGGAGCGCGCAAGCACGCGGGGCGCCGCAGGCGCCCCCCGGTACGCCACGCCTCTGGCGTGACACAGGGCGGCATGTCCCAGCACGGCGTCCCACCCGCGCGGCGCATCCCGCCCCCCGGCACGACGACCCTACCCCCCGCCGCTGCCACTTTTTCACGCCCATATGGTACTGATCGTCAGTTTGGTACGGTATGAGGGCGTCTCGATGATGCAAGACGGGCGTCCTTGCTGACGATAGCGTCTGTTTTCCCAGGTCACGATTTCCTCCACTGCCGGTCTTGCACCCGCGCGGAGCTTACGACCGTACCGAACTGACGAAACGTGCCAGGAATCAGCTGAAAGCTGGCAACAGGGCGCGGACCGCGCCATTCCAGCGCTCCGCACCGGAGCCCCAGCGCACCATCCGGCCTGCGCGCCCGCTATCCTCCGTAGATAGCGCGCACCAGGTACTCCACGTTGCCCCCGGCACCGCGGATGGACGATTCCACCACGCCCGTGACCGCAAACCCGACGGCCTCGAGCGCCGCGCGCACCTCCTCCACCGTGCGGGCGCGCACCGCGTCGTCACGGACGATGCCGCGGTCAGTCTCGTCGTGACGCGATTCGAACTGGGGCTTGACCAGGCCGACAAACACCGTCCCCGGCGCACAGAGCCCGGCGATCACCGGCGCGAGCGGCGCTAGGCCGATGAAACTCACGTCTATCACGATGAGGTCGAAGGGCGCGCCGAGCGCCACCGGGTCAGCCTCGCGGATGTTCGTGCGCTCAAAGACACGCACCCGCCCGTCCTGCCGCAGCTTCCACGCCAGCTGACCGTAGTTCACATCCAGGGCCGCCACCTCAGCGGCGCCGGCTTGGAGTAGGCAGTCGGTGAAGCCGCCGGTCGACGAGCCTATGTCGAGGCAGCGCATTCCCGTGACGTCCTGCCCAAACGCGTCAAGCGCGCCGCGCAGCTTATGCCCCCCACGCGACACGTAGGCGCGCCGCCCGCGCAGGAACACGTCAGCATCGGGCCGCACCTTGACGGCGGCGCTCGTCACGTACACGTCATCCACGCGCACCTCACGGGCCACCACCGCGCGCAGCACCTCACCAGCATCGGCAAAGTCACCGCGGGCGACCAGCAGCTCGTCAAGACGAACCTTCTTGGGCTTTCGGGAGGCAGCCGCAGGTGACGGCCCGACGGGATCCCGCCTGACGCCCGGCGTGCCGGGGGCTTCGATTGTCGCGTTATCGTCCATGGACGCCATTATACCGGGCGCGCAGCAGGAGGACGGCAGAGGCCGGCAGCCCGGCGAAACCCGCCCGAGGAGCGCTCCGCCGCCCATCGGAGACACGCGGGACGCCGGCCCCGCGCAAGCGCCCCAAACGCGCGGACGCCGGCCCGAAGGCCGGCGTCCGCTTGTCACGCGCCTGTCAGGCAGGCCGCTAGTCGACGATCTCCTCGAAGGCGTCCTTCGGCAGGCCGCACACCGGGCACGTCCAATCCTCGGGCACATCCTCCCACAGGGTGCCGGGCTCGACGCCGCCCTCAGGGTCGCCGAGGGCCTCGTCATAGATGTAACCGCAGGGGCACAGGAACTTTCTCATGGGGAACTCCTCCCATCCAGGCCCCGCCGCCCGCCGGCCCCAGGCCAGCGCCGCCGACGAAGCCGCTGTCATGACACCGTCCAGACTACCCCCGAGCACGCGTCCCCACCCCACACGCACCCGCATCGTATGAAAGCCGTAGGAAAGAAAATGGCCATTTGCTTCGAAATTCCGAGGTTCGGAGGGCCGAATACGCCCGATTCCGGCACGCGTTAACCCTAAAGATTTTGGCGACCTGGGAAAACACCCCGCACATCCGCCGGCAGGCGCCCGAGCGCCTCGGAATTTCGAAGCAAATGGCCAAAAACGCCGACTCCCCGCGCACGCGCACCAAAAAAAGCGCGTCCCACAGGGGGACGCGCCTTCCCGGCAGCCCTCGTCGCGCCGCGCCGCGCGCCGACGCGCTACGGCAGCAGCAGCTGGGCGATCTGGACGGCGTTGAGCGCCGCGCCCTTGCGGATCTGGTCGGCCACGTTCCAGAAGGCCAGGCCATGCGGCACCGTGGGATCCTTGCGCAGGCGCCCCACGAAGGCGCCGTCGGTGCCGGCCAGCAGGCCGGGCATGGGGTAGACGTTGCCCGCCGGGTCGTCCATCACGGTGATGCCCGGTGCCGCCTCCAGGGCCGCGCGCGCCGCCTCCACCGTCACCTCGTCGGCAAACTCCACGTTGATGGACTCGCCGTGGCAGCGCAGCACGGGCACGCGCACGCAGGTGGCGGCCACCTGGACGCGGTCGTCGCCCAGGATCTTCTTCGTCTCCGCCACCATCTTCCACTCCTCCTTGGTGGAGTCGTCCTCGAGGAACTTGTCGATGTGCGGAATGCAGTTGAACGCAATGCGGTGCTGGAAGGCGCCCACGGTCAGCTCCTCGTCAGGCGTGCCGTCCAGGAACTCCCGGGTCTGGTCGTAGAGCTCGGCCATGGCCGGCGCGCCGGCGCCCGAGGCCGCCTGATAGGTCGACACCACCACGCGCGTGATGGGCGCCAGGTCGTAGAGCGGCTTCAGGGCCGCCACCATCTGGATGGTCGAGCAGTTGGGGTTGGCGATAACGCCGGAGTGCCACGCCACGTCGCCCGGGTTCACCTCGGGCACCACCAGCGGCACGTCCGCGTCCATGCGGAAGGCGCTCGAGTTGTCGATCATGACGGCGCCGGCCGCCACCACCGCCTCGCGCATGGCCTCGGACACGCCGGAGCCGGCCGAGAACAGCGCAATGTCCACGCCCTCGAAGGACTCGGGCGTCATCTCCTGCACGGTCAGGTCGCCAGCCGGCACCTGGCCGCAGCCGTCGAAGGGCACCTTCTTGCCGGCCGACCGGGCGCTCGCCAGAGCGCGCACCTCGCTCGCGGGAAAGTCCAGGTCGTGCAGCACGCGCAGGAACTCCTGGCCCACCGCGCCCGTGGCCCCCGCCACGGCTACCACCGGATGGGCGGGCATCTCCTTAGTCCAGGTCATAGAGCATTCCTCTTCTCTCAGTCGGCGGCCGCCGTCTGCGGCCGCGGGCTCGCCGGAAGGCCGGCGAAGTCAGCGAAGCCAGCCGCAGGCCCCAGGGCCAGGCGACAGCCCAGGCGCCTAGCGCCCCTTCTTCATCTTGGCGGCGATCTCCTCGGCAGACAGCTGCGTCTCCTCGAACACGCTCTCGGAGTCCAGGCCGAAGGCGGTGTGCAGGCAGCGCACCGCCTGAACCGTCTGGGCCGCGTCCACCACCACCGACAGGCGGATAGGTGACGTGGAGATGGCCAGGATGTTGATCTGGTTCTCGCCGAGGGTCTGGAAGGCGCGCGCCGCCACGCCCGGCGAGGACTTCATGCCGGTGCCCACCAGGCTCACCTTGGCGATGTCCTCGTCCACGACGAACTCGCGGGCGTTGATCTCGGGCAGGATGCGCTCCATGGTGTCGACCGCGCGGGACAGGTCGGCGCCAGGGCAGGTGAAGCTGATGTCGGTGATGCCGTCCTCGGAGATGTTCTGGATGATCATGTCGACGCTCACCGCGTTGGTCGCGAGCGCCGAGAACACCTTGGCGGCCACGCCGGTGTTGTCCGGCACGCCGCGCACGGTGACCTTCACCTCGGAGGTATCGTGGGCAATGCCCGTGATGACCGCTTCCTCCATGTCCGTCTCCTCCTTGATGTAGGTGCCTTCCGCCTCGGAGAACGCCGAGCGGGAGTGGATGACCACGTTCCATTTGCGCGCGAACTCAACCGCGCGGCTTTGCAGCACGCCCGAACCGGCGCTGGCCAGCTCGAGCATGTCGTCGTAGGAGATCTCGTCGAGCTTCTTGGCGCGCGGCGCCACGCGCGGGTCGGTGGTGTACACGCCGTCAACGTCCGAGTAGATCTCGCACACGTCCGCGTTGATGCCCCAGGCCACGGCCACCGCCGTGGTGTCCGAGCCGCCGCGGCCGAGCGTGGTGATGTCGCCGTTGGCGTCGATGCCCTGGAAGCCGGCGATGACGGGAATGACGCCGGAGGCGAGCGCCGCCTCGATGCGCTCGTTGTCCACCTTCGTGATACGCGCCTTGTTGTGAGTGCCGTCGGTCATGATGCCCGCCTGGCGGCCGGTGAAGCTCATGGCCTTGCAGCCGAGCGCCTCGATGGCCATGGCCAGAAGCGTCATGGACACCTGCTCGCCGGTGGAGAGCAGGCGGTCCATCTCACGTGAGGGCGGGTTGTCGTTGATGGCGTTGGCCAGGCCCACGAGCTCGTCGGTGGTCTTGCCCATGGCCGACACCACCGCCACCACCTGGTTGCCGTTCTGCCGGATGCGCACGAGGCGCTTCGCGACGTTCTTGATGCGCTCAGGGGAGGCGACCGAGGTGCCCCCGAACTTTGCGACGATGAGTGACATGGCAAGTCTTTCCGAATCGAGGCCCGCAGACGAGGCGCCGGACGTACGAGCCCAGCGTCGCATCACTATAGCAAAAACGCCACCCTTCCGGCGGGGCGGGCGCCCATTCGCGGCTGGTGGCCGGGCCGGCGGGCGGATGGCCAGGCGCACGCCCGACAAGGGCAAGGCAGCCGCGAGGCGCGCTGCGGGAGGGAGGCGCGCCTCGATGGCCCGCGCCCGACGGGGCGGCACCCTAGGCGCGCGGCTCCTGAGCGGCGCGGACGGCGTCAAAGGCCGCAGTGAGGTACACCACGTTGGCGAGCGCGATGACGCAGTAGCGCAGCATGGTCTTCTCAGACGAGGCGGTAGTGCCAGTCTCGGGGATGTCGTCGGCCTCGCCGAATACGAAGGCGATAGCCGCCTCCAGCTGCTCGCAGAAATAGTCGTAGGCCGTGGCCGTGTCGTAGGTGACGCGCTGCATGGCGCAGAACAGGCTGATGTTCTCCATGGAGAGCACCGTCTTGGCGCAGGCGACGAAGACGAGATAAGCCAGCTGGTCAGCGCCGTAGCGCTTCTTGACAGGACCAGGCACGATGCCCTGCTTCACGTAGTTGCTGACCATCGACGAGGTGAGCGCGGGCACGCCGAGCGGGGCGAGCACGCCGTTCACGTAGGCCACCACCTGCTCGAGGTAGAGCCCCACGTCGGGCACGTCGCGGAAGCGCGGCAGGCGGAAGTCGCGCGGAGCAGGCACGACGGCGGGCGAGCCGCCCCCTCCCGTCCGGGTCGCGCCGCCGGGTGCGCCAGATGCGGAGCACGCTGATATGTCGGTCGCCTTGCTCATGGTTCGGGATTCTAACCGCGCTCCCCAGCTCATGCAACAAGATGCCGAAAACCGATGAAGTTTCCCATATCTGTCTTAAAGGTTTTTCAATACCTGATAAACTAGTTTGGTAAAACTGATGCAAAGCGATAGGAGCATCCCATGAAACGCGTCATCATCGCCGACTCGTCCGCCGACCTGACAAGCCTCGACTCCCTTCCGGGCGCTGCGGGCATCCCCTTCGGGTTCGCCCCGCTCAAGGTGACCGCAGGCGAGCGTCACTTCGTCGACGACGGCACGGCCGACATCCCGGCTATGACCGACTTTCTCGCCTCCTACCAGGGAAGATCAGGAACGGCCTGCCCCTCAGTGGGCGAGTGGGAAGCCGCCTTCCAAGACGGGGACGAGGTGTTCGGCGTGGTGATGACCTCCACGCTCTCGGCCAGCTACGAGTCGGCCTCCATGGCGCGCGAGGCCTACGAGGCCGCCCACCCCGGCCGCCGCGTCCACCTGATCGACTCGCTCTCCACCGGCCCGGAGATGCGCCTCATCGTGGAGGAGCTCGCCGCGCTCATCGCCGCCGGCCTGCCCTACGAGGACGTCTGCGACGCCATCGACGCCTACCGCCGGCGCACGCACCTCGCCTTCGCGCTCCAGTCGCTCACCAACCTGGCCAACAACGGGCGCGTGAGCCCGACGGTGGCCAAACTCGCCGGGCTGCTGGGCGTGCGCGTGGTGGCCCGCGCCTCGCAAGCCGGCGACATCGAGCCCATCGCCAAGTGCCGGGGCGAGAAGAAGGCCCTCGCGGCGCTCCTCGACGAGCTTAGGCGCGGCGGCTTCGCGGGCGGCAAGGTGCGCATCTCCCACGTGCTCGACGAGCCTCTGGCCGAGCGCCTGGCCAACCTCGTCGTCGATGCATATCCCACAGCCGACGTGGCCCTCTACCCCGCTGGCGCCCTCTGCAGCTTCTACGCCGAGCGCGGAGGCCTCCTCGTCGGCTACGAAGGCGCCGAGGCCTAGCCGCGGAGGGCGGCGCGCACCGCCCGCGCTGCCACGCCGCCTACGGAGAGCGGTTCCTGCACAGTTTCGACGACTTTGCGACAAATCCCAGCGAGTCGGAAAAGGCACGAATCCCTAGCCCCTGGTCACGGTTATTCTCATGTGCGCATAGTCGCGATAAAGGGAAGGCATGCGCCCGAAAAGCCGCGCTAGGCGTCACAAAGTCGTCGAAACTGTGCAGGAACCGCCCGATTCGCGCGAGGCAGCCCCGCTGCCCGATTCGCGCGAGTCGCCGAGAGACCAGCGCACGATGGCCAGGAGCTCGACGTCGAAGGTCAGGTCGTGGCCGGCCAGCTCATGGTTGCGATCGAGGTAGGCGCACCGCCCTCGATGCGGTCGACCCTCACCCGCGCTGCGCCGCCCGGAACGGGCAGCACGATGAAGCTCCCGACGGGAAGCCGGGCCGCCCGAGGCAGCTGCGCCTCGGGCACCGCCTCCACGAGCGACTCGTCGTAGACGCCGTAGGCCTCGGCGGCGGAAATGGTCACCGTGCGGCGCTCGCCCGCCGCCATCTCGCCCACCACGCGCTCGAAGCCGGCGATCATCCGGCCGTCGCCCATCGTGAACTCGAGCGGCCTCCCTCGGCGCCTGCTGCTGTCGAACTCCGTCCCGTCCTCAAGCGTGCCCACGTAGCGCACGCGCACCCTCTCTCCCACCTTGGCCATGGCGTCCTCCTCGTCCGCCGCTCCGCTGCCGCCGCGCCCGCCCGCGCGCCGCGAAGCTGGCCGCCCGCAGGCGGATGCGCCCGCCGCAGCCATTCTAACCCCCCCCCGACGACCCCGCCCGCAAGCCGGGCCGTCCGCGCCGGCATTCGGCCAGGTCCCAGGCGAGCCAGGCGGCGCCCCCCCGCGAGAACGTAACCCGGCCCGCCCGTGCGCGAGACGTCTAGCAGGGAGCGCCCCGGCGCTTCGCTGGAGCGCCCGCCCCCGCCTCTTGCGTGCCGCTCCGCACAGGAGGGGGCATCGGCGGCTTCATGTCGGGGGAAGCCCCGGTTTTTGGCCATTTTCAGCGCGTTTTACGCAAGCAGTCAGGCCCTTAGCGGAGCACAGCGACGCTCCCCCAACTCATGACCTGGGAAAACGCGGAACGCCGTCAAGGCGCCCGGCCACCCGAACGCTCTCTATCGCGTAAACCGTAGGGAAATTGGCCAGAAACTCGCAGAAAAGCCACCCAGCCGCCAAGCGCGCCGCGGCAACGGGCCACCCGGCGAGCGGGCCCTCGCCACGGCAGAAAGCCGCCGACGCGCCAAGGGCCCGCTACGCCGCCGGCCCGTCCTCGTAGACGCCGGCGGGCACCCGCGCCATCAGGACAAATCCCGCCACGAACAGCACGGCGATCGACAGCACGCCAGCCGAGGGATTACCCGTGATCTGGGTGAACAGGCTCACGAAAAAGGTGCCCATCACCGCGGCGTACTTGCCGAAGATGTCGAAGAAGCCGAAGTACTCGTTAGCGTGCTCCTTCGGGATGATCTTGCCGAACTCGCTGCGCGAGAGCGCCTGGATGCCGCCCTGGAACAGCCCCACGCAGATGGCGAGGATCCAGAACTCGAAGGCGCTCGTCAGGAAGAACGCCGCGAACAGCGTGATGCCGAAGTACGCGGCCACCGCCACCATCAGCATGCGACGCGTGCCGAAGCGCGTGGCCAGGCGCCCGTAGGCGATGGCCGAGGGGAACGCCACGAACTGCGTCACCAGCAGCGCCAGCACCAGCTGCACCGAGTCGATCCCCAGCTCGGTGCCGTAGCTCGTCGACATCTTGATGATGGTGTGCACGCCGTCGATGTAGAAGAAGTACGCGAGCATGAACAGCAGGATGCGCCGGTCTCGCGCGATGTCCCTCATCGTGGTCCCGAGGCCCCGGAACGTGGCGCGCATGAGCTGCGGCTGGCGCGGCTTGTAGTGCGTCTGGTGGACGTTGCGGATGACGGGCACGCTGAACGCCACCCACCACGCCGCCGTGATGACGAAGGCGATCTTCATCCCCGTGCCCATATCGATGCCGACGGCCGGACCGCCGAGCACCACCGCCAGGCACGCCACGAACGGAATGCACGAGCCGATGTAGCCCCAGGCGTAGCCGTTCGACGACACCACGTCATAGCGCTCCTCGGTAGTGGCGTCCACGAGAAAGGCGTCATAGAACACCATCGATCCGTTGAGCATGATCGACGAGATCACGTATACCACGAGGAAGGCCAGCGCATGGGTGGGCACGCCGAGCGCCGCGCAGGCCACCGCGCCCGTGCCGATGAACCCGATGAGGAACTTCTTCTTGTTGCCCTTGAGGTCGGCCAGGCTGCCGAGCACGGGCATGAGCAGCGCCAAGATGAGCGAGGCCGCCGTCTCGGCATAGCCCCAGGCCACCACCACCGACGAGCCAGGCTCGGCCAACGTGGCGAAGTAGACGGGAATGAGCGCGGTGGACAGCATCACGAACGCCGAGTTCCCCACATCGTAGAGCACCCAGCTGCGCTCCTGCTTCGTCATCTTCATGGCCATGGCACGCGTCCCTCGCCTTCTTGAAAAACAGGGCCGCGGCCCCTACAATACCCTGCCTACCCTAGCACGTTCCGCCTGAGCGGACGCGACCGCTCGGCCGGCGTCCCCGCCGGGCCTGAGAACCGGCCGGAAAGTTGGTCACGCTTGGGCAACACGGCCCACGCGACAACCGTTCTATTGTATATGATGGGGAATGGATCGGCACCGCATCGGCCGCCAGCAGAAGGGAGCACCCATGCCCGCCCTCATAACCCATGACGCCTTCGGGCGCGACGTCTACGCAGACCGCTTCGAGTTCATCGGGGTGAGCCGCGACGAGTGCGAGGCCTTCCTCCTAGGCAACCAGGGGCCCGACCCCCTGTTCTACGCGGTGGCCAGCCCCCGGTTGCGCGCCGCGCACCGCCTGGGATCGCTCATGCACTCCCAGAAGCCGGCCGAGCTGCTGAGCGCGCTCAAGCGCTCGCTCGCCTTCCTCGCGCCGGAGGATCGCGCCGTCGGGCGCGCCTACGCGCTCGGGTTCGTCTGCCACTACTTGCTCGACTCCACGGCACACCCCCTCGTCTTCGGACAGCAGTACACCCTGTGCGATGCCGGAGAGCCGGGCCTCACGCGCGCGAACGGCGGAGAGGTGCACGCCCTCATCGAGAGCGAGCTCGACGAGCTGGTGCTCACCGTGCGTCGCCGCTCCTCCATCACGGAGTTCGACCCCTCAAGCGAGATCCTCAAGGCCTCCGACCACGTGCTCGACGTGGTGTCGTCGATGTACGCCTTCATGGCCATGGACGTCTACGGCCTGGCCGTGCCGGCCGACGCCTTCAGGGCCTCCGTCAAGCTGTTCCGCCGCGTCCAGCGGCTGTTCTGGTCGCCCACGGGAACGAAGCGCGCGGTCATCGGCAGCATCGAGTCCCTCGTGCGGCCCTTCTCGTTCTACCGCGCCATGAGCCACCGCGCCGAGCCGCTCACCGAGAGCGCCTTCGACAACCCGGGCCACGAGCCGTGGAAGAACCCCTTCACCGGCGAGGTGCGCACGGAAAGCTTCCTCGACCTGTTCGACGAGGCGCGGGGTAAGGCCGGCGCGCTGCTCGACGCCTTCGACGCCTCTGGGTTCGACGAGGCGGCGGCCCACGCCCTCACCGGCGACCTCGACTTCTCCGGCGAGCCCACCGTCGCCACCATCGTGGCCGTGGAGAGCGCCGACGATTCGACCCCGCGTCCCGCCCCGGCGCGCTGACGCCATGCTCGAGGTCGCCATCGCCATACCGTTCTGGCTTGAGCTGGCCGCCGCCCTGACCGGCGGCCTGTCCGGCGCCATGAGCGCGGTGCGCGCCCGCTTCGACATCTTCGGGTGCGTGTTCATCGCCTGCGCCACGGGCCTCGGCGGCGGCATCACCCGCGACGTGCTCTTGCAGGACTACGGCATCTACGCGTTCCAGAACCCGTCGCTGCTGCTCTCCTGCGCCGTGGCCGGCGTGGCCGTGTTCTACTTCGGCAAGCTGGCCACCTACCTCGACCCCATCGTCGACCTGCTCGACAACCTGTCCGTGGCCATGTGGGCCATCATCGGCGTGGGCAAGTCGATCTCGGCGGGACTTGACGTGGTGCCCTCCATCATCCTGGGAACCATCACGGCCATCGGCGGCGGCGTCATGCGCGACGTGCTGATGAACCGCCCGCCCGAGGCCTTCCAAGCCGGCCCGCTCTACGGCAGCGCGGCGCTCGTGGGGTGCGCCGCCTTCGGCCTCATGCGCGAGTACCACTTCTTCCCGAGCCTGGCCGCCGGCATGTGCGCCGTGCTCGTGCTGGGCATCCGCTACGGCAGCCTCGTCTTCGGATGGAGCACCCGGCCGCCGCGCGACTACAGCGACAAGGTGACGAACGCCGTGGTCAAGCCCATGCAGTTCGTCGCGCGCAAGGCCCGCGTGCCGCTGGGAAAGACCGCGCGCGACCGCGGCGACAGCGGGCGGCTCGCCCGCGCCGCGCGGTTGTGGACGCGCTTCTACAACCGCGTCTCCGGACGGTGGATGGAGCTGCGCGACACGGGCCGTGACGATGGGCGCAGCCCCCACGGCAGCTGTGCCGAGGGAGCGGAGGCCGACTGCGTCCACTGGGACGACGTGCCACCCGAAGCTGACGTGCCCTACCGCATGGCTCCCCCGCCCCGCCGCCCAGGCGGCCGCGGCAGCGCAGGCGAGCCCGAGGCCGTCGGACGCGACGCGAGCCGGCGCGATGAGGGCGGCCCAGGCGCGCCCGATCCGAGCGACCGCCTCTTCGTCAACCGCGATGAGCTGCGCCGCGTCATGGGCGCCATCGACGGCCACACCGACGCCGAGCCCCGCGATCCCTTCGAGCCCCGCAGCTAGGCGCGCTCCCCGGCCCCGCGCCGCCACGCACCCACGCTGCGCCGCCACGCACCCACGCCGCCCGGCCCCGCCCCACGCCGCGAGCCTTCTCTCCCGCCGGCTCCACGCCGCGCACCCCACGCCACGCACCGCGCTGCACGAAACCGGCCCCCAATGCACGAGGGGCCCGGCTGCGCAAGCCGGGCCCCTCCCCCCCCTCGGACGCCAAGCGTCCTACAGGTTCTTGAGCAAGATGGTGTTCATCACATCGGCGGCGTGCTCGCACGCGTCGCAGCACTTCTCGATGCGGCTGTAGATGCGCGACCAGCGCAGCACGTGCATAACGTCGACGTCCTCCTTGGTGTGGAGGTTGCGCATGGCGCTCAAATACAGCGCGTCGCCCTCCTCCTCGTAGGTGTTGACATCCACGATGAGCTGCTTGAACGTCTTGGACTTCTTGAAGTTGCGGAAGTCCTCCATGGCCTTGTCGAGGGCCTCGCAGCTCTTCTTGACCAGCTTGGCGAAGCGCACGGCATCCTCGGGCATCACGCGGGCGTCGCACATGTAGACCTGCTGCAGCACGGCCTCCACGTTGTCGAGCACGTTGTCGAGCGCCTGGGCCAACTCCACGATGTCCTCGCGGTCGATGGGCGGCATGAAGTCCACCGCCGCGTTCTGGAAGATGCTGTGGTTGATGTCGTCGCCCTGATGCTCCAGCTCGTGGATGTCCTCCAGCGTGCTGACGAGCGACGCCGAGTCGGTGAACGACTTGAAGCTCTCCAGCAAAAGCTCAGACTCGCGCACCGCCAGCTCAGAGAGCTTCTCGTACGCCTCGAAGTAATCGAACTTGTTCTTTCGCGCCATGGGAGACCTTTCTTGAGACTTACAGAATGATGAGGAACAGCTTCGCGCAGAGGTAGCCGAGAATGCCGCAGCCGGGGAAGGTGAGCACCCAGGTCTTCACCATGTCGATGGCGATGCTCCACTTGACGGCCTTGCGGTTGCGTGCCGCGCCGACGCCCATGATGGCCGTGGTGTTGGTGTGGGTGGTGGAGACGGGCAGGCCGCCGAAGGTGGCCACCGCCAGGCTCACGCAGGTGGACAGACTGGCCGCGAAGCCCTGGAACGCGTCCATCTTCACCATGTCCACGCCGACGCTCTTGATGATGCGCTCGCCGCCCGCCGCCGTGCCGAAGCCCATGGACAGGGCGCAGAACACCATGAGCCACACGGGCAGCACCATGCTCGCGCCGGTCATGCCCATGCCGACGGCCATGGTGATGGCCAAGAGGAAGATGGACATGAACTTCTGGCCGTCCTGGGCGCCGTGCATGAAGGCCACGCCCGCGCCGGCGAAGATCTGCGCCCAGCGGAAGAAGCGGTTGGCCTTGGGGCGGTTGAGGTTGCGGCAGAAGAAGCCGAGCGCCTTGAAGTTGAGCCAGCCCAAGCCGAAGCCCATGAGCGTGGAGAGCAGGATGCCGTAGATGACCTTCATCCACTCAGCGCCGTTGATGGCGCCGAAGCCGCCCTGCACGGCGATGGCCGCGCCGGTGAGGCCTGCGATGAGCGAGTGCGACTGCGAGGTGGGGATGCCGAACCACCAGGCGGCGGCGCCCCACACGATGATGGCCACCATGGCTGACATGAGCGCGATGATGGCCTGGTGGGAGTTGCCGCCGAAGTCCACCATCGAGAAGATGGTCTGGGCCACGGCCGACGAGACGAGGGAGACGAGCAGCAGCCCGAGGAAGTTGCAGATGGCCGCCATGATGATGGCATGGCGGGGCTTCATGGCCCGCGTCGACACCACGGTGGCGATGGCATTGGGGGCATCGGTGGCGCCGTTGACGATGATGACGCCGACGTTGAGCAGGGTCACTACTGCCAGGACGGGGTTCGATACGAGCTCCGAGAGGAAAAGGGTCCACTCTATGGTCACGGAAGTCCTTCCACGCGGCCGGCCCCCAGGGGGCCAAAACGGTTCGCTGCGCAAACATATCAAGTTTACCCGAATTCTAGAAGAGCCCCTCGTCCCTCGCACCTCTTTTTCGCAGATGGAACGAACCCGTTGCCAACGGCGGGAGCAGCTCGCACGGCGCCCCCCCGCCAGCAGGCAGCCTCTGCAGGCGGGGGCCCGGGACGAAGCCTCGCAAACGCTCGGCTACTCCTCCTCGTCGCCGAAGCGGGCGAAGGTGCGGCGGCGCTCGGCGCCGATGGTGGTCAGGTCGTTGTGGCCGGGCAGCACCGCCGTGTCATCGGGCAGGAACGCGAGCTTCTTGATGGAGGCGGCCATCTGCTCCATCGAGCCGCCCTTGAAGTCGGTGCGCCCCACCGTGCCGGCGAACAGCGTGTCGCCCGACACGAGGATGGGCAGGCCGTCGGCGTGATTGCCGAACTGCGGGATGAGGAACAGGCAGATTGAGCCGGGGGTGTGCCCGGGCGTGGAGATGACCTTCCACGCCATGGACCCCACCGACACCACGTCGCCGTTCTCCACGCGGCGATCCACCGGGCAGGCCGGCGCGGCCTCCAGGAACGCGCCCGGCTCGGGATGCTCCACGCCCTCGGCGTCCGCCGCCGAGGCCACCACCTCGGCGCCCGTGGCCGCGCGCAGGGCCGCGGCGGCTCCGGTGTGGTCGTTGTGGTTGTGCGTGAGCACGATGGCGTCAAGCCTCCGCTCGCCGAGCGCCTCCAAGATGGCGTCGGCGTCGCACGACGGGTCGACCACCAGCGTGCCCTCCCCGTCCGAGATGATGTACACGTTGTTCTGGAGCTGGCCCATCACCAGGTACTCCACGTCGGCGCAGAGACCCTGCACCTCGAACAGCTGCTTGTGCATCGCTTCCTCCTATTTCTTCTTGCTGCCGGCCTGGCCGGGAACCATGCGGTGGGCATCGAAGACCCCCTCCACGTCGGTCAGCCGCTTGAAGGTGCGCTCGATCACCGCCAGGTCGGACACCTGGAAGAGGAAGCGCATCTCCACCATGCTGTCGCGGTGGGTGGTGGTGGTGCACGACAGCACGTTGGCGCCCGCCTCGGAGAGCACGCGCGTCACGTCGAGCAGCAGGTTCATGCGGTCGAGCGCCTCGATGGCTATCTCCACCTGGTAGGACGTGCCCTTCTGCGGCGTCCCCTCCCACGACACGTCGATGATGCGCTCGGGGTGCTTCTTGAGGTCGATGGCGTTGGGGCAGTCGGCGCGGTGCACCGACACGCCGCGCCCGCGCGTGACGAAGCCGAGGATCTCGTCGCCCGGCACGGGGTTGCAGCAGCGCGACAGGCGCACGAGCACATCGTCGATCCCCTTCACCACGATGCCATGGGACGAGTGCGTCTCATGCTTCTTGGGACGCTTGACCGAGGTCAGCATGGGGGCCATGATGCCCGTCGAGCTGTCCGACATGCCGATCTGGGGCTTCTGCGCCTCCTCGTTGCCCTTGTCCACGAGGATCTTGAGCAGGCGATTGGCCACGTGCTGGGCGCTCTCCTTGCCGGTGCCGATGTGCACGAGCATGTCGTCGGGATCGTTGAATCCCATGGCGTCGGCCACCGTGCGCAGGGCGCGCGTCGACTGGGCGTTGGAGATGCCCAGGCCGTGCTTGCGCATCTCGCGCGTGAGCCTATCGCGGCCGAACTGCAGGTCGTCGGAGCGCGTCACCTTGGAGAAGTACGAGCGGATCTTGCTGCGAGCGCTCGGCGTCTTCACCACGTTGAGCCAGTCGCGCGAGGGCCCGGCCGACTTCTGGGTGAGAATCTCCACGCGATCGCCCACCTGCAGCTCGTAGGTGAGCGGCACGATGGAGCCGTTGACCTTGGCGCCCACGCAGTGGTTGCCCACCTCGGTGTGGATGGCGTAGGCGAAGTCGATGGGCGTGGCCCCGGCGCGCAAGCTCATGACCTCGCCCTTCGGGGTGAACACGAACACCTCGGTGTTGTCGAGGTCCATCTTGAGCGACTTGAGGAACTCGCGCGAGTCCTCCGTCTCGTCCTGCCAGTCCACCATCTGGCGCAGCCAGGCCAGCTGCTGGTCGAGGGCATCCGCGCTGCCCCGGCCGCTGCCGCCCGACTCCTTGTAGCGCCAGTGCGCCGCCACGCCGTACTCGCTCGCGCGGTGCATCTCCTCGGTGCGGATCTGCACCTCGAGCGGGCGGCCCGCCGGCCCCATGACCGTCGTGTGGAGCGACTGGTACATGTTGAACTTGGGCATGGCGATGTAGTCCTTGAAGCGCCCCGGCATGGGATGCCACAGCGTATGGACGGCACCGAGGGCCGAGTAGCAGTCCTTCACCGACTTCACGATGATGCGCACGGCGATGAGGTCGTAGATCTCCGAGAAGCCCTTGCCCTTCTTCGACATCTTCTGGTAGATGGAGTACAGGTGCTTGGGACGGCCCATGATCTGGGCCTCGATGCCCACCTTGCCCATCTCGTCGTGAAGCACGTCGATGCAGTCCTGCAGGTAGCCCTCGCGCGCGCCGCGCGACTCGGTGACCATGCGGCTGACCTGCTTGTACTTGTTGGGCTCCAGGTAGAAGAAGGCGAGGTCCTCCAGCTCCCACTTGATGGAGTTGATGCCCAGGCGATGCGCGATGGGCGCGTAGATCTCAAGCGTCTCGCGGGCCTTGAAGATGCGGCGGTCCTCGCGCAGGGCGGCGAGCGTGCGCATGTTGTGCAGCCGGTCGGCCAGCTTGATGACGATGACGCGGATGTCCTGGCTCATGGCCACGAACATCTTGCGGATGGTGGCGGCCTGCTCGTCGGTGAGGCTCTCCACCTCGATGCGCGTGATCTTGGTGACACCCTCCACGAGCGCGCGCACCTGCGGGTTGAACTCGCGCTCCACGTCCTCGGAGGTCACCTTCGTGTCCTCTACCGTGTCGTGGAGCAGCGCCGCGCAGATGGTCTCGGCGTCCATACGCAGATCGGCCAGGATGATGCCCACCTCGATGGGATGCACGACGAAGGGCTCCCCCGACTTGCGGCACTGGCCGCGGTGCGCCGCGTTGGCGAAGGCGAAGGCGCGCGCGAGCAGGGCCTCCTCGTCCGGCGAGAGATAGGCGCGCGTCAGCTCCTGGAGGTCGGCGAAGCGCTCCTCCGGCGTGCGGGAGGCATGGTCGGGGCCGCCCCGGCCCACGCCGCGCACCACCGAGCGCTCGGCCACATAGGGGCGCCCGAGCAGGGCGTCCACCGTCTGCTTCTGCGCCACGCCGGCGGCGGGCTCGCCGAGGAGCTCCTCGTGCGCGTCGGCGTCGTTGAGTCTCTGATCAGCGCCCATGGCGCATCCCTTCCCTTCTCTGATACCTGGCCGCGCCCGGCGCGGCCCGCGGGGGCCAAGGCGACCCCTACCCCTCCCGGCGCCAGGCGCGCGGCACGATGGGGTGCGACACGCGAACGATAAGCCCCTGGGGGTCGGCGCGCAAGGCCCAGTCGCGGAACGACTCGAAGACGCTGCGCTCGCCGAGGCCCTCGCGGTAGCGCACCGAGTCGGTCAGCTCCACGCGCGAGGCGCCCTCCACCACGCGGATCCAGCGGGTGGGCACCCCGGCGCTGTAGGACACGCGGGTCTCGATGAGGCCCAGCTCGCGGAAGACGGCCACGCCGCACGCCGCCGAGCGCGGGCTCACCGCCCGCAGCGCGTCGGAGGCCTGGGCGGCCAGATCATCGTCGCTCAGGCAGAAGCTGTCGTTTGGCGTCTGGTGCTGGACCGCGCGCAGGCGGCGGTAGACCTGGGCCATCACGTCATGGTCGGGCGTCATGTCATGCAGGATGCGCTCGTTCACGGCGATGTCGCGGTGGCCGTAGAGCAGGTGCACGCCGGCCGGGCGGCCGTCACGGCCCGCACGGCCGGCCATCTGGTTGAACTCCACCTCGTTGAACGGCAGGTGGTAGAGCACCACATGCCGGATGTCGGGGATGTCGATGCCCTCCCCGAAGGCCGACGTGGCCACGAGCACGAGCATCTCGCCCGTGCGGAACAGCTCCTCCACCCGCGCGCGCTCCTCGCGCGAGAGCCCCGCGTTGTAGAAGCCGATGAGCGGCGCGAGCTGGGGCACGCGGCGGCGCAGCAGGCGGGCCAGCGAGACCGACTGCTCGCGGGAGTTCACGTAGACGACCGTCTTCTCGCCCGCAGCCACGAGGTTGGCCAGGTAGTCGTCGCGCCCCTTGAGGTTGCGCTGGTCGTCGAGGTAGAGGTTGTCACGGCTCGTCTCGTCGATGACGCTCTCGGTGACGGGCAGCGTCTCGTCGATGTCGCGCGCCACCTCGTCGGGCGCGGTGGCCGTCACGGCCAGCACCACCGGCGCGCCCAGGCGCGCGACGGCCATGCCGAGCTGGGTGTAGGCCACCCGCTGGCCGGCCTTGGCCTGGCCGATGTGATGCGCCTCATCCACCACGACGAACCCGATGCGTCGGCTGGCAGCCAGCTCGTCGACGTGGAAGGCCAGGTACTCCGGCGTGGTGAGCACGATGTCCACCGCGCCGCTCGCAAGCCCCCGGTAGGTGCGGGCGCGCTCCTCCGGCGACGACTCGCCGGTGAGCACCGCGCAGGTCAGCCCGAAGCGCTCCAGAGCCGCCGTCAGGTGGAAGGCCTGGTCGGCGATGAGGGCGCGCAGCGGGTAGACGAACAGGCTCGCCTCTCCCGCCGTGAGGGCGCGCAGGGCCGCGTACACCTGGAAGGTGAGCGACTTGCCGCGGCCCGTGGCCATGACGGCCAGGGTGGACTGCCCGGCGCGCAGCCGATCGAGGATGGCGCGCTGGGAGGGATGCAGCTCACGGTCGCCGATGAGGGCGCCCACGAGCTCGCGCTCGAGGGCGTCCGGGTCGCTGCGGCCGAGCGCCTCCCAGCGCTCTCGGCAGCCCAGGCGCTCGTCCAAACGCTCGCAGGCGCCGCGCGGGGCACGCTCACGCGCCGCGCAGCAGCCGTCGCCGCCGGCGTAGAGGTCGTCCACGAAGGACTGGGCGCGCGGGTCGAGGCAGGCGGTGAGCGCGCAGCAGGTGCGCGCCGGGGCCAGCGTGTCGAGCATGGCCTTCACCGACCGGCGGCCGCGCCACTCGTCCACCTGCACGGAGAAGGCGGCGTCCACCACGCTCTCCGTCCCCAGGAGCGCCTCGATGGAGGGGCAGTGAAACATGATGCCGGACACCGAGCAGCGGCCGTCCGAGAGCGTGCACGAGAAGTGGTTCTTGTCGGCGCCGACGGCCCGGCAGCTGGCCAGCGTGACGTTGCGCGCCAGGTAGGTGGGCACCGGGTTCTCCTGGCCGAAGGGCGCCAGCACGTCGAGTGCCTCCACGGCCGGCAGGGTGAGCTCCGAGAGAGTCACGCAGGCGTCCACGTCCACCCGGGGGTGGAAGTCGTCCTCAGGCAGGGCGTCCATGTAGGCGGCCAGCCGCTCAGCGAAGGCCGGCAGGTTGGCGGCCGGCACGGTGACGCCCACCGCCGCCTCATGGCCGCCGAAGCGCGTGACGAGATCGGCTGCCGACTCCACGGCGGCGAACAGGTTGACCGCGCCCACCGAGCGCCCCGACCCGCGCGCCTCGTCGCCGTCGATGGTGAAGAGCATGGCCGGCACGCCGTAGAGGTTCACGAGCCGGCTGGCCACGATGCCCTTGACGCCCTCGTGCCAGCCCTCGCCCCACACCACGAGCGCGCGTTGGCCGTGGTAGGCCTCCGCGGCGCGCGCCTTCGCTGTCTCGGAGAGCTCGGCCTCGATGGCGCGGCGCTGGGCGTTCACCTCCTCCAGGCGCTCGGCGAGCGCGCAGGCGTCGGAGAAGCTGTCGGACATGAGCAGGTCGAGCGCGAGCGAGGCATCGCCCATGCGCCCGGCGGCGTTGAGCCGCGGGATGAGCGAGAAGCTCAGGTTGGTGGCCGTGAGCGGGCCGGTGCAGCCGCAGGTGCCGATGAGCGCCGCGATGCACGGGCGCGGGTTCTCGTTCATGCGGGTCAGGCCCTCGGCCACGAGCGCGCGGTTCTCACCGCGCATGGGCATGAGGTCGGCCACGGTGCCGAGGGTGGCCAGGTCGGTGTAGGAGCGCCACAGGTGCGGGTAGCCGAAGCGCGCCCCGAGGATCTGCACGAGCTTGAGGGCCACGCCCACGCCGGCCAGGATGGCGCTCTCGCAGCGCTCGTCCATCTTCGGATCGGCCACGGGCACGCCCTCGGGCACGAGCTCGGCGGCCTCGTGGTGGTCGGTGATGGCCACGGCCACGCCGTCGGCGACGATGGCGGCCACCTCCTCCTTGCAGGCGATGCCGCAGTCCACGGTGACGATGACGTCGGGCTCGAGCTTCTTCAGGCGCTCGTAGGCCGCCGCGGTGATGCCGTAGCCCTCCTCGAAGCGGCGCGGGATGAAGGGCGTCGCCTTGCCGCCGAGCGCGCGCAGGCCGCGGGTGAGCACGGTGGTGGCCGAGATGCCGTCCAAGTCGAAGTCACCGAACACCACCACGTGGCGCCGCTCGCGCAGGGCCTCCTCCAGCAGGTCGGCCACCTCCCCGATGCCGGGGATGTCGTAGGGGTTGAGCCAGTCGCGGTCGAGCGAGGGCGAGAGGAACGCCCGTGCCTCCTCCACGTCGGCGATGCCGCGGGCGGCGAGGGTGGCGGCGATGAACCGGGGCAGGCCCAGGGCCTGCTGGAACTCGGCCGTCCGCGCCGGGTCGGCGGCCCGAATGTTGAACTGTGCTGGCATGACGTGCGACCTACTTCATCTGCGGTGTCTTCTCTTCCTTGATCGTTGGCTATTTTCGCATAAACGGCAGGGGCTGTCAGTTTGCGCGGGCATTTTCCCGGCATTTCGCCGGCGCGATTCGTTACAATTCGGGGGCGAATTCCCGCTGCGGTGCACGGGCCTTGGGCCCGGCGCTACCGTGGCCCCAAACGATCCCCTATGGCTAGGAGGGAACCCATGGGAAACTGCCTCGTCGCGCAATCCGGCGGACCGACCGCCGTCATCAACGCCAGCCTCGCCGGCGTCATCCGCGCCAACCAGCTCAACCCCGTCTATGACCGCGTGCTCGGCGGCCTCAACGGCATCGAGGGCGTGCTTGAGGGGCGCCTCTACGACTTGACCGAGCTGCCGGCCCGCGAGCTGGAGATCCTCAAGCAGACGCCGTCCTCGGCGCTCGGCACCTGCCGCTACAAGCTCAAGCGCGGCAACGACGCCGACTACCGCAGGCTGGTGGAGGTCATGGACGCCCACGAGGTGGACGTGATGTTCTACATCGGCGGCAACGACTCGATGGACACCGTGGACGCGCTGTCGGAGTGGGCCGCGGCCAACGGCTGCGCCAAGCGCTTCGTGGGCATCCCCAAGACCGTCGACAACGACCTCGTGCCGGTGGACCACTGCCCCGGGTTCCCGAGCGCCGCCAAGCTGGCCTGCCAGGTCACCCACGCCACGCGGCTCGACTACGACGCCTACACCCGCCCCGAGGTGTTCGTGCTGGAAACGATGGGGCGCGATGCGGGCTGGCTGGCCGCCAGCTGCTGTGCGTCGGGCGACGTCGACCTGCTGCTGCTGCCCGAGGTGCCCTTCGAGCGCGAGGCGTTCCTCGCCCAAGTACAGCGCACGATGGACGAGACCGGGTCGTGCTACATCGTGGTGTCCGAGGGCGCGCGCTACGCCGACGGCACCTACCTCTCCGCCGGCGAGGCGGCCAACGACGGCTTCGCCCACGCGGTGCTCGGCGGCGCGGCGCTCACGCTCAAGCAGATGATCGTGGACGCGGGCATCGCCCCGCGCGGCGTGGTGCAGGACCTCTCGCGCGCGGCGCGCTCGTCCAACTTCGCGCAGTCGCTCGTGGACATGACCGAGGCCTACGAGCTGGGCCTGAGCGCGCACATGCGCTCGGCCGACCCGGCGTTCACCGGCATGGTGGTGGGCGTGGTGCCGCGCGTCGACCTGGACGCGCCCTACGACGCGCGCTTCTTCGCCGGCCCGGCGAGCGCCTTCGCCAACTATGTGCGCCCGTTCCCCGCCGAGTGGATCCTGCCCGACTACCAGGGCGTCGCCGATGAGGCGCTGCGCTACTTCCGCCCGCTTATCGAAGGCGAGCCCAAGCTCGTCTACGAGGGCGGCATCCCCGCCACCGTAGTTCCGTTCAGCCGGCGGTAGAGCCTGGCCGCGAGCCGGGCTGTCGTGGCGACCGCGGCACGGCGCCGGTCGCGGGTCGCGCCCCCGGCGCCGTGCCGCGGTCGCCGGGGGCGTGGGCCCGATGCGCTCCCCGTCGCGTCCGAGCGTCGCGTGCCGCCGAGACTGGCCTGGCGCTGAGCGTCGCAAATCGCAAGAGGGCCCCGCGTCTCCCGGACGCGGGGCTTTTTTTCGCGTGCCGCGATGGCGGGCAGCAAAATCGCACTATTCTGGTGAGCAACGACGACTTTGCAACATGAGGGCAGGCGCCAGTGCCCGGCCCCCGCACTGCGGCGCCCCAAAACCCCAGGTCGCCGTTTTCGCGAGAGGCGCAAGCACGATCCCCGCCTGAGAGTGCGCGCAGATTCACGCGACGAAATGTTGCAGACCCGTCATCTCTCGCCAGAATTTCCCGGATTTTCCGCCCACGCGCCCAGCGCGCTTGGCGCCGGAGCGATCGTTAGCGCAGTTCCGTCAGGCTTGCCACGATGCTTTCCTCAAGCGCCTTCTGCTGAGAGGCGGCCAGCAGATCGGAGGTGCGCACCACGCATGTGCCATAGACGGCATGGGATCCCGAGGCCAGAAGTCCGCCGTCGAGGATGGCGAGGTACTCGTTCCTGCGCTGCGCGTCTTCCTCGGTGGCGAATACCTCGACAGCCCCGCCGCCATCACAGCCGCCGCCCACGACGTACGTGTGCCCCTCAGTACGGTAGACAGACGATTGGTCCACGAGGTCGGAGGAGAAGTACACCGTAGCGGTATACCCTCCGGCCTTCCCCAACTTGCCATTGGGGTCGTTGCCCTCGGTCACCGCCTCGATGGCCACAACGTTCGGCAGGCCCGTCAAGCGCTCTATCACAAACTGCTCGCTCGGGTTGGTTATCTGCTTGAGCTGCGCGATGCTGCTCGAAAGCTCCGCTTCAGCAGACGCCAGAGAATCCCTGGCCGTCCCGTAATCCCCCCACGAGTCCATGAGCTTCGCAGCCTCGTTTATCTCAGCGGCGGACTCGGGCATCTCAAGCGCGGCCTGGCGGGCGGCCTGAGCCTCCCCGATGCGCTGGCTTGCAAGTTCGAGCAGCGTCTCATCGAGCGGCCTGTCCCCCGAGACGACCAGGGATTGAAGCGATTCGATCGCCTGATCCAGCTCCGCGTTCCGCGCGTCCAATCGTGCGACCGACGCGGCGAAGGCCTGCTCCGCCTCCTCACGAGGCACTTGATAAGCCGTATGCCAATACACGCCCGCAGCCACGCCGACCGACACGATGGCGAGTGCGGCGACGGCTCCGATGATCGTCCTCTTCCTGCCGTTTTTCAAAATGCCCCTCCTGTTTCTCATTTGATCAAACGGCTTCAATTATGAAGCCATTAGCAATAGTGTAGCACCTAGCCTTTGAAGGCATGAACGCCAAGGACAAAAGAGCTGCGCTGGGGATTGCCATTCGCCGGCGGCGCGAGGAGCAGGGGCTCTCGCAGCAGCGGCTTGCCCTCATGATGGGCAGCAGCAAGTCGCACATCTGGCGCATCGAGACCGGGCGGGTGTCCGTCGGCATCGACGACCTCATCCGCATCGCCGATGCGCTCGACGCCCGCGTGGGCGACTTCATCTCGTTCTAGCCACCTGGTGCGACAACGCCCTCCCGACCCGGAGGACGCAGCCGCTGCGCGCGACGGCCACCACGACGCGTGTGCGCTCGGCGCCCCTGGGGTGGCGCCGCGCCGCTGCCGCGCCTGGCGCGCTCGCGAGGCAGAAGGCTGCGCCCCGCGGCGATTGCACCCGGTCGGAGGGGGTGACGCGCCGCGCTTCGCTCTCCCCCCGCTCTCGTCTCCGCCCAAGGGAGCCGCCCCCCGAAAACGCTCCGATGACTCGCTCGGCTGGGCGGGTTGTCGCACGCGGCGGCAGCGCTTGCGTCGCGCTTCGCTCCCCTAACCGCGCAGGCCCTCCCAGTGATCGGGCGGCAGGGCGCCGGCGCCCTCCTCGACGGCCCGCGCCACGGCGACGGCCGCGAGAGGGAGCGCGGCTGGATCGAGCCCCACGCCGCCTTCCGGGTCGATGAACGCCATGAGCTCGCCATCGGCCAGCGCGTTGGCGGCGAAGTCGAGCACGCAGGCGCACAAGCGCCCGTACGCAGCGCGGCCCGCCGCCTCGGGCACAGGGCCCTTTCTGAGATAGAACCCGCCGGTCATACGGCCTATCAGCCAGGCCAGCTCCTCGGCCGCCACGCGCGCCGCGGGCGCAGACGCGCGCGGTTGCGCAGCGCCGGCCCAGCGCGTCGGCCCGCCCGCCTCCTCGCCCTGCGCGATGGCGCGCACGAGCGGCGCGGCCTCGCCCATGAACCGGCGCAGGAACACGAGGAGAAACGCCATCTCCACGTTGGCGCACATCGCCTCACCCCCGGCGCGCTCCACCTCCGCTGCGATGGCGCGCTCGTCCTCGAACAGCGCCCACCAGCCAAGGAGCCCCAGATCGTCGCAGGGGTGTATGTAGAGGTCCCACCACGATGACAGCAACCCCACCAACCGCTCGAATGCCGCGAAGCCCGCCAGGGCGCCCGCGCTCGCGAAGTCCTCGACGATCTTGCCGAGCGCCAGGAAGGCAACCTCGCGTTCCTCAGGCGTCTCAAGCTCGTCGGCCCAGCGGCGCCCGTGCTCGTAGGGCGGCAGCGCCCGCGCCGCATCTGCCAGGTCATCGACGATCGCCGGGCCGGCGACGAGTCCGTCGACCAGGTTCGATCCCGTTATGGACAGCATGCGCGCGAACAGGATGAGGTCGCGCAGCTTGGTCTCCTGCCGGCGCAGAGCGGCCAGCTTCTCGTCGAGCACCGCCAGGATGACGGCGTCGTCCGCATCGATGACGGCCTTGATCTCGCTCAGCGTGAGACCGTATTCCTTGAGCGCGATGATCCGGCCCAAGCGGTCGATATCCCCCTCGTCGTAGAGCTTGCGGTTGTTCGCCACGCCCTCGCCGCTGCGACGCGGGCAGAGCAGCCCGATGTCATCGTAGTGCTGCAGCGTGCGCGCGCTCACGTCGGTGAGCCGCGCGACCTCGCCGGCGGTCATGAGCCGCCCGCCCTCGGCCTGGCCGTGCACGAACAGCAGGGGACGCTCCTCTCCGCGGTCGGCGTCGTTCTTCTCGTTGGTCATGCGGCTGGCTCCTCTCCCCGCGACGGCGCGCCTCGGCGAGACGCGGCTTCATTCTCTCCCCGAAGCATACCGGTGCACGTAACGTGCAGGTCAACTGCTATGGAGAAGAAATTCCGAGAAACTGGCCGAAAAGGGTGCGGTTTACGCGGATTCGAAGGCGTCTGGCGCTGCCGCAAATACGTTTCCCCAGGTCGCGGATGGCTGGTGGGCGCCCCTGGGCGCTCTGGGCGCGTAAAGCGCGCCGTTTTTGGCCAGATTTCGGGAACAAGGCGGAGCGCTCGCTTGCGCGACGGGACAAAAGCGGGGCGCCTGCCTTGTCGCAGAGTCGATGGCAGCGCGACGGGAGGCTCCAGCGCGCACGCCTCGACGCCGTTTTCGGGAGGGACGGGAATTGGGCGGGCGCTCGCGAAATGAAAAGGCTTGAGAAGCGAGGGGGGGGGTCGGGGGGTCGGGGGGTCGGGGGGTCGGGGGGTCGGGGGGTCGGGGGGTCGGGGGGTCGGGGGGTCGGGGGGTCGGGGGGTCGGGGGGTCGGGGGGTCGGGGGGTCGGGGGGTCGGGGGGTCGGGGGGTCGGGGGGTCGGGGGTCGGGGGGTCGGGGGGTCGGAGGTCAGCACCGCCGCCGGGTCGCAACATCCACCGCTCCAAGTCGCCAAGGCCTTCCTTCCGAGAAACTGGCCAAAAACAGCACGGTTTACGCTCCCAGACAGCCCCGAGGCGTCCTCTGGCCACCCCCGACCTGGGGAAACACGCGCCAAGAAGCGCCGGGGACATTCAAACCTGCGTAAACCGTACCCTTTTTGGCCAGATTTCCGAAACCTCCCCGCCAGCTCGACGCCCCGACACTGCGAGCCGGAAACCGCACCCCGCATCGCAGCGACGACACGGCAGACCCAGACCGGAGCCCACCGGGAAGCAAGGCGGCCCCGTACCATCGGGAGTGCGAGGCGCCACCCCCCCGCCGCCGAGCCCCAGGAGCGCCGCCGAGACGGGAAGCCAGACGCAAAAAAGCCCCGGACGCTTACGTGACCGGGGCCCAGGCAGCCTGCGTGCGGCGCCCTACTTCTTCTTGCCGTCGAGCATCTCGCGAACCTCGTCACGGCCCTCGTCATGGAATCCCTTCTCGTCGGGAGCCAGACGCTCCAGCAGCTCGAGGAGCTCGCCCATGTGCTCGCGCTCCTCGTCGCGGATGTCGGAGAGCACCTTCTTCGCGTCCTCGTTGTCGGTGGCCAGGACGTGCGCGTCGTACTCGTGGATGGCCTCGAGCTCGCCCACCAGATCCTGGCGGATGGCGTTCACCAGCTCCTCGTCGGTGAGCTTGCGCGGCACTTCCATGACGAACGGATTGGACAGGATTGCCATAGTCGTTCCTTTCTACGGACAGGTACAACCGGATGCCGCGGCGTTGATCCATCCGCAGCGTTGCGCCCATCTTAGGGAACCGTCGCGCTCGCGGGGAGCGCGCTTGCCCGTCGCAACCAAGTCGTAGGCGCGGCGTAAGCACGGCGACGCCGCGCCGTCCGCGGGGAGGGCACCAATGTCCGCCGCCCTAGCAGCCGACGCCCCCGTCGCCAGCGCCGGCCCGCGCAGCCCCGCCGGCAGCCTCGCAGCGCCTGGCTGCGAAACCAGCAGGCCCGCCTTCTGCGCACTCAAGCTCGCGCCCGATGAGGCCGCTCGCCACCTCGAAGGCCGCGATGCGCCTCCGCGCCAACGTGATCTGGGGCTTCAGCCGCGAGGCGTTCTCCTTCGTCTCCAGGGTGCGCAGCGTCTCGCGCAGCTTGTGCAGCGTCGAGTCCACCTGCCGACGCGCCTCGGCCAGCTCCTCTTGCGTGTAGTCCACCTTGACCCCCATCGACGAGCAACCGCCCGCGCCGTCGCCACGCGCCTCCGCAGCCGCAGCGCCTAGCGGTTGTCCACCTTCTCGGGATACAGGTCGTGCTGCGAGAGGCGCGTCCACGCCACCTCTTCCCAGCGCGTGCCGGGGCGGCCGTAGTTGCAGTAGGGATCGATGGAGATGCCGCCACGGGGCGTGAACTTGCCCCACACCTCGATGTACTTCGGATCCATGAGGGCGATGAGATCCTTCATGATGATGTTCATGCAGTCCTCGTGGAAGTCGCCGTGGTTGCGGAAGCTGAACAGGTACAGCTTCAGCGACTTGCTCTCCACCATGAGCTCGCCGGGCACATAGGAGATATAGATGGTGGCGAAGTCCGGCTGGCCGGTGATGGGGCAGAGGCTCGTGAACTCAGGGCAGTTGAACTTCACGAAGTAGTCGTTGTTCGGGTGCTTGTTGACGAACGTCTCCAAGACGGAGGGGTCGTAGTCGGCCGGGTAGCGCGTGCCCTGGCTGCCCAGGTGCGTGACGCCGCCTTCGCGGGTCTCGTCCTCGTCGCGGCCGGCGGCGGGGGCAGGCGCGCCGCCGCGGGACTGGAAGTCGGCGAAGGCGGCAGACAGGCTGGATGCGGTCATGGGAGGATCCTTTCTCGAAGGGAACGCCCCGGCGGGCTTGCGGCGCGGGAGCACGGCAACCGAGCCGTCGACCCGGCAGCCGGGCCGGGCGGTCCAGGCGCGAGCGTCAGCCGAGCAGCGGGTCAGGCGCGCCGTTGGCAGCGAAGGCGGCGGCGCGGTCAATGCAGGTGGCGCAGGTGCCGCAGGGAACCGCACCGCCCTCGTAGCACGACCACGTGAGCTCGTAGGGCACGCCGAGCGCCAGGCCCTCGGCGACGATGGCCGCCTTGTTCGCGTTGACGAACGGCGCCTCCAGACGCAGCTCGCCGCCGGTTCCCTCGGCGATGGCGCGGGCCATGGCGTCCACGAACGCCGGCGAGCAGTCCGGGTAGGCGTTGCCGGCCCAGTCGTCGTGATGGGCGCCGTAGAGCACCGTCGAGCACCCGAGCGAGAGCGCCATCGACGCGGCCGACGACAGGAACAGCCCGTTACGGAACGGCACGTAGGTGCTCACCGGCGCGCCCGCCGCGGCGTCCTGCTGGTCGGCGTAGGCACCCTGGGGCAACGCGACGTCCGAGTGGGACAGCAGCGAGCAGTCGCTCTCGGCGAAGATGGCGGCCAGGTCGAGGAAGCGCTGCTCGACGCCGTAGTAGGCCGCCACCGCGCGGGCGGCGTCCAGCTCGCGGACGTGGCGCTGACCGTAGGAGACCGACAGCGCGCAGACGTTGGCGGCGCCGTAGTCGCGCACTGCCCGGGCCAAAAGCGTCGTGGAGTCCACGCCGCCGCTGCACAGCACGAGCGCCTTGGCCGGCGCGCCGGCAGCCCCGGCTCCGGCGGGCGCGCCGGCCTCGGCGGCCCTGGAGCCCGCGCCGGCCTCGGCGGCCTCGGCAGTCATGCCTGCGCCCTGCGTGCCTTCTACGCGCACCGCGTCCTCCCCCGCCATCAGACACCTCGCTCGACGCCGGGCCAGATAACCTTGTGGAGCTGGAGCTGCAGCGTGGCGTAGGCCATGGCGTGCGCGCGCATGAACTCCACCACCACGGCCGGGTCCATCTCGCCCCGGATGGGGCTCAGGTACACGCCGCAGCGGCCGGCCAGGCCGTGAGCCTCCACCACCGCGAGCATCGCGTCCAGGTCGCCCGCATCCGCGATGACGAACTTCACCACGTCATCGGCGCCCAAAAGCGCGTAGTTGTCCTCGTTCATGGCGGAGTCCTCGCCGCTGGCGGGCAGCTTGCAGTCCAGGGTGAACCCGAAGCGCCCGGGCACGCCCTCCTCGGCCAGGCGCTCGCGCAGCGCCGCCAGCGGACGGATGGGCTGCGAGCCGTTCGTCTCGATCTCCACGAACAGCGGGCCAGGCGCAGGCGGCTCCTCGGCGGCGGCCGACGCGCGCTCCACGAGCGACGCGTAGGAGGTGACCCCCTCATCGCCTCCCGGCGCCGATCCGGCGCGCACCAAGGCCTCCACCAGGGCCGACGCTCCCGACTGCAGCAGTGGCTCGCCGCCGGTGAGCGTGACGCACTCCACGCGCGCCTCGCGCACCCACGCCACGAGCTCCTCAGCGGTACGCCACTCGGTCACCGCATCGGCGCCCTGGGCCCAGGCGGTATCGCACCAGCGGCAGCGCAAGTTGCACCCGGCGAACCGGATGAAGGCCGCCAGGCGCCCGGCATGGGTGCCCTCGCCGTTCACAGACACGAAGCGCTCGGCGACGGGCATGATCTCGGCGCGGTTCTCGGCCGCAGCGCGCCGCTCGGCGGCCTGGACGGCCTGACGTCGCGCGCGCTCCTCCTTCGCCACCACGTCCTCCAGCCACTCGGGCAGGGTGTTGTCCTTCTTCGTCATGGGGCTACCTCCGGTAAATCGCGCAGTTGGCGGGCGTCTCGTACACGTCCACCTGGGAAACGGGCAAGCCACGCTCGGCCAGGCGGTCGAAGAACCACCGGGCCAGGTTCTCGGCCGTCACGCGGAAGGGCACCATGAACAGGGTGAAGCCCTCGCGCTCCAGGCACGCCAGCGTATCGGCGGCCAGCGAGCCCTCCTCTACGATGAAGCGGTGGTCGAGCTGCTCGGTGAGCGCACGCAGGGCGCCCTTGAAGTCGCCGAAGTCCACCACCATGTCCTTGCAGGTGCCCTCCTTCTGCAGCTCGTCCACCTCCAGGTAGGCCACCACGCGCCAGCGATGGCCATGGAGGTTCTCGCACTTGCCGTGGTAGTCGGTGAGGAAGTGCGCGGCGTCGAATTCGCTCTCGGTTCTCAGTCCGTACATGGGGGCCTCTCTCGTTCGGGGCCGGCCCCGCGTCGCGGCCACGGGCAGGCAGCAAGCAGGATCGGCGGTGCGGTCGCGCACCATTATAGGCCAGCCGTCCCGCCGCCACGGAAAACCGGGCGCGTTTCGCAAATTTCGACGGTTTTGCACTCTTGGCGACCGCCAGCAAGGCGCTCGCGCCCGCAGGCGAGCGCGTTTCTCCAGGTCGGCAGCGGCGACGCCGCGCCTCAGCGCGCACCGAGGGTGCAAAACCGTCGAAATTTGCGTCGCGGAGCGCCTTTTTCGGGGTCGCGCGGGCGCGGCGCGGGGAGGACGACGGGGTGGAGGGGGTGGAGGGGGTGGAGGGGGTGGAGGGGGTGGAGGGGGTGGAGGGGGTGGAGGGGGTGGAGGGGGTGGAGGGGGTGGAGGGGGTGGAGGGGGTGGAGGGGGTGGAGGGGGTGGAGGGGGTGGAGGGGGTGGAGGGGGTGGAGGGGGTGGAGGGGGTGGAGGGGGTGGAGGGGGTGGAGGGGGTGGAGGGGGTGGAGGGGGTGGAGGGGGTGGAGGGGGTGGAGGGGGTGGAGGGGGTGGAGGGGGTGGAGGTACGGCTGAGACGCCCGCGGGAGCGGCGCCAGTCGCGGGGGGCACAGCGGCGCCAGTTGCGGGGCGTGACGCCCGCGAGGGGGGCGTCTCGGAGACGGGCGCAAGATGCGGGCCACACGAGCGAGGACAACGGCGGCTCCCGTGCGGGCGAGGCGGGACGTCCGGCGCCTTAGGCGTGAGACGCTCGCGAGCGCAGCGCCAGTCGCGGGGCAGTCGGGCCGCCGGTCGCGAGACAGAGCGGCTGCGAGCACGGCGCCGGACGCGAGGGCGGACGGGACGCCTGCGGGCACGTCTCGAGCGCCGGACGCGAGGGCGGGTGTGACGCCCGCAGGCGCGTCGCCGATCGCAGTCGCGGGACGCTCGCGGTCGTGCCCCCAGGCAGCGGCCGCCTCCAGGCTGCCTAGAACGCGGCGTCGAAGGGCTCGCCGGGGAGCAGCTCGGCAGCCCCGGCGGTGGCCTCGGTGAGGACGCGCGCCAGCTCGTCCTGCTGGCCGTCGAGCACGCGCAGCGTGAGGGCCACCGCCGCGCCGAAGTCGGCGTCCTGCACGCGGGCGCCCGCGGCCTCGGCGGCGCGCACCGTCGGCTCGTAAAGGCGGTAGGGCACCTCGGCCAGCACATCGACCACGCGCGAGACGGTCACCACGCGCGCCGCGTCGATGGCCGCGCGCGTCGCATCCCCGTAGGCGCGCACGAGCCCGCCTGTTCCCAGGAGCACGCCGCCGAAGTAGCGCGTCACCACCACGGCCACGTCCTCGAGCCCCGCGTGCTGGACGGCCTCGAGCGTGGGCATGCCGGCGGTCTTGGGCGGCTCGCCGTCGTCGGTGTAGCGCACCCGGCCGCCGCGCAGCACGTAGGCGTACACGTTATGGCGCGCCATGCGGTGCTCGGCCCGCACCTCCTCGATGAACGCGAGCGCCTCCTCCTCGCTGGCCACGGGCGCCAGCTGCGCGATGAAGCGCGAGCGCTTCTCCACGATCTCCGCCGTGACGCGCGCCGCCACCGTCCGATAGGCCGCCATCACTCCCCCAGCTTCTCGGCGGCCTCGAGCCACTCGAGCTCAAGGGCCTCTATCTGGGACTCGAAGTCGGCGATCTCCTCCTGCAAGGCGGTGAGCACCAGGTAGTCGGACGGGTCGGCCTGGGCCATCTCCTGGCGCTTGGCCTCGATCTTGCCGCGCAGGGTGTCGGCCTTCTTCTCGTTGGACGCCATGAGCTTGCGCAGCGCCCGCTGCTCGCCGCCCGTGAGGCGCGCGCCCGTCTCCGGGGCCACATCCGCCACCGCGCCGGCGCCCCGCCTGGCCCCGCCTCCGCGCCCGCTGGCGCCCGCCGCCGCGTCCGCCGCTCCCCCGCCGGCCGCGACGGCACGCTCGCGCGCGTCGACCAGGCGCAGGTACTCGTCCACGCCGCCGGGCAGGTGGCGCACCTTGCCGTCCACGATGGCGAACTGGTGGTCAGTCACGCGCTCCATGAGGTAGCGGTCGTGCGTGACCAGCAGCAGCGTGCCCGGCCAGCCGTCGAGCAGGTCCTCCACCGCGGCCAGCATGTCGGTGTCCAGGTCGTTGCCGGGCTCGTCGAGGATGAGCACGTTGGGCTCGTCGAGCAGGATGAGCATGAGCGCCAGCCGCCGCTTCTGGCCGCCGGACAGGTCGCATACCGGCTCGTTGAGGTCGGCCTTGGAAAACCCGAGGCGCTCGAGCAGCTGGGCGGGGGTGACCTCCTTGCCGTCAAGCATCGTGCGGCGCGAGTAGCGGCCGATCACCTGGCGCACGCGGTCGTCGCCCCACTTCGCCAGCTCGTCGAGGTGCTGCGAGAGCACGGCGAAGCGCACGGTCTGGCCGATCTTCACCCGGCCGGCCGTCAGCTCCTGCACCCCCTGGATCACCCGCAGAAGCGTCGTCTTGCCCGCGCCGTTAGCGCCGACGATGCCGTAGCGGTCACCCGGCCCGATGATCCAGTCCACGTGGTCGAGCACCGGCGCGGCATCGCCGAAGCGCACCGTGGCGCCCTCCAAGTCGACCACCTGCTTGCCCAGGCGCGCCATGGCCATGCGGCGCAGCTCAAGGGGATTGCGCAGCTCGGGCACGTCCGCGATGAGCGCCTGGGCGGCGGCTACGTGGAACTTGGGCTTGGTGGCCCGGGCGCGCGCCCCGCGCGAGAGCCACGCCAGCTCGCGGCGCAGCTGGTTGCGGCGCTTCTGCTCGGCCAAGTCGGCCAGCCGGTCGCGCTCGACGCGCTGCATGATGTAGGCCGAGAACCCGCCCTCGAACGGGTCGATGACGCGGTCGTGCACCTCCCACATGGCGGTGCACACCTCGTCGAGGAACCAGCGGTCGTGAGTGACCACCAGCAGCGCCCCCTGGCCGGGGCGCCAGCGCTCGCGCAGGTGCGCGGCCAGCCACGTGATGGCGCGGATGTCCAGGTGGTTGGTGGGCTCGTCGAGCATGAGCACGTCCCAGTCGCCCACGAGCAGCCGCGCCAGGTCCACGCGGCGCCGCTGCCCGCCGGAGAGCGTGCCCACCAGCCCGTCCCACGGGATGTCGCCGAGCAGCCCGGCGATGATGTCGCGCACCCGTGGATCGGCGGCCCACTCGTACTCCGGCGCATCCCCCACCACGGCGCGCTGCACGCTGTCAGCATCGACGAGGGCGTCAGCCTGGCCGAGCACGCCCACCGACACGCCGCGCGTGCGGATGACGCGCCCCTCGTCGGGCTCCACCATCCCCGCGAGCAGGCGCAGCAGCGTCGACTTGCCGTCGCCGTTGCGGCCCACCACGCCGATGCGCGCGCCCTCGTCCACGCCGAGCGACACGCCCTCGAACACCGTCTTGGTGGGGAACTCCACCCGCGCGCGCTCGCAGCCCAGCAGAAACGCCATGGCTACCGCACCCTCAGGGCCGTGACCGCCAGCACGCCCACGGCCAGCGCGGCGGACAGGCCGAAGGCCAGCTGGTAGCCGACTGCGGCCGCCACGCCCAGCGAGGGCGCCGCAGTGACGAGGAACACCATGGCCGCGGTGCCGAGCGAGGCGCACGCCTGGCGCGCGGTGGCGAAGAACGCGCTGCCGTCCATCACGACCTCACGCGGCAGCTTGGAGAGGCCCCATGACGCGAACGGCCCGATGAGCGAGCTCACGCCGATGCCGCGCACCGTCTGCATGAGCGTCATGAGCCACAGCGGCGTGCCGGCGTCCATGAACGCCATGGCCAGCGACCCCGCGGCCAGCAGCACGGCGGCCGCCATCGTCACGCGGCGCACGCCCACGCGGTCGGAGAGGAACCCGGCCAGCGGGTTGAACAGAAGCGCCGCCACGGTGGCGGGGATGAACACGATGCCGGCCTCGAGCGCCGTGCCGCCCTGGAGGTTCTGGACGAACAGCGGCACGATGAGCGTGATGCCCATGAACGAGGCGAACAGCAGGTTCTGGGCGACGAAGCTCGCGCGGAAGCGACGCGAGTCGAAGATGCGCAGGTCGATGAGGGGATCGTCCACGCGGCGCTGCCGGCGCACGAACAGCGCGAGGCACGCGGCGCCTACCGCGACGCTCGCCCACACCACCGGATGGGCCGCACCCAGGCTCGACGCCTCGGAGAACCCGAGCAGAAGGCCGCCGAAGCCCAGCGTGGACAGCACGAGCGAGGGCGCGTCCAGCCGCGCGTCGCGCGCCGGCGCCGGGGAGCGCGGCACGAGCAGCACCGTGGCCAGCACGAGCGCTGCCAGGATGCCGAGCAGGATGACGTAGAAGCTGCGCCACCCAAGCGAGTCCACGAGCGCGCCGCCGATGAGCGGCCCGATGTTGGGCGCGAAGCCCATGGCGATGCCGGCGATGCCCATAGCCGTGGCGTTCTGCCCTGCGGGAAAGCGGGTCATCGCGATGGACTGGAGCACCGGCAGCGTGATGCCCGCGGCCACGGCCTGCAGCACGCGACCGCCCAGGAGCACCTCGAAGCACGGCGCCGCGCCCGACACCGCGGCGCCCACGACGAAGACGCCGAGCGCCGTCAGCACGAGCGCGCGCATCGGCATCCGCTGGGAGAGCCAGGTCACGGCCGGTACGGTCACGCCGAGCACGAGCATGTAGACGGTGGTGAGCCACTGGCCCACGGCGGCGGTCACGCCGAAGTCGGCGTCGACGCCCTCGAGCATGGAGTTCATCACCGTCTGGGTGAGCGAGCCGAGCGCCGTGGCCAGCACGACGATGGCGAACAGGGCATACACGTGCCCGCGATCGGAGAGGCGGATCATCAGTTGAACCTCTGCTGCGTCTTCTCCAGCCCGTTCTCCATCAGGAAGAGCACCGCCTGGGCGCCGCGATCCACCGCGTAGTCGAAGTCCTCCTTCGCCTCCTTCTTCGGAAGCGAGAGCACGTAGTCGGCCACGGGCATGCGCCCGGGCGGGCGGCCGATGCCCACGCGCAGGCGGAACCAGTCGCGCGTGCCCGTCTTGTCGCAGATGGAGCGCAGGCCGTTGTGACCCGCGTGCCCGCCGCCGAACTTGGCGCGCACGGTGCCCGGGTCGATGTCAAGCTCGTCGTGGACGACGATGAGGTGCTCGCCGTCCACGCCGTAGGCGTTCATGAGCTGCTTGACCGGGCCGCCCGAGGTGTTCATGTAGCTCTGCGGCTTGGCCAGCACCACGTCGTGGTCGCGCCAGGCGCCCTTGGCGGTCAGCGCGCCGCACTCCGTCTTCCAATAGCGCACGCCGATCTCCTCGGCAATGGCATCCACCACGTCGAAGCCGGCGTTGTGCCGGGTGTGCGCGTACTCATCGCCCGGATTGCCCAGGCCCACGATCAGGTACATTCCTCGCCTTTTCTTCCCTTGTCCGCCCCTGTGCGGCTGCTACAGCGCGAAGTCCGGGTCGAACAGGTCGCTGACCGAGCGGTTGGAGTAGACGTTGGCGATGGCGCGGGCAAAGAGCGGCGCCACGGAGATCACCTTGATCTTGCCCGTCTGGTACTCCACCGGCACGGGGATGGTGTCGCAGACCACCACTTCCTCCACGTCCAGGTTGGCCATGCGCTCGAGGCCCGGGCCGGAGAACACGGGGTGGGTGCAGCAGACGTAGATCTTCTCGGCGCCCTTGTTCTTGAGCGTCTCCACGGCGGCCACCACCGAGCCGCCCGTGTCGATCATGTCGTCGTTGAGAACGCAGATCTTGCCGTTGACGTCGCCGATGAGGGCCGTGATCTCGGCCTTGTTGTGGCCGGGACGCCCCTTGTGCATGATGGCCAGATCGGCCTCGAGCATGTCGGAGAGCTTCTTGGCCGCCTTGGCGCGCCCCACGTCGGGCGACACGACGCAAAGCTTGTCCTTGTCGAGGTTCTTCACCTTGAAGTAGTCGGCGAGGATGGGCAGGGCCGTGAGGTGATCCACCGGCATGTCGAAGAAGCCCTGGATCTGGCCCTGGTGCAAGTCGATGGACATGACGCGCGTGATGCCCGAGGTGGTGATGAGGTTGGCCACCAGCTTGGCGGTGATGGGCTCGCGGGCCGCCGCCTTGCGGTCCTGGCGCGCGTAGCCGTAGTGGGTGATGACCGCGGTGATGGTGCGGGCCGAGGCGCGCTTGGCGGCGTCGGCCATGATGAGCAGCTCCATGAGGGCGTCGTTGATGTGCTCGCCGGCCACCGACTGGATGAGGAACACGTCGGCGCCGCGGACGCTCTCCAGGTAGCGCGCGTAGATCTCGCCGTTCGAGAACTTCTCCAGCTTCACGTTGCCCAGGCTCACGCCCAGCTCGTTGGCGACCTTCTCCGCCAGCTCGGGGTTCACCGAGCCGGAGAACAACGCCAGGCTCTTCTGCATTTCGGTCATGAAGACGCTCCTTCAGGTAGGCCAGCCCCGCCGCGGGCGGGTTTTCCGTCGTCCGGCTATTGTAGCCCCGACGACCGCCGACGGCACCCCACAACGGGCAATCCGCGCGGGAAAGGCACGGCCCGCGGGGACGGAGCGCGACGTGCGGGGCGTGCTGAGCGCGGGGTGCGGGAGCAGAGCAGGCGTGGCATGCGGGGAGGAGCGCAGGGGAATGCGGGGTGCGAGGTGCGGAGCGCGGGGAAAGCGCGAGTGCGGACGGCGCAGGGCGGGGACGCGCGAGGCGCGCGGGAGCGCAGGGGGGGGTGCGGGGAGAGGCGCTCGATGCGCGGGGTAGGGCGAGCGCCAGCCGTCTCAACCGCCTCCCAGGGGCGGCCCCTCCCCTGCATCCCCTCCAACCTGGGCAGAATCGACGGTTTGGCGACGTTCTCGGGCGTCGCGCGCGCCGGCTTCCGCGCAAAACCCCAGGTCGCGGAAAGCGGGAGGCGGCCAGGACGCACGATTCGGGGCGAAATCGGCCGTTTTTCGTCGTAAAACCGTCGATTCTGCCCAGGTCGCCCCCTCTCCTCCGCAGTTGCCCACGCCCCCCCGATCCCTTCGGCGCCTCCGCCCCGCGCGCCTTTCCCTCGCACCCTCGCGCCCGCGTCGCGCCTCCGCCCCGCGCTCGCGCGGCGGGTGCTTCGCGCAAAAGACAGGCCCCCGACCGGCGAGGCGATTGCCTCAACCGGCCGGGGGCCTGCGGCCATCGGGGAAAGAAGGAGGGGTTACTCCCCGTGATGGGCCTCGACCCAGCCAGGCTTCTCAACCTGGCGGGCGCGGCCCAGCCCGAGCGCCCCGGCGGACACGTCCTCGGTGATGACCGAGCCGGCGCCGATGACGGCCCCCTCGCCGATGGCGACCGGCGCCACGAGCATGGTGCTCGATCCCACGAACACGTCATCGCCGATGACGGTTGCGTGCTTCTTGGCGCCATCGTAGTTGCAGGTGATGGTGCCGGCACCGAGGTTCACGCCCTCGCCGATGGTGGCGTCGCCCACGTACGACAGGTGCGGCACCTTCGACCCCTTCCCCACCGTGGACTTCTTGATCTCCACGTGGGTGCCGGCCTTGGCGCCCTCGCACAGATGCGCGCCGGGACGCAGGTAGGCACGCGGCCCGCAGGTGGCGCCGTCGTCGATGACGGCTTCGACGGCGACGGTCTCGTCGATGACGCAGCCGCGGCCGACGCGGGTGTCGGCGAGGCGCGTGTTGGGGCCGACGACGGAATCCTCGCCGATGGCCGTGGCGCCCATGAGCATGACGCCGGGCAGCAGCTCCACGTCGCGCTCGATGGTGACGTCGGGACCAATCCACACGGTGTCGGGGTCGGTCATGGTGACGCCGGCAGCCAGGTGGGCGTCGTTGATGCGCCGCTGCATGGCCTTGGTGGCCTGGGCCAGCTGGGCGCGGGAGTTCACGCCGAGGCACTCCTCCGGGTCGGCAGCGCGCACGGCCACCACGGGCCGTCCGGCCGCACGGCTGATGGCGATGACGTCGGTGAGGTAGAACTCGCCCTGGGCGTTGTCGCTGCCCACCTGGGCGAGCGCGTCGAACAGCGCGAGCGCGTCGAAGCAGTAGAAGCCGGAGTTGCACTCGGTGAGGGCGGCCTCCTCGGCCGTGGCGTCCTTCTGCTCGACGATGCGCTCCACCTGGCCCGACGCATCGCGCACGATGCGTCCGTAGCCGAAGGGGTCGTCCATCTCCATGGTGAGCACCGCCACGGCCGCGCCGGCCTCCTCGCGGGCGCGGGCGAGCGCGGCGATGGTGTCGGCCGTGATGAGCGGGCAGTCGCCGGAGAGCACCGCCACCGAGCCGTCGAAGCCGGCGAGGGCGTCCTTGCAGGCCAGCACCGCATCGGCCGTGCCGCGCTGCTCGCGCTGGACCACCACCTCGGTGTCGGCCACCAGGGGCTCCACCTTCTCGCGGCCGTGGCCCACCACGGTGACCAGGCGGTCGGCGCCGGCGCCGCGGGCGGCCTCCACCACCCAGCGGACGAGCGGCCGGCCGAGCACCTCATGGGCGACCTTGGGCTTCTTCGACTTCATGCGCGTTCCCGCGCCGGCAGCGAGGATGATGGCAGCAGTTTCCATGGAACCTTCTCTCGTGGCGCGCCCCGAGGGCGCTTCGTGGCAGATCGCGGGAGCGGCGGGCGCCCGCATCGCAAGGCGGCCCCCATCGGCCGCGCCGCGAATGCCCGAAGTATAGCGCACCGTCATGGAGGCCTCGCGAGGCGCCCGACGAGCGCGAGGAGGACCTGCGGGGGCGGAGACGGGGAGGGACGGAGACGGGGATGCTGGGGGGGTGCTGGGGGGGCTGGGGGACGAGACAGGTGCGGACGAGCGGAATAGCAAAGGGAGCGACGCGAAGCGGCAGGAGGGACAAATGAGCGCAGATGGAGGCAGCGGGGGTGGGCGCAGGGCAGGCGGAGCGCGCAGGGGGTGGGGCAGGCGCGGGCACGCGGGGCGGGAGAGGGGCTCGGCCGCCGACCGGCCGCCGACCGACGGATCGACGGGGCTCCTCCCGGATTCTGGCCAAAACCACCGCGCTTTACGCGCCCGGGCCGCCCGCGAGCGCCCTCCGGCCAATCGCGACCTGGGGAAACGCGCGCCGGGATGCGCCGCGAGCGCCCGAATCAGCGTAAAGCGCATCGTTTTTGGCCAACTTCTCCGGACTTTCCGACAGGGCAGGCTCGGCGCGCCCATTATCGCGGCAACGATCGCCACGGGAAGCCATGCCGACACACCGCGTCTCGGCACGAGGCGCCCGTCAGCGCACCTCGCCCAGCATCCGGCATGCCCGCCGCCGCGACGCGGCTTCACCCGCGCCTGCGCCCGCGCCCTTCTGCGTTCGCCAACGAGCGACGGACGGCGCGGGCGCGAGCGCCCCCCCTACTTGAACCGCTTGAGCAGCAGCGAGTTGCACACCACCGACACGCTCGAGAGGGCCATGGCCGCACCGGCGAGCGCGGGGGCCAGGATGCCCACGGCGGCCAGCGGGATCATGATGCAGTTGTAGATGAGCGCCCAGAACAGGTTCTGCTTGATCTTGCGCATGGTGGCGCGCGAGAGGCGCAGGGCGCACACCAGGTCGCTCAGGCGGTTGCGCATGAGCACCACCGAGCCGGCGTCGAGCGCCACATCGGTGCCAGACGCCAGGGCCACGCCCACGTCGGCGGCGGCGAGCGCCGGGGCGTCGTTGATGCCGTCGCCCACGAAGGCCACCACTGCTCGCCTCTCCGCGCCTGCGGCCCTGCGACCGTCAGCGGGGACTCGCTCGGCAGCAGCGCCACACTCCCCCGCCCCCGCGGCGCCCTTCACGTCGCGCACGCAGTCGGCCTTCTCCAGGGGCTTCACGCCGGCGAACACGTGATCGGGCGCGATGCCCACCTCGCGGGCGATGGCGCGGGCCGTCGGCGCAGCATCGCCGGTGACCAGGTAGGAAGTCACGCCGTAGCCCTCGCGCAGCTCGCGCAGGGTGGAGGCCGCATCGGGCTTCGGCTCATCGCGGAACTGGATGCGGCCCTTCGGCACGCCGTCGACGACCACCGCCGACCCGGTCCCCTCGCCGCCTTCCGCCGGCCTCACGCCGATGAACACCTCGTGGCCCTCCACCACGCCGCGCACGCCCTCGCCGACCACGGCCTCGAAGGACTCCGCAGCCGGCAGCTCGGCCACGTTCGCGTAGGCCACCACGGCGCGGGCCAGGGGGTGCTCGCTTCTCGCCTCCAGCGCCGCGGCCAGGCGCAGGGCGTCGGCGGGCACATCGCAGGCCACCACCGTCGGCTCGCCCGCCGTGAGCGTGCCGGTCTTGTCGAACACCGCCGCCGAAAGGCCCCCCAGGGTCTCGAGCACCGTGCCGTCCTTGATGAGCACACCGAGCTGGGCGCCCTTCCCCATGCCTACCGTGAGCGCCGTGGGCGTGGCCAGGCCGAGCGCGCAGGGGCACGCCACGCAGATGACGGCAATGGCGGGCATGAGCGACTGGGTGAGCAGCCCCGTGGGGCCGTCGGCAGGCGGCACGAACAGGAACCACACGGCGAACGTGAGGGCCGCGATGAGCAGGATGGCCGGCACGAACACCGCGGCGATGCGATCGGCGATGCGCTGGATGGGCGCCTTGGTGCCCTGGGCGTCTTCCACCGCGCGCACGATACGGGCGAGCGTGGAGTCGGCGCCCACGCGCAGGGCGCGCACCGTCACCGATCCCGTGGTGTTCTGGGTACCGCCGGTCACGGCGTCGCCCGCGGCCTTCACCACCGGCAGCGTCTCGCCGGTGAGCATGGACTCGTCCACCTCGGTGGAGCCCTCGGTCACCACGCCGTCTACCGGCATCTTCTCGCCGGGGCGCACGAGCACCGTATCCCCCGCCACCACCTGGGCCAGCGGCACCTCGCGCTCCTCGCCGCCGCGCATCACGCGGGCCACAGGCGGCGTCAGATTCATCAGCGACTCGATGGCCTGGTTCGTGGCGCCCTTCGCGCGGCTTTCCAGCATCTTGCCTAAAAGCACGAAGGTGATGAGCATGGCGCAGGTCTCGAAATAGGGCATGCCGTCATTGATGACGAGTGCCTCATGGCTCGACCAGTCACCGCGCACCACAGGAAGAAACGTAATCCACAGCGAGAACAGGAACGCGATGGAGGTGCCCAGGGCCACGAGCACGTCCATGTTCGCCGAGCCGCCTTTAAGCGAGCCCCAGGCGCCCTGGTAGAAACGCGCGCCGCAGCAGAACTGCACGGGAATAGTCAGCGCCAGCAGCAGAAGGTTTGCCGCGAACATGGCCTGAACGTGCGTGGGGTCGGGCGCGAACACCCCCGCGAGTGCGGCGCCCACCCCCATGTGCCAACCGGGGATCATGCCGATGGCGACGATGGCCACGGTGAGCGCGGCCGCCACGGCGAACACCCCGCGGTCGCGCTTGGCGCGGGCCGCCTCGCGGGCGCGGCGCCTCTCGTCCACGAGCGGCGCGTCCTCGGGAATGAGCTCGGCGGTGAAGGCGAGGCTGTCGAACACGGCGAGCAGGTCGTCCACGCTGGCCTGGGCCGGGTCGAACACCACGCGCCCGGTGTTGTTGGCCAGGTTGACGGCCACGTCGATCACGCCGGGGGTCTTGCGGTAGTGGCTCTCGATAGAGGCGGCGCAGTTCGCGCAGTGCATGCCCTCGATGGCCAGGCGGATGGCGGCCTGGGCGGGCTCGTCGGCCTTGTCGGCAGGCGCGTCGGCCGACCCGGTGGCGTCCTCCCCCGCGTCCGGCGCGGCCGGCGAGCCTGCGGCAGCTGGCGCTGACGCGCCCGAGGGGGTCGCAGGCACGCCCGATGCCGCCGTATCCGGGTTCGCGGTCTCCGCCATCGTGGCCTCCGCCGCCTTCGCCTCCTTCTCAGCCGCGTCGGCGGCGATCTCCGCCGCGAAGGGATGGGGGCCCTCGACGGGCATGACGGCCACCTTGAAGGTGGTGTCGTCAAGGGCGTGCAGCAGGTCGTCTCGGGTCGCTCGATCCGGATCGTAGGTCACCTCGGCGACCTGGGCAGCCAAGTCTACCGCCACCGCCGTCACGCCGGGCAGCTCCTCGTAGTGCCGCGTCACGTTCGCCACGCACTTCTCGCAGTGCATGACGGCCACGGCCAAGCGCTGGGTCTTCATGGGCGTCTCCCCTACTTCGAGAAGCGCCGCATGAGCGCCATCACTTCGTCGACCACCTCATCGTTGCCCGCGCGGATCTCCTCCACCACGCAGGTGCGCATATGCTCGGCCAGGAGCATCTCCGACACCCGGCGCACCGCCGACTCGGCCGCGGCCAGCTGGGTGAGCACCTCGCCGCAGTAGCGGTTGTCCTCCACCATGGCCTTCACGCCGTTGAGCTGGCCGATGGCGCGGTTCAGGCGTTTCTGCACGTCAAGCTGCAACTCTGCGCTGCGCGGCGTGGCCTTGTGCCGGCACGCGCATCCCTCATCCGCCGCGGCGGCACCGGGGCCGCCTTCGGCTATGGCGGCTGGTGCCGCGTCCTTCTCGACTTCCATGGAACCTCCCTCTCGCTTCTGGGGATATACCCCCTTAGGGTATTTTCGCTCCATTTTATACCCCTGGGGGGTATTGTCAAGAAAGCGGAGAATCGTCGTAGAGATGTTTCACGTGAAACATTCGTACGCATGGCGAAGCCGGACGGCGCCCTGCGCCAACCGGCGCCCGCACGCACCCTCGCGCGCCCGGAGCGCCGAAGGCCCCGGAGCGCCGGGCGTCCGGGCCCAAAACCAGTCTCGCGCCCGCCCCCCCTCGCGACCGCTGGCGCGCCCAGGCGCCGACTCTCGCCCGTCCCGCGCGTGCCCTCGCGCGCCCCACGCCTGCATGTACCACGCCTCCGCGCGGCACCACGCGCCGCACCCCGGCTCGCGGCCGCCGCACACGCGGCCAGCCCCCGCCCGCGCTCTCTCGCGCGCCCCGCGGCCCCACGCATCACGTCCCCGCGTAACCCCACATGCCGCGCCCCGGCTCTCGCGCGCCGCACGCCTGCATGTACCACGCCTCCGCGCGGCGCCACACGCCCCGCAGCCCTGCTGCGCCCGCTTTCGCACCCCGCCGGGTTCTCGCCGCCCCATCGCCTGTCGACCCCCGCCTCTCCACCACGCCCACCTCAGCTCACCATCGCACTACGCCACTCCCGCTGCACCCTCACGCTAGCACAATGTTTCACGTGAAACATTCGTACGTATGGCGAAGCCAGCCGGCGCCCGCACGCACCCTCGCGCGCCCGGAGCGTCGAAGGCCCCGGAGCGCCGGGCGTTCGGGCTCAAAGCCAGTCTCGCGCCCGCCCCCCCTCGCGACCGCTGGCGCGCCCAACGCCTCCACGCGATGCCACGCGCCGCACCCCGGCTCGCGGCCGCCGCACACGCGGCCGGCCCCCGCCCGCGCTCTCTCACGCGCCCCGTGGCCCCACGCATCACGTCCCCGCGTAACCCCACATGCCGCGCCCCGGCTCTCGCGCGCCGCACGCCGCCAGCCCTCACGCGCCGCGCGCCCCACATCCGCACACACCACGCCTCCGCGCGGCGCCACGCGCCTCGCACCCGCGCCCAAGCGCCCTCGCTCCGGCACCCTCCCCCGCACATATCCCCACATCGGCGCACACCACGTACCCGCGCGTATCTCTCCCGATCTCCCCGGTCTCCCCACCGCGCTCCCCTCATCGTGCCCCCCCATCGCCCCCCCCCGACCGCGCGCCCTCCCATCGCGCCCTCGTGCTGCCACCACGTGTTTCACGTGAAACATTCGTTTGCCCCACGAGCCGCTCAGCACGCCGGACAAAAAAACGACGCCCGGGCGGGTCGGCCCGGGCGTCGTGCGTCAGCACCTGTTGGGAGACGTCTAGCGGCTGCCGCCGGAGGTGCCGGCAACGTCGCGCTCCTCACGGCAGAGGGCCTCGTCACGCAGTGCGACCGCAGCCGCAGCCTCGGCCTCGGAGATCTGCGGATCCGCGGTGTCGCCCCCGTCCTCGCGCGGCAGCTCCACGACGATCTCGGCGACGCCCTGACCGCCCTGGAGGCGCGCCTCCAGCTCGCGCTCGAGCTCCTCGTCGTCGAGCGCGGCCAGCAGTTCCTCGCCCGCGCGATCGACCTCGACGCTGGCCGTCTGGGGATGCAGGTCGTCGCTGTAGGCGGTCACGTAGGCCACGCCGCGGGCCTCGGCGGCCTTCGCCTGGCCCAGCAGGAACAGAAAGCCCACCACGCCGGCCACCAGCGACGCCGCCAGGATGCCGAGCTTCGCCTCGGACACCATGATGGCCTCGGGAAACGCCAGGTTGGCCACGAAGATGGCCATGGTGAACCCAACGCCGCCCAGGATGGCCGCGCCCAGCATGTGCTTCCAGTTGACGTTCTGCGGCAGGCTGGCCACCTTCAGCTTCACGGTGACGAAGCTGAACAGCATGATGCCGATGGGCTTGCCGAGCACCAGGCCGAAGAACACGCCGAGCAGCACCGGGCTCGACAGCATGGCGCCCAGATCGCCCGAGATGGCCACGTCGGCGTTGGTCAGCGCGAACAGCGGCAGCACGCCGAAGTACACCCACGGGTACAGCTTGTGCTCGAGGCGCGTGGCCGGCGGGATGACCTGCCGCGCGACCTGCGAGAGGTTGCTCACCGTCTTCATGTACTCGTCCTGGGCGATGACCGGCGTATCCGGCTCGAACACCTTGCGCGCCTTCTGCACCTCATCATCCGACCACTGGAGGAAGCTGCGCAGGTTCACGCGCGAGCCAGACGGGATGGAGAACGCCAGCAGCACGCCGGCGATGGTGGAGTGCACGCCCGACATGAACACGCAGAACCACAGCATCACGCCCACGGCAAGGTAGGGGAACAGCGAGTACACGTGCGCGCGGTTCATCACCATGAGCAGCGCGAACACCGCCGCCGCGGCCGCCAGCCACAGAAGGGACGGGCTCTGGCCGTAGAAGATGGCGATGACGAGGATGGCGATGATGTCGTCGGCCACGGCCAGCGTGGACAGGAACACGCGCACGCCGTTGGGCACGCGGTTGCCCAAAAGCGCCATGATGCCGAGCGCGAAGGCGATGTCGGTGGCCGTGGGGACGCCCCAGCCGTGGGCCGTCTCGGGGTTGCCGCCGTTGAACAGCGAGTACAGCACGATGGGCATGAGCACGCCGCCGACCGCGGCGATGATGGGCAGCGCCGCCTGGCGGATGTTCGTCAGCTCGCCGACGGTCATCTCGTACTTGATCTCCAAGCCCACGAGCAGGAAGAACACGGCCATGAAGATGTCGTTGATGACGTGCGCCATGGACATCTCGCCCACCACCGGGCCAATGCCCACCACCACGGGCATGTGCCAGAACTCGAGGAACGCCTCGTGGGCTCCGGTGTTGGCCACGATGAGCGCCACCACGGCGGCCACGAGCATGGCGCCGGCGGCCTTGGTGGAGGAGTGCGTGAGGTGAATGAGCTTGCGGTAGCGCCGCTGATGGCCCTGGACCTCGCGGATGAAGAGGGCCTGGGAGACCGCCGCCTCGTCCGTCCGCGCATCCGCGTCGCCCGGCGCCTGGGTCACCTTCTCGTCCTGTTCCTTGTTCGTGCGTTCCATGGGATACCTCGCATGCTCAGCCGCGTGAGAACCTCGTTCAAGCGCCTTATTATCCCCCAATTCGCGCCGCGTGCCTACCGGCGGGCAACCTCCGTAAAAACCTCGTAACACCCCGGATCACGCCCGCCTGCCGCCGCCTCTCGCCGCCCTTCCCCGCAGCGGCGCGCAGCAGCGGCCGCGTCATGGAAACGTTTTTCTTCTCCCCCTATTCTGGTCGGCAGAGAATCCGGTTTTGCGCTATGCTTGAATCACAGCTTGACGAAAGGGGCCGCCGCCGACGGATCGACCTTTGAGGACAGAAACGTGCCACGCAGCGCTTTCTCCCAGAAGACGACGCCGACACGCGAACCGCCCTTTCATCAGCTGTTTTTTATTCGCTTCGAGCAAAGAGGTGAACGCTATGAGCATTACCGTCACCAGCCGCAAGATGCCCATCACCGACGCGCTGCGCCAGTATGCCGAGGAGAAGGTCGGCAACGCCCTGAAGGCCATCGACGCCGACCCCATCTCCTGCGAGGTCGTGCTGATGAAGGAGAAGAACCCGGCGAACCCGCTGCCGTCCATCTGCGAGGTCACCGTGCGCATCAAGGGCCATATCGTTCGCGTCGAGGAGAACGAAGAGGACATGTACGCGGCCATCGACGTGGCGGCTGCCAAGATCGCGCGCCAGATCCGCAAGTACAAGACCCGCATCATCGACAAGAAGGTGCGCGCCACCGAGAAGATCGTCGACTACGCGCATGAGGACGCGCGCCCCGAGGGCGAGCTCGACCTGGACAAGCTCATGGACGAGCTGGCAGGCGAGGAGGTCGTCCGCCGCAAGGAGACCGAGTTCACGCCCATGACCGAGGAAGAGGCCCTCGTGCAGATCGACCTGCTCGGGCACGACTTCTTCGCCTACACTGATCGCGACACGAATCTCGTCAACGTGCTGTACCGCCGCGATGACGGCGGCTACGGCCTGCTGAAGCAGAAGGAGAACTAGGCAATGGCGACCATCGACACCGTCCGCGACATCCTGCAGCGCAACCTCGAGATCGACCCGGCTGCGGTGACCGAGGAGTCCACGTTCGAGTCGCTCGGCATCGACTCGCTCGACATGGTCGAGCTGATCTGCGATCTCGAGGACGAGCTGGGCATCGACTTCGGCGAGCCCGAGGGGCTCACGACCACCGCCGACCTGGTGGCCTACATCGACGCGCTGTAACCCGGCGACGACGCGAAGAGGGGGCGTGCCCGCAGGCGCGCCCCCTTTTTTCATGCGCCTGCCCGCGCGCTCGCGGAGGGAGACGCGGAGCGCGCGGGCAGGCGCGCCCGCGCCGCCCTACGCGAGCGCGTCGTCCCTGAGCGCCTCCGCCAGATCGCCGCGAACGAGCCGCAGGGCCCCGAAGGCGTTGGCGGCGACCACCACCAGCGCCACGACGGCAACGTAGGACAGCAGCACGCCGTAGGGAAAGGCGGCGAGGAAGCCCCCGAGGGGCTGCCGTCCCAGCAGCGCCAGGGCCAGCGCCCCGGCGACCACGAGGGGCAGGGTCAGCGCCAGGGGCCGCGCCACGGTCAGCAGTCCCTCCACCCCGAGCATCTTGAAGACGCCTCCTGGCGTCATGCCGAGGGTGCGCAGGCGGGCGAACTCGCGCTTGCGCTGGTAGACGAAGCCCACGGCCTGCGTGACGACCCCCGCCACCCCGATGAGCGCCAAGATGCCGCAGAACCCGCCGACCACCGCCGCGTACCCGACCCACACCGCATCGGCGCGCACCCGGTCGGCATCCATGTCGACGAGGGAGAACTCCGCATGCCCTGCCGACTCGAGCGCCTCCTCGGCAGCTGCCCACAGCGACGGCTCCGCTCCGGCGCGGGCCTTGAGGTAGAGGCGCATGCCGGCGTCGGACTTGTCCACCACCGCCTCCTCGGCCTGGGCGGCAAGCCCGCGTGCGACCTCCTCCAGCTCCGCGGCGGAGGCGTCCGGCACGTCCACGACCAGGTCCCAGGCAATTCCGTAGCGCTCGTAGTAGGTCTGGCCCACGCTCATGCGCGAGACCGTCATGAACGAGAGGAAGAGCCCCAGCGCGAGAAACGCCAGCCCGATGGCCAAAGACGCCGAGCGCAGGGCGCCCCGGCGCTGCCGCAGGGATCCGCTGGCCAGCTCCCCTTCCACCCCGAAGAGGCGCGCGATGAGCCCGGCACGCCCCGGGCGGGCGGGAGCGGCCTCGGGCGCGCCGGCCACCGCGGCAAGGGGGCTCGTCCGCGCGAGCTTGCGGGCGGGAATCCCAGCCGACACCGTCACCGTGAGCAGCACGAGCGCCGCCACGGCCAGCAGCAGGAGCGGCGAGCAGCGGAAGGCGGCCAGTCCCCCCGATCCGACGCCGGCTTGCCGAGCGGCCTCGATGGCCGCGTTGATGAAGACGCCCGCGGCCAGCGTCCCCAAGGCGATGCCGATGGCTGCGGGCGCCATGCTCAGGACGAGCGCCTCGCGCAGCAGCAGCGACCGCATCTGCCGCGGCGTCGCGCCTACGGTCGCGAGCAGCCCCAGCTGGTGCACGCGGTTCTGCATAGACGCCAGGAAGGCGTTGCGGATGATGAGCACCAAGGCGACGCAGGCCAGCGCGAGCACCACCAGGTAGAGCATGCTCGACACGAGCAGCTCCCCGCCCAGGCGCTCGGCCAGCGATGCGCCCTCCGCCGCCATGCGCGCCGCCGCATCCTCCCAGAAGCCGTAGAGCACGCCGGACAGGAGCGCCAGCAAAAACGAGCTCACGCCCACCGTCGCCATGATGGTCGCGCTCGACGCGCGGTTGCCCCGCACGAAGTCGAGCAGAGAAAGGCTGCCCACCGCGCTCACCGACGCCTCTGGTCGAGGACCACGAGCCCGTCTTCCACAGCCAGCACCCTATCGGCCTCCTGGGCGACGCGCTCGTCGTGGGTGATGATGACGGTGGTTTGGTTGAAGCGACGGTTCGCCAGCCTCAGCACATCGACGATCTCGCACGAGGTGCGGCGGTCGAGGTTGCCCGTGGGCTCATCGGCCAGAAGGAGCATGGGACGGTAGATGAGCGACCGTGCGATGGCGACGCGCTGCTGCTGGCCGCCGGAGAGCTGGTGCGGCAGGGCGTCGAGCCGCCCTGCGATGCCCAGGGCCTCCGTGATCTCGGCGAAGAACTGCGGATCGACCTCACGCCTGTCCAGGAGCAGCGGCATCTGGATGTTACGCGCCACCGTGGCCGTGGGAATGAGGTTGAAGAACTGGTAGATGAGCCCCACCTTGCGGCGGCGGAACAGCGCCGACTGCGTCGCGTCGAGCCGCGAGATGTCCTCGCCGTCCACCAGCACCGTGCCGGCGGTGGGCGTGTCGATGCCGCCGAGCAGATGGAGGAGGGTCGACTTGCCGGAGCCTGACGCCCCCACGATGGCCACGAACTCCCCCGGCTCGATCGCCAGGCTCACGCCCCTCAGGGCGTGGACGGCGGTATCCCCGCTTCCATAGGTCTTCTCGACCCCGATGCACTCCGCTATGGGCATGGCTGCTCCTTCTCCGTCCTCGGGCGGCTGGTCTGCTCCCTTCCAGGTTAGGGAGCCAAAGTGACATCTGGGTGACCGTAGAGCCGAATCTCGAAGCAGGCGCCGCCGGCGGCAGGGCGCCGCGCCCGGATGCTCGCATCCTGCCGTTCCAGGAGCTCCCGCGCAAACGAGAGCCCCAGGCCCGTGCCCGCGCTCGCGCGGAGGGCGGTGGCGGGAAGCGCTCCTGCGGCAGCGCGTGCATCCGCGGCGGCGTGCCGCGTGCCGGTGTAGAAGCGCTCGAACAGCCGTGCCTCCTCCCCCGGGGCGAAGCCGGGCCCCTCGTCGGAGATGAGCACCTCCACGTAGAGCGGGCCCGCCTCATACTCCACGCGCACCGATGAGCCAGCAGGCGCATGCTCGACGCAGTTCTTCATGACGTTCATAAGCGCCTCGCACGCCCAGTGGCCGTCGACGAGCACCTCGGCGGAGTCCTCGGCGGGGTCACACCTCATGGCATCGTCGCACCCGGCGGGGTCACACCTGATGACATCAATGGAGACGCCTGCAACGGCGGCGTAGTCGCCCAGGCTCTCGGCCGCCTGGCACAGCAGCGTGTACACGTCCTGGCGGTCGGGACGCATCTCCAAGACGCCGGCGTCCAGTTTCGCCATGAGCAGAAGATCGCCCTGCAGGCGATCCAGCCGCTCCGCCTGCCGGATGATGGCCTGAGCCGCATGGCGATCCTCGTCGGCGTCGCACCCGTCGATGCGCCGAGCGGCCAGGGCTATGGCCGAAAGCGGGGTCTTGACCTGATGGGCGATGGAGGCCAGGTTGCGGGCGAACCCGTCCTTGGCCGCGACGGCCTCGGCACGGGTGCGCTCAAGCGCCATCACGGTCTTGCCCATCTCGTCTTGGAGCCGGGAGAGGTCGTCCTCCCCCGTGGGCGTGAGCGCCTTCGCCCGGCCCAGGGCGGCGCTTTCCAGGTAATCCGTGAGCTGCGCGACCCGCGCCGAGCGCCGGCGCCGCGCACGCGCGCAGCCCGCTGCGACAAGAGCGCCGCCCGCGGCCATCCCCAGGAGAAACGCGAGCGCGGTCATCGCGGCTCCTCCATGCGGTAGCCGAAGCTGCGGACGGTCTTGAGGCAGTCGGCGGGGGCAAGCTTCGCGCGCAGCCGCTTGACCGTCACGGTGAGGGCGTTATCGCTCACCGGGCGGCCGTCCTCCCACGCACGGTCGCGCAGGGCCTCGCGGGAGACGAGGCGCCCCTTGCGCTCCATAAGCAGCGACAGGATGCGGTACTCCAGCGGCGCCAGCTCGACCGGCGCGCCCCCAACGCTCACGCGGTGCCGCTCGCCGTCAAGCGTCACGTCGCCACAGGTGAGCGTCGTCGTGCCTGCCGGCGACCGCCTGAGGAGCGCCTCGATGCGACCGAGCAGCACGTCGGGATGGAAGGGCTTGGTCACGTAGTCGTCCGCGCCAGCCCGCAGTCCCGCCACGATGTCGGACGGCTCGTCGCGCACGGTGACCATCATGACGGGCAGCGCCTCGTCGTGGCGGCGCACCCAGCGGCAGACCGACGGCCCGGCATCGTCGGGAAGGTTCCAGTCGATGAGGAGCGCATCAGGCGACTCCGCGGGGAAGGCGTTGCGCACCGCCAGCCCGCTGGGGAAAGGCCGTGCGCGATACCCCGCGTCCTCCAAGAGCGCGACCACGTAGCGCGCGATGTCCTCGTCGTCTTCCACATACCATATGACCCGCTGCCGCATCGGCTCCGCCCCTCTCGCCCGCGCGCGCCTGCCCCCCTCTCGCCCGCCAGGGCGGCATGAGGGTGGCAGGCGCTCTCCTGCTTCAAAAGTAGCCCGTTTCCGCACCGGGGGCAACCTCGCGGGCAGATGAGCCGTCAGAGGGCGCGCTTGAGGTCGGCGATGGCATAGAGGGTGCCGAAAGCAACGACGATGCCGTCAGCGCCGGCCGCAGAGCGCCCCCGGCGAAGGGCCGCCGCCGCATTGGAAACCGCCTCGATGACGGGCGAGGACGCGAGGACGGGAGCGGGGATCGCCGCAGGCGCGGGGGCGGGGATCGCCGCAGGCGCGGGGGCGGGAGCGGGCACCGCCGCAGGCGCGGGGGGCGCGTCGGGGGCGGGGGCAGAAGTCGCAGGGGACGCATCAGGAGCGGGGGCGGAAGTCGCCGCAGTCGCGGAGTCGGAGGCGGGGGCGGGGACGGCAGGAGCGGGCACCGCCGCAGTCGTGGGGGCCACGGCAACGGCAGCGGCAGCGGGCGCGGCGAGCGCGGAAGCCGTGGCGCGTACTGCAGCGGCGAGGTCGGCGGCGGCGAGCGCACGGGGGCTATCGGGCGTGTAGCAGACGAAGGCGTCCGCCAGCGGAGCGACCGCCTCGATCATGGCCGTGTAGTCCTTGTCCGCCAGCACTCCCATGACGAGGACGACATTTCTATGACCTTTTTCGTCACCATAAGGAAGCATTGGCGCGGGGGCACCCGCGAGGACAATCGCATCGCAGGCGCCGGGCACGGGGGGTGAGGCCGGCTCGCCAGGCACCGGGGCAGCCGCGGGAACGAACGAGCCGAGCGGGGCGGAGGCGCCGAGCGGGGCGGTCGCGCCGCAGGCAGCGCGGGCGCTGCAATCACCGAGAGCGTCGGGAGCGCCGAGCGGGGCGGTCGCACCGCAAGCGCGAGGAGCGAGGGGCACGTCCGGCTCGCCAGACGCAGCGGAGCCGGAGGCACCGCGCCCGAGAGCCGCCAACAGGTCGGCGAGAGAATCTGCGAGCGCCTGCGCTCCTTGCGGATTGTGCCCCCCGTCGATGATGGTGAGGGGGCGCGCAGCCACCACCTCAAAGCGCCCTGGCCAACGCGCAGCGGCGACGCCCTCCCGCACAGCCTCCGGCGGGATGCGCCAACCGCGCTCGCGTAGCAATCGGAGCGCCTCGATGGCCAGCGCCGCGTTAGCTGGCTGGTAACTGCCCAAGAGCGCCGTCACGTAGTCGACGCTCTCGTACGAAAAATGCCGTACGAATGTTTCACGTGAAACACTCTGGAGTTGACTCGAAGCGAAACACGCAGAATCGCCAGTCCCTTTGTCGCCCCTGCGCCCCTCGACTTCGCCTCCGTCGCCCATAGAGCAAACGAATGTTTCACGTGAAACATTTTCCATACGCTCAGCCCCATGCGCCCCACGCTCGCGGCAAACGCCCCGTCCGTCTTCCGAAGGCCAGGCGTTCTCGGAAAGACCGATGCCCCCCGGAGAGCAGGCGCCCTCCGAGGGGAGGACGCCCCCGAGGGGCCCGGCGCTCTCGAAGAGGGCCATCCCCGAGGAAAGGGCATCGCGCGACGCGCAGTCGCCTGCGAACGCGGAAGCATCCCACGAGGCGCGCGTACCTACGAAGAGGCAGCTGTCTGCGGGCACCGAAGCGCCGTCGTCCGCAGACGTGGGGGCGCTCCCCTTTCCTTGGTGCAACTTGAGGGGCTCTACCTGGAGCGATTCGAAGTTAGGTATAGATAACTCACAGCCACGGGCAGCGCAGGCCTCGCGAACGACGGCGAGGGCCTCGGGGGCCTGGGGCCAGCTGGCCACGGGGACGCCGGACTTGATGATGCCGCACTTCTCCCCCGCCACTGCCGCCAGAGTATCGCCGAGGAGCGCCGTGTGGTCGAGACCGATGCACGCGATGACGCAGACCTCGGGCGCATCGATGACGTTGGTCGAGTCGAGACGGCCGCCGAGCCCCACCTCCATCACGACGATATCGCAGCCGACGGCACGGAAGTGCACGAGCGCCACGGCGCACATGAGCTCGAACTCGGTGGGATGATCGCCCGTCTCGCGCTCGAGCGCCTCGGCCTGCTCGCGCACGAGCAGGGTGGCGCGCGCGAGGTCGTCGCGAGAAATGTCGGAGCCGTTCACGCGGATACGCTCTTCGAAACGCAGAATGAAGGGGCTCGTGAACAGGCCCGTCCGATAGCCCGCGGCCTGGAGCACGGCTGCCAGGTAGGCGCACGTCGAGCCCTTGCCGTTGGTGCCGGCCACGTGCACAAAGCGCAGCGCATCTTGAGGACGGCCCAGCCGGTCGAGCAGCGCGCGAATGCGCTCAAGCCCCAACCGCGAGGCCTGCCAGCGCGGCGTGTTGATGTACGCCACCGGATCGAACGCGTCAACGGAGTCCGACGCCGCCCGCGCCCGCGCGCCCGCGGCCCCCGGCGCCTCACACGCTTGCGCGCCCGCGGCCTCCGACCCTTCGCGAACGTGAGCGCCCGCGGCCCCCGACACCGCCCAAGCCCGCGAGCCCGCGCCCCCCGGCGTCTCCCGCACCTGCGAGCCCCCGGCTTCCGGCGTCTCACGGGCCTTCTCGCCCCGCTCTCCCTGCGTCTCCCGCATTCGCACGCTAGGCCTTCGCAGCCTCGATCAGCGCGGCGGCCGCGGCGCGGGCGGCCACATCAGGGGCGATGCCGGCAGCCACGAGGGCGGCGGCCAGGGCGGCCTGCTCGTCGGCGGCTGCCGCGTCGTCGGGCGCCACGTCGGCGGGCTCGTCCTCCACGGCCGCCTCGGCCGCGAGCGCCTCCTCCGCCTCGGCGCGTTCCTCGCCGGCGGTCTGGGCCGCGAGCGCGCCGATTGCGGGGCCTTCGGGGTTCAGGTACGCCGCGATGCCCGCAGCCGCGCGCTTGCCGGCGCCCATGGCCAGGATGACCGTAGCCGCGCCCGACACCGCATCGCCGCCGGCGAAGACGCCCGGCACCGAGGTGGCGCCCGTCTCCTCGTCCACCACGATGAGGTTGCGCGGCGTCGTCTCCAGCCCCGGCGTCGTCTGCGCGATGAGCGGGTTGGTCCGGTTGCCGATGGAGATCACGAACATGTCGCAGCCGATGACGTGGTTCGACCCCTCCACCTCGTGCGGGCGCCGCCGCCCGCTCTCGTCGGGCTCGCCCAGCTCCATGGAGACCACCTCCACGCCCGTGAGCCAGCCCGCGTCATCGCCGATCAGGCGCACGGGATTGTTGAGCGTGGCAAACCGCACGCCCTCCTCCTCCGCGTGGCGGATCTCCTCCAGGCGGGCCGGCATCTCCTCGCGGCTGCGCCGGTAGACCACCGTCACGTCGGCGCCGAGGCGCTTGGCCGTGCGCGCGGCGTCCATGGCCACGTTGCCGCCGCCCACCACCACGCAGCGCTGGCCGGCGAAGACGGGCGTCTCGTACTCGGGGAACTCGTAGGCGCGCATGAGGTTCACGCGCGTGAGCAGCTCGTTGGCCACGCACACGCCGTTGAGGCCCTCGCCCTCGATGCCCAGGTAGCTGGGAAGCCCGGCGCCCGTGGCCACGAACACGGCGTCGAAGCCGCGCTCGCTCCTAAGCTCCTCGATGTCGAAGATCTTGCCCACCACGGTATTGACCTCAAACGTCACGCCCAGCTTCTCGATGGCGGCCACCTCGCGCGCCACGAGCGCCTTGGGCAGGCGGAACTCGGGGATGCCGTAGGTGAGCACGCCGCCGACGGCGTGGAGCGCCTCGAACACCGTGACCGACGCGCCGTACTTGGCCAGCTCGCCGGCGCAGGTGAGCGACGCAGGCCCTGACCCCACGACGGCCACGCGGAACGCGGAGAGGTCGGTTCCCGGCGGGATGACGGGCACGGCCTTGCCGCCGAGCGGGGTGATCTCCTCGTCAGCCGCGGCGGCCCCGTCCGGATGCGCGAGGGCGGCGGCGCGGGCGGCGCGGCGCTCGGCCAGGGCACGGGCGGCCTCTTCCGGGTGCTCCTCCGCCCAATCGGCGATGAAGCGCTCGAGCCGGCCGATGCCCACGGCCTCGCCCTTGCGGCCGCGCATGCAGACGCCCTCGCACTGCGACTCCTGAGGACACACGCGCCCGCAGACGGCGGGCAGCGCGTTGGCGTCGCGCACCGCCGCGTAGGCGGCCGCGAAGTCGCGACGGGCGATGTGGCCGATGAACTCACGCACCGGCACGCCCACCGGGCAGCCCGCCACGCAGGGGCGCGAGTTGCACTGGATGCAGCGCCGCGCCTCGTTGACGGCGCGCTCGGCGTTGTAGCCGAGCGACACCTCCGCGAACGTGTGGGCGCGCTCGGCGGGGTCGAGCACGGGCATGGGCGTCTTGTAGCCCTGGCGGTTGTAGTTGACCATCTTCGCCATGGCCTACTCCCCCTTCCCGTCGTGGCCGAACCGATCGGCGCCGGTCTGCTCGGCCTCGGCGGCCGCAGCGGCGGCCTCGCGCGCGGCCTTGGCCTCCAGCGCGGCGCGCACCTTCGCCGCCTTCTCAGGCTCCATGGCGGCCAGCTGCGCCTCGGTGGCGGCATCGAGCGTGATGCGGCCCTTCGCCCCGCGACGAGCGCCGCCCTCCTCCGCCGCGCGCAGGCCGGCGGCCACGTCGCAGTCGCGGGCCTCGGACGCCAGGCGCTTGGCCATGGCCGTGCGCGCCGACCCCTCGTAGCCCTGGTACATGACGCCGCGGCGCATGGCGTCGTCGAAGTCCACCAGGTGCCCATCGAAATCCGGCCCGTCCACGCAGGCGTGCAGGTACTCGTCGCCCACCTTCACGCGACAGCCGCCGCACATGCCCGTGCCGTCGATCATGAGCGGGTTGAGCGACACGAGCGTGCGGATGCCGTAGGGCTCGGTGGTCTTGGCCACGAACTTCATCATGATGACCGGCCCCACGGCCAGCACCAGGTCGTAGCCGGCCCCCTCCTCGATCCACCGCTTGAGCGGCTCGGTCACCACGCCCTTGTTGCCGTTGGAGCCGTCATCGGTCATGACGATGGAGCGGCTGGCCACCGCCGCCACCTCATCCTCGAGCAGCACGAGGTCGGCGGTGCGAAAGCCGGTGATGACGTCCACCTCGCAGCCGTGCTCGTGCAGCCACTTGGCCTGCGGGTACGCGATGGCAGTGCCGAGGCCGCCGCCGATGACGCAGGCGCGGCGAGCGCCCTCGAGCTCGGTGGGGTTGCCGAGCGGCCCGACGAAGTCCCGCAGCGCATCACCCGCCTTGAGCGTGGCCAGGCGCATGGTGGTGGCGCCGACGGCCTGAAACACGATGGTGACGGTCCCCGCCTCGGGATCGCAGTCGTTCATGGTGAGCGGGATGCGCTCGCCCACCTCGTCGATGCGCAGCATGATGAACTGCCCCGGGCGAATCTTACGCGCGATGTCGGGCGCGCGAACGACCATGCGGGTCACCTCGTCGTTCAGCGCCTCGACGCTCTCGATTGGGTACATGCGGGCCCCTTCCCCATGGTTGAGACATCCCTCCGCGCCGGGCGACGGGCACCGGCCGAGGGAAGTGGCGCGACGGACGGCGCCCCCCTCGGCACGCCCGCCGCACCATCACGATGATCTGGGCGAATTATAGCGAAACCCCGCTGCCCGGCCCTGGTTTTGTAGCGAAAACGAGAAGTCCACGAACTGCCCACAGAACCGCGGCGCGCACGGCAGCGCGCCTATAATCGAGGTGACGGGGCGCTGCCGCCCAGGCGCCGGCGCAACGGGGGACGCACGATCAGAGAGGAGGCGCCGTGACCGTTCGCTACGAGCTGCGAGACAAGATGACCGAGGTCTCGGCCAAGGAGGCGCGACGTGCCGACGTTCCCGTGGTGGAGGCGATCTCCTCCGACGCCTTCCGCACGCTGCCCGGCATCGAGCGCGACGGGGCCGAGGCGCTCAAGTCCCTCGAGGCGTCCGAGACGAGCTACGTGGAGGTCTACCCCGGCTTCCTGGCCGGCTCCTTCGCCGTGCCCGACAAGGCCGACCCGACCGGCGATCCCCTCCTCTTCTCGTTCTACCTGGAGGAGAGGCACCTCATCTTCATCGAGGACGGCACCCTGGCCGAGAGCATCCTCGCCACCCTCGCCAAGAGCGGCGTCATGCGCACCATGGGCACCGCCCACTGCCTCTACCTGTTCTTCAAGACGCTGCTCATGGACGACCTGGCCTACCTGGGCCGGCTCGAGGACGCCATGGAGGACGCCGAGGAGGCGATGATCGAGCAGGGCGCCGACATCCCCACGAGCAAGATCATGGCCTACCGGCGCACCTCGTCGCGGCTGGGCACCTACTACCAGCAGGTGGCCGCCATGGCCACCATCATCGCCGATGACGAGAACAAGCTGATGGACCCCGAAGACGCGCGCGCCTTCACCCGCGTCTCCAACCTGGCCGACCGCCTGGTCAACCGTGCCGAGATCATCAAGGAGTACAGCGGCCAGCTCCATGAGCTGCACCAGACGCGCATCGACCTCAAGCAGAACTCCATCATGCAGACGTTCACCATCGTGACGGTGCTGTTCGCGCCGCTCACGCTGATCACCGGCTGGTTCGGGATGAACCTGACGGTGCTGCCCGGCGTGGACTGGCCCTGGATGGCCGCTGCCCTCGTCGCGCTGGCCGTGGTCACCACGAGCAGCTTCCTCGCCTACTTCCGCTGGAAACACTGGCTGTAGCGCCGCGCGCGGACGCGGCGGGCAGACGCCGGGGCGCCACCGCCACGTTTTCGGCCTCCGATGGCACTAATCGGCAGTTTGGTACGGTGCGCGACGCCAAGGTCGGCGTGCCGTCCGAAGCCGACCTGGGAAAACGCCGAGGACATGAGGGCGGCGACCGCCGAAACGCCCTACTGTGGCGCTGCCAACCGTACCAAACTGCCGTTTAGTGCCATTTCGGCGCGAAAAAGTGGCAGCGAGGGCGGGAGACCGGGTCGCGGGATCGGGGCGCAGGCCGCTGGGGCGAGCGCGAGGAGTCGGGATGCGGGACCGGGGCGCGGGGGTAGGACGCGGGGCCACGGGATCGGGCACAGGGGCCGGGGCGCGAGGCGCGAGGAGCCAGGATGCAGGGGCGGGACGCGCGAAGCCGGGGCGCGGGGGGAGGTAAGACGCGGGGCCACGGGATCGGGCACAGGGGCCGGGACGCGAGACGCGAGGAGCCAGGATGCAGGGGCGGGGCGCGGGGGGACGGGGCGCGCAGGGGCCGAAAAGCGCGGGGCGCGCAGGGGGCCGGGACGCGAGACGCGAGGGGGCGCAAGGGGCTGAAACGCACGGGGGGCGCGGGGCCGCGGGGGGGAGATGGCGCCGCTGCCGCGCTTCCTACTCGCGATGGCACAGATTTGCGATCTAGCAGGGCGCGACGCCGCCCTGGCGGCTAGCTCCGATCGTGAGAGTCTTCGCTCAGACGCGTTCTCCCAAGTCACGGCTTCCCGTCCTTCGCGATCCCGCTTTCACGCGCGCGAGCGACCCTGCCAAATCGCAAATCTTCGCCCTTTAGTGGCAGCGGACGCTACGGCGCGGGACTCGGCGCGGGTGCGGGCGCCGGCGGGCGGGTGCCCAGAAGCTCGCCTAAGGTGGCGAAATCGTTCTCGAGCGCCTCGCGCTTCTTGCCATCGTAGAGCGCAGCGGCCGGGTGGAAGATGGGAAACACCTTGAAGCGTCCCGCCTGCTGCAGCGTGCCGTGCAGGCGCGTGATGCCCACCTCGGTCTTGAGGATGAACTTGGTGGAGAAATTGCCCAGCGTGACGATGAACTCCGGGTCGATGGTACGCGTCTGCTCGCGGAGGAACGGGGTGCACAGCTCGATCTCCTCCGGACGCGGGTCGCGGTTGCCGGGCGGACGGCACTTGAGCACGTTGGCGATGAACACGTCGCCGCGCGTGAGACCGGCGATGCCCAGCAGCTCGTCGAGGTACTTGCCGGCCGCGCCTACGAACGGCTCGCCCTTGAGGTCCTCGTTCTTGCCCGGCGCCTCGCCCACGATGAGCACGCGCGCGGCAGGGTCGCCCACGCCGAAGACCGTCTGGGTGCGCCCGTCGGCAAGCGGGCAGCGGTGGCACGCGGCCACCTGGGCACGCAGCTCGTCAAGGGGGATGTGGGGCTTGGGCATGGGGCCCTCCTTTCGCAAGCGGCGCACGGCCGCAGACAGCTTTATCGCGAGGCGACGCATGACGGCCGCACGGGCCGACCGGCGCGACGCCCGGCGCAGCGCGGCGCGCCCCGGCACCCGACGCCGCAAGCGCCCGCCCTCGGCGCCCCGGCGTCCAGCGCGCGGACAGCACCGCCCGCGCCCGCCGGCGCCCGGCAGCACCGCCCGCGCGCTACACGTAGACGCGCGGCAGGCGCGAGCAGCCGAACCCGATGGCCACCTCATGGGGGATGGTGTCCAGCAGGTCGCACATCTCGTCGATGGTCACCACCGCGTCGCCCACAGCGCCCACGATGACCACCTCGTCCCCCACCTGGGGGTCGACGCGCGTGCGCGTACCGTAGGTGCGCAGGTCGACCTCGAACATGCACTGATCCATGCAGATGTTGCCCACCTGGCGCACGCGGTGCTCGCCCATCAGGAACTCCACGCGCCCCGAAAGGCCGCGGCGCAGGCCGTCGGCGTACCCGATGGGCAGCGTGCAGATCTTCACCGAGCCGGGGCTGCGGTAGTGCAGCCCGTAGCTGACGCCCTCGCTCATGGGCACGAGCCGCGCGTCGGTGATGCGCGCCTTCACGCTCATGGCGGGCCGAAGCTCGATGAGCGGGAACGTCTCCGGGCAGGGGTGGAAGCCGTACAGGCCGATGCCCAGGCGCACCATGTCGAACTGCACGTCGGGGTAGCGGATGGCCGCCGCCGAGTTGGCCGCGTGAACGATGCCCGGGTCGATGCCGCCGGCGCGCAGCGCGTTGACGGCCTCGATGAAGCGCTTGACCTGAATCTGGAAGTCGAGCGTCTCGGCGCAGTCGGCCGTGGCGAAGTGCGTGAACGTCCCCACCAGCTCGAGCGCCCGGTGGAAGCCCACCTGGTGCATGAAGGGCACCACCTGGTCATGGCGCACGCCGATGCGGTTCATGCCGGTGTTCACCTTGAGGTGGAAGGGGGCGCGCAGGCCCAGGGCGTCGGCCGCCTCGGCGTACTGGATGGCGAACTCAGCCGAGTAGACGGTCGGCATCACCTTGTAGCCGAGCAGCAGCGGGATGGCGGTGGCCGGCGGCTCCGCCAGGATGAGGATGGGCGCGTTGATGAGCGCCTCGCGCAGCTCGATGGCCTCCTCCACCGTGGCGACGCCCAGGTACTCGGCGCCGGAGTTGAGGGCGGTCTTGGCGCACTGCACGGCGCCGTGGCCGTAGGCGTCGGCCTTCACGACGGCCATGAGCCGCGTGCCCGGCGCCAGGCGCCGCTTGACCGCCGTGGCGTTGTGGCGAATGGCGTTGAGGTCGATCTCCACCCATGACCAGCGGCGCTCGACGGGCGGGATGAGGGCGAGCTTGTCGGGGTCGAAGGCCGTCGCGCCGCCCGCGCCGCCGCGGGTGAAGCGCAGGACGCCCGTCTGGGGCGCCGGCGCGCCCCAGGCCCCGCCCACGCGCCCCAAGTCGGCCGTGGCCTGCGAGAGCGCCTGCGCGTTGGCCGCGCGCGCCTCGTGGGCGAGCCGGGCGGTGCTCGACGGATCCGAGCGGGCCATGCGGGCCTCGGTCTCGGCCTGGCGCATGGCCTGGCTGGCCGAGACGAACCCGGGGTCGCGCCGACCGAATCCCGTGAAGCCGTTGAGTGGTTCTGTCATGGGGTGCCTCTGCTTCGCTTGCTTGCCTGATCGCCTGCCAGTATAGCGCAACGGGCCCGCGGCGGCGTGCCGTCGCGGGCCCGCAGGGGCGCGTGCGGAAGCAGGCGCGGGGCCGGTGTCGCGCCCGAGCCGAGCATCGGCGCGAGGGCGCGGGCCCGACGCGCAGGCCGGGGCGAATGCCGGCGCCCCGCGCCGCAGAGGGCGGGACTACTCGTGCCCGCCGCCGGCCATCATCTTCACGGCGTGGGGCAGCGCCGCCACGATGCCCTCCCAGTTCTCGGTGGCCGCCTTGGTGGAGCCGGGCAGGTTGACCACGAGCGTGCGCCCGCGCTGCATGCACACGGCGCGCGAGAGCATGGCGAAGGGCGTGATCTGGAGGCTGTGGTAGCGCATGGCCTCGGCGATGCCGGGCACGTCGCGGTCGCACACGTCGCGGGTGGCCTCGGGCGTCACGTCGCGCAGCGACAGCCCGCTGCCGCCGCAGGTGAGCACGACGTCCACCTCCGGCGCGTCGGCGGCCTCGACGATGGCCGCCGCGATGTCGGCGCGCTCGTCACGCACCACCACGTGGGATGCGCACGTCCAGCCCGCCTCGGCGATGAGGCGCTCGAGCGCGGCGCCGGCAGCGTCCTCGGCCATCGAGCGCGTGTCAGAGCAGGTGACGATGGCGAAGGTGACGGGCTGAGCGGAATGATCGTGGGACATGGGGGTTCCTTTCGTTCGGCGGAACAGGCGGGGGCGGGGGTCCGCGGCGCCCCGGACGGGCACCCGCAGGCGAGGCGCCCGCTGAAGCGGGCGCGGACGCGGGCCTTCCCTACAGCGGCACTTCCTCAGATACGTCGAGCAGGATGCACTCCACCGCATCGCCCGGCTCGAGCATCTGCGGGCCCTCGGGTATGGAGGCCAGGCAGTTCGACTTCTGGATGGGGCCGAACAGGCCCGAGCTCTGGTTCTTCGCGGGCGTCACCTCGAAGGCGCCGTCGGCCGCGCGCGTGAGCGTGGAGCGGCTGAACAGGCGACGCACGTCCTTCTTGCGCACCGGCGCGGTCAGGCGCGCCTGCACCGCGGGGCGGTCAAGGTGCGAGAAGCCCTGCATCTTGCGCAGCGCCGCGCGGATGATGAGCTCGAAGCCGCAGTAGGCCGCCGCGGGGTTGCCCGGCAGGCCGAAGACAGGCGTGCCGTTGACCAGGCCGAACGTCTGCGCCTTGCCGGGGCGCATGTTGACCGACGTCATGAGCAGCTCGCCGAGCTCCTCCACGACCGGCTTGATGAAGTCGAAGTCGCCGTTGGCCGCGCCGCCGGTGGTCACCACGAAGTCGTACTCGCGCGTGGCGGCGTCCACGGCGTCGCGCAGGGCCTCGAAGGTGTCCGCGACTATGGGCAGCACCACAGGCACGGCGCCCGCCTCCTGGGCGCAGGCGGCCATGGCGTAGCTGTTGGAGTTGCGGATCTGCCCGGGACCGGGCACCTGGTCGGGCGGCACGAGCTCGCTGCCCGTGGCGATGATGGCCACGCGCGGGCGCGCGTAGGCGGGCACCTGGAGCACGCCGCAGCTGGCGAGGAAGCCCACGCCTGCCGCGCCGATGACCTCGCCGCGTTCCACCACCACCTCGCCGGCGCACGCCTCCTCGCCGGCGGCGCGCACGTTCGCGCCCGGCTTCGCCGGAGCGGAGAACGCCACGGTGGAGCCCGGCTTGCCATCGCCCGCGAGCACGGCCACGATCTCGTACTTCACCACCGCGTCGGCGTCGTCGGGCAGCGGCGCGCCGGTCATGATGCGCACGCACTCGCCCGGGGCGATGGCGCCTGAGAACACGTCCCCCGCGCCGATCTCCGCGATGACCTTGAGCGCGACGGGCGCGTCCTCGGTCGCACTGGCGATCTCGTCAGCCCGCAGGGCGAAGCCGTCCATAGCCGAGTGCGCGAAGGGGGCGATGTCGATGTCGCTCGTCAGGTCGGCGGCGGCCACGCGGCCCACCACGTCGAGCAGGGGAACCTCCTCCGACCCGAGCGGCGCCACCTTGGCCAGCACCAGCTCGCGCGCCTCTTCCAGCGAGATCATGTCCGTCATGGGCGTTCCTTTCCGCAAGAAGGCGCCGCGCAGGGCCGACCCCGCGCGGCGCCTCGTTCATAGGGTTGCCGCCATTATACCCGTTTGAGAATATCCACGCCCGGAAAGAAGCGGCGGAAAGGAAGGCCGCGCGCCCGCATCGCCGCGCGCCCGCGCGTGCCCGCGCCCTGCGGGATGCATCGCCGCCCGCGCGCCCGTGGCCGCCGCCTGCGCGCGATCCGCGTCCTGCGCGCACGCCGCGAGCCCTCGGTCGCCGTCCCATCGCGCACGCCACCCGCGCGCCCGCCGCCCGCGCGCCCGCCGCACCGCGCGGCGCGGCTACGCGAGCAGCCGCCTCAGGCGGCGCATGGCCTCGGCGGTGTCTTCGGGGCTGCCGAACGACGAGAGGCGGAAGAAGCCCTCGCCGCACGGCCCGAACCCGACGCCGGGGGTTCCGACCACCTGGGCGTTCTCAAGCAGGTAGTCGAAGAACTCCCAGCTGCCCAGGCCCCGCGGACACTCCATCCACATATAGGGCGCGTTCACGCCGCCGCAGTACCACACGCCCACCGCGTCGAGCGCCTCCCTGATGACGCGCGCGTTGCCCTTGTACACCTCGATGTTGCGCTCCGCCTGGCGGCGACCCTCCGGGGTGAACACGGCAGCCGCGCCCCGCTGTATGACGAAGCTCACGCCGTTGGTCTTAGTGGTGCGGTTGCGCACCCACATATCGGCCAGCCTCATGCCGCCGCGCTCGAGGGCGGAGGGTATGACGGTGTAGCCCAGACGCGTGCCCGTGAAGCCCGCCGTCTTGGACAGCGAGCAGATCTCTATCGCGCAGGTGCGCGCGCCCTCCACCTCGAAGATGCTGTGAGGCACGTCCGCATCGGAGATGAACGCCTCATAGGCGGCGTCGAACAGAATGATGGCGCCGCGCGCGTTGGCAAACTCGACCCAGGCCTTAAGCTTGTCGCGCGTGAAGTGGGCGCCAGTGGGGTTGCCCGGCGAGCACAGGTAGATCAGGTCGGCGTCGGCTGCGGGGTCGGGCCATGGGGCGAAGCCGTCGTCCTTGCCCGACTCCAGCCGCACGATGCGCCTGCCGGCGATGACGTTGGCGTCGACGTAGGCCGGGTAGGCGGGCTCCACGACGAGCGCCGCGCTCGAGGCGTCGAACAGGTCGAGGATGTCCCCCAGCTCGTCGCTCGCGCCGCTCGACACGAACACCTCGCCCGCGTCGAGCGACACTCCCCGCTCCGCGTACTGGCGCGCGATGGCCTCGCGCAGGAAGGGCGCGCCGCATTCGGGAAGGTAGCCCTGGAAGGTCTCGGCGCGCGCCTGCGCGTCGACGCCCTCGTGAAGCGCCGCGATGACCGCCTCGGGCAGCGGCAGGGACACGTCCCCTATCCCCAGGCGCAGGATGCGCGCGCCCGGATGGGCCGCCTCGTAGGCGGCGACCTTCTGCGCGATGCCCGCAAACAGGTACGACTCCTCCAGCTCGGCGTAGTGCCGGTTCAGCTCGATCACAGCTCGACCTCCCCCTCGCATACCGTCGCCGCGGGGCCGGTCATGACGACCTCCCCGTCGGACGCAACTTCAATCAGCAGCTCCCCGCCGTCGAGGACCACGCGCACGGGGCGCCCGCCGTCTGCCAGGCCGGCGCGGACGGCCGCCGCGGCAGACGCGCACGACCCCGTGCCGCAGGCCATGGTGATGCCGCTGCCGCGCTCCCACACGCGCATGCGCAGCTCGTTGTCGCCCGTCACCTCGACGAACTCGACGTTGACCCCATCGGGGAACGCCGCATGGCGCTCAAGCGCCGCGCCGAGGCTCGCGACCGGGGCGGCAAGGGCGTCCTCGACGAAGACGACCGCGTGGGGGTTGCCCACGTCGACGGGCACGAGCTGCACCTCGGCGCCGAGCGCCTCCACCACGCGCTCATCATCGACCGTCGCCCGTCCCATGCGCACGGCGACCCGCTCGACCATCCCGTCCGGGCCCGGCGAGAGCTCCAGGCCCTTCATGCCCGAGCGCGTCTTGACGCGCACCTGAAGGCGGTCCACAAGGCCCTTGTCGTAGAGGTACTTCCCCACGCAGCGAACGCCGTTGCCGCACATCATCGCCTCGCTGCCGTCTGCGTTGAAGATGCGCATCAGGCAGTCGGCATCGTCTGCGGGGGCAATCCAGATCATGCCGTCAGACCCCACGCCGAAGTGCCTGTCGGACAGGCGTATCGAAAGCTCGGCGGCATCCAGGCCGTAGCGCTCCTTCGCCCGATCGGGGTTTCCCAGCACGTAGAGGTAGTCGTTGCCCAGGCCGTGCATCTTGGTGAACTTGAGGCCCATAGGACCCCTCCTTTCCTCGGTTTCTCCTCTTTCGCGCCCGCGCGGCCGGCCGAGGCCCTCGGCGCGCCCGGCACGGCGTGGGCCCTCAGGCCCCCGCGGCCGCCCGCCGCTCCGCGCGGAGCCTCACTCCCCCTCGGAGAGCTTGCGCTCGAAGCGGTTCTTCGGCGCGCAGGCGGGCACGGCGGTGGGATAGCGCCCGTCGAAGCACGCCGCGCACACGCCCGCGCCGCCCACGAGCTCGCCGAGCCTTTCCGCCGGCAGGTAGCCCAGGCTGTCCGCGCCGAGCTCGCGCGCTATCTCCGGCACGCTGCAGCGGCATGCGATCAGATGCTCCTCGGAGTCGATGTCGGTGCCATAGTAGCAGGGATGCAGAAACGGCGGCGCGGATATGCGCAGGTGAACCTCGGCGGCGCCGGCCTCGCGCAGGAGCCCGACGATGCGCCGCGCCGTGGTACCGCGCACGATGGAGTCGTCGACGAGCACCACGCGCCGCCCGCGCACGCACTCCCCCATCGCCGAGAGCTTGAGCCGCACCTTGTCCAGGCGCGCGCTCTGCCCGGGCGAGATGAACGTGCGCCCGACGTAGCGGTTGCGCACGAGCCCCATGCCCCAGGGGATGCCCGAGGCGCGCGCGTAGCCGAGCGCCGCATCGAGCCCCGAGTCGGGCACGCCCACCACCACGTCCGCGTCAACCGGATGCTCCTCGGCGAGGATGGCGCCCGCGCGCAGGCGGGCGGCGTGCACCGACACGCCGTCGACGACCGAGTCGGGGCGCGCGAAGTAGATGTACTCGAACACGCACGAGGCCCGCGGGGCGCTTTGGCAGTGCTCGCGGCGCGACTGCGGCCCCTCGGCCGTGAACACGATGATCTCGCCCGGCTCGACGTCGCGCAGGAACCGGGCCCCGACCGCGGCAAGGGCGCAGCTCTCGGAGGCGACCACGTAGACGCCCTCGTCGGTCACGCCGTAGCACAGCGGGCGGAAGCCGTGGGGGTCGCGCGCGCAGATGAGCTTCTGCGGCGACATCAGCACGAGCGAGTACGCGCCCGCTATCTCGTCCATCGCCGCTGACAGCGCGTCTTCTATCGAGGGGCAGCGCAGCCGCTCGCGCGTCACCACGTAGGCGATGGTCTCGGTGTCGCTCGTCGTGTGGAAGATGGCGCCCGCCAGCTCAAGCGCGCAGCGGAGCTCGTCGGCGTTGCTGAGGTTGCCGTTGTGCGCGAGGGCCATGCGGCCCTTGCGGTGGTTGACCTCGATCGGCTGGCAGTTGGCGCGCACGCGGGCGCCGGTGGTGCCGTAGCGCACGTGCCCCACCGCCAGGGAGCCGCGCGGCAGGCGGGCGAGCACGTCGGGGGTGAGCACCTCGCCCACCAAGCCGAGGTCCTTGTGCGACGTGAACACCCCGTCGTCGTTCACCACCACGCCGCAGCCCTCCTGGCCGCGATGCTGGAGGGCGAACAGGCCGCCGAAGACCATGCTCGCCACGTCCGTGGGGCCGGGCGCGAACACGCCGATCACGCCGCATTCCTCGCGGATTCCCATCACGCGTCCTCCCGCGAGCGGGCGCGGGCCGCGCCGATGAAGCCCTGGAAGAGCGGATGCGGGCGCGTCGGGCGGCTCTTGAACTCGGGGTGGTACTGCACGCCCACGAAGAACGGCTCGTCCGGCAGCTCAACCGCCTCCACCAGGCGCCCGTCGGGAGAGGTGCCCGACGCCCGCAGGCCCGCGTCGGCGAGCACGGCGCGGTACTCATCGCTCACCTCGAGCCGGTGGCGGTGCCGCTCGGCCACGAGGCGCTCACCGTAGCAGCGCTCGAGCACGCTGCCCGGCGCGATGGCGCACGGGTACGCCCCGAGGCGCAGGGTGCCGCCCTTCTCCAGATCGGCGCTCTGCCCCGGCATGAAGTCGATCACCTTCTGGGGGCACGCCTCGTCGAACTCGCCGGAGCCGGCCTGCGCAAGCCCCGCGACGTTGCGGGCGAACTCGATGACCGCCGCCTGCATTCCCATGCAGATGCCGAGGAACGGCACGCCCTCCTCGCGGGCGTAGCGGGCCGCGCTCACCATGCCCTCGACGCCGCGTGACCCGAAGCCGCCCGGCACGATGATGCCGTCAAGGCCGCCCAGCCGGCGCGCGCACGTGCTCGCGTCGAGCTCGCCCGAGTCAACCCAGTCTATCGCCACCCGCACGCCGTGCGCGTAGCCGGCGTGGCGCAGCGCCTCGGCAACCGAGAGGTACGCGTCGTGGAGCTCGACGTACTTGCCCACGAGCCCGATGCGCACCTCGTCCCGCGCGCCGACGATGCGGCCGACGAGCGCCTCCCACTCCCCCAGGTCCGGCTCGGGCACCTCGAGCATCAGCCGGCGGCACGCCGCGCGGGCCAGGCCGGCGCGCTCGAGCATGAGCGGGGCCTCGTAGAGGCTCTCGAGCGTGCGGTTCTCGATGACGCAGTCGGGCCGCACGTTGCAGAACAGGGCGATCTTGGAGAACACGGCCTCGTCGAGGGGCCGGTCGCAGCGCAGCACGATGATATCGGGGGCCACGCCGAGCCCCTGGAGCTCCTTTACCGAGCGCTGCGTCGGCTTGGACTTCTGCTCGCCCGACCCCTGCAGGTAGGGAACGAGCGTCACGTGGATGAACAGGCTGTCCTCAGGCGCGCTCTCAAGCGAGATCTGGCGGATGGCCTCGATGAAGGGCTGCGACTCGATGTCGCCGACCGTGCCGCCGACCTCGGTGATGACGACGTCGGCCCCCGTGCGCCGGCCGACCTCGTAGACGCACCGCTTGATTTCGTCGGTCACATGGGGGATGACCTGCACGGTTGACCCCAGGTACGCGCCGCGCCGCTCCTTCTCGAGCACGGTGTGGTACACCTTGCCCGCGGTGAGGTTCGAGAAGCGGTTGAGGTCCTCGTCGATGAGGCGCTCGTAGTGCCCCAGGTCGAGGTCGGTCTCGGCGCCGTCCTCGGTGACGTAGACCTCGCCATGCTGATAGGGGCTCATCGTTCCCGGGTCGACGTTGAGGTACGGGTCGAGCTTCTGCGCCGCCACGCGCAGGCCGCGCGCCTTCAGCAGGCGGCCGAGGGAGGCGGCCGTGATGCCCTTGCCCAGGCCCGACACGACGCCGCCCGTCACGAATATGTACTTGGTCATGCGCTCACCTGCCCTCAGCCCCGCACGGCGCGCCCGCGGCGGCGCTGCCCGCAAACGGCTGGCACCGGCGCGCGCAGCGGGCAACATCGCGCACGACCGCCCGGCCCCACGCACCCGCGGCCGCCATGGCCGAGCCCGGGCGAGCCCCCTCGTCGGCGGTCGCCTCCAGCGGCCGGCGCTCCTTTGCCGGGGGCATTGCCCCCGCGGCACGTCCGCCGGGCACCCGGCTTCCGAATTCCTCCGGAACGTTCATGTCAGCACTTCCCTTTCCTTGGTTGGCGGACTTTCGATCAGCGAACGTACAGGCTCGCGTAGGGGCGAGACGAGGCGGGGGCGACGCGGAGGAACCCAGGCGCCTCCTCGCTCACGCGATACCCCAGCTCGGAGGCGAACAAGCGGTCATACTCCGCGAGCAGGGGGCCGAGGACGGCCAGGTCGGCGTCGTCGACGCGCGAGAGCACCACCTCGTCCGACAGCGCGCCGGCACGCGGCGGCCGCCTCAGGTAGATGACGCCGCCGTGCATGCCGCGCGCGAGGTAGTCGCCCGTCTCGCCGAGCACCACGAAGACGCCGCCCGCCATGTACTCGCCGAGGAAGCTTCCCGCGTCCTTGCCCACCACCACGACGGGCTGGCGCGCATCGTAGGCCTTCATGTGGATGCCCGCGCGCCAGCCGCAGCCGTCGCGGATGAACACGCGGCCGCCCCGCATGGCGTAGCCGGCCGCATCGCCGCAGCGCCCGTGCACGATCACCTCGCCGTCGTTCATCGTGTTGCCCACCTGGTCCTGGGCGTTTCCGAGCACCTCGACGGTGCCGCCGTCCATGAAGCAGGCGAGGTCGTTGCCGGGCGTCCCGTGGATCTCCAGGCGCTTGCCCGCAGGCAGCGCGCAGCCCAGGTAGCGCTGGGCCCGCACGTCCTCGAGCACGACGTCGTCCGTCCGATCGAGCGCCTGGCGCACCTGCTCGTTCGCCTCCTTGAAGTGAAGCGCCCCGAGCGTCACGTGCTCCGTCGGCGCAGACGAGGGATCGGAAGAGGATGGCCGCGCGTCGGCCGAATTCCCCGCAGCAGCCTCGGCGGGCGCCGTCGGCGCCGCCCCCGCAAGCGTCCTCGCGTCATTCGCCTGCATGTTTCACCCCCAGAATCTCGAGCTCGCGGTCGGTGAGGCCGATGCCCCGCAGCATGAGGCGGTTGCCCCGCAGGCTGTCGACCGCGTTGATGCCCATGCCGCCCATCATCTCCTGGATCTCGTGCGTCCAGGCGCGCACCAGGTTGACCACGCGCTCGGCCCCCTCCTCGGGGTCGAGGCGCTCCACCAGCTCGGGGCGCTGCGTCGCGATGCCCCAGTTGCACCTGCCGCGGGAGCAGTCGCCGCACTGGTGGCAGCCCAGCGCGATGAGCGGGGCGCTTCCGCACGACACCGCGTCGGCGCCGAGCGCGATGGCGCGCACCACGTCGGCCGAGGTGCGGATCGAGCCGCTCGCCACCACGCTCACTGTCGAGCGGATTCCCTCGTCGCGCAGGCGCTGGTCGATGGAGGCGAGCGCGAGCTCAACCGGCACGCCCACGTTGTCGCGGATGCGCTTGGGCGCCGCCCCCGTGCCGCCGCGGAACCCGTCGACCACGATGACCTCCGCACCGGCGCGGGCCATGCCGCTCGCGATGGCGGCGGCGTTGTGGACCGCCGCGATCTTCACCGCCACGGGCTTCTCGTAGCGCGTGGCCTCCTTCAGCGAGTAGACGAGCTGGCGAAGGTCCTCGATCGAGTAGATGTCGTGGTGGGGCGCCGGCGAGATGGCGTCCGCGCCCTCGGGGATCATGCGCGTGCGCGACACCTCGGCCGTGATCTTCTCGCCGGGCAGGTGCCCGCCGATGCCGGGCTTCGCCCCCTGGCCGATCTTTATCTCCACCATGGCCCCGGCGTTGAGGTAGCGGGGATCCACCCCGAACCGGCCCGAGGCCACCTGGACCACCGCGTGGTCGGCGTAGCGCTCGAGGTCGCGATGGAGCCCGCCCTCGCCGACGTTGAACAGCGTGCCGAGCTCGCAGGCCGCCATGGCGAGCGCCCGCTGGGTGTTGAGCGACACCGAGCCGAAGCTCATGGCGGAGAACATGATGGGCACGTCGAGCTTCACCTGCGGGGGCAAGGGCGACCGAAGCGCCCGGGCGCGCTCGTCTATCTCGAGCGCCACGGGGCGGCCGCCCAGGAACACGCGGGTCTCCATCGGCTCGCGCAGGGGATCGATCGAGGGGTTGGTCACCTGGCTCGCGTTGAGCAGCAGGTGATCCCAGTACACCGGGTAGGGCAGCGGGTTTCCCATGGAGGAGAGCAGCACGCCGCCTGACGCGGCCTGCGTGGCGATGTCCTGCATGTACTCGAGCGTCCACACCGCCGACCCGCCGTCGACCTGCGGCCACCGCGTGATCGTCAGGGCGCGCGTGGGGCACGTCAGCACGCAGCGCAGGCAGTTCACGCACTTCCGATGGTCGGCCTTGGGCACCTTCTCGCCCGGGCGGGCGACATGCACGCCGTTGGCGCACTCGCGCACGCAGATGCCACAGCCCACGCATTCCTCAGCGTCGCGGCGCACCTGGTAACGCGGGAGAGCGAAGTCGATCATAGTCCGCGGCCCTCCTCTCTTCGCGGCAGCACGCCGGTCTCGTGCGCCAGCGGCGCATGGCGCGGGCGGCTCCAGACGTCGTGGTCGTTCTGGCGACGCGCCACCTCGTCGAGCTGCACGACGAAGGGCTCGCCTCCCTCGATCGGGCGGATGTTCTCCGCGTCGGGGCACACCGCCTCGATGGCAGCCTGCTCGCTGGCCAGGTACACCATCGAGCCCTTCTCCCCCGCCATGAGGGCACGCAGCTTGAGGCGGTCGTTGATGGCGAGGATGCCCTCCTCCGATCCCAAGATCACCGAGAAGGGCCCGTTGACGAGCGCGCTGGCGTACACCGTGCGCAGGGCCGTCTCGAACGCGGCGTCCTCGGCCGGCATGCGATCGATGGCATCCCAGCTCGGAGCCGTCATGATGTGCGCCGCCATCTCCGGAGACAGGCCGTCGCGGCGGCAGAGCAGGTCGAACAGGTAGGTGATGACCTCGGTGTCGGTCTGAAGCTCGCACGAGTAGCCGAACTGCTCCACGTAGCGCCGGTTGGCGTCATAGCTCGACACCTCGCCGTTGTGGACGACCGACCAGTTCAGAAGCGTGAACGGATGCGCGCCGCCCCACCAGCCCGGCGTGTTGGTGGGAAAGCGCCCGTGCGCCGTCCACGCCCAGGCGCGATACTCGTCGAGCCGGTAGAACGCGCCGATGTCCTCGGGGTAGCCGACCCCCTTGAACGCGCCCATGTCCTTGCCGGAGCTGGCCACGAACGCCCCGTCCACGCTCTTGTTGATGCGGACGACGTGGCGCATGACGTATTCCGCCTCGTCGACCCCGCTCATGTTGAGGCGCATGGTGTGCGGGGCGACGAAGTAGCGCCACAGGTCAGGGGGATTCTTGATGGACGCGACGGGCTCGGTGGGGATGCGCTCCTGCTTCTCGCACATGAAGTACGTGTCCAGGTACGCCTCCACCTCGGCCCGCGCGTCCCGGCTCTCGTACATGACGTGGAACGCGTAGAGCTCCCGGTAGGCGGGGTATATCCCGTAGGCGGCGAATCCGCCGCCGAGTCCGTTGCTCCGATCGTGCATGAGCTCGATGGCCTTCACGATGTCCGACCCGTCGTGCCGGGCGCCGCTGCGGTCCATGATGGCCGCGATGGCGCATCCTGACGGGATCCGCACCGCGCCCTCCCGCAGGCGTGAATCCAGTGGGGTCACACCAAATGGCATCTCTCGCATGTTCACCTTCTTTCGCATTCAATGGAAAGGAGGTTACCGCGCCCATGTTTCCCGCTCGTATTGCCTTTGTTACACCCTTGTTTCGGTGCGTGCAGAAAGGCCCGGCGCGAGGCGGCAAGCGCTCGGCGTGTTTGAAATGACGCCTGGTCAGAGTGGGGTCGCAGCGCGGATGGCCAGATATGCCGGCTCGCGGCCTCGCCGGGGGGGCTTCGCCGGGGGGGGCTTCGCCGGGGGGGGCTTCGCCGGGGGGGGCTTCGCCGGGGGGGGCTTCGCCTGCAACGCAGGACTCGCCCCCCTATACAAAGGGGGCCGCGCCCTGCGGCACGACCCCCTTCCCCGTCTTGCGTGCTGACGCGGGTGCTAGCGCTTGATGTTGTAGAAAGCGTCCATGCCGGCGTAGGCGGCCTGCTCGCCCAGCTGCTCCTCGATGCGGATGAGCTGGTTGTACTTGGCCACGCGGTCGGAGCGGCACGGCGCGCCCGTCTTGATCTGGCCGGTGTTGAGCGCCACGGACAGGTCGGCGATGGTAGTGTCCTCGGTCTCGCCGGAGCGATGGCTCATGACGCAGGCATAGCCGGCCTGCTTGGCCATCTCGATGGCCTCGAGCGTCTCAGTGAGGCTGCCGATCTGATTCACCTTGATGAGGATGGCGTTAGCGCAGCCCAGCGCGATGCCCTTGGACAGGCGCTTGGAGTTGGTGACGAACAGGTCGTCGCCCACCAGCTGCACGCGGTCGCCGATGCGCTCGGTGAGGGCCTTCCAGCCGTCCCAGTCCTCCTCGGCCATGCCGTCCTCGATGGAGACGATGGGGTACTTGTTGACGAGCGCCTCCCAGTAGTCCACCATCTCGTCGCTCGTGAGCTCGCGGCCCTCGCCAGCCAGGACGTACTTGCCGGTCTCGGCGTTGTAGAACTCGGTGGACGCCGGATCCATGGCGAACATGATGTCGGTGCCGGGCTTGTAGCCGGCCGCCTCGCAGGCCTGCACGATGTAGGCGAGCGGCTCCTCGTTGGTCTTGAGGTTGGGGGCGAAGCCGCCCTCGTCGCCCACGCCGCCGCCGAGGCCCGCGTCGTGCAGGACCTTCTTCAGCGTGTGGTAGATCTCGGCGCACCAGCGCAGGGCCTCCGCGAAGGACTTGGCGCCGACGGGCATGATCATGAACTCCTGGAAGTCCACGTTATTGTCGGCGTGCACGCCGCCGTTGAGGATGTTCATCATGGGGGTGGGCAGCAGATGCGCGTTGACGCCGCCGACGTACTTGTACAGCGGCAGGTCGGCGGAATCCGCGGCAGCGCGGGCCACCGCCAGCGACGCGCCCAAGATGGCGTTGGCGCCGAGCGCGCCCTTGTTGTCGGTGCCGTCCACGGCGATCATCGCGGCGTCGATGGCGCGCTGGTCATCGGCCTCCTTGCCCAGGAGCGCCTCAGCGATCTCCTCGTTCACGTGGCCGACCGCGTCCTGCGTGCCCTTGCCCAGGTAGCGGTTCTTATCGCAATCGCGCAGCTCGACGGCCTCGAAGGCGCCGGTCGACGCGCCCGACGGAACGGCCGCGCGCCCGTAGGCCCCGTCCTCCAGAACGACCTCGACCTCCACCGTGGGGTTGCCGCGGGAGTCAAGGATCTCGCGCCCGTACACATCGATGATGACGCTCATGTAAGCCTCCTAGCAGGTAGAAAAGGTGCTTGTCTGCAACGCTGCCCATCATAGCACGCGCCAGCAGGCGCCCGCCGCTCATTCGCGCGTGCGGACGGCGGGCGCGGGCGGCGCCGCAGGGCGCTCGGGAGGAGGACACGCGAGCAAACCGTCGGAAGGAGGGCCGGGTGCAATCAGGAGGCCGGTTATGGGCCATTTACTTCGAAATTCCGAGGTTCATGAGCCGATTGGACGTGCTTTTCACCCTCTTGAGGCAGCGCAGAAAAACGCGACCTGGGAAAACGCTGGGAGGAAACCGGGGAAGGCGCCTTCCTTCCTCGGAATTTCGAAGCAAACGGCCCATATCGCAGCTTTTCCGTGCAAGCGACCCTGGTCGGAAGGGTGGCCGGCGGCGGGCGGATGGCCTATCATCGAAGGAGCATATATTAGTAAAGGAGGGGCCATGGGGATCGAGGAGGAGCCGGCTGCTCAGGCCGCCGGCGCGCTGCGGGCGCGGCATGCGAACGGGCGTGTGGAGTCCGTGGCGTTCGCCAGGGGCGCGACGCTGCTCGAGGCGCTGCGTGCGGCGGGGATCGTGGTGCTCGCGCCCTGCGGGGGCGGCGGCACCTGCGGGCGCTGCGAGGTAACGCTGGCCGACGATGACGCGACGGGCGGCGCGCGGCGCGTCCTGGCCTGCCAGACGCCGGCGGCCGATGGCATGGAGGTGTTGCTGGACGACCTAGCCGCCATGAGCATCGAGGAGGGCTTCGGCAACGCGGCGCATCGGGTGGGGACGGCACCGGGCGCGGATACCACCCCTGCGGCGAATGCCAGCCCCGCCCCGATGGCCGGCGCGGGCGCGGGGAGCCCCGAGGACGCAACAGCCCGCACGGCAACGCAGGAAGAGGCCGACGCGGCAAACGGGGCCGCAGCGGGAACGGAGGTGTCGCGGGAGCCCGCGGCAAGCGCCGAGCGCAACGCGGCGAGCGGCGCAGAAAGCCCCGGGGGCACGTCTGGCGCGACGGCGCAGGAGGCGGCGGACTACGGCGGTACGCGCGGCGGCGCGGCAGCAGATGACGGTCGCTATGGGCTGGCGGTGGACATCGGCACCACCACCCTCGCGTTCTACCTGGTGAATCTGACAGACCTCTCCGTGCTGGAGACGACGGGCGCGCTCAACCCGCAGGCGCCCTTCGGCGCCGACGTCATCGCGCGCATCGACGCCGCGAGCGACCTCACCGCGCGGGCGACCCTGCGCGACGGCGTGCGCAGCGCCATCACGCACGCCGCCACCGAGCTGTGCGCGCGGCGCGGCATCGATCCGGCGCGCCTCGAGCGCGTCTCCTGCGCGGGAAACACCGTCATGGAGTCCCTCGTAGCGGGCATCGACCCAGCGCCGCTCGGCGTAGCGCCCTTCACGCCGCCCTCGCTCTTCGGCGCGGAGGCCGACCTCTCCCTCCTCGCGTCCAGGACGCCCGACATGCCCGCCGCGGGCACGGCGCCCGTCAAAGCCTCCTCCGCCGCACTCGCCAGCGACGGCCGCGGAGGCGCAGCGACGGCCACCGGCAGCACGGCCGACCCCCTCGCTGCGGCAGGCAGCCTCACATCCGGCGGAGTCGCGCCAACCACAGCATGCGCAGCGTCCGGCGGCACGCACGCCTCCTCCCGCGACGGCCGCGGGGGCGACCCGACGTCACCCGACCGCGCCGCCTCCGTCGGCGACGCCTCCGCCGTAACCGGCGCCGCGGCGGCCGTACCCGCCTGCGGTGCCCGCACCGACGCCCCGGCGGCGGCCCGCGCTGTCGCGGCCAACGCCGACTCCACCGAAACCGCCCCCCACGGCGCCTGCGCCGGCGACCCGGCGCCCGCCGCCCGCTCCATCCCCGCGCTCGGGCACGCCTATCTGACGCCGGCCGTGGCGGCCTACGTCGGCGGCGACATCACCGCCGGCCTGCACGCGTCGGGCATGCGCGCGCGACGCGGGCTCCAGCTGTTCGTGGACATCGGCACCAACGGCGAGATGGCCCTCGGCAACGCCGAGCGCGTCGTCTGCTGCGCCACGGCCGCCGGCCCTGCCTTCGAGGGCGCGGGCATCAGCTTTGGCATGCCGGCGCTCCCCGGCGCCATCGAGGCGGTCATCCTGGAGGAAGACCGGCTGCGTGCCCACGTCATCGGCGAGGGCGCGGCACGCGGGCTCTGCGGGTCGGGCCTGCTCGACGCGGTGGCGTGCCTGCTCGACGCCGGCCTCATCGACGAGACGGGTTACCTCCTCGACGCCGATGAGGCCGCCGACGAGGCGCCCGCCGCGCTAGCCGCGCTCATCGGCGAGGAGGACGGCCAGACGGTGTGCTACCTCGACCCCGCGCGGAGCGTGTGGCTCTCGCAGGCCGACGTGCGCCAGACCCAGCTGGCGAAGGCGGCCATCCGCGCCGGCATCGAGGTGCTCATGGCCAGCCTGGGCGTCACGGCCGCAGACGTGGAGGAGCTGGCGCTTGCCGGCGGCTTCGGCACGCACCTGCGCATCGAGAGCGCCGCGCGCATCGGGCTCATCCCGCCCGCGCTGGCCGGCCGCACGACGGCGCTCGGCAACGCGGCGGGCCGCGGGGCCGTCGCGGCGCTCACCGACGAGGGACGCGCCGATCTGGCTGCCATCGCCGCGGTGTGCGAGTACCGCGAGCTCTCCGGAGACGCCGCCTTCAACAATGCCTACATCGAGGCCATGGGATTCGAGGAGGACACCCTATGATCGATCAGCTGCACGCCTTGGCCGAGGCCGCCGGATTCGAGTGCATCGGCCAAGCGCCGGCCACAGCGCTCCAGGTGCGCGCGGAGGTGCGCGACATGTGCGCAGTCGACCGCTGCCAGGCCTATGGGCGCACCTGGACGTGCCCGCCGGCCTGCGGCACCCTCGACGACTTCGCAGCGCGCATCGCCGCGCACGAGCACTGTGTGATCGTGCAGACCGTCGGCACGATGGAGGACGACTTCGACATCGAGGGCATCATGGAGGCCGAGGCGCTCCACAAGCGCCGCTTCGCCGCCTTCGCCGACGCAGCCCGCGCCGCGGCGGGCGCAGCGCCGCTGCTGGCTTTGGGCGCCGGCGCCTGCACGCTCTGCGCGCAGTGCACCTGCCCCGACGAGCCCTGCCGCCAGCCCGAGCGCGCCCTCACGTCCATGGAGGCCGCCGGCCTGCTCGTCTCCGACGTCTGCGCCGCGGCGGGCATCCCCTACAACCACGGCCGCGGAACCATCGCCTTCACGAGCTGCGTCCTCGCCTAGGCGCTGATTGGCGGGGCGCGCCTTTCCTTTTCGCGCCCTCAGACGCAAATTCGCGCGGTTTTGCACCGCTCTCGGCCCCCTGAGGACGAAAAGCGCTCCTTGGGCATCACGCGACCGGGGCTTTTACCGCCCAGAGCAAGTCCTCCGTGCCACAGCGCGACGTTCGGGAATGCAAAACCGTGCGAATTTGCAGAAAGTGGCGGAAATCGCAAGGTGTCGAGGCAACGTCAGGCGCCGGGAAGCGCCTGAGGCCAGCAAACGGGCGCCGAAGTCCCCCTCGGGGGGGCTGGCAACAGCGAGATGCGACCGGGAGGCAGCAGGTGCGCAGCCGGACAGGCGCTAGCGGCGCTTGCGCCCGCCCGACCTCGTCTCGCCGCGGATGACCATGAGGCCGCCGATGGAGATGGCCGCTATCATGATGATGATCTGCCACATCGGCATGCCCGCCGGGGCCGGCTCCTCGGCATCCTCGCTCACAGGCTCCGTCGGCCCGGAAGCATCCGGCGCGCCCGGGGCGGGCGCCGCGCCCACCTCCCCCGGCTCGAGCCCCTCCTCGACGCGCACGTTGAAGGAGAAGGCGATGCGGTAGTCGGTAAACGAGGGCAGGATGGATATCCCCAGGAGGTTGAGGACGTCCTCACGCAGCTCGTAGTCGAGCGCCACGCGATAGTCGCCCTCGCCGAACGTGCCCACGTCGACCGCCTGGCCGCGCACCGCCGTGCCGCCGAGGAAGTCGAGCGTCACCTCGGGAGCGGCCGGCTCCCCGCCGGCTGGCGCCCGCGACACGATGAGCGCCCCGCGGCCCAGGTTCTGCTCGGGCACGGCGAACTCCGCGTCGCGACCGTTCTCATCTCGGTTGACGGAGAGTGCCGGATCGAGGTTGAGCGCCTCGATGTCCTGGTCGAGCTGGAAGCGCAGCGCCACGCCGCCGCCAGGTGCCACGACGAAGGTAGGCACGCCGTCCGCGCCCTCCTCCACCCGCGCATAGCCGGTTACGGAGAAGCGGCCCAGCTCCCAGTCGAAGTGCGGATCGCCCTTGCGCAGGGCGTCTGTGCCCCTGAACCCGTTGTCGGTGCCGGTGTTGACCGTCTCGCCCAGCACGTAAGCGTCCTCCGCCGGCTCGTCAGCCCACGCCGTGGCCGGCCCCGCCGCCAGCACGCCCGCCAGGGCCGCTGCCGCCAGCGCGCCCGCCAGGACCGCAACCGCCCGCGCCCCTCCGATGATACCGCCTTCCCTGCCGATCATCCCCATGGCACGCTCCCCTCAATCGCTCCGGTCTTCAATCGATCTTAAGCGTTATTCTAATATGATTTAGTCTTAGCAATGGTGAGACAATCAGCCTATTAGGGCCTATAACGACAAGAGGAGCCCGCACGCAGGCGGGCTCCTCAGATCAGGCAGTCGGCGGCTTCGGGCGCCGGCCCAGGCTTCCCGGGGCCGGGCGGATGAAGGCGCCGCACTTAGGGCAGCGGCGACCTCCCTCCGGCACCTCGGTGCGGCAGCACGGGCACAGCGTCACGCCGGGCGCCGTGGTGTCCTTGCCCAGGCACCGCCCACATCCCGAGCACTGGTAGCACACGGGGCTACTTTCCCTCGTAGAACTCGTCCACCGCCGCGAAGAAGGCGTCGATGTTCTCCCAGGGGCTCATCGGCGGCACATCGCAGCCGGTTGAGGGGATGAAGTTGGGGTACTTGGAGCACGACTCCATGAGCGCGAGGGTGGCCTCGCGCACCGACTCCGGCGTGCCGTTGCGGATCTGGCCGGCCGGGTCGACGTTGCCCAGGGCCAGGACGCCCTCCGGGATGCGCGGCATGACGTCGGCCATGTCGACGGCGTTGCCGAAGTGGTAGGCCGCCGCGCCGGCCGAGAGGATCTCCCCCATCTGCGCCACGGCCCCGCCGCCGCAGTTGTGGTACACCACCGCGAAGGAGTCGTCCTGCACGGCGTCCACGATCCGCTTGACGTAGGGGGCGCTGAACTCGCCGCAGAGCTCCGGCGAGAGCAGGCCCGCCAGGGGCTCGGCCATGACCACGCCGTCGGCGCCGGCCTCCTTGAAGGCGGCGGCGTAGGCGCAGATGAACTCGGTGCACTTGTCCAGCACCGCGTGGACGAGCTCGGGCTCCTCATAGAGCAGGATCATGACCTCGGACACGTCCGCCAGGCGCCCGGCCAGCGAGAACGGGCCGATGACGCCGGCGAGCACGGGGCGGTCGGCGATCTTGGGCGCCACCTCGCGGATGGCCTGGACGTAGAGCCCCGTGCGCCCCGCGCCCACCTCGGGCACGGCCAGCCCGGCGGGGTCGGTGTCCTCGTCGACGACGGAGCCCACCACCGTGGGCACCTCGTCGTCGGAGACCACGACGGTCGACCCGAAGGCCTCGGCCTCCACCGACAGGTCCATGAACGACACGCTCGCCGCGGCGTCCACCCGGCCCGCCACGAGCCTCATGGCCTCGGCCTGCAGCTCGGGCGAGGCGATGAGCTCGGCCACCGTGCACCCCATCATCTGCACCGCCGGGAACGACAGCACCGGCAGCGGCTTCTTGCGCTCGGCCGCGATCTGCTCGGCGGCCCACTTCTTCATGTCCATGGGAACATTCCTCCTCGTCAGCTGCGGCCGGGCCCCGGGAGGCGGGGCGGCGCAGCAGGCTCAGCCTGGGACCCCGGCGCCTCGGCCGGGGCGGGCCCCGCCTCCCGGGGCCCTCCGCGCGGGGGCCGCTACCCCCGCACCAGCTCGACGGCGCGCGCGGCGGCGGCGCCGGCGTCCACCGTGTAGGCGTCGGCGCCCACCTCGTCGGCGAAGGCCTGGGTGACGGGCGCGCCGCCCACCATGACCTTCACCTTATCGCGCAGGCCGGCCTCCTCGATGGCGCGGATGGTGGCGCCGATCTCGGGCATGGTGGTGGTGAGCAGCGCCGAGCAGCACACGATGTCCACGTCGTCGTGCTCCTGCAGGAACGTCACGAACTGCTCGGGCGCCACGTCCACGCCCAGGTCGGTGACCTCGAAGCCCTTCGACTCGATCATCATGCGCACGAGGTTCTTGCCGATGTCGTGCATGTCGCCCCTGACCGTGCCGATGACGGCCTTGCCCACCGGCTCCGCCCCGGCCGCGGCCAGGTGGGGCTTGAGCACCTCGGTGCCGGCGGCCATGGCGCGGGCGGCCACGAGCATCTCGGGCACGAAGGCCTCGCCGGCGCTGAACTTGTCGCCGACGATGGTCATGGCGGGGATGAGCCCCTCGTTGAGGATGGCGACGGGGTCGCAGCCCTCGTCGAGCGCCTGCTGCACGAGCGGCGCCACCTCCTTGCGCTTGCCGCGCTGAACGGCGGAGGAGATGTCGTCGTAGATGGTCATGGCGGTTCCTTTCTCTCTGGGTGTCTGAGGTGGGTCGGGGTTCTAGCGGATGGGGTGCTCGCGGGCCCACTGGGCGCCGTAGACGCGCAAATCGGCCTCCACCAGGTGCTCATTGGGCTCGCGCAGCAGGTGCGCGGGGGCGCCCGGGTAGAAGCGGCCGGCCGGGCAGTAGGTGTCGACGCAGCGGTGCACCTCGGTCATGATCTCGGCGTCGGTGGTGTCCGGGTCGTCGATGGCCGGGCCGTCCACGCCGCCGATGAGGGCCATGCGGCCACCCAGGCGCTCCTGGATGGACACGATGTCGTTCTGCGGGATGACGCCCTGCCAGATGTCCACGCCTATCTCGGCCATGTCCTCCACGATGGGCTCGCAGATGCAGTCGGCGTGGTGGACGTAGATCATGCCGCACTCGTGGATGACGTCGGCGATCTCCTTCTGCAGCGGCTTGATCATCTCGCGCCACGTATCCGGCGGGAGGAACAGGTTCTGCTTGGAGCCCCAGTCGTCCTGGAAGAAGATGACGTCGGGCTGGATGTGGAAGGCGGCCTCCTTGATGAGGCGCTTCTTGTAGTCGGCGATGGCCGTGAGCATCTCGAACATGGCCTCGGGCTCCTCGAGGTAGGCGCAGAACGCCTCCTCCATGCCCATGAGGAAGTGGGAGCGCTCGAAGATGCCCTGGGCGCAGAAGTACTCGAGGAAGTGCTGGCTGCGATCCACCTGGGCGGCCTTGGCCTGGCACTCCGACCAGTCCTTGTCGTCAAGCGACGGGATGACCAGCTGCTCGCGCCATTTGGTGATGTCGGTCACCACGGCGTTCTCGGGCGTGATGACGGGGTGCTTGCCGGCGCCGTCGATGGGGTTCACGCACACGGTGCCCCAGGAGTCCTTATGCTCCCGGCCGTCCTTGGGCATAGAGTCGCTCTTCCAGATGGGGTCGATCATGATCTTGACGGCCCACTGGAAGTCGCCGTAGTACTCCGGCTGCCTTCCCTCGTAGATGGCCATCATGTTCTCGCGCGGGGTCATTTCCATGGCATTCCTCCTCGGTGATCGGTCGTATACGTCGTGGGGGCAGAACTAGGCGAAGAACCGCGGGCTCAGCTTGGCAATCTCGTCGGTGACCGCCTGGTAGACGCCCGGGTAGCCGCTGTTGTTGAGGCCCGAGGTGAGCGACGGGATGAAGAACTTCGTGCGGTTCACCGAGGTGAGGGCACGCTCCACCTCGGCGGCCACCTCCTCCTCCGTCCAGTCGGGCTTGTCGATGAGCTGGGACTCCACGCCGCCCATGAATGAGATCTGCCCGCCGTACTCGTCGACGAGCTTGGGGATGTCGTTGGTCGAGCTGATGACGCCCTGCCACACGTCCACGCCCATGTCGATCATGTAGGGCACGAGCGTCTCGCCGAAGGAGTCGGAGTGGTGGATCACGTACTGCACGCCGTGGTCCTTCCAGTAGCCGTAAACCGTCTTGTAGGGCTCGAGGAAGAACTCCTCGAACATCTCCGGCGACAGGAAGGTGGAGATCTGGGTGCCCCAGTCGTCGTGGTGGAAGAGCACCTCAGGCTTGAGGTACTTGAGGTGCGCGTCGGCCAGGCGCAGCTCCCAGGCCACGATCTCGTCGATGAGCTCGTGCATGGCCTCGGGCTCCTCGTAGAAGTTCATGAGGGTCTCGGTGATCTCGCCCAGATGGTGGCAGCGCTCGAAGATGCCCGGCATCACCGCGCTGCAGACCAGCTGCTCGGTGCGATCGACGGCCTCGGCCTGCTGGGCGAAGGGCTCCCAGAACTCGGGAACGTCCGGGTCGCCGGGGATCTTCACCTGGCTACGCCAGTCGCAGATGTCGGTGATGACGCGGTGCTCCAGGTCGTGGTACGGGAAGAAGCCGGGCTCGCCGGCCACCTTGCCCTGGTAGCAGCCCCACGCGTCGATGAGGTAGCCGTCGCTCGCCAGGTGCGACTTGTCGCTGAGCGGGCTCGGCGCGATCATGGCCAGCGCCTCGTACTGGTTGACGAACCGGTCGGGGTTGCCCCCGGTGATGCACTCGATGAAGTTCTGTCGCTTCGTGAGCATGACGCTCCCTTCTCTCGTCCCCTCGGCCCTGGGCCTTAGGGCCATCATAGGAAGCGCCGCGCTATAATGAGATATGCCATATGCACAATAAGATTCAGGAAAAATGAGCATTACGCCTACAGACGAGTGAAATGAGGAACCGGTGATACCGCTGCCCATCCTGCTTGACCGTGTCGGTGAGCTCTCCACGACCATCGCCTACCAGCGGCTCACCGTCGCCGCGATCTCGTGGGTCGACCTCGACGACGGCACCCTCCCCCCGCCGGGGCGCCAGGTGGCGCGAGTCGTGGTGCGCGCTGCCTCCGAGGCGGACGATGCCGCCGCCGACGCGCGCTCGCTCACCTTCCTCCTCCTCGACGACCCGGACGCCGCCGCCCTCTCCCGCCTGGGCAAGAACGTGGTGGCCGTGGAGACGGGGCTCTCCCCGCTCGCCTTCGCCCAGCAGCTCCAAGCCTGCGCGCTCGAGCTCATGGAATGGGAGCGCACGCTCGACCGGATAGCCCTGGCCGACGGCACGCTACAAGACTTCCTCACCGCGAGCGAGGCCGTCATCGGCAACTTCATCAACATATCGGACTCGTCGTTTCGCCTCATCGCCTACACCAAGGGGATCGTGCTCGACGACCCCGTCGTGGCCGCCTACATCGAGCGCGGCTACCACGACGAGGCAACGGTCGCGCGCTTCCGGGCCACCCACGCCATGGAGCGGTGGAAGCGCCAGCGCAAGAGCCAGTATCACGAGGCGCCCGAGGGAAAGAAGCACCCGTTCATCAACTACGTGTTCCGCGTGAACAGCTCCTACTACATGCAGATGGTCATGACCTGCCACCGCACGCCCTTCACGCCGGGGCTCTCGGCCAAGTTCGACATCCTGGCCCAGCACATCCAGCAGCACATCCGCCGCATCGACACGCTGCAGGACCGCACGTTCGAGAAGTCGGCGGCCTTTCTGCTCGACATGCTGCGCGGTGAGTCAGTGGAGCCACGGCACCTGCGGCAGCAGGCACGCCAGCTGCGCATCTCCGTAGACGCGCCCCTGCGCCTCTACGAGCTCTCGCCCCTCGACGCGGCCGACGCCACCGTCATGTGGAGCGCTCGACGCATCGCTGAGCGCCTGCCCGAGTGCCCGGTGCTGCCCCACGAGGAGCGCATCTTCGTCGTGACGCCACGCGAGCCGGACAACCCCTGGCGCGACGACGCGCGCGTCGAGGCCGTGCTGGCGCCGCTGGCCGCAAGCGACGGCTACGTCTTGGCGGCGTCAGGCATCGTGGAGGGGCTCGCGCGCCTGCCGCTCGCGCTCGATCAGGCGGTGAGCGCGCGCCTGATGGCGACGACCGCGCCGCTGGCGGAGGGACGGCCGGCGCTGCGCCACTTCGAGCTGGGCTTCCTCGCCTACGCGCTCAGCCGGCGGCGGCCCTCTACGAGCGCGCTCGATGAAGCCGCGCGCCAGAGCATCCTCGGGTTCCTGCAGCGCGACGGCGCCCGCGGTGCCGAGGACGCCGACTTCCTGATGGTCTACTACGAGCATCACTGCAAGGCGGCCGAGACCGCCCGGGCCCTCGGCGTCCACCGCAACACGGTGGCCAACCGCCTGCACGCCCTGGAGGAGCGCTTCGGGGCCGATCTCGCCCGCCCCGAGCTCGAGCAGAGCCTGCGCGCCTGCGCGCTGCTCCTGCGCTAGCGGGCGCGGAACGCAAGGCGCCGCGGGGCGGGGCGGGCCAGCGGGCCGGACTGGCGGGCAGGCCGGCAGGTCGGGGCGGCCGGCGGGGCGGGCGGGCCAGGCAGGACGCCCGAGCTGCGAGTGAGTGCCGCACCCACGCGCCACGCCCGCACGCCCGCGCCTGGCGCCCTAGAGCTGCGGGCGATCCCAGGCCACCGGCCAGCTGCCCACCGTGCCGGGCTCGTCGGCGCGGGGCAGGTCGGCCTCCGCGCCGGGGCAGACGGGCTCGTACTCGGCCGGCTGGTTGCGGGCTATCTCGATCAGGGCGCCGAAGAACTCCTCCGCCGCCGCCTGGCTGCTCGCCACGCCCGCCGCCTCCGCGCCCGTGCCCGCCGCCTCCGCGGCCGGCGGCGCAGGCGCCACCTGGCCAGGCGGCAGCGGAACCATGAACCCGCAGGCCGGGCAGCGCTCGACGCCTGCCGGCACGGGCTCCTTGCACATCGGGCACACGCCCGGCTCGAGCTTCACCTTGCACGCCCCGCAGTGAGAGCACGGATAGCACATGGGATTCCTCCTTCATCGCCCCGCCCGGCCGCTCAGCCGCGCAGGACCTGCCGCCGCGCGCCTAGCGCTGCGGCAGCCCGTTCTCCTCCAGCATGGCCTTGGTGACCGCCTGGGCATCCGCATCGGTGGTCCACACCAGCTTGCGCTTGTCCCAGTAGGCCAGGGCCACGCAGCCCATGGCGAACACGCAGGTGCCGATGAGGATCACGAAGGCCGGCACAAAGCTGCCCAGCGAGTCATAGGACATGCCCACGAGCACGCCGGAGAACGAGCCGAACAGGCCCACGCCGGTGCGGATCCACGCGTGGATCTGCGTGTAGTTGCGCGAGCCGAAGATCTCGCGGATGAGCAGCGGCAGGCTCACCGACATGAGCGAGTCCTGCACGCCGAACATGACGGCCGAGATGGCCAGGAGCACCGGGTTGTGCAGCGTGATGAAGCCGATGATGCCAAGGGCTATGACGACAAGCTCGATCATGGTGGTGCGCTGCACGCCGATCTTGTCGTTGAGCCAGCCCATGAGGAACTTGTCGAACACCGACCCCACGGACTGCGCCGACACGATGAGGGCGGCGAAGGAGGCGGTGAACCCGATGGACTCGATGTAGCCGGGCATATGCTGCTCGATGCCGCCGTGGATGAACGACGCGATGCCCGCGAAGATGAACAGGCACCAGAACGCGATGGAGAGCACCGCGCGCTTGACCGACACGCCGCGCATGTTGGGCAGCGAGTGGTCCTCCTCGTCCTCGGGCACGTAGCCGTAGGGCACCGTGCCGATGTCCGAGGGTTTCTTGCGCAGAAACTGCACGGCCGGGAGTATGACCGCAAAGGCGGCGATGCCCACGAAGGCGTAGGCAGCCCGCCATCCGATGTTCAAGATGATAAGGCTGATCACCTGCGAGAACACGGCCGCCGATATGCTCGAGCAGGCCATGACGATGCCGTAGATGAAGCCGCGGCGCTTGATGAACCAGTTGCCCACCAGCGTGGCCGAGGGCAGCACGAAGATGCACGACCCGGCCGCGCCCACGAAGAACCCGGCTATCTGCCAGTGGACGAGCACGCCGCCGAGGGCCATGGAGGCCACCGAGGCCGCCAGGATGGTGATGGCGATGCTCATCACCACGCGGATGTTGTACTTGGTGAGGATCTTGCCGGCGATGGGCGTCACGAGCGTGGTGCCGATGAAGTAGCCGGTCATGTAGGTCGATATCTCAGAGCGAAGAAACCCCATGTCCTCGCAGACCGGGACGTAGAACAGGCTGCCGCAGTTCAAGATGAGCCCCATGCCGAAGGCCTGGACCAAACAGCAGCAGAACATGATGACGAAAGCGTAGTGGTACCTGCCCAGCAGCTTGCCGTCGCGAATGATGGCCATCACTTTCCCCCTAGTTGATTGCCGAGACCGCCAGGATAGGCGGCTATTGAGACGCCCCCCCCCCCCGGCGTTTTTTCCGGCGAGCGGCGCCGAGGGGAACAGAGGGGGGCTGGCTGATGCGATGTCCGCCTAGGCGGACGATAGGGGCGGCCGGGGCTGTTTTGCGTACGTAAGCTCTACGAATTAGGCTTTCTTGAGGCACACATGCTGTAATGGGGTGTTACCAAAGCCGCAGCCGCCCGTCTTGCGTCTTGCTAAGAAGACCTAGGACTGGTCGTCGTCCTCGTGGGCCTCCATCTTCTCGGCAGCGGCCGGAGCGGGCGCCTTAGTGCCAGCGATCAGCTGGGGCGCCTTGGCCTTGCCGATGAGGATGAGGACGAGCACGAAGATGAAGTACACGACGGCGAGCATCCAGGCCACGTTCCAGTTGGCCAGGGCGGAAGACTCGATGCCCGTGGCGCCCTTGATGCCAGCCACGCCCAGGACGGGGGCCAGGAAGGCCAGCACCGGGGCGGAGAAGAACTGGAACAGGTTCTGGGAGCCAGCCAGCAGCGACAGGCCGAGCGTGGCGCCCTCGCGGGGCAGAACCTTGACCAGCTGCAGGATCAGCGCCGGGTTGAGCAGGCCGAAGCCGAAGCCGTAGAGGATGGTGCCCACGGCGTAGGCCGGCACGGTGATCACGTGAGTGAGGATGAAGAAGCCGATGCCCTCAAGCGCGATGGCGATGGGCAGGTCGAAGCCGCCCAGGCGGCCCTTGAGGAAGGCGCCGTAGCACAGGGCGCCCACCGCGCAGCTGGCGGTCTGCAGCGAGGAGATCCAGCCGGTCACGCCAGTGTCGCCCAGGCCCACGCCGGCGATGGCCAGCGAGATGGACGTCATGTAGGAGAACTGGAAGATGTTCCAGATGCCCGCCACGACGATGATCAGCCAGGAGATGGCGGTGATCGACTTCAGCGGGTTGCCCTTCTTGCCGTCAGCGGTGGTGCCGGCGGGCTTGACCTCGGGCTCCTTCAGCCAGGCGATGATCATGAGCGCGATCGGCACGGCCATGAGCATGCCGATGAAGGCATAGCGCCAGGACAGCACAGCCAGCATGCCGCCGATGATCTGGAAGATGGAGCCGGAGATGCCGCCGATGGCGGTCTTGAAGCTCATGAGCTGGTCGCGCTTCTTGCCGGTGAACAGGTCGGCGATAAAGGAGGAGGCCATCGGGAAGATCATGCCGCGGCCGAGGCCGAGCACGACGCGGGTGGCCAGCAGCAGCCAGAAGCCCTCCACGGTCTCGGGCACGAAGGCCGCGAGCGAGCCCATGAACATGAGCACCATGGCGAGGATCAGGATGTGCTTCTTCTTCATGTAGCGCTCCAGGATGCCCACCAGGATGGCGCCGAAGATGGCCATCAGGGACGGGATGCCCTGGATCTGCTGGATCATGACGGTGTCGATGCCGAGGCCCGCGTAGGCCGCGCGCACCGTGGCCAGGCCAGGCGTCACGAAGGACTGCACGTACTGCATCGTGATGACGAGCAGTGCGGCGACTTGGACGGTCACGCCATACTTCTGGCCGCCGTCTTGGGTTTTCGTAGTAGCCATCGAATTCCCCTTCTTTCTTAATCTACTACTGCATGAACTTGGTCAGTTCGGTGATGTCATCGAGCTCTTCAAGGCGTGCCACGGTCTCGACGACGCGATCCGCGTCTTCGCGCGAAAGCGTCTGGGAGAACTCGATGTTCTTGTAGAACTTGTCCAACACCTCCTCATCGGTCATCGCGCTCTTGTAGATGTCGCCCTTGGGCACATCGCAGCGGGCGTGGTACTGGGTGCCGTCCGCCATGACTATGTCGACCTCGGCCGTCTGGTACTCGTCGGGCGCGAGGGTGGGCGCGATCTCGATCTTGTCGATCAGGCGCTTGAGCGCTGGGTCCTCCATGGCCTCGCGGTTCATGGACTCCGGGCGCACGGCCTTGGTGGCGATGGCCACCGCGGCGGTGTAGATGATGCTGAAGGCGCCGCTCACCTGCGGCTCCTCGCCAATCTCCCACGGCTGGCCGACGAAGCCGGCAGCGGTGCGCGGAGTGGCGTGGATGACGACCTTCTCCACGGCCTCGGGATCGATGTCGTGGGCCTCGACGATCTGCATGCAGGCGTCAATGGAGGGATGGGTGGCGCGGCAGGCCGACCACGGCTTGATGACCACGTCGCCGTAGAAGATCTTGCCGAGGTCCTGGCAGAGGATCTCGGGCTTCTGAGCGTCGCCGCAGAACAGGAAGAAGTACCCCTTCTTGCCGCCGAAGGCGTCATGGGTGGCCGTCATGCCGCGGGCCGCGAAGTCCGCAGAGAAGATGGCGTTGCGCGAGGCCAGGGCCATGGGAAGCTTGAAGGACAGCGTCTTGAAGTTGATGTTGTCCATCGAGCCGCCGAGCATGTTCAGGTCGATGCCGAGCGCGTTGTTCAGCTGGACCTCGGAGAGCTTGGCCAGCTTGCCGGCGATGACGGTGGCGCCCAGGCCGTTGATGGTGTTGGTGTTGTCCCAGCCGCCGTACACGTCGAAGCCCGACGCAGCGCCCAGGCGGGCGGCGATGTCGTCGCCGAGGGCCAGCGCGGTGATGAAGTCACGGCCGGAGGCCTTGGCGCGCTCGGCGCAGGCGAGCGCCGTGGGGACGGTGGTGCCGCTGATGTGGGCGGCGGAGCTCTTCTTGCCCGGGTTCTCGGCCTCGATGGCCTCGAAGTCGTAGGAACGCATGGAGAAGCTGTTGATCATGGCGGCAGACGGCGTGTCGATGGCCTTCTTGCGGAAGAACGCCGAGCTCTGCGGCGTGGTGCCGTAGCTCAGCAGCAGGTCGTACAGCTCGTCGCACATGGGAGCGTGCACGCCGGCGGCGATGACGCCGATGGAGTCGAGCACGCGGGTCTTGACGCGGGTGATGGTGAAGTCGTCAAGCGTCGAGAAGTCGGCCGCGACGACGTGCGAGCAAACCTCGTCGGTCATGCTCATAGTGAACCCCCCTTCAGTCATGGGGCCGCGGGCGCGCCCCTCGGAGCGCCCGCGGCCGTCATATCCCCTTTATTCCTTGACGGTGATCAGAGACCAGCGGGTCTTGCCGTCCATCTTCTTGACAAGCTCCTCAGCCTCGCCGTAGTACATGCACCACGCCTGGCAGTGCTGGACGCACATGGGCATCTTGCCCTCGGCGGTACGGCTGGCGCACATGTCGCAGGCCTGGGTGATGACGGGCATGTAGGTCCACTCCCACGTGCCCTCGAGGCCCGGGCGCGTGCTGAACTGGAACGGCCCGACCTCTTCCACCTTGATGCCGAACTCGCCCTTGGGCAGGTCGAGCTCCTTCTTGCAGGCCACCTCACAGGAATGGCAGCCGGTGCAGTAGTCGTAGTTGACGAGAATCGCCTTAGTCATTAGGTATTCGCCTCCTCTTCGTTTCTCCTGGGTCTGCTATTCGGCCTCGCCGTGCTCCTTGGCGTAGATGAGCGCGTTGCGGCCCTGCATGTCGGCGTCCTCCACCTTCATGGCCTGGACGCGCTTGGCATCCTCGAGCTGCTTCATGAGCTTGGCATTGCCCTCGGCGGCCTGGGCCGCGGACTCGGCGTCGCCGGCCATGACGCCGACGATGTAGTCGCCCCAGCCGCCCTCGCGGGTGACCTTCTCGCCGGGCATCTGGTCGCCGGGCTCGTACTTGTAGATGCGGGCGAGGAAGCTCTTGATGCCCGAGCCGATGCCGCCCTGACCGGTCTCGAAGTTGAGGGTCATGTTGTTGATGTTGGAATCGAACACGCCGAACAGGCTGGGCTCAGCGGCCTCCTCCTCCGGGTACCACCACGCATGCTCCATGTGGATGGTGTCCTTCTTGATGCCAGGGAACAGGAACGCCTTCTGGCGGCAGCGGCCGTGGGTGGACTCGATCCACACCCAGTCGCCGTCCTCGATGCCGTACTCGGCGGCGGCCTCCGGGTGGATGGTCACCAGCGGGTAGGGATGGAACTCGCGCATGGTCTCCAGCTGACGGTGCTCGGAGTGGAAGAACTCGTAGGAGCGGCCGCCGGACGTGGCGATGAACGGGTACTCCTTGAACTTCTCCGGCGTGGAGACCGGGGAGTCCTTCGGCTCGATGTGGTACGGCATCGGGTCGACGCCCCAGTGGTTGTAGCCCCAGCTCCAGAACTCGAAGCGGCCGGTGGCGGTGTCGAAGCCCGGCTCGCCGTCGGGACGGCACATGCCCTTCTCGTACTTGTAGTACTCGGCGTCCCACGGGTCGTACTTGTAGCCGCCGCGGGCCTGCAGCTCCTCGAAGTCGCCCTCGTAGCGAGTGCCGCCCTCGGCGTACTGGTCGCAGAGGTACCAGGTGGAGAGCTCCTTGTCGTCCTTCCAGGGCCAGTTCTCGGGCTTGAGGCGCTTACCCAGGTCGAGGATGATCTGCTCGTCAGACTTGGCCTCGTAGTAGCTCGTGCACTTGGAGATGGAGCGGGCCGGCGTCCACCAGGTGCGCACGGCGTTACGCTCGCAGCTCATGGCCACGGGCAGGACGATGTCGGCGTGGGCCACAGCGGTGGGGGTCATAAACGGGTCGGCCACCACGACGAACGGGATCTTGTTCATGGCCTCGTACATGCGGGGCGCGTCCATGCCGGAGCAGGCCAGCGGGTTGGCGGACTCGATCCACAGCATCTGGGGCTGGAACGGATCGCCCGTCTCCACCGCATGCAGCAGCGGGTCGGTGGCGGCGCAGGCCACGATGTCGGAAGACTCGATGCCGGCGGAGAGCGTCATCTTGCCGGCGTACTCCTCACGCGGGATCTTGAAGTCGCCCAGGCCGTAGCGCTTCTCGATGTCGAAGGCGCACTTGATGAGCAGGTTGCCGCCGGGGTTGTCGATGTTGCCGGTGACGCCCATGAGGTCGCAGGCCGCAGCGGTCACGCCGAGGGCGGACAGCTGCTGCTCGAAGGCGAGGCCCCACTGGATGGAGGCGGACTCGGCGGTGGCGTACAGACGCGCGGCGCCGCGGATGTCCTCGGCCTTCAGGCCGCAGATCTCAGCAGCCCACTCGGCGTCCTTGCCCTGCACCGACTCGACGAGCTGCTCGTAGCCATAGCCCCACTTGTCGATGAAGTCGTGGTCGACGAGGTCCTCGTTGATGATGGTGTTGAGCATGGCGATGCCGAGCGCGGCGTCGGTGCCGGGACGCACCTGCAGGAAGTACTCGGCGCGGGAGCCCAGCCAGGTCAGGCGCGGGTCGATGGAGATGATCTTGGTGCCCATCTGCATGCACTCGACGATCCAGTGGCCCAAGAAGCCGTCGGCGTTGGCCTTGAGCGGCTCGTTGCCCCACACCATGATGACGTCGGGGCGGCGGAAGGTGTCGGCCGCGTAGCGCAGCTCGTGGGTCTCGGACACGTCGATGATGGTCATCTCGCCCATCTTCGCCGACGCGCCGATCATGCGCGGCAGGTAGCAGGCAAAGCCGGTGAAGCCGAAGTTGCACACGTTGGGCGTCTCAAGCGCCGTGGAGGCGAACAGGGGCAGCTGCCAGCCGATGTTACGGCCGGTGCCGTGGTCGAAGATGATGGTGTGGGAGCCGTGGGTCTCCTTGATCCAGTTGACCTTCTCCACGATGATGTCGTAGGCCTCGTCCCAGCTGATGCGCTCCCACTTGTTCTCGCCGCGCTCGCCAGCGCGCTTGAGGGGCCACTTCAGGCGGTCGGGATGGTTGACGGCCTCCACCATGTCCAGGCAGCGCATGCACAGCTTGCCGCCGTTGAACGGGGCCAGCGGGTCGCCCTCGATGCGGGCGAGCTTGCCCTCCTTGTCGACGTAGAGCAGCACGCCGCAGCCGTTGTGGCAGCCCGGGGGCGACCAGTGGTTGGTACGGGTGACGGTGAAGTCACCCTCCTGCCAACGCCACTCGCCCTCGTGGTAGGCCTTGCGGTCTATCGAGTCGAGAAACTCCTGGTAATCCATGCTTCCTCCTCCTTCTATCCTTTTCCTCGCTTGTCGGACTGCACGTGAATGCAAGGCAATCGACTCGGGGGCGGCGCCGCAGGCGGCGCATCTCTCCTTGCGCGGCGACGACGCGCCGCCTCCTCGTCGAGAGCTTCCAGTGATGGGGGCCGGGGTTCATCCCCGGCAGTCGGCCTACTTCGCGCCGGGGGCCTTGGGAGCGCCGGGGGCAGCCGGGGCGCCGGGAGCCGCAGGGGCGCCGGGGGCGGCGGGCACGCCGGGGGCCGCGCCGGGGGCGGCGGGCATGCCGGGCATCGAGGGCACCTTGGGCAGCTCGGCGCCGCACTCGGGGCACACGGTCAGGTCGAGGGCGCACTCGGCGCCGCACTTGGTGCACTTGTTAGTCATGGAAACAGCGGCTGGTCTAAAGCACATGGGAACTCCTTAACTAAACTGTCGTAAACAATTCGGGCTTATATGACGCTCACACTGTAATACCAATTCGTATAACTAATCAATATCTTTGTTTCTCCCTTTTTGAGAATAATCGAAGTATTAGGTAAGGTGTAAATGTTAATTACCCCTGATAAATGGCATATTTTTTCACCTTTTCAGAGCAAAGTGGTGGTGAATTATTGTCAAAAAAGAATATTCCCATTTTCAAATTTGTACTATTAATCTAAACCATTTCGTATTATGTTAAAGAAGCGCGTTGATACGGGATTTAAGACTGTTTGGTATTAACGCAATGAACGGATCGAGAGAAAGGCGAGATCATGTGCTTTAGACCTGCAGAAGCTGAGCTGCCCCCCGTCATGTGCCCGTCCTGTGGCAAGAAGATCAACCGCATCGGCGGCGCGCTCCCGTCCAAGTGCCCCTTCTGCAAGGAGCCGACCGACGGGATCGAGGACGCCGCTGCCGCCCCCGCCGCCCCGGCTGCGCCCGGCGCGCCCGCGGCCCCCGGAGCGCCGAAGCCCCCTGCCGCTCCGCAGCAGTAGTCCCAGCAGAACCGCCTGCCCTTCGGGCGGGCGTTTCGCATAGCAGTTCCAGTAGGGAGAGAAAGACGAGAGGAGAGGACTATGTCGGAAAGAATCATTGATTGCGGCGACGGCGTCATCAAGTGCCGTACCTGCGCGTGGTCTCCCCCGGGCGACCACCCGGTGGGATGCGGCATGTACCTGACCGTCAAGGACGGCAAGGTCGTGGACGTCGAGGGTGACCCCGACCACCCGATCACCAAGGGACGCCTGTGCGTGCGCTGCCTCACGCTTCCCGAGTACATGTACAACGAGAAGCGCGTCCTGACCCCGCTCAAGCGCGCCAAGGAAGACCGCGGCAAGGACAAGTGGGTCGCGATCACCTGGGACGAGGCGCTCGACATCATCGAGGAGAAGGTCAACTGGATCAAGGAGAACTGGGGCGCCGAGTCCATCGTCGCCTTCCAGGGCACCGGCCGTGAGGCGACCCTCTACAAGACCCCGCTGGCCTACGCCGCGCTGGGCACGCCGAACTCCTGCTTCCCCATGTCCGGCGACTCCTGCTACGGCCCCCGCTGCTCCGTGGCCGACTTCATCCTGGGCGCCGGCTATCCCGAGCTCGACTACGCCGCCTACTTCCCGGATCGCTACGACGACCCGCGCTACGAGGTGCCCAAGTACATCGTGCTCTGGGGCAAGGACCCGCTGTTCTCCAACCCCGACGGCTTCTTCGGCCACGCCCTCATCGACCTGATGAAGCTCGGCTCGAAGTTCATCGTGATCGACCCGCGCGTCACCTGGTGCGCCGCGCACGCTGAGTACCACCTGCAGCTGCGCCCCGGCACCGACGCCGCCCTCGGCCTCGGCATGATCAACTACATCATCGAGAACGACCTCTACGACCACGACTTCGTCGAGAACTGGTGCTACGGCTTCGACGAGCTCAAGGAGCGCGCCGCCCAGTACCCGCTCGACAAGGTGGAGGAGATCACCTGGGTGCCGGCTGACACCATCGCCGCGGCCTCTCGCGCCGTCGCCGAGAACCACCCGTCCTCCTTCATGTGGGGCCTGGCCATCGACACCAACGCCAACGGCGTGCAGGCCGGCCACACGGTGCTCATCCTGGCCGCCATCCTCGGCGACCTGGACGTCCCCGGCGGCGTCACCCTGGCCGTCCCGGCGTCGTTCATGGGCAAGTGGCGCTACGAGTGCGCCCAGCAGCTGCCTCCGGGCATGATGGAGAAGCAGATCACCGACCTGGAGCACTACCGCGGCTTCCAGGCGGCGCACGTCATCGCGCACCCCGACTGCATCCTCAACACCCTGGAGACCGACGAGCCCTACCCGCTGAAGATGGCGTGGTTCTACGCCACCAACGGCGTGGCCAACACCACCAACGCCCAGGGCAAGCGCTGGTTCAAGGCCCTCGAGAAGATGGAGTTCAACGTCTGCCAGGACGTGTTCCTCACCCCGACCGCCATGGGACTGTGCGACCTGTTCCTCCCCGTGACCACCTTCGCCGAGCATGACGGCATGGTGCTCCCCCACTTCGGCCGCAACACCCACATGGTCATGGCCATGAACAAGGTGTGCGAGGTGGGCGACTGCAAGTCCGACCTCGAGATCGACTTCATGGTGGGCAAGCGCCTCAACCCGAGCGCCTGGCCGTGGGACAACGTGGCTGACTTCTTCACCGAGCAGCTGCACAACGGCGGCGTGGACATGACCTTCGAGGACCTTCAGGAGGACGGCTGGCTGCAGATGCCGTTCGAGTACAAGAAGTACGAGAAGGGCCTGCTCCGCCCCGACGGCGAGCCCGGCTTCAACACCCCCACCGGCCTGGTCGAGCTCTGCTCGAGCCTCTATGCCGACTGGGGCGAGGATCCGCTGCCCTACTTCGAGGAGAACAAGCTCACGCCCTACACCCCGGGCCGTGAGGACCTGGCCCGCGACTACCCGCTGGTGCTGACCACCGGCGGTCGCGAGACCACCTCGTTCCACTCCGAGCATCGCCAGGTGCCCTCGCTGCGCGCCATCATGCCCGACCCGCTCGTGCAGATCAACCCGGAGACCGCCGAGAAGTACGGCATCAAGGACGGCGACTGGGTGTGCATCGAGAACCCGCTGGGCAAGGCCATCGAGAAGGCCCAGATCACGCCCACGGTCGACCCGCGCGTCATCCACGCCCAGCACGGCTGGTGGTACCCCGAGCAGGATCCGGAGGCCCCCAACCTCAACGGCGTGTGGAAGTCCAACATCAACAGCCTCATCCCCCATCAGGCCATCGGCCGCATCGGCTTCGGCGCTCCGTTCAAGAACGTCGCCTGCCGCATCTACAAGGTGGACGGCCTTGATGCTCTGGGCACCCTTGATCCCGACAGCCCCGAGGGCGCCATCGGGACCGACCCTGCTAGCTACGTAGCGACCAAGGAGGCCTAAGATGAGCCAGTATGCGCTGCTGATCGACTACAAGTACTGCACGGGCTGCCACGTCTGCGAGGTGTCCTGCCGCAAGGAGCACGACATTCCGCTGGAGGAGTGGGGCATCAAGCTCACCGAGCTCGGCCCGGTGAAGATGCAGGACAAGTGGCTCTGGGACTACCTGCCCGTGCCCTCTGACCTGTGCGACCTGTGCGAGGCGCGTGTCGCCGAGGGCAAGAAGCCCGCGTGCGTACACCACTGCCTGGCCTCCTGCATGGAGCTCGTCCCCGTGGAAGAGGTTGGCAAGGTCATGGCCGAGCGCGGCCCGAAGGTGACCGCCTTCATGCCGCGGTAACCCCCGCAGCTTCCGCCAGAAAGGCGCCCGGCTCCGGCTGGGCGCCTTTTTTTTGTCGTCGCCCCCCGGCGGGACGCCCCCCCCGGGGCGCGAGAGCGGGACGCTCGCGTCCCCCCCCTGCGCACCCTGTCGGCCTCCTGCATCCCGCCGGCCCCTTTTCCACCCCTTCCCTCTCATCTTTCGCTATACTTCCTACCAAAGGGTATTAGCTAATGCTTGGAAGTAAGCCTATGAACATGGATGAGAATAAAGTGCTCGAGAACGCTGCTATGCTCTACGGAGCTATTCCCGGATACTTGCTCGGCGACAAGAGCAAGGAGGAGGTCGCCCAGCTGCTGGTAGCCCTCATCGACTCCCTCGACGACATCGAGTACTCCCGCTCGGGAACGCCGCTCTACGATGTTATCGACGGCAACCTGCCCGGGCGCCGCAAGAAGTCGATCCTCGCGCTTGAGCGCCGCTTCGACCTGACCGAGCGCGAGGCGCACATCCTCCGCTTCCTGGCCAACGAGCGCAACCCCACCTACATCGCCAACGCCCTGGGCATCGCCCAGGCAACGGCCAAGGCGCACAAGTACTCCATCTTCAAGAAGCTGGGCGTCCATACCTCCGAGGAGCTGCGCTACCTGCTGGAGCACTACGAGTCCGACGACCAGGCGCCCGACCCCAAGGGCGAGTAACGCCGCTACGGCGAGCGCGCGACCGCGGCGTGCCGGATGAGACGCCGCAGACTGGCGCGCGCGGTCGGCGGCTGAGGCGGCGCTGGCGCCCGGGGTGCGCGCCCGGGGCCGGCGTAGGCGGAGCAGGCTGACTCGCTGGCACCCGGGGCCGGCGAGGACAGGGCGGGCTGGCACCCGGGGCATGCGACCGAGACCGATCAGGGGGCGTTCGCACGAGCGCTCCCTGATCGGCAGGAACCCCCGTCGCCTCTCCCCACGCCCTCAACCGAGCCGCCAAGGCCGCCGTCGGGCCGAGTCGGCGCTAGACGGTCGCCATTACCACGCAGAGCGCCACGCCGACGACCAGCGCCGCGACATCTGCGACGCCCAGGCGCCGAGCCGACAGCGACGTACGCGAGCCCGGCGCGCCGTAGCAGCGGGCGTCCATGGCCAACGCCAGCGCGTCAGCCCGGCGAAACAGCCCCACGAACAGCGGGATCATCATCGACGAGGCCGCCTTCAGCCGCGCCGCCAGGCTGCCGTCGAGCGCGCTGCCGCGCGACCACTGCGCGTCGCGCACCCGGCCGAGCTCCTCCGCCGTCAGGGGGATGAAGCACACGGCCAGCGCCAGCGCGGTGGCCGCGTCATCCACGGGCACGCGCAAGGGACGCAGCGGCGCGAGGAACCCCCGCAGCGCGTCGGTGAGCTCGGTGGAGGTGGACGTATAGCTGACCAGCAGGCTCCCCCACGCCAGAAGCACGATACGCAGGCCGAAGAACAACCCGCGGCCCAAGCCCGCCGACGGCGAGAGAGCCGCCAGCGCTGACGCGAGCGCGCTCTCCCCCGCCGTCGGAGCGCCCAAGCCGCCCGAGAGCGCGTTGAAGGCTACCGCAAAGGCGGCGATGACGTAGACGGGCGCGGCCATGGCCAGCACACGGCCCCACGGCAGGCCGCTCGCGGCCAGCACGGCGCCCAGGAGCAGCACGGCGAGCCCGAGGCCCGCCCACGCACCCGCCGCGAAGAGCGCAACGGAGTAGGCCGCCAGCAAGATCACCTTCACACGGGCGTCCAGGCGGTGCACGGGCGAGTCGCCCGGTAGGTAAGTCGATGTAGTGAGGCGCATGCTACCAGTATGGGCCATCCTGCGCGCCTCGCGCCCCGCAGGCCCCCTCTTTCCGGCGAGCCTCCTGCCCTTCCGGCCGCCGCAGCAGAGGCGACCTCGCATTCGCGGCGGGTTTCTGCAAATTCGCGCGGTTTTGCACCCATTCGCGGAGGCCTGAGCCCGTCCTGCGACGCCACGACTCCCAGCCACCTGGGCCTACGCCGACGCGTCGTCTTCCGAACCGACCCCCAAGTCGTGACCCGAGTGCATAACCGCGCGAATTTGCAGAAGAGGGCCGCGAAACCTCAGCCTGCCCCTAAGCTGTCGCGAACAACCCTTCTCGTCTGCGCACGCCCCCCGCACGCCCCCCCCCGCACGCCCCCCGCACGCCCCCCCGCGCGTCGCAGCCGCTCAGCGGCCTACCGCGCTTGCGGCACTACCACGCTAGCGACTGCCTCAGCCGCAAGCGCCGCGAACAGCCCCCGCACGCAGGCGACCCCGCGCGCGGGGGGCAGAGGCTTCTCGCGGAAGGTTCGTTGCCATGATGGAGAGCACCGACATCACCATGCCTCAAATGCGCTCTTCTGCCCACCACGCAAGATGGCATGCCCCTGACCTGGAAAATCCAATTCCCGCATTCTAACGAGCCGAAAACGAGACCTCCAGAATGGTGACATCGGCGCTTTCTGTCCACCCGAATGCGCGATCGCAACTTTTTGTCCACCTCGATGCGATTCGCCCCTCCCAGGGCGAGGGCCCGCACGCAAGGCGGCCGCCAGGCGCCCCCAAAACCTGCCCCGCACGCAGACGCAAAGGCGCCTCCCGCGACAGCGGGAGGCGCCTCGTCTCGCCCGCTCTGACAAGGCGCGGGCCGGAGCCGTGTCTTGAACGTGCCGTGACCTACTTCGCGTCCTCCGCGAGCTCGCCGACGAGCATCTCGGTGTTGATCTCCGCCTGGTCGAAGTCGAACGCGGTCTCGGCGGCCGCCGCCGCAGCGCCCTCGTGGGCCATCGCGTCGTAGTCATCCACAGAGGCCTCGGCCTCGGCGATGACCTCTTCCTCGATGCGCTCGAGGTCCTTGATGGCATCCTCGGTCTTCGCTGCCTCAGAGGCGGCGAACTCTGAAATCGTCTTGTCGGTCATGATGCGGCTCCTTTCGCTGTGACTGCCTTCGAGCGCGGCGGCAAAACGCGGTAAGCTGTTAATCTCAGGTTCGAAAACGCTCGGCGTGCGACATGGCGTCCAGCACGCCGGGTTCGCAGTGCGCCTTCTGCCGGCTGCTCCTAGCTGCATTGTAGAGAGGCCGCTCTGTGTCGCAGGAAGGAGCTTCGCCCCGTTAGCCAACGGTAACGCTGCGGTTCCGCGAGGGAAACCGGCGCCAGCGCCGACTGCGCGCCGCGCCCGCCGCCAAGGCCCGCAAGCGCCCTGCGGCTACAGGCAGGCCGCCCCGCTCCACGGCTTGATGCGCTTGAGCTCAGCGCCGAGGTCACGCCGTGCCATGTCGATGTCGTAGGCCGTCTGGGCCCGCAGCCAGTAGCCGTCGGTGAGCCCGAAGAACCGGCAGAGCCGCAAATCGGTATCAGCGGTGATGCGCCGGCGTCCGAGCACGATCTGGCCGATGCGCTGGGCCGGAACGCCTATCTCCTTGGCCAGGCGGTACTGGCTGATGCCGAGGGGTTCCAGGAACTCGTCCCGCAGAAGCTCGCCGGGGGTAACCGGCTTCACAGTCCCTCGCGGGGAAGCGTCAGTGGTAGCCAACGATCTCAACCTCCGCAGGTCCGGCATCCGTCCATGTGAAGCAGATGCGATACTGATCGTTCACGCGAATGCTCCACTGCCCCTCGCGGTCGCCCCGAAGCTTCTCGAGCAGGTTGCCCGGCGGAACGCGAAGATCTTGCAGCGAGCCGGCGATCTGCAGCTGGCGCAGCTTCCGCAGGGCGACGCGTTCGAAGGCCACGAACCGCCTCACCCGCCGTCCCTCGACAAGCTGCCGCGTGTCAGCATCTTTGTACGATACGATCATAGCGTAACCCCTCGCGTTAATAACGTCAAACGTTATTACTTGGCGCTTCGGATTCCGAAGCTACCACGGGAAGGGACAGGCGGCGTAAACGGCCGTTTACAAAGGGGGCTTTTCCCATGCAAGGGCCACGAGAGCGCCGCCACGGAGGGCGTCAGCGATGGCGGCGCGTGGGTTGCGCTAGACTGGGGCCATGGCCGTTGAGTCCGCGCATATCGTCCATCCGCTCGAGCCCGTCTTCGACGGGGGCTCGCGCGTGCTCGTGCTGGGCACCATGCCCTCACCAGCCTCGCGCCGCGTCGGGTTCTACTACGGGCACCCGCAGAACCGCTTCTGGCGCGTTCTGGCGGCCCTGTGGGACGCGCCAGTGCCCCAGGGCACCGATGAGCGCGCCGCGTTCTGCCGGGAGCGTCACCTCGCGCTCTGGGACGTGCTGGCGTCATGCGATATCGCCGGGGCGTCCGACGCGAGCATCCGCAACGCGCGCCCCAACGACCTGGCGCAGGTGCTGGATGCCGCCCCCATCGCCGCCGTCGTCACCACGGGCGCCAAGGCCGCCGAGCTCTACCGGCGCCACGACGCGCCCCGCTGGCCCGAGATGCCACACCTGGCGCTCCCCTCCACGAGCGCCGCCAACGCCCGCATGGGTCTCGCCGAGCTTATCGCCGCCTACGAGCCCCTCCGCGCGCTCGCCGGGGACGCCTGAGGCGCCGGCGCCCTCGGGCCCGGCGCGCCACCCTCCCCCAAAACGCACGAGGGGCCGTGCCCTGCGGCACGGCCCCTCGCTGATAGATGGATTCCTCACCCGAAGGCAAAGACGGGTCCGACGAAGGAGAACGTCAGGCTAGGCCTTGGCGTCGGCTTTCTCCTCCTCGGCCTTGGCGGCCTCAGCGTCCTCGGCAGCGGCGGCCTCAGCCTCCTCAGCCTCAGCCTTGGCCTCCTCGACGACCTCAGCGGCCTTCTCCTCGGCGGCGTCGACGGCCTCGAGCTGCTCGGCGGTGCCGTCCTGCTCGAAGCCCAGGTCCTCGGCGAGCTCCTCGCTCTTCGCGACCTTCTTCGGCGCGGCCTTCTTGGCGGCCTTCTTCGCCGGCTTCTCATCGGCCTTCTTAGCGGCCACGGGCTCGGTGACGAGCTCCATGATCACCATGGGGGCGTTGTCGCCCTTGCGGTTGCCCAGCTTCATGATGCGGGTGTAGCCGCCGGGACGATCCTTGAACATGCCCTGCTCAACCTTCTCGAAGATCTCGCGGACGAGCTCCTTGTCGTTGAGGTAGGCGATGGCCAGACGGCGGGAGTGCAGGTCGCCGCGCTTGGCCCAGGTGATGACCTTGTCCACGTCAGGACGAATCTCCTTGGCGCGGGCCTCGACCGTCTTGATGCGGTCGTTGAGGAACAGGGCGGAAACCAGGCTGCGCTTCATGGCCTTGGTGTGGCTCCAGTCGGTGCCCAGCTTGCGCCCCTTCTTGTAGTGTCTCATGATCTCAAGTCTCCTAAAGCTTCAAGTTGAGGTCCATGGAAATGAGCTTGTCCTTCACTTCCTCGATGGACTTCGCGCCAAAGTTTCTGATGTTCAGCAGGTCGTTCTCGGAGAACTCGACCAGCTGGCGCACCGAGTGGATGCCGGCGCGCTTCAGGCAGTTGTAGGAGCGGACGGACAGGTCCAGATCCTCGATCTGCTTGTCGAGCTCGGCGTTGGACTCCTGGCCCTCCGGAGCGAAGATGGAGGGAACCTCGCCCTCTTCCTCCTCGCCGGTCTCGGACAGGCTCAGGAAGGCGCCCATGTACTGGTTGATGATGTTGGCGGCGCGGCACACGGCCTCGGTGGGCTTGATGCTGCCGTCGGTCTCCACCTCAAGCACCAGCTTGTCATAGTCGGTACGCTGGCCGACGCGGGTGTCGGTCACGTTCATCGTGCAGCGGCGCACGGGCGAGAACAGCGAGTCGACGTGGATGATGCCGATGGGGTCCTCGGTGCGCTTGTTGCGCTCGGCCGACACGTAGCCGCGGCCGATGCCGATGCGAATGGTCATGTCCAGCTGGCCGCCGTCCGCCACCGTAGCGATGACGTGCTCGGGGTTGACCAGCGTAAACTCAGTGGGAACCTCGAGGTCGGCGCCCGTGACGGTGCAGGGGCCCTCCGCCGACACATGGGCGGTGGCCTCCTCGACGTCCTCGCTCAGGGCCGAGAACACCAGACCCTTGACGTTCAGCACGATGTCGGTGATGTCCTCGATGACACCCTCGGCGGTCGTGAACTCATGCTGCACGCCCTCGATCTGAATCGCGGTAGCCTTCGCGCCGTCCAGGGAGGACAGCAGCACGCGGCGCATGGAGTTGCCCAGCGTGTTGCCGTAGCCTCGCTCGAGCGGCTCGACGATGTAGCGAGCGACCGTGTCGTTGACTTCTTCCGTTGTAACAGTCGGCCTCATGAACTCCGTCATGTTGTGACAGCCTCCTTACTATGCCGCGATTATTTCGAGTAAAGTTCGACGATGAGCTGTTCGCGAATGTCGGAATCGATTTGATCGCGCTGCGGAAGGGCAAGCACGCTGCCCTGAAGCTTCTCGATGTCAACCTCGAGCCAGGCCGGAACCTGCACGCGCTCGTTGGAGATGAGAGCGCTCTTGATGACGAGCATGTCGCGGGCCTTGGGGGCCACGGCGACGAGGTCGCCGGGGCGCACGCGGAAGGACGGGATGTCCACGCGGCGGCCGTTGACCTGGATGTGACCATGGCGGACCTGCTGGCGGGCCTCCGCGCGGGACTTGGCGAAGCCCAGGCGGTAGACGACGTTGTCCAGGCGGCTCTCCAGGATGCGCAGCAGGTTCTCGCCGGTGACGCCCTGCTGGCGGTTAGCCATGTCGTAGTAGTGGTGGAACTGCTTCTCCAGCACGCCGTAGATGCGCTTGGTCTTCTGCTTCTCACGCAGCTGGGTGCGGTATTCGCTTTCCTTCACGCGCTTCTTGCCAGCCTCGCCGGGGGCGTAGGCGCGGCGCTCCATGGCGCACTTCTCGGTGTAGCAGCGGTCGCCCTTGAGGAAGAGCTTCGCCCCCTCGCGGCGGCACAGCCGGCAGTCCGCTCCAGTATAACGAGCCATATCTATCGATCCTTTCAGTTACACGCGGCGGCGCTTCTTGGGGCGGCAGCCGTTGTGCGGGATGGGGGTGCAATCCTGAATGCTGGCGATCTCGAGGCCGGCGGCCTGCAGCGAGCGGATGGCCGTCTCGCGGCCGGAGCCGGGGCCCTTCACGAACACGGAGACCTTGCGCAGGCCGTGCTCCATCGCCGTCTTGGCAGCGGCCTCGGCGGCCATCTGCGCGGCGAACGGCGTGGACTTGCGCGAGCCCTTGAAGCCCACGGTGCCCGCAGACTGCCAGGAGATCACATTGCCCTGGGGATCGGTGATGCTCACGATCGTGTTGTTGAACGTAGACTTGATGTGGGCGGCGCCCACGGCGATGTTCTTACGCTCGGAACGCTTGATGCGCGTACGTACGTTTTTCTTAGCCACTGTTCGCTACCTCACTACTTCTTCTTGCCGCCGATTTGCTTGCGCGGACCCTTGCGGGTACGGGCATTCGTGTGGGTGCGCTGGCCGCGCGTGGGCAGGCCCTTGCGATGGCGCAGGCCGCGGTAGCAGCCGATCTCCATGAGGCGCTTGACGTTCTGGGTGACGTCACGACGCAGGTCGCCCTCAACCGTGAGGTTTGCCTGGATGTAGTCACGCAGCTTGACGAGCTCCTCCTCGGTGAGGTCGTCGGTGCGGGTGTCGGGATCGATGCCGGTTTCGGCAAGGATCTTCTTAGAGGTGGTCAGGCCAATGCCGTAGATGTAGGTCAAGGCGATCTCAATGCGCTTGTTGCGAGGAAGATCGACACCGATGAGACGTGCCATGTTCTTGTCCGTTCCTTTCTTCCTAGCCCTGACGCTGCTTATGGCGCGGGTTCTCGCAGATGACGAGCACCTTGCCATGGCGTCGGATGATCTTGCACTTGTCGCACATTTTCTTGACCGAAGGACGTACCTTCATATCACTTTCCTTTCGGTTATGCGGATTCCATCTATCGTTCACGTCCAGCCGCAGACGATTGCTTTCCAACAGGTACACCCGCGCGCCGCGTCCCGGCGGCCCGGGACATGCGCAGAGCGCAGAAGAGGACGCCTTCGGCCGCAGAGGCGGCGGAAGCGTCCGAGGAAGCGGAGCGCCACGGCACGACGGCCGCCGGCCCCTGGTCGCGCCCTACTTGAAGCGGTAGGTGATGCGGCCGCGGTTCAGGTCGTAGACGGAAAGCTCGACCGTCACCTTGTCGCCCGGCAGGATCTTGATGTAGTGCATGCGCATCTTGCCGGAAATGTGGGCCAGGATCTTGTGCCCGTTCTCGAGTTCCACGCGGAACATCGCGTTGGGCAGAGCCTCGAGCACGGTGCCCTCGAGCTCGATTACGTCTTCTTTAGCCAAAGGTGCTCCTCCAAGCAAATGGTCTTAAAACAGCAACGTGAGATATTACCACTGTTTTGCAAGGTTGCAAGGAGAAAACGAAATAAGCGCGCAAAACCAACAACCGGCGGTGCTGGTTCGCTTCGACCTGCTTGTCAGGCCTGCGGCTCGAAGCCGCGCGGTTGTCGCGCGAGAGGCGCAACCGCCAGGTACTCGCGCCTTCCCCACGGGAGGCGCAGCCGCCTTGTCGGCTGTGGTAGACGCATTGTAGCGCAACGGGCGATCGGGGGCAAACGCCCCGCGTGCGCCGCACGGCCCGACGCCGCAGGGCGGCGAGGCGCATTGGCTGGGGTACTAGGATTCGAACCTAGGTAGCTGGTACCAAAAACCAGAGTCCTGCCGTTGGACGATACCCCAGCGACAACGGTGCGTGCAAAGGGATGGTGGGCCGTGAGGGAATCGAACCCGCGACCTTGGGATTAAAAGTCCCCTGCTCTGCCAGCTGAGCTAACGGCCCGGCTCCTTTACACGAGGGTTCATTCTAGCCGTGAAGCCGGGGCGGGTCAACGGCAACCTAGGCGTCCGCGCTCCCCTGGCAACGCCTTCGCGGCACGCGGCAGATCCACGCGCCGAACGGGCGCCGGCGTACTACAATAGGCCCATCGACACCCAAGAGAGAGGACCTGCCCATGTGGACGCGCAAGATCCTGGTGGCCTACGACGGCTCGGCCCCGTCTCGCCGCGCGCTCGAGCTGGCAGCGCAGGTGGCTGGCGCCGACCCGACCGTCGAGCTGGTGCTCGCCCACGTCGTGCGCCTGTTCTCCTCCGGCGCAGCCGCCGCGGGCATCGACGCCGTCATCATGGACGACGCCGCATCGGTGCGCGCCGAGCTGGAGGCGGTGGCCGAGATGCTGCCCAACCCAGCCGAGGTGCGCCTGCTACGCGGCACCTCCCCGGCCGACCTCATCGTCAGCTGCGCCATCGAGGAGGGCTGCGACCTCATCGTCATGGGCAGCCGCGGCCAGGGCGGCGTCAAGGGCTACCTCGGCTCGGTGAGCTACGCGGTGACGAAGGAGTCACCCGTGACGGTGCTCATCGCCAAGGACGGCGCCCGGCAGTAGCGCGCGAGGGCGCGGCGGGGAGGGCGAAAGCGCGTTGCGCGGCGGGCGCGTGGCGCAGCGGGGGGGGGCAGCACCCGGCCCGGGCTGTCGACGCGATGACGTCAGAGCCTTGGGGAAGGCGGCTGGGACGGTTTCGGCGGCGCCCGTCGAAACCGTCCCAGCCGGAGCCACCGCTGCCGGAATCGTCCCGGCCGGAGCCGCCGCTGCCACTTTTTCGCCGCGAAATGGCGGTTATCTGCGAGTTGGCGGGGTAAAGCGCCCCCCCCCCCAGCGGCCATCGCAGCTCCAGGCCTTCGCGCCTTCCCGCCGCACCACGCGATTCTGCGCATCCGCGCCACGTCAGGCATGCCAAATCGCACCTTACTGCCACTCTAACCGCGAAATGTGGCACTAAACCCGAGTTCGGTACGGTCCGTAACGGCTACGAGGGTCGAAATCGGCGTTTTCGGAGCCCCCGGAGGCGAAAAAGCGCAAAAAAGGCGCCCCGATAACCCGAGGCGCCGTACCAAACTGACGATCTGTGCCACGAAATAGGAAAAATGTGGCGGTGAGCCCTACTCAGCCGGGACGAAGGTGTCGCGGTCGGGTGCGAAGGACTGCATGGCCTCGATGGTGCGGGCGAACAGCTCGTCGAGCTCCCAGCCGAGCATCGCAGCGCCACTGCGGATGACCTCGCGGTCGACGCCGGCGGCGAAGCGCTTGTCCTTGAACTTCTTCTTGAGCGACTTCACCTCGAAGTCCATGACGCTCTTCGACGGGCGCATGACCACCGCCGCGCCGATGAGCCCGGTCAGCTCCTCGGTGGCGAACAGGATCTTCTCCATCTGCAGCTCCGGCTTGGGCAGGTCGGGGTTGAAGTCGGAGGTGTGCGACTGGATGGCGCGGATGAGCTCGGGGGTGCCGCCGGCCGCCTCGATGAGCGGCGCCGCGTAGATGGTGTGCTTCTCGGGCTCGTCGTCGTGCTCCTCCCAGTCCAGGTCGTGAAGCAGGCCCACGATACCCCAGAACTCCTCGTTCTCGGGATCGCACTCGCGGGCGAAGTAGCGCATGGTCTGCTCGACCGTCTCTCCGTGCTCGATATGGAAGGCGTCCTGGTTGTGCTCCTGGAGCAGGGCGAAGGCGTCGTCACGGGTCATTCCGGCGTTCAGCGTGGCCATGGGGAGTTCCTTTCTCGCAGCCCCGGCAGCCGCAGGCGGCCCGGGGCGTCTTTCGTCTGGGGACACTATACCCGCTGTGGCGCAGGCGGCCAATGGAGCGGTGGACAAACGCACGGCGACGCCATTTGGCGCGCAGGACAATGGGACAACGCAGCCGTGATCAGCGCCGGCCGCCGCAGGGCGGGGAGCGTCCAGACGAGACGAGGCTCCGCGCAAAACCGCGAAGGCAGCCCGCGCCGGGCGACTGCCCGCAGGGCGCCCTCCTGCGTCCAGGCCGCCGATTCCCAGATGGCTAGAACGTCACGCCCAGGCCGGTGGCGATGAGGCCCCAGATCACGCCCGTGACGTAGAGGCCGGCGACGATGGCGAGGTTCTGGCGCCAGTGGCGGTTGGCGCGCACCAGCACGAGCAGCCCCACGCCGGCGGATACCAGCAGGCCGGCCAGCATGGCGCCCGACCCCAGCACGCCCTCCAGGTACAGCTCGGCGATGACCACGCTGGCGGCACAGTTGGGGATGAGGCCCACGAGCGCGCTGGCCAGCACCGACACCGTGGGATTGGCGCCCAGGAAGTCGGCGAGCACGTCCTCCCCCACCACCTCGAGCACCGCGTTGAGCGCAAGCGTGATGACGAAGATGAACACCGTCACCTGCACGGTGTGGACGAGCGCACTCTTTACGATGCCCTTCCAGCCGTGGTCGTGATCGTGGCTGTGGTCGTGGGCGCAGCAGCCGTGACCGTGGGCGGAAGAGTCGGCGGCCAGGTCGCCCAGCAGGCCCTCGGACTCGGTCGCGGCCTTGAGCGCGGCATGGTCGGCACGCGCCTCCGCGTCCGACGCCGCCCGGGCGCAGGCCGCGGCCAGCGCGTCGTCGTGGTGGCCGTAGACCAGGGCCGGGTTCTCCTCGCAGGCGGCGCAGTCCTCGTGGCAGCCGCAGTTGTCGCGCTCACACAGCTCGTGGATGCGCAGATCCTGGCGGTCGCGCCGCGCCAGGCGCATCGCTGCGTCCACGATGAAGCCCATCACCATGCCGACGACCACCTTCGCGCCCATGACGGACAGGATGGTGGTGGCCGGCACCTGCTCGGCGAGGAAGATGGGCAGCATCTCATCGGAGGTGGAGAGGAACACGGCGAAGAGCGTCCCCAGGGTGATGACGCGGCCGGCCCACAGGGTGGCCGCCATGGCCGAGAACCCGCACTGAGGCACTACGCCCAGAAGCGCGCCGACCACGGGCCCGGCAGCGCCAGCGTGGCGGATGGCCTCCTGGGTGCGGCCGGCCGTCTTGTGCTCGAGCCACTCCATCAGCAGGTAGGTGACGAAGAGGAACGGGATGAGGTAGAGCGTGTCCGAGACCGAGTGCTCCAGGACGTGCTCGGCTATGTGCGCGATGTTTTCCATGACGGCGATTGTAGCCCAAGGCTGCGGAGCGCTCCCCCGTCGTGCGGCCCGCGGGGCAAAACGCCGCCCAGCCGTTACAGAGCGCGTGCGGCTCCACCGCGCCCATCGCAACGCCCCGCCGCTCGGGAGAAACCTGAGCAGCCGGCTGAGAAATTTTCTCCTGCCGTATTGAATGTATTGCTCATATATGTACAATAGCAATACGCTTTTGAGACGACGAAACCACACCACAAACCTACGAGGGCGTCTATGAAGTCAAAGGGAAACAACGCTGCGGCGAGGTCTGGGCTCGTCCGAGGCGCGGCCGCTGGCCGCGGCGCGGGCGCGTCTGACGGCGCCAAGAAGGAGCGCAAGCCCGTGACGATGCGCCTTGACTTGGACGTCATCGACTACTTCAAGGCCGAGGCGGATCGCACGGGCATTCCCTACCAGAACCTGATAAACCTCTACCTGCAGGAATGCGTGGCCGAGGGCAAGACCCTCCGCTTCGCCTGACCTGCGAGCGCCGCTCGCGGGCGGCTGTCCGCATACGCGCGGGCGGCCGACGCCAAGGCCGGCGCGCCACTCGCCATCCACGAGCGGCCCGAGCACGACCCGAGCACTACCCGAGCACTACCCGAGCACGACCCCGAGGAGCACCATGTACGCAGGAGACCACGCGCGCAGCAACGCGCCCGCCATCAAGCGGGCCCTGTGGCGCCTCATTGGCTTCCTCCTGCTGTTCGCGGTGGCCAACTGGGGCATCCTGCCGCTGGCCCTGCAGGCCTACGCCATCCCCTCCGGCTCCATGGAAGGCACCATCCTCGTCGGCGACCGCGTCTACTCCGAGCGCATCAGCTACTACCTGCACGAACCCGAGCCGGGCGACATCATCACCTTCCACGATCCTGCGGCACCCGACCGCATCCTCATCAAGCGCGTCATAGCCACCGGCGGCCAGACCGTCGACCTGGCGGACGGCCGCGTGCTGATAGACGGCCAGCCGATCGACGAGCCCTACACGGGCGGAAAGCCGACCTACCCGCTCGACCCCGCGTGGAACGTGGAACTGAGCTATCCCTACGTCATCCCCCACGGCGAGCTCTGGGTCATGGGAGACAACCGCACCAACTCGCAGGACTCGCGCTACTTCGGCAGCGTCCCCGTCGAGTCGGTGACGGGAAAGGCCGTGTTCACCTACTGGCCCGTGCCGCGCATCGGCCTGCTCGACGCCTAAGGAGCGCCCTTCGAGAAGACCCTCACCACCGCGATCTCCCGAGCAGCCGCAGGAGCGCCCCGCCGGCAGAACTCGGGCCCTCGCCAGCCGGCCGACCGGGCACCCGCTCGTCGAGCCACCGCCCGCAAGGGCAGCCCGGAAGTCGTCTGCGCCGTCGAGGCCGACGCAGGGGGCCCGCCTTCGGGAGATCGCCTTTCTTTCGATCATTCGACAGCGCCAGGGAGCCGGGTCCCCCGCCCCGCATCCCAGCAGAAGGCGCGAAAAAAGGGAGCAGCCGCCTGCAGCTGCTCCCTTCTCTTTTATGCCAGGAAGCCCGGAACGCAGCACGAGGACAGATGCCAGTTTCGTCTTCGCGCACGACCGTGTTTCACGTGAAACATTCGTACGTGCTTTTGCGCGTTGCAGGCGGCGGCGTGCCCAGCCGGCCCGCACCCACTCCGTCAACCGTTCGCGGCCGGGCGGGGCCTTGCGCCGTAGCAGGGTCGACGAGGGCGGAGGCTCGCTTGAGAACCCGCGCGCCATCCAGCTCGCCGCAATCGAACGCGCCGGATCTCGCGCATCATTCCGCCAGGCCGAGGACGCCGAGAACCGTGCGGGCGAGGACCTTTCCCAGCAGAACGCCGACAAGGCAGCACACCAGACTTGCGCCCGCGTAGGTGGCACCGAGGGCCAGCTGGCCGCCCTCCAGAAGCTCGACGGTCTCGAGAGAGAACGTCGAGAACGTGGTGAAGCCACCGCACAAGCCCGTCTTGAGGAACAGCAGCGCCTCGGGCGAGAGCCCCTCCGTGCGTCCGGCGGCCTCGGCCAGCGCGCCGATAGCCACGGCACCCAGCAGGTTCACCGCAAACGTCGCCCACGGGAAGGCCCCCTCGAAGGGCACGAGCCCCATTCCGTAGCGCAGCACGGCCCCCGCAAACCCGCCGACTCCCACGCACAGCACCGCCCCCATGGATCCTCCTCGCACTTATCGCTCAGCCGCCTCGCACGGCCGGCCGAGCACCGCGCAAGGACTTGCCGACCATGATAGCCCAACGACGCCGCCCTGCCGCGCTCCGTGGCGCAACGCCGCCGACCATGCTGGAGCCTTTGCCGCGACGCGCCCTGACATCGAGACGCCGCTGCAGCACGCAGCGCCCCCTCGCCGCCAGCCGCCCCCCGCCCCACGCACTATCTCCTTCGCAGCCTTCCGTTGATCACGTACATCATCTCCTCGCTCCATCTGCTTCGCGCAAATGTTTCACGTGAAACATTCGTGCGCGCGATTCGCAACCCGCAAGCAGGAAGGCGGGGTTCTCGCCGAGCGGCGCTTCCGCTAGAATGCGGGGTACCACACCGCATGCCCCGGCCTCCGGGGACTGCTCCACAACCGAATACCCCGATGAATGACCGAAATGGAGGGCATCCGCCTTTCAAGGTCATTCACGTTCGTGGAGCCTTGCGGTGTGGTAACTGTGGTGGATGCCTTCCACATCGAGCGTCCGGCCTCCCCGCAGAAAAAGCCACCCTGCGGAAAGGAGCCTCCATGGACGCCGGCACGACCATCGCCCTCATCGCCTACTTCATCATCGGCATCGTCATCCCCATCGCCGCCTCCGTCGCCTTTGGCGTCTGCAGCGCCAACATCGCCCGGAAGAAGGGCTACAGCTACGGCGGGTTCTTCGCCCTGGGATTCTTCACCTGGCTCATCGGCCTGATCATCGCGCTGTGCCTCAACGACCGGAATCCGGCCCCGGATCCCTCTCACGAGGCGGTCTCGACGGCCGACAGCATCCTGAAATACAAGATGCTCCTCGACCAGGGGGCCATCACTCCCGCCGAGTTCGACGCCAAGAAGGCGGCGCTGCTCGGCGTTGCCGCAGCCTCGGGCGCCTCTCCGGGCGTCCCCGGCGCGGGAGCCCAGCCGACCGCCGTCCCCGACGCAGGCGCTCCGTCCCAGCCGGCCGCCGCGGCGGGCACGACGATCCCCGCCGCGCCCAAGAAGCACCGAACCGGCTGCGTCGTCGCCGTCGTGATCGGCATCGTCCTGTTCATCGCCATCGCCGTCTTGGTCTGCCTCTTCATGTTCACCCGCGTCTGCGAAGTGCGCAGCGGGTCGATGGAGGACACCATCATGGCCGGCGATGGGGTGGCCGTCGAGAACGTCAGCTATCGGTTCGGCACGCCGCTGCCGGGCGACGTCATCGCCTTCCAAGATCCCGAGATCCCCGATCGCACCCTCTTCAAGCGCGTCGTCGCCACCGAAGGGCAGGTCGTCGACCTGGTAGACGGCCAGGTATACGTGGATGGCGCGCCCCTCGACGAGCCGTACACCGCCGGTAAGCCCACCTATCCGCTCACCCCCGCCTACGGCACGTCCATCACCTACCCGTACGAGGTCCCCGCCGGGCAGCTGTGGGTGATGGGAGACAACCGCACCAACTCGCAGGACTCCCGCTACTTCGGCGCCATCCCCGCGAGCTCCGTCATCGGCAAGGCACTGCTCTAGAAAGGAATGCCCCTATACTGCTCGACTCCGATGCTGACAAGCCCAATCCGGTTCTTTCGACCCTGGTGGTGATCGTCTGCCTGATTCTCCTGTTCTCGCTCTTCGTCTTCGCCTTCGCCTCGGCGCATGTCGCGGATCGCAAGGGCGAGGGCTATGCGACCTTCTTCTTCGTCGGGCTGTTCCTGGGCGCCTTTGGCCTCGCCATCGTGGCGGCGCTTCCCGACCGGCGCATCCAGCGCAGCCGCAATCTGGCCGAGGGACTGCTGGCCTGCAAGCAGCTGCTGGACGCCGGCGCCATCACGGCCGAGGACTTCGGGCAGATGCAGGCGAACTTCGCCGTGGAGATGGAGGACCAGCGACGCAAGAGCATCGTCCCGGAGCTGGTCGTGGGCATAGGCGCCGTCGTCATCGTGGCCACCATCGGCGCCGCGTTCGGGCTGCCGTTCTTCATCTCCCTCTTCTGAGGCGGGCACCTGCCCAGAGGCGCCCGCCTCAGAAGCGCTGCCCAGAAGCAGCGCCCACGGCGAAGAGCCCCACGGCGAAGAGCCCCACGGCGAACCCGCCTAGGCGAGCCTCCCGTCTCGAGCTCCCGTCTTTCCCCACCATGAGTGTTTCACGTGAAACATTCGTGCGCTAAAGCAAACGGCCCGTCGCAGGCGACACCTGTCCTCAGCACCCTACCCCCCCAACGCAAAGGAGGCGACCCTACGGGGTCGCCTCCTTCCGAGTTAGCTGCACGCGCGGCGCCGGGTGGCGCTTTGCGCGGGGTGCGTGTGGCGTCGACCGACGGCCGAGCACCGTACGCGGGTTGTGCGGGCGCGCGGCCTAGTACATGCCGCCGCCACCGCCCATGGCGCCGGCCAGGGCGGACAGGTCCGGGCCCTCGGCCGGGATCTCGTTGATGGTGGCCTCGGTGATGAGGATGAGGCCGGCCACGGACGCCGCGGACTGCAGCGCGGTGCGGGTGACCTTCACCGGGTCGTTGACGCCCATGGCGATCATGTCGCCCTGCTCGCCGGTCTTGTAGTTGCGACCCCAGCCGGCAGCCGCCTTCTTGACCTCGGCGACCTCGACAGAGCCCTCGAAGCCGGCGTTCTCGGCGATGCAGCGCAGCGGAGCCTCCAGGGCGCGGCGGATGATGTCGACGCCCACCATCTCCTCAGCATCGCCCTCGACCGCCTCCAGCGCGGGGATGGCGTTGATGAGCGCCACGCCGCCGCCGGCGACGATGCCCTCCTCGACGGCCGCGCGGGTGGCCTGCAGGGCGTCCTCGATGCGGGACTTCTTCTCCTTGAGCTCGGACTCGGTGGCAGCGCCCACCTTGAGCACGGCCACGCCGCCGGAGAGCTTGGCCAGGCGCTCCTGGAGCTTCTCGCGGTCGAAGTCGGAGTCGACGCGCTCCAGCTCGGCCTTGATCTGAGCGATGCGGTCGTCGATGGCCTTTTTGTCGCCCGCGCCGTCCACGATGAGCATGGTGTCCTTGGTCACCTTGACGGTCTTGGCGGTGCCGAGCATGTCGATGGTGGCGTCGGCCATGGTCATGCCGAAGTCCTTGTCCACCACCTGGGCGCCGGTGACGGCGGCCATGTCCTCGAGGATGCGCTTGCGGCGGTCGCCGAAGCCGGGAGCCTTGACGGCCACGCAGTTGAAGGTGCCGCGCAGCTTGTTGAGCAGGATGGTGGCCAGGGCCTCGCCCTCCACGTCCTCAGCGACGAGGAACAGCGGACGGCCGGACTTCATGACCTCCTCCAGCAGCGGAACCATGTCCTGGATGTTGGAGACCTTCTGGTCGGTGAGCAGGATGAAGGGATCCTTGAGCACCGCCTCCATCTTCTCCATGTCGGTGGCCATGTAGGGGGAGATGTAGCCGCGGTCGTACTGCATGCCCTCGACGATGTCCATCTCCAGGCCGAAGGTCTGGGACTCCTCCACGGAGATGGCGCCGTCCTTGCCCACGGCGTCCATGGCCTCGGCGATCTTCTCGCCGATCTGCGCGTCGCCGGCGGAGATGGTGCCGACGTTGGCGATCTGCTCCTTGGTGGAGACGGGGGTGGCGGCGTCCTTGATGGCGTCCACGACCACCTCGGTGGCCTTCTCGATGCCGCGGCGGATGCCGAGGGCGTCAGCGCCGGCGGTGACGTTCTTCAGGCCCTCCTTGACGATGACGTCGGCCAGCAGCGTGGCGGTGGTGGTGCCGTCGCCGGCGACGTCATTGGTCTTGACGGCGACCTCGCGGACGAGCTGGGCGCCCATGTTCTCGATGGGATCCTCCAGGTCGACCTCCTTGGCGACGGTCACGCCGTCGTTGGTGATGAGGGGGGCGCCGTAGGACTTCTCGAGGGCCACGTAGCGGCCCTTGGGGCCGAGGGTCACCTTGACGGCGGCGGCCAGCTTGTTGACGCCGGAGGCCAGGCCGCTGCGCGCGTCGGAGTCGAACTTGATTTCCTTAGCCATGGTTCAGCTTTCCTTTCATAGGTTCCAATAAAGAGAGGCAGGCTTTTCGTGGTGAGTCGCATGGCCCCGAAAGGCCGAGCCAGCGCGAGCTCAGCAACCTTACGGCTGCGTGCGAACCCGGCGAAGAGCTTGGGGGGGGGCAGGCGGCCGCCACGAAAGGCCGTCAGGCTGGTTAGGCGATGACGGCGTAGAGGTCGTCGGCGCGGAGGATGAGCACGTCCTCGCCGTCAACCGTGATCTCGGTTCCGCCGTACTTGCCGTAGATGACCTTGTCGCCCTCCTTGACGGGCATGGGGAGGTGCTTGCCGTCCTTGTCCAGCTTGCCCTCGCCGACGGCCAGAACGATGCCGGTCTGCGGCTTCTCCTTGGCATCATGGGCCAGGTACAGGCCCGACGCCGTGGTGACCTCGGCCTCGTCCTGCTTGATGATGACGCGATCGCCCAGGGGCTTCAAATTCATGATCTGCCTTCCTTTCGAGATGCTGTTCGGAGCGCGTGTCCAGTGCTTCATTTAACCACTCCGATTTAAGGAGTGCTAGCACTCTTGTTTAACGAGTGCTAAACAAGGGCCTATCATAGCAGTGGCAAAGGAGAATGCAAGCGGCAGAAGGAAATCTCAGCGAGACGCACTGAGATTTCAGAAGGTCGCCATATTTGGGGAGACGCGGCTTCGCGACGGCCCGCCCGACGCTGGGGCGGAAACGCCGCGACGCGAGGCACGGCGAGAGCACGTCCCGCAGGTCCCCGCGGCGCCGGGCGACCCGCCCGCCGCGAAGCCGGGCCCGCGGCGCGGTCGCAGAGCCGGCCAACCGCCCGCGCCGCCGACGGGTCGCTAGCTGTTTAGCGCCAAGACGTTGTTTACATTCCGATAGTGACAAATAGGGAGGACTCCGCGATGCTGTGAGTTGTCTAGGCTTACGGCGAAGGGGGCCCTCCCATGTCACAGCATCCTAACGCAAGGCTCACCCCGAAGGGGCGGGAGACCCTCGTCTCCCGCGTAAAAGCGGGCCTCGGCGTGGCCCGGACCGCCCGCGAGATGGGCGTGAGCCGCCAGACCGCCGCGAAGTGGCTGGCCCGCGCCGCCCGCGGGGAGCCGATGTCCGACCGCTCGTCCAGGCCGCGGCGCCTGGCGCGGGCAACCCCCTCGGAGGACGTCGAGCGGGTGGTCCGGGCGCGGTCGTCGATGCTCCTCGCCCCGCTCGCGCTGGCCGCCGAGACCGGCGTGCCCGCCCGCACCTGCGCCCGGATAGTCGCGCGCTCCGGCCTGCCCCGGCTCGCAGACGTCGACCGCGTGACCGGCGAGGTCCGCCGACGGGGGCCCGCCACGCCCGTCCGCTACGAGCGCGAGGGGCCCGGCGAGCTGCTCCATGTCGACGTCAAGAAGGTGGCGCGCATCCCCGACGGCGGCGGGCACAGGGCCCGGGGCCGCGGGTGCGGGTCGGCCCGGGGCTCCGGCAGCGCCTGCCTGCACGTGGCCGTCGACGACTTCAGCCGGGTCGCCTACGCCGAGCTGCTGCCCGACGAGCGCAAGGGGACGTGCCGGGCCTTCATGGAGCGATGCCTGGGCTTCTTCGAGGGGATGGGGGTGCGCGCCGAGCGCGTGATGACCGACAACGGCCCGGGATACAGGAGCCGTGACTTCAACTCCCTGCTGGAGGAGAGGAGGATCCGCCACGTCTTCACCAAGCCCTTCAGCCCATGGCAGAACGGCAAGGTCGAGCGCATGAACCGCACGCTCGCCCAGGAGTGGCAGTACGGCAGGGCGTGGGAGAGCGAGGCGGGGAGGGCGGCCGCCCTCCCCGCCTTCCTGGAGCGCTATAATTGGAACCGGCCGCACAGCGCCTGCGGGGGCCTGCCGCCCATGTCGCGCATCGTCGGCGTAAACAACCTATTGGCACACAACAGCTAGCGGGCGCTCGGCGCGATGAGGCCGCTCTCGTAGGCGAACACCACCAGCTGGGCGCGGTCGTGAGCGTCGGTCTTGGCCATGACGCGGGCCAGGTGCGTCTTGACGGTAGCCGGAGATATGACCAGGTCAGCCGCTATCTCCTCGTTGGAGAGGCCCCGTGCGGCCAGCATGAGGATCTCACGCTCGCGGTCGGTGAGCGTGGCAAGCGCCGCGCGCAGGGCATCGCCGCGCGCGCCCGTGCCCCAGCCGGCGCGCGGGCGCGCGGCCACGAACGTCTCCACGAGGCGGCGCATCACCGACGGCTGGATGAGCGCGTCGCCGGCGGCCACCACGCGAATGGCGGCGGCGATGTCGTCGGGGTCGGCGTCCTTGAGCAGAAAGCCGCTCGCGCCGGCCGCCAGCGCGTCGAAGACGTACTCGTCGATGTCGAAGGTGGTCAGCACGAGCACGTGGGTGCCGGCGAGCAGCGGGTTGCCTGTGATGTCGCGCGTGGCCTCGATGCCGCTTTTCTGCGGCATCCGGATGTCCATGAGCACCACGTCGGGCCGCAGCTCCTGGGCGCGCAGGACGGCCTCGGCCCCGTCGCGGGCCTCCCCCACCACGCGCAGCCCATCGTAAGATGAGAGGATGGCCTTGAAGCCGCTGCGCACGAGGTCTTGGTCATCCACCACCAAAACGCGGATGTCGTTGCTAGGCTCCATGGGAACCTCCTTCGTGGGTCGGGTCGAGCGGGATGCGGGCCTGCACGCGGAAGCCGCCGCCAACGCGCGGGCCGGCCTCGAAGGAGCCGCCGAGCAGGCGGACGCGCTCGCGCATGCCCTCGATGCCGTGGCCGCCGCCAGCCGCGCCTCCGGCGCCGGGATTCGGCGCCCCACGGCCGTCGTCGTCCACGAACAGGACAGCCGCGCCCGGCTCGACGGCCAGGCAGAGGGCCGCGCGGGTGGCGCCCGCGTGGCGCACGATGTTCGTGACCGCCTCGCGCGCGATGCCAAACAGCGCCACGTCCACGAAGGCGGGCACGGCCGCGCGATCGTAGGCCTCCTGCGCGAGGCTCGCCTTGACGCCGGCGCCCTCCAGGTAGGCCACCAGGTCAGCCATGCGGTCGGTGCCCTCGGTGGGCCGCACCTCGGCCGCGCCGTCACCGGCGCGCAGCACGCCGATCATGGCGCGAATCTCCTCAAGCGCCTCCTTGGCCGTGCCGCGTGCGACAGAGATGGCCTCCTTTGCGGCAGCCGGATCGCGGTCGATGAGCCGCTCGGCCGCAGCCGCCTGGATGCTTACCGCCGAGAGCGAGTGCGCCGTGATGTCGTGCACCTCGCGCGCGATGCGCACGCGCTCCTCCTCCACGCGCCGCTCGGCCTCGGTCTCGCGCGTGCGCTCGGCGGCAAGCGCGCGCTCCTCGGCGGCGCGCAGATAGTCCTGGCGCACCTGGAGGGCGTAGCCGGCCAGGGTGGCCGCGGCCATGAAGGCGATGTTCTGCACGAGGGTGAGCGAGGCGAGCGCGTGAAGCGACGAGGTGCTCGCCGCCACCACGATCACGCCTGCCGATGCGATGCCGGCCACGGCGGCCTCGGCCCGCGAGCAGCTGTAGGCCACGGTGAACGAGGCCACGAGCGGGCCGATGAGCGACATGGACACCGCGCCCATCTGCGACTGGAAGAAGGCCCAGGCGGTGAGCACGATGAGCAGCGTCGGCCAGGGGCAGCGCCGGCGCAGCACGAGCGGCAGCGTGGTCACCGCCACCGCGAGGATGGCCGCCGGCGTGGGAACCATGGCGTCGATGCCCATGAGGCGGCGCAGGGACTCGTCGGGAATGAGCAGGTTGACCGCCACCGTGAGCTGAAGGCAGCCGAAGCCAAAGGCGCCTGCGGCTATGACCAGGTCGAAGAGCCAGTCGGTGAGCGTCTGGGGCTTGTCGTGTATGAGGAGGTTCGTCATGACCCCATGGTAGCGGAGCGGACGGACGCGCGCCATACGCCAGCGGGGGTATGAGGCGGAGCCGTTGCCGAGGGAGGCCCCGCGCGACGCAGGGGGGGGTGCGGCGCGCGCGGCGCGAAGCGGGGGCTACCCGTAGAACGGCGCCGCGGGGAAAGGCGGCTCCAGCGCGCGCTTGTAGGCGCAGGCGGCAGCGCGGGTCAAAACGCGCTCCACCTGGGCGGGGTCGTGGCCGGCAGCGACAAGCGCGGCGGCGTCCAGCCCACGCTCGAAGGCGTCCACGAGAATGGCGTCCAGCACGTCGTAGCCGATTCCCAGGCTGGCCTCGTCGCTCTGGCCGGGCGCCAGCTCGGCACTCGGCGGCTTCACGAACACGTTGACGGGAATGGGCAGCGCCTGGCCCGCCTCGGCCGCACGGCGGTTTCGCCAGCGCGCGAGGGCGAAGACGTCGGTCTTGTACAAGCCGCCGATCGGCGCAAAGGCCCCTGCCATGTCGCCGTAGAGCGTGGAGTAGCCCATGTACGACTCGCTCTTGTTGCCCGTGTTGAGCACGAGCCAGCCCCAGGCGTTGGAGAGCGCCATCAGGCAGGTCATGCGGCAGCGGGCCTGGGTGTTCTCGGCCGCCAGCCCCGCAAGGGCGCCGCCGCAGGCACGCGCCAGCACGGACTCAAAGGCCTCGAAGGGCTCGCAGATGGGCACGGTGACCACGTCGATGCCCAGGTTGGCGGCGAGCGCCTCGGCGTCATCCACCGAAGACTCGCTGGAGTAGGGGCCCGGCATCATCACGCCATGCACGTGCTCGGCGCCCAGGGCATCGACGGCCATCACGGCCACGAGCGAGGAGTCCATCCCGCCGGACAGCCCGATCACCACGTCGGCGAAACCGGCGTCCCGTACGAACGCGCGCGTGGCGCCTACGCACGCCGCGTACTTCTCAGCTGCTTCCATAAGACCGCCCTTCTCGCTTCCTTCGCCAAGCCGGCATGCCCAGTATGCCCGCGTCGTGTTTCGCCTAGGTTGCGGCCACGTGAACAAAAACCTCGTCAATCGCGCCCCTTGCTGCAAATTCGGACGGTTTTGCACTCCCTGATTGCCGTCAGGCCAAAACCGACTAGGGAAAACGCCTCCCCGCAGAGCCAAAACGGCCCCAGGGAGACTCCCCGCGGGCAAACGCCAGTGCAAAACCGTCCGAATTTGCAGTCGCCAGGCAAAAAAAAGAAGGCCGCCGCACCCGCGACGACCTGAGACCAGGCAGGGGGACGGCCGCCGGCTCGCGGATCCTGGCGCACCACGCCCGCGCGCCGGCCGCGAGCGCCTAAACGGCGCGCACGCGCTCGGCCAGCCACTCCGTCCACGCGTCCACGCCCTCGCCCGAGGTGGCGGCGAGGGGAAACACGGGCGCCTGCGGGTTGAGCCGCGTGACCGCGTCGTCGAAGGCCGCGCGATCGAAGTTGAACACCGGCAGCGTGTCCACCTTGTTGAGGATGATGGCGTCAGACACCTGGAACACGCCCGGGTACTTGAGCGGCTTGTCGTCGCCCTCGGGCACCGAGAGGATCATGACCTTGGCGTTCTCGCCCAGGTCGAAGTCGGTGGGGCACACGAGGTTGCCCACGTTCTCGATGATGATGAGGTCGAGGCGCTCCAGGTCGAGCACGTCCACGGCGCGCTTGATCATGGCGCTCTCCAGGTGGCACGCGCCGCCCGTGTTGATCTGCACGGCGGCGATGCCCTGGGCCTTGATCTTCTCGGCGTCCACGTTGGAGGCGATGTCGCCCTCGATGACGGCGATGTTGAACTCGTCGCGCAGCGCGTCGATGGTGGCCAGGATGGTGGACGTCTTGCCCGACCCCGGGCTCGCCAGCAGGTCGAGCACGAACACGTGATTGTCGGCGAAGCGCTGGCGCAGCTCGGCCGCCAGGGAGTCGTTCTTGTCCAGGATGGGCTGCTTCAGGTCGATCTTCATGCTCTACTCCTCCTCGTCGGGCAGGTCTACCTCGATGGAGTCGATCTGCAGCTCGCGACCGGCCAGAAGCTCGGTGCAGAAGCCGTCGCACTCCGGGCAGAACAGGTGGAAGCGGTCGTGCTCGAACTCGGCGCCGCACTCAAGGCAGCGGCTGCGGGGCGAGACCATGCGCACCTCGAGCTCGGCATCGGCGGTGAAGGGGTCCCCCTCCACGAGCGCCTCGAAGGAGAACACGAGCGCGTCCTCGATGGCCTCGGTCATCTCCCCCACCGACAGCGTCACCTTGAGCAGCCGCGTGGCGCCGGCCTCGCGCGCCGAGGCGGTGGCCGCCTCGAGCACGCCGGTCATTATTCCTAGCTCATGCATGGTGCATACCTCACCTCTTTTAGGTCTTGCCCACAGATTAGCGCAGCAGGTCAGCAAGAGGCCGACGGGCGCCCGGAATGGCTCCGTCACGCGGCCGAGCGCGCCGCGGCGCGGAAGGCGGGCGCATAAGGGGCCAGGCCGGACGCCCGTCGGTCCCGCAGCGTCAAATACCCTGGCGTTGCGCTGGCGGCGCCGAGGCTACTCCTCCTCGGCTGCCAGCTCGGCGTTCTGCCGCTTGATGCGGCGCGCCAGCGCCACGCGCGCCAGAAGCAGGCTCCCCTCGTAGAGGACGATCATGGCGGCGAACATGAGCAGCATGGTCACGGGCGACGCGTCGGGGGTGACCACGGCGCACAGCACCATGAGCACCACGTACACGGTGCGCCAGCTGCCACGCAGCTTCTTGTAGGGGATGACATCGAAGATCACCAGGTAGAAGATGACGAGCGGCAGCTCGAAGGCCACGCCGAAGCCAATCTCGAACTTGATGATGATGTCGACGTAGGACGACATGCGCGGCGCCACGTAGCCCAAGCCCATGGCCTGGTCGGTGAGCCACTGGAACGCCGGGTTCAAGATGATGGCGTAGCAGAACACCGTGCCGATGATGAACAGGGCCGCCGCCGCCACGAAGGTGGGGATGAACCACTTGCGCTCCTTGGGCTTGAGCGCCGGCAGGAAGAAGGCGAGCAGCTGCCAGAGGATCACCGGCGAGCAGGCCACGATGGCCGCCCACAGCGATATCTGGAAGCGCACGGCGAACGCCTCGAAGGGGTCGATGGCCTGCAGCGACGCCATGCCCGTGACCGGATCGACCGGCAGGTACTCGGCGATGGGCAGCAGCAGGAACTGACCCATGGTGGGCGTTGCCATGTAGAAGACGATGACGGCGACGGCCAGGCAGGCGACGATGCGCACGAGGCGCATGCGCAGCTCGCCCAGGTGGTCGAAGAGCGGCATGCGCGCCGGTCCGATGGGCATGGCTACTCGCCCCCCTTCTGGTCGGCGGACGCATCCGCGGCGGGGCCGGCGGCCGGGGCCGGCTCGTCTGCAGCCTCGGCGACGGGCTTGGCCTGCTCGGCCTGGCGGGCAGCGCGCTCGCGGTCGTAGCGCGCCTTGCGCTCGGAGAAGCTCATCGTGGCGGTGCTGGCGGCCGGGGCCACGCCCGACGCGCCAGCGGCCGCCGCGGCAGCGGCCACGGCGGCGCCCGTCACCGCGGGCGCCTCGGCCTCGGCGGTCGCGGCGGCGCCGGCAGCAGCCGCGCCGGCCTTCGCCTCGCCCTCGGCGCCAGCGGCCTCGGCAGCCTTCTTGGCAGCGCGCTCGCGGTCGTAGCGCGCCTTGCGGGCCGAGAAGCTCTCGGCCTTCTCGTGCGCCTGCGTGGCGGCCTTCTTCGCCTGGTCAGTGACCTTGCTCGCCTTGGCGGCGGCGTTGTCCAGGGCGTCCAGCGGGTTCTTGAAGGGCTCGTCGGCGTCCTTGTCGAACACCTCGCCCTTGAGCACGCCGGTCATCTCCTCCTGGGCGTTGCGGAACTTGGCGATGGCCTTACCCAGGGTCTTGGCCATGGCCGGGAGCTTGTCGGGCCCGAAGATGAGGAACCCGAACAGCAGGATGAGGAAGAGCTCGAATCCTCCGATACCAAACACGGATGCGGTCCTTTCTCGGATCGGTGCGGCGCCCTAGAGCGACAGCACGGTGAGCGCCATGGTGGGGATGCCCAGGGCAAGCACCAGTATGACGCAGACGACGATGGTGAAGATCTTCTTGGTCTTGGCAGCGGCCTCGGCCTTCTCCTTGGCGCGGCGCTCGCGCTCTTGCGCCGCGCGGACGCGCTCGGCGCGCTGGGCGGGGGTGAGGCTCTGCTTCTGCTTGTTCTGCTTCTTGTTGGTCTGCGCCATGCTAGGCCCTCAGCTTGCTGCGAATCTCGATGACGCGGGCGATGTTCTTGGCCACCTCCACGTCAACGTGCCACTTGTTCTTCTCATAGAGAATCCTGCCGTCCACCATGGTGAGCAGCACGTCTGCGGCCGTGGTGGTGTTGACCACGGCCGACACCGGGTTGCCCGTGGGCGCCTGATGCGAGCTGGACAGGTCGACGGCGATGATGTCGGCGCGCTTGCCGATCTCCAGCGAGCCGATCTTGTCCTCCAGCCCGAGGGCGCGGGCGCCGCCGATGGTGGCGAGCTCGAGGATGGTGGAGGTATCGAGGAAGCGGCGGGTGTTGACCGAGCGCTGGAGCAGCATGCCCAGGCGCATCTCGGTGAGCATGTCCGTCGTGTCCGTGGCGGCCGGCGAGTCCGTGCCCAGGCCCACGCGCAGGCCCGCGCGCAAGAACTCGTCGAGGGGCGCCACGCCCATACCCAGCTGGGAGTTGGCGCGAGGGCATACGCACACCGACACGTTGTGCTCGCGCAGCTTCTTCACGTCCTCGTCCGTCACGTGGACGGCGTGGACGACCATGACGTTGGGCGCGTCGAAGGCGCCCCAGTTGAGCGCGTAGCGCACCGGGGTGACGCCGGTGGGCAGCCACGGCGGGATCTCCACGTAGCCGCGCTTGGCGTCCATGGTGTGCACCGCGAACGGCGACGAGCCATACATGACGAAGTTGAACTCCTCGCGGCTGCCGGCCAGGCGCATGGCCACGGGCAGGTCCTCCTTGCAGGCCAGGTCGCTCACGCGGGCGAACACGGAGGGATGGTTGGTGAAGACCGGCGCGGGCGCGACGCCGATGGTGACGCGAGAGGAGTCGACCTCCTCGCGCCAGTGGAGGATGTCCTTCTGGGCGGAGTGCACGGCGTAGTCGACGCGGTTCTTGTCCATGGCGCCCACCTCGCGGTAGATGACCGCACGCAGGCCCAGCTTCTGGGCGGCGGTGCAGGCAGCGCCGGTGGCGGTGATGTCGGCCACGGTGGTGATGCCGCTGGAGAGGGCGTCCAGGCCGCCGAGGATGGCGGAGTCGAACCAGTCGGTCATCTCCATGGCGCTCGCCTTCTCGGCCAGGGCCATGAGCCAGGTGGCGTAGGGAACGTCCGAGAGCAGGCCGCGCATGACGGAGTTCTCCATGCGGGTGTGCAGGTCGATGAGGCCGGGCATGACGGCGGACACGCCGTAGTCGAGCACCTCTTCCTCGGGATAGCGCAGGCGCAGCATGTCCACGTCGCCGATGTCGCGGATGACACCGTCGCGCACGAGGATGGCGCCGTTGCGCAGGGGCTCGGAGGTGACCGGGAGGATGTACTGTGCGCAGATAAGCATATGACCCTCTCGTCGGCTCGAACGCGCAGGACGCGAAGCCCGCGCGCGGTTTACATAGAGACTTGCATGATAGCACTGGCCGCCGGGGCGGGCCCCCAGACACACAGCTTATGCGTGAAATGAGGGGGACGGCGGATGGCGGCGGACGGCCCGAGCGGCCGCGCGAGGGGTCAGCCGGGCGGCCTGCCGCCTTCCCCGCTTCGCAGGGCCTCCGCCCTGCTATACTCCGCACTATTATGCAGACTATGGATATCACTTATATACACGCGCCCGCCACCTACGACTTCCGCGAGCGCTCCATCATGTACGGACCGGTGTCGGACATGGTGCCCTCCACGCCCATCTTCGAGATGTACCCGCTCGGGCTCACCACCCTGTGCGAGTACCTCGAGCGCCACGGGCTGCGCGCCCGCATCTACAACCTCGCGTCGATGATGCTGCACAAGCGCAACTTCGACGTGGAGCGCAACCTGGCGCGGCTCGACTCGCGCCTGTTCGGCATCGACCTGCACTGGATGCCGCACTGCCACGGCTCCATCGAGGTGGCCAAGATCCTCAAGCGGCTCCATCCCGACGTGCCCATCTCCTTCGGCGGGCTGTCGTCATCCATCTTCCACGAGGACCTCATCGCCTACGACTGCATCGACTACGTGTTCCGCGGCGACTCCACCGAGGAGCCCATGCGGATGCTCGTCGAGCGCGTGAGCCGGGCGGCGCGCACCCACACGCCCATCGGCGACCTGTCGGACATCCCCAACCTCACCTGGAAGGACGCCACGGGCGCGGTGCACATCAACCCGCTGTCGTGGGTGCCCGACGACATGAACGCCATCTCGCTCGACTACGACTATCCCATGAAGGGCGTCCTGCGCCACCACGACATGACGAGCTATCTGCCCATGAAGGGGTGGCTGTCCTATCCGGTGACGGCGTCGCTGACGTGCCGCGGCTGCTCGCGCAACTGCGCCACCTGCGGCGGGTCGGCCTACGCCTTCAAGAACCACTTCGGGCGCCGGCGCGTGGCGTGGCGCGCGCCTGAGCTGCTCATCCGCGACATCCAGCACGTGCAGGAGCACGTGTGGGGGCCCATCTTCGTGCTCAACGACTTCCTGCAGGCCGGCCCCGAGTACACCCGCGAGTTCATCACGGGGCTCAAGGACAAGGTGAACAACCCTATCGGCTTCGAGTTCTTCGGCCCGCCGCCGGGGGGCGACGACTTCTACTCGATGCTCGACGAGAACCTCAAGAGCTGGTCGGTGGAGATCTCGGCCGAAAGTCACGACGACGACGTGCGCAAGGCCTTCGGCAAGGGGCACTACACCATGCGCGAGCTGGAGGACACCATCGTCGACGCGCTGTCGCACCCCAACTGCGAGCGGTTCGACCTGTACTTCATGACCGGCATCCCCAAGCAGACCGCCGCGAGCGTGCGCGAGACGGGCGAGTACGTGCGCCACCTCTACGAGCGCGTGGGCTACGACCCGCGCCTGGTGGTGCTCACGAGCCCCATGGCGCCGTTTCTGGACGTGGGGTCCATCGCCTTCGACAACCCCGAGGCCTACGGCTACAAGCTGCGCGCGCGGACGTTCGAGGAACACCGCGAGCGCATGATCCTGCCCTCGTGGAAGCACATCATGAACTACGAGAGCACCTCCATGTCCAACGACGAGATGGTGGAGGCCACCTACGACGCGGCCCTCGACCTCAACCGCATCAAAGGCGAGCACGGCATCCTCGACCCGGCCATGGCGGCGGCCACCGACCGCCGCATCCGCGAGGCGCGCGAGCAGATGCGGCGCCTGGACGAGGTGCTCTACGAGGGCACGGGGCGCATCGACGCGCGGCTGGCGGCGCTCAAGGAGGAGTTCGAGCGGCTCTCCGAGAGCACGGTGGCGGAGAAGTCGGAGCTCAACTGGGCCTTCGACGTGAAGCCCACCCATGCGGCGCACCTGGCGAAGCTGTGGCTGACCAACGAGCCGGCCAACTTCGCCGCGCGCCTGGCCGGCAAGACGCGGCCGGCGTGCTCGGGCTTCGACTACCCCGACCAGGAAAACGGCGTGCGCTCGCCCGCCTGGAACCCCGACGGCACCGCCAACTGCACCTTCAAGGGCGAGGTGACCGACGGCATGGGCGACGGCCGCACCCTGGCCGACGAGCACGGCGAGCAGGTGGCCGCCGCCGGCAGCGTGGTGGCGCCCGGGTTCTCGCGCGCCAACACGAACGAGGCCTTCGACGCGGCCAACGCCCAGCTCGAGGCCGGGCGCGCCGGCACGTCGTCGGTAGCCGGCGCGGCGCCGGCCGTGCCGGAGGCTGCGCGCGCCACCGTGGAGCGCGACCCCCTGCTCGAGCAGATGATGGCCGAGGAGCGCGAGCGCGCGGCCGCGGAGGCAGCGAGCGCGGGCACGGCGGTCGGGCGCGGGCGACGCGTGAAGGACGCCGGCGGGCTCAAGGGCGCCGGCGGGCGCGCCGGGGCGCGGGATGCGCGCAAGCTCGACCGGCTGCGCGACCGCAAGCCGGACGCGGGCGCCGGAGCCGTGGAGGGCGCGGACGGCGGCGATGCCGCCGGCGGGCGCCACGGCGCCAGGCGCGCGCGGGGCGGGCGCAAGGGCTACGTGCGCGTGGACGAGGACGCGCCGGGCGCACGGGCCGGCTTCGCGGACGCGGGCCGAAGAGCCGACGCGCCCGCGAAGCCGGCTGACCACATGGAGGAGGACTCGTGAGCGAGGAGGCCCTGAGCATCGACACCGCCACCGGCATGGAGGCGCCCGCCGAGCTGTCGAGCGAGCGCGTGAAGGGCATCTTCTCGTCCATCGCCACCAAGTACGAGCGCTTCAACGCACTGTCGAGCTTCGGCGCCTACCGGCTGTGGCTGGCCGGCATGATGCGCCAGGCCGCCATCGGGCCCGCTGACGACGTCATCGACATCGCCGGCGGCACGGGCGACGTCACCTTCGCCTGCGCCCGGGCCAAGGCCCCGCGCCACATCCAGTGCACCGACCTCGTGCCCGAGATGCTCGACGTGGCACGGGCCCATTACGCCGAGGGGGCCGCGGGCGACGTGCCCGTGGACTTCGCGACGGTAGACGCCCAGAACATCCCCTACCCCGACGCTAGCTATGACGCGATCACCATGGCCTACGGCATCCGCAACATGCCCGAGCGCGAGCGTGCGCTGGCCGAGATGCTCCGCGTGCTGCGGCCCGGAGGCACGTTCACCTGCCTTGAGTTCTCCACGCCGCCGAACCGCGCCTGGCGAGCGCTCTACCACTTCTACCTGCGCCACCTCATTCCGTTCTGGGGCGGGCTCGTGACCGGCGACCGCGAGGGCTTCGTATACCTGTCGCGCTCGATCAAGGCCTTCCCCGACCAGGAGGCCTTCGCCGCCATGCTGCGCGATGCCGGCTTCACCGATGTGGCCTGGAAGAACTACACCGGCGGCATCGCCGCCGTCCACACCGCCCGCAAGCCGGAGTAGCGGGCGACCGCCCCCCCGCGCCCGCCACTCCGCGCGAGCGCACCGTCGAGACTAGGAGCCTTTCATGGAGCGAATCGCCAGTTTCTGCGTCGACCACAACGCGCTGGAGCCGGGCGTCTACGTGTCGCGCAGCGACGCCGACCCGGCCACCGGCTGCGTCACCACCACCTTCGACCTGCGCATGACCGCGCCCAACCGCGAGCCGGTGCTGGACACGGCCGCCGTGCACGCCCTGGAGCACCTGGGCGCCACCTTCCTGCGCAACGACGAGGAGTGGGCCGACCGCGTGATCTACTTCGGGCCCATGGGGTGTCGCACCGGGTTCTACCTGGTGGTGTTCGGCGCCTGCGAGCCGGCGGACGTGGTGCCGCTCGTGACGCGCCTGTTCGAGTTCGCGCGCGACTTCGAGGGCGAGATTCCCGGAGCGCGCCCCGAGGAGTGCGGCAACTACCACGACTCCGACCTGGCCCAAGCCCGCTGGTGGGCTCGTCGCTACGTGGCCGACACCCTGAGCTGCCTGGACGAGGCGCACACGAGCTACCCCGCGCTGCTGGGCTAGGGCGCGGGCGGTGACGCGAGCGCGCGGCGGGCCTTTTGCGCGAAGCCCGCTCGCCCGCAGGGTCGTGTCCCCCCGCCCGCGCGCAGGGTCGCGCGCTGCCCCGCCCGCGGGAGCACGCGACATCACCCCCCCCTCCGCCCGCCTCACCAAGCGCGCCGGGTACGCCCCCCCTCCCCTCCCGCCGCATGACTGACCGCCAGCCTTCCCCGCAAAGGAGCAATCTCATGACGAATCCCCCGATCAAATACGGCATCATCGGCGCCATGGACGTAGAGGTGGCGCTGCTGAAGGAGGCCCTGGCCGCAGGCGCCGGCGCGTCGGCGCCTGGCGACGCCCTGGAGGCGGCCATCGCCCGCGACCTGCGCGATGCCGGCCAGGCGCCGCTGTCCGCAGGCGGCAGCGCACCCGGCGCCGGCCTGCGCGTCACGACTGTGGCAGGGATGGAGTTCTTCGAGGGCGCCATCGACGACGTGCCCTGCGTGGTGGTGCAGTGCGGCGTGGGCATGGTGAACGCGGCGGCGTGCGCCCAGGAGCTCATCGGACGCTTCGGCGTAGGGGCCATGGTGAACACCGGCGTGGGCGGGTCGCTCGACGCGGCCATCGACATCGGCGACGTGGTGGTGGCCACCGATACGGTGAACTGGGTGATGGACGTGGCCAACCTGGGCTACGCCCTCGGCCAGACGCCCGGCATGGACACGCTCACCTTCCCCGCCGACGCGAGCCTGCGCGCCGCCGCCGTCGCCGCGGCGCAGGCCGAGGGAGTCGCCGCCCACGAGGGGCGCGTGGCCTCAGGTGACCGGTTCGTGCGCGACGCCGCCGAGAAGGAGCGCATCGCCGCGGCGTTCGGCGCGCGCTGCTGCGAGATGGAGGGCGCCGCCATTGCCCAGGTGTGCCACTTAAACGGCGTGCCCTGCGCCATCGTGCGCGCCATCTCGGACAAGGCCGACGGCTCGGATGCGGTGGACTACCCCGTCTTCGAGGCCGCTGCCGCCCGCCACTGCGCGGCCATCGTGCGCCGCATGATCGCGGGCTAGCGGACACGCGACAGCCGCCGGCGGGGTGCGCCCTCGACGGAGTGCCCGCAGCAGTGCCGGCAGGATGCGCCTGATCCCGACGCGCCGCCGGCGGAGGGCGAGCGCGCGGCCCGCGAACGGCCGCCGCGCACGCGGGCGCTGACGGCGAGCCAAAGCGCGCGGACGCCCCTCGCAGGACGCCCGGAAGAGCACGCGGCGCCCGAATGCGCAGGCGCGTCCCCCGGGGCGCCGAGACGACGCGCGATAGCCGACCGCGCGAGATGCGCTCTCGCAAGGCGCCGGGATCGCGAGCGGACGGCGGTCACCGCCACCAAAACGCGCCAAGATGGCACTAATTGGCGTTTTGGTACGGCTGGGGGGTGCGGACTCCAAGTTGGACACCCAGGTGTCCGGAGAGGAGGCCGCATGTACGGCGGGGAGGCTAGGCGGGACGCGCTGGACCTGTGGTTCGCGACGCTCGGGGAGATGTCGGTGGAGGACTTCGTCGCGGAGCTGGGGTATCCTTCTGAGTCGACGATGCGCAGGTGGGTCAGGTCCGACCCGAGGCACGACCCCGACAGGGCCCAGTACCGGTCGCTGCCGATGCTGGCGAGGCTGGAGGCGATCAGGCGGGTCGCCGGCGGCGAGAGCGCCGCGGCGGAGGCCAGGCGGGCCGGGGTCTCGAGGAGCCACATGGCCAGGACCGTCTCGGGCTTCGCCCGGGGCGGCACCGCGGCCCTGCTGCCGGCGCCCGCGAGGAGGAAGAGGAAGGAGGCCGAGATGGACGAGGGGAAGGCCCGCCGGGCGAGCCGCCCGGCCCGGCCCATGCCCTGCGAGCAGCCGCCCCGGCTGCCCGACGAGCTGCCGGACGACCCGGCGGCGCTCAAGGCGATCATCGCCGAGCTCGAGCTCAGCAACGCGGCGCTCAGGGAGGTGTTGGCCGTCCTAAAAGCCGCGGCGCCGGCCCTCACCAACGCTGAGGCCGCCGGCTGCGCCTCGAGGCTCGAGGGCCCCTTCGGCGCCGCGGCCGCCTGCGCGGCCCTCGGCCTGGCCCGCTCCACCTACTACTACCAGCTCGGCGCCCTGACCTCGCCGGACGCGCCGCCGGACGGGATGGCCGGGGAGGTCGAGCGCGCCTTCCGCGTGGACGGCGGCTCGTCGCGGGGCTACCGGTTCGTGCGGGAGGTCGTGTCCCGCCGGCGGGGCCGCCCGGTGTCGGAGAGGGTGGTGCGCCGGCACATGCGCGCGCTCGGGCTGCGCGTGTGCTACGCGCGCAGGGGGCGCTACAGCTCCTACGCCGGGGAGGTCGACGCGCCGGCGCCCAACCTGCTGCTGCGGGAGGACGGCACCCACGACTTCTCCGCCGCCCGCCCCAACGAGGCGTGGGTCAGCGACGTGACCGAGTTCCGGCTGCCCGGCGACGGCCGCAGGGTCTACTTGTCGCCCGTCGTCGACCTGTTCGACGGCAAGCCCGTCGCGTGGTCGATCGGCACGAGGCCCGACGCGCGCCTCACCGAGTCGTCGCTCGAGGCGGCGTGCGCCACGCTGCGCGCGGGCCAGGCGCCCGTCGCCCACACCGACCGCGGCTGCCACTACCGCTGGCCGGGGTGGAAGGCGATATGCGAGCGGCACGGCCTGGCCAGGTCCATGTCGCGCAAGGGGCGCAGCCCCGACAACGCCGCGTGCGAGGGGTTCTTCGGCAACCTGAAGAACGAGTTCTTCCACGGGCGGGACTGGTCGGGCTGGCGCGCCGAGGCCTTCATGGAGCTGCTGGACGGGTGGATGCGGGCCTACTCGACCGAGCGCCTCAAGGCGTTCCGGGAGGACGGCCGGATCGTCTACGACACGATAGACAACCGCAGGAGGCGGCTGGGCCTGGCGGTCTAGGCTGCGTCCAAGTAACTGTCCGCACCCCCCTGGGGGCCTCGAAGTCAGGCCAATGGGCCACCTGTGTTAAACGCCACCTGGGAAAACGTTCTCAACACGACCGCCCACCGCGGATTTCGGAGCCTCGAACCGTACCAAAACGCCAATTAGTGCCATCCCGGGCCGAAAAAGTGGCAGCGGGACACCAGGAGAGCGACATCGCGCGGCGGCCACTCTGCCCGCCTGCCCCGCCGCCGGCCGCAGGGCCGCAGGTTCGTCCTGCCTCATGCTTCGCGCCTCGACGCCCCGCCGATCTGCCTTCCGCCGCGCCCGCGAACCCGACGCCCCACCGGCCTTCCGACGCCCCCGCGCCCACGGGCTTGGCGTCCTGCCGGCCTGCCCCCGCACCTCGCGCCCCGGCGTCCCGCCGGCCAGCGGGGCCTAGGCCGGGTACTCGAGCTTGAGCTCGCGCAGGCGCCAGGTACCGGCAGGGCCGTCAGGCTGGGCGACGTTGACCGACCGCGCCACAGCCAGCCCGTCGAGCAGCGCGCGATGGGCCGGGTGCACGGCCAGGCTGCCGTCCTCGTCGTTCTCCGCGAACGGGACGCCCGCCTCGCGCAGGCGCTCGCGTGCTACCGACGCATCGCCATCGAACACCTTGAGCGCACGGTAGAAGAAGTCGCCGTCGTCCAGCTGGCAGAGCCCCTCGTCCACCGACGGCGCGGCAGCGAGACTGGCCTGGAGGATCTGGTCGCGATTCTTGTTGTCAAGCGAGCAGTAGTGCACGCCCAGCGAGAGCCCCTCGTCGAGCGCCCACTCCACGAGTTCCAGGCACGCGCGCTCGCTGCCCGCGATGGGCAGGCCGCCCGCGTAGCCGTAGTCGTAGAGCACGGCGAAGGCGGGATTCTTCACCTTGAAGCCACGACGCCGGTACTCCTCCCAGTCACCGTAGGGGTAGCAGAACTCCAGCAGGTTGATGCCGAAGAGCCCTAGGGAGTCCATGCCGCGCAGGAGCGCGCGCAACGCGTCCTCGGTGCCGGGGATGACCGGCACCTCCACCATGACGTCGGGGATGACCTCGCGCGCAAGCGCGAGGGTGGCGAGAGCCTGCTCGATGGCCGCGCGGTCGGACTCGGGGCCGTCGCCGAGCTTCACCGACAGGCGCATCTCCTGGAGCCCAGCGTCGCGCAAGGCGCGGGCAGTCGACTCGTCGAGGAAGTCGCCGGCGGTGTAGAGGCGCAGGTGCACATCGGGAGCCGCGTCGTGGATGCGGCGGAAGAACTCCTCAGCCTCGGGCTTGTGCAGCAGCGGCTCGCCGCCGGTGAGCGCCGCATGGGTGGGCGCGTCAGGAGCGGCCAGGTACGCATCCACCTCGTCGCGCCAACCCGGCTTGAGGCGCCGATTCTGCTCGTAGTCCTCCTGGTTGACGTTGAAGCAGAAATAGCAGGAGCGGTTGCACTGAAGCGACAGAAAGAACGACCGGCTGCCGCGACCGCCCGTGCAGGCGAGGCAGGCCGACGAGATGCGCCCCACCGACACGCTGGCGCCTCCGTTGCGGAAGCGGGCTCCCTTGGCGCGCAGGCGCTCGCGGAGGACGGCCACGGCGGCCGCGTCCTCGTCGCGCGGGGCGAAATCGATGCCGTAGGTAGCCAGGCCCTCCATCCACTCGCGCTCGATGGCGGCGTACTCTTCCAGCCATGCGGCCAGCGTGGGACGTGTGGCGAGTGCGGCGGGATCAGGTGCGGGAGAAGAGCTGCAGGAGGCAACGGAAGCGTTCACGGGCGTCCTTTCGAGGCGACAGCTGCGAAAAAAGCAGGGCCGGGCGCAAATTCGCACGGTTTTGCACTGCGTAGAAGCAGAATAGCGCGCCTCGAAACGACTGGCCGCCGCAAAACCCCAGGTCGCGAAAAGAACAGGATCCGCTAAGACGCCGATACGGGACGCAGGCGGGTGCAAAACCGTTCGAATTTGCATTGAGAGCGGAGATTTAGGGGGGTCCGGGGGTCCGGGGGTCCGGGGGTCCGGGGGTCCGGGGGTCCGGGGGTCCGGGGGTCCGGGGGTCCGGGGGTCCGGGGGTCCGGGGGTCCGGGGGTCCGGGGGTCCGGGGGTCCGGGGGTCCGGGGGTCCGGGGGTCCGGGGGTCCGGGGGTCCGGGGGTCCGGGGGTCCGGGGGTCCGGGGGTCCGGGGGTCCGGGGGTCCGGGGGTCCGGGGGTCCGGGGGTCCGGGGGTCCGGGGGTCCGGGGGTCCGGGGGTCCGGGGGTCCGGGGGTCCGGGGGTCCGGGGGCCCGGGGGCCCGGGGGCCCGGGGGCCCGGGGGCCCGGGGGCCCGGGGGCCCGGGGGCCCGGGGGCCCGGGGGGCCCGGGGGTCCGGGGGGCCGGGGAGCAGCATGCGAGAGCAGGGTTACGAGGCGACGAGCGCAACATGAGAGCGATGCCGCAAGGCGCCGGACAACACAGAGAGATGAAGGCAGGGCGCAGCCAACGATCCTCGCGACGGAACACGCAGAACCGCAGGCAGCCCACCGGCTCCAGCCCCTCAGGTGCGCCGGGAGGGAGCCTCGGCGCCACAGCTGGGGGCGCTAGCCCTTCGGGCGCAGCACGAGGGCGAGGGCTCAGGGGCGCAGGGCGCGGAAGGCGAGGCTGCGAGACAGCGGCGGCGACATGAGAACGTTGTTGCAAGATGTCAGGCAACACGGGAGGGTGAAGGCGGGGCGCAGCCAACGACCCCGCAGCGGGACGCGCGGGGCCGCAGGCAACCTGCCGGCTCCGCGGCCCGATGCGCGCAGGCGCCCGCACGCGGCGGGCGTCCGGCTGGAGGGAGAGCCCCGGAACGCAGGACGGCCCGCCGGAGAGGCGGGCCGTCCTGACAGGGGCGCGCAAGGCGCCGGGAAGACGGACGGCGGCGTGGAGGGAGGGACGCCGCCGCCGGGGAAGCTGCTAGTCCTGCGGGCGCAGGGGCAGGAACTTGAGGCCCAGCAGGAAGACGAGGACGGCGAGGGCCACCACGCCGAGCGCCACGCCCCACTCGATGGGGGCCGGCCAGTACACGAGGCCCTGGTAGGCGCCCTGGAGGCCGGCCTCCCAGTTGGTCAGCGTCATCGGGGTGACGGCGCCGGGGAGGTCGACGTTGGCCAGCTGGAAGCCGCCCACGAGCAGCTGCACGCGCTTGCAGAGGATGGCCAGGACGGCGGCCGCGCTCGCCGCCACGAGCAGCGGGGTGGTGCGCAGGGAGGGCGTGAAGCAGACGACGGCGGCAGCCACGCAGAGCACCACCTCGCCCCAGAAGAAGGGCGCGAGCGGGCCGGACACGAGCATGTCCACCACGGCCAGGCCCTCGCCCCCGGGGAAGGCCTCGGTCAGGAGGTCGCAGCCGAAGAAGTAGAGGTCGACCACGAGGAAGGCGCCGAGCAGCTTGGCGAGCTTGACCAGGTAGGCCTGCTCGAGGGCGAGGTAGCCCGCGCGGCGCAGGGCGGCGGCCACGCAGATCACGAGGCCGGTGCCGCACACGAGCGCCGAGCTCACGAACCAGGGGGCCAGCAGCGCCGTGTGCCACATCTCGCGGCCCTGCTGCAGGCCGAAGATCCAGGCGGTCACGGAGTGGACGAGCACGGCGCACACGAGGGCCACGACCGAGATCACGCGCAGCGCCGTACTCGACACCCTGCCGGCCTCGGCCCGCACCTGGGCCCAGAGGTAGGCGCAGGAGAGGATCAGGTAGGTCGCCAGCACGATGATGTCCCACATGAGGGGGCTCCCCAGGTTGGAGTAGGCGAACAGCTCCCACACGCGCAGGGGCTGGCCCAGGTCGACCACCACGAAGCCGATGGCGGCCACGGTGGCGGCGATCGACGACATGACGGCCACCTTGGAGATGCCGCCGAAGCCCCTGATCCCGAAGGCCTTGGGCACCGACGAGATGATGAGGCCGCCGGCCGACAGGCCCACGAAGAACATGAACATCGTGATGTAGAGGCCCCAGCTGTCGAGGTTCCTCATCGCGGTCTGCGCCATGCCGCCGGTGAGCTGCACCGCCCACAGGGCCAGGCCGGCCACGGTGAGCACGCCGGCGATCGCGATGCCCGCGTTGAGGCCCTTCCCGCCCCAGGCCGCGGCCCGGGCGCCGGCCGCCTCGGGCGCCTTAGGCGCGGCGGCGAAGTCGTCGTCCACGACGGCGACGCTATTGGTATCAGTCATTCCTCATCCCTCCTTACACCAGGAAATACACGGACGGCTTGGTGCCCATCTCGGGCAGCAGCTGCGTGTGGGAGCGCTCGGCGAGCAGCTGGGAGACCGTCGAGTTCGGGTCATCCAGGTCACCCCAGTGACGCGCGATACCGCGGCAGATGTCAACGCAGGCAGGGCGCTCGCCGCGAGCCACGCGGTGGTAGCACATGGTGCACTTCTCCACGACGTGCTTCTGGTGCTTGGGCACGTCCTCATCACCAGTCGCGAAGTCGAGGAAGTACTTCGGCTCCTCCCAGTTGAACGACCGCACTCCGGTGTAGGGGCAGGCCGACATGCACATGCGGCAGCCGATGCACTTGTCGTAGTCCTGGCGGACGATGCCCGTCTCCTCATCACGATAGGTGGCGCCGACGGGGCACACCTTCACGCACGCGGGGTTCTCGCAGTGCTGGCAGGCAAGCGTGAGGAAGCGCATGTACATCGTGTCCGGCGTGTCACCGCGCGGCGTGAGCTCCGCCTCTCCGCCATCAGTCAGCGAGCGGCTCCACCAGATCCCCTCGGGGATGTTGTTCTCAACCTTGCAGGTCATGGAGCAGTTGTTGCACCCGACGCAGCGCTTGGTGTCAACGACCATCACGTAGTGCGTCATGGCTACTCACCCCCTTTCCACTTCTCGACTTCGCAGAGGAAGTCGTTGTACGAGCTGTTTCCGGTCAAGTCGCTGAAGCAGAGCGTCAGATCCTGGGGATGCCCCACACGGTAGGCATCCTGCTGGGGGCCGTGGGGCAGGATGATCGAGTCCTTGCGCAGGCCCTTCGTGAGCCGTGCGCGCAGAACCACCTCGCCGCGGTCGTTGAACACGCGCACGAGATCGTCTTCCACGATACCGCGCTCGGCGGCGGTCTCGTCGTTCAGCATCACGTAGGGATCGCCCCATATCTCGTGAATCCACGGGATGTCGTTGTACATCGAATGGCCCGTGTAGTTGCTGTGCTCGCTGTTGCCGAACAGCGGGTACTTCTCGCGCAGCGGGTTGTCCTGATAGGCCTCCATCGCATGCTCGTACCAGGGGATCTTCTCCTCGGCGGGCAGCACGGTGTAGGCAACGTCGCGGGCGATGAGGTCGGGGAGGTAGAACTGCACCCGCTTGAGGGCGTTGGCCTCGGTGCCGATGACCGGCTCCTCGCTCCAGTCCGCGATGACGCCCTCGCGCTTGAAGTCGTCGTAGGTGCGGCCGATCTTCTTGTTGGCCTCGTTATCGAGCAGCGCGTGCAGGTAGCCCTCGGCATCCTTGTCGTAGAGGCCGTCAAGGCCGATCTTCGGCGCGAGCAGGTTGTAGATCTCGAAGTCGCTCTTGACCTCGCCCGCCGGCTCGACGGCCTTCTGCATGAGGAAGTCCACCTCATGCGAGCTGATCTGCAGGAAGTCCTCCTGCTCGAAGGAGAGTCCCACGGGAAGAATGACGTCGGAGTAGCGCGCCGTATCGGACATGAAGCAGTCGACGGTGACCAGGCAGTCAAGGTGCTTGAGGGTCTCGAGGAAACGCGGGCGCCCCGACTCGCTGGCGAACGGATTGGCACTCACGATCATCACGACCTTGAGCGGAAGGTCGGCCTCGCCGAGCTTGCCCGTCTCGAGCACCTCGGGCACACGCTCCGAGCAGAGCGTGGCATAGGGCTTCATCAGAGAGGGATCGGGGTACATCTCCTTGGTGGTGAGCGTGGTCGTCTCCACGTTCACGTGGTTCTTGTTCAAGTAGATGCACGCGCCCGGCTTATCGATGTTGCCGGTGAGGCTGGCAAGGTAGGCGAGGTTCTTGTAGTTGTGGCGCGAGTTCACGTGGTGACAGATGCCCTGCGCCATCACGACGGTGGTAGGACCGTTCGTGGCATAGGTGGTGGCCAGGTCGATGACCTGCTCCTCGGAGATATCGCACTCTTTCGCGGCGAACTCGACAGTGAACTGTTTCGTCATGTCGCGCACGTAGTCGAAGACGGTGCGCAGACGCGTGCCCTCGTACTCGAACTCGCCGGTCACAGCCGGATCCTCGGCGGTGAACTGCGAGGCGAGCTGCCCGGTGGCCTTGTCGAAGACCACCTCCGGGTTGATGATGACCGGCTGGCCCGTCCAGGGGCTGATGGGACCCTCGGTGGGCGGAATGCCCATGTCGGACAGCTTGAAGTACGAGCCATCATCCTTGATGAGCAGCGGCGCCACTGACTTCTTGGCCAGGAAGTCCCAGTCCACCAGGTCATTGTCGATGATGAAGTTGGCCATGGCCAGCATGAGGGCGCCGTCGGTGCCGCTGCGCACCGGGATCCACGTATCGCTGCCAGCGGCAGTGATGGTGTAGCGCGGATCGACGGCGATCATGCGAGCGCCCTTGTCGCGCGCGTCGCAGATGTAGGGCCAGCAGCAGCGCACGGTGTCGGTCACGTTGGCGCCCCAGGCGATGAGCGTCTTAGCGTTGGTGTAGTCGGCCGTGGAGTTGGTGCCGTGCTGCATGACGAAGAGGCCCATGTACACCTGGGCCTGATCGCCGCCAGGAATGATGACGGTGCCGCCGAAGGTGTTGAGGAAGCGGTGGTAGCCCACGCCCGTGGACTGGTGGTAGGCGCCGTTCAGCCAGCCTTCAGAGCCATAGGAGTGCCACAGGCCGAAGGCATTGGGCCCGTACTCGGCCTGAGCCTTGTTGATGTGGTCGCTCACGTAGGCGATGGCCTCGTCCCAACTCACGCGCTCCCAGTTGTCGCTGCCGCGCTCACCGCGCTGGATCATCGGGTACAGCACGCGGTTCGGGGCGTAGAGGCGCTGCGGGTAGGTGACGCCCTTCACGCAGCCCATACGACTGCGCTCGAAGCCCTCAGGCGGCTCGTAGGGGCGCGTCTGGACGAGCTTCCCCTCGCGCACCTTCCCTACCAGCACGCATTTGCCGCCACAGTTTCCGCGGCAGGTGTTCACGAAGGACTGCTCATCGGGAAGTCCCCTCGTGGGCGATGCCGCATGAGCGGCCACCGTTGAAAGGCCCGCACCTGCGGCGGTGACGGCGGTTGCAGCCGCCGTCGTCTTCAGAAAGGCGCGACGGGTCAGGCCCCCGCTACTTGCTTCTGACATCTCTCCTCCTCTTGATACCGTCGGGCTGCGCGGCTACGTCCGTCGACGCGCGGCGCTCCCCTACCCTACGTTCAGAGAATCGGCCGATTCAGCTAGGGTCACCATAGCAACTTATCCTAGGATATTCAATGTTTATCCTAGGATAAGTTTGGAGAGAGCCGTTCTTTTTTGAGAATAGTCTTCTATCCGAGGGCGCGATTTTAGCGAATAGGCGGCGCTTGCAGCTGAGAATAACGGGGACGGACAGGACGTCACGCAAGCTTGGGGCGGCGTTTCTGCCAAAAACCGAGGTTGTGAACCCCGATGAGCACGATCGAAGCGGTCCCTAGAAGTTAATCGCGGCTTTTATCAGGCAAAACGCCGGCGTGATGACGTTTCTCATGAGAGCGTTCCGCGAAGGCCACGTGGAGGCGGCGCATGATCTCGGTTTTTGGCGAAAACAACGCCGGCGCGACGCACGGACGAGTGCACGCTGCGGGCAGCATCATCCTGACCCGCGCGCCTCGTAGCCCGGCGCCCAGGGCGCCCCAGTCGCCCGCAGCCCGGCGGCGCCCGGCACGCTACTTCCCGAGCGCCTTCGCTACGTCTTCGAGCGCGCTGGCGCCGGCGCCCTCGCCGAACCCGTCGGCGAAGGAGCTCGGCAGCACCACGGTGCCGCCGGTCTCGCGCACGCTCTCGTACATGAGGTGCATGCGGCGCACGTCGAGCGCGTTCTCGTTGCCGTCGTAGGCCTCCCCTATCTCGGTGGCCATGTCGGCGATGGCCTGCTCGGCCTCCATGAGGATGATGCGCGCCTTCTTCCGCTGCTCAGCCTGGGCCTCGAGCGACATGGCCTCCTGCAGCGCCTCGGGCACGATGATGTCGCGAATCTCCACCGACAGCACGGTGATGCCCCACTCCGACACCTTCTCGTCGAGCACCTGGGTCAGCTCCTGATCGAGCTGGTTGCGACGGATGGTGATGCCGGCCACGGTGGAGCGCCCGATGGCGTCGCGTAACGCGGTCTGGGCCGCCAGCTGCACGGCCAGGCTGTAGTTGTTGATCTCCATGCACGCCTTCTCGGCGTCCCACACCATCCAGTAGAGCACCGCGTCGATGTCGAGCGGGATGAGGTCGGCCGTGAGGGTCTCCTTGGCGCCGAAGGGAATGGAGCGCGTGCGCATGTCCACGTAGAGCGCGCAGTGCTCAACGATGGGCCAGGTGAACACCAGGCCCGGGCCCGACACGCGGTTGAGGCGGCCCAGGCGCAGCACCACGATGCGCTCCCACTGCTGGCAGACGTGGATGCCCGACACCGCCAGCCACCCGAGGACGACGCCGGCCACGATGCCGCCGAGGCCCAGCTCGCCCATCGCCGCCACCCACGCCGCCTGCACCAGGCCGAACACCACGGCGAACAGCGCCGTCGAGAAGATGAGCGCACCAGCGCGCGAAGCGGTGCGGTCGGTCTCGATCACCGGAGAATCCACCACCACGCCACGCGATCTGCGAGCCATCGCCCCGCGCGTCGTCGCCTGGTCGTCCCCTCTTCCCCCTCTAGTCATTTCCGCGCTCCCTCTCCATGTCGTGGATCTTCTTCTTGATGCGCTTGCTCACTTCGTCGAAGTCGAGCCCCATGGCCAGGCAGGCGTCCACGCAGTCCTCGATGAGCGTGTCCACCGACTCCAGCTTCTCGCTCTTCTCGGGGCTGATCTCGCGGACGATGGTGCCCTTGCCGGGGCGGGACTCGATGTAGCCCTCGTCCATCAAGCTGATGTAGGCCTTGTTGACCGTGTTGAAGTTGATGGATATCTCGGCTGCCAGGCCGCGCACAGTGGGAAGCTTCTCGCCCGGCTTGAAATACCCGGTGGCGATGAGGTACGCGAGCCGATTGCGCAGCTGAAGCCACGGCGGCAGGTCACTTTTCTTGTCTACCTCGAACAAAACCACAGGGCGGGGCTTCCTCTCATCGGGGCGGCCGGGAGGCGCGGCGCGCGTCGGGCGTCGGCGGATGCGCGTTCGTCATCTGCCCATTATGCACCTCTCAGCCCATCCCAAGGGCCACGGCGACGGAAGCGGCTATATCCGGCGAGACTCCCGCCTGGATGACGCACCAGCGCAGCGCAAGGCCGCCCGCCAGGATGCAGACGGAGACGGCGAGGGCCGGACGCGGGGCGGCATCGCGGATGAGCAGGTCGGCAAGGAGGGGCACGGCCAGGCCGAGCAGGACTGCGATCGGCCAGAACGCAAGGGCGAGGCGGCCGGCCAGCAGGGCTGTCGCCGACTCCCATCCCACGCCGCCCGTCACGAGGGCCTCGGCTAGCAGCGCGGCAAGAACCACCGACTCCGCCGCGACGAGGAGCGCGTCGACGCGAAGGATGCGACGCAGCGTGATGGAGAACGCCTCAGGCGACGGTCCGAGGACAACAGCGGCCGCCACGAGCGCCAGCCCCGCAGAAGCCGACGAGGCGACGAAGAGCACCGGGAGCCAGGGAGAGTGCCAGAAGGGGACGGCCGGCAAACTGGCCAGAAAGAGCCCCGTATAGGCCATGACCGCCACGGCAGCCGCCAGGCACCCGACGCGTGCGACGGCGACGAGCCAGGCCGGCAGCCGCGACGCGCCGAAGATCCACAGGCCGACGAGCGGGACGGCGCATAGCACGAGAGCCGCCAGCAGGTAGGCGCCCACCGCGATATAGCTGAGCGAGGGGGCCAGGAAGAGCGCGAGCAGACGATCGGGTCGGCCGAGATCGGCCATCAGACAGAACATGCCCAGGAGCACAGCGGCCAGGCCCACCCCGTAGGCCGGCCCGAGAAAGGGGCGGAGCCTCTCGCGCGGGATAACGGAGGCTCGAAGGGGGTAGACGCCTGCGCGCGGGCCAGTCGAGCGGCCGAGCGAAACGCGGGGCGAGCGGGGGGCGCGACATGGGCGTGCGGGACACGCGAGAATCGCGCCGGGCTGGGAGTCAATGAGGGCGCAGCGCGCGTCGCGAGGCGTGAGCAACTCGAGCACCACGGCGGCCGCAAGGGCCCCGGCGCCGGCGCCGGCCAGGAACAGGTAGCAAACTGCCAGGTCTCCGATCACGCCTCCCCCTCCCCCCCACTGCGCCCGCGCGCCCGCGCGCTACGCATTAGCCTAGGACAACTTACGCGTCCATGGTAGCGGGCGCCGCCCCTTGCTGGCAAGAGGCAGGCGCCGGGCGCACGACGAGCGCGTCGCCCGGGACTGGGCGACTGGGAGCGACACGGCAAAGGTGGACGGCGGATGGCGAGCGACCTCGGCGGCGGTGAGCACCCGGGCGCGAATGGGGACGTCGCCACACGGAGTCGACGGCGTGCGGAGTTGACGGCGACGCGGGCGCGGCGGGCAGAGTTGGCAGGCGGAATGCAGGCGATGGGTGGCAGAAGGCCCAAGGCCGCGCGTCGGCCCCCTCGCCGTGCAGATCTTTCTCCAAAATGGCCAGAAATGACGACCTGACGACGCCGTGCGGCAAACGCCGGGGACACCATTCGACAAAATCCCAGGTCGCGCAAAGATCGGCAGCGACAACGCGACCAAATGCGTCGCAAAAGGAGCCGCCGGCACGCGAATTTGTCGTCAGGTCGTCATTTTTGGCCATTCTCCGACGAGGAGCCGTACCCCCCGTTCCGGGGGCGGGCGCGGAGGGGGCAGACACACGCCGGGTTCGGAAAAGGGAGGCGCCCCGAGACGCGCCGGCCCGACGGGCGCCCCCCCAGAAGAGACGACAAGCTCGGACACGACAACCTGACGGCGCCGGCTCCCTAGGCGCGACAACGCCCGCGGGCCGCACGGACCAGCGAACGGCGTCGGAGGACGCCAGGGAGGAGCCTCAGCGCCGCGACTGCGGGCGCGGCGCGGGCGATAGCGGGAGACGTACGCATGTCGAGACGCAGCGGGCGCGTCAGGCGCGGGGCGCGGCTCACGGTACGGGCGAGGCGCACGGCGCGGGCTGGCGCGAGGGCGGCGATCGGATGGACGCAAGGAGGGGGCACTGAGCGCAGACGGGACAGATGCGACCGAGCGGCGGCGTGCCAGCGTGAGCCGGCGCCGCGGCGGGGGGGGCGCCCCTCCCCACGACACGGCGCGGGGCCGAGCACGGGCGCTCCGGCCACGCCATCAGGGAACGAATGTTTCACGTGAAACATTCGAGGCGGAGGGCGATGGCGGGCTCGGGGGAGGGCGGGAGGATGCTGGGCGCGGGGCGGATGGGGGCGGCGCGGGGCCGGCAGCCTCGCGCCAGCCGGGCGCCGGGACACCGACCAGAGTCGCGGAGGGGCCGCCCCGACGCCCAGCGTGCAAAAAAGAAGCGCCGCCCTCGCGCTGGGTGGGCGCGGGGCGGCGCGCGGCCGGGGCGGCGCAAAGGGTGGGCGGCGGAGACCCCGACTATCAACGTGCCCGCAAGCCCGGCGGGAGGGTTGCCGGGCTGCGGCCAGAGGGGAAGCAGAGGCCGCGGCGGCACCAGGCCGGTCGCGGCTAGGAGGGGCCAGGCAATCCCCGCGCGGCACCAAGCCGGGCCGCGGCCAGGAGGGGCCGGGCGAGTCCCGCGCGGCATCAGGCCGGGCCGCGCGGGGATCACGGGAAGAGCCGCTAGTCCTGCGGACGCAGGGGCAGGAACTTCAAGCCGGCCAGCAGGATGAACGCGCCCAGGCCGATGACGCCCAGGGTGACGCCCCACTCGATCATGGTCGGCCAGTACACCAGGCCCTCGTAGGCGCCGGCCACGCCGGCCTCCCAACCGGTGACGGTCAGGGAGGTCACGGGGCCGGGCAAATCGAGGGTCGGCAGCTGGAAGCCGCCCACCAGCAGCTGCACGCGCTTGCAGAAGATGGCGGCGATGGCGAGCGCCGAGGCAGCCACGATCAGGCCGGGGCGGCGCAGCGACGGCGTGAAGCACACCACGGCGCACGCGACGCAGCCGATGATCTCAACCCAGAAGAACGGTGCGAGCGGGCCGGAGACGAGCATGTCCACCACGGCCAGGCCACCGGCAGCCGGGAAGGCCTCGGTGAGCAGGTCGCACCCGAAGAAGTAGAGGTCAACCACGACGAACACGCCCAAGAGCTTGGCCAGCTTCACCACGTAGGCCTGGTCGAGCTCGAGGTAGCCGACCTTGCGCAGCGCCACCACGACGATGGCGACGAGGGCGGTGCCGCACACGAGGGCCGACGACACGAACCAAGGCGCCAGCAGGGCGGTGTGCCACATCTCGCGGCCCTGCTGCAGGCCGAAGATCCAGGCGGTCACGGAATGCACGAGCACAGCGCACACGAGGGCCACGACCGAGATCACGCGCAGCGCCGTACTCGACACCTTGCCGGCCTCGGCGCGCAGCTGGGCCCACAGGTACACGCAGGACAGGATGAGGTAGGTGCCCAGCACGATGATGTCCCACATGAGCGGCGAGCCCAGGTTGGAGTACGCGAAGAGCTCCCACAGGCGCAGCGGCTGGCCCAGGTCCACCACGACGAACGCGATGGCGCACACGGTGGCGGCGATGGACGACAACACGGCCACCTTGGAGATGCCGCCGAAGCCCGCGATGCCGAAGGCCTTCGGCACCGACGAGATGATGAGACCGCCGGCAGAGAGCCCCACGAAGAACATGAAGTTGGTGATGTAGAGGCCCCAGCTGTCCAGGTTGCGCATGCCGGTCTGCACCATGCCGCCCGAAAGCTGCACCACCCACAGCGCGATGCCGATCACGGCAAGCGCGCCCGACACGGCGATGGCGGCGGTCAGGCCCTTGCCGCCCCACACGGCGGCCTTCGCGCTCGCGGTCTCGCGCGCCTTGGGCGCCGCGGCCGGGTTGAAGTCGTCGTCGGCGACGGCGACGTTGTTGTTGATATCAGACATGGTCGTCATCCTTCCTAGACGAGATAATAGACGGACGGCTTGGTGCCCTCGTCGGGCAGCAGCTGCTTATAGCTGCGGCTCGCGATGAGCTGCGACACCTCAGAGTCGGGGTCGTCTAGGTCGCCCCAGAAGCGAGCGCGTACCGGGCACAGCTCCATGCAGGCCGGCGTCTCGCCCTGGGAGGTGCGCTGGTAGCAGAACGTGCACTTCTCCACCACGTGCTTCTGGTGCGCCGGAGCCTCGGCGTCACCGGTGGCGAAGCCGATGGAGTACTTCGGCTCCTCCCAGTTGAAGGAGCGGACGCCGGTATAGGGGCAGGCCGACATGCACATGCGGCAGCCGATGCACTTGTCGTAGTCCTGGCGCACGATGCCCGTCTCCGGATCCTTGTAGGTAGCGCCCACGGGGCACACCTTCACGCAAGCGGGGTTCTCGCAGTGCTGGCAGGAGACGGGCGTGAAGTCCACCTTCGCGTGCGGGAACTCCCCGCGCATCGTCTCGAACTCCTCGCCGCCGTCGGAGAGCACGCGGTTCCACCACACCTCATCGGGCAGCCCGTTGGCCGACTTGCACGACATCGCGCACGTCCAGCAGCCGATGCAGCGCTTCTGGTCGATGACCATTCCGTATCTCATGATGGCCCCCTTACGCCTTCTCGATCTGGATCAGGCAGTCGCTGTAGTTCTCGTTGTTGCAGACCGGGTTCTCAGAGCCGGCCGTCACATACTGGTAGTGACCCTCGATGAACATGTCCTCCATGCATCCATGGGGAAGGTTCGCCATGCCCTTGGGCATGCTGGGATCGACCACCGCCTTCACCTTGAAGGCCCCGCGGTCGTTGAACACGCGGACGACGTCGCGATTGGCGATGCCCCGCTCGGCTGCGTCCTCGACGCTCAGGTGGATGATGGGCTCGGGCTTGATCTCCTTGATCCACGGCGTCTCGCGGAACTGGGTATGGGTGCTCCACCGGCCGTGGAACTGGACGAACACGATGGGATACTTCTCCGCTAGCGGATTCTTGTCGAACTGGTCGACGGACTCGGTCCACGCCTCGAAGGGCGGCTCGAAGTAGGGCAGGCGCTCCTTTTCCACGTCGATCTTCTGGCCGTAGTCAAGGCGCGGCGTGGGCTTCTCCAGGTAGAACTGGGCCTTCTTCGTGGCGGTGCCGAAGACGCCGTCGGCGCCGTCGCACCAGCCCTCGGGACGACAGCGCACGCACTTCTCCTCCTTCACGCGATCCCACGTGATGGCGCTATCGGCCGACCAGCCCTTGAAGTTCGACCAGTTCACAATGTTCTCGAGCATGGTCATCTCGTCGTCGGGATACAGGTCCTCGAAGCCCATGCCGTCGGCGAGCAGCTTGCAGATGTCCAGGTCGCTCTTGGCCTCGTGCAGCGGCTCCATGCACTTCTCCTGGAGAATGACGTAGGGGGTGATGGCGCGCGTGCTGATGTCGTTGACCTCGAACCAGTGGGCGCAGGGCAGCACGATGTCGGCCCACTTCACCGTGTCGGTCATGCGCATGTCGGTGACCACGATGAAATCTATCTTCTTGATGGCCTCGAGCATCTCCGTCTTGCCGGCCGTGTTGCCGAAGACGTTGCCCGAGTAGACGTAGACGCTCTTGATGACGGCGTCCTTGTCTCCGTACTTCCCCGTCTCCATGATGGAGGGAAGCTGGGAGACGTAGTACTGGGGGCCGTTGTTCTTGCCGGGCACCACGAAGTACTTCATCGAGATGCACTTGGCGGCCGACTTGGAAACGCCGTTGCTCGTGCCCGGCTTGCCCAGGTTGCCGGTCAGCATGAGCAGCGCCGCCGTGGACATATACATCGGATGGCTGTTGCCCGCGTGGCCGAAGCCGAAGGACGTGTAGATGCACGACGGACCGTCCGCCACGTCGTGGGCCACCTCGTAGACATCGTCGACGGTCATGCCGCACACCTCGGCCGCGCGCTCGGGCGTCCACTCGTCCACGCGCTCCTTCAGCAGCTCGAGAGCGGTTGTCACCTCGATGCCGTTCACCGTGAACGTGCCCCACAGAGCCGGCGTCGCCACCGTGTCCTGGGGCACCGCGGCGCCGGAGGCCTCATCCCAGACGAGCACCTTCTTCCCCGCCGCCTCGTCGGCCTCGCCGAGGTCGGCCGCGCGCAGGTAGGCGCCGGTGTCCTTGCGCACCAGGAAGGGCGCGACGGTGGCCTTGCGCAGGAAGGCGTCGTCGGTCAGCCCCTCGTCGATGACGATGCGGCAGCACGCCATGGCGAGCGCCGTGTCGGAGTTGGCGCGGATGGGGATGTAGCGGTCGGCGCGGCTGGCGGACATGGTGCAGATGGGGTCGATGGCCGTCACCTTGCACCCGTTGTCCTGAGCGTCCAGGATGAAGCGCCAGTCGTGCGGGCGCGACTCGACGGGGTTGGTGCCCCAGATGAAGATGTGTTTGGCCTCGCGCAGCGTGGTGGCCTCGTTCCACGGGCCGAAGGTGGCGCTGTCGCCGATGGTCAGGCTGTTCATGTAGATGCCGGAGTAGTCGGCGCCGGTCATGATGGACGACGCCTGCATGGCGCGGGTGAAGCGGCGCCACGCCGAGCCGAGGAACCCGTGGAGCGCGCCGTCGTTGCCGGCCAGGTACCACTGGGCGATGGAGGAGTCGCCGTACTGCTCGCGGTAGCCCTTCCACTTCTCGCAGATGGTGGAGATGGCCTCCTCCCAGCTGATGCGCTCGAACTCGCCGGAGCCGCGCTCGCCGACGCGCTTCATCGGGTACTTGAGGCGGTTGGGGTCGTAGATGCGCTGCGGGTGCGTGATGCCGCGCATGCAGATGCGGGACATGCCCGTGCCGTCGTCATCGGCGAAGATGTGCGGCGCCACGCGGGCGACGCGGCCGTCGCGCACGTGGATGTCGAGGGCGCAGCCGCCGAGGCAGTTGCCGCGGCAGTAGCCCGAGAAGACCTGGTCGCCCGTGTCGGGCAGCTTGTCGTCCGCATGGGCGGACAGCGTGGTGGTCGCGGCGCCGGCGAGGGCCGCCGCTCCGGCGAGGGCGCCGGTGGCCTTGAGGAAGCCGCGCCTCGTGAGCCCGCCGTGCGGGCTGGTGGTTCCTGACATCTCTCCTCCTCGAAGATAGCCAGGATATCCCCTCGCACCGACGCGTCGGCCCGGGCGCGCGTGCGCCGCGGCCTGCCGCTGTCGGATGCCCGGCGCCGTCCCCTCCGTCGGATGGGCGCCGCGCGCGACCGCCCCGGCGCACCCCTGCGCCTTGGCGGGCGTTCCGCGCCTTCGCATCGACGGCGCCTCGGCGCGCCCCCGCGCCTCGGCGTCGATGCCTGAGATACCCTTTCGGAGCGCCTCGGCGTCCCTTTGCCCGCTCGCCGCCCATCTTCTTGCGGCCCGCGGGCGCGCCGCCGCGCTCCCCCTTTACTTCCCAGAATCGGCCGGATTCTTCTTGTCATAGTCTGTCATACGCAGAGGAGGGATGTCAAGAAGAAATGTAGGGCAGCCTATGACAAGAGAATGCGCGCCGGGTCGGCGTGGGGAGGAGGCCCGCGAAAAACGGCGCCTCCGTGCAAATTCGGGCGGTTTTGCACTCCCCGAAGCAAGAAGACCGACGCCCTGGAAGAGCCGGCGCGGCAAAGCCCCAGGTCGCTGAAGGAACCGAGGGCGGGCTGGCCAGCCGAAGGGCGACAGCCGGGTGCAAGACCGCCCGAATTTGCGTCGAGGGCGCGATTTCCCGAGTTTTGGCGGCGCCCCTCCCCCGCCAGGGCACCAGAACAAAGAGGCGCCGCCCCGGCGCTGGGTAGGCGCGGGGCGGCGCGGCGGCCGGGCGGTTGAAGATGGGCCCGGCCGGTCGGGGGCGCCGCAAAGGGTGGGCGGCGGAGACCCCGACTGCCTGGTTGCCCGCGGCCGCCGTGCGGGCGGCGCGGGTTTCACGCGCCAGCTGCGAGGCGCGAGCGGCCCGCGGCCGCGGGACGCGACGCGAGCGGCCCGCGGCCGCCGTGCGGGCGGCGCGGGCTCCGCGGCCTGCGCGCGGCAGGCGCGGGGGAAGCCCGCGGGCCCGGCGGGAGGGGTGCCGGGCCGCGGGCGGGAGTAGGCTAGTCCTGCTTGGGGCGCAGCGGCAGGTACCTCAGGCCGGCCAGCAGGATGAGGGCGCCGAGCGCGATGACGCCCAGGGTGACGCCCCACTCGATCATCGTCGGCCAGTACACCAGCCCCTGGTAGGCGCCGGAGATGCCGGACTCCCAGCCGGTGACGGTCAGGGGCGTCACGGGGCCGGCCATCTCCAGGTTCGTGATCTGGAAGCCGCCGATCAGCAGCTGGACGCGCTTGCAGAAGATGGCGGCGATGGCCAGCGCCGACGCGCCGACGATGAGGCCGGGGCGGCGCAGCGACGGGGTGAAGCACACCACGGCGCACGCCACGCAGCCGATGACCTCCACCCAGAAGAACGGGGCGAGCGGGCCGGACACGAGCATGTCCACCACGGCCATGCCGCCGGCGGCGGGGAACGCCTCGGTGAGCAGGTCGCAGCCGAAGAAGTACAGGTCGACGCAGACGAAGGCGCCCAGCAGCTTGGCAAGCTTCGTCACGTTCGCCTGGTCGAGCGCCAGGTAGCCGGCCTTGCGCAGCGCCACCACCACGATGGCGACGAGCGCGGTGCCGCACACGAGCGCCGAGGACACGAACCACGGGGCCAGGAGCGCCGTGTGCCACATCTCGCGGCCCTGCTGAAGCCCGAAGATCCACGCGGTCACACTGTGCACCAGCACGGCGCACACGAGCGCCACCACCGAGATCACGCGCAGGGCGGTCGACGACACGCGGCCGCGCTCGTTCTGCAGCGTGGCCCACAGGTACACGCAGGACAGGATGAGGTAGGTGCCCAGCACGATGATGTCCCACATCAGCGGCGACCCCAGGTTCGAGTAGGCGAAGAGCTCCCACAGGCGCAGGGGCTGGCCCAGGTCGACCACCACGAAGGCGATGGCGCACACGGTGGCGGCGATGGACGTCCACACGGCCACCTTCGAGATGCCGCCGAAGCCCGCGATGCCGAACGCCTTGGGCACCGAGCTGATGATGAGGCCGCCGGCCGACAGGCCCACGAAGAACATGAAGTTGGTGATGTAGAGGCCCCAGGAATCGAGGTTGCGCATGCCGGTCTGCACCATGCCGCCGGAGAGCTGGATCACCCACAGCACGATGCCGAGCACGGCCAGCGCGGCGGACACGCCGATGGCGACGGTGAGGCCCCTGCCGCCCCAGGCCGCCGCCCGGGCACCGGCCGCCTCGCGGGCGCGCTCGGGCGCCGCGGCCGGGTTGAAGTCGTCGTCGATGACGCCGACGCCGTTGTTGATATCAGACATAGTCGTCTCCTTCGGAGAAGGCGCGCCGCCTGATAGCGGCGCGCGCGAGAAAGTTACACCAGGTAGTACACGGACGGCTTGGTGCCCTCGTCAGGCAAAAGCTGCTTGTAGTTGCGAGTCGCAATCAGCTTCGCGACGTCGCTCTCGGGGTCGTCCAGATCGCCCCAGAAGCGGGCGCGGCCGGGACACAGCTCCATGCAGGCCGGGCGCTCCCCCTCCGCCATGCGATGCCAGCAGAACGTGCACTTCTCCACGACGTGCTTCTGATGCTCCGGCACCTGCTTGTCACCGAGCGCGAAGTCGAACGAATAGGAGGGCTCCTCCCAGTTGAAGGAGCGCACGCCCGTGTAGGGGCAGGCCGCCATGCACATGCGGCAGCCGATGCACTTGTCGTAGTCCTGGCGGACGATCCCCGTCTCGGGATCCTTGTACGTAGCGCCCACGGGGCACACCTTCACGCAGGCCGGGTTCTCGCAGTGTTGGCAGGAAACAGGCAGGTAGCCCATCTTCAGCGTGGCGGGATACTCGCCCGAAGCCGTGTCGACCTCATCGCCACCTTCGGTGAGCACGCGATTCCAGATGACGCCGCGCGGCAGGTTGTTCGCCGTCTTGCAAGCCACGGTGCAGGTCTGGCATCCGAAGCAGCGCTTAGTGTCTATGGCCATTCCGTAATGAGTCATCGTATGCCCCCTACATCTTCTCGATAGCTACGAGCGAGTCAAAGAACGCCCCGTTCTCCACCATGGGGTGGCAGTCCCTGGGATGGAGGTTCTGGCCATGCCCGTCAATGTACTGGTGCTTCTCCCAGCCCTTGGGAATGAGGAGCGTCGTCGGGCGCACGCCCGGGTTGACAACCGCCTTGATGACCACATAGCCGCGATCGTTGCGGAGCTTGACGATGTCCCCCGTCTGAACGCCGAGCTTCTCGGCGTCCTGCGGGTTGATGCGGACGATGGGCTCGGGATAGAGCTCCTCGTTGAAGAGTTGCACGTCCCACCACTGGCTATGGGTGCGCCAACGGGGATGTTCCCACAGCAGAACATAGGGGTACTTCTCGGCCAGGGGGCTGTCCGTCCAACCCTCGAAGGGTGCCTCCCAGTAGGGCAGCTGCTCCTTCTCAAGCTCGATCTTCTGGCCCCAGTCACGCGCGGGCTTGGGAGCCTCATTGAAGAACTGGGCCCGCTTGGTAGGCGTGGAGAACACGCCACCCTCCGAGAAGATGAAGCCCTCGGGAACGAAGCGCAGCGCCTTCTCCTCGCGCAGCCGCTCGTAGGTCAGGCCCATCTTCCGCGCCCCTTCGCTGTCAAGCCACAGGGTGAGGTAGTCGGCCACATCAGCCGGGAGCACATCGCCACGCCCCATGCCGTCAAGGATAAGGCGGCAGATCTCGTAGTCGCTCTTGGTCTCATAGAGGGGCTCGATGGCCTTCTCCTGGAGCAGGACGTAGGGATGCGTCGAATAGCAGACGAAGGCGTCTTCCTGCTCGAACCAATGGGCGGCAGGCAAGACGATGTCGGCATGCGTGATGGTCTCGTTCATGTTCATGTCGGCGGCGACGATGAACTCGATTTCGTCAAGGGCCTTGAGGATGGTCTCGCGCTCGGACGTGTTTCCCGCGATGTTCGCATGGCCGATGTAGACGGATTTGAGGTTCACCTCCGTCGGCCCGTAATGGCCTTCGGTCATGATCTCCGGGAGATGCAGGATGCCGACGGTGCCGGAAGACTTCTTGCCGCCCTGGAGCTTTGCCAGCCCGGCCGAGTTGATGACGTTCGTCGCCAAAGACTCCGGCATGCCGCAGAACGCACCCGGCTTGCCGAGGTTGCCGGTCAGGGCGGCCAAGCACGAGGTGGCGCGGTAGGCATAGTGGCCCTTCACCCAGTGATCGCAGCCGAAGTACATGTAGATGGTCGAGGGGGTGTTGCAGGCGTAGTGCTCGGCCAGGGTCTCTATCGTCTCCACCGGGAGCTCGCAGATCTCCGAGGCGCGTTCGGGCGTGTAGTCGGCGATGGCGTCGACCAGCAGCGCATAGACCGGGGTGGCGGTGAAGCCGTCGCCCGCGTAGGAGCCCTCGTGGGCCACGTCCGCCACCTGACCCGGCAGGCCGACCGATCCGTCAGCGCCCATGACCACCGGGCCATCCGCCTCACCTTCGGCAAGGGGACGCACGTCGCTCAGTTTCAGGTACTTATGGGTGTCGTCGCGCACCAGGAACACGATGTCGGAGTGGTTGCCGACGAAGTCCCAGTCCACCCAGTCCCTGTCGATGACGATGTTCATCAGGGCCATGGCCAAGGCGGCGTCGGTGCCGGGACGGATGGGGATGTGCCAGTCGGCCTTGGCGGCGGTTGCCGTGTAGGTGGGATCGATGCAGATGAACTCCGACCCGTTCTCCTGGGCGTCGAGCAGCCAGTGCATGGACTGCACCTGCGAGTGAGCCGGGTTGGAGGCCCAGACGATGATGGTGCGGGCGTTCAGCAGATCGGCCGGCTCGTTACCCGTGACGTAGGGCCCGATGCCGAGGACGGGCTGCTGGCCCGTGCCACGCGCCATGTCGACGCACGCGTCGACCTTGAGCGCCCCGAGCGCCGCGAAGAAGGTCTGGGGGCCGCCGCCGACCGACTGGCCACTCGCGGCGGCGTAGTTGCCGGAGCCGACATAGTAGCTGATGGCGCCATCGCCATATTGCGCCTGGTAGCCCTTCCACTTATCGCAGATGGTGGAGATGGCCTCCTCCCAGCTGATGCGCTCGAACTCGCCGGAGCCGCGCTCGCCGGTGCGTCGCATCGGGTACTTGATGCGGTCGGGATGGTAGATGCGGTACATGTGGGTAAGACCCTTGGCGCAGATGCGGTTGTAGCGCGTGTCGGGCAGGTCACGTGCCGAGGTGCGAACGACCTTGCCGTCGCGAACCTTCACGTCCAGAAAGCAGCCGCCGGCGCAGTTGCCGCGGCAGACGCCGCAGAACACCTGCTCGCCATCGGACACATGGGGTGCATCGGCGTGGGCGGACAGGGTGGTGGTCGCGGCGCCGGCGAGGGCCGCCGCGCCGGCGAGGGCGCCGGTGGCCTTGAGGAAGCCGCGCCTCGTGAGCCCGCCGTGCGGGCTGGTGGTTCCTGACATCTCTCCTCCTCGAGATAGCTGGAATACCCCATGCGTCGACAGTCGGCTCATAGGTGCCCATTGAGCCCCATCAACAGAGCGGGATATCCCCGGAGCGCCCCTCTTCGCTGTCAAGCCGCACGCCTCGTGCGCTGACCTCTTCCCATGAGCGCTCTTCTCCGACATCGTAGAACCGGCCGGGTTCTTCTTGCCCTAGTCTGTCATAGAACCCCCCCCCCCGTCAACGATTTTTGTATGACAATCTATGACAGAGGGTGGGCATGTCGGCCGTTGAGCGAGGAGCAATGGGAAGAATTGCCTGTTCAGGAGGTTAGTTAGAGAACAAATGTTTCACGTGAAACATTCTGGCGCTTGCGATGTGGCGCTTGACGATGTATACTAATGTAATACCGTATTACATATCCTGAGGCAAAGGAGATCGCCGTGGATGCCATCGTCACCGCGCGAGTTCCCGCGGAGGTCAAGGAGCAGGGCTCGGCCGTGCTGCGTGAGATAGGGGCCACCCCCACCCAGCTGGTGAACGCGGCGTACCGGTACCTGCTGAGCGAGCGAAAGCTGCCGCAGGGGCCGAAGGCGGCCGCCGCGGGGAGGAGGACCCCCACCGCCGATCAGATGCGGCGGATCGACGCGTCGCTGTCCGTCATGCGCCTGGAGCCGGCCGATCCTAACGGACGGCGCCCCTTCGGGCAGATGCTGAGCGAGGCGAGGGATGAGCGCTATGCTGAGCATCTTGCTTGACACCAACATCCTCATCGACTTCTACCAGCGGCGCGAGCCGCATGTCGACTACGCGCGGCAGCTCATGCTGGCAAGCTCGTTCGGAGATGCGGAGCTCTGGGTGTCGGCCAAGTCGTTCACTGACGTCTTCTACGTCCTGTCTAAGAGGCATCCCAGCTCGGAGGTGCAGGCCGCGTTCCTCGAGAGCCTCGGCTGGCTCAAGATCTGCTCCATCGACGGCTCGGACGTCAAGCTGGCATCCGAGCGCGCCTGGGACGACTTCGAGGACTGTCTGGTGGCCATCGCGGCGGAGAAGGCGGGCGCCGACTTCCTGATCACCCGCGACGCGGCGGACTTCGCCGACAGCCGCGTGCCGGCGCTCTCCCCGCAGGCCTTCTTCGATCACCTCGCCGCCGAGCACGGCATCGTCTACGAGACCGTCGACTGGGACGAAGGCGGAAGAGGCGATGGGCGAGAGCCAAGATAGGCCTTGAAGCCGAGGGGGCGTGGGCCGCAGCACGTGCGCCAAGGTGTGCGCGCAAGCACGCCTTGGCGCGAAGGTGGGGCAGCGGGCTTCCCTTCCCTACTTGCCGGGAGCGGCTTGGGCGGCGCGGGAGACGTCGGCGTCGGGGACGAAGCCCTCGCTGAAGGCGCTGGGGATGACGACGGTGCCGCCGGACTGCTTAACCGACTCGTAAGCCAGGTGCATGGTGCGCAGGCGCAGGGCCTCGGCGTCGCCGTCGTACACCTCGGAGGCGTCGCGCAGCATCTCGGAGATGTCGCGCTCGGCCTCGGCCATGATCATGCGGGCGTTGCGTTCGCGAGTGGCCACGGCCTCGGCGGCCATGGACGACTGCAGCTCCTTGGGCACCACGATGTCGCGCACCTCCACGTCCATGACGGCGATGCCCCAGTCGGCCAGCTTCTCCTCCAGCACGTCCTTGAGCTCGGCGTCCAGCTGGTCACGGCGCGTGGCCACCTCGCTCAGGGTCGCGCGGCCGATGGCCTTGCGCAGCATGGCCTGGGACATCCACGACACGGCGCTCGCGTAGTCCTCCACCTCGATGGCGGCCTTCTTCGCGGAGAACACCATCCAGAACACCACGGCGTCCACGTTCACCGGCACCAGGTCGCTCGTGAGCGTCTCCTCGGCGCCGAAGTAGGTGGCGATGACGCGCTGGTCCACGCGCAGGGTGTAGAACTCGATGAGGGGCCAGGTGAACACGAGGCCCGGGCCGGCCACACGGTTGAACTTGCCGAAGCGCATGACCACGGCCTTCTCCCACTCCATCACGACGTGCACCGACGAGGCCGCCAGCACGCCCACGATGACGGCCGTCACGATAGCCGCCACGCCCATGCCGCCAACCGCCTCGGCCACGGCGCACACGAGGGCCGCGGCCAGGAGGAATACGACGACGGTGAAGGCGGCGGCGGCGTTGCGCGAGGTGCGCCTACGCCCCGTCTCCAGCTGCACGTTGCTCTGAATCGTCCGCTGCGCGGGGGAAGACGACGACTCGTCCGCGGCCGCTCTGGTCCTTCGCCTCATCAGCTGCTCCTTGGTCTCGGCCGCGCTTGGCCTTGGCCTCCACCAGGCTAGCCGTGAACTGCGCGTCTATGTCTTCCAGCGACATGCCCAGCTCCTGGCAGCGCTGCAGGTACTCCGCCGTGACGATCTCGGCCGTGACGGCGATGGAGACGCCCGGCTTGTCGCTCACGTCGCACACGAAGGCGCCCTGACGGCGCTTCGACTGGATGTAGCCGTCCTCTTCGAGGCTCTGGTACACCTTGCTGACGGTGTTGTAGTTGATCTCTACCTCGGCTGCCAGCCCGCGCACCGTGGGCAGCTGGTCGCCCGGCAGGTAGTAGCCTGACGTGATGAGGTAGATGAAACGGTTCTTGAGCTGCAGCCAGATGGGCAGGCTGCTCTTCTCGTCCAGCTCGAAGAGATCCCCGGCGGGGATGGTCTTTCCCAACTTGATCATGGCGCGATCAACCCTTCTCTCTCGTCGTGCGCCGCAAGCGGCGGCGCGGATGCCCCGAGGGGCGAGGCGGCGCGCGGGGCGGCGGCGCGGGCCGAGCCGTGCGACGCGGCGGACGCGACGACGGCCGGGCCGGCAGGCGCAGGCGCAAGGCCGGGCGCGCGGGACGCGGCATCGTCCGTCAGCGCCAGCTCCGTCGCGGCGGCCGGATCCTGCAGGGCCAGCTCGCGCGGAACGGCGGCGTCGGTGACGGCCCAGCGCAGGCACACGCCGCCGACCAGCACCAGCACCGCCGCCACAGCCGGCAGCGTGGCCGGCGCCAGCACGATGCCGCGCGGCGCCGAGCGCCCGCGCCCCAGCAGGCACGTCGCCTCAACAGCCAGGGGCAGCCCCAGCCCGCACAGCCCGAAGCCGAGCCACCAGGCCGCAGCCTGCGGACCTGTCAGCAGCGCATCGGCCGCCAGGGCCGCGCCAGGGTGCGCGCTCGCGGCCGCGAGGCCCGCGAACAGCGCCGCCACCACGGCCTCGGCTGCGATGAGCACGCCGTCCACCCGCATGAGCGCGCGCGTCAGCCGACGCAGGGCCGCGTCGTCGCCGACCCACGGGCAGCAGGCCAGCGTCAGCGCGACGCCGCACGACGCCGACGACAGCGCGAACAGCACCGGCAGCCAGACCGACCGCCACAGCCCCGCGCCCTGCAGCGACTGCAGCAGGAGCCCCGTGTAGACCATGACCACCAGGCCCAGCGCCACGGCCAGCACCTCCAGCGCGGTGACCGCTGGCCGGCCGAGAGCCGGCAGGTACAGCAGCCGCACCGCCGCCAAGGGCGCCGCCACCGCGACGAGCGCCGCCAGGGCGAAGGCCCCGACGCTCATCGCCGTCGGCTGCGGCATCAGGAACAGCGCCAGCACGCGGTCGATCCGCCCCAGGTCGAAGGCGAGGCACGCCACGCCGGCCACGAGCACGCCAAGCCCCAGGGCAAACCCCAGCGCTACCGCGCGCCGCGCCGGATCCACCGCCGGGTCGGGCCCGTAAACCGCCGTCGCCCCGAAGGGCTCGCGCAGCCACAGCAGGTCGACCAGCGAGCACGCCGCCACGCACCCGGCGCCCGCGCCGCCCAGAAACAGGTAGAGCACCGCCAGCTCGCCGAGCATTCCTCCCCCTTCGGCCCCCGTCGCTTCCTCCCCCGCAGTATGCCATAAAGCGCGGGGTAAGTATATGACAGCGTGTCATAGGGTCAGGGCAAAGTGCTGGCGGGCGAAAGCGAGGCACAGGGGCCATGGAAACATCGAGGCGGGGATGGCGTGCCCCCCCCCGACAGTCTGCGCAGAACGCGGGCGCAAAATGGCCAAAATCGACGGCTTGACGACGCCCGCGAGGCCCCCTGGGCCAGAAAGCCGCCTACCGTTCGGCAAAACCGCAGGTCGCGTTGGGCAGCTAGGACGAAACTGAGCCACAGCGGATACGCGGAGCCCCCTTTCTGTCGTCAGGCCGTCGATTTTGGCCATTTTGGGACGCGAGAAGCGTCGGCCCGGGCGGGATGGCAAAGCGGAGAGGCAGGGCGACAACCGGACGCGGGGAGGGACGCGCAGCCCGGGAAACCGGCGGCGGCCGGATGCGGGGCCGCGCAGCCCGCACCGCGGGAGGCGGAGGGCGGCGATCCGCATGGCAGGAAGAAGAGCAGCAGGTCATCGCCGCCACACGCCGACGCCAGGGAAACGCGCGGGGCCAGCCAGAACACCTCCGGGTGGTCGCGATCGAAGGCGGCGATCACGGCGTAGAGCGCGGCTATGGCCTCGTCCGAGGCCGCGGCCCGTTCGTCATCGCCCAGCTTTCCGGCACCGGGAAGGGTGCCCGCGTGCAGCGCGGCGTAGCCCCCGACGGACCCCGCCGGGCCGGCGGCCGGGTTCGCCTCGGGAAGGGACGCCCCGTCGAACCAGCGATCCTCGATGAGATAGTCGTCCACGCCGTCGCCGTCGCTTGCCTCTGCCAGCAGGTCGTAGAAGTCGCGCGCGTAGGCCGGCACGTCGATGCGATCGATGAAGACCGCGTGCCGCCCGGGCGCGAGCGCGGTCTCGCCCTGCGCGGTGAGCGCGAAGAGCGCCGAGCGCACCTCGGCTGACGTGCGGATGTCGGCGGTGCGGATGTCGTCCAGCCGCAGGGCCGGCCCATCAGCCTCGGGGGCATCCCCGCCGCCGCGATCGGCCTCGGCGACCGTCTCGGGCACAGGCCCTCCCACACACTCGTCGCCAGTCGGCGCAGCCAGGGCGACAGCCAGCGCCAGCGACCCTGCGAGCAGCGCAACGCACAGCAAGCTGAGCACGCGCCTCATCAGCAGCCTCATGGAGCCTCTCCTCGCTCTCGCCTCGAACCGAGCATGACCGCCGCCTGTCTCAGGCAGCACGTGAACCCCCGTCACGCACCGAGCCCGCATTAGTCATACCGTGCCACTGCACCACGAAGCAGCCTCCCCCTGCGCAGGCGGCCCCTACCTTGAAAGCCCGCGCGCGAGCGCGCCCCGAGAAGCGCGGCACCGACACGCGCCTCGCTGCCCAGCACGGCGAAAGCACGACCTCCGCCGGAAGCCGGCCCGACGCTGCGGGGAGAAGGCCTCGCGACGATGGGGCCGCCGGAAAGCCCAGCGGGCGCGGGCGCCGCACGGCGGGGCGGCCGCCGCCGGGGCCTCGTAGAACCCCGCGCCCCAGACGGCGCGCGCCCGCGAGCCGCCACGCGCCGATTTCCGCCAAAAATCGAGGTCGTGCGTCGCCTCACACCCCGCTTTCCCCGCGCCAGACCCACACAGCCGCCGTTTCTCCTGCAAAAAGCCCCGGCTAACTCCCCTCCGCGACAAAACGCCCCCGAAAAACGGCGCATAACCTCGATTTTTGGCAGGAGCCGCCCCCGCTGCGAACGCGCGCGGACGCCTAGCGCCTCCAGCGCCGCTCGGCCGGCGGGTAGGCCAGCCACGCCATCCCGTAGCCGACGAGCAGGCAGACGATGGAGCCGACGAGCGACGCGCCGAAGCCGAGCGTGTCGTTGAGCACGCCCCACACCACGGTGGAGGCGCCCATGCCCACGTCGATGGCCAGCTGATACAGCGCGTTGGCGGCGCCCCACCGCTCGGGCGGCGAGCACTTCACCGCGATGGTCTGGTTGAGCGGCTGACACACGCCCAGGCACAGCCCGTAGGGCAGCCCCGCCAGGTAGAACACGGCACTGCGCGCGCCGCCCTCCAGGGCACCGGCGGCCAGCAGCATGAGGAACCCGACGATGCCGCAGACCACGGCCGCGCTGAGCACCTTGATGGCCGGCACGCGGTCCATGAACGCGCCTGACTTGAGGCGCACGGTCACCATCGACACGGCCGACACGGTGTAGAACAGCCCCGCGTTGCCCACGCCGAGCACCGTTCCATAGAGCCCGACGAAAAAGATGACGAAACCCACCGAGGGGATGATGCAGAGCGCCGGCAGCGCGCCGTGCAGGGCCTTGGGCTCGATGACGCGCGACACGAGCGACTCGCGCGGAGCCGCGTCCCCCTCGGCGCGCTCGAGCGCGCGCTCGCCCTGGCCAACGTCCAGCTGCGCGCGCTCCCAGCGCACGCGGTAGGCACTCGTGGCAGGCAGGACGGCGGGGTTCTTCTCGTAGCGGCACAGCAGCGAGAACACGAGCGCGAGCGCGCCGGCCGCCGTGACGCCGACGAACAGGTTCTCATGCGGCTCGGTGGACACGAGGAACAGCGAGAGCGCCGGCCCGACGGACATGGCGAGCGCCTGCCCCAGGCCGAAATAGCCGATGCCCTCGCCCAAGCGCTCGCGCGGCAGCACGTCGGCGGCAGCCGTGGCCGAGGCGGTGGTGGCAGCCGAGAAGCCGACGCCCTGGAGAAACCGCCACAGAACCATGAGCTCGGAGTCGCCGGTGAACAGAGGGCCAATGGTGCCCGCCATCATGACGACGCTGCCCGCCACCATCGCCACGCGGCGCCCGCGATCGTCCACGATGGGGCCGCAGATGAAGCGCGCCGCCGCGGCGGCCACCGAGAACACCGTGGCCAGAAGCCCCGCGTAGGTGGCCGTGCCGCCCAGGGTCGTGATGTAGACGGAGGTGCCGGCGTTGAGCCCTTGGCTCACGAGGAACGTGAACAGCGTGACGCCGATGACGAAGAGGAACACGGGCGTCCACAGCCGGTCGTCGCGCACGGGGCGCCCGCCGCGCGGGGCCGCGTCGGCTCCGGAGCGCGACGCGCAGGCGTCCGCGGGGCGCGTGGCGGCGTCGGGCCGTGACGCGCGAGCGTCCGCGGCCTCGCCGGCTCGCGTCTCCCCCGTCATCGCCTTCCCGTTGCCCATGCCCGTCCTCTCCACGCAAAAGGGACGCCCGGGAAACCCGGACATCCCTCCCAGTGTACGCCTTGCGCGCCCAGAGCCAAGGCTTAATTCCGCCGCCGTCCTACGCCCCCGGCAACCGCAGGGAAAGCGAGGCGGGCCGCCGCGCGGCTTCGGCGCCGCAGGCCGCCCCCTCCGAAGGCAACGCAAGCGGGAGCCACCGCAGGCGAGAGCAGCAAGCACGGCGCAGGCCAACGTGGAGGAGCGCGGGACACGCAACGCGGGCCGTCGCAGGCGAAAGCCGGCGCGGAGAGACGGGATAGCACGGGCCATCGCGGGCGGCGGCGAGGGCCACGGACGCGAAATCGTGTCTTTTCTGGCAAGAGATTGCGGGTTTGCGACATTTCCCGGCGGCGCATTCGCACGAAAGCTGCGGCCCGGCGTGCGAAATGCCTGGTCGGCACCAATCGGCTATAGGCACAAGGCGGCAAGGCGCCTGAGGAATGTCGCAAACCCGCAATCTCTTGCCAGAATTCGGGCGTTTTCCTGCCCGACCGTGCTCGCACGCAGAGAACCGGGAGGACGGGGGGCCGGAAGGGCGGAGATGACGGGTAGAGGGGGTCGAAGGGACGGGGACGACGGGCGAGAGGTCGAAGGGAACCTTCGTGCGCCAGAAGATGGTCGAGCGCGGGCACCGTCTGCGCGCGAGCGACGGAGTACGCAGCCTTCCGCGGAGGGGGGGGCGACGGGCGGGCGACCTTCCGCGGAGGGGGCCTCCACGAGGCGCCCGGCCGCGCATGAGGGACGACCGCCTTCCCCCACCGCCCGGCCGCGCACAGGGAGGCCGCCGCCCCCGGCGCCCTCGCGCAGACGGCGTTCCCGCGCCCCCGCCGCAGGTGGAAGCCGCGCGGTCGCGCCCTAGTACGGCTCGTCGAGGTCGGCGTGGGCTTGGGCGTCGGCGTCAAGCCCCATGAAGCGCCCGGCGCGGTAGCGGTCGAGCGCCACCAGCGCGATCATCCCCGCGTTGTCGCCGCAGGAGTGCAGCGGCGGCATCACCAGGCGCACGCCCATCTGGGCGCAGAGGTCCTCGTAGGCCGCGCGCAGCACCGGGTTGGCCGCCACGCCGCCACCCAGGCAGAATGTGGGCGCGCCCGTCTCCTCCAGGGCGCGGCGCGCCTTGGCCACCTGCACGTCCACCACCGCCTGCTGGAAGCTGGCCGCGATGTCGGGCACGTTGAGGGCGCGCCCGGCGGCCCGTTCCTGGTTGACGTAGGTCACCACGGCCGTCTTGAGGCCCGAGAGCGAGAAGCGCAGATCGCCCGAGTGCAGCATGGCCCGGGGAAACGGGATGGCGTCCGGGTTGCCCTGGGCGGCGAAGCGGCTGATGACCGGCCCGCCGGGGTAGCCCAGCCCGAGTGCCTTGGCCACCTTGTCGAAGGCCTCGCCCACCGCGTCGTCGATGGTGGCGCCGAGCGTGCGGTAGTCGCCCCAGCCGCGCATGGAGACGAGCAGCGTGTTGCCGCCCGACACGAGCGAGACGACGGCCGGCGGCGCGAAGGCGTCGTCGCCGATCTTGTTGGCGTAGAGGTGGCCCTCCAGGTGGTTCACGCCGATGAGCGGCACGTCAAGCGCCCACGCGGCGCCCTTGGCGAAGGCGACGCCCACCACGAGCGCGCCCACGAGGCCTGGCGCGTAGGTGACGGCCACGGCGTCCAGGTCTGCCCAGGCCACAGGGCGGCCGGCGGCGGCCGAGGCCACGTCCAGGCACTCGTCGCACACGCCGCAGATGGCCTCGATGTGCTTGCGGCTGGCAATCTCGGGCACCACGCCGCCGAAGCGCGCGTGGAAGTCGACCTGCGAGGCCACCACGTCGGCCAGCAGGCGCCCGTCGCCATCGGCCACGGCGGCGGCCGTCTCGTCGCAGGAGGACTCGATGGCCAGGATGAGCGGGCGCGGGGGCTCGGACGCGGGGGCCGACGCAGATGCAGGGGCGCCGCCGGGGCGGGGGCCCTCGGCGTCGCGCGCGTCCCCCGCGCCAGGCGCCGACCCGCCCTCGCCGACGCCCGCCGAGGTGGCATCCTCCGCATGCGCCGCCTCCGCCGGCTCGGCGTGGTTCACCACGGCCATGCCGGCCACGGTGGCCGCATCCGCACCGCCGAGCGCGCCAGCATCCGCCGGCAGCACCTCGGCGCGCATGATCACCGCGTCCTCGCCGTCCGAGTAGTAGCGCGAGCGCGTGCCCAGGCTCGCGAAGCCGAGCGCCTCGTAGAGCGCGCGGGCGCCCTCGTTCCCCGCGCGCACCTCAAGAGAGGCCGTGCGCGCGCCCAGGCTGCGGGCGTCGGCCGCCACGCGCGCCACGAGGGCGCGCGCCAGGCCGCGGCGTCGGAAGGCCTCGTCGACGCCCACCTTGAGCACCTGCACGTCGCCGTCCACCACCCAGCCGCCGGCGTAGCCGACAAGCGGCGCGTCGGCCGGCAGCGGCATGGCGGGGTCAGCCGCGTAGGCGGCCCACCACACACGGTCGGCGCGGCCCAGCTCGTCGGCCACAAGCGCTTCCGACCAAGCGTCGCTGCCCATGACGCGCGCCTCGAGCGCGGCCACCGCGCCGGCGTGGGCGCGGTCAAGCGGCTTGAGGGCGACGCCGCGCGCATCAGCCCGGGCATTGGCCACGGCCGTGTCATTCATGGTGACATGCCGGCTGCCGCGAGCGCCGGCAAGCGTCGGATCGTCCTTCGCCAGGCGGGCGCGCTCGGCCTCCTCCGCGTCCGAGAGGCGCGTGTACACCGGCAGAACGAGGGCCGGCTGATGGCGCGTCGCGTCCAGGGGGTCGCACTCCCCCGCCCGCCAGGCGTCCTCGAGCGCGCGCAGGAGCCCCGCGCCCGTGGGCGTCCACGTGCCCTCGGGCAAAAGCGTGCCGGCCGGCTCGAACAGCGCGGCGTACTTGCGCAGGGCGTCGCCGGCCACGAGCAAGCCTCCCTCGACCACGGCCTCCGCAGCCGCCTCCTCCGCCTTGAGCACGCGGTCGGCGCCCTGCCGCACCGGGCCGTCCGCGGTTAGCGCATAGCGCACCGGATAGACCTCCTTGCGCATGGCGTCGGCCGCCACGAGCGCCTCGCCGCGCGCGCCCGCAGCCCAGGCGCCCCAGGCCACGGCGTCGAGCGTGGACACGCCCACCAGCCCGATGCCGAGCGCGCTCGCGATGCCCTTGGCCGCCGCCAGGGCGATGCGCACCCCGGTGAACGACCCCGGGCCGCGCCCCACGCACACGCACGCCAGCTGCCCGCGCACAGCGCCGGCCTCGGCCAGCAGCGCATCCACGCGGGGGATGAGCTGGGTGTTGGACGCGCGGCGCGCCTCGACCTCAGCCGTGGCCACGGGGGCGACGGAGCGCGCCGCCGCGTCAAGTCGTCCCAGCCCGATGGCGATGACCTCGTTGGCCGTGTCGAAGGCGAGCACCAGCGGCGACGCGATGGGTTCCATGGAGCGTTTTCCCTTCCTGATCTGCGTTGAGAGCTGCCTGCATTCTACCTCATGGGCACCTGCGGCACGGGAGGCGCGGCGAAGGCGGGCGCCGCGCGGGCGTCAGAGCTGGGTCTTGCCCAGCCGCGCCTTCGAGTCGTTGGCCCACACGCACAGAAGCTGGCGCGAACGCGAGCCGTAGGAGTGCGCGACGACGCGGCGCGTCCCGCGCTCATCGGCGGTGATGGTGATCTCCAGGTAGTCGTAGGGCAGCTCGTCGGGAAACTTCTCGGCCCACTCCACGAACGACGCGCCATCTCCGTCAATGACGCCGAAGTAGTCGATGTCATCGAGCTGGGAGGGCTCGTCCAGACGGTACAAGTCGAAGTGGTAGAGCGGGAGCGCGCCCTCGTGGTACTCGAGCAGGATGTTGAAGGTGGGGCTCGTCACCGCGGCGCGCACGCCGAGGGCCGCCGCCACCCCTTGCACGAACTGGGTCTTGCCGGCGCCCAGGTCGCCGTTGAGCACCACCACATCCCCCGCCCGCAGGTAGGGAGCCAGCGTGGAAGCGAGCTGCTTGGTCGCCTCGGGCGTGGTGGTGTTGCGCAGGTAGGTAAGTCCGTTAGCCATGGGGCCATGGTACGCCAACCGGCGCCCGGCGCCCGAAACCCCACCGACTCTCCGCTTTTCCGCGTCCGGCCAGCCGCCCTCCGCGGCGCTCCGCGAAAGCCGCCGGGTCGCTGACGCCAGCGGCGCCTCCCCCTGTGCGAGGCCCGCCTACCTCATCGACCTCGTGAGGTAGCTGTCCAGGTGCTTCCCGACAGATGACACGACGATCCGCCCGCTCTCCCGGTCGAAGCCGAAGTAGAGGCGCAGGCTGCGGCTGCTCGAGTCGTCGTTTCCCTTCGCGAGGTGGGTCTCCACCTTGATCTCGCGGCCCTGGTAGATATCCACGTACTGCTCCATGAGCCGGCCGTCCTTGCGCGTCATCATCCCCGCCCCGCGCTTCAGCGTGAACTCGGAGCGGGAGTTGAACGCCTTGGCCAGATCCCCCGCCTCCCCTTCGGCGTAGAGGGGATGCGCGATCTCGCACAAGTCGCGCAGCGCGTTCCAGACGAGGTCGACCTCGGTGATGCACGTGCCGAAGGACTTGCGCGCGCGGTCGGTGAAGTCGATGCGCTCGCCATAGTGCTCGCGAAACAGCAGGGCCACCGCGTCGTAGGACAGCGGGAAGCGGCCCAGGGCACCCACGCCCGGCTCGGCGCCGCCGGCCCGGGCCGCCTGGCCCTCAAGCGCCTCCGCCTTCGCGTTGGCTACGTAGAGGGCGGCCTTGAGCTCATCGCAACGCCGTTCGAGCTGCTCGTTTTCCTGGCTCAGGTCCTCCATGAGCTCCTCGGCCGTCATCCGGTCGCCCTCCGCCTTCTCCACCAGCGCGAAAGCGTCGGACAGCGACCGGTCGCGCACCTGCCGCTCGAAGACGAGACGCCCGCGCCGGCGCTTCACCGCGTCTGCCCGCATCATGTCCTCGTAGAAGTGCACGTCTTGGGCGAGGGCCCGGCGGAGTAGCAAGACGAAGTCGTCCTCGCCCATCGCCTCGATGTCCCGCGTCAGAAAGAAGCGGTGGCGGGCGCGGTCACGGCCGTCCGCCATCCGCGGCCGCGTGGCGTAGACGCGCACCGTCCCGCCGTCGCAGCGCAGGGCAAGGTCGGGGATGAGCGCGCCCATCTCCTGGACGAACGCGCGATCCTGCGAGAAGAACACGAAGGCTGACGGCCCAAGCGAAGCGGCGATGCGCTGCGGAGCCACCGCGAAACGCGCCTCGTCGCCGTCGAAGCGGGGGCTCACGTAGATCACAGGCGTCTCGCGCGCCTCGTCGGCGACAAGCTCCCAGAACGCCTTGAAGTCGCCGACGCGCAGCTCGCGGGGATCGAGGGAGACGGCTCGGCCCGACGAGGTGCACGCCAGGCGATCGTTTTCCAAGATGGCACGGATGAAGCCGGGCGTGGTGCAGGAGGGCCGCGGCTGGCAGGGGCCGAGGAAGCCCGGCCGGTCGCCGTAGGACAACGCGATGGCAGCGTGGCCCGCGCGCCTTTCCGTCCAGGCGAACGTCACCTCCGTCGTCCAGTGGCGCGGCGCCTTATCCGGCTCGGCGAAGACCTCCTCGATGGCGAGCGCCCAGTGACTCGGCCCCTCGCCTTCGAGGCAGAGCTCCGACCGGAACCTCACGCCGGCCTCCTCCGCCCGGTGGGTCTGCTTGAGGGCGCTCCAGAAGGACGCCTCCCGCGGCAGGGCCGGGTACTTGCGAGTCGCCCACAGTCGCAGGCTGCAGATGAGGCTCCAGAGCGCATCGCCCTCCTCGTCCACCGACCGGACGTCGAACGAAGTCTTGTAGAACATGGTCTTGTTCAGATCGTGCATAGCTCCCCCGCCTCCCGAGCAGTCCGTCGCCTAGTGCGCAGCCGCCTCGGCGGCAGCCACGACATGGGCCATCGTCGTGCTGGTGGTGACGCTACCGAGCCCGCCGGGAACGGGGGTGATGGCCCCGTCATCGCCGAGCACGGGCTCCACCGCGGCGAAGTCCACGTCCCCGCAGAGCGCGCCCTCCTCGTCGAAGTTGATGCCCACGTCGAGCACCACCTGTCCGGCGCGGAAGCACTCCGGCCCGAAGGAGCGGGCCCGCCCCGTCGCGCACACCACGATGTCCGCCGCGCGCACGTGCTCGGCCAGGGCCTCGGTGCGCGAGTGGCACAGCGTCACCGTGGCGTCACGCGCCAGCAGCATCATCGCCACCGGCCGCCCGATCACCAGGCTGCGCCCCACCACCACCGCATGTCGTCCCGCCACGGGGACGCCATGGAAGTCGAGCATCTCCAGGCAGGCCTGCGCCGTGGCCGGCGGGAAGCCCTCGCCCGTATCCGCGAACACGCCCGCGAGCGACGCCGACGAGATGCCGTCGACGTCCTTGGCGGCATCGAGCCGATCGCACACGGCGCGCTCGTCCATCTGCGACGGCAGCGGGCGGAACAGCAGGCAGCCGTGGATGGCCGCGTCGGCGTTCACCTCGTCGATGACGGCCTCGAGCTGTGCCTGCGTAGCGTCGGCCGGCAGCTCGAAGCGGCGCACTGACACTCCCAGCCCCTCAGCGCGGCGCACGGCCGTGCGCTCATAGGACACGTCATCGGGCCGCTCGCCCACCCGCACGATGGCCAGGCACGGCGTGACGCCGCGCTCACACAGCGCCTCCACGCGCCCCGCCAGATCCTCCCGCAGGGCCTCCACCACGTCCTTGCCCGCCAAGATGCGCGCCATGGCGCCTCCTTCCCTCTCGCTTCCTTCGAAAACCAGCGTCATCTTGCAAATTCGCACGGTTCTGCACTCCACCACGCGCCCATCCAAGACCCCAGAAAAGTTAGTCTGGGCTTTTCTCAGGCACTCTGTCCGACACGCACCGCCGTGCGCCCGCGTAACGCGAAAGCACCGGTGCAAAACCGCACGAAATTGCAGCCAGCCTCGCGCAACACCGGGATGCGGTCCCGCGCGACCCCGAGGCGCAGCCCCGCGCAACGCAGCCAAGCCGGGGGCGATGCCGCGCGCACCCGTGCCCAGCCGCGCAGGCGCCCTTCGCCGTCAGGCCCGCGTCTGGACTCCTCCGTCTCGTCCGCGCCTAGCCGCGCAAACGCCCCGCCACGTACGCGAACACGGCGTCGGCCTGGGCGCAGCCGGCGTCCAGCAGCATGTCGGCCTCGTCCGCATAGCGAGCCGCGCGCTCGGCGTCGGCCATCGACGCCACGTTGATCACCACGTTCAAGCTGGCCGCCTGGAGCGCCGCTTTGGCCAGCACGGCTGACGCGCCCGCGTCGGACACGGCCAGCGCGCTGCCGTTGCGCGCCATGAAGTCGCACGACTCCACCACCAGCAGACACTGGCGCATGATCTCCAGCGGCACCTCACACGCCTCCACGAGCGCCGCCTGGAGCGCCGCGTCCTTGGCGGCCCGCTCCTCGGGCGTCTCGCGCGGCAGGCCGTAGGCAGCGGCCAGCGGCGCAAAGGCCGCAGCGTCGGCGTCGATGAGCGCCACCAGTCGCGCGCGTGTCACGTCCAACTCGCGCAGCTCGGCCTGCATCTGACCCTCTACCGCGGCGTAGCGCTTCTTCCCCACGGTGAGGCTGCCCACCATCGAGGACAGCGCTGCCGCCAGCGCGCCCGCGTAGGCCGCCGCCCCTCCGCCGCCCGGCGTCGGCTCCTTGGAAGCCAGCGCATCCAGAAACCCCGTATCCACCATAGGACGTCTCCTTCCAGTCCTCCGCCTTCGTTGCCCTTCGGGCGCAAGGCGGCTATAATGCAGGTGCACTGGCAAAGCCCGTAGGTCGTCAACCTGCGTACGGGCGGCGCGGTGCTAGTGATTAAGCCCGGTTGCCGCCGGGCTTTTTATTGCTCTCCCGCTCCATCCGATTGCTTTTACTTCCATCGCTCGTACCGGTCGATCCCCATGAAAACCAGGACCACCCAGTTCGGCGGTGCCGTCAAGACGCGAATGAGAACTTCTTTCAGCATGAGGCGTCACTCCTTTCATAGTGAAGAAGCGCCGCCCGCATCGGACTCTGCCAGCGCCGGTCATTCTAGCAGCAGAAGGGCCCGCAGCCTCATGCTGCGGGCCCTTCTCCACTCAAAGCAGCAAGCCTAGAACAGCCCCGAGATGACGCCGTTCTCGTCGACGTCGATCTTGAAGGCGGCAGGCGTCTTGCCCAGGCCGGGCATCGTCATGATGGAGCCCGTCAGCGCCACGATGAAGCCGGCGCCGGCCGACACCTTCACCTGGCGCACGGTGATGGTGAAGCCGCGCGGCGCGCCGAGCTTGGCGGCGTCGTCGCTGAAGGAGTACTGCGTCTTGGCCATGCACACGGGCATGCCGCCGAAGCCGAGCGCCTCGAGCTGCGCGATCTCCTTCTTGGCGGCCGGCTCGAACACCACGCCGTCGGCGCGATAGATGCGCTGGGCGATGGCCTCGATCTTCTCGGCGATGGACAGCCCATCGTCGTAGGAGAACGCGAACGTCTCGGCGCTGCGGCCCTCGGCGTCGCCCTCCGCACACAGGCGCACCACCTCGTCGGCAAGGGCCAGGCCGCCCGCGCCGCCCTTCGCCCACACCTCGGAGAGCGCCACGTTCACGCCCAGCTCACGGCACTTCTCCTCGACGAGCGCCAGCTCGGCGGGAGTGTCGGTCGGGAAGGCGTTGATGGCCACCACGCAGGGCAGGTGGTACACGTTGGTGATGTTCTCCACATGCTGCAGCAGGTTGGGCAGGCCTGCCTCGAGCGCCTCGAGGTTCTCCTCGTTGAGGTCGGCCTTGGCCACGCCGCCGTGGTTCTTGAGCGCGCGCACGGTGGCCACGACCACCACCGCGTCGGGCTTGAGGCCCGCCAGGCGGCACTTGATGTCGAGGAACTTCTCCGCGCCCAGGTCGGCGCCGAAGCCGGCCTCGGTCACGCAGTAGTCGCCGAGCGCCATGGCCATGCGGGTGGCCATGATGGAGTTGCAGCCGTGGGCGATGTTGGCGAAAGGACCGCCGTGCACGAAGGCCGGGGTGCCCTCGAGCGTCTGGACGAGGTTGGGCTTGAGCGCGTCCTTGAGCAGTGCGGTCATCGCGCCCTCGGCATGCAGGTCATGGGCGGTGACGGGCCTGTCATCGTAGGTGTAGCCCACCACGATGCGGCCGAGGCGCTCCTTGAGGTCGGTGATGGAGGTGGCCAGGCAGAACACAGCCATGACCTCGGAGGCCACGGTGATGTCGAAGCCGTCCTCGCGCGGAACGCCGTGGGCCTTGCCGCCCAGGCCGTCCACGATGTGGCGCAGCTGGCGGTCGTTCATGTCCACCACGCGCTTCCAGGTGATCTTGCGCACGTCGATGCCCAGCTCGTTGCCGTTCTGGATGTGCGCGTCGAGCAGGGCCGCGAGCAGGTTGTTGGCCGCGCCGATGGCATGGAAGTCGCCGGTGAAGTGCAGGTTGATGTCCTCCATGGGCACCACCTGGGCGTATCCGCCGCCAGCGGCACCGCCCTTGATGCCGAAGACGGGGCCGAGCGAGGGCTCGCGCAGCGCCACCATGACGTTCTTGCCGCGCTGGGCGAGCGCGTCGGCCAGGCCCACCGTGGTGGTGGTCTTGCCCTCGCCGGCGGGCGTGGGGTTGATGGCCGTGACGAGAATCAGCTTGCCCGGCTCGTGATCCTCCTGGCGCAGCAGGTTGTAGTCCACCTTCGCCTTGTAGTTGCCGTAGAGCTCGAGGTACTTCTCGTCGATGCCCGCCTTCTCGGCGATGGCGCCGATGCGCTCCGGCGTGGCGGCCTGGGCGATCTCGATGTCGGTCAGCACTGCGTCCCCGCTTTCTCTTCGCTTGAGGCCCGCGCTCGGCCGCCCCGCACCCGCGGGGCGCGCAGCCAGGGCCTCCCCCGTACCGAATAAGGGCATTCTACCTGCGGACGGCGCGTCGGGGCGGCGCGACGCCCGCGGCGGCGAAACTTCCACGACTGACGGCCGGAACACGTGCGACACAGGCGGGAGCCGTCCCATGCCCGAGCCGCCCGGTGCCACTTTTTGCCCGACAAATGGCACTAATGGGCAGTTTGGTACGGTCTGACCGCCTCATGCGCAGCGGGCGAACAATCGCGACCTGGGAAAACGCCTTGGCGCGTCATCTCTCGAAGGCGAAAGAGAGCAGAACGGAGGGATCCAACCGTACCGAACTGCCCATCAGTGCCACCAAACTCCAAAAAAGTGGCAGCCGCCCGCACCTGTGCCGCCTACCGCTCCGCGGCGTCGGCGATGAGGCGCAGGCCCTCCAAGGTGAGCTCGCCGTCCACGTGGGTGATGGTCTGGGAGTGCGGCGCGATGAGCGGCGCCAGGCCACCGGTGGCCACGACGGTTCCCTCGTAGCCCAGCTGGCCGAAGATGCGCCGCACGAGGCCGTCCACGCGGTCGACCTCGCCCAGCACGATGCCGGACTGCATGGCCGTCACCGTGCTCACGCCGATGGGATCCCCCGGCGCCGTCAGGTTGATGGCCGGCAGCTGCGCGCCGCGGGAGAAGAGCGTCTGGGCGCTCGTCTGCAGGCCGGGCGCGATGATGCCGCCCACGAAGAAGCCCTCGGCGTCGATGACCTCGATGTTGGTGGCGGTGCCGAAGTCCACCACCACCACCGGCTCGCCATAGCGCGACCGTGCGCCCACGGCGTCAGCCACGCGGTCGGCGCCGATCTCGAGCGGGTTGGGGTAGCTGGCCTTGAACAGCGAGCCCGCCGTCTGGGCCGAGCACACAAGCGCCTCGACCCCCGCGCCGTCGCGGATGGCGCGGCACCAGGCGCCGGTCAGCTGCGGCACCACCGACGCCAGCGCGGCGCGGTCGACGTCCGAAAGCGCCAGCCCGGCGGACTCGAACAGCGGCAGCAGCATGACGCGCACCTCATCGGCAGTGGTGGCCGGATTGGTGGCCAGACGCCACATACAGGCCAGGTCAGAGCCCTGGTAGACCCCCACTACCGTCTGCGTGTTTCCAATGTCAGCAGCAAGTAACATAATTGTGACAAGCCCCATCACTTTTGCGGGTAAACGTTTATAGTGAGCGTAGCGCATTATAGCAATCCAGCAACGATCAGCCCTCCGGGTCTAATCGTCGGGATGACGAGAGAAAGGCACAGAAATGACTGAGGCACCAAGCCGCATCCTTGTCGTTGACGACGAGCCATCAATCACCGAATTCGTCAGCTACGCCCTCAAGAAGGAGGGCTACGCGGCTGACGTGGTGGACAACGGCGAAGAGGCGCTCGCTCTCGCCGGCAAGAACAGCTACGACCTGTTCATCCTCGACATCATGCTGCCGGGCATGGACGGCTACGAGCTCTGCCGCCGCCTGCGCTCCAAGACCACCGTCCCCGTGCTGTTCCTCTCGGCGCGCGACACCGAGCTGGACAAGGTGGTGGGCCTGGAGATCGGCGGCGACGACTACCTGGCCAAGCCCTTCGGCGTCCGCGAGCTCATCGCCCGCGTGCGCGCCCTGCTGCGCCGCGGCTCCGGCGGCGACTACCCCGGCGCCTCCAACGCCGTCACCGCCAGCGGCATCACGCTGGACGAGGACGCCCACACCGCGTCGGGCGACAAGGGCGAGATCGACCTGACCCCCCGCGAGTTCGAGCTGCTGGCCAGCCTCATGAAGAGCGCCGGCAAGGTGGTCTCGCGCGAGGACCTGCTGCGCGACGCCTGGGGCTGGGAGTACCTCACCGAGACGAAGACGGTGGACACCCACATCAAGCGCCTTCGCGACAAGATCCAGTCCGCCGGCTACGACCCGGCCCTCGTCGAGACCGTCCGCGGCTACGGCTATCGCTTCAAGGCGTAGCAGCCGCCCCAAACACCGCCGAAGGGGGCGCCCGAGAGGGCGCCCCCTTTTCATGCCGCCATCAGCGAGACGTTGCGTATCCGGCGGCATTTCTGCCGGCTATCCTCCCGGAGCAGTAGGCGTAGGTGGTGGTGATGCAGCGGGTGGAGTAGTAGGGGTAGGTGTAGAAGCCCGATCCCTCCTGGCCGGCTACGTAGAGGCCGAGAATGGGCGCGCCGTCGCGGCCGAGGGCCTCGAGGCGCTCGTTCACCCTCACGCCGCCGAGCGTTCCCATGATGGGGATGACCGAGCGTATCGCGTAGAGCGGCATCGCGTGCTCGTTCATGAGCGGGGAGATCTTGCCGAAGTCCTCGTCCGCGCCGCGATGGCAGAGCTCGTTGTAGCGCGCGAGCGTCGCCACGAAAACGGCCGGATCGGGGAATCCGACCAGCGCGGCCAGCTCTTCGGCGCTCTCGCCACGCCAGGCCTGGCCCTTCGCCACCGCCTCATCCAGGCTCTCCTGGAGGTTGGGGATGGGCACGAGCGCGCGCGACGCCACCGACTTGCTCAGGTAGTCGCCCAGGCGTCCGTCGAAGTAGCCGCCCACGCCGCGCTCGCGGATGGCATCCACCTGATCCTGGCTGATGAGGTAGTAGTACGCGCCGCCCTGCACGCGCAGCGAGGCGCAGCCCGAGCCCATGGCATCCTCGACGTTCAGGCACTCGTTCATGAAGCGCCTACCCTCCCGATTGACGGTGAGGAAGCCGGCGTAGGAGAGGTACTTGATGAGGTTGTCCGTGAAGTTGCACACCGGATTGGCCAGGTACTCCTGCATGTGCGGCATGATCTCGGGCCCCAGCTGAGCGCCGGCGCGCTCGCACATGAGGACGCCCTCGCCCGAGCACTGGGTGGTGAGGCCGCGGTCGTAGAAGCTGTCGCTGTGGCACAGGCGGCGCAGCAGCGCGGGGCTGCCGCTGAAGCCGCCGGCCGCCACCACGACGGCCCCGCAGGCGACGTGCACCCGCGTGCCGTCCTGACGCTGCGCCTCGACGCCGATCACCGCGCCGCGCTCGTCCTGGCGCAGCTCGAGCGCGCGCGTCTCGGTCATGACGAGGGCGCCTCCCGGCAGCAGGTAGTCGTCGTAGAGACGCTGGAACTTCTCCTGCCCGCGGCCGAAGTCGCACATGAACGCCTCGTCCTCGCGCGCGTCGGGGCGTGGCGGGTCGGCGTGGAACCCGTGAGCGACCAGCCAGTCGACCATCGGACCGGAGTCCTCGGCGATGGCACGCACGAGCAGGTTGTTGGCCCGCCCGCCCGTCTCGCGGTAGAGCTGGCGGTACAGGTCGTCGGCGGTCAGCGTGGCGCCCGCCTCGCGCTCGACGGCGGCTCCGGCGGCCGATACGCCGGAGGGACAGAAGCCGCGCCCGCCAATGCGGCCGGCCTTCTCCACGATGAGGACATCGGCACCCTGCTCAAGGGCCATGAGCGCCGCCACCGTGCCCGCATGCCCGCCGCCCACCACGCACACATCGCAGCTCGTCCACTCCTCGGCAACGCTGCGCGGGCGCGTGGAGAGGAAGCCGCGCATATCGGCGCCCGCCTCCTCCAGGCATGCGGCCGTCGCCTTGAGAACGGCCGCCGACGTGCACGTGGCGCCCGTCACCGCGTCCACGAGGATGCTCTGCTGCTCGACGATGGCGGGCACCACGCGATCGGCCACCGGCTGGACGAAGTGATCGTTGTCGGTGCACGCGAGGATGCGGACGTCCTCGATGGCGCCCTCCCCCACTGTCACCCGCACCGTGACCGGCACGGGGTCGGCCGCGGCGCCGAAGCGCGCGCCGTCGACGGTACCGGGCGCCCACCTCCCCACAGCGCTCGCCACGTACATGCCCGGCGCCATCGCCTGCGGCACGACGCCCGAGCGACCGGCGCGCAGGCACGTCGCATCGCCACCGGCCGCCGCGAGCGCGGCCTCCACGGCCTCGACGATGCCCCGGCTCGTGAAGGTGGCGCCGGACACCGCGTCCACCGCGACCTCCTGAGCGTCCACCATCTTCAGGGGCAGGTAGCGCAGCGCCACCGACGCGCAGCGCTCGCTCTCCTGGTGCGCGACCACGCGAATGTCCTCGAGCGTGTCCCGCCCCACATCGACCTCCACCTCGATGGGCCCGTACTTGCCCTGCCCCGCGCCCCGGTAGGTGCCCGGCGCAAATCCCCTCGATTCTCCTGCGACCATCGCCTTCCCCCTTTCCTCGCGTTTTTTGTCGCCCAAAGTGGCCAAAAACGACGACCTGACGACAGAAAGCAGCGCTCATACGGCCCACACGCACCCTCTCGCCGTTTCCGATGTAACGAACCATGCGTTTTTCGCACCGAAGACCGCCTCATCCCCTGGAGACAGGACGGGCTTGTCGTCAGGTCGTCGTTTTTGGCCACTTTGCCGCGAAAACCTGCACGGCAAAGCGCCTCATGCAGCGGCGTGCTCTCGCGCGCCATGCGCGCCATGCGCGGGATGCCCCCCGCGCGTCCGGCGGTCGCCGCGCGCTCTCGGCAGTAGCGCGCCATGCGCAGGATGCCGCCGCGCACGGCGATCTCCGCGCCCCCACCCGCCCGACGGCCTCCGCGCGTCCGCCGCCGCATCCGGGCCCCTACTCATTGCCGAAGAGGGGCGACTTCACGCGGCGCTTCAGGGGGCCCAGCGCCAGAAACAGCACCAAGGCCAGCAGGATGGTCAACGCGTTGAAGACGAACATAGCCGCCGGGCCCCAGGCCTGCAGTACCGCGCCGCCAGCCACCGGGCCCAGGCCCATGCCCAGGTCAGGGCCGATGAAGTACGTGTTGGCCGAGCGGCCCAGCTGGTAGGCAGGCACGCCGCGCACCGACTCGGCCTGGATGGCCGCATAGGCTGACCCCTGGCCGAGCCCCATGCACACGCCACCGAGGGCGACCCCCGCCACCGACGGGACAAACGCGAGCGCGAGCATGCCAAGCGCCGCCACCAACATCATGGGCGGCGCCACGCGGCGCATGCCCCAGGCGTCGCTCGCCCGGCCCGCCAGGGGACGGGCGCCCAGGTTGGCGATGGAGTAGAACACGAAATAGAGCGACACGGCCTCGATGCCGCGCATCTCGCCGGCAAGCAGGATGAACGACGACGTGACGCCCTGCGACACCATGAGCGTGCCGCCCACGACGGCAAGGGGGATGACCGGCAGGTAGAACAGCGCCCGCAGCGAGGGCCCGCGGCGGCGGGCGCCAGACGGGCATCCGCCACCGCGCAGGTTCCGCGACTGGGCATCGGACGGCCGTCCGCGTCCGTGCCGGTTCCGCGACCCGATGCCGGACGCCCCCTCGAGGGCGGCCTCCTCCCGCTCCGCCACGGAGCCGGCCGCCACTGCCGGCGCGCTCGCGATGCGGGCCGCATCAGCGCGGGCCGCCACCGAGGCGCCCGCAGCCCCCGCCGCGCCAGCGCCAACCGTGCCTGCGGCCCGCGCCGGCGGGAGACCGCAGCGGCGGGCGTCAGACGACCTCGCGCCAACCGCGTCCTCGACAGCCGCATCAGCGTCAACCGCCTCCGCAGCCCCCGCCGCGTCAGCGCGGGCTGCGGCCCCCGCCGCCTCCGGGGGCGCCTTGAACAGCGCGGCGAGCACGAGCGCGCCGAGCAGGATGGCCCCCGACAGCGCGAAGGTGACCGGGTACCCCAGTACGACGCCCACCTCCAGCCCGATGGCCGGCCCGAGCGCGATGGCCACCGTGTAGGCCAACCCCATCCAGCCTACGCCGGTGCCTGTGTAGCGTGCAGGCACCACCAACGGCACAAGCGAGATGACGATGGCCGACTTGAACGCGAAGGCGAACCCCTGAAGCGCCAGGCACGCGCCCATAAGCGGCACCGAGCGCACGAGCGCGCACCCGAAGGCGCCCGCCGCGAACAGCCCGCAGGACACCGTGAGCAGCGTCTTCTTGCTGAGCTTGTCGGAGATGGCCCCGCTCACCGGTCGGATGGCCAGCGCCGCCGTGGCCAGCATCCCCGCCAAGAACCCGGCCACCGGCACCGAGGCCCCCAGGTCGACGGCATAGTTCGCTATGATCGAGCGCGTCAGGAAGCCGCCCATCTGCAGCAGCGCCTCGATGAGCAGCAGCTGCACGAACCGGCGGTTCCACAGTCTCTTGGGCTCCATCGGCCCCTCCTCTCCCCTCTCGATCCGGCCGCCGCGCCACCCGTCAGCGGCCCCAGGCCCCGTCCGCGCACCACAACGCGCCCCCGCGCCGCAAGCAAGAGAGCCCCCGGGTCCCGGGGGCTCTCTCGGAGCAGCTTCCGCAGCCTCCCCGCCTAGGGCAGGAAGATGGAGCACTGGGCGCCGCGCTCGGCCATCTTCGCGGCCAGCTCGTCGAGCGGCCCGTACTCAATGGCCTGCGCCAGGCAGTGCAGCACGCACGACGGCTGTCCGCCGGCCTCCACGCGGTCCGCGCACAGGTTGCAGTAGGTGGTGGGAACCGGCACGTACTTGCCCTCCCACTTGCCGTCGAGCTTGCGCCACGGCCCCAGCTCCAAGAGCTTGATGCCCCACTGTCCCAGCGGCAGGTCCAGCTCGTTGCGGCAGGCGAGCTCGCAAGAGTGGCAGCCAGTGCAGTACTCGTTGTCAAACATCAGTCCATAAGCGGTCATCGTGGTACCCCCTTTCTCCTTGTCAGGCTAGTCCTCGGAACGGTAGATCTTGCAGGGCAGGGCGCCGTAGTGCGAGCCGAGGCCCAGCTTGCCGATCTCCTTCCAGGGCATGAGCGAGTTGATGGACGACTTGCGGACGCTGAACAGCTCGGTGTCCTTGTCCTCCGGATACCACCAGCCGTGGTCGCAGCCGATGACGTTCTCCTTCACGATGGGCGTGATGTCGGCGATCATCTTGCACTTGCCCCACGGGTTCTCGATGGTCACCCAGTCGCCCTGGCCGATGCCGTGCTTGGCAGCGGTATCGGGATGGATCTCCACCGTGGCCGCCGTGCGGATCTCGCGCAGCGAGTCGATCATGCGGTGCTCGGTGTGGAACGAGGTGGGACGGCGGGCGCCGGTCACGAAGTCCAGCGGGTACTCCTCGGCCCACTCGGGACGGGAACGCTTGGAGAAGCGGGGCTCCTCGTAGTAGGGCAGCGGATCCTCGCCCAGGTGGTTCTTGACGGTGCTCCACAGCTCCACGCGGCCGGTGGTCGACTTGAAGCCGGGCTGGCCGTCCAGGCGCAGCAGGCCCTTCTCGTACTGGTAGTACGGGATCTCGTAGCGGCCGTACACCCACTCGCGCAGCTTGTCGTAGGTCATCGGCTCGCCGGTCTCGGGGTCGGCGGTATAGGGGATGTTCTGGATCTTGTTGTCCAGGTAGCCGTGCTCGTCGGCCCACTTCTCCACGTCCTCGGTGCGATCCGGGTTGATGCGGTGGTCGAGGTCGAGCATGATCTGCAGGTCGGACTTGCACTCGCCCAGGGGCTCGATGCACTTGGTGAGCGCGTGGAACTGGCCGGGCTGGTTGCAGCCGTGGAAGGTGACGATGCCCTCATGCTCCAGGGCGGTGGAGACCGGCAGCACCACGTCGGCGAGCGCCTGGATGGTGGGGTTCATGAAGATGTCGGTGGCCACCACGAACTCCTTGTGGCGGCACGCCTCCATCCACTGCATCGGCTGCTGGGTGATGCAGGAGGAGATGAAGTTCGAGCTCTGGATGAAGAGGAACTCGATGGGGTACGGGATGTTGGTGCGCAGCGTGTCGAGCGTGCAGTCGGGCTGCGTGGTGTTGATGATGAAGTCCATGGCCGGGTACTGGTCGTGGCCGGCGATGGGGATGGGGTTGGTATCCTCTTCCTCCACCAGCATGCCCACGCCCTTGCGGCCCGTGGAGCCGCCGTTCTTCATGGTCTGGCCCAGCTTGATGCCGCCGGGGTTGTCCAGGTTGCCGCAGATGGCGAAGATGCCCCAGATGGCGTGGCAGATCTGCAGGGTGTTGGGATTCTGGTCGGTCTTGAGGCCCACCGAGGCGGTGCAGGGCTTCTGGGCCAGGGCGCGGGCCGCGGCGTAGATGTCCTCGACCGGCACCTCGCAGATGTCGGCGGCCATCTCCGGCGTCATGGTGCGGCAGCGCTCGGCGTACTCGTCGAAGCCGTAGGTCCACTTCTCCACGAACTCGTGGTCGTAGAGGTCCTCGTTGATGATGACCGTGTTGAGGGCCATCGCCAGGGCGGCGTCGGTGCCGGGGCGGATCTGGAAGTGGATGTAGGCATGGCGGGCCAGCCAGTTGGCGCGCGGGTCGACCACGATGATCTTCATGCCGCGCTTCATCATGTCGACGGTGCTGTGGCCGAACAGGCCGTCGGGGTTGGACCACAGCGGGTCGCGGCCCCAGATGAGCATATACTTGGGCAGCACGTAGCGCGGATCGTCGTAGCGGTCCTTGAAGCCGAAGGCGCCATCGTACTCGACGTAGGCGCAGCCGAGCAGCCAGTCCATCGCGGTCTGGCGCGGGATGACGCAGGACCAGCCGCCGTTGGCGTGGATGGCCGTGCGGCTATGGAACACCTGGTTGCAGGTCTGGAACTGGTAGGCGGACGCCTCGCGGCCGGTGCCGGTCCACACGGACACGGTGTCTAGGCCGTACTTCTTGGTGAGCTCGAAGTACTTCTCGACGATGATGTCGTAGGCCTCGTCCCAGCTGATACGCTCCCACTTGTCGGGCTGGCCACGGAACTTGCGGTCGCGCTTCATGGGGTAGAGCAGGCGGTCCTCATGGTAGATGTACTCGGGAAGCGTCAGGCAGCGGACGCACAGGCGGCCGTTGGTGATGGGCTGGTCGGGATCGCCCTCGACCTTGACCAGCTTGCCGTCCTTGACGAACACGCGCAGGCCGCAGCCGACGCCGTGGCACCCCGGGGGCGACCACTGGGCGGTGCGATAGACCTTGGTGCCGTCTTCAAGCTCTTCGACGCGAGGTGTTTCGGTTACTCGGGTCAATTCACTCATGTTGCGACTCCTCTCCTCTTTCTCTCATCTCCCTTGCAGTTGCGCGGGTCGAGGCCCAAGGCCGTCGGGGCGGCCGCCGGATCGGCCCGCTCCCCCATTCTTCCCAGCGGGCATCCCGTTGCCATCTGCTGCCGGGTATGAAACCGCCCCGCAGGCCCCACCTACGACTGAGGGTATTAGGCGCCTGGTCAGAGGGGGCTGAGGCCGCCCGAACCCGAAATGTCGCGCCCGCCCCCCCTGCCGCAGGCCGAGCTGCGATGCGGGACGGGCGCGCAGCCCGCGGGGACGCGCGGGCCCTAGCGCGCCGGAGCGCCGGAGGCCCCCGGGCCGGCGAAGGCGATGTTGCGGCTGCCGCAGGCGGCGCACTCGGTCAGCTTCTCGCCGGGCTGGACCTCGCGGCCGCAGTCGAGGCAGCGAGGCCCAGCGGCGGTGACGGCCAGGGCGCTCTCGGCGCACTTGCCGCAGCTGTTGCAGACGTAGCAGCGTTCCATGGGGTTGACCTCCTCAAGCGCGGGGAACGGGGCGAAGCCGTGCCGGCGCCCCCGCGAAAGCGCGCCGGCACGGCAGGGCGGGACGGGACTCAGGCGGCGCCCGGCCCAGCGGGACGTCCGGGGGCCGTCCCCGGCGCGGCGACGGCCGGGGCCGCGGGGCGCGTCCAGCCGCAGGACGGGCACGCGCGGGCGCCGACGGCCAGCGGCTCGCCGCAGCGCGGGCAGCGGATGGCGGCAGCCGGGTCTCCCTCGCAGCTGCCGCAGTTGCGGCAGGGGTAGCACATGGCCTTAAGCCCCCTTCACCACGGCGGTCTCCACCAGCCAGCTCAGGGCCGCCGCGCGCTTGGCCATGCTCTCGGCCAGGCGCGCCCGGCCGGTGCGGCGCAGCTCGTCGGCGGTGGGGCTGCCGCCGAAGAAGCGGGCAGCCGCGGCCTCCACGTCCTCGTCGGAAAGCGTCATGCCGCGTCCGTCGAAGAGCGCCTCCAAGGCGAAGCCCTGGCGCAGGTTCTCGCCGGACTGGATGAGCATCTTCACGCTCAGCTCCTGCTCGTTGGTCTGCTCCTCCTCGTAGTAGTCGTCGAGCGTCTTGCCCTGCTGGGCCAGATCGCGCTCGAACTTGCCGAAGAGGCTCTTGTAGGAGGCCTGGTAGAACTCGTCGGGAATATCCCCCACCAGGCGTTTCTCCAGCTCAAGGTTGGCCAGGTGCGCCACGGTGTCGCGGTTGAACAGCTTCGCGTCGTAGGCCACGTCCTTGCGGGTCTCGGCGAAGAACTCCTCCACGGAGGAGAGCGTCGGGTAGTGGGCGCGCACCCACGCGTCGGTGAGCTCCACCTCCACCTTGCGCAGCTGCCCCACCACCGTCACCGTGGAGATGTAGCGGTCGACGTCGTCAGGCGAGATGGCTCGCGGGCGCTCCACCGCGTACTCCACCACCTTCGTCTCGCCCACCTCCATGCCCAGCACGGCCGCGAGGAAGGGGGCGGGCATGGCCTCGCCGTCCATCGCCAGCACCTTCTGCTTGCCGGACAGGTGCGGCACCATCGTATCGCCCTGCTGGGTGTCCACGTCGATGGCCACCAGGTCGCCGGCGGCCACCGGACGCGGCTCGGCGTCCTCGTAGGTGGCGTAGCGGTCGAGCACCTCCGCCACCCGCGCCGCCACCATGCGGTCGGTGACGGTCACCTCGTCCATGGTCACCTCCACCGGCTCGTAGGAGGTGAGGGCGAGGCGCGGCTGCTCCACCACCGACAGCTCCACGGAAAACTCCTCGCCGTCGACCGGGTAGGCCAGCACGTGGATCTTGGGCGTGAGCGCCGGGGTGAGCCCCAGCGCGCCCAGGGCCTCCGACGCCATGCGGTTCACCACGAAGTCCCGCCGCAGCTCGCAAAACGCCTCGGCGCCCATGCCCGCCTGGGCCGCCGCCTCGACGTCATCCCACGGCCGGTCGGGCGCAAGCCCCTTGGCCGCGGCCACGGTCTCGTAGAACTCGGCGAGCAGTCCGTGCACCGCAGCCGCCGAGGCCGTCGCCTCCACGGCCACCGCGCCCTTCGCGTCCGGCTCGGCCTTCTCCAAGCGGGTAAGCTCCATGATTCGATGCTCCTCCTTCTCTGCGCCGTCCCTAGGAGACGGCCTCCATGAGGACCGACACGTCCTCAACCTCTTCCAGATGCTCGACCAGCGCGGCGATGGCCTCCACCTCCTCCGCCGACAGCGCGCGCTTGGCGTAGGACGCGCAGTCGCGGAACTTGCCCACCAGGTCGGGCCACGCCATGCGGTTTCTTGGGTGCCCGTAGACGATGTCCACGCGCTCGTCGTAGACGGTGCCGTCGGCCAGCTCCACGCGCACGCGGCCCGGCAGCATCGTCTTGGAGAAGTCGCTCTCCAGGGCGGCGTCGTAGGCGGCGTCGGTCTTGGCGCACAACTCGCGCAGCAGCGGATCGGCCAGCGCCGCGACGCTGAAGTCGCCGATCTCCAGCTTGCGGTAGGCGAGCGCCTGGGCCACCGTGAACGGCAGGCTCAGCTTGGCCTCGGGAATGGTCTGCGGCGCGCGGCGCATCTCGAGGGGCTCCACGCAGCGCTTGGCGTCGTCGGCCGCGTAGAACACGGTGATGCGGGCCACGTCGGCGGGGTCGAGGTCGTTGTCGCGCGCGATGCGCAGGGCCGCGTCCACGCAGGAGTTGGTGAACCGGCAGCAGGGCCACGGCTTGATGGACACCTCGGTGCCCTCGAAACGCTGCCCGAAGTCGTCGAAGGCACCTTCGTCGCGCACACCGCCGTAGTACAGGTTGAAGAAGCCAGCCGTGCCGTCGAAGGCCTCCTTGAGGCCGGGCACGCCGCGCCGGGCCATGAGCGCGGCCAGCACGCCGGTCATGTTGGGGAACATGGCGTAGAGCCCGCGCAGGGCGCCCGGCTCGATGACCAGCTCCTTCGTCCCGCCGGCGCGGTTGTAGGCCAGCCCCAGGGCGTTCTCGGTGGCGTCCACGTCCAGGCCCAGCAGCTTCGAGGCGGCCACCGTGGCCGAGAAGGTGCCCAGCAGCACGGGCAGCATCCACAAGAGCCCCTGGTTGGCCGCGGGGTTGGTCACCGCGTAGCCCAGCCGGCAGATGACGTCGTCGCCCAAGACGACGGCGGTAATGAGGTCGCGGCCCGACGCCTTGGCGTACTCGCCGACCACGAGCGCAGCCGGCACCACCGACGCGCTCGGATGCACGAAGGCGTCATCATGGGCGTCGTCGTAGTCGATGCTGTGGGCCAGCGCGCCGTTGCCGAGCGCCGCGAGCACGGGGTTGGTCTTGGCGCCCTGGGCCATCAGCGTGCACTCCTCGGCACCGCCGAGGGCTCCCACCAGGCCCATCACCCCCTCGACCCCCTCGCCGGCGCCGCTGCCGGCCAGCATCACCCCCAGCGTGTCGAGGATGGCCATCTTGGCCGCCAGCACGTCCTCGGCGGAAAGGTCGTCATAGGTCGTCTTCGCCGTCACCTCGGCGATGCGCGTCGTCAGTTCCATGGATCTCCCTCCCTTGGCCGGGGGCCCGGGCTTCCGGCTCGCGCCCCCGGCTCTCATGCCGGGCCCTCGCCGGCCCGGCGCCTCCGTCCTAGCGCTCGCAGATGGCCACCTCGTCGTCGCTCACCCACTCGAAGCGGGCGTTGAGCCCCGCCTCCTCGGTGATGCGCTCCATATAGGCCACCACCGCATCGCCCTCGCCGCCGCGGCGCACGGGCATCGGATCGCCGTCGGCGTTGATCATGGCCGGGACGAAGCCGGTCTGCACGACCTGGCCGTCCTCCAGGTAGGCCTTGACGATCATCGTCTTGTTGCGGTCGACGCGCGACTTCGGCGTGGGCTTGTAGTGCGCGTCCAGGCTGTCGATGAGGCGCGTGTCGTGGAAGGCGTCGCCGAAGTCCAGGACGAAGTTGCCCAGCGAGTAGTAGATGGTCTTGCCGCGGTAGACCTCGATGCCCTTGAGGATGTGGGTGTGAGCCCCGATGATGAGGTCTGCGCCCGCGTCGATGGCGTCGTGCGCCATCTCCACGCAGTACATCGGGATCACCGCAGGCACCAGGTGCTGGCCCCAGTGGAAGGCCACGACCACCACATCCGCCCGCTCCTTGAGCGCGCGGATGTCGGCGCAGATCATCTCGCGGCTCTCCTTGGTGGGCAGCGACACGATGCGCGGCGGCGTGGCCGGCTGGAAGTCCACCTGCTCGTAGAGAGTGTGCACCTTGAGCGGGGCGATGCCGGGCTTGTCTACGTCGGCATCGTACTCGGGACGCGCCACGGAGCAGTAGTTGAGGAAGCCCACCTTCTGGCCCTTGCGTTCGAGGATGACCGGCTTGCGGGCCTCGGCCAGGTCGCGCCCGGTGCCGCAGTGGGCCACGCCCGCTGCGTCGAGCGTCTCGAGGGTGCCTATCATGCCCTCCTCGCCCCAGTCCATGGCGTGGTTGGTGGCACAGGACACCACGTCGACCTCAGCGTCGACGTAGGCCTCGACGAAGCGCGCGCCCTTCGACACCGACTGGCAGGGATGGGGCACGCCGTCATCGGCTAGCACCTGCTCCATGTTCACATAGGCGATGTCGGCCTCGCGGAACAGAGGCGCGACGTACTGAAACGCCGTCTTCGGGTCGGGTCGGTCGAGAATCACATCGCCCGCTCCGGCAAGCACTACACGATCCATAGCTGCCTTCCTTTCCTGCTCTTTCGGTCATCTAACAGGCACGGCCGACGAAACGCCGGCCGTGCTGCTCAGTCTTTAGTCCCTAGGCCACAGGCGGCTTCGGAGCGCCCGGCGCCGGGGGCTTGGGAGCACCCGGGGCTGCCGGCGCGCCCGGGGCGCCGGCCGGGGCGCCGGGCGCGCCGCCGGGGATCTTCGGGGCGCTGGGAAGCGTGGCCCCGCACTGGTCGCAGACGTCGTTGTTGAAGTCGTTCTTCGCGCCGCACTGCGGGCAGTTCTTCTCCATGCTGATCTCAGCGGGTCTAAAACACATTGCGATACCTCTTTTCTCGTAGGGACTCACACGCGCCTCCTGCGCGTTGCTCAGTGCATCGGGCGCGCGCGAGGCGCATCCCGTTGATGCTAACCGGGGAGGACGTCTCCCTGCTCGCGGCGCTTCTCCAGGTCCTCGGCGATCTGGGCCATCTTCTTGGAGTCAAGGCGATAGCCGAAGAAGAAGGCCACGAAGGCGATGACGAAGGCCACAGCCGGGATGATGCAGATGATGTTGATCATGCCCTGGGCCAGCTCAGGGGTGGCCTCCATACCGCGGGTGAAGCCGATGGCGGCCAGGCCGAAGCCGGTGAGCAGGCCGGCCACCGCGTTGGCGATCTTCGGGCACCACTGGAAGGTGGACATGATGAAGGCCTTGGCGGTCTTGCCGTCACGCCACTCGCCGTAGGCGATGGCGTTGGACTGCATGCCCATCATGGTGCCGTTCATGAAGTTCATGCCGAAGTAGCAGGCGCAGATGCACACGATGAAGGCCATCTGGCCGGTGGCGCCGATGAAGTAGCAGGCGATCATGGACACGGCGGAGATGCCGATGCCGGCCAGGTAGGTGGTGCGGATGCCCACCATGCGGGCGATGGGCTCGGACACGAAGGTGGCCACGAGGCCGGTGATGTTGCAGGCGGTGAGCATGACGGCGGCCATGGCCACGTCGCCGAAGGCGTAGGTGAACACGTACATGGCCATGGACTGGATGGTCATCTGGGCGATGAAGCGGATGATCTCGGCGAACAGGCCGATGAGCACCGGCAGGTTGGTCAGCCAGTACTTGAGCATCTCGCCAAGGTTGACCTTGTCGCCCTTGGGGATGGCGGGAACCTCGCGGCCCTCCTTCTTGGCGAGCGCGCGATCCTCGCAGATCTTCTGGGTCGGGTCCATGCCGTCGATCTTCTTGAACATGACGATGAACATCACGATCATGATGATGCCGAACACGAGCGCCAGCACGGTGAAGCCGGCCGGGCCCGCGTTCTGGGCGTTCTCACCGGCGGGCACGCGGTAGACCAGGCCGTTGATGGCCAGGATGGCGGGCAGCGAGATGGCGGCGAAGAGCACCTTCACCAGCATGTTGCCCTGGGCCTTGCGCTGCGAGAGCAGGGTGCGGTCGGCCTCGGTGTGGCTGATGACCGGCACGATGGAGGTGGCCGCGATCATGAAGAAGCTCGCGAAGAAGCCGCCGACGATCTGGAAGAAGATCATCCAGGCGGTCTTGGCGCCCATGTCCAGAAACGCGGGGTCCACGAACGTCATGAGCAGGCAGACGAACGTGGCGGGCGGCGCCACCAGGAGCCAGCTGCGGTACTGGCCGTGCTTGAGCCACACGCGCTCGATGATGATGGCGGCGATGATCACGAAGAACCACTCGCCCACGCCGGTCACTGCTTTGACCGTGCCCATGACGGTCGGCTCCAGACCGCAGATCTCGGTCAGGAAGTAGGCCCAGTAGTTGCTGTTCATCTGGTTGAACGCCGTCCAGGTGAGCATGCCCAGGCCGTAGATGAGGCCGAGCGCCTGGGTCACGTTGTTCTGAACGGCCGCTACGGCCTTGTCACCCAGAGAAGAAATCTTCTCACTCATTGTTTTCCCCTAACAGACGAATACGGGTGGGATGACCCCGGGCGCCTCATCCCCGAAGCGCCCGGGGCGTGACGCCTTCTACTCCTCGACGGTGAAGATGACCACACGCGGCTTGGTGGCCTTCCGGGCCAGCTCCTCCACCGGGCCGAACTCCATGCAGAGCGCCTGGCAGTGGTGCACGCAGGCCGGAACCTTGCCGGCGGCCAGGCGGTCGGCGCACAGGTCGCAACGCTGGGTGGGCAGGGGCACGAAGTCCCACTCCCACTTGTCGTCGTCGAGCTTCCACGGGCCGATCTGGGAGAGCTTGATACCCCATTCGCCCTCTTCGAGCCCCTTCTCCACCTTGCAGGCCATCTCGCAGGTATGGCAGCCGGTGCAGAACTCGTAATCAATCAAAAGACCCTGTTGTGCCATGAGTCTTCTCTCCTTTCCGTGAGACGGCCCTTACGCCTTGTAGTGGTCGGCGAACTGCTGCTCGAACGTCTCGCCGTAGCCCTCCGGGGCCGGGTACACCTTGCACAGCTGGGTCTTGTAGGACGAGCCGTAGCCGCTCGGGCCGAAGTCACCCTGGACGGTGCAGCAGTTGATGTTGGACTCGAACACGCCGAAGAGCGAGGGCTCCTCCGGGTCGCGCTCGGGGAACCACCAGCCGTGCTCGGCGCTCACGACGCCCTTCATCATGGTGTCGGTCACGTGGGCCACCTCGATGGCCTTGCCATGGGAGTTCTCGATGACGCACCACATGCCCTCCTTGATGCCGGCCGCGGCCGCATCCTCGGGGTTGATGGCGAACATGGGCCACTTGTGGAACTCGCGCATGGACTTGAGCTGGCGATGCTCGGAGTGGAAGTACTGCCAGCAGCGGCGGCCGGTGGTCAGCACCAGCGGGTACTCCTTGTACAGCTCCGGCGTGGAGACCGGGCTCTCGGGCGGCTCCAGGAAGTAGGGCAGCGGGTCCATCCCGACGTTGTTGTACATGTTGCAGAAGAACTCCACGCGGCCGGACAGCGTGTTGAAGCCCGGCTGGCCGTCGAAGCGGATGGCGCCCTTCTCGTGCTTGCGGTACTCGAAGTCGGGGAAGATGATGACCTTCTCGCGCAGCTCGTCCATGGTGATCTGGATGGGCACGGTGGCCATGTTGTTGGTGCAGAACTCCAGCATCTCCGGCACGTCGTCCCAGTAGAACAGGTCGGGGTTCATCTTCTTGCCCAGCTCGAGCATCATCTGCTCGTCGCCCACGGCGTCGCCGGTCTGGGTGACCTTGACGATGGAGCGCAGCGGGGTGTACCAGCCGCGCACGCCGTTGCGCTCGCAGCTCATGGCCATGGGGATGAACAGGTCGCCGATGGCCATGGCGGTGGGGGTCATGAACAGGTCGCAGATGACCACGTGATCCATGTTCTTGTAGCAGTCATAGACGCGCTTGGCCTGGCCGGCCATGTTGGTGAAGGCGGTGGTGGAGCACAGGAACAGCATCTTCACCGGGTAGGGGTCGCCCGTCTCGGCCGCATGGAGGATAGCCTCGGGGATGGCGTGGCCGCCCTTGCCGATGGCGTTGAGGGCGCCCCAGTTGCCGTCGTCGCCCAGGCGGTCCTTGCGGACCTCAGGGCCGAGGCCCTTGGCCACGTTCTCGCGGATGTCGGACTGCACGTAGCCGAAGTTGATGCAGACGAAGCCGCCGGGGTTGTCGATGTTGCCGGTCATGGCCTGGAGCAGCGCCACGGCATGCGCCGTGCCGTTGGCCCACTTGTTCTGGTCGAAGGCCACGCCCCACTGCAGCGTGGTGACGCCGGCGGTGCCGATGAGGCGGGCGGCGGCCACGATCTTCTCGGCCGGAACCCAGCAGATCTCGGCGGCGCGCTCGGGCGTCCAGTCGGCCACGCGCTCCTTGTACTCGTCGAAGCCGTAGCACCACAGGTCGACGAACTGCTTGTCGTAGAGCTCCTCCTCCACCATGACGTGCCCGATGGCCAGGGCCAGGGCGGCGTCGGTGCCGGGACGCACCTGGAGGTACAGCTCGGAGTGGGCCGAGAGCCAGGTGACCTGCGGGTCGACGGTCATCAGCTTGGAGCCGCGCTTCATGCAGTCGATGATCCAGTGGCCGAAGAAGCCGTCGGCGTTGGCGCGCAGCGGGTTGTTGCCCCAGATCATGAACAGGTCGGGGCGACGGTACTCCGGATGATCGAAGCGCGCCTCGTTGAGCTGGCCGCAGTCAGCGATGAAGGTGTTGCCGAAGATGGCGTTCATGCCCTGCATGCGCGGGGTGTAGCAGCAGTTGCCGGCCAGCAGGCCCGCGTTGTCGTTGGGCGTGCCGAAGGCGCCGTGGCCCAGCACGTTGGACTGCCAGGTGGCGTTACGGCCGGTGCCGGCGCCGGTGCAGATGGACTTGGCGCCGTACTTCTCGGTGGTGTCCTTCACCATCTCGATGCACAGGTCGTAGGCCTCGTCCATGGTGATCTGAACCCACTTGTCCTTGCCACGGTCGCTGCGATCGCGCTTCATCGGATGGATGATGCGATCGGGGTGGTACACGGCTTCCACCATGGCCAGGCAACGCATGCACAAACGGCCGTCGGTGACCGGCGAGTTGGGGTCGCCCTCCACCTTGACCAGCTTGCCGTCCTTGTCGGTGTAGAACAGAATGCTGCAGCCCTGGTGGCAGCCGGGTGCCGACCACTGGCACGTGCGGGTGACCGTCAGGTCGCCCTCCTGGTACTGCCAGTCCTTCTTGTACACATCGGGATTAAAGCACTCCCTCATGCGCAGCTCCTTTCTTCTCTCTCAGGCGCCGAGGCGCCTCCTCGGCGCTACTTGACGCGCTCTCCGTTTTTCTGGGCACGGGCCCAGACCCCCAGAAGGATCAGGTTGTCGTCAGACACGACGTTGTCCGCGCCGATCTTGTGGTAGGTCATGCGCGTCTGCAGCTCCTCCGGATCGCGGAACTCATAGCGGATGTAGAGATCCCCGTCGAGGAGGTACGCCTCCTTCGTCTCCAGCATGTCGAGCGTCGGTGCGTATTTATCGAGCACCTCTTGTTCAGCCATTTGAACCTCCTTTACAATTGGTCCTAGAACAGAACGAACCGGCCAGCCGGTTAGGTCGTCTTCCCCCCTTTCGACGAAACAAAACCCACTCATCTGCGATCGCGAGCTCTCAAAGCCTCGGCTCTCCGCAGTCTTCCATGCGGGCCTTGCGGGCGCATCTGCTAGTGGGTATGAAATGGGGGCCGCTTTGGAAAACGTGCTGTCTGAGCAGGGGAAAGGAGTGCGGGTATGACGCAAAGTATTAGCACGGGAGAAACGCCTTCGGAGGGCACGCTCACCGAGGTGGCCCTGCGCGGCATGGTGGGGTACCTCCTGTTCATGACCGCTCAGCTCGGCAGCCTCTACAGCCCCATCCTCAGCACGGCCCAGACGGCTGAGGCGCCGGCCTTCTGCCTCATGCGCTGTGCGGCGCTGGGCTGCACCGCCGCCTTCTACTTCGTGTTCTCGCGGTTCGTCCACGGCCGCGACCGGCTGGTGCGCTCCGCGGCGGCGAAGGCAGGCGGCACGCTCGCGCAGCTGCCGCTGCCGCTGCTGGTGATCTTCGAGGCGGCGACGGGGGCCGAGGCTCCCCTGGCCGTGGTGACCGTGGCCTGGATGCTCTGGGGCTTCGCCCATGGGCTGCTCACCTGCTCGTGGACCGACGCCAAGAGCAACCTGGAGGAGTCCTCGGCCACCAAGATCGCGTTCTGGTCGTTCGCCCTCTCGGCGTTCCTCATCACCGGCCTGCTCATGCTCGTCCCCGCCGCCGGCCTGGGCGCGCTCGTGCTCATGGGAGCCATCGCCTGCGTGCTGCTGCTGGCCGCGCCGCGGCGGGCGGCCGACGACTCGAGCGAGTACGGCGACGAGTGGCTGCGCGCCAAGAGCAGCTTTCGCATCAGCGGCTCCTACGTCATGGTGGTGGACGGTGCCCTCATCAGCTTCGCCGCGGGCATCATGATGATGAGCGCTCTGCGCGGGCAGTTCCCCATCGTGCTGGTGGGCGTGGCGTTCATCGGCGCGGCGGCGGTGTTCTACGCGCTTAAGAAGACCAACGCCGCCCTGCTCTCGCTGCGTCGCAGCCAGCTGGTGTTCCTGCCCCTCATCGCCGGCGGCCTGGCCGTCATGGGCTTCGCGAAGACGCCGGTGGTGGGCGCTGTGGCCTTCGTCCTGTTCGCCATCTTGTACCTGTTCGACTTCGCCAACCGATCGGTGCTGTCGCTGCGCAGCAACCTGCTGCCCGTCTCACCCACCTACTGCTTCTCACGCGGGCGCATCTTCATCATCGTCGGGCAGGCAATCGGGTGGGTGCTGGCCGCCTACCTCACCTCGTCGGGCGCGGCGGCAGCGCCGCTGGTGACCACGACGCTTACCGTCCTCATGTGCGCCTACGTGTCCATCGGCACCGCTAATCCCGAGAAGTACCCCCTCATCGACGGCCTGGCCGACGACGGCATGGAAGCGACGCCCCCCCCCCAGGACGATCTGCCGGCCGAGGAGCCGGTGGTGGAGCACCCCTACCGCAGCCGCTGCCTGAGGGCCGCCCAGCGCTACGACCTCACCCCGCGTGAGGGCGAGATCCTCTCCTACCTGGCCCGCGGCCGTAACGCGAAGTACATCGCCGACCAGCTGTTCGTGGCCGAGCGCACGGTGAAGACCCACACCTACCACATCTACCAGAAGATGGACATCCACTCCCAGCAGGAGCTCATCAACATCGTGGAGGGGATGGAGTAGCGACGGGAGAAGAGCGGCGGGGCGGCGGAGCGGGGCGGGGCGGGAGCGCGCTGCGGCTGCACGGGCGGCGGAGCGAGGCGTGCGGAAACGAGCGCGCGTTTCTGCCAGAAATTGAGTCTGTGCTCCCTCTATCGCCTTCCTAAAGACCTCCACGGAGGCGGTCGAAGAGTTAACCATGGCTTTTTCCTGGGAAACGTCCGCAAGAAAACCGAGGGATGCGGAAAGACGCTCGCCCAACCGCGCACAACCTCGTTTTCTGGCAGATTCGCGCCTAATCCTCCTCAGGCGCCAGCTTCGCCGCCTCCTCGGGGGCGAGGCCGCCGCGGAGGGCACGCCGCCGCCGAAGCGCCTGGCCGCCTTCCACCAGCATGAGAATCAGGTAGCCCGCGCTCGACACCATGAGACCACCCGCCGCCGTCTGCCCGCCCAGCACCGTCACGCTGACGAAGCCGATGACCACCGGCGCGAGCGACGCGCCCAGCGATATGCACGACAGCGCGATGGACACCGCCAGCGTGACGAGTCGAGGATTCACCGCCTTCGAGATGTAATACACGGTGCTGATCTGCTGAATGCCCACACCCAACCCGATGAGCACGCCGCCCGCCACGATCACCGGCAGGCTGCCGCCGAGCGACACCACGAGCATGCCCAGCGACAGCAGCCCGAAGCCCACGGTGAGCGTGAACCGCCCCAGGCGTCGCGACACCGCGCCGTAGAGCACGCCCAGGATAAGCGACACGATGCTGATAGTGGACGATATGCCTGCGATGTCCGCGGTGTTGCCCAGCTGTCGCTCCTGCACGAGCAAGGCGATGTTGGTGTAGTAACCATACAGGCACATCATGGCAAAGAAGAACAGCACGAACAGGTACACCACCCGCGGCCGCAGCAGCTCCCGCAACCCCTCGGCCCGATGCTCGCGGTCGATGAGTCGCTTATCCAGATCGCCCTTGGGAAGGCAGAAGTGCGTCACCAGGAGCACGGGAATGACTCCCAGGTACACCAAGAAGGCGTTGCCCCAGTGCGTAAGCGCGAGAAACCCGACGCACAGGGTGACGCACACCTCTCCCAGGTAGTTGAAGCACTGCTTGAAGCCGAGGACTCGGCTGCGCTCGCCGTCCTCCTCCCAGCGCTGGCAGATGATGGCGTTGGCCAGCGGATGCAGAAAGCCCTGGCCTATGCCGATGCAGGCGCTGCACGCGAACATGGCGTAGATGGTGGGCTCGGGGAACACGACGGGGATCATGCCGCCGACGAAGATGATGACGAGCGCGAACTCGGCCAGGCGCTTCTTGTGCACGTAGGCCGCCAAGAACCCCGCTAGCAGCGTGCCGGGGATGCTCACCATGGGCGGAAGCGCCAAGATCATCTGGATGACCGTCACCGGCACGTCCGGATAGGCGTCGCGCAGCACCCCCAGGATGGACGAGAACGACTGGAACACGCTGTCGTAGACAGCGAACCCGCAGACGGGTATGAGCATGATCGCATAGCGGATCTTGAAGTACGACGCCAGCCTTCCGAGCAAATCCCCCATTGGCGCTGCCCCCTTCGCAGCCGGGCTGGCTAACAGCGCCTCGGCGCCTTCGCGCAGCCTCCGTCATTGCTGATCGTGGGGGTAATCATGCCTTCTCGACGGGTCGCTGTCGTGAGCCTCTGAGTATCTTTCCGCCTGATACCGGCAGTATCATTTTTGAGTTCCGCCAGGTAGAACGCCTGCGATGAGAAGGGCACGAGCACCCTGTCCCGCCGGCTGCGCCACGCAGCGAGGATCGGGGCGGCTCGGCCGCGCCCCGCCGAGCGCCAGGCGCCGCGCCTCTCCCTCGCCGCCCGGCCGCCACAGCGAGCGCGCCGTCGGGCCCGCACGTAGTCCCGCGTCGAAAAATGGCCAAAAATGACGACCTGACGACAAGGCCGCGCGGACGTTAGGAAGGCTGGCGAGCAAAACCCCAGGTCGCGACTTTCGCACCGCGTGTCACATAGCTCCCCGCGGCCCTCGGTCTGCCGAAAACGGCCCCATTCCGTCGTCAGGTCGTCATTTTCGGCCATTTTGGCGCTACGTTTTGCACGGGGAGGGGCGGCAGGCAAGCAATGAGAGAGCGCGAAGCACGGCGCGCGACAGAGCGCGACAGGAGGGGCCGTCGGAACACCGCGTGCACCAAGGGCATGAGGGCCGCGCACGAAGCGGGCCCGCCCCGCAAGCGGCTCGCACCCCAGGCCGCTCTCGCAGCCGCCGCCCCCCCCTGCGCGCATGCCGCCCGCAACGCCGCGACTCGCCCCCGCCACACAGCCCTGGCCTGGCTTCGACACTCCAGCTGTTCCGCTGAGCAGCCCGTGCGCGTCCGCCGCGAGCCCGGCATTCGGCCCCACGCCGCCCCCTGCGGCACCGGCCCACCCAGGGGGGCTCGCCCGGTCCGCCCGGCACCTGGCCCGCCCGACCCGCAAACGCCGCAAACACGAAAGGCGCCGCCCCAAAGGACGGCGCCTTTCACGCTCTCGCCTCTGCCAGCCAAGCCCTAGCGCACGGCAGCCTCGACGGCACGGGCGCAGGTGACGGCCGCCACGATCTTGCAGAGATCCACCACCACGAAGGGAGCGCAGGCCACCACGAACGCGGCCTCCAGGCTCACGCCGGCGACAGCCGCGTACTGGACGCAGCCGCAGGCGTAGGCGATGGCGGTGAACACGACGCCGGCCATCACCTCGACGCCGTACATACGCAAGAAGCGCCCAACGCGCTGCGCCGGCGTCAGAGCCGCGGCCTCCGCCGGGCTAGCCGCGACAGCCCTGCGACCGTCGCCCCAGCTCGTGCGCGTACGCACGAGCTGCAGCAGGAACACCGCGGCGGCCACGCCTAACAGATAGCCCCACAGAAAGCCGCCGGTAGGGCCCGCCAGCACGCCGATGCCGCCGCGCATGCCCGAGAACACCGGCAGCCCCACGGCTCCGAGCAGCAGGTAGCCGCTGATGGCTGCCAGGGCCTGCGCCGGCGTGAGCAGCACGATGGCGAAGGTGACGGCGAACATCTGCAGGGTGAAGGGCACCGGGCCCAGGGGGATGGTGACCCACGCCGACACCGCCATGATGGCGATGGTCAGCCCGACGAAGGCGACAGAGCGCGTGCGCGACGGCGTGGCAGCCACCGCTTTCGTGTTGACGTCCGTGGTTTCCAAGATTGGTCCTTTCCCTCTTGGGTCTTGCAGGAAGCGTGCATCATACCGTCTGCGCTTTATCCCAGTAGAGCGAGGACGAGAAACGCTCGAAACGGGCGGCTAGCGGCAGTTTTACGCCCCCGTCTCCGTCCGTGTAGCCCGCATGCGGCGCAGGCGCCGCATCTCCCACGCCAAAAAGACACCTACCGTGAAGATGGCCAGGAAGTCCGAGACGGGCGCCGCCACGTACAGCGCATCGAGCCCGTCGAGGGCCGGCACCACCGACGGCAGCACGTCAGGTAGCAGCATCACGAGCGGCACGAGGAAGATGATCTGGCGGGTGAGCGTGAGGAAGATGGCCTTCGCCGGCTGGCCCGTCGCCTGGAAGTAGTTGGAGCCCACGATCTGGAACCCGATGAACGGCAGCAGGAGCAGCCATATCCGCAGCGCGAACGCCGTGAAGTCCGCCAGCCCGTCATGGGAGATGCCGAAGGCGGCCACGATGGGGCCGGCCAGCAGCATGACCGCCGCCCACTCCGCCACGCACATCACCGTGGCGCCGGCGATGCCGAGCCACAGGGTGGTGCGCACGCGGCCGATCTTTCGCGCGCCGTAGTTGTAGCCGAGCAGCGGTTGGATGGCGATGGACACGCCCACGATGGGCATGATGGTGAACATGCCGATGCGCTGTACCACGCCAATGGAGGCCAGGGCATCCTCGGCGCCCAGAGGGCTCAGCGCGCCGTACTTCACCAGCTGGTAGTTGATGAGGAAGTTGACGAGCGCCGCGCCCGCCTGGAGCGCGAACCCCGGGAATCCGAAGGCCAGGATGGTGCCCACCACGCGGCGCGCAGGCCGCAAGCAGCTCACGCGCAGGCGCAGCGGCACCCCCTTCGTGAGCAGGAAGTACCACAGCACCGCCCCGCACGAGCACGCTTGACCGGCCAGCGTGGCCAGGGCGCTTCCCGCCACGCCCCAGCCCAGCAGGATGACGAACCAGTAGTTGAACGCCGTGGCGGCCACCAGCCCGATGACCATGGTGCCGAGCGCGCGGTTGGGCGCGCCTGCCGTGCGGATGAAGTTGTTGACGCCCATGCCGATGCACTGGAGGATGAAGCCGTAGCAGAGGATCTGGATGAACGTGCGAGCGTAGGGCCGCACGTCGTCGGTGGCGCTCGAGAGGGTGAGCACCGCGTCGATGGCTGCCGGGTTCAGCGCCAGCACGACCACAAGCGCCCACAGCACGAGCGACAGGGTGATGACGTTGCCGAGCGCGCGCTCCGCGGCATCGCGGTTGCCCTCGCCCAGGCGCAGGGCGGCCAGCGCGTTGCCGCCCGTGCCCACGAGCATGGAGAGCGCCATGAACACGATCATGGCGGGCGTGGCCACCGTAACGGCGGACAGCCCCATCTCGCCCATCGCGTGGCCGAGGAACACGGAGTCGATGATGTTGTAGGAGCCATTCACCACCATGCCGACCACCGAGGGAATGGCGAACTCGGTAATGAGGCGCGGAATGGACTCAGTGCCCATCCGCGTCACGCGCGCCGACGGGGCAGCGGCCGCAGACGCGGCCGGACCCGCAGCGTCTCGCGCCTCCGGAGCGGATGCTGGCGCGGATGAGGAATCCGGCGTTTCGGTCGTATGCGATTTCGACTCGTCGTTGGACATGAAGGGCCTTTCTCGTGCTTTCTACCTGCCCATTCTACTCCCGACCTGCTCCACTAGTTGCACATTGTGAGGAAAGCCGGCCGACGGTCTTAAGACTAAACGGCTAATGCCGTCCGCCGTCCAGATGCGTCCTTTGAGACAAAACGGGGAGGGCCGCGCGCCCACTGACGCGCAGGCGCAGATGCCAGAGCCCCAAGGTGAACCAGGCGGACGCGAGCCACGGGGCCCCTCGCAAAACCGCCCTCTGCCGACACGGCCCGGGCAAAAGCGGTAGCAGCGCCGGATGGGGCGCGGGAGGCAGGCAGCTCCGGAGCGGGAGGCGCCGAGCGGACGGGCGCCAGCGGACGCGGGGCGGGGGGGCGCCGAGCAGGCGGGGGCCAGCGCCCGCGGCAGCGAGCAAGCGAAGCGCCTCGGAGGGAGCGGCGGAGTCCAAAGACGCGAGGCCCGCCAGGGCCCGAAACCGGATGCAGGCCGGGCAGGTGAACTCGCCGGCCGACGACGGCGCACCAGGCGGAGCCGGGGGCCGCCCGGATCGGGGCCCCGACTCCGGCAGGGTATCCGCCCGCCGGGCACCCCGCCGCGCGCCTGGGGCCTAGCGGATGTGGGCCTCGCCAGAGGCCACGGGAACGAGGGAGCCGTCGGGGGCGCGGAGAACGAGACAGCCGCGCTCGTCAACGCCGACGGCCGTGCCCTCGGCCAGCACGGCATCGTTGCGATCCACCATGGTGAGGGCGAGTCCCGTCAGGGCGGCGTGGGCATCATAGTCGGCCGCGAGCGGCGCGAACCCCGCGCTCGCCCACTGCTCATAGAGCGGGGCCAGCTCGCGCAGGACGGCGGCAGCCACCTCGTCCACGGCACCGCGCGCCTCGCAGGTGAACCCGAAGCCCAGGTCGGCCAGGTAGGCGGGCGCGTTCTTCCCCGCCACCACCGCAGGTGCGGACGGCGGCAGCACGTTCACGCCAATCCCCACGCACACGCCCCGCGCATGCCCCTCCAGCGAGATCCCGCACAGCTTCCGGAACGCCTTCCGCGCCCCCTCCCCACAGGCGGCATCCCCTCCTCCTGCGGCAGGGGCGCCCGAAGCGGCGCGGGAGCTGTCTTGGCCAGACGCCGAGCCCGCGGTGCGCCTCCCCTCTTCCGAAGCGTCATCGGCAGAGCACGCGACGAAGGCGTCGCCCGCCGCCTGCGCCGCCGCGCCAGCCCCCGCAAGACCCGGATCGGAAGCGTAGATCACGTCGTTGGGCCACTTCACCTTGATGCGCCGCGCCTCGTCCAGCGTGACGAGCGACGCGAGGGCGCGGCGCACGGCCAGGCCCGTCACCAGGCTCAGAGTGGGGAGCTGGGCCGGCGGGACGTCGGGCCGCAGCAGCAGCGAGAGATACATCCCGCCCTCAGGGCTCGCCCATGCGCGGCCCTGGCGGCCGTAGCCGCCCGTCTGGCGTCGCGCGCGCACCGCCAGCCCCTCGGGCTCGCCCGCCTCAAGGGCGCGCTTCACCTCGTCGTTAGTCGATCCGACGGCCTCCAGGCTCTCAACGCGAAATCGCAACGCCACGGCGTCTCCTCCCCTTCTTCCCCTGCCTCCTTGTGCAGGACTCGCGCGCAAAATGGCCAAAAATGACGACCTGACGACAGCGCCTGCACAGCAGCCGCCGAGGGGAAACACAAAACCCCAGGTCGAAGATGATCGCCTTCTCGCCAGCGCGCTCCTCGACAACCCGGTGACCCCGAAAGAAGGCGGAAAACGTCGTCAGGTCGTCATTTTTGGCCATTTTACCGCCCGACGCGGCACGAAGGCGGCGCGCCCTCAGGGCGGGTGCCGTACGCACCGGAGTCAGGCGACGCCCCTACAGCCTCCAAGCGCGGCCGATGCGCTCGCCCTCGGGAACCGCGTCCACGGGCGTCCCATCGGCCAGGACGTGGCCGGGACGCACCTCGAGCAACGGCTTCACCACGAAGTCGCGCTCGCAGATGCGCGGGTGCGGCAGCGTGAGGCGGTCGTTGGCGAAGTGGTACAGCTGGTAGTCGAGGATGTCGATGTCGCAGGTGCGCGGGCCGTTGGGCACCTCGCGCACGCGGCCCAGGCTATTCTCGACCGCCTGGAGGCAGTCGAGCAGCTCCAGCGGCGGCAGCCCGCTGCGCAGGAGCACCACCGTGTTCACGAACTCCTCCTGATCGGTCAGGTAGGCCGGTTCGCTGCCGTAGAAGCCGGCGATGTCGACGATGGTGGTGTCGGGCAGCAGGCACAGCTGGCCGATGGCGTGGTTGAGCTGGGCGATCTTGCCCTCCTGCTCCTCGCCGGGATGCGCCACGAGGGCCACGTTGGCCCCCAGGCCCAGCAGCACATAGGGTCGCAGGTCGGCGAGGGCCGCCGCCGTGGCGGGCACGTTGTGGGTGCGCACCACGCTCGCGCCCAGCTCGCAGGCCAAGAGCGCCTCTGAGGCGGACGCCTCGTCGCGGGCCAGCGGATCGTCGATGCCGTAGGCCTTCTTCATGAAGCTCTTGCGCGAGACGGCGCACATCACCGGATAGCCCAGACGCGCTATCTCGTGCAGGTTGCGCATGAGCTCGATGGTCTGAGACGCCGTCTTGCCGAAGCCAGGGCCCGGATCCAGGCAGATGCGCTCGCGCGCGATGCCCACGGCCTCCAGCTCGGCTGCGCGGTCGCGCAGGTAGTCACGCACCTCGCTCACCACGTCGTCGTAGGCCGGCGCGTCCTGCATGGTGGCCGGCTCGCCCTGCATGTGCATGACCACCAGGCCCGCATCGCAGGCGGCGGCCATGGCGCGCATGGCCGGGTCGCGGAAGCCGGACACGTCGTTGACGATCGCCGCACCCGCCTCCACGGCGCGGCGCGCCACCTCAGCCCGCCGCGTGTCGACCGACACGCACAAGCCCGCACCCGCGAGCGCGGCGATCACGGGGCCTACACGCCGCCATTCCTCCTCCGCGTCCACCGGATCGGCGCCGGGGCGCGTGGACTCGCCGCCCACGTCGATGATAGCGGCGCCTTCCTCAGCCAGCTCGAGCCCACGGGCGACGGCCTCCTCCGCGGAGGCGAACTGGCCGCCGTCCGAGAACGAGTCCGGGGTCACGTTCAGGATGCCCATGATGACGGGCTTGGAGGTGTCGAACTCAAACGATGCGCACTGCCAGGTCACCGGCGTCTCCTCTCCTACGGCGGCAGGCCGGCCGCCCCGGGCCCCTGCCCGGCGGCGCGGCCGCCCGCCAACAGCAAGGGGCGCGCCCATGAGACGCGCCCCTCTCAGTTGCTCGCTGATTATGCCACGGCTGGCGCTACTTCGTGCCGTTGCCGCCGCTCGCATCACCCGGCGCGTCGGCCTTCGGGGCCGTCTCGCCGGTCGCAGGCTCGCCCGCAGCATCAGGACCCTCATCCGCAGGCGCGGGGGCCGCCGCCGTGGCGTCCATGATGTCCTCGCGGCGAATCTCCGCGTCTACCTCGGCCTGCGTGGGCACGTCGGCGCGGTTCGCGTCTGCGGCCGCCGGGCGGTAGGGCGCGTTGGGATCCTGGTCACCCGGCTCCACGCGCTCCTCGCGCCAGTTCGGGTCGGCCAGCTGCTCGTCGCGAGCACGGGCCGCGGCCTCCTCGGCCTCCTTCGCGGCGATGATCTCGTCCTCGCGCGCCAGGTAGTCGTCCCACTTGTTGTCGAGCAGGGCCTCGCAGGCCTCGCCCTCCACGGTCTCGCGCTCGAGGAGCACGCTCGCCATCAGGTTCATCTGATCGGCGTGCGCCGTCAGGATGGCGTGCGCCCGGTCGTGGGCCTCCTTCATGATGACGGCCACCTGCTCGTCGATGCGGCGAGCGGTCTCCTCGGAGTAGTCCTGGGTGTTGCCGTAGTCACGGCCCAGGAACACCTCGTGGTTGGGCTGGCCGAACACCTGGGTGCCGAGCGGGCTCATGCCGTACTGGGTGACGATGGCGCGGGCCATCTTGCTCGCCCGCTCCAGGTCGTTGGAGGCGCCGGTGGTGATGTCGTCGCAGAAGATCTCCTCCGCCACGCGGCCGCCCATGAACACGGCCAGGTCGTCCTTCATCTCGCCGAGGGTGTTGAGCACCTTGTCCTCGTCGGGGATGGACAGCGTGTAGCCGAGCGCGCGCCCGCGCGAGATGATCGAGATCTTGTGCACGGGGTCGGCATGGTCGAGCAGGTGCCCCACCAGGGCGTGCCCGCTCTCGTGATAGGCGATGGTGTGCTTGGTCTGCTCGTTCATCACGCGGCCCTTGCGCTCCGGGCCGGCGATGACGCGCTCCATCGACTCGCTCACCTCGCGCATGGTGATGATCTTCTTGCCGCGGCGAGCGGTGAGCAGGGCCGACTCGTTCATGAGGTTGGCCAAGTCGGCGCCGGTGAAGCCGGGGGTGATCTTGGCCACCTTCGCCAGGTCGACGTCGCTGCCGATGGGCTTGTCCTTGGCGTGCACCTCCAGGATGCGCTGACGGCCCTTCACGTCAGGGGTGTCCACGACGATCTGGCGGTCGAAGCGGCCGGGGCGCAAGAGCGCCGGGTCGAGCACGTCGGCGCGGTTGGTGGCGGCGATGAGCACCACCGAGTCGTTGGACTCGAAGCCGTCCATCTCCACGAGCAGCTGGTTGAGCGTCTGCTCTCGCTCGTCGTGCCCGCCGCCGAGACCCGTGCCGCGCTGGCGACCCACCGCGTCGATCTCGTCGATGAAGATGATGGCCGGCGCAGCTTCCTTCGCGTCCTTGAACAGGTCGCGCACGCGGCTCGCGCCCACGCCCACGAACATCTCCACGAAGTCCGAGCCCGAGATGCTAAAGAACGGCACGCCCGCCTCGCCGGCCACGGCGCGCGCGAGCAGCGTCTTGCCCGTGCCCGGAGGGCCCACCAGGAGGCAGCCGCGCGGGATCTTGGCGCCCATGGACTGGTACTTGGCCGGATTCGCCAGGAAGTCCTTGATCTCCTGCATCTCCTCCACGGCCTCATCCACACCGGCCACGTCGGCGAAGGTCACGTCCGGGCGCTCCTCCATCGACTTCTTGGCCTTGTTCTTGCCAAAGCTCATCTGGGAGTTGTTGGCCTTCTGCATCTGCGTGAAGAAGAACAGCAGCAAGCCGGCGATGAGCAGCATAGGCAGCAGCGAGCCGAGAATCTGCATGAAGGGGCTCGGCAGCGTCACCTGGTACTGCGTGTCAGGATGGCGGGCCAGCAGCTCGCCGAGCGAGTCCTGCCCTACGTAGGTGGAAGTGTAGTTGTGCACGGCACCGAGAGTGGCCGGCGCGAGGTCGGTGGTGCCCACGCCGGGCAGCACCGCGCCGTCGGGGGCCTTGAGCGTGGCCACGCGCGCGTTGAGCGCGTCGAAGGCGGAGTTGAAGGCGTCAGCCGCCGTGGCGCCGGCCGTGGCCGCCGGGTAGTAGGTGCCCGAGACCGTGTAGTCGCCGGCCGCGTAGACCACCTTCTCCACGCGCCCCTGCTCGACCGCCTGGACGAACTCGGAGGTGATGAGGTTGTCCGTGGGGTTGCTATTGGCCGCGCTGAACGACATGAACTGGCTGCCCACGAACACCGCGACAAGCAGGAACAGGATGACGGTGATGACGGTGGTGCGCGAGTTCGGCTGCTGGAACTGCGGATTGGGCTTCTTGTTGTTATCGTCTGCCATGGGTTTCCTTTACTGGTAGAGCTCGGGCTTGAGCACGCCGATGTAGGGCAGGTTGCGGTAGCGCTCCGCGTAGTCCAGCCCGTAACCGACGATGAACTCGTCGGGGCACTCGAAGCCCGTGTAGCGGCAGCGGATGTCCGCCTGGGCCTTGGTCTGCTTACGCAGCAGCGTGGCCACCTCAAGCGAGGCAGGCTTGCGCGACTGCAGGTTCTCCATGAGGTACTGGAGCGTGAGCCCCGAGTCGAGGATGTCCTCGGCGATGATGACGTGACGCCCCGTGATCTCCGACGAGAGGTCCTTCAGGATGCGCACCACGCCCGAGCTCTTGACGCCGGCACCGTAGGACGAGACGGCCATGTAGTCCATCTCAAGCGGCAGCTTGACGGCACGAGCCAGATCCGCCATGAAGATGGCAGCCCCGCGCAGCACCGACACCATGACGATGCCCTCGTCGGCAACGGGCGCGTAGTCGCGGGTGATGGCCGCGCCCATCTCCGCCACGCGGTCGACCAGCTCCTGCTCGGAGAAGATAATGCGGGATACGTCTTCGTGCATGGCACCTTCCCAACGTCGGCGACGAACCCGAGAGAAATACGCGCTCACGTGCCTTTACGCCGGAAACTGACCGGGTTCGTCAGCAATTTCCTCATTCACTGCGAAGTGTACCATTGGCCCCTGTCGACCGGGCGGCAATACGGTAACGTCCCACAAGTGCCCACATTCCCCGCGCGCAAGAGCGGGCGCGGCGGGATTCGCGCGGCGCCGGGACGCGCGGGCGCTACGCAGGCAGGAGGTCGGGAAACTCGCGGACGAGCCGCTCGGCCGGCAGGCCGATGACGGTGTCGAGCGCGCCGTCGAGCCGCTCGACGAGCGCGGCCCCCTCACCCTGGATGGCGTAGGCGCCGGCCTTGTCGAAGGACTCGCCCTTGCGCAGGTAGTCGTCGATCTCGGCGTCGGAGAGGTCACGGAAGGTCACGCGGCTCGTGTCGGCGAAGGTGCGAAAGCCCAGCGAGATGTCATCGGCCGCAGGAGCTGCGATCATCCACACCGACACGCCGGTGATGACCTCGTGGGTGGCGCCGGAGAGGGAGCGTAGCATGTGCTTGCCATCCGAGAGGCTGCGGGGCTTGCCGAAGATGACGCCGTCCTTCACCACCATGGTGTCGGCGCCGATGACGATGAGCATGCCGGTAAAGTCCTCGGCCAGCACCTCCTGCACGACGGCGCCAGCCTTCCGCTCGGCCAGCTTCTTGGCAGCCTCCTCCGGGTTGGCGGCCAGATCCGGCTCGAGCGTCTCGTCCACCGGCGTCACGGGCGTGCGCACGGTGAAGGCCACGCCGGCCTGCTCGAGCAGCTCGCGCCGCCGCGGGCTCCCGCTGGCGAGCACCACTGTGAAGGGCCGTTCGGGCGCGCCCTGAGCCTCGTTTGCCATGGTCTATCTCCCCTCGCTGCCACTTTTTCGGCGTTTCGTGGCACTAATTGGCTGTTCGGTACGGTGAATGCTCCCTATTTTCTGTGTCGCGTGGCCCCAGGGCAACGAAAATGACGATTTTCGCTGCAAAACGGCATGAGATGACAATTCGGACGGCCGAAAGTCCGAAACGCACCGTACCGAACTGCCAATCAGTGCCAATTTGGGTCGAAAAAGTGGCACTGGCACGGAAATGGGCGCGGGGCTGCGACGATCAACCGCACTTGCGGCGGGCGCGTGCCATTGGGTGCCATTGGTGCCAACGGGGGGGTGCGCAGGGGGCCGATGCAGGGCCGGCGTCAACGGGGTGCCCGGGGAACGGTGTGCCAACGAACGGTGTGCCAACGGGACACACCAAACGGCACGCGGCGAAACGAGATACCAACGGGACACACCAAATGGCACGCGAGCACGGGGGCAGGATGGCGAAGAGAGAGGGGGGGTGCGCAGGGAGGCCGATGCAGGGCCGAGGCTGACGCACGAGGAGGTAGCGAGGGTGCCATTTGGTGTGTCCCAATGGCACGCCCAATGGCACGCCACCGTTGGCACGCTTCAATGGCACCTTGGCCCAATGGCAGCGGGTGTCATTTGGTATGTCCCAATGGCACACAATGGCACAATGCATGGCGCCCATGGCACAACGGGGTGCTCGTGGGCGGGTGCGAGAGGCGTCAGCCGCGCTTGCGGCGGGAACGGAAGGCGGCCATGGGCTCTACGCGCACGCCGCGGCGGTTGGCGCTCACGGCCAGGTCGCCCTGGATGTTGGCGACGTAGCCGCCACGCGGGCGGATGGGCGCCGCTTCCAAGGGCTCGGCGGGCGCGAAGCCGGCCAGGACGACCTCGATGGCACCAGCCTCCACGCGGGCGTCGGCGCCGAGGACGGCCTGCAGCAGCCAGCGGACCGCTCGGCGCTGGAGCGGCCGACGCACGCCCCCGAAGGACGGCGTCAGCAGGAACCCGGCTGCGAAGTCGGCCTCCGCCCAGGGCGCGGCGGGAACGCCCTGGTCAGCGCAGCCTGCGACGCCCGTGCCGGCGCGCCCAGCCCCGACAGCGTCAGCGCGCCCGGCAGCGCCTGCTCCCGGCGCGCCCCCATCGGCCCCCCGGTCAGCACAACCTGCGGCGTCTGCGAACCCAACGACGCCCGTGCTGGCGCGCCCGATCCCGGCAACACCTGCGGGCTCGCCCGCAGCGGCACCCTCGTCGGCGCCCGACCCCCGGGCAGCGCCCGCTCCCGGCGCGCCGCCGACCTCGCAGCCCGCATGCGGCGCCAGCGGCACGGCATGCGCGGTCACGACCTCGGCTGCCAGCTCCTCCATCAGGTCGTCCTCGTCGGCGATGAGGTTCATCGTGCGCGTGAGCACGTCGGGCAGGGCCGCGTTCCACCGTCGCGCACGGGGAACCACCTCATGGCGCACGTAGGCGCGGAAGCGGTCGGTGTGGGCGTTGGTGGCGTCCTCGCGCCAAAGCCCGCCGGCCCCGTCGCGCACGACGGGCAGCCCGGCGGCGGCCCGCTCCTCCACCACCGCACGCAGCTCCGCCCGCGTGAGGTCGAGCAGCGGACGAATCACCGGCCCGTTGCGGTAGCGCATGGATCGGAAGCCGCCCGGCCCGGTGCCCACGATGGAGCGCATGTAGAAGCTCTCGATGCGATCGTCGGCCGTGTGCGCCGTGAGGATGCGCGCCTCGGCCAGAGGGAGCCCCTCGTGGCGACAGAGCGAGCGCAGCGCCTCGTTGGCCGCCTGGTAGCGCTCGCGCCGGGCGACGGCCTCCACGTTGCCGCCGGTGCGCGCGGCCTCGCCGGCCACGTCTACCTCGCAGGAGAACAGGGGGATCCCCAGGCACGCGGCAAGCGCGGCGACGAACAGGGCGTCGGCGTCGGCGTCGGCCCCGCGTAGCTGGTGGTTCACGTGGAGCATGGCCACGGCACCGAGCGAGCCCTCCTCGCGCAGGCGGTGCGCGAGGTACGCGAGCGCCGTCGAGTCCGACCCGCCCGACACCATGAGCAGCGCCGCCGCGTCCGGGGCGACAAGCCCACGCGCAACCACGGTGGCCCGCAGGGCCTCGCAGACGGCATCGGCCCGCGGCGTTGCGGACGCGGCAACCGGGTCGCGGAGAACGCCGCCCTCGGAGGGCGACCCGGCCGAGACACAGGTCCTCGGCGGGCGGGCCGCGCTCGCCGGAGCGGCCGCAGCCGCCCCGGTGCCGTGGCCCGCAGGCGCGCCCGCACCCCCGACCCCGCCATCGCCGCCCGACTCCGCGGCTGCGGGGCGCGCGGGCCCTGCGCCCCCCTCGGCATACCCGGGCTCGTCTGCGCCTAGCCCCCCGGCCGCCTCAGGCGGGGCGGCGGATCCGGCCGGCCTCACGGCGCAGCCGTCATTCGGCTCCGCGGACGCGGGGCGCGCGCCTTCCCGCCTCTTCATTCCTGCTCCAGCAGCAACTGGTAGACGTGCACGTCGTGGTAGCGCCCGAACTTGAGGCCGGCCTCGCGCAGGGTGCCGCAGAGCTCGAAGCCCATCTTGCGATGCAGGCCGCGGCTGGCCTCGTTGTCGCCGGTGATGTGCGAGACCACCGAGTGCAGCTGGCCGCACGACCGCGCCTTGCCGAGAATGGCCTCCATGAGCAGGGTGGCCACGCCGCGCCCGCGGGCATCGCGGCGGACGTAGATGGAGAGCTCGGCCGTGGTGAGGTAGGCCGCGGGCGGGCGGAAGGTCGAGAGGCACGCGTAGCCGGCAACGCGGCCGGCCGACTCGGCCACTACCAGGGGGTGAACCTCGCTCTGGTGATCGGCGAACCACTGCTCCCACTGCTCAAGCGTGCGCGGCTCGAGGTGCAGGGGCGATACGCTGCTCACGATCTGGTGGTTGTAGATGTCCAGCAGCTCGGGCACGTCGACGGCCCGACCGGGGCGCAGGACGACGGGCAGGCTCGCCAGGGACGCGTCGGCGTCCGCGGAGGCAACGGTCGCGGCGGGGACGCCACCAGCGGCGAGGGGGCCGGTCACGGCAGGGACGGCATCGAATGCGACAGCAGGCGAGTCGGCAACGGAACTCACGGGCGGGCTCCTTCGGGACGGACGAGCAGGGCGACGGACTCGATATGATCGGTGTGGGGAAACATGTCGACGGGCTGCACGGCGGTCACCTCGTAGCCAGCGCGGACAAGCCGGCGAACATCGCGCACCTGGGTGGACGGGTCGCACGAGATGTAGACGACGCGCTCGGGCGCGAGGGCGGCCAGGGCGTCGAGGAACTCCGGGGTAGAGCCGGATCGCGGCGGGTCCATGAATACGACGAGGGGCGCCGGCGCCTCCTCGTCGGCGCGGCGAGAGGCCAGAGCCCGCATGAACACGCCGGCGTCCGCAGCCATGAACTGGGCGTTCTCTATGCCGTTGTGGGCGGCGTTGGCGCGGGCATCGCGGATGGCGGACTCCACGTTATCCACGCCGGTCACACGCGCGGCTCCCCGGGCGGCCGCCGCCAGGCCGATGGTGCCGGTGCCGCAGTAGGCGTCGACGACCTCCTGCGTGCCGTCCAGCCCAGCCAGGGCGATGGCACAGTCGTAGAGCACCTCGGTCTGCGCGGCGTTCACCTGGTAGAACGACTGCGACGAGATGCGGAAGCTCAGGCCGCAGAGGGTGTCGAGGATGAATCCGGGGCCGTAGAGCGTGCGCTCCTCCTCGCCCAGGATGACGTTGGTCCGACGCGTGTTCACGTTCTGCACCACGGTGGTGACGAAGGGGCAGCGGCGCACGAGCTCGCGGCAGAACGCCTTGGCGGAGGGAAACTCCACGCCGTTGGTGACCAGGGTGACGAGCACCTCCCCGCTCTGATGCCCCACGCGCACGACGGCGTGGCGCATGAACCCGGTGCCGGCGTCCTCGTCGTAGGGCTCCATGCCATGGCGGGCCATGATGTCGCGCACGGCCAACGTGACGGCCTTGGCCCGCTCGTTTTCCACCAGGCACGTCGCAGCGGGAATGAGCCGGTGACTGCCACGCTCGTACATACCCGTGAGGATGGCGGGCGCCGGGGCGCCCTTGCCGCGGGCGCCGCGCCGGGGAGACCCGGCGGCCTGGGCGGCAGCGCGCGCGGCGCGGCCGCGGGCCGGGGCGTAGGGCGAGATCACCTTGTTGCGGTAGTGCGTCGGGTCGGCCATGCCGATGATGGGGCGCAGCGCTGCAGCAGGGGCAACGCCCTCGAAGAGCGCGAGCAGGCGCGCGTCCTTGGCGGCCAGCTGGCGGTCGTAGGGCACCTCCACGGCGGTGCACCCGCCGCAGCGGTCGGAGACGGGACAGACCCGCGCCTCCCCCGTCCCGCCTCCGCGGCCCCCGCGGGGAGCCGGACGGGCCGGCGCGTCCCGCCTCGGCTTCGCAGGCGCGTCCCCCACGGCGCGGGGAGCCCTCCCCCGCCGAGGCGCACCGCTGCGGGAGCCCTTCTTCGCGGGGCCCTTCTTCGCCTTGCTCTGGTGATTCGCGCCCTCGGCGCCTGGTCGTTTTCTCATGGCGCCTATTCTGTCACAACCGCCCGCACACGCGAATGACGTTGCCGCCGTCCATCGGTTTCCCACGGCCCACGGAGCGCGTAACGGCTCGCTGACCGATGAAAGTCCAGCTTTTTGCTCTACTTTGCCTTTGCTAAGGTAGTCTCATAGGGAAGGGGTGCGCATCCCCCTGACACGCTGAAAGGAACCGCCATGAGCTTCTTCGTCCGCTGGCTCGTAACCGCCATCGCCGTGGCCGCCGCCGTGTGGCTGGTGCCCGGCATCCAGATCTTCGGAGGCGACTCCGCTTGGGTGGGCATCGCGCTGTTCGCGCTCATCCTGTCGCTCGTCAACATGTCGATCAAGCCCATCCTGCAGCTGCTCTCGCTGCCCATCTCGGTGCTCACGCTGGGCATCTTCTACCTGGTGGTGAACACGTTGCTGCTGTACCTGGCCGCATGGCTGGCCAACGGGCTGTTCGGCGTGGGCTTCTGGATCGCCGGCTTCGGCAGCGCCTTCGTGGCCTCCATCGTCATCTCCATCGTGAGCGCCATCGTCAACTCCATCGTCGGCGACAAGTAGCCCACCGACCGCAGACGCGAGGGCCGCGCCCGCCGGAACTCCCCAGCGCGCGGCCCTCGTGCGTGCGGGACCTGCGGGGCGCCCCGCCCACGTGCGGGGCCTGTGAGCGTTCCGCATGGGCGGAGTCATCGTTTTCGGGGCCGGCGCGTGCAAGTTCGCGCGGTTTTGCACTCGAGCCCGGACGATTCGGCACCACGCTGCAAGCAGCGACCAGCGCCGACCTGGGCAAACGACAACGCTTAGCCCCGCCGCCCTCGCCTCAGCGCAGAACCAGAGTGCAAAACCGCGCGAATTCGCACGCGCCGGCCCCGAAACCAGGGATCCCAGGCGCGCAGCCGCGGTCATGCGCCTCGCCTGCGCGCCAACCCCCAGCGACGCGCCTAGAGCGCCAGGCGGTAGATGGCCGCGGCATCCTCCAAGGTGAGCCGGCGCATGCTGCCGAAGACCTCGCCCTTGTTGGCGCGCAGCGTCGGCAGCATCCGCGGAATGTCGTCCTCCCCCACGCCCAGCTCGGCGAGCGTCGTGGGCATCCCCAGCGAGGCGAAGAACGCGCGCGTCTCGTCGATGGCCGAGAGCGCGTCGGCCTGCGCGTCGCCGGTAGGCGCCAGGCCGAACACCTCGCGGCCGTAGTGGGCGAAGCGCGCCGGGTTCTGCTCGCAGACGTACTCCATCCATGCGGGGAACATCACGGCCAAGCCGGCTCCGTGGGTGATGGACGGGTCGAGGGCCGACAGCTCGTGCTCGAGCGCGTGGGTGGCCCAGTCCTCGTGGCGGCCGAGGCCGGCGAGTCCCTGGTGGCAGAGCATGCCGGCCCACATGACGTTGGCACGGGCGTCGTAGTTGTCCGGCTCGACGAGCACGCGCGGCGCCTCGGCGCGGATGGTGCGCATGAGCGACAGGTTGAGGTTGTCGGTCACGGGCACGGCGCCGTAGTCGTCGAAGAAGCGCTCGAGCAGGTGGGCGAACATGTCGGTGAGCCCGGCTGCGGTCTGGAAGGGCGGCAGGGTGAAGGTGAGCTCCGGGTTCATGAAGGCCAGGCGCGGGCGCTGCGCGTCGCTCGCGTAGCCGGTCTTGCGGCCCAGCTCGTCGTTGGAGACGACGGCGTTGCGCGAGGCCTCGCTGCCCGCGGCGGGGATGGTGAGCACCACGACGATGGGCAGCACGTCGGGGTTGGGGCGCTTCGTCTCGAAGAGCTCCCACACGTCGCCCTCGATGCAAGCGCCGTTGGCGACCGCCTTCGCCGAGTCGATCACCGACCCGCCGCCGACGGCCAGCACCCAGTCGACGCCAGCCTCCTTGCACAGCGCCACGGCCTGGCGGATGAGCCCGATCTCCGGGTTAGGGCGCACGCCGCCCAGCTCCAGGTGCTCGACGCCTGCCGCGTCAAGGCTCGCGCACACGCGGTCGATGAGCCCGCTCTCGCGTGCGCTTCCACCGCCGAAGTGCACGAGCACGCGCCGCGCGCCGTGCTCGGCCAGCTTCCGGCCCACCTGCTCCTCGGCGCCGCGTCCGAACACGAACTCGGTGGGCGAGACGAAGTCGAAGTTCTCCATGGAAGGCTCCTCCTCAAAATGACGACGGGGTTTAAGAAAGCGTGAAGACCTGCGGGGGCAGGCGGCACCTTAGGTAAACTTGCGCTTACAACCACCCTCCGGAAGAGGAGGGGCCCCGCAGCGTTCAGTATACTGGACGCCCCGTGGCACCTAGCGAAAGGAACGCTATGCAGACCCTCAACCAACACGAGAAGGCCATTCGCTACCTCGGCATCGCCGTGGTGGCGACCTCGGCCCTCGCCCTTCTGGGCATCATCATCGGATTCATCTTCATAGGCGTGGGGCATGCCGCCTGGAACGCCTATGGGCCCGACATCATCCAGCAGGGCTATGAGTACGGCCGCGGGCACCACGGCTCCGGCTACTATGGCGACCTGAGCGTGAACGAGGCGATGGGGCTGGCCGGCCTCGGCATCGGCCTGGGCTACGTCGCCTTGGGCTGGGAGCTCATCACCGCCGCCGTGTCGCTCGTCGCCGGTATCCTGGCCATCCGCGGCGCGGCCGACCGCACCAAGCTGGGCGGCGTCTTCGGCTGGGGCATCGCCGGCGCCATCGCCGCCTTCCTGGGCGGACGCCTCATCACCTGCGTGCTGATGATCATCGTGGCCGTGCTCGCCCACAAGGACAAGAACGCCCCGGCCTACCCGCAGGCCGCCTACGGCGCGCCAGCGGCCGGCTGGAGCCAGCCCACGGCGCCCGCAGCGGGCGGGTACGCGGCGCCTGCCGCGGCCCCGGCCCAAGCTCCGACGAGCCCCGTTGACCCGCAGGCCCAGGCCTACCAGGCCGCCTACCAGCAGAGCTACGGCGCGCCCGTGGCGACGCAGCCCGCCACCGACTGGGCCGCCCCGGCCCCTGCCGCGACTGTCGCTGCCGCCCAGGCCCCCGCTGCTGCGGCTGCCAGCCAGGCCGTCGCCCCCACGGCCGCCCAGGCCGCCGCAGCCGTGAACGTGGCCGAGTCCGGCGAGGCCGCGCGTGCCGCGCAAGAGTACGCTGCCGGCGTGGCGTCCGTCGAGGCCGCCGACGTGGCTGCCCTGGCGGCCGACGCCGCCCAGGCCGAGGCCGCGGCGGAGGTCGTGGTGACGGAGGCTCCCGCCGATGAGGCGGTGACGATCGTCGTCGAGGGCGCCCCGGACGATGAGGGCCAGCCCAAGGCGTAGACCGCACACGTACGACAAGGTTTCACGGGGGGGGCGTCCGTCCATCGGGCGCCCCCCCGTTTTTGCCCCGTCCCGTGGGCAAAAGCGCCGCCGTCGTTTCCCGGTGGACAAAGGCGGTGGCACGCCGCAAAAGCGACCCCCGCCTCTTCGTTCCCTGCCGTTTCGCAGAATGCCCTCTCGCCAGGCGAGAGCCCGCCTGCGCGCCCGCGCCTGGCGAGAGGGCGGGCGCGGGTGCCTGCGAGAGCGCCGTTTTCGCCCGCCTCGCGCGGCGGGGGCGCGCCGACGCAGCGCAGCCTCCCGCGCTCGATCGCGCCGCGCTCGTGTCTTCCGCGCTCGCTAGCCCAGCGCCACGTCGAGGATCATCATCAGCAGGAAGCCGACCATCACGGCCAGCGTGCCGGCGTTGCTGTGCTCGCCCAGGTGCGCCTCGGGGATGAGCTCCTCCACCACCACGAACATCATGGCGCCAGCCGAGAACGCCAGCAGCCACGGCATGAGCGGCGTGATGGCCCCCGCGAACAGCACCACGAGGACGCCGAACGCCGGCTCGGCCAAACCCGAGAGCGACCCCATCGCGAACGCCTTAGGCGCGCTCATTCCCTCCTGGAGCATCGGCAGCGAGACAGCCGCGCCCTCGGGCACGTTCTGGATGCCGATGCCCACGGCTAGGGCCACGGCCATGCCGAACGTTGCCGGATCGCCGCCGTTGAGCCCCGCCATGGCGAAGAGCAGGCCCACCGACATGCCCTCGGGGATGTTGTGCAGCGTGACGGCCGTGAACAGCAGCGTCGGGCGCTCCCAGCGGCTCGGCAGCCCCTCGGGGTCGCGCTCGCCGGGATGCAGATGAGGGATGACGTTGTGCAGCACGAGCAGGAACGCCACGCCGAGCGCAAAGCCGCCCGCGGCGGGAATCCAGCCGAGCTGGCCGGCCTCCTCCGCGCGCTCGATGGCCGGAATGAGCAGCGACCACACCGACGCCGCGATCATCACGCCGGCCGCGAACCCCAGAAACACTCGCTGGGCGAACGCGCTCGACCGCCCGCGGAAGAGGAAGACCGCCGCCGATCCCAGGGTGGTCATGAGAAACGTGAAGCCCGTGCCGGCCGCGGCCCACAGCAGCGCCTGCTCCATGGGGTGCCTCCTTAGCGCTCATCAGGTGATATGCGTCCCATCATACGAGAAGGCCGGCTCATCGCCGGCCTTCCGAGACAATCGTCATGGGGCTGTAAGCGCGCCTGGCGCCCGCCACGCCCCGCGCAGGGGCCTCGCCGCTAGGCCGTGGCCAGCGGGGAAGGCACCGTGTAGGCGCGCGCCGCGTACTCGCGGTCGAGCTCGTAGAGGCTGCGCGCGTCGCCGCCGAACAGCTTCATCTGAGTGATCATGCTGTCAGCGTTGTCCTCTTCCTCCAGCTGCTCGTCGATGAACCAGCCGAGGAACTTCTTGGTGCGGTAGTCGTTGGCCTCCTCGGCCGCCGCGTAGATGGCGTGGATGAGCGCGGTCACGTACTTCTCGTGCTCAAGCGCGGCCTCCAGCGGCTCCATGAAGTTGGAGAACACCTTGTCGGGCTGATCGATGGCCAGCAGCTTGACGCGCTCGCCGTTCTCGTGCAGGTAGTTGCGGAAGATGAGGGCGTGGTCGCGCTCCTCCTGCGCCTGGATCTCGTAATAGTTGGCGTAGCCGTCCAGGCCCTCCTCGGCGTAGTAGTCGGCGAAGGAGAGGTACAGGTAGGCCGAGTACAGCTCCTTGTTGATCTGGTCGTTGATGAGGTCGTAGACCTTCTGGTCCATGGGACGTCCTTTCTCTGGGATGAAGCCTGCCGCCATGATACCGCAGCCGCCCGGGGAAGTTGACCCCGCTCCCCACTTTTCACGCACGTGAAATCAGGAAAGGCGACGCAGCGAGACGACGAGCCGCCGGGAGCCGGCGTCCAAGGCGTCGGAGAGGGGCGGCTCGTCCGCGCTGCCGCGCAGCGCTGCGGGGAGGTCAGGGGCGTAGACGGCGTCGGGCGCGCCCGGGCGGCTGGGCACGACGCGCCCCTCCCCCAGCAGACGCAGGGCCTCGCGCAGCACCTCGAGCGCAGCCTCGTCGTCGAAGCCGCGGCCGATGAGACGCTGCCGCCAGGCATCCCGGTTGAGCGGCACCTCCACCACCACGTAGCCCCCAGCCGGGCGCCCCGGCTCGAAGACGAGCGTCGAAGACGTCGAGTCGTCGAACGCCGCGCCCCGCGATTGGAGGGCCAGGCCGTCGCCGTGCACCGCCACCTCGTAGGCCCCCTCGCCGGCGTTGCGGCAGCGGAACTCGGCGCGCAGCCGCACCCGGGCGCAGCCGTCGGCCAGCTGGAACGAGAGACCCGCGTCGGGGTCGAGCCGCAGCGCGGGCGTCGCCAGGTCGAGCGCCTCGCCGCGGCGGCGCCACCAGCGAGGCGGCGGGATCCGGGCCCGCCAATCCCGCGAGGGCGCCCGCCCCGCCGAGGGCAAGCGCAACCGCGGCCGCCAGCGCCGCCGCGGCGAGGCGCAGGCGGAAGGGACGGCGGGGGTGCAGAGACGGGTAGGGCGGAAGACTCGAGGAGCGCCGCGGACGCGGGGGGCGGCGGAGGCCGCGGGCGGCGCGGGGGCGGGCGCGGACGCGGGGGCGGCGGAGGCGACGGGCGGCGCGGGGGCGGCGGCGATGCGCGCCCGGACGGCCTCCTCCCAGCCGGCAGGCGCCTGGACGGCGCGCAGCTGGCGCCGGTAGTCGTCGAACCTCATCGCTCCTCCTCCCGCAGCATCCTCCGCAGCCGCGCCCGCGCGCGATGCAGCCGCGTGCGCACCGCGACCATCGCCATCGCCACGCACGTCGCCACCATGCCGCTGCGCAGCGCGCCTCCGTGCACGCCGGCGTCGCGCCTTCCGTTCCCCATGGTCGCCTCCTCCCGCCTGCGGCCGCCCAGGCGACGGCCCCTCGTCTCCTTATTACACCGGCTTGCGCGAAAATGTTCCCATTCTGGTCATTTGCTTCGAAATTCCGAGGGGTTCGCCTCGAAAAGCGGCCCCGCCGGGCGGCGTTAAGAGCGTTTCCCCAGGTCGGGGTTTTCCACATCCGCCTACAGGAGGCGCGCGGCACCGAAACGCCTCGGAATTTCGAAGCAAATGACCACTTTTCGCGCGAATCCGCGCATGACGCCGCCCCATGTGCCCGGTATGTGTTGATTGGCCCGTCTCTGGACGGCGCAGATAGTTTAGAAGCTAAACTATCTGGCGAGAAAAGAGGGCGTGCGCCCGCGGGGGTTGCGCGCAGAGACGCGAGCCACCGGAAAGGCAGCTCCCCCATGCTTCAGCTCCAGCACATTCGCAAGTCCTACACCACGGGCAGCTTCACGCAGACGGCCCTCGACGACGTGTCGGTGGCCTTCCGCGATAACGAGTTCGTCGCCATCCTCGGCCCGTCGGGCTCGGGCAAGACCACCATGCTCAACATCATCGGCGGGCTCGACCACTACGACACCGGCGACCTCATCATCGACGGCATCTCCACCAAGAAGTACAAGGACCGCGACTGGGACACTTACCGCAACAACCGCATCGGCTTCGTCTTCCAGAGCTACAACCTCATCCCCCACCAGACGGTGCTCGCCAACGTCGAGCTGGCGCTCACGCTGTCGGGCGTGAGCCGCGAGGAGCGCCGCACGCGCGCCATCGCCGAGCTCGAGCGCGTCGGCCTGGGCGACCACGTGAACAAGCGGCCCAACCAGCTCTCCGGCGGGCAGATGCAGCGCGTGGCCATCGCCCGCGCGCTCATCAACGACCCGGAGATCCTGCTGGCCGACGAGCCTACCGGCGCCCTCGACTCCAAGACCTCCGTCCAGATCATGGATCTGCTCACCGAAATCGCCAAGGACCGCCTGGTGGTCATGGTCACCCACAACCCCGAGCTGGCCGAGCAGTACGCCACACGCATCGTCAACCTGGCCGACGGCGTCATCCGGTCCGACACCGACCCCTTCGAGCCCACGGCCGATGAGATGCGCGAGTCCACCAAAAAGGTGCGTCGCACCTCGATGGGCCCGCTCACGGCGCTCGCGCTGTCGTTCAACAACCTCATGACGAAGAAGGGCCGCACGCTCATGACGGCCTTTGCCGGGTCCATCGGCATCATCGGCATCGCGGCCATCCTCTCGCTCGCCAACGGCGTGAACGCCTACATCAAGACGGTGGAGGAGGAGACGCTCTCAGAGTACCCGCTCCAGATCATGTCCACCGGCCTCGACATGACCTCGATGCTGCTGGGAAGCGTGCCGGACAGCGCTCCTGACGCCGGCGAGGACGCGACGACCGACGGCGACGCTGGCACCGGCGACGACGCCCCCGCAGACGAGGTGGGCGTCGTCGAGATGATCACCACCATGTTCGGCTCGGTGGGCTCCAACGACCTGGCCTCCCTCAAGGCCTACCTCGACAGCGGCGAGAGCGGCATCGAGCCCTATGTCAACGCCATCGACTACACCTACGACGTGGCGCCCCAGATCTTCAGCTCCAATGTGGACAACTTGCGCCAGGTGAACCCCGACCGGTCGATGGCGTCGCTCGGCATCGGCTCGGGCACCTCGAGCAACTCGCTCATGTCGATGGCCATGAGCACCGACGTGTTCTACGAGATGCCCGACGACCCGGGCCTCTACGAGTCGCAGTACGACGTGAAGGCTGGGCGCTGGCCCGAGGCGTCCAACGAGGTGGTGCTCGTCACCACGCCGAGCGGGCGCATCAGCGACTTCATGCTCTACACCCTGGGCCTGCGCGACGCCGCCGAGCTCGACGAAATGGTGCGCCAGTTCGCCGCCGAGGAGGACGTCATCGTGCCCGACGACATCGAGCCGGTGTCCTACGAGGACGTGCTGAACGTGCGGTTCAAGCTGGTCAACGCCGCTGACTGGTACACCTACGACGCCGATTACGGCGTGTGGGTGGACAAGTCCGACGACAACGCCTTCATGCGCGAGCTCGTGACCGCAGGCGAGGACATCGCCGTGGTGGGCATCGTCACGCCGTCGCCCGACGCCAAGGCCACCATGCTCCAGCCGGGCCTCAACTACCCCGCGTCGCTCGTGACCCACGTGATCGATCAAGCCGCGGCCACCCAGATCGTCCAAGACCAGCTGGCCGACCCGTCGGTCAACGTGCTCACCGGCAAGCCCTTCGGCGAGGAGGACGACGAGGAGAGCGCATTCAACATGGACTCGCTGTTCACCATCAACTCCGAGGCGCTCCAGGCGGCCTTCAAGATAGACCAGCGCAAGCTCTCCGTGGACATGTCGAACACGCTCAACCTCCAGGGCGTGGCGGCCAACCTGCCGCCAGCCCCCGAGCCCGACATGGCCGCGCTCACCGGCTCGCTCGATCTGGAGCTGTCCGATGAGCAGGTGTCCGGCCTGGTCACCAACGTCATGGGAGCCTTCCAAGCCTACCTGAAGACGCTGCCGCCCGAGGAGCAGGCCGCCGCCATGACCGACTTCGGCGGTGCGTTCGCGAAGTTCCTCAAGTCCCCCGCCGGCCAGGCAGCCGTGGCAGCCCAAACCATGAAGATCGCCCAGGAGAAGGACCTGGAGAACCAGGTGGCACGCGCGCTCCAGGAGTATGTGACCTCCACCATGACCTCGTACATGTCCACCATGGCCAAGGCGATGGAGACGCAGGTCACCGCCGCCATGCAGAAGGGCATGGCCCAGATGGGCGCCAACATGGCCTCGGCCATCTCCATCGACGCGGACGCGTTCGCCGACGCCTTCGAGATGAACATGACCGAAGACGAGCTGCGCGACCTGATGATGTCACTCATGACCTCGGAGGACGCCACCTACGACGGCAACTTGCGCGCGCTCGGCTACGCTGACCCGGCCAAGCCCGCGGGCATTGACATCTACCCCGTCGACTTCGACGCGAAGGCCCACGTCATCGCGATTCTCGACGACTACAACGCGCGGATGGAGGCCGAGGACGCCGACGACAAGGTGATCACCTACACCGACTTCGTGGGCACGCTCATGGCGTCGGTGACCGACATCGTGAACATGATCAGCTACGTGCTGGTGGCGTTCGTGGCCATCTCGCTGGTGGTGAGCTCCATCATGATCGGCGTCATCACCTACATCTCGGTGCTCGAGCGCCGCAAGGAGATCGGCATCCTGCGCGCCATCGGCGCCTCGAAGGGCGACATCAGCCGCATCTTCAACGCCGAGACCATCATCGAGGGCCTGGTGGCGGGCTTGCTGGGCGTGGGGATCACCGCGCTGGTCTGCATTCCGGTCAACGCCGTGGTGTACTCGCTCTTCGACGTGCCCAACGTCGCGCAGCTGCCGTGGCAGGCTGCCGCTATACTGGTGGGGATCAGCGTGTTCCTGTCGTTCATCGCGGGGCTCATCCCCGCGTCGAGCGCCAGCCGGAAAGACCCCGTGGAGGCGCTGCGCAGCGAGTAGCCCCGCAGGGGAGGCTCGCGCGCGACGCCCCGCCCGGTGGGAAGGTGATTGAGCGTGAGCCATAAGGAAGAGCCCCTCTACGATATCAAGCCCTCGCCCGACATGGGGATGTGCGGGGACGCGACACCTGAGACGTGCCTGCGTGCCTACGGCGAGACGGTGGTGGCTGGCGTGACCGTGCCGCTCTGCACGGCCTCGACCGGCATGCCGTGCACCAAGGCCGTGCGCGCGGTTGCGCCCGAGACGTTGGAGGACGACGAGGCCCAGGCCCGTCCGGCGCGCCGCGGACGGGCCTGGGCCTCGTCGGGCGCGCGTCGCCCGTTCATCGGGCTGGTGGCCAAGCAGTTCCCCGAGGAGCGCTTCCTCAGCCTTCCGGCCGACTACGCGCCGGCGGTGGCAGCGGCCGGCGGCATCCCCGTCATCCTGCCGTTCATGGAGGACGTCGACGCCTACGCGAGCCTCTTCGAACACCTGGACGGCTTCGTGCTGACCGGCGGCCACGACGTGGATCCCGCGCTCTACGACGGGCCCTCCCCCACCGACCCGGCCTTCGCCGCCGTGAGCCAGCTCACACCCGAACGTGACGCGCTGGAGTACGAGATCCTCAACTTCGCCGACGAACACGACGTGCCGGTGCTGGGCATCTGCCGCGGCATGCAGCTGATGAACGTATACTACGGGGGCACCCTGCACGTCGACCTGCCCACCGACCTGGGGCTCGACCGCCACCGCCACTGGCAGACCGCCGCGCCGTCCTGCCCCGTGCACGAGGTGACCATCGATGGGGGCACGCGCCTGGGCGCCGTGATGGGCCCGGGGCCGTTCTCGGTGAACTCCCTGCATCATCAGGCCGTGCGCGACGTGGCGCCCGCCCTGCGCGCCTGCGCCTGGGCCGACGGCCTGGTGGAGGGCGTTGAGCACCCGGGGCGCGCCTTCATGGTGGGCGTGCAGTGGCATCCCGAGTTCTTCGCCGGCGACGGCCCCATGGGCCCGCTGTTCGACGCGCTCGTGGACGCAGCGCGCCCCCGGCGCGAGGCGCGGTAGGCGCGGCGCAGGCCGGAAGCGGCGCATCGGGCCGGCGGACACGCCGCGAAGGTCGGCCCGTCGGCGGGCGCGGGCCCCTCTTCGTGGCGGGCGGCGGACGCCTCCGCCGGCAGGCGCGCCTCCGTTGCCACGAATTCCGCTCTCAGTGGCACAGATCGCCAGTTTGGTACGGTCGCGCGCCTCCGGATTGCCGCATCACGCAAAGCGACCTGGGAACGCATCGGCGTTTTCCCAGGTCGCGGTTTACCCAGTATGACTTTTTGCTCGCACTTAGGGCGTCCCACCGTACCAAACTGGCGATCTGTGCCACAAAGCGGCGAAAACGTGGCAGCAGGCCCCGAAAGCGACGCCGAGCCCCTCCCCGGCGTCGCTTTCGGGGCAAGCCCCTCCGCCCGGCGGCGGGCTTTAGAAGTCGAACATCGCGGTGGTGAGGTAGCGCTCGCCCGTGTCCGGCAGGATCACCACGATGGTCTTGCCCGCGTTCTCCGGCCGCTGGGCCAGCTTGGCCGCGGCCGCGGCCGCCGCGCCAGACGAGATGCCCACCAGCAGCCCATCATGGGCAGCCAGGTCACGCCCGGCCTGGAAGGCCTCCTCGTCGGTGATGGGCAGCACCTCGTCGTAGATGGCCGTGTCCAGCGTATCCGGCACGAAGCCGGCGCCGATGCCCTGGATCTTGTGGGCGCCCGCGCGTCCCTCGGAGAGCACCGGCGAGGCAGCCGGCTCCACGGCCACCACCTGGATCGCCGGGTTCTGCTCCTTGAGGTAGGCGCCCGCGCCCGAAAGCGTGCCGCCCGTGCCCACGCCCGCCACGAGAATGTCCACGGCGCCCTCGGTATCGCGCCAGATCTCCGGGCCGGTGGTGGCGCGATGGACGGCCGGGTTGGCCGGGTTGGTGAACTGCGAGGGGATAAACGAGTTCGGCGTAGCGGCCGCAAGTTCGTCAGCCCGCGCGATGGCGCCGGCCATGCCCTCGGCGCCCGGCGTCAGCACGAGCTCGGCCCCGTAGGCGCGCATGAGGTTGCGCCGCTCGACGGACATGGTGTCGGGCATGACGATGATCACGCGGTTGCCGCGCGCCGCCGCCAGCGCCGCCAGGCCGATGCCGGTGTTTCCCGAGGTGGGCTCGATGATGACCGTGTCGGCGTCGAGCCGGCCGGCGGCCTCGGCGGCCTCCAGCATGGCACGGGCAATGCGATCCTTCACCGAGCCGGCGGGGTTGAACGACTCCACCTTGCCCAGCACCGTGGCGCCCAGGCCGCGGTCGCGCTCGAAGTTGACAAGCTCCACCAGCGGGGTGTCGCCGATGAGCTCGGATACGCTGCGATGCACGTTCATGAGGTTCCTCTTTCTCTCGTGCGTTCTCGGACGCTCACGCGCTCGCGGACGCGCTTGCCGGGGACGCGATGCCCCGCCCACGTTACAGCGATAAAGTCTACCTTTTAACTAGTCTTTGTCAAGCACGCCGCCGCCCACTGCGGGGGAAGCCTCCGGAGACGGGGCGGAGGGGCAGGGTGCCGGCAAGGACGCCCCGCATTCCCCCGGTCGGAGATCGTCGGCTTTCGCAGGCTGCACGCCATCGGCCTTCGCAGGGCACGGGCCACCGGCCCCTGCGAGCTGCAGCCCGTCGGGCTCCGCATGCGACGGCTTGCCGGCCTCTGCGAGCTGCGACCCGTCGGCCGCAGGACGCAGCGACCGAGCGAAATCCGCCGGACGGGAGCCGTCGTAGCTCTCGCGGCGACGGGGCAGGCGAATGCGGGTGCGCGGATCGATACTCTTCGCTGTCTCGCGCCCTACGACGCCGACGAGCGCCTTGAAGGTGTCCAGGATGAACGCGCGCGTCTCAGGATCGAGCTTGGCGGTGGACGAGGCCACGCTCATCACGATGGACCCGAAGTTACGGTGCAGATCGGCGGCGGTCTTCACGCCTGAGGCGGCAACGAAGTCGTAGATGGTGTCAATGAACTGGGCGCGCTGCTCAGGCGTGCGCGTCTTCAGCCAGCCGTCGAGGGTGCCATCGGCCCACAGCGCCGTGCGGGTGAGCCCGTCGCGGTAGAGGAAGTCGCCATCGCTCACCAGCCACGAGAACGGCTCGTGCTGGAAGATGAGCATGGCGCTCGACTGCACCACGTGATAGTCGCTGCCGTCCTCGAGGATCATGCCGAACAGCGACGACTCGGGGACGGCCTTGAACAGCATCGCGCGATACGTCGGGTCGCCGACGCGCGGAGACGGGTCGCCAAGGAACGAGGGCCCGTCGTAGTTGCATACCCGCGTGATGCGGCCGTACACGTCCGACGCCACGCAGAGCGCCGCGTACTGGGCGAGGTTGCCGCCCTTCGAGTGGCCCGTCAGCACGATTCGCCCAGGCAGGGCCGACGCCACGCCCGACACGTAGGCCACGGCCGCCTGCTGCGAGGGCGTGACGTCCATGAAGCAGAGGTTGAAGTCCTCCTTCCAGCCGGCCAGGCTGCCGTCGGTGCCGCGAAACGCCAGGTAGACGCAGCCGTCGCCCACGGTGAGGGTGATGGCCGAGAACTGCTTCTCCACCGCATCGGAGGACTCGCTGACGTAGAAGGACACGAAGGCGTCGCGATAGCGGCGGCTGGCCATGAGGGCACGCAGGAAGGAACGGCTGTCGGCGGCGTCGCGCATCCAGCTGCCGGCGAGGAGGTCGCGCCACGAGGCGAGGGCCAGCACGTCGTGGAGCCGGAAGGGCTCGGAGGGGCGGGCAGGCAGCCGATCGTAGCGCTCATAGCGCAGGTAGGCCAGCGTAGCCATGACCAGGCCATCCACCACGTTGAACGGCTCCTCCTCGAACGTGCGCTGCTCGCGCGCGAGATAGGACACGATGTTAGCCACACTCATCTCCTATCACCCGGGCGGCGGCAGCCACGTTCTGCTCCTGAACCGAACCATAGGCCATGAGAAAGCGGCCGGTCAACGACGGATCGGCCGCTGATCCCAAAGCGTAGGACGCCAGCGGCGCCATCCGCACGCTGCGGGACAGGGCGCGAGCCACCAGATCCTCCTGACCGCGAGCGTCCATTCCCCGCACGTGTAGCACGAAGTGGAGCCCGGCGTCGACGTGCTCGAAGGCCAGGCGGTCGGCGGCCGGCGTGGCCCGCAGCGCGTCCAGGAGGGCGTCGCGCACCCGCCGGCTGCGAGCGCGCGTGCGATTGACGTGGCGCTCGTAGTCACCCGACTCGATGAACCGCGCGAGCGCCGCCTGCTCGAGAGCGCCCACCGTGCACGCGTGGAATCCCAGGTCACGCGCGAACGCGCGCGCCAGATGCGGCGGCAGCACCATGTAGCCGATGCGGAAGGCGGCGCCCAGGCTCTTGGTGAACGTGTTGAGGTAGATGACCCGCTCGGCACCGTCGATGCTCTGGAGCGAGGGCAGCGGACGGCCCGCCATGCGAAACTCGCAGTCGTAGTCGTCCTCGACGAGATAGCGCCCCGGCTCCTCCGCGGCCCAGGCCAGAAGCTCATAGCGGCGGGGCGCCGGCGTGACCAGCCCCGTGGGGAACTGATGCGACGGCATGCAGTGCAGCACCGAGGCCCCCGATGCGCGCAGCGCAGAAAGCGAGGGGCCCTCGGCGTCCAGGGCCACGGGAGCCACCGTCACCCCCTCGGCCCGATAGGTAGCCGCCAGCCGCGGATAGCCCGGATCCTCCACGGCGAATCGACGGCTCCGCCCGAGCAGCAGCACCAGCAGGTGATAGAGCGCCTGGGCGCCCGCGCCCACGACGATCTGCGCGGGGTCGACCACCATGCCGCGAAATCCGCGCAGATGATCGGCGATGGCCCTCCGCAGCGCGAGGGATCCCCGGGGCCCCGACGCCGCCAGCAGCGTGCGCTCCGACTCATCCGCCAGCACGCGCCTGATGGTACGCGCCCAAGCCGCGTAGGGAAACAGCCCCTCCCCCGCTGTCGCACCCGAGAAGTCCGCCACAAGCTCCCGCGACGGGGCGGGGCTTGAGAAGCCCGCCTCAGGCCCTCGTGACGGGGCGGGGCCCGAGAAGCCTGCTGCAAACGCCCGCGACGGGGCGGGGCTTGAGAAGGTGATATTCTCGATTGAGGATATTGCGCGAGAAGCGCCATAGTTGCAGGTCAACAGGGTGTTTTTGCCCTTTTTGGCGTCGCCTGACCCACTTCCGCCGTGCACCTCAAGCGAAGCCGAGCGCGCGGCGCTCGCGTTTGCGCCTCCACCCGCAGTCGATCCCGCAGCCGGGACCGCGTCTGACAGCGGCTCCACAGACACTCCGCTTGAGCATTGGGCACCGCCGACGACCCCGCAAGCGGGCGCGCGGGGAATGTCGGCGGCGAAGAAGCCTCGACGCTCGCGGGACTCCAGGTAACCCTCGGCGACGAGCTGCCCATAGGCGCCCTCCACGGTGATGACACTCACGCCCAGGTGTCGCGCGAGCGCCCGTCTGGAGGGCAGGCGCTCCCCCGCCGCGATGACGCCCGATTCCACGTCCGCGCGGATGAATGCATAGAGCTGCCCCTGCAGCGTGCCCGCGCCCTCACGCCGCAACTCGTAGGTCAGCATCGCAGCCCCCTCTCGTCGCAAACGAATGTTTCACGTGAAACACTCCCCACGCGCAGCCTGCCAGAACCTGCCACCTCGAAAGTCCTTTCCGACGGCCACAATCGCTATCGCCCTGTCTTCAAACCCATCCTTCGCAACGTTGCACCTCCGCGCTCTGCAAACAAATGTTTCACGTGAAACATTTGCCTACACGCGTGCGGCGACCTCGCTCGAAGCACTCGCGTCGCCGACGCCAGACGCCGTCCCGCACGCGCGGGGCGCCCCGTGCCCAGGCCGCTCGCGGCCCGCCCTCTCGCCGTGCCCCGCGCTCCACCCGCGCCCGCATTTCGCGCCCATGCTCGCGTCCTTCGCAGCAGCACCACCTCCCGCGGCCCGCGCCTCGCACTCCTCTCGCGGCATCATCGCGCCTTACGACTGCCGCCATACCCCGTGCCCCCTCACGACCGCCGCCATACCCCGTGCCCCCTCACGTCGCCTCACGCACCCGTCGCGCCTCGCACGCTACCGCCATCGCGCCTCGCGCCTTTCGCGGCTGCGAGCGCGCTTGCAGGCACTTTCTGGCCCTATCAAAAACTCACAATCTGACTATATCAACAAGACCACAGAGCCACTACCCTCTCAGATGTCCCTATCGTCGAGCGGAAGGATCCCTATGGATAATCAGCAGGTCGCCGAGCGGGCGACCCTTAACCGACAGCTAGCTCAGATGCTCAAGGGCGGCGTCATCATGGACGTCACCACGCCTGAGCAGGCCCGCGTGGCCGAGGAGGCGGGTGCCTGCGCGGTCATGGCCCTTGAGCGCATCCCCGCCGACATCCGCGCGGCCGGCGGCGTCTCGCGCATGAGCGACCCGGCCATGATCAAGGGCATCCAGGCCGCCGTGTCTATCCCCGTCATGGCGAAATGCCGCATCGGCCACTTCGCCGAGGCCCAGATCCTCCAGGCCATCGAGATCGACTACGTCGATGAGTCTGAGGTGCTCTCCCCCGCCGACGACATCTTCCACATCGACAAGACGCGCTTCGCCGTGCCCTTCGTCTGCGGCGCACGCAACCTCGGCGAGGCGCTGCGCCGCATTGCCGAGGGCGCGTCGATGATCCGCACCAAGGGCGAGCCGGGCACCGGTGACGTGGTGCAGGCCGTACGCCACCTGCGCGCGATGAACGCCGAGATCCGCCGCGTCCAGGCCCTGCGCGACGACGAGCTGTTCGAGGCCGCCAAGCAGCTGGAGGTGCCGCTCGACCTGCTGCGCCGGGTGCATGACGAGGGGCGGCTGCCCGTGGTCAACTTCGCCGCCGGTGGCATCGCCACGCCGGCAGATGCCGCGCTCATGATGCAGCTGGGCGCCGAAGGCGTGTTCGTGGGCAGCGGCATCTTCAAGTCCGGCGACCCGGCCCGCCGCGCCGAGGCCATCGTCAGGGCCGTCACCAACTACGAGGACGCCGAGCTGCTGGCCGCCCTCTCCGAGAACCTGGGTGAGGCGATGGTGGGCATCAACGCCCAGGAAATCGCCCTCATCATGGAGGAGCGGGGGCAATGAGCCGAAGGGGCGGGGCGCCCATGGGAATTCAGGGGACCGAAGGGGAAGCCCTCGGCTCCCACGCAGACAACAGGCGCCGCTCGTCCACGGCGGCTAGCACAGGCGCCTCGCCCACGTCCTCGGCGGCTAGCGAACGCACCCCATCTGCAACAGCCGGCGGCCCCGCCTCGCCCACGCCCGCCGCGGCCAGCACGGGCGCCTCGCCCTCGCCAACGTCCTCGGCGACCGGCGACGAACCGGCGACTGCAGCGGCCCAGCGGCACACCCCGTCCGCGATGGTCAGCGGCCCCGTTTCGCCCACGTCCACGCCCGCGCCCTCGACGGCTGACGCCTCATCCGCGCCTGAGGCAGCCAGCGAACGCACCCCGTCTGCAACAGCCGGCGGCCCCGCCTCGCCCACGCCCGCACCCGCGAAGGCCGGCCTCGCCGCCTCATCCTCGCCCACGGCAGCCGGCACAGGCGCCCCGTCCGCGCCCTCGATGGCTGACGCCCCGTCCGCGCCCGCGGCGGCCGGCGGTCCCGCGTCGCCCGCGCCCCGACCCGCCGGCGGGCCCCTTGGCAGCCCGCAGCATCGCCGGCCCCGCATCGGCGTCGTCGCCGTGCAGGGGGCGTTCGCCGAGCACGTCCAGCGGCTGCGCGGGCTCGGCTGCGCCGTGGCGGAGCTGCGTCAGCGCGGCGACCTCGACCAACCCCTCGACGCCCTGGTGCTGCCAGGCGGCGAGTCCACCACGCAGTCCCGGCTCCTGCGTGACGCGGGGATGCTGGGGCCGCTGCGCGAGCGCATCATCGCGGGGCTGCCGGTGCTCGGCACCTGCGCGGGCCTCATCCTGCTGGCCGAGCGTATTGAGGGCACCGGCGACCTGCGGGGCCTCGATGCGCAGGCGGCCGCCGGTCGCGCGGCGGTGGAGGGGCTGCGCACGCTACCCGTCACGGTGAGCCGCAACGCCTACGGGCGCCAGCTCGGCAGCTTCCACGCCGAGGGCGCCTGGGAAGGCGGGGCCGCTGACGAATCGCGTGCCACCGCGCCTGGCCAGCCGCCGAAGCCACAGGAGCAGCCCGGCAAGCCCGACGGCGCGCGGCTCGCCCCCGCCCCCGTCCCCCTCACCTTCATCCGCGCCCCGCGCATCGTGCAGCGGGACCCCGGCGTCCGACCGCTCGTCACGCTGGGCGACCAGCCCGTCGCCGTCCAGTACGGCAGCCAGATAGGCGCCGCCTTCCACCCCGAGCTCGACGAGGACGAGCGAATCTACCGGCGCCTCCTCGATCTGGCACGATAGCCGAAGCGCCGTGCGTCCCGGCAGCACGGCGGGCAACGCCGCAGCACGCGTGCGCGCAGCCGAGCGCCGTGGCAAAAGCCAACGCAGCTGCGCCCTGCGCGCCGCCCGCGCAGCCGCGCGCCCCTCGTTCCGCGCCCCAGCCTTCGCCCCCCCCCGCACGCCCGCGCACTCCCCAGCCGCACATCCTCCGCGCGCTTCCGCAAGCCTCCCGCCCTGCGCGCCCTCCGCAAGCCTCCCGCCCTGCGCGCCGCCCGCGCAGCCCCGCCCCCCCGCGCCCCGCGATCCCCACGCCCTCCCCGCCAACAAAAAAGGGGCGCCGGCCCAGACGGCCGACGCCCCTCTCCGCTTTCGGCCTCTCGCCGTCCGCGGCCTAGTACCAGGGCACCACCAGCGTCAGCGGCATGGCGGCCACCAGCACCAGCAGGCGCAGGACGAAGCCGCCCACCAGCACGCCGGCATCCGAGGCAAAGCTGATCCAGTGAGCCTTGCGGCTCTCCTCGAACTCCTTGGGGCTGAAGAACAGCAGCCACGTCTCGAGCGCCGTCGGCAGCACAAGGCCCACCAGGACGAACAGGAACCAGAAGGCCAGCGCGCAGTCTCCGCCCACCAGGTTCATGACCGACTCCCAGCCGGCCGGGCTCGCGTTCGACGCCGTCACGAACAGCAGCGACGCCACCAGCACCAGTTCGATGATGGGCAGGCAGAAGTGGAACTTCTTGAACACGCCCACGCGGTTGAACTCCTCCGGATGGCGGAAGATGGCCACGCAGAGCACCGCCGCCATGCCGGTGGACATGGCCGACACGAGGAACAGAATGGGCAGCAGCGCGTTGTTCCACAGCGGGAACGTCTTGCACACGCCCAGCAGGCAGCCGGTGTAGACGGCCACGCACACGCCGAACACCGCCGCCGCGATGTCAAGCCACAGCGGCACGCGGCGCTTCGCCAAGTCGAGCCCCGCGCCGATGAGCGCCAGGATGGTGAAGCCGCCCAGGAACACGACGCCCCAGGTCATCACCGACCCGAAGTTGGTGAGCAGCAGCGCGAAGCGCAGCGGGTTGTGCAGGCCGGCCGTCGCGTCGAACATGAGCAGGCAGAGTCCCACGATCACCACCACCGGCGCGATGACGCGGCCGATGCGGATCATGTTCACGGCCTCGGGATGGCGCCAGCGCAGAAACGCCGCGCTCACGTAGGCGCCGCCGCCCAGGCCCGCCAGGAACAGGTACCACGCGATGATGGAGTTCCAGATAGGTTCGAAGGTCATCTCAATCACCTCACGTAGTAGATTTTCGCTTTGGTCAGGTCACCGGCGATGGGCGCGGCGCCGGTCTCCACGATGGCCTTGGAGATCTCGCTGTCAGGGTCGTCCAAATCGCCGAAGATGCGGCAGCCGGTCAGGCATGCCTCCACGCAGGAGCACATCTTCGTGCCGTCCTCGGCCGCCACCGTGCAGAAGCGGCACTTGTCCACCGCGCCGGTCTGCGAGTTGCGCACGCGCACCTGGTAGGGGCAGGCGGCCACGCAGTACAAGCAGCCGATGCAGCGCCCCTGATCCACCTCGACGATGCCGTCGGTGCCGTACTTGGCGGCACCGGTGGGACACACCGACACGCAGGGAGCGTCCTCGCAGTGCATGCACTGCAGGGGCACGTGCTCCACCCGCACGCGGGGGAAGGTGCCCACCTCGCGCTCCTCGAAGCGGATGAAGGCCTCGTCGGGAAGCAGGTCGTTCTGACGCTGGCAGGCGGTGCGGCAGGCGTAGCAGCCGATGCACTTCTTCGTGTTGATGAGCATTCCGTAGTTAGCCATTACGCACCTACCTTCTTGATCTTAACGGTGGCCTCCTGCGTCATGGCCGAGCCGTAGGCGGGCTCGATGTGGAAGGGCACGTAGTCCATGATGCGCAGGCCGAACCCGTAGGCCGTGTGCTGCTCGGGCACCGAGCAGCCGAAGTGGCTGGGGATGTAGACGACGCCCGGCGCGATGCGCTCGGTCACGCGCACCTTCGACGTGCCGGAGTGCTGGTCGTTCTCCACCACGCACTCGTCGTTGTCCTCGATGCCGAGGGCCGCCGCGTCCGCCGCGTTGATCCACGGACGATCGAGCCCGTACTGCTCGGCGATGTTCATGAGCTCGGGGATGTTGGCCGTCTGGGTGTGCGTCATGATGGCCTCCTTGCCGCCCACCAGGCGGAAGGCGCCGTCCTCGGGGACGGTCTGCGGCTCCACCCACACCGGGCACGCCGACAGCCCCGCCTTGGCGCAGGCCTCGCTCGTGAACTGCACCTTCTTCGTGGGGGTGTTCCACTTGGGCGCGGTGCCGTAGGCGAAGGCCTTCTCGGGGAACTGCACGGTGCCCACGAGCCTCAGGCTGTCCAGGTCGAGCCCGACGGTCTTGAGCTGGGCGTCAGCCAGCTCCTCCTGGGTGAAGGCGAAGTACTCGCCCACCCCGCACGCCTCGGCCAGCTCGGTGAAGATCTGGTCGCAGGACCGGGTGTTGGGGTGGATGACGTCGAGCACCTGGGAGCGCAGGGCCACGTAGGGCGCCTTGCCGCCGCCGAACTCGGGCAGCTCGGCGCGCTCGAGGTAGCTGGTCTCGGGCAGCACGTAGTCGGCGAGCAGCGCCGTCTCAGACATCTGCACGTCGCAGACCACCATGAGCTCCAGGTTCGAGAGCGCCTCGGCCAGGTAGGCCGGGTTGGAGTAGCCCGCCGCCATGTTGGAGTTGTAGAAGAACATGCCCTTGAGCACGCCGGCCTTGGCCATCTCGCCGGCGAACACGGCCGAGCCCATGGAAGCCGCGGCCAGCGGGTACTCGGCAGCGCCGAGCAGCGTGCCCTCCGGCTTGGGAGGCGCGGCGAAGCGGGGGTCGTCCAGCTTGCCAGCCGCGGCGCTCGAGGTGAGCAGGGCGCCGCCGGGCTGGTTCCAGCAGCCGAGCAGGGTGTTGAACAGGGCCACCGCACGCGCCGTCTCGCCGGAGTTGGCGTAGGCGCAGCCATAGGCGCCGCGCCAGCTCGGCTCGATGGAGGCCGCCGGCGCCGCCTCGGCGAACTCGGCAGCCAAGCGCTCGATGGTGTCCGCGGGAATGCCGGTGATCTGCTCGGCCCAAGCCGGCGTGCAGTCGGAGATGGCCGCGGCCCACTCGTCGAAGCCCACGCCGTTGGCGGCCACGAAGTCCGCGTCGTAGAGGTGGTTCTTGATGAGCACGTTGCTCATGGCCAGCACGAGCGCCAGGTCGGTGCCGGGGGTGATGGGCACCCACTCGGTGGCGAACACGGTGGAGTTGTTGCACCGCGGATCAACCATGACCAGGCGCGAGCCGTTCTCATAGGCACGCTCGAGCGCGGCCACCTGGCTCGGGCGGATGCCGTCGCAGTAGCTGCGGCCGATGAACATGGTCATGCGGGAGTTCTCGACATCCGACACCCAGTCGCCGGCGCCGATGGCCTGGGTGATGCCCGAGACCTTCGACAGGTTGCACGCGGCGCCGTGGGTGTAGCTGTTGGGCGAGCCGAGGGCGGTCATGAAGCGCTTGGCGTAGTAGGAGCCCGACGGACGCGGGTCCTGCACCAGCGCGAGCGCGCCCGGGCCGTCCTTCTCGATGATCTCGCTCACCTTCTCGGCGATCTCAGCATAGGCCTGATCCCAGGAGATGGCCTCGAAGCGCCCCTGCGCGTTCTTCTTCAGGGGATCGGTCAGGCGGTCTTTGGAGTAGGCGATCTGCGAGTAGCCGTAGCCGCGAGCGCACAAATGCCCGCTCGCATTGGGGTTCTGGGGGTCGCCGATGAGCTTGGTGAGCTTACCGTCGACCACATAGGCGGTGTAGCCGCATTTGCTGGAGCAGGCGTTGCACAGCGTGTGGACGGCCTCGGTGCGGCCCTCCCCGGCTTCCTCCTCGGCATGGGCCTGCTGCCAGGCGCCGAAGCTCGTGAAGCCCACAGCCGCTGCCGCGGCCACGCCAGCGCTTCCCGCCAGAAAGCTGCGCCTCGTGATAGCGTTTTCTGACATAGCTGCTTCCTCTCTTATAACTTACGCGACAGAATCCATCGCGCATCCGTTCAGCGCGCCCTCTTCGAAGGGCTCCTGCTGGGCGACGATGCCCATGATCAGGTCGACGAGGCCGATGTAGAAGCTCGCGTCCTCGTCCAGGCCGAGCAGCCGCGCCCGATACGCGGTGAGCCAGCCGAAGCGCTCCGCCAGGAAGGCGAGCGCCGGGCCCTCCATGCCCGAGCGCAGGAGCACGGCCACCAGGTCGAGCTCGAGTGCCAGGTGATCGGGGCAGGCGGCGAACGCGGGGGGCACCTCCAGCCCCAGGCCGTCCGTCACGTCGCGCACGTAGAGCGCCGCGTCCCCCAGATACCCGCCCCCAGCGGGAACGCCGGGATCGGTGGGGTGAGCGGGGCGGTGCAGCGACTCCACGGGAACGGCCGAGTCGGGCAGCCCGCCGGTGAAGTGCCGCGCGGCGAAGTCGCTTTTCTCCTGATAGCTCGGAGGGGCGAACAGCGCCGAGAGCTCGCGCGCCGACAGGAACTCCTGAAGCGGGAGCCGCGCCCTCAAGTCGCTCAGGCGCTGGCCCTCCGCGCCAAGGGGGCGATTATCCTGCAGCAGGCGCCGGGCGCCCGCCAGGAAGTCAGACCATTGGGCGGATTCGGTCAGCTCGTTCCACTCGTCCTCCCCCACCGGGCCAAAGCACTGGGCCAGGGTGGAGAACACCGCCGCGTCTTCCATAGTCGCTCCCTCCTTTCGTTGACTGCCAGGCAGCAGGGCGCCGCCTCTTCGGATGCGTGGGGCGTACCGGCCGCTAGGCCTGGTACACGGTGGTAGCCGAGACCACGCCCTCGTCGATGCACTTCTGCGCGATGTCTTCCCAATCGACGAACTGAATGGCCCCGTTGGGGCACTGGTCGGCGCAGCGGCCGCACGAGATGCACTTGGTGGACTTGTCCGTCTTGGAGCTGATGCGGGGCATGTTCCACGGGCAGGCCTGGGTGCACATGCCGCAGCCGATGCACAGCTCGTCGTCGACCACGCGCGCGCCCGTCTTCTCGCTCGGGTGGATGGCGTGGACGGGGCAGTACTTCATGCACCAGGCGTCCTTGCACTGGTAGCACTGCTTGACGGTGAACTCGCAGTCGCCGTAGATGCCGCCGCCGGTGCCGACGCCGTAGCCGAAGTTATAGGTGTCCCACACGCGCACGCGGGCGATGTGCTGGTCGACGTAGCCGTCATTCTTGAGCGTGCAGCTCATCTCGCAGCGCTGGCAGCCGGAGCAGCGCGCGCGGTCGGTGATGATCATCTTGGTGGGCGTGGTGCGCACGTCGATGCGCCCCGACGCGATGGCCTGCTGGGTCACGCCCCACGAGGCCAGCACGCCGCCGACCACCAGGCCCGCGACGCCGCAACCGGCCATGGCCAGAACCTGGCGGCGCGTGACGTTGGACTTCTTCGCGCCGTCGGCCTGCTCGGCGGCAGGGGCGGCCGGCGCAGCCTCCGGGGCGGCCTCGGCCGTCTGATCCACAGGGGCTTTGCTGTTGTTAGCGTCTGTCATGTTCGTTTCCCCCTCGCTTATATAAGTGGGTGTCGAATGATGGTGTCAGGAACTCAGGTGCCTGCCCCACCGGGCTCAGCCAGCCCTCGAAAAGCTGACCAGACCACACAACATGACGAAGGGTAGGCCAGCACGCCGCCGACCGTGTCCCCTGAATGAGGAGAAATCATGTACCCCGTAACGCCGCCGCAGGAAAAGGAGGGTACACCGCGCTGCTGGCCAGGGAATCGTTACCTTCCCGTAAGAAAAGTACCCTGCGTCGGAGGGTACGGGGTACCCGCGCGCCATGGCACAATCCTGACAGCGGACATGCATCGGTATCCGTATCTGTGCTCCCTATCGGCTCGAGAGACGACCACACAACACCGTCTCGTATAGGCAAGAGATTTGGAGTATGAACCATGGCTGATGCAACGAAAGACGCGAACACGTCGTACGGCTGGACCGGCAAGATTCTGCGCGTCAATCTGACTGACGGTACCATCTCAGTCCAATCCACCGAGCCTTATAAAGAGTACATCGGCGGCATGGGACTGGCCAACAAGATCATGTACGACGAGGTTCCCGCGGGAACCGACCCCCTCTCCCCTGAGAACAAGATCATCTTCGCCGTCGGCCCTCTGACGGCATCGGGCGTGCCCCTGGCGGGCCGCACCACCATCTGCTCGCTGTCTACCTTCACCAAGGATCACCTGGTGGTCGACGCCCACTGCGGCGGCATGCTGGGCGCACGCATCAAGCAGGCCGGCTGGGATGCCGTGGTGCTCGAAGGCGCCGCCGCCGAGCCCGTCTACGTGAACATCGACAACGGCGACGTCACTATCAAGTCCGCCGAGGGCGTGTGGGGCCTGGGTACCCGCGCCACCACTGAGGCGCTCTCCCGCCGCGAGGGCACCGACGTGTGCGTGGCCGCCATCGGACCTGCGGGCGAGAACCTGCTGCCCTACGCCTGCATCATCAACTCACGCAACCACTCCGCCGGCGCCGGCACCGCCGCCGTCCTGGGCTCCAAGAACGTCAAGGCGCTCGTCGTGCGCGGCACCGGCGCAGTCAACGTGGCCGATCCGCAGGCCGTGGCCGACCTGTCCGACTACATGCTGAGCGAGATCATCGGCTCCAACAACAACCACGTGGTGCCCTCCACCCAGCAGGAGTGGGCCGAGTTCTACGACGCCGGCTCGCGCTGGACGGCCCGCAACGGCCTGTACTGGGCCGCAGCCGAGGGCGGCCCCATCGAGACCGGCGAGCCGCAGCCCTACGAGATCAACAAGGTGGGCTACCGCTGCATGAAGTCGGTCAAGGACCTGGGCCTGGCCGCCGAGCAGTACACCATCAAGATGGACGGCTGCCACAGCTGCCCCATCCACTGCTACTCCGACCTGCGCGTGGAAGCCGCCGAGGACACCTCCGGCTTCGCCACCACCGGCAACACCTGCGCGGCCAACTTCCCCGTCAGCGTGTACATGGAGCCCTTCCTGCAGATGGGCCTCAAGGACCGCGGCGACCTGTCGGTGCTGTGGGACACCACCACCTCCAACACCATGGACAACATGGGCCTGTGGTGCAACTACGCCCAGCTCTACCGCGACATCGCCTACTGCTACACGGCCGGCGTGTTCCAGCGCGTGCTGCCGGCGGAGGAGTACGCCTCCATCCACTGGGAGAAGTTCTCGCCCGAGGTGTGCGACCCCACGGTCATGGTGGAGATCATCAACAAGATCGTCGACCCCACCACCGAGATCTCCTACCTGGCCCACGGCCCGCTCACATGGTGCGAGCGCTGGGGCGAGCAGGCGTGGTTCGACAACTCCAAGTCCACGCTGATCAACTACCGCGGCTGGCCCGTGCACCACGCCATCGAGTGCTTCGGCCAAGTGGGCGGCGTGTACAACATGCTGTTCAACCGCGACGACATGATCCACTCCGCCGTCAACTTCCAGGGCTGCGGCCTGCCCTTCGAGATCAAGCAGGCCATCGCCGAGGAAGTCTGGGGCGGCGCTGACGCCATCACGCCAAACAAGGACTACTCGCCGATGAACGAGCACAAGGCCAACTTCTGCTGGTGGTCGGTGGTCACCGACGTGCTGCACGACTCGCTGACCCTGTGCAACTGGGTGTGGCCCATGACCATGAGCCCCACGCGCCAGCGCGACTACCGCGGCGACCTGGACCTGGAGGCCAAGTTCTTCAAGGCCGTCACCGGCCAGGACGTGACCACCGAGCAGCTCTACGAGGCCGGAGCCAAGATCATGACGCTGCAGCGCGCCAACACCGTGCGCGGCATGACCAAGGCCGACGGCACCTACGGCAACAACAACCTCCGCGCCGACCACGACGTGATCACCGAGTGGGTGTTCACGAAGGATCCGGATCTGCAGCCGTTCACCAAGGGCACCGACAAGATGGATCGCGAGGACTTCCAGACGGCGCTCACCATGGTCTACGAGCAGTTCGGCTGGGATCCGCAGCTGGGCTGCCCCACGGCCGCCTGCCTGGACGCCTACGGCATGGCCGACGTCAAGGACGAGCTGGCCAACCTGAACCTGCTGCCCTAGCAGCGCGCCGATGAGGCCGGCTGACGGCAGCTACGGGCAGCCGTCAGCCGGCCTCGCGTTCCGCACCTCGCCAAACCCGCGGCGTTTGCCATGGCGCCGTACTCTGAGGGAGCCCCGCCAGCTGGCGGGGCTCCCTCGTGCGTGAGGGGGCTGGGAGACGAAGGGCGGAAGCGGGCCCGCTGCCACGAATTGGGCCCGCAGTGGCACTCATTGGCAGTTTGGTACGGTATCGGCACCCTTATCGAGGGCGAGGGATTCTGCCGACCTGGGGCTTTGTCGTCGCGCATGCCCCCGAGGAAGTCTACGGCAGCCCCAAGCGGGCCTCAAACCGTACCAAACTGCCAATGAGTGCCAGCTCACCCGAAAAAAGTGGCGGCGCGCTCCTTCGGGAGGCGCGCGCCGCCGTCGCTGCGTTGTGCCAAGCGGCTACACGTTGCGGAAGCGCTCGACGGAGGCCCACTCGGCCAGTGACTGGGCATAGGCGGGCTCCAAGTAGCGCGTGGAGAAGAAGTAGACGTCTCCGTTGGAGGCCTCCAGACGCTCGATGTCGGCGTTGGCGGCATCGGCGCGGGCAGCTTGGTAGGCGGCCTCAACGGCAGCGGCGTCCATGAGGAAGGGGTCGTTGGCCAGGCTAGCGCGCGCGAGCGGGCGCGGGTAGACGCGGGAGTCCTCGCGCACGCAGTCGAGGAAGGTGACCACCGGATCGTCCTCGGCAGCGAGGAACGCCCAGTGGGCGTAGGCGTCGGTCATGGCCGAGCGGTCATAGAGGTAGTAGCCGCGGGCGCCCATGAGCAGCGCGATGCCCTCGCAGCGAATGGGAAGCTCGTCGTCTGGGGGCAGGGCGGGCTCGGAGGCCGCCGCAGTCGCAGGCGAGCCGGGATGGGCGCTTGCCGGGCCTGCGTCGCCGACGCCGCCAGGCGCCGCCCCCTCGGCCTGATCCGCGCCGGCGGCATCGGGCACCAGCACGTAGGCGCCCTCTCGCCGGACGAGGCGCATGCCTTCCGGCGCGCGCAGCGCGGGGAAGGGATCATCATCGTTCAGCGGGGCGGCATCGGGCTCCTCCACGAAGTCGTCAAGCGCCGCCAGGGCTGCGGCGACGCGCGCCTGCTCAGCCTCGGCCCCGGGCTCGGGTCCGTCGGGCGCGGACGGGGCGGGCGCGACATGCTCCACGGTCGCCACGGCGATGACCTGCGGGGCGAAGGCAGAGGCATCGGGGGTCGCCCCGACTGCGGCTGCGGTCGGAACGGCGCCGGGGGCCGAGGCAGGGGGCACCGCCTCCCCGGCCGAAGCCGCGCTGGCGGCGGAGCCCACGGGGGCCGCTCCCTCGGAGGCCTGCGCCGCCTGGGCGGCGGCAAGGCGCTCCTTGAAGCCGGTCGGGGCGCCCACCGCGCGGCGCGGGCCGAAGGGCGAGCGCCGAGCCGCCCGGTTGCGGCCAGCCTCCGCGGGGGTCTGTCCCTCTGCGAGCGAGGCAGGCGCTGCCTCGGGATGCGCGGCCTGCCACGCCGTCAGGTAGTCGTAGACGCGCATCTCCAGGTCTTCGACGGTCATATCCGGCGGCACGAGGCCCAGCTCGGCCCAGAGCGCCGGCGTGGCCAGCCGGCTCGCGCGCGAGGCGCCGCGCACAGCCTCGAAGGCGAGCGCCAGCGCGTTGCGCTCGGTAGGCGCCACGTCCTCGGGAAACGCCGGCGACGCGATCCCCGCGCTCGCCGCCGAGTCGCCGGCGGCCGCGCCATCGCCGCTGGCCCCGGCCGGCGCCGCGACTGTGGCAGAGCCAGCCGACGCAGCCGCGACGCCGCGCGCGGGCGCCACCGGCTCCTCCCCAACCGACACGGTCGCGCCCAGGGCGACGCCCTCGGCAGCCGCCCCATCGTCTTCGCCGGCCGCGCCTTCCAGCGCATCCACGAGCATCTCGGTACGCATGGTGCGCAGGGAGCAGTGCTCGCACATCATGCAGGCCACCGACGACTCGTCGCAGCCCACCACGGCATCCAGCTCGGCCAAAGTGGCGCCCTCGCGCACCAGGTAGTCGCCCACCAGGCCGCGCACGGCCTCCACCGCGAAGTAGAGCGTGTTCGTCTTGCCGGCCGGCACTCCGTCGAGCGCCTCGCGCACGTCATCCACGGTGATGGCCAGCGCGTCCTCCAGCCGGCGGCCCTCCATCATCGAGCACACGACGCTCGCGCAGGCCGTGATGGCCAGGCAGCCGCGCGCCTTGAAGCCGGCCTTGCGAACGACGCGCGTGTCCGGGTCGACCACGGCGAACAGGCGACAGGCTACCTCGCCGCGCTTCGACTTGCCGGCCATGGACTGGGCGTTGAAGCCCTCGGGGCGGCCGGCGTTCCTGAAGTTGGCCACCACGGCCAAGAGCGTGTCGGAATAGCTCTCCACGTCGTCGCCGACGGCAGTCTGGTAGACATCCGCCGTACGCAGGAGCACCTTGTCCTCGAGCTCGACGTAGACGTTGCGGGATTCTCCCATAGTTGACTCCTCGCCTCATGAATCATGCTGGGCAACATTGTCACCCGCAGGACCCGTGAAACGTACCCTCTTTGGGGATACGCGTCGTTTACATCCCGTAAACAATGGATAAACGCAGCATCGCCCCCTGTGAAACGCACTAAACTTAGCGGCATCGCGCATCGTTCGTCCCGGGGAGGGCAGGCCCACGGCATCGGGTCGGGGACGGTACGGAGGAAGAGCGCTGGAGGGGATCATGGACTCATCACATACCGGCATCGCAGGCGACGCCGCAGCGTTCGCGCGCTTGGAGACCCGGTCTATCGGCACCTTGGCCCGGGGCCTCGCGCCCGGCATCCTGGGGCTGGCGCTGGCGCGATCGGGACTCATCGCCGGAAGCTACGGCAGCTACAACCAGACCGACCTGGGCATCTACACCGACGGCTCCATGCTGGCCACGCTCGTCATCATGGGCGCGCTGCTGCTCGCGCTAGCCGTGAGCCGGCGCCAGCTGCGACGACGCACCGTCACCCTGCTCGCCGAGCTGTGCATCCTCGCCGAGACGCTGCTCCTCGTGGCGCAGACGGCCATCGTCCTCGACGGAGCGCCTCATCCCCTGATGCTCTTCTGGCTGAGCGTGGCGCTTTCGCTGTTCTCAAGCGGCGCCATGTACTACTGGCTGCGCCGGGCGAAGGGATGCTCGGGGGCGCTTGCCGCCGTCTACGCCTTCGGCGCGCTCATCGTGAGCGAGGTGTTCTTGGAGGTGCTCTCGCTGCTGCCGGCCGCCACCTCGCTCGCAGCGGCGGCAGCCGGATCGCTCCTGCAGTTCGGCTGCCTGGCGCTTGCCTTCCGAGGACGGCCGCTGCGCACCCTCGACGCGCCGCCAGGGCCGACCGCCTACTTCGGCTACACGCGCACCTCCGTCGACGACCGCCGCTTCCTCGTGAGCACGGCCATCGGCATCGGCCTGCTCGGCATCGTCGTGGGGATGCTGCGCGGCTACCCCGACGGGCTGCCCATCGTGTTCACCGAGCCCACGCGGCTCGGCTACGCCGGCCTCACCATCGTCATCAGCGCGGCCGTCATCCTGTTCGTGCTGCGCGGCAACCGCCGAACCATGACCATGGGCATTTGGGTGACGCTCGAGCTTTTGGCCTGCATGGCGCTTATCGTCTATGCGGCGTTTCCCCAGGCGCTCGAGAACGGCGCGCTGTTCGCCACCACGGTGAACGCGCTCATGGTGGGGCTCGTGTGGTACACGGTGATAGCCTTCGAGTCCCATGGGTGGCGCGACCCGTACTACTACGCGCTCGCCGGCTGGATCGTATGGCTGGGCTGCCGCGGCGTAGCGCGCATGGGACTCGCGGCGGTCCATCCGCTCGCCGTGAACGACCTGGTGGTGAACGCCGTCATGGGCCTGCTGCTGCTCGTGTCCACGCAGGCGGTCTTCAGCTGCTGCCTGCACGATGCCGATATGCAGCGTCAGGCGGACGAGGAGGCGGCCCAGGCCATGCGCGCCGTAGAGGCGGGCGGGGCGGGCGCCGGCGCCGACGAGGGCGCGACGCGGGCAGGGGCGGGCCTCGACCCGACCTCGGCCGCAGGCGCGCCGGCGCCCGCTACGGCCCCAACGCCCGGCGACGAGCCGCCGGCCGGCCCCTCCGCCGACGAGATACGCGCGAGCATCCTGGCCGCCATGGAACGCGACGACGCGCCGCCCTCCCCCTTCGGCGCCGCCACGCCGACGACGACCGCGAGCTCGCGCGCCGCAGCCGCACGCCCGGCACCACGGCGGTCATCGCCCCAGCTCAGCCGCCTCATGGGCCTCGACGAGGCCGACGCTCCCCTCGCTACCCGCCAGCCGACGCTCGCCACCAGCGTCGAGGCGATGGGCCGGCGCTTCATGCTCTCCGAGCGCGAGATCGAGGTGCTCACCCTCTACGCGCTCGGCTACACCCAGAAGCGGGTGGCCGAGGAGCTGTTCATCTCGCCAGGCACCGCCCACACCCACATCAAGCGCATCTACGCGAAGACGGGCATGCACTCGCGTCAGGACATCCTCGACTACCTGGAGAGCTACGACGCCTAACAAGGGCGGGCAAAACCAGAGGCGCGCGGCCCCGATACAGGGCCGCGCGCCTCGAACAACCCGCGAAATCGGCTGCGCAACGCCACGCCTCGCGCAGCGCGCCCTAGCCCGCCAGCGCCTCGCGGGCGTCAGCGGCGGTCACCACATGGCCGGCCTCGAAGCCGCGGGCGGTCAGGAGGAAGCGCACGGCGTTGCGCATCTCGTCCGCGCTGCCGGCGAAGTCGGCGGCCAGGTAGGCCAGTGCCTCGTCAGAGAGCACGGCCGCCCCCTCCTCGGCGCCGAAGCGCTCGGCCATGCGACGGCCGAACTCCGCCAGGCCGGCGGCATCGAGCGGGAGCACCTCTGCCACCTCGAAGTCGTCCAGCGCCGCGCCGAAGGCCGCTCGGTCGAGGTCGGCCGGCGCGCCGTCGAAGGCGATCACCGTGGAGAGCCCGCGGCGGTTGCGCTCGTCGACGAGCAGCTGCGCCGTCTGGCAACCGCGCGGCCCCTCGGCCACAAGCGTATCCAGCCCGTCCAGGCACAGCAGGTCAACCTCGGCCACGCTCTCCAGCAGCGACTCGTTGATCTCCAGGTCGATGGCGGCCAGGATCTCCTGCGCGTGGGCGTAGAGCGCCTTGCGCTCGGCGAGCAGGTCGCGCTCGCGGCCCCGCGCCTGCAGCACCGTGGTCTTGCCCGAGCCAGCCGGCCCGCACACCACCAGGCGCACCGGCGCCTCGGCGTCCAGGGCCCCCATCACCGTCTGGAACGCGGCGTTGCCCTCGGTTATCACGATGTCGTCGGAAAGCTGTCTCATGGCGGGGTCTCCTCCCATCGAAGAAAAGGACCGAAGCCGCGCCTCGGTCCCCTCAAGACTGACTGCGATTGCCGGTTGCTTTCCCGGCAGCTCTCAGCATAGCACCTTATGTAAGCCCAAAGGGGCTGATGCCCTATCGCGGCTCGCTCCGCCCCGCCGGCGCGAACGCCTGGGCGCCGCACGAGGCGCACGCGCCCATCCGCAGCGCCGCGACCCACCCTCAGTCGGGCAGCTCGCCCTCGTCCCATGACTCCAGGTCAAGCCCGGGGACGCGCTTGAACTCGCGGACGTTGCCCGTGACCAGCGTGGCACCGCGGGCCACGGCCGTGGCGGCTACGAGCAGGTCGTTGGGCCCGATGACGCGCCCCTCCGCCTCGAGCTGGGCTCGGATGCGCCCGTAGGCCACGGCGCAGTCGGCGTCGAAGGGGATGCGGGCGAACGGATCGAGGAACCGCTCGAGGAGCAGCTGGTTCTCCTGCGCGCGGACGCTCTTGCGGGCGCCCGTGCGCAGCTCGGCCTCCACCACGGCGGGGATGCCGAACAGGCGCGGGTCGCTCTGGCGCATCAGCTGGCGGGCCAGGGGCAGGCGTCCCCGCAGCAGGTTGATGCACACGTCGGAGTCGAGAAAGTACACCGCCGCACCTCCTAGAACTGCGGCAGCGGGCCGTCGTGCGCCGCGTCCAGCTCAGCCGGGGCGACGAAGCTGTCGTCGGCCAGGGCCCCGTAGACGTCCTCCCAGTACCCGACGGGCCATCCGCGGCCCTGCTGCTTCTCCGTCACCAGGTCGGCCACGTAGCGGGAGAGTGATCGGTTGGCTTTCCGGGCGCTTGCGCGCAGGCCGTCCATGGCGGACTCGTTCAGGTAGAGCGAAAGCTGGGGCATGACCCTCTCCCTTCTTTTTGGGATACAAGTATATTTGCAAGTATACTTCTCTCATATCCTGTACGCAAGAAAAAACGCCCGCCGGGAGGGCGGGCGCTTTTGCGCGGGTCTCATGTCGCCCACGAGGGACGCGCCGGCAGCTAGCAGCAGCCGTGCTTCTTGCCCTTGCCATGGCCGCGGCCGTGACGACCGTCGTCGCCGAAGACGAAGACGTACTGCGGTGCGTCATGGCCGTGGCCCTTGCAGGCGCAGCGTCGACCGCGATGGCCGGCATCGGCCTTATGGCCGCGGCCGTGGCGACAACTCCGCTTCTCGATGCGCGCGTAGTCGATGCCCAGGTCGTCCTTGCAGGTGGCGCTGATCTTGTCGGCCAGAGCCACGAGCTGGTCCACCTCGTCAGGCGTCAAGCCAGCCAACACGGCATCGGCTGCGTGGTTCTCCACCGCGAAGCGCTTCCTCAGCACCTCCGCGCCCTTAGCGGTGAGCGACACGGCGAACTCAAAGCCCCCGTCGTCAATGGCGACGTAGCCGTTCTCCTCGGCCTTCTCGGCAACGCGACGCACCTCGTCGCCCCTCCAGCCGAGCAGGCGCTCGAGCCGCTTCTTGTCGATCGAGCCGTCCTCGCCGAACTTCTCGATAACCTTGAGCAGGGCGCCCTGGCCCTTCTTATAGCTGCGCGGCCCCAGGTCGTGCATGGCCAGCTTGGCATAGTTGGCGGCGGTCTTCAGACTCTTGAGGGCCTTCGATGACTCAGTCATGGCATTCCTTCTTTCCCAATAGCGGCGCGCACGAGGCGCGATGAATCCCACTATAGGAAGGAGGGACGCGCACCGCCTCCCACGATCCGCCCGCGTTAACCAAACGGTGACCAGGCCACCACACTCGCGCCACGTACGGCAGCGAGGGAACGGCCCGCGCACATCAGGACGCCGGGGGGCAAGCGGCCACGCGCGGGAGGCCCCCGTCATGCCCCCCGAACGGCAAAGGGGCCAAGACGAAGCGGCGCGCGAAGGCCGAGCGGCGGCGAGCGGAGCGAAGCCGGGCGGAGCACGGGATGGCTCCGGCAGCGAGCGGGACGGCCCGGCAGCGAGCGCACCGGCGCACCAGGAGGGTGCGCGCAAGAGATCCTGGCCAACGCGCGTTTTCTCAAGGCAGAGGGCAATCGGCGCGGAGGGGCTTAGCGGCAGAGGCCGGCTGACCAGCCTCGCCCCGCGCCCCAGGTGCGAGGGCGGCGGAACGTAAGCCCCCCCTGAGTCGGAGAAGAGACACCGAACGCAATCGTGGCGGAAAGGCAGGCGGATGCGCGGAGAGCTCCGTCGTCGAAGGCTTGGCCTTTTCTGGCCAATTTCGCTGCGCTTTACGCTCGATGACGGGTGCTTGGCACCGGAAATGGCCAATTTCGCCATGGTTTACGCGAAATCACGGGCTTTGGCTGCGTAAACCATGGCGAAATTGGCCAGAAACCGCGACCGCCCCGCCCGCCCCGGCGCAATCGCCGCCGCGCCCAGCGCCCCGCCCCGGCGCCGGCCCGCCCGCTCACGGCCCTCGCCCAACCGCCACCGTCGCCCCTCTCCCCGCTCGCAGCCGTCACCGCCACCGTCGCCCCTCTCCCCGCTCACGGCCCGCACTCTACCCCGGCGCCGGCCCCCGCCCGCTCGCAGCCGTCACCGCCACCGTCGTCCCTCCCCCCCCCGCCCGCGTCGCCAGACGGCGGCCGCCCCCGCCCGCCCCGGCGCAATCGCCGCCTCCCCGTCCTCGCCCCGCCGCCTCCCACATCCGCCGCACCTAGCCCCCCCCCAAACGCAAGCGAGGCGCCCGCCCTCTCGGCGGACGCCTCGCACAGGCATCGGCAACGGGAGCCGCTCGCCCCAGCCGACTACCCCCGGTAGCTCTCCATCAGCTTCGCGAAGGCGGGCATCGAGCGCTCGATGGTCTCGCGGGCGATGCAGTAGCTCAGGCGCACCCAGCCGCCCACGCCAAAGCTGTCGGAGGGCACGAGCAGCAGCTCGAACTCCTTCGCGCGGTCGGAGAACGCCTGCGCGTCATCCTCGAGCGCCTTCATCCACAGGTAGAACGCGCCGTCCGGCTCCACGTACTCGTAGCCGAGCGCGGAAAGCCCCTCGGTGAGGATGCGGCGGTTCTCGGCGTAGGCCGCCACGTCAGAGGGCTCGGCCACGCAGGCGGCGATGACGCGCTGCAGCAGCACGGGCGCGCAGATGTAGCCGAGCGCACGTCCGGCGCCGGCCACGGCGCACGACACCTCGGCCGCGTCGGGCATGAGGTCGGACACGTAGATATAGCCGATGCGCTCGCCCGGCAGCGAGAGCGCCTTGCTGTAGGAGTAGCACACGACGGTGCGCGGGTACAGGCACGGCACGTAGGGAACCTCCGCGCCGTAGGTGATCTCGCGGTAGGGCTCGTCGCTGATGAGGTAGATCGGGCGGCCCAGCTCCTCTTCCTTGGCGACGAGCACCGCGGCCAGGGCCTCCAGGGTCTCGCGCGTGTACACGGCGCCCACCGGGTTGTTGGGTGAGTTGATGATGACGGCGCTCGTGCGCGGCGTGATGGCGGCGGCCACGGCCTCGGCGTCCACCTGGAAGCTCGGCACGCTGGCCGGCACCTCCACGATGGTGCAGCCGGCCATGTCGATCCACGTCTTGTACTCGGGGAAGTAGGGGCTGATGACGATGACCTCATCGCCGGGCACCGTGAGGGCGCTGATGGAGATGGCGAGCCCCGCCGCCGCGCCGGCGGTCAGGTACAGGTTGCCCGGCGTGGCCGGCACGCCGTAGCGCTCGGCGAGGTAGTCGGCGATGACCTGCTTCACGGCCGGGTCGCCCGCGGCGGGCGTGTAGCCGTGCAGGGCCACCGGATCCTCCTCCATCAGCGCGAGGATGGTCTCGCGCACGCGCTCGGGCGCGGGCACGCTCGGGTTGCCGATGGAGTAGTCGAAGACGTTCTCGGCCCCCACCTCAGCCTTGCGGGCCATCCCGTAGGCGAACAGCTCGCGGATGGCGCTGGGCTCGTCACCCAGGGCGTACATTGCTTGGTTGATCACCGGTTCCTCCCCCTTATTCCTTGACCACGAGGACGTCGCAGCGGCAGGTGCGGATGAGGTGCTTCGACACGCTGCCGACGAAGGCGTACTTGATGTCGGAGTACCCGCGCTCGCCGCAGACCACGAGATCGGGCTCCCATTCCCCCACGTGCTCCTCGAGCACATCGACCACGCGGCCCACGCCCACCTTGAACTCACAGGACGGCACGCGCGGGTCGTTCGCGAGCTCCTCGAGCATCGGGGCCAGGTTCTCCTCCATGGCCTCGCGCACGCCGGCGGCCAGGGCCTGGTAGTCGGCTCCGTTGGCGTCGGCTGGCAGCGAGTCCACCACGTGGGCGAAGTAGAGCGCGGCGCCGTTGGCCCGGGCCAGGGCCACGGCTCGCCTGATGACGGCGTTCTGCGCGTCGGTGCCGTCCAGGGCGGCGAAGATGCGTTGGTAGGTGCTCATGGGATCCTCCGTTATCCGTCTTTTCGCCGCCCGCGAGGCGGCTAGCAACAGGATAACGCCAACGGGCCGCGCCGGCCCCCGAAAGACGGCCTGCGGCCGAGGCCGCGGGCAGCCTAGGCCCCGTACAGCGCGCCGGCGATGTCCTCGAAGACGGAGCGCGCGCTCCACGGGCCGATGCCGGCCGGCGTGCCGAGCGAGATGCGGTAGCGCGCGGCAGGAGAGAGCCCCACGCGCACGAGCCCGTCCGCCACCTGGGGCATCTCCTCCAGCACGAGGGTGGGGCAGAAGGCGGCGCCCAGCCCGTCGTGGGCCAAGCGCAGCAGGGTGATCATGTCGTTGCCCTCCACGAGCGCCCGGGGGCGGATGCCGGCGCGGCGCAGCTCGGCATGGGCGATGCGCCCGGATATGTCATCAACGGGCTCAAGCAGAAACGGGCAGGCCCCCAGGGCCTCCAGGCCCAGCTCGGGCGCGCGGGCCGCAGCCTCCTCTGGCGCTACGCCCAAGGCGGCGCCGAGCACCGCAGGCGTCGCCACCAGCACCACCTCCTCCTCATAGAGGGGGTGCACCTCCACGTCTCCCGCAGCGCCATCGAACCGGGCGATCACCACATCGGCCTCGTGGGCCTCCGCCAGGCGCACGAGCTCCTCGTTCGCGCCCTCTATCACCTTCACCGCCACGTTGGGCAGGCTCTCGTGGAACTGACGCAGGATGTTGGGCAGCAGCAGGCGACCGCGCACGTTGGACACGCCCACCTTCAGCACGCCGGCGCCGCCGATGCTCGTCTCCCCCAGCTGCCGCAGCATGCGGATGCGGGCATCGCGCTGCTCGATGGCGTAGGCGAGGAAGGTCTCGCCCGACCGCGTGAAGGCCAGCGGGTTGCTGCGCACCACCAGGCGCGTGTCCAGCTCGCGCTCAAGCGCCGCCAGCCGCGAGCTCAGGGTCTGCTGGGACACCTGCAGCTCCTCCGAGGCGCGGGTGAAGGTGCCGCTCTCCGCCAGCTGCACGAACCAGTCCAACGACTCGACGGCCACGGCCGCTCCTCTCCCTCTCCGCCGCATGCGCTCTCCCGCACGGCGCCAGCCGCCGCGGGGCGGCGGCCCGAACCTCGCTTTCCGTCATATCTACCATATTTTTTTGTGACTTGACCGAAAATACTTGTCAAAGGCAGCGGGAATTGTGCTCAGGAGGCGTAGGATGGACAGCGTTCTGACAACGAGCCCTATGAGGAGGGAACATGAAGAAAACGAAGATTCTGGCAGCGGCGGCCTGCGCCGCGCTGCTGGCGTTCGGGCTCTTCGGCTGCGGCGGCGGCGACGCCAAGACCGATTCCAAGACCGACGCCAAGGCCGACGCCCCCAAGACCCAGACGGAGAACCTGCGCTTCGTCACCGGCGGCGAGTCCGGCACCTACTACGCCTACGGCAACGTGCTCGGCCAGTTCGCCACCAACGGCGACTACGGCGTGAACGTGTCCGCCCTGGCCGGCAACGGCTCCCAGGCCAACATCCAGGCCCTCGAGGACGGCGACGCTGACATCGCGTTCTGCCAGTCCGACGTGCTGGCCTACGCCTATGACGGCACCAACCTGTTCGAGGGCGCGCCCTACAAGGACTTCTCCATCGTGGCCGACCTGTATCAGGAGCAGGTGCAGATCGTCACCTGCGACCCGTCCATCAAGACCGTCGCTGACCTGGCCGGCAAGACCGTCTCCGTCGGCGCCGCCGGCTCTGGCGTGTACTTCAACGCCCTCGACGTGCTCGGCGTGTACGACCTGACGCTCGACGACATCAACCCCGTCTACCAGAGCTTCGCCGACTCGGCCGACTCCCTGAAGGACAACAAGATCGACGCCGCCTTCATCGTGGCCGGCGCCCCCACCACCGCCATCACCGACCTGTCCACCACCAAGACCGCCTACCTGGTCTCCATGGATGATGCGCACGTCGATGAGCTCATGGCCATCTCGCCCTACTACAGCAAGGCCGTCATCCCGGCTGACACCTACGGCCTCGAGGGCCCGACCACCACGGTGTCCGTGGGCGCGGTCGTCATCGCCAACAACTCGGTCTCCGAGGACGCCATCTACAACTTCACCAAGTCCCTCTTCGAGGGCGCCGAGAGCAACGCCGACGCCCACGCGAAGTACAAGGAGCTGGTGATCGAGGACGCCGCCGGCATCACGTCGGTCCCCTACCACCCGGGTGCCGCCAAGTACTTCGAGGAGCAGGAGATCACGGTCGGCAAGTAGCTGCCGCCTAACCAGGCCGGAGGGGCGCGAGCCCACGCCGGCTGACGCACCATCGCAAGACCAACCAAGGGTCGCGCCGACGCACCGCCGGCGCGACCCTTGGCCGTATCCTTCCCTTACCTAAGCGATTTACTCACCCAAATCGTTTCGGCCAGGGAAGAGAAGGAGGAGCCCATGGCACTGTTCAAGAAGAAGGGGAAGACCAAGACGGAGGCCGAGCTTCTGGCCACCTCCCCCGACGGCGCGGCGATAGACGCCGAGGAGGTCATGCGCAAGTACGACCGCGAGTCCAACACGCGCATCTGGGAGGGCGTGCCGAAGATCGTCTTCACGGTCATCCTCGTGGCCTTCTCCGTCTACTGCATGGCCATGACGCTGCTCTCCGTCGAGCAGGCCGAGGCGCGCCTGGCGCGCTTCCTGGCGTTCATCGTGGTCATCGGCTACCTCATGTTCCCGGCGCGCAAGACGGGACACAAGGTCAACCACATTCCCTGGTACGACATCGTGCTCATGCTGGCCGGGTTCGGGGCGTTCATGTACTTCGCGCTCAACTGCACCGACATCCTGCTCATGGGCGCGCGCATCCAGCCGCTCCACGTGGCGCTCGGCGTGGTGGGCATCCTCGTGCTGGCGGAGCTGTGCCGCCGCTGCGTGGGCATCCCCATCATCGTGGTGGTGGCGTGCCTGGTGGCCTACGCGTTCTACTGGCAGCTGACTACCGGCAACAACGTGGCCGTCTACGACGCCCTGCGCAAGATCGTGCAGAAGCTGTTCTACACCACGAGCGGCGTCATCGGCACGCCCATCAACGTGTGCTACACCTACATCGTGCTGTTCATCATCTTCGGCGCGTTCCTCGAGCGCACCGGCATCGCGAACTTCTTCATCGCGCTGGCCAACCGCATCGCCGGCTGGTCGAGCGGCGGCGCGGCCAAGGTGGCCGTCATCGCGTCGGCCCTGTGCGGCATGGTGTCGGGCTCGTCGGTGGGCAACACCGTCACCACCGGGTCGGTCACCATCCCCATGATGAAGAAGACCGGCTACCGCCCGCCCTTCGCCGGCGCCGTGGAGGCCGCGTCGTCCACCGGCGGCCAGATCATGCCCCCCATCATGGGCGCGGCGGCCTTCCTCATGGCCGAGTACATCGGCATCCCCTACCTCGAGGTGGCCGTCATGGCCATCATCCCCGCCTTCCTCTACTTCGCCGGCATCTTCATCTCGGTGCACCTGGAAGCCAAGAAGCTCGGGCTCAAGGGCATCCCGCGCCATGAGCTGCCCACGTTCAAGTACCTGCTGCAGAACTGCTACCTCATCATCCCGCTCGTCCTGCTCGTGTGGCTGGTGGCCTCGGGCGCGCGCACCATGGCCGTGTCGGCCGCCATCTCTATCGCGGGCGCCTTCGTCATCGGCTTCATCAACTTCCTGCTGACCAACTGGCGCGAGCGCGCCGAGGGCGCTCGCTTCGGGTCGGTCTTCGGCGAGACGTGCAAGATGGCGCTGTTCACCACCATCGACGCCTTCGCGGCGGGCGCCAAGAACGTCATCTCCGTGGCCGTGGCCTGCGCGATGGCCGGCCTCATCGCCGGCTGCATCACGGTGACGGGCCTCGCGTCCACCATCATCAACGTCATCGTCATGGCGGCAGGCGACTTCCTCATCATCGGGCTCGTGTTCACCATGCTCTGCTGCATCGTGCTGGGCATGGGCGTGCCCACCACGGCCAACTACTGCATCATGGCCTCCACCTGCGCGCCCATCCTCATGGCGCTCGGCATCAACCCCATCTGCGCCCACTTCTTCGTGTTCTACTTCGGCATCGTGGCCGACATCACGCCGCCGGTGGCACTCGCGGCCTACGCGGCGGCGGCCATCGCCAAGGCCAAGCCCATGGCCACGGCCGTCAACGCGTCCAAGCTGGCCATCGCGGCGTTCATCGTGCCCTACATCTTCGCCATGAACCCGAGCCTGCTGCTTCAGGGCGACGTGACCACCGCCACCGTGGCCCTCAACATGACAACGGCGCTCGTGGGCCTGTTCGGCGTGGCCGTGGCCCTCAACGGGTTCCTGTTCAAGAGCAAGGTCAACCCGGTGCTGCGCGTGGCGCTGGTGGCCGGCGGCCTGTCCATGATGATTCCGGGCAGCCTGTCCGACGTCGTCGGATTCGCCGTCGTGTTCGCCATCTGCCTGTTCCAGTGGCTGCTCGGGCGGCGCGCCAAGGGTAGCGCCACCCCGGCTGAGGCCGCGGTACCCGCGCTCGAGGACGACGCGAACGACATGGAGGCGGCCCGCTAGGCGCCCGGCGCCTGAGACAGGCCCACCGACTGGTTGGAGGATCATATGGAGAAGCAGGACATCATCTGGGTCACGGGCGCGAAGGGGTTCCTCGGCGGCGAGGTGTGCGCCCATCTGGAGGCCGCCGGCAAGCGCGTGGTAGGCACCGACGCGGAGCTCTCCGTCAGCGACTCGGAGAACCTCGAGCGGTTCGCGCAGGAGGTCATGCCCGCCGCCATCGTGAACTGCGCCGGCATCCGCCGCGACGCCACCACGCTGGGCACGCGCATCAAGGCCTACGAGGTGAACGCGCTCGGCGCCCGCAACGTGGCGCTGGCGGCCAACGCCATCGGCGCGCTCATGGTGCAGGTGTCGAGCGACGACGTGTACGCCGCCGTGGTGCCCGAGCCGGTCAACGAGTTCGACAACCCGCACCCCACCACCCCCTACGGCAAGTCCAAGCGCGCCGGCGAGATGATGGTGCGCAACACCACCGACGACCATCTCATCGTGCGCTCGTCGTGGCTCTACCACGCCCAGAGCGGCCGGTTCCGCGACATCCTGGACGCAGCGGAGGCCGGGCGCACCTACGCGGCGCGCACCGACCAGGTGGCCTCCCCCACCAGCGTGGACTTCTACTGCAAGTTCCTGGTGGCGGCGCTGGACAAGCACCTCACGGGCACCTTCCACGTGGCCAACACCGGATCGACCAGCCGTTACGGGTTCGCGGCCAAGATCCTCGAGCTGGCCGGCTACGATCCCGCCGCCGTCTTGGTGGCCGAGGAGGATCCGCGCACGGCCGAGCACCTGGTGCTCGAGAGCCTGCTCCTGGAGATGTCAGGCGTGGACATCCCCGCCTGGGACGACGAGCTCGCCCGCTACATGGGCACGCTGTAGCGCAGGACAGCCGACACGCAAGAGGCCGCGCACATGCACGAGGGGCCCCGGCGCTACGCCGGGGCCCCTCGCTTTGCGTTGCGCCTCCTGGGGGAGGGCGTGCTTCCCTAGATCTCGTCAAGCCACCCTCTCATAGGGAAAGCTGTGCGCATAGAGGGACTCTGGGGCAAGATCAATATCACCATCAAGCCACGTCATCACCCCGTGATCAATGAAGAAAGCATCGAAAACCGCCTTGTCGGCCAAAGGGGCAAAGGCTGGCATCTCAAGCAAGTACGCCGCATCGAACAGCCGTGTCTCCCCGGTAGAGAACTCGACGAGCATGGAGAGCTCGTCGACCACCCGTGCCGCCACTATCTCTATGCCCGATACGAGCTCACCCGCATAGGCGACGCCATCGACCACATACATAAGAACCTCCTAACGAAGCGGCTCGATTCTCTCAAAGGGAATGCCGGCCACTGCTTTGTTCCAAGCACCATACGCCTCATCTTCATGGAGCGTGAGCCATGCCGACACAAGCTTCATCTGCTTGACAGGCAGAGAACCCGCCAGCAGCTCGCCATCAATGCCCACCGATGCCCGATAGTCACCATAGTAAACGTGAACATGAGGCTTGTTGTGCTGCCCGGTGTCCTGATAGACCATCTTGATTATGATGCCGTAGAAGCGGCTGATCTCCGGCATAGCACACCCGCCTTCCTACTGCAAAGCAAACCGGTATCAGGAGAAGTATATCAGCCAGCCACTCCCTCAACACAAAAGGGCGACACGATAGGCATCACTCCGGGCGCGCACCTTTCCTCCGTGTCGCCCTTTTCCCAGTCGAAGGAGAGAGGGACGATGAGGGCACCATTGTTAAGCAGTGGGAGCGAGTCAAAGGAAAGACGCTGAACACCCGGTCGTCAAGCAGGCGGTTCGGCAGGAGCGACCCAATGAAGAAGCCATCGGATTTTTCAGGCGCTCCAAATCCGGAGACGAAGGCCCGCTCCGTCGAATGCTCAGCAGGAGAACAGACGCCTTCGACTTTGACTCGCTCGCCCCGGCATCCTCCCCAGATGACCGAAGCGGTCAGTCCGAGGGGGAGACCAAGACGCAGCAGAGCATAGGTTTCCGCCGTGGGAGCCAGCCTCCTTACACTCGTCATCAGGCATCCGTAGGTCTTTCGACACTAACGAGCCGTGCGTTCCTCAGTCAAGTTTTCCCACCCAACGCAAAGCGAGGGGCCCGGTGCTGCACCGGGCCCCTCTCGCTGGGATGCTTTCCGCACGCCCCTAGATCTCGTCCAGGTGCTTGTGGGAGTTCTCGTGGGACAGCGCCATGGCCACGAGCGCCACGAGGGCCACGGCCACCATGTACCAGGCCGGCGACATGGTGGAGCCGGTCACGGCGATGAGCCAGGTGCTGATCATGGGCGCCGTGCCGCCGAAGATGGCGTTGGCCAGGTTGAACGACAGCGCGAAGCCGGTGTAGCGCATCTCGGTGGGGAACGTCTCGGTCAGGTACGACGACAGCGTGCCGTCGTTGAGCGTGAGGATGAAGCACAGCGCCAGCTCGGCGATGAGCACCAGCCCGAACTGGGCGGTGTTGAGGATCATGAACGCCGGCACCGTCAGCAGCACGAACAGCACGCAGGCCGTGACGAGCATCTTCTTGCGGCCGAAGCGGTCGGACATCTTGCCCGAGATGAAGATGAACGCCACGTACACCACGAGCGCGATGTTGGTGGCCATCTGCGCCTCGCCGGTGGGCATGCCCACCGCGGTCTCAAGGTAGGTAGGCAGGTAGGTGAGCACCGCGTAGAACCCGACGGCATTGAGCGTGCAGGCGCCGAACGAGATGATGAGCTCACGCAGGTGCCCCCGGAACAGGTCGCGGACGGGATGCGGCGTGTCGCCCTCCTCGCCGGAGACGACCTCCTGCATGGCCTGGTAGGTGGGCGAGTCCTCCAGCTTGGTACGGATGTAGTGGGCGATGAAGCCGAGCGGCCCGGCCAAGAGGAACGGAACGCGCCAGCCCCAGCTGAGCACGGCCTCCTGTGACAGCAACGCGGTGGTGGCGAAGGCCAGCGCCGAGGCCGCCAGCAGGCCCACCGCCGTAGACGCCGGCACGAGCGAGCAGTACAGGCCGCGCTTCTTGGTGGGCGCGTACTCCGCCAGGAACGTGGCCGCGCCGGCGTACTCGCCAGCCGCCGAGAAGCCCTGGATCATGCGGAGCAGCAGCAGGAGCAGCGGCGCGCCGAAGCCGATGGCCGCGTAGGTGGGCAAGCAGCCGATGAGGAACGTGGCGCCCGACATGAGGAAGATGGACACCGACAGCGTCCACTTGCGCCCCTTCTTATCGCCCATGGAGCCCCAGAACAGGGCGCCGATGGGACGCATGACGAAGGAGATGGCGAACACCGCGAACGTGCCGATGAGGTCGGCGGTGTCGGGGTCGTCGGCCGAGAACAGGACGGCCGAGATGATGACGGCGTAGTACGCGTAGGATCCGTAGTCGAACCACTCGATAAAGTTCCCGAGGAACGACGAGAGCGCGACCTTCTTGACGATGCCGCCCTCCGGAGCGGCGGTGGCTTGGCTCATAGCTTCTCCCAACCAACGAGGACGCGCCGAAGCCGGGCATCGGCGAACCCGCGGACAGTTACGCCTCGCGTGAAGGACAAGAGAGCCAACTAACCAGTCTACGGGTCGGTGCCGCGTGCCACCGCGCCGCGGATGCCTTGCCTTGCCGCCCGTGGCGGCGCATCCAGCGCATCGACCTGCTGACTACTTGTTAACGAACGTGCCCCTCCCCCGAGGGCCGGTTCTAGCATACCGCACCTGGAGGACACGCGCCCCGGGAATTAACCCAACGGCGCTCGTGTGCCCCACGCAGGAGGGGCGGGAGCAGGCGGATCGGCATCCTCCGCGAGCCTTGACACCCGAGGGCCACCAGCCCCCCCCCGGCGGAGAGCCAACGCCATCACGCGCAGATCTGGCCCGCAAAAGTGGCCAAAAATGACGACCTGACGACAAAAGAGGGGCGGATTTTGCGGTACGAGGGCGTTTTGTTCGCCGAGGATAACCGTGACCTGGGGGTTTTGCGCGGCAGCCCGCGGCATGCAGGCGTCCAGCCGTCGTCAGGTCGTCATTTTTGGCCACTTTTGCGGACGAAGCCAGCGCGGGGGGGGACGGGGGGCGGGACAGGGGGCGCACCGAGTAGTGGGGGCGCACCGGGACGCGGACTCCCCCGAAGACGCAGCCGCCTCCAGGGCGCAGGCCGCCCCCGGGGCGCGAAACACGCGCAAGCGCGTCAGCCGACGTCCTCCCCCGCCGCCAGGACGATGAGCTCCTTCTGGGAGTGGATGCCGAGCTTCTTGTAGATGCGGTAGATGTGACTCTTGGCCGTGGGCACCGATACGCACAGGCGCTCGGCCACCGGCTCGGCAGTCAACCCGTCGGCGAGCAGGCGGAACACGTCACGCTCACGCGGCGAGAGGTCGTAGGCGGCCGCCAGCACGCTCAGCCGATGCTCGTCGCAGCCGCGCTGCTCCCCGTCGGCAAGCTGCATCAGCGTGAGGTCGCTCGCGATGAGGGTGAGGTAGGGCGAGTCCGCAAACCGCGAGTAGTAGGCGTTGAGCCGCGCGAGCACGCTGCGGATATAGGGGCTCTCCCACACTTCGCGCCGGGCGGCAAAACCCACCTCCAGGTAGTAGGGCTCCTTGAGCGGCACCATGACGGTGGCATCGCGCTCCATCCCCGCCGCATCCACCAGCACGTGGAAGGCGGGCACGAAGGTGATGCCCTCGTTGTTGGCCACCACGCGGAAACGGAAGGCGCTGTCGCTCGTCACCATGCGGATGGCCTGCTCGCCGAAGAGCCGCTCGGCCACGCGGCGCACATCGCCATCAGACGAGACGATGGGCTGCGAGAGCACATCAGCCCGGCTGAGCGCCTTCTTCCGCGCGAGGGGCGAGCGACTCGACACGAGCGCCGAGTCGAAGGAGTGCAGGTACGGCTGGTAGACGAAGCCGTTGGCCCGCAGGCGCTCCACGAGCTCCTCGTTGCGCTGGTCATCGGTGCTGAACAGGCACAGCAGCCCCAGGTTGACGCTCTGCCCGTCGTCGGCCCGCGCGATGAGGTTGTCCACCACGCCGGCGTTGTCGCACTGGAGGTAGCGCGCGTTGGCGAAGATGCCCTCGAAGCTGTCGGTAAGGGGACTGAACAGCGCCGCGTCGAAGGCGATGTTGTTGAGGAACACGTTGATGGGCAGCTCGGAAGCCTGAACGGTGCGCTCGCGCAAGGCGGCCACCTTCTCGGTCATGCGCTGCTGGAGGGCGAGCATCTCCCGCGCGTCGCCGAGCAGCGCCTCACCGCAGGAGGTGAGCGTCAGGCGGTTGGGGGTACGCTTGAACAGCTCGCACCCCAGCTCGGTCTCGAGCACCGAGAGCGAGCGGCTCATCCCCTGGTAGGTGATGTAGTTGCGCTGGGCCGCCGCCGCGATGGATCCCAGCTCGGCTATATCCACGAAGTGTCGCAGGTAGCTCGTCCTCATACCGCCCATCCTTCCCCACAAAGAGCCGCGCCCAAGGCGAGGGTACCACCTTGGGCGCGAACGGCAAAGCATCGGCAGGACACCGCAAGCGGGGCGCGGCGCGAGCGCGAGCCGGATCTGCGGGCAGATCCGCCCGCCACGCGGTCGGCCGACCGCGCCCCGCGCGCCCCAGCAGGCCCTAGGCCAGGCCCAGCAGCAGGCAGGTGGCGGGCGTGAGCGTCACCGTGACGATGACGAGGGCCACGCTGGGCGCCCAGCCCACCTTCAGCATGTCGCCGAACGAGAAGTACTTGCGGCTGCTCGCGTAGGACAGCAGCGGCACGCCGTCGAGCGGCAGCATGAACGCGATGGCCGACCACCACGCCACCATGGCGCACACCGCCGCCAAGTTGCCGCCCATGGAGACGACGATGGTGGCGAAGGGCACGGCGATGAGCCCGGCGCAGGCAGGGCCGGCGGGAATGACGTTGTGCAGCAGGCAGGCGATCACCGACAGGGCCACCATGGTCACCACGAGCGGCCATGCGGTCATGGGCGCCATGATGACGGCCACCACCCACTCGATGGCGCCGGTGACGACAAGCCCGGCCACGAGCACGTTCACGGCCATCATCAGCAGCATCATGCCCCAGGGACTGTCCGCCAGAAAGTCGTCGAACTGGATGGCGTCCACGCCGGGGAAGAACATGAGGCCGAGCGCCACCAGGCTCACCACGGTGGTGTTGAGCACGGGGATCCACGACCCGGCCACCCACACGGCCAGCGTGCCGAGCATCACGATGACGCCGGCCACCTCGGTGCGCGGCATGGCCGGCAGCTCGTCGGCCTGGCGGATGCCGGCGTCCACCGCCTGCTGCGAGAGCGCCTCAGGCTTGAAGATGCGCGTGAGCGCGAGCCAGCCCACCGGCACGAGGATGATGGTCGCGGGAATGCCGAGGGCCATCCACTGCACGAAGCTGATCTGCAGGCCGAAGCTCTGCTCGAGCAGGCTCAGGGTGAGTACGTTGATGATGCAGCCGGCGGGCGTCATCATGCCGCCGATGGCCGCGGCCCACGGAATGCCGATAGCCAGGCACTTCGCGAACGGCGACTTGCGGCCGAGGGGCGTGTCGTTGGCGTCGAGCACGCCATAGGCGATGGGCAGCATCACGGCGCACAGGGGCAGGTTGTCCATGAGCGACGAGATGAGCGCCGTCACCGCCATGAAGCCCAGCAGCACGCGCGACGAGCTCGTCCCCGCCCAGCGCAGGATCATCCCCGTGAGCCGGGTGGCGATGGACGAGCGCCCGATGAAGCAGGCGAACGCGAAGCAGCACAGGTAGAAGATGATGGCGTTGTTGATGGAGGCCGCCCACGCCTCGTCGGGCGTGAGCACGCCCAGCAGGGGCAAGAGCCCCACCATGGCCCAGCCGGTGATGGCGATGGGCATGACCTCGGTCACCCAGAACACGATGGCCACGAGGAATACGACGAGCGCCGTAAGCGCCGACGACGTAAGGCCGGCCGGCGCCGGGGCCAGGTAGGCCGCCGCGATGGCCGCCAGGCCGATGAGCGTGATGCCCAGGCGCAGCGGCATGCTCTTCTGCTTCATAGATACAGCTCCTTCCGGGGCCGCGCCGCGCGCCGCCCCCACGTGGCCCGCGCGCGGGGCGCGGGCCCTCCATCCCCTGAGGCGCGCCTCACGCGCCCCGCAGGGCCGTCCGCCCTAGGCGTCGGCCCGCACCACCAGCACGTCGTCGAACACCACGTCGCGCTCCGTGCAGTCGGCCTCCAATTCCACGGGCACGTAGCCGTCCGCCTCGATGGACACGCGGTAGCGCGCCTCGGCCAGGCCCTCGTAGGAGAAGTCGCCGAACTCGTCGGTGGCCAGCTCGGCCACCACGGCGCCCCCCTCATCGCGGACGGTCACGCGCGCGCCGATGACCACCTCGTTCACCGAGCGGTCGGCCACGGCACCCGCCACGAAGCGGCGCGGCTTGTGCAGGTAGCGCACATGCGAGCCCAGCTCCGCCAGCTCATCGGCCGGCTCGGCGGCGGCCAGCTCGGCCGCGGCCTCCTCGGCGTCGACGTAGCGCAGGGCGCCGGTGGCGCAGGCGTCCACGCAGCGCGGCTCCGTCCAGCCGTCGTCGAGCAGGTGGGCGCAGCCGGTGCACTTCTGCGGGGTCTCCAGCTCCTCGTTCCAGTAGACGAGCCCCAGCGGACACGCCTCGGCGATGGCCCGCTGGCCGCGCGCCTTCTCCGGGTCGATGACCACGAGCCCGTCCTCGCGCCGGTAGGCGGCGCCGTCCGTGGCCGCGGCCAGGCACGGCGCGTCGTCGCACATGCCGCAGAACACCGGCGTGTAGGCCACCTTCACCACGGGCACGCGCCCGCGCTCGCGCTGGTCCACCCGGCACCAGAACTGGCCGGTGGTGGGCTGGGGCGCCGCGATGGGGCGCCAGTCGTTTCCGCAGTGCTCGTCCTTGCAGGCCAGCTGGCAGTTGAAGCAGCCGTTGCAGCGGTCGAGGTCAACCAGGATGGTCTTCATGTCCTACTCCTCCCCTTCCAGGTAATCGCGCACGTCGCCGCCGGCGCCGCCGCGGTTGGCGCCGCGGGCGAACTGCTCGGGATAGCGCCGCGCCAGCTCGAAGACGTCCACCTTCTCCACGCCGGCCAGATACCCGCTCGTCACCTCGCCGCTCGCGTTGCGCGAGGTAGTGGCCGTGGGGCAGATGAGGTTGATGTCGCCGCCGCGGTCGAGGCCGCCGATGCCCGGCACGATGAGGTCGCTGTTGGCGCCGTGGTCCATGTACACCACGCTCGGACGCACGCGCTCGGTCACCCGCGCGCCGCCGAGCACGCCGCCGCGCTCGTTGAACACGCGCACCACGTCCCCGCTCTCGATGCCGAGGCGCGCGGCATCCGCGGGGTTGAGCCACACGGGCTCGTAGGCGTAGCCGTCGGGGCCCACCACCTTGCACGTCTCGATCTCGCGGAACCACTCCACGTCGTCGAACTCGGCGTGGACGCGCCAACGCGGGTGGTTGGACTCCACGAGGAAGGGGTAGGCCTGCGCGCGCTCGCTCGACAGGCGGTCATCGTGGCCGTCGCCCGCCTCGATCCAGTGGGCCACCGGCCCGCGGAGGGCGTCGTCGGGGAAGTGCTCGGCCAGCCCCGTCGCATAGAACTCGATCTTGCCCGTGGGGGTGGACAGCGGGAACGCCTCCGGGTTCTCGTAGAAGCCCGACAGGCCCACGCGCTGCTGCTCCCAGCCCTCTACGGTGGGGATCAGCTGGTACTTGCGCTCCTTGAACGCCTCCCAGTCGCGCTCGGCCTCGGGGATGCCGCAGGCCTCGTAGCCCTCGCGCACCTGCTGCTCGGTATCCTTCCCCTCGGTCAGGCGCTGCCACAGGTTCTCGTAGACGCCGCCGTAGGACTCGAGCGCCCGCGCCACCGACTGCACCGCCTCCCAGTCGGTACGGGCCTCGCCCACCGGCTCGATGGCCTGCTCCTCGTAGATGACGGCGTTCCACTGGCCCGAGTCGGCGTCGGTGCCGAAGTCGGCCGACTCGAACTTGGTGGTGATGGGCAGCACGATATCGGCGAAGCGGGCATCGTCCTCAAACCAGGGCGCCTGCACCACGTAGCACTCCAGGTTCTCGCTGCGCAGGGCGTCGAGGTACTCGTTGCCACCGTTTAGACTGGTGGAGAACGCGGGGTTGTCCGACCAGAGCATCTTCACCGGCGCGTTGTCGCCCACGGGAAACTCCAGCTCGATGAACTGGTCGGGACGGTCGTTGGCGGCGGTGCCGTGACCGTACCAGGAAAGCCGCTCACCACGCAGCGCCTTGTGGACGTGGCACTTGGCGATGGTGTGGTCGGGGTTGGAGCCGATCACCCAGCCGTTGAAGCAGGCCGCCGTGGACGGCGCCACCTTCGACGGCGGCAGCGGGCTGCACGACGCCATGCCGAACAGCGTCCACTCGATGAACTTGATGGTGGTGCGGCCCGGCATGCCTATGCCCTGCATCGCCATGAGGTACACCTCCAGGCGCGCCGGCTCCGTGGCAAACGCGCTGCGGATGAACGAGCCGCCGTTGCAGTGGGCGATGGACACGTTGTGCTTGGCCCAGTAACGCGCCAGGGCCTTGATCTTGTAGGCGGGGATGCCGCAGATAGGCTCGGCCCACTCCGGCGTCTTGGCCACGCCGTCCTCGTTGCCGAGCACGTAGTACTCGAACCAGTCGAAGCCGATGGCGTGGGTCTCCAGGTACTCCTTCTCGTAGGTGCCCTCGGTCATCCACACGTACGCGATGGCCAGCTGCAGGGCCGCGTCGGTGTTGGGCAGCACGGGCAGCCACTTGTCGGCATGCACCACCGCAGTGTAGTTGCAGTCGGGCGCGATGGCGATGTGCTTCACGCCGCAGTCATCGAACCAGTACGCCAGGCGGCTGGCCAGCTGGCCGCCCCAGGCTGACGTGTTGGTCTCCAGGTCGCAGCCCCAGTAGAGCATTGCGTCGCAGTTCTGCGCGATGTCCTGGGCGGTGTTGGTGGAAAAGGTGTTCTGCCCCACCGGATCCATGCCCCAGGCGTGCTTGGCGCCCCAGTACCAGCCCTCCCAGCTGTCGGGGTTGCGTGCCTGCACCGTGTAGCCGCCGCACAGGTCGAGCAGGCGCGTCTGGCAGCCATGGCAGCAGTGGACGGCCTTGCTCTCGCCATGGCCGTCGGCCTGGCAGAGGATGGAGTAGGGGCCGTATTCCTCGTGCACGCGGCGAATCTCGGCCGCGATGAGGCGGCAGGCCTCATCCCAGCTGATGCGCACGTACTTGCTCGTGCCGCGGTTCTGCGGGTTGCGCTCGCCCTCCGGGTCCCAGTCCACGCGGCGCATCGGGAACGGCACGCGGTTGCGCGAGTAGGTGCGCCGCTTGTAGGTGAGGGGGAAGTTGGGCGTGGGCGTCTTCATCCCCGGCTCGAACGTAATGCCGTTACGGCCGGTCAGACGCCAGTAGTTGAGCTCCTCCTCCGTGTAGTCGCCATCGAAGCGCATCGGGCGGATGCGTACCAGCTTGCCGTCGAGCACGTCGGCCGCCACCATGTTGGCGCCGCCGCCGCAGGCCTCCAGGCCCAGGTTGTGCACGACGGTTCTGTCCTTGGTCCTCATGGGTCTCCTCTCTTCGCACCTGTCGGACTTTCTCGGGCGCCTCCAGCCCGCAGGCCGAGGCCACTGCCACTTTTTCCTTCTGAGATGGCAGTAATCGGCAGTTTGGTACGCTTTTCGACGGCCCTGGCGGCTGCTTGAGCGTCTCGCCGGCTTCCTAGCTTTCGCCGACCTGGGGTTTTGCGCGGCGCCACGCGCGCTTGGACGCAACCAGGCGTACCAAACTGCCGATTACTGCCAAAATGGCGCCGAAACCTGGCTCTAACCGCGTTCCTCCTCGGCGCGCACCTGGGCCACGGCCCGGTCGGACTTCACGAACACGGCCACCAGCACCGCGGCGAGCACCGCCATCGGGGCCAGGATGACCTGGGCGTTGACCTGATAGCCGAGCTGCGTCACGAGCGGCGACACCACGTAGCCGCCCACCACCTGCGCAAGCCCCGTGGCAAACGCCATAGTGGCCAGCACCAGGTCGGTCTTGCGCGGCTCGGGAACGAGCACCGGCGCGATGGCACGGGTGCCGGTGGGCACGAGGGCACCCGCCAGGCCCATGAGGACGCAGCCCGCCCAAGGGCCGACCATGTCGACGCCGGAGGTGTAGAAGAAGAACGCCACGCTCACGGCCACGATCAGGTAGCCCACGACCACCATGGCCTTGCGGAATCGGTAGCGGTCGGCCAAGATGCCGAAGACGATGCCGAGCGGAATGGTGATGATGGCCGTCCAGTTGGGCAGCATGGAGGAGTCAAACACGCCGAGGCCCTTCACGTTCTGCAGGAACGTCGGGTAGAGCGTGTTGATGTTGGCCACGTACACGTACACCCACACGAAGAACACGGCGCACACCATGAAGCCGGCCAGCAGGAAGTTGCGTCCGGGCGCGCGGCGGCGCGACGGGTCGCCGGCCACCAGCTCGTTCTCGGGCACAGCGGGCATCTTGCAGCTGACGAGCAGCCACAGGATGGCCACGGCCTCCATCACGAGCGACACGTACCAGATAGGCTGCCACGAGAACGCCACGTTGACGCCGCCGGCCGCGTCGTAGATGAGCGGCGCCGAGAAGAACGCGATGACCACGCCCATCGGCGTCCACTGCGACCAGATGCCCATGGCCGCTCCCTGGTTGCGCAGCGGGAACAGGCGCGGCATGATGTTGGGCCCGATAACGCATACCAGGCCGTAGGCAACGCCCTCGAGCGTGCGACCTACCAGAAACACCGGTGCGGTAGTGGCCACGGCGCACACCGCCGATCCGATGAGCTGGATGCAGGCCGTTGCCACGATGGACGACTTCACCCCGCAGCGCTGCATCACCCACATCCCCGGATAGGCCAAGAGCATGCCCGCGATGGAGAACACGCCCATGATCTGGCTGAGCATGTCAACGGGTATGCCCAGGTCGATGCCGATGTACTGGATGGCGGGCGCCACCTTGAACTGGTTGAACGTGGCTGTGAAGCCCAAGAAGAACAGCGCGGAGAAGCAGAGCCACCGCTGCGCGGGAGTGAGCTGGCCCGCTTGAACACCGAACTTCGACACGGAAAGCGTCATGAGATCCCCTATCTCCCGTCGCCGTCGAATACGGGGCCAGTGTGCCAAACGCGCCGGCCAGGGCACCAGAAGCGGGGCCTTGCAGGGGATTGAACGAAACGTTGAGACTCATACGCAACAAGCGAGCCGCCCGGAGGCGTGGCACGTGAGGCCGTCGGCATTTCCGCAGATGGTGCATGGAGGTACCGTCGACGGGCCCTCCTGACAGGCAGGGGCGAAATCATACCGCGGGCAAGGCTCGCAGAGCAGGGAGGCTTTGCTGGCTTGCGCGAATCTGACGCGGAAAATGGCCAAAAACGACGACCTGACGACGGCAGGGAGGCGAATTTCGCGGCGGGGGAACGTTTTACCTCATGCGTGAAAACCGTGACCTGGGGTTTTGCGCGAAAACCCGCGATGCGCGAGCGCGCGAGTGTCGTCAGGTCGTCGTTTTTGGCCATGTTTCAGGCGAGACCAGCGCGAGGGGGCCGCAGACGGCGGGAGAGGCGGAGGGGGGGCACACGCGGGGGGGGCGAGGGCCGAGGCGGGGGCGCGCAGGGCGGGAGCAGGGGGCACCCGAGGCAGGGAGCGCGCGGGGCGGGCGGTACCTAGCGAGGACGCCGACGCCGGACGCGCTAGGCGCCTCGGGGATCGAAGTCGAGGTCGAGTTCCGCCTCGGCGGGCGCCGGTGTCGATGCCGGCGCGACAGCGGCATCGGGCTGGGCGGCCGGCGCGCGCAGAACGCTCAGCGCAGGCAGGGCGCCGCCGGCAATGATGAGCGCCCCGCCCGCGAGCGTGGCCGCTGAGAGCGGCTCGGCGAACACGAGCGCGCTTGCCGCCAGCGACACGACGCACTCCCAGTACGAGATGGTGGCGTACTCCACAGCAGGCAGGTTGCGCCCAGCCACCAGCAGGCAGCCCATGCCTACCGGCCCGCAGATCACCCACAGCGCCACGGCGAAGGCCCAGTTGACCGGTGCCAGCGCCACCTCGCCCAGGGGCCACGCGCCGGTCATCGCCACGGCCACGGCCAGCGAGCCTGCGCTGGCGAACAGGAAGTTCCACACGCCCCGCACCGTGGAGTCGCAGTCCTTTCGATAGCCGTTGCAGAACAACGACACCCCGTAGAGCACGCCCGAGAGCAGGCCCATGGCGTTACCGAGTCCCTGGAGCGGATATTCCTCGGAGGCCGCGCCGAGGAGCGACCCCACCGTCAGGCCCGCCTCATCGAAGCTCACGAGCCCCGAGGTCAGCAGCATGCCGACGAACACGGCCCCCAAGCACATGCCCTGAAAGCGGCTGATGGGCTCCTTGCGGAACACGCGTGCGAGCAGCGTGCAGAACAGCGGGCCCGTGTAGATGAGAAACACCGCGTTGGCGAGCGTCGTCAGCAGCGCCGCCACCATGTAGAAGGCGAAGGAGACGCCCGACAGCAGGCCGCCCAGCGCGATGGCAGGCGTGAGCCGCGTGCGGCGGAAGAGCCCGCCCTTGCCCGTGGCCAGCAGCAGCGCGACGAACAGGGCGAGCCCCATCACCATACGCCCCACGGTCATGAAGGCGCCGACGGACTCGCCGCCCACCAGCTCGGCGCCGAAGAAGTCGACGCGCGTGGCACCGCGCGTGAGCAGGCCCGACAGGCCCATGCCCGTCGTGGCCACCAGCACCGCGGCCACGCCGAGGCGCCGGTTCATCTGGTAGTCGTCGTTCGCCACCGCGCGTCCTTCCCTCAAGATCAGCCCCGCCATTGTACACGGGCCAAGCCCTCGGGAACATGGGGCAGCGCTCATTCTCCTTTGCCGGGCGCGATGCGCGACCGCCACGAGCGCCGCCCGCCGCCGCTCGTGGAATAAGGCTGTGGAGGAATGATGGCCGACCCAGGCGCGGGAGTACACTGAAGCCATGAAATCCGCTGATACGAACAAGCGGGCCGACCAGGCCCCGACCTCCTGCGCGCTCGATTCGGCGAGCGCGTCTCGCCCCGTCGCCTCCCGCGAGCGTCGATACGGTTACCTCGACTGCCTGCGAGGCGCCGTCCCCGCTCCCAAGGAGGGCCCTGGCGCCGCCCTCTTCCTGCTGCTTATGGTAGGCGGTATGGTCACCATCATGACCACCTTCAACGGGATGCACCATAGCGGGATCTCCTTTTTTCTCACCTCGCATTGGCTCTATCCGCTCTCCTACTGCATCGCGGTGGCGCTCAAGCTGGGCTTCGCCAACCGCGTCGCGGGCTTCATAGCCGGGCGCTGGATTCGTCCGCATCTTCGCGGGGCGGCCCTCAACGTCGCCATGGTCGTGCTGAACGTGAGCATCATGGCGCCGCTCATGTGCGCCGTCGTCACGCTGCTGCTGCAAGGCCCCGACGGAGCGCTGGCCGTCATCGCCGCCGAGGCTCCCCTCTCCGTGGCCGTAGCCATCGCGGTGAACCTGCTGGTAGTGGGCCCCACCGTGCGCCTGCTGTATCACAACGTCATCCTGCCGGCCACCGGCGTGCGCCTCGTGGGCATCGTCCAGCGGGCCGCCACCACCTGGGCCGGCATCTTCACCGGGTAGGGCCCCGCGGGGCAGCGCGCAAGCCGAAGCGGGCCGCCCGCGGCAGGCGAATCCTGGCTCTCGCACTGATGCGGGAGGCGTCGGCTGGATCGCCGGCGGGGCCCCGGCACGCCCGCGCCCGCCGGGCTTGGCGGCCCGATGCCCCGCCTCGCGCCCCGCATCCATCGCCCCCGCCGCCAGCCGACCCCCCCGCCTCCGTCGACGCTCGCCGAGGTCGCCAGGTTCGCCCCCCCGACAAACGGCTGCCGCGCCCATCGCCTCACGCCCGCGCCAGCCGCACGCGCGAACGCGCCCAATGCCGCCGAAACTGTGCAGAATCGACGACTTTGCGACAAACGCGGGGGATTTCAGCGGCCCCTTCGGCGCGTTTTCGTTGGGGGAGGAGTCAGGATTCCCGCTGACCTGGTGATTTGCGGGGCCCGCCTAGGGTGTTGCCGATGAGTTTGTCGCAAAGTCGTCGATTTTGCACAGTTTCACGCGAACTCGCTCGGCCGCCACACCCCGCCCCACGCCCCAACCGCCCCCCTCACCCCCCGCGAGGGCACAAAAAAAGGGACCCGCTCTCTCAAGCGGGCCCCTTCGTCCAGATCAGCGCTGAGGCGTAAGCATCCCGGCGCCTTTGCGAGCTGCGGCCTAGGACCACATCTCCGGGCGCACGAGCGTCGGGTCGGGGACGCGGTTCGGGAAGTAGTCCTCGCACTTGCCCTCGCGGTAGACGTCTGCGGTGGAGCAGTGCAGGCCGCCGCCGAACGGGTAGGCGTCGCGCAGGTCGCAGGGGATGACGTTCATGCCCAGCTTGTCCATCTGCTCCTGCTGGTACACCTCGGAAGCCTCCACGATGACCGTCTTCGGGTCGAGCACCAGGCAGTTCATGGACAGCCACACGCTCGAGTAGCACAGCGCCGGCGGCTCGGTGTGGGCCGGCTGCGCAGCCTCGACGATCTGCCAGTCGTTGGCCTCGAAGATGGCGCGCTGCTCCTCGGGCAGAGGACGCACCGGGTTATTGATGATCAGGCCCTTACGCAGCGGCACGAAGGTGGCGTCGATATGGATGGGATACGGGTCGCCGGGGAAGTTCACGGCGTGCACGCGCAGGTCGGGATAGTAGCGCTGGAACCAGTCCATGGCGGCGCGGTTGGTGGTCAGGCCGTGCTGGATGAACAGGTCCTTGCCCATGCGCATCACGTCGGCGGCATCCCACATGGGCTCCACCTCGGTGGTGACGAAGTCCTTGTTGGCCGTGCGGACGAGGCGCTCCTCCAGGGAGATCTTCTCATCGTAGTAGTTGTGCTTGTAGGACTTGTCGGTCAGGCGCGGGCGGGGGGCCTGGGTCCACTTGAACTCCGGGTCCTCCTCGAAGTACTGCTCCATGAGCGGCCAGTAGGCCAGGTACTCGAAGTAGCGGCAGCGGAAGGAGTTGGCAGCGGCCATGATCTCGTTGCCCACAGTCAGCAGGATGTCGCGCGGGGGCATGCAGGTCATCATGGAGTCGTTGCGGAAGTCCGGCGTGCCGATGGCCTGGTTCCACTGCAGCGGGGTCGGGCGGTCAACGATGACGCCGTGATCCTCGAGGATCTTCACGAGGTTCTCGAGGCACTCGTTGCCGCGCTCGACGGTCTCGAGCGGGCGGAGGCCCCACATGCCGCGCATCTCGGAATCAACGGGCACCTTCTCGGAGGTGGCGGGCTCCTCCGGCGGAATGACGGAGTTGTCGCAGCGGCCGACGATGACGCGCTTCAGCGGATCCCAGTCGTTCCACGAGCTGACGATTTTCGTCATGAAAATCTCCTTTCGTTATTACGTGCAGTGACGTTATACCACCTTTTGGTAACAGGTGCATTAACTAAGTATGACGAAGTTGACCTTGCCGATGGGAAAACCGCAGACCAGCGAAGGAGGATGGGCGCGCGACGCGGCCGCGCGGCCGCCGGGGCGCAGGCGGAGCCGCGTACACGACGGCCGCCCTCGGCGCACTCGGGAGAGAAGAAGGAGCGAAGGCTGCCGCAACGAGGTCGCGCGCCGACGCAAGAAGGCCCCGCGAGCCAACCGCCCGCGGGGCCCGGCAGTGAGCCGGAGCGAACGCCCGCGCCAGCACCGATCACCTACGCGATATGGCCGAGGAAGTCCTTCGTGCGGTCGGACTGGGGATGGTCGAAGACCTCCTCCGGCGTGCCCTCCTCCACGATGACGCCGCCGTCCATGAAGATGACGCGGTCGGCCACCTCGCGGGCGAAGCCCATCTCGTGGGTGACCACGATCATGGTCATGCCGCCGCGGGCGAGCTCCTTCATGACGCCCAGCACATCGCGCACGAGCTCGGGATCGAGCGCGCTCGTGGCCTCGTCGAACAGCATCACATGCGGGCTCATGGCCAAGGCGCGCGCGATGGCCACGCGCTGCTGCTGGCCACCGGAGAGCTCCGCCGGCTTGTAGTCGATGCGCTCGCCCAGGCCCACCTTGGTCAGCTCCTCCACGGCGATGCGCTCGGCCTCCTCCTTGGAGCGGCCGAGCACCTTGCGCTGGGCCAGCATGACGTTGCCCTTGGCCGTGAGGTGCGGGAACAGGTTGAAGCTCTGGAACACCATGCCCAGCTGGGCGCGTACTTTATTAATGTCGGTCTTCTTGCCCGTGATCTCGGCGTCCTCGAAGAAGATGCGTCCGTCGGTGGGCGTCTCCAGCAGGTTGATGCAACGCAGCATGGTGGACTTGCCCGAGCCGGACGGCCCGAGGATGACCACCACCTCGCCGCGATACACCTCCAGGTTGACGTTGCGCAGCACGACGTTGTCGTCGAAGGCCTTCTTGAGCCCCTCGATGCGCACGACGGGCTCGTCGTAGTTCACGTGGCTGCCGGCGGCGCCGGTCTTCTCGTCCATGAAGTCCTCCTTGGGGGCTCGGGGCCTAGCGGCCAGCGTCGGGAGCATCGTTCTTGATCACCGGCTGCGAGGTCAGCGCGTCGGTGACGTAAGCCGTGACACCCGCGGAGTCCGTCCCTTGCAGCGGCCGAGCCGCGCCGGCACCGCCTTGGCGCTTGCGTCGCCGACCGCCGCCGGCAAGACGCGCCTCCAGGCGGCCCACCACCTTCGCCAGCGGCAGGGTGATCACCAGGTAGAAGCACGCAGCCACGATGTAGGGCGTAATGGAGCCGGTGGAGGCCACGATGGTCTTGGCGTACATGACCACCTCCATGACGCCCACGGCGGCCAGCATCGAGGTGTCCTTGTACAGCAGGATGAACTCGCTGGTCATGGTGGGAATCACGCGCCGCACCGTCTGGGGGATGATGACGAAGATCATCGTCTGCGCGCCGTTCATGCCGAGCGAGCGCGCCGCCTCGTTCTGCCCCGCCGGGATGGACTGGATGCCGGCGCGGAAAATCTCGCAGAGGTAGGCGGCGGAGTTCATGGCCAGCACGATGACGCCCAGGGGGAACTTGTCGATGCTGAGGCCGGCCAGCGGCAGCCCGAAGAAGGCGATGTAGATCTGCAGGAACAACGGCGTGCCGCGCACCACGTTCACGTAGAGCGACGCTAAGCCGCGCAGCACCCGCAGCTTAGCCATACGCATGAGGGAGAGGCACAGGCCCAGCGGGATGGCCAGAGGGAAGGCGATGGCCACGATGGCCACCGCCATCAGGAAGCCCTGGAACACGATGGGAAAGCTGTCCACGATGATGACGGGATTCAGGAACATGCGCAGGAAGCGGTTCGAGTTCCAGGCCTGCACCCATTCCTGATCAGAGAGCCACGAGGTGATCTGGCCGGTGGTGGACACACCGGTGACAGTCAGGGGCTGGATGTCCTCCACCGGCAACGTGGTTCCGTCCTCCAAGGCGTAGCTGCCGTTGAGGGCCATCTCGCCACCCGCCACCGGGAAGAACACGCCGTAGATCTCCACCCGGAGATAGCCGCCGGCTTGGGCCGGCTCGTCCAGCGTGGCGGTGAAGGTCTCGCCATCAAGGGAATAGTCGGCGTCCAAGAAGCCCAGGCGCTGGCTCTGGTCGGCGGTGAGCAGCGTGATGCGCGCCTTGCCGGTAGTGTCGTCGTTGAAGGTAGTGCCCTGGGGGAAGACGATGGAGAGCCCGGTGATGGCCTCGTCGGCATCGGCCTGGCCCTCCCAGGTCACCCGCGTCTCCGTGCCGCCGTAGACCTCGGATCCGGTGGAGCCGTTGGGGCGCGCCGTGCACTTGGCGGTGTCGAGGGCCAGCGCCGAGGCCGGAACCAGCGCCAGCAGCATCATCGCTGCCAGCACGACCGACGCCAAGCGACCAAGGGCCCGTAAAGCAAAGCCGGAGAATACTGGGGGGAAGCAGGGAGTCTTGTTCATAGCCTAACCTCAAAAACGGGTCTTGGACGGGAAAGACCCTCCGGAGCCGATGGGCACCGGAGGGCCTTGAAACCTAGCGATGTCTGCAGGAGAGAATTAGAACCACTTGTCCTGCAGCTGATCGATGGTGCCGTTCTCCTGGAGCTTCTTGATGGCGGCGTCGAGCGCCTTGGTGAGCTCCGGGTTGTCCTTCGAGACCACGGCGGCGTACTCCTCGCCGGTAGCGATCTCGAGCACCATGTGGGCATCCGGGTACGCGTCGGCCAGCATGCGCTTCACCACCGCGAGGTTGGTGCACACGGCCGTGGCCTGGCCGGACTGCATGGCAGCGAAGCAGTCAGTGCCGTTGCCGTAGGGCTGGACCGTGGCGTTGGGGAAGTTCTCCTGAACGTAGGCCTCGCCCGTGGTGCCGGACTGAACCGCGATGATGACGCCCTCCTGGTTCAGGGCCTGGGCGGCGTTGTCGCTGGTGATCTCGGTGTTGCTGTTCATGACGGCCACGGCCTGGTCGTCAATGTAGAACGTCTCGGTGAAGTCGATCTGCTGGGCGCGCTCGGGGTCAACCGAGAAGCCGGAAACGCCCACGTCGCCCTGGCCGCCAGCCTGGATGGCCGGGATGATGCCGTCGAACTGCAGCGGCTGGATCTCCAGCTTCAGGCCCATCTCGTCGGCGATGGCGTTGAACAGGTCAACCTCGTAGCCGACGATCTCGCCGTTCTCCAGGTTCTCGAACGGCGGGTAGTCCGGCGAGCTCAGGATGGTCAGCGTGCCCTCCTTCATGAGGGTCATCTCGGCCGGGGCCTCGGTCTTGGGCTCCTCAGCCTTCTTGTCCTCGGCCGGCTTGGCATCGCCGCCGGAGCAGCCGAACAGACCCAGGGCGGCCACCATCGCGGCGCTGACCGCGAGCACGCCCCACTTCTTCATCTTCATCAGGTTTCCCCTTTCCTCTTATGCGCTCCAACACGCTAAAGCAGTGATTCGCTCATTATGGTGTTTCCGGGCACCCTTATCAAACAACTATCGTGTTTCGGGCGTGTTTACGGATTAGCGGGCGGGCGGCGGGGCCGTGCAAGCGTCGCAGGCGGGACGCTCCTCCGCGGTCAGATCGGGCCCACGAAAGCCGATCGCGGGAGGCGCAGCCACTTTTCGGGCCGGAAATGGCACAAAACGGCAGTTTGGTACGGCACGGCAGCCCGCTGGACGACCGAAGGCAGCCCCGATGCGACCTGCGCGCGGCAAAACCCCAGGTCGCGCGTTTCGAACCGACGCTCGCCGACTCCGCCGGGGCGGCGCAACCGTACCAAACTGCCGTTCTGTGCCATCTTTCCGGGAAAAGATGGCTGCGGGGTTGGCGCGGGAGCCGGGAGCCCAGGCTACTCGAACTTCCCAGCCGCCACCTCAAGCTGGTGGATGATGTCGATCTGCTGCGGGCACATGGCCTCGCAGGCGCCGCAGCCGATGCACGACGACGCGCGGCCAGCCTCGGTGCGCCAACCGTAGGTGGCCTTGGCGAAGGCCGGATTGCGCGTCATGGCCTCCAAGTTGAGCATCTCCATCACATCGGGGATCATCACGTGGGCCGGACACCCCTCCACGCAGTAGCCGCAGCCGGTGCAGGGGACGACGGCGAGGGCGCGAATAGCCTCGACAGCACGTCCGAGCGTACCACGCTCATCGGCCGAGAGCGGCCGACGAGCGCGATAGGAGGCCGTGTTCTGCTCCACCTGCTCAAGGGTGGACATGCCCGAGAGCACAGTGATGACGTTGGGCAAGTCCCAGCAGAACCGGTAGGCCCACTCAGCCTGGGTGATGGCAGGGTGGCCCTCCGCGAGGATGGCGGCCGCCTCCTCGGGCAGCTCGCAGAGGCGCCCGCCCCGGCAGGGCTCCATGATGACGACGGGCACGCCGTGGCTATCGGCCACCTCCATGAGGCGACGGGCCTGGGCGTGGGGGTCGTCCCAATCGAGGTAGTTCACCTGCAGCTGCACGAAGTCCAGGGCGGGGTGGGCCGTCAACAGCTCGTCGAGGGCCTCGGGGCCGTCGTGGAGCGAGAACCCGATGTTGCGGACGAGCCCCTGCTCTTTAGCGCGCTGCGCGAACTCCCACATGCCGTACTCGTCGAACGTGGCCGTGCGCGTGCTGCCCAGGTTGTGCAGCAGGAAGAAGTCGAGGTAGGCAACGCCCAGCCGCTCAAGCGACGTGGCCAGCGTGGCATGGGCGGCCTCCTTGGTGGGCAGAAACGCAGCCGGGCACTTGGTGGCCACGGTAAACGACTCGCGGGGATAGCGCTCGACCAGCGCCTGGCGCACCGCTGCCTCCGAGGCGCCGCCATGGTAGAGGAAGGCGGTGTCGAAGTAGGTGTTGCCAGCCTCCATGAACACGTCGACCATAGCCTTGAACTGGTCGATGTCGATGGAGGTGGGATCGGCGGGATCGATGAGGGGCAGGCGCATGCAGCCGAAGCCCATCTTGGAAATGGATGCCAGGTCTTCTCTCATGGGATTCCTCGTCTCTCGAAATGGCAAACGCCGGAGCGCGTTGTCTCCCATGGTAATAGTTGGAGTCGGCTTTAAGTCAAGCGCGAGATGCCGTGTCAGGCCCGAGAGCCCCGGCCGCAAAGCTCAGCATCGGGCTCGGGGCGCAATGCCATCCGCAGGGGCAGGACGCCCCTACTCGACCGGGTCGAGCAGCTTGGCGGCGGCCCAGAGCTCCTCCAGCTCGGCGGCGGAGAGATCCTCGACGCGTTGCCCCTGCCCCCAGGCGGCGCCCTCCATGAAGGCCCAGCGGCGGCGGAACTTCACGCAGGTGGCGCGCAGCGCGCCCTCGGCGTCGACGCCCATCTTGCGCGCCACGTTCACGAGCGAGAACAGCACGTCGCCCAACTCCAGCTCCACTGCCGTGGCTGCGGCGGGATCGGCCTCGGCGAGCACCTTGCCGTCGGCGGACTTGGGCGCGGCGGCATAGGCGGCGCGCAGCTCGGCCTCCTCCTCGGCCACCTTCTCCCACACCTCGTCGACCGTCGGCCACTCGAAGCCCACAGCCGCGGCCTTGCGTGACACCTTCTGGGCCTGCATGAGCGCGGGAAAGCTGGCGGGCACGCCGTCGAGCAGGCCGGCTGGCTCCACGTCAGCAGGCGCGTCGGCCGCGGCGGCCTCCCGCTCGGCCAGCTTCACCGAGTCCCACAGGTCGAGCACCTCGTTGGCGTCAGCCGCGGCAGCGTCGCCGAAGACGTGGGGGTGCCGGCGGATCATCTTCTCGTTCACGTCACGGCACACGTCCGCGATGTCAAACTCGCCCGCGTCGGCGGCTATCTGCGACTGGAGCACCACCTGGAGCAGCACGTCGCCCAACTCCTCGCGCAGGTGCGCCATATCGCCCGCCTCGATGGCGTCCACGGCCTCGTAGGCCTCCTCTATCATGTTGTGCGCGATGGACTGGTGCGTCTGCTCGCGATCCCAGGGGCAGCCGTCGGGGGCGCGCAGGGCCTCGATGGTGGCCGCGAAGGCATCGAAGTCGGGGTGGGGGCGCGGCGTGATGTCCGCGACCTTCTTCTGGGTCATGGCAGGCCTTCCTGACAGGCGCGCCCGGGGCGCGCGAATGGAGCTTGGGACGGCTCGATTATACCGCCGAGGCCCCTCCTCCGATTCGTTACCCCGCCCCCACAATTTCTCCCACCAGGCCTTCTTCCTTGGCGCCGAAGGCCCGTTTTCTCCCCCGCACGGGCTGAAAAACCTGCTCCGACCGCTTATTTCGCAAAAAAGACGTGCAAACGCGGCCCACTTCAACTAACATCTGTAGCCGCTTGTTTTATTGGCCAAGTTTGCGCGCACTTCAGAAACGTAGCGCGCAGAGAACGAGAGAAGAGAGTTACAACATGGCTGCACCTACCATGACTCCCGAGCAGCGCGCCGCTGCCCTGGAGAAGGCCCGCATCGTCCGCGCCGAGCGTTCCGAGCTCACCAAGAAGCTCTCCATGGGTCTCATGACCCCCAAGGAGGTCCTCGACATGAGCGACAAGCCGGTCGTCGGCCGCATGAAGGTCAAGGCTTTCGTCAGCGCCCTGCCCGGCTACGGCAAGGTCAAGACCGAGAAGCTCATGGAGGAGCTGGGCATCCCCGCCGACCGTCGCATCCAGGGCCTGGGCTCCAACCAGATGAAGGCCCTCATCGACGCCCTGGCCTAAGGGCTGCTCTCAGCCGCACGGCTCTTGAGCACGAAGGCGCGCATCCTCCGGGGTGCGCGCTTTTTTTCGTTCCGTTTTTGGACATTTGCTTCGAAATTCCGAGGTGGCGGACAGGTCGGTCGCAGGGTTTCCGGCATTTGCCCAGGTCGATTTCGACCGCGACGGCAGCCTGGCAGGAAAAGCCTCCCTTTTACGACGGCTTACCTCGGAATTTCGAAGCAAATGTCCAAAATCTCGCCAAACCCTTGCAGAAAGGCCCCACCATGTCCCTCGAATACGTGAGCTCCCTGGACGACCCGCGCCTCGACGCCTTCGCGCGCCTGACCGACACGCAGCTGCGCAGCCGCATCGAGCCCGAGCGGGCGCAGCTCATCGCCGAGTCCGGCAAGGTGATCGAGCGGGCGTTGGCCGGCGGCCTCACGCCGGTGTCGCTGCTCATGGAGGAGAAGTGGCTCGAGCCCCTGGCGCCGGTCATCGCTGCTGCAGAGGCCGTCACGCCCGAACTGCCCGTGTTCGTGGCGCCCCGCGAGGAGCTGACGCGGCTGACCGGGTTCGAGCTGACCCGCGGGGCCCTCGGCTGCTTCCGCCGCCCCGCGCTGCCCACCGTGGCCGAGGCCGTGGCCGGCGCGCGCCTGGTGGCCGTGCTGGAGAACATCACCAACCACACCAACGTGGGGGCCATCTTCCGATCGGCCGCGGCGCTCGGCGTGGACGCGGTGCTGGTGAGCCCCGCCTGCTACGACCCCTTCTACCGCCGCGCCGTGCGTGTGTCCATGGGCACGGTGTTCCAGATTCCCTGGACACGCATCGGCGAGGACGTGCGCGACTGGGCGGCCGAGGGCGTGCCTCTGCTGCACGAGCTGGGGTTCACGACGGCGGCGATGGCGCTTTCGGACGACTCGATCACCCTCGACGAGCTGGCCGCGCTGACGGGGCGGCCGTCGCGGGCGGGCGCGGCCGCGGCGAGGAGCGCGACACACGAAGGGGCCGCGGGCGCGAGCGCGGCGACGAGCGACGGCGAACCGGCGGGGGCACCCGCCCTCGGCGCGTCCGCCGAGCCGCAACCGCAGCCGCTCGCGCTCGTGTTCGGCACCGAGGGCGACGGCCTGGCGGAGGCCACCCTGTCCCGCTGCGACCACACGGTGCGCATCCCCATGGACCACGGCGTGGACTCCCTCAACGTGGCCGCCGCCAGCGCCGTGGCCTTCTATGCGCTGCGGGGGTAGCGCCCCCGCTCCCTACTTGTCGATCTCGTCGCGCGGGTCGAAGAGGTCGTTGGGCGGGACGCGCACTTCGTCCCAGCCCATCTGACGCAGGGCGTCGGCGGTGCGCCAGGGCGGCGTGTTGCCGTCGAAGGCGGCCGTGTAGTTGAGCGCCTCCACCACGGTGACCGCGTGCATGAGGTCGCCCATGGTGTCCACGTCGGGGATGGGGGGCAGGTAGCGCGCCGGCAGCCCGGCCTCGCGCGCCTTGGCGATATAGGCGGGCAGCACGGTCAGGCCATCGCGGTTGTAGTAGACGCCCGTGTGGTCGAAGTCGGTATCGTGGGTCCAGCCGATGACCGACACGCCCATGGCCTGGTCGGGCGCGAGCACGATGCCGCCGCCGGGCACGGCGTCCAGCGCGTGAAGCCCGTCGAAGCCGGCCGCGACGTCCATTGCCGTGAGCGCCGGCATGTCGGCGCCCATGGACAGGATGCAGTCGGCCCCGCGCTCCCACGCCTGCTGGAAGGCGTGATTATAGTGCTCGTCGAAGCTGGCGCCCTCGTCGGCGATGAACGTGAGCGGCCGGGGCCACTCCCCCGCGTCGGAGAACAGCTTCTCCATGGCCTCTACGTTGGCCGCCGGCGCCGTGGAGATGACCAGGTCGTAGGTATCGCGGATCTCCTCGCCCGTGGCGGCGTCCACCGCCGGCGGGCGCGCCTCGAGCGCGGTGAAAGCGCCACAGATGATCTCCACTACGTCGAACAGCATGCAGTGGTAGAGCGCCGACGCCACGTCCGGCTGGAACACGCCATCCTTCAGCACCGTCAGGCGCGTCTTCACCTTGCCGGCCTCCGGCAGCTTGCTGAACAGCAGCACCGTGTTCCTACGCTCCCTCATGGGGCCTCCCCTCTCGTGCGCGGTGCGCGGCGCCCGACGGCGCCACGGCAGCATTCTCGCTCGCCATGCTAACACCAAACCCCCGCACCCAGCAGGCAACCGTCGGACGCGGGCAAAACCTGAGCGCAAAGTGGCCAAAAATGACGACCTGACGACAAAGGCACCGCAACGACGCAAAGGCGACGCTCCAAAACCCCAGGTCACGGAGAGCCGCCCCGCAGAGCCTCGAACGAAAAAGGCTCCAGCAGGGCAGAAAAGGCGCCGAAAACGTCGTCAGGTCGTCATTTTTGGCCACTTTGCCTGAGCGGAAGCGCGCAGGGGCAGAATCGGACGGAAAAAGACCGCTCGCCCAGGATGCTCGCGAGGCGGGGGGCGCGACGACCGGCCCGGCAACGGATTGGCGGCGATGGAGCGGGGCGGAACGCGGGCGTGCTAGCATCGGGGAAAGACACGAGAGCGCGAGGAGGCGGCATGGCGAAGATCAGCGCGAGCGCAAACCCCGCCCGAACCGCTGCCTGGCGGACGGGCGGCACCGCGGCCCCCACGCGCTCGGACGCGGGCGTCCGGGCCGCCATCTGGGCCTGTCGCGCCGCCTTCGCGCTCGTGTTCGCCGTCAACGTGCACTGCGCGCTATCGTTTGCCGTCGACCCTGCCTCGTACGCCGGCGGCTTTGAGCTGACCGGCGTGGCGGGCGAGGCGGCTACGCGCGGCATGGGCGTGGCCTTCCTCATGTGGAACTGCACCTACCCGCTGGTCATCTGGCGGCCGGCCCGCCATCGCGCGCTGGCCGGCGTGGTGCTGGCCCAGCAGGTTGTCGGGCTCGCCGGAGAGACGGCCATCCTGGCCGGACTGCCCGCAGACCACGCCGCCCTGGCCGGCGGCATCATGCGGTTCGTCGCCTTCGACGGCTTCGGCCTGGCCGTCATGGCCGGCGCCTTCGCCTGGCTGCTCCTGGCCGAGCGCCGCTGCCGTGAGCGCTGAGCGTCGCGTCCCCCGTCCCCGTCTGCGGGAGGCGCGCCGACGAAGCCGGTGCTCGCCGCGCTCCCGGCGCCCGCAACGCCTGCAGCCGTGGACTGGCGCCACCGGCGCCCGCGCCGCATCCGAGACCATCGTCTCGCGCGGATCGCGCGCGACGGGCGAGACGCGGGGACATCGCGACGAGGGCGGGGGCCGACCACGCGCCCCGCGCCAGCCACGCCGACCCGGCACGGCGGACGCGAGCGCTGCCGCTGCCGCGCCCCGCAGCAGCCCCCCCCAGCCCCACGTCCGCAGCAGCCCCCAGCCCCGCGCCGGCCCGCGCAGGCCAGGGGCGCCGTACCTGGGACGAGCATCCTGACCCCACGTGCCGGCCGCGTGAGCGCCCCATCGAGCACGCCTATCCGGGGGGGGGCGCACGCCCACCGGGGCGGCACGCAAGCGCACCTGCCCCGGCCGCGGGAGCGTCCCACCCCCGCCGTGGGGCATTCGCGCGAGCAGGCCGGCCGCGCGCCAGCCGCCCCCCCACCCGCTCCGCCCTCCCGCCACAGGCGCCGCGCGACCGCCGGCGTCTCGGGGCGGACAGCGCCAACCGTAAGTGCTAAGATCATCAAACTAACTCTCCGCCCGCCGGGCGGACGCGGGGCAGGGCACGCGAGGCACCGGCCCCGTGAAGGCAAGCGAGAAGGAGCGCCCCTTGGCCCTCAAACCCCAGCCCGACTTGGCCGACATCCACATCGTCGGCATTCCGCGCGGGTTCCTGTACCATCGCTACGGCCCGCTGTGGGAGACCTTCCTGCGCGAGCTCGGTCGCGAGGTGATCGTCAGCGACGAGACCGACCGCGCCATCGTCGAGACCGGCACCGTGCTCTCCGTGGACGAGTGCTGCCTGGCCTCGAAGGCCTACATGGGCCATGTGGACAGCCTCATCGGCCGCTGCGATGCCGTGTTCGTGCCCTGCTACGCCAGCTGCGACCCGCGCGCCGGCTTCTGCACCAAGTTCCAAGCCGCGCCGGACCTCGTGGCCAACACGTTCCGCGACCGCGGCGTGCGCGTGCTGTCGTGCCTGGTGGAGAACGTGTCCAAGCCCAAGGAGGTGCGCCGCGCCTTCACCGAGATGGCCGCGCGCCTGGGCGCCAGCCCCGCCTTGGCCAAGCGCGCGTGGAAGGCCGGCGTCCGCGCCCTCGAGGACGCGCGCCGCGCCCAGGCCGCAGCCCAGGAGGAGACCCTGCGCCTGCTGGCCGAATACCGCGTCGTCGCCGCGTCCGACCCCACCGGAACCCAGGAGCGGCCGCTCGCCATCCTGCTGGTGGCCCACCCCTACCTGGCCCACGACGAGTACCTCTGCGGCACCATCGTGGAGTCCCTCGAGGCCATGGGCGTCACGGTGCTGTTCGCCGACGAGACCAACCACGCCCGCGCCTACAAGGCCAGCTTCGAGTTCACCGACACGCTGCCGTGGGTGGTCAACCGCGAGCTCATCGGGTCGATCCTGCTGCTGCAGGACAAGGTGGACGGCATCGTGCTGGTGAGCGCCTTCCCCTGCGGCCCCGACTCCATGACCGACGACGCCATCATGCGCTACATCCAGGGCACCCCCATCCTCAACCTGATGATCGACGCCCAGAGCGGCACCGCCGGCGTGGAGACGCGCATCGAGAGCTTCGTCGACATCCTGCGCTACCACCAGAAGGGAGGCTACGTCCATGGCTGACATCCTCACGCTCCCGCAGGAGGCGCGCTCGCGCATCGCGGTCGAGCTGGAGCGCCGCCGCGAGCCCAAGATGGGGCGGCGCAAGTTCAAGCGCGACCGCCACAAGCGCATCAAGGTGGCGTTCTTCCGCTACTGCTACTACGATCCGGCGTTCAAGTTCTTCGTGGAGCAGGTGCTCGACGCCGACTTCCTCACGCTGCCCGAGGCCACCAAGCGCACTACCGAGATCGGCGAGCAGAACTCCACCGACTACGTGTGCACGCCCTTCAAGCACATCCTCGGCGACTACGTGGAGGCGCTCGAGGCCGGCGCCGACGTGCTCGTGCAGTTCGGCGGCCCCTGCCGCCTGGGCTACTACGGCGAGCTGCAGGAAGCCATCCTGCGCGACATGGGCTATGAGTTCCAGATGCTCAACTTCTCGCGCGGCATCGAGCAGGGGGCGCTCGGCTGGGCCAAGCAGTGCCTCAAGACGGTGAACCCCGACATCAACGTGCCCGCCGCCCTGCCCAAGCTGGCCGCCACGGCCAACATGGCCGTCAAGCTGGACGAGGCGCGCGACTTCTACCTGGCCAACGCCGGGTTCGAGCGCGAGCGCGGCGCCTTCAAGCGCGTCTGGGCCTCCTACCTGGACGCCCTGCGCGGCGCCACCGGCGACCGCGACATCAACGAGGCCTTCCGCCAGGCCATGGACGCCATGCGCGCCATCCCGCTCGACAAGCCGGACGACCCCATCCGCATCGGCGTGGTGGGCGAGATGTTCACGGCCATCGACGAGCGCTCCAACCTGGAGCTCGACGACAAGCTGCTGTCCATGGGCGTGGAGGTGCACCGCATGATGAACCTCACCAACCGCTTCGTGCGCTACAACGAGCCCAACCTGCGCCGCAGCGCCGCGGGGTACCTCACCTACGACATGGGTCCCACCTCCACGCTCACCGTGGTGGCCGCCCACCGCTACGCCCGCGAGGGCTTCGACGGCGTCATCCACGCCAAGTCGGCCGGCTGCACGCCGGAGATCGACTGCATGCCCGTGCTCCAGCGCGTGAGCGCCGACGCGGCCATGCCCATCCTCTACCTCACCTACGACTCCCAGACCTCCGACACCGGCCTGGACACGCGCCTCGAGGCGTTCTACGACATGCTTTCCATGAAGAAGGAGAAGACGAAATGACCCAAGGCTACCTCGGAATCGACATCGGCTCCATCTCCACCAAAGGCGTCATCATCGACGAGAACCGCGCCATCATCGCGCGGTCGTACCTGTGGACCGAGGGCAACCCCACCGAGGCCTCGCGCAACGTCGTGCGCGAGCTGGAGTCCCAGGTGGAGGGCAAGGGCGTCCAGATCGTGGGCGCCGGCACCACGGGCAGCGCGCGCCGGCTGGTGGGCGCCATGCTCGGCGCGTCGGTCATCAAGAACGAGATCACGGCCCATGCGGTGGGCACCACCTTCCTGCACCCCAAGGTGCGCACCATCCTGGAGATCGGCGGCCAGGACTCCAAGATCATCTGCGTGGCGAACGGCATCGCCGTCGACTACGCCATGAACACGCTGTGCGCCGCGGGCACCGGCTCGTTCCTCTCGAGCCAGGCCCATCGCCTGGGCGTGGAGGTGGAGGAGTTCGGCGACATCGCGCTCACCTCCCAGAAGCCGGCCAACATCGCCGCGCGCTGCACCGTGTTCGCCGAGTCCGACCTGGTGCATAAGATCCAGGTAGGCTACGCGCGCGAGGACATCATCGCCGGCCTGTGCAACGCCGTGGCGTCGAACTACCTCAACAACGTGGGCAAGGGCAAGAAGATCGAGGCGCCCGTGGTGTTCCAGGGCGGCGTGTCGAAGAACGCAGGCGTCGTGCACGCCTTCGAGGAGCAGCTGGGGATGGAGGTGACGGTGGATCCGGACGGCCACCTCATGGGCGCGTTCGGCGCCGCGCTGCTGGCCGCCGACGCCGGCCCCATCACCGACGCCGAGTCCGGCCCCTTCGCCAGCGGCGTGCTCGACTTCGAGGCCATGCTCGACTTTGACTTCAAGACGCGTGAGGTGGAGTGCGGCAAGTGCGCCAACCACTGCGAGATCATCTGCGTCTATCGCGACAAGGACATCATCGACAGCTGGGGCAACCGCTGCGACAAGGGCGCGGTCAAGACGACCGCCTAGCACGGCACGCCGGGGCCTGCGCACGGCGGTCGCCGCAGAGATCCGGGGCTCGCTGCGAGCGGGCCCCGGTTTTTTTCGCCTGCGCTGCAAATTCGAACGGTTTTGCACCCTCGGCTACGCCTTATCCGATGCCGATCGCAAGAGCACGCAGCGTTTTCCCAGGTCGGCTTTGAACGCACGGCGCGCTTCGCCTCTACGCCGACCCCTCGCGAGTGCAAAACCGCTCGAATTTGCATTTTTGCGCGCTCATTTCAAGGAGACGACCCGTTAGGCTAGAATAGTTCGGCTGCCAAAACCCGCGCTGGACGGCAGCGGCGGATGCGCGCCACCCGACGCCCACCCGCTCGCCGACATCCCCGCGTCCGCTGAAAGGAACCCTCCCATGGCCGTCGACCCCGCATCGCTCATCATCGACCTGCCCGACTACCCCGCGCCCGGCGTGGTCTTCAAGGACATCACTCCCGTGCTGGCCGACCCTGAAGCGCTCGCCGCCGTGGTCAACGGCATTGCCGGCCACTTCGCCGGGCGCGGCATCACCAAGGTCGTCGGCGCGGAGGCGCGCGGTTTCATCGTGGGTGCGCCGGTGGCCGTGGCACTGGGCGCCGGGTTCGTGCCCGCCCGCAAGCCGGGCAAGCTCCCGCGCGCCACCTACGCGGCCACCTACGAGCTCGAGTACGGCAGCGACGCGCTGGAGATTCACCAGGACGCGCTCACGCCCGACGACGTGGTGCTCATCGTGGACGACCTGGTGGCCACCGGCGGCACCGTGCGCGCCGTGGTGAAGATGATCGAAGGCACCGGCGCCACCCTGGCCGGCATGGGCTTCTTCCTGGAGCTGGCCTTCCTGAACCCGCGCGAGGTCATCGCCGAGGCGACCGACGCGGAGGTATTCTCGCTCCACGCGGTGAATTAGGAGGGCGTCATGGACAAGAACATCCTCAGTATCATCGAGAAGGCCCAGGACGGCACGCTGCTTGACCGCGCCGAGATCATCGCGCTGCTGTCCGTGGAGAACCTCTCCCCCGAGGCCTTCGCCATCCAGCAGGCCGGGCGCACCTTCACGGAGTCGCTCAACGACGGCTACGCCGAGATCCACAGCCACATCGGACTCGACGCCTCGCCGTGCCCCTGCGACTGCGCGTTCTGCTCGTTCGCCGCGAGCGCCGGCATCTTCCGCCGTAAGACCGAGCTGCCGCTTGAGCGCATCCTCGACGAGGCGCGCACCTTCGATGCTGACGGGGTGAACGCGCTGTACCTGGTGACCACCGCCCGCTACGACCAGGAGCGCTTCCTGGAGGTGGTGGACGCGGTGCGCGGCGTGCTCACCCGCGACATCCCCATCGTGGCGAACATCGCCGACTTCGACCTGGCCTACGCGCGCGAGCTCAAGGCCGCGGGCGTGGCCGGCGCCTACCACGTCATGCGCCTGGGCGAAGGCACCTACACCCGCTGCGACCGCGACGCGCGCATCGCCACCATCGAGGCGGCGAAGGAGGCGGGCCTGGTGGTAGGCAACTGCATCGAGCCCATCGGGCCGGAGCACACGCCCGACGAGCTGGCCGACCTCATCCTGCTGGCCCGCAGCCTGGAGGTGGGCTTCAGCGGCGCCATGCGGCGCAACACCATCCCGAACACGGCGTTCTCGAAGTACGGCAACATCAGCTACGGCCGCCTGGCCACCTACGCGGGCGCCATCGCGCTGGCCACCGGCCCGGACATCCGCGGAAACTGCACCCACGAGCCCAGCCAGCTGTGCGCCCAAGCCGGCGCCAACGTCATCTGGGCCGAGCGCGGCACCTCGCCCCGCGACACCACCACCGAGACCCTCCGCGGGTACTCCGTCGGGCAGTGCCGCGAGCTCTACGCCGAGTGCGACTGGAAGGTCTGGGAGGGCCCGTCGCGCTACTACGCGTAGGGCGCCCGCGCGGGCGCCCAGCCGCCGCGCACGGCCCCAGGCGTCCCGCGCCCTCGCGCCCAGCCGCCGCCAGCGTCGCGCCCCGGCGACGCCCACACGCGAGGGGCCCGGTCGACTTCGACCGGGCCCCTCGCCAATCCAGCGTCGCGCGCCGCCCTAGCTGTGCTTCCCGCAGCACGGCCCGGTGGGATCGGGCATCACGTAATCGGCTGGGTCTCCCACCTTCCACCACGGCTTTCCCTCGGCGGGGAAGCGCGGGTCGGGGTTCTCGGAGCGGCAGACGAACCCTGCCTCCTCGATGAGCGCCTTGGCTTCCTCCACGGTGAACCCGCGCCAGACCTCGGTGTTGAACGAGGTGTCACGCGGGTTGGCGCCACGCTCGACGGTAAAGCTGCTGGCGCCGGCATAGAGCGCGGCGGGCGTGGCCGGATGCATGCCGCAGCTGCGCACCTTGGTGCCCACCACCAGGCGCAGCGTTGCCAGCAGGTGCAGCATGCGCTCCTCGCTGATGGCCTCCATGCCCTCGAAGGGCGTGCCCGGCACGTTGACGCGGGCCATCACGCTCATGGCATAGGGGCGGTGGGCCAGGTTCTCCAGGATGCGGTCGGCTATCTCCTCGTTGGTGTGCTCCACGCCCAAAGGCTCCACGCAGGTCAGCCAACGCAGCGGCGAGTTGCTGATGGCGTCGATGGTCTGCCAGCGCAGACCCACGTCGAAGGGAGTGTCGATGCCCTCGCGCATGCGCACCACGTGGTAGGCGCTCGTGGCGCCGGCCTGGTAGGCGGCCTCGGCCATGGCCGGGCTCATCTCACCCACGTTGAGGTTGATGAGATAGCTGCCCGGCACCGCCGCGCGGATGTCGGCGAGCCACTCGGAGAGCACGTTCAGGTCGTAGAATTCCGTCGAGCGCAGGGTGATGGTGGTGACGCCCGCCTCCACGTACTCGCGCACCAGCTCGATGATCTCCTCCTTGGAGTAGATCACGTCCTCCTCCACCAGGCCCCAGGCCGTGCCGAAGGAGCAGAACTTGCAGTTCATGTCGCAGCTGCACAGATCCACGCCGATGGCCCCCGCGATGGACGCGCTGTTACCCGTGGCCAGGTGGGCCAGCTCGGCAGCGCGCTCCTTGAGGTAGGCCACCTCCTCCGACGCCGGATCGAGCTCGAGCAGCGCGATGATGACCTCGCGGGGCTGGGAAGCGCCGCGCGACCCCTCGTCGAACACACGGTCAATAAGCGCCTTGGTTTCCTGGTTCATGTCTCTCCCTCTCTCTGCGGGCCGCGCCGGCCCCTTACCGCCAGGTGGTGAAGCGCTTCTGCGCCCATGCCGTCAAGTAGTTGAGCGCCGTCACCGTCATGCCGCAGGTGATGACGCCCGCCACGATGTTCGCGTAGTTGGCGAACACGTTGGCGTTGGATATCCAGTAGCCGATGCCCGACTTCGCGCCGAAGCTCTCGGCGTACATGAGCATGAGAAAGCCGGTGGTCAGCGACACCCGCATGTTCCCGAGCACGTCCGGCACGATGAACGGAAGGATGACCTTGGTGATCATCGTCCAGCTGCTCACCTTGAGCACGCGGGCGTTGTCGGTGATGGCGGCGGGCAGCGAGCCCACGCGCAGGATCATCGACAGGAACTGCGGCCAGAACACGCCCAGCAGGATGACCATGATGGCCGCCCAGCGGTACGTCGGCATGAGGATGACGAGGAACGGCGTGAAGATGACCGACGGGATGGGCGCGAGCACGTTGGCGATGGGGTAGAACATCGCGCGCAGGCGCGGCACCCACCCCACCACGATGCCGAGGAACACGCCGAGCACCGTGCCGAGCACATACCCGGTCACCAGCAGCTCGAGTGACGAGACCACGTTGCCCCACAGCTCCGGGCCCGAGCGCTCGAATACGTAGAACACGTTCTCCGGCGACGGGATGAGCACGCTGTGGGCCACCCCGAGCTTCGTGGACGCGAGCTCCCACACAAGCAGAAGCACCCACACGGCGCACACGATGTCGGACGACCCCGAGGGCATCGGATCGAGGCGCCGGCCGCGGAAGAGCGCGAGCAGGTAGGCCGCCTCGATGAGCGCGATGGCCACGAGGAACGCGTCGCAGGGATACACCTTGCGCGCATCGGGCATGAGCAGCACCACGCCCACGAGCGCTGCCATCAGCACGTGGGCGACGGCGAACTCGACGGCTATCCGTCTCATAGGACACCCCCCTCGCCAAAGACCAGCTCGCGCTCGGCCACATCCCGCCTCGTCTCCTCCGCATCGTAGAACAGCCCGAGAAGCTCGTCTTGGATGAGGCGCACGGCGGGGCGGCGCAGGAAGTCCTCCGGATCGCGCGGGCGCGCGGCGGCCACCGGGATGTCGGCCAAGAACCGGCCACCGCTCATGAACACGATGCGGTCGGCCAGCAGCAGCGCCTCGTCGATGTCATGGGTGACGAAGACGGCTGTCTTCTTGCGGTCACGATCCTCCTGCATCCACAGGCGGTTCATGAGGGCCTGCAGCTCGCGGCGCGTGCGCACGTCCAGCGCGCCGAAGGGCTCGTCGAACAGGAGGATCTCCGTGTCCATGGCGAGCGCGCGGGCGATGGCCACGCGCTGCTGCATGCCGCCCGACAGCTGGTAGGGGTGCAGATCGGCCGCGTCGGCCATGGACACCTTGGCCAGGTACTCGCGCGAGACCTCGGTTATCTGCGCCTTGGTCAGGCCGCGCCCCAGCTCGACGGAGGCCTGGCGCACGCCGAACTCCACGTTCTTGAGCGCCGTCATCCACGGGAACAGCGAGTAGTTCTGGAACACCACCGAGCGATCGAGCCCCGGGCCGTCGAGCGGCTTTCCGTCGATGGAAAGCGAGCCGGACGTGGGCCGCTGCAGGCCGGCGAGCGTGCGCAGGAGCGTGGTCTTCCCACAGCCGGAATGTCCCACCAGGCAGAGGAACTCGCCGTCGGCCACCGTCAGATCCAGGTGCTTGAGAACAAGGCTCGCAGGCTCGGTGCCCTTTCCCCTTCGCCGGCGCCGGACGCTCAGGTCATCCTCGTAGGCGAAGCACACATCATCGAGAACGAGCGCTCCCATCTTCCTCCTCTGCTTCCTTTCCGTCCGAAGGCGCGCGGACGCCTCCGCGGGCGTCCGCGCCGAAGCGGCCCGTGCGGTGGCGGGCCGTCGCTCCTAGTCGTTGTTCTTGGCGAACTCGGCGTCGAGTGCCTTGTACGTCTCGTTGTCCGGCTCGCGGTCGAGCAGGATGTCGAGGGCCTTGCGGTAGATGCCGGACACCGCGTAGGGCTCCATGTCATAGGGTGAGTCGGGATCGATCTCGTTGATGTTCTGGAGCGCCTTGTAGAACTGCTTGACGTCCTTGGTGTGCGGGTCGGGCGAGAGGTTCATCACGTTGCGGTACGCGTCGGTGCCGTACATGGCGGCCTCCACGTAGTCCGGCTCCTGGCTCGAGTAGTCGCAGAGCATCTGGATGACCTCGTCTTTGTTGTTGAGGTAGTAGTCGTAGCCGCGCAGGATGGCCACCTCGAAGTCGACGAGCGACAGGTACTTGGACGTGTAGGCCTCCGCCGAGCAGTTCTGGCGGCAGCAGGGGTAGTCGCCCGTCACGTCGCGCACGATGCCGGCCACCTTGATGCCATCGACGCCGAGCGAATAGCCCATGGCGTTGTTCGTGACGAACAGGTCGCACTGGCCCGAGCGCAGGCCCTCCATGGCGGTGGTGTTGTTGTCGACGTACTCGAAGAACACGTCCTCGCCCAGAGTGAGGCCGGCCTCCTGCAGATAGTTCTTGAGGGCCATCTGGCCGGTCTCCTCGCGCGAGCAGTTGATGCGCAGGCCGCGGAAGTCCTCGGCCGTCTTGAGCTCGCGGTCGAAGGCCTCGGTGGAGAGCATCTCCGACCCGTTGAGGATGGTGCCGCCGAAGACGTAGATCTCGGCGCCTTGGGACACGTAGGAGCAGGCCGGCACGACGCCGAACAAGTCGATGTCCAGGCGGTTGACCGACATGGAGGCCATGGCGTCAGCCAGCGCGATGGTCTGGAACTCGACGTCGCACTCCTCCTCGGCGAAGAAGCCCTTCTGCTGGGCGATGATGGCCGGCGCGATCTTGATGAGCTTGCCGGTGACGGCGCACACCAGGTGCTCGCCCTTGCCCTCGCTCATGAACGCCTCGTCCTGGGGGCCGGCCTGAGCGGGCGCGTCGCCCGGGGCGTCGGCCTTCTCGCCGCCATCGGAGCAGGCCGCCAGGCCTCCCAGGGCAAGCGTGGCGGCGGACACGCCGGCCACCTTCACGAAGGTTCTTCTGCTGAGCGTCATGAGGGCTTCCTTTCTCTCCCCCGCGGCCGCGCCTCCTGCGGCGCTCCCCTATTGCCTTGGGCTTATAGTTTACTATGGCACACATAGAATAGTGTCATATATTAGATCATGTCAACTATCCGGCGGCAAGCGGAAGCCCTAGCATACGCGAGGGCGCCTCCCGCAGGAGGCGCCCTCGGCGAATAAACGGGGATTCTCCCCTATTTCATGAGCGCGGTGACCGCCTGGGAGAAGGCGATGGGATCCTCGATGGGCAGGCCCTCCACCAGAAGCGCCTGGTCGAACAGGATCTCCGTGTACGTGCGCACCTTGGCGTCATCGCCTGCGGCGTGAGCCGCCTTGAGCGTGTCGAAGACGGGGCTCTTGGGGTTGACCTCCAGCACCACCTGGCTCTTGGGGGCATCCTCGGCACCCGGCGCGTTCTTGAGCATCTGCGCCATCTGGAGCGACACGGCGCCCTCGGTGGTCAGCACCACCGGCGCGTCGGTGAGACGCGTGGACACGACCACCTTCTCCACACGGCCGCCCAGGGCCTCGGCCATCACGTCGAACAGCTCGCGGTTCTCCTCGGTGGCCTCGGCGGCCTCCTTCTTCTCCTCCTCGGTGGTCAGCCCCAGGTCCTCGCTGCCCACGTTCTTGAGGGGGAAGGACTTCTCCTCGTCACTGTCCTTCCGAGCGTAGTCGCCGAGCGCCATCATGCAGAACTCGTCGACGTTCTCGGTGCATAGCAGCACGTCGTAGCCCTTGGCCAGCACCGTGGTGACGATGGGCATCTTGGCCAGGTGCTCCAGGCCCTCGCCGGCGGCGAAGAAGATGGACTCCTGGTCGGCCGGGGCGTCGGCCAGGTACTCGTCGAGGGTGATCATCTTCTTCTGCTTGGCCGAGTAGAACAGCAGAAGGTCGGCCAGGGTGTCCTTGGCCATGCCGTAGCTGGAGTAGACGCCGAACTTGAGCGTGCGGCCGAACTGCTCGAAGAACTTGTCGTAGGCCTCGCGGTCGTCGTCGCGCAGGGCGGCCAGGTCGGCCTTGACCTTCTTTTCCAGACGACGGGCGATGGCGCGCAGCTGGCCGTTGTGCTGGAGCGTCTCGCGGGAGATGTTAAGGGTCAGGTCGGCCGAGTCAACCACGCCGCGCACGAAGTTGAAGTAGTCCGGCACCAGGTCCTCGCACTTGTCCATGATGAGGACGTTGGAGCTGTAGAGGGCCAGGCCCTTCTTGTACTCCTTGGTGTACAGGTCGAACGGCGCGTGAGACGGCACGAACAGCAGCGCGTCGTAGTTGAGCGTGCCCTCGGCGTGCACGGTGATGGTGCGGGCAGGGTCCTCGTAGTCATGGAAGTCGGTCTTGTAGAACTCGTTGTACTCTTCCTGGGACACCTCGGAGCCCTTACGCTTCCAGATGGGCACCATGGAGTTGACGGTCTCCACCTCGGTGTAGTTCTCGAACTCGGGCATATACTCGTCATCGGCGTCCGCCGGGCGCGGCTTCATGCGGCTCTTGGTGACCTCCATCTGGATGGGATAGCGCACGTAGTTGCTGTAGCGCTTGATGAGGTCGGTCAGGCCGTACTCGGTGGCGTACTCGCCGTAGGTCTCGTCGCCGGCGTCGTCCTTCAGGTAGATGATGACGTCGGTGCCGTGGCCGGCGCGCTCGGCAGCCTCGATGGCGTAGCCCTCCACCCCGTCGCTCTCCCAGGCCCAGGCCTCGTCAGACCCGTAGGCGCGCGAGACGACGCGCACCTTCTTGCCCACCATGAACGCGGAGTAGAAGCCCACGCCGAACTGGCCGATGATGTCCACGTCGGTCATATCGTCGAGGCCCTTCTCCTCGCCCGGCTCGTTCTTGGCGTTGGCGGCCTTGAACTCGTAGGAGTCGGAGTGGGCGATGGTGCCGAGGTTCTTGTCCAGGTCGTCCTTGGTCATGCCGATGCCGTTGTCCGACACGGTGATGGTGCGCGCGACCTCGTCGAAGGCCACGGTGATGGCCAGGTCGGCGCGGTTGATCTGCACGGAGTCATCCGTGAGGCTGCGGAAGTAGAGCTTGTCCACCGCGTCCGAGGCGTTGGAGATGAGCTCGCGCAGGAAGATCTCGCGGTTGGTGTAGATGGAGTTGATCATGAGGTCGAGCAGCTTCTTGCTCTCGGTTTTGAACTTGCGCATGCTTGTGTTCCTTCTTTCCTGTCAGAGATGGTGCGAGGAGCGCGCCGTCAGCTGGGGCGACTGCAGCAGGCGTCGGTCTTGGCAGCCGAGCGCAGTCGCGGCGGGCGTCGACAGGCGCCGCCGTCGAGCCTAGGGCCCGGCTGCGGCCGCGCGCCCGCGGCGCCACGAAGCGCCACGGAATCGTTTCCGCCCCGCAAGACCGCGTTAGCACTCTCCTTGCTCGTTTGCTAATAGCACATTGTAAGGAGAAGAAAACCTAAGTCAATACCTATCAAGTTTTCCCTATGATCGATGAGGAGCCGGGGGCGGGGGCACGGGGGCGGGGATCGCGAGGAAGCGCGGGGGCGTGGGGGGTCGCGGGGCGTGGGAGTCGCGGGGGTCGCGGGGCGTGGGGGGCGTGGGGGCACGGGGGGCGTGGGGGCACGGGGGGGCGTGAGGGGGAGGGAGGGCGGACTACGCGTGAGAGAGGGGGGTGGGAGTCGCGGGGGCCGTGAGGGCGTGGGGGCCGCGGGACGTGAGGGGGCGGGGCATAGGGGGGGGGTGTGAGCAGCGCGCGAGGGAAGGTGGAGGCATGGGGGCCGCGGGGACGTGGGGGGCGTGGGCCCTCGTGGGGTTGTGAAGTCGCGGGGTCGCGGGGCATGGGGATCGCGGGGGCGTGAGGGTCGTGGGCCCTTTCGGGGTTGCGGGATCGCAAGGGGGCGAGCGCGGATCGCGCTGAGGCCCAGGGCGGGCTGTTGTTTCACGTGAAACACTCGCGAGACTGCGCTGCGCCAGAAATCAGAGACAAAGTGGCCAAAAATGACGGTCTGACGACGCAGGCGGCGGGAAGAAGCCGAGCTGCCGCGGCAAAACCCCAGGTCGGCGTCGAACGCTTCTCACCATCAAGTCTCCTGCGCTCCGGGGAAGGCGCTTCGAGGGGCCGTTCTTGTCGTCAGACCGCCATTTTTGGCCATTTCACGCGGAATCCCAGCGCGCACCAGTACCCGCGCCCGCCGCAGCGCCCGCCGCCCGCGCGCCGCGCCCCAACCGACCGCGCGCGTCGCGTCCCAGCCGCTTGCCCGCCGCTGCAGCACACCGCGCCCGCCGCAGCCGCTTGCCCATCGCCGCAGCGCACCGCGCCCCGACCGTCCGCGTGCCGCGCCCCAGCCCGCCGCCGCAGCCACCCGTACCCCAGCCGACCGCGCGCGTCGCACACCGCGCCCCGACCGCTTGCCCGCCTGTTACGCGAGGGGCCGCCCGGGACGAATCCCGAGCGGCCCCTCACGGCGCGCGAAGCAGGCGCGGTCTACTTCTCCATCAGATCGATGGTCTCGGCCAGCGAGCGGATGATGTTGCGACGGCTGAGGGCGCCCACGAGCTTGCCCTCGGCGTCCACCACAGGCACCTTCTTGATGCGCTTGCTGGCGAACAGCTGGCACACCTCGTCCACCGGCGTGTCCGCGCTCACCGACACCACGCGGTGGGTGGCCACGTCCATCACGTTGAGGGCCAGCAGCGCACGCAGGCGATCCATGGTCTTGGTATCGTCCACGTAGCGGTACAGGTTGAGCGTGCTGTCCACCACCGAGATCTCGGTCTTGCCCAGGTAGTTGGCCACGTCGCCGTCGGACACGAAGCCCACCAGCGCGCCGGCGCCGTCCACCACGGGAAGCCCGCTCGTCTCGTTGGCGGCCATGAGGCGGATGACCTCGGCCATCGTGTCGCCGGCGCTCGCGCACACGGGCTGGCGGTTCATCACGTCTGCGGCCACGTAGACGCGCTCGGGGTCGAGGCGCTCGCCGCGCGTGGCATCCACCGTCACGCCGTCGAAGCCGGCGGAGTAGTCGACGGGCTCCTGGCCGCGCTCGGCCGCCGTGGCCGGCGCCCCCTTGCGGTCGCGCACGAGGAACAGGATGACCAGGCCCGCCACGCACATGAGGGCGAAGGTGGCGATGAAGGCCATGTGGTCGCCCAGGTAGCTCTGCTCAAGCGGCGCGGCCTGGGGCGCCACCATCGGGGCAAGGGCCGAGATGGAGACGAGAACCGCCGTGCCGATGGACGCCGCCACCTGGTTGAGCGTGTTGGACACGCCCTGCGCATGCTGGATGACGCTGTTATCCAGGGAGTTGACGCCCCAGGTGTTGAGCGGGGTCATGGTGAACTGCAGGCCCACCACCAGCACGGTATAGGTGAGCGTCAGGTTGAGGAAGCTGCTGTCGATGCCCAGGCGCGCCAGCCCCGAGGCGCCCAGCACGGCCACGATGACGCCGGGGATGACCACGCGGCGCACGCCGAAGCGGTCGAACAGGCGCCCCGACACCAGTCCCATGAAGGCGCCGATGAGCGCGCCGGGCAGCATGGCCACACCGGACATGGTGGCCGAGAAGCCCAGCACGCCCTGCACGTAGAGCGGCGTGATGACGCCCGTGCCCATGAGCGCCGCCTGGACGATGACGATGATGACCACGGCGATAGCGTAGTTCCTGGAACGCAGAATCCCCACCTGCAGCATGGGCTCGGGCAGCGTCACCTGACGCCGCACGTACAGGGCGCACAGCACCAGGCCCACCGCGATGAGCGCCGCGGTGACCGCCAGGTTATCCGACGACGCGAAGGTAGACAGCCCGTAGAGCAGGCACACGAGGCCCACGGTGGACAGCGCCACCGAGAGCTTGTCGAAGGGAGCGCGGGCGAAGCTGCCGTAGTTGCGCAGGACCGCCACGGCCAGCACGATCACCACCACCGAGAGCGCCGTCACGATGGCGAACAGCGCCCGCCAGCCCACGGAATCCACCAGCAGGCCCGCCGCCGACGGCCCCACCGCCGGGGCGAAGCCGATGATGAGCCCGATGACGCCCATGGCCGTGCCGCGCTTCTCGCGGGGGAACACGAGCAGGATCACCGTGAACACCATGGGCATGGCCATGCCGGTGCACGCCGCCTGCAGCACGCGGCCCAGCAGCAGCACCCAGAAGCTCGGCGACACAGCAGCGGCCAAGCTGCCGGCCGTGAACAGCGCGAAGGCCGTGATGAACAGCTGCCGCGTGGAGAATCGGCCGATCAGGTACGCGGAAAGCGGGATGACGACGGCCTCCACCAGCGAATAGCCACTCGTCAGCCACTGCACGGTGGTGGCATCCACTTCCAGGTCGGCCATGATCGCCGGCAGCGCCGGGGAGAGCAGCGTCTGGTTGAGCACCGCCAGCAGCACGCCCACCAGCAGCACGCCCACCATCACCAGCTCTTTTCTTCCAACACCAAGGGTCATGAGCTCTAACCTCACTCTCATTTGCTTAGAATCCGTAAAAAAGCGAATGTTCCGATGCTAGCGGCCCCATCGGGACCGGGCAAGGGAAAAGTTCGCAAGCGGGCCAAGAAAACAGGTCCGCCGACCCGCGCGGGCGAATGCCAATGAGCCCTGCGGGCGCGTTTCTGCCAGCTAACGGCTGCCGCACAGTCGCACGTCAGCCCGAAGACAGCGCCGGGGCGATGCTACGATAGCGCCGGCCCCTCCCGCGCGAAAGGATCCCCCATGCTGGAAGACGGAACCATCCGGATGGCCCAGGCGGTCGATGCCGCGGGCTCCCCTCTCGACGTCGCCTGCCTCCTGCGGCTCGACCAGGCCAACCGCCACGGGCTCATCGCCGGCGCGTCGGGCACGGGCAAGACCGTTACGCTCAAGGTGATGGCCGAGGGGTTCTCCCAGGCGGGCGTTCCCGTGTTCATGGCCGACGTGAAGGGGGACGTCACCGGCATGGCCCAGGCCGCCGACGACGCCAATGGCAAGCTGGCCGCCCGCGCCGCCGAGCTGGGCGCGCCGGGCTGGGCGCCGGCCGGCTGCCCCGTGCGCCAGTGGGACATGCTGGGCGGGCCGGGCATCCCCGTGCGCGTCACCGTGTCGGACATGGGGCCGGTGCTGCTGGCGCGACTGCTCGGGCTCACCGAGGTGCAGGAGGGCGTGCTCAACGTGGTGTTCCGCGTGGCCGACGACCGCGGCATGCTGCTCATCGACCTCAAGGACCTGCGCGCCCTGCTCAACTACGTGGGCGAGCACGCTAAGGAGTTCGAGCTGGAGTACGGTCGCGTGTCGCCCCAGTCCGTCGGCGCCATCCTGCGCGCGCTCATCGCCGTGGAGGATCAGGGCGGCGACGTGTTCTTCGGCGAGCCGGCCCTCGACCTGGCCGACTGGTTCGCCTGCGACGAGACGGGCCGCGGCTACGTCAACCTGCTCAACGCCGCGGGGCTCATCACGAGCCCCCAGGTCTACGCCATGTTCCTGCTGTGGATGCTCAGCGAGCTGTTCGAGACGCTGCCCGAGGTGGGCGACGGCGACCGGCCGCGCTTCGTCTTCTTCTTCGACGAGGCCCACCTGCTCTTCGACGACATGCCCAAGGAGCTGGTGAATCGCATCGTGCAGGTGGTGAAGCTCATCCGCTCCAAGGGCGTGGGCGTGTACTTCATCACGCAGTCGCCCTCCGACATCCCCGACGAGGTGCTGGCCCAGCTGTCCAACCGCATCCAGCACGGGCTGCGCGCCTACACCCCTGCCGAGCAGAAGGCCGTGCGCGCCGCGGCGGCCGCCTTCCGCGCCAACCCCGACCTCGACGCCGAGGCCGCGCTCGGCGAGGTGGGCACCGGCGAGGCGCTCGTCTCGCTGCTCGACGAAGAGGGCCGGCCAAGCGTGGTGCAGCGCGCCAAGGTGCTGCCGCCAGAGTGCTCGATGGGCGCCGCGCCGCCCGAGACGATGGCCGCCGCGCTGGAGGCCGCCGCGCCCCTAGCGGCCAAGTACGGCCAGGCTATCGACCGCGAGAGCGCCTACGAGCTCATCGCCGGCGAGCGGGCCGCAGCCGCCGAGGCCGACGCCCTGGCCGCCGAGCGGAAGGCGCTCGAACGGGAGCGCGCCGCCTTCGAGGCGCAGCGGGCGGCCGAGGACGCCCAGGCGCAGAAGGCCGCCGAGCGCGAGCGGGAGCGCCTGGCCAAGGAGGCCGAGCGAGCGCGCGTCGCCGCCGCGAAGGAGGCTGAGCGGGCCGCCCGCGAGGCCGAGCGCCAGCGGGCGCAGGCCGCCAAGGCCGCCAGCTCCGTGCTGGGGCAGATAGGCCGCGAGGCCGGCCGCCAGCTAGTGCGCGGGCTCTTCGGCGCGCTCAAGCGCTAGGGGCGCCTCCCAAGGGCGCAGCGCGGTCGGGGGGGGCGGGGCGGTCGTGGGAGGCCAGCGAACTTCGCCGTTTCGCACCCGGGGAGGCGTCGCGGCGCCCCCATGCATCGGAATCGCCGCATTCTGGCCATTTGCTTCGAAATTCCGAGGCTTTCAGGCCCCCCAGAGGCTCGATCTACCCTCGACGAGAGCAACCCGCTCTTGCCACCTGGGAAAACGTCAGCGGCCACGCGACAAACGGAGAGCGCAGCCTCGGAATTTCGAAGTAAATGGCCTTTTTCCGCCCCATTCCATGCACAGCCCGCGCCGTCACGCCAGAAGCACCGTCAGCGGGATGGTCACGACGCTCGCCACCAGGGTGGCCACGGTGATGCCCGTGGCGTACTCGCCCTCGTCGCCGTTCTGGGCGACCACCATGGGCACCACCGTCATCACCGGCAGCGCCATGATGATGACCAGCGCCGACACCAGGTCGCCCGGCAGCGGCGTCAGCGCCAGCAGCCGGCCGGCCAACACGGGCAGCGCCACCATCTTCACCGCCACGCCCACATAGAGCTCGGGGCGACGCAGCACGGCGCCCACGTTCGAGAAGCACACGAGCGCGCCCAGGTACATCATGCACAGCGCGCTGGTGGCGTTGTTGATGGTGCCCAAGGTGAGCGCCGCCAGCCGCGGCAGGGGGATGTCCGCCAGCACGAACACCAAAGCCGCCGCGATGGCCACCGTGTTAGGCGTCACGAGCGAGCGCGGGCTGAAACGCGCCACCTGCCGATCGCGGGCCGTGGCCAGCCACACCCCGTAGGTCCAGAACACCGCCTGGTCAACCAGGGAGAACAGCATCATGTAGAGCAGGCCCGCCTCGGGGAACACCGCTGCCAGCAGCGGGATGCCCACAAACCCCGTGTTGCCGAAGATGAAGCAGAACTGGAACACACGATCCTTGTCGTGGGGCAGCCGGAGCACACGGGCCAGCAGAAACAGCACGAGCGACACCAGCGCGTAGAACAGCGCGGCCAGCACCACCATGGCCAGGTTGTCGAAGAGGGCCTGGCGCGTGCAGCCAACGCAGGTAGAGTAGAAGATCATCACCGGCAGCAGCACCTTGGTGATGAGCTTGGCCAGGCTCGGCAGGTAGTCTCGCCCGATGACGTTCAGCTTGGCGGCGACGAAGCCCACCGCCAGTATCAGGAAGAACACGATCATGCGCTCTAGGGTTATCTCGAATATCATCGCCGCATCGCTCCTCGGGCCGCCGACAGTCTCAGCCCGTTACGTTATCCGCGCAGGCGGCACGATGCTGAACAAAGTCGTACAATGTGTCCGAAAAGTACCGCCCACCCCGAGGAGCCCCGTGACCGACCGCCGCATCGAGAGCACCCGCCACGCCATCAAGGAGGCCCTGCTGCGCCTGCTGGCCGCCAAGCCGCTGGCCCAGGTCACCGTGGCCGAGCTGGCCGCCGAGGCTGGCGTGAGTCGCTCCACCTTCTACGTTCACTACGCCAATACCCAGCGTGTGCTCACCGCCCTCGTCCGCGACTTCCTGCGCGAGGTGCGCCCGCTGCCGGCCCAGCTGCGCTGCGCGGCCTGCCGGGAGGTTCTGGGCACCGGCGAGGATGAGGCAGCGCCCCGAGGCGACGGAAGCGGCCCTGCGGAGGATCAGGCGCCCCTACGAGAAACGGACGGCGGGACGGCCCCCGCAGCGAGCGTGCCCTTCTGCGTGGCCCTTCGGGATGGCGGACGCTGGCGTCCCCTGGTGCGCGACCCGCTGTTCCTGCCCACGGTGCTCGCCCTGATCGAGAACGAGGACAATCCTGCGCTCAACGCCTACCACGCGCTCGACCTGGACGGCGAGCTGGCCCGGACGCTCTACCGCTTCCAGATGACCGGCTGCTATGCCGCGGCCCTCGCCCACGACCGAGACGACAGCTGGCCTCGGGCCCAGGCGGCCATCGACACGTTCATCCGCGGCGGAATGAACGCCTTGCGCACTCGGTAGGCGACGATCCCGCGCCCGCACGCGCGCCTGCGCCGGCGCCGCCAGCCAGCGCGTCGTCTACCCAACGGCGCGCCCCGCGCACGCCGCGCCTGCCAACGCGCCGCCCCCGCGCGCCTGCGCCGGCGCCGCCAGCGTGTCGTTCACCCGCCAACGCGCCCCGCGCGCACGCCGCGCCCGCCAACGCGCCGCTCCCGCGCGCACGCCGTCCGCACACCAGCGCCAACACGCCCCCGGCGGCGCCCCTTCCGACGGCACGCCCCTCGCGCCCGCGCCGCCAGCCAGCGTCCCCCGCGCATCGGCGCCCGCGCGCCGGCACCCGCGCGGCGCCTTCCCGCCCGTCAGCGCCCCCCCTCCTGCCAGCCCCCTGCGCGCCCCTTGCGCCGTCCCCATAACATGATAGACTATGTCAAGTATTAATCACTATCCATTAGAAGCCATACGCCAACTATGAAAGGAAGCGCCATGGACTACGAGGCCTACTACCGCAAGAGCGACGACTATGCCGCCTACTACGCCGCCATCGCCGCGGCCTCCCCGCGCGACCCCCAGGCCACGGCCCGCACCCGCGATGCTGACGGCACCATCCCCGTCGAGGCACGCGAGCTGCTGTTCAACGTGGCGGCCGAGATCAAGAACACCTTCCACGAGCTGGGCGCTCCCCTGCCGCCGCTGCTAGAGGGCTGCACGGTGGTCGACCTGGGCTGCGGCAGCGGCCGCGACACCTACCTGGCCGCCCAGCTGGCGGGCCCCGCGGGCAAGGTCATCGGCGTGGAGCCCGACGCCGAGCGCCTGGGCATCGCCCGCAAGTACCTGGCCCAGGAGATGCGCCAGTTCGGCTACGACCAGGCCAACGTGGAGCTGGTGAACGCCGTGCCCGAGGACCTCTCCTTCATCCCCGACGGCAGCGTGGACGTGGTCATCTCCAACTGCACCTTCAACCTCTCCCCCGACAAGGGCGCCTACATCCGCGAGGTGCGCCGCATCCTCAAGCCCCAGGGCGAGTGGTACTTCACCGACGTGTACACCGATCGGCGCATCCCCCAGGACGTCTCCGACCAGGTGGAGAACGTGGCCCAGCGGCTGGGCGGCGCCCTGTTCGTCGAGGACTTCCGCCGCATGGCCCAGGCGGCCGGCTTCCACGACCCGCGCTACGTCATGACGTGGAAGACACCGCTCACCGCCGAGGAGCAGGCCGTCTACCCCGGCATCGCCTTCGCCACCATCACCTCCCGCCTGCTCGCCTCGGAGTTGACGAGCGACCACTGCGAGAACTACGGCGAGAAGGTGGTCTACGACGGCTCGCTGCCCGGATACCCCGACTTCTTCCTGTTCGACAAGGACATCCGCTTCCCCGCCAACCAGGAGTGCCCCGTGTGCGACAACGTGTCGGCGCTCGGCCTGGACGGCTGCCGCTATGCCAAGGTCATCACGGTGATCGGCGACCGCTCCGTCCACTACGGGGACATCCACGGCGACGCCATCATCAAGACGGCGCCCGACTTCGAGGGGGTCCTCGACGAGGATGACCGCCCCATCCAGGCCAGCTGCTGCTAGCCAGCCCAGGCGCGCCCGCTGCGCCAGCGTCACCCCGAAGGTGATCGGGTGCGACGGTATAATGCGCCTGACCACCAACCGAGCTACGTGAAGGAAGAGCATGGAACCTATCAAGTTCATGGTCGTCAGCGGCTTTCTGGGAGCCGGCAAGACCACCACGATGATCGCCCTGGCCGAGCACATGAACGCCACCTACGGCGAGACGGCCATCATCGCCAACGACCTCGGCGCCAACCTGGTCGACACCAGCCTCACCCAGACGAGCGGCTGCACCGTCACCGAGATAGCCTCGGGCTGCATCTGCTACCAGATGGACAACGTGGTGGATCAGCTGCGGCGCCTGCGCGACAAGGACCGCGCCGTCTTCGTCATGAGCGACATCCCCGGCTGCGGCGTGGGTGCGCTCGACCACGTGTACCACACGCTGGCCCGCGAGCACGCCGACGAGTTCCAGCTGGCCCCCTTTACCGTCATCACCGACCCGGAGCGCCTGCGCATGATCATGCCGGAGAAGGCGGACATCAACCTCCCGGAGGAGCTCGTGTACCTGCTGCAGCTGCAGCTCGAGGAGGCCGACCTGGTGGTGCTCAACAAATGCGACCTGCTGACGAACGAGGAGCAGGCCCGCTACGTGGAGTTCCTCAAGACCGCGGTTCCGGACATCCCGGTGCTGTGCATATCGGCGCGCGAGAAGACGGGCATCGCCGAGCTGGCCGACTTCATCACCACCCGCGGATCGGCGCTCAAGAACTTCTCAGTGCGCGACAACCACGAGTTCGAGCAGGCCGAGGCCAAGCTGACCTGGTACAACCGCCGCATGTACTTCAAGACCACCGACGACGGGAAGATAGACATGAACGCCGTGGTCGAGGATCTCATCGAGGAGATCCGCATGGGGCTCATCGAGCGCAAGCGCAACGTGCCGCACCTCAAGACCTTCGCCACGTCGGGCAACGGCGACTTCAACAAGGCGTCGCTCATCGGCGTCGACTACGACATCGAGTACGAGCAGCAGTTCCTGCGCGACCACAAGAACATGCGCATGATCATCAACGCTCGCGCGGTATGCGAGTCGCGGCCGCTCGCGCGCCTGGTCGACGACGCCGTGGACGAGGTGTGCGAGCGCTACGGGCTGGACTGCCAGGTGTTCTTCACCGAGTGCTTCGGCATGGCCGACGAGGGCCGCTAGTGGCCGCGCAGGAAGCGGCGGCCGGCACGCCGGGAGCGCCTGCGGGCGTCCCCGCCCCCGCCCCCGGCGTGGCCCGCACCTCGCTCGTGCCCTCGCTCGACGGGTCGCAGATTCCCGACGCGGGGCTCTCCGTCCACGACCAGGTGCGGGAATACTACGGCCGCATCCTCGCCGGCTCGGACGACCTGAAGACCAACGCCACCTGCTGCACCACCGACGCGCCGCCCAAGTACGTGCGCGACGTGATGCCGCTCATCGCCGACGAGGTGATGGAGCGCTTCTACGGCTGCGGCAGCCCCATCCCGCCGGCGCTGGAGGGCTGCACGGTGGTGGATCTGGGCTGCGGCGTGGGCCGCGACGTGTACGTACTGTCCAAGCTGGTGGGGCCGACGGGCCGCGTCATCGGCGTGGACATGACCGAGGCCCAGCTGGAGGTGGCCCGCCGCCACCAGGCCGAGATGGCCGAGCTCTTCGGCTTCGAGGCGTCCAACGTGGAGTTTCGCCAAGGCTACATCGAGGACCTGGCCGAGCTGGGCATCGCCGACGAGTCGGTTGACCTGGTGGTATCCAACTGCGTCATCAACCTGACGCCGTTCAAGGAGCAGGTGCTCGGCGAGGTGTACCGGGTGCTCAAACCCGGCGGCGAGCTCTACTTCTCCGACGTGTTCTGCGACCGCCGCATGCCCGACGAGCTGCGCGACGACCCCGTCCTGCGCGGGGAGTGCCTGGGGGGCGCCATCTACCTGGAGGATTTCCGCCGCATGATGGCCCGCCTGGGGTGGGCCAGCTGGCTTTGCACCGTGGTGGACGACATCCACGTGAGCGACCTGGCCCTCGAGACTAAGCTCGGCTTCACCGGCTTCACGTCGCGCACCGTGCGCGCCATCAAGGCCGCCGGCCTGGAAGACCGCCACGAGAACTGGGGGCAGACGGCCCGCTACCTGGGCACCATCCCCGAGATGCCCCGCTACTTCGACCTGACCGACGAGATCCGCCTCATCAAGGGGCGGCCCGTGGCCGTGAGCGGCAACATGGCCGAGATGCTGGCCCAGTCGCGCTACGGCCGCCACTTCGAGATAACCCCGCGCGGCGCCCACCGCGGCGCCTTCGACTTCGCGCGGGCCCAGGACGCCGTAGAGGCGCGCCGCGGGAAGAAGGCCGTCGACCTGGCGTATCTGGACGAGGCGCTCGCGCGCATCGGCGCCCCCTCCTTCGAGGAGCGCGTGGACGCGCCGGCCGTGCTCACCGCGCCCGAGGGCAACGGCACGCTGCAGGCCAACATCACCTACGCCTGCAACCTGGCCTGCCGCCACTGCTACCTGGAGTGCTCGCCGCGCAGCGAAGAGCGCATGGACCGCGCGACGATGGAGGCGGTGCTCGACGCCTACGAGGCCGGCGGCTTCCACACGCTCGACGTGACCGGCGGCTCGCCCGAGCTGCACCCGGACTTCCCGTGGTTCTTGGCCGAGGCGGGCCGGCGCGTGCGCGAGCGCGGCGGCAAGCTGATCGTGCGCACCAACCTGACGCTGCTCGACCGGCCGGAGCACGCCCACTACCTGGACGACTACGCGGCCGCGGGGGCGGCGCTCACGGCGTCGCTGCCCTACTACGACTCGTCGGCTGCCGACGCCCAGCGCGGGCGCGGCGTGTTCGAGCGGGCCATGCGCGTCATCAAGGAGCTCAACGCCCGCGGCTACGGCGTGGCGGGGGCGCAGGTCTCCGGCCCCGGTGCGAGCGCTGGCTCGGACGCCGACGCGGAGGAGGGCCCGCGGGAGCTCACCCTGGATCTCGTGTACAACGTGAGCGGCCCCTTCCTGCCGCCGCCCCAGGACCTGCTGGCCGACCTCTACCGCGAGGAGCTGGCGCGCCGCGAGGGCATCGCCCTCGACGACCTGTTCGCCTTCAACAACTGGCCGCTCGGGCGCTTCGCCCACGACCTTTTGGACGCGAACCTCTTCGACGACTACCTGCGGCTGCTGGTGGACAACTTCAACGCCCTGGCCGTCCAGCGCATGATGTGCCGCGACCAGGTGAACGTGGACGTGGACGGCCGCCTCTACGACTGCGAGGTCAACCACGTGCTGGAACTGCCCATCCAGCTGCCCGTAGACCCGACCGACCCGGACGGCCCCACGCGCGACGCCACCGTGGCCGACCTGGCCCGCGGCCCCCTGCCGGCCCGCACCCTGCGCACGAACCCGGTCTGCTACAGCTGCGCCGCCGGCTTCGGCAGCAGCTGCGGCGGCTCCCTCGTCCACGAGCGCGAGGCGTAGGGAGTGAAGGGGGGCGCCCCGCGGGGCGCCCCCCTTCACGCGTTAGTACGCTCTTCCTGCCTCGATGCGCTCGCGCTGGCGCTCGTAGCTGTACTCGATGGGATCCTTCGCCAGGGAGTTGGGCGAGGGGGCCTCGCGCGGGACGTACTGGGTGGGGTCGCTGTCGCCGGCGTCGTAGCCGTCCACCTTGTAGATCTTGCAGAGCAGGTTCTTGTACGGCGCGCCGTAGCCGAGCTTGCCCACCTTGAAGCCGGGCAGCAGCTTGTTGATGTTGGCCTTCCACGTGCCGTACAGGCCGGGCGCCTCGGGGTCGTCCTCGGGGAACCACCAGCCGTGGGTGGCGTGGATGACGCGCGGCTCCACCTCCTTGGTGACGCGGGCGCGCTCGACGCACTTGCCGTAGGGGTTCTCGATGCACACGTAGTCGCCGTCGTTGATGCCGTATCTCGCCGCCGTCTCGGGATGGATGGTCACGAGCGGGTCGGGCGTGATGTGACGCAGGCTGGGGATCTGGCGATGCTCGGTGTGGAACGACGCGTAGTCGCGGCCGCCGGTGGTCAGCACGAGCGGGTACTCCGCGTAGAGCTCCGGCGTGGCATACGGGCTCATGGCCGGTTCCATGAAGTAGGGCAGCGGATCCTCGCCGAAGTCCTCGTACATGGACGAGCGCACCTCGATGAGCCCGGTCGGCGTGTTGAAGCCCGGCTCGCCGTCGGGGCGCAGCATCCCCTTCTCGTACTTCCTGTACTCGAAGGGCTGCTGGAACACCACCTGGTTCTGGAGCTCCTTGAAGCCCCAGTCGTACTGGGTGTGGATCTGGTCGTCGAAGAACTCCTCGACTGAGTTCCACGGCCACGCCTCGGGGTTGAGGCGCTTGCCCACCATCAGGCATATCTCCAGGTCGGACTTGCACTCCCCCGGGTCGATGGCCGTGTTGATGGCGCCCATGAAGTGCGTGTTGCGCCCGAAGTGCGGCATCACCACGCCGTCGTGCTCGGCGAAGCTGGACACCGGCAGCACCAGGTCGCACAGCCCCATGATGGTGGGCGTCATGAAGCAGTCCTGCGCGGCGTTGAAGTCCATCTTCATGAATGCGTTGTACCAGCGCTCGGGCTCGGCGCCCATGCACGGCGCGATGGGGTTGGATGCGTAGAAGTACGCCATGTGGAAGGCGTAGGGCTGCTCGGTCTCGATGACCTCGAGGATCTCGTCGGGGTGCGCGTAGACGCCCACGGCGAAGGCGGGGTGGTTCTCCTTGCCGTCGATGCGCTTGGCCACCACGTCGGGGTCGACGCACTTGAGCGTGTCGTAGGACCACTTGCCCATGAAGCTGTTCGGCAGCGCCAGCGTGATGCCGCCGGGCACGTCCATGTAGCCGCAGATCGCGCCGATGGCGAGCATCTCCTGACCGGCCTGGGCGCCGTTCTGCATCTGGTCGATGGCGAGCCCCCACAGGATGGACGACGGCGCGTTGGTGGCGAAGGCGCGGGCCGCGCCGCGGATGACGTCGGCCGGCACCCAGGTGATGGGCTCGGCCCACTCGGGCGTCTTGTCGGCGACGCGCTCGGCCAGCTCGTCCAGGCCGTAGACCCACTTGTCGCAGAACTCATGGTCGTAGAGGTCCTCGCCGATGATGACGTTGAGCAGCGCGAGCCCCACCGCCGCGTCGGTGCCGGGGCGCAGCTGGATGTGGTATTCGGCGCGCGAGGCGAGCCAGGTCAGGCGCGGGTCGATGACGATGAGCTTGGAGCCGCGCTTCATGAGGTCGACGATGGCGTGGCCGAAGAGGCCGTCCGGGTTGGACTGCAGCGGGCTCTTTCCCCACAGCATGATGTACTTGGGCACCTCGTAGCGCGGGTCGTCGTAGCGGTCGGGGAAGAACGCCGCGTAGTCGAGCTCGGGGTAGCCGGCGCCCAGCATGTAGTCGGCCACCACGGTGCGCGGGCCGTAGCAGGAGTTGCCGGAGAGCGCCTGGGCCGAGTTCGAGGTCTTGAAGACGGCCTGGGCCATGGCCGGCGCGTAGAAGGTGGCCTCGCGGCCGGTGCCCTTCATGACGGTGATGGTCTCGGCGCCGTAGGTGTCCCAGATGTGACGCACCTCTGTCTCCAGGATGTCGAGCGCCTCGTCCCAGGAGATGACCTCCCACTTGTCCTTGCCGCGATCCTCGCGGGCGCGCTTCATGGGATGGCGGATGCGATCGGGGTGGTTGAGGAACTCGCCGATGGCCAGGCAGCGCGGGCACAGGCGACCTTCGGTGATGGGGTGATCGGGGTCGCCCTCCACCTTCACGAAGTTGCCGTCCGCGTCGGTGTAGATGAGCAGGCCGCACCCGACGGGATGGCACCCCGGCGCTGACCAGGCGCACGTCCGCGTGCGCGTGAGGCCGTCCTCTTCCGTTATCCACTGCTTATCGGCCATTGCAGGCCCCCTTTCCTCGTCTCCGCGGCGCCTCGGAGGCGGCGCCGGCGGGCGGCCGTGCGGCCGCCAGGGTAATCATAGGGACGGCGACGCGCCCCATGAATTGGCCGCGCCGCCAAGATTCCCCGCCCTTTTTGGCACCCCCGCATAGAGACATCCGCGCCCGGCGGGGCGGAATGGGGCTCCCCCGAATCCGCAGGCGCTACCGCTGCGCGCGACGACTCGCCCAACACGCACGCCATCGGCGCGCTTTCGGGAGGGGGCCGGGCATCCGCGCCCGGCGGGGGCTGTTGGTGTTGTCAATTGGCGGGGGCTCCAAAAGTCGGGCGTTTTTTCTCCGCTGGCGGTCGTTATTCCGCGTCCCCTCCCTTTCCTATGATGGGCCGGGGCCGGGCATCCACCCCCCGCCCGGCCCGCCAGCCTACGAGGAGGAGGAAGCGATGGCCGACGCGGAGAAGAGGTTCTTTTCCTACCACAAGCGTCCCGACGGGATCATCTACCACGAGGACGGCTCGAAGTTCTGCTCGAGCGCCCAGCTCATCAACGGGGAGGTGATGCCCGGCTGCATGCACCTGTCGGCGGTCTGGTACCTCTCGCCCGGGCTCCACGACACCCACACCCACATCCACGACGTGGACGAGGTGGTGGGCTTCATCGGCACCGACCCGGAGGACACCGAGTCCCTCGGCGGCACGCTGCGCTTCTTCGTCGACGGCGAGTGGGTCGAGACCGACCGCAGCTGCTTCATCTACCTGCCGGCCGGCGTGCCCCACTGCCCCTACGAGATCGTGAGCCTCGAGAGGCCGATCATCCACCTCTCGGCCCTGCCCGGCACCAGCTACACGCGCACCGACGTCTAGCCCGACCCCACGGAGGAGGAAGCCATGCTCAGCCAGGAGACACGCGACCTGATAACGAAGCTCGACCTGCCCTACTGCCCCGTGGCGGTGAAGTTCTGCTTCAACCGGCCCGAGGGCTACCGGCTGAAGGATCCCAAGCGGCCGCTGTGCGGCTGCATCAAGGACGTGCAGGAGACGGGCGAGACCTACTATATAGAGGCGGCCGAGGAGGGCTGCATGGGCAAGCACGTGCTGGGGGCCGTGCCCATCGAGCCCTTCGCCGAGTCGGGCGCCGTCGGGTTCCACCACGGCATCTTCAACCAGCAGGCCTGCAACGCGCGCCTGTACTACGACATCCAGTTCTTCAAGGAGGGCACGGTCAACTTCGTGTTGTTCGGCCCCGCCGCCGAGGTCGACTTCGACCCCGACCTGCTCATCTTCGTCGCCCCCACCGACAAGGCCGACATCATCATGCGCGCCACGAGCTTCATGACGGGCGACCCCTACGAGTCGAAGTCCACCAACGTGCTGGGCTGCCACTGGCTGTTCAACTACCCCTATATGACGGGGAAGGTCAACTTCGTCATCACGGGGATGCACTTCGGCATGAAGCGCCAGGGCTACTACCCGCCGGGGCTGCACATCATATCGATCCCCTTCCACAAGATCCCGGCCTTCGCGGCAGGGCTCGCGCAGATGGAGTGGAGCCTGCCCGCCCTGAGCGACGACCCGGCCGACAAGGCCCTGGTCGCGCGCTACTACGAGAAGTTCGACAAGGCCCACGACAAGGACTTCCCCGTCGATCCGAAGGATCGGGTGCGCCATGGTTAGCGGCGGCTGGCGCGGCGCGGGCGCGGCGGACGCGGCAGCTGGCGTGGGCGCGGCGGGCGGCTTCCCCCACGTCTTCCGGCCGCTCAAGGTGGGGCCGCTCACCATCAAGAACCGGCTGGAGGTATCGCCGGCCGAGAACCACATGGCGTCCAAGGACGGCTGGGTCACCCGCGAGTTCGCGGCGTTCACCGGCACCCTGGCCTCGAGCGGAGCGGGCATCGTCACCATCGGCGACAGCCCCGTCACCCAGGCCTACTTCGACACGTGCCCCTACACCATCAACCTGTCCGACCCGCTGGTGGTCAACGGGCTGGTGTGGGCGGTCGAGGCCATCCACCGCCACGACGCGGTGGCCTCCATCGAGCTCAACCTGCGCGACGAGGAGCGCCTGCCGGCCGACTACACCGAGGCCGAGCTGCACGCCATCGTGGACGCCTTCGCCACCGCCGCCCGCCACGCGCGCCAGGCCGGCTTCGACATGGTGATGGTGCACGCCGGCCACGGGCACGTGATCGACCAGTTCTTCAGCCCCTTCTTCAACAAGCGCACCGACCGCTACGGCTGCAACAGCCTGGACGACCGCTGCCGCTTCGCCCGCGAGGTGGTGGCCGCCGTGCGCGAGGAGATCGGGCGGAACATGGCGCTTGAGCTGCGGATGAGCGGCGACGAGCGCCTGGACGCCGAGCGCAACGTGCCGCTTGGGGAGATGACCGAGTTCGCCGTGCGGATGCAGGACGCCGTCGACCTGCTGCACGTGAGCGCGGGCAACCTCTACGACATGCGCGCCGGCGACTACATGATCCAGGGCGCCTACATGCCGCGCGCCACCAACCGCGCGCTGGCCGCCCACATCAAGCGGCGCGTGTCGGTGCCGGTGACCTCGGTGGGCTCCTACACGATGCCGCTGGCCGAGGAGGCCCTGGCCGCGGGCGACTGCGACGTGGTGGCGATGATCCGCAGCTTCATCGCCGACCCGGAATGCGCCGTCAAGGCGCGGGAGGGCCGCGCCGACGAGATACGCCCCTGCCTGCGCTGCAACAGCTGCACGGGCGGCGGCCCGGGCATCAAGCCCAAGCCCACCCGCTGCGCGGTGAACCCGCTCATCGGGCGCGAGCTGGACTTCCCCGCCGTGGAGCCGGCGGCCCGGCCCAAGCACGTGGCCGTCGTGGGCGGCGGCGCCGGCGGCATGGAGGCGGCGCGGTGGCTCGCGCGACGCGGGCACCGGCCGGTCATCTTCGAGCGGGGCGACGCGCTGGGCGGCAACCTGGCCGCCGCGGGCGAGAACAGCCTGAAGGCCGACGTGCGCGCCTATGCCGACTGGTCGCGGCGCGCGGTGGCGGCCGACCCGCGCATCGCGGTGCGGCTGGGCGTGGAGGCGACCCCCGCGCTCCTGGCAGGTGAGGGCTTCGACGCCGCCGTCATCGCCCTGGGCGCCGCGCCGGTCACGCCCGACGTGCCCGGGGTCGACCTGCCGAACGTCGTGCAGGCCGTGGCGGTGGACGCCGACCCGTCGCTGGCCGGCGAGCGCGTCGTGGTGGTGGGCGCCGGCCTCACCGGGGCCGAGACGGCGCTCGACCTGGCGCGGCGCGGGCGCGACGTGACCGTGGTGGTGCGCCGGACGCGCGAGGCGCTCTTGGCCGAGCAGGGGATGAACCTGTTCAAGGCCTATATGTACTGCGACGACGCCGGGGTGCGGTTCGTCGAGGGCGCGACGTTGGCAGCCTGCACGCCCGAAGGCGCCGTGGTGCGGCGCGCCGACGGCGTCGAGGAGCTCCTGGCCTGCGACACCGTGGTGCTCTCGCTCGGCCTGCGCCCGGCCGTCGCCGAGGTGGACGCCTTGCGCGCCGCCGTGCCCGAGACCTACGTCATCGGCGACTGCAAGCGCCCCCGCCTCATCAACGACGCCGTCCGCGAGGCTTTCTTCGCCGCTATGAGGATATAGCCCCCGTCCGCGCGGGCGCAGACGGATGGCGTCGGGCGGGCGCGCGGCTGTGGCGGGCGCGGGCGTGAATGCGGAGAGGGACGGCGTCGGGCGAGCGCGCGGGTGCGGCGGGCATGGCGGATACGGGCTGCGGCGGATGCGGGGCGCGGCGGACGGCGTCGGGCGAGTGCGGGCTGCGGCGGCTGCGGCGGCTGCGGCGGGCGCGGGCTGCGGCGGATGCGGGGCGCGGACAGCGACGGCATCACGCCCCGCGTGCGGCAGCGCGCCGCAAAGTGGCCAAAAAGTGCGACCTGACGACAGCGGGCCGCCGCGATCCTGGCTGCGCTCCCGCATATCCCCAGGTCGCGTTCGCGACATTTCCTCCAGATAACGAGAAAACGGCCCCAAGAGGGCCGTCTTCGGGCTTCAAATGTCGTCAGGTCGCACTTTTTGGCCACTTTGCGGCCTGGAACGTGCACGCATGCCGGGAGCGCATGCGACAGAAGCCCCCGCCACCGAGGACGCGCCGGTCTGGGGCTGCCGCGCGCATGGCGGTCTCCAGCAGAAAACCCTCCCCGCGTTCTCTAACGGTATTGCCGCAATCTCATCCTTCTTCTGCCGTTCTGTCACAATGAGCGCTATCTTGAGCGACGTATGCACTTTGTGTGGCAGTTTCTAAATAGTTTAGAAACTAAAGTATATTGATCAGCCAAACCCGAGCGCTCGGGCAAACACCGACGAGCGCCGGGCACCCGAGCGCCACCCAAACGCCCCACGGAGACAGGAGGGACAGGCATGGGCAGATTCTCGGACAACCTTCGACGCGGGCTCTACGCCTTCATGGCGGGACGCAACGGCATGGACGCGCTGGCCCAATACGCGCTGGGCGCGGGCATCATCCTCACGGTGCTGGACTTCTTCTTCGGGAGCCTGCTGCTCTCCCTGCTGTCGCTCGCGTTTCTGGCCTACTCGCTGTTTCGCTGCTACTCGCGCAATATCGGCGCCCGCGCGACGGAGAACGCGCGCTTCGAGAGCTGGCTTCGCAAGCCCCGGGCGGCCCTCGCGCGCCTGCGCGGACGCTGGGCCGGACGCAAGGACGTCAAGTACCTTAAGTGCCCCCAGTGCGGTCAGTCCCTCAGCGTGCCGCGCGGCAAGGGAACGCTGCGCGTGACCTGCCCGAAGTGCCATGCGCAGACCACGGTAAAGTCCTAGGGGGCTTCGTGTTCGGCTTCGTCGTCGCCAGTTTGGGCACCGTATCCGATGAGGAGAAGGCACGCTACCAGGCGCTGTACTGCGGGCTGTGCCGCACGCTGCGCGACCGGTACGGCCAGGTCAGCCGCTTGACGCTTACCTACGACCTCACCTTCTACCTCATGCTGTGCAACGCGCTCCACGAGCCGCCCGAGAAAGAGGGCGCGCTGCGCTGCCCCGCCCATCCCACACGCGTGCGGAGCTATGCGCGATCGCGCTTCGCCGACTACGCCGCCGACCTGACCGTCGCGTTGGCCTACCACAAGTGCCTCGACGACTGGCACGACGACCGCGCCCTGCGCGCGAAGGCCGCTGAGCGCCTGCTGGCCGGCTCCTACGCGAAGGCGCACGAGCGCATCCCCGAGCAGTGCGGCGCCATCGAGCGGTCGCTCGCCGCCATCGGCGCCATCGAGGCCGACTCCGACCCCTCCCCCGATGCCGCCGCCATCGAATTCGGCGCGCTGCTCGGACGGCTCTTCGCCCACGACCAGGGCATCTGGGCAGACCAGATGGAGAGGTTCGGGCGCCAGCTGGGGCAGTTCGTCTACCTCATGGACGCCGCCGTCGACTACGCCGACGACGAGCGCTCCGGCAGCTACAACCCCTTTGTCCGCCTGGAGTCGAACCCGCAGGATATGCGGACTTTGCTTGCAGTTCTCATCGGCAACGCCGCAGACACCTTCGAACGGCTACCCTTGGAACAGGATCTGCATCTCATGCGCAGCGTGCTGTACGCAGGCGTGTGGCAGCAGTTCAACAGAACGTACCCGAGCACGACCGAGCAGGATACCATGGAAGCCAAGCGCTAGCGCGCCGGGCACCGAGGCACGGGAAGCGTCGGTCCGCGCTCCGCGCGACGCCCGCATCCCGCCTGCCGCCAGGCGTCCACGCACACCGCGCCCATCCCGCCCGACCGGCCGAAGGAAAGGCCCATGACCGAGAATCCCTACGACATACTCGGCGTCAGCCGCGACGCATCGCCCGACGAGGTGAAGAAGGCCTACCGCAAGAAGGCCCGCGAGGCGCACCCCGACCTCAACCCCGACGATCCCACCGCCGCCGAGCGCATGAACAAGGTCAACGAGGCCTACGACCGCATCATGAACCCGGAGAAGTACGCGCGCGAGGACGCCCGCCGCCGTGCCGCCGCCTACGGCGCGCCCTACTCCCCCGGCTATGGCCGTCCCGGCGCAGGCCCGCAGCAACCCGGCCCCGGGACGAACGCCGGCGGGTCCTACGGCGCGCCTGGCGGCTATCAGTGGGTGGAGATCAACTGGGAGGACATCTTCGGCGGAGCCGGCTTCGGCGGAGCGGCCGCGGCGACCATCCACCCGGAGGCCTCGGCATCCGACGGCCCCGAGGCGCGGCTCGCCGTGGAGGCCATCAACGCCGGCCGCTACCAGGAGGCCCTCTCGGCGCTGGAGAAGGTGGTGCGCTCCGGCCGCAACGCTCGCTGGCACTACCTCATGGCGCTGGCCAGCCATGGCGCCGGCCAGCCGACGGCGGCCCTGGGTCACATTCGCCGCGCCCGCCAGATGGATCCCGCCAACGCCGACTACCTGGCCGCCGAGCGCTCCTTCACCCAGCGCGCCGCGGCCTATCAGCAGCAGGGCGAGTCGAAGGGCTTCTCCATGGGCTTCCTCGACCCCACCAATCTGTGCTGCTGCCTCTGTTGGGGCAGCATGCTCTGCGGCCCGGGAATCCCCGCCGCCATCTGCTGCCTCTAGCGCACGCGGAGGCGTTCCGCAAGGCGAGGCGCCCGGGTTATTCGAGCGCCCTGCGCGGGGATGGCCCCATCGCGCAGCCGCCGCCATCTGCTGCCTCGAGACGGCCGCCTCGCCTCGCAAGACGCCCCCCCACGGGGCCGAACATCCCCCCGCGAAACGGGACCCTGGCACAGCCACCGCCACCTTTTCGCGCCCTGATGGCACTAATTCGCGTTTTGGTACGGTGCGTGGGTGCGCTTCGGGCGCAGGCTGGCCCCGCCGCCAAAGCCGACCTGGGAAAACGTCGCCGATGGCGGCCCGAGTGACTCGCGATGGGCGCCGGCGGGGGCGCCAAACCGTACCAAAACGCGAATTAGTGCCACGAAACGGCGAAAAAGTGGCATCGAGGGCCGGGCCGGCCCAAACGCGACACCTGCGCAGCCGGGAACCACGCCCGGACGACCCTCCCACGCGCCCCACATGCCCGGACGCCCCACGCGGGCGAGCGCCGCGCTCGGCCACGGCGCCCTAGCGGCGCAGGGCTACCATCTGCAGCGCCTCGCCGAAGAACTGCCCCGCGCCGGTCTTCACGGCAAAGGCCGCCTTTTCCGGGTCGGCCACCATGCTGCCAGCCAGGAAGTCCACGCCGGACTCCAGCAGCACAGGCGCCATGACGGCCGAGGGCCCCACCATGGTGGTGAAGGCACCGGCCCCCGATGCCAGCGTCAGTAGCCGCGGCGCCGTCTTGTTGACGAGGGTGACGCCGGTCATGAAGACGAAGTCCGCCTCGGGCAGCACGTACTCGCAGGCGGGGTCGGGCGTGTCGAGCGGACCTCCGCATGCGCGCTCCAGCACCGTGAGCTGGGCGTACTCCTGGATGCGATCGACGTGGGGGAAGTGGCCGATCACCACCACCGAGCTCTGGGGACCGGCGGCCTCCACCTGGGGGCGCACCATCTCGAAGGCGTCCGTACGGCGGATGGAGCCGTCGGGCAGCTCCACCGGCTCCTCCACCTGAGCACCCAGGGGCACCACCAGCTCCGGGCGCGAGTACCAGGCGTTGAGCGCCGCCACGCCCAGTGTGGCCTCCTCGAAGCACCAGGACTTGGCCAGCTCGGCCAACTCGCGCAGCGGACGCCCGCGCCAGTCGGACTTGTCGGTGCGCTGGGCGCCGCGCGTGGTGGTAAAGGCCACGCCCATGCCGCAGTCGGCCTCGACGTAGGACCAGTGGGTGCCCAGGCACAGGTCGCGCACGAGCACGTCCTCGGACACGTCGGCGATGAGCCGGTCGTAGAGGGCCCAGGGAGAGGAAGCAGTGAGGTTCATGGGAATTCCTTTCTCGATGAGGCGCGACGCCCAGGGCTAGCAGCCGGGGAAGGGGGCCGGCGGGTCGCCCGTCTCCAAGCGCCGCGAGGGTCCCGCGCCAAGCGGGGCCCTGGGAAGATCCGACGAGCGCGGTCGCCCCCACGGGAGGGACAGGGAGGCCGGCCGGCCCGTCAGGCGGATAGGCGGGACTTAGCGCGGCTGGGCGTCGGCCAGCAGGTCGGCCAGCTCGGCATCGCTCAGGTCGTACTGGTACATGGTGTGGTAGTAGGCGCGCGTCACGTCGGCGATGGTGTCGTCGAACTTGTCGGGGTAGAGCAGGCGCGGCAGCCACTGCATGCCCATAAGCTGGTTCACCGTGGGCGGGTTGTTCATCCAGCAGTAGGGGTCGTTGGGCACCTGGTAGTAGTTGCCGTCGTCGATGGCCGCGATGCCGGCCCACGCCGGGTCGTCGCCCACCGTGTCGTAGATGCTGCCCGCCTGGAAGATGATGAGCTCCGGGTTCCACAGGGCGATCTGCTCGAGGCTGACCTCGTTGCCGTTGCCCTTGCCCGACACGTCGTCAACCACCACGACGTTGTTGGCCACCATGTCCATGACGGCGCCCTGGAAGGACGTCTTGGCGATGGCGTTGAGGCCGTTCTCACCCAGGAGGTAGGCCATGTTCACGCGCTCGTCCTCGGGGATGGTGGCCATGACGCCCTCCACCTTCTCGTAGGCCGCGCGGCAGTAGTCGGCCAGCTCCTGGCCGCGATCCTCCATGGCGAGCATCTCGCCCAGGCGCTCGTAGGCGGCGCCGTAGTCAGAGAGCTTGGCCTCGATGAACACCACGGGGATGCCCAGCTGCTCCTGGAGGGCGTCCAGATCCTCCTTGGCCCCCGTCTTGGCCTCGCCGGTGTCGATGATGACCTGGGGGTTCTCGGCAGCCACAGCCTCGCGGTTGAGGTTGTCCGTGGCGCCCAGCACCGCGCCGAACACCGGGTAGTCCTTGAACTTCTCGCCGAAGATCCTCAGCTGGTCGTCGTTGAGCTCCTGGGCCAGGCCCACCATCTTGTCGGGAGCCATGGTCAGCAGCACCTGCTGGGCGGTGAAGCCCGAGGGGCAGATGCGGTCGATCTGGCGAGGCAGCTCCACCTCGCGACCCAGGTCGTCGGTGAAGACGTGGGTCTCGGGCTCAGCGGCCTTCTGCTCCTGCTGGGGCTCGGCAGATTTCTGCTCCTGCTGGGCGCAGCCGGTCAGGCCGAGGCCCAGGCACGCGGCCAGGGCCAGGGCGCACAGCAGCGCCAGCAGGCCGGCCGCGCCCCTTCTCATCATGATGGACATGGCGTTCCTTCCCTTCCTTTTCCTATATTCGCTGTTCAAGCTCGCGTACGGGCACGCAGACGCGCACCTTGTCGCCATAGAGGGAGTTGACCTCGACGTCCACGTCGTAGAGGTCGCTGATGAGCTCCGAGGTGATGGTGTCGTGGGGGCTGCCGAAGGCGCGGACGCGGCCGTCGTTGATGACGAGGGTCTTGTCCGAGTAGAGAAACGCCTGGTCGGGATTGTGGGTGGACTGCACGATGGAAAGCCCCTCGCGTGCGAGCTGGCGCACGCAGGACAGCACGCGCACGGTGTTGCCGTAGTCGAGCGCGCTGGTGGGCTCGTCCATGATGATGGTCTGGGCGTTCTGCGCGAGTGCCCGTGCGATGAGCACCAGCTGCTGCTCGCCGCCGGAGATCTGGGTGTAGGTGCGATGGGCCAGCCGCTCGATGCCAATGCGCTCGAGCGCATCGTAGGCGCGTTTGACCTGGGCCTTCCCCGGCGTGCTCAGCATGCGCAGGTCGCTGCCCGTGGCCATGAGCACCACGTCGAGCACCTCGTAGTCGTAGACCGGCGCGTGGGACTGCGGGATGTAGGACACCTCGCGCGCCCTCTCCCGCACCGACAGGCGGCGCAGGTCCTTGCCGTTGACCCGAATCTCGCCGGCGTAGTGGGGGCACAGGCCCAGGATGCAGCGGAACAGCGTAGACTTGCCCACCCCGTTAGGGCCCAGCACGTTGACGAGCGTGGCGTCGGGGATGTCGAAGCTCACGTCCCGCAGCACCTCGTGGCTGCCGTAGGAGAAGCTCAGGTCACGCACTTCGATGCTCATAGCTTCTTCCTCCGCGTGATGAGGTACAGGAAGAACGGCGCGCCCACGAAGGCCGTGAGGATGCCGATGGGGATCTCGGCGGTGGTGGCCAGGCGGGCCACGTCGTCCACCACCAGCAGGAACCCGGCGCCCATCAGCATGGACGCGGGGATGAGCCGGCGGTAGTCAGCCCCCACCAGCATGCGGCACAGATGGGGGATGACCAGGCCCACCCAGCCGATCATGCCCGTGACACACACGCTGGAGGCGGTGACGATGGTGGCGGCCACGATGACGACGATGCGGATGAGCCGCGCGTTGACGCCCATGGTGGCGGCCTCGTCGTCGCCCATGGTGAGGATGTTGATGCGCCAGCGCAGCGCGAAGAGCACAGCACAGCCAACGAGCATGAGGGGAAACACGGTGGTGACCTCGCTCATCTTGGCGCCGGTGAGCGAGCCCATGAGCCAGTAGGTGATGTCGGCCAGCTCGTCAGTGGGGTCGGCCACCAGCTTGGCGTAGGAGACGCCCGCCTGGAACAGCGAGCTCACCATCACGCCGGCCAGCACCACCACCATCATGTGGTTGCCCTTGGCCCGGGCGCTGATGAGCAGCACGAGGAACACGGTGAGCAGCGCCATGGCGAAGGCCGTGAGCGACACGCCCGCCACGCTGAAGCCCAGCAGGATGGCCAGGGCTGCGCCGAAGGCCGCGCCCTGGCTGGCGCCCAGGATGTCCGGCGAGACGAGGGGGTTCTGGAAGGTGCCCTGATAGGCGGCGCCGGCCACGGCCAAGCAGCAGCCCACCATGAGTCCCAGCAGCACACGGGGCAGCCGTACGTTGAAGAAGAGGGTGGCCTGCTGGTCGGTCCACGTCTGCGGGAGGGGGACGACCTGGTCGACGAGCATGGCGATGGCCTGGAGGGGATCGATGGGATAGCGGCCGAGCATGAGCGAGACGCCGGCAGCCACCACCACGAACACCGCAAGCCCCGCCACGACGGCCCGCCCGCGACGCGCCGCCTCCGAGGCCCGCGGGCAGCCGCAATCGCCCCCAGGCCGCATGCTGGCGGAGGCGGCCAAGCGCTCGTCTTTCTCCATCACCCCTCCTCCATATTATTCTCATATGTGGATATTCACAATTATGAATAATAGCGAGTTGGTAATTATTTTGCAATAAGGATAATTTTGGTCAGGGATGGGCGGCGCTGACTGGGAGGGACGCCGGCCGCAAGCCAGGGCGGCGCTGGCCGAGGAGAGACGCCGACCGCTGAGACGCAGGTCATGGGCGGGGCGTCGACGCTGGCCGGGAGGGGAACGCCGGTCATGGGCAGAGATGTCGGTCACGGGCGGAACGCCGGCGCTGCCCGGGAAGGGGGGGGGGTCGGCCGCAAGCCAGGGGGACGCTGGCCGGGGGGGGCAGCCGCCGGCGGGGCAGGCGCGCTGGCCGGAGGGGGGGGGCTGGCCGGACGAAACGCCGGCCGCGGGGGGGGGGCGTCAGCCTCGGGCGGCGGGATGAGCGGCGCCGGCCGCAAGGGGCGTCAGTCTCAGGAGAGGGCGGCGCGCAAGGTCGCGCGTCCCTCGTCGCTGGGGGCGATGAGCTGCGCGCCGCCCCACAGACTTCCAAAGCGCGCGGAGACGACTTCGGCCAGACGGGCGCGTGCCACCACGAGGGAATGAGGCCACGAGGGCAGGGAGCCGCGGGCGAGCAGCGCCAAGGCCTCGGTCAGACCCCCGTCGCGCTCCAGTTCCAGGCGCCCGAGCTCGTCGATGACCAGCAGCCCCGGCGCGTCCTCCCCCACGCGGAACTCGAGAGAGGCAAGGTGAGCGTTGACCTGGGCGAGAGCCGCGTCGTCGATGGCCCAGGCCAGCTGAGCCCGAGCGCTCTGACTGGCAGCGTCGTAGGCGCCATCCGCCTGGGCCAGGTCACGACGCCGCGCAAAGCCGATGCGCTCGCCACCTGGGAGGAGCACCTGGTCGATGCCGAGCTTCTCGAAGCCGTTGGAATCAGCCTCGGGACCGGCGGAGGGCACCCACACCCCCGGGGCCGTCACCCCGTAGGCAGGCACTCCCTCGGCCGCCAGCTCGCCGAGAACATCCTCGAGCCAGCGGGTCTTCCCGGTCTGCACCTGACCGGTGAGTACGAAAAGCATGGCGACTCCCTTCTTGCCCGATGAATTATTCTCATACAAGCATAACACAGCGCGCAGACGGGATGCGAATCCCCATGCCCGCTAGCTAGACGGGCAGAGAGTCGCCCCCCCCCTCGCGCTCGCCGACGGTCAGGCGTCAAGCTGCCCGCCCAACGCCCTCTGCCCGGATTGGCGTCAAGCCGGCCCGTCAACCAACGCCGCTGCCACGTTTCCGTGCTCAGATGGCACTAATCGACGTTTTGGTACGGTGCGTGGGTGCGCTTCGGGCGCGCGGAGGCTCTGCCGCGAAAGCCGACCTGGGAAAACGCCACCGCCCGCACCCCGAACGGGCGACGGGGGACGTTAATGAGGGCGATGAGGCGTACCAAACCGTCGATTAGTGCCATTCGGCGGCGAAAAAGTGGCCGTAAGGGTCAGCGCGGGCGGGTTGCGAGGCGAAAATGGCTGCGAGAGCGAGTGGCATCGCGCCCCAAGGCGAGGCTGGCCATCACGCCCCGCCGCGGAGTCTAGAGCGCGAACTTCTCCCTCACGCGCACGAGCTTCCTGCGCCACGGCACGTAGATGACCAGCAGGAACCCCACCGTGGCTGCGGAGTGGACGAGGTCGAAGGGAAGCGCGGCCGCGTAGACGCCGAGCGCCACCGGCCAGGTGATGGGCTGCACGAACCCCGCGAGCGTCCACGTGTTCATGAGCAGGCCGAACAGCAGGCCGGACGCGAAGCCGTAGGTCGCCAGCACGCCGCGGCGCTCGAGCAGGCCGGCATCTGCCAGCACGCCAGCCAGGTAGCCGACGAGGCCCCAGGCGTACATCTGCCACGGCGTCCAGGGGCCCTGGCCGAAGAAGAAGTTCGACACGAGCGCCGCGAGCGCTCCCACCATGAAGCCGCAGCGGCGGCCGAACACGGCGCCGGCCAGGATGCACACGGCGCTCACCGGTTTCACGTCCGGCAGCGGCGCGAACAGGATGCGCCCAGCCGCGGCCAGGGCGCCGAGCACCGCCGTGGGCGCCACCTGGCGCAGAGCAGGGCGCGAGCGCTCGAAGTCGGCGAAGAACAAGGCCAGGGCGCCAGCGGCCACGGCGAAGGTGAGCAGCGCCGTCTGCTGGAGCTGGAGCAGGGCGCACGCCACGAGGGCCGCCGGCACCGCAGCCAGGATGAGCGCCTCCGCGACCGCGGGAAGCCGCCGGTCAGGCGCCTCGGGCCCGCCGCCGCGGGAAGCCGTCGGCGCCCTCATGCGCGCCCCTCCCCCGCGCCCGAGCGCATGTCCTCGTCAGGTCGGGGCGCTCCGCCCGCCGGCACGGCATTCGCGGCCTGCGCCTGGGCAACCTGCGCATCCCACAGGACGGTGAACCCGTCGGGCTGGGGGCGGTAGAACAGATTGCGCGCGCAGAACTCGGCCGGGGGCTGGGTGCAAGCGGCCTCGCCGTCGAAGAGCATGGTCACCGTATCGGCCACGCGCGAGGCGAAGGCGAGGTCGTGGGTGACCATGACCAGAGTGCGGCCCTCGTCGCGCAGGCCTCGCAGGATACGGGCTATCTCCAGGCGCGAGGGCGCGTCGAGGCCCTTGGTAGGCTCGTCCATCAGCAGCAGCCACGGCTCGATGAGCAGGAGCTTCGCCAGCGCGAGCTTCTGCTGCTGGCCGCCGGACAGGTCATAGGGGTGCCGGTCGCCCAAGCCCTCAAGGCCCAGGCGGGCAGTCACTCGCGCGATGGCGTCGGCGCCGTAGCCACCGGGGCCGGCCCACTCGGCCAGCTCCTCGGCCACCGTGTCGCACACGAGCAGCATCTTGGGGTTCTGCGGCAGAAGCGCCTGGTCAGCGCGGAGGGCGTTGGCCACACGACCGCGCTCGAGGCGCAGGGTGCCCGCCAGCGCGCGCAGCATGGTCGACTTGCCGCAGCCGTTGCCGCCCACCACGGCGTGGATGAGCCCCTCCCCCAGCGTGAGGTCGAGGCCGCGCAGCACCCAGTCGGCCCCGCGGTCGTAGCGAAACCACGCGTCGGAGAAGGAGACAGCCGGCGAAGCCGCGCGAGCCGCAGCCTCGCCCAGCCCGCGCTCGGCCCGCCCGGTAGGCGCGCCCAAAGCCGCGGACGGCCCGCCCGGCTCGCGCCCCGCCGCGGCCTGCGCGCCCCGTGCGACCGCCGCGTCCCACGTATCCCGAGCGCCGCCAACGGCCCGCGCGCCCTGCGCGACCGCCGCGTCCCGCACGTCCCCCGTCGCCGGGCGCAGGCCCGCAGCGCGGCCGTAGCGAAACTCGCCAAGCGGGACGTCCGTCACGCGACCGCCCTCCACGCGCGCAGCCATGGTGGCGTAGTCGACCATCGTCTCGGGACTGTGCGTGGCCACCACCACCGTGAGCCCCAGCTCGCGGTTGAGGCGGAACAGCGCGTGCAGGAAGCTCTTCTGCGCCACCGGGTCCAGCTGGGCGGTAGGCTCGTCGAGCAGCAGCACCGACGGCTGCATGACCAGCACCGATGCCAGGCACACGAGCGCCTTCTGGCCTCCGGAGAGCTCCTCGGCACTCCGGCGGAACCACGGCTCCATGCCGAAGAAGTGAGCCACCTCCGCCACGCGGCGGCGCATGTCATCGGGCGCCACGCCCAGGTTCTCCAGGCCGAAGGCCAGCTCGTGCCACACCTTGTCGCAGACGATCTGGTTGTCCGCATCTTGGGACACATAGCCCACACGGGGCTCGCGCTCCCCCGCCGCGAGCGGCTCACCCCACAGCCGCACCTCGCCCGTGCGCTCGCCCGTCGGTGCCAGCTCGGGCTTGGCGCAGCGCAAAAGCGTCGTCTTGCCCGACCCGGTGTCGCCCACCAGCACGGCGAAGGCGCCGGCCGGAACCGACCAGTCCGCCTCGGCCAGCACGGGCGCATGACGGGGATAGGCGAAGGAGAATCCGCGGTAGGTCAGCGCATCCATCGCAAGCGCTCGCCTCCAATCAGAACGCAGGGCAGAAAGAAGAACAGGGCGTAGGGAACATAGCCCCACCACGGTGCAAGCGGCGTGAGGGTGGGATAGAAGCGGAACTGCCCGACGGCCGCCACGGCCACTGCCACGCAGAGCGCGCCGAGGCCCAGCACCACGGCCATGAACGCGGCATCGCGGGTACGGAAGCGCTGGCGGCGGTATGCGGTTCGCCGGGCGCCCGACGCCCAGCCGCGGGCGCGCATGGAGTCCGCCGTCTCCAGGCAGTCCTCCATCGACCAGCCCACGAGCACCGACATCTGCCGCACGGCGGCCGCGATCGCCTGCCGCTTGCCGGCCGGCGCCACGCGCGAGCAAGCCGCCTGGGCGTCCGCGACAGCCCGCCCGTGACGGCTGAACCGCGGCACGAGGCGCAGGGTCATGGACAGCATGAGGGCGAGCGCCGGCGCGCGGCCGCCAAGTGCCGTCATCACGCGATCAGCCGAGAGCACCGCCGCCGCGTTGGCGAACCAGGCGATGGTGGCCAGAAGCAGGCCGCCCATGGCCGCGCCGTAGGCCAGGCTCTCGCCGTAGAAGGCGAAGCTGCCCACGCGGAAGAGCTCGGTGGCGCCACGGGCGGCGAACACCGGGTTCACGAGCGTCACGATCACGAGAAGCGGCAGCTGCCAGCGCAGGTCGCGGGCCACGGCGCGGCCGCCTCGCAGCAGAGCGCCGCAGGCCAGCGCCCCCATCAGCGACGTCGCGATGAGAACCGGCTGGAAGGCGCCCATGGTAAGCCCGAGTGCCGTCGCGAAGAACGCCAGGGGAATGGCGGGATGCACCGCGTCAAGGGCGGGCGCACCCGCAGGCGGGGCCGCGGCGAAGGCCGGGTCGAATCGGCGCGGCGCGCCGTACGAGGGCTCGCCGCCAGGCGCGCACGGCGCATCGGGCGAGGTCGCCGCGCCAGGCCGGGACTCGCTGCCAGGCGCGCAGGCCGCGCCGCGCGGGGCCGCCGCGCCATCGGGCGGGCGCGCATCGCCGCAGGATGGCGGCGCCCATCGCGCGCTCCCCGCCGAGGAGGGCGGCGCGCAGGCAGGGCGGGCCGAAGCCTTCCCCGCCTGCGCCGCCTGGCCGCCGTCTAGCGCCTCCCCGTCCGGCGAGGCGCTAGACGTCATTGCCGTTGTCCAGGGTGTACACCCAGCGCACGCTATCGCCTGAGGACAGCTTGTAGGCGTTGCAGGCCTTCTTCGGATACGACCCGTTGACCCCGTACATCCACCCGCTGCCAGCCCCGCAGGAGAACTCGGCCAGGCCTCCGATGGAGCTGACGTAGCTCGCGCTGCCGCCGATGGCCAGCCCCGTGGCCTTGAGGGCGTCATAGACCGTGGCCCCCTCAGGCAGGGTGACCGAGCGGGAGCCCAGGCCCACGGAGTAGCCCGAGGGCTTGGCCTTCGACCCATCGACCGAGATGGTGACGGTGATGGTCTGGGGCTTCGGATCGGGTGCCGGGGGCGCGGAGGGGGTCTCCGCCGTGCCCCCCGAGGACGACCCGCCGCTCGATCCCGCGCCGCCGGACGATGCCGGGGGCTGGGCGGCCTGGCCGCCGCCCGATCCGGCAGAGGACGAGTCGCTTGCCGGCGGAGTCGCGGGCGCCTCGGAGGAAGGCGCGTCCGGCTTCTCGGCGGCGGATGCGCCGGCCGCAGGCTCCTCGGCGGCGGGCTCTTCCGCCGCGGGCTCCTCGGCGCCCTCGCCGGCAGCAGGCACCACCTCGGCCAGGTAGTCATCGAGGGACGACGCCTCGCTCACCTCGCGCACCGGCACGGTCGTGGATGCCCACAAGTCGACCGCCGCGCCCTCCTGGGAGGCTGCCCCCAGCGCAAACCCACCGACGGCGAGCGCCAGCACGCACGCAGCGCACACCGACCCCACCACCAGCGGCACGCGCCCGCGCCGCCGCGGCTCCGGGACGACGGGCGCCCCGGCTTCCACGGCATCCTCTCGTATCCGATCGGGGACGACGCGCTCGTCCGCCCCCGGCTTCTTATCCTCTGCCATCTTCGGCTCCTTCTACGCGACCTCTCGACGCCGCAGCGCAACCACGCCGGCTGCCGCCGCCGCGAGCGCGACCACCGCAGCCGCCCCGGCCGGCGCCGCATCCCCCGTGGGGGCCAGCGGCGTGCCCTTGGCCGAGCCCGCGCCCGCCTTGTCGCCATCCGCCGGCGCCTCAGGCTGAGGCTGGGGCTGCTCCTGCTTCGGCGGCTCCTGGCCCTCGGCAGACGGAATGGTCACGCCGCCCTCGCGAGCCTGCGCATAGAGGTTGTAATCGCCGTTCGCGCCAGCCGCCTTCAGGCCACGATAAGCCACAAGGGCGCGAAGACCCTGCTCCGTTGCGTTCTCGTCACGATCGCCGCCCGCCTCGAAGGCAAAGCCGGAGTTATCCTGCAGCCCGTAGGCCAGCAGCGCGGAAAACGGCGTGGCACCGCTCTCTACCGCCCATTCCGTGGCCGGGTCGATGCCGGCCGCGCACAGGGCGATGACGGCGAAGGCCGTCGAGCAGGCGTTCGGCAGCCCGTCGTTGTCGGCGAAGCCGCCGGTGGGCAGCTGGATGCCCTTGAGCGCCACGAGCGCGCGGTTGACGGCGTTGCGCACCTCGGGATTGTCGCGGTAGGGCGCGAGCGCGCTAATGGCCATAGCCGTCATGTCGGCGTTGGCCTCGGTGCCCGATAGGGCGAAGCCGCCGCCCGGCTGCTGGTCGGCCAGCACGCTGGCGATGAGGGCGTCTTTGGAGAGCGCGGCGTCAGCCGGCACCGCGTAGTCACCGCTGGCATAGGCCCACAGGGCCGCCATGCGGGCATTGGGAAGGGTGGAGCCGGAGACGCGCGAGCCGAGGGCCGCGATGGCGTCGAAATCGCCCGCCGCGCGGGCAGCGGGGGAATCGGCCAGCGCCCGCGCATCGTAGCCCGCGGCGGTCAGCGCGATGATGCTGCGCTGAAGGGCAGTCGGATCAAAGCCCGGATCCTTGGCCTGGGCCAGGGCCTCGGCGTAGAAGGCGTCCAGATCGGCCCCCTCATCCCTGTCAAGCGCCGCCAGGCTCATGACGACCCACGGATCGGAGGTGCCCGCGTAGGAGGCGACGATGCCGGTCATGAGCGAGCCGACGGCAGCCTGGCTCACGCCCGTGGCCGGATGCTCGGAGGTCGGCGGCTCCACCGGCTCCTCGCCGCCGGGGAGCACGGCATCCGACCCGGCCGCCGCAGGCGGGTTGTCCTGGTAGTACGCAGCCCACGCCGCCGCGTCGGCGGGAGCGTTGGCGCTGCTGTAGATGGTCCAGGCAAACTGGAAGGCATTCGCGCCCTTCAGCAGCTCCTTGTCGAGCGTCGCGCCACCATAGCCGCCATCTCGATAGGAGGCCCAGTACAGGCTCACGGAGAAGTCGGCCGAGTCCCACTTCGCCATCTTGACGCCCTCTTTCGAGGTGATGGACTCGACGGCCTTGCCGTACTTGCCCTCGGGCGCCGCGTAGGACTTGATGTCGCCAGCCTTCACCGCCGTGTTCAGCAGATCCTCCAAGGTGATCGTGTCGAGCGTCGCGTTCGCGTCGCGCTCCTTGGCAACCGCCAGGACGTCCGCCCTCTGATAGGCCTTGTTGAGCCAGATGACGGGCAGCATCTCGTACGTATCCGGATCGGACTTGGAGCCCGCGACAAGCGAAAGCGTTACCGTGTCGGCCGACTCGCCAGCCACCGGATGCTTCTCGTAGTAGGCATCCCAGTCGGCTGACGTGAGATTGTCGTCCGCAGACGAGTACTTGTTCCAGGCCAGCTGGTAGTTCGTGCCCGCCTTGAGCTCGCGATGATCGATAGCGCAGTCGCCCTGGCCGTAGGCCCCGTTCTCGTAGTAAGACCAGTACAGGCTCACCGAGAAGTCGTCGCTGTTCCAGTTCTTCAGGTCGATGCCCTTGGCGGACGTGATGGATCCGACGTACTTGCCGCCATACGAGGATTCGGGCGCATCGTAGGCCTTGAGGTCACCGGCCTCCACGGCAGCGTTCAGCAGGTCTTCCACCGTGGCGCCCTCCTTGAAGGCGTATTTCTTGTTCACCCAGGTATTGTAGGTGGTCACGCCAGTGGTGTAATCGGTAGTCGTGCCCGCCAGCACCGTGAGGGTGACGGTCTGCTCGGCCGCCTGCGGCGCCGGGGCGTCGGGGGCAGGCTCGTCGGCCCAGGCGGGGGCGATGGGCATAAGGCCCAGGCAGAGCGCCGCCGCCATCAGCAGCATGAACAGTTTCGTGAGGGGTTTCGCGCCGGACGGCGGCGCGGAAGTGCGTCCAACCATAGTCGGAACCTCGCTTTCCAGGGCTTCTCTGCGATGGCTGGGTATTCCGACTTTGCCTGATCGGCGGCGCGTCGCGTGCCCGCGATCCCGCAAGGCGGGAAGCGCTGCCGGCGTTTACGGTTACTGGTATAGCGCGGGACTCTCACCCGCATTCCCCCAAGACCGGCCGCCCCTTGCGACCCGCCTGCGCCTGCCGGCGCAACCATCATGCCAATGCCTGGCCATTGTACCACTTGGTATGAGAGGGAAAAGGGGCAGTTGACGCTTGCGCCCTTGAGGGCGGAGCCCTGCCACGCGGGCGCCCGACGCGAGCCCGCGTCGCCCCGGCAGGCGCCAGGCGCTACACGCCGCCCCCCCCCGAACGCACGGGGACCCCGCGCTGCGGGGCCCTCGACTTCTGCGGCAAAGCGCGCTTCGAAGGAACGGCCTCCCTACCCGATCGCCACTTCCTCAGCGGCGAGGGTGCCCGATCCGATGGTACCCACCACGGTGACGTGGCGGCCGACGAGCGCATTGGCGTCAATGCCCTCGCCAAGCGTGAGGGTCATCGCCCACACATCGCGCTGGCTGCCGTCGAGCGTGAGGCGCAGACCGCCGTCGGGCTTGAAGGTGAGCGCGCCGGGCGTGCCGCTCACCGTGCCGCCCAACTCCACGAGGTCGCCCGTGGAGCACTTGAGCCCGTACTCGGGGCGCCCGCCCTCCTGGCCGACGGGCCCGTCCTCGCCGCCCTGGTCGCCCTCTTCCTCCTGGTCTTCCCCGTCAGGCTGGGCCGTGGTGACATCCTCGACGGTCACCTCGTCGTTGAGGCGGTCGACCTTCGCCACCCAGCCTTCGGTGTCTGACCAGGTGACGGCTATCTGCGCAGAGCAGTTATGGTGCTTGATCAGCTGCTTCTCCCCTTCCGTCACCTGCTCGTCCTTGGCGAGGGCAACAGTGATGGCGCCTCCCTCGGTGGTCAGGCGCGACGAGGTCTTGGGCGCGACGCCGGCGAACAGCGTGCCCACAGCCGGGTCGTAGGCGGCCAGCAACGCGTCGAGGTCCTCCACGATGAGCGTGGCATTCGGCGCCGAGAGCGGCTGGGCCGTCATATCGCCCAGCTCCAGGTCGCCTTCGCGCCAGGTCTCGCCCGCCTCGTCGTAGGCGAAGGCGAGCTTCACGGGCACGGTGAGCAGGATGCCCTTGTTGCGGAAGAGCGCGTCAGCGGTGACCTCGCGCGTGGCGACGACCTTATCGCCCTCCTTCTGCTCCACGACATCGCCCACGGCCACGTTCTCGAACTTCGGGCCCACGAGGTTGTCGGTGGGCACGTAGCGGAACTGGGCCAGGTCGGGCGCCTCCATGCTCAGGCCCTCAAGCACCTGCTGGGCGCGGGTCAGCGTGAGCGTGACGCGCTGGCCGCGGTCGAGGGAGACGGCAGGCTCGGACTTGCCGGCGAGGAAGAACCAGTACGCGCCGCCAGCCGCAGCCGCGAACAGCAGCACCACGACGAGCGCTACGGCGATGCCGCGCCGTCCGCCGCGAGCCTTGCGCGAGCGCGCCGGCTCGACGGTGCCATAGGACGCCGCCGCTCGCGCGGGGCGAGGGACGGCGGGGCGCACGCGCTCCTCCTGCTGCGGCGGCATGACAGCGGTGGCAGCAGGCTGGCGGTAGGCGAGGTCGTCCGCGGCGGCCGTGCGAGAAGAGGACGCGTCGGAGACGTCGGGGGCGAGATCGGAGGTCGCGTCAGGGTCGGGGGCGAGATCGGGGCGGCCGGCAGGCGCGGGATCGGCGGCCGGGTCGGGATCGGGGCCAGCGAAGGCCGCGGCATCGGTCGCGTCGGCGGGAGCCGTCTGGTCGGCAGGGGCCGCGACGCGAGCGCGCTCGGCGGCGCGCACCTTCTCCGCCTCCGCCCGCGCAGCAGCGGCCGCGGCGGCGATGGGGTCGGGCGCGGACTCAGCCGCTTTCGCGCCATCCTCGGCAGATGCGTCGGCGACGGGCGTCAGGTCGGCCTCGGAGGCCTTTTCATCAGGGGAAGCGCCCTCCGCACCAGGGGCATCGGCGGCAGCCGACGCGCGCTTTTCGGCGTCGGGGGCGTCATCGTAGGGACGTACCATGGGTTTCCTCTCCTCAAGCCTCCGTCGGGCCGCGGCCGCGACGGGGTCAGTGCTGGCTCTATTGTACCCACGAGCGCCCCAAAGCGCCAGGAGTTCCGCTCGCCGCGCCCATCGCGCCCGCCGCGCCCGTCGCGCCCACCGCGCCTGCCACCGCAATCGCCTCGGCCTGAGAGCGCGCCCGCCACCTGTGCGCCCCGCCTGCGCCCCCTTGCAGAGGAGACGCCGTTTTTGGGTCATTTGCTTCGAAATTCCGAGGCTGATGCGGCCTTGGGCAGGTCTCCCGCACGCACGAGTGTAACGAACGCCCCCTTTTGGGCGTCAAGCGACACGCAAGACCTCCGTAGGCGCCCGTCTCTCGGATTCATCCTCGGAATTTCGAAGCAAATGGCCATTTTCCGCCGGAATCCGCGCAAGGTACCGCTCGCGCTCCGCCCCATGCGCCAGTCGACTCATGCAAACAGGCCGCCAGGCAGCTTGCGGGGTGACGAGCCGGCCAATCAGGGTGACGCCGAGCGACGGCCCGGCTAAGACGGGAGCCGGGGCAAGGAGGGGCGGCGTCGGCGACAGGAGGGAAGCGAGCGAGGCAGCCGGACGAGGCACAGCGACCCGGCGGAAAGCGCCACCTGCCGGCAAGCGGGAAACGCCGAACGCAGAGAAGCCCCTCGCAGCGAAAGGCCTCGCTGGCAGCGGGCGGCGGCGGGCGGCGGCGGGGTAGACGCCAAGGAAGGCGGCGTGGGAAGGCCCGCCGACGCCAGGTGGCCTATAATGGCGGCGAAACTGGCTGACGAACAGGAGGCGGGATGACTCGAAGCTTGGGAGTATGCCTGGCATGCGGGGAGCCGCTGCGCTACTTCGAGGCGGCGCAGGAGGTCACCTGCGAGGAGTGCAGCCGCGTCGAGACGGCGCACGCCATCTGCCAGTCCGGGCACTACGTATGCGACCAGTGCCATCGCGCCCGCGGCGTCGAGCACGTGCTCGCCACCTGCGCCACAAGCGACCTGCGCGACCCCATCGCGCTAGCCCAGCAGATCATGGCCGACGACGCCCTCTACCCCAACGGGCCCGAGCACCACACACTAGCAGGCGCCGCGCTGCTGACCGCCTACCGCAACGCCGGCGGCGCGCTGGATCTGAGCGCCGCGCTCGTCGAGCTGCGCCGCCGCTCGCTGGCGGTGCCCGGCGGCGTCTGCGGCTACTGGGGCACCTGCGGCGCGGCCATCAGCGCGGGGATGTACTGCTCCATCGTACTCGGCGCCACGCCGATGACCCTCGGTCCTTGGGGGCAGACAGCGCGCTTGACCTCCCGCATCCTCGATCGCCTGGCTGACGTGGGCGGCCCGCGCTGCTGCAAGCGCAGTACGTTCATCGCCCTGCAGGAAGCCGCAGCCTACACCGCCGAGACAATGGGCGTGACCATGGAGCTGCCCGCTCAAGTGACCTGCACCTTCATGGCGCGCAATGCCGAATGCCTGCGGACGGCGTGCCCCTTCTTCCCGAAGCGCGCCCACGCCTAGCCCCTCCCTGGCGGCAGGGGCCAGCGCGAGGGGCGTTTCGCATCCAATTTCGCGGGTTATCCAAGGGCAGAGCGGCGTATGCGGCCCGCGCTGAATGCATTTGCCCAGGTCGACGAAAACTCGCGGGAAAACCGGAAAAGTGCGGGATTTCCCGGCCCCAAGCCTCGGATAGCTCACGAAATTGGATGCGGAACGCCCCCGCCAAGAGCTGCGAGGGTCATCGTGATGAGCGAAGCGGATCGAGCGATCGCCCCAAGCGCAGTCGGGAATGTCGCGACGGGACGAAACCCCGGCTGACGCGTCGCGCAACCGCAGGATGAGCGACGAGGAGGGTCGGCCGCAACATGACAGGCGAGAGCGGAGCAAGCAGCCGACGCAGCCATGCAGATGACCCGAAGACACGAGCGCCCGGAAGCGTGCCTGACGCAGCAAGGCGAGGCGCGGGAGCCTGCTGAGGCGGAGCGATCCTAGCACGATGCCAGAGCCGCCCCCTGCACACCGACGTGAAATGCGCGACGTCCTCCTCCGCTCCTCCCTCCCGTCCGCCCGCTACCGCAGCCCTAATTCGGCGCCGTCATCTAGAACGAGAATTGAACGCCAGAGTGTTTCACGTGAAACACTCGTTTGCGTTTCCTCGGTCGGCAGCGCGCCTCGAGGGCCACTCGCAGCCTGCCTCGTGTCTCGGCGCCCTCCACGCCCCAGCACCCCCTCGCTCCTCCACCGCGCCGCGCCCCGACACCCCCAGCGTCCCTCCCCCACCGCGTCATGGCTCCGACACCCGGCAGTCGCCACGCCCCATCATCACGTCGCCACCGCGCTGCCCGTCGCCGCGCTGCCCCGCCGCTCGCCGCAGCCGCAGCATCTGTCGCGCTCGCAGCCGCAGAACCCGTCGTGCCCGCGGCGCCCGCCGCCGCGCTGCCCCGCGGCCCTGTCCTCGCGCGCCCTCCGCGCCTTGCGCCCCACGCTTCCGCGCCGCCCGCACGCGCCCCCGCGCCCGCCGCCCACGTCGCCGGCGCGGCCCGCCGCGAGCCACGTCGCGCCGCCCTCATCGTGGCCCACCGCCCGACGCCCATGCCAGCCCGCCGAGCCCGTACCCGACACTCGCGTCGACCCACCGTGCCCGCACCCGACACTCGCGTCGACCCACCGTGCCCGCACCCGACACTCGCGCCGCCAGCGTCATGCCCTACATGTCCGCACCCCCACGCCGTATCCCGCAGCCGCATTGCTCCCATCCGCAAGGCCGCATGCCCGTCGTCCGCCACCTGCATTTGGATCCAACTCGCGAGTGTTTCACGTGAAACACTCGTTTGCCTCGCATCCGCATCGCACGCCAAATGTCCTTTGAGGGCCACCGCCCTCCGAGCCCCATGCGCCCCGCGTGCCCCGCCGTCCGCACCTCGCCGCGTGCCCCGCCGTCCGCACCTCGCCGCGCGCCCCGCCGTCCGTCACGTGACCGTGCCCCATGCGCCCCGCCGTCCGCATCCCGCCGTCCGCACCTCGCCGCGCGTCCCGCCGTCCGCCCCCACTTCGCGCCCTCTGCACCTGCGCCGTCCTCCGTCCGCGCTACCAGCACCGTCCTCCACGTCCCGAGGCGCCGCGACCCATGCGCTCGTCGCTTCCCCGCCGCCAAGCCGCTCCCTCACCCATGATCGCAGCCCCAGCAAGGCGCCATTATTTAGAGCGTAATCAAACTCCAGAGTGTTTCACGTGAAACATTCGTTTCTATAATCTGGAACCGTCCCGGCGACACCCCCCTCGCATTAGCAGCACCGTCCACCAAACGCCATTCGGGGGCCACGTCCTCCGTGCCCCGCCCCGGCCTCGCGCGCCCACCGCGCCCGCGGCCCTGTCCTCGCCCCCCGCGCACCCACCACACGCCCTGCGCACCCACAGCCCCACCACATCTGCGTACCCGCCCTTGCCCCCTCCTGCGCCCCACGCCTCCGCGCCCCGTCACATGCCCGCAGCCTCACCGCCCCTGCGAGCCCCCTGAGCCCCGCGTCCTCCGCGCCTTGCACCCCGCGCTTCCACGCCGCCCACGCGCCCCGCACACCCACCACACGCACGCCTTGCCCTCGCGCGGCCTCCGCGCCCTGTCCTCGCCCCCCCCGCGCCCACCACACCAGCAGCCCTGCCCTCGCGCGCCCTCCGCGCCTTGCGTGCCCACGTCCCGCGCATCCGCGCACCCGCAGCCCCACCGCACCCGCCGCGCCCGCGGCTCCACCGCATCTGCGCACCCCACCTTTGCACCCTCCCCTGCCCCCTGCCCCCTGCGCCCCGCATGCCCGCAGCCCCACCACACGCACGCCTTGCCCTCGCGCGCCCCTCCGCGCCTTGCACGCCGCGTCCTCCGCGCACCCACCACACGCCCTGCGCACCCACAGCCCCACCGCCCCTGCGCCTCGCGTGCCTGCGTGCCGCGCCCCCACCACACCCGCGCCTTGCCCTCGCGCGCCCTCCGCGCCTTGCGTCCCGCGTGCCCACCGCACCCGCGCCTTGCCCTCGCGCGGCCTCGCGCGGCCTCCGCGCGCCCCGCGCACGCGCCCACAAAAAAAGCGGAGCCGTCACTCAGACGACTCCGCCTTCATCGTATCTCATGGCGTTCGCTCGCCGCCCGCAGCGCCTCGCGGGCGCGCTCCCGCACCGCAGGGCGTAGCGCCGGCGACCTCCTAGTAGCGCATCTGGGAGGCTCGCCAGGCGTCGGCAGCCCACTCGGGGGCGTTGCGACCCACCCAATGCGCGACGGCGCGCATCGAGACGACGGTCGCCAGAGCCCAGCCGGCTGCGCACAGCACGCACCACACGAGCATGAGCAGCATGCCCACCAGACCCATGCCGCCCGCGGCCGCAGCGACCGCAGCCGAGCCGTAGCCCGAGCCCAGCGCCATCAGCGGGCCCATAAAGCCGACGAGCCCGATCGCCATGAACACGAAGCCGACGATCGACACCACGGCGCCCATGATCAGGTTCGGAACCACGGCAGCGCCCAGCAGGCTCGTCCAGTTGCGCTTAAGCACGCTCCAGGCATGGCCGATCTGGAAGCCCTCGCCGAGCGAGCCCATCATGGCCATGCGCACGCTCAGCAGCGTCTCGAGCATGCCCGCGAACAGCATGATCGCGATGGCCGCCACCCAGCCGATAAGCGGCACCCAGCCAACGACGGCGCTCGCGATGGAGGCCACCAGCCCGATGACGAGCGCGATCAGGAAGTAGTAGAAGCCGTACTCGAAGTTGCGCCCGTTCACCACCTCGCGCGGCAGCGGCGTCTTGGCGCCGAAGGGTACCTCGCGCGACCAGTTGAGGCTGTAGCCGTACACCATGAAGTTGAGGATGGGCACGCACCCGATGAGGCCGAGCAGGGCCATGCGGCCCTTCCAACCCTCCGATGAGGAGATGTCGCGCCAGGCAGCCTTCAGGCAGCCCTCCGCATAGACGGGCTGCGGCTGGGGCGGCACGGGCGCCGCGGCGTAGGGCGACTGGGGCTGGGGCGGCATGGTGCCACCGGCGCCGGGCTGGGCCTGCCAGCCGGACGGCGCGGCTCCGGCGGGCGCCTGGCCCTGCCAATCGGCCTGCTGCGCGGAACCGTCCACCGGCGCGGCTGCTCCCGCGGGCTGCGCGGCGCCAGGGGTCGGCGCCCCGGCGGCAGGCTGCTGCGGGGCGCAAGTCGGGGCCGGCTGGCCCTGCGGGGTCGGCTGGCCCGGATCGTTGTAATCGGTCATGGCTTACTCCTTTATCTCGTGAGCCGGAGGCTCGATGTCCCAAGGGTCGGCGGCGGCTGCCCCCATTCCCGCGCCCGTGCCCGCAGCCGCCCCAGGCGGCACGGCCGAACCGACAGTCTCCTGAGGGCGGCGGGCCAGGTCGGAGCGGATGCGGAAGTACTCCCACACCAGCAGGACGAACAGGATGCTCATCACGATGAGGTAGCTCAGCACAGCGCCGGGCAGCCCGGTGAACGTCACCAGCAGGATGGGCACGAACAGCGAGAAACCGAAGGTGACCAGGTACAGCGTGGTCACGTCCTTCTGACGCCGCATGACGGTGATGGTCTGGTACAGAAAGTCGATGGCCGCGGTCACGCCGCCGGCGGCCAGCATGATGAACAGCAGGCCGCGGAACTGCTCGAAGTCGATGCCGTAGAGGAAGCCCATCACGGGGATGCCGATCCACGCCATCACCACCACGTTCGCCACGGTGATGCCGAGGATCACCAGGAGGATGCCGAGCAGGATCAGGTCGAACTGCCGCCGCTTGCGCGCATCCTGCCACACCTCGGCCATGCGCACGAGCAGCGGCTTGTACACGAGCTGCGCCGTGATGAGGATGCCCTGCGCCGGGAAGTACAGCGCGTTGAAGTACAGCTGGTTGTCGTAGGAAAGCGAGCCTTCCATGACGAACTTGGGCATGTTGTCGATGACCGCGTACAGGAACAGCGCCAGGAACAGGGGCGCCGTGTTCTTGAACAGCGCCACGACGCTAGTCGGGCGCGCCTTGCGGGACTTCGGCGTCTCGAGCAGGGTCAGCGGGTAGGTGACCACCACGAACGTAGCCGCGGCGGCGATGGCCATGGCGAACGCGGCCGCCACCATGTTGCGCGTGACGAGCAGCGCGACGGCGAACGCCGCGAGCGCGAGCACCGAGCGGATGGCCTGGGAGACGCCGGCCAGGTAGAGCTTGTCCACCTGCTGCAGGCGCCCTTCGTACACATCGGCCAGGCCGTCAACCATGCGGTAGAGGTAGATGCCGACCGAGATGTAGAACATCTCGGTCTCGTAGCCGCGCACGTAGCAGTAGGCCACGCCCACGAGCACCATGATGACGCAGGTGATCCATCGATTGACCTGGTAATCCGCGAAGGAGTGGGTCTCCTCCACGTCGGATATCTGGTAGGTGCGCACGCCGAAGTTGGCGAGGATCATGAGCAGCGATCCGGTGACGAAGGCCATGGAGAGCATGCCGGCCTGCTCGACGCCCATGAGCTGGGTGGCAATCATCGTGAGCAGGGGGAACACCATGCCCCACGTGCCCACGCCGACGGTGTTCCAGATGAAGTCGCGCGTGGTGCGATGGGCCGCGTAGTGTTCCTCCTGGCCGGAGAGGCCGCCGTCGGATATGGCGCCCATCACGCGGTCGAACCATTGGTTGACCAGGCGCGTGATGGGGTTCTGCCGCGGTTGCCGCGGGGGTGCCGCAGGGCCGCGGGATTCGCGCGGGGCACCGAGGCGGGCGGTGCGCGCGTCGTGAGCCGACGCGGAGCCGCCAGCTGCGACGCGCGGCGGGCGCGTGGAGACGCCGTCGCGGGAGCCGCGGGGACGCTGCGGCGCGTCGGGAAGGCGGCGGGTGGGATGGGAGCCCTCCGCCGCACGGGGCCGGGCGGCGTCGCGCCTGAGCCGGCGCGTGGCGACGCGGGCGTCGTCGGGGCGCGCCTCCGGACGGCGGGCACGGACGCGAGGCCTGCCGTCCGCCGCCGAAGACGCCGGCGGGACGCCGCCCTCAGGAGAGGACGCGCGCCCCGTCGCGGGCTGCTCTTCGTTGTGGTTGATGGCGTCGGCCATGATACGGTGCGGATCCTTCTCGTGTGCTTCAGCGTAGCTCGTGGTCTCAGGGTAGGAAGTATAGTAGTCCTGCGCGCAACCTTACCAAGCCCACACGATCAGCCCATAAACGGAAGCAGAACCGTCACCTTGTTGTCCCGCCCCGCGGCAACCCCCCGGCGCCCACGCGTCGAGTTGGCGCGCGCCTCACCCAGCGCTGTGCGCGAGGCAGCCCCCGGCCGCCTCGCGCCCGCCCGGGGGCAGGCGTACCCGCACGCCAGGCGCTAGGTTGACGCACGTCCCGTACGCCCCGCCGCGGCAGCCCCAGCCGCCCCGCACGCCAAGCGCTCCCCTGCGCTCCAAGCCCCCCCACTCCCGCGCCAGGCGCCAGGTTGACGCACGTCCCGCACGCCCCGCCGCGGCAGCTCCCCAGCCGTCCCGCGGCAGACCCCCCCGGCGCCCACGCGCCGGGCGCCCCGCACGCCAAACGCCGGCCCCTCCGCCACCGTCCCCCGCTCCCGCCCAAAACGCAGAAAGGGGGCGCGGGTCTTTCCCCGCGCCCCCTTTTCCCAAGCGCTAGCGGCGGCGCCAGGCCACGATGAGCACCACGAGGGCGATCACCACCACGACGGCCATCGCGATGGCCACAAGCGGAGCGGCGTCGCCCGTGGGCGCGAGCGGCGTGCCCGCCGCGACCAGCCCGTCGCCGGACGCGGACCCGCCCGGCTCGCCCGCGGCGCCCGAGCCAGCCGAGCCCGCGGCGCCCGAGCCGCCTCCGTCACCCGAGCCGCCGCCGACGCCCGAGCCGTTCCCGGTGCCGCCGTCTCCGCCGGCGCTGCCCGATCCGCCCGCGCCGTCGGTCACGGCCAGGGTCACCGGGCCGGCCGCAGGGCCGGCCGTCGCGCGCTCGACGTAACGAGCGTCCGCGGCCTCCACGCGCTCGACGGTCACCGTCACGCGCGCGCCGGCAGGCGCGGCCGTCACCTTGATGACGCCGAGCGCCAGCGAGCCGTCCTCGCCCGCGCCCAGGTCGTCATCGCCAGCAGAGGCGACGATGCTCAGCACGCCGTCCTCGAACGAGGACTCCGCCACCACCGCGCGCTCCTCGAGGGCGGCGTCGAAGGCGAACCCGACCTCCTGCAGCTCGGCGCCCTCGGCCGGCTCGACGGACACCCGGACGAGCACCGAGCGCTCCTTCGCCATGCCGGTCAGCGCGAGCGGGATGCCCCCGTCCCGCGCCTCCAGCGGGGCCACGCCCAGCGCGGCCTTCGCCGTCGCCGCCCCGTCGCCGGCCGCGCCGTCAGCCGGCGAGCCCCACGCCGTCGCCGGCGCGAGCAGGCACGCGGCCAGCAGCGTCCCCGCCAGCAGGCGGGCGGCGCGGCTCACGCCCCCGGCGCGCCCGGCGCGCCCCGCGGCCGCTCCGCATCCCGCGCCGCGCACGCAGCGCGCGCCTTCCCTTCGCTCGTTCGTCCTCATCATGCCTCCCTCATCTCCACGCGGTCGAACGACATCTCGATGTCCGGCAGCACGGCGGGCACGGCCACCGGCAGCGTGTCAGCCACCAGGCGCTCGCCCTCCAGGCTGTGGGCGTCGTCGACGCGGTACAGCTCGGCGCGCACCTTCGTGGGCACGGCCGTCTCCTTCAGGTCGTCGGGGGTCAGGTAGTACAGCCAGCGGCCCTCGGCCGTCTCGCCCAGGTCGCCCTGCTCGGGCACGTCGGCGAAGATCACCTGCGTGCCGGGGATGAGCCGGCCGTCCTGGTCGTAGAGCTTGAGGGCGTTGTAAGCCGGGTTGCCCTTGTAGGAGCCGGTGATGACCAGCGAGCCGGCCGGCACCACCTCGCCGCCCTCGATGCGCAGGTCGCTGCGCAGGCGGCCGACGCCGTTCGCCAGCAGCTCCACGTCATCGCCCGTCGGGCCGAGCACGTCGAGCTCGGCCACGGAGGCCTCGCGTTGCCCCACGGCCACGAGCCGCAGGTAGGCGGCGTCGTAGGTGTAGAGCCAGCCGTCGCCCTCGCGGTTGAACCACACGGTGGCGCGGCCGTCGGCGTCCAGCTCGAAGGAGCCTTCCTTGACGACGGTCCAGCGTACGCCGTCGGCGCTCACCTCCACGCGGTAGTCCTTGACGGCATGCTCCGCGCCGGCACGGTACTTGAGCGCGCACACCGCCAGCTCCTCGCCGAAGCTCACCGTCACCGAGGCCTCCTCGGCGCTGCCCTCGGGCAGGGCGCCGTCGAACACCGTGGCCGCATCGCCGTCGATGGCGCGCATCGCGGCAGCCGGCTCCGGCATGCCGCAGCTCGTCCCGTCGGGATCGGGCTCGGTGGCATCGTCGGCCGCGTAGAGCGTGGACGTGGCCGTCCAGCCCGTCTTGTCGAGCGAGCCGTCGTGCGACACCTTCACCGGATCGAGGGTCACCGAGCGCGTGCGCTTGAGGTGCTTGTCCACGCCGCACACCTCGTAGGTGAAGACGCGGTTGTTCACCGTGGCGATGGTGTCCACGTAGCGATCCTGGTCGGCCGTGACGAAGGCCACCGGCACGCCGTTGCGCTTGATCTCGTAGCCCAGCAGGCCGTCCCCGCCGCCCGAAGACGACAGGCTGATGACCACGGAGGGCGAGTTCTCCTCACGCGCGAGCGACGCGGAGACGGTGGTGCTCGCCGCCGTGGAGCGGCCGCCCTCCAGCTGGTAGGCGCGGGCGCTGTCGCAGAGGTACTGGATGGGGCGCTCCTCCGCCGGGAACTGCTCGGCATAGGCGCGCGTGCCCGCGTTGGGCTCGAGGCCCCATGCCTCGAAGTAGGCGAGCAGGTTGCGCTCGGCAGCGGCGCAGGACAGGCGCATGAGCGCGTTGTCCTTGTCGGCGCCGGCCAGGGTGAGCGCCACGCCGTCCTCCTTCGCCTGGGGCGCGATGGCCTGGTTGCGGGCATAGGCGTCCACGCGGGCGAAGAAGAGGTTGTTGAACTGCTCGGTATAGGTGTCGTAGGTCTTGAAGTTGTAGCCCTTGTCGTAGGCGAGGTGCAGCTGCCAGTACACGGCGATGCCCGTGGCGCCGCCCGGCATCCCCTTGATGCCGGAGGTCACGCGCTCGTAGACGGTCGGGTACGTGAAGCGGGTGGAGTCATCGGTGTCCTGCGCCTTCTCCAGCTGCGCGTAGTAGTTGTTCGTCACCTCGGCGATGGCGTAGGCGCCCTGGTTGATCTCGTGGCCCACCTCATGCGAGACGCCCCAGCCGTAGTAGTAGCCGGACTGGTAGCGGCCCCTCTCGTCGAAGGAGACGCCCGGGGTGGAGCAGAACTCGACGGTGGAGCCCCATTCCACGCCGATGTGCAGGCCGCCGGCGTACATGAACGCACCGGCGAACATGCGCATGTAGCGGATGTTCTGGCGTGCCGTGGGCAGGCCGTTGCGCGTGCCGTAGACCTCCTGCTCCTCGGCGGTCAGGTTCCCCAGGCCCTTGTGCTGGTAGAACAGGTGCATCATCTCGTCGGCCTCGGCCAGCGCGTGATTCACCTTGGCAGCGCGCTCAGCCACCGTGCCCGAGCCCAAGCCGGCCAGCACCTGGCTGGCGGGGATGGAGAACATGATGGTGTCGCACACGACGTCCGTGGCGTTGGCCACGCAGTTCTGCGGATCGTAGGCATGGTCATGCCCGGCGTCGGCATGGGTTTGCTCCAGGCCGGCGACGGACGCGTCGAGCGAGCGGACGTAGGCCTCGCAGCGCGCCAGGCGCTCGGCCTCGTCGGTGACGCCGTGCAGGTCGAGCACGGGAATATCGACGCCGCCCACCACGCGCACCGCGTAGGAGCGGCTCGCGCCGGTGCCCGCGTACTCCACGTACAGCGCGCCGCCCTTCTCCACATCGAGCGAGGTGAGCTTGGGGATGACCACGGTGTTCATGCCCGTCTTGAGCGTGCCCACCGCCGTCGTGCTCCACGAGCTGGACTCGGCGTGGTACTGGGTGGCCATGAGGCGCAGCGGGGTGGACGAGCCGGCCGCGGCGCCAGCGCCGCCCACGTAGACCGCCACCTCCTCGCCGGCCTTCGCCGACACGCCGAGGGGCTGCCACGCGTTGAGCCCGCCCACGTTGGCATTGACCGAGCTGCGCACCTGCGGGTCAATCGCCACGGGCGCGCGCAGGCCCTGGGCGTTGAGCACGGCCATGGCGTTGTCCAGCTCGGCCACGAGCAGCTCGTAGCGCGGATGCAGCTCGCCGCACGCCGGGTCGGGCGTGTTCAGGCGCGCGCGGATGTCCTCGATGGCCTCGGGCGTCACGCCGTCGGCAAGCACCGTGTGCAGGTCGTCCGCCCAGAGCGCCGCCACCTCCTCCGCGAAGGTGTCATGCTGGTAGAACGCCAGCTCAGAAATGGTAACCGGCGCCCAGTAGGCGCGGCAGTAGGTGAGGGAGATGGTCTTCACCTTCGCCTTGGGGAAGCTCACCATGACGGAGTTGGGCGTGTTGGCGATGGCCGACCACGACAGGCCTGAGCCCGAGTGGTACGTGGCGCGGTTGCCGGCGCCGTCGTCCACCGTCACGCGGATCTCGTGCATCGAGCAGTAGCCGTTGCCCAGATAGGTGGTGAGCGCGAAGCTGCTCATCTCATAAGCGTCGTCGAAGGTGACCGTCACCTCGCCCCAGCCGTCGTTGTGGCGGGCGGAGTAGAAGTAGGTGTCGTAGTCGCCGTCTACCAGGTGACGCGGCTCGAAGTCCGGCACCTTGCCGGGATCGTGCGGCGCCGCGGTCACGTCGATGATGTGCGAGTCGAGCGAGGCGCTCTGAACCGTGCGGTTGATGAGGTTGTACCAGGGCACCTTGGCCGTGCGGTCGATGGTCTCGCCGCTGTACTGGTTGGACGGGGCGGACGTGCCGCAGTCGTTGCTGGCCGTCAGATACACAAGGTAGCGGGTGCGGTGGCACAGGTCGCCCACGGTGCAGCTGGTGTCGGTCAGGCCCTCGACGGCGTGGAACTCAGCCTCGTCCTCGGCCTTGTAGTAGAGGGTGTAGCGCGCGGCGTCCTCCGCGGCACGCCAGCGCACCACGATCTCGCCGTAGCCGCCCTCGACTGTCACGCCGTCGGGCGCGGCGGGAGCCTTCGTGGCATGCGGCGTCACGGTAATGGCGTCGCCCCAGGGGCTGTGCCAGTCGCCGTTGACGGAGCGCACGCGCACCTGGTAGTCGGTCTCGTTCGCCAGCTTCTCGCCGCGAAGCGTGCTCACCTCGGCGGTGGGCAGCACCGCGGCGCGGACGTCCGTGACGCCGCCCTGCGACACCTCCACCTCGTAGCCGGTCACGTTTACCTGCGGATCCCACGCCAGCGTGAAGCGCTTGTCGGCCGCATCGGCAGCCAAGTTGGCGGGAACGTTGAGGTCGGGAGGCGCGATGCGATCCTCCATGCCGTTGAGGAACTCGACGGTGGCTATCTCGGCCAGCGTGCCGCCGTCGGCCACTGCCGTGACGCGGATGGTGATGCGCTTGACGGCCACGCGCGCACCGAAGTCGATGACCACCAGGCCGTTCTCGGCCTCCACCGACCCGGTGGCGGGCAGGCCACTCGAGCGCAGGGCGTGAATGCCCTCGTCGGAGAAGGGAATCTCCTCGACAGAGCCGTCCGCGAGCTCGACGACCACCAGGCCCGCGCGGGGCGCGCCGCCGGCGTCGACGGGAGCCTGCAGGGTGAGGCCCGCCAGCGCAGCCCCCCGGGGCTCGACGGAGAACTCCACCGGTGCGTCAACGGACACGGGCTGGCCGTCAGCCGGAGCAAGCGCCACCACGGCGCCGTCGGGCGCGAAAAGGCTGTCGAAGGGCACGTCGCCCGCGACCATGGTGCCCGCGCCGAGGGCCGGGCTCATCTGGGAGCCGTCCTTGGTCAGGTGCACGGCCGCCTGGGCGCCCGCGCCCTCGCGGGCATGACCCAGGGTGGCGGCAAACGCCTGGACGTCGGCCAGCGTAGCCGCGCCGTCGCCCGTCAGGTCGAAGCGCGCCTCGGCTCCGGCGCCGGCGCGAGGCGCCGCGTCGGCCACGGCGCGGGCCAGAAGCGACGCGTCGCCCGAGCCCACCTCGCCGTTGCCGTTGAAGTCGCCATAGGGCGCCAGGCCCACGCCCGCCTCGTCGGCGTCAAGCCCGCTCATCAGGCTGTCTGCCAGGCGCAGGGCAGCGCGGTCGCCATCGGCCAGGGTCACCTCCTGCGTGAAGGTGCCGTAGCCCTCACCGCGCACGACGAGCGTGTACGTGCCGGCCGGCACGGCGTCCAGGCACGCGTAGAGCGCGCAGGCCGCGGTGACGCGATCGGCGGGCGCGCCATCGCCGTCAGCGCCAGCCGCCCGGGCCGATTCCTCGGCGAGGGCAGCCACGACGGCAGCCTCGGAGGCCTTCGGCCCGAAGGCGACCGGCCCCGCCACGACGGCGCCGTCCTCAGTATTCAGTTGTGCAGTCAGGTCGGCCGCCAGTGCGGCCCGCGGAACGAACGACGTGAGCTCCACGTCGACGACGGCACCCTGGAGCGAGCCCGCTCCCTCGGCGCCGTCGGCACCCTCGTCGGTCGGCGCGGCATCAGGCGTCGCGTCGGCGGCGGGGGTCAGTTGGTCTTCTCGGCTTCCAGCGGCAAGATCATCGTTGTTCGTTTCTAGCTGCGTTTCGGTCTGCTGCGTCTCCTGCGTGCTCCCTGGATCCGCGGGCTCGGCAACGGCCATGGCCGGCATGCCGAACAGCGAGAATCCCAGGCAGAGCGCGGTGACGCATGCTGTCACCCGTCTCACTTCCCAACCTCTCTCTCATTGTACAAGGTGCGTGTCCGCGCTAGGCGGCCGCCGTCTTGCGCGCTCCCCCAGAGGCGCAAGCAGCCAGCCCGTCAGCCCGGCATGGGAGGCATTATAGCAGCCGCCTGAGCGAAAGGGTCATATTTCGCAACGAACGCAGGCGGGGCCGGAGGCGCGCCCGGCGCGCGAGCGCCTGCTTCTTGGCGCGAGGCGAGCACCCGCCCCGCGAGCGCCCGCCCGACCCGCAGGCGCCTGCTCCTGGGGAGATCCGCCGGGAAAAGCGGGGCGCCCGACCGCATGCCGGCCCCCCTCTCGCACGACAGCCGCCGACGCGCGTCCTCCGCGCAGCCCCCGCACGGCAGCCGCCGGCGCGCGTCCTCCGCGCGGCCCCTCAGCCGCCCGCTCCCCGAGCACGTGCCGGAGCCCCCGCTGGCGTCTACGAGGATCCCGCTGGAGGGGGATAGAGGGGGGTCGCGCGCATTCTTTTCGCGTTTTTGGACACTTGCGCCGAAATTCCGAGGCGCTGGGCGCTCCAGAGCGGTCGGGCCGAGCGTTTTCCCAGGTCACGAGAATTCCCACAGTGACTGCGCGGGCATTTTGCCTCCTCAGGCCCCTGCAGACCTCGGAATTTCGGCGCAAGTGTCCATTTTTCGCCGATTTCCCTGCACGCAGGCCGCCCCTACCACCCGACCCGCCCCCCCGTCGCGTCGCAGCCGGGGCCGTCGCCGCGCCGCTGCCCCCAGGGGGCCGTCGCCGCGCCGCTGCCGGGGGGGGGCAGAGCCCACTTCTTCGCCGGCCCGTGGGCACCTGCCTCTTGGCGTGAGGCCGGCACCCGCCGCGAGCGCCTCCGTCCGACCCGCAGGCACCTACTCCTTGGGAGATCCGCCAGCCGCCTCCGCGGGCGCCTCGCCACGGACGTTGCGCTTGAGCAGGCGGTAGAACAGCGCGAGCGTCACAGGGATGGCGATGGCCAGCACGGCGCCCAGATCGAAGGACGCCACCGCGCCCATCTCGTCGATGATGACGCCGCCGAGCGACGGCCCAAACGCCATGCCGCAGGTAGCCCCAGCGTTCATCCACGTGATGGCCTCGGTCAGACGGTCGCTGGGGACAGCGCGCTCGCAGGTGGCGTTGCACACGATAAGAAACGGCGCGTAGAACAGCGCGCCGAGCGTGGACACCACGAACAGCGACTGCGCCGAGTCGATGAGCGCCATGGAGCCGTACGCGCAGCCGATGAGCACGCCAGCGCCCACCAGCTGAAGGTGCTGCGGCACACGCAGGCAGATCATCCCGAACACGAATCCCATGATCATCGACACGAACGACGCGATGATGAGAATGATGCTCGCGATGTTGGGATCGCCAAGCTCCTCGGCGAGGGCCACGGTGGCGGTATCGAAGATGCCGTAGAACGCGCCGAGGAACAGCATGAGCAGAAACAGCACGCGCACCACCGCCGACGTGCGAAACACGCTCCGGGGACGGGCGGCGCCGGCGCCGCTGGCAGGGGCGGCGCCCCACCCGGGCTCGGGCTCGGTGGAGCGCGAGAGCGAGAGCACCGTCACGCCCACCGCGAAGCTGATGCCCCCAGCCAGGAGACCCGCCGTGGGGAACAGCGCCGTGGCCAGCGCGATGGAGATGGACGGGCTGAACATGAAGCCGATGTCGTCGAGCACGCCCTCGTAGGAGAACATGGTGCGCACGTCGGGCGCGGCGTCGCCCAGGCGCCCCGTGCGGATAAGATAGGTCCAGCGCGCGCGGACGAGCGCCTGGGGGTTGGGCACGAAGCCCATGAGCACCGCGGCCGCGAACAGCGCCCAGTCGGGGCCGCCCGTGCCCACCGTAACCAGCATGAGAGCCCACCCCACCAACGTGATGGCCGCGGCCACGGGCACCACGCGATGCTGCCCGCGCTCGTCGACGAGCTTGGAGACGCGCGGCGAGATGAGGAACGTGGCCAGCGCGATGGCCGACGACACCAGCCCCGCGACGAGGAACGACCGGCCGGCCAGCGTGATCATGGTGATGGTGCCGATGTTCATCATGTACGAGTAGAAGCGCATGAGGAAACCGCCCACGTCAAAGGCGTAGGCCTGGCGAACGCGCAGGATGGCGCGGTATACCCCGGGGTCGAACTTCTTAGCCATAGCGACCGATTATAGGGGTTTGGCGCCGACGCGCCACCCCGCAGGCGCACCTTCGCGCCGGGTTCTCAGATTGAGAGCGCCCGAACCAGGGCGCGCGGCAAGCGCCCGACGGTCTGCGAACCAACTGCCGCCGGGTCGCTCCCCTACCCTATCGCAATGAACACGAGCACCACGAACAGCGCCATCGCGGCAACGAACCCGCCGACGACCGCCCAGGCCGCCGGGCGCCCCAGGTTAAGCGTCCAGCCCACGCCAAAGCGCTCGGGAAGGAACAGGCTCGCGTCGTCGCGGTTTACGTAGAAGATGCCGAGCTTCCAGTGATCGTCGTCGTCCGCGGGCATCACGGCGCCGGACGGGACACCCGCGTTGGCGCCGGCCGCCTCCATGCGGCGGAACAGTCGCGATCCGGCCTGCCCGTAGACAAGCGCGATGGCCACCGAGCCCAGCAATACGGGAATCACCGCCACCGCCACGATGGCTCCCGCGCCGCCAAGCGAGAGGACGCCCATGGCCGACAGCATGAACGTAAGCCCCAACGCCGCCGTGACGAGCACGCCCGTCGCCAACAGGTAAATGCTCTGGGCGCGCGCGAACAAGCCGTACGCCAGGGCCGAGGTCACCGGCGCGCCAGGGCTCGTCGGACGCTTGGAGCGCAGGATCGACCAATGGCAGAATAGGAAGCACGCGATCATGAACAGCTGCACGAGCACGGGGAAGAACACGCTGCCGATGCTCTTGGGTGCCCAGTCGTTGACGGTGCCGGAGAAGTCGGCGTGCAGGGGGATCTGATCGGGAATAGACGGCCACGCCACCACACCGATGGTCGCCGTCACCAGGACAACCGGCACGTACAGCAGGTTCCAGGCGAGGGAGATGGCGTGCGGCACGTCGTCCTCGGCCACCACCGCAGCCGCCTGGGGGCGCGGCGCCGCCCATCCCTCGGCGCGCTTGACGGCCATCACGCGTCGGCGAAAGTGCAGCATAAGGCCAAACGACAGCACTGTCGGCACCAGCATCGCGCCGACGAGCACCCCGACGAAGGCCGTCCCCTCGCCAAGCGAGCTTCCGGCGCTGGCGGCGAAGGCGGCCAGGAGCCCGGAGCAGGCAAGCGTGGCCACGCCCACGATGAGCGCATAGCGGCGGCGGAAGCCAGCCAGGCGCGGATCGCGGCGAGCGCCCTCGGGCACGGTGACGGCGAAGCACTCGGTCTTGGGCATGAGCCAAGGGGTGACGGCCAGCAGACCGCCGGTCAGCAGCACGCAGCCGACAAGAATGAGCACAACGAGTAATTCCATGGCAGCCTCCTAGGGGCGAGCCGCGGCGGGGGCGGCGAGGTCGGTCGGAGCGAGGCCGGAGGGGATGCCGGCAGCAAGCGCGCCCAAGGCGCTTGCGGCTGAGTCGGCAAGGGCGCCAGCGCCCGCTCCGGACGCGTCGGCTGCAGCTCCGGGAGCCAGGTCGGTGCCAACCGCAAGGCGCACAGCCACATCGCGGGATGCCCCAGCGACGCCCGGATCGTCGAACACGGCGGCAGCCGACGCCGCAGCCAGGTCGACGAAACCCGCCGCATCTCCACCGCGGGCGCGCCACTCTAGCGCGAGGCCTCGCAGCGCCTCGGCCGCATGCTTCTCGGCATCGGCCCGGCGCTCAGCCGAGGCGGCCTGCGCCGCATCGGCCACAAAGGCACCGCTGCGGCCGCGCATGAGCAGATAGCCCTCGTCACGCAGCACCGCATAGGCCTTGTTGACCGTATGCAGGTTGATGCCCAAATCCGACGCAAGGGCCCGCACGCCCGGTAGCCGGTCACCTGGCAGCAGCTCGCCGCGCGCGATGGCGCCCACCAGCTGGTTTCGTATCTGCAGGTACAGGGGCTCTTGCGAGCCCTGGTCAATGCGCAGAATCATGGCATGCCCTCCTTCGTGAGAACCTGTTCTATTTGTTATATGGCTATTATAACAAATGCGTCGCACCATGGCATCAGGCCGCGGCATGCGAGGCCGTTCCATGCTTTTTCCGGCTTCTCACGCTGATTTCTGCAAATTCGAACGGTTCTGCACTCCGAAAATCGCGCAAACGGGAGCTCGCCGCCCAATCCAGATCCGGCGACCAGGGGGTTTGCGCCCGGCTACCCGTGACCCAGCCCCCGCCAAGGCCAATGGCGGGTGCAAATCCGCTCCAATTTGCAGAAAGCAGCGCGTTTTTCCAGGGAAGCGCCGCCATCCAGCTCATCCCGCGGCAACGACGCCCGCGCCCGACCCCGCCCATCTGTTCCCCACGCAACCGAACGGCAGCGAAACGCGGTTCCATCCGCCAAGTTGCGGTAGTATGGCAGGCGATCATAGGCGACAACGTCCGCACCCGCGCCGGCAGACGCCCCAGAGCGCCGACCCCGCGCCCCCGTGTCGGCCGACATCGCCCCCACGCCCCCGAAGGGGCACCCCGCCACCGACGCCCTCCGGGGCAGATTCGAGGAACCATGTACGACGGACAACCGCAGCCCGGCCGCAACGACGAGTGCTGGTGCGGCAGCGGACGCAAGTACAAGAAGTGCCACCACGACTTCGACGAGCGCCTCCAGGCCCTTTACGAGGCCGGCGAGGAGGTGCCGCTGCGCAGCCTGCTGAAGACTGCCGCCGACATCGAGGGCGTCCGCCGAAGCGCCGCCGTCAACGTGGGCGCACTCGACTACGTGGCCGAGCGCATCGGCCCCGGCGTCACCACCGCCGACATCGACCGCTGGGTGCACGACTACACCGTCGAGCATGGCGCCATTCCCGCGCCGCTCGACTACGAGGGATTTCCCAAGAGCGTCTGCACGTCGGTCGACGAGGTAGTCTGCCATGGCATCCCCCGCGAGGACGAGGTGCTCAAGGAAGGCGACATCATCAACGTCGACTGCTCCACCATCCTGGACGGCTACTTCTCCGACTCTTCGCGCATGTTCTGCATCGGCGCGGTGCCACCTGAGAAGGCCGACCTCGTGCGCGTGACCAAAGAGGCGGTGGAGGAGGGCCTCAGGGCCATCAAGCCCTGGGGGCACCTGGGCGACATCGGCGCGGCCGTGAACGCCTACGCCCAGGCCCACGGCTACAGCGTGGTGCGCGAGTTCGGCGGCCACGGCATCGGACTTGAGTTCCACGAGGACCCGTTCGTGAGCTTCGTGACCGAGGCGGGAACAGGGCCCGTGCTCGCGCCCGGCCTCATGTTCACCATCGAGCCCATGATCAACCTGGGCAGGCCGGACATCGACATGTCCGACCCCAACGGCTGGACCGTCCGCACCGCCGACGGTCTGCCCACCGCCCAGTGGGAGGTTCAGATTGTGGTGACCGAGAACGGCTACGAGCTGCTGAGCTGGTAGTGTCGATCTGGTAGCTTTACGCCTTTGACCTGGGGTTGGCAACCTGCAGGTGCGAAAAAATGATGCCGTAAGTTGGTAGATCGGAGACGCCGGCTACCGTAGAGTGAGGTGCGTCGACAGCCGATTCAACCGCCTGCCCTACCGAGAGGACCCATCGTGAGCTTTCGCAACAACCTGCAGCACCTACGCGCCACCCACGCCATGACCCAGGAGCAGCTGGCCATGATGCTCGGCGTCAGCCGCCAATCCGTCACCAAGTGGGAGGCCGAGCGCGCTTACCCCGAAATGGACAAGCTGCTGAAGCTGTGCCAGATCTTCGACTGCACCTTAGATGACCTGGTGACGGGTGACCTGACCGCCACCTCCCCCACCCCGCGGGCCCAGGCCGCCGCTGCCGCCATGCGCGAGAACGCCGGCGGCCCGCCCCTGGACGTGTGCGGCTACGACGAGCACATGCGCGCCTTCGCCACGAAGATCGCCACGGGCGTCTTCACCATCCTCCTGGGCGTGTCGCTGCTCATCTTCGTGGGCACCGCCGCCGAGCGCTTCAATCCGAACCTGGAGGCCCTTACGCTCATTCCGCTATTCGTCGGCATCGGCGTCGGCACCGCCCTCATTCTCACGGCCTCGTTCCAGCATGTGGAGTTTCAGCGCAGCCACCCCTACGTCCAGGACTTCTACACCGCCGACGATCGCCGCGCCACCCAGCGCTCCTTTGTGATCAACCTCGTCGGTGGCATCTTCCTCATCTTCGTCGGCATCGTGGGAGCGAGCCTCACCGATGGGAGCGGGGACTTCGTCGAGGGTATCGCGAGCGGCCTCATGATGGCCCTCATAGCGATAGCGGTGTGGCTCATCGTGCGGACGAGCATGCTGCTTGCGCGCCTGAACGTCACCAACTACAACAACGCCCGCGAGCAGGCCCTGGCCGAGAGCGACTCGTGGAAGTACCTGCGCGAGGCCAGCGCCGCCCAGCTGCGCGGCTTGTACACCGACGCGCAGATCTGCGAGATTCTGGGCATACCCGACGCCTCCGACGCGGAGATTGAGCGCGCCCGGGCGCGGCTGGAACGCCGCCACCGCAAGAGCCAGCTCACGAACGGCCTGTGCGGCATCATCATGATCGCTGCCACGATGGTGGGCGTGGCGCTGCTGCTCGTGCCGCAGTGGCACACGGCCTACTTCTGGATGGCCTGGGTGGTCGGCGGCCTTTTGTGCGGCGTGGCCAGCATCTTCGTGTCCGCCTTCGTGAAGGATGATCCGACGGCCTAGGGCCCGGTGCGCGGCGGGGCGGCGGACGGGCGGGTGACGCCAGCTGGGCGGCGGGCCGTCGCCTGACGGCGGACGAGCAGCGCAAGGGCGCAGGGCTGCGCGTAGGGCTGGCGGACTGGTGCGCGAGCGGCGGGCCGCCGCCGCGGCGGGGGGGGGAGCGGGCGGGTGCGACTGCCGGGCGGCCTCGGCCCCGATCCCTTGGGCGGTGGCGCCCAACCGCGGCCGACCGCGTCCAGCCGCAAGCGGGCTGGCCGAGGCGGGACGCTCTCCGGGCGGAGCGTCCCGCCAGGCGCTAGCCCTGCGTCCAGAGAACGGGCGTGACCAGGCCCTCCCGCGCGCTGCCGATGACGTCGTGAGGGCCTTGGCGCAGGTAGACCCCGGCGAAGCGCCCCGCGTGCACGTAGAGCCCCAGCAGGTTCCCGAAGGGACGCGGCGCAGCCGTGAAGTCCTCTGGGCGGCCGTAGAGCGGGACGGCAGGCGTGACCTGGGGCGCGAAGAACTCCTGCACGATCCACGGCGAGCCGCTCTTCTGCGCGAGCGCCTCGTCGATCATGCGCGACCACTCTCCCGTCGCGCACTCGGCGCCAGCCACCACGTTCTTGCTGGCGTACCAGTCGGTGGGCTTGAGCACCCAGCGCTCGGGATGACGGCGCACGGCGTCCAGGTCGAGGGCCGGGTCGTCAAGGAAGGCCGTGAAGGGGATGTGCTCCTCGACGAAGCGCCGCTCCTCCGCCGTGAGCAGCGCCTGGGTGGCCGGACGCCGCAGCACGGCGAACAGCTGCTTATCGTGGGCGATCTGCGTGGTGAAGCTGCCGATCATCTCTACCTTCCGCTGGCGCAACGCGTTGACGAGGGGCTGCACGTCATCCCAGTGCTCCAGCAGATCAACCACGATGCAGAAGCGCCAGATGACGTCGATGTCCACATCGCCCATGCCGGCCAACGCGACGTTGCCGCGAAGCCGCTCGCCGTCGAAGCTGAGCTGGCGCACGTCGAACACCGAGCAGTCAAAGCCGGCTGCCTCGAACAGGGGGATGAACAGGGCGAGCTCGCTCACGTCAGGCTCAGGGCCATCGAGGCACGCGACGATGGCCACCCGCGGGCGTGCCGCGGAGGCTAGCCCGCCGGCGCGTCCGACGGCGGCCTCAGCAACGGGCGCGTCAGGGGCGGACAAGGCGGCAGTGGGCGCGGGTGGCGTCGCGAGCGGCGCCGCTGCCGTCCGATCGCTCGTAGCGTAGAGGCGCGCAAACGTGCGCACCCAGCCGGCAAACTGCGCTTCCCCATCGTCCTCGAACCCGTGACGTGCGGCCATAACCTGGTACGCCGCGCCTTCGCGGATGGCCGCCAGGGCCTCGCGCGCCTCGTTCATCCCGCTCGACGAGTCGGTGTTGAACTCGCAGAAGCGAAAGTCGCCTGTTGCCTCGTCGAGCATGAGGTCGACGCGCGCCAGGGGCAGCGGCTCCCTGTAGCCGCGCGGCAGGAGCACGAGTTCCTCCACGCGCGGGTCAAAGCGGAATTCCCGACGGTAGACCGGGTCAACCTGATAACGCTCAATGATCGTGCGCAGGATGCCGTAGGCGGTGGTCGCCACGTTCTCCAGCCATGCGCGCATATGCGGGCCGTAGATGCGCGGGATGTAGTTGAAGGCGACGGGTTCGCCGTGGTACCACGCCGAACCGTTTGCCATGCGCTCCCAGGCCGCGCGACGGCCGGCCTCATCCCCGCCAAGCTCAGCGATGACGTCGAGGTACTCCCGCGTGAGCGGCGCAGCCTCGTCGACGTACCCCGGCGCGTCGACCTTCATATCGGCACGTTCCCGCCCATGGCGGAGACCGCCCGTGGCGGATTCGACCGCCTTCCCTACCTGACCAGCTTCCATAACGCGTCCTTCTTAGGCAAACGATGACCTTGTGGGTATACCACAACGGGCAGGGCGCGCCGCGTCGCACGGCGTACCTGGCGCTAAAACCGAGGCCAGGCGTTGCCCGCCCGACATGGCGCGCGCCGTCAGGCGAGCAAGAATCATGCCAAAGCCGGAAAACGCGCGTCTGATGGCACTATTTGGCAGTTTGGTACGGTGCAATAGGCCCCTTTCAGGCCAGCTGCGCCCTCGGATGCGTCCTGACGCGAGAAAACCCCAGGTCGCGAAAACGCGATCCGCTCGGAAAGCCTCGCGAACCGTACCAAACTGCCGATTAGTGCCATTTTTCGGCGAAAAGGTGGCAGCGGCGCGGACGGACGGTTGCGGGAACCCCGCCGCGACGACGCGAGGGACAGTCGCGCCGCCGCGGCGGTCGGGGATTAGGGAGGACGGGAAGCTGGCGACTGCCCTGCCGTGCCCGGATGGGCGCGACCGTCCTGCTGCTGAGACGCAGCGGGTGCAGCGGGCGTTACCTCCCGAGGAGGTGGCGGATGGCCGCGATGGGGTGCTTCGTGAGCATACGCGGGCCGGCATAGCGCATGACCTGGCGAATCTGCTCGCGCTCCTGGGGGCGGTAGCAATGATAGGGACACTTCTCGCAGGAGGTCTTGGCGTGCATCTGGCGACAGCGCGCAGTGCGCAGGACGGCATAGGCGTCGACGGCCTTACACGCGGGGCACACCGGCTCGCCGCAGCAGGCGCGCTCCGTGCGCGACGCGGCATCGTGGTTGCCGGCGCAGTAAAGCGCCACCATCTGCGAGATGACGCGTTCTTCGCGAGCACGCCGTCGCGCGACGGCCGGCGGATCAGCGGCGGCGCGGCGCGAAGAGGGCGCGGGCGCTACGGCAGACGCAGGTGCGGCAGGCGCCGTCGCGTCGGCGGACGCAGGCGCGGCAGCGACGTTTGAGCTGGCACGCTCAAGCACCGCAGGAGCAGCGAGGGAGTCGGACACGTCGGTGGTCAGGCGCTCGCAAGAGCCCTCCCCCACCGCTTCCACCGGGGTGTTCTCAGTAATGTTAGTCATGGCTCACATTATAGGGCACGCGGGAAACGGCCACAGGATTTCCACGGCTTCCTGGACGCGCTTGGGACATCGCGCAGTCGGAGCCCGATCGAGCCTAAGAACCGGCACGGGTGGTCGAGCAAGGGCGAAGACCCCGGCAACCGCCGACCTGGGCACCTCAAATCCGAGGGCCGACGAGCTTAGGGCGCGGTGGGCGCGTCCGGCGCTTCGGGCGGGTTGATCTCCACCCTCCCCATCGACGCCATCCAGCCGAGCAGCGGCACCTGCTCCGGATTCTCCACCTCCACGCCGCCAAGCATGACGGCTCCTCGATCAACCGAAGCCGTGAACACGCGCACGTCACAGCCGGAGAGCGCGAATCCACTCGCCATTAGCACCAACCCCGCAACCGCCAGGGCGGCTGCCACGCAATGCATCGTCTTGCGCACTTGTCGCATCTTCTCTTCCTTTCACTTCACTGCCCGCAGCCAGCGCCGACGTCTCAGGCCGTCGCGCCGACGGCATCCGAGGGCGCCTGCGACCGCTCGCGTCGGAAGGGCGAGAGCATCTTGCCCATCCACCTCTGCGAAAGCCTCACCAGATAGCGGCTGGACGAGAGCGCCGCGCTGAAGCACACGATGCCGAGCGCCGCCGCGAGCAGCCCCTCCCCCACGTAGGCGAGGGCGAAGGGGACGTTGCCCTCCATCAAGCCGGCGAAGGCGAGGATCAGGGCAAGCGGCAGGGCCATGACCGCGGCGGCCGCAATGGCCCAGAGCATCGCGGCGAGCATCCAGATGCACAGGTACACCCCCAGCGCCACCAGGGCGAAGGTCAGCAGTAGCGCAAGCCATAGAGGCGACCCCACGATGATGAGCGCCCAGAGCAGCACGGTGCTGTGCCGGCGCGTCTTGGCCATCACGCGGGGGACCGGCGGCATCTCATCGAGGATGGCGTCGGCCACCGCTCCTGGTGAACCCATCGCGGCAACGGCCTCCTCCTCGGTCATGCCCTCCTCCATGCGGTCGGCGATGGCCTCGGCGTAGAATGCCTGCGATTCGGCCACACGCGATGCCGGCAGGCACGAGAGCAGCGTGCCCAGTCGATCGAGAAACTCCTGCTTGTTCACGAGAAACCTCCTATCACAGCCATCAAGCCCACACCGGCGCGCCGCCGACCGCGCCCGGCGGCGTCTCGCCAGCTGGCGGGTCAGCCGACGACGGCGCCGCCCCCGGGCACGCGATCGCGGGCACGCCGGCAGGGGCCGGCGCATCCTCGAAGGCCGACTGCGAACTCGCGACCATCGACTCTTCCACATAACGATAGAGGCCGCGCACCTCGTCTTGCTCGGCTAGGAAGGCGCGTAGGCGCTCCTGGCCGGACTCGGTTATGCGATAGTACTTGCGAAGGCGGCCGTTGTGCTCCGCCGTCCGCACCGCTATCAGGCCGCCGCCTTGCAGGCGCTTGAGCAGCGGATACAGCGACGACTCAGTCAGCCCCAAGCTCGCCGGCACGTCCTTGATGATCTGATAGCCGTAGGACTCCCGCCGACGCAGCGTAGCCAGCACGCACGCCTCCAGGAACCCCCGCTTCATCTGAGCGTCCATAATACCTCCTATCGCCATATACTATACGTTACATAGTATTGATTGGCAACCTCTCCTTGTCACAGGAGCGAATGTTTCACGTGAAACAGCGCCCGTCCCCACCCACGCCCCCCTGCGCACAGGTGTCCTCCCGCACAGAGCAGTGAGGAGAAGTCCGGGGGGCCGGGGTGTTGCTGAGCGCCCGCGATCACTGGAAAAGAAAACGAATGTTTCACGTGAAACATTTTGCGCGACAAAAAACGGGACAAGCAAGAATAAGGCGAGGCACAAGCGAGAGCGAGACTAAGGGCAGGACGTCAGTCAGGCAGGGCGCAGGCACGAGAAACAAACGGGCCGAGGAGATCGCGCGAAGTCGAGGAGCCATCCAGATCCGGCGGTGAGCAGGTGGTTTAACAGTTCGACAGACGACGGATCATACGAAGCACGCCGAGCCAACGACCGAAAAGCCACAGCAGGCGCGGCACGCGGCAACCGGCAGAGCGCGAGCAGCGCACAGGCGAAAGCAGCGCAATACGCTGCGACACAGCACGACGAAACAACAGGCGATGGGGACATGGGGAACAACCCGGAGAGCGCGGCTCGGCGAGCGCGGCGATCTGACGCCCCATAGCCCGGCGCGTCCCGGCGCCTCAGAGACCCGGCATCCGACGCCTCCCAACCCAGCAGCTGCGCCCAGCGTCCCGGCGACCCCGCGGCCCGGAGGGCACGGGCCGGTGGCCTGGCGGGCCACAGCCCGCCCCTGCAGCCCAACACTCCGCAGATCAGCGAGCGCAGCCCGACGACCCCTCGATCCGTCAGCCCGACGGATACAGCCCAGCGACCGGCGACCGGGCAACCCAGCGACCCGAGGCCCCAGGACCCCGCAGCCCGGCGAGCACGCCTCGGCGCCCCAGCCACCCGCGACCCGGAGGGCGCAGCCCGGTGGCCTGGCGGGCCACCCCCCGGCCCGACAATCCGCAACCCATCGGCCCACGGCCCGGCAAGCACAGCTCGGCAGCCCAACACCCAACGGCCCGCGATCCGGCGAGACGATCGGCGGTCACCGGCCTAGCGCCCTCGCGGCCTAGCGGCCCGGCTGCCCGCAACCCGGAGGGCACGCCCCAGCGATCCGATGACCACGCCCCCTACAGCCCGGCAGCTCGCAGTCCAACAAAAGCGACCCAGCGGCCTGGCGCCCCGCAGCTCGGCGAACGCGGCCCAGCGGCCCGGCTACCCGAGACCCCAGCGCCCAGCCACCCGCGACTCAGCGGCCCGCGCCCCGGCGACCTGACACCTGCGCTCGGCGGGACGGGCCGCCTGGCGCTTTGGGAGCGACTAGGCCTTGAGGAGCTCGAGGGACTGGAGGGCGGCGAAGGGGATCTTGGTTCGGACGAGCCAGAGGTCGCGGAGGATCTCGTCCTTCTGGCTGACGAGGCCCTCGCGGGTGACGTAGGCGTCGCCGTCGTAGTAGGTAACGCGGACGAGGGAGCCGCGGGCCACCTGGGCTAGGGCGGCGTCAAGCTCGCGAGCCTCCTCCTCGGTGAGCTCGCGCCGGGGCGTGGGAACACGCTCCCGCTCGTGCACGAGCTCGTAGTAGCCGCGCAGAGCGGCGAAGGGCATGAACTGACGGGCGCGATCAGGATGCGGGCGCCCGATGGCGTGACGAGTTGCGGCCTCGTCGCCCGGTCCCGTCCGCTCGCGATCATTCGTCATAGCCATCCCTCCTCCATCATCCTCACTTGCTCCCCGCCACCCGCAGCAGCCGAGACGCTCCGCCGCCTGCCCACCCCAACGGCCTCCCGGCCGCACGCGATCAGAGACGATCCGGGTCCTCGGCGATGGCGACAGAGCCTCCTCGATGGCCCCCTACCATGGTGTTGCGTTCGCGGGCGGTGGCCTTTTCCTGGAAGCTCGTGCCCTTGAGCAGGGCGTTCTTGCCGAACTTCTCCTTCACGGCCAGCACGGCCTCCTGCATCTTGCGCTCGCGGCCCTCGGCCTCCCAGTCGGTGAACAGGTCGTAGGTGGCCAGATCCTCATCAACGAGGTTACCGAAGCCCAAGCTGATGCGGCGAATAGGCTTGGCCGGATCCACGATCTCCTCGTAGAGCGCGTCGACGTAGCCCTGCAGGCGCCGCAGGGAGCTCGTCCGCTCGGGAATCTTGCGCGTGGCATGCGCGGCCGGGCCCCAGCCGCCACGCGCCGGCCGCGCGCCGTGCTCGCCCACGAACACCTCCTGCGCCCCACGGTCGGCGCCTCCCCCGCCTGCATCCGCGCTCCACGCGTCGGCCGCGCTTGCAGCTCCCGCGCGCCCTCTCCCATCGCCCGCGGCATGCGCCCCGCGGTCGGCGCCGTAGCCCACCATGAGCGAGATGTGATTCGTCACCAGGCGCTTTGCCACCAGGTCGAGCACCGAGGCGTCCACCATCTCGCGCAGCACCACGCGCGCCTCCTCGAACGTGTAGGCACCCGGCAGTATCTGGCCGTTCATCATCGACGTGCTTCCCGGTCGGTAGGCCTTGATCTCGGCGATGGTGCAGGGCTCGACACCCCAAGCGTGGTCGATGAGGTACTCGGCGTTGGCGCCGAACTCGTCGTAGAGCACGTCCGGATCCATCTCAGTGACGCCCTTCAAGTCGAACACGCGGAAGCGCGCCAGCCGCCGGGCGATGCCAGGCCCGATGTTCCAGATGTCGGTGATGGGGCGATGACGCCAGATGCGCCGGCGAAACTCCTCCTCGTCCAGGTAGCCGATGAAATCCGGCGCGTGCTTGGCCGTCACATCAAGCGCCACCTTCGCCAGGAACAGGTTGGTGCCGATGCCTGCCGTGGCGGGGATGCCCGTCTCCTGGAACACCGCGTCACGCAGCATGACGGCGAACGCGCGCGCATCCACGCCGTAGAGGCTGAGATAGGGCGTCGCGTCGATGAAGCACTCGTCGATGGAGTAGACGTGGATGTCGTCAGGCGACACATAGCGCAGGTAGATGCTGTAGATATCGGCTGACGCCTTCATGTAGGCGCGCATGCGCGGCAGCGCCGTCACGTATTCCACCCGCGGTGGAATCTCGTGCAGGCGGCAGCGGTTGCGGATGCCGAGCTCCTTCATGGCCGGCGTGATGGCCAAGCAGATGGTGGTGCCCGAACGCTCGGGATCGGCCACCACCAGGTTCGCGGTCATCGGGTCGAGGCCGCGAGCGCGACACTCCACCGAGGCATAGAAGCTCTTCAGGTCGATACACACATATGTTCGCTGTTTCGGCATGGGTGTACTATACCACGCCCACGCACGCTGGCTAGTAGGAAAGCCCGAAGAATCGCCGCAGCACCTCGTCCACCTCCGTCTCGCCCAGCTCGAGACAGCGCCGCGACGCGCCCGCGCGGATGACCAGGCGCCGCCCCGTCAGCGCCACGTGACCGTCGGCCGTGCGCAAGTTCACCAGGTCCTGCTCGCGGAACTCCGTCCCCGGCAGCGAGCACGCCAGGTTGAGCGCGGCGAAGTCCCCATCCTCCACGCGAGCGACGCACAGCTCGAGCACGCCCAGCCGCTCCCCCGTCGACACGCGGAAGCGATCGACGCGCCACCAGGTCTCGTCGAGACGCACCGCCTCGACGCACTCGCCTCCCACCTCCTGCGGCCCCGACGCCTCCAGCCGCAAGGGCCCGCCCGGCGCCGGGCCGCCATAGCCGACATCCGCCGACGCGAGCACGCCCTCCACGCTCACCAGCAGCCCCCGGTGGTTGATCGGGTCGCGCTGGCCGGGCACGTCAGCCGAGCGAGCCAGACACGGCCGCGCGTCATAGCCAAGCGCCACGAGCAGCGCCTCGAACAGCTTGTTGAGCTCGAAGCAGTACCCGCCGCGGCGCTTTCGTACGATCTTGTCGAACAGCGCGTCTAACCGCAGGTCGGGCGCGCAGCCGACCTCGCCTACCAGGTGTACGACTTCAGCTACTCGGCCCAGAAGATCCGCCTCGGCGGCATGAAGCTCTACGCGGCCGACCCCGGGCTGTACTGGGCGAGCGCGCCCGCCACCGACGACGGCCTCGCCTTCTCGTTCGAGACGGCGGTCTACCTGGAGCTACGCCGACGCCGCAAGACGGGACGCCTGGGCGACGTGTCCATGCTCAAGCTGCCCTCTGGCAAGGAGGTGGACTTCATCGAGGGGGACGCGATCCTGGGCGAGGCGAGCTCCCTCGTACAGGTCTGCCTCGATCTGGGACGGGAGTCAACCAGGGAGCGCGAGGCCAGCGCCCTGCGGGAAGCGATGGCGCGCTTCGACGCCCGCGAGTCCGCCATCGTGACCCTCGACGAAGAGGAGACCCTGGAGACCCCCGAGGGGGTCATCCATATCCTCCCCGCCTGGAAGTGGCTCCTGCGCTGAGCCGTCAGCCCCTCCCCGTACGCAGCAGGCGCGGGGTCTTTCGCGCGGGGACGGTCCCTCGCGTTAGGTGACAAAAGGGTTAGGTGCGCGCAAGGGTGAGGTAAGCGAGACCCCGTAGGATGGAACCATCGAAGATCCCGAACATGGAGGTGGTTCTCATGTGCAAGCTCGCGAAGATTCTGCTGCCGTTGGCCGTCGTCGGCATCGTCGGGGTGGCGCTGGCGCTCCAGGCGCCCGCCGTCACCAAGATCGAGGAACGATGAGCGCGCCTGCCGCGCAGGCGGGGCGCCTCGGGCGGACCGGCGGTCGAGCATCGGGCCCGCGGCGCCGGTCGAGTGCGGGGACGGGCGCTCCGCAGGGAGCCGCATCCGCGCGAAGCGGCGCGCTCGACCGGCTGCTGGGCGTCGCCCTGGCCGGCGCCGTGCTGGCACTCGGCCTCGCGACGTGCGCCTTCGCCGCTTAGGAGGACGCACCTGCCGCAGCTGCCTTCGCGGCCGAGCCGCCCTGGACGCCAGTCGCCTGGTCGCCGCCACTCGCGGAGTTGCTCGCGCCCGAGCCGCCGCCTGCGGAACCGCCGGATCCCGAGCCGCCGCCCGAGCCGCTCGTCGTGCCGGATCCGCCCGTGCCCGCTCCCGACCCGGCGCCGTCTGACCCGGCGCCCGAGCCGCCCGACTCCGGGTCGGTGCCGCCGGTCGAGCCGCCGGTCGAGCCGCCCGTCGAGCCGCCGTTGGAGTCCGCGCCGCCCGTCGAGGTGCCCGTCGAGGAGCCGTTGCCGCTGGTGCCCTGGTCACCCGATGCGTCGGACTGATCCGCGCCGCTGCCGTCCGCGCCAGCGCCCGCGTCGCTTGAGGACGCCGCCTTGTTGTCTGCAGCAGCCTTGTCCGCGGCCGCGTCTTTCTGGTCGTCCTTCGCCTTTTCGTCGGCAGCCTGCTCCTTCGCCGGCGCCGAGAAGCGCACGGGCTCCGGCTTCGCGCCCAGCCCCTGGCCCATGGTGAGGAACCACACGGCGCCGCCCGACAGCGCGACGGCGACGAGCGCCGACAGCGCGGCCACGAGCGCCACGTTACGGCGGGTACGCGACCGGCGCAGACGCGCCTCACGAGCTGCCCGCACGGCACCGTCGACTTCCATTCCGGCGTCGCCCAGGTGCGGCGTGGCCGTCGACCGCCCCCGCAGGCGCTCCGCCGCGCCAAGGGGCAGCATCGCGCCCAGCACGCCGCGCCCGTCGTCCGCCCAGGCGCCCGGAGCCGTGCCGGCGACCGCGGGTTCTGCCGCCGTCTCGGGCGCGTCCGACCTGCCGGCCTGATCGCCCGCGCTCGACGCCCAGCCGGCCTGGCCGCCCCCGGCATTCGCCGCCCCCGTGGCCAGGGGAGCCGCCGCATCCGCAGGATCCGTTCCCTCCACATCCGCGGGCACCGCACCCGCAGGATCTGCCGCAGCCCCAACCCCCTGGCCAGGCGCTCCCGCGCCTTCGCGCACCGAGAGGCCAGACGCCCCTGCGCCTTCCGCCACGCCAGCGGGAGCACCGTGCACTGTCTGGGGCAGCTCGCGGATGCGCTCGGCCGAGGCCGCGAGGAAGTTCTTGTAGAGCGATGAGCACACCGTCGACACCACCGACGCCACGGCCACGCCGATAATCGACCCCGCGATACCGATGTAGGACGATAGCAGCATGGAGGTGACCGCAGCCAGCGCCGTGCCCGCCACCTGCGGAAGCGACAGGTCGCTCAGCACCCCGCGCAGCACGCTCGGGCGCTGCCCCGCTGCGCCGTGGGCCCAGGTCATGGCGCGCCTCCTTCCGCCTGCCATCGTCTTGCGGCGGGCACGCCGGCAGAAGCGCGCTCGCGTCTTTCCCCCATTGTGCGCAGGCGCCGCCCTGCCCGCCGCGCGCCGTGCCGACGGTCGCCGAACCGTCACGCGACCGCCGCCTCTCCTCCACGCCCCCGGTCGTTCTGCGCCCGGCGTGCCCGCGCCCCAGCTGGGCCCCGCGTGCCGGCGGAGGCACCGCGTGCCACGGCGGCGGGGGGGGATCGGTGCGGGCGCATCGGCTCGGCGGAGCCCCTCCCCCCGCGCGTGCCCGGGCAGGAAAAGTCGCGCTTTCTGGCGAGCAACCACGACTTTGCAACACCATCGCATCGCGCAGCCCTCACTCCGCGCACGTTTCCCCAGGTGCCTTCCGCGCAAGAGACGTCCTCCCCCGGCTCCTTAGCGCTTTTTCACCTGCTAGATGTTGCAAAGTCGTGATTGCTCGCCAGAAAAGGGGCATTTTCCTGCCCGCCGTTTCCCCGAGCGGCCTGCCCCCCTCTCCATCGGACAACGAGCGAGGTCTGCCCAGGTCGCCCGCACCGCCGCCCGCGGCCCTCCTTTTCGCGCAGGAATCCTTCTCGTTACGGTTGACGCGGCCAGCAGAAACGGGCGATTCGCGTTGCTAGCATGGAGCGCCAGACAAGCGTCTCCCCTGATCGCAAAGGAAGAGCCATGGACCTGCACGAGATATACCTGGCCGGCGGATGCTTCTGGGGCACCGAGGCCTACCTGCAGAAGCTGCCTGGCGTCATCGACACCGAGGTGGGCTACGCCAACGGCAGCACGCCACATCCCACCTACGAGCAGGTGTGCGCGGGGGTCACCGGTCACGCCGAGTGCGTGCGTGTCGCCTTCAACGCCGAGGTCGTCTCGCTGCCCTTGCTGCTGGAGGCCTTCTTCCGCACCATCGACCCCACATCGCTCAACCGCCAGGGCAACGACTGCGGCGAGCAGTACCGCACCGGCATCTACTGGAGCGATCCCTTCGACGCGCCTGCCGTAGCTAACGCCCTCTACGATCTGGAGCGACGCTGCCCCAAGCCTGTGGTGGTGGAGGCCGGTCCGCTACATGAGTTCTGGCCAGCCGAGCGCTATCACCAGGACTACCTGGAACGCAATCCCGGCGGCTACTGCCATGTGAACCTAGCAGATGCCGACGCCTTCATCGCCGAGCACGAGGCGGCCTTCGGCGAGGGCCGGCGGCGACGCCACGGCCACCGCGACCCGTTGCGCTGCGGCGCCCCGGCGGGCGGCGGTGCCGCGGCCGAGACCCCGGCCCCGGCCGAGCCGGCCCCGGCGGCCGGCGCCGGCCATACCGGTCTCACGCCCCTGCCCGTGCCCGCCGCCGCGGCTGGCGCCGGCGCGCCGGGCGACGACGCGGCTTTCGCAGGCGCGCCCGCCGCCACCGTCCGCTCCCGCGGCGGCTCCCCCGTCAGCGACTCGTCTGCGCTGGGCGCGCTGATCGATCCGGCCGACCTGGACGCCGCCATCGCCACGCACCCCTACTCGCGCCCGAACCGCGTGCAGCTGCGCGGCATGCTCACGCCGCTCGAGTACGCCATCACGCAGAACGGCGCCACCGAGCGGCCGTTCTCCCACCCCCTCGACGAGGTGTTCGAGCCCGGCATCTACGTGGACGTGGTCACCGGCGAGCCGCTGTTCTCCTCCTCTGACAAGTTCGACGCCGGCTGCGGATGGCCCGCGTTCTCGCACCCCATCGCGCCGTCGGTGGTCACCGAACATGAGGACGTCTCGCAGTCGTGGATGTCCCGCACCGAGGTTCGCAGCCGCGTCGGCGAGAGCCATCTCGGCCACGTCTTCACGGACGGCCCGCTCGAATCGGGCGGCCTGCGCTACTGCATCAACGGCGCCGCCTTGCGGTTCGTCCCCTACGCCGAGATGGACGCCGCCGGCTACGGCTACCTCAAGCCCACCGTCCGCGAGCGCGCCGCCTAGCGCATCCCCGCGCCCGCGACTGGACGAGAGCCCCGTCCCCGACGCCTGGCCGGGCAAGCCCCCTCCCGCGCGCCTCCGAGGTGCCCTCCCCCAACGCCTGGCTGGTCGAGCCCCGCACGTCCAGCGCGCCTCCGAGGCGCCCAACGCCATCGCGCTCCGCTCCCCGACCTCCGAAAAACCGCCGCCGCCCGCAAATCGGGGCGGTTGTGCACCGGCCGGGGAGCCCGCGAGCCGGCCCGGGGCGCCCCGCTCCCGCCAAAGCCCCAGGTCGCCGGATGCCGGGCGCGCCCGAGGGCGCAGTGGCGGCGGGAGGGCGGGTGCATAACCGCCGAAATCTGCAGCCGCGGGCCGCTTTCCCCAGGGCGCGCCCCTCACGCCGCTCGCCCAGGCCCCGCGTCCCAGTGCCCCCCATCGCCACCGTGCCAGGGCACCCCTCCCTGCGCCAGCACGTTCCCTGCGCCCCGCAAGCCCACACACCCGCACGCCTCCGGCCCCCGCGCGTCCCATGTCCCCGCCTCCCACGCCTCCGGGGTCTTGCGCGCCCGCGCCCCCGGCCTCCGAAAAACCGCCCCTGTCCGCAAATCGGGGCGGTTATGCACCGACCGGTGCGCCCGCGAGCCGGCCCGGGGCGCCCCGCCCCCGCCAAAGCCCCAGGTCGCCGGATGCCGGACGCGCCCGAGGGAGCCGTGGCGGCGGGAGGGCGGGTGCATAACCGTCTCGTTTTGCAGCCGCGGGCCGCTTTCCCCGGGGCGCGCCCTTCACGCCGCGCGCCCAGGCCCCGCGTCCCAGTGCCCCCTCATCGCCACCCGCACCCGTGCCAGCCCCCCCCGCCGCCCACGCACCCCGGCGACGCCCCGACGCCCCGCCCCCGCCCACCCCACGCGCCTAACGCATCGGCTCCCCCTGCTTCACGGACGGGCAACGCCCGGGCGACGGGAGCAACCATGACCGGCGCGCGCACCATACTAGAAGGCAGCACCCGGCCCGAGAGGAGCGCGCCGCGCCGCATGAGGCTCACGGAAAACATAGCCGCCATCTGGCGCGTCTTCACCCGCGACGTGCGGCGTCTGCTGCGCAACCCCGTAGCGCTCATCGTCGTGGCGGGCGTGTGCCTCATGCCCTCGCTCTACGCCTGGTACTGCATAGCCGCCAACTGGGATCCCTACCAGAACACCGCGTCCATCAAGGTGGCCGTGGCCAACTTGGACGAGGGCGCCGACAGCGCCGTGGCCGGCCACCTGGAAGTGGGCGACCAGGTGGTGGAGAAGCTCCACGACAACCACCAGCTGGGCTGGCAGTTCACCGACGAGGAGCAGGCCCGCCGAGGCGTCGAGTCCGGCGAGTACTACGCCGCGCTCATCATCCCGCGCGACTTCAGCGCCGACTTCACGAGCGTCTTCGACGGCAGCTTCACGCAGCCGACCATCGACTACTACGTCAACGAGAAGCTCTCCGCCGTGGCCCCCAAGGTCACCGACGCGGGCGCCACCACGCTGGAGGAGGAGATCAACCGCACCTTCGTCACCACCGTGAGCCAGACGGTGGTCGAGATGGCGCAGAAGGCGGGCACGCAGGTGGAGGACCGCGCCGACGCGGCCACCGGCAGCCTGGCCGACGACCTCACGCGCACGCGGGCCGCCATCGGCGAGACCCGCGCGCTCATCGACGGCACCGCCCCCACGGTGGCGTCCGCGCGCCAGGCCGTGACCAGCGCCGGCGATACGCTGTCGACGCTTGAGGGGGAGCTGCCTCGGCTGGCCGACGACCTCGCGCAGGCCCAGGGCCAGCTCGACGAGGTGCGCGCCGCCGCCCAGACCTACGGCACCAAGCTGGCCGCCGGCATGGCGTCGGGCGCCACGGCCCTGGGCAAGGCGACGCTTGCGGCCGACGGCGCCATCGGCCAGGCCACGGCCAGCCTCCAGCAGGGCCGGCAGCTCGTGGACACGGCCCTAGCCACCGCGCGCCAGCTGCTGCAGGAAAACGACGCGCTCATCGCGGCCCTCGAGCCTGAGGCTGCCTCCTACCCCCAGCTCAAAGACGCGCTTGACCGCCTGCGCGACGAGGACGCGCGCCTCCAGCAGACCGTCGCCAGCCTGGAGGAGCAGTCCCGCGTCCTCGCCGACGCGGCGACTAAGGCAGATCAGGCGGCCTCCGCCGCCGACCAGGCGCTCGGTCAGGCGGCCGACCAGCTGGACGCCGCCTCGCGCAGCCTCACGGACACCGTGCTGCCCGACGTGGGCCGCAGCCTGGACGCGCTCTCGCAGGCGCTCGGCACCCTGCGCGGCGTGACGACCGCCCTCCAGCCAGAGCTCTCCCGGGCACGGGCCACCCTCGCGTCGCTCGACCAGGTCCTCGGCCAGGCTGACGAGGCCGCCCGCGCCGCCGGCGACTCGCTCGCCGCCGTCCAGGACCAGCTCGACGGCATGCTCACCGACCTGGAGGCCCTGCGCAGCTCATCTTCCGTCGACGAGCTCGCCCAGTTCCTGGGGCTCGACGCCCAGGACATCGGCAGCTTCATGGCCGCGCCCGTCAGCCTCAAGACCGTCGACGTCTACCCGGTGCGCAACTACGGGTCGGGCGTGGCGCCCTTCTACACCAACCTGGCCCTCTGGGTGGCCGGCTTCATCCTCATGGCCATCGTGCGCATCCGGGTGGATCCGGAGGGCCTGCCGCCCCTCACCATCACCCAGGCCTACCTGGGGCGCTGGCTGCTGTTCATGGCGCTCGGCCTGGCGCAGGGGCTCATCGTCACCGTAGGCGACCTCGTCTTGGGCATCCAATGCGATAACCCCGCGTTGTTCGTGCTGGCCGGCGTGGTGACCGTGCTCGTGGACGTGAACATCATGTACGCGCTTGCCTACGCGTTCAAGCACATCGGGAAGGCCGTCGCCGTGATTCTGCTCATCATGCAGATCCCCGGGTCGTCGGGCATGTTCCCCATCGAGATGATGCCGCCGTTCTTCCAGGCGCTCAACCCCCTGCTGCCCTTCACCTACTCCATCGACGCCATGCGCGAGGCCATCGGCGGGCTCTACGGGCTGGACTACTGGGCCGACCTCGGGCGGCTGCTGCTCTTCCTGCCGATAGCCCTGTTCACCGGCCTGGTGCTGGGCCGCTACGCCTTCAACCTCAACCTGCTGTTCGACGAGAAGCTCGGCCGGACCGACCTGCTCGACAGCGAGGATCCCGGCGACGGCGCCCACCGTGAGCGCTTCCGCCTGCGCACCATGATGCGCGCCCTGCTGGAGAACGCGAGCTACCGCGCGCAGCTGGCCGACCGCGCCGCGCGCTTCCGCCGCAGCTACCCGCGGCTCATCCGCGCAGGCTGGGTGCTCGTCTTCGCACAGCCGGTGGCGACGTTCCTCGTGATGCTGGCGGTGCGCGCCGACCTGGAGACGAAGATCGTGCTGATGGCGGCCATGGTGGTCGGCATCATCGTGGTGGACGGCTACCTCATCGCCGTCGAGTACGTGAACGCGCGCCTCGCCTCGCGCCTGCGCCTGAGCGAGCTCGGCCCCGATGACCTGGCCCGCGCGGCCCAAGCCTCCCTCCCTGGCACGGCCCAGGTCGCGGCGGGCACCCCCGCCGGCCCGACGCCCGCCCCCGCGCCTGCCGGCCCCGACGACGAGGAGGCCCGCCCATGAGGAACATCGCGCGTCTCTTCCTGCTTGACCTGCGGCACCTCATGGACAACGCCATCGCCGCCATCGTGGTGGTGGGCCTGGTGCTCGTGCCGCCGCTCTACGCGTGGTTCACCACCGCCGGGTTCTGGGATCCCTACGACAACACCGGCAGCATCAAGGTGGCCGTCGCCAACGAGGACGAGGGCTACCAGAGCGACCTCATCCCCGTCAAGGTGAACGCAGGCGAGTCGGTGGCGTCGGCCCTGCGCGCGAACGACCAGTTCGACTGGGTGTTCGTGAGCGAGGAGGAGGCCGTGGAAGGCCTCAAGGCCGGCAGCTACTACGCCGCCATCGTCATCCCTCCCTCGTTCAGCAAGGACCTGCTCACCGTGCTCACCGACCACGTGGAGCACGCCGACATCGTCTACTACGTCAACCAGAAGGAGAACGCCATCGCCCCGCGCGTCACCGGCGCCGGCGCGAGCGCGCTCGAGCAGCAGATAGACGAGACGTTCTCGAAGACGGTGGGCGACGTGGCTCTCGGCACCACGTCCGACCTGATCGGCTTCGTGAACGGCGACGGCATCGCCGCCTACGGAAGCGCGGTGGACGCGCAGCTGGCCCAGGCCGCCGACGAGCTGAGCGGGGCGGCGTCCCAGGCGCGGGCCTTCGGCGCGCTCGTGGGCTCCACGTCCACGCTGGCCCGCGCGTCGGCCGACGTGCTCGGCGGCGCCGACGGCGCGGGCGCAGCCGTCACCCCGCTGCTCGACGAGGCAGACACGGGCATCAACGACGCGACCGAGGCGCTGAAGGGCGCGGCCAGCGCGGCCGACGCGGCCTTCGCCCAGGCCGAGGCCGGCTTCGAGGACGTGGCATCCGCCGTGAACGAGGCGCTCGACGCGCTGGAGAAGGCGCCGGGGGCCGCCCAGGGCGTGCTCGACGCGGCCAGCGGCGACGTGCAGGGCGTCATCGACGCCTACCGCGCCCTGCGCGCGAGCCTTGAGCAGTCCGACCCCGCAAGCCCGCTCCTTCCCCGCGTCGACCAGGCCATCCTCGAGCTAGCCAATCTCCAGGGGTCGATCATCGACGCCTCCGAGGCCCTCGGCCAGGGCGCCGCGGATGCCGAGAAGGCGCGCACGGAGGTAACTGCCCGCATTGACGAGGCGCGCTCAGCCGTCGAGGATCTGCACGCCTCCTACGACGCGCACCTGCGCGACGAGGCAGCGGCCCTAGCCGACACGCTCGAGCACGTGCGCTCCTCCTCGACCGAGCTGGCCGCGCAGGTGGACGCCACGGCGCGCAGCCTCTCGGAGACCTCGAGCTCCCTCGGCGACAACTTGGACGAGGTGGCCTCCTCGCTCGCCAGCACAGCCGAGGTGCTCGGACGCGCCGCCGACGACCTGGCCGCCGCGCGCACCTCGCTCTCCGCGGCCCTGGCCTCGGGCGACACGGGCGCCGTGCGCGCCATCATCGGCTCCGACCCCGCGCGCATCGCCCAGTTCCTGGCCGCCCCCACCCAGCTCGACCGCCACGCCGTGTGGCCCATGGCCGACAACGGCAGCGCCATGTCGCCGTTCTACACGTCGCTCTCGCTCTGGATCGGCGCCATCTTCATGGTGGCCCTCATGCAGGTGGTGGTGAGCCCGCGCCGCCAGGCCCAGCTCGACCATCCCACGCCCGGCCAGCTCTACCTGGGGCGCTACGGCGTGTTCCTCGTGCTCGGCCTGGCCCAGGCCACCATCGTGGCCACCGGCAACGTCTTCTTCCTCGGCGTGCAATGCGACCACGTGCTGCTCTACTACGTGGCCACGTGGGCCGCCGCGCTCGTGTTCACCAACCTGGTGTACACGCTCACCGTGTCCTTCGGCAACATCGGGAAGGCGTGCGCCATCATCCTGCTCGTGCTCCAGCTGGCCGGGTCGGGCGGCATCTTCCCCGTGCAGATGTCCGCCGAGTTCTTCCAGGCCGTCTACCCGTGGCTGCCCTTCACCCATTCCATGGAGGCCCTCCAGAGCGCCATGGCCGGCATCTACGGCAATCAGTACTGGCAGAGCATCGGCCAGCTGCTGGCCCTGCTCGCGCCGTCGCTGTTCCTCGGGCTCGTGCTGCGCCGGCCCGTCATCCGCCTCAACGACTACGTGCTGCGCAAGCTCGCCGAGACCAAGGTAGTCTGAAGTCAAATACAAGCGTAGAGGTCATTTTTTCTCGCGCAATTACCCTCCCAAGGTAGACTTTGCAAGGCATCGTTATTAAACTGTTATCAACGGAGCCGTCGGGAGAATGCTTCGCCCCGTTCCCCACTCCCGCCCAGACGCAGGCATCGTCGCGCGGGATCGCACGTCTGCGCGCCCGCGCCCCTGCGCCCTCGCGTCATCGCACTGCCGCACTACCGCCCTTCGCACCCTTGCGCCCCTCTCGGAAAAGGGGCGCCGCAGAATAGAGAATCGCCGGATGGCGCGCGCAAGCGCACCCCCCGGAAGGAGCCCTATCATGGAGCAGATGATCGAGTTTTGCCACAAGGTGTTCGACCAAAGCGCTGTCGCGTTCGCGATCGCCCGTGTCCATCTGGACGAGTCCGGCACGAGCGCCGTCGACTTCCGCTATGAGTACCTCAACGCCGCCGCCGGCGCGCTCACCGACCAGCGACCGGAGGACCTGCTGGGTCGCGACGCCTACTCCGTATGGCCAGAGGGCGACACCTCCTGGCTGCCGCGCCTTTACCGCGTCGCCTACCTGGGCGAGACCCTTGAGTTCGAGACGGTCTCGGACTCGTACGGCAGGTTCCTCCGCACGTCGATGCTTCCCGTCGACCACGGGATGTGCGCCCTTCTCATGCACGACGTGTCCGAGTGGGTGGAGCCGATGCGCCCCTCGCTTGAGAACGCCGAGGCCGGGGTGCTCTTCTACGACATGGACAGCCACCTGGTGCAGATACCCGCCGCCACCTCGGGCCGATTCAGCCTGCGCCGCACCTATGAGAGCATCGTCGCCTTCTGCGAGGAGAACTTCGGGGCCGCCTGCGTCGACGACGTGCGCCGCCAGGTGGTCGACTTCCGCGACGCGGGCGGCAGCATTCTCTACGAGGGTCAGCTGGCCGACGGCCGCTGGCTGCGCATCAGCCTGGCCCACGCCGGGCGCCCCGGCATGTTCGCCTTCGGGTTCGTGGAGGACATCACGCGCAGCAAGCAGCTGGAGGAGGCGAACGCGCGGCGCATGGGCATCATCGACTCGCTCGGCCGCGAGAACTACGCGCTGTACCTGGCCGACCTCGCGCAGAACACGATGGAGCCCTACCGCATCCGCAAGTCGGCGCCCGACACCGCCCGCTACATGCTGGCCGAGTCGAGCCACTATCAGGAGGGCCTTGAGACCTACATCGACACCTACGTGCACCCCGCCGACCGCGAGCGGGTGCGCGCGGTGCTGCTCATGCCCCACGTCCGCCAGCAGCTCAAGGCCCTGGGCGGCGAGGTCTCAGTCACCTACCGGCGCATCCTCGAGGACGACACCGACTACATGCAGATGCGCGTGCTCAGCCTGGCCGACGGCAGCGACGAGGTGGTCATGGCCGCCCGCGACGTGAGCGCCGAGACGCGTGAGCAGATGCGGCAGAAGGCCCTGCTCCAAGATGCGCTCACCCTGGCGCAGAACGCCAGCAACGCCAAAAGCGCCTTCCTCGCCAACATGAGCCACGACATCCGCACGCCCATGAACGCCATCACCGGGTTCGCGAGCATCGCGCTCGGGCACATGGACGAGACGGCCCGCGTGCAGGACTGTCTGGAGAAGATCCTGGCGTCCAGCAGCCACCTGCTGAACCTCATCAACGACATCCTCGACATGAGCCGCATCGAGAGCGGAAAGGTGGAGATCAACGAGGAGCCGCTGAGCCTGCGCGGCCTGGCTGACGAGCTGCGCGACCTGTTCCAGGGCCAGGCGGCCGAGCGCGGGCTGAGCCTGAGCATCGACTTCTCCGCCATCCACGACGACGAGGTGCTCGGCGACCCGCTGCGCCTGAGCCAGATCCTCGTGAACCTCATCGGCAACGCCATCAAGTTCACCGAGCCCGGCGGCGCCGTCGCCGTGCGCGGCTGGCAGCGTCAGGGCGCGCCCACCGGCTACGGCTCCTACGCCCTGTCCGTCAAGGACACGGGGCGCGGCATGAGCCCGGAGTTCCTCGACCGCATCTTCGAGCCCTTCGAGCGCGAGGTGCCCGACAACGTCCCCAAGGTGGAGGGGACGGGCCTGGGCATGCCCATCACGAAGAACCTCGTGGACATGATGGGCGGCAGCATCGCCATCACGAGCGCCCCAGGTGAGGGATCGGAGTTCGTAGTGGAACTTGACCTGCGGCTGCCCGATGGCGCAAGCGAGCACGCGAGCACCCGGCACTGGTCGTCGCGCGCGGTGCGGCGCGACCCGGCCCGCTTCCGCGGCAAGCGCGTGCTCGTGGCCGACGATGACGACCTGTCGCGCGAGATCATGCAGGCCATCCTCCAGGAGCAGGGACTCGTCGTCGACGCCGCCGAGGACGGCGACGCCGCCGTGGAGATGGTGGCCGCCGCCGAGCCGTTCACCTACGACGCCCTGCTCATGGACATGCACATGCCGCACCTGGGCGGCACCGAGGCCACCCGCGCCATCCGCGCGCTTGAGCGCGACGACGTGGGCGCGCTGCCCATCATCGCCGTCACCGCCGATGCCTTCGAGGAGGATCGCCGCGCCGCCATGGCCGCGGGCATGACCGCCCACGTCTCCAAGCCCCTCGACCTCCCCCGCCTCATCGCCCTTCTCGACGAGCTCCTCTAGCCTCTGCCGCCCCCGTGGCGCGCGCCGCGCGGCATAGGCGCCGTGGGCCGCGCCTCGTGCGCGCCGCGTGGCATCACCGGCCCGCAGCGCCTTTCGCGCGCCATGGGACCCGCGGCGCCTTCGCTCGCGTGCCGGCGGGACGCGGCCCCTACGGCCCGCCGCCCTCCCGCCACCTGGCGGAAGCGCGCCTGCGCGGCGCGATCCCGCCCCGCTTCCGCGCCCCATGTTTTATCATGTACCCCAGGTAAAACGGACGGAAGGCAGGTTCCATGGTTTCACGCGTGTACGTTGAGAAGAAGCCCGGGTTCGACGTGGAGGCGCGGCAGCTGGCCGACGAGCTGCGCGGCATCCTGGGCATCGAGCGGCTGGAGGGGCTGCGCCTGGTCAACCGCTACGACGTGGAGGGCGCGAGTCGCGAGCTGTTCGAGTCCTGCGTGCCCACCGTGTTCAGCGAGCCGCAGTCCGACACCGCCAGCTTCGAGCTGCCCGACGCGAACGGCGCGACCGTGTTCGCCGTGGAGTTCCTGCCCGGCCAGTTCGACCAGCGCGCCGATTCCGCCAGCGAGTGCATCCAGCTCATCAGCCAGGGCGAGCGCCCGACGGTCCGCTCCGCCACGGTCTACCTGCTGGAGGGCCCCCTCACCGACGAGGACGTGGCCGCCGTCAAGCGCTACGTCATCAACCCGGTGGAGGCCCGCGAGGCGTCGCTCGACACCGTGGACACGCTGGCCGTGGACTATCCGCAGCCCGACCCGGTGGAGGTGATCGAGGGCTTCCGCGAGCTCAGCCGCGAGGAGCTTGCCGCCTTCATCGCCGAGCGCGGCCTGGCCATGGACCTGGCCGACATCGTCTTCTGTCAGGAGTACTTCGCCGAGGAGCAGCGCGACCCCACCATCACCGAGATCCGCATGATCGACACCTACTGGTCCGACCACTGCCGCCACACCACCTTCGGCACCGAGCTCACCAACGTGACCATCGACGACGACGCCGTGCGCGCCGCGTTCGAGCGCTACCTGGAGCTGCGCCACGAGCTGGGACGCGACGCCAAGCCGGTGTGCCTCATGGACATGGGCACCATCGGCGCGCGCTGGCTCAAGGCCCGTGGCATCATGACCGGCCTGGACGAGTCCGAGGAGATCAACGCCTGCACCGTGAAGGTGAAGGTGGACGTGGACGGCGAGGAGCAGGACTGGCTCTACCTGTTCAAGAACGAGACCCACAACCACCCCACCGAGATCGAGCCCTTCGGCGGCGCGGCCACCTGCGTGGGCGGCGCCATCCGCGACCCTCTGTCCGGCCGCAGCTACGTCTACCAGGCCATGCGCCTCACCGGCGCGGCTGACCCGCTGGCACCCGTGAGCGAGACGCTGCCCGGCAAGCTGCCGCAGCGCAAGCTCGTGACCACCGCAGCGGCCGGCTACTCCTCCTACGGCAACCAGATTGGCCTGGCCACCGGCCAGGTGAACGAGCTCTACCACCCCGGCTACGCCGCCAAGCGCATGGAGATCGGCGCCGTGGTGGGCGCCACCCCAGCCGACCATGTGCGCCGCGAGACGCCCGCGCCGGGCGACGTGGTGGTGCTGCTGGGTGGCCGCACGGGCCGCGACGGCATCGGCGGGGCCACCGGCTCGTCCAAGTCGCACACGCTCGAGTCCATGGAGACCTGCGGCGCGGAAGTGCAGAAGGGCAACGCGCCGGTCGAGCGCAAGATCCAGCGCCTGTTCCGCCGTGGGGACGCCTGCCGCATGATCAAGCGCTGCAACGACTTCGGCGCCGGCGGCGTGTCGGTGGCCGTGGGCGAGCTGGCCGACGGCCTGCAGATCAACCTGGACGCCGTGCCCAAGAAGTACGAGGGCCTCGACGGCACCGAGCTGGCCATCGCCGAGAGCCAGGAGCGCATGGCCGTGGCCCTGGCTCCCCAGGACGTGGACGCGTTCATCGCGCTGGCCCACGAGGAGAACCTGGAGGCCACGCCCATCGCCGTGGTCACCGAGGAGCCGCGCGTGCGCATGGACTGGAACGGGGAGCGCATCGTGGACGTGAGCCGCGCCTTCCTGGCTTCCAATGGCGCCCCGAAGGCCCAGGACGTGGCCGTGGCAGCTGGCGGCACCTGGGAGGCGCCTGCCGCCTGGGGCCACGCTGGCGACCCTTTGGCCGAGCGCCTGGAAGCCGTGCTGACCGACCTCAACGTGGCGTCGAACAAGGGACTGGCCGAGCGTTTCGACGCCACCATCGGCGCCGCCACGGTGCTCATGCCCTTCGGTGGCCAGCACCAGCTGACGCCTGCCATGGCCATGGTGGCCAAGATGCCCGTGGACGGCGAGACCACCACCTGCTCGGGCCTGGCCTGGGGCTTCAACCCGCACCTGAGCAGCGCCAACCAGTACCAGGGCGCCTACCTGGCCGTGGTCGAGTCGGTGTCCAAGCTGGTGGCCGCGGGCTTCCGGCGCGAGGACGCCTACCTCACCTTCCAGGAGTACTTCGAGAAGCTGCGCGACGAGCCGGGCCGCTGGGGCCGTCCCGTGGCGTCGGTGCTCGGCGCTCTCATGGCGCAGCTTGACCTGGGCGTGGGCGCCATCGGCGGCAAGGACTCGATGTCCGGCTCGTTCGAGGCGCTCGACGTGCCGCCGACGCTCGTGTCGTTCGCCACGGCCGTGGGGCCGGTGTCGCGCGTGACGTCGCCGGAGTTCAAGGGCGCCGGCCACCGCGTGCTGTGCCTGGCGCCGGCGCCGGCCGAGGGCGCGGCGGGCGCGGGCGGGCTGGTGCCCGATGCTACGTCGCTGCGCGCGGTGCTCGACGCCGTGGAGGCGCTCGTGGGCGCCGGCGACGCGCTGGCCGTGTCCACGCCGGGCTACGGCGCCGGCGCGGAAGCGCTGTTCAAGATGTGCGTGGGCAACGGCCTGGGCGTGGCGCTCGCGCCCACGTTCGCCGCCGACGCGCTGTTCACGCCGGCCTACGGCAGCTTCTTCGTGGAGCTGGCCGACGGCGCCGCCGTGCCCGAGGTGGGCGCGAACGCAGCCGTGGGCGTCATCGGCGAGACGACGACCACGTTCTCGCTGGTCGCCGGCGACCAGGAGGTGGCGCTCGCGCCGCTCCAGGAGGCCTGGGAGGCGCGCATGGAGCCCGTCTTCCCCTATCGCACGCCGGCTGCCGAGCGCGCCGAGCTACCGACGGTGCCGCAGGTCAGCTACACCGAGGGCGTCGGCGCCGCCTACCACGGCCCAGCGCTTCTGGGCGAGGCGGGCAAGCCGCGCGTCATCATCCCCGTGTTCCCCGGCAACAACTGCGAGTTCGACTCCGCCCGCGCCTTCGAACGCGCAGGGGCGCGGGCTTCCACGCTGGTGGTGAACAACCTGACGCCGGCCGCCGTGGCCGAGAGCACCGAGGCGCTCGTGCGCGCCATCGGCGAGAGCCAGATCGTCATGATCCCCGGCGGCTTCTCCGGCGGCGACGAGCCCGACGGGTCGGCCAAGTTCATCACCGCGTTCTTCCGCGCGCCCGCCGTCACCGAGGCCGTGCGCGACCTGCTGCAGCGCCGCGACGGCCTGATGCTCGGCATCTGCAACGGCTTCCAGGCGCTCGTCAAGCTGGGGCTCGTGCCCTTCGGCGACATCCGCCCCATGGACGAGGAGTGCCCCACCCTCACCTTCAACAGCATCGGCCGCCACCAGAGCCGCCTCGTGCGCACCCGCGTGGCGTCCAACCTGTCACCGTGGTTCAGCGCCTGCGAGGTAGGCGACATCCACACCGTGGCCATCAGCCACGGCGAGGGCCGCTTCGTGGCGCCGCCGGCCGTGCTGGACGCGCTGGTCGCCGGCGGGCAGGTGGCCACGCAATACGTGGACGCCGCAGGCACGCCGTCAATGGACCTGGCCGTCAACCCCAACGGATCGCTGCTCGCCATCGAGGGCATCACGAGCCCCGACGGCCGCGTGCTCGGCAAGATGGGCCACACCGAGCGCATCGGCGACGCCGTCTACAAGAACGTCCCCGGCAACAAGTGGCAGCCCCTCTTCGAGGGAGGCGTCGCGTACTTCAAGTAAGTCGCACGCGCAGGCGGGGGCGGCCCATGGCTGCCCCCGTTTTTTGTTGCCCGCACCCGGTGCCTGCCAGCCGCGTTCGACACCGCACCGCGCCCGCTCCGCCGTCCCCGTGCCGCCCGTCGCGCTCCGACGCCGCCCAGCCGCACCCAGCGCTTGCCCCTTCGCACGCGCGCTCGGCACCGCCCTGCGCCCACCCCGGCGTCCCCGTACCGCCACCACGCCCAATGCGCCTCAACGTCGCCCGGCGCGCCCGTCACGCCCGTCACACCCAGCACGCCCAGTACGCCCAGTACGCCTCAAGTCGCTCAGCGTCAGCCGCCGCGAGCCCGACCGCCACTTTTCCGCGCGAAACTGGCACTCATCGTCAGTTTGGTACGGTTCCAGGCCTCCCAATGCGGCCCTTTGACGAATTCGCTCGATGCCGACCTGGGCTTTTGCGGCCAACCCGATCACGCGCGCCTCGCTGGAGGGGTTTTGACCGTACCAAACTGACGATAAGTGCCATCAGAAGCTCAAAACGTGGCATTCACCCATCAGCCCGGAGCAAATGAGCCGCGCCTGCCCTTTGGCGAGCATCCAGCAGGAGCCCCCGAAGCCGATCCTTGGCCATCTGCCCTTGCGGCTGAGATCCGCGGACACGCTGGCCAAGGGCCCGCGCGAGCCCGCTCGCCAAGCCGTCCATGGCCGCCTCGCTCTTTATCTCGGCGTTGGTAAGCGTGATGACGTCGATCCCCAGGTGCTTCAACACGTTACGCCTCTTGGAATCTGCCACGTAAGCCGGCAGCCCCGCGTGGAACTGGTCGCTCTCGTACTCGAGCGCGACGTTTGCCTGCGACCAGAGCAAGTCGCAGCGGAGGCTCCTCTTGCCCAGGATCCTCCGGCTCGCCTCATCGAGCAAGACGACTCCGTTCAGCTCCGGACGGCGCAGCCCGTAGCCGCCCAGGCGGGGAGGCAGCGTGAGGAGCATCGCCACGTGCGCCTCGCGCGGCGACGCCGCCCCCGCCAGCACGAGGGACGCAGCGCGAACCGCCTTCTCACGCCCGCGGCTGCGCACCGCGGCGCGCGCAAAGCGCTCCAACGTCGCGGGCGCGACGGCCGGCAGGCAAGGGCAGAAGCCACTCCCCCGGCTGTAAGTGAATCCGCCGCAGAGCTCATAGCCCAATTCAACCAGGTGCTCCAAGCGCAGCTCAGGCGCCAGCTCAAGGAAGAGCATCGCCGGCGAGCTCACGTAGACCCCCTTGAGCACCCTGACGTACGATCCCCGCTCCCCTCCACGGTGCCAACGGTGCCGCATCAGCCCCCGCGCCTTCGCGCGGCGCGCTCCCTCGGGAACCGACACGTGAAGCTCATCATCGCCCGGAAGCGCCACGTGCGCGGCATCCCGTATCTCCAAGAGGCTCGGCGCCATGCCTGCGTATTGATCGGCGCGAACCGCCATGGGGCGGCAGTGGCGAAACTCGCGGTAGCGGCGCCAGAAGGAAAGCGCGCTCTGGTGAGTGAAGTAGACAGACATGGGCTCCTCCGCTCCAAACAGGGACACATGCCCCCACCCTAGCGGCCCCTCGCTACGCCGCGTCGTCCAGCCGTCAGCGGGGCGGGACTCGGGCAACACGGCCCCCGCCTTCCCCCGTCGGCGCCGCGGCAGCGGCCCCTCCGTCGCAACGCCCTGCCAGGCGGCGCCCCGTCAATCGCAACACCACACCAGCGCGGCGCCACGCCAAGCGCGGCCCCCGACCTCTCCTGCACGCCCGCAAACAGCGGCCCTTCTGCCACAGCGTCCTGCCAAGCGGCGCCCCGTATCCTCCCAGCCCCGCCGAAACGAAGCCGCAGGGCGCGCCCCAAGGTCGCCAGAACGTGCCCCCGCCTCCTCTGCCGTGCGTCTCGCCCGACGCATTTGCCCCGCCGATCGCCTACGCCAGCCAGCCGCCACAACCGCCCCTCGCGTCCACCAGCCGCCCGCACCCGCGCCCGCTGGCGTCGGCAGCCTACGCTCGCCCCGGGCGCACGGGCTCCTCGCACCAAGCAGGGGCGCTGTCGGACGTCTGCGCTCGCCAGAACGTCGTGTAGCGATCGGTGACGGAGTCGTACTTCAGCACCGGCACCACGCCCGACCTCTCGGTGGAGCCGTCCAGATAGAAGTGCGCCTGGCCATCCCAATACACGCGGTTCTCGCCGCAGAGGCCGTAGGTGCCCACATGACCTGCGACGATATCCTTCGGGAACGACCCGACGCTAGCCGGCACCTTCCCCAGGAAGTACCAGTCCTCGCAAGCCACCCGCCACAGGTCCCCAGCTTCCTCGTCAATGCCGGCATGGACGAAGATCTGCCGCTCGGTCTCGTAGAACAGGGGCAGATCGCGCAGCCATCGCCGCGTCGTGGGCAAGAGCGCATCCCCGCAAGCCTCCAAGTAGGCGTCCTCGTGGTTGCCCTTCAGCACCACCACCTGGCCGGGATGCGCCTCCTGCAGCCGGCGGATGCGGTCGAACCACTCCGGCGCCTGCCAGTCGTGGTCGATGTAGTCGCCGCACAGCACCAGCATCACGTCAGGATCGTCCAGATCCACCAGGGACAGCGCCTCCTCGAAGGGCGCCTCCTGGCCGTGGATGTCGCTCATGGCATAGATGATCAAGCAGAACCTCCCTCTCATACAACCTGGCAGCCAACCGCGAGCAGGGCGTCCGATGCGCAATCGGAAGGTGCGTCGCGCCGGCTCCGCGCGCCGCCGAGCCGGGCGCGCCGCATACCCAGCGCAGCCCCGCGCGACCCCGCGTCCGCCGTGCCGTCAGCCTACCTCCAAGCCCGCGCCCGTCTCGGGGTTCAGCTCCACGATGCCCTCGAACAGGCACGAGAAGCGCCCGTCATAGAGCCCCGCCGAGTCCTCGTGGAAGTGCCCGAAGTACCAGTACCGAAAGTCTATCTCATCAACGAGGCGCCGCAGCCACTCAGTCAACTCGTCAGCCTGGGAAAACTGCGCGCTCACGATCTCGTCGATCACCTGGGTGGGACAAGTGTGGGACAGCACGACGTCAACGGCGCCGCCGACGGCCGCCAGGTTGGCGCACGCCTCGTCATACTCGTCAGGCTCGGGCATCTCCTCGGGCCACCAGCTGATCCCCTCGATGCGATGGGCCCAGTCCGGCGAGTGCGCGCCGCCCATGGCGAAGAAGCGCAGGCCGTCGATGTCGAACACCTGCCCGCGCATCAGGTGGATCAGCCGGTCTGAGATGCGGTTCACCAGCCCGCCGTGCCAGCGCTCCGCCTCCAAGGCCCGAAGCGTGTCGTGATTCTCGTGGTTGCCGTCGATGAACAGCACCGTCCACGGCAGCTCGGTCAGGGCGTCGATCACCTCCTGATCACGCGCGTCGTACGCGGGCAGGTCCCACGTCTGCGTGCGCCAGATGCACGCCACGTCCCCGACGATGATCAGGTAGTCATCGGCCGTCGGGCGCCAGTCGCGCCCCTCCCAGGCGGCAGCGCGCAGCTTGTCGATGTCGTACAGTCCGTGGGTGTCCCCCGTGAGGTAGACGGTCATGAGGCTCCTCTCAGTCGTGGGGCAGGCGCACGCCCGCCCCCGTCCCGCATGCAAGCTCCGCCAGCATCAGGTTGCCGCGTGCGATGATGCAAGCGTTCATGCTCATCAGGCACGCGAGGACGTCCCGCCGCCCCTCGGGACGCAGGTAGCCGAAGCCGTGCCCCGCAAAGAACGGGCGCACCGCGTAGCCGTCGTCGACGTAGGGCTGGAGGAAGTTCTGCCGAACGAACGCGCGCCAGCCCTCCTCCGCCCGTCCGAAGGAGTTGAGCCACCGGCCGCACGCCGCCAGGACGCCGGCGTTGAGCGGCGTGTCGGGCACGGCGGCGTCCTCGGGCGCCTGATGCTGCTGCTTGGTCAGGTACCAGTCGCGAACGAAGATGAGCGTGAGGTCCCAGTAATCCATCGTAGACCAGTAGCGCCCCGCGTTGAAGCCCTTCTGGCAGGGAATGAGGTTGCCCAACGTGTGGCTGAGGCGGGCGAAGATCCGCAGCTGAGCCATCACCTCCCCATCCACCGATCCGTGGAAGGCCTCCCCATCATCCAAGATGGCAGGGATGTCACCCTGCACGACCTCGCGGGAGAGCGCCTGCTTGTAGGTGGTCCAGAAGCTGTTCGTCACATCGCCTCCGGAAAGCTCGCAGGCCACGCGCCGCGCCTTCGCGACGGTCACGTCAGGGTACGCATCATACGGAAAGTACGGGGGGATGAGGAGGAATTGGACGTGCCCCTCGCGGCTCCCCAATTCCTCGACGCGGTAGCCCCACAGCGCCTCGTAGAGGCGCGCGACCGCCTCCGGGCCGCGGGCGGTGGTGCAGTAGGGCCGCCCCCGGTTCCAAACCCAGAAGGCGGAGCCGTCGCAGTCGTAGGAGCTCGAGCCGCGGCTCTTGTAGGCGAGCACCGCCTCGATGGGATCCCGCGCATCGCCGAACGCGTCGCCGAAGAACGCCTCCTTGAGGTCGGGGAAGCGGCGGTCGACGTCCTCCAGGGCGATGGCGCCGCCCGCAAGGGCCGTGCGAACGGTGCCGTAGTCAGTCGAGGCAAGGGGGTCGGTCATGGCAGCAGTCCTTTCTCGTGGGGGTCTTCGGGGAGGCGGGCGGAACCGGCGCCCTATGCGGCCAGGAATCCGACGGGACGCGCTCCGGAGCCGACCGGCACGCCGCCCCTGGCGAAGTCCTCAGGCTCAAGCGCGGTCAGGCGCTCCACCGGCAGCTCGCCGACGGCGCGCCCCTCCCGGGCAGCCTCCGCGGCCAGACGCGTGGCCTGGGCGAGAAGCGCCTCCTCCAGCAGGTTGCGCGCGTAGCGGGCGTTGCCGAAGTTCGGCTGCGCCGCCGCCTTCGCGAAGAGGCCCCGCGCGCGCTCGGCCGCACCCTCGGCCAGCGCGAAGCCCTGCTTGCGGGCCATCAGCCGCAGCACGTCGACCAGCTCGTCGACGCCGTAGTCGGGAAACTCGATGTGCGTGCGCACGCGGGAGGCAAAGCCCGGATTGGCGGCGAACAGCTCGTCGATCTCGCGCGTGTAGCCCGCGAAGATCACCACCACGTCCTCGCGCAGCTTCTCCATCTGATCGACGAGGGCCGTGACGGCCTCCTCGCCGTAGCCGCCATGCTGGTTGTCGTTGAGCGCATACGCCTCGTCGATGAGGATGACCGACCCCTTCGCGCGGCTGAACAGCGCGGCCACCTTGGGAGCCGTGCCGCCGATGTAGGACGCCACCAGATCCTGCCGGCCGCACTCGTAGAACTCGCCCACCGAGAGCACGCCCTCCTCCTTCAGGATACGGCCAATCAGCCGCGCCACCTCGGTCTTACCCGTGCCCGGGTTGCCCTTGAAGGCCAGGTGCAGCGGGACAAACGGCGCGTCGATGCCCGCATCGCGCCGCGCCTTCTGCGCCCTCATCAGGTCGAGCCACGTCGACACGAGCTGCTTCACCTCGGCCAACCCCACCAGATCAGCCAGCTCCTCGCGAGCGCTGCGGGCCGGCCTGGCCGCCACCGTGCCCACGTCGTCAGGCAGAAGCAGGCTGAGCGTCTCCTCGGTGTAGCCCTCGGCGGGCGCCTTGCGGGCCAGACGCGTCTGCTGGCGCCCGCAGGCGTCCTCGAACAGCTTGCGCACGAACCGCGCGTTGCCCTCGTCGTCGCGCCTGCCGCCGCGGGCCAGCAGGTCGCGCACACGCGCGAGCGTCTCCGGCGGCACGGTCAGCCGGGCGCGTCGCGCCATCAGCTGGAAGATCTCCAGCTTCTCGGCGTCGGAGTAGCTGGGAAAGCGCAGGCAGAAGCCCACGCGCGAGCGGAACCCGGGGTTGGTGAGGAACAGCTGCTCCATGTCGGCCTCGTACCCAGCCAGGATGACCACCACCTCGTCGCGGTACTGCTCCATGGAGGCGATGAGCGACGCCACCGTGTCGCCGTAGCCGATCAGGCTGTAGGCCTCGTCGATGAACAGCACCGACCCGCGCGCCGCCTCGAAGGCCTCGTTGACGTTGAAGAGGCGCGCACCCGAGCGCACGACCAGGCGCCCCTCGCTCAGCACGCGCTGCTCACGCAGGATCTCGGCGTACAGCTGCGCCACCTCGGTCTTGCCCGTGCCCGGCTCGCCAAGAAACGCCAGGTGCATCGAGAACGGCCGCGCCGGAAGCCCCGCCAGGGCGAGCTCGCGATTCATTCGAACGCGCGCCAGGATGTCGGCGACGTGCCGCTTCACGTCCGCCAGCCCCACGAGCGCGTTCAGGCGCTCCAGGGCGCTCTGGCCCTTCGCCTGCCGGCGGGCGAGGGAACGCTCGGCCACCGGCTCATAGGAGGGAAACCGCTCGTGGGTGAGCTTGTCGCGCCGCCACTCCTCGTAGAGCGCCCCCAGGTCGGAGAACGAGCTGTCCTCCAAGCGCGCGTCCACGAGCGCCGCCAGCTGGGCGTCGGGCGCAAGCCCCTCGTCACAGGCGCGCTCCTCAAGCACCGCGCGCACCGCGGCGGCACCCATGGCCTGGATGCTCGGCACCGCATCACGGCGCAGCTCGACCCACGGCACGGCAAAGCGCGACTGGATGCGCTGCTTCAGCGCGTCGGCGCCCTCGGGAATGACCATGACCACCTGCACGGTATGCGGGTGCCGCGCCAGCGCGTCCAGAAGGCGCGTGAGCAGCTGGTAGGGATAGCTGGCAAAGGCGCCGCCCTCGTCGAACGTGCCGTAGCGGATGACGAGCACCATACCCTCGAGCGACTCCACGAGCGCATCGTTCATGCAGGTGAGGAAGTACTCATCTGTGCTGCGCTTCTTCTCGCCGCTGTGGAACTTGTCGAGGTCAAAGGTGATGGCGCAGGCGGATGGCACGCGCCCCTCCTCCTTCAACGAGAACAGCAGCGCATCGAGAGCCGGACCGTACTCATGGACGTTCATTCCCTCGATGAGGTAGTGGGCGGGCAGGAACGGCTGAGTCGGGGACGCCGGAGTGCCGACCGGTCGATCCCCCGTCGACCGAGCCGCGCCCTCGCCGGCCGCCGTGCGGCCCATGCGCTCCAGCTCCTCGGCCAAGCAGCGACTGTAGCGCGTGCCCTCCACCGGGTCGTGAGACGCCCGCCCGATGGGCTTGTCGTCCACGCAGCCCACCTCCTGCAAGAGCGTGCAGAACTCGTTCGCACCCAGAACCTGGGAAAACCGCCGCACCGCAACGCCTCCGGCGTAGGGTGTCTCGCCGAAGCACTCCCGATAGGTCGAGTCCTCGATCGCACGCACCCGCACGGTGCCCTCCACGTCCCAGTCACGACAGGCCTCCACAATGCAGTCCTCAAGGTCGGCCAGATCATAGCGGGGATTAGCCACTGCCGCCAAGATGCGGAACTGCGTCTCGCCATCGCCGCGCCTGAAAGAGCTCCGGTCATCGTCGGAAATGAGGAAGAGCCTGTTCCCCCAGGACTTGAACGGATGCTCGTCGTAGAGCCAAGTGCCCCTCATGTCAGCATCGGTGACGCAGGTAATCCTGTAGAACCTCATGATCGCCCCTCCTCCTCGTTCGCCCGTGCCGCGCGAATCGCCGGCGGCCTGGCCGCCGCCTTTCGGTGTTCACCCATGCTATCAGGGCGTGACCAGGCAAAACAGACGCCGTCTTTGGCCAAAGAAGCGGTAAACCGGCAACGTCGCTGACGGTTTTCGTCAGCGTTTTCGCCAGGGCTGGGAGGGGTGTTGCGAGAGATGGCGCTGGCGAGCCGCGACAGGCAGCGGGCGGGCGTCGGCGACGGAAACGCGAACGAGTGCGATGGGGGGGGTCGGGGGGTCGGGGGGTCGGGGGGTCGGGGGGTCGGGGGGTCGGGGGGTCGGGGGGTTGGGGAGCCGAGATCGAGCGCGTCTTCGAGGCGATCAGGGCGTTTGCTACAATGGGGCCATCGTGAGCGTCGCGGAAAGGGAGCCTGATGGGTCGCAACCATCCCAAAGATCCAGACAACATCTACCGCCAGAGCCGCCTTGAGCGTTTCTCCAGCCAAGAGAAGGCCGCCGAAGCGCTCTCAGCAGCAGGATTCCCCGTGTCCGCGAGCTCCCTCAAAGGCTACGAGAACGGCGACACGATCCCCCCGGCCGACGCCGTGGCGGCCATGGCCGAGACCTACGGCACGCCCCAGCTGAAGTGGGCCCACTGCCACCAGCAGTGCCCCCTGGGCGCCTCGGTAGTGGAGGATCCGCCCACCGTGGTGGACAACGTGTACTACACCCTCTTCAACCTCAACGTCGCGTTCGACCAGATAGACGACGTAAAGGAAAAGCTGCGGGCCATCGTAGCGGACGACCGCATCACCGAGGACGAGAAGCCCCTGCTCGACGAGGTGTTCGACGTGCTCGGCAAGATCAGCGAGAACGCCCTGGAGCTGCGGCTGTGGGTGGAGCGCCAGCGACAGCAGCGGTAGAGAGGCGCCAGGGCGCGGCGAGCGCTGGCCAGGGCGCAACCGAGCGCGTCCTCGGAGGCCCACTGCCAGCTTTCGCGGAAATTTTGGCACTGATCGTCAGTTTGGTACGGTGCAACGGCGCGCCAGGCGCTTAGCAATAAGTCCGCCGGATACCGCGCACGGCAAAACCCCAGGTCGCGAATCCCAGATGCACGACCAGCGGTTCCAACGGGCTGCCGCAAGCGTACCAAACTGACGATCAGTGCCATTTCCGGCGGAAAAAGTGGCGGCGGGCCCTCCTGGGGCACCACCGCAAGGCCCCGAGCCGGCGCTACACCCCGACGCGTCCTTGCAGCCTCGCCGCCAAGTTCCGGGGAAATTCTGGCACTAGCTTGCGATTTCGCAGGGTAAGGGGGGCTCGCAATCGTCAAGAAAGCAGCTTCATGGGCGCCGCACGTCGCAAAACCCCAGGTGACGTTCTGCGAATTAGCATCAACCCCCACCACGGAAACGCCTCGACCCTACCAAATCGCAAGCTAGTGCCATTTCCGGCGAAAAAAGCAATGCGACCGCTACGGGGGAGAACGTGCGAGCCCCACCCCACAACCGGAGGGCCGCCCCAAAGAGGGCGCGAGGCGCAGGCCGACACGCCCCCCAGGCCCTCGTCATCTAAGGCAGTGAGCCATGCCGGACCTGAAAACCCCGATCAGCTTGACAGCGCGCACGCCCCTGGCGGCCTACTGGGGCGCCAGGCAGAACGGCGCGACGTGATTGTCGACAAGCGGGGAGGCACCCGACAGGCGGCGATCCGCGCCAACCGGGGAGGCCAGAGCGGATGGCAAGCCGAGCGAACCAGGGGCCTAGACAGGCTGTGAGTCGCGCGAGTGCCCCGGACGAAGCAGCGGAGGCGTCAGATGAGCACCTGCCAGCACGGGCGGATACGCGGCGGGAAACCCCTCGCCCGCCGCTACAACCCGAAGGCGGTCATGGCCAGAAACGCCAGTGCAAAGCCGATGACGGCCGCACCTGCGGCCATGAGCAGCTTGGAGGCCATCGGGTGGCGCCGGTCGAAGGCGCTCACATCGCGCACGGGAGCCTCGCCCTTGGAGTAGGCCACCAGGTCGCGATAGGTCACCAGGTCGTTCTTCTTCTTATAGCGTTCGACCTGGTGCAGACATACGAGGCCCGCCGCCCAGCCCCCGAGGAACAGCACGCCGCCCAAGAGGGTTCCCTCTCGCACGCCGGGCACAATGCCCGAGATGCCGCCCTCGCCAGCCAGCAGCGCGAACGCCGCCACGCCCGCCAGCGTCAACCCCCAGCCCAGCGCGCAGAGGCGCGACATCTTCTTCCAGTCGTTCTCGATGATCTCCTGCATGGCGGCCACATCCTCTCGCATCAGGTCGTCGACGGACACGTCGAAGCGCTCGCTCAGCAGAAGCAGGCTCTGGATGTCGGGATAGGTCTTGTCGGTCTCCCAGTTGGAGACGGTCTGGCGCGAGACGAAGATACTCGCCGCCAGCTCCTCCTGCGAGAGCCCGAGCCGCGCCCGATGCCGCTTGATCTGCTGCCCGATCTGCATGTCCGTCCTTCCGAATGCAAGAGTGCCTCCTGGCACCCCATCGTACCACCGAATGACTTTGACACCGAGGCCTCAAGCTGCCAAAACCCTTTGACAAGAGCCGATGACCAGGGAAAAGGCAGTGAGGCGAGGAGGAGGCAGGGCCGGGCGGGCGTCGGGGACGGGGCTCCCGTCCAGTCGCAGGCTCGGCGAGGCGGAGCCGGGGGCAGGGGGCGCGGGGCGCGGCCCGGGGAAAGCGGCCCACGGCTGCAGATTGCGGCGGTTATGCACCCGCCGCCCCGGCGCCCCGGCGCGCGCGGGCGCGCCCGGCCCCCGGCGACCTGGGGCTTTGGCGGGAGCGGGGCGCCTCGGGGCGGCGCGTGGGCGCGCCGGCCGGTGCATAACCGCCCCGATTTGCGGGCGGCGGCGGTTTTTCGGAGGTCGGGGGGACGCGGGCGCGCAGCTCGGAGGTGCGCTGGACGCGCGCGGCGCGATGGCGGCGGGCGCGTACTGGCACCGGGGGCACGTTCTGGGATGCGGGGCGCGCGGGATGCGCGTCGGCGACAGGCACGTGCTAGCGCTGGAGATGAGCGCCCTGGCGCGTAGACACGGCGACGATGAGCGGCGCGGGGCATGCGCTGGCGTCGGGGGGGGGTGCCCTGGCGCGGGGAGCGGTGGCGATGGGAGCAGCCGGAGGGCACGTGTTGGTGGACGGCAGCGCAGGGCCTGGGCGCGCGGCTCGGAGGCGCGCTGGACGCGCGGGATGCGGGCGGCGCGCGGGACTCGCCCGGCTGGGCGCCGGGGACGGGGCTCCCGTCCAGTCGCGGGCGCGCCGAGGCGGCGCGCGGGGCGTAGCGGATGGCGCCGGGGAGACGGAGCCGAGAAGACGGCACGGGGAACAGGGCCGGGGGGACACCTCTCCGTCCTAGCGGGCCGACGGGGCCGAGGGGGCTTGAGGGGCGAGGCGGAAAGAGGGAATCGCATCGGCGGCCGACCCGATAGGCAGCCGCCTATCGCTGACAGCGCGGGAGACGGGGCCGGGCGGCGGAGCGCCCCGCCGCCTTGGCGGGCCGACGAGGGCGCCCCAGCGAGCCGGCAGAGCCCGCCACGGCTTCGGGACAGCACAAAAAAGGGCGGCCGCATCAGCGGCCGCCCCTCCCCCGCCTGATAGGCGGCCGTCCGGAGAGACGGCCGCCTATCGCTTACTCCTCCTCGTCGTCCTTGCGGCGGCGCATGGCCAGCAGCAGGATGAGGAGGGCACCCAGGCTGGCGAGGGCCATGCAGTTGAGCAGGAGCATGCTGTCGCCGGTCTGCGGCAGCATCTTCCAGCGGCCCTCGCGCTCGTCCCACACCAGCTTGTAGGGACGCAGCGGGTCACGACCGAGGAGCTTCTCCTCGTCCTTGACCTTCATGCCCAAATCGACGGCACGTCCGACCTCCGGCGTCCAGTTGTAGGGCGTCAGCAGGTTGAAGCGCTGGCCGTAGGCGTTGGGCTCGGTGCGGCCGGCGTGGAAGGCGCCGAGCACCGCCATGCCGGGGGTGATGCCCACGGTCTGGGAGCCCAGCAGGTTCCACCAGTCGCTGTCGTTGTTGTCGTCGCTGCCCACGTTGACGGCCACGAACTCGGTGCCATCCGGCAGGATCGAGCGCACCCGGTACAGATACGGGCGATCCTGGCCGTCCACCATGGGCAGGTTGTCGAAGCGGTACGAGCCGTCGACGGCCGTCATGGCGGAGGCCACCTCGGTCCACGTGCCCGCGCCGTCGACGCCGTCGGCGGTGATGGCCTTGAGGGCCGTAGACACGTAGCTCGGGGCGTTGAAGCCGAACTCGGCATCCACGTCGAGCACCATGCGGTCGAGGTACACCGGGCGGCCGAACAGGCCGATGGCGGTGGAGCCCTTCAGGCCGTCGCCCTCCGGATCCTCGAACACGATGCCGGCGATGGAGGCCAGCGCGTAGGGCAGCAGGCCCGTGTCGTTGTAGTCGCAGTCGACGCCCTCGCCGACCACCCAGGCGGTGTTGCCCGGGCCGGCCAGGTGCACCGAGGAACCCGCGACCGCCAGGTCGGGACGGGTAGACACGCCCGCCAGCACGATCATGCCGCCATGCGGGTCGGCCGGCTGGAGAAGCTTGGTCATCTCGTCCAGGTCGGAGTCCGCCGTCTCGTCGGAGCCCTGGTTCATCACGGTCACGCCGTAGCCCTTCGGCAGGTCCTCGACCGTCACCTGGTAGCCGTAGAGCACCACGGTCTCCACGCCGTCCACCATGCGCTTGCCGGCCACGTCCAGCTCGTCGAAGATCCACGAGCCATCGGCGGCAGAGCTGGTCAGGCAGATGGGCTTGGCATTGTACTTGTCGTCAGCGATCCAGGTCATGCGGCCGCTGGCATCCTTGCCGTACCAATAACGGGTCAGCTTGACCGGCACGTTGGCGATGCCCGTGCCCTCGCCCGCATCATGGATGCCGTTGTAGTTGGCGTCGAGCCACACCACGCCGGAGATATGGGCCTTGGCCAGCTTGACCACGCCATAGCCGTGATCGAGGCTGTCGCGCCAGTTGATGTCCGACCACCCCGAGGAGCCTAGCAGCGACTCAAGGTACGCCAGGCGCTCCTCGTAGGCGCTCTTCAGCATCTGATGCGCCTCGATGAGGGCACGCTGCTCGTCGGTGAGGTTGCGCAGCTGCGAGAGCGTGGCGTTGCCGATCCAGTCGAGCATGTCAGCCAGCTGGTCCACGCTATCGGCATGGCCCACCGGCACGTCGGCCCGCGACGCCGCGGCAACCGCCGGCAGGGCGTCGACCGCCGCGGACAGCAGCGCCGCGCCGGACACGCCGGCATCGCCGGTGCCGTCACCCGCAGCCTCAAGCGCGGCGATGCGGTCGGCCACGGCCTGCTTGACGGCCGCCTGCTCGGGAGCAGCGGCGCCATCGCCGTCGAGGAACGCGGCCTTCAGCACCAGCAGGGCCCTCAGCTGGTGAACGGTGCGGTCGGCGTCGGCCACCCACGCCAGCAGGTCGGCCTCGGCGTCGGGCAGGGCGCGAATGGCGTCGCACTCCGCCACGGTCAGGTCGGGATAGTCCGGGTCCGGATCCGCCGGGTCAGGAGTCGGCTCAGGCTCCGGCTCCGGCTCGGGCTCTTCGTCGACCGACGGGTCGGCCGGCGAGATCTGGCCGCCGCTCATCTGCGAGTAGCGGGCGCCGGGGCCCTCCGTGGAGGACGCCTCGTTGTCATCGGCCAGGCGCGCCAGCACGATGAGCTTGCCCACCTGCACCGTGTCGGTGAGGCTCTGCTTGGCGTCGTCCACTACGTCCACGCCGTTCGGGCGCAGGGCCTGGGTGGCATCGTCGAAGTCGGAGTCGATGAGCCCCAGCGTCGGGTCGCCCGCGCCCACATGCTGCAGCGTGGGCACGTAGTCCTCGGTGTCGGGATAGCTGATGACCTCGGCGCGGTAGCCGTAGAGCACCTTCACCGTCTCGCCCCGCTTCTCGAGGTAGTGGTTGCCGGTGCCCTTGGCCCAGAACTCCCAGTCGCCGTTGGACACCGTGGTGGTGAACACCGAGCCCGGGAAGGTGGTGCGGCCCAGCTCGTCAAGCACGACCTCGTCGGGCAGCAGCGCGGAGAGGTGAGCCAGGTCGGCGTCGGTCAGGTCGTAGTAGTCGGTGTAGGTGCCCTCGGCACCCTCGCGCAGCACGGGCACGTCCTCCTGGCTGAAGGACCAGTCGCGACGCCACACGCCACGCTCGGAGTCGTCGAACTCCATGTCCTTGCTCACCACGAAGGTGCAGACGAAGAACTCCTCGCGCAGCTCCTCGAACACCGGGTCGCCGGTCATGGTGCCGTCCGGGCCCTCGGTGAAGGCGTAGAGGTAGGTCCAGGCCACCTTCTCGAAGCCGAGCAGCTCCTCGTAGGTGCGGGCCGGGCCCTTCATCCACTCGTCGGCGGCCACACCCGGCTTGGGCTCGGTGATCCACGCGACGGCGGCGTCCACGGCCGCCTGCTTGGCAGCCTGGGTCTCGTCCTTACGGGCCTGAGCCGCGGCCAGGGCCTCCTCAGCGCCGGGCTTGCCGGCGTCGACGGCCTCCTGGGCCTCGTTGAGGTCGCGCTCGGCGGCCACGTCGGCCTCAAGCGCCGTCTCGATGGCGGTCTTCAGGCCGTTGATGTGCTCGATCGTCTCCTCGGGCAGCTCGGAGTTGTCCGGGGTGAGATCCTCGTCGTGGCCCTGGCCCGGCACGTCCTCGAGCGAGCCGACGCCCGTGATGTCGTACCAGTAGCGCGTCAGCCGCACGTAGGCGCCGTCGATGCCGCGCTCATCCTCGGTGGGCACCTGGATGAGCTCGCCCTCCGGCCCCTCGGCCTCAGTGAAGCCCTGCAGGCCGTCGGCGTTGGCGTCGTTCCACACACGGCCGGCCACGCGCACGGGATCCTGGGTGACCAGGCCCGCGTCGCCGGCGTGCTTGAGGCGCAGGCGGTTCGCCAGGTCGTACTTGATGCCCTTGTAGGTCACCTCGTAGCGATCGTTGGCGAAGTTGGCGTAGTCGCCCTCACGCGACTTGCGCGCCACCACGGCGTAGATCTCGTCATGGTCGTTGATGTTGTTGTAGTCGCCCGACATGACGGCGTCGAACTCGCGCAGGTCGGAGTCGGTCTTGTCGGAGCCGGTGTCCACGTGGAAGCGGGAGACCAGGTACTCGCCCTTCTTCACGACGAACACCGCGTAGCCCGCCAGGTACGGCGTGGCCGTCTCGAACTTCACGTCGTCCTTGGCCGCCTGGGCCGGATCCTGCGGCTGGTAGATGTTCTCCGTGCCGGGATTGGTCGGGTCGGCCTTGTCGTCGATGAGCACGTAGGCCGGCAGGTTCTCGTAGTTATAGTTGCCGTCGGCATCGGTGAAGGTCACCTGGTGGTACGGCTCCGTCTTAGCCGGCTCGTCGTCGCCCTCGGCGTCGTCCGCCAGCGGCAGGGCCGCCGCGCGGCGCATCGCGAGCGCACGAGCCGTCGGCTGCTCGCCGTCGGGGTTCGCCTCGGCGCCGTCGCCGCCCTCGGCGCCCTCGCCAGCACCATCGCCCGAGCCGCTGCCGTCGCCCGGCTCGGTCGCATCCGGGTTCTCCAGCTCGGCGATGCGCTTGTCGAGCGCCTCCTTCACGGCCGTGGCCGGCGTGCCGGTCTCGGTGCCGTCGATGAAGCCTGCACGCAGCTCAGCCAGACCCTTCAGCTGAACCAGGGTGCGAGCCGGGTCGGCAATCCACACGAGCATGGCGTCGGCGTCGGCCAGCGCCATGATCTCGGCCTTCTCGTCATCGGTCAGCGTGGGCTCCTCGGGATCCGTGTCGCCGTCGTCCGGCGCGTTCTGACCGCCGTTGCCGTCGTAGTTGTCGTTGAGCACCCACGTGCCCTTGGCGCGCATCGTGCGCAGATCGCGCTCGACGAGCAGCTCGTAGGGGTAGCGCATGGAGCCCTGGACCAGGTACACGGTGCCGCCCGACTCGATCAGGTCGGGATGCGGGTAGTGCGTGTCGATGTGCAGGCTGGCGGTGCCGTCGGCCTCCTCCACCCAGTACATGACGTTCTGGTACTTGTCGGCGGCGATGTCCTCGGCGGTGAGGTCCTTGTTGCTCTCCTCGTCGTAGAACAGCTGGCGGCCGTCGGCGGTCATCTGCGGCACGAAGTAGTACTGGGCCAGCACCACCTGGATGTCCTCCAGGCCGTTCTCGTCCTCGAACAGGCCGTCGTAGTTCTCGTCGTACCACACCAGGCCGATGAGGTTGGTGTAGTCCGGCGGCGCGAAGCCGGCGTTCATGGCCGTCTGGTCCTGGCCGCCGGCGAAGTCGAAGGCGAGCTTCTGACCGTCGCGCGTGGTGCTGATGGACTGGCCGGGGAAGCTCTGGTCGGCGATGCCGGCCAGGACGATGTGCCCGTCCATCACGTTCTTGGAGATGCGCTCGCCGCCGTCGCCGTCCACGGCGCCCTCGGCGTCAGCCGCCGATCCGGTCTGCACGTTGCCCTTGCTCAGGGCCACGGGGAAGTTGCCGTCCGCGTAGCCGAAGGGCGCGAGCTCACCATTCTGGGCCATGGGCTGGGCCTTGCTGTTGCGCGCATCGCGCTTGGTGGTATCCCACTCGTAGCCGGTGACGAGCAGCGACATCATGCCCTCGTCGTCGTTGGCTCCGCTCACCTCCAGCGTGTACCCGGCCAGGTACCACGTGGAGCCGTCAGCGCCGAGGCGCGCGGTGGGCAGGTCCTCGAACACGTAGTAGCCCGTGATGCCGTCGGGATGCGCCACCGCGTCGGTGAGCATCTCCTTATCGCCATCGGGCACCCAGCCATTCCGCGGGTCGAAGTACCACTTGTGCAGGATGACCTTCTTGCCGCCGTAGCCGCGCTCGGAGTACAGCTCGGGCTCCGGCTCGCCATCGGCGTCGTAGCGCTGCTCGGGCTCGTAGTTGTAGATGCCGTCGTAGTCGGCGTCCTCCCACACGAAGCCGGAGATGTCGTAGGTAGGCGGCGTGATGAGACCGCCGTCGTTGCCGGTGCGATCCACGCCCATCATCAGGTCGTAGGCGAAGCGGCCGGCGCCATCCTTCTTCACGTTGGAGAAGTCGTCGTCCGCCACGATCGTCTTCTTGCCGGTCTCCTCGTCCACGTCGTAGACGATCTCGCCGTTGGCGTCGCGCTTGGCGGGCTTGGTCTGGTCATGGTTGTTGGAGGCCGGGGCGTAGATGATGTTGGACTCGTGGGACACGCGGCCGTCCGGCGTGGCGCCCTGGTTGTCCACCACCTCCAGCAGCACGATGTACTCGTCGGCGGCGGTGAGCTCGTTGTCCTCGGTCAGGTCGGAGTTGACCAGGTAGTCCACGGGGTTGCCGTCGGCGTCGCTCACGCGGTACTTGGCCTTCATCATCTTGTTGTCGACCACGCGCTCATCGGTCACGCGCACCTGGTAGCCGTAGACCACGCGGCGCTCCTTGCCGCCCACGGTCACGATGCCGGCGGTCTCCAGGTCGTCGAACTCGTAGAAGCCGTTCTGCACCAGGCGCGCGCCCTCCAGGGCCTGGCCGGTGCCCAGGTTGAGCACGGGCATCAGGTCGGGGCGGGCGATGGTGGTGATGAGCTCCTTGCGCGTCGTGGTGCCGTCGGTCACCTGCTCGGTGAAGCCGCCGGAGCCATCAGGCGTGCGGGTGACGGTCTGATACTGATAGGTATCGTCCTTCACCCACGTATCGGTGTCGGTGTCGTACCAGTAGCGGTCGAGGTCGAGGGCGTAGCCGTTCAGGCCGCGCTCGCGGATGTCCTGGATGCCGTTGTTGGCGTTCTTGCGGGCCAGCTCGTCCATGGCCGGATCGGTCAGCTCATGGTAGCCGTCATCCCAGAGGATGCCGTTGATGGACTGGCGCGTGGGACGCACAGCGCCGACGTTGCCGCCGGCCACGGTGCCGGTGCCCACGGTGAGCCAGTCGTAGGAGGCCGCGGCGGCCGTGGCGTCCTGCACCAGCTGGCTCACCGGCACGGTCACGTAGTCCGCAGCCGAGGCCAGGTTGGTGGCGTTGGTCACGCCCTCGCCCTTCTGCACGCCCTCGCGGGCCACCACGATGCGGGCGCCCTCGCCGCTGCCGGCGGCCACGGCCACCGGCGAGCCCTCGCGGGTGCCAGCCTGGCCGGCCACGGAGGTCTGGTCGCTCACGACGATGCCGCCAGCGGTGCCGGTGCGGTCGGAGGTCTCGGCGTCGGAGTCGCGGCGCTCATCGGTCCCCTGGTGGTAGCGGGTGAGCATCCACATGCCGTCGGCCGTGCCGTCAGCGTTGGCGCCGGCCGGGTTGCCGTCCTCGTCGAAGGTCACCTCGTCCAGGCCCATGAGCTCCACCTGGTAGGACGCAAGCGCGTAGGTGTCGCCGAAGAAGCTCTCGGCGGCGTTGGCGTGGCGATCCTCGTCGTAGGTGCGGGCCACCGACACCGTGGTGTCGGAGTGGGTGCTCATGATGGCCGAGGGCACGTTGGCGAACGCGTAGGTGCCGCGCTTGTTCTCGTCCACGCCCGTCACGTTGCCGTCGCCGTCGCGCACCAGCTCGTCGGCGGTCAGCACCGAGCGCGTGGAGCCGGGCACCAGGCTCCACGTGTCAGCGGCGTCGTCGTACACCCACTGGGTCATCTTCATGAGGCGGTTCTCCAGGCCGGGCTCCGGCTTGGAGATGACCTCGTTGCCCCACTCGTCGTAGGTCACGCCGTCGCGGACGCCGTTGTAGGAGCGCTCGCGGGCGGCGATGTCGATCACCGGGTCGGACTCGGCATGGTAGCTGTCGTCCCACACCACGCCCTCGATGGTGGTGGAGGGGATGAACACCAGGCCGGCGTCGCCGCCCTGCTGGATCTGCACGTTGGAGGTCAAGTCGTAGGTGACGCCCTCATAGGTGACCAGGCTCTCAGCCGCCACGTCGTTAAGCTTCTTGCGTGCGGTGATGACCATGCCATCAGCACGATAGAGGCCTGGGTGGCACCCTCGTCGAGGTCGTGCCTCTGATCGAAGCGGTTCACCAGCGGCAGATTACGGTCGGCATCAGCCGCGCCGCGGAGCAGGTCGGACTCAGTGGCGTAGCCGTCGAGGTCGGATGCCGCATGGGCGCGGGTGATCGTGGCCCCTGCCGGCAGCGACTCAACGTAGACGCGGTAGCCGGCCAGGTAGCTCTGGGGCTTGGTCTCATCGGGCTTGTGGCTGGTAGGCAGGGCCTCCAGATAATACTGGCCCTTCACCAGGTTGTGGACGTTGTCGCTGTCGGCCACGCCGTCGGAAGTGACCGCGGGCAGAATCTCGGCGCCCGTGGCGATCCAACCGTAGGGCGCATCGGCCGCATCGGTCAGCGGGCCCCAGTAATACTGCTCGACGCGCACGCGCACGCCGGCGACGCCCTCCTCGTCCTCGTCTCGCACGCCATCGTAGTCGGCGTCGTTCCAGATATAGCCGGTGATGGGGGCCGCCGGGGGCTCCACGAAGCCGCCGTTGATGCGCTTCTCGCTCTTGCCGTAGGTCAGGTCGAACTGGGCGAGAGTGCTCGCGGCGTCCGTGGCGTTCACCTTGTACTGGCTCGGCGCCACCGAGCCGTCAGTGGCGTCCTTGGTCTGCGAGCCGGCCAGCACCAGCATGGAGTCCAGGGTGTGGATATCGCCGTTCGAAGAGGTCGCCACCTGGCGATACAGCGGGAACATGCCCTGGCCATAGCGCTCGATCAGGGTCGTTCCGCTAGTAGAGGTCACCATCGGGTGGCTCTTGGAGTTCCAGCTGTCATAGGGCACGACGTTGGGGTCGTCGGTATGCGTGGACTCCGTGATAGTGGCCGTGAAGCCCAGGTTACCCATCACGCACACCGTGTAGCCGGCCAGGTACTCCCTGCCATCCACGATGACGCGTACCGGCAGGTCGCTGAACTCGTAGTAGCCGTTCAGCGTGCCACGGTCGGCATCGGCAGGCTCAGTCAGCGCGGTGCGCCAGCAGAACGACGCCGTGTCGCTGTAGTCATTGCCGTATTCCCCGCGTGCCCTTCCAGGCGCCCTTACCGCCATCGGCCTCGGGGTCGAAGTACCACTGGCGCAGGTAGACGACCTTCGGGAAGCGGCCTTCCTCGGATTTGGTCAGGGTGATCTCCTCGCCCGTGTCCAGATCCTTGTAGGTGCCAGGCTCATGGGTGTACAGACCGTCGTGGTAATCGTTGTCTCGCCACACATAGCCGGCGATGGAGCGGTACGCGGGCTCGATCTCGCCCACGTCGCCCGCCGCGCGGTCGGCCGGCAGCGTCCACTCGTAGCGGACGGCGTCGGCGGTGTCCATGGCGTGCTTAGCCGGGATGTTCACCAGGCTCTCGGCGATGCCGGTGGTGCCGGCGGCCGCCGGCGAGGCCAGGATGACCTGGCCGTCGTTGGCGCGGTCGCGGTTGGCGATGATGAAGCTGTCCTTCACGGTGAAGCCGCGCTTGGCGAGCGACGCGTCGGAGTCCTTCGTCGCGTCGGTGCCCTGCTGGTAGGAGGTCAGGTGCCACGGGTCGGTGCCGTCGGCAGACGTGTCGTTGACCTTCTCCAGCTCCACGCGGTAGCCGGCCAGGAAGTACTGGTCGACGCCGGTGGTGGCGTTGGTCTTCATCACCGCGGAGGGCAGGTGGTCGAAGGCGTAGCGGCCGAGCGTCGTGCCGTCCTCGCCATCGGCCGTGAGCACGGACACCACGTCGCGCGTGGCGCCGTCGGCCTCGGCCTCCAGCGTGCCGCCGGTCTGGGCGGGCACGCGCGTGCCGGAGCCGTCGGCGGCGGGCACGGTGGACAGCCAGTCGTTGCCGAAGCCGCCGTTCTTCACCCAGGCGCCCTGGACGCCGGTGGGCACGGCGTGGAAGCCGTCGCCGGCGGTGGCGGGCTCGTCGGCCACGGAGCCGTCGGCACGCACCCACTCCACCGTGTAGCCGGCGGGAATCTGGGCGAGCGGATCGTCAGCGGTGCCGTCGCCCTTGGGCACGAAGTACCACTGGGTGGCGAGCACCTTCTGGCCGGCGAGGCCCAACTCGCCGTTGTCGCGGATGCCGTCGGAGGCCGTGTTGTCGTCGGCCTCGGTGTCGTTCCACACCATGCCGTCGATGGTCTTCTGCGGCACCACGTACAGGCCGCTGTTCACGTTGGAGCGCGTCGCCACCTGGTTGGCCACGTCGTAGCGGACGCCGCCGATGGTGGTGACGTAGGGCGTGTTGTCCGCCCGGGTGGCGGCGTTGGCCGTCACGATGAAGCCGGTGGACTGGGCGTAGAGATTGTCGTCCTGCTCGCCGGTCGCCTTGAACTGCGGGTAGCTGGTAACCGTCTGCTGGCGCAGCACGTCGCGGGCAGCGTCGGAATCGTCGTCGGTGGTCGCCGCGGCGCTGTGGTAGGCCGTGAGCACGTGGCCCTCGGGCAGGCTGGGCAGCGTCACGCGGTACGCGGCGATGGCCAGCACGTCGTCGGTGGCCGCCTCGGCCGCCTCACCCGGGTAGAGCGGCGCGCCGTCGGCGTCGAACTGCACGTAGGGCAGCAGCTCGGGGAAGGCGTACACCCCGTCGGCGCCGGTCACGGCGTCGGGGCCGGTGAGGGTGCTCGCGTAGCCGGCGTAGCTGACCTCCTGCTTGGTGGCCTGGCTGCCGTCCACGTTGGGCACCGGGTCGCCGTTCTCGTCGAACAGCGGCACGTCGGTGATGATCTTGTCGCCGAAGTTCGGGTTGCGCACCCAGGCGCCCACCACCGCGCCGGCGGCGTCGCGCGTGAGCTCGATGTCGTCGATGAGCAGGCTGCCGTCAGCGGCCTTCACGGCGAAGGTGCGCGTCGGGCGCAGCTGCTGGCCCTTGTTGTTGGTCACGGCCGCGGCGGTGAACACCGATCCGTCGCCGTTCGCGGTGCCGCTCAGGTAGTACCACTGGGTCAGGCGCACTTCCTGGTCGTTGATGCCGTACTCGCCGGCGGTGCCCACCTCCTGGGCGCCGTCGAAGTCAGCGTCGAACCACACGGTGCCGCCCACGGTGGAGGTGCCGAAGTAGCCGTAGCCGGCCGAGAGCAGCTCCTCGTCGCGGCCCGTGGCCATGTCGAAGCCCACCGTCGTGGTGGTGCCGTCGCCGTTGGCGCGGGTCTGGATGACGCGGTAGTTGTCGTCCTGGGTGTAGGCGGTGGTGTTGCCCGCCAGCACGATCATGCCGTCCAGGGTGGAGTTGGAGGTGTTGTTGTCGGCGCCGTTCGGGTCGACCACCACCTCGTTGCCCGCCGCGTCAATGCGGTTGAACGTATCCTCCATGAACGCCTGGCCGGTCAGGTTGCCCCAGAACAGCGGGTAGTCGGTATTGGCGTAGGCGTTGTCGGCCACTGCGCCCGCAGCCGGGCGGTAGGCCACGTCGGACGTGCCCACCAGCTGGGTGCCGATGACGTGCGCCGTCGAGTTCTGGCCCGCCTGGGTCTCCTCCGCCTTGGTGACGGGGAAGTTGAGGGCCGTCGCCTCCGTGCCGCCCTGCACCTCCACGGTGTAGCCGGCCAGGTACTCGGTGCCGTCCACGGCCACGTACACCGGCAGGCGGTCGAACAGGTAGTAGCCGTCCATCGTGGAGCCGTCGGCCGCAGCCGCCTGGGTGAGCGTCGAGCACTCCACCGCCGCATCGCGGGCCGCCGGCGTGCCGGAGGCCTTGGCGATGGCCGAGAGCGTCGCCAGCGAGACGGAGCGGCCCACGCTGGCCTGGGCGGCGTCGCGGTTGGTGAAGTTCTCCACCTGGATCCACTCGCCCTTGGTGTGGGTGGCATCGCCCGCGGCAGGCTTGAAGTACCACTGCTTGAGGATGACCTTCTTGCCCACCAGGCCGCGCTCCTCGTAGGGCTTGCCGTCCACGGTGAACTTGTTGTTATTAGTAGTGTCGTACACGCCGTCGTAGTTGGTGTCGGCCCACACGTAGCCGCTGATGAAGTGGGTCGGGATCTCCATGATGCCCAGGTCGTTGCGGCTGCGGTCGGCGCCCTTGGCGCGGTCGTAGGCCAGCAGGGCGCTCGCGCCGTCGTGGCCGGCGTCCTCCGCGGTGAAGCGATCCATGCCCATGGGAGCGGGCAGGCGGCCGTAGCGGTCGGCCTCATCCTGGTTGGGGTTGAACGAGTTGCCGGCGCCCACCACGTTGCTCGGCTGCGAGACCACCGACACCTTGGTCGGGTCGGCGTTCTCATCGCTCGTCAGGTACGCGGCGTCGTCGGCCACGTTGAGCAGGACGGCGTACTCGTCGGCGGCCATGGCGTAGCCGGTGGTGTACACCAGGTCGGAGTCGTTGGTGTAGTCGGGAACGGTGCCGTCCACGCCCGGGTCGTCCACCTTGAGGTTGGCAGCCAGCAGGTTGCGGCTACGGAACTTCTCGTCGGTCAGGCGCACCTTGTAGCCGTAGATGACCACGGCCTCGCGCGAGCCGGCGGGCCACTCCCCTGCCTCGTTGGGCGCCACCAGGTTGCCGGCGGCGTCCACGCGGCGCACATCGGAGCTCTTGAGCGTGTCGAAGGCAAAGCGGCCGTCGGCGTCGGTGAGCACGTTGGCGTAGCCGTAGCCGTCCAGGTCGTACACGTGGTAGCCGTCGGCGTCGAGCGCGAAGCCCTCGCCATCGACGTTCGCGCCGCCCTTCTCCCAGGCGCCCACGCCCGGAACCATGTCGTTGCGGGCAGACGCGTACTGGTCGCGGAACTGCGTCGGGGCCTCGTCCGCCCACTGCGTGTCCCACTTCCAGTCGGCGCCGCCGTCGGCCACGTAGTAGTAGCGCTCGAGCGACACCTGCACGCCGGCGATGCCGGGCTCATCAGCCGTCACGCCGGCCACGTCGTCGCGGTAGGTGTTCTGGATGCCGTCGTTGGACTTGTCCAGCCACACGGTGCCGGAGATGGTCTGGTACGGCGGGAGCACCTCGCCGATGTCGCCGCCATGGTACAGGCCGGACCCGTCGGGCACCTCCTTCATCCAATCGTAGATCACATCATCGGAGGACATGTTGTTGGAGTCGTTCACGTCCTCGGTGGTATTGGAGTTGCTGTCCTCGTCGGCCACCTGCGAGAGGATGATCTGGCCGTTGAGCTGACGGTCGGTGGCGTCGTTGGCGTTCTGCGAGTTCTGCTGGCACACGATGTAGCCGCCGGCCACGCCGATGTTGCCGGCGCTCAGGTCGGCCACGTCGGAGTCGGTGGACACGAGCGCGTTGCCCGCGGCGTCGAGCGCGCGATGGCGGGTGAGCAGCCACGTGTCGGCGGCGCTGCCGGCCACGCCGTCCTCGGCCGGGTTGGCGCCGTCGGCGGCCTTCGGCCCGTCGAGGGCCGTGGTCTGGTTCATGGCCGGGATCTCCACGCGGTAGGCCGCCAGGTAGAACTCGTCGGCCTCGCCGGTGGTGGACTGCACCACGCACACGGTGGGCAGCTTGTCGAAGAGGTAGACGCCCTGCTCCTGGCCGCCGTTGGCCACGTTGGAGCCGTCGGAGGTCCACACCTTCACGATGCCGTTGCCGTGGTACTCAGAATCGGTCACGTAGGGATGGTGCACGCCGTCCGCATCGGTGAAGGCCGTGTAGCGGTCCTTGCCGAACAGGAGGTTGCGCAGCCACACGCCCTGCTTGAGCGTGCCGTGCGGATGGTCGGCGTCAACCGAGCCGGGCACGAGCGCGGCGTCCACCACGTCCTGCGAGCCGGTCACCAGGTCGGCGTGATCCGCGGCGAACTGCGCCCACTTCTCGGGCGAGACGTAGATCCACTGGGTCAGGCGCATCTCGTTGCCGGCGATGCCAGGCTCGGCGTCGTTGTCGGTGACCACCTTGCCGTCCACCGTCTTGGTGGCCTGGATGCCGTCGTAGTTGCGGTCGTCCCACACGCGGCCGGCGATGTTGGCCTTGAGCAGCTCCACCAGGCCGGCGTCGCCGCCCGCCATGACCTCGGTCGTGGGCCGCGGCAGGTCGTAGCGCTTGCCGTTGTAGAACGCCTCGGTGTTCTCCGACGAGCAGGCCTTGTTCATCTGGTACTGGCCGCGGGCGTCATCCGTGACGTCGTCGCCCAGCTCGGTGGCCACGATGACATAGCCGTCGACGCGCGGGCCGGCGGAGCCGTCGGCCTTGGTCTCGCCGTCGACCTCCTCGACGAGGTTGATGATGTTGCCCGTCTTGCGCACGGCGTCAGAATCGGTGGTGATGTCCTGGCCGGGCTTCTGGTCGGGCAGCAGGCCCTGATGCGGGAAGGTGATGGCGTAGTCGGGCTCGACCTCGTCCAGGATGACGCGGTAGGCCGCCATATAGAGCTTGTCGGAGGTCACCTGGGCCGCGCGGGTGCGCAGCGGGTCGGCCTCGCCGTCGATGGCGTCCACGGTCACGCCCTCGCCGATCACCGGCTCCGCGGGTTGCTCAGGCTCGCCGGGCTGCTCGCCCTCGTCGGCTGCGGTCGCGCCGCCGATCACCACGTCGCCCACGGGCAGGTTCACGTGCGTGCGGCCCGCGAAGTACGGCTGGATGTCGCGCAGCTGGGACGTGGCGGCATCGCCCTCGCCCTCGGCCAGCGTATCCACATACACATAGGGGGTCAGCTCGTCGAAGCCGTAGATGCCGTCGGCGTCGGTCACCGCGCCCTCGAAGTAGCCGGCGGCGTCCACCTTGACGCGGCTGTCGAGCGCCACGGTGTTGCCCGCGCCGTCGACGGTCACGCCCGCCGGCAGCTCGGATACGTTGGTGCGGTAGCTGAACGTCTTGGAGCGCACCCACACGCCGTCGGCGCTCGTGGTGCGGTCGATGTCGTTGGTGGCGGCATCGGCCGTCTCCTGGTAGCCGGCGGCCTTGAGGGCCTCCACCATATCGCGGCCGTCGGCGGCCTTCGTCCCCATGGGCACGAAGAACCACTGGGCAATCTGGAGCGTCTCGCCGGCCACCGGCTTGTCGCCCGTCTTCTTCTCGCCCTCGGCCAGGGCGTCGTCGTCGGTGTAGAAGCCGTCGACGTTCTTGTCCTGGAACACGAAGCCGCTCACCTGGGCGGTGCCGTAGAAGCCGAAGCCGCCGTTGAGGTTGACCTCGTCGCGACCGAGCGTCCAGTCGAAGCTCAGGCCGCCGGAGGTCACCGTGGTGGAGGCCTGGCTGTTGTCCTCGGCCTTGCCGGCCAGCACGATCATGCCGTCCATCGTGTACTTGGTGTACGTGACGGCGTCGTCGCCCGTGCCCGCGGCGTAGGTGTCCTGGGCGGTGAGCTCGCGCCACTGCAGCGGGTAGTTGTTCGCGGTGTAGGGCGTGGTCGCGCCGCCGGCCAGCGCGCCGGCGCTCACCACGTCACGCCCGTTGTAGGCCTGGGAGTTCAGCACGTCGGCCGCCACGTCGGCAGGCGTGGCGTCGTCAGCCGGCTGCTGGTAGAGCGTGGCCGGGATGCCCTGCAGGGCATCCTCGGCGTTGCCGCCCCACAGCTCCACCGTGTAGCCGGCCAGGTACTCGGCGCCGGGCTTGGTGCCCTGGTGCGGCTCGGCGTAGCGGGTGGGCAGGTTGGCGAAGGTGTAGCGGCCGGCCTCGGCATCGGCGGAGCCGTCGTCCGTGAGCACCCAGACGCCCTTGTGGGTGGCGTCGAGGGTGGAGCCGGGGATCACCTTCATGGCGGCGGCGCCGTCGGTCGGCGTGTCCACGCCGTTCTTCACGGCGGCGTCGGTGTAGGCGTCGTTGCCGAAGTTCACGTTCTGGTGCCACGTGCCGGAGGTGCCGTCGGCGCTCGGCACGTAGTACCACTGCTTGAGGATGACGCGCTTGCCGGCCAGGCCGGGCTCGTCCTCGTCGCGCAGGCCGTTGTAGTCGGTGCCGTCGAGCTGCGTCATGGCGCCGTCGGCATCCTGCCACAGAAGGCCGCTGATGGACTGCAGCTGCGGCTTGCGCAGGCCGCCGTCGTTGCCGTCGCGATCGATGCCCCACGCCAGGTCGTAGGTGCGGGTGTTGCTCGTCACGTCGGCCACGCCGCCCGCGGCCTCGTCCTTGCGGTTGTTCGGGTTCTTGGAGTTCAAGCCGGTGAAGCCGTTGGACTTGGGCGAGCACTTGCCGTCAGAGAGCTGCAGCAGCACGTCGTACTCGTCGGCGCCCATGAGGTAGCCGTCGGCGTACACCAGGTCGGAGTCGGCGTCGCGGTCGGTGCCCTCCTTGAGCTTGGCGGTGCCGTAGTAGCGGTTCCACCAATCCAGGTCGGTCACGCGCGCCTTGTAGGCGTACACCACCAGCTTGCGGTCGGCGCCCGAGCCCACCCACTCCTGGCTCATCAGGTTGGGGAAGGTGTAGGTGCCGTCGGCGTCGGTGGCCACGGTGCGCGGCACGTCCGCGTCCGCGGCGCTCGCCGAGCCGGCCGGGTTGTCATCGCCCAGCCCCACAGCCGGGTCCTTGTCGTAGGCCTCCCACTGCGCAGCGCTCGCCCACGTGGACTTGGCGCCGTCGGCGGCGTTCCACTCGTCGTCGCGCAGCCACTGCACGTCGGCCGGCAGCGTGAAGGTGCCGTCCGCGTTCAGCGTGGCCAGCGTGTAGTAGCGCTCGAGCGTCACGTCCAGGCCCGCGGCCAGGTCCTCGGACGCGTCGCGGATGCCGTCGTTGGAGTCGTCGAACCACAGCTGGCCGGTGATCTTCTGGATGGGGGCCTGGGTCTCGCCCACGTCACCGCCGCGCACGGTGGCCACGTCGGCGTTGCCGAACACGTCGGTGCCGCGTGCGGCCTTCGTCCAGTCGTAGACGCGGCCGCCCAGGGTGTCCATGGCCTGGCCGGCGGGCAAGCTCACGCAGCCATCGGCGTTGGTGATGGCGCCGGCGGGCAGCACGCGCTCCTGAGCCAGGATGACCTGGCCGTCGTTGGCCCGCGTCTGGATGCCGCCCTCCTCGAAGCTGCCGCCGATGACCATGCCGCCGGCGATGCCCTTGGCCGTCACGTCGGCCGCGTCGGAGTCGAGCTCGCGGTCGGTGGTCTCATCGGTGTGGTAGCGGGTGAGCAGCCACTGGTTATCACTGCCGTCGGTGTTCTCCTTATGCTCCACATCGGCCAGCTCCAGGCGGTAGGCCGCCAGGTAGTGCTGGTCATCCTCGGACACGTAGGCCGTCGGCAGGTTGTCGAAGTAGTAGGTGCCGTCCTCGGCAGTGACCAGGGCCAGCACGCCGTCGACGCGCGTGGCGCCGGCGGTGGCCGCCGTGTGCAGCGTGCCCTTGGCGTCCACGACGTTGCCCTTGGCATCAGCGTAGACGTAGGCCAGCACAGTGCCCGTGGCGTTGCCCGCCGCGGCATCCTTGGTGTTGCCGTCGTAGAGGATGGGCTCCACCGGGTCGCTCGCGACGCGGTTCACGTCGTCGCGGTTGGAGGTGTAGCGGTCAAGGCCGAACTGGGTGTTCTGCACCCACGTGCCGTCCTTCCAATACCACTGGGTGATGAGGACGGCCTCGCCGGCGATGCCGGGCTCCTCCTCCACCGTAGTGGTGCCGTCGGGCGCCGCCACGGTCTGAGAGTCGCGGATGCCGTTGTAGGTGCGCGCATCAGCGCTGCCGAAGAACGCGTCGTTCCACAGCACGCCGGTGATGGAGCTGCGCGGCACGCGGAACAGGCCCACGTCGCCGCCGCGCTGGACGCCCATCGGGTCGGGCACGTCGTAGGTCACGGTGCCGGACGCGCCGGAGCCGTAGGCCAGCTCGTACTGGTGGCCGTCGCCCGCCTGGGCGTGGTCGGCGGTCAGCACGTAGCCGTCGGTGCGCCACTGGCTCTGGACGCCGTCGAAGAACTCCTCGCGGATCTCGATGGTGCCGTCCGGGTTGCGGATGGCGTCGGAGTCCAGGTCCTCGCGGCCCAGGGTGCCGTCGGTCACGGGGTTGCCCGCGCCGTCGGTGCCGTCGGGCTTGCTCGGTGCCGTCGCCGGCTTCTCGGTGCGGTTGACGGTCACGGTGCCATCGGCCGCCGGGGCCGACGCGGAGGCGGTCTCCACCTTGATGCCCACGGAGGGGCGCGTCAGCGAGAAGTCTGGCGCGATCTCGGTCAGCACCAGGCGGTAGGACGTGATATAGAGCTTGTCGGCAGTCACCTCGTGCTCGTTCTCGAGCGGGTCGGTGCCGGCCTTGGCGCCCGGCTGGCGGACGACGTTCTTGCCGCCCTCGGCCTCCACGTACACGAAGCTCGTCAGGCCGTCGAAGCCGTAGTGGCCCGGGTTGCCGTCGGCGCCGGAGGTGGCGCTGCGCACGAAGCCGGGCACCTGGATCCAGGCGCCGACCACCTTGCCGTCTGCCTCCACCTCGCGCAGCGGCGCACCGGCCACCACGCGCTCGCCAGAGGCAGGCTCGAAGGTGTCGTTCTCCTTGTCGGCGTCCTCCACGTAGTACCACTGCGTGAGCGTGACGATCTTGCCGTCGACGAGCGGCTCGCCGGCGATGGTGTTGCCGGAGCCGTCCACGGTGGCGCCGTCGAAGATGCCGTTGAAGTTGTCGTCCTGCCAGATGCGGCCGGAGACGCTCGTCGTGCCGAACAGGCCGAAGCCGGCGTTCATGGCCAGCTGGTCGAAGCCGACGGAGAAGTCGAAGTCCACGTCCACCGTGGCGTCGGCGTCGTCCGCCTTGGCCTTGCCGGTGGCCTGCACGCGGTACTGGTCCTGCGTGGCGCCGAAGCCGGTCATGGCGCCCTCGGCGGCGTTGGCCGTGGTGGGCACGGCCAGCACGATCTTGCCCTCCAGGCTGGCCTTGGCGAAGGCGTCGGTGGCGCCGGCGGCCGTGGCCTCAGCCTGGGTGGTGTGCTCGTTCCAGCGCACGGGGTAGTTGCCGGCCACGTAGGAGGCGTCGGCGTTCTGCGCGGCGCTGGCCACGTTGGAGTTGACGGGGTCGGTGGCCGGGTCGATGCTCCAGCTCTCCTCGCCGGCGGAGTTCACCTGCATGCGGGTGGCGGGCAGGCCGTTCATGGACTGCTCGGCGGTGGCGTCGTTGCCGAGCACCTCCACCGTGTAGCCGGCCAGGCGCTCCGTGGCGGCGCCGGTCACGCCGTCCGTGGTGGCGCGCGGCGTCACGTGGCGCGCCGGCAGGCCGGCGAACTCGTAGCGGCCGTCGGCGTCCGTCAGCAGCCACACGCCGCCCAGGGCCGCGTCGTAGGTGGCGCCGGGGATGACCGTGGCGTCGGCGTTGGCGCTCTTGTTGGCGCCCGCCTGGGTGTAGTAGTCGTTGCCGAAGCTCGTGTTCTGCTCCCACGCGCTGGTCTCGGCGTTCCACAGCCACTGCTTGAGGATGACCTTCTTGCCGGCGTAGCCGGGCTCGTCCTCGGTAGTGGTGACGATGGTGCCGGTGCCGTCGTCGGCGGTCACCTCGCGCTGGGTGGTGCCGTCGTAGTCGGTGTCGTTGAACACCACGCCGGCGATGGCGTTGCTCACCGGCTCGCGCAGGCCGGCGTCGTTGAAGGCGCGATCGGCGCCGAGCGCCAGGTCGTAGACGAGGGTGCGCGTAGACGTGGTGCCGCCCGCGGCCACGTTGTGCCAGTCGAGGAAGCCCTCGTCCGTCACCTCGTTGGCGGTGGAGGCGTCGTTGCGCGTCACGCCCGAGGCCGGCGTGTAGGCGCCGGCGGTCGGGGCAGCCGCATCGGGGCTGGCCGCCAGGGCGTAGCGGTCGGCGGTGTTCTGGTTGTAGTTGTTCGAGCTGGGCGCCTCCACGCGGTTGGTGGCCGGCGCGTTGTCCGCCTTCACCACGTTGAGCAGCACGTCGTACTCGCCCGGCGCCATGAGGTAGCCGTCGGCGTAGACGAGGTCGGAGTCCACCTGGTAGTTGGCGTCCTTCGCGCCCTGGCGGTACTTGGCCACGCCGAGGTTGCGCTCCCAGAACGTGGGGTCGATGACGCGCAGGCGATAGCCGTACAGGGTGATGGTGGCCGGGTCACGCTCGATGCGGGTCACCGTCTCGACCTGGCCGTCCTCGCCCTCGATGGTCTCGGTCACCTCGCGCTCGGCGCCCGGCGTGTACTTCTGGCTCGGCAGGTCGCCGAAGCTGAAAGTGCCGTCGGCGCCGGTCTGGGCGGTGCGGCTCAGCGGGCCCTTCTTCAGGCCCGCGGTCGGGTCGGCGTCGTAGGCGGCCCAGTTGTCGGCCCAGTCGGCGTCACGCTCCCACGTGGCGTCGGGCGCCACGGCGAAGCTGCCGTCGGCCTGCTGCTCGGCGGTGATGACGTAGCGCTCCAGCGCCACGGCCAGGCCCTCCACGGGCGCCTCGGCCGTGCCGCTCACCGTGCCGTCGTCGTAGAGGCCGTCGTTGCCGTTGCCGGCGTTGTCGCCGTCCATCCACATGAAGCCGCTGATGGCCTGGCGCGGCGCCTGGACCTGGCCCACGTCGCCGGCCTGGACGGGCACGGCTACCGCGGTGCCGTCCACGTCCACCGTGTCGGGGTCCATGATCCAGTCGTAGGTCTCGGCCTGCGGCCCCATGCCCTCGCCCGCAGGCAAGGTGATGTGGGCGTTCACGTTCTTGTCAGCCTGGGCGGCCTGGGCCAGGATGACCTGGCCGTCATGGCTGCGGGTGGTGCGGTTGGCATCGGTGGCCGGGTCGGCCCCGGTGCCGTCGGAGGCGGCGCCCGCCGTGGTGTCGGCCACGCGGCTGGCGATGACCATGCCGCCGGCCGTGCCCGCGGTGCCGTCGGTCTTGACGGCGGCGGCCACGTCGGAGTCGGCGTCCACGGAATTCGAGCCGTTCACCACGGCGTTCACGGCCGGATGGCCCGCCGCGGCGCCGGTGTCGTGGTAGCGCGTGAGCGACCAGTCGTTGTCGGTGCCGTCCACGGCGTTGGAGCCGGGCTCGCGGTACAGGTCGGCCAGCTCGGTGCGGTACGCGGCCAGGTAGTACTCGTCGTTCTCGGTCACGTACACGGTGGGCAGGCCGTCCACGGTCCACTGGCCGTCGGCGTCGGTGGTCACCTTGAGGATGCCGGCCGACGCGTCGGTGCCGTCCGGGTTGACGGACTGGTACGCGAGCGGCAGGCCCGTGGCGCGGTCGGTGGCGTAGGGCGCCACGGCTTCGCCGTCGGCCTTGCGGCGCAGGTTGGACGTGTAGGTGTCGCTGCCGAACTGCTCGTTGCGCACCCACTCGCCCTCACCGGACTGGGCGCCGGTGCTCTTCTGGTCGGGCACCCAGTACCACTGCGTCAGGTAGACGGTCTGGCCGGGGATGCCGGACTCGCCGTCGTCCTTGACGCCGTTGTAGCCGGTGGCGTAGTCGTAGGCGAAGGCGTCGGTGAAGCCGGTCTTGGCCGGGTCGTCCCACACGCGGCTGCCCGTGTCGTCCCACACGCTGCCGGTCAGGCTGCTCCGCGGGATCTTGATAAGGCCCACGTCGCCGCCGTGCTGCGCGAGCATCGGGCGCGGCACGTCGTAGCGCACGCCGTTGTACACCTGCTCGTACTGGTAGGTGCGGTAGTCGGTGGTCACGGCGTCGTCGCCCTCGCCCACCGTGTCGGAGTTGTGCATGGAGCCCTTGGCCGACACGATGACGTAGCCGTCGGTGCGCCACTTGCTCGGCTTGCCGGCGGCGTCCTCGCCCTTCTGGCCGCGGTCGTCGTTCTGGTAGGCGTCGTCGGTGTTCTTGTCGTACTCGTCGAAGGTGTGCTCGGCGTTCCACGAGTTGTCGAAGTACTCGGGGATCACCTGGATCACGCGGTCGCCGTCCTGGCGCACGCCGTCGGAGTCCGAGCCGGGCACGACGATGTTGCTCAGGTTGCCGAGGTTCTTGTCGCCCACGTTGATGCCCACGTGCGCGGTGGTGAGCGAGTAGTCCGGCGCGGTGTCGGCCAGCGTCAGGCGGTAGGCCGCCATGAACAGCTGGTCGATGGAGGCGTCATCGGCCTCGTTGGCGTTGGCGGCCCCCTCGACGCCCGTCGTGTCGTTGGGCTGGAGCACCTGGAAGCTGTTGGTGATGGCCGCGTCGGCATCATCCGGGTCGGCCGCGGTGGCCGCGCCCTTCACGTAGATGAAGCTCGGCAGCTGCTTGAAGGCGTAGGCGCCGGCGGCATCGGTGGTCACGTCCTTGCGGGCGAAGGTAGTGCGCTCGTCAAGGGCGCGCACCCACACGCCATGGGCCGGGTCGGTCTTCTCGTCCAGCACGAAGTGCGGGTCGGCGCTGGCCGCGTCGGCGCGCAGCGCGGCCAGAAGGTCGCTGCCGTTGTCGAGCAGCGTGCCGTTGGGCACGAAGAACCACTGGGTGATGGAGAGCGTCCCCTGCGGGATGAGCTCCTCGCCTGGGTTGAGGATGCCGTCGAAGTTCTGGTCCTGCCACAGCTTGCCGGACACGGTGGTGTAGCCGTACTCGCCGAAGCCCGCGTTCATGCGGGTGTCGGACTGGGCGCGGCTGAAGTCGTACACCACGGTCTGGTCGCCATGGGCGGCCACCTCGGCGCCGGCGGCTTGTCCGGCCACGTCGGCGGCGCGGGTCTCGCGCACGTAGTACTGGGCCTGGGTGCCGCGGCTCGCGGCCAGGGACGCGTCGTTGCGCGTGCCGGAGGCGGCGTCGCGCGTGGCCTCGGCGCCCGCGGGGGCATCGGCGGCCAGCGGCTGGGCCAGGGCCTGGGCGGCCAGGATCAGCTTGCCGTCAAGGGTGGCCTTCTCGGTGTCCTCGCCGTCGGTCACCTGGACGGTCATCTCGTTCCAGCGAATCGGGTAGTTGCCGTCCTCGTAGTCGGAGAAGTTGAGCTTGTCGGCCTTGGCCTCAAGGGCGCTGATGGCCTTGGAGTTGTCGGCGTCGGCCGCGCCCTGCTGGAGCAGGGTGGCGGGCAGGCCGGCGATGGCCTCCGCATCGGCGCTCTCGGCCCCGCCGAGCACCTCCAGCGTGTAGCCGGCCAGGTACTCGGTGGCGGGATGCGCCACGTCCGCGCCCTCGGCGCGGCGGTCGAGCACGTAGCGGGCGGGCAGGTTGCCGAAGGCGTAACGGCCCGCCGTCGCGCCGGCAGCGTCTCCCTCGGTGAGCGTCCAGACGGCGCCGAGGGCGTCATCATGGGTAGCCTGGGGGATAGCGCTCGTCAGCGCATGGGGCAGCGTGGCGTCGCCCACGGCCGTCGAGCCGATGGCCTGGGTGTAGTTGTCGGCGCCGAAGTCCTCGTTCAGCACCCACTGCCACTTATAGGTATCCGGGTCGGCCGCAGCCAGCTCGGCGGCGGTCAGCACGTGCGGCTTCTTCTCCGCATCCGCGCCCTCATCGTCGGCGTCGTCGGCCGCGCGGCCCGTGCGGGTCGCCGGCACCTCGGGCACCTCGGGCTCCGCGGGCTCCACGGCCACGGGGGCCCAGAACCACTGCTTGAGGATGACGCGCTTGCCGGCCAGGCCCTGCTCGGCCGGGGCGGGCTCGGCATCACCCGAGCCGTCGCCGTCGGCGTCGTCGGCAGCCGTGGCCGTGCCCGCGTCGGGCTCGTACAGGCCGTCGTAGTCGGCGTCGTTCCAGACGATGCCCTCCACAGACTCGAAGGCAGGCTCGCGGAAGCCGGCGTCGTTGCCGGCGCGGTCGGCACCGCGGGCCAGGTCGTAGGTGGTCGTGGCCTCGAAGGCCGCGCCCGCCGCCGCGGCGGCGTTGGTGGTCAGCACGGCGGGCACCGCAGAGCCCGCGCCCGGGCGGGCGGTCGTGCCGTAGCGGCTGTCATCGCCGTAGCGGTCGCCGGTGTTCATGTTGGCGTTGTTGGCGTTGGCCACCACCGCGTCGTTGACCGTCGGGGACGATCCGGTGGCCACGTCGAGCAGCACCGTCACCTCCTCCGGCGTGCCGTCCTCGGCGCGGGCCATCAGGTAGCCGTCCTCGTGGATCAGGTCGGAGTCGGCCGCCCAGTCCTCAGACGCCAGCGCGTAGCTGTCACCCTGCAGGTACTTGGCCGTGCCCCAGTAGCGGTTCCACCAGTCGGAATCGGTCACGCGCACCTTGTAGCCGAAGACCACGCGCTTGCGCTCGGTGGCGGCGGGCTCGTCGGCCTTGGCAGCCGGGCCCTCGCCCTCCGCGTCGGGAGCAGCGGCCACGGGTACGTCCAGCCAGCCCTGGGTCTTCAGGTTGTCGAAGCGATAGGCACCGTTCTCGTCGGTCACCGTGTTGTGGGTGGCCGCCGCGGGCTGCTCGGGCTCGTCGCCCGCGTCGCCCTCGCCCTCGCCCTCACGGGTGGCCGGCGCATCCGGGTCGTCCGCGTCGTCAGGCGCGGGCGCCGGCGCCGGGGTGGCGCCGTAGTGGTTGTCGCCCAGCAGGCCCACGGTCGGGTCGGCCTGGTAGGCGCCGTCGTTCACCGCCCACGTCGGGTCGTAGGTCCACGTGGCCTGCGGGTCGCCGACCACCTGGTAGTAGCGCTCGAGCGTCAGCTGGACGCCGGGCAGCAGCTCCTCGCCCTCGGCCAGGCCGGTCCAGGCGCCGTCGGCGCCCTTGGTGCCGCGCATGCCGTCGTTGTCGGCGTCGTTCCACACCACGCCGGTGATGGACTGCGTGGGCGGCTTGACCTCGCCGGCGTCACCGCCGTGGATCACCTGGAGCGGCTCGCCGTCCTCATCCAGCACCACGTCGCCGTTCTCGTCGACGGTCTGGCGGTAGGTGAGCCAGTCGTAGGTCACGTACTCCTCGCGGCTCACCAGCAGGTCGGCGTCGGCGCCCTGGGCGGGAGCCGCCACGTTCAGCACGTCGGAGACGGGGATGGTCACCTTGGAGGCCTGCAGGTCGATGGCGGTGGTGCTCGGATCCACGTTGGAGCAGCTCGTGTCGTTGCTCGCGCCGGCCACGATGATGTGGCCGCTGTGGGCGCGCACGCCGTCCTTCTCGGCACCGGCCAGGGTGGTTACCGTGTCCTGCGCGGTGAAGGCCACGCCGCCGCCCGCGCCGGGCTTGACGGCGCTGGCGTCAGCGCCGCCGTTGGCGTCGGAGTCGGCGTCGGCGCTCTCGCCCTCGTGGTAGCGGGTGAGCAGCCACTGCTCGTCGTCGGAGGCGCTGGCCGTGTCGCCGCGCGTGTCCTCCTGGTTGAACTCGCCCAGCTCCACGCGGTAGGACGCCAGGTAGTGCACGCCGCCCGCAGACGTATAGGCAGCCGGCAGCTCGTCGAAGACGTAGGTGCCCACGGTGCTGTCGTCGTAGGTGACGTCGATGATGGGGTTGCCCTCGTTGTCGAGCACCGGGTTGCCGTTGGCGTCCACGCGCGGGGTCTCGATGGTCTTCACACCGTCGGACTTGACGGCGATGACGCCGTCCTTGCCCTCCACCTGCCACGAGCCGGTGGAACGCGGGCCCATCAGGGTCTCCTGGCGCATGGTGTCCTGGGTGCCGTCGTCCTTGAAGATGGGGTTGCCCATCTCGTCCACGGCAGGCACCATCTCGCGCTTCCAGGCGCCGGTGGCCTTGTCGGTGCCGAAGGTGAGGCTGCGCACCCACAGGCCGGAGCCGTCGGTCGCCAGCTCCCAGTCGGCGGCAGTGTGCTTGTCGGTCACGCCCGCGGCGGCCAGGGCGGCCGCCTGCTCGTCGGCGGTCATCGCGTTCCAGTCACGGGTGGTGAAGTGGAAGTCGTCGCCGTTGGCGAAGGGCACGTAGTACCACTGGGTCAGGTAGAGCACCTGGTCGGCCAGGCCGGGCTCGGCCTCGGCCACGACGGTGGTGCCGTCATCGGCCAGGACGGCCTGGTCGCGCACGCCGTTGTAGGCGCGCTCGCGCAGGGCCGCGTCGTCGGCCCCGTCCACGGCGCCGTGGTACGAGTCGTCCCAGATGAAGCCGTTGATGGTGGAGCGCGGCACCTCGGTCAGGCCGGCATCCCAGTTGTAGAGGCGCGCGGCGTCGCCCAGGTTGTAGATGGTGGCGCCGGCCGCGTTGTCGGACACGGGCAGGCCGTTGAGCATCTTGCCGGAGCCGTAGTCCTCCTCGGCCTCGTACTCGGCCTTCTCGGCCAGGTAGAAGCGCCAGCGCGCCTTGTAGTCGGTGTACTCGTTGTTGAGCGCGGTGTACAGGTCGTTGGCCACGTCGTAGTCGGCCTTGGCCGCCATGTGACGAGCCGCCATCACGTTGTAGATACCCTGATAGCCCGCGAAGTCGGGGGTCTCCAACTCCATGGTAAGACCATTGCTGGCCAAGAGGAACTTGTAGTCCGCCGGACGCTGGTCGGCAGGGCTGTAGGCCATCTTGTAGATCTCCCAGGCGTCCTTGTTGAAGCTCTTGTTGTCCTTGCCCAGCACGACATTGTATTCGCGGCACGGCTGGCCGTACTGGCCGGCCGCCGCGTCGGCGGCGGAGTTGGTGGACGGGGTGGGCGTCACCAGCTGGCCGTCGGCGTCGTAGTAGCTGAAGCCGAGCACCTCGTACCAGTCGCTCAGGAACTTCTGCCAATCGGCGTTCCAGGCTGCAGCGGCATCAGTCTCGGCCTTGGCCTTCTGCTCGGCCGTAGGCGGCGTCGTAACCGTCACTCCTTCGGGCAGGAAGCTCGGCCACTGATATTTCTCGCTGCTCGGATCGAGCGATGCCGGCGTGGGAGGCAGGCTCGGGTCGGGGTTAGCGTTAAGGGCGGTCTGCAGGTCGCGCACGTCGCCGTATAGGCTGTCGAGCGCCTTATCCACCGCGGCGGTATCGGAGTAACGCTCCGTCGGGTAGTCCGCCGAGGAGCCGCTCGGGTCATAGACCCACAGGTTGATGGCTGAGCCGGCATACTTCATGGCACCCGCAGCCGCCTGCTGGTACGTCACAGAGCCCACGTCAGGGGCGCCGGAGGCGTTGGTCTCCACAGTCACGCGGCCCACGCGCAGCCCCGCCGTCTCCAGATCGGCCTTGGCGACGGCATAGCTCTTCCCCACCACGTTGGGCGTGGGGATGTCCGGCGTGATGGTGGGCAGCGGCTTACCAGTAGTCTCGTCGTATTCCTGGATGTCGCGGTCCTGGCGCGACGAGCCCATGAGCTCGGGCAGCTCGGGGCGCAGGGCCTCAATGTCGCGCTTGACCTTGTGGCTCACGGCGTTGGTCTCCACCTCGGCGTCGCCGACGCCGCTGATGCGGACGGTGTGCGTGATGGTCTTGACCACCGTCAGCTCGTAGGTGATCTGCACCGTTACCGACTCGCCCGGGTTCAGGTGGATGCCCGACCACTGGGCCGTCAGGTTGCCCTCGGCGTCGGGCACGCTCGGGTTGAACGTGGCGCCGGCGTAGTCGCACGACGGCGTGCCGGCCACCACGGTCACGTCATCGCCCGTCGGGTACGGGTCGATCATCGTGATGTCCTGGGCCGTATCGGTCTCGTTGACGTAGGTGGTCTTGTAGGTGATGCGCTGGCCCGTGGCGCCCTCGGTCATCTCGGTGAAGGGCGTCGGGTCGGACGTCTGCTGGCCGATGCTCGACAGCACGATGAACTGGTTGCCGTCGGCGTCGGCGAACGTGCCGGCCTCAGCCTGCGAGCCGCGCTCGTTCAGGTAGTAGGTGAGCACGGTCTCGCCCGCGGCGTTGGTGCCGTCCTCGGCCTGGTCGTCGCCGGCCTGGCGCAGCACGGCGGTCTCCACCGGCTTGGTCATGAGGTCGGAATCCGAGTCGATGGCGTTGCCCAGGGCGATGCCGTTCTCGTCCTTGATGAGGGCGTCGCGCACGGTGACGGCGTAGTCCTCGTCCAGGCTCATCAGGTCGTCCTGGTCGATGCGCAGGCGGTAGCCCGCCAGGCGCTTGGTCTTGTAGTCCTCCTCCAAGTCGCGGGTGTCACGCGGGTCGACCACGAACGTGCTCACGTCGCGGAACAGGTAGGTGCCGGCCGCGGCCGCGTCGCCCGTCCACGCCTCGCGCAGATCGTCGCCGGGCAGCAGGAACCACTCGTACTCGTCGCTGGCCGTGACCTTGTCCTCCATGACGGGGATCTTGTCCTTGGTCACCGGGTCAAGCTTGGGCGTGTAGTCCTGGAGCTCGTCGCTCCAGACCATCTCGTAGACAGGATCGCCCTTCTCGTCCACCTTCTGGACAGACTCAACCGTGAACTCCTTGGGCGCGTAGTACCACGTCTCCATCTTGACGCGCACGCCGCCGTTCTTCGGGCCCTGGCCGATGCCCTCCTCGTGGGGCTGCTGGATGCCGTCGTAGTTCTCGTCATTCCACACGTTGTCGCCCAGGTAGCCCTTGGTGCCGTCGACGTAGCCCAGGGCCAGCTTGCTCTGACGCTGGTAGCCCATCCACTGGTTGAGGTAGTCCTCGTAGATGGCCACGTCGTTCTCGTCGAGCGGGATCTCCGCCTCGATGGGATAGGTGCGGGCCGAGCCGGACACGTAGCGCAGGTCGTTGTCGCCCACGAGCGCCGCGGTGCCGTCGTAGTAGACGCCCTTCTGCGGGTACTCGAGCGGGTCATGGCTCCACGTGTTGAGCGTGGGCTTGATGAGGCGGTTCTGCACCGTGTCGGAGGTCTTGATGACGTACTGCGTGCCGGCCTTCAGGCGGAACCGGAAGAAGCCGGTCTCGTCGGTGACGATGGAGGCCAGGTTGCCGTCGGCGTCCGTGGCGATGCGCGAGTCGATGGTGCCCGTGTCCTGATGGTACTCGTACACGTTGACGCGGATGCCCTCGAGGCGCTTCTCCTCCACGGCCGTGGCGCCCTGCATCTGGGCAAGGCCCTCGCCGTCGCCGGTGTTGACGGAGTCGAGCAGCGAGTTGATCTCGGTCACGTCCTCCAGGTCGCCCGAGGCCAGGATGTCGTCGCGGAAGGTGACGCCCTCGAAGGTGATGCCCTGGGCGATGCCCAGCTTGAACGAGGTCATGGCCTGGTCGTAGGCGCGGTGGATGGACTCGTCGTAGCTGGCGGAGCCGTAGTGCTCCTTGTCGTACTGCACGGCGTCCACCTTGATGGTGCCCGTGGTGATGACGAGGGCCGCGTCCACGTTGTTGGCCGCGTCTTTCTCCACGCGCTCGATGGTGAGGTCGGTATCGTTGGCGTTGGCGTAGGCGCCCTGGTCGCCGATGGTCTTGGCCGTGGGCGAGAAGTTGTAGTACTCCTCCGGGAACGTGTAGCGCAGGCGGTAGTTGCCCGGCTCCAGGTTGGAGAAGATAAAGTAGCCGGTGTTGCCGTAGTAGTCGGTCTGGGTGTAGGCCACGCACGGCGCGCCGGAGTCGGCGTTGATGTACATGCCGTAGGCGTCACGCTGAGGCTCGCCGGAGCGGGCGTCGCAGACGACCCAGCGGTTCTGGTAGTTGGTGCCCTGGTTGTTCACCAGCTTGACCACTTCGCCGTCGCGGTTGACCGGGTGGCCGTACTCGTTGAGCAGCTCCACCTTGACGTTGTTGATGCCGGGGTCCTCCACCTGGCCGTCGTAGTCCAGGTCGGTGAAGCGCGTGACCTCCTTGCCGTCCACGGTGGTGGCGGAGTTATCGAAGTAGGTGCTCGTCACGTTGCCGGCATCGTCCATGGTGCGGTTCTCGCCGCGGATGAGGTAGCGGCCGTTGGCGCTTTCCTGGTAGGCGCTGCCCACCACATGGCCGTCGGCGTCCACCACGGGGTTGCCGTCCTTGTCGGTCTGGTAACCGGACACGTCGTCCTCGGGCGTCTGGGACCAGTCGGAGTCGAGCCACACGTAGTCGCCGATGTAGCCGCGGCCGTCCGGCGCGTCCACGAAGGCAGACGCCTCGGGGCTCTCCTGCTTATACACCGACTCCTTGGTCACGATGTCGGTCTGGTTGACGCGGGGCACGAAGGTGTTGGTCTGCTCCACGGCCAGCAGTTCCATGGCGCGGCGCTTGGCGTCGGCCGTGGCGTTCTGGTCGGAGAGGATGTCGTTGGGGTTCTTCTCCTTGTCGCCCAGGTACTTGGGCAGGTTGAGCGGGGCCTCCAGCTCCACGAGCAGGCGCACGTAGCCGCGCGGCGGCACGATGACGTTCTGGGAGGCCTGCACCCACACGGCACGCAGGGCGTAGGTCAGCTCCGTCTCACGCTCAGGATGGTCGGCCACGTACTCCTTCAGCTCGGAGAGCGGGATGAGGCCGCAGGCGCGCTTCTTCTCGTCGGCGGTCATGATCTCCTGGTACTGGCCGTCCACGATGTCGGACTCGCCCAGGCGCATGGCCTCGATGGTCTCGTAGACGGTATCCTCGCGCTTCTCGAATTGGGTCATATCCCACTTGAGCGTGCCGTCAGGCAGCGTCTCGTTTATGTCGAAGTTGGGGTCATTCATATCCTCAATGGTCGGATACTTAGGCCCATAGGTGTACTTCTCGGTCTTGTCGTAGAGCCACATGAGGTCGTCGGGCACGCCCGCCTGGAGCACGCCGTTCTCGTCCTCGGTGTAGGGGCCCACCCAGATCTCGATCTGGTTGCCGTCTTCGAGCACCTGGCCGTCGGCCGGCAGGCCGTAGGAGGAGCTGGCGGAGAAGCGCTTGACCTGGATGGAGTCGAGGTCGGCTACCACGCCGTTCCAGCGCGACCCACGGGATGACGCGTCGCCGCCGTTGGAGACGAGGATCTTGTTGTCTTCCGCGTAGGGCAGGATATCGTAGAAGACGATGTCCTTGAAGTTCTGGGCCTTCTTCTCGTCGCCGTCGTTGTTGAGGATGTTGGCGTGGTAGGTGTAGGTGGAGCCCTCGGGCACAGCCGCCAGGTTGGTGAGAGCCTCGATGGCACTCGTCACCGTCTTGGTGATGTTGAGCGTGCCCTGGGCCTCGAACTCGAGGGCCCTCAGCTGCATCATGATCATCGACTGGCTGCGCTGGCCGTCCATGTTCACGTCGCGGGTATCGGACACCAGGCCGCGGGTGGAGCCGTCGTTAGACGACGCCGAGGGAATGAAGGGCATGAAGTTGCCCGGCTTGTAGCCGTAGGCCGAGGTCATGAGCAGATCCTCGGAGAGCAGGTCGTTATTAGAGCTGTCGATGGGCATGAGCAGCTCCACCACGATGCCCTGACCAGGACGCAGCACGCCGCGGTCGGTCTCGGTGTAGGTCTCGCCGTCCTCCTCGTAGGTGGTGCGCTGGCCGGTGAACTGCCAGCTCATGAACTTGCGCTCGGGCATGACGGGCTCGCCCGTGGTCGGGTCGAGGCTGCCGGCCTTGTCGCGCATGAGGAAGTCGCCGCCCACCGAGGTATCGGTGAGGCGCGGCGTTGACGGAGTCTGGCTAGTAAGAACCTTGTCCACGTCCAGGAAGTCGGTCATATCGGCCACGTAATACGTCCAGATGGGCGTCTTGCTATTGATGTTGGTGGCGTTCAGCTTGCCCGAGGCCTCGCTCTTGTAATCCCAGTCGAAGTAGGCGAACTGAGGCTTGGCGCTGGCCGCGTCCTTCTGCAGGTCCTCATAGCTCACGTAGGTGAGCGGGCGCCCGGCCAGCTCGGCCTCGGCGTAGCCCTCCACGAAGGGCAGGATCTGGGAGATCTGCGGATCGCCGCAGTTGTCGGGCTCGTAGCCCTCGAAGCCCAGGGCCGCCATCTGCTCGGCACTCAGGTTGGCGAGCATGATCTTGTAGCGCATCATGCGCGATACGGTCTTGTCGATGGTGTTGCTGCCGCTACGCCACTGGTACAGCTTGCGGTCGCCGGTGAAGTAGCCCTGGGAGATGGTCAGCGCCAGCACCGGGCTCTCAGGCGTACGGATGAAGCCGGCGCGGCTGCGCTCGGTCTCCACGTGCTTGGTGTCGTCGTAGCGGGGCACGGCGCTCACGAAGTGGTTCACGTGCACCTCGCTGGTGTCAGCGGAGCGCCCGGAGTCCTCGTCCACCGGCTCGCGGCCGCCCAGGCCCACCACCAGCTTGCTCGTCACCGAGGTGGAGAAGCGGATCAGGGGGGCGGAGTTGGTGATGCCCTCGTGGATGCCTGCGGTGGTGTCGGGGTAGTAGTTGCCCGCAGCATCCAGGGTGTCCAGCAGGCCCAGGTTGTTCAGGCGGTACTTCCAGCCCACGTTCAGGCGCAGCGGGTCGAAGTCGTCGGCCTCCTGCTTGCCAGCCGGGTCGACCACGTTGCCCGCCGAGTCCTCCATCACCGGATCGGAGTCGAGCATGGCGTCCACGTCCAGGCGGAAGCCATGGGGCACGGCCACCTTGGTGGCCAGGGTGTCGTCGCGCACGTTGGGGTTATCCGCCGGCACGGCCTTGATGACCCAGCGGATCTGGCGCACCTGGAAGTTGGGGTACTGGTCGAGGAAGGAGTCGTCGATGGTGACGTTCTCCTTATCGGAGATGGCGTAGCCGGTGCGCTCACCGATGGGCACCCACATCTGGGAGTCAGCGGTGTTGTAGTCGGCGCTGCCGAAGTCGTCCAGGTCGTCCTCGCCGTACCAGTAGTCGCGGTCGGCGTCGCTGCCCGGCAGGGCGAAGTTCTCGTACTCGTTGTAGATGGCGCCGTTCTGCTCCTCGAACACGTTGTTGTTCTGGGTACGATCCATGGTGGCCACGCGGGCGAACATGAACAGGCGCAGCTGGCTCTCGGTCTCGGCTGCCTCGTTGGCCGGTATGGCCTGGGGCGAGTTGGCGGACACAATGGTGCCGTCCTCCTTGCCGTTGGTGGTGTAGAGGGCCCCGGGAACCTCCCAGACGCCCGTGGACACCGACTCGAACAGCGACTGAATGCGGCCGAGGGCGTACTCGTCGCTCTCGAAGTTGGCGTTGTTGACCGTCATGGCGTTGGCGCCCTGCACCTTGCCGGCCGTAGCCCAGAAGGGCACCTGCCAGTCCACGATAAAGCTGTTCACCGCGCCGCCGGTGTTGATGGCCTGGGTGAGGTAGAAGCTGTTATCGCCCTTCAGCTGCACGTCCTGGCCGGTGTAGACGTTCATGTCGGAGTTGTAGAGCAGGCTGCGCAACTGGGCGGTGTCGGCGCGCACCGACACCGACGGCTTGCGGATGCGGAACCAGCCGGAGGTGTTGGTGACGTACAGGTCGTCGTAGTCGCTGTCGCGGTCGTAGTTGAGCCCGTTGCGCTGGTGGTCGGCGGCCTTCTCGCCGGCACGGTAGAAGCGGTTCACGGACTGGCCGTGGAACGACGTGCCGATGAGGGTCTTGGCCTCCTCGCCCTCGGTCTTGGGCTTGTACTCCACATCGCCGCCGTTGTCCGGGCGATGGTCCCAGCCCTGCTTGTCGTTGTCGTCGATCCAGTTGAGCTTGGTCTCATGGGCGGTGGCGTATACCTGGGAGTCGTCGCCGTCCCAGCTGCTGATGGTCTCCATCTGCTTCTTGTAGCTGACGAGCTGGCCGTCCTCGTAGAGGCCGTCGTCCATGGCGGTATCCACATCGCCCAGGTTGTCCAGGCGCGTCTTCACCTTGAGGGTGAGCGAGTCGCCGTAGCCCAGGTAGCCGTCGGCATGGACGCCGCCGTAGAAGCCCTCGAGCAGGCTGTCGTAGTCGTTGAACTCGTCGTCGTCGGCGTCGTCGGGCGCGGCCAGCTCGAAGACGACCACCTCGCGGTCGTGCTCGTTGGGCTTGACGCTCGCGTAGGAGCCCACGCCCTGGTTGGCCTCGGTCGCGCCGGAGAGCGTGTCGCTCACCAGGCCGCGGTACTCCACCGTGTCGGACGGGTCGTCGGCGTCGGCCTTGCCGTAGTGCGCGTTGTTCTTGCCGCCGCGGACGGCCGTGGACCCCGACTCCGCGAAGGTGTTGTCGCCGTAGTCGGACTGGTAGGTGATCTTCACCGTCCAGCCACGGTCGAGCAGCTGCTTGGGGGTGAGGCGCTCGGTCTTCATGACGCCCTCGCCCGCATCCACGTCGGCCGTGGTCTTGGGCACCTTGTTGCCGTCGGCGTCCACCTGAGGCGTGCCGTCGGCGTTCACCTCGAACACCTGATGGCCCTCGGCGTCCACCACGTACTCGCCCTTGGCCAGGTCGGCCGTGGTGGCATGGCGGTCGCGGAACACGCGCTCCACGTAGAAGGCGTAGTCGGCCTCGTCCTCGTCGTAGTCGCCGATCCACTTGTAGGCGTTGTTGCTGTCGGCCAGCTCCTTGTCATCGGTGAGCATGGCGCCGTCGTAGAACGTCACCTGGCTGGGCAGGTGCAGGGCGTACACGAGCTTGGCGTGCTTCAGCGCGCCCTGGGCCTCCACGATGTCGGTATACTCGCTCGCATCCAGGCGGTCGGCCGAGTTGAGGATGGTGGCCGAGAACCACGGGGTGTCGTTGTACTCCCAGGCGTCGTTCTCGTCGCTCGGCAGGAACAGCGTCTCATGCTCCACCCAGTTGTTGTCCATGCCGAAGCTGTCGAGCATGCCGGTGTCGTAGCCCAGGCTCAGCAGGTCGGGGTTGGCGAAGTTGTACTTGTAGTAGGGGTCGTTCTCCACCACCCACGCCAGGGTGTGGCCGTCCACCACGTAGCCCTTGAACGTGTAGGGGATGTCCTGGCCCGGGTTGTCCGGGTCGGGCATGGTGGCCACGTCGGGGTCGCGCAGCTCGGTCTCGAAGATGACCTTGCGCGTGGTGGTGAAGCGGATGTCTTGGACCGTCTGCTCCACGCGGTACTGGAAGCGCTCGTACGGGTCCGGATCGGGCTCGGGCACCTCCTCCTTCACGCGGACGAGGTCGATCATCACGTACTCGTCGGCACCGTTGACGTTGAGCTGGATGTACAGGTCGTTGGCCTCGGGCTCCAGGTAGTCGCCGAGCTTCTCGGTCTTGGCCAGCGGCGTGTAGACGGACTCCTTCTCGTAGACGATGTGGTCGGCCTCGTCCTTCACCACGTTGCCGTTCTCGTCCTTCATCGGCGTGGTGGTGGTCTTCTCGGTGCGCGTGTAGAACTGCGCGCCCACGGCCGTGGTCTGGGCGATGGCGTCGATGGTGTAGCTGTACTTGTAGCGCTGGTCGCGGTTGCGGTTGAACAGCGACACCTCTTCGTAGACGTCCTTGTCGTCGGCGTCCTTGCCCGTCTTGACGTAGAGCGTGTCGGCATCCGGGTCCATGAAGCCCTCGATGGTGGTGATGTCCACCGTGGCGGCATGGTAGTGATGCACCGTCTCCATGATGGGGATGTAGTTGCCGTTCTCATCCACGACGGGCTTGTTGTCCCCGCCCAGCACCCACATCGGGTCGCCGTTCTCGTCCTTCTTCTGCTCCTCGGTCTCGGTGCGGGTGAAGAAGTCCACGCCGATGACGTCGTCATCCTGATTGGAGTTGTCCTTCACGCGGTAGCCGTAGTCGAGCAGCGGGTCGAGGCCCTTGTCGGACAGGCGGGCGCGCAGGTAGGCGTCCTCGCCGTTGATCGGCGTCTTGACGTAGAGGGCCGGAGCACCCGGGGTCGACCAGAACTGCAGGTCGGCCAGGGTGGTGATCTCCTCCTCCTTGTACTCCTTGGTCGCCTCATCCAGCGTGTAGAACGTGGCGCCGGCGGCCTCGTAGGTGCCGGTGGCCTGGGGCTTGTACTCGAAGTAGCTGTAGGGGTCGATGACCTCCTTCTCCTTCTCGGGCAGCTTCTCCAGCGTGGCGGCCACGTAGGCGTCGCCCTGGCCCACGTAGAGCTTCTCGCCCTGGGCGATGGCCTGGGACAGCGCCGACTCGAGCGCCGCCTCCGTGCGCGGGATGGGGGTGAACACCTCCTCGCGGCTGTAGCGGGTCTCGTCCGAGGTGACGTCGAGGGCCTTGGACTCCTCGATGTACTCGTACTCCACGGGATCCGTACCGGCAATCGGGCGCTTCACGTAGCGCGTGCCCGTGTAGTCCACGGTGGCGGGGTCGTAGCGGTAGCTGCGGGTGTAGAACGTGGTGCCCACGGCGGAGGTGCCACCGCCGTTGATGTAGAACGTCACGCCCACCACCGGCTTGGTCACGCCGTCGAGGGTGTACTCGAGCGAGCCGTCCGTCTTGTTGCGCGACAGGACGACCTTCGTGTAGGGGTCGGAGGGAGTCGGGCGCACGTAGACGGAGGTGCGCAGGTTGTCGGGCACCGTGCTGTCGTAGACGTAGTGGCCCAGATCAGCGCTGGGAACCGGCTCGTAGGTGGCGGGCATCGTGCCGTAGACGATGCGGCGCGTGCGGCGGTACGTCTCGGTGATGAGATGCTTGTCGCCCTTGGTCTCGTCGGCGCGGTCGCAGTCGCCCAGCCACAGCTTGGCGTTGGTCTGATCCACCTCGCCGGTGAGCTGCGAGAGGGTGAAGGTCTTCTGCAGCGACCACTTCACCTCGTTGTTCTCGTACTCCTTGAGCGTGAGGGACACGGTGGAGCCGTCGCCGGCGGTCACGCGCTTGGCGGTGCGCAGCGTGTTGCCCGCCGAGTCCTTCTCGATCATGGTCACGATGGTGGTGCCGTCCGGGCCCACCACGCGCTGCACGTGGATGAGCTCGTTGCCGTCGGTATCCTTCATCACGCGGTCGGTGACGGTGCTGTCGCCCACCTCGGTGCTGACGGGCGCCGAGATGACCGAGCCGTCGGTCTTCAGGATGGAGTCCTTGCCGGCGCCGTTGCCCGTGGCGTTGGTGCCGGGCTTGTTGCCCACGTTGCCGCTGGCGCCCGCGATGTCGCTCGGGCGGTCCTTCGGGTTGGCCTCCACCTCGTAGTCCACGTTGAGCGTGGGCACCTTGGTGCGCAGCTTCACCGTGGAGTAGACGCCCTCGTCCTCGTGCGTGGCGGCCACGCCGTCAGGGTTGTCTCCGTCGATGGTCAGGCGGCTCACGAAGGCCTCGTCGTGGCTCGTGGCGTCATCGCCCGCGCGGTTGAGCGCGGCCGTGGTGGCCGAGCTCAGGCCGTAGTTGTTGTTGTCGTACTCATAGTCGCCCACCAGCAGGCCCTTGCCGTTTGACACCTGCGCGTCCGCGGCGATGGGCTCGCCATCCGGCCCCACGGTGACGTTGCCGCCGTAGAGCGGGCGCGCGGCCGGGCCGGAGGCGCCCAGGGCGTTGGGGATGCGCGTGGTGCCCGTGCCCTCCACGTAGGTGCCGTTGAAGCCCGCCAGGTAGTTGTTGGGCACGCGCTCGTTGGTGCGCACGCCGCAGTTGATGTACTTGGCCGGGATGAAGCCGGTCGGATGCGGCGTGGCCTCGTACTTGCTGCCATCAGCGCTCTGGGCCACGTAGGTGTAGTAGGTAGACTCCGTGGCGTCCAGGCGCTTGTCCTCCTTGTACCAGCCGGTGGTGCGGTAGAGGTTGGTGTAGGTGGTGGAGTTGATGGTGGTCCAGTTGCTGTGGTCGGCGCGGTACTTGAGCCACGTCAGCTTCTGGTCACGGTGCAGCTGGGCCTCGGCGCCCACGGTGAACGGGTTGAAGGCCGTGCTGTTCACCAGCGACGTGGTTCCGCCGCCGTTTTGGGCCTGGATGACGCGGTCGGCCGTGGTGCCGTTGACCACGGCGATGTCCTCGTCGGTGAGGAACTGGAAGCCGTCCACCTTGGACGTGACGAAGGCGCGGATGTTCTCGTAGCCCTTCGCGGTGACGGAGGGCTCCATGCCCATCTTCGGCTCGTCGTAGGTCATGACGTTGATCTTGAACGTGTCCAGGCCGCCCGAGACGATCTGGGTCACCAGGTCGCGCGGGTCGTTGTAGCCGTCGGCCTTGGGCTCGAAGCGGATGACGTAGCGGTACTCGGTGGCGCCGCTGTCGGTGGTCACGGGCTCGTAGTCGTAGCTGGCGTTCCAGTTGGCCGCCTTGTAGGCGTCGCTGAGGTTGTCGTTGACGCTGGCCAGGGTCTGGTAGCCCGTCGGGTCAGACGGGTCGGCGGGCTGGGCCGTCAGGTTGTCGTAGTTGTCGGCGTCGGCGCCCGTCACGGCGGACAGGTCCCAGTCCTCCACGCGCAGGTCCTTGCAGCCCACGGGCCGGCCGGCGCTGGCCGCCTTGTCGCCCTCGGGCAGGTAGGGCTGGCCGGTGGCCTTGGAGTAGGGGGCCACGCCGTAGGGCAGGACCACCGTCACCACGGGCAGCGTGAGCGCGCCCTTCTGGCCGCCGTCGACGGCGTAGCTGTTACGGTAGCGCGAGTCGAACACGGTGCCGTTGTAGGCGTAGGGCCAGCTGTTGTTGACGCGCTCCCACTTGTAGGGCTGGTCGTTGAGCCAGTAGCGGTTCTCGATGTGCACGTTCACCTGGCGGCGGTCCGCCTCGGTGTCGACGTAGTAGGTCTCGTTGACGGCCCGCACGGCGTCGGAGGTCACGCCGACCTCTTCCTCGTAGGGGCTCACGGTGTTCCACACGCGCACCATCGGCTTGCGCATGACGGCGTGGGTGCCGGTCTGGGCGTACACCGTCACCGGCGCGCCCAGCGTGCCGTCGGCGTTCTTCGCGCGCTTGAGGCCGTCGGCGTAGTTGACCTGATCGGCATCGGTGACGCGCAGGCCCATGTTCGCCAGCGAGGCCAGGTCGGCGTTGTCGCCGGCCACGGCCCCGTCGGTGACGACGGAGTTGTTCAGCACGGTGTAGCCGTTCACGGCCGGCATGGTGGGCGAGCCGTAGAACTGGGCGTAGAGCGGCGCGTGGGCGCCGGCCAGGTTGCCGTGCATGAGCGTCCAGGTGTAGTCCATGCCGAAGGGCTGGACGTTCTGGCGGCGCGTCGGGATGGCGGCGCCGCCCTCGTAGGCGTCCACGTCGTAGATCTGGTAGTAGGCCGAGCTGTTGAACGGCTCGCGGTCGGGCGTGCCGGGCTGCGCGGCGGTGCCGGCGCCCGGGTCGGCCGGGGTGCCGGCCGTGCCGCGCGTGGCGGCGTCCACGCCGCCGGTGTTGGCGGTGTCGTCCCACGGGGCGGTCAGCAGGCGGTCGTACCACGCCTCGGCCTCGTTGTTGCCGAAGATGCGGCTGCGCAGGTTCACGCGCAGCTTGTAGCCGCCGTCCACGTAGCAGTCGGCCATCGACGTCGGGTCGGGATCGGCGCCGTTGACGGCGGTGCCGTCGACGCTGCGGCCGAACCACTTGCCCAGGTCCTGGCGCACGGTCACCTTGATGACCCACGGCTGCGAGCTCTGGGTGTAGGCGGCCCCGCGCATCTGCGCCGGGTCGGCCACGATCTCGCCGTCGACCACCCTGTCGCCCGCGCCGCCGGCGGCCGCGCCGGAGACGTTGGTGTAGGTGGAGCGATCGAGCGCGGCGGACAGGTCGGCCTCGGCCGTCATGACGTTGCCCGTGCGGTACTCGGCCGGATCCTGGATGGCGCTCGGGGCGTCGTAGCCGTGGTAGGCGCCGTAGGGCGTCTGCACGATCTCCACGTCCACCAGGCCGGAGTCGATGGCCGCGTAGGTCTCGTCCACATAGGGCGCGCCGTCGTTGGCCGCGGTGCCGCGGCCGTTGGAGGCGCTGTTGGCCTTCTTGAGCAGCTCGGCGCCCAGGTCCACGGTGCCGTCAGCCTTGAGCACCGGCTCCACGCCGCGCGGCATCACGTAGGTGAACGTCACGCCGTCGAGGTTGCGGTCGCCGTAGTTGTAGGCGGTCAGCTGGCTCGTGTACTCCTGGCCCAGCTCCAGGGCGTCCTCGTACTGGCCGAACTCCATCTCGCGGTAGTCGTACTGATTCTTCATCAGGTTGTTCTGGCCGTTGCCGCGGATCATCTTGTGGTAGTCGTTGAAGTTGGGGTCGGCGCCCGGCAGCGTGACGGCCACGTTGGAGTTGTACCCCGTGAACAGGGTGCCGTCCTCGCTGTACTTGCGCGCGGCCTGGTAGTCGTCGCCGGCGTTGGCGGCGCCGTAGCCATCGTCGTAGTCGCTCACCATCTCGCTCGTGGTGGCCAGCCACGCCTTCTGCATGTGCAGGCGCGTCTGCGACCAGATGAGCGGCGTGGGCGACACGGCCTGGGCGCCGCTCACGGGATGCGCGGCGTCGCCCGTGCCCACCGTCACGGTGCCGGTGGAGGCCTCGGTCACGTTGACGTCCTGCGGGGCCGCGGCCACGCCGTTGCTGCTCAGGGTGGACAGCGCGTCGGCGATGCGGCTGGACGTGACGTAGCGGAAGTAGTCGCGGGTGTAGCCCGTGGAGGTCTGGCCCGCGGTGACGTAGGTGTACTGGGTGGGCAGCCCGTTCACGGCGTCGTTCACCGTGCCCGTGGTGGGCGTGCCGGTCAGGATGTAGCTGATCTTCTGGCGGTAGGCGTTCGTCAGGGCGTCGCCGTCCATGAAGATGTTGTTGTTGCCGCGGGTGCGGCTGTTGTAGTCGTCGCCGGCGTAGTTGTTGGAGCTGCCGGGGATGAACGAGTACGACTTGGTCAGCATCTCGTAGGTGTCCACGTGCTTGGGCTTATCGGCGGTGAAGGCCGACTCGTGCAGCAGCGCGTCCATGTCCATCAGCACGTTCTGCGTCTGGATGCGGTTGGCGCTGGCCGTGGACAGGTTGCCGGACAGCCCGAAGTTGGCGTTGCCCGCGCCGGGCAGCGTCTGGAAGTTGCCGGCGCCGTAGGTGGTGTTGTCGCAGTTGTGGTAGGCGGTGAAGTAGTACTCGCCCAGGCGCGGCAGGTAGGCCGGCTTCAGCCCCTCGGTGTTGGTGGTGCCGTCGGCGTTGGTGGCCGTGGTGGTGGACTCGTCCAGGTTCTTGTACACCTGCGGGAGCCCCGTTTCGGCCGCGCGCACGGGGAAGGCGACGGAGAGCACGTCGCCGACCTCCAGCACGGTGGAGTCGTAGTCCGGGCGGTCGACCGGGCGCAGGGCGAGGTTGTACTCGTCCAGCTTGGATCCGGTGGTCATCTCGTTCTCGGACGGGAAACGGCCGTTCTTGCCCGCGGCGACGCGCTCGTCGGGATCGGTGATGACGACGTTGCCGTCAGCCCAGTTCGGGTCGGCCTCCCACTCGATCTTGAACAGGCCGAAGGTGGTGGTGTTGGACACGCCGTCGGCGCGCGGGTTCAGGTCGCTGTAGGCCTTGCCGGCGGTGGTGCGGTAGCCGGCGGTGCACTGGTCGGTGACCGAGGTGGGGCACAGGGTGCCGCCGGTGGACGTGTAGTTCATCGACCCGCCGTAGTCGGCGGCCTCGGTGGTGGTGCCTACGAGGGTGACCTTGGCCTTCAGGCCGCGGGTGCGGATGTCCGTCACGTTCTTGCCGTAGCGGTCGCGCCAGGTGATGTTGCGGAAGCTGCCGTCGGCGTAGCGCGCGTTCAGGACGCTTTCCAGGTACGCCGCGTCGATGCCGGTGCCCTCGCCCACGCGGCCCGTGCCGCCGAACGACTCGGGCGCGGCCTGCTTCAGGTAGTCCAGCGGGATGCGCTCGTAGAACACGGGGTTGTAGATCTCGCCCTCGCCGGCGCCGTCCTCCTGGGTGGTGGGGATCATCATCGTGTTGGGCTCGCCGTTGCCGATGGTGGTGCCGCCGGCGAGGGAGTCCAGGCTGTTGGCGATCTGGATGTTGCGGATGCCCGCGCGGTCGTCGCCGCGGCTGACGCTGCCGTCCTTGCGATAGCGGAAGTAGATGCTGTAGTTGCCCGGGTCGAGCGTGTGGCTGCGGGTATGCCAGGCCACCGAGCCGCCCCAGTTGCCGTACTCGCCGATGTTCGCGCCGTTCTTGTAGATGTAGTAGCGCAGCCAGTCGTAGCTGGCGCTCTCGGACGACACGTACTGCTGCCACGATATGGTGGTGGTGCTGTACACGGTGAAGTCGATGCGCATCTGGGCCCAGGTGCTGTGGCCGTGGTTGGTGCTGAAGTAGCCGCTCGAGTTGTTGCCGCTCCACGCGTTGCCGCAGTTGCCGTTGTCGTACATGGTGTAGCTGATGGCGCTCGCCGACACGGCCAGCTTGGACGTGGTCACGGTGTCCTTGTACCAGAACGTCTCGCCGGGGACGTAGCCCGTCTTCTGGGCGGCGTTCTCGTTGTAGGTGTCCATCGCCTGGTCATGGGTCTGGAACACCTGGTTCTGGAACTGGGCGTTGGGGCTGCGGCGGTACACGCGGATGGTGTCGGTGACGTTCCACTCGTTCTGCTTGGTGCGCCACAGGCCGTGCTCGACCGGGGTGGCGTTGTCCGCGAAGTCGAGCGTGGTGTCCTCGTTGTGGAAGTGGTTGTAGGCCACGTCCACGGTCACCTTGCCCTCGTACCAGTTGGCGATGTCGCGGAAGTTGGTCAGCAGGCTGCGGGTGTCGTTGAAGCGGCCCACGCCGTCCAGCACCACGTTGTCCAGCGCGAACGGCGCCACGCCGTCGGCGGTGGCGGGCACGTCGAAGTAGGTCCAGCGCATGGCCGTGGCCTCGCGGTACAGGTTGATGTCGAAGGTGCCCGCGGTGCCGGCCACCAGGTGGGTGCGGCCGCGCATGAAGGCCTCGAGCGCCGCGTTGTCCTGGTCCTCGGCGAACCAGGCGCCGAGCGTCTTGGTGGTGGTGACGGCGTCGTCGCCCTCGCCGGTGGTCACGTCCTTGGTGGCCAGGGTGACGCCAGCCGGGTACTCGGCCAGGGCGCGGTTAAGGTCGGCCTGGTCGGCGGCTGTCAGCGGCACGTAGTACTCCACGCGCACGTTGCGGCGGCCCTCGGCGGCCTCGGGGCCCTTGACGGCCGGGTCGCCCTCCAGGGTGGTCGGGTCGCCGTCATCCGGATAGCTCACCGAGCTGGTGGTGTTGGCCGGGATGCCGTCGGGGTAGGCGATGTTGTGCCCGTACACCTCGAAGATGCGGCGGCCGTCAGGCGCCTGGGCCGCGGTGTCGTAGCTGTTGGTGAAGTTGACCGTCACCGTCACGTCGTTGGTGTGGAAGGTGGGGTTCTTCAGCCCGCTCACGGTCAGCTGCAGGGGGTTGCCGTCCTGGTTGGCGATGGAGCGGCGGGTGAGCGACTCGCCCATCCACTTGTAGCCGATCTTCACGTCCTGCAGGTGGTTGGTGTTGGTGGTGTTGGCATTGACGCGACGGCCGGACGTGCCGGTCATCTGGTTCTCGCCGTCGCGGTTGGCGGCGGTGGAGGCCACCACCCCCGCCGCGTTGGCGGCCGCCGAGGCCAGCACGCCGTGGCTGTCGGCGCTGTGGCTGTAGAAGCGCACCACCGAGTCGATGAGGGCGCCGTACTGCGGGCGCTGCTCCAGGTTGGACTGGATGTCGGTGCGGTGGAAGTAGTCCACGCCGTCCAGGCCCTCGTCGTAGAGGGTCTTGTACAGGTTGGACCCGGTGCCGACGGCGCCGCCGCCGGCCGAGTTGTTGGCGGTGGGCAGGTTGGTCTCCTCGCCCACTCGGTACTGGGCGTAGCCGTGCAGCGGCTGGGCCGTGGCCGTGAAGGAGGCGCGCACCTGGGCGGCGCTGTAGGACGGGCGGTCGGCGTCGTTGGTGAACGCGTCGTTGCCCGTGGCGTTGTAGGTGTCGGCGTCGGGGTTGGCCTGCAGCTCGTCGGTCATCTGGGTGATGACGCGGATGTAGACGCCCTCGCCCTTCTCCACCTGCTGGGCCTTGCTGCCCACGGAGAACACGAGCGCACGGTTCTCGGCGTAGTGCTCGGTGCCCGCAGGCGTGTCCACCACGTCGTAGGCCTGCTCGTCGGCCAGGGCGGCCGGCTCGGGCGCCGGGTCCTCGCCGTCGGTCTCATCGGGGTCGGTCGGCTCGACGGGCTCGGGATCCACGGGCACGACGGGCACGCGCTTCTTGTGCGAGACCTTGGTCACGTCGGTGGAGGGGGCCACGTCGGCCAGGGTGACGAACCCATCGCCGTCGAGCATCTGGGCGGTCACGCGGGCAGAGCTCGACTCCGTCGCGTACCACTGCGGGTCGGTGGTGGCGTTGCCGTCGGGGTCGACGACGCCGGGGCTCACGGCGTTGCCCGCGTCGGTCGCGGCCGTGGTGCCCACGGTGTTGAGCACCTTGCCGCCCTCGCGCACCACTTCCCAGCCGACGATGCGCTGGCCGGGCTCGACGGTGAAGCGCGCGTCCACGTGGCGCAGCGGCAGCTGCGACAGGTCGTCGGCACCCACGTACAGCACGTATTCCAGGTAGTCGCCGGCGTAGAGCGCCCCGTCGGGGATGTCGCTCACCACGTTGGGCGCGGCGAAGCTGAACTCGTTGGTCACCGACGTGGTGTCCTGGGTGATGGCCGACGTGGTGCCCGGCACGGTGATGTCAGCCGTGCTGGCGTCGTAGGCGAACACCGTGTCCTTCTTGGCAGCGCCGTAGTCGATAGCCGGGTCGACCTTGCGGCCGCGCACGTAGGAGGTCTCCATGATGCCCATCTTGTGGGCCACGCGGTAGGCCGCGGTGTCGTCCACGTAGGCGGCCATGCTCTCGGTGTTGGGATCCTTCGACTTGACGGCCACCGACAGGCGATGGCGCGCGTCGGTGCCCTGGTAGCCGTTGGCCATCTTGCCGAACGTCGGGGTGGACTCGTAGTCCCAGTTGCCGGCGTTGGCTTCCTTGGCGTCGCCCACCAGCAGGTTCTGGTCGGTCAGCGCGGCGCTGGCGGCCGTGGCGCTGGTGAACTCGTCGGCCGGGCGGTCGACGAAGACGCCGTCGTACTTGAAGGCGTAGTTGGTGTTGGTGGCGTCGTAGCCGTAGTAGGCGTGGTTCCAGTTGACGGCGTTGCCCGCCTTGAGGTTGGCCTCGCTGGCACGGGTGAGCCACTGGCCCGAGTCGAGCATGGTGTTGGGGAACCGGCGGTTGGCGTTCACGGCGGCGAAGTCCACCTTGAGCGAGGTCACCACGGCACGCGCGTAGTCCTGGTTCTCGGGCGTGTCGAGCCCGGCGAACCCGGCGATGGTGTTGGTCTCCTGGGCGTCAGACGCCTTGAACAGCGGGAAGCTGATGGGGTCGCCCGCGTCGTTGGTGACGGCCGCGTTCTCGTAGTGGGTGATGACGGGGTTGCCCTCGTCGTCCACCTCGGTGCCGGTCACGGGCTGCGCGTCGCGGAAGTAGCTCTCGATGTCGATGACGTAGTCGCCGTCGGCGGCGTTCACCGTGTAGGGGTCGCCCGTGGCGGGGGTGACGGTGTAGTCGCCGTCGGCCGTGGTGACCGGCGTGTTGTCGGCCTTGTAGACGATGGCGCCGTCCTTGCCCACGGCGTAGGGGCCCGTCACGCGGCCCTCGGCCAGAAGCTCCGCCCACGTGGTGGTCTTGGACTGCTCCGCGCCGGCGGCGTCCAGGTAGGTGAACTTGAACTGGGTGGCGTTGAACCACTGGCCGTCGCAGGCCAGGCAGTTCACCTGGCAGCCGGCGGCGGCGTGGGAATCCACGCCGGGCTCGTCCACGGCGGTGGCGGCCGCCGCGTCGGTGCAGGCCAGAGCCTCGATGTAGGCGTTGTCGCTGGCCGTGTAGGCCGAGCCGGCGACGGTCAGGTAGATCTGGCGCCCGTCGGCGGCCTTCTGCTTGCCGTCCACCACGTGGCGCTCGCCCGTGTAGGGCACGTAGGAGCCGTCGGGGTTCTTCACGACCGGCGTGTACTGGTAGCTGATGCAGGTGCCCTTGGCGTGGTCGGCGCAGGTGTGGCCGTCGTTGCCCACCAGGTAGGCGGGCACGTACAGGTTCTGCAGGCGGAAGGCCTTGCCCTTGCCCGCGGTGCTCGACAGATTCTCGTCGAAGGTGCTCGTGAGCGAGATGTTGCTCAGGTGCGCGGCGCGGCGCTGGTTGGTCTGGCTGCCCTCGTCGGCACGGTTCTGGAAGCGCACCTCGTACACGGCGCGGGTGGGCGCCAGGTTGACGTCAGTCGTGTTGTCCGCGGCGCCGTTGCCGTAGTCGTAGACGTACTTCACGTCGGTGTTGAACGACTGGTTGAGGTTCTTATCCTGCGGGTTGTAGTTCCACTGGCTCTGGTCGTTGATCCACTGGTTGCGGTACAGCTCGCTCGACGTCTTGAAGGCGTTGGCCGTCAGGGCGCCGTTGTTCTCGGTCTGGATGCCGGCCGCATAGCCGTAGGCCACGCGGTAGCCCACCATCCAGGCGGTGTCGCTCGAGCTCTCGCGCGGCACCCAGCTGTACGAGGCGCTGCCCAGGTTGTTGAACTCCAGGCGGCCGGACGACGCCTGGCCCCAGTCGGCCACGGTGCCGTGGGTGAGGCCGCCGTTGGTGATGCGGTAGGAGTTGTTGTAGTGGGTGGCCTTGTTGGGCGACGCCACCTGGGTGCTCGGATCGTAGAAGTGGCTGTTGGTCACCGTGCCGCGGGTCAGCGCGTTGTCGATGTAGCTGGCCGCGCCGATGCCCTTGCCGTAGAGCTTGTTGGTCTGCCCCTTGTAGATGTAGGGGCGGCCGAGCACGGCGTAGTCGGACACGTAGTTGCCGCCCGCCACCGGCGCGCCGGCATCGCCGTCATAGGCGCGGGCCGTCTCGGCCGTGGCGTCGGCATCGCCGCCGTAGGGCCCCAGGTCCAGCGTGTAGCTGGTCACGAACTCGCCGTCGGGCAGGTGCAGCGTGATGGGCGCGTGGTCGGTGTTGCCCGGCGTCTCGGAGAGCGTCTTGGTGCTGTGGTCGTAGGCGTACTCGGGGCAGCTGGCCCAGTTGGCCGCGTCCATGAATTCGGGCGTGTAGTCGTAGGGGCGCTGGAAGTAGATGATGGCGTCGCCATCCTTGTTCAGGCCCTTGGAGAACAGGTAGGCCAGGCCCGGGCTGTTGGGATCGTCGGTCGCCTCGCCCGCGCCGGCAGCCGCGGCCGACCCGATGGTGGCCAGGTTCTGGTCCACCATGGTCTCGGTGCCGTCGGCGTTCACCCGGTACATGTTGTTCTTGCGGATGCGGATGGTCTGGCCGGCCGCGTCGTTGCGCGCCCAGCCGTTGGGCCAGTTCGTCGTGTCGGCGGTCTTCTCCCACTTGGTGGTGCGCAGGGTGATGAACACCTTGTCGAAGTTGGCCTGGCGCTCGTGGGCCGCCAGGTTGGTGTCGGGGTTGAGGTGCGCCCAGATGCTCGAGTTGGCCTGGGTGGTCGAGCCCTTGAGGAACTTGAGGCCCGTGCCCACGAAGCCGAAGTACTCGATGTCATCGTCGGGGTACACCAGCGGCAGGTTGTCGGTGATGCGGATATTGTCCGACGCCGACTGGTAGCCCGCCCACGGCCGGTAGTCGTGGTCGGAGTAGCTGGTGGAGTTCCAGCCCGCCGGGTAGCGGTACATCGACAGGTAGTACGCCTCATCGCCGGCGAACACGCGCTGGTCGGAGTTGTTGGACGTCACGTAGTTGTTGCCCTGCACGCCCATCGACCCGCTGTTGCGCGTGACCGACTTGCGCAGGTAGTTGCGGCTCTCGTAGGTGAGGAAGCGCACCGACGTGCGCAGGTGGCGCATCTTGCCCTCGTCGAAGGTGTAGTAGTGGGTGTGGTGGCCGTGCCAGCCGCAGCCCTGGTGGTACCAGCTGGTGTTGTGGCAGCCGCCGTTGCGGTGGTAGTTGGCGTAGGAGAACGTGCCGCGGCCGTCGTCGCCGGACTTGTCGTAGCGCTGGCTCGGGGAATCGTAGCGCTGGGCCGCCTTGTGCACGGTGGCCGTGCCGGCGTACTCGCCGCCGATGGTCATGCCCGTGTCGGTGACGGCGGTCACCGTGGCCGGCGCGTAGGAGCCGTCGGCGTTGTAGGTGCCGGCCTTGATGAAGCGGCCCGTCACCTCGAAGGACATGTTCTCGACCCACTTCTTCGGGTCGGTCAGGCGGTCGTCGAACCACTGGCCGTAGTCGGGCGCCAGCGCGTTGCCGGCGCTGTCGGTGGTGCCCTGGTTGATGGTGATGTCGTAGACGATGGACGTCACCTGGTAGATGTCCATGCCCTGGGTGTAGTCGTTGAACGTGTCGCGGTAGGCGTCATCGGAGTTGATGCCGAAGGACGCCACCGGGTTGCCGGCCGCGTCGCGCTTGAGCAGGTTCAGGCGGAAGTAGTAGTTGCCGTCGCTGTCGCGCTGGACGGAGGTGCCCTTGGACCCGGCACGGGTCAGCTCGTCGTAGTACGCCTGGCGAATCTGGGTGCCCGACACCTCCAGGGCCTTGCCCTTGTTGAAGTTGACGGTCACCTTGTCCAGGTAGGGCAGGGCCTGGCGCTTGATCTTCACGTAGTACGCGTCGAAGCCGTCGCCCTGGAGCTTCTGGGTCATGGTGAGGTGCGCGCCGGTGTTGTAGGTGTAGGAACCCACCGAGTCGTAGTGCGGGTTGCCGCTCTTGGCGCTGTTGTTGTACGTGGACGTGGAGCTGTTGTCGTCGTACTCGGTGCAGCTGTGGTACTGGTTGTAGTAGCCGTAGTTGTAGTGGTAGATGCGGCGCATGTTGCCCGTCGCATCGTCGTTGAGGCTGCCGTACATCCAGTGGTAGGTGCGGTCGTGGTACGCCCAGTTGTTGCACGTGGTGCAGATGTTGGTGAAGTAGCCCGAGTTGCCCTGCTGCATGTAGCTCGTGCCCTCCGGCCAGTTGCCGGTGGTGTTGCCCAGGCCCCGGCCGGCGGCGTTGGGCTCGGTGTCCACCTGGCGGAAGTCCACGAGGAACGAGCCCTGGGCCTTGTAGCCGATGGCCAGGTCGTCCGAGCCCTCGTCGGCCGAGCTGCCCCAGCAGCTCGAGTGGCCCTGATGGTGGCCGTCGTTCGAGCCGGAGTTGTAGTTGGTGAAGCGGTTGGCCTCCGGGTCGCCCTTGAGCAGGCTGCCGTCGGTGACGTCCGGGCCGCCGAACGCATGCGACGGGCCGCCCACCACGGCGCCGGAGACGTTGCCGCCGCTGCCGTCGCCGGCAGAGGGGCCGCTCGACAGCACGATCTTGACCGACTTCAGGCCCAGGGGCGCGTCGTTGCCGGTCACCTCGTTGCCGTCGGCGTCCAGCAGGTGGATGCACACCACGTGCCCCGCCGCGATGCCGGGGGTGGTCACGCTGCCGTCCACCACGTCGTCGCTCGCCTCGTAGCTCACGTCCTTGGACACGGTGTAGCCGGCATCCGTCAGGATGGCCGTGGCCTCGTCCTGGGTAAGCCCCACGCAGCTCTCGAACAGCAGCTCGCGCTCCTTGGCGGGCGTGTAGCCGCTCGACACCACCACCGAGAGCGCGCCGCGGTTGCCCGCGTCGTCGCTGAAGGCGTCCTTGCGCGCGATGCTGATGACCATGCCCAGGCCGTAGTCGTCGCTCTGCTCCTCGGTGATGTCAGCCTCGTCGATGGTGTAGTTGAGGCCACGCAGCGCCTGGAGCACGGTGTCCTTGTCCTGACCCGCGTATGACTCGAAGAGCTTCTTCTCGGCCGTCTGCGGGGTGAGGCCGCTCGACACCACCAGGTGCACCTGGGTGGGATGGTGGACGGTGGAGGTGGAGCCGTCCGGGTTGGCGACCGTCTCGTCCCAGGCCTCCTTGTCCTTCACGATGCGGATGATCTCGCCCTGCTTGATGTCGTCGTTGGCTTCCTCCTCGGTGGCGAGCACCTCGTAGCCATCGTCCGCGAGGGCCTTCTTGGCGTCCTCGGGCGTCATCTCCAGGTAGTCCTCGAACTCGCCCTTGACGTACGCGCCGAGCGAGACGGTCAGCTGCATGATGTTCACGAGGATGGTGCCGCCGTTGCCGTCGGAGACCGTCTTGGTCAGCGGGGCGTAGGTGGGGTTGCCCTCCGCGTCCAGCACGGGGTTGCCGTTGTCGTCGAGGATGGGCTTGGTCAGGTCGGGCGCGGGGGTGATGGCGATGACGGTGCCGGCGGCCTGGTCGCTGTACTCGTACTTGACCTCGGACTGGGCCTCGTAGTCGTTCATCGCGGCAATCTGGTCGCGCACGTACTGCTCGGTCTTGCCCACGAGGTCGGCCATGGGGTTGCCGGCCTCGCCCTCGGCCTCCTCGGTGGTGCCGCGGCTCACGACCACCGTCACCACGGCGCGCTTGCCGTCGGCCGCCGGCTTCGTCTCCGTGGCGATGATGACGTGGCCCTTCGGCACGGCGGGAACCTCGTTGCCGTTCTCGTCGGTATGCGGGTCGCTGATGGCGTACTCCACCACGATGTCGTAGTTGGCGTTGCGCAGGATCCACTTGGCCGTGGCCTTCTCATCGGCCGGGGCGCCGCTGAGCGCCTCGCCCATCAGCCAGTAGGTGATGTCGAAGGAGCCGCCGTCCTCCTCCTCGCCCTTCACGAGCACGGCCTCCTGGTAGGAGCCGCCCTCGTTCACGAAGACGCTCTTGCCGTTGGTGAGGTAGTCCTTCACCGAGCCGGCGGGGATGGCCGTGTAGCCATCGTGGATGGCGCCGGCGTCGTAGGTGTAGAAACCCACGCCCTTGGCCGGCAGCGTGAGGGCGCCCACCGTGTAGGTGTAGGTGGGGTTGCCGTCTGCATCCGGCGCGCCCAGGCCCAGCGTGGCCTCCACGTAGGTGCCGGGCTTGGTCGGATCGGCGTTCTCCTGGTACACGTAGACGGTGGTCTTGGACGCCTCGGGGGTATCCTCGCCGTAGACGTAGCTGCCCAGGTTGGCCTCGGGGATGGTCAGGTAGCCGTCGCACACGTCCTTCTCGTCGAACGAGTACAGCGTGGTGTCGAAGGCGCTCTTGTCGGCCGCCAGCTCGAACTTCTTGCCCACCGCCTGCTCAAGCGGGCTCTTGTTGGCGTCGGCCTCGTTCTTGTCCTCCACGGCCTCGCCGCTCATCACATCAGCGTAGGCCGCACGGCTCACGGCGTCGTAGTACATCTTCGACACGAAGTAGAGCGAGCTGTCGGTGTAAGACACGATGTAGTTGTCGGCCACGGTGTTGGCGTTGCCGTACACGCTGCCGGCCACGAGGGGCTGGCCCGCCGTGAACAGCGGCAGGTCGAGCGGCGCCTCGCGGAAGCTGTCCAGGTGGTTCTCGGTGGTCACGCGGATGGTGCGCTGCTTCTCGAAGTAGGTGTCGGTGTAGCCCTGGACCACGATGTTCTGGTTGGCGTAGTCCACCGCGTCCTCGGTCATGTTCTTCCACGACCACAGCTGGAAGGTCTTGGTGATCTCGATGCCCAGGTTGTAGATGTCCTTCTCCTCGAGCACCAGGTCGCCGTTGGCCGCCAGCGGGAACTTCGTCTTGGCCGCCGCGTTCTTCTCCGGCGCGTCCTCCACCTCGAAGCCAGCCAGAGCGCCGTCCTCGTAGTACGGACGCAGGACGATCTTCGGCACGTTGGTAGGCGCCGCAGCCAGGCTCCGGACGCTTGCCACCTGCGAGCGCGTGTAGCCGTAGATGCGGATCTTGCCCACCGTCTCGCCGGGGAAGCACCGGATGAACTCGTCCTTGATGGTGGTCTGCACGGGATGGAAGCCCGTCCACGTGCTCATCTTGTTGTTGGTGGTACCCGGGCCCGTGACGATGTTCGCCTCGAAGTCGAGCGGGTAGGTGACGGTCACGTCGGCGTCGTCGAGCTTGGAATAGGCGCTCGCGCCCGAGCGCGGCTCGTTGCGCAGCTGCGCCTGGAAGGTGAAGTTCTTGGCGTAGGGCACCGTCACCTCGGTGCGGTTGGCGTCGGGGTTGCTGCTGTCCGCGCGCACCTGCTCGGTGTAGTCGGCCTGGCCGTACTGCACGAAGCTGTGCACCTCCATGCGGGGGCGCGGCACGCTGATGCCGGCGCACTTCTCCACCAGGGCGCGCGTGTCGTAGGCGCCCGTCTGGGTGAGGAACAGCGAGCTGTGCAGCGTGTTGTCGTGCGGGTAGTAGTTGGTGTAGCGCAGTACGCCGCCGCTGGTGTAGGTGGTGAAGTACTGAGACTGGCAGCGGTTCTGCGCGGCGCCGTTGTGGGTGTGCTGGTTGGTGTCCACGTTGCCCGCGGCGTTGTACCAGTCGGTCTCGCCCGTGGCGCGCACGTCCAGCAGGCCCTGGGCGTCAGCGGCGGCATCGGCCGTCTCCAGGTGGTTCGTCGGGCGCCAGCTGGGCTCGAGCGAACCGTACTGCAGGTCGATCTGGTACAGGTAGCAGTCGTCGATGGCGTACTGCTGCTTGGGCACGTTGTAGTTGATGATGTCCGCGGCGGCATAGCGGCTGCCGGCCAGATCGGGGCTGGCCACCAGGTCGCGCACGAGGGTCGTGCCCCAGGCGGCGGCGAAGTCAATCGTGTAGCCGTCGGCCGCGTTCTGGTACTTGGCCAGCTCATCCGGGCTCAGGCGCAGGGTGAAGCGCACGCCGTTGGGCTGCAGGAACGTCAGGTCGGCGTACTGGAACTGGCCCATGGCCATGGTGGCCGAGCTCAGGTCGAGCGTCTCGGTCTTGAAGCCGCGCACCACGCCGCGGTTGGTGTAGAAGCCGTCGCTCTGGAGGGTGCCGTTCTCGTCGTAATAGTGCGTGAAGTCCAGGTCGTCGGCAGGATCGGCGTTGGACGTGAGCATCTGACGCGCCTTCATCGACACGGAGTCGATGCGCATGGTGATGGTGGCCGCGTCGGAGCGGGCGCGGGTGGAGTTGCGGTAGGTGAAGTGGTAGCCCGCGTCGTCGGCCTTGTTGGCCACTTCCACCACGGCGCGGTTGCCGTTGGCCAGGCTCGTGTTGTTGCGGATGTAGGGGTAGCTGCTGCTGTCCACGGCCGCGAGCGGCTGGCGCGTGCCGCCGTCGGTGGTGGACTTCTGCACGTCCTCCACCGTAGCTTTCTTCGTCGCCGTGCCCGCATTCGGGTGCGCCGAGGCCGGCTTGAAGGCCTCGGACGTGGTGGTGGCGTAGTAGCTGGTGACGTTGACCTTGCACTCCGTGGTGCGGTTGATGTTGCCGTAGTAGGACGACAGCGGGAAGTACGCCGTCTTGGACGACATGAGATTGCTGTAGCTGTTCGCGTCGGTCACGCTCGTCTGGGTGCCGTGGGTGCGCACGTCACCGTAGAGGCGCGCGGTAAACGACGTGTCCTGGGACTCGTCGGCATTCCACACCAGATTAGAGGCCATGGACTGGTATATCAGGCGCACGGTGCCGATGGGACGGAAGTCCTCCCCTGCCGTCAGGTACGGCGTCAGGGTGGCCTCATCCAGGGGCAGGATGAGCGTGCCCTGCTCGCCCTTGACCGTGCTGCCCAGGTACGTCTCCAGGAAGGCGTCGTCCAGGGGGATCTTGGCCATGGGCGTGGCCTCAGGCGTCGCGTGGTCGCCGTTGTCGTGGTAGACCGTCTGGTCATAGCCGTAGATCCACAGCTCGCCGATGGTGCCGGCGCGGTTGCCCCACTCGTAGGCAACGTCGGGATTCGCGGCGAAGTCATCCGGGGTCAGCACGGGATGGCGGCCGGTGGTGGCATAGCGCTGCCAGCCGTCCACCTGCAGCTCCTTCAGAATGAAGCCGCGAGCATCGCCGTTGGGATTGGAGACCTCGTTGATAACCAGGTCGTAGTAGCCGTTCTCGGCCGTGGAGCGCGTGTTGTTCTCCAGGACGTACTCGTACCACGCCCACTCGGTAGGCCCGGTCGGATCGTTCTTGTCCACCGTCGGGCCCTCGCCCCAGCGGTAGGGCACGTAGCTGTTGGCATTGAAGATGGTCCGGTCGATGTCCTTGCCATCGGCGTCGGTGTAGCCGTCCTCCACCAGGGTGACGTTGCGGTGATCCTCGCTGGAGGTGCCGCCCGTCCAGTTGAAGGTGGTGCGAATGGAGGGCTCCGCCGTCAGCGGCAGCATGGTGGAGTAGTCGCTATCGGTGGTGCGGGTGGCGGTGTTCTGGTTCCAGCTCTCGGTCTTGTACTCGGTGCTGAAGGTGGCGTCCAGACGCATGGTCACCGCGCGGCTCGGCGCGCCGAACACGTCCAGGTACGCGCCGTTGCCCGCAGGCTTGCCCGCGGAGTCGGTGGTGAAGCCGGGCACATTGGAGGCGAAGCCGGGCAGGTGGTAGACGGCCTTGAGCAGGTAGTTGCCCGCATGGGCCTCGGTGCCGGCATCGGGATCGGCATCCTCGGCGTCGCTCTTCCAGGCCTCCTTGGGAATGTCGATGACGATGCGCTTCTTGCCGGTCACGTCGTCGGAGGCGCCGTCGTAGATGTCCTCTTCCACCACGTAATCGGCCAGGTTCAGCGTGACCGAGGGCGTGGAGGGGACGGCGGCGGCGAAGCTGCCGTTGGCGTTGGCCGTGGTGCCCACGGCGGTGGCGTCCTCGCGGCCCACGGTGTAGAGGTCCACCGTATAGCCCTCCAGCATGGCCTTCACGTCGTCCACGGTCAGGGCGTCGTAAGCAGCCTGGTTGTAGGCGGGCACGTCATAGGATCCGATGGTCTCGTACTGATCCTTGAAGTCAGCGTTGTTCTTCTCGGCGATCTTGCCGGCCAGGATGGCGGCCATGGCCTGGTCGCTCAGGTACAGGTGCGTCACGTCGAAGCCGCGCCACACGCCGTCCACCAGCTCGGAGTACACCGGGCCCACGTTCAAGCGCGCGTGGTCGAGGGCGTAATCGGACGTGTTGGTCAGGCTCAGGCGCCAGCCGGAGCTCTCGGAGCCCATGAGGGTCTCCAGCTCCTTGTCGTCGAAGTACTTGCCCGGATCCTCCGGCTTCTCGCTGCCGTCCCACGTAAGGGCCGCGCGGTCGGTGCCGGGGCGCGGGGCGCCCAGCAGCGTCTCGCCGATCACGTCAGGCTTGATGGGATCGATCTGGGCCACCAGAGTAGCGCGATCCTCCAGATCCATGCCGTTAGAGCGGTTGAGCAGGCTCGGGCGGTCGATGATGGTGCTGTTCTGGCGGATGGTGATGCCCAGGGTCTTGTGAGGCAGCGCCTGGTTGCCGTTGGTGTCCTTGGTCAGCGCCGGGTTCACGTGGTTGAAGAGCGTGTCCACGCTGTCGGCAGCCACGCCCGACACGCTCGTGCCGTTGATGGCGTTGCCCCAGCGGCCGTAGCGGTCGTCACGATGATCCCAGCCCTCGCCGGGGGTCAGCGCGCCCGAGAGCGAGGTGTTCTCGCCGTAGCAGGTGTTGAACGTGGCGGCCAGCGTCACGTTCTTCTGCGACACGTCGGTGCGGCCCAGCACGTCCACGGCGGCGTTGTCGGCCTCGCGCACGTTGGCGTTGAAGTGCGCGAAATCCACGCGCGCCTTGAGGAAGTACTCGCCCTCCCACACCTCAGACGGGATGACCAGGTTGCCATCGGCGTCCAGGGTGGCGCCAGCAGCCTGGATGGTGTCGAGCGCGAAGGTGCGCGTGACCGTCACCGTGCCGTCGAGCGCGGTGTGCGTGACCACTGTGGTGCCGTCGGCGCGGGTGATCGTTACCTGCGTGCTGCCGTCGGCCAAGGTCTCGGTCTCGACCGTCTCCCCCGGAGCCGGGTCGGGATCGCCCCCGTCCCCGTCGCCGCTTCCGTCGCCGGAGCCGTCGCCGTCGGCGGCAGGCTTCGGGTGCGTGGTGATGGCGATGGTCTTCACCGCGTTGCCACGGGCGGTGCCCAGCTTGTCCCACGTGGCCGCCTGGAGCAGGCCCGCAGACAGGCTGATGGTCTTGGCATCGAAGGTGCGCCATGCGTTCTCGTAGTCATCGCGCTCGTCGGCGGTGCCGCTCACGCTGCCGTCGGGCACGGCCTCCTTGGGCATGACGCCCACCTCGACGTAGCTGTCGAACATCTCATAGGCGCCGTCGTAGACGTTGGAGTCCGGATCCCACGTGCTGTGGCCGCCCGGCAGGCTGGCCACGTTGTTGTTGGCCATGACCACCGTGGGGTTGGCGTAGTTGGTCAGCGCGAAGCGCCAGCCCGCGCCGTAGTAGCGGAAGTAGGCAGCCTCGGTGTCCTTCAGGACGCCGGCTGCCAGCGCGCCCATGGGCGTGGCGCCGTCCACGAAGTACGCCTTGGCCGTCACGTTCTGGCTGGAGGCGGGCATGTGGGCGAACAGCTCGCCCCAGTCGCGCGTGTTGGTCAGCTCGTCGTAGTTGTTGGGGCTGTAGCTGTTGTAGCCGTTGGGCTTCTTGCCCGCGCCGTAGTCAGACCCCGCGTACAGGTAGTTCCACTCCGCCACGTCGTAGGTGGTGCGGAACTCAGACGGCAGCTGCACCACCGTGTAGTACCAATCCCAGAACTGGGTGACCGTGTTGCCGTCGTCGGCCTCCCAGCCGTCGTTGATGCACCAGGTGTCGGTGATGGCGCGACGCTTGTCCACATCGGGCGAGTCGATGGTGTAGCCGAAGAAGTCGACGTAGGCGTCGGTGCCGGTCAGCCCCTTCTGGAAGTAGTCGTACTCGATGGTCACGCCGGCCAGGTCGCCGTCGAGCCACTTCTCGCTCGTCAGCACCACGTCGTCGCCGGCGGCGTCGTCGAACCACTGCTTCACCTGGTCGGCGTCGTAGGTGGTGGTGTGCAGCTCGCTGCCCAGCTTGCCGGTGCGGGCGGTGACGGTGCTCTTCACGCCGCCCGTGCCGTGCACGTCGCCCTGCCAGGTGGTGGTGTTCCACTGGGAGTTGGCCTTGGCGTCCTTCGCATACCAGCTGAAGGTGACGGACTTGATGCGGCTCACGTCGGCCGTGGTGCCGTCGTCCTGCTTCACGTCATGCTCGATGCCCGCGTCGAACAGCGCGCGCGAGAGCGTGAGCTGGGTGGTGCGGAAGCCCGCGTTCTGCAGCAACGCCGGCGCGGCCTCGTCAGACACCGGCAGAATGGGGCCGATGTTGATCTGCGCGCCATGCGGCATGGCGTAGAGCGAGTCGTTGGTCACCACGGCACGGTAGCCCACGTGCTCGTCCTGCCAGTAGGCGCGGGGCTCGGTGCCCCAGTCGACGGAGCGGCGCGGCGTGAGCGTGGGCGTGCGCGGAATGTCACGCGCCGTCTCGGCGCTGCCAGCGGTGGCGTACTTGTCGGTGAGCAGGCTGTGCTCGGTGTTGGCCGCGGCCGCGTTCTTGTAGCCCCACATCTCCACCTTGGGGCGCACCGGCGGCAGCGCCACGTTCAGGCGCGCGCCCACGGTGGACGTATAGGGCGCGTTGCCGCTCAGGCTCGCCGGCTTGGCGGGAGCCGCGGTGTTGCCCTTCTGCGTGCTGTAGGGGTTGTAGTCGTAGCTGGCGGTGCCGTAGGTGTAGGCGTGCGCCCGCGCGTTGGCGATCCAGGCGGGGGTGAACACGTTGTTGCGCGCGTTGTTCACCACCAGGGTGCCGTAGCTGCTGTTCGCGGCGTACTGGTCGTTCTTGTTGTTGGTGTTCCACCACTGGGTGATCCAGTCGGTGCGGAAGGTGCCGTACATGGTCTTGTCGAGCCAGCGGTAGGAGCCGGTGCCCCAGAACTCGAACCAGGCGTCGTCGGCGTTGGTGGTGCGGGCGGCGAAGTCGCGCATATGCGCCTCGACGTTGAGGAAGTAGTGGCCGCCCCACAGCGCCTTGTTGATGACCACGTTGCCGTCGGCGTCACGCTGCATCGTCACGGTGCCGTCGGCGTCGAACGCGGTGAGCAAGCCGTCGGCCATCCGGATGTCGTCAAACCAATCGGCGGTGCCCACCAGGGCCGCCACGTCCGCGTCCGTCGCGTCGGTGGCGTTGGCGAAGGTCTGCAGGTCGTCGCCGGAGAGGGTTACGTCACCCGGCGTGACGGCGTCGGCAGCGGCGTCGTAGGCTGCGTAGAAGAGCTTGAGGTCGCGCAAGTTAGTTTTGGTAAACATACCGGCGCCTACCACCACGGCCTCCGTGGTGAAGTTGACCAGGTTGCCCTCGTACTTGTTGTAGGGCAGCGCCTCGGTGGCAAAGTACGCCTTGCGCATACGGTAGTCGGTGTCGTTGGCCAGGGTGAAGCGGAAGCCCGATCCGGACTCCTCCCAGTACGCGGTGGTGGTGGTGTTGCGCTTGAGGTTGCCGTTGGTCTGGTCCGCAGTGCCGTTGTAGGGCGCGGTATCGCCATAGCCGCTGTCGGAGGCGGGGCCGTCGGAGCGCATGAACGTCTGGGCGGTCACCACCTCGTTCACCTCGTAGGGACGGCCGTACACCCACGCGGTGGCCGCGCCGGCCTGCCACACGTTGGCGCCGCGCCAGTACTTCTCCCACTGGGCGATGAGGCGCTTGAACTGCGGTGCGCGAGTGGCGTCGTAGGCGTTCTCGGGCTTGGTGACATCAGACACCGTGCCGCCATCCGAACCATACCTCACGAAGTCGCCGATGCGCGTATAGCCGTTGCCCCAGCCGTTGGGCCACGTGGCGCCCTGGGCCCAGCTGTTCGGCCAGCCGGCCTTCCAGCGGTTGGACGTGGCGTAGGCGTAGGCGCCCTCGCTCGTGCCGTCCCACTTGTATTTGGCGTAGCCCTTGACGTTGGCGCCGTAGGGCTGCTTGGGCTCATCCAGGCGGTAGTGCCAGCCGTCCTGCTTGTAGGTGCAGCCGAACCAGGCCGACAGCGGCATGTCCAGCACGCTGTTGGCCTCGCCCCACACGTCTACGTAGCAGTCGTCGGTGTTGAGGCCGGCGCCCACGCCCACGGACGTGAAGCGCACCACGGCATTGGTCATGAAGCCCTGGCCCCACTCGTCCCACGGGATGACGAGGTTGCCGTCGCCGTTGACGTAGCCGGCAGCCAGCAGGTCGGCGTAGGCCAGCACCTTCGTCTGCTTGGCGGGCGCAGGCGCGCCGTCCGCCACCTGCGGGTAGTAGGTGACCTCCACTTCCTTGATCTCAGAGTTGGCCATGAGGCCCTTCGAGATCATGATCGCCTTGGACTGGTAGCCGCGCTTGGCGTTCTCGTAGTCCTCCACGTCGTCGCGACCGGGGATGTCCTCGTTGGCTATCTCGGTGCTGTAGGGGCTCTCCTCGGGCTTGGTGGTGGTAGCGCCCGTCTCGGGGTCGGTGTAGAGCTTCTGGGAGTCGGTGCCAATCTGCAGCTCGGACTCGAACATCTTGCGGCCGGGCAGGACGTTGCCCTTGCCGTCGTCGCCGCCGTTGTACACGTGGAAGCGGTAACCCGCGCCGTCCTCGCCCCAGAACGCCTTGGCGCCGGTGCCGTAGTTATCCGGCGTGGCCGCGCCGCCGATGCCCGACGCCGCCATGGCCTCGTCGGCCGTCTTGGCGTTGTCGAAGTAGGCGTTGGCCGTCACGTTCGTGCGCGGCATGCCGGCGATGGCATAGAGGTTGGCCTGGTCGTCCGAGAACGTGAGCTCGCCCGCGGCCGTGGTGTGGCCGGCCTTGCCCAGCAGGTCCCAGTCCTTGTTGGGGTAGGTGGCCTTCAGGCGGCTGTCTGCCTGGATGGTCACGTAGTAGTTGCCCACGTAGGCGTTGTAGCCGATGTAGCGCAGCTGCACGTTCCAGCCGCCGCCCGTGCAGCCCCAGCCGTGGGTGGCGCCGGCATGGAGGATGTCGTACTGGTTGGCGTACGCGTTGGGGTCATCCGACTCTGCATGGTACGGGTCGGTGGCCAGCGACACGTTGGCCGAGTCGATGGCATAGCCGAACAGGTCGGCCCACGCCTTGTCGGCCTCGGTGACGTTGGCGTCGATGCGCTTGAAGTGCACCTCGAAGTAGTAGGCCTCGCCCTTGTTCCACTCATCGTGTGGGATGGACACGTTGCCGGCATCCAGCGTACCGTCGCCGTCGGCGTCCCAGTACTGCTTGAGGTCGTTCCACTTCAGGTCCACGCTCAGGCCGCCGGGAATCTGCGCCTGGTTGCCGCCCACCTGGGTAGACGTGTTGGTCGACGTGTTGGGCAGGCCGGTGAGCAGGCCCGAGCCGCTGCCCGAGCGCATCTTGGTGCCCGCGGGCACATAGCGCACGGTGATGCGGTCGATCTCCGAATGGGCGAGCAGGCCCTCGGAGAGCGTGAGGTCGGTGGTGTGGTAGCCGAGCGTCTCGTCAAGCGCCTTGCCGTAGCTGTCCCAGCGCGGCACGAGGTTGCCGATGGTGAGCTTGGCACCCAGGTACATGGGGAAGTCCGACTTGTTGGTGACGATGGCGCGGTAGCCCGAGTTGCGCTCCTCGCGGTAGGCGATGGGCTTGTCCATCTTGATTTCCTGCGCCACCACCGGGTACTGGTTATAGTAGTTCTGCGCGAACTGCTGCTTCTCGCGCACGGTGCCCAGGGCGTAGAGCGTGTCCTGGTTGATGTGCATGGTGGTCAGGTCCTCGGTACCCGGGTTGAGGATCTGGCCGTCCACGGCCTGCGCGTGGTTGGCGTTGGTCTCGGAGCCGTAGGCGCCGATGGCGGAGTTCGGGCGGATGGGCGGCAGCACCGAGTCCAGGGCCACCGAGCTCGTCCACGAGCGCGTCCAGTCGTCGATGGCCTGCTTCGTCTTGAACTTGGCATCCAGGCGGAACTCGCCGCGGTTCGTGGTGGTGCCGCGCAGCTCCACGAAGGCGTCCGTGGCCTTGTTCACCCAGCCGTTGAACTTGCTGTAGTCCAGCACCAGGCCGGACAGGTAGCCGTTGCCCCAGGCCTGCCAGTCGATGACGATGTCGCCGTCGGCGTTGACCGACACCACGTCGGTGGCGGTGGGGTTGCCTTCCTCGTCGAGCACCTTGGCCGTGGCCCAGCCCGGCAGCGCGGTGACGGCGGTGCCGTCGTCCTTGCCCTCGGCGTCGATGCCGTGGCCGTAGACCCACTCCACGACCTCCTTGAGCGGCAGGGTCTTGAGCTGCGGGTTGGCCGTGTCGGTCATGTCATAGTACTCGATGTAGGCGTCCATCATGTCGCCGGCGTAGGCGGCCTGCTTGTCACCGGCCGTCACGCCGCCCTGCGGGTTCACCTGGAACAGCTCGCGCGAGAGCACCACCTGGCGCGTCTCGTAGTCGACGAACTCCTCCGGGGCGTTCTCGACGCGGGCGTCGGCGAGCGTGGACTTGGGCAGCGGGCCCACGGTGAGCGTGCCGCCCAGGCTCATGGCGTACTTGGTGTCGTTGGCCACGGTCACCTTGTAGCCCGAGTCGTAGTCGTAGTAGGCCTTCTGCTTGGCCAGCTGGAAGCCGGCCACGTCCTCCTCCACCGTGCCGGTGGCGAACTTGGAGCGGCTGCCCTCGGTGATGTGGATGTCGTCGCTCTTGCCGTCGGCGGCCAGGTTGGCGATGGCCTCGATGAGCGGCGTGCCGTCAGCCGGGTAGGGCATGCCCTCGAACTTGCCCTTGGAGTCGGTGGCCGTGTTCCAGGTGGCCTTGGCGTAGTTGGTGCTGAAGATGCCGCCCAGCTCCATGGTGTCCTGGTTGACGATGGTGCCGTTCAGGTCGATGTAGCCGCCGTCGTCCGGGGTGAGGCCGGAGCCGAAGTCGGTGAAGAACTGCTCGAAGCCGCGCAGGTAATGGGCGTCCGTCCAGGCCACGTTGTCCTCGAGCGACACCACCACGAAGCCGTCGGCCGTCACGCTGATGCCCGCGTCGGCGATGCGCTGGGCCGACACGTCCAGCGTGCCGGCGGTGATGGCCGCCTGGTCCTCGGCCGTGAGCGTGCCGGTGGCCGCGCGCAGCAGCGCGCCGTCGATGATGAAGTCGCTCTTCTCGGTGGGCGCCGTCTCGTTGGCGTCGCCCTCCAGGCAGTAGGTCAGGCGCAGGTCGGAGAGCACGCCGCCCAGGAGCCGGTCCTCGGTGTGATCCGCCGCGGCTGAGCCGTCGGGCACGCGGTTGCCGTTCGCGTCCACCGAGACGGTCATCGGCTTCCACAGCGCCGGGCTGATGACGATCTTCTGCGAATCGTAGTCGGTGCGGCCGTTGGTCTTGAAGGGCACCTTGAGCGGGTCCTCGTCGGTCTTGGAGACCGGCTTGCCCTGGCCCTGGGACTCCTTGAGCACCCAGCCGCCCTTCACCACGGCGTTGCCGATGGAGTAGTTCGAGTCGTTGGACACGGTGATGCGCCAGCCGGTGCCCGGGTCGCCGATGTAGCCCTCGAACACCTTGTCGCGGCCGGCGTCGTCCTTCTCGATGACCGGCTTGCCGTTCTCCATCACGATGCTGCCGTCGTCGTTGCGCTTGTACTCCCAGTTGCCCAGCAGCGCGCTCGGGTCGCCGGGCACCTTGCTCTCGCGCATGCCCTCCACCTTCACCTTCAGGTTGTAGGGGGCCTTGCGCGACGTGAACGACGCGGTGGCGCTCGCCGCCACGTTGCGGTTGCTCAGGTTGGGGGCAATCTGCTCGTAGGCGGTGGAGAAGCGGCCCGTGAGCGACATGGTGTCCAGCTCCTCAGGCGAGCCCTGCACCTCCACGCACAGCTTCTCGCCTGCGGCGATGCCCTGACGGCCGTTGAACGAGTCGAAGCCGATCTCCAGCGACACGAAGTAGCCCTGCTGGCCCGGCAGCGTGCCGGCCCACAGCTCAGGCGTGAGCACGATGCCGTTGTCCTTGGTGGAGCCGTCGGGGTTGGTGATGACCTCCTTGTGGCTCGCCATGAGCGCCTTGAGCTCCTCGCCCTCGATGACGCGCGTCTGCGTGGTGAGCGCGCCGCCGCCCGCGCCGGGTGCGGTGCGGTATCGCAGGGTGAGCTTGGTGATCTCGGACGAGTCGAGGATGCCCTGGCTGATGCCGATCTTCTCCACGTTGAAGCCCGCGCCCTGGGTAGAGCCGTACATGTCGCCCACGGTGAAGGTGGCCGGCTCCATCTTGGAGTAGTTGGTGTTGTTGAGCGTGAAGCGCCAGCCCGCGCCGTCGCGGCTGAGGATGGGCTGCCGCGTGCCGTCGTTGGAGCTGATGGCGGCCTTGTCGTCGTAGAGCGAGGCGGCCGACGAGATGGCCGTCGCCTGCACGGTGGGCACCGGCGCCTTCGCCTGCAGGAAGCCGCCCATGGCGCGCTCGGAGGTCTCCAGGTTGGAGGCGTATTCCTGGGATACGTAGTTCCACATGCGCTTGCCGTAGCTCACCGACATGGTGTTGCGGTAGTCACTCTGCGGGATGGGCATGACGCCGTTCACCTTGAGGGTGACGGGCACCTTGATGTTGGCCTCCACCGGCGTGGACATGACGATGCGCATCTCACCGGTGAACTTGAGGTTGTCGGAATCCGGGTCGTCCTCGTTGGTCGCAGGCGCCACGCCGGGCAGCGGCGCGATGTCGCGGGCCTCCAGCTTGGCAGCCAGGCTCGTGGCCTTGGTGGTGCCGCCCAGACGGTAGACGTGGGTGTAGGTGGTCTCGCCGTCGGCGTTGGTCTTCTCGCGGGTCTCCACGTACTCAGGCTTGCCCAGGTTGACCCACTCGTAGTCCTCCGCGTCCGGGTTGTCCGGGTCGTTGGCCGGGCTCGACACCTGGAACTGCGCCACGGCGCTGCCGTCCGGGTTGCCCAGCGCTACCTGGTCGATGAAATCATTGGGGAAGACGTCGAAGTACTTCGCCAGGGCATGATCGGGCTTGCTCGGGTCGTGGGGGTAGTCCGTCTCGATCTCGAACTCCAGGTTGTACAGGCGGAAGTAGTCCGGCAGGCTGTCGGTGATCTCGGGGCCGGCCGTCAGGCTGCTGGAGTTTTCGCCGTAGAGGGGCATGTTGCCCTTGGTGGTGAAGTCGTAGATCTGATAGCTCACCGGATAACCCAGGTAGCTCTGGGTGGTGGTCATCACCGGCTCGGGATCCTTCTCCTGGATGGCGCCCGACGCCAGGGTGCGGTAGGTCTCCAGCGCGCTCTTGGTGGCGGTCATGGTGGCCTCGGGCAGGCCAAACGGCGCGGCGAACTTGCGCTCGTTGTCCGACCAGGAGTAGTCCTTGCCCTCGCCCAGCTTACCGAAGTAGATGGTGGTTCGCGGCTCGAGATCCACGTAGTAACCCAGGCCCTGGCTACCCACCGACTGCTGGATGTTGGTGGTATAGGGCACCGCCATGAGGAACGAGAAGTGCCCGTCGGTTCCATCCTCCAAATTGCTATTGGGATACAGGTGACCGCCCTCAGTGCCCGACACGGTGAAGTTGACACGGCCGGACTCGTTGTTGGTGCGGTACGGGATGGGCTTGGTCTTGATGTCGGGCTTGCCATCGACAAGGGGAGCGTCGACGATCTCGTACTGGTCGTCGTTGCGATCGTCATAGACCTTGGTGCGCTTGACCACCTTGCCCGAGTCGTCCGTCTCCTCCACGTAGCTGAAGGGGCGGGCATCCGCTCGGGCCATGATGGAGTCGATGTTGGCGAAGGTGCGCATGTCCAGCACGTCGTAGTCTTGCGGGAGCCAGTTGGTGGTGTCGTAGATGAGTACACCGCCGGAGTTAGGCACGCCTATGTACTTGGCGGAGTCGGGGACGGCCCCCGCTCCGTCGCCTGTGTAGTCCTTATCCCATATCGGGTTGCGGACGGCCTCGCCCGAGCCCGTCGGATACTCGTACCACTGCTTGAGGTCCTGCTCGGTGATGCCCTGGTTGTTGTTCATCTGCGTGTTATGCACGCGGAAGAAGTACTCCAGGTAGTCGATCTCCGCCGAGCCGGTGGACGTGTTGGAGGTATCCACCTTGTACACCATATAGTTGTAGCGGTCGTAGAGCACGTTGTCCGAGATGGCCTCGTAGGTGGTCTTCCACGTAAGGTTGGTCTTGAGCAGCGTGATGGTGCGGATGGAGTTGGCCGTACCCGTGCCGACGGCGGCGTGATACTTATTGCCAGGTTTCCTGTCCGGATAGTACAAAAGCTCCGTGGCGCCCCTCAGGGCAGAGAACACATAGGCGTCGCCGCCGTAGGTGATGGAGCCGCCGGCATTCTCGGGAATGTCGCCAAGCATCTTCACCTCAACGGAGGGAGACCGCGTCATGTGTCCCTCCACGTACAGCTTCTGGTTGAACTGAGTCGGGCTCGTCTCGTCCGTCTCGCCGTGCCAGATGAACTTGAGCGTGCCCGTCAGACCCTGGGAGAAGTTCAGCCCCTCCATGGCCGGATTCTTCTTCACGATCTCGGCTATGACGGCTGCTCCCTCATCAGTTGAGCCGCCTTGCGTAAGGTACTCATCCAGACACACCAGGTTATAGAAGGGATCGTTCTCCTTCACGGCAACTCCGGGGACCTCCAAATAGACGCTCCAATAGTTCAGCATCTGGTTCTGGTTAGCCCCTAGGCTGATTGCGAAGAGCTGGGCCTGCGAGGGATTAGCCGGATTGCCGTCATCAGCATAACCGCCGTGGTGCTCAACCCACTCTGGATAGCTATAGGTAGAGGCCGTGCCGCCCTCGCTGTTGGTATAGAGGTACGGGACGTTCAGCTCCAAGGAGACAGCCATCTCGTTATAGCCGCACACAACCTTGCTCCAGTTGTAGTCTTCGAGCAGCCAGTAGTTTTTCTCGTTTTCGGTTTTCGCCTTCGCGATCTCATCGGTGTAGTACCCCAGGGTTAGCCCGTCTTCCACCGCCCGGTTAATGGCGTCGTTGGCCGTGGAGACAGAGGGCGACTCCTTATCGCTGCCGGGAGTGTAGACGCCGGTAGCGGGGTCGACGGTGCCGTAGTAGTCATCGGTATACCTGCTGTATCCGCCGAAGTAGCCGCTCGTGGCGCCAATGTTGATGGCCAGCTGCAAAGAGGGGCTCTCCTGATCGTTGACCAGGTAGACGCCCTTTCCGAGGGAGGTTGACACTCCGCTAGGAACCAAGTTGGGGTCAAACAGCTTGTCGTCCAGGGCAATGCCGCTGCTGGGACCGGTGGGATACACCGCGCGCGGGCTCGCGCCGGCGCGCGAGGCGGTGAACGCCATGACGGCCAGGGACACGGCCACCGGATCCTCGCCGTTGAGGGTGTTCATCGGGTCGGTCACATCGTCGAGCGTGGTGACGCCCGCATAGGACATAACCGTGGCGCTCTCGTCAACCAGAAGAGCATCGAATTCGTCCACGGCATTAGGACGCGCGGGGACGTTGGGGGTCCAGGCGCCGGTGGGCTCCTCAGGCTCCGGCTCGTCGGCGGGCTCGGCCGGAGCGTCGGCGGCGGGCTCGTCGGCAGGCTCGCTGGGCTCGTCGGCGGGCTCGTCAGCCGGGTCGTCGGCGGGCTCGCTGGGCTCGGTCGGCTCGGCGGGGGCCTCGGGCTCCTCGGGCGCCGGGGGCAGCGGGAACGCGAGGGTCTGGGCGCCCAGGGCCACCGTCTGGGTGGCCTCCTCGTCGGCCAGCACGGCCTCCGCGTCGGCCTGGTGGGTGGCGTCGATCTTCTCTTCCTGGACGAGCTTGGCCTTGAGGTTGGCGGTCAGGGCCATGGTCAGGTCGGTGGGCTGGAAGGCCGTGCCGTCCTCCGCCGGGACGAGGGCGTCCTCGTCATAGGCCACGGCCACGAAGAAGACGCGCTCGGTGTCCTGGGCGGTCTTGGAGCTCTTGGCATCCTGGCGCGGGCCCTCCTGGGCGTCCTTCGGACGCAGGTCGAACGTGATGTCGGCCCCGCGCTCGCCCACGGCCACGCCGTGGGGCATCTTCACGTCCTGATCCTCGGCCAGCTTGGCCAGGGCCTCCTCATCGGCAGGATCGAGCGCGGCGCGCTGCTCGTCGGTGAGGTCGGTCATGTCAAACGCGAAGCTGCGCGCGGCGTTGAGCGTGCCCTTGCCGTCGATGTCCGGCAGGTCGGTCAGGCGCAGGACGGCGCCGTTGAGCGCGTAGTCGCCCTTGGCGGCGCGCACAGTGACGGCGAAGGTGGCCCAGCCCTCGGCCTCGCCCATGGTCGGGGCGGCCAGCGGGGCCACCTCGGCGACCACGCCCACCTGGGGCGCGACGTTGGTCAGCGTGAACTTCACCGCCTCCGGCTCGGAGAGCGGGATCACCACGGTGTCGGCCTTGGGCTCCTGCTTGCCGTCGGCAGCCTCTTCCAGCGCGGCAGTGTAGCTGCTCACGGCGTAGCCGGCGGTCACGTCCAGGCGCTGGTCAGCCGGGATGTCGCCGGCGATGCGGGCGGTGAGCTGGGGCATCGGCGCGTCGGCAGCCAGCTGGCCGCGCGTCTCAGGCACGGTGATGCCGTTGTTGTCCTGCACGCCCTCGTAGCGGAAGACGATGGTGCCGGAGAGGCCCGCCTTCAGGTCGGCCGCGGTGCGCTTGAGGTAGCGGCCGCGGTGCTCGGTCCACACCGACCAGCCCGCGGGCAGCTCGTCGGCGCTCAGGACGACGCGCATGCCGAGCGCCTCGCCGCCGTAGGCCTTCCACTCCTCCTGGGAGAGGGTCTGGGTGACCGTGAGCGCATCCGAGCCGGTGGCGCCGGCGGCGGCTGCCAGCTGCGCGGCCGTGGCGGGCGTGCCGTCGGCGTTGAGCGCATAGACGAAGGGAGCGGTGAACGTGAGGGCCACCACGTCGGTGTCCTCCACGGCGCCCAGGTAGCCGCCGTCCAGCAGCACGTCGAGGTTGCCCAGGTCAGCGGCCAGGTTGAGCGCGGTGCCGGCCAGCGGGTAGGCGCCGTCGGAGGCCTGAAGCGCGCCGGAGGCGGCCACGTCGAAGCCGAAGCGCCCCTGGAGGGCGCGCTTCACGTCGTCGGCCTTGGCGCTGGCGGTGGTCATGAGGTGGTCGCGCTTGGTCTGCTGCAGCTTGTCGGAGACCGAGGGGATCACCTTGTCGGCGTCCACCAGCCCCTGCGGCAGGAAGCTGTCGAGGTCGGGCTCGTTCGCGGCGGGGGCGTCGTCGCCCGCGGCGTCGGCGTCGGAGGGGGTGTCCTTGTCGCCGGCGGCGGTAGCGGCGTCGGCATCGGTGTCGGCGGCGTCGGCGGAGGCGTCGGCGTCTTTGTCGGCGTCGGTCGCGGCGGCGTCTTCCGCGTCCTTCGCGTTCTGGTCGGCGTCGGCAGCGCCGTTCTTCGCGTCATCGTTCGCGGCGACGTTGGCGGCGTCGCCCAGCACGCGGGTGCGGGCCTCGGCGATGGAGGCGTCCGTCCACATGGTGGACACGAGCAGCACCGAGAGCGCCACCGCCAGCACGCGGCGAGGCAGCGACATGACCCGCGGAGCCGTAGTGGCCACCACGCCGCCCATGACCGCAGAGCCGGTCGGGGCCGCATCAGGCGCGGGGGCCGCCGCGCCGTGGGAGGCGCCGCGAGCAGAGGCGGTCGCGGGGGTTGCGGAGCCGCGAGAGGCGGTCGCGCCCGAGGCCGCCGCGCAAGCGGCGACGCGAGCCGCGCCGGAGCCTGCGGCGCCAGCGGAGGTACGAGCCGCGCCGGAGGAGGCGATTGCCTCGGCCGCGGAGGCCGAGACCGTCGCACAAGCGGCATCCGCGTCCGCCGCGCCGGAGCCTGCGGCGCAAGCGGCGCCAGAGCCTGCCGGGCCCGCCGCATCTGCGCCCTCCGCGCCATCGGCCGTGCCGCAAGTCGCGTCGCCGGCCGCCTTCTGCAGCACGCCGGCCGCCTCGGCAACCGCCTCCTGCGGCGCGACAGCAGCCTCGGCAACCGCGCCATCGCACGCCTCGTGCGCGCCCGCGCGTACGCGAGAGCCCGAGGATGCGGCATCGTCGCAGGTCACGGGCGTCTCAGCCGCGATGTCGCCGGCGAGGGCCTCCACCTCGGAAACCACGCCGACGCGCTTCGCGCATGCGTTCGCGCTTGCGCCCGCGCGTACGCGGAGATCCGCAGCTGCGGCGTCATCGCAGGCCATCAGCGCCTTATCGGGCTGATGCGCAACGCAGTCGCCAGCGTCCGACACGTCTGCCGCAACGTCATCAAGACACGCGGCGACGCGCCCTTCGACGGCATCAGCAGCCGCAGGCGCGACGGCGTCGCTCCTGCGCGCCCGTGCGCGCGTTATAGCCTGAGTCAGCATTTCTCTGAACTGTTGCCCCATCGCTTCAATCCTTACGCCTATGAGGGCCTTTGCCTCGCGCCGCCCCCTTGGCGGCGCCGACCCTCTCCTGCCGACCGATTGCCGTTCGGCCGACCTTGGTTCTCGAGTCATCGCGACGAGCCACAGAGCACCCCCCCCCCATGCCACCCTGGAGCCCTTGTTTTGCCAGGCTCTTAGGCGATGGAAGGAGACGCGCGGAACGCCCCGATTTCCACTTTTGGGCATAACTATCCCAAAGGTTGCTTCATTGTAACCTTTCCGTTACACGAAGCCAAGACTTTTTGACATGAAATAAGGTGACTGGAAAGCGTACAAATTCCGCGATCCACCTTGCAAAACGATAAGCGCCCCAATCCCAGATGCCCCTAAATCGGGCCAGACAGCCCCGCACGCAATCGCACCGCGAAAGCAACGGTCTTTCAACTATGAATCACCCGACTTTCCACAATCGTCACACTCCCTCCACATCCCCTGCCCCTCCCCCTACGCCGGGCACCCGCGCCTCCCGGCGCACCCCGCACTACCCGCAGCGCGCCCTCCGCGGTCGCGCATCCCCGCGCACCCCGCAGCGCGCCCCGCGAGCCGAGCCCTCGCCCCCCCCCGGCGCACCCCACACAGCCCACCACGCCCTCCGCGCCAGGCACTCGCCCTCCCGGCGCACCCCGCACCACCCACCACGCCCTCCGCGGTCGGCATCCCCGCACAGCCCGCGGTCGCCCCCTACGCCGGGCGCCCGCCCCTCCCGGCGCACCCCGCACTACCCGCAGCGCGCCCTCCGCGGTCGCGCACCCCCGCACACCCCGCGGTCGCCCCCCCAAGCCTCGCGTCGTGGCGCCGCACACTCGCGTCCCCGCGCAGCCCGCAGCGCGCCCCATGTCGGGCGCCCGCCTCTCCGCCGCTGCGTGCATCCCCGAGCCCCCCCCCATCGTGGCGCCAAGCTCCTGCATCCCCGCACAGCCCACAGTACGCCTCGCGCCGGAAACTCACCCCCCCCCTGTGCATCCCATGTCGCTCGCGACGCGCATCCCATGCTGCATCCCTGCGCCGCCCAACGGCACGCACCCCCCCCGTACGCCCACCGTCCTTGCATGGCGCGTCCGCCCCGCCACCCGCTCCTATCTCCCTGATTCTCAAATGTCCCAAATCAATCCCATTGACAATTCGCCACTATCCCAAAAACATCCCACCGAAACCCGTTGTCTCTCATATTTCCTTACCCTCCCCATCATCTCTCGACTGCTTTGCCTTTGCGCCATCTCTCGCACTGCCTCACCCTTTCCGCCGTCACTCGCACTACCTTGCGCCTCCCGCCGGCTTTGCCGCATGTGCCCCTATCGCCCCCATCGCATCCACGAATGCATCGACGCGCTGTATCGTCCGCACCAGCACCCCGTACCGCCTACTCACCCCCTATCTCACCTTCGCTTTTGCCCCACTCGCTCTCTCTTCGTCCGCCCCCTCTTTTCTTCATGCCCCTTCCCTCCCCTTGTCCTCCCACCCTCCCTACTCCTCTCCTTTGCTCTCCCGCCCTCCTACCCCCTCCCTCTTCCCACCCTCCCTTCTCTCGACCCTTCTCCTTCACTGCGTTTTTGCCTCACCCGTCTGCCCCCTCCCCCATCCTCCTCCCCTTCCCCTCTTCCTCCTTCTCTTCCCCATTCCCCTCCTCCTCCCCTCCCCCCCCCTCCCTATTCCCCTTCCCAGCTCCCCCTCTCCGTTCCCCATCTCCCTTCCCCGACCCCCTCGTCGCCGCCCCTCCTATCGCCCTCCCCAACCTCGCCTCGATTAGGCGCGCTCTTACTGCCTTCGGGTTTGCGGGGGCGTTTCTGCGTACGAATGTTTCACGTGAAACAATGGGGATCGGTTTTCAGAAAGCGTACTGATGTTTCACGTGAAACACTTCACTTCACGCGCGTCCTTCACCCCAACGGTGCGACGAGACCGAGGGCGCACACAGAGACCCCTCCTAGCAGCAGGGTTCTCGCATTCAGTTTTGTTGTACTTGTTTTGGTACTATCAGATTTCGAAGTACCTAAATAGGGTCATCTATATCGATGGTTCCCAGAGGCGCACCTCAGGTTCCAGCCTGACGCTGGAGCGCTCCTCTACGCGCTCCTGAATCTGCGCGATGAGGATCCTCACGTCGGCGGCCGTGGCGTCTCCGGTATTCACGACGAAGCCGGCGTGCTTCGTCGACACCTGGGCGCCTCCCACAGCGAACCCCTGGAGCCCTGCGTCCTGAATGAGCTTGCCGGCAAAGTGGCCCTCTGGTCGCTTGAAGGTGGAGCCCGCCGACGGCATGTCCAGGGGCTGCTTCTCGTCCCGCCGCTGCGCCAGGTCGTCCATGCGCGCGCGGATGACGGCGGGATCGTCGCAGGTCAGGCGCAGAATCGCCCCCAGCACCACGTAGCCGCGCTCCATCATGAGGCTCGACCGATAGCCCCAGGCCGCGTCGGCGGCGGGCACGTCCACCACGGCGCCCTCGGGCGTCAGGCAACGCACAGAGACGGCCACGTCCGCGAACTCGCCACCGTAGGCGCCCGCATTCATCACCGCCGCGCCCCCGACGGTGCCGGGAATGCCGCTGGCGAACTCGTATCCCGCCAGTCCTGCCGCGCAAGCAGCCTCTGCCACTTCTGCGTTCGTGGCTCCCGCCTGCGCGAACACCAGCCTCGTGCGGGCGGCCTCGTCATCGGGTCGCGCGTCCGTCGCGTCCCCCGCGGGAGCGCCCGCCCCGGATGTTTCACGTGAAACACTCGGGACGCCACCGGGCAGAACGGACGCTCCGCCGAGAGCCGCCTTGAGCGCCGCGACCCCCGCGACGACGGCGGCCGCAGCCGCACCGCGCGAGCCGCGCTCCACCACGCCAGCAAGCGCGTCCGCGATCTTCGCCGCATCCGCAGCTCCCACGGGCCGCACCGCATCCTGCGCGTTTCCCGCAACCCGCGCCGCGTCCGCGGTTCCCGCCATGCTCGCCGCGCCTGCTGCGATCACGACCCCCGCCGCATCTGCCGCATCCGTCACGCTCGCCACGTCCGCCGCAGCTGCCGCATCCGCCATGTCCGCGATCCCTACGTGCCTCATCACGCCCACTGCGCCCGCACCCGCATCCACCAGGCTCGCAGCCCCCGCAGGCTCCGCAGCGCCCGCCGCGCCTTCCGCAGGCTCCGCGTCCACCGCATCCGTCACGCTCGCCGCCCTCGCCGCGCCTTCCGCAGTCCCCGCAGGCTCCGCAGCTCCCACCGCGCCCGCCGCGCCTTCCGCAGGCTCCACCGTGTCTGCGGCCTCCACGCTCTCCGTCGCGCCCGCTGCGGCCGCAGGCTCCGCCGCGCCCTTCACGCCTTCCGCGCTCGCTAGGCTTACCACGTATGCGGCGCTCGCCGCATACGCCGAGGCACTCGCAACACGACCCCTCTCTGCACAGCCCTCCCCAGCGTGCGCGACGTCTTTCGCGGCATCCGCCTCTTCCGTGCGCTCCGCTCCCTCCGAGGAAGCCTCCGGGGCCATCTCTATGGCGGCAAAGCGGTCGGCGAGCTTAATGATCACCTCGTCGAGGCCCTCGTCAGCAGCGAGGATGTTCGAACCCAGGCCCAGGACGCGCCAGGGCCAGCCAAGGCGACGGCAGGCCAGCACCACGGCGCGCACCTCTTCCTCGCTCGACGGCAGTGCGAGCCAGCGCGCCGGGCCTCCGATGCGAAACGTCGTGTGCGCCGCCAGGGGCTCGTTCTCGCGCAACCCGTCGTCGCCCAGAATGGCCCGCAGCTCGGCCCCTACCTGCTCTTCCGTCGCACGCACGACCCGCTCCTCTCGCTCACTGCCACTTTTTCGCCCCATAGTGGCAGAAAATGGCAGTTTGGTACGCTTGCCGGAGCCTTTTCAATCAAAAGAACGCCATTTTCGCCGCACGCCTCACCAAGCAATTTCGCTGACCTGGGGTTTTGCAAAAGTTTGCACGCAAACAAAGATGGCGAAGCGTACCAAACTGCCATTTTCTGCCATTCCAGCGCCAAAACGTGGCTGTGGGCACCCGGGCGCCCGCCTCCACACACCTGCGGGGCGCGCGGCGCCATCCGACACCCTGCGCTCGACGCTCGCGTGCGGCCACTCGACGCCACGGGGCGCGCGACCTATGCCGCGCCTGGCCTCCGGCACCCGCCCCCCACGCGTCCGCGGGGCATCCGGCACCGCCCAACCCCGTCATCACGCCGACCGACGACGGACGCATCCCGACGCCCGCCCACGCGCTCGAGGAACGCGCCCGGCGCCCCGGCATCGCGCGACCCGGCCCTGCCCCCAGCCGACACCGCCTCCCCAGCCTGCCAGCGCCCACGCAACCCGCGTGTCGCCCGCATTCGCGCGCCGCGCGTCGCCCGCAGAACCGCGCTAGTCCTTCTCGCCCGGCTGGCGCATGGTGATCTCCTGCGCCTTCACCGACACGCGGGAATGCGGCGGCACCGAGCTCGTCACGAACGTGGAGCCCGCGATAACAGACCCCCTCCCCACCACGGTCTCGCCGCCGAGCACGCTGGCGTTCGAGTAGATGGTCACGTCATCCTCGATGGTGGGATGGCGCTTCACGCCGGCCAGGCGCTGCCCGCCGCGCGTCGAGAGCGCGCCCAGCGTGACGCCCTGGTAGATCTTCACATGGTCGCCGATCTCGGTGGTCTCGCCGATGACGACGCCCGTGCCGTGGTCGATGAAGAAGTACTCGCCGATGGTCGCGCCGGCGCCGATGTCGATGCCCGTGCCGCTGTGCGCCAGCTCGGTCATAACGCGCGGGATGATGGGAACACCCAGCTCAAACAGCACATGGGCGATACGGTACACATAGATGGCGTACAGCCCCGGGTAGGTGAAGATGACCTCCTCCTTCGAGCCTGCGGCCGGGTCGCCGTCGTAGAGCGCCTGCACGTCGGTCAGCAGCACGCGCTGAACCTGCGGCAGCTCGTCGAAGAAGGCGGTGCAGATCTCGTTGGTGCGCTGCTCGATCTGCTCGGGAGTGCTCGCGCCGTCGTCGGTGTACTTGAGCGCCGTGATGACCTGGGCGCGCAGCACGCGCTCCACCTGCATGAGCGTGTCGCCGATGAAGTAGCGCGGGCTCGTGTACGGCGAGAGCATCTCCTCGCCGAAGTAGCCGGGGAACAGCACGCGGCGCGTCTCCTTCAGCAGCATCTTGATGGCCGAGCGGCTGGGGAAGTGACGGCCGGGCTTAGTGAAGAAGATCTCGTCGGCCTCGTAGTTCTTCTCGATTCCGGCGACGATGCGCTCGAGGTTGTCTCCGAACATGGGTGTCCTCCTTCGTGGTGGGCGCCGGGCGCGACAGCCGGCACAGGCGGCGAACGACGGGCGGCGAGCGCCCGGCACGTACGGCGCGAGGCGTGGCCCGCGGCACGACGACCCCAGCAGTTTGTCTACCAATAGTGTAGGGAATGTCCGTCGATTTATTTGGCACAAACTGAAAATATGGCCGGCAGGCCCGCGGCAACGCCTATACTCCTTGCGTAAGGCAATCGGCGGCAGCCCGAGCGCCCCGAGCGACACGGGCGGGCCCCCTAAACCGTGGAGGTAAGACAGTGGGCGGCTTCTTTGGCGCAGTTTCGCATCGCGACGTGGTTCTGGACGTCTTCTTCGGCGTCGACTACCACTCTCACCTGGGCACACGACGCGCAGGCATGATCTTCCACGAGGAGGGGTCGAGCTTCCAGCGCCAGATTCACTCCATCGAGAACACCCCCTTCCGCACGCGCTTCGAGGACGACCTGCCCAAGTTCCGCGGTACCACGGGCATCGGCTGCATCAGCGACACCGATCCTCAGCCGCTGCTCGTCCGCAGCCACCTGGGCACCTTCGCCCTCACCACCGTCGGCGCCATCAACAACGACGAGGAGCTGGTGGAGTCCCACTTCGTCAACCAGGGCAAGCAGTTCATGGCCATGAGCTCGGGGAAGGTGAACCAGACCGAGCTGGTGGCCGCGCTCATCAACCAGAAGGACAACTTCGTCGACGGCATCCTCCACGCACAGGAGCTGATCGAGGGCTCGTGCACGCTGCTCATCATGACCTCCGAGAGGCAGATCATCGCCGCGCGCGACAAGATGGGCCGCCTGCCGGTACTCGTCGGGCGCGACGGCGAGGGCCACTGCATCGCCTTCGAGTCGTTCGCCTACCACAAGCTGGGCTACGAGGACGCCTACGAGCTGGGCCCGGGCGAGATCGCGCGCATCACCGCCGACTCCATCGAGACGCTCTCCGCGCCGCGTGACAAGATGAAGATCTGCGCGTTTCTGTGGGTGTACTACGGTTACCCGAACTCCAACTACGAGGGTATGAACGTCGAGGTCATGCGCTACCGAAACGGCGAGGTCATGGCCCGCGACGAACGCGCCCAGGGCTGTATGCCCGAGGTGGACTACGTGGCCGGCGTGCCCGATTCCGGCGTGCCGCACGCCATCGGCTACGCCACCGAGAGCGGCATGCCCTTCGGCCGTCCGTTCATCAAGTACACGCCCACGTGGCCGCGCTCGTTCATGCCGAGCAACCAGGACGTGCGCAACCGTGTGGCCAAGATGAAGCAGGTCCCCGTGCCCGAGCTGATCCGCGACAAGCGCCTGCTGTTCGTGGACGACTCCATCGTGCGCGGCACCCAGCTCCGCGAGACGGTGGACTTCCTGTACGAATCCGGCGCGCGCGAGGTGCACATGCGCAGCGCCTGCCCGCCCATCATGTTCAGCTGCAAGTACCTGAGCTTCTCGTCGAGCAAGTCGGACATGGAGCTCATCGGCCGCCGCGTCGTGCACGAGCTGGAAGGCGAGGAAGGCGTGCAGCACCTGCGCGAGTACGCCGACTCGTCCACCGAGCGCGGCCAGTGCCTGCTGCGCAAGATCTGCGAGGACATGGGCTTCGACTCGCTGCGCTACCAGTCGCTGCAGGGCATGCTCGACGCCATCGGCATCGACCCCGAGAAGGTCTGCACCTACTGCTGGACCGGCGAGGAATAGGCCGCACGCATGAGAAAAGCGCCCTGCGGGGCGCTTTTCTCATGGCCGCGCACCGCAACGGGCCGCGCGGCGGGCGGCGTAGCGCCCGGGCGCCGCGGCCTGACCCGCGTAGCGCCCGCGCCCGCAGCCGAGCCGCCCTTGCGCGCCAAGCCGCGTCCGGCGCGGGCGCTACGCCGCCTTCTTGTGGTAGACGAACCAGTAGGCCAGGCCCACGAGCGCACCGCCGACCGCATTGCCCACCGTTACCGTTGAGAGGTTGTATAGCACGCCTTGGATGGTGAGCGCGTCAACCGACACGGTGGTGGCGTAGCCGGCGGCATTCAGCACCACGCCCATGGGCAGGAAGAACATGTTGGCCACGCAGTGCTCGAACCCGCACGCCACGAAAGCGGTGATGGGAAGCAGAATGCCAACCACCTTGTCCGTCGTGGAACGCGCCCCAAAGCCAATCCACACCGCCAGGCACACAAGGATGTTGCACAGGATGGCCTTGAAGAACAAGGTGTCCCAATTAAGGGACACTTTCGACACCGCCGTCGAAATCATGACCGCCCCCACGTTGCCGCCGTTCATATCCGCCACCTGCGCCATGAACACGATGAACACCACCACCAGCGAGCCGACCAGGTTCCCCAGCCAGACGATACCCCAGTTCTTGAGCATGCCGCCCAGCTTGATGCGACGGCTGCTCAGCGCCGTCACCATGAGCGCGTTGCCCGTGAACAGCTCGGCACCGCAGCAGAGTATCAGCACCAGGCCCACACAGAAGCAGACGCCGCCCACCACACGCTGAACGCCGAAGGGCAGCGTCGCGTCGCCGAGGAACGTGCAGAAGAACATGCCGCCGAAGGCGATGAAGGCGCCGGCCATCACGGCGAGCACGAAGCACTTGGCCGCCGGCAGCTGGGTCTTGCCGACGGCCAGATCCTCGGCCTTGGCCTCGATGGCCGCAGGCGCCAGGGCGTCGGGCTTGAGTGGTTGCAGGTCGGCGGGCTCGATGGTCATAGGAGGTCTCCTTCGGACGACGGGTCGGGCAGACGCAGCTCGCGGTGCAGGCAGGATGCTGGCGCAAAGGGCGCCGCCACCGTGCGCGGCCTCGCCGGGCGACGGGTCTCCGCGCGATGCGCGCCGGCGACACATTAGCGCCCACTATAAGGCGTTAACGCAGCCGGATGGCCCGCGATTCGGTAACGACGACGTCCACCGGCGCGTCGTGCTCCTCGAGCGCGGGAAGCGCCGGCAGCAGCACGGCATCGCGGACAAGCCCCGCGGACACGCCGGCGAACTCAGCCAGAAAGCGATCGTAGAAGCCACCGCCGTACCCGATGCGAAACCCGCGCCGATCGAACGCCAGCCCCGGCACAAGGGCGAGGGCGTGCGGCCCGACGGCGTCCGGCGCCACCGCGCGCGCAGGGTCAGGCGCGGGCTCCTCCATTCCGAAGCGACATCTGACCAGGCCATCCAGGGTATCCACGACGTACCACTCCATGGCGCGCGTCCCTGGCACGCAGCACGGGAGCGCCACACGCTTTCCGGCGGCCCACGCCTGACGGATGATCGCGCGCGTGTCTACCTCGGGCCCGAACGAGAGGTAGGTCAGCACCGTGTCGGCCGCCGCGAACTCCGGCAACCCCGCCACGCGCGCCGCGATGCCCGCGTCCGCCCGCTCCCGCGCATCCACTGCGAGCGCTGCACGCTCCGCGAGCAGCCGCGCCCGCAGCCCTGCCTTCTCCCCCGCCTTGCCCGTCACGTCGCGCTCCTTCCCCGATGGTCGCCCCATTATAGGCCGCGCCCCGGCGCCGGGGGGGCAGCCGCCTAACGCGAAACGCCCTCGCCGAGCAGGCCGTGCCCCGGCGCCGGCCCTCGGCAGCCGTCTCACACGAAGCGCCCTTGTCGGGCAAGCCGTCGACCACGCGCCTCGCTGCCGAAAAGAACCTCGCTGCCACGTTTTCGCCAATTCGTGGCACAAAAGGCGAGTTTGGTACGCTCTCACACGCCACGACCGACAAAGGGGCAGAACCCGACCTGGGGTTTTGCGCGCCGCGCCTTCGCGAACGCTCCCCTCACGAGCGAAAATCGCCTCGCTCACCGTACCAAACTCGCCTTCTGTGCCATCTTGCCGCCGAAACGTGGCATCGGAGGGGCAAGGGGGGGGGTGGACGCAGCGTTGCGAGGATGCAGGCGAGACGGGCACGAGGGCGCGGGCATTGGGCAGACGACAGGCGCGCTACCGCGGGGGGGTGAGGCAGGCGGGGGCGGACACAGTGTCGCGAGGACGCAGACGAGACGGGCGCGAGGGCACGGGCATTGGATAGACGGGGGGCACTACCGGGGGCACTACCGGGGGCACTACCGGGGGCACTACCGGGGGCACTACCGGGGGCACTACCGGGGGCACTACCGGGGGCACTACCGGGGGCACTACCGGGGGCACTACCGGGGGCACTACCGGGGGCACTACCGGGGGCACTACCGGGGGGCGCTACCGGGGGGCGCTACCGGGGGGCGCTACCGGGGGCACTACCGGGGGCACTACCGGGGGGCGCTACCGGGGGGCGCTACCGGGGGGGCGCGAGCGAGGCAGGCGGGGTGGATAGCAGAGCATGCGACCGGCTTGCGCGCCCAGCGACAGGGCGCCGCCCGCAATCGCGCAGGGACAGGCGCGTCGCGCTGGGGCATGGTAGAATTGGCGGCGATGTGCCGGACGCGAGGCGCCGCCTGCGAGGAGGGGATCGCCATGTTCCAGATGAGCGACGAGGAGTTCGAGCGCGCCGTCGAGGAGGCGCTCGATGGCATCCCCGACCAGTTCATCCAGGCGCTGCAGAACGTGGCCATCGTCATGGAGGACGAGCCCAACGAGTATCACCTGGGCACGCCCGAAGAACCGTTCTACCCCGAGGGATCCTACTGCGACGACGAGCTGCTGGGGCTCTTCGACGGCCTGTCCATCGTCGAGCGAGCCGACGGCTACGACGACGACCTGCCCGACGTCATCACCATCTTCAAGGGCCCGCACGAGCGCTGCTTCGACAGCCGCGAGGAGGTGGTCGAGGAGATCGGCAAGACCGTCATCCATGAGATAGGCCATTACTTCGGCATCGACGATGATCGCCTCTACGAGATGGGCTATTAGCACGGAGAGCCCGCCGGCTGGGTCTTTCGGCAGAAGCGGGTGCCCGAATGGAGAGGATACGCCCGGACGCGTGTAGTGTTTCACGTGAAACATCGTGCTCGCGGAGGACGAGCGTCCCGCCAGGGGCGAGGCGGCAGCGGAAGGACAAGGCCCGCCGGGGAAACGTGGCAGGGGACAAGGCCCCGCCGGGGGACGTGGCAGCGGAAGGATCGCTGCGGCCGTCGGCGCCGGCGCGCTTGGAGGCGCGGGGGGCATGGCGGTGGAAGGGCCACTGGGGCCGTCGGCGCCGATGCGCTTGGGGCTCGGCCCAGGAACGTGGCGACAAAGAGGCCGCCGGGGGCCAGAGGCGTCGAAGTGCTTGAAGGAGCGACAGAGGGCGAACGTCCCGCTCCCGAGAGCACAGCGGCGGGGGGGCAAAAAGCCCCGTATTCAAGGGCATGGCGGCAGGGAGGGAGCAAGGCCCCGCCGGGGAAACGTGGCAGGGGACAAGGTCCCGCCGGAGGACGTGGCAGCGGAAGGATCGCTGGGGCCGTCGGCGTCGACGCGCTTGGAGGCGGGGGGCATGGCGGCGGAAGGATCGTTGGAAAGCTTGAGGGAGCGCTCCGCCGGGGGGCAGTAGACGCAAGACGCGGGGCGCCGGCATCCGGAGGGGCTGCGCGGATACGAAAGGTCAGAACATGAACATCACGGTGTACTGCGGCTCAAACCCCGGGGCCGACCCGCGCTTCTGCGAGGCGGCGGAACAGCTGGGCGCGTGGATCGCGGCGGGGGGACACTGCCTGGTCTACGGCGGAAGCTCCGTGGGGCTCATGGGCGCGGTGTCGCGCGCGGCGCTCGCAGCGGGTGGGCGCGTGGAAGGCGTCGAGCCGCGCTTCTTCATCGACGCCGGCGTGGCGCAGCACGATCTGACGAGGCTTCACGTGGTCGAGACGATGGGGCAGCGCAAGGCGCTGATGATCGAGCTGGGCGACGCCTTCGTAGCGCTGCCGGGAGGCGTGGGCACCCTTGAGGAGATATCCGAGATCATGTCGCAGATCCGCCTGCGCATGGGGCCTGCGCGCTGTCACCTGCTCAACCTGGGCGGCTTCTACGACCCGCTGGCCCAGCTGCTGCACGCCATGGCGGGCCAGGGCTTCCTGGACGACTACGAGCTGGAGCGCATCTGCTTCCCCGCCACGGTGGAGGAGCTTAAGGCGCTGCTGGCCGAGGACGCCCTCGCGCTGGCGGCCACAGGCGGAAAGCGCCCCCGCGAGCCCTACTGCCCCGAGGCGCTTCCCGGCAACCGCGGCTGACCACGACGCCCGGCAGCGCGCTCGCCGCGTGATACGAGTGCAGCGCGCCTTGTTGACCGCGCCCGATCAAGTGGATACACTGGGGCGAACTTGGAATCAGTCAAGGCACGGTGATCTCATGTCCGGCATCTTAGCCCTCTAACACGCCCCCTCGCCCCACCGCAACCGGCATTGCCGGTCGGCGCGCAACCTATTCTTTCGCGTGTCGCAAGCTGAAGGCGGTGGCGCAACCGTTTCCGCAACCGCATGCTAGACGTCACCCCCCCCCTCTGGGAGGGTGACGTCCGCCTCGTTATTCCAAGGAGCCCCCATGGCCGAATCTGCCCCGCGCGGCGAATCTGCGCCCGCCAACACTGCGCCTATCAGCGCCGCGTCGCCTACGAATCCCACCGCTACGTCACCGAATGCGGCCTCCGCGCCCCTCGCCTCCGCAGCCCCGGCGTCGCCCAGCGCCGCGTCGCCTGCTGGCGCGTCGGCAGGCGCGATCCCCACATCAGGCACAACCTCCACCGGCACGCCGAGCGCGTCCGTTGCGCCGGCGGCCCCCGCGTCGCCCACGGCCCCCGCCGCCACGCCTGACGCGCCCACCGGCGCTACCCCCGCCGCCACGTCGCCTGACACGGCCCCCGCAACCCCCGCGTCTCCCGCAACCCCCGCCGCCGCGCCTGACGCGCCCGCCGGCGCCAACCCCGCCGCCGCGACCGCCGCGCCTGGCGCCAACCCCGCCACTACGCCCGCGCCCGGCCCGGCGCCCGACGAGCCCGCGCCCCCGCTCAGCGCGGCCGGGCTGCCGCTCGCGCGCAACTGGCTCGCCGTCATCGCGTTCATCTGGAGCGGCCAGGCCGTCTCCCTGATCACCAGCTACGCGGCCGGCTACGCCGTCGTCTGGTACGTCACCGAGAGCACGGGCAGCGCGCTCGTGCTCTCCGCGCTCACCATTTGCGCCATGCTGCCCATCGGGCTCGTATCGCCCTTCGGCGGCGTGGCGGCCGACCGCCACAACCGCAAGCTCATCATGATCGCGGCCGACGGCGCCGTCGGCGTGGTGTCGCTCATCGCCGGCCTGCTCATCCTGGCCGGCGACGTGTCCATCCCGCTGCTCCTCATCGTATGCGTGGCACGCGCCGTGGGGCAGGCGTTCCACGGGCCGGCCATGATGGCCGCCATGCCCCTGCTCGTGCCCGAGAAGCACCTGCTGCGCATCAACACCCTCGACCAGCTGCTTGCCTCGGTGGCGGGCATCGGCGCACCGGCCTTCGGCATCTTCCTGTACACCACGTTCGGGTTCTCGGCGGTGATGTTCCTCGACTTCGCCGGCGCCGTGGTGGCCGTGGCCGGGCTCATGCTGGCGAAGATCCCCACCGTCATCGACGCCGACGCCGAGAGCCAGCGCACGATGGCCAACCTGCGCGACGGCTGGCGCGCCGTGTCCGCCAACCGCGGGCTCGTGCTGCTCATCGGCGGCGTGATGCTGGGGATGGTCACCTTCGGACCGCTCTCGGCACTCTGCCCGCTCATGGTGCTCGATCACTTCGGCGGCGACGGCTACACGGCCTCCATCGCCGAGGCGGCCTTCGGCGTGGGCATGCTGGCCGGCTCGATGATCCTCATGGCCTGGGGTGGCGGGCGCCGGCTGGCCGGGCTCATCGCCGTGGCGGCCGTCATCGTGGGCGCGACCACCGCGGTCTGCGGCCTGCTGCCGCCGAGCGGGTTCGCGGCCTACGCGGCGCTCATGGCCGTCATGGCCGTGGCCTGCGCGTGGTTCAACGGGCCGCTCATCACGCTCGTGCAGCGCAATGTACCAGACGAGAAGATGGGCCGCGCCATGGGCTTGCTCACCGCGTCCATGGGGCTTGCCACGCCGGTGGGCGTGGCCCTCGGCGGCGCGCTGGCCGAGGTCACGGGCGTCGCAGCGTTCTTCGTGATAGACGGCCTGGCGTGCCTGGCGCTCGGTTCTGTGATGTACCTGTTTAAGTCGGTGCGCGCCCTGGACGTCCCGAAGGAGTAGACTGGCGCTATGCGCCAACACTATCGCATAGTCATCGTCGCCTGCTGCTTCTGCATCCTGTTCATCAACCAGGGGCTGCCCGCCACGTCCTTCAACGTGTTCCAGTCCTACCTGGTGGCCATGCCGGGCGTGGGCGACTTGGGCGGGTCGCTCGTGCTCACGGTGCGCTCGTTCGTCTCGCTCGTGGCCATCTTCTTCGTGAGCGCCTTCTACCGCCGGTTCAGCCTGCGCGTGGGCGTGGCTGCGGCCACCGCGTTCACGGCGGCTGGGTTTCTGGCCTACTCGCTCGCCCGTGACCTGGCGCTTCTGTGCCTGGGAAGCGTGCTGACGGGCATCGGCTACGGGTTCGGCGGCGTGGTGGCCACCACCATGCTCATCGGCAACTGGTACCGAGGGCACATCGGCACCGTGGCGGGCGCCGTGGGGATGGGAAGCGGCGTCGCGTCCATGGTGATGCCCCTGGCGGTGGCGGCCGTCATCGCCCGCAGCGACCTCTCGCACGCGTTTCTCATGGAGGCGCTGCTGGCTCTCGGGCTGGGCACCGTAGTGGTGGCGCTTTTGCGCTCCAAGCCCCAGGACGTGGGCCTGCGCCCTGTGGAGGAGCCCGCGCCAGCGGCCCCACCCGCGACGCCCGCGGCAGGCACCAGCCCCGCAGCGCCCGCGCCAGGCGCCGTCCCCGCGGCGGCTGCCCCGACCCGAACCGCCCCCGAGCCCAGCGCCCCCGCCGCCCCCGCCCGCCATCCCGGCAAGGTGCATGTAGGCGCCGCCACGCTGCCGCGGGCGGACAAGCGCCTCATGCTGGCGGCCATGGTGCTGCTGGGCGCGGTGGCCATCGTGGGCAACGGGTACTTCTCGGTGCTGCTCACGTCATCGGGCATCGGGCTGGAGACGGCGGCCCTGCTCACCGCCGTGCTCGGCACCTCCCTCACGTTGAGCAAGCTCGCCTGCGGCTGGGTGTTCGACCTGGCGGGCGCGCGGAGGGGATCGCTCGCGTTCTTCACCGTGCTCATCGTGGGGCTGCTGCTCTGCTCACTGGCAGGGCCGGGCGGCGCGGCCGACGGGTTCTTCGCCGCCGTGTTCTTCGGGGTGGGCGTGGCGCTGGCCACCACCGGCGTCTCCGTGTGGACGCTCGAGCTCTCGGCTCCGCGCGACCGGCTGGGGATGGTGCGCGACTTCCAGGTCGCCTACGCTTTCGGCGGCTTCGCCTTTAACCTGATGCCCGGCGCCCTGGCCAACGCCACGGGCAGCTATGCGGTAAGCTACGCGCTGTTCGCCGCGGCGGCCATCGCCTGCGCCCTCATCGTCGGCATCGTCTACAAGCGGCGCAATCTGCGAGAGGCTCTCCCGTTATCGTAACGAACGAAGCATTATAATAGCCGAACGCACCATACCGTAACATCAGGGTTACAGTTACTTACGGCTATAATGAGGTGACACGGTCACCTGGCATCTGAGGGGCGTCCCATGTATCACAGCCTGCTTCGCATTCACCTGATCGGCTTCGACGCCGATATGGCCGACGTTGTCGAGAAGACCGCCCCGCCGACGTCGTTCACCCGCCAGGTCACCGTCTCTCCCGCGCTGGGCGCGGCGCCTGCGGACGACCCCGCCGTCTCGCAGGCGGACGGCCTGTTCCTGCGCGTGGCCGATGCAGACGGCCTGGCCGCCGTCGAGTCCCTGCTGGCCGCCCGCAAGCCCGGCGCCGACCTGGTGCTCATCGCGCCGAACGACCTGGCCGCCGCCGCGGAGCCGTTTCTCGGCCAGCTAACCGACCTGTGGGCGGATCCCCTCTCCCCCGCCACGCTCGCTTTCCACTTCGCGCGCTGGCAGCGCGCCCGCAAGGACGCCGCCGACGCCTGGGAGACGGCCCAGTACCTGGAGGCCACCATCAATTCCATCCCGTGCCTCATCTGGTATAAAACCGCCGATGGCGTGCACGAGAAGGTCAACGACAGCTTCTGCGAGACGGTCGGCAAGACCAAGGAGCAGGTGCAGGGCCAGCGCCACGCCTACATCTGGGACGTGGAGGAGGACGACCCCGCCTGCATCGAGTCCGAGCGCATCGTCATGGAGACCGAGCGCACCTGCGTCTCGGAGGAATGCGTCCAGACGGGCAGCGACACCCGTCTGCTCACCACCTACAAGTCGCCGCTCTACAACCCCGACGGCACCGTCATGGGCACCGTGGGCGTGGGCATCGACATCACCCAGGAACGCGCCTACGAGGCCAGCCTCGTAGAGAAGACGCGCACGCTGGAGACCATCTTCACCACCATGGAGTGCGGCGTGCTCACCCACAGCATCGACGGCTCGCGCATCCTAGGCATCAACCAGGCCGCGCTCAACATCCTGGGCTACGAGTCAGAAGCCGAGCTGATGGACCAGGGCTTCGACATGATAGCCCCCACGGTGGTGGAAGAGGACCAGGCCATGCTGCGCGAGCGCATCGCCACCCTCACCCATATCGGCGACAGCGTGAGCACCGAGTACCGCGTGCGCCGCTCCACCGGAGAGATCCTGCACGTCATGGGCAACATCAAGCTCACGGAGAAGGACGGCGAGCGCTACTTCCAGCGCTTCCTGCTGGACATCACCGAGCAGAAGCTCGAGGAGGAGCGCAAGGAGCGCCACCAGCGCGATCTGCTGAAGGCGCTCAGCGAGGACTACCTGGTGGTATGCGCCTACGACCTGGACACCGACGTGAGCGAGCCGGTGCGCGTGTCCACCGATCCCGTGCTGGGGCTGGCCAACGTGTTCGGCGAGGGCCTGACGCTCGAGGAGAGCGGCGGCCGCTACATCAGCGAGCGCGTCCACGAATCCGACCGCGCCAAGATGGCCGACGTGCTCTCGCCCGCGCGCATCCTCGAGCATCTGGAGACCGACGATCGCCTGGACGCCCTGTATCGCACCGGACAAGGCGACGAGGCCCAGTTCTGCCAGGTCACCATCGTGCGCGCCGGATCATGGGACGACGGGCACCGCATCGTCATGGGCCTGCGCAACGTCGATCGGCAGATCCGCGAGGAGCTCCAGCAGAAGGAGCTGCTGGAGGAGGCCCTCGTGCGCGCCAACAAGGCCAGCGAGGCCAAGAGCGCCTTCCTCACCAACATGTCGCACGACATCCGCACGCCCATGAATGCCATCGTCGGCTTCACCACCCTGGCCACCAACCACATCGACCAGAAGGATCGCGTGGAGGAGTACCTGGCCAAGATCCAGGCGTCCAGCCATCACCTGCTGAGCCTCATCAACGACATCCTGGACATGAGCCGCATCGAGAGCGGCAAGGCATCGCTCGACGAGCAGCGCTCCAGCATCCACGAGATCATGGAGAACCTGCATACCATCCTCCAGCCCGAGGCCGACGAGCGCGGAATCACGCTGAAGGTGGACGCAGGGCCCGAGGCCGAGGTGCCCATCATCTGCGACAAGCTGAAGATCAACCAGATATTCCTGAACCTGCTGGGCAACTCCCTCAAGTTCACCGCCCCCGAGGGCGTCGTCTCCGCCACGGTGGCCGAGGCTCCCGGCGCACCCGCCGGCTGCCGTCGCTACCGCATGGTGGTGGAGGACACCGGCATCGGCATGAGCCCCGAGTTCCTCAAGCACATCTTCGACCCCTTCGAGCGCGAGCGCACCTCTACCATCAGCGGCATCCAGGGCACGGGCCTGGGCATGGCCATCACGAAGAGCCTGGTGGACATGATGGGCGGTACCATCGAGGTGGCCAGCACCGAGGGCGTGGGAAGCCGCTTCACCGTCATGCTCACCCTGCGCGAGGCCGACACGTCCGGCGATCTTGCGCCCACGGCGCCGACGCGCGTCGTGCCGTCGGACGCCCTCAAGGGCTGCCACGTGCTGTTGGTGGACGACAACCTGCTCAATCGCGAGATCGCCCTCACGCTGCTTGAGGACGCGGGCTTCGAGGTGGAATGCGCCGTCGATGGGCAGATGGCCGTCGACATGATGGCCGAGCCCGACGCCGACCGCTTCGAGCTGGTGCTGATGGACATCCAGATGCCGGTGATGAACGGCTACGAGGCGGCCCGCGCCATCCGCGCGCTTAAGGGCCCCGCCGCAACCGTGCCCATCCTGGCCATCACCGCCGACGCCTTCGACACCGACCGGCAGAAGGCCCTCGACGCCGGCATGGACGGCCACCTGCCCAAGCCCATCGAGGTCGACAAGCTCTTCGCCGCGCTCGACGCGCTGCTGGCGTAGCGCCCGGCGGGCCGGGCTCGGCGCGAGGGCTCGATACGTGGGGAGGCCCGCGAATCGCGCCCGCCGCTCGCGGGAGGGCGGGCGCGGGGGCGGCCCGACACGCCGGTTTGGGGCGTCACCGCCACATTTTCGGCCCGCAGTGGCAGTAATTGGCGTTTTGGTACGGTAAGGAGGCGACTTTCGGCTCGATTCTGAGCCGCCGGAGGGCCGGCAGACGGCAAAAGCCCAGGTCGACTGAGCGCACGCCAACGCCGGAAGCGACCGAGACCGTACCAAAACGCCAATTACTGCCACTTTGCGGCGAAGAAGTGGCGGTGACGCCCCCTTGCGAAGCGCGACGCAGCGGCAACACCCGCGCAGGCGGCCGCCGCACCCGGCCGACCCGGCCCACCCGGCCCACCCGCCGCATCCGACCCGCCGCACCCGACCGAACGGATTCGCAACACTTCCGGCCCTTCGCCTCGCAGCACCAGCCTGGCGAGCCGCTGCGCCGTATACTGGGACAGCGGCTCTGCGAGCCCCGCACGCCCCAGGCCGTGCCCCGCTCGCTGCCGCCCGCACCCGCCCCATCGCCCGTCAAGTCCCAAGGAACCCGCCATGCCCAAGATCGTCGCCACCGACACCGACTTTGGAGACACCGCCTTCGAGCGCCAGATGGTCGAGGCGGCAGGCATCGAGTTCGCCGCCTATGACGGCGAACGCTCCCGCATGCCCGAGGAGATCATCGAGCACCTGCGTGGAGCCGACGGCGCCATCACCTCCTACGGCGACTTCACGCCGGACGTCTTCGCGGCGCTACCCGGGTTGAAGGTGGTCAGCAAGACGGGCACCGGCGTGGACAACATCGCCGTCGACGCCGCCACCGCCAACGGCACGGCCGTCTGCAACGTGCCGGGTTACGGCACCGAGGTGGTGTCTGACCATGCCATAACGCTGGCGCTCTGCGTGCTGCGTCGCGTGAACGAACTTGACGCCGACCTGCGCGACGGCATCTGGGACTTTCACCGGCGCCAGCCCCTCGGGCAGGTGAGCGGCCGCACGTTCGGCGTGGTGGGCTACGGCAACATCGGCCGCGCGACGGCCCGCAAGGCCCGTGGGCTGGGGTTCCGCGTGATCGTGTGGGATCGTCGCGGCATCGCAGGACGCGCGACACCGGAGGGTTTTCCCTACGCGACCCTCGACGAGCTGCTGGCGGTGAGCGACGTGGTGAGCTTCCACACGGCGCTCACCCCCGAGACGCACCACCTGCTGAGCGCCGAGCGCATCGCCACCATGAAGCTCGACGCCGTGGTGGTGAACACCTCGCGCGGGGCGGTGGTAGATACCGACGCCCTGGCCGCAGCCCTCGCGGAGGGGCGGCTTTGGGGCGCCGGCATCGACGTGTTCGAGGAGGAGCCCGTGGCGCCCGACGCACCCATCTGCCGCGCGCCGCACACCGTGCTCACGGCCCATGCGGCCTACTGGTCCGAGGAGTCGGCCGTCGAGCTGCGCGCCCGCTGCGCCCAGAACGCCATCGACGTGGTACTCGGCCGGCGCCCCGAGAACTGCGTGAACCCCCAGGTGCTCGCCGAGGACGCGTCCGCATAGCGCGCCCAGCCTGTGTGCCGCTCGCATATCTGAGCGCCGCACCCTACGCCCGCACGCCGCCCTCGCGAATCAGGCCGAGTAACTCCGAGCGGCTGTGAACTCCCGCCTTGCGATAGATGTTGCGCATGTGTGTCTTAAAGGTTGCCTGGGATATGAAGAGGGCTTCGCACACCTCATCGGTGGCCTGGCCCTGCATGAGCAAGAGGCAGATGTCGCACTCGCGCTGCGTAAGCCCCAGAGCGCGTCCAGCCGACTCGACGCACCCTTCGCAGCTTCCCTGCGCTTCCGGAAGGACAGCCGCCTCGCCTCCCTCCGACTCCGCGGAGAAGTCGCTTTCGCTCAGCATGAACAGCGCGGCAACCAGAACCACCACGATAACTGCGGCAACAACGGCACTTTCCACTACGCCGCCCTGGAGAAGGACAGCTTCCAAGGGGTTCTCAAGGCCATTGCACAGAATCGACACCGCCTGCCCCAGGGCGACGATGACAGAGGCGCCCCAGGAGGAGTTCTTCCCAAAATAGCACCAGAGGCAGAAGGCGAAGATGCGGAACACCGCATAGCCAGCCCCCAGCGCATAGCTCTCGTAGCGCTGGAAGCCCGGCTCGGCCATGAGGACAAGCAGCATGGCGATAATGAGGGTCGGTATCAGCATCCGCGAGAGCAGCACGACCCTGAAACGGCTCCCCATCAACAGGACAAGCGCCAAGATCGCAACTGAGGCGACAGCTCCGGCAACGACCGTGTTGGCCTCTACGGAGTAGCCGATACGCTGTTCGGATATGGAGTTGACCAGAAGCTGTGCCGCACCGAATATCCCCACGGCGAAAAGCTGCTTCAGAGGCAGGGATCGCCAGAGCGGGCCCACGAGGCCGCCGACAGGCTCCTCGCGGGGACGGCCGAATTCGGCCGAAAGGCAGACAAGCGCCCCCATGGAGGCCAGCGGGAGCGCGGCCACCACCAACGAGGTCGCCATGCTCTCGTTCAAGCTGAAGTACCCCGTCATGCCAAAGCAGAGGAAGTAGCTGCTCGCCATCACCGTAGCCACGACGCGGCCATTCGCGCGCACGAGAACCTCTCCCCACAGAATCAGAAAGCACGCGCCGAATGACTTCATGGTAGCGCCGAGCACTAACCCTGCCGGGAAAAATGACCCGCCCCACCCACATAGCAGCACGACAAGCAGCCCTCCGGAGTAGAGAATGCCAACAAGGACGACAACCCACCATTTCCCGCAAAGTGGCCCTCGCCGCCACGCATACAGAGCTGCTCCAACGAGAATCAGGATGCTCTCCACTCTCGTCAGCGGCTTGAGCGAGGCAAGAAACAGTACGGCATCGCCCGAGGGCTGCAGGCAAAGCGTGGGGCTGAACTCGAAAATACCCACCACCAGATAACAGGCAAACCCCACGCATGCCAGCGCAAGCTCGGGAAGGCTCAGATCCCCCGAAGCCTGACTCCCCTCCATGGCTATGTGCCTTCTCTTGCCCATAGCCTCTATTTTGCAACAGCCGTCCGACAATCGTCCCCCACAAGGCGACCGAAGGAGGGGGAGTACTACCAAAATACCCCCTCCTGACCAGCTTCTACCACCCGCGAACGATACCCGGGACGTTACCTTCCCGATATGTTGCCCAACAGGGATCGTCAAATCCCGTCAGCAAAAACCCAGGGAAAAGAGGAGGGATCATGGCAACGCGAAGGGAATTCTTCAAGCTGGCAGGGGTCGTGGCCGGAGGCGCAGCCCTCATGGGGATGGCGGGCTGCTCGGCAGGAAAGAGCAACTCGTCTTCCAATGCGGGCGAGGGGGAAGCCCACCTCGTCGGGTACCAACCCGTCGAATTCACGAAAAAGGCTCAGGTGGTCATCGTGGGCGCGGGCCCCTCGGGCGTGCTTTGCGGATACGAAACCGCCAAGGCCGGGCTCTCCACCATCATCATCGACCGCGACAACGTGGTCGGTGGCGTCGCACGATACTCCGCCGGCGTCCAGAACTGGTTCGGGTCTGAGGTGGGCAAACGCGAGCGCGGACTTCAGAACTGGGAGGAGATGAAGGAGTCCATGGACGCCTTCAACAAGAAGAAGAACTTCCCCGAGCTCGCCGAAAAGATCAGCGAGTACACCGGCAAGGCCCAGGATCTGCTGGCCGACGAGTTCGGCTATGAGTGGGATCCGGTCATCGAGAACTACGAGAGCACCTGGCTGCCGAAGGGCGGCCTCTGCGAGAACAGCCCCCTGTTCGACACCATCAAGGAGAATCTGGACGGCATTGGCGTGGAGTTCTTCTTCGAGAACCGGGTGACGTCCCTCATCACCGACGCCAACGACGAGGTGGTGGGCGTGCGCTGCGTCGACGAACTCACCGGCGAGATCACCGATGTCAAGGGCGATTACATCGTTCTCGCCACCGGAGGCTTCATCAGCGATCAGGAGATGGTGGCCAAGTACCTGCCCAACTGGACCAACCTCGGCTGCGTCATCACCTCGGGCAACGGAGACGGCTTCAAACTGGCTAAGACCGTCGGCATCGCCTGGGACGAGCAGGCCATGTCCCTGTACAAGAACCTCAACGGGCACTCCGAGGCCATCTTCGTCGCGCAGCAGTACGGCCCCTCGCTGAGCATCCTCCAAAACGGCCGCCGCTTCATGAACGAGACTTCGGTGCATGCCGCTGCGACGGGATGCCTTGCATGCAACGCCGGCAACTGGTGGTCCATCTGGGACGACACGCTCATGAACAGCCAGAACCGCGAGTGCATCCTCACGGGTGGCGACGAGATCCACACCTGCCAGACCATCGAGGAGCTTGCCGAGGCCATGGCCGTCCCCCTCTCCGAGCTCCAGGCCACCTTCGACGAGTATGCCCAGATCTGCGCGACAGGCGAAGACCCCAAATTCGGACGCAAGCTGTGGCTCCAGGAGCTCAAACCGCCCTACTACTGCATGAGCAACCGCCCCGTCCGCTACAAGACCATGGGCGCGCTCAAGACCGACATCAACTGTCAGTGCCTCGACGAGAAGGGCGAGCTCGTCCCGCACATGTTCGCCGCAGGCATCATGGGTCTGTTCGACTATAGCTGCGACCAGGTTCCCGCCTACGCTTCGGGCATGTACGTCGGGGAGCGCATCGCCGAGCTGGCCAAGGCCTAGACACGCGAGTCAACGTGGCGGCCGCACCGAGACCGTGGCCGCCACGAGCCAGAAGCAAGAGCAAAGAGGTGAGAAATGACAGGAGAAGCAAAGGAAGGCAAGCGGCGGGGAAAACGCTGGCCTATCGCCCTCGGCGTGATGGCGGCAGTTATCGTCGTCGCGGGAGCGGGGTTCTGGGTATGGCACGAGAGCCCATCTTTTTGCAATGCCATCTGCCACAGCCCCATGGATCCCTATGTGGAGAGCTACTACTCCGACGACCCCACGCAGCTAGTGACAGCCCATCGCGCCAACGGGGACGAATGCCTCGACTGTCACGAGGCTTCGCTTGAACAGCAGGTCGGCGAGGTACAGGCCTGGCTTTCAGGGGACTTCAGCGACCCTATGAAGGTTCGCCGGCTGGGCACCGCAGAATTCTGCTTCCGCTGCCACGACAACGATGACCCCGATGACGGCATGGACTGGAAGGACATCCAAGCGAGCACCGAGAGGTACCAGGGCACCGCCCGCAACCCCCACGACTCGCATCAGGGCATGCTCGACTGCTACTCGTGTCACTTCATGCACGACAAGTCAACCATGTACTGCCAGAAGTGCCACAGTGACATCACCCTGCCGGATTCCTGGAAATAGCATCGTCCCGCGCGCCATGCGCGCTCTAAGCCGAGGCCCCGCGCTCATCCCTCCAGCGCGGGGCCTCGGCTTGCCTGCTTTCGGACGCGCCCTGCCGCGTCCTATGCCCTCGCGGCTACTGTTCGCTGGCGCGGAGGAACGCCTCCAGCTCCTGCATCGCCACACCCGCAGGGCCCCAGGGCGTGATGACCAGCTTGTCCCCGGGGCGCAGGTCCATATGGCGCGCCACCGCCTTCGAGAGCGCCAGGCGGCCGTCGTCCTCCACCGCCGTCACCCCCAGGATGTCCTCGCGCGCAGGCGTGGTGCCCGACGCCGCCCAGCCCTCGCCCTGGAACACCAGCTCGTCCAATCCCACGCCCAGCACCTGGGCCAGATAGCAGGCATGGCGCAGATCCGGCAGCACGCCACCGTCCTCCCAACGACCCACCGCCTGGCGCGACGCCCCCACCGCCTTGGCCAGTTGCTCCTGCGTGAGGCCGCGCCCCTTGCGCAGCGTGCGGATGGCAGGGCCTAGCATGTCGAGGGAGTCAGTCATCAGACCCCCCCCCAGAAGGTGTTTTTCCGCGCATTCGCAGACGCCGGCGAGCCGGTGGCGAGGGCACGAGAAGGAGGCTGGCGCATGGTCGTCCTTTCGCGACGGGAACGATGGGAAACACCAACGGTACCCAGCGCCTGCATCGAAACCGCATCGGATTCGCCGCCAGCGGGCAAACAACGCATTACCCGCTTTCTACGCAGCGCCACCGTGCAGCTCGGCGATCACCGTCGTCCCCTCCCCCGGCTCGCTCGCGAAGGAAAGGCTTCCCTTGTGGGCTGTGGCGATGCCGTGGCAGAGCGTCAGCCCCAGGCCCGCTCCGCCCTCGGATGGGCGCGCGCCTTCCACGCGGTAGAAGGGCTCCGCCAAGCGGTCGAGGGCCTCTGGCGGAATGCCCGGCCCGGTATCGGACACGCTGATGCGGCAGCCGTCGGCAAGCGCCTGGCACGTCACCCGCACCTCGCCCGGCCCGCCGAGCGCCCTGCGCGCGTTCTCGCACAGGTTCTCCACCAGAGACGCCACGAGGTCGGGCTCCATCAGGCACGCGCCCTCCTCACATGCGCAGGTCAGGCTGATGCCGTCGGCGGCATAGAGGGGCGCCAGCCGCTTCACCAGGCCCTGCACCAGCATGCCGGGGCTGGCCGGGCTCAGGCGCAGCGGGCGGCCCTCCAGCACGACCAAGTCGAGGATGAGCTGCGAGAGGCGCTCGAGGCGCTGCCCCTCGGCCAGGATGAACTCGGCTGCTTCGGCGCGCTCCCCCTCATCAAGCTTTTGGAGGCGCAACAGGTCGGCATAGCCGATGATGGCGGTGAGGGCCGTCCTTATCTCATGGGCGTAGCTTCCGACGAAACGGGCTTGTCGCTCAACCACGGCCTCCAAATGCGAAACGGCTTCTTGCTCGGCGGCCATCGTCGTTCTTCGCGCCTCAGGCCTCGAACCGATAGCCGACCTTGTTGACGGCGACTATCTTTTCTTCCCACTTGACCTTCTTGCGCATGCGCTGGACGTGGAGGTCGACCGTCTTGGTGCCATAGCGAAACGGCTGGCCCCACACCTGCTCGTACATGGCCTCGCGGGTGAGGGCGCGCCCCGGGTTGCGCATGAGCAAAAGCAGCAGCTCGTACTCGGTCTTGGTGAGGGGGATTTCCTGGCCATCGCGCATCACGCGGCGACCGAGGGTGTCCACGGTCAGCCCATCGACGATCATCACGCCATCGGTCTGGCGGAAGCGGCGCAGCACCACATCCACGCGTGCCAGCAGCTCGGCCACCTCGAAGGGCTTGACGATATAGTCCTCGGCGCCGGCGCGCAGCCCATGAACCCGGTCGGCGAGATCGCCGCGCGCGGTGATGAAGATGACAGGCACCCCTAGCGGCCGGATGAAGTCCATGAGCGCGAAGCCGTCCACCTTGGGGAGCATCACGTCCAGAAGCACCAGATCGAAGCGGCCACCTTCCAGGATACTGACCACCTCATCGCCATCACCTGCGCATACGCAGTCGTACCCCTCCTTGGCGAGCGCCAAGCGGATGAGGTTTGAGATAGACCGCTCGTCTTCGGCGATGAGTATGCGGGACAACGGGGAGCACCTCCTTCGTCCCCAGCATACCGTTCCGCGGCATCGGAACAGCATATATATCGCTGTGTGCCAAAGGGTCACACCTAATGGCACTATCGGCGCAAGAGTGTGCCATTAGACGTGACCCGACGACATCAATCGGCACCAAAGGCCTGCCAAAGGGCCGCTTCAAATGGCATAATTGCCGCATTCGCCCCGAACGGAGAGGTTTTCCATGCGCAGACTTCGCAGCGAGCTTCTATCTGGATACGTCCACGTGACCCAGCGGGGCCTTGGGAGAAGGCTCATCTTCGAGGACAACCGCGACAAGAAGCGCTACCTCGCAACGCTCCGAGACAAGCTTGAGAACTCGGAGGTTGCCGTCCTGGCCTGGACGCTCATGCCCAACCACGTGCACCTTCTGGTAAGGGCGCAGCCGCCGGAGCTTTCCGGGCTGATGCAGCGCCTGGGAACCAGCTACGCGCAGTACTTCAACGGCCGCCATGGGCACGTTGGCAAGGTCTTCCAGAACAGATTCTCCTCCGAGCCCGTCGAGACCGAGGGGCATATGCTGGCCGCCATCAGGTACATCCACAGAAACGCCGAGGTGGCGCGGATAGCCGACATGGAAGGCTATCCGTGGAGCAGCTACCGCGAGATCCTCGGTGAAGGATCTGCGCTCGAAGGCGAGGGAATATGCGACGCCTCTAAGGCGCTCGAGTTCTTCGGAAGCAGGGAGGAGTTCGCCCGGTTCCATGCGATGGAAAACGAGCTCGACGGGTTTGCGAGGGTCGACGGTTACCGGCCCCGCCTGAGCGACAGCGACGCACGCGCAATCGCCTCGCGCCTTTGCGGGGAGGGCTTTGCGGACAGCCTCCCCAGCATGCCGAAGGAGGAGAGGGACAGGGCCCTGGGAACCCTCAAGGCCCTCGGTCTCTCGATTCGCCAGATAGAGCGGCTGACCGGCATCGGGAGGGGACCTATCGCGAGAGCGCGATGAGGGGGGGGGTGTGACATTAGGTTTGACCTATTGTCACGCTGTCGCCATGAGAGGGTGCCACTGGGCGTGACCCTCTGTCACCCTTCCTCTGTCACCCTTCCTTTGTCACCCACGCTTCATTGTCATCATGGGGGACGGTGCCATTAGGTGTGACCCTTTGTCACCCAGTGCCAGCAGTGCCGCAACCCCCAGTGCGTCACGGTGTGCCCCACGGGCGCGTCGTATCGCGACGAGAAGACCGGCTATGTACTCATCGACAAGGAGAAGTGCATCGGCTGCCACTACTGCCTGTATGCCTGCCCCTACGGCGTGCGCCAGTTCAACGAGGAGCAGGGCTGCGTGCAGAAGTGCACCCTGTGCTCGCAGATCACCGCAAACGGATCCGGCGTTCCCGCATGCGTCCACAACTGCAACTGCGGCGCGCGCTTCTTCGGCGACTACGACGATCCTGAGAGCGACGTGTGCAAGGAGATGGCGAAGTACCCGGACGAGGCCATCCACGCGCTGGCCGACCCCGGTAACTCCCAGCCGGTGACGCGCTACATTCTCTCGCCCAACGTTGCAAGCTGGAAGGAGCTGATCTAAATGGACATCCAGTGGCCCTTGGTCCTGTTCTCCCTTGTGGCCGGAACGGGCGGATCGCTGTTCGCATTCGTAGGCCTGTCCGAGCTGCTGGGCGGCTCAGACAAGACGCGCGACGCCGGCGCGGCATGCTCCGCCGTGCTCCTGGCGCTGGGCGGCTGCCTCTCGGTGCTTCACCTCGCAGCCCCGCTGCACGCCATAAGCGCCGTGACCAACCTGCTCTCGTTCTCGGGCATTTCCATCGAGCTCATGCTTCTAGGCGCCAACTTCGCCATCATGGTGGCCTACCTTCTGGTGAGACGGCGCAGCAAGGCAACCGCTCCGCTGCGCGTCCTGAGCGTTTTGGGCATCGTGCTCGGCCTGATGCTGGGGTATTTCTGCGGCCACGGCTACGTCATCGAGGGCCAGCCCACGTGGAACAGCGAGACGCTCCCCCTCGCCTACCTCGGCAGCTCGCTTGCGTGCGGCGCGTTCCTGTTCGCGCTCATCAGCGCCCTGAAGGGAGAAGGCGACGAGCTGGGCGGCAAGCTGAATGTCGCCGTGACGGTTGCCGCCGCCGTCAACGCCGCGGGCCTTGCGTCGTACTGCCTCTTCCTGGGCGGCAACACGACCGGCCATGAGGCGATCCTCTGGGGCGGCGTCGTGGCCATCGGCGCGGTTGCCACGCTTGCGGTATCCGTCGTCGCCCTGACGAAGAAGGCGTCCGTCTCGCCAGCGGTTCTCGCGGGCGTGGGCCTTGCCTGCGCTTTCGTGGGCGGCGTATCTGTCAGGGTGCTCATGTGGGTATGCTCCACGGGCTTCATCGACCTGTTCAGCTGCACCGTTCCCAGCGTTATGCTCAACCTCTAGTTATAGGCGTATCTCGAAAACCATCTACGGCCGGAAGTGGAAGCGAGAAAGGGGAAGGCCATGTCCGAAGACCTGCAAACCGAAGTCGTGAGGAAGACCCTCGGCGATCGCGCGGCTCTGTACCGCATGCTTGCGCAGCTGTATTTCAAGCCGCTGACGCAGGAGCAGATCGATGCGCTGGCAGAGGCCGATCTAGCGGCGATCGCATCGGAGGACGGCTCCCCGTTCGCCGACGGCTACAACGACCTGTACCGGTATCTGCGCAAGCGGAACACCGGAACCCGCCAGGAGCTCGCAAGCGATTACACCGCGACGTTCTATGGAACCCAAACCTACAAAGGGCGTGCGGCGCAGCCGTTCGAGTCGCTGTACCGCTACGGCGGCGGCTTTGTGATGGGCGAAGCCAGCGGCGAGGTGCATCGCGTGTTCAGGGAGTCCTACGTCAGGGTGAGGGAAGGCCTCGACCTCCCCGACGACCACCTATCGTTTCTGTTCGAGTTCATGGCTCGTCAGTGTGACGGACTGTCGGGCCTCATTGCGGACGGGCGCTTCGACGAGGCACTGCAGTCTGTCCGCGAGCAGCAAGCGTTTTTCGACGCGCACGTGGCGTCGTGGTTCCCCCGCTTCAAGGCGCTTGCGTCCAAGCTGGTGTCCACGCGTTTCTATCGCGGCTGCCTCAAGATAACCCAGGCTTTCGTGGAGGACGAGCCCGACGCCATGGCGCAGCTCGAGAACGACCTGGAAGACCTTCGAAGCCGAAAAGCCGCTTAGACCGTCTTGCGCCGCGCACGAGGTTCTCCTTGCGCGCAATCGCTACCTGAGAGGACCGGGGCCTTCCCGGTCCTCTTCCTTGGGGTGACAAAGGGTCACACCTACTTGGGGTGACAAAGGGTCACACCTAATGTCATATTCGTTGCCACCATGGGAGGGCGCCATAGTGCCATTAGGTCACACCTAATGGCACGTTGCTAGTGCCACGTTGCGATTTATGCCATGGGGAGGTGCCATTAGGTGTGACCCTTTGTCACCCAATGGAGCAGTACGCCTCCAAGGCGACGGGCGCGCTCCCATGGGCCAAGGCGTTCAGGAAACGCGTCGGCTGTCCGAGGTGGATAAGCGAGGCCAGAAGGCCGATGCCCAGAAGCACAAGGCAGGCGAGCTGCAGGGCCCACGGCCTCTTCCTCAGCCTCTCGCTGTCGCGAAAGAGGGTCGCGGCCAGATACGCTCCGGCCGAGGCACCGGAAAACATCGTGAAGACGAACAGGGGAAACTCCGCTATCATAATTGCCCTCCCAGCTCTTGCAAAAGCAGCCTGTCGCGCTCGACCAACTCCGCCGCAAACGCCGCCGTCTCGGCATAGAGGCTGCTGTCCGACCTATCGTTCATTCCGCGGGACCACTCGGCAATCCAGCAGCCGAGATGCTCGTCTACAAACTGCCCGCTTCTCAGCAATGCCGTCTTGAGGCCCCGCGCATCGCCCTCGACCTGCGCATCGAGAGCCTGTTTCGCGAGAAGCGCCAGGAACCCGATTTCGAAGGCGATGTGATCATCGGCCACGCGGGGGTACAAGGCGGGAAGCAAGCCGCATTCACGGTAGAACGAGCGCACGGCAAGCGTCTCCTTGGTGAAGATGACGTTCTCGCGGGTCACATAAGCCGACTCCCACATGGGCGCGGGAAGCACCGCAGGCCCCAGGAAGAGCGTCGTGTATTCCCGTCGCGCGTCTTTGATGGCGCGACGGGATCGCTCGATCTGCCTCGCCAGCGGCTCGGGGGCATGCAAGCCCACGGCATCGCATGCCGCATAGAGGGCGCTTGGGCTCAAGGCCTCCAGTCTCCTGGGAAAGTTGGTCGCGGGGGCAGGTTGTGCCATTGGGTTCAACCTAATGGCACATTGCCAACGCAGAATGGGTCGGTGCAGAGGGCCGGCTCCGCGTTCCATCTTGTCGAAGAAGCCAACCACTTCGTCTGATTTGTGCCATCAGGTTCGGCCTATTGTCACATTGTGGCTTGCCCCCGCCACATGCAGGCCTGACTGGCGGAAGGGGGGGGTGCCATTAGGTGTGACCCTTTGTCACTCGTGCCTTCGCAACCTTTATGATCGGAAGCGGAGCAGATGTTCGCACCGTCGCTGACTATCTAGGTCACGCGAATCCTTCCATGACCCTCGACATTTATGCGGATGTGGATCCCGAGGCTAAACAGCAAGCAGTCAAATATATCGAAGGCGCTTTCGATGAACTTACAGTGTTTTCCAACGTGAAGTCGAGCAGCGTAGAGCTGAAATGGAAGGGCAGAACACAGAGTTCGATCCAAAGCGGTTAGAGAGTATCACGCCAGAATCCATCCCGTTCTCCATCGAGGAGCTCAGAGCAATGCTCGCTGTTCTTGAAAAGGCAAGCTAAACAGTATCTTGGTGCCGGGACGTTTTGTCTCAGCACCAAGAAATCGGACAAATTATCTGAATCTAATCTTCGAGAAGGCTGTCCTGCTTGGCTCGCCCTACGATTGCGGATTTGATATATGCGGCAGTTCCGAAGGTACCCACGACAAATGCCATAACGAAGAAAACGACACCCATAGCCAGATCACCTGCCCAAGTCACACTCTCTATGCCAACGATCTGAATCTCTGCCAGCATGCGCATGGCCGCAGAGATGACTCCCAACATCGCGCCACTAATCAAACCAATGAGGACGCAAAATCCCCAAGGCACGTGATCGATGGTAGCCATGCACACGTGCTCGTCGACGATTCCCGCCTTCATCTGCATCCCAAGAGTGATAAGACAGGATACGAGAATGGCTACCGCAATAACGCCTGTTACCGGAAAGACATCTTGACCGATGCTGGTGTAGATCGGGGTGTCCGTCGTGTCTGCCACCTGATTGACCATGATCCCGTACCAGGCAGCGATTCCCGCTCCTGCGAGCAATATGGTATAGCCGACGCGCATGCAGCGGTTGGACTCGGATTCAAGTCGCTCGTCCTTGGGGCCCATGAAGGCATTCCATCGTTTGATCAGGTTCATCGTTTCCTCCTTAATCCCAGAACAGGTCATTGAGTGTTTTGCCTAGCGTTTGGCAGATTGCCTTGCAGAGTTTGAGCGAAGGGTTGTATTTGCCCGCCTCGATCAACCCGATGGTTTGACGCGTAGCCCCTACACGCTCTGCCAAATCTGTTTGCGACAGCCCGGCATCATTGCGAGCGCTTCTCATTCGCAAGTTCTTTTCGCCTTCCATGGCACTCCTAGACAGCAATTCGAAATGCAAAATATATCTTACATTGCAAATTATATATTGCATTAGTCTTCTGTCAAGCTAAAACGATCAACACTTCTCTTGCCAGTTCATGCTTACAAAAAGGGTGAGACAATTTGTCTCACCCTTTTGTATTGTGCGTTTTGAATCCATCTATAGCTTCAACGAGTCCATCAGCTTTTCGATTGAGTCTAACGAATCGTCTAAAGAGACGCCATTCGCATATGGGGTATCAGCAACATACGAAGACCAGACCTGGTGCATGATGGCAGAAGCACGAATGCCTTCGAGCGTATCTTTCCACTCCGCTATAGCGTGCTGAGAGCCTCGCTTCTCGGCAGTGCGACGAAGCGCCTCTCGAAGATCTTGCTCATTTATGACCCCGGAATAGTAGCGCGGGATGGCATACAGATCGTAGAAGTCCCTGCCGCGCGTGTTCGCCACTCCTCGGCTAAGCACTGTCTCAAGCTTTTCGGCCAGAACGGTTGCCGGATGATAGGACAGAACATCGAGCGCGCCTTGGTCGAACATCAGCTCGAACTTGTGTCTGACCTGCGATGGATAGATGGCATCACCAGTCGTGATGTCCACTTTTACCGGCGCATCGATCCTTCCGTATTTCGCCTTGAGGTGAGCGCGCCAGTTTGCGTACTCGTCATCTTCGCGGATGGGCTCGATCCTCTCGAACGCGTATGTCATTCCATCGCCAACATCGGTTGCGCAGATCTCGCGTAGGGCATTTGCGATGGTCTCCTCATCCATATCCATGCCCACGACGGTCGCATCCATGTCCATGGTTGTACGCTAGTAGATGCCGGTCATCGACGAGATAAGAAGGCCTCCCTTGAGCACGAACTTGTCAGCGTAGGAGCTCTTGGCCAAGCGCATGAGCAGATGCTCGAAGAGATACATCTGAAGCACCTCTTGAGACTTGAGCCCATACTCGTTGGAAAGGTGGCGCACTTTCCCCCTCAGGCTCGCATCGCTTCTCATTTCGTTCATTCAAGCACCTCCAGGTACGTCTGCAGCTCATCTCGAACGCCCAGCGCCTCGCACATCTTCGCGAGCTTGGGCAGGTCGCGGTCGCCCTTCCTGAAATAGCCCACTATGGCATCCCTCACGAGCTGCGGGTTCACGGTGCCCTTGGCCCTCTCTTGGATGATGTCGGCTATGGAGCGCTCCGCATCGTAGGTGGGCACGATGACGCCCATGGGGTCCTTCACCGTGGTCTTGCCCAGCCCGTAGAGCTTGTCGCTCTCGCGATGAATCCTCATGTCCGGATGGGTTCGCCTCAGCTCCCGCGGATTATAGTCCCGTGGGACACTTACGCTCAGGTTCCCGGGCACGCGATCGGACAGCCCCAGCAGATACAGCGCGGTTCCATGTGAGAGTATGCACTTCGGCCAACGCATGGTCACCGCCGCGAACTCGTCGTCCAGCACATCGAGCGAGCAGTAGACGCCTCGGGTCAGCCTGTCGATCTTGCCGCTACTAAAGGCGTACTCGATCACACCGGGCGCATACCCAGCCTCCTTGAGCTGAGATGAGGAAGCTACCCCTCCCAGCTTCTCGATATGTTCTGCAACGGATGCGGTCACTTGACCTCCTAGACTAATAGACCCATATTCTAGCGTTTTTGGGTCTAATAATCTACTTCCACTCGATTCGCCTTGCGCCCTCTTGCGGCGAGCCCGCTTCTCCTTCTGGCTGAAAGACTTGCCGAGAACCAGCCTCGGCTCAAGGGCCGCGAAAAACTTTTGCCCTGGAGTGGAGGATTCCCGAACAGGCAAAACTCGTTGCCCTCCGGGTTTTCGCTTTCCCCCTTGCGCCGTCCGCTGAACCTCGTCGCATCTCCGCCCGAAAGGCGGAGGCATAGGGCCTGCGCCGAAACCATAGGAGGTCGCAAACAATGAGTAATCGAGCAGTCATCACGACAAAAGAACGCAAGATCGGCGTCTATGTCCACAACAACGGAGGCCGTGACACGATCCAGCCGCTCCTCAAGTACTGCGAGCTGAAAGGATACCGTCCGCCAAGCTCCGACTCATACGACTGGGCTCGCTTGTGCCAAGTGCTGGGTAACTTCTTCGGATGATGCGCCAATGGGCGGGAAGGTAGGAGGGCAAGGCATCCGGCTTGCCCCGCCGCCACACGCAAGCCTGGCTGGCGGGGTGTGCCATTAGGTTCGGCCTATTGTCACATTGTGGCTTGCCCCCCGCCACATGCAGGCCTGACTGGCGGAAGGGGGTGTGCCATTAGGCGCAACCTGATGGCACGTTGTCCTGATGGCACGTTGTCCCCATGGGGGGGTGCCATTAGGTGTGACCCTTTGTCACTCGTCACAAAAAAAGGCCAGCGCGTGGCTGACCTGAGAAAGTTGGTCGCGGGGGCAGGATTTGAACCTACGGCCTCCGGGTTATGAGCCCGGCGAGCTACCAGACTGCTCCACCCCGCAATGTATGTGCACCCTTAAGGGCAAGGAGATATATTACGCGCCTCGTCCCGCCAACGCAACCTTTAGCGAGGCTGCGCCGTCAAACGGCACAATTCCTGCACATTAGGGGCATCGCGCGGGCAGGGGGCTACTTCACGGTGAGCACCGGCACATCGGCCTCGTGGAGGACGGCGTAACTCACGCTGCCGAGCATACCGCGCAGGGCGCCCAGGCCTCGGCGGCCCATGACGATGATCTCGCAGTCGTTCGCCTCGGCATAGTCGCAGATGCCATCGGCCGCCTTGCCGCTGATGACGGCGCCCACCTGCACGTCGCAAGCCACGTCGTCCAGGCGCTCGCCGAGGGCCTCGTTCAGATCGTCCATCGCCGTCGCCTTGGCGCGCTCGATCACGCGCTCGTACGACTCCATGTCCGGGAAGAGCAGCGGCGTGGCCGAGCCCGGCCCCGCCGGCGCCTCCAGCTCGGCGGCCACGGCGCCGGCCGGCACCACGGTCAGCACGTGCAGCACGGCGGCGGCATCGTCAGCGATCAGCTTCTTCGCCACCTCGAGGGCGTTCTGGGACGGCTCGGAGCCATCGAAGGGCACGAGGATCCTCTTGTACAGCATCGCTTCCCCTTTCCTCGGATGCATTCGCTGATACTCAGCGTAAGCGTTTTCCACGCAAGATGCGAGAATCGTCGCGAAGTTGTGAGGAAGAGACGAACGTGCGATCCGCCCTCGGCGGCACGCGCAACGCTCCCAGGCAGCGAACCGCCCCTCCCCGCCTACCCCGGCCGCCATGCCGCCAGGCCCCGCGTCAAGCGCCCGCTCGCAACGGAACGCTTGACGCGGGCGGACGAGGCGACCTAGTTCTGCGCCACCTCGTAGGGCCACGCGCTGATGCCGCCCTCCATGTCGTAGACGCAGGTGTAGCCCAGGCTCTCCAGCTCCCGAGCCGCCAGGGACGAATGCACGCCGGTCTGGCAGTACACCACCACCGGCGTGTCAAGCGCGCCGATGACCTCCTCGGCCGACTCCGCGTCGATATCGGGCAGCGGGTAGTCCACCGCGTCGACGAGGTGCCCGCGCCGGTACATGCCCTCCGGGCGCACATCGATGACGCGCGGATGCTGCCCCTCGATCATATCGTGAGCCTGCTGCGGCGTGAGCCTGGTGATGTGCCCCGCCTTATCCTTCGTTGCCTGAGCCATGAATGCTCCTCACCTCGGTAGACGCCACGTCCTTCGCAGTGGCCGCGAGCGCGGAGCCAGGCCGAAGCAGGGGCCGACGCCGAAAATGATGCAGCCGCGAGCTTCGGATTTCCGCGCTGTCCCCGATTCTAGGCATCGCGCGCGCAGACGCACCTCTACAATCACAGGCGTAAGCATGAAGTAGAGCTTCCGTTAGGCGTCACCCGCGCGTGTCGGAAGAGCGCCGCTCGGCAACCGAATCGTTGCGCAGGCGCCCCCTTCCCGCACTCCAGCCGCGACCATTCTGTGGACGCGCCGCCATCGGGGACGACGTCGGCGGACACCCCAGGAGCGCCCATGACCGTCATCGACTGCCACTGCCACATCTACCCTGAGAAGATCGCCGCCCGCGCCGTGGAAAGCGTCGGCGACTTCTACTCCATCGCCATGGATGCCCCGGGAGGCACCGCCGAGGAGCTCCTCGCGCTCTGCGAGGGCACGCCCATCACCCACCACATCGTGCACTCAGTGGCCACCAAGCCCTCCAACGTGGAGTCCATCAACGACTTCATCGCCGCCCAGTGCGCCGCGCACCCGCAGTTCATCGGGTTCGCCACCCTGCACCAGGACTACCCCGACCCAGCCGCCGAGATAGAACGCGCCATCAGCCTGGGCCTCAAGGGCCTGAAGCTCCACCCCGACACCCAGGGCGTGGACATGGACGACCCGCGCCTCATGGCCATCTACGAGATCATCGCCGGCCGCCTGCCGCTCATCGTGCACACGGGCGACTACCGCTACGACTACTCGCATCCCCGCCGGCTGAAGCGCATCCTCCACACGTTCCCCGACCTGGTGGTGGACGCCGCGCACTTCGGCGGCTGGTCTGTCTATGACCTGGCGGTCGAGTTTCTGGAGGACGAGCGGTGCTTCCTCGACATGTCGAGCGCCCAGGCGTTCCTCGGGCCGCGCCGCACTTACGAGCTCACCAAGCTCTACGGCACCGACCGCCTCATGTTCGGCTCGGATTACCCCATGTGGGCGCCGGCCGAGGAATTCTGGATGTACGACGCGCTCCCCTTCACCGACGCCGAGAAGGAGCGCCTCTTCCACCGCAACGCCGAGCGCTTCCTCGGCTTCACGGTGGCCTAAAACGCGAGGGGGGGGGGCGACTCGCCAGCACGCAAGCCGCCCCCCTCCCTCGCATCGCGGGGCCGCAGCCCACGGCCCGGCGCCTTCCTGTCTCCGCCGCGCCGCCGGGCGCGCCCAGCGCCTTCCGGCCCGGCGCCGCCGGGCGCGCCCGGCGCTACTCCTCTTCCGCCTCCGGCTTCTCCAGCGTCACGGATATCTTGTCGATGCGCAGGCGGTCCATGTCGATCACGCGGAACGTCACCTTCGTCCTCAGTCCCTCGAGCACCACGGTATCGCCCTCGTCGGGAATACGGTCGAACAGCGAGAGCAGCAGCCCGCCGGCGGTCTCGCACTCGGCGGCCTCCTCCGGCTCGAAGCCGATGAGCTCCTCCACCTCGCCGATGGCAAGCGAGCCGTCGATGAGGAACGACCCGTCCGGCAGCGTGATCACCTCGTCCTCGCAGGGATGCAGGTACTCGTCGTCGATGCGGCCGACGATCTGCTCCATGATGTCGCTCATGGTGACGATGCCGGCCGTGCCGCCGTGCTCATCCACCACCACGGTGATCTCAGTGCGCTTCTCCTGCAGCGTCTCGAGCAGGCGCGCGATGGGCGCCGTCTCGGGCACTGCGGGAATCTCGCGGATGGGCCACTCCTCCATGGGCGTGTCATCCGGCATGCCATAGAGATCCTTCACGTGCACGAAGCCGATGATGTGGTCCTTGCTGCCGCGACACACCGGATAGCGCGTGTACTTGTACTGACGAATAGTCTCCAGGTTCTCGGCCAGGGAATCCTCCTCGTCCAGCACGATGAGCTCAGTACGCGGCGTCATGATGGCCTCGGCGTCCTTGTCGCCCAGGTCGAAGATGTTGTCCACGAACTCGTTCTGCTCCGGGTCTATGAGGCCGCTCTCGGTTGACTCGTCGATGAGCAGCTTGATCTCGTCGCCGGTGTACACCTCATGCTCGTCGGCCGGATCGTGGCCGAACAGGCGCATCACGCCGTTGGTGATGCCGTTGAAGATGACCATCACCGGGTAGGTGATCTTGTAGAACACGCGCAGCGGCGCGGCGGTGATCAGCGCGTACTTCTCCGTAGAGAAGATGGCGAACGACTTGGGGATGAGCTCGCCCACCACCACGTGCAGCGTGGTCACGATAAAGAAGCCCACGGCGATGCAGATGGGATGCACCGCCGCCTGGGGCAGGCCCAGAGCCAGCAGCGGTTCCTCCAGCACGGCGGACACCGCCGGTTCGCCCAGCCAGCCAATGGCCAGCGACGCGAGTGTGATGCCCAGCTGGCAGGCCGACAGGTAGGCGTTGATGTGGGTCGTCACGTCGCGAGCCGCCTCGGCACCGCGGCGCTTCTCGGCCACAGCCATGTCCACCTGGCTGCGACGGACGCGCACCAGCGCGAACTCCGCCACGACGAAGAAGGCGTTCATCAGCAGAAACACCAGAACCAAAAGCAAGTTGACTGCGGTCATCATGAAGGCGTCTACCCCTTTATGTCCAAACTCGGGCGCACCCGGATGGCGCGCCTCAACCAAAAGTAAGCCAACATGCAATCCTAGCGGATTACGCCGTCCCGCAGCGGAATCGCTACATTATTCGCATCCGCCGCGAATTCTCGGGCCCGTGATGCAAATTCGGACGGTTTTGCACCCATCTTGTCGCCCTGCGCGGCCCTGAGAGTTCGATTTCCGCGCTTCTGCCCTCCGCTACCTGGGACTTTTGCCGGAGGCGGTTGCCCAGGCTATCGCCGGAGAGTGCAAAACCGTCAAAATTTGCATCCTGACACCATTTTCTTAGGGTCGCAGGCCCAAACCGCCCTCCACGGTGATGGTCTCGCCGGTCATGAACTTGAAGTCGGGGCTCGCAAGCGCCACGCAGACGCGCCCGATGTCCGACTCGGCATCGCCGAAACGCCCCACGGGCGGCACCTGCACGTTGGCGGCAAAAACATCTGGATGGGCCCTCTGGAACTGCTCGAGCTGCATCGTCCAGGCCAGCGGGCACACCACGTTCACGTTGATGCCGTCGGCGGCCCACTCGGCGGCCGCCACGCGCGAGAGCCCGCGGATGCCCTCCTTGGCCGCGGCATAGGACGCCTGCCCCACGCTGCCGGCCAGCGCCGCGCCCGACCCGAAGTTGATGACCGAGCCCTTCGTCTCCTTCAGATGCGGATGGCAGGCGCGCATATAGTAGAAGGTGGCGAACAGCCCGGAATACAGCGCCAGCTCGAACTGGTCGCGCGTATGGTCGGCCAGCGCCACGCCGGAGGCTGACGCCTGGGCCACGTTGATGAGCACGTTGATGCGCCCGAATTCGCTGAGGGCGCGATCCACCACGTTCTGCACGATGGCCTCGTTATCGCCATGGGCCGATACGTCGGCGCGCACGGGCACCACCTTCACGGGATACGATGCCTCCAGCTCCTCACGCGCTCTCTCAAGCTTGGCGACGTTACGCCCGGTGATGACGAGGTTGGCCCCCTCCCGCGCGTAGGCGACAGCCGTGCCGTAGCCGATGGAGCCGGGGCGCCCGTTTCCCAAAGCGGCGAATCCGGCGCCGGTGATGATAGCGGTCTTGCCCACTAGGAAGCCCATGGTCTTCGTCCTCGATTCTCGCGCGGCGTAGGGGAATGACGGCGCGCGGCGCCCTGACGACGCTGCTGCTGCCTCCGCCAGTATAGGAAGGCAGCGCGGCGCTCCACGGGCGGTCGGGGCGGGCGTTGCCCCTCCGTAGCCGCCTCGTTCATGACGCGATGAACCGTCCGCGGCCGCAAACGGCGGCTTCGCCTGACAGTTTCGCCACGTACGGGGCACAGCGATAGCGCATCGGGGGCGCTTTCTGCTATTTTCAGTATTAAATAAGCTAAAAACTCATACCCCTCACCCCTAAGAAGAAGGTCTCACCGTGGGTTTGTCGCGCAAGCAATGGCTGATGCTCATCGTTTTGGTAACCGGCTCGTTCACCACCGTCCTCAACCAGACGCTGGTGACGCCGGCCATCCCCTCCATCATGACGGAGATGTCCGTCGACGCCGCCACGGCCCAGTGGCTCACTACGGGCTTTACGCTGGTCAACGCCATCATGATCCCCATCACCGCCTACCTGCAGGATCGGTTCCCCACGCGCCGGCTGTTCCTCGTGTCCATGGCGCTGTTCGCCGTGGGCTCGGCCATGACCGGCTGCGCCACGAGCTTCCCCGTCGTGCTGTGCGGACGCCTCATCCAGGCGGCCGGCGCCGGCATGCTCATGCCCATGACCATGACAGTGCTGCTCGTGTCGTTCCCGGTGGACAAGCGCGGATCGGCCATGGGGCTCTTCGGCCTGGTCATCGCGTTCGCGCCGGCCATCGGCCCCACCATCGCGGGCATCATCATCGACCGCCTTGACTGGCACATCATGTTCTTCATCGTCACATTCTTCGCGGTGGTGGTCATCGTGGCCGCCTTGTTCCTCATGGAGAACCGGCCGCCCGCGAACAAGGGCGACGCGGTGCTTGACCCGCTGTCGCTCACGCTCTCCACGCTTGGCTTCGGGCTCATGCTCTACGGGTTCAGCGCCGTGGGCACCCATGGGCTCACGGCGTTCAACAGCGCCTGCACGGCGATCGGCATCGTGGGCGTGGCGTGGTTCTTCGTCCGCCAGACGCGGCTTGAGCACCCCATGCTACGTGTCGAGGTGCTGCGCAATCGGCGTTTCCTCGTGGCCACTGTCATCGGCATGCTCGTGCAAGGCGCGCTGCTGGCCGCGGGCATCCTCATGCCCATCTACATCCAGACGCTCATGGGTTACTCGGCCACGCTCTCCGGCCTGGTGCTCATGCCCGGCGCCATCCTCATGGGCGTCATGAACCCCATCGCCGGCAAGCTGTTCGACAAGCACGGCCCACGCAAGCTCGGCGTCATCGGCATGGTGCTGCTCACCATCACCACCTGCGCCTTCGCCACGCTCACCTTCGTCACGCCCATCTGGTTCATCACGGCGCTCTATACGCTGCGCATGTTCTCCATGGCGCTCGTGAACATGCCCATCACCACGTGGGGCATGAACGCGCTCGACAACAAGCTCATGAACCACGGGACGTCGGTCAACAACACGTTGCGCCAGGTGGCGGGCTCGCTGGGAACGGCGGTCATCATCTCGGTGTCCTCGCTCGTGACGAACGCCGCGCAGGGGTCGATGGGCTGGGCCGACGCGCAGCTGCTCGGCATCGACGTGGCCTTCGCCGTGTGCGCGGCGCTCTGCCTCATCGGCGCGGCGATCACCATCGCGCTCGTGAAGGATCGGCCGGCCGATGAGGCCAGCGAGGATCGCGCCGGCGAGCGCCGCTCGCTGCTCGAGTCCATCATGAAGACCGACGTCTACGCCGTGGCGCAGACGGCCACCGTGGCCGACGCCATGCGCCTGTTCGTGGACAAGGGCATCAGCGCCGCGCCCATCGTAGACGGCGAGGGACGGCCCGTGGGCTTCATCTCCGACGGCGACATCCTCAAGCGCCTCTCGCCGCGCAGCGGCTCGGTGATCGACCCCATCGTGATGATCATGAACTCCGCCTACGACGACCGCGACTACAACGAGCGCCTCGAGCAGCTGATGGCCGCGCCCGTAAGCGAGATCGGCGCGCGTCGCTCCATCGGCGTGAGCATCCATGCGTCGTTGCCCGAGGTCTGCCGCGTGCTGGCCGAGAATCACCTGAAGAAGGTGCCCGTCATGGAGGGTGACGTCATCGTCGGCATCATCAACCGAAGCGACATCACGCAGTACTCGATGCAGGCCTACCTCGACCACCGGCCCGACGAGGTGGTTCTCTGCGGCGAAGGCGAGCGCGAGGACTGCGAGCAGCGGGACTGACGCGGGCGACGGCCGCGAGGGGAGCCGGGGCGGCGCCCCTACACCACCACCGCGCCGGTGGCCAGCAGCCAGATGGACACGGCTGAGGCCCCCACGATGATGGCCACCACCACCTTGTCCACAGCGCTTTCCAGGTACTTCTCGCCGCGCTGGCGCTTCCCCCAGATGTAGATGGGGATGCCCGGCAGGTACAGCAGGCTCATCAGCGTGAGCCCCACCGCGCCCGACGCGTACGTCAGGAAGAAGCTGTACAGCACGCCCACGATGCCGAGCACGCGCCACAGCCAGATGGGCGCGTTCAGCTTGCCCGCGAAGGCTTCTTTCTCCGTGAAGGTGAGCTTCGCGAAGTACGCGGCCGACAGCAGGTACGGCAGCAGGATCATGCCAGCCGAGAGCGTGTAGAAGAACTGGTACGAGCTGTCCGAGAACAGCATGGAGATGAGGAACGCCTCGATGATCAGGTTGGTCACCACGAGCGTCACCACCGGCGCGCCGTTCTTGTTCACCTTCGCGAACTGGCGGATGAACACGCCGCCCTCGGCTGCCTCGTAGGGCGACTCGCTGGCGAGCACCGTGTAGCCCAGCATGGCGCCGATGAGCGAGAGCGCCACGCCGAAGTTGATGAGGAACGCACCCCACGGCCCCACGGCGTGCTCCATGACGCCGGCAAGCGCGGGGTTCTCCAGGCTGGCCAGGTCGGCCAGGGGCATGACGCCCATGGAGAGCACCGACACCATGAGGTAGATGGACAGCACGCAGACGAACGCGATGATGGTGGCCCGCCCTACGTCATGGCTCCGGCGCGCGCGGCCGGATATGGCCACGGCGCCCTCGACGCCGACGAACACCCAGATGGTGACCATCATGGCTGACTTCACCTGGTCGCCGAAGGTGAGCGCCGGGTCGGCGCCGGTGTGGAGGTTGGCCCAGAAGATGTCCGGGTTGAACTTGCTGGCGAAGATGATGGCGGCGATGGCCACGAAGATGGGCACGATCTTGGAGATGGTGATGATGGCGTTGATGGCCGACACTTCCTTGATCCCGCGGCTGACGAGCCACGCGTAGAACCAGATGAGCGCCGACGCCGCGATGACGGCGTAGAGGTCCGTCCCGCGCCCGAAGAGGGGGAAGAAGTACGCGAGCGCGCCGAACAGCAGCGCCGAGAAGCTCACCGTGCACAGCAGCGCGCTGATCCAGTAGCCCCAGGCGCTGTTGAAGCCCAGGAAGTCGCCGAACCCGGCTGATGCGTAGGAGTAGATGCCGCCGCGCATGTCCGGCTTCACCCGCGAGAGCGCGTAGAACGTCATGACCAGGCAGAGCACGCCCACGCCGGAGATGGACCACGCGGTGAGGATGGCCGCGCCCGACGCGCCGCCGGCCGCCTGGTCGCCGGCCAGGGTGAACACGCCGCCACCCACGATGAGGGTGATGACGGTGGTGACCAGCCGGAAGAGGCCGAGCCCCTGGGGGTTGTCGACGGCAGAGGTGCTGAGGGAGGAGGCAGGCGCGTCGGAGGCAGGGGCAGACGAACGCGCGGAAGGCGAGGCGGTGATCATGCTCATGGCAGTTCCTCTCTTCGACCGTACCCCGCGCCAACGAGGGGTACTCGGGAACCATGATAGGCACGATGATCGAATGAGCTCCATCCGAGCGCCAGCTGTCAGCGGGGCGTTGATGACATGAAAACGAGGGAGGCGGCGCCTATGGGGTCGGCCCCTGCGGCGCCCGCCGGCCGCCCCTGCCGGCCGCCCCGCCGGCACCGGGACGCTAGGCGTCGTAGACCACGCGCTTGACCAGCACCTTCGCCAGCGCCTCGCGGTTGAGGTCGCAGCCGATGCCCATGCGGCGGCCCGCGCCGTTCAGGGTGATGTGCCCGCAGTCCACCCCGTAGGCGGGCGTCGTGACGTCCACGGGGTAGTAGCGGCCGGTGCCGCCGATGTCGCCGGGCATGATGATGCCGGGCAGCGTCTGGAAGGCCGCGTGGGCGCGCCGGGAGATGCCCGTGTCGTACATGCCGCCCATCCACACCTCACGCCCGAGGGCCTGGGCGCGGCAGGCGAACTCGAGCGCGCGCTGGATGCCGCCGAACTTCCCGATCTTCACGGTGATGCAGCGCAGCTCGGGGCAGGCGAGCGCACGCAGGGCCTCTTCGCCGTTGACGAAGGACTCGTCGAGGCAGATGGGCGTGGCCAGGGTGCGCTGGAGGCTGGCCAGACGGCGGAACGCGCGGTCGCAGCCACCGATGGCGCGGTCGATGGCGAGCGGCTCCTCGATCCACCCGATGCCGAGCCCATCGTAGGCGCGCAGCTCGTCCACGTCGCAGGCGCCGAAGCTCTGGTTGGCGTCGAGCGTGATGATGAGGCTCGGGAAGGCCTCGCGCACGGCACGCACGCAGGCCAGCCCCTGGCCGGGAGACACCTTGATCTTCACGCGGCAGTAGCCGGCGTCCACGCAGGAGCGCACCGCCTCCACCGTCTCGGCCGGCGTGCCCAGGCCCACCACAGCGCCGGCGGGCACCTGCGCCATGACGTCGGACTTGAGCGCGGTGCTAGGCCCATGCGCCTCGCCGCCGGTTAGGCGCTCGCGTTCCGCGCCGATGAGCTGCCAAAGCGGCCGTCCCTCGATCTTGCCGTAGAGGTCCCACAGGGCCATCTCCAGCGCCGAGCAGGCCATGGGGTGCGCAGCGCCCTCGGGCAGCACGGAGAAGGCGTCGGCCGCGTCGCGTGGGTGCAGGAACGCCTCCGCCAGCACGATGGGGATGAGCGAGCGCTGCAGGACGCGGGCGTCCTCCCCCAGGGTCTCGGGCAGATACCAATCCGTGGAGAAGGCGGTGCACTCGCCCAGGCCGGTGCGGCCGGCGTGGTCGATGGCCTCCACGATGAGCAGGTCGCGATGGGTGAGCGTGGCCTTCGCCGTGCGGAAGGGCGTCTTGAAGGGCAGGCGCACGTGGTAGAGCACCACGCGGCTCACCTCCAGCCGCCGCTCGTAGAGCGCCTCGGCAGCAGCCCGGTCGATCTTGCCCAGCTGAGTCCGTGGCAGCTCGTCCACCACGCACAGGTGCTTGGGCTGGTAGATGCGCGAAAGCCGCCCCGACAGCGCTCGACGAAGCCCGGCGGCCGAGCCCTCGACGGCCTGCGCAGCGGCGCCCAGATCCGCGACCGGCGCTCCCCCGGAGGGGGCGGGGAGGCGGGTGCCCGTGAGGCGGCTGGCAGCAGGCGCAGCGGCGCCCGCCCCTCCCGCGCCGCGCTCCACGAGCGCCACAGGACGGCGGCCCCAGGTGGCGTCGGACACGCCGAACACATAGGCGTCGCCCACCTCGGGCAGCGCACGCAAGGCGTCGGCTATCTCCACCGGGTAGACGTTCTCCCCGCCCGAGACGAACATGTCGTCGGTGCGCTCGCGCACGTAGATGGCCCCCTGGTAGAGGGCTGCCGTATCACCGGTGAGGAAGTAGCCGTCCACCGTGAAGGCGCCGTGGGCGTTGAGGTAGCCCGAGAACACGCCCGGGCCACGCACGGCCAGCCGCCCGAACCCTGCCTCGTCCGCGTCGACGATGCGCGCCGAGTAGCCGGGCAGCAGCTTGAGGCCGCCCGTGAAGTCATCCGTGACCAGGGTGTTCGCTATCTGGCTCGACGTCTCGGTCATGCCGTAGCTGGCATAGACCCGCGCGCCGGCAGCCAGCGCGCGCCCAACGGTGCGGCTGTTGAGCGGGCCGCCGCCCAGCAGGATGCAGCGGTACCCCGCCAACGCGCCGCGCGTGTCGGCGGCCAGCAGATCCTGGAGCATCTTGTCCACCACCGACAGGTGCGTGACCCGGCGGCTCTCGGCGTCGCGCAGCACGCGGGCCGCGTCGAAGCGTGCGTAGAGGCGCAGGGGCGTGCGGTTGAGCACGCTGCGCACGAGCACCTGGAAGCCACCGATGTGGAACAGGGGCAGCACGCCCTGCCAGAGTCCCGATCCGCGCTGGCTGAGCACGCGGTTGGACGCGTTGGACGCGCCCACCAGCTGGCGCCAGGTGAGGGCGACGGCCTTGGGCTTGCCCGTGGTGCCCGACGTGAACATGACGAGCGCCTTCTGCGCCTCGTCGAACAGGTGGGCCTCGCGCTCGGCGAAGTGGACGGTGTCTTCGATAGCGTCCTGGCGCGCGCCCATGATGACCGATCCGCGCCCGCGGCGGCGCCCGCCCGCGGCCGGGCCCAGCCCGTCATCGGCCACGGCCTCGGCATGCTCCTCGCCCACCGCCAGCAGTGCGCCGGCATAGTCCATGAGCCGCGTCGCCCGCGCCGCGTCCACGCGGCAGGCCACGCGAAGGCCCTCGCGCTCGAGCTCGAGCAGACGCGTGAGCTTCTCCGTCGCCGTCAGCCGGTGGTTCAGGCACACGAGCGAGAACGATCCGTAGGCCGCCGCCAGGGCCAGAAACACGTACTCGGGGCAATTCGGCAGGTCGACTGACACGTAGTCGCCGCGACGCACGCCCTTGTCGGCAAGGCGCCGCGCCACCGCCGCCGAGAGCAGCCGCGCCTGGCGATAGGTGTAGCTGACCTCGCCCCCGTCTTCGTCGACGAAGGAGAGGAACACCTTATCGGGGAAGGTTCTCGCGGTGCTTTCGAAGACGTCGATCATCGGCGAGGGCTATCAGGGGAACTTCGGGAACTGGTCGAAGTCGGGCGAGCGCTTCTCCTTGAACGCGTCGCGTCCCTCCTTGGCCTCGTCGGTGGTGTAGTAGAGCAGCGTCGCATCGCCGGCCAGCTGCTGGATGCCCGCCAGCCCGTCGGTGGCGGCGTTGAAGGACGCCTTCATGAAGCGCAGGGCGGTGGGGCTCATGGCCAGCATCTCGCGCGCCCAGGCCATGCACTCGGCCTCCAGCTGCTCGAACGGCACCACCTTGTTCACCATGCCCATGGCCTCCGCCTCCGCAGCGGTGTACTGGCGGCAGAGGTACCAGATCTCGCGCGCCTTCTTCTGGCCCACCATGGCAGCCAGGTAGCCCGCGCCGTAGCCCGCGTCGAAGCTGCCCACGCGCGGCCCCGTCTGGCCGAACTTCGCCGTCTCCGCGGCGATGGAGAGGTCGCACAGGATGTGGAGCACGTGCCCGCCGCCGATGGCATAGCCGTTGACCATGGCGATGACGGGCTTGGGCACCACGCGGATAAGACGCTGCAGGTCGAGCACGTTGAGGCGCGGAATGGAGTCCTCACCTACGTAGCCGCCGTTGCCGCGGATCTTCTGGTCGCCGCCGGAGCAGAAGGCCTCGTCCTCGTGGCGGCCACCGTGATTGGCGCCGGTGAGGATGATCACGCCGATGGAGGCGTCGTCGCGAGCCTCGGTGAAGGCGTCGTACATCTCGTTGACGGTGAGAGGGGTGAAGGCGTTGCGCCGCTCCGGCCGGTTGATGGTGATCTTGGCCACGCCGCCGCAGGTCTCGTAGATGATTTCCCGGTACGGCTTGCCCGGCTGCCAGACGATGTCCTCCATGTGTCCCCTTCCGCGGACGACGCCGCATGATGCCGTTTCGCGACCGACAGATTGTGGTCCACGCACGGGCGAAATACTACTGGTTGTGTTGGTTGCACTATAGTAACGCGCTTTTCGTCACGAGACCCCGGCAGAGGGCCATTTTCGCGGCTTTTTCTTGGAGTCTACGCGAATGCGGGTGCGCGGGCGCGCGGGCGCGCGGGCGGGAGGGGGCGGTGGTGGGGGGGGGGTCGGCGCGGGCGGGGCGCGGAGGGCGGGAGGTGGGACGTGGCTCGCGGGACGCGGGAGCGCGAGGCGGACGCGGAGGTGGGAGGGGCGTGGAGCTCGGCGCGCGGGGCGGGCACGGGGGCACGGGGCTCGGCGCGCGGGGCGGGACGCGGGGGGCTCGGCGCGGGCGGGGCGCGGAGGGCGGGACGCATGAGGCTCGGGCGGCAGATCGGGCGATTTCTGGCGAGCAAATGCGGGTATGCAACATTTCACGACCGCTTTGGGGCCCCAGAGAAGGCTGCGGAAGAGCGGCGTGCGCAGGCAGCTTCGTCTGGCCTGGGGAAATGCCAGCGATGTCCTTTAAGGCCACGGCCACGATGTTGCAGACCCGCATTTGCTCGCCACAAACGGGTCGCTTTGCTGCCCACGCCTGTGCTCATGCCTGCGTCTGCGCCTACCCTGCGCCCGAGCAAGCGCGCAGGGGCCCGCAATCTCGCATTCCGGCGAGGACGAGAAGCAATGACCCCGCCAGCACCTCCGCCACCCCCCCCTCCTAGGAGCACACGGCATTGGCGAGGGGCACTTAAGCACTGAGGAGAGGCCGGGATCCTGCGAGGCCCAAAAGCCGGCGGGGTCGCGATTTTCGCCTATGCGGTGGCGGCCACCGCGTCCGCAAAGGCGGTCGGACGCTCCAGGTGGACGCTGTGCCCCGCGCCGGGGACGACACGCGTCGCGCACCCCGCCGCGGCGGCGCGGGCGGCGACGGCCGCGTACTTGGCGTCCAGCTCCCCTGCCACGTAGAGCACCGGCAGCCCGGCCTCGATGGCGGTCGCCAGCGCGGCGAGCGAGCACGCCTCGTCGGCCTGCCGATGCGCCCCGGCGGCCTCCAGCGACAGAGCGAGCGTCTCGGCGTCATTGGCCGCGCGCCCCTCTGCCAGCCGGGCGCGTACGTCGGGAGGCAGAGCACGCTGGCTGGCGAACAGCGGCAGGCGCGCCCAGTCCTCCATGAAGGCCGCGGTGCCGCGCGCCCGCACGTCAGCGGCCCACGCGGCGTTACGCCTGGCCAGCGCCTCGCGCGCGGAGGCATCCGCCGGCCCGAGCCCCGCGCTCTCAAGCACCAGCCCCGCAACGCCTGCAGGCCCCGACGCGCCTGAGCCCACGGCCTCATCAGAGAGGCCGCGCTCCCCGCCCGCACGCCACGCCGGCGCGATCAGCCTGCGTACGAGCGCCTCCAGCGCGACGCGGCCGCCCATCGAATACCCGACGACCACCGGCGCCGCACCCCTGTGCTCAGCAGACGCCCTCACCTCGTCGGCCAGCAGCGCGACCATCCCCTCAAGCGAGAGCGCCCGCGCGTCGCGGCACCCGCGACGCATGCCGAACCCAGGCCAGTCCAGGGCGCGCGCCGTCACGCCGAGGCCCCCCAGCAGCGCCACGACCTCGTCCCACGTCTGCGCGCTCTGCCCGAACCCATGCAGCAGGATCACGTCGCGCTGCGTGCCCTCGCCCGCATCGGGCGCCGTACCCGCACGTCCCGACGCACCGCATGAGCCGCCACGCGCCTCACCGACGCCACGCGCCGCGCTCTCAGCCCAACCCGCCATCGCCCCTCCTTGATTACCCCTGGTAGGGGGCGTAGCGGGACTTCACGCCCGCCAGCGGGACGGTCACCTCGATGAGGCTGAGGCCCGGGGTGCCGGACAGCTCGTCGTAGGCGGCCACCATGTCCGCCACGCGGCTCACGGCCCGATAGGGCACTGCGAAGGCGTCGGCTGCGTGGCCGAAGCGGGCATCATGCGGCACGAGGAACAGCCGCTCGAAGTACGGTTCCTCCGACTGCTGCGGCAGCATGTCGAACAGCCCCCCGCCGTTGTTGTTGAGCAGCACGATGGTGAGCGAGGGCACCGTGCCATCCGGGCGCGGCGCCGCATGCAGCAGCTCGCGCTGGAGGTGCAGCGCGTTCAGATCATGCAGAAACGTCAGATCACCCGTCACGAACGTCGCCTGCGGAAAGGCCCACGCCGCCCCGATGGCCGTCGACGTGACGCCGTCGATGCCGTTCTGCCCACGGTTAGCGAGCACCGCCAACGGGCGGTCGCCCGCGCCCGCCTCCGGCTTGAGCAAGAACGTGTCGAGCGCGCGGACGGAAAGCGAGTTGGCCGAGAACAGGAGCGAGCCTTCAGGCACGCGCGCGAGCAGCGCGCTCAGGTAGGCGCCCTCAAACCCGTCGCCCGCCTCGCGCGCCGCGGTGATGCGGGCGCGCTCCGCGTCGTTGAGCGCCACCCAGCGCGCCAGATACGCGCACTGGGCGCCGACGGGGGCGGGGGGCTCGGGGGCGGGGGCGAAAGCCGCGGGGGCCGCAGCCGCAGGGGCGGGATCGACGGGGGCCCCGGGCGCAGCCGCAGTCGCAGTCGCGGGGGCCGCAGCCGCGCCGTCCTCCGACGCGGGCGCCCCCGCAGCCACAGGGGCGGGCAGGGCGCGCACGAGGTCGAGCGGCGTGCAGGGCACGTAGAGATCCGTCATCAGGTTGAAGTCGCGCGTCTCGCAGGCGTCCACCACCACCTGGAGGGGACGCGCGGCCGCCAGCCCGTTGAACGCGCGCTTCGAGAGCGGCCAGCGCCCGAAGCGGATGATGGCGCGCGGCAGCGGACAGTCGTCTCGCGCGAAGAGGTTGTCATAGCTATCGATGACGCAGGGCGCGTCCACCGCGCGCAGTCCCGAAAGCGGATCGGCCAGCAGCGGCAGCTCCCAGCGTGCGGCCCACGCTGCCACCTCGCGCGCCTCGGCGAGCGTCTCGCAGGTGCCCTCGCCTGCCAGCACGGCCACGCCGCCCTGGGCGATGAGCAACTCCACCGCGCGCAGCGCCGCTGCGTCGGGCACCGCCCGCGCGCCCGTCAGCGGCCCGACCGCCGCGCCGAGCGCCTCATCCAGCGAGCTCGCGCCGTCGTCGAAGAGCCCCTCCACCGAGAAGTCCGGCTTGAGCGGCTCGTCCAGGGGGAAGTTGAGGTGCACCGGCGCGCATCCCTGCGCACTCCCCCGCGACGCCACGGGAAACGCCCCCGTCACGCCACCAGCGGCGGACGACGCATCCGAGGCGCCCGTCGCGCAGCCAGCGGAGCTTCCCACAGCCGCAAGCGTCGCGTCCGCATCCGCCGCGCGGCCGCGGCCAAGGGCGGCGATGCACGCCTCGCGAGCCGCCTGCCGCGCGAAGGCCACCGCCTTGGGCGCGCCGTCGGGCTCCGGCATCTGGCGGAACAGCCGCACGGTATCACCGAACAGCTTCACCTGGTCGGCGGTCTGCGGAGCACCCAGGCCCAGCAGCATCTCCGGCCGGTCGCTTGAGAGCACGAGCAGCGGAATGCGCGAGGTCTGCGCCTCCATCACCGCCGGAAAGTAGTTCGCCGGCGCCGTGCCCGACGTGCACACGAGCGCCGCGGGCCGCCCCGTCGCCTTGGCCAGGCCGAGCGCCACGAACGATGCCCCGCGCTCGTCCACGTCCACGTGCACGCGCAGGTCGCCAGGACGGCGGCAGCTCAGTTCGAAGGCGGTCATGGCCAGGCCGGTGGAGCGCGATCCCGGGCTCACCACCACGTCATGCACGCCGCAGCGCACCAGCTCGTCGAAGAACGCCCCCAGGTAGCGCGCCGTCTTCTGCGCATGAGTCAGCTCCGCCATGATCCCATCCTTTCCAAACCATCTGCCAATCACCAAGCCCGCGGCTTCCCGCACAGCCCGCGCATTCGCCATGCGCCCGCACCGTGTCCACGACGCAGGTCGCCGCCCGCCAAAGCGCCCTTCAGCGCATCGTATCGCCCGCGCGACCTATCTGCCGCCTCGCGAAGCGCTGCGAGACTCACCACGCCGGAATGTTTCACGTGAAACATTACACGCCGTCGGGCGTAGCTCTCCCGGCCCCCACTCCGCCTCGAAGCACACGGTGTTTCACGTGAAACATTCCGGCGCAGTCCTCGCGCTCTACCCGCTCGCCGGCGCCATGCGCGCCCGCATCGCCCGCCGCAAGTCCCCGAGCGTCCTGAGCGCCTGCCCACGTCGCACGCCAGCCCGCACCATCTTCCGCGCCTCGCGCACCCGCAGGCTACCTCCTATTGTGGTTCGCAGCGCCGCGGATAGCCAGTCTTAGATTCTCCGACATCCTACGCCACGTGCCGCGGGCAGCACCCGACCTCACGTTTTCGAAGCCCGCAACGCGACGGACCCGCCCCTCCCGACCGCCGGCGCCTCGCTCCCAGCCGCAGCGGGGAGACCGCGCCAGCAGCCGCACGCGCACGGCTCCGCGACCCGAGCCTGCGCGCGACCGCCCGAGCCTACTCCCCCTCAAAGGCGGAGAGCACGGTCTTGAGCTTGAGGTCTATCTCGTCGAACTCCGCGTCGGCGTCGCTTGCGCCCACGATGCCGCAGCCGGCGTACACCCAGCCGACCTCGCCGTCGAACACGCCGGTACGCAGCGCCACGGAGAACTCGCCGTCGCCTTCCGCGTCCACGAACCCCGCCGCGCCCACGTAGAAACCGCGGTTGTAGGCCTCGATGGAGCGCAGAAGCATCATCGCCTCGCCAACAGGCAGGCCGGCCGTTGCCGGCGTGGGATGAAGGTCGCCCACCAGATCCCACAGGTTCACGCCCTCGAGCACATGGGCCACGGCCGGCGTGTGCAGGTGCTGCACGTGCTCAAGGCTCATGATCTGCGGCTCGTCGGGCACGTCCACGTCATAGCACACGCGGTTGAACACCTCGCGCACGAACCGCACCACGTAGTCATGCTCAGCGCGGTTCTTGGGGTCGGCCATGAGCGCCGCCGCCAGCTCCGCGCGCTCGGCCTCGTCAGCGCCGGCCGGACACGTTCCCGCCAGGCACATGCTCTCAACCTGCTGGCCGCGCTTGCGCACGAGCAGCTCAGGCGTGCAGCCGCAGAAGAACACGTCGGCGTAGCGGTAGAGGATCACCGTCCCCCGCGCATCGCCGTCGATGAGGTTCACAAGCAGATCCTTCGACGAGAACGGATGCTCCGCCACCAGGCGCTTACGCCGCGAGAGCACCACCTTCTGCACGCGCCCGGCCTCGATGGCCGCCGACGCGCTCGCCATGGCACGACGCCACTCCTCGCGCGAGTCGTCCTCCAGTCGGTAGGGCACCGTCACGCGCGTGCGGGCCGGCGCATCGGCGCACAGCCGCAAGAATCGCTCCACCCGCCCGGGGTACACCGGACCCAGCGAGTTGACCTGCAGAAACCGGCCGCGCTCATTCTCAAGCAGCACAATTTCGGGCAGCATGAAGCGCAGCTGGGGAAACGAGCTGAACAGCTCGTCAGCCGGCGCCGGGTTCTCCGCGTCGAAGCGGTTGAACGAGAAGAACACCGCCGCCTCGCGCACGGGTCCCTCGTAGGCGCATTCCGCATCCTCAAGCGACGGCAGCGCCACGCAGCGGCCCAGCCCCAGGCAGCGAACCGGCCGTTCCTTCGCGTAGTATGCGAACTGATCGGTGAACCCCTTCTGCATCAGGCAGAACGCGTCGACGATGTCCGCCTCCACAGGGACGGTGAACGAATATATCTTGGTCATGGCACCCTCGGGGAACTCGAAGTAATCGGATAATCATCAAATGCGGCACTGCTCGTCGTGCATTCTAGCACGGCCCTATACTGCTTTTCGTACCAGCGGCCCCCGCGGCCCGCCGTCCCCGACCGAAGCACCCAAGGAGCGCCCATGAAGAACCTCATCAGCGAGTTCCGCGAGTTTATCAACCGCGGCAACGTGATGGACATGGCCGTCGGCGTCATCATCGGAGCCGCCTTCACCGCCATCGTCACATCGCTGACCAGCGACATCATCAATCCGTTCATCAAGCTCATCACCGGCGGCAACGGCACCGAGGTGGCCGGGCTCACCATCCCCGTCGCCGGCACCGAGAACGGCATCGACTTCGGCGCGTTCATCAGCGCCGTCATCAACTTCCTCATCGTGGCGTGGGTGGTGTTCCTCATCGTGAAGGCGTTCAACAAGATGAAGGACGCCGGCTCCCGCGTGTGCAAGAAGAACGGCGAGTGCGTGGAGGAAAAGGCCCCGGAGTGCCCCTACTGCCTGGAGGAGGTGCGCCCGGGCGCCACGCGCTGCCCCCACTGCGCCGCCGAGCTCCCCGCTCCCGCCGAGCCCACCTGCACCCCGGTCGCGTAGCCGCCCCGCCGGCGACCGCACGTTCGCCGGATACACGAGCGTGTGGCGGCTCGCCCATCGGCAGGCCTGCCGGCGAGCCGCCACACGCTCGTCGCGCCTGCTGATGGGCGCCCTGCTGCATGCTTGTCGGCAGGCAGCCCCCCGCCGCCGGTCTCGCATTCGCCGCCGGAAGACCACGCGCTCATCCTCCCCGCGCGCCCCTGCCCTACGCTCTCTCCCGGCAGGGAGTCGCGCGCCCGCCGCCCCGCCGCCCCGCCGGCGGTCGCGCATTCACCAGACCCGTCCGTTTCTGCACAGTTTCTTCGACTTTGTGACAGAAACCCCGGATCGGACGCGCAAAATCGCGCTCCTCGCGGTGGTTCGCCGCGCTATAAAGCACGCGACCTGGGGAAACGCCAAGCAGACGATCGCACGCGCCAGTGAGCCTGTCACAAAGTCGACGAAACTGTGCAGAAACGCGCCGCGACCCACCGTCGCCCCTCCCGGCCACGCTCGCACAAAAAAACGGGGCCTTCTCGTCGTGAGAAGGCCCCGCTGCTTGTTTTGGCCAACGTGGACTAGCAGCAGCCCACCTGGTGCTTCACGCGGTCGTGCTCCTCGGCGCGCTTGGCGTCGTTGAAGCGGTCGAGCGTGCCCACCAGATAGCCGGTGATGCGGCGGATGCGGTCGAACTTCTCGGGAGCCAGGCCGTAGTGGATGCCCACGTCCTCGCCGTCCACGTCCAGGACGAGCGACTCCAGCTTGCCATGGGGATACTTCTCGTAGGCGCGCTGGATGTAGGCCTGCACCTCAGGCTCGGTCATAGGCGCGTCGCTCTCATGAGCGTAGTTGACCTGCACCTTCACGCCGTCGACGGTCGTCATGTTGTCCATAGATGGCTCCTATCTCCCAGCGCGCCATCTGCGGATTCCCACAAATGACACCACATCTTGTTGAGGTTTGCACATACTAGCACAACATATGGGCAGCCTGTGGCACGTTTTCCAGAAGTTTCCAAACGGTCTCGCGGATGGGAGGAACCGCCCCGCGGCCTGCAGCCCCGCAGTCCCGCGACCCGCCGTTCTGCAGCCCCGCGGCCCGCGACCCTCAACCTGCAGCCCCGCGCCCCGGCGGCACACGGCCCACAGCCCCGCGCCCCGGCGGCACACGGCCCAAAACTCGCCGGCACCCGATTCCGCGACCCTTCACGCGGGATTCCGAAAATTTGGCCAAAAACAGCGCGATTTACGCCAATCCCGGCATTACCAACGCAACCGCCCGCGCGTTTCCCCAGGTCGCAAATGTCCAAGGGATGAAAAACGGCGCTCCGCGTGCGTAAAGCGCATAGCTTTTGGCCACCTTTCCGGAATCCCGCACCATTTTGGCGTCCCGAAGACCCCGGTCGCCCCTCCGCATCTCGCGCACACGACGCCCAAGGCGCCCGGCAACGGGAGTCCACGAAACAGAAGCGCTCAGCCTTGGCCGGGCGCTTCGTCATCGCTACGTCGACAGCAGCGTCACGCTAAATCTTGTACATGAACTGAAAGACGTCCTCACGCTGGATGATGATCTGGACACCGAGGTCCTCGCCCACCTTCTCCAGCTTCTCCTGGACGGTGTTGAAGTCGCAGGCCTCGGGGGCCAGCGTGGTGAGCATGGTCATCGAGAAGATCTCGCCCTGGCCGAGGATGGTCTGGCTGATGTCATCGATGTTGGCGCTGCACTCCGCCAAGGTGGTGGCGACGGCGGCCACGATGCCGCTGCGATCCTTGCCGAGTACCGAGATAACGCACTTCATGGGGCTCTCCTTGGGTCTCCGCGCCGCCGCGGGCCTTGCGCGCCGGGCGCCGTCGGGCATCGGTCGGTTACGAGGGTAATTCTAGCTCAACGGATCGGCCACAGATGGGCGCGTGCCCCGGATGGCGCTTTCCGGCGTGCCTAGGATGGTTTCGTCCGCAGGCCGGGCTCGCTGCCCCGGGCTCGGCCTCGCGGTGCAACCAAGGCGGACGCTCGCCACCGCCCGCACCCTGCCTGCCGCCCGCGCGGCCCGCGCGACGCCCGCACCCAAATCGAAGGAGCCATCATGCTCACCATCGGCAGCCATCTCTCCACACGCTACGGGTACCTCCGCATGGCCGAGGAGTCCGTCTCTATCGGCGCCGCCACCTTCCAGTACTTCACCCGCAATCCCCGCGGCGGCGCCCGGCGCGCCCTCGACCGCAAGGACGTCGACGCGTTCAACGCCTACGCAGCCGATCACGGGCTGCACGACTTCATGGGATACGCGCCCTACGACCTGGCCCCCGGCGAAGCCGACCAGGCCAAGCAAGACTTCGCGCACCTGGTGATGACGGAGGATCTGGAGCGGCTGGAGCTCATGCCCGGCTCGCGCTACCTCGTGCGCCCCGGCTCCATCGGCAGCATTCCCGTAGAAGAGGGACTGGCCAATGCCGCGGCCACGCTGCACCAGGTACTAGACGCGCACAGCGACGTGCCGCTGCTGCTGGCGAACATGCCCGCCGAGGGCTCGCAGATCGGGGCGACCTTCGAAGAGCTGGCCGCCATCCTCGACGGAATCGGCGCGGACGCGCCCGTCGGCGTGCTCCTGGACGCGTCGGCTGCCTTCGCCGCCGGATACGACCTCAAGAACGACCTGGACGGCGTGCTGAACGCGTTCGACCAGGTCATCGGTTTGAACCGCCTCAAGGCCGTTCACCTCAACGACATCCGCGAAGGCCGAGGCGCCCATGCCGACCGACACGCACCCATCGGCGAGGGCCAAATCGGCTTCGAGGCGCTAGCAGCCCTGACCGTGCACCCCGCGCTCGCTGGCGTGCCCTTCTACCTAGAGGAGCCCCAGGCCGACCTGGTCACCTATGAGCGCGACGTCGCCCGCTTCCGCGCCTACTACGAGGCCCACGCGTCCCAGCCCCACAGCTAACGCGGCCGCCGGAGCCGAGCGCGCGCCACGTCGGCGCTACCCCCGCAGGATGAGGGACATCGCCTCGGCGCGCGTGGCGGCGTTCTCGAACACGCCGCGCATGACGCTCGTGGTGGTCTTAGCGCCCGGCTTGCGCACCCCGCGCATCGACATGCACATGTGCTCGGCCTCGATCACCACGATGACGCCCTGCGGGTTCAGCTCGGCCACGAGCGTGTCGGCCACCTGGGTGGTCAGCCGCTCCTGCACCTGCGGGCGCTTGGCGTAGGCGTCCACCAGGCGCGCCAGCTTGGACAACCCGCACACGCGCCCGTCGGGGCCGGGGATGTAGGCCACGTGCGCCTTCCCGAAGAAGGGCACCAGGTGGTGCTCGCACAGGGAGTAGAAGGGGATGTCACGCACGAGCACCATGCCGTCATGGTGCTCGTCGAAGGTGGTCTCGAAGTGGCGCGCCGGATCTTCGGTCAGGCCGGCGAAAATCTCCTCGTACATGCGCGCCACGCGAGCCGGAGTCTCCAGCAGCCCCTCGCGGTCAGGATCTTCTCCCACGCCCTCGAGTATGAGGCGCACGCCCTCTTCGATCTTCTGGGTATCCAACGTCAACATTCCTTTCTAATCCAAGTCGAGCTCGAGGCCTACAGGGCAGTGGTCGCTGCCCATCACCTCGCTGTAGATGGAAGCGCCCGTCACCGCGCCACGCAGCGCATCGCTCACCAGGAAGTAGTCGATGCGCCACCCTGCGTTGTTCTGACGTGCCTTGAAGCGGTAGCTCCACCAGGAGTACGCGCCCGGCAGATCGGGGTGCAGCAGGCGGAACGTGTCGATGAACCCGGCTTCCACCAGCTCGGTGAACTTGCCGCGCTCCTCGTCCGAGAATCCGGCGTTGCCCCGGTTGGGGCCTGGGTTCTTCAGGTCTATCTCCTCGTGCGCCACGTTGAAGTCACCGCACATCACCACCGGCTTGGGGTCGGCCGCCTCGCCGGGCTGGGTGAGCGGCAGGTCCTCGGCGGCATGCCCCACGCCGAAGCCCTCGTCGCCGTCGCGCTCCACCGGCACGCCCGCCGGCAGCACCCCTTCCTCAAGTCCCTTGCAGAAATCGCGGAAGGCGTCATCCCACTGCATGCGGTGGTCGATGCGCGCCAGCTGATCCTGGGCGTTGGGCGTGTAGACGTCCACGAACCAGAACTGCTCGAACTCCACGGCCACGATGCGACCCTCGGCGTCCAGGTATCCGTCGCCCAGGCCGTGAAGCACCTGGCGCGGACGCGCCTTGCAGAACACGGCGGTACCGGAGTAGCCCTTCTTCTGCGCGTAGCTCCAGAACTGGCAGTAGCCCGGCAGCTCGAGATCGACCTGACCCGGCTGCAGCTTGGTCTCCTGCAGGGCGAACACGTCGGCGTCCAGCAGGTCAAAGGACTCCCTGAAGTCCTTCTTCAGCGCAGCCCGCAGGCCGTTGACGTTCCACGATATGAGGCGCATGGCAGCTCCTTTCTGCTTGCTCGCCCTAAGCGTACCAGAGGGCCGGCCGGCCTCCTGCAGCGGCCCCGAACTTCCCAAACGAGCGTCACGATGCAAATTCGAACGGTTTTGCACTCCTTCGGAGGCCGTTTTCGCGCCAAAGCCGTTTGGCGGCAAGCGCCCACCTGGGGTTTTGCCCGCTTGCGGCGGTCATTCGATCCGGTTTGCGTCCCTCCTCGGTGCAAAACCGTTCGAATTTGCAATCGCGGCTCGCCTTTTCGGGGACGACACCCTCCTCCATCGCCTCCACCGCTTGCGAACCTACTTATGGTAGGGCTCGCCGCGGGATATCTTGAAGGCGCGATAGACCTGCTCGAGCAGGACTACACGCGCCAGGTTGTGGGGCAGCGTGACGGGCCCGAACGAGAGCGTCTCATCGGCCCGGTCGTAGACGGCACGGCTCACCCCGTCGCTGCCGCCGATAACGAAGGCGATGTCGCTGCGACCGGAGAGCGCCAGCTCGTCCAAGCGCCGGGAGAGCCCCTCGCTCGAACGCTGCTTTCCCTCGATGGCCATGAGCACCACGTGCGCCGCCTCAGGCAGGGCGGCCAGGATGGCCTCGCCCTCCTTCGCGCGGGCCGCCGCCACGCCGCCAGCCCGACCGGGATCGACGTCGGCCACCTCCGTTACCGTCACGCGGGCGTAGGCCTTGAGGCGCTTGAGGTACTCGGCGCAGGCGTCGGCCCAGAAGCGCTCCTTCAGCTTGCCCACCGCCACGACAGTTATCCTCATCAGGGCTCCTTCCGCGAAGAGGGGGCGCCGTGGCGCCCCCTCCGTCTATCGTCTTAACGCACACCCCGCCGGGAGGCGGGCGCCGGCCTTACTGCACCCAATCCTTCCCGATGACCACCAGGAAGTCGCTGCTGTAGATGTACTCGTTGTTGTTCTTGACGATGCGGCCCTTGCCCAGCAGGTCGACGATCTCCTGAGCGTCCTGCTTCTGATCGTCCTTGCCGTAGACGACGACCGTCTCGGCGTAGTCGCTGTGGTTGGCGTTGCCCGCCTCGGTCTTGTAGCCCAGCTCGGTGATAGCCTCGGCCGCCTCGGCGCCCACGCCGGCCACGCCGCATCCGTTGCGGACGGACACGGTGCCCGAGCGCTTTGCCCGCGAGCGAGCTGTGTTGCCCTCGTCGCTCGACATGGCCCCGCCGCCGGCGCTCGCGATGACGATGCCGGTGGCCTCGTCGACGACGTCCTCCTCGGTCGGGGGCAGGCCCTGGTTGATGCGATCCATCATCTTCTTCCACTCGTCCTTGTTGAGGATCTCCCACCAGACCTCGTTGCTGTACTCCGAGGTGGTAGGCTCGACGGCGGTGTAGAAGTCGGTCTCCATGTTCATGCCGCGCAGGTTGGTGGCCAGGCTGATGATGTCCATGACGCCCATGTCGGTGGTCACGTACTTGGAGAGCGCCTCGATGGTGGCGGCCATGGTGGCCGGGTCGCTGCTGAGGATCTTCTTGCCGATGGCGCTGATGACCATGCGCTGGTTGGCGGCGCGATAGCCGTCGCCGTCGCCCAGAGCGTCGTAGGTGTGACGCGAGCGGCAGAGCGTGAGCGCGCCGTCGCCATCAAGCGTCTGCACGCCGGCCTCCAGATAGCCTGCGCGCGGGTCGGCGATCTTCACCGGCACGTCCACCTCGATGCCGCCGAGCGCATCCACGACCTCCTTGAAGCCGTCGAAGTTGATCTCGGCATAGTGGGTGATGGGGACGCCGGCCAGTTGCGACACCGTCTGCACCGTCATCGGCGCCCCGCCGATGGCGTGCGCGGCGTTGAGCTTCTGGACGCCGTGCTTGCCCATGTCGATCTTGGTGTCGCGCATGAGCGAGACGAGGGTGACCTTCTTCTGCTTGGGATCGACGCGCACGAGCATGAGGCTGTCAGTACGGTACTGGTCACCGGCGTATTCCGCCGACGCGTCACGCTCGGCCGAGCCGTCGGTGCCCATGAGCACCATGTAGAAGGGGTCGCCCGGCGGGGTGGTCTGCTCGAGGACCTTCATCATCTCCGGATCGACGTTGCGCTGCATGTTGGACTGGATGTTGTTGACGTAGGCGAAGGCCATGCCCACGCCGCCGAGCACGAGCACGCACACCACGATAAGCGAGATGAGCGCTATCTTCTTGCGCTTGCGCTTCTTTGCCTTTCCCACCTGGTAGGCCTCGCTGTGCGAGCCGCGCGAGTAGGGGTTGGTCGGGACAGCCGGATAGCCTGACGAGCCGGGGCGTCCCTGCGAGGGGCCGTAGCCCTGCTCCGTGCGCTGGCGCTCGTGGGCGCGTGCCGACTTCATGTGCGACCCCACGGGCGAGAAGCTGGAAGTTGAGTAGCGGGAACGCGCGTTGCCGGAGCGGCCTCCCGAGCCGTAGGAGTTTCGATTGTACGATTTAGCCATGGTGCGAGACTCCGTTTCTTGTATCCCGAGCGCTATGGCCTGCGGTTTTGGGGATTCTCATGAGCCTTTATTCTGCTATCTCGTTGATTCCTTGGCAACAAACCCCGCATCCGCCCCATGCAAAAGCCACAGGACATCGTCATCCCCTCCACAAGTTTTTCACGGTCCTTAACGAACCCTTACGCGCCCTCAACGCCCAGACGCGCGACCATCCAGCGGTTGGCAGCCAGCTCCACCGCGTCGTCGAGCGGCGAGAGCGCGAGGGGCTCGGTGCCGACACGTCGGGCCTGCCGCTCCAGGGCGCGCGCGAGCAGCCAGTCCGCCACCTCGGGGTTCTTCGAAAGCAGGGGGCCGTGGGAGTAGGTGCCCACCACGTTGCGGTAGCGCACGCCATCGGCGCGATCCGCGTCATTGTTGCCGTGGCCTGCCTTGGACACCACGGTGCCGAGCGGCTCCACGCCCTCTCCCAAATACGTGCGGCCGGCGTGGTTCTCGTACCCCACCACCGGGTGCGATGCCAGGGGCGATGACATCACCAGGTCGCCGGTCAGGCGGTCGGCCGAGGTGCCGGGGCGACGCGTCTCCAGGTCGACGATACCCAGGCCGGGCACGAGCTCGTCGCCCCAGAGCCACTGGCTGCCAAGAATCTGGTAGCCGCCGCAGATGGCCAGCAGCGGACCGTCGTCGGCCACGTAGGCCGCCAGGTCGTCGCGCATCTCCGCCAGCTTCTCGCTTGCCAGCCGCTGCTCGCGGTCGGGGCCGCCGCCCAAAAACACCAGGTCGACGCCGGCCAGATCGGCCACGTCGCCGTAGTGGACGCGCCGCACCTCCACGGGAATGCCGCGCCAGGCCAGGCGCTGCTCGAGGATGCGGACGTTGCCACCGTCGCCATAGAGGTTGAGCAGGTCGGGGAAGAGGTGAGCGATCACCACGGGGGCGGGGACGGGGGCACCTGCGGCCGCCGCGGCCTGCGGGGCGGCCGCGTCTGCGGGGGCGCCTGCGGGGGTCGCCGTGTCTTGCGGGGCGGCCGGGGCTGGCGCGGGCGCCGCGGGCTGCGGGGCGGCCGCGTCTGCGGGGGCGCCGGCGGGGGTCGCCGCGTCTTGCGGGGCGGCCGGGGCCGGGGCGGGAGCCGCGGCCTGCGCGGCCTCCGCGTCCGGCGCGGCCTCCGCGCCCGCGGCGCCTTCCTCGCGCGCAGCCAGGCGGTTGAGCGCGGCGTGCACCGACGGGAGCGCCGTGTAGTTGGCGATGGCGTACACCCCGGCATCCGCCGGCAGCGCGCCTTCGGCGGCCAGACGCGGCAGCATGGCGAACACGTCGTCCACCGCGTCGATCAGCTGGGCGTCGATGCCCGCGTACTTCAGGCGCACCTGCAAGTCGTTGGCGCGCGTGCCGCCGGCAAACACGGCCAGCGCGCCATGGCCGGCCAGCTCCTCGAAATCGACGTCCCAGATCCACGAGATGTCGCGCCCGTCGCCCTCGTAGTCGTTCACGAAGAAGGCGACCGCCTTCGGGCCGGCGTCGCGCTCGATGATCTTGAGATTCTGGTTGAAGCCCGTCGGGTTCTTCGCCAGGTTCAGCAGCACGGGATGTCCGTCGATAACATAGCGCTGGAGCCGCCCGTTGCGCGGGTCGAAAGCATCCACCGCTCGCTGGAACACGGCGGCGTCCACCCCGGTCAGCTGCATGATGGCGTCGGCGGCCAGCAGGTTGTACACCAGATAGGGCGTCGGCTGGCTCGTGGTCACGCGGTCGACGCGGTCCGTGGCGCGGCTCGTCACCGCGAACGCGGCGCCGCGAGCGTCGAGCCGCACGTCGGTGGCGGCAAAGTCCAGCGCAGGCCGCGCGAATCCGCATGCGGGGCAGAAGTAGTCGCCCAGCTGGCCGTACTGGCGATACCGATACTCCACCATGCCCGGGCAGTCCTGGCACATCTGCGCGTCGGCCACCGTGTTCTGCGCAAGCTCCATGTCCCCATCGACGCCGAAGGACACCGTGCGGTTGGCCACCTTCCGCGCGATGGCCTCGCAGAGGGGGTCGTCGGCGTTGTAGACGAGCGTCGTCTCCGGCGACTTCTCCAGCGCGCCGGCGATGCTCTCTTGGATGCGGCTGATCTCGCCGCAGCGGTCAAGCTGGTCGCGGAAGAGGTTGAGCAGCACCACGTAATCGGCCCTCAGCTGGGGAAGCGTGCGGGCAAGCCACAGCTCGTCGCTCTCGAACACGCCCCACTCGGCCGGCCGCGCCTGCAGCAGCGCCGACGCCACGCCGGGCCCCATGTTGGCGCCCGTGCGGTTGCAGATGACGGTGCGTCCCGCAGCCTCGAAGGCGTCGGCCACCAGGTTAGTCACCGAGGTCTTGCCGTTGGTGCCCACCACCACGACGCTGCCCACGCGCACCTTGCCGCGCAGATCGGCGATGAACTGCGGATCGATACGCAGTCCCACCTTGCCCGGCAGCGTGCCGCCCGGGCGCCGCGCCACCTTCCGCAGCCCCCACGAGAGGGTGTTCCCCGCCGCCTTTGCCATCGCCAGCTGCAAGCCCATGACGCGCACCTTCGCTTCCGGAGCGCCCGCGCCCCCGTCGGTTTCGTTTCACTGGCCGTCAAGTATAACCCCCGCTCGCACGCGCGTACGACAATCACCCAATTACCAGAACGCCCGGACGAAGAGGCGGGGAAACGGCAGCAGCCCGCGGCGCTCCGCCGCCGACGGCGGCGAGGGGGGGGGCAGAAGGAGACGAGGCGGCGGAATGCGGAAGGGGCGGGATGGGGGGGCGAAGGGCGCGGGGGCGAAGTGCGGAAAGGGCGCGGCGGGGGGCGGAAGAGGCGGAACGGGGGACGGGGGGGGGGAGGGGTGGGATGGGGGGGCGGAAGAGGCGGGGCGAAATGAGGAAGGGAGCGGCGGGGGGCGAGGTGCAGAGGGGCAGGGGGCGGAGGAAGCGGCGGGCAGAAAACGGGGCGGGGGAAGGCGGGACGGAAGGATATGGGGGGGCGAGGACGTGGGGGGGCGGATCGAAACGGACGGCGGAATGCGGAAGGCGGAAAGGGAGCGAGGGCGAAGCAAAGAGCAGGGGTCCGGGGGGCCCGGGGGTCTGGGGGGGTCTGGGGGGGTCTGGGGGGTCTGGGGGGGTCTGGGGGGGTCTGGGGGGGTCCGGGGGGGTCCGGGGGGTCCGGGGGATCCGGGGGTCTGGGGGGTCCGGGGGATCCGGGGGATCCGGGGGGCCCGGGGGTCTGGGGGGTCCGGGGGGTCCGGGGGGTCCGGGGGCCCGGGGGTCTGGGGGGGTCCGGGGGGTCCGAGGATCTGGGGCAGAGACAAAGGAATGTAGGAAGTGGCGTGAAGAGAGCGGGGGTCAGAGCAGAAGGGAGCGGAAGCAATCGGCAGCCCAGAGCAGAGGGACGGAGAAAACGAAAGAAGGAGGCGTGTCGGAGAGGGCGCGGGAACCAGGACGAGGGCGGGACCGAGGTGGGGCCCATGCGGGAGACGCGGGACATTCCCCGGCTGCCGCCTTGCACGCGACGGGGCGATTCGCTATACTACGTTTTCGCTTCGAGAGAAGCGCCACGCCAACGTGGCTCAGTTGGTAGAGCAGCGCACTCGTAATGCGCAGGTCAGCGGTTCGAGTCCGCTCGTTGGCTCCAGAAGACAAAACGGCCCCCGCACTCCGGGGGCCGTTCTGCGTCCAGGCCCGACCCCGCACCTCCGGCACGGCGGCGGCCGGAAGGCTCGCCCCAAAGGCGAAGGGCCATTCCGGGCCAAGGCCCAGCGTCGCCCGAAAACGTTTCACGTGGAACACTCGCACGCGCGTCCGCGCAAGGTCGCCCTCGCCCAAGCTCGCTGATAATTATCTCCGGCTAACAATGTTTCACGTGAAACATTCGTTCTCGAGCCAGCGCGCAGCTTCTTCCCATTCTGCCAAGTTTTCTTTACATCAAGCAAATAGCAAGCTATGATGGGGACGTCGAAAGGGGCCTCCATGAATCGCGAGAAGGTGCTGCTGCTCAGCCGGATGGACAACGTGGGCGACGACGAGCGCGATCGCAGCGTCCGCGAGGGCGGTGCGCAGCGGGCGCTTCTCACCGTCGCGCTCCTGGCTATCGTGCTCGACCTGGTGAAATCCCTCTTTCTGCATCAACCCAACGGCGACCTCATGGCCGTCGCCTTCCTCGGCATGGGCGTCTTCAGCGGCTATCAGTACCGCCGAGCCCGCCGGCGTGAGCTGCTGGGAGCGGCCCTAGTCTGGTTCGTCGGGAGCGCCTGGTGGGCAGTCGGCTACCTGGCGGCTGTCGGCGCGCTGCCGCTCTAGCCGCGTCCCTTCCGCCCGCGCGCCGCCTTCGCCATCCGCCGCCATGCCTTCGCGAAAAGACAACCTCGTCCTGAAGAACCGCCTGCGCGAGGCTCGATCGGCTTGCGGCCTCTCGCAAACGGAGCTCGCGCGCCTGGTGGGCGTATCCCGGCAGACCATCTCAAGCATCGAGACGGGGCAGTTCTCCCCCACCGCCAAGCTCGCCCTCACCCTCGCCATAGCACTCAACCGAACGTTCGAGGAACTCTTCTACTTCGAAGACTAGCCCGTAGCACGAGCGCCCGGGCGCCCGCCCCACCCCCCCCCGACGCGCGAGAGCGCCGCCCCAACGCGCCGGATCCCACCCGCACGCGCTGCCCCGCCCGCCGCATTCCGTCAACATCCCACCGGTTTCCGCCCTCTACCCCAACGCCGTGCGTTGCCCCGAGCCGCCGCATCCTCCGCGCCACCCCCGCGCCCCGACGTCGCGTGCCATCCCGCTCTGCCGCATTCCACCACACGCCGCCTCGTCCGCCTCCTCCTCCACCCCGGCGTCGCGCACCGACCTCTGCGCCGCACTCCCTTTGCCCTGCCCCACCCCCAGCGCGCCGCTCGACGCACGGCCCCATCCCGCCATCGCGCGCAGCCACCGCGCCGCCCGCCTGTCGCATTCCGCACCATATTCCACCAACGCTCACCCCCCCCCGAAATCCCAGCCCGGCCATACCCCGCACGGCGCCCTCACAAAGCCCGCTCACCTACGGTTCCTTGCGACATCGTCCGGATGTTTCACGTGAAACATTTGTGCGCTTGGGTTTTGGAGGCGGGCACGTGGTACGCTGGGGGCGGCGACGAAGTGACGAGAGGAGCACCATGAGCGGTAACCCCTGGCTCGATTGGACGGTGGAGCTTCAGAGTCTCGCGCAAGCCGGGCTCTTCTACGGACGCGACGCCTTCGACCTGGAGCGCTACGAGCGCGTCCGCACCATCGCCGCCGAGATGATGGCCGCCCTGACCGACTTGCCCGTCGCCAAGGTGCGCGACCTCTTCTGCAACGAGACCGGCTACCAAACACCCAAGCTCGACACACGCGCCGCCATCTTCGACGGCGACCGCATCCTGCTCGTCCGCGAGAACGACGGCCGCTGGTCGCTCCCCGGCGGTTGGTGCGACGTGAACCTCTCCGTCGGCGAGAACGCGGTGAAAGAGGCGCGCGAGGAGGCAGGGCTCGATGTGCGTGCCGAGCGACTCATCGCCATCCTCGACGGCGGTCGGCACAACTGCCCCGTGTCCGCCTACGGCGTGACGAAGGTGTTCGTCGCATGCACGGCGCTCGGCGGTGCCTTCGTCCCGAACAGCGAGACCACCGAAGCGCGCTACTTTCCCGAAAGCGAGCTGCCCGAGCTCTCCGAGGCGAAGAACACCGCAGATCAGATCCGCATGTGCTTCGAGGCGCACCGCTCCCCCACCTGGATCCCTCCCTTCGACTAGCGCCGCGCGCCCTTCGCCCCCAGGGCCCCTCAGCCCCCCAAGGATCGCCCCCCCCCTCGGGAGAATAGTTCGCCACGGCTTACATTGTTTCACGTGAAACACTCCTCCCCGCCAGCGGGACACGAGCGAGGAAAGGAACAGCGAAGGAGCGCCGCGAGCCACAGCGAGCACCGATGGCGAAGGGGGGGGGCACGCAGAACCGAGCCGACAGGCGAACGCGAAGGCGGCGAGCCAGCGAACAGCGCAGGGCCGGACGCGGCACGACGACCCCCGCCCTGGAGGGGGAGGGCGGATGTGGCGGGGCCTGCCGGGCAGGCTGTCGGACGGATCGTCGGGTCGGGGGCACTGGCGGCGGGCTTCTTTAAGTGCGCGGAGGATTCTTTTCGGTTTCTCATCAAGCACGAGACGCTAGGTTGGGCACTAGGCCGCCAACCCATAATGGGCGAAGCGATGTGACGTGCCACGTTGCTGCGCCCCGGGGCGCAGACGGGGTAGCGCGTATCGGGAAGGAGCGCCTATGGGCAGATCGGGTGGCGGAGGCCGAAGCGGAGGCGGAGGTTTCAGCGGAGGCTTCTCGGGTGGCAGCCGGTCGACCGGCGGATTCTCGGGAGGAACCCGCGGCGGCGGACGCAGCTTCCCGCGCTCGTCACGCAGCGGGTCGCCCTATCGTGGCGGCGGCCTGGGCGGCGGATTCGGCGGCCTGGGAGGGTTCGGCGGACTCTTAGGAGGGCTGCCTGCCATCTTCGCCCCGCGCATCAGCATCAACAGCCCCGGCGACGCCCCGTCCCCGCAGCAACCCTCGTCTTTCGGCGCCCCATCGGCCTACGCGACCCCCTATGACGTCCCCGCGTCCAATGCCCCCGCCGGTGCGTCTCCCCCTGCGCCACTCGCCCCAGAGCCAGACGCACCCCGCACAGGCAACCCCACCAGCGGCGCCCCCTACGCAGCAGCGCCCACCAGCGTCGGCACGCCCGACGGTCCGTACCCCGGCGCCCCCGCCACCCCCGGCGGCTCGTCCTTCGACGCCTCCAACACCCCCAGCGGCCCGTTTCCCTACGCCCCCAACACCCCCGACGACCCGCTCCTTGCCACCCCCGGCGGCCCCAACGCTCCCCGCAGCTCGTACCCCGGCGGCCCGCCCTTCGGCGCACCTCCCACCCCCGGCGGCCCGCACCCCGCCACCCCCAACACCCCCGATGGGCCAGGGGCCTCCCGGGGCGGCTGCGGCGTCGCCTTCATCGTCGTGGCGGTCATCGCGCTGGCGCTCCTTCTCTTCGCCACCCTCGGCGGGGGCTGCTCGTCCGACGACGTGACCCGCTCCTCGATCGAGCGCGAGCCACTGCCGCAGGGGGCCGCGCTCGTCACCCCCTACTACACCGACGCCGACGGCGACTGGATCCACACGCCCCGCGCGCTCGAGGACGGCATGCGCCGCTTCTACGACGAAACCGGCGTGTGGCCTTACCTCTACATTCTCCCGAACGGCACATCCACGTCCACCGAGGAGCTCGCCCAATACGCCGACCAGCTCTACGAGGAGCTCTTCAGCGACGACGCGCACTTCATCCTCGTTTTCTGCGACGACGGCAACGGATCGTTCAACGCGGGTTACGCCGTGGGAAGCCAGGCCAAGACGGTGATGGACGCCGAGGCGGTCTCCGTGCTGGCCGACTACCTCGACCGCTACTACCGCGACCAGGGCCTCTCCGAGGATCAGCTATTCTCGAAGGCCTTCGCCGACACCGGCGCGCGCATCATGACGGTCACGAAATCGCCGCTCGTGCCGCTGGCCATCTGCGCAGCGGTCGCCATCGTCGCCATCGTCATCGCGCTCCTCGTCAAGCGCCAGCGCGACCAGCGCGAACGCGAGTCGCGACGCATGGAGCAGATCCTCAACGCGCCGCTCGAGAAGTTCGGCGACCGCGAGACGGAGAACCTGGCGCGCAAGTACGAGTCCGCGAGCGCCGCAGACGCGCCCGACGCGGCCGCATCCAGCACGGCGACTCCCGACGCAGCGGCGTCCGACCCGCTGACGCCCGCCACGCCAGCCGCCAACCACCCCGACGACCCCGGCGCGCCATCCGCGCCCGACGCCGCCTCCAGCACCAAGGGGCCCGACGCCTAGGCGCGCCCCTTCCCCCGACAACCCCGCCCGCGAGCGGGAACGACCGGCCTGCGGGCCAGAAGGAGAGACACCATGAGCGGAATCCTCGACCGATTCACCTCCATCATCAAGGCGAACATCAACGACCTGCTCGACAAGGCGGAAGACCCCGAGAAGATGATTGACCAGTACCTGCGCGAGCTGACCGAGAGCCTGGCCGAGGTACGCGAGGCCACGGCCGGCGTCATGGCCGAGGAAGCCCGCTGCAAGCGCGCCGTCGACGAGAGCCAGGCGGATATCGATCGCTACGACGGCCTGGCACGCAAGGCGCTCGAGGCCGGCAACGAGGGCGACGCCCGCACCTTCCTGGCCAAGAAGCAGCAGATCGAGGCGCACACCGAGGGCCTCAAGATAGCCTACGCCGCCGCGCAGGACAACGCGACGAAGATGCGCCAGATGCACGACAAGCTGGTCAGCGACATCGAGACGCTCCAGGGCCGCCGCCAGTCCATCAAGGCGAAGGTGGCCGTGGCCAAGACCCAGGACAAGGTGAACGACCTCACGGCCGCCGGCGACAGCGCCGCCAGCGCCATCGGGGCCTTCAACCGCATGGAGGCCAAGGCCGATGAGATGCTCGACCGCGCCAACGCCATGGCCGAGCTGAGCAGCCGCCCCGCCGACCCGGCCGCCGAGCTGGAGAAGAAGTACGAGGAAGCCGGCTCCACCGCCGCCGTCGACGACGAGCTATCGCGCATGAAGGCCGAGATGGGCCTCCAGTAGCTCTGCCCCCGAGACGAGCCGCCCCGAACCACCGAACCCCCGGCCCCGGCCCGGCCATCGCCTCTCGGATCCGCGAACTCGGCCGCCTCAGGCCCGCTCCGCCGAACCCCCGGGCCCCGGCCGTCGCCCGGGGCCCGCTTCGCGGTCGCGCGCAAAAACGAGCGCGCAACGTGGCCAAAAAAGTCGACTTGACGACAAAAACTCGGGCACCTTGCGGCTCTCCTGGCGCCTCGTCGACGCGCTCGCCTTTCGCGACCTGGGGTTTTGCGGGCGCGCCGTGTCCGCACGGGATCGGGAAGGCGCCTCCTCTGTCGTCAAGTCGACTTTTTTGGCCACGTTGGCCCCGGAAACGCGCGGCGGGCCCCGACCACCGGCCGAGGCCCGCCCCCCGAAGCCCGCCCAGAAGCGCGAGCGCCCTACTTCACCACCAGCACCGGGCAGCTCGTCTTGTGCAGCGTGGAGTAGCAGACGCTGCCGAGCACGCCGCGCATGGCGCCCATGCCACGATGCCCCATGACGATGCAGTCGTAGCCGCCCTCGTCAGCATACGCCGTAATGGCATCGTGCGGCGACCCGTTCACGACGGCGATAGACACCCGGTCCCCGTCGCCCAGGGCGTCCGCGCATCCGGGGATGCCGGCGATGTCCTCCATCACCCGCTCGCTCTCCTCGCGCGCGGCCTCTAGCCCCACGTCGGCGAAGGCGGCGCTGTCTGCGACAGAGCCCACTGCGCCGGACATGCGCGATGCTATCTTGAACGTCTCTGCGTTGAAGTCGCGCCAATCCACCACGCTGAGGACGGTCACCTCGGCGTCGGGCGCGCAGGCCACCAGGTCGAGCGCCTGCGCGAGAGCGCGCCGCGACGGATCGGACTTGTCGTAGGGAACGAGCACCTTCTTGTACATCATGTCCTCCTAACCAAGAACCTTACCGGGCGCGGGCCTCGCCGCGCCCCGCTTCGCCTATGATCCCGCCGGGCGGTAACGGTGCACGCCATCCGCGTCGAGGCGCCGCGCAAGCCGCCCCTCGGACGCCAGGTGGTCGAGCAGCACGATGCCCAGCGTGTAGATGCTCCACTGCTGCAAGGGCGCGCAAGCGTCAATGCGGCCGCCGGGCACCTTCCACCTGATAGCACGAATGACCTGGGCACCCGTAGGCTCCTCACCCCGTGCTGCCGCTTCGGACACCGCCTGCTCCATGGCGCCAAGCCGCTTCTCGTGGTGGTGACGCAGCCACTCGATGCGCTCGGGGAAGTCGAGCCGGTTCTCGCCGTGCGAGATGAGCAGCCGCGAGCAGCCGAGCGCATCGAGCTTGTCCAAGCTGTCGAGGTAGGTGCGCAGCGCGTCCGACCCGTCCAGAAACAGCGAGAGCCCCGGCGAGATGATGAAGAGCACGTGGTCGCCCGTGAAGCAGATGCCCGACTCGGGATGCAGCAGCGCCACATGGCCGCGCGTGTGCCCGGGAACCTCCACCACGCGCAGGCGATGGCGGCCCACCGCCACCTCGTCGCCCTCGGCCACCACCACGACCGGGCGCGCCTCCACGTCGATGGGCGTCGACACCCGCAGCGGCGCGTGGGCCCGCGCGGCCTCGTCGGTGGTCAGGCCTTCCTCGACGAAGCGCGCGCACGAGTGGCGGGCGCTTCGCTCGCTGAAGTCCGGGCGGGCGGCCTCAAGCTCGCCGCGACCCACGTAGAGCGTGGCCTCCGCGGGCACGAAGTCGCCCGCCAGTCCGGCATGGTCGTAGTGCAGGTGCGTGAGGAAGTAGCGCGCGCGACGCGGATCGACCCCCAGCTCCCCGAGGGCCGCTGCGAAGTAGAGGGCAGCCCCCTCCGTCGGCGCGCCGGAGTCCACCACCAGCACCTCGTCGCCGTCACGCAGCACGTAGACGTTGGTCTCGGTGGTCACCACGTTGGGAAAGGGCACCCGCAGCTGATAGATCTCCGGGTCGTCGTTTATCTTCTCAGCCAGCACTTCCGTCCTCGCTTCCTTAGGGCCGCCGCGCCGCCGGCGCCCCGATCCGCACCCACCGCGCAACGGGCGCCACCGCATCCTCGCCAGGCATCAAGCGCCCGCCACGCGTCAGCTCAGCTTCTCGTCGTTTCTCATCTGATGGCGGCTCAGCAGGGTGCGGTAGATCACGTACACCCCCAGCACAAGCGCGCCCACGTACCCGAGCACGCCCAGCACCGGCACCCCCAGGAACCGCGGCTCCATGGTAGTGGTGCACAGGATGGACGAGCCCATGAACAGGCCCGCGGATATCATCGCCAGGGCGATGCGCCCGCAGGCGGCGTACAGCGTGGCCAGCGCGTTGGCGGGCACGCGCAGGTCGCCCACCACCGACACCTCCCCGCGGTCAAGCATGTCCAGCGTGTTCGAGAGCTGGCGCGGCAGATGCGCCAGGGCCTCGGCCGACTCGGCCGTGGCGGTCAGCATCGAGACGACCTTCTCCTCCACGTGCCGCGGCGAGAACGCCTGGCGCACCACATGCTGAGAGACGATCTGCACGACGCTGGCCTTCGGGTCGAGCTCCGCCATGACGCCCTCGATGGTCACCACCCCGCGCGCGAGCATCGTCACCGACGGCACCATGATGAGGTTCTGCGTGCGCAGCACCTCCACGATCTCCTGGAACGCGGCGCCCATGTTGATGTCACGCAGATCGGCGGTGCCGTACTCCGTCAGCAGCGCGTCCATCTGGGAGAGCAGCGCGCCATGGTCCACCTGGCCGTGCACGACCGACAACCCGAGCACCGCCTCCTTGAGGCCGTAGGCGTCGCCCGTCGCCACCGCCCGGAACAGGTGCCCCACAAGCAGGCGCTGGCTGGCCGTGAGCGACCCGGTCATTCCCAGGTCTATCCAGACGATGTCGCCGTCGCGCACGAGGATGTTGCCCGGATGCGGGTCGGCGTGGAAGAACCCGTTGTCGAGCACCTGGGTCACGTAGCTCTGCACGAGCCGCTCGGCCAGCGCCGACGCGTCTACGCCCTGGGCGCGCAGCGCCGCCACGTCGTCCACCTGCGCGCCTTCCACGTATTCCATGACCAGCACGGAGTCGGTGGAGTAGCGCGGGTACGGCACAGGCGAGGTAACGCCCGACTGGCTGGCCAGCTCATCGTGGAAGCGCACGAGGTTTCCCAGCTCGACGGTGAAGTCCACCTCGTTGGCGGTGGTGCGCTCGAGCTCCTCCAGCGCGTTGTCCAAGCTCAGCATGATGGCCTGGTGGGACGAGGTGGAAAGCTCGGCCAGCGCCAGCAGGTGCCGCATGAGGGTGATGTCCTCGGCCATCTGCTCGACGATGCCGGGACGGCGCACCTTCACGGCCACCACCGTGCCGTCCAGCAGCACGGCCCGATGCACCTGCGCGATGGACGCAGCGCCGAGGGGCTTCTCGTCGATGGAGGAGAACACCGTCGTCCACGGCACGCCGTAGGCTGCGTCGATGCAGTGGATGACCTCGGAAAACGGCAGCGGCGCCACGTGATCGTGAAGCTGCTCGAGCGCATCGCAGTAGGCGCTCGGCAAGAGGTCGGAGCGGCTCGACGCCAGCTGGCCGATCTTCACGTAGGTGGGCCCGAGCGCCTCGAGCACCGCGACGGCCTTCTCCGGCGTGAGGCCGTGGGCCACGTGGTAGCGGCGCATGATGGAGACGATCTCGCCCATGCGCTTGGAGGACGTCTTGTCCTTGACGGTGATCTCCGCGACGCGCATGAGCTCCCTGAACGTGGGCATCGGCTCCTCCTTCCGCTCGCAACGCCCGCAGGACGGGCGCCTCAGGCCCGGCATCCCTCCATGCTAGCAGCGGAAAAGCAGACCACCCAGGTCATCGCTGGGATGATGACAAGTCGTTTCTCGCGTCGGATCGCACGGCGCGCTGCGGGCGAGCCACAGCGCCGACCTGCCGCAAGCCCGTCGCGGGCCGGCCTACCGCGGGCGAGCCGCGTCGTCGGCGCCTGCGGCCGCGTCGTCGGCGTCGTCGCCAGCCGCGTCGCCGTAGGCGGCCAGGTAGGCGTCGTAGTAGCCGGCCAGGTAGGCGTCGGCCTCGGCCTCCTTCTCGGCGCGCTCGGCCGCGGCGGCCTCCGCGGCCTCCTGGCGATCCTCCTCGTAGTAGCGGCGCCGATCGGAGAGCACGTGCGCGCCCGCCACGAGCGCCGCGAACACCACCACGCCCGCCACGAGCGAGACGAGCCCGCCGGCATGGACGAGCGACACCAGGTCATAGACCAGCCGCGGCGCGCCGTCGACGGGCTCGGCAAAGGGGCTCGTCGGCGAGGCCGCGCGGCGCTGGGCGAACAGGGTGGCCTCGCGCTCATCGTCCTCAGGCGCGGCGGAGGCCTCGTCGTCGGGCGCCACCACCACGGTCACGGAGTGGTCGCCGCTCATGCGCTGGAAGATGGTGGACCCCACGCCCACCAGGTCGGGCCGGGTGCTGCCGTCCACCACGACGGCGGCCACCTTCCACCCCTCCTCGGGCTCCCAGGCAACCACGCGGCTTCCGCCCTTAGACACGAGCCCCGCGCCGGTGACCCAGCCCGGTCCGCCCTCGATGGCGGTGTCCACGATGTACTTCACCGAGCCGGAGGAGGCCGCGTCGGCCTCGGAGAACCGCACGCTCACGGAGTGGTCGGCGTTGATGCCGGAGAAGTCGACGTGCCCGGCAGAGCCGTCGCCCACCAGGTCGGGACGATCCTGCCCGTCCACCTGGACGGCGACCACCTCAGCGCCGGGGTCGGCCTTCCAGTGCACGGTATGGCTGTCACCCGGCTCCACGCGAGCCGACGCCTCCACCGTGCCGTCTCCCTGGTAGGTCACATCCACCCAGTAAGGCGCCGCGTCTTGGGCGCCCTTGGCGGGAGCCGCCCAGGCAATGCCCGCCGTCCCACGGCCCGACGCGCCCGCAGGGCCGCCGCAAAGCGAGGTCGCGGGCAGCGCCGCCAGGCCGATGGCCAGCAGCAGAGCGGCCAGCAGGCGCGCGACCCGCCCGCGCGAGCAGGCGCTCCTCAGCGCCGACGCAGCAGTCGCTTCCCTACCCATGGCCATCCCGCTCCTTGCTCAGTGGTTTCGCTCGATGAGAGCCGCGCCTTGAGCGCGCTCAACGCGAATTGTACCGTGGCGGGCGAAAACCCGTCGACCCCTCCACGGGAAATCCCCCCCGACCTCGCGCTTGGGCGGCCAAACTGCAAATTTGGTCGGTTTTGCACTCGAAGGTCGCGCGTTTCGCGCCCCAAAAGGCGTCCAAACAGCCCAAGTCGGGCTTTCTGAGCCCATTTCGAGCCGAAGAAGAGGCTCGCAGAGTGCAAAACCGACCGAATTTGCAATCCGCGCCCGAGTTTCCGTGGTTGCCGCCCAAACCGGGGCGCCTAGCGGGCCGCACCCTCCTCTAGGTGCCCCTCTCGCGAAACCGCCGCGTCCTCCTCGGCCCTGATCTTCTCGATCAGCTCCTGGCGCGAGTGAACGTCGGCCTTCTGGTAGATGCCGTAAACGTGGGCCTTCACCGTGTGGATGGACACCACGAGCTGCTGCTCGATGGCCCCCATCGAGTACCCCTTGGTCAGAAGCAGCAGCACCTCGGTCTGCCGCGGCGTCAGGCCGTAGTGCTCAGCGAATCGGCGGCAGACCGTCTCCCACGACTCGTGCTCCTCGCGCGGGGCCTCGTCGGCGATGACGGCAAGCTCCTCGTCCATCTCGCGATGCTCGACGAAGGGCGTGTAGTTATCACGGAAGAAGAACGCCTGGATGCAGATGAACGCGATGACCACGCAGCTTCCGAACAGGCTCGGCTCCACCGGTCCGTCGATGGACGAGCCGAAGATGATGCCGCCGCCGCAAAACCCGAGCAAAAGGCCCACGATCTCGCCGAAGCGGCCGACCGTCATGTTGGCGAAGGGCTGCACCTGATGGATGTACATATACTCGGCGACGGCCGACCAACACACCACCTCGTCGATCATGGCCACCACGATGAGGAGGAACAGCAGCGCGTAGCGCACGGGCACCGCCACGAACGGCAGCAGCAGAATGCAGACGGCCGCCACGGGCGCGATGACCTTGATGATGACGTCCACCTGGTAGATCAGCCGCGTCCGCGTGTCGATGACCTTGTAGAGCGCAGCCACCACCAGCCCGCAGACGATGAACCCACCGCCCGCCACCAGCCCCGTGGACACGGCCACGGCGTAGAACCCGAAGCCGAGCAGGAAGTTGTTCGCCACCATGGCCACGGCCGAGTGCAGCAGCGAGGGCAGGTCGGGCGGGCGCGTGTTCTTGGGAACGGCAAAGCCCTCCTCGGCATGCAGCCGGCGCGCCCAGATGGCGAACATCCCCACCGACAGGACGCCGATGGAGATGGCGGCGAAGGGGAACACGTCCTCCTTGAGGCAGACCCGCACCAGCACGAGCAGCGACGTGCCCAGAAGCGCCGAGAGCGCCGTGTAGAAGGGGGCGTAGCTGTGCGCCAGCCGCGCGAGGAAGAAGCCCCACAGCGAGAGCAGCAGCATCGAGCCGAACCCCGAGAGGAACCAGGCGGCGAACAGCACGGTCTCGGACACCGGCACGAGGGCGGCCAGCCCCGGCAGCACGAGGAGCGCGCAGGACACGCCGGAGATAACGCGGATGACCCGGCGCCCCGTCAGGCGCGCGGCGCCCGAGGCCACCACCGCCGCCGCAGCCGCCTCGCCTATCAGGAATGCCGCCACGAGCAGCGTCGCCGTGATCTGGGGGATGCGGGCGTCACCGGTGACGGAGCACGTCATTATCAGATAGACCCACGCGAGGTACAGCCCGAAGCCGGCGATGCCCCAGCCGTCACTGGCGTGGGCAATCAGCGCCCCCCCCCCCGTCAGCCTGCGCGTCGTCACCCGCGGTCGTGGCGCACGGGGCGCCCGGATCGATCTCAGCCATGTCGCGCGATGCAGTCAACGTGTCTCGTCCCCCTCTGTCGAAGCAAGCCCATTTCCCATGCGGAGAATTCTAAGCCACCCTCCTCACCCAGCGGCGGAAATGTCGCGCGACACCCCGTCCTCCTCCACAGCAGGTACACCCGCCGGCGCCTCGACGCCCGGCCCCGCCGCGCCCGCGCCCGACAGCGCCCCGGCACCCGGCCCCGCCGCGCCCGCGCCCGCCGGCACGTCCACCGCGCCCGCGCCCGCCGCACCCGCCGCGGCCCGCGCGTCATAGGCGCGGCGGCACGCGGCGAACTCCTCCTGCGCGGCGGCCAGGCGCTGCTCGTAGGCCACGTAGTCGTCCGACACCGGCTTGCGGCTCGCCACCAGGCTGCCCACCACGATGATGGCCACCGACGACACGACGCCCGGCCAGAACGGCTGCACGCCCAGCGGGCTGCCCAGCACGTACCACGCGGTGGACAGAGTGCCGCCCACCAGCAGGCCGACGAAGCCCGCAGCGTTGGAGGTGCGCTTCCAGTAGATGCCGAACAGCAGCAGGACCACCGCGATGGCCTTGATCTGCGAGGCGCTCATGAGCGAGTTGAGCAGCGACACGTTGGTCCCGCTAGCCAGCACGGCCAGCACGAGCGTCACCACGATGACCACGCGCGACATGCGCAGCGCCGAGCGGTCGGACACCTCGTGCCCTGCACGCGCGCTCAGCGGAACGTAGAGCTCCTGCACCACCAGCTTGGAGGTGGCCAGCAGAAACCACGGGCCCGTGGAGAAGATGGCCGCGAACACGGCCATGACGGCGATGCCGGCCAGCTCGGGGGAGATGGAGCTCGTCATCGCGAACAGCGCGTTGTCGTTGCGGATGCCCTCGAGCGACACGGCGGCGCACAGCCCGATGATGGCCGGCGCGAACGCGAAGACCGCGCTGGCGACGGCCACGATGACGTGGCTGCGCTCGGCGGTCTTGATGTCCTTGGCGCAGTAGCCGATGTTGATGGAGGTCACCGATATGGAGAACCCGAGCGCGCCGCCCACGAACTGCGCGAGCACCGTCGGCAACCCGACGGAGAAGAGGTCGAGGTGCGAGGGGGGCAGCTTCTCGACGAGCGCCTGGGGGCCGCCCACGTGGTTCAGGCACACGATGGCGGCGAACGTCAGGCCGAACAGCAGGACGAACGCGTGCACCTTGTTCATCTCCGCGATGCCCGTGATCCCCAGAAGCGCCATGGCCAGAAACAGGAAGAGCACCGCCACCGTCGCAACCGACTCAGCGATGCCGAGCATGCTGGCCAGGTACATGCTGGCCGCCGTGATCTGCGCCGAGAACACGATGAAGAGAGGAATGAGCGTGAAGACGAGCACGAGGTAGCGGATCTTCTGGCTGAAGCGGATCCCGAACGCCTCGGGCCCGGTGATGGCGCCCGTGCGGCGAATCTCGAAGAAGAACCGGCAGAAGCACACGCTGAACAGGATGCACCCGAAGCTCGAGCTCCAGATGCCCCAGAGCGCAGCCAGCCCGGTGCTGTAGCCGGTGCCCGCCGTCCCCGTCGTGGTGGACGCGGCGATGAGGTCCGCGAAGAGCATGGTGGTCACCGCGAACAGCGGCATCTTCCCGTTCGCCACGAAGAAGTTCCGCACCGTCTTGTCCTTGCCGGCCCGGCGCTTCATCACCAAGCCGACGATCAGGGTCACGGCCAGGTAGCCGACGACCATAGCGAAGGTAATCATCTCGATGCCTTTCAGGTATCGATCGGGGCCCGCGAGACCTGCCCGCGGACCCCGCCCAAGGACGCGTCGCGCTATCGGGCGACGCGTCCCCACGGAAGAGAGGCCCTGCTACTTGGTGGGCTCGATGTCCTTCCACTCGTACTTGCCGACGAAGGTGGAGGCCACGAACGCCAGGATGGCGATCAGCACCACGACGACCATGCCGATGATGAGCGTGGGCATGTAGGAGCCCAGGTAGTCGTAGCACCAGCCCATGAGGGAGGTCGAGATGCCGCCGATGATGGAGGAGCCGGTGGCGATGTAGCCCCAGATCTTGGAGTAGTCGGCGTTGCCGAAGATCTTGCGGATGGCCATCGGCCAGCCGACGCGGGAGGGCGCGTTGCTGAAGCCGAGGCAGAAGCCGCCCGCCACCAGGACGGCGGAGGTGGTGCCGAAGAAGTACCACATGACGAACGCGAGCAGCCACACCACCTGGAAGGCGATGAAGGTGACGTTGAGGTTGAACTTGTCGATCATCGCGCCCATGCTCAGCTTGGAGAGCAGGTTGCCGAGCGCAGCCGCAGATACCATGGTCGCGCCGATGACGGCGGCGTTGGCCTCCTCGGGCGTGCCCGTCAGCAGCTCCTTGGCGATGCCGGACTGGCTGTTGTTCCAGCCCATGCCCAGGGCGGTGAGCATGACGCCGGCGATGATGATCCAGAACGCCGGGGTCTTGAGGGCGTCGGCCGCCTTCACGCCGAAGTTCTGCTTGGACTCGGTCGCGTCCTTCTCGTTCGGATCGTAGCCGAACGGCTGCAGGCCCTTGTCAGACGGCTTGCGCTTGATGACGAAGAGCGTCCAGGGAAGGATGAGCACGGCCATGAGGATGGCGTTGATGAGGTAGGAGGTCTGCCAGCCGTTCTCCGCGATGATCCAGCGGAACAGCGGAGCCCAGAAGATGGTGGACACGCCGGCGAAGGCGGACGCGATGCCGATCATCTTACCCCGGTACTTCTTGGCGAACCAGTTGCCGCAGAGCACCGGCGTCGCCATGGTGAAGCAGGCCGCGATGCCCACGCCGCCGATGAAGCCGGCCACGTAGAACATGATGAGGTCGGTGGCGAACGAGCACAGCAGCGGGCAGGCGATCATGCACAGCGCGCCGAGCGAGAGCGCCAGGTTGATGTTGATCTTCTCATTGTTGAAGATGTTGCCCCACAGCGGCATCGTGAGCACGATCGAGATAGCCTGGGTGGTCAGCATGAACGTGAAGTCGCCGCGCTTGCAGCCCAGGGCCTCGGTCACCGGCAGAACGTAGACGCTGATGATGGAGTTGATGAGCGCCATCGAGCCCGCGAACATGAAGCAGCAGGCCACGAGAATGAACCACGCGTAGTGAATCCCCTTCTTTTCGGATTCAGCACCCATTTCATCCCCCTTTCGTTTTGAGATGACGATGTTCGCGCGCAGGCGCGCGCCGTGCCGGGCCAGCGGCAGCCGACGCGACGCGCGCCCGTGCCCCTAGTCCTCCTGCAGAGGAACGATCAGCACCTGGCGGCTCTTGCGCTCGAGCTCGGCGGAGAGTTCCTCCACGGTGCCGTACTTCATGCAGCCGGTGTAGCAGCTGTGCACGCAGGCGGGGAGCTTGCCCTTGGCCGTGCGGTCGGCGCACAGGTCGCACATGTCGGTGGGCACCGGCATGTAGGTCAGCTGCCAGCGATCCCCCTCGATCTGCCACGGGCCGACCTCGAACACCTTGATGCCGTTGGCGGTTCCCTCGGGGAAACCATGCTCCATCTTGCACTCGACCTCGCAGGTGTGGCAGTTGGAGCAGAACTCATAATCAATGAGCAGTGCTTGCTTTGACATTTGCATCCTCCTCGTCGCACTTGTAGATCTTGCAGAGAAGGGCCTTGACGTCGGCGCCGAAGCCGGTCGGGCCCTGCTGGCCGAGCTCGCTCAGGACGTTGGGGTTCACGTCCCAGCAGCCGTACATCGGATCCTCATGCGGATCGGTCTCGGGGAACCACCAGCCCGAGTTGACGTTGGCCATGCCGTACTTGACGATGGGCGTGCACTTGGCGCGGTGCTTGATGCGGCCGATCTTGTCCTCGACCCACAGCCAGTCGCCGTCCTCGAAGCCCTGCTCCTTGGCCCACACGTCGTTGATCTCCACCAGCGGATCGGGCTGGATCTCGCGCAGCTTCTTCACATCGCGATGCTCGCTGTGGAAGAACTGGATGTTGCGGGAGCCCGTCATGGTGATCACGGGGTACTCCTTGTAGAGCTCCGGCGTGGTGTAGGGGCCGTAATAGGGCTCGTCATAGTAGGGAAGCACGTTCTCGCCGATGCTCTCCGCGAACGGGGAGTACAGCTCGATGCGGCCGGTGGAGGTGTTGAAGCCGGGCTGCCCGTCGGCGCGCAGCAGGCCCTTCTCGTAGCGGCGGTACTCCTGGCCGGGCCACGCCCAGTTCATGTTGCGAATGTCCTGCCACGACCAGCCGGAGTCCTTCACCAGGAAGTCGTAGATCTCCTCGACGGTGTCCCAGGGGAACATCTCGGGGTTGAAGCGCTTGCCGAGCAGCAGCGTGATCTCGGCGTCGGACTTGGGCTCGCCCTGGATGTCCAGGCCGGCGATGGGCGACATCGCGCAGGCACCGGTGCGCTTGGCGATCATGCCCGTCTTCTCCACGCACATGGCCACGGGCAGCGCCACGTCGGCCAGCGTCTGGATGGTGGGGGTGATGCGCCAGTCGCAGACGCAGATGAACTTCAGCTTCTGCAGAACGGGGTAGACGCGGTTCAGGTCGGCGTTGCTCATGCAGCACAGCGGGTTGGTGCCCATCATGATGGCGCCGGTGAAGCCGTAGGGCTCCTCGGTCTCGGCCTGGACGACGGCCAGGTCGGGCTGGTCGAGCACCATGCCCATGCGGATGAAGGGGTACTCGTCGTAGCCGACGACCATCTTCTGCACGTCCTCCGGGAGCTCCTTGAAGCCCCAGCTGAAGTAGTGGAAGTCATAGGGCTCGGGGGTGAAGATCTGTCCGCCCGGCTGGTCGATGTCGCCGCAGATGGCGAGCATGGCGATGATGGAGCGCACCGCGCCGATGCCGTTGCGCTGCATGTCGACGGCCAGGCCCAGCTGCACGGCGGTGTGGTTGCCGGCGGCGATCATGCGGGCGGCCTTGCGGATCTTCTCCGGATCGACCCAGGCGCGCTCGCACAGCTCGTCGAAGTCGTACTCGCGGGAACGCTCCACCAGAGCCTCGAAGCCGTAGGTCCAGCGGTCGACGAAGTCGTGGTCGTAGAGGTCCTCCTCGATGACCACCTTGAGCATGGCCATGGCCACGGCGGAGTCAACGGCAGGGCGGGGCTGGATCCACAGGTCGGCGCGGGCGGCCATCCAGGTCAGACGCGGGTCGACCACGATCATCTTGGCGCCGCGCTTGACCACCTCCACCACCCACTGGCCGAAGAAGCCGTCGGAGTTGGAGGCCACGCAGTTGTTGCCCCACACCACGATGACCTCCGGGTCCTTGTACTCGGGGTTGTCGTAGCGGTCTTCATGGCACTCGGAGCAGTCGGGCATCATGTAGCCGCCGGTGCTCACGTTGTAGGACATGAGGCGCGGCATCCAGCAGGCCAGGCCCGAGGAGTAGCTCTCGACGTGCGGGGTGCCCATCGAGTAGGCCAGGCGCTGCGACTGCCAGAGGATGTCGCGGCCCGTGCCGCAGAACGTCTGGAGCGTGTGCTTGCCGTACTTCTCGCCCAGCTCGGTCATGGTGTTGTAGACGAGGTCGAGCGCCTCATCCCAGGAGATGCGCTCCCACGCGTCCGGGTCGCCGCGGCGCTCCGGGTCGCGCTTCATGGGGTAGAGCAGACGCTCCTCGCTGTTCACCACGTCGGGAAGCGCGGCGCAGCGCGGGCAGATATGGCCCTGGTTGTAGGGATGCTCAGGGTCGCCCTCGACCTTCTCGAGCTTGCCGGTCTCCTTGTTCACGTAGCAGATGATGCCGCAGCCGGAATGGCAGCCCGGCGCGGACCATGCCGTCGTGCGGGTGACGACGTAGCCGTCTTCTTCCCACGTGGTTGGCAAGTCTTTGTGCATACCTCTCTCCTTTCCTCTCCTCTTTCCGTTTTCCTGCCAGAACGCGAAGGAGCGGCGGCGTGGGGGATGCCCGGAGGCAGCGCCGGGGCGCTCGCTTCGCGCTGCCGACAACGTACGGCGAACGAGGCGGTTTTCCATCAGGAGAAAGCGACCATTTACTACGCAGAGGATGATAGTTTCGCCTAGGCTCCCCACCTAGACAAAACGGTTAGGATGCGCCCAGAGCCCCTGGTCAAGCGCTACCACCTCGCCCTGACACCGGGGCCGTCCTTCGTTTTCGGCACCCCGATTGCAAATTCGATCGGTTTTGCACTCTACGACTGCCCTCCTGAGGCCCGAAACAGGCTCCCGAGGCGCTTTTCGGGCCAATCGGGGCCTCCTGGCGCGGAAAACACCCGGCCGGTGAGTGCAAAACCGACCGAATTTGCAATTCGCGCCGCAACTCCCAAGGTGAGGACCGACGGCCACGGGGCCGGTTACGGCATTTTGTTCGTTGCGTAAAGAAGCACCGCCTTGCTAAGCGTTTGTGGCAAGATGGAGACTTACTATGTTCAGGCGAGTAGAGGAGTACCCATGGGCTTCTTTTCAAAGGTCGAGGGCAAGATGGAGGACACCGTGGAGGGCGCTGCCGATCGCATGGCGGGCACCCCCCTCTCCCCCGTCCAGATAGCCAAGAAGGCCGAGAAGCAGATGCGCCGCGAGAAGATGGTCGGCGCGGGCAAGCAGTACGCCCCCACCCTCTACACCGTGCTGGTCAATGCCGACGACGACGAGCGCCTCTTCGGCTACTACCCCACCCTCGCGGGCGAGACCGAGACCTACCTGGCCGCCAAGGCCAGCGAGCACGGCCTCATCATGGACGGCCAGCCCCTCGTGCGCTTCATCGTCGACGAGGAGCTGAAGCACGGCAAGTTCGAGGTCATCGCCGAGATGGTGGCCGCGCCGCTCGTGGCCCAGCTGCGCCAGGAGGAGATGGAGCGCTACGGACTGGCCGTCGGCGCAGGCGGCCGCGGCGTGGGCTACCGCCCCTCCGGCGCCGCGCCCGCCCCGACGCCCGCCCCCGACCCCTACGGCTTCGACGAGCGCGACGCCTACGCCGGCGATGCCACGTACGGCCAGGCCCAGGGCGAGGACGGCTTCTACGACAACCCGGCCGACGGCTACGGCGAGGCGCCCCAGACCATGGTCTTCGACCCCGCCGGCGGCTCAGCCGGCCAGCCCCAGCAGCAGGCCTACCTCTACGACATCACCAACGATCGGGCCTTCCCGCTCGACGGGCGCGTCATGATCATCGGCCGCGAGTCGCGCAACGACATCGTCATCCCCGACATCAACGTCTCGCGCCAGCACGCCGAGATCCGCCGCGAGGCCACCGGCGCGTGGGTCATCTCTGACCTCGGCTCCACCAATGGCACCTTCGTCAACGGGCGCCAGATAAAATCAACCCCCCTCCAGGACGCTGACCGCCTGACCCTGGGCACCACGAGCGTCGAGTTCCAGCTGATCTAGGCGCCTGGAGGAAGCCGGAAGCACCGCGAAAAGGAAAATCCCGTGATCGACGTCGTTCTGCTCATAGCGCGCCTGCTCTTCGTCGCGCTGCTCTACCTCTTCTTGTTCGCCATCATGCGCACGGGCATCGGCCTGGTGCGCGGCCAGCGCAAGAAGGAGCACACCTGGAACCTCTCCGTCGAGAAGGGGCCCAAGGAGCTGCGCGGCGTGTCCATCGCCGTGCGCGGCCCTGTCATCGTGGGACGCTCGCCAGGGGCTGACATCGTGATAGGCGCCGGGTTCGTGTCCGGCCGCCACGCGCGCTTCCAGCTGATGGGGCAGAACCTCTTCGTCGAGGATCTCGGCTCCACCAACGGCACCTACGTCAACGGGCGCCTCGTCGCCGAGCCCGCGGCCCTGCGCAACAAAGACGTGGTGACCATCGGCGATGTGGCCATCCGCGTGAGGTACCTGTAATGGCGGCCCGCAGCTTCAAGAAGGCGAGCTCCACCTTCGGCAGCCGCACCGACGTCGGCTGCGTGCGCGAGCACAACGAGGACTCGCTCGTCGTGGCGCCGCCGCTGTACGTGGTGTGCGACGGCATGGGCGGCCATGCCGCCGGCGAGGTGGCTTCTGAGATAGCGGTGGACGTCATCGCCGAGCGCGCCCCGCGCCACCCCGACGCCGAGGCCCTGGGCCGCGCCGTGGAGGAAGCCAACCTGGCCATCGTCCGCGCCGCCCGCGAGGGCGTGGGGCGCGAGGGCATGGGAACCACCTGCACCGCAGCCATGCTCGAGAACGAGCGCCTGGTCATCGCCCAGGTGGGCGACTCGCGCGCCTACCTGCTGCACAAGGGCCGCCTCCAGCAGCTCACCCGCGACCACTCCCTCATGACCGACCTCATCGAGGCCGGCAAGATCACCCCGGAGGAGGCGCGCGTCCACCCCCAGCGCTCGGTCATCACCCGCGCCCTGGGCAGCGACCCACGCACCACCCCCGACCTCTTCGAGATCAACGTGGAGACGGGCGACCGCCTGCTCCTGTGCTCCGACGGCCTGTCGGGCATGGTGGAGGACGATGAGATCGAGTCCCTCATGGCCCGCACGCCCGACCCGCAGCGCTGCGCCGCGCTGCTCGTGAACGAGGCCATCGCCCACGGCGGCTACGACAACGTCACCGTGGTGGTGGCCGACGTCACCGGCTTCGCCGAGGCGCGGCGGCGCAAGGTGGCCCGCAAGACCAAGGTGACCGCCGCCCTGCTGGTGCTGCTGCTGGCCGCCATCGTGGCCGGCGCCGTGGGCATCTTCAACTTTCTCACCTCCAACTCGGCCTACTTGACTGACGTCGACGGCAAGGTGGCCGTCTACCGGGGGCTTCAGGGCGACGTGTTCGGCCTGTCCACCTCCAAGCTGGTGGAGGTCACCGACGTGTCCGTGGACGACCTACAGCCGGGCCTGGCCAACCGCCTGCGCACCGACGGCATCAAAGCCGACAGCGTAGAGGGCGCCCAGGAGCTCGTGCAGGACTACCGCCAGGAGATCGAGGAGCGCAACCGCCCCTCCGGCGAGGTCGCGGAACCCGGCACCGGCGCCGCTGACGCCACGACGAACCCTGCGGACGCGAACGGCACCGGCACCCCGGCCGACGCCGACCCGACGGCTGACCAGGCCGCCACGCCGCCCGCCGGCGAGGGAGCGTAGGCCATGACTCGCCGCAACCTCGAGCTGCTGCTCCTCTGCATCGCCGCGCCCATCGTCATCGTGCTGTTCGGCATGATGGTGGTCAACGGCGGCCAAGAGCTCACCTTCAACACCCTGGGCGTGCCCCTCGGCATCTTCGTGGCCTTCGTCATCGCGCACCTGGCCGTGCGGCGGTTCGCGCCCGGAGCCGATCCGGCCATCCTGCCCATCTCCTTCGCGCTGTCGGGCATCGGCATCGCGTTCGTCACCCGCATCGTGCCCGACCTGGCCGTGCGCCAGCTCATGTGGCTCTACGCGGGCATCGCGCTCATGGTGCTCGTGCTGGCGTTCATCCGCAACCTCGACAAGGTGGCCAACTACAAGTACACCCTCATGGCGGTGGGCATCCTGCTGCTGCTCTCGCCGCTGCTGCCGGGCATCGGCTCGGAGTCGGGCGGCGGCCAGCTGTGGCTGAAGGTGGGAAGCTTCAGCTTCCAGCCCGGCGAGCTGGCGAAGATCCTCATCGTGGTGTTCCTGGCCGGCTACCTGGCCGCCAACCGCGAGATGCTCTCGGTGTTCACCTGGGACGTGGGGCCCTTCCGCCTGCCGTCGCTGTCCACCCTGCTGCCGCTCATCGTCATGTGGGCGCTCGCGTTTCTCGTGGTGGTGCTCGAGAAAGATCTCGGCCTGGCGCTCGTGCTGTTCGCCGTGTTCGTGGTCATGCTCTACGTGGCCACGGGCAAGAAGTTCTACCTGGTGGTTTCGCTGGGCATGGCGGCCGTGGCGGCCGTGGCGCTCTACTTCATGATGGGGCATGTCCAGACGCGCGTGAGCATCTGGCTCGACCCCTTCGCCGACGCCCAGAACAAGGGCCTGCAGCTGGTGCAGTCCCTCTACTCCATGGCCGACGGCGACCTGTTCGGCACCGGCATCGGCCGCGGCATGGGCGCGAGCGTGATTCCCGTGGCCGAGAGCGACTTCATCTTCCCCGTCATCGCCGAGGAGGTGGGGCTGCTCGGCGCGGCCGGCGTGCTGCTGCTCTACCTGTGCTTCGCCATCCGCGGCATGGTGACGGCAGCGCGGGCCAAGTCCGACGTGAGCTCCTTCATCGCGGTGGGCCTCACCTCCATCATCGTGCTCCAGGCCTTCATCATCGTGGGCGGCGTCACGCGGGTCATCCCGCTGACGGGCATCACGCTCCCCTTCATCAGCCAGGGCGGCAGCTCGCTCATCGCCAGCTTCGCCATCGTGGGCTGCCTTCTGCGCTGCGGCGACGAGGGCACCGGCGTGGGCGAGGAGGTCAAGCAGGCCACCACCGCGCTCTCCGCCAACAGCGTGCTGGGCCGCGTGGCCCTGGGCAAGCGGCTGACGGGCACCATGATCATCTTTTCGGCGCTGTTCGCCGTGCTGGTAGCCAACCTCACCTACATCATGGTCATCCAGGCAGACTACTACCAGAACCTGCCCGGCAACGGCCACACCATGGCTCGCGAGGCCAAGACCGAGCGCGGCACCATATCCACCTACGACGGCGTGGTGCTCGCCCAGAGCATCCAGGGCGAGAACGGCTCCTATGAGCGCGTCTACCCCGCTGGCGAGCTGGCGGCGCACATCGTGGGCTACGCGTCGGAGAAGTACGGGACGAGCGGCATCGAGGCTGCCTGCAACACCGCCCTCAAGGGCCAGGAGAGCTTTGCCACCTGGGCCGATGCGCTCAACTCGCTGGCCGGCGTCAACGCGCCCGGCAACGATGTGACGCTCACCGTCAACTCGAAGATCCAGCAGGCGGCGCAGGACGCGCTCGTCGGCGAGGTGGGCGCGTGCGTGGCCATCGACCCGGAGACCGGCGCCGTGCTGGCCCTCGCCTCCTCCCCCACCTACGACGCCGCCGACGTGGAGGCCATCATCGCCGGCGCGGCCGCGGGCGGCTCGGCGGGATCGACCGACTCATCGGTGCTCTACAACCGCGCCACCCAGGCGCTCTACGCACCGGGTTCCACGTTCAAGATGGTCACCCTGGCCACCGCGCTCGAGACCGGCGTGGCCACCGAGGACACGATGCTCGACGCCCCCGGCACAATGGACATCGGCAACGCGCCGGTGACCAACGCGAAGGACGTGGACTACGGGCGCGTGACCCTGGCGCGCGCCACCGAGGTATCCGCCAACACGGCGTTCGGCCAGATCGGCGTGGAGATAGGCCCCGAGCGCCTGGTATCGAGCGCCGAGAAGTTCGAGTTCAACCAGGACGTGCCGTTCGACCTGCCGCTCAGCAAGTCGCTCATGCCCAAGCCCTCGGAGATGACCGAGTGGGAGACGGCATGGGCCGCCTGCGGCGAGCCCGTCGGCGAGCACGAGAGTCCGGCCGGCCCCCAGGCCACCGTGCTCGAGATGGCGCTGGCCGGCTGCGCCATCGCCAACGAGGGCACCATCATGCAGCCCTACCTGGTGGACGGCATCTACAACGCCAGCGGCAAGCGCAGCTTCACGGCCCAGCCGTCCAAGCTGGCGCAGGCCATCAGCAAGGCCACGGCCGACCGCACGCTCGCGGTGCTGCGCGGCGTGGTGACGGACGGCACCGGCACGGCCGCTCGCATCAGCGGCGTGGACGTGGCTGGCAAGACGGGCACCGCCGAGCGCGGCGACGGCACCTCCAACAGCTGGTTCGTCGGCATGGCGCCGGCAGACAACCCGCGCGTGGTGGTGGCCATCGTCATCGAGAAGGGCGACTCGGGCGAGGGCGCGGCCAAGGCCCAGGGCGTCCTCAAGACGGCCCTCCAGGTGCAGGGCCTGGCCTGATGCAGCATCAAAGGCGGATAGGAGCCATGGCGAAGTTACGACTTTTCCAAAAAAGGGCGGAAGGGCGCAGGGCGTTTAGTACAATGAAGTATGCTTGCCTTTCCGCATAAACAGACCAAAGACGCAGCACATGTGTGAGTAAAAGGAGTTTCCAAGGTGACCGGACAGGATTCTATGACGGGACGCACCCTCAGCGGCCGCTATGAGGTGCGTGATCGCATCGGCATCGGAGGCATGGCCGAGGTCTACCAGGCGCAGGACAACGTCCTGGGCCGTGTGGTGGCCGTCAAGGTGATGCTGCCCCAGTACGCGGCCGACGCCGAGTTCACGCGCCGGTTCCGCCAGGAGGCCGCCGCAGCCGCCAACCTCCAGAGCCCCTACATCGTCAACGTCTACGACTGGGGCCAGGACGAGGGCACCTACTTCATCGTCATGGAGTTCGTTCGCGGGTCTGACCTCAAGACCGCCATCAACCAGCGCGGCGCCATCAACCAGCGCAAGGTGGCCGAGATCGGCTCCCAGGTGTGCCAGGCCCTCACCGTGGCCCACAACCAGGACATCATCCACCGCGACATCAAGCCGCAGAACATCATGGTCCAGCCCGACGGCAACGTGAAGGTGATGGACTTCGGCATCGCGCGTGCGAAGAACTCCGTGAAGCAGAAGACCTCCGCGGTGCTGGGCACGGCCCACTACATCTCGCCCGAGCAGGCGCAGGGCAAGGAGCTGACGGCCGCAAGCGACATCTACTCGCTCGGCGTGGTCATGTACGAGGCCACCACCGGAAAGCTCCCCTTCGACGGCCCCGACGCCGTGAGCGTGGCGATGATGCAGGTGCAGGACGAGCCGCTGCCGCCCAGCGCCATCAACCCCAACATCGACCCCGCGCTTGAGGACATCATCCTCTGCGCCATGGCCAAGTCCCCGGCCGACCGCTTCGCCACGGCCAACGACATGCGCCTGGCCCTCAACGACTACCTGGCCGGCCGCCCCGTCAACCTGGGCGGCGCGTCCGACTTCACGAGCGCCAGCACCCGCGTCATCGGCACGGTGCCGCCCGCGGTGCCGCCGATGCCGCCGATGGACGCCACCCAGGCCATGCCCGGCGTGGGCGGCGTGGCGCCCGTGACCAACCCCGGCCTCTCCGGCAAGAGCTACCGCGTGGAGGAGCCGCCCAAGTCCAAGCGCAACGCGGTCATCGCCGTGGCCGTCGTGGCCGCGCTTGCCATCGTGGGATTCGTCGCGTTCGCCTTGATGGGCGGCGGCGGATCGGATGACAAGCCCGTGCCGAACGTGGTAGGCAAGACCGTGGAGGAGGCCACGACCCTGCTCGAGGCCGACGGCTTCGCGATAGGCACGGTGGACTACGCCCCCGACGACAAGGTGGCCGAGGGCGCCATCATCAAGCAGACCCCGGGCAACGGCGAGAAGAAGCCCGAGGGCACCAAGGTGAACGTCACCGTGTCCTCCGGCGTGGAGCAGGTGACCGTGCCCAACTTCTACGACATGACCGCCTCCGAGGCGCAGAAGTACGCCGACGAGTACGGCCTCAAGCTCTCGGCCGACCCGGCCGCCTACTCCGACGAGGTGGAGAAGGATCACATCGTCAGCCAGAACCCGACCTACGGCACCAAGGTGCCCAAGGGCTCCACCGTCACCTACGTGCTGTCGCTGGGCGAGGAGAACGTCAACGTCCCCGGCGTGGTGGGCAAGTCGAAGTCCGAGGCCACCAATACGCTGTCCAACGCCGGCTTCAAGGTGAAGACCGCCGAGGAGCACAGCTCGTCGGTTGCCTCCGGCAACGTCATCAGCCAGAGCGTCACCGGGCCGGCCAAGCCGGGCACCGAGGTGACCATCACCGTCAGCAAGGGGCCTGAGCCCAAGCCCGACCCGGAGCCGGAGCCAGAGCCCAAGCCCGACACCCCGGGCGGCAACCAGGGAGGCACCACGCCGAGCGACAAGCCCTCTGGCGGCGACAGCGGCGGCACCAGCACCGGTGACGGCAACAACGGCAGCCAGGGCGGAAGCTCGGGCAACCAGGGAGGCGGCTCCAACGGGGGCAGCGCCAACGGCACCACCCCCCAGACCGCAGCAGCGAACTAGCAGGAGGCCCGCGAAGAGCGGGCCTCCTTTTCTTTCAGGCCCCGCACCCCTCTCCACGCGCGCGGCGTCCGGCGATGCCCAGCCACTGCGCGCCACTGCCGGACGCCGCGCACCCGTCCCTTCCGAACAATATGCTTACATTCCTTGTCAAGTCTTTTCCTCAAGGCGAGTTGGCCTATACTAGGCCCAGGTCCTGTTCCCGTCACATTCGCGATGGACCGACGTTTTAGCACGAGGGAGCTCAAGATAGCGGGTGGAATGGAGATTCGCGTCCGTTGACACGAAAGCCAGGAAGCCAGCTGCGAGCACCCACCTTTTAGAGGTGGGTTCATCCTTCTGACGAGGGACAGGGCTTTTTCGAGAAACCCCGCGGCCGCCTGGCCCGGGGTTTCTCGCGTTATGATCGCAGGCTGTCTGCTGGCGGCGTGACAAGCGGCAGGCGCACCACGAACTCGGCACCGTGTCCTGACGCGTCGCGCACCTCCACCGAGCCGCCGTGCTGGAGCGCGGCGTGCTTCACGATGGCCAGCCCCAGCCCCGTGCCGCCCGTCTCCTTCGAGCGGCTCTTCTCCAGGCGGTAGAAGCGCTCGAACACCTTCTCGCGCTTCTCCGGGGGGATGCCCGGCCCCGTGTCGCGCACGCGGATGACGGCCTGGGCGGCCAGGGTGGCCGCAGCGGGCAGGGGCGCCGTCGCATCGTCGTCGCTGCCGGGGGCGATCGGAGCGAACTCCCGCCCCACCGTCACCGTCACGCTGCCGCCCGGCTCGTTGTAGCGGATGCCGTTCTCCACCAGGTTGTAGACCATCTGCTCAAGCAGCGTCTCGCTGCCGCGCGTCCAGCACGCCTCCCCCGCTAGCGTCACCTCCACGCCGACGTGCCTGGCGAGTGCCTGCAGGCGCCCGATGGCGCGCTCAGCCGTTCCGCGCAGCTCGACGGGCACGGCGTCCTCGGCGCCGGCACCCACCTCGTCCAGGCGCGAGAGCGTCAGCACGTCATCGATGAGGGCGCGCATAGCCTGGGACTCGCTGTGGATGACGCCGGCGAAGCGCGCCACGTCCTCGGGCGGCACCAGGCCGTTCTCCATGAGCTCGGCGTAGCCGGCTATCACCTGGAGCGGGGTCTTCATCTCGTGCGAGACGTTGGCCGAGAAATCGCGGCGCAGGCTCTCGGCGCGCGCCAGCTCGCGGTTCTGCGCGCGCAGGGTGCGCTGCTGCGAGTCGATGCGCTCCAGCAGGGGCGCCATCTCGGCATAGTGTTCGTTATGGAGCGGCTCGGCCAGGTCCATGGCGTCGAGCGGGCGCATGATGCGCCGCGTGATGAGGCGCGAGAGCAGCAGCGCCAGCAGGGCCGCCGCCAGCAGGGCCACGGCCACGGGCGCCATCAGGCTGCCGAGGAAGGCGACCATCTGATCTTCGGGAGCGCGCTCGGGTGACAGGTAGTAGAGACCGGCCAGCACCAGGGCGAAGGCGGCGGTCACGCCGACGACGAAGAGGAGCAGGCCGCGGAATATGGTGCCCGAGAGGCTGCGCGTCGAACGGGCGGCGCGGCGGTCGAGCAGGTGGCGGATGCTCATGCGCCCGCGCCTCGGAAGCGATAGCCCACGCCGCGCACGGTGCCGACAGCCTCCTCGGCGCCGGGACAGGCGGCGGCCAGCTTCTGCCGCAAGGTCTTGACGTGGGCGTCCACCGTGCGCGTCTCGCCAGCGAAGGTGACGCCCCACACCTTCTCGAGCAGCTGGGAGCGCGAGAGCACGAGCCCCTCGTTCTCCATGAGGGCGCGCAAGAGCTCGAACTCCTTGAGGGTGAGGACGACCGGCTTGCCGCCGGCGCGCACCTCATGACGCGCGGACGACAGCTCGATGGTGCCGGCACGCAGCTCATCGGCAGCCGTCGCGGCAGACGCCGCTCCCCCCACAGGTGGGGCGGCCGCGCGGCGCAGCAGGGCGTTCACGCGGGAGATGAGCTCCATCATGCCGAAGGGCTTGGCCAGGTAGTCGTCGGCGCCAGCATCCAAGCCGCTCACCTTGTCGTATTCCGCGCCCTTGGCCGTGAGCATCATCACAGGCACATGCTCGGTGGCCTCATCGGCGCGCAGGCGGCGCAGAATCTCCAGCCCGTCGATGCCCGGCAGCATGATGTCGAGCAGCACCAGGTCGGGAAGACGCTCATCGCAGGCGGCGAAGAAGCCCTCGGCGTCGGGAAAGCACGCGGCCTCGAAGCCCGCTTGGCGCAGCGCGTAGCTAGTCAGCTCGCGGATGTTGGGGTCGTCTTCGACGTAGTAGATCATGGGCAGCCTCCGGAAAGTCCTGGTGGCGGGTATTTTATCCATTGTAGGCCACCGCCGGCCGCCGCGGGTTTCCGCGTCGTGAGAGTTGGGGAAAGAATCAGCCGAAGCGCCTGGCCGCGCAGTCGGCGGCATCGGCATCAGGAGCCGGAGCGCTTGCCGCCCGATCCTTGGCGGAGGCAGGCGGCTCGGCACCCTCCGCTGCCGTGAGGGCGCCCACCTCCTCGGCGATGGCGTCAGCCGTCTGCTCAAGCGCGTGCGGATGACAGTAGGGGGCGATGGCGCGGATGGCCGCGTCGGTAGCCGCCGACACCTTGCTCGCGTCGGCGAGCGTGAAGCTCAGCGAGCCTTGGAACCCCTGGGCCGTCACCTCCGAGAACGTCACCGACGGGCCCTTCTTCACCTTGTCCACGCGCTTGAGCGCCTTCGCCGCCGCCTCCTCCATGCGATGGGCGACGGTGGTCAGGCGCTGCTCGCTATCGGTCACCACCAGCGGTACCGACACGCACTCGGGTCGGGCCAGGTGAATGAGCGCCGTGGTGTTCATCATGGAGTTGGGGATGACGATGTGGGTGCCCGATGGGTTGTCCACCGTGGTGTAGCGCCAGGTCACGTCCCGCACGACGCCGCTCACGCCGCTGGTGCCCAGCTTGATGTTGTCGCCCGGCTCCACCGTGCGCGACACGCTCACCTGCAGGCCGCCGATGAGGTTGGCGATGGTGTCCTGGAACCCGAGCGACACGGCGATGCCCACTACGCCCAGGCCGGTGACGATGGCGCTCACGTTCACGTTGAAGCAGGTTGACAGCATGAAGCTGATGCCGATGAGCCAGATGCCCACGCGGATGACATTGATGAAGATGGAGCTGGTGGGCAGCAGCGACCCGCGCGTGAGCAGGCGGCGCGTCAGGGCGACGGCCGCGCGCGCAAGCGCCGCGGTGATGCCGAGGATGACGGCGACTCCGAGCGCGGTGGCAAGCCAGTCTGAGTGGACGAACCGATCGAACATGTCGTAGAGCTTTTCCATGGGCCCCATTGTAGAGGCGCGCCCGCAAGCCGAGAGGCCGCAGGCGCGCATCTACACGGATTCGTTAAGGCCGGCAGGCTACCAGTTGGAGGGCTTCTCCAGCGAGAAGGCCGGCGGCCGCCACTCGACCACCTGCCCCGCAGCGCGCGTGGCGGCCAGGTCGATGAGCCGCTGGTTGGACGATCCGCGCCACTTCAGCCCCAGGGACTTGAGCGACTCGACGAAGGGGCCGTCCACCAGCACGTCCACCGTGTCGAGCAGGCTGCGGACGGCGGCAGCGCGCCGGATGGCGGCCTGGTCGGGGGAGGCACCCCCCGGAACCTTGGAGGCAGCGTCGGCGCTGCCGGCGATACCGGCGGCATTCTCGGCGTCGGCGCCGGGGACGACAGCGGGGGCGGCCTCGGCGGGGTCGGCCTGGCGCAGCAGGTCCTCGTAGCGGTAGCCCGTGTAGGCCCACAGGCCGTAACCCGCAGCCTTCAAGCGACGTGCCACCTCGGCGCAGGCCTCGGGCTGCTCGAAGGGATCGCCACCTGAGAGCGTCACGTCGTGGACGAGCCCGTTGGCGCGGATGTCGGCCACCAGCGCGTCGATGGCGGTCAGCGTACCGCCCTCCGCCGGATGGCTCTCGGGGTTGTGGCACCCCGGGCACCCGTGGGAGCAGCCCTGCACGAACACGGCATAGCGCAGTCCCGGCCCGTCGACGATGGAATCCGCCACCGTGCCGTAAAGCCGAATGTGCGTGGGCGCGTCTGGGGCGCCGCTCGCAACCGTCGGGAAACCGGCGCCTGCGGCCTCTTCCCCGGCAGAGCCCGGCCGTGCGCCTTTCGCAGCCGCGCCTTTCGCGTCCTTCGGTATGTCCTCGCTCATCTTCATGCCTTCCATTATAGGAGCGCCCCGCAGACCTGGAGGCCGGCGGGGCGCTTCCTCACGATAGCGTTGACTTGGCCGCTAGCGCTCCTCGACCTCCTCGATGCGGGAGACGTCGTGCTTCACGCGGTCGTGCTCCTCGGCGCGCTTGGCGTCGTTGAAGCGGTCGAGCGTGCCTACCAGGTAGCCCGTGATGCGGCGGATGCGCTCGAAGGGCATGTCGTGCTCGGCCTCAGTGCGCCCGCACTTGGGGCACACGTCCTCGATGATGCCGTTGTAGCCGCACACCGGGTCGCGGTCGACCGGGTGGTTGACCGAGCCGTAGCCCATGCCGCAGTCCTTCATGTAGCGGATGACGCTCTCGAAGGCCTCCAGGTTGTCCGTCGGGTCACCGTCCAGCTCGATGTAGGAGATGTGACCGCCGTTGGTCAGCGCATGGTAGGGCGCCTCGATGGCAATCTTGTCGAACGCCGAGATGTCGTAGTACACCGGCACGTGGAAGCCGTTGGTGTAGTAGTCGCGGTCGGTCACGCCGGGGATGACGCCGTAGCGCTCGCGATCCACGCGGACGAAGCGGCCGGACAGGCCCTCGGCAGGCGTGGCGATGAGCGTGTAGTTCATGCCGCGCTCGCGGGAGACGCGGTCGCAGTAGCTGCGCATGTGGCCCACGATCTCCAGGCCCAGGCGCTGCGCCTCGGGCGACTGGCCGTGATGCTGGCCGGTCAGCGCCACCAGGCACTCGGCCAGGCCGATGAAGCCGGTGGTCAGGGTGCCGTGCTTGAGCACCTCGCGCTGCTCATCGGTGGGCTTGAGCTTCTCGGAGTCGATCCACACGCCCTGGCCCATCAGGAACGGGGCGTTGTACACGCGCTTGCGGGCCTGAATCTCAAAGCGCTCGTCGAGCTGCGCGGTAACGAGCGCCAGCTTGGAGTCGAGCAGGTCGAAGAACAGGTCGAGGTCGCCCTTGGAGCGGATGGCCAGGCGCGGCAGGTTGATGGAGGTGAAGGACAGGTTGCCGCGGCCGGGCGTGACCTCGCGCTCGGGATCGTAGACGTTGCCCATGACGCGCGTGCGGCAGCCCATGTAGGCAATCTCCGTCTCCGGCGTGCCCTTGTAGTACTGAGCGTTGAACGGCGCGTCCAGGAAGCTGAAGTTGGGGAACAGGCGCTTGGCCGAGCAGTGCATGGCCAGCTTGAACAGGTCGTAGTTCGGATCCTCCGGGTTGTAGTTGACGCCTTCCTTCACGCGGAAGATCTGCACGGGGAAGATGGGCGTCTCGCCGGAGCCCAGGCCCTCCTCGGTAGCCAGCAGCATGTTCTTGATGACCATGCGCCCCTCGGGGGAGGTGTCCATGCCGTAGTTCACCGAGCTGAACGGCGTCTGCGCGCCAGCGCGGGAGTGCATGGTGTTGAGGTTGTGCACCAGGGCCTCCATGGCCTGGAAGGTCTGGCGGTCGGTGTCACGCGTGGCGTTCTTCACGGCGTAGCTCACCACGCGCTCGGCGATGGGCTCTTCGACGCCCGCCCGCACCAGGCCGGCGATGACGGCCGCGCTGAAGGCAGGGTCCATGTCCAGGGAGGCGATGGCGCCCGTCTCCTCCTCCACGCCGGCGAGCAGCTTCTCGGCGAACTCCCGGTCGTCCTGGATGTCGGTGAGCAGGTCGATGGCCTCGGCCGCGTGCTTCTTGAACAGGCGGCGGAAGGTCTTGCGCACGCCCACGGCCAGGCCGTAGTCGAAGTCGCAGACGGACTGGCCGCCGTGCTGGTCGTTCTGGTTCGACTGGATGGCGATGCAGGCCAGGGCCGCGTAGCTGGAGATGTCATTGGGCTCGCGCAGCACGCCGTGGCCGGTGGAGAAGCCGCCCTTGAAGAGCTTGCGCAGCTCGATCTGGCAGCAGGTGGTGGTCAGCGTGTAGAAGTCCATGTCGTGGATGTGGATATCACCCTCGCGATGGGCGCGGGCGTACTTGGGGTTGATGACGCACATCTCGTAGAACTGCTTCGCGGACTCGGAACCGTACTTGAGCATGGTGCCCATGGCGGTGTCGGCGTCGATGTTGGCGTTCTCGCGCTTCATGTCGGACTCGGAGGCCTTGGAGAAGGTGATGTCCTTGAGCGTCTTGATGAGGCGGGAGTTGACGTCGCGCACGCGATTGCGCTCGGCGCGGTAGAGGATGTAGGCCTTGGCCGTCTGGACGAAGCCGGACTCGATCAGAGTCTCCTCCACGAGGTCCTGCACGCCCTCCACCGTCGGGACGCCCTCGATGGCGCCCTCGTCGAGCTTGGCGATAACGGTGTCGGCGATTTCCTCGGCCACCGCGCGATCCTGCATGGCCGCGCAAGCCTGAAACGCCTTCTCCACCGCTCCGACGATCTTCTCCCGATGAAATGCGGTGGTGCGCCCGTCGCGCTTGATGATGGTCTCTACCATGGCGTGCCGTCTTCCTTCCTTATTGCCGCGGCTATCCATAAGGTCGCCCCACGCTTTCGCGCAGGGCGCTTGAACACAAAATGCTGTGTCCTGGCGAATGCTTCCGCATTATTCACACGGCCTGTGGTTCATCGTCGCGAAGTGGGGATACCCTTGTTTCGTCAACTAGGTTTCCACCAACAATCCACCGATATACCCACAAGATATAGTGCTTGTTGCATTCACCAGCGGGAATATATAGTACATGGCAGGGGGTTCGACTGCAAGCGAACAAGTTGTGTTTTTGAGGGGCCGAAAACTACAGAAATCATTTTCCAACCAGTTGCCAACCCGTAGCCGAGAAGGCTCCCGGCACCCGAGCGGAAGGCCTCGACCCGCCCCCGGCAAGCACCTCCCACGCAACAGGGGACGCCCTCTCTTTCCAACAGCGACAGGGGAAGAAAACCATGGCTTTCCTTCCCTGGCAGACCCCGTCCTGCGGTGTTGTAGACTTGGCCCCGCTGTGGCAGCCCCTCGCCTCTTCCTGGGGAGGGCTTGGGGGGGGCTATTCCACCGTGCCGTAGACCTGGCCCCAGGCGTGGCCGGTGAGGGCGGAGTTGAGCTGAGTGCAGAGGCGCTCGCGCGTGTAGTCGCCCGGCGGCAGGAGCTTCACGATGCGAATGAGGTCATCGGGCAGATCGGCCGCCTCCGCCGCTAGCACGGCGTCGAGGCGACGGATGGTGGGACCGGGAGGCGTGGTGTCCGGTGCGGGCTCGGCGTCGGCGGGGACGAGCGCCGCCAGCCCGAGAAGGCTCGCCGCACGCTCCGATACCCCGAAGGCCGCCGCGGCATCGGCTGCACCTGGCGCGCCTGGCGCGGCGCCGTCCGCGACACCGGCGACCGCGCCCGCATCGGATGTCGCCGCCGTGCCCGCATCGGACACCACGACGCGGGCAGCGTCTCCCAACCCGTATTCGTCGTCGGGAAACAAGCTGTCCACCAGGTTCTGCAGCGCACCGTAGTATTCGCTCTGGTCGCGATTGGTGCCGTAGTGGTCGCGAGGCATGCTAGCTCCTCCCGGCGCCAGCAGCCGAGGCCTCCTCCGAGGCGTCGGCCGACGAGACGGAGGCGGCGTCGGATGACGCGTCCGAACTAAGTGCGGAGGAGCCGGGGGCGGCGTCGTCGGCGGCCAGGGCCTTCTCCGAGATGCTGGGGGACGCGATGGAGGCAGCGGCGCCGGACGGTGCGGCCGAGTCGAGTGCGGTGGGGCCAGGGGCATCGGCAGACTCGGCGGCGGCCCGCTCCTCAGGGGTAAGGGTCGCAGCAGCGGCATCGGTCTCAGCGGCCAGCGTGCCGAGAGCCGCCGAGACGCGCTCGCGCATCTGGGCGGCCAGCGCGTCGAGGGCCTGGGCCCGCGCCTCCTCCTCGGCGGCGTCGCCCGCGCTCACGGCCGCCACGTCCAGGCCGGCCGTCGTGGCAGCAAGGGCGCCCGTGTAGGCCGGCGTGGCGTCGCCCACGGCCCGCAGGAACTGCACGCCCGCCGCACGCAGAGCATCGGCGGCCGCCACCAGGGCATCAGGGCAGTAGTAGGGATTCTCCGCCGTGGGACCCTGCTGGCGCGCATCGCGACGCCTCACGACGAGCGACGCCACCAGCGGCAGATCGCAGGCCGCGGCAGCCCGGCGCGCCAGGGCGCAAGCCTCCTCCTGGCCAGCAGCGGTCGCGAATCCAGCTGCAGAGGCCTCGAAGTCAGCCATGACGGCGCAGGCCTCCTCCAAGGTATCGCGGCCATTGGCCAGCACGCCTTCGCCATCCACGTCCACTGATGCCAGGACAGGAGCATCCGTCACCTTTCGCAGCCCCGCCAGGGCACACATCAGATCCGCGCAGCTCGCGAAGCCCTCCAGAAGAAAGCCGTCCAGCTCCTTGCCGGCGAACAGGCGCGCCGCGCGGGCGTACTGATCGCGATTCTCGGTCATCGACGCCTTCGACGACTTGTCAAGCGGCAGGCCGCACGGCTCAAGGGACGCCAGCACGTGCTGGGGACGGAAGGGGCGCAGCGTCTCAAGGGCGGCCTCCACCACGTCCGCCCCGCGCCCGTCCATGGAGACGGCGGCCAGGCGCGCCGGCGTGACGCCTCCCGTGGCAGCCACCAGGCACTGAGCGCCAGCGATGGACTCCAGGCGATAGGCCTCCTCAACCACGTCAGGCTCGAAGAGCAGGGTGAACTCCAGATCGCGCGCCGTGTCGAGCCCCGCGCGCCGCAGCGCGGCGGAAACAGGCGCAGAAAGCACCAGCATGTCTTTGTGGAAGCGCAGTTGGATGTCAGGCATGAGATTCCCTTCGACCGTTTCGTGCGCTCTATGATAGCGCATGGGACGAGACGGCAGCAGGCGAGGCTCCGCCCACCCGCCCGGGCACCCTACGCGCGTATTTTTGGCAAGAAAAGCCGGGTCTGCAAGGTCCATCGTAGCGCGCTGCGTTTTCCCCTGCGCATTTTCCCAGGTCACAGAAAGCGCCAGCGGCCGCCAGCGCCGGCAACAGCTCATAGAACGCTCGCGGAACGCCGAATCGTGTTGCAGAACCGGCTTTTCTTGCCAAAAATCGGCGTTTTTCCTGCCGGGCTCTCCTCCGTCGCAGCCCAATGGTCAAATCCACGCCAGTGTTTCACGTGAAACATCCGTGCGCCCCGGTCGAACCCACGCGGAGGAGAGCACCGAGCATGCGACCAATGCCCCGCGGGAAGCGGCCAGCCCAAGCAGAGCGCGAAACGAGCGGAAGGCGCCGCCGGCATGCCGCCGACGCGCCGCCGAGAGCGACTAACCCCAGCGAAGCGCGAGGCGAGGGAGAAGGAGTAGCCGGAAGGGATGGGGCCTGGCCAATCACTGCGACGGGGTCTATCCGGGCGGGAAAGGGACGACCAGAAGAAAGGATGGGGCCTGACCAGCCACACCGCCGCGCCGCCGCGCCGCCGCACCGCCATCGCAAGAGGACGATTGGCTGGTACGCATAGGCTGGCCATCGTCGAGCGCGCCCCGCGCCATCGCGCGCTACCCACGCGAGCGCACCGGCGCGCTCGCGCCCCGCGTACCACGCTCGCCCCACCGTCACGGTCGCCCTCCCGACGAGCATCGGCACGCCCAGTGCGAACACGCGCAAAGCGGGGGGACAGCGAAGCGCCGGCGACGAACGAGGTGCAGCACGCGAAAGCTGGATCGCGAAGCACCGACGCACGAATGTTTCACGTGAAACATTCGTGCGCCCAACTACGGCAAACGCGCTGAAAAAGGACGCCACAGACGGCGAGCACGCCACGATACGCGCCGAACGGATACAGCAGCCGCATCGCCGCCATGTCCCCGCATCACCGCGCCGCCGCCACGCGCCGCCACATGCCCCGCATCACCGTGCAGCTGCATCGCCACCACATGCCGCCACCACTTCCGCAGCCGCATCCGCAACCATGCCACCCCACGCGCGCCTCAGCCTCGCCGCACTCGTGCGTTTCACACGCTCGTCGTGGCTATCGCGCACGCGCGACACACTGATTCGCATCGCGCCGCGCCACGCAGCCCCATCGCGATCGCACGTCACATCCACAACTGCACCGCAGCCGTGTCGCCGCACCACGTCAGGTTCTGCCCCTGCCACCAGCATGACTGCGATCACGCCTCTATTGCGCACAGCCGCATGCCGCGATCGCATATGGTTACGCGCTACTTATACCCCTGTCGCTATGCTTCGGGAGATACTCTGCATCATGTCCCCGAGGGATACCGACGTACCCCAGAGCAGCCACACACGAAGCGGGGCCAGCCAAACACTGACACCTCGGAGCACGAAAATCGGATCGCAAGGCACCGACGCACGAATGTTTCACGTGAAACATTCGTATGCAAAACCACGGCACATCCGAAACACACCGACAAACGGGCCTCCGGCTCTACGCGCAGCCGCATCGCCACCACGTGCCCCTCATCACCGCGCCGCCGCCACGCCCGCGGCCGCATCGCGCGCTCCGCGCCATCATGCACTTGCGCCCGCTCCAACCGCGGCGCACACCGGCCCAAAGGGATGGACACTCCCGGGTACGTGTTGTTTGAGCGAGGGCGAACGGCAGGTGGAAGCGGGTTAGCGGCGAGGGGCCTCTGAGCAAGTGCGGTTCACCGTGTAAAACATGCCGTTCCGTTCTGGAGGAACGCGGGAGGCGCTTCGAAACGAGGAGGTTCTCTATAATAATTCCCGGCCGCTGAAAAGGCACCCCTCCTCATCAGCGAGCCCTGCTTTTCTAAAAGCAGCGTGCGACGCCCGAGGCGTCGTATCATCCCCCTCCTGGGCCCCGGCGAAGCACCCCTCTTCGACCGGGGCCGCATTCTTTTTCAAGCGAAACTAAGCCCAGCGGAGTGACATTTGGCGTGACCCTCTGGCACGCTCTGACACGCGGCGGAGTGACATTTGGTGTGACCCTCTGGCACGCTTTGGTGTGACCCTCTGGCACGGCCAGCGAAGACGCGCTACCGAAAGCGATCGGCGGCGAAGCACAGGACAAGCGCGCCTACCACTACGACGGCCAACGCCAGCTTGCCCCCGCCGGAAGACAGCCCGCTGGCGATAACCCCCAGCACGGGCACGGAAAACACCGCCTTGCCCCGCACGCTCTCGTAGGGAACCGGCTCGGGATCAGGCGCGGTGTTGGCATCGCCCTGGGTGACCAGCTGCCGTTCATCAAGGTCGTTGGAAACCACGCGGTGCGTGACGGCCGCCCCGTCTTGGCGCGTCATCGAGAACGTCACCACGTCCCCCGGCAGCAGCTCAACCGGATCGACGGGCTCGGTGTAAACAAGGCTCCCCACGGGAAGATCGGGCTCCATCGAGCCGGTGGCCACCGTGTAGGGCACCACGCCGACGAAGCGCGGCAGGACGATGGCCGCGCAAAAAAGAGCCGCGACTACCAGAGTCGCGGTTCCCGTGAAGCCCAGGACCCGCGAGGTGAGCGATGGGCTCGCGTTGTCCTGGGCGCCTCTCTCTGTCTGAGCTCGCAGCGCCACGTGCTAGCCTTCCTGCGCGGCCTTGCGGCGACGTCGCCACAAGATGAACGCGGCCACCAGCAGCAGCACGCCTCCGGCGAGCAGCGCAACCGAGGTCGGGCTGACCGCCAGCGCGAAGCCGGGGCCCTCGGGGGCCTCGCCGCCCTCGCCGAACCCGGCGGCGGCCAGCGGAACCGCCTCGTCGTCAATGTTCATGGAATCGCGCGGCGCCATCAGCGGATTACCATCGTCGTCGATGATCTCGGCGCCGTCGGCCGTGGTCAGGGGCGTAGGCTCGTCGGCCACCGCCTCCTCTTCGTTCCCAGCGCCCTCGCCGGCGGCGGCTCCCGCGCCCTGAGCCGGCGCCTCGGCAGCCGGCTGGCGAGCCGGGACGCGCTCGCCCTCGGGCGTCACGACCACGGTGCCGCCGTTGCCGTCAGGCTCGGTGGTGAAGCCGGCGGCTACGCGCGTATAGGTGAACGTGATCACGTTATCGGCCTCGTCCTCGCCGAGCGTCTTGGAAATCTCATAGGCGTCGGGGACGTAGCCCTCCACGTAGACGGCGGTGGTGGCAGGGGTGTCCCCCACGTCGCCGAAGTAGGTGGCGGAAGGCGCGATGGTGAAGCCCTCGGCATCGACGTAGCGCACGGTGTAGCCCACGCGGTTGGCCATGATGCCGTAGGCCAGCACATAGTCGGCGTCCTCGGTCACGCGCACGGAGCCCGTGGCGAAGCCGCGATCGTCAACCTGGCCGACGTAGCGCACGTCCTTCACGTTGTCGAGGCCCGCCAGGCGGATGCCCTTCACGTAGTACTTGGGATCGGTCACGGTCACGCGAGCCCCGGTGAGCTCCAGGTCGGAGCCGTAGGGAACGCCCGTCCACTCGAACGAGGCGCCGTCGTTCACCAGGCCGCGGTTGCCTGCGTACAGGCGCACCGTGTAGGTGGTGGGATCAGCCGGCGCAGCGGCACCATCAGCAGCCGGGGCGGCGTCCTCCGGCGCGGCCAGCGCGGGGACGGCCATGAGGGACACGGCCAGAAGCGCAGCGGCAGCAGCGGCGGCGCAGCGGGCAGTCAGAGCGACGGTCTTCATCGCGTCTCACCTTCTTCCTTGAGGCGGGAGCGTCGACGCGCGACGCCCAGCAGCACCACCGCGACCACGGCCACGACGGCCGCGCCGGCAATGGCAAGCACCACGGGGTCGCCCGTCTGGGCGAGCTTGGAGATAGGATCGGTCGGCTTGTCAGCCTTGGGCTGGTCGGCCGGGGTGTCTGGCTTGGGATCCGTCGGCGTCGCCGGCTGCTTGGCCGCAGGCTCGGCCGCGAAGGACAGCTCGAGCGCCGCCTCCGTGTCGAAATAGCTGTTGCCGTGCGACTCGGGGTCGAGGCTCACGCTCATGACGATGTGCGCGTGGGACTTCGCCGGCAGCGTGTCCAGGAAGAACCATTCCTTCGTGGCGTCAGTTGCGTCATGCAGGCCGTTGGTGTCGCCCTTGTCACTATCTCCCGAGACGGTGTCGTTGGTGTAGATAACCTTCTTCTCGCCCGCGGGATTGGTGTAGGTCAGGTTGTAGGAATAGGAGCCACCGCCGTTTTCGGCCAGCTCCTCCATGGTGCGCAGCACCGCGGTCTTCATGTACCAGTCGGCCTTGTCGCCATAGGCGTTGAACAGGTCGATGTCGAACTCGACCTTGTCGCCGGGCTGCAGTCGCTTCACCTGGGCCAGCACGTCGGCCGTGCCGTCGGATTCCATCTTGTCGCCGGTGAACGTGACCGTCCAGCCGGTCTCCGCAGCCCACGCGGCAGCCGCGCCCGAGAGCGCCAGGCCTGCGGCCAGGGCCACGGTCAGCAGCCCAGTCCGGGCCTTCCCGCAAAAACTCCTCAGGCTCATCGCGCCATCACCTCATCCCACTCGAGGCCGAGCGCGTCCACGTCCACGCCCCAGGCGCTCTTAGCGGCGTCGTCGGCATAGTTGATCTGCACGGAGTCGACCTGGGCGGAAAGGGCCACGCGGCACTGCGAGAAATCGCCGGTCGCCGTGGACACGGACGGGTCGATGGCAATGGTCTTGACCGCTGGGGCCACGGCTGCCTCATGGGCGTCCAGCAGGTGGCGGTAGTAGAACACCAGGCGCTCGTCGGTGGACTCCTCCGGGTTGAGCACCCAGTCCTCGCTGTCGTAGGTCAGCTGGATCAGCGCGGGATCGAGCAGCGGGTTCTTCGTCCCGTCGGCATCGGCCCAGTACTTGCGCACGGTCAGGCGCACGTACTCGCCCATGTCGGTGGTGTTGACCGCCGAGAGCCGCTCGGCGTACGCCTTGCCCGGAATCATCTGGGCATCGCCGCCCAGCAGGGCCTCCGGATCGGCCAGCAGGGCGTCGTCGCCCTCGACCACCACGTCGTTCTCGGTCAGCGCCACCCCGATGTGGGTCTGCGCAAACTCGGCGACGTAGTTCTCGCTCATGAACACCAGCTGGGCCTGGGTCGACTGAACCACGCCCGCGATGCCGACCACCAGCAGCACGGCCGCAGCCAGCACCATCATCCGCACGGTGCGGGGGGATGCGCTCTTCACTTCGCTCATGGCTCTCCCTCCTTTACGCCCGGACGCCCGGGTTGACGGTCGCGTTCACCAGTTGGGCAGCCTCGTCGGCCACGGGCACCAGGCCCTCGACGGCCGCCGCCGCAGCCAGGGCCGCCCGAGCCGCAGGCTCCTCGCCCTCGGCCTCGGCCCCAGCCTCAGGATCCTCGCCTTCGGCCTGGTCGTCAGCCTCGTAGGCCGGAAGGGGCGTCAGCTCGTCCAGCACCACGGTGCCGTCCGCGAAGGTCGCCGCGACAGGCTCGCCCTCGGCCACCTCATCCACCGCCACGCACTGCTGCACGATGGCGATGTCAAACGAGTCGACCTGGGCATTTTTGACCGGCTCTACCTTTATATAGAGGTCATCGCTCACCTCGTCCGGCTTCAGGACGGCTCGGCCGTACAGCCAGCCCTCCTCGCCGTCGCCCTCGGCGCGCGTTCCCCAGCCGTCGCCGACGAACTCGACCGTGGCGTTCGCCGTTCCGTAGAAGGCGCGCACGCGCACCGCCACGTCGGTCTCGCCCACGTTCTCCACGCGGATGATCTTGTTGGTGCCCTCGATCTCCTCCTGGATATCGGTGCCCGGCGGGGGCGGCGTCGGCTCCTCAGGCTCCTCGGGCTCCTCGGGCGGGGGCGGCGTCTCGGGAGTGAGGGAGAACGGGATAGACCCGTTTGCCTGGGTGGTGTCGGTATAGTAGGCCAACGTGGGGCCGACCATCACGCCCAAGCCCAGGGCCACCGCCAGCACGGCGAGCGCCGTCCGCTTCTTCAGGAAGGTTCGTTTCATGCTCATCACTTTCCTCGCCTAGGACTCGTCGGCCGGGGTCTGCGGCTCGTCGCCCTCCGCAGGCTCAGGCACGACAACCTGGGTCTTGCTCCACTTCTGGGTGACGGTGTAGCTGCCGTCCTGCTTGGTGTAGGTGTTCACCACGCCGGAGGTCTTATGGCCGTCGTCTTTGTACGTGTTGCGGAAGTTGACCTGCGGGAGGACGGCGCCCTCCTGCGTGTCGTCCTCGATAATGACGCCTTGCGTGGCACTCTCGCCATCGGCTATCTCGAAGTTGGCGCCGCTGTAGGACACCTCGGTCACCGTGAAGTAAGAGCCCGCGGGGAAGCGGCCCAGCACGATCTCCTGCGAATCGTTGGCGTCAAACTCCAGGGCGTGATAGGCGTCGTAGATGACGTTATGGCCCTCGCCGCTCTCGACGGACTCCTTGTCCTGATAGCCCACTACGTGGAAGACCACGGTGGCGCGCTCGCCGTCGATGGTGCCCTCCTCGGTCTCCGGGAATCTCTCGAGCGTCTTCACGATGCGGAAGCTGCCGAAGTGCGTCGGGTCGTCCGGCGTCGTCGGCTCGTCCGGCACGTTGGGATCGGGGCGGCCGATGTGGATGAAGCCGTTGCAGCCGATGCCGCCGCCGTTGGTGTTGGAGCTGTTGCCCGTGACGAACACGCAAGCAGCGCTGCGGGCCGACACCTTGGCCTCGGCGCTCGGGTCCGCGGTAAGCGCCATGATGCGGTTGGCCTGGGCAAAGCCATTGCCCTCGGGGAACTTGTCGATGTGGTACACGCGGTAGTAGGCCAAGGGCTCGGTGCGCGTGGCGGCCTCCAGCTCGCGCGGGGCCAGCTTCGAGCCGTCGGCCTTAAGGTAGAGCCCTTTGTTGGCGGGGCTGCCGTCGGCATTCTGCATGAAGCCGCCATCGGCGTAGCGCTTGAAGTCCAGGCAGATGAGGTTGGGGGCGTTCTGCAAGCCCAGCTCGTAGAAGCCGGTCATGGAAGAGCGGAAGCTCTTGCCGCTTTGGTAGCTGTTGAGCTCCACACTCGCGCCGTCAAGCTTGTACGCACTCTCCAGAGCCAACTCTTCATCGAAGTCGCTATTCTTGACCCATAGGTACCAACCCAAGTTGTTAGCACGGGGACCAGAGGAGTTGGCTCCCAGCTGCCCTCCTTCACCCGGGAGAGTCACTTTCGCCACTCCATACTTGGCGTAGTCCACCAGCGCTTCGCCCTGGGCGGGGCTCGCGCTCATCCAGCCCGTCCAGTTGTACTCGGAGCGGTGGCTGCTCTCGCAGTCCTCCGGGCAGCTGGCGTCATGGCCGCCGAGCATCGTGCCGTAGACGGTGGCGCGGTGCGCGCTGAAGAAGTCGTTGGCCTCCAGGGGCTCGACCTCGCCCTTCTCGTTGCGCCAACCCGCATGCTTGAGCGTGCGATAGTCGTTGTAGCTGTCGTACTGATCGTACGTGTTTTCAACCACCGCCGAGGACTTCATATCCCAAATACGGTCGCCCGGGTCGTTGCCCTTGGGGCCGGGGCCCTTGTCCTCGGCGAGCATGGCCCAGCGGTCGCCGTACTCGTTGGGGTTGGTGGTGTGGTTCTCGCCCAGGGCCTTGTTGTCGAAGATGGCCGCGTCCTGGGTGATGACGGTGCTGTTGCTGCACGCGCCCACGCCGCCGCCTAAGCCGCTGGCCTCGTTGCCCGAGACCACGGGGTACACCACGTTGAGGAAGCCATCGACGGGCACGAACAGGCCGCCTCCGCCGTAGTCGAACACGGTGTTGGTGTGGTTGTTGGTGACGTAGGTGCCGGTGGTGACGTAGCTCAGGCGCGCCACCTTGTCCTCATCACGGCGACCGGAGGTCATGCAGAACATGCCGCCGCCCTCGCTAGCCTCCGCCCAGTTGGCAGCCACCACGGTGTTGCGCATGGTAAGCAGGGGCATCTGGTACTTGGCCTCGCCCGGCATGGCCAAGCCACCGCCGGCGTCGGCCGCGCGATTGGACGTGATGACGGCACCGTCGATAGCAGCGTCGCCCATCGAGAAGATACCACCGCCGCCGGACACGTAGAAGCCCGTGCGCTCCTTGACGGCATCAGAGTAGTTGTTGGTAATGGTGGCGCCAGTGAGGACAAGGCGGTTCGCGCTGACGAGCGAGTCATCCTTCAGCCGGGGCGCCACGTAGATGCCGCCGCCATCGCGACGAGCGCGGTTACCCGAGAAGACGGCGTTCTCGCTCACCGTGAGCGACGCGGCCTTGGCCACGTAGATGCCGCCGCCGTTGTACGTGTCCGGATGCTCGTTGGAGCCGTCCGTCTCCGCCGCGTCCTCGGACGCCTTGTTGCCGGCCACCACGGCATTGCCGCCGATGGTCGCCTTGCCATCAGCCAGGTACACGCCGCCGCCGTTGTTGGCGGCCACGTTAGCGGCGATGGCGGCGTTGCCGCCCACAGTCAGCGTGCCACCGGCCTGGTAGATGCCGGCGCCGTTGGCGTCCTCGCCCGCGGCGGATGCGCTGCCGCTGCCGGCGATGACGGCGTTGCCAGCCAGGGTCACCGTGGCGTTACCGGCCTTGATGGCGTGGGCGCCCCCGGCGTTGGTCAGGCGGCCGCCGCTCATGGTAAACGTGGAGTCGTCCTCCACGGCGACGAGGGCATTGATGCCGGAGGCCTCAATGGCGCCGCCGGCAGCTTTCAGATCCAGGTGCTCCTCGTGACGCGTCTCGGCCGTGGTGCCGGCGCTGCGGTTGGTCTTAGTGGTGGTCACATAGTAGGTGAGCTCATGGCTGGTCTCGTCATAGGAGGCCAGCTTGCCCGCCGCCGAGGCCAGCACGCCACGCTCCTCGCCTCGGCACTGGGACTTGAGCGGAGCCGCCGCCGTGGAGTCGGTAAGGGTGAAAGCGATGCCACTCTGCACGGTAATGAGCGCGCCGCCGTTCACCGCGCTCGCCTCGCCGTCCGGAAGCGTGAGGTTATGACCCGCCAGGTCAAGCGTCGTGTTAGCGGTGATGGTCAGCGGCCCCTCGGCCTCGATGTCGTCGTCAAGCCTGACATCCCCGCCCCGCTCGAGCGCGGCCTTGAGGTTCTCCCAGCTGTTGATGCGCGCGTCCTTGAGAGTCACCGACACCTGGTAGGTGGCGGCCTGCGCGTCGGCGCTCACCACGTAGGCGCCCGCGGCATCGGCCTCGAGAGGGGCAGCCTGGCCGGCACCGGGGGCAGCGGCCGGGGCGTCTGTGCCCTCAAGCGGGACGGCCGTGCGGATAACGGTGACGGACTCGACCTCGTACCCCTCGGCAGGGCTCACGGTCAGGGCGAAGTCGGCCGGAGCCTCGGCCTCGATGGAATCGCCGTCGCGGTACGTCGCTCCCGCGTAGGCAACGGCGCCCTGGTCGGCCGGCTCCACGGAGAGCTTCACGACGGCCTTCGCGGGAGCCGCCTCGGCAGCCTGGGCCGTCGGGTCTTCCGCGGCCGGAGCCTCAGGGGCAGGCTCGGCCTGCGCGTCGCCCTGGGGGTCGCTCGCCGCGTCGGCCGGCTCCTTGCCGTCCGCGCCGCCCTTCACGTCAGCTCCGGCCGGCTCATTCGAACCGCGCGAGCCCTGCTCCGTGGTGTTTTTTCCATCCCCCACGGGGTTGCTGACCGAAGCCGCAACCTCGTCGGCCGGCTTCTTGTCCTCAGCCGGAGCCTCGGCCTTCGGCTGCTCCTGCGCGTCCTTCTTGTCCGCCGCGCCCGTGACGGGCAGCGCGTCTGCCTCGGCCTTCGGGGCTTCCGCCTGCTCGATGGGAACCGGGGGCTGCTCCTTCTCCATCGCGTCCCAGGTGACGGACGATCCGCCGCCCGCCGCCGCAAAGGCGATGCCGCTCAGGGACAGGGCCGCGCATACGGCGACGCCGCCCACGATGAGCTGGACGCGCTTCTTTCCCCAGGTGTGGTTCTTCGGCGTGCTTGGCTGCGCCGGCTTCTGGTTCGAGCCACCCATGGCCATCCTCCCTCGTTATCAGACCAGTCGCAAAGCGACCGTTCCTCAACTGGCAGAACATCCTCTTCGGGCACTGCGACGCTCGGCCATCCTCCCGACCGTGCGCACAAGCCCCATGGCTCTCTCCCGACGACGAGCGCCGGGGGGGTGACGCAACAACGTTACGGGTCGCGCCCGCGTTTCTCGCCAAACGCCGCGCGACCATGGCCACTACCGCCCCTGCCCCTTCCAGAACGGCGGAGCAGATTGCCCAAAGCGGATAGTTCTCCATCAAAAAACGTAAATATACGGTTTACATACTAATAACGACCCTCTGGCACGACAATACCGTGCAAGCGCCACCGGACACGAACGACCGACCACAGGTAACGAATGCATGACAAAAAGGAGAGCTTGAGGAAGACGGCCTAGAAACTGGCGCCCCTGAGAGGACTCGAACCTCCGACGCACGGTTTAGGAAACCGACGCTCTATCCGCTGAGCTACAGGGGCGCGCTTTGAGGTCGGCGGGGAGCTGCTCGGGGCCGTCCGCTGCGCCGACGACCCCGATTCTACCATTTCGCCCCAGCCTTCCATTGACAAGCCGACCGCCCTGCCTATAATTTGCAACGCAATCACATAGCGTACCCCGCTGAAACGCTCTGAATCCACGGAGACAGGGCGCGGAGGGGCCTCTGGAGAATCCCGAATACGGGTGCCGAAGGTGCAAGGCGCTGCCACGCGGCCGCGCTGAAACTCTCAGGCAAAAGGACAGAGGGCGCTTATCTTCGCGCTCATCTTTCCTTGCCCCGCATAGCGTGCTTCTCCAGAGCCTCCTTCTTCGGCGGACATCGCCCACAAGAGAAGGAGGATTTTCGTGGACGACGTGTTCGAGCCCATCAACAACGTACTGGGCATCATCGATGACTTCATCTGGGGCGTGCCCCTCATGGTGCTCATCCTCTTCGGCGGCCTGCTGCTGACCGTGCGCCTCAAGGGCCTGCAGTTCAGCCAGCTGCCGCGTGCGCTGCGCTACATGATCAAGAACGAGGACGACGGCAAGGGCGAGGTCACCAGCTTCGGCGCTCTGTGCACCGCGCTCTCGGCCACCATCGGCACGGGCAACATCGTGGGCGTGGCCACCGCCATCGTGGCCGGCGGCCCGGGCGCCCTGTTCTGGATGTGGCTCGCGGCGCTGTTCGGCATGGCCACCAAGTTCTCCGAGGGCCTGCTTGCCGTGAAGTACCGCTCCATCCGCGAGGACGGCCACGTGCTCGGCGGCCCGTTCTACTACATCGAGCGTGGCATGGGGCCCAACTGGCGCTGGCTCGCCAAGATCTTCGCCTTCTTCGGCATGTGCGTCGGCCTGTTCGGCATCGGAACGTTCACGCAGGTCAACTCCATATCCGGCGCCATTACCGGCTTCTTTGACCCGGACAAGTCCGCCATCGCCTTCTCGCTGTTCGGCATGGACTACTCCATCGCCACCGTGGTGGCGTCGCTCATTCTGGCCGTGCTGGTGGGCCTGGTGGTCGTCGGCGGCCTGCGCCGCATCGCCAGCGTGTCCGAGCGCGTCATCCCCGCCATGGTGGTGGTGTACGTGGGCTTCTCGCTCGTGCTCATCATCGCCAACATCCAGATGCTGCCCGCAGCGCTCGTGACCATCGTGCAGAGTGCGTTCGGCCTGCAGGCGGCGGCCGGCGGCATGCTCGGCGCCATCATCATCGCCATGCAGAAGGGCATCGCCCGCGGCATCTTCTCCAACGAGGCCGGCCTGGGCTCGGCCCCCATCGCCGCTGCGGCCGCCCAGACCAAGGAGCCGGTGCGTCAGGGTCTCGTGTCCATGACCGGCACCTTCCTCGACACCATCGTGGTGTGCTCTATGACGGGCCTGGCCATCGTCATGACCGGCGCCTACAACCTGCCGGGGCTCGAGGGCGCGGCCGTCACCACCGCCGCATTCCAAGCGGGCCTGCCGTTTTTGCCGAGCGAGGCCACGGCCTTCGTCCTGATGGCGTGCCTGGTGCTGTTCGGGTTCACCACCATCCTCGGCTGGGACTACTACGGCGAGCGCTGCCTTGAGTACTTCAGCAACGGCAACATGAAGGCCGTGAAGGCGTACCGCTGGCTCTACATCGCCGCCGTGTTCATCGGCCCCTACATGACCGTGAGCGCCGTGTGGACCATCGCCGACATCTTCAACGGCCTGATGGCCCTGCCCAACATGGTGGCGCTGGTAGCGCTGTCCGGCGTGGTGGCCAAGGAGACCCGCAGCTACTTCGCGCGCCTGAAGGCCGCCAACGGCGTGGAGAGCGCCATGGCACCGCGCCCCGACGACGCGGCCGACTGGAAGGCCCCCAAGGATCCCGCCGCTCCGGTGCCCGCCGGCCTCGACGACGATCTGGAGCTGGAGCCGTCGCTGTAGCGGCGTCTCACCCGAAGACGCGGGGGCGCCTGTCGGCCGCCCCCGTCCCGCATGAGAAAGGCGGGGCGCCCGCGCTGGGACGTCCCGCCTTTCTCGCGTTCTGCGCTTGCTCCGGCACGACCGGAAGGCAGCGGAGGCTGTTGCGGCGCAGCGTGCGGCGCGAGGCCTCCTCAGGAAATCCCACCTCCGGCCCGCCTCACGCACCGCCCGCTAGGCCAGCGCTGCAGCCACCTTGCGGGCCGCCGCGGTGATGCTCAGATCGTTCACGTCCACCACGATGTCGGCATAGCGCTCGTAGAGCGGCTTGCGCTCATCGTAGAGGTCGCGCAGGCTCATGGAGATGCCGCCCTTCAGCACCACGCCACGTTCCTGCAGGTCAGACAGGCGGTTCTTCAGCTCGTCGTAGCTGATCTGGAGGTACACGATGCGACCGATCTGCCCAAGGTGCTCCATGGCCGCGTCAGAGTACACCGCCGATCCGCCCGTGGACACGATGGTGCGCTCGCACTCCAAATCGGAGAGCACCTGATTCTCTACCTCGATAAACCCATCGGGTCCGCAGGCGTCGAGCAGCTTCTGGAGCGTCTTGTCACACTGGTTCTGAATAAGCAGGTCGGCATCGACGAAGCGGTAGTTCATGATCTTGGCCAGCACGATCCCCAGCGTCGACTTCCCCGCGCCGGGCATCCCGATCAGGACGACGTTGTCGCGCCCGGCTTCCTCGATTTTCTCCCTCATCTCAGCTCCTTCCGTCAAGAACTTCCTCCAGCTCACCGGAGGCCCCATTGTCGCCCACCAGCAAGTCGGCGGCAGGCGCAGGGGCCGGGATGTCTCCGGCTTGTTGACCACGGGGGCGCAGCGGGAACACCTCGCTCAGCACGATGGCCGCGAAGATGAGCCCAAAGCCCGCCACCAGGCGCATCGTGAGCGCCTCGCCATAGAGCAGCACCGAAAACGCCACGCCGAACACGGCCTCGAGCGACAGCAGCAGCGACGCCTGGGCCGGCGGCACATGGGCCAGCGCCACGTTTTGGATGACGAGCGCCACGCACGACGCGAGCACGATCAGGTACGCCATGTTAAACAGGAACTCGGGGCTCACCGCGGCCGCATTCGGCAGCTCCTCGGTAAGGGCGCCGATAACCACGCCGCACAGCCCCATCGTCCAGAACTGGAACACGGTGATGGGCAGCACATCGCATCCCTGCGCGTACTTGCTCACGAACACGATGTGCAGTCCGAAGAACACAGCGCACACAAGGGTCATCACGTCGCCGAACTCCACGGCCTGCGTGCCGGGCGCCAGCGACACGAGCCCCATGCCCGCCACGCACAGCACAGCTGCCATCAGGTTGAACACGGTGGGCCGCTTGCCGGCCACCGCCCAGAACATGAACGGCACCATCACGCAGTAGGTGGCCGTGAGAAAGGCGTTCTTGCCCGGCGTGGTGAAAGCCAGGCCGATGGTCTGCGTCCAGTAGGCCAGAAACATCAGCAGTCCCAGCACCGCGCCGCGCCGCAGCTGCTCGCGGGTGAGCGCCGGACGCACGCGACGCCACAGCACCACGGTAAGCAACGCCGCCGTGATGAGGAAGCGCACGCCGATGAGCCATGCGGGCTCCATCACGTCCACCGCGTCCTTCATCACCACGAAGCTGAGCCCCCATATGACGGTGGCCAGCACGATCAGCAGCTTGTAGGCGGCTGGCGGTATGTTACGCAGAGCAGTCACGGAGCAGCATTATAGTCGGCCTGGCGAAACGCGGCCACAACTTGCAAATTTGAACGGTTTTGCACTGCGCGAGCGGCTTTCTCGGGGACAGATGCGCAGGCGGGTTTACGTTTGCCCAGGTCGATAAAGTCGCCATGTCGCGGTAGCGCGGGATTCGCGCGGTATCTCAGTGCAAAACCGTGCGAATTTGCAAATCGCGCGCGAGAAGCGAAGGTTCGGGAGGCGCTAGGAGGCACGCGGACGCAATCGCCAACGGGGAAACGACCTGGCGGGCGGTTTGGAGGTGCTGGGTGGGAGCCGGGTGGAGGGCGCCGGGGACTGGGCGGAGCTGGGAGGGAGCTGGGCAGGCGGGGGGGCGGGAACCGGGGCGGGCGGGAGCCAGGCGAAGGGGGGGGGCAACTGCCGGATGCCGGGACTGAGCGGGGCCGACTGCCGGAAGCCGGGCAGGATCGACTGCCGCGGGCCGGGCGGGGCCGGGACCGGGGGGGGCGGAGGCGACTGCCAGGTGCCGGGACCGGGGGGCTGGGCGGGGCGGCCCCGACTGCCGCGGGCCGCCCCACACACTGGGCCGCCGAAGCCGCGAGCCGGCCCCGGCGATCCCCACAACCGCTAGCGAGCGCCGCCGCCTCCGCCGAACCCGCCGCCTCCGCCGCCGGAGAAGCCCCCGCCGAACCCGCCACCGCTGCTCGAGCCGCCGCTCGCAGCCGACACAGCGGCCTGCGCCGTCGACACCGTGTTCGCCACTGACGTCCTCATCAGGTCAGACACGCTCGGCATGGGCGCGCCTCCCACGCCGCGGCCCGGCGCGTACCACACATACCACGGCACATAATGGGGGGCAGAAGCGCCGTCGTCCACCTCGAGCACCTCCGGCACCGTCTCGCGCAGCTCCCTCATAACGCGCTCGGCCACGCCAAACAGGTAGGCGTACACCATGAACTCACCCCACACCTTCACGTCCGTCGGCGGGCGCTCGTCCAGGTTGGAGAAGTCGCGCAGCCAGTTGCGTAGGGCCTTGCAGCGTGCCGTCAGATCGTTGCCGACGCGAGTGCGGCGCGGCATGTAGTTGGCGATGACCAGCAGCGCGATGCCCGTGGGGATCAGCAAGATCGGGGGAATGAAGTTCTCCATGGTCACCCCTAGGAAAAGCCCGGCTCCCAGGGAGAGAAACGCGACGACGCCCATGGCAGCGCCGATGCGTCGACCCGGCTTCTCGAAGAAGTGGCGGGCGTACACCTCGGTCTCGAGCGTGGCCTGCCACGACTTCATGGCGGCAAGGAACTCCTCCGGATGCTTGCGGCCGTACTCGCGGATGGAGCCCAGCCACACCGAGGGACGGCCCTCGGCGATGCGGCGGAACAGCAGCGCCAACGTGGCCTTCTCCACCGGATCGGTCCGGGCGTCGGCTATGGCGTAGTCGATGGTCAGGTAGTAGTCATCCACCATCCGCCCCTTGGGGTCGGCATAGCTCCCCTTGTCGATGCGCACCGCGCCCACATGGGCCAGGTGCATGAGGGTGGCCGTGAAGTCGTCGTGGCTCTCGCGGTTCCAACGCCACAGGCGGCCGATCACGGCCGGCTGCATGCCGCGCTTGGGCACGTCGCGCCAGTACTCGTCGGTGAAGTCGGGCTTATACTCGCGGCCGAATCGCAGGAACAGCAGTATCGCCACCGCCAGCATCGCCACGCAAACCAGCGCGATCCCCACGATGAACAGCAGCGACCACGCACGCTGGGCGTTGGCCTGGTCGGCCCACGACTGCTCCTGGGAGAGCACGGTCTCCAGGCGGAAGGTGCCCTGATGGGCCCTGCGCGCCTCCGGGCTGAGGTTGGTGAGCCACTCGACGGGAAACACCACGCGCGCCTCGGCGTACTGGCCCGCGCGTACGAGCGGCACCTCGTAGGTCACCGTGCCGTCGGCCCTCACCGTTACCGTGCCGTCGAGCGGCCCGTGGCCCCACGCACGCACCTCGCCAGCGCCGGCGCGAGGACTCTCGCCCTCGGCCCAGCTCCCGGAATCGTTAGCCGGAGCGCTCACCGCCGCATCGGCCGGCAGCGGCAGCTCGACGGTCATGTTTACGTTGCGGGAGTCCACCGCCCAGCCCTCGGGAACATACTTCCAGTACACCTCGGCCACGTCCTCGTAGGCCTGCACGCCGTTGACCACGGTGTAGTCCAGCTCGAAGATCATCGTGGCATCTTCCACGTTGAAGAACGCGTACACGGTGTCTTGCGGCTCGTCGAAGGACCACGCGTCCACGCCAGGGCCGCCGGCCTCGCGCCACGCCAGCTGGAAGGTGACCCGCTGAAGCGGCACCCAGTCGCCCACCACGTTGCCCGCATCATCCACCGGAGCCATGCGCATACCGTTGACCTGCACCTGCGCGTTGCTCGGCAAGTCCTCGAAGGTCCACCACACCGCAGTGAACGACCCGTCGAAGGCGAAGGTGCGCTGCTCCACCACGTGCAGCGAGCCGTCGGTCTGCACCTGCGCCGTGGTGTCCACGCGCGGACACTCGTAGGACTTGGCCAGGGCCTGCGTGGCCCCCAGCGGCGAAAGCGAAGCGGGCAGGATGCTGAGCAGCACCGCGACGACCAGCAGCGGGGCGGCTGCGAACAGCGCGAGCGGGCGACGGGCGCATGGGCGGGCCAAGGAACGTGAGGGCACGGAAGCCTCCTTCGCGTAGGGCCGAACAGCGCGCGACGCGACGACGCGCGGGCAGCGGACGACCCCGGTCTGGCAGGGATTCCTCTCATTATACTGTACGCCCGGAAAGCCCGCGGAAGTGCGGAAAACGCCGTTGCGCGGGGCGTCCAAGTCGGGTATGATTCATTCTTGCTATTGGAGAAGTGACCGAGAGGCCGAAGGTGCTCGCCTGCTAAGTGAGTAAGCCCCACAAGGGCTTCCGGGGTTCGAATCCCCGCTTCTCCGCCAGCCTAGAACAGCCCTCCTGACCGGAGGGCTTTTTGCTACCAGAAGGCGATCAAGCGCAGCGGGGATTCGAACCGATGAGGTGGAAACGCGTGAGGAAAACGCGCCGGTGGCGCGTTTTTAGCGTTTCGTCCGACCGAGCTTGCGAGGGAGGGGCTGAGCGCTCGCCGAAGGCGGGCGCGGGAATCCCCGCTTCTCCGCCAGCTCTGACAGACCCCCGGAGACGGGGGTCTTTTCGTTGCCGGAAGCCGCCTGAGCCCCCGCGGGGATTCGAGCCTCCCCTATCGCTGCCAGGGCCAACGGCGCTTGACGGCGGCCTTCACGGGCTTCCTCTTGTAACTGGGGTGGTGCTTGAGGAAGAGGTGGTTGCACCAGCGGGTGATGGCCAAGCCGATGAGGGCGACCACCAGGAAGCTTGCGCCTAAGTCGAGCACGCCGGCGTTGGCCTCGGCCAGCGCGTAGAGGGTCACCAGCCCGAAGAACACGGAGAGCACGCCGGTGATCCACGTGAACACGCGGATGAGCACCTCCTTGGCGCGCGCCGGCGAATGGCGGTAGGTGACCACCAGGTAGATGACCGCGGCAATGGCCGCAAGCGCAATGACGAGCGGAATCACCCGCGAGAGCCGCGCTACCAAACCCATGGTTCCACCTCGCCTTCTTGCTGTCGCGCCGCCCCGCCAGGCGAGCCCGCGCCCTCACAGGGGGGGCATGCCGCCTCAGGGCGCGCCTTCCGCCTTCTCGTCTCTGGCGCTAGAACTGCACCTTCGGCGCCACCTCGGCACCGGCGTCCGCGTCAAAGCTCGGCCGCGCCGTGAAGCCCAGCGCACCGGCCAGCAGCACGGCGGGGAAGGTCTGGATGGCGGTGTTGTAGTTCATCACCGTGTCGTTGTAGCTCTGGCGCATGTAGCTGATCTTGTCCTCGGTCTCGGCAAGCTGCGCCTGAAGCTGCTGGAAGTTGGCGTTCGCCTTGAGCTCGGGGTAGGCCTCGGCCACGGCGAACAGGCCGCGCAGCGCGCTCGTCAGCGCGCCTTCCGCCTGCATCTTGTCCTGCGGGGTAGTGGCGCGCGCCACCGCGGCGCGGGCCTCGGTGACCGCTTGGAGGGTGCCGCTCTCGTGGCCGGCATAGCCCTTCACCGTCTCCACCAGGTTGGGGATGAGATCCTGACGGCGCTGCAGCTGCACGTCAATCTGCGCCCAGGCGTTGTCCACGCGGTTGCGCAGCTTGACCAGGTTGTTGTAGAGCCCGATCACCACCACCAGAATGACGATGATGACGACGGCGACGATGATTCCCACTACCATGGCTTCTCCTCCATCTCGACTTCCGCCAGTCTACCGCTGATGGGCGGATCGGACGGCCGTAGTTCTCAAAATGTTGACGATCGCACGATGCGCACCGGACTTCGGGCGGAACGAGCGATCGAGCCGCCCGCGCGAGGGGACGAACGGCGGAACCGTGCGGCACGGGTCGGGCGGCCGGGCGGCGGGGCGGGGCGCCGGGCGCCGCGCCGGGGGGGGGCGCCCGCCCAGCCGAACGCGCTATGCGGGCAGCGCCGCGGCACGCGTGCCAGCGAAGCTGGTGGCGCGCGCCCACCAGCCGCGGCGCTTCGCCTCGGCCGCGGCGCGACAGGCGGCGTCGAAGTCCTCCATCACCACGAAGGTAGCCGCACCGCTGCCGCAGAGCAGCGCGTCGCGCGCGCCCGGCTGGGCGAGCGCCCAGGCGCGCACCTCGGCCAGAGCCGGCTCGAGCACGTCGGCAGCCCCCTCCAAGTTATTGACCAGGGGGATCTCCGCCGCGTCCTGCGCGTCGCGCGCAACCTGCAGCAGCTCGGGGGGAACCGACGCGGGGTCGGCGTCGAAGGCCTCATAGGCCGCGGCGGTAGACACGCCCGCCAGCGGCTTCACGAGCAGCACGGCCTGGCGCAACGGCGCGAGCTGACGCACGAACCGCTCGCCGGCGCCGTCGAGCAGCGCGCAGCCGCCGTGCAGGAAGAAGGCCACGTCGGCGCCGAGCGCGGCGGCCGCCTCCTCCAACCGCCCATCGTCGGCGGCAAGGCCCCAGGCGCGGGCGAGGGCCAGGAGCATGGCCGCCGCATCGGACGACCCGCCGCCAAGCCCCGCCTGATGCGGAATGGCCTTCTCCAGCCGGACGTCGATGGCGCACGGCGCGTCCTGGCCCAGGGCGCGGGCCAGCAGGTCGGCCGCACGAAACACGATGTTCTCGCACGCGGGAATGTCCGGCACGCCGCCAGCGCCCTTGTCGGTCACGTCCACGGTGACGCGCAGGTTGCACGCCGGCCCGCCGACAGCCGCATGGGACGGCAGGTCATCCCCGTCCGGCGCCTGATCGGCCGGACGAACCTGCACGTGCAGCGTGTCGTGGAGCGCGAGGGCGTGCATGACGGTGAGCACCTCATGGCGACCATCGGCGCGGCGCTCACCCACTCCCAGGAAGAGGTTCACCTTGGCCGGCGCCATCGCCCGCACGCTCCCCGGCCCCATGAACGCGAGCGCGCTCCACTGCGCGTCACGGGCCGCGCCCAGCATGTCGACGGTCAGGGGCTTGTCGCTCATCTTTTTCTCCTGCTCGCGAAGAACTCCTTCAGCAGCCCGGCGCACTCTTCCCGGCAAACGCCCGGGGTCACCGAAAACTGGTGGTTGAGGCGCTCGTCCTCGTGCACTGCGTACAGCGTGCCCAGGGCGCCGGCTTTCTGGTCGGACGCGCCGTAGACGCAGCGGCTTACGCGCGCCTGGTGCATGAGCCCCGCGCACATGATGCAGGGCTCCAGCGTGACGTAGACCGTGCAGTCGGTCAGGCGCCACGCATCCAGGACGCGGGCGGCCTCCTTCAGGGCCAGGAACTCCGCATGGCCCGCCGGGTCGCGGTCGGTCTCGCGCCGGTTGTGCGCGCAGGCGATGACCTGCGGCTCGGCCAGAGGGCGACGCGTGCCGCGGTCGATGGGCTGGTATACCACCACCGCGCCGATGGGCACCTCGCCCATGGCCGCGGCGGCGCGCGCCTCCGCAAGCGCCAGCTGCATGTAGTCTTCGTCAGTCATGACGGCCATTATAGGAGAAGCGCCCGCTCCGGCGACCGGCTGCGACGCGAAACTATGGTATCCTTACCCGCAGATGAGCCGGCTGCGCGCCGATCATCGCTTACTGGAGGCGTGGCCGAGTGGTTGAAGGCGGCAGTCTTGAAAACTGTTGTGCCGCAAGGTACCGTGGGTTCAAATCCTACCGCCTCCGCCAGAACGCGACGAGCCCCTGCAATGGGGCTCTTTTCATGTTTGAGAGAGTTGCAGCCTGCAGGCGGCAGGGTTCGAACCGATGAGGCGGAAGCGCGTGGGGAAAGCGCGCCGATGGCGCACTTTCCGCGCTTTCAACCGGCTTAGATGCCGGGATGAGACCCGTCGAGGAGCCTCACATCCAGCAAACAGCTCTTCGATGGCACTAATCGGCGGTTTGGTACGGTGCTTAGGGCCAAAACCAGCGTCTCCGGCAGCGTCGCCCAATCGCGACCTGGGGTTTTGCTGTAAGGCCAAGCGCAGGGCGGCGTCTGGGGTCGCGCAAAGCGTACCAAACTGCCGATTAGTGCCATTGCGGGGCGAAAAAGTGGCATCGGCGCCTCGCTCCACGCGCCACAGGTCCCCGCCTCACGCACCGCGAGACTCGAACGCGCCGCCACCACGCACTCGTGGCTCCTGCGCACCTGCGCCCGCTGCCGACCCCGCAGCCGCATCCCAGCCCGCCTCACCCCGCGCGGCGTCGCCCGCGCCCCGCGCGCACCGCGCCTAGCGCTCGGCGATAGGGAGGTACGCGCGGCGGCCCGGGCGGGCGATCTTGTAGGCCGGACGAATGATGCGCTTGCCCGAGCCGATCTCCTCGAAGCGGTGCGCGGCCCAGCCGGCCAGACGCGCGCAGGCGAACAGCGGTGTGAACAGGTCTTGCGGAATGCCCATCATCGAGTACACGAAGCCCGAGTACATGTCCACATTGGCGCACATGTCCTTCTTGGTGCCCTTCTCGCGCAGGATGACCTCGGGGGCCAGGCGCTCGATGGACTGCAGCAGGTTGAACTCCGCCTCGAACTCGGTGCCGCGGGCAAGCTCCTCGGCGAAGCGCTTGCAGATGACCGCGCGCGGGTCGGACAGCGTGTACACCGCATGCCCCATGCCGTAGACCAGGCCTGTCTTGTCGTAGGCCTGCTTGTTGACGATGCGCGCCAGGTAGTCCGCCACCTCGTCGTCGTTCTCCCAGTCGGATACGGCGGCCTTGATCTCGCCCTGCATCCCCAGCACCTGGTGGTTGGCCCCGCCGTGGCGGTGGCCCTTGAGCGACCCGATGGCGCCGGCGTAGGTGGAGTACGGGTCGGTGTCCGACGAGGTCAGCACGCGCGCGGTGAACGTCGAGTTGTTGCCGCCGCCGTGCTCAGCATGCAGGCACAGCATGATGTCGAGCATGCGCGCCTCCTCCGCCGTGAACTGGCGGTCGGGGCGCAGCATGGAGAGGATGGTCTCGGCCGTGGACTGCCCGGGGATGAAGCGGTGCATGATCATGGACTCGTGGTCGTAGCGAGCGCGCTTGGAGTAGTAGGTGAGCACCATGATGCGCGGCAGGCGCGAGAGCAGCGAGAGCGCCGTGTGGATCTCGTGCTCGGGCGAGCGATCCTCGGCGAAATCGTCGTAGGCGTAGAGCTGGAGCACCGAGCGGGCCAGCACGTTCATAATGTCGGGCGGCGTATGACGCATGAGCATGGACGCGGTGAAGCCGTCGGGCAGCTCGCGCTGGGAGTCGATGACCTCCACGAACCGGTCGAGCTGATCCTGCGTGGGCAGCTCGCCCATCAGCAGCAGGTAGGCCACCTCCTCGTAGGCGAAGCGGCGCTCGGGCGAGAGGTCGCCCAGCAGGTCGTAGAGCTCGTAGCCGCGCAGGCGCAACGAGCCGTCGTCAGCTATCTTGCGGCCGTCGTCGGCCACCGTGTAGCCGTGGACGTTGGAGATGTTGGTCATGCCCACGATGACGCCCGTGCCATCGGCGTTGCGCAGGCCGCGCTTCACGTCGTAGCGCGCGTACTGCTCCGGGGGAATGTCGTTCACGCTGTGGAACTTGTCGAACAACGCGACCTTACGGGTCTCCTCCTCGTCGAGGGGGATCACCTCGTCCGCGGTGACGCTCGCGTCGAAGGCGCGCGTGTCCACGTCAAGCGAGGGGTCATAGGCCGCAGGGCGGCCGACCTCGGGCGACTGAGGGCTGGCTAGGTGGGTCGGCTTGTCCGCGTTCATGCAGGTTCCCTTCTCGTTTTGCGCCTATGATAGCGTGTGCCGCCAGGTGCGATCCCTCCGCATCGCGCCGTCTTCGGCAAACGAGCGCGGCCGTGAGGCCGGCCAGGGGCGAGACAAGGCCGGAGAAACCCAGGGCGCCCGACCCGCCCGCGAAGGCGCTTTCTTACAGGATGCAAAACTTTCCGTGTTTCGGAAAATTCTGATTGACAGCCCCAGGAGGCCATGGTTAAATAGGCTTCGCTGTTTCGATGTGCGCCGTTACCTCAGCTGGATAGAGGGACTGACTACGAATCAGTACGTCGGGGGTTCGAATCCCTCACGGCGCACCATTTCAGCATCTCAGATCCGCAACGACTGGCAACAGCACGTGCGGTTTTTTGTTGTCTAGGGAAAGGAACGTACTTGAAGGTTCGAAAATCGAAACCTCACAGTATGTAACCTTCCGGCTCCCCTCCCTGCGTCGGCAGCCGGAAGACGGCTGTGACGCATCGAACCCGCGCCCGCTCGCAATCTGATACCCGGCCCGCCGCGTCTCTGGCATGCGGCCGCCGCCTTGTCTTCGCGGACGCGTCGATGCGCGACGACGTAAGGGATATGCCTATGCTCTACCTATCGCAAATGCTGGGCAAGCCCGTGATCGATTCCACGGGCGAGAAGATCGGCACCATATCCGACCTGGCCATATCCACGGGCGAGGTCTTTCCGCGTATCACCAGCCTGGCCTTCCAGGGGCCGGGGAAGGTGCCGTTCATGATCTCCTGGCGCAAGTACGTCGACCTCTTCGACGAGGACGGCATCACGCTGGCAGTGCCCGCCCACGACATCCGCTTCAGCTACCTGCAGCCTGACGAGGTGCTGCTGACCCGCGACTTGCTCAATCGGCAGATCGTGGACACGCAGGGAATGAAGGTCGTGCGCGTGAACGACCTCAAGCTCTCGCAGTCGGGCACGCAGCTGCGGCTGCTCGGCGCCGAGGTGGGCGTGCGCGGCATCCTGCGCGGGCTGCATCCTTGGATCGAGAAGGCGGCCGTCGCCGCAGGTCGCGCCTTCGGCCACAAGATCGACGAGCAGATCATCGCCTGGAACTACATGGACCTGCTCGACCGCGACCTCTCCGAGGTGCAGCTCTCCGTGACGCACCGGCGCCTAGACGAGCTGCACCCCGCCGACGTCGCCGACATCCTCGAGCAGCTCGACCCGCAGCAGCGCGCCGCGGTGTTCGAGCACCTGGACGACGCCCAGGCCACCGAAGCCATCTCCGAGATGGAGGACGAGTACCAGGCCGAGTTCATCGACGACCTGGACGACGCACGTGCCGCCCGCCTCATCGGCGACATGGATCCCGACGACGCGGCCGACATCGTGCGCGACCTGCCCTACGAGAAGGCCGAGACGCTGCTGCGCCTCATGGGCGTGGAAGACGCTGCCGAGATTCGCCGCCTGCTCGGCTACAAGGACGGCACGGCCGGCGGCATGATGACCACCCAGTTCGTCTCCGTCGAGCGCGACAAGACGGTCGGCCAGACCATCGAGGTGCTGCGCGAGCTGGATGAGGACCACCCCACCGTCCACTACGTCTACGTCACCGACGACTACGGCAAGCTGGTGGGCGTGCTCTCGCTGCGCACGCTCGTGCTCACCGAGGACAGCCGCGTCATCGGCGATGTCATGTTCGACGACGTCATCACCGCCACCCCCTCCGAGACCGAGGAGGACGTGGCGGCCGACATCTTCAAATACGACCTGCCCGCCATGCCCGTGGTGGACGAGCGCGGGGCGCTTCTGGGCATCGTCACCGTGGATGACGCCTGGGATGCCATCGAGGACGACGTGTCCGGAGAAAAGACACGCGCCACCTTGGGCAAGGTGCTCGGCGGCACGTTGGCCGGCATCCTCGTGCTGGGCCTGTACACCCTCGTGCTGCTGCAGATCTTGGACGCCACCGGCTTCCACGGGCTTTCCAGATAGCAGGTGGCTCCCATGAAGTTCGGGAAGGACACGCGCGACCTGGCGCAACAGAAGGCTCAGGCTCAGGCCCCGGCCCCCGCCCCGGTGGATGGGGACGTGCCGACGAAGAAACCCAACAAGATGCTGCTGGTGCTGGCGGCCATGGGACCGGGCATCGTCACGGCCATGGCCGGCAACGACGCGGGCGGCATATCCACCTACTCCACGGCGGGCGCGCAGTTCGGGTTCGGCACGCTGTGGGTCATCCCCATCATGTGCGTGCTGCTGGCCGTGGTGGAGACCACGGCCGGGCGCATGGGCGCGGTCACGGGCAAGGGATTCGCGGCGCTCATCCGCGAGCGATTCGGCATCCGGCTGACGGCGCTCGCCATGCTCGCGCTGCTCATCGGCAACGTGGCCACCACGTTTTCCGAGTTCGCGGGTATCGCCAGCGGCATGGAGATGTTCGGCGTGTCGAAGTACGTTTCGGTGCCGGTGGCGGCGCTGGCGGTGTGGCTGCTCGTGGTGGGAGGCTCGTACAAGCGCGTGCAGAACGTGTTCCTGGCGCTGTCCTTCGTGTTCGTCACCTACATCGTGGCGGCGTTTTTGGCCGAGCCCGACTGGGGGCAGGCGCTCCACGACACCGTGGTGCCCCAGGTTAACGGCGAGCCGGCGTTCATCGCGCTCGTCATCGCCATGATCGGCACCACCATCGCGCCGTGGATGATGTTCTTCACCCAGTCCAACGTGGTGGAAAAGGGACTCACGCCCCGCGACCTGCCGCTGCAGCGGGTGGACGCCGTGTCCGGCACCATCGCCGCATGCCTGGTGGCATGGTTCATCATCGTCACCACTGGCGCGGTGCTGCACCCGCAGGGCATCGCCATCGACAGCGCAGCCGACGCGGCCCACGCGCTCGCGCCCTTCGCCGGGCAGTACGCCGAGGCGCTGTTCGCCATCGGCCTGGTGGCGGCGTCGTTTCTGGCGGCGTGCGTGCTGCCGCTGACCACCGCGTTCGTCATCTGCGAGGCGTTCGGATGGGAGGCCGGCGTGTCCTTCAAATGGAAGGAGGCGCCCACCTTCAAGAGCATCTTCACGTTCGTCATCGGGTTCTCCGCCGCCGTGGTGCTCATCCCCGGCATCAACCTGCTGTCGGTGATGCTCACGGCGCAGTTCGTCAACGGCGTGATCCTGCCGGTGCTACTGGCGTTCATGGCCATCATCGCCGCCGACAAGCGCATCATGGGCGCGCATCGCTCGCGCCTCGTGTCGAAGGTGCTCGTCTGGGCAACCGTCGGCGTGGTGGCCGCGCTCACGGTGGCGCTGCTCGTGATGCAGCTGCTCGGCCTGGCCTGAGGCGCGCTGGGAGCAGGTGCCGGAAGCGGCAGGCGCGCGGGAGTGCCGCCTGCGCCGGGTGCGCACGCGACGCAGGCGGCGGGCGGCGGACGCGGGGGCACGCAGGGCGCGGCGGGCGCCGAACGGAGCGGGCGCGGCGGACGGACGACGGGCGAAGCGAGGCGAGGGGACGGACGCGCGCTCGGACGGGGCGCGGGGGCGCATTCGCTCGGCCGAGCCGACCGCCCGCCCTTCACCGCGCTCCCCAACGCACGCAGGGGCGACGCCTCTTCAGACGCCGCCCCTCCGGCACACGCTTGCTCCGGCGCGATTCGAGCTAAGCTATCTTGGCTTCGGGGATGAGCAGGCGCTTGGACTCGTCGCTCAGGCGCTCGGCCAGGTACTCGCGGCTGCGATCTGCGTCCTTCGCGCAGTCGAGCAGCATCTCCAGCGTAATGGCGTCGAGGTACGCGTCGTAGCTGTCGAGCACCAGCTCGTACGCCTTCTTCACATTCCCCACCATGGCCGCGTTCTTGCGATCCTCCCGGCGAGCGCGCGTGGTGTCCTTCGTGTCCTCGTCGATAGCAGCGATGACCTGCAACAACGTGATGTTGGCTGGGTCTCGCGCCAGGCGATAGCCTCCATGCTTGCCCGGGCGCGCCTCGATGATGCCGGCGTTCCTGAGCAGCTGGGCCAGCTGGATCAGATAGTCGCGGGGGATCGACATGTCGTGAGCAATATCCTTAGACGAGCACGTGCCGCTCTGCTCGGCCAGGTACAAGACGGCGCGCAGTCCGTAGTCGGTTGATGCCTTGAGTTGCACTGCAGCCTCCTAACCTAACGTCTACGATGTGAACTCGCCGGGGAAGGCGCAGAATCTCGAGCGTCTGGCGCGGGTAGCGCAGGATCGTAGAATGGCATGGTCAGCGGAATCGGGGGGACGTGAGCGCTCCGTTCCGCCATAGAGCCACGTTTCTGGATTTCTCCAGTACCAGCAGCGTACCGACGCCGTCTCCTAAATACAAGCGACGTACCGAACGATGAGCGTCTCGATGTGCATATGTTGCCGCATTGTTTACTTTTAGTTTGAGTTAACTCTAGGTTATACCCCACCTGAGGATGAACTGTACCAGAATTGGGTCACTAAAGATGACCTTATGAGTAATAGATTCCGCAAGGAGGGAACGGATGTTTCACATGAAACACCCATTCCCGCACAGACAGCACCCCTCCCCCACCGCCCAACACGAAGCACCCAAATCGAAAAAAGAAGCACAGATGCAGCAGGGAGAGAGCAGGGGGTGCGGATCCCGCGCCCCCAAAGGAAGGAGCCCCGCAAAGCGGGAGCAAAAAGCGAAGAAACGACACGCACATGAGCGAATTCAAACAAATGTTTCACGTGAAACACCTCTTGTGCATGAGGCGAGAGAAAGCGCCTCGGAAGCAGAGGCGCAAACTTGATGGCCTGAGAGTCCGCGGCAGATGCGGCACGCGGATGCGCGGCACCGGAGATGCTCGCAGATAAAGCCGGAAAGCAAAGCACGCCATGACCAGAAGACATGCCTAGCGAAAACGCTGGCCGCACAGAAGAGTGCGGCAACAACGCCGCAAACAAATGTTTCACGTGAAACATTTCGAGCACGAGGACGGCGAAAGAATCTCGCAAACACGAGCGCAACGCACCGGCCAAGAAGCAACAGAGCACAGAGGCCCAGGCGCGACAGCCAAAAGAAGAGGCAAAGAGAGCACAAAGGCCTGACGGCAATTCGGACACAGGCATACCCCGCAGAACGCAAAGGCGCAATCGCCCACAGCAGGGCGGCCGCGGGAGCGGGGCGCTCCGCAGCAGGGCAACCGTGGCAGGGCGGCCGCGGGGACGGGGCGCTCTGCAGCCGGCGGGAGGGGCGGCGCCAGATCGGCCTGTCGCGGCGGAGTGTCTGCCGCAGGCGCCCGTTGCGGGGGGTCAATAACGCAGGAAGGCGCGGTAACCCCACGCCTTCCCTATTAGTGTTGCTTATTCCGCAGATGGGGCCTACAAGCCCTCGGCCTCCAGGCGCTTGGCGAGCGCCTCTTGGTGGATGCTGCACTGCAGCGCCGTCTCGCGGGCCACCTGGCCGGAAGCCACCAGCTCGAACAGGCTCTGGTCCATGGTGCGCATGCCCTCGGCGGCGCCAGCGGCGATGACGGAGTCCATCTGATGCGTCTTGGCCTCGCGGATGAGGTTGCGGATGGCCGTGTTGGCAATCATCACCTCGAAGGCCGGCACCATGCCGCCATCCACGGTGGGCACGAGCTGCTGGCTGACCACGGCCTGGAGCACCATGGACAGCTGGATGCGGATCTGGCGCTGCTGATTGGCCGGGAACGCGTCGATAATGCGGTCAACGGTGTTGGCGGCACCGGTGGTGTGCAGCGTGGAGAACAGCAGCTGGGCCATCTCGGCGGCGGTCACGGCCGTGCCGATGGTCTCCTGGTCGCGCATCTCGCCGAGCAGGATCACATCGGGCGACTCGCGCATGGCCGAGCGCAGCGCCTCGGCGTAGGTGGCCACGTCAGTGGGCACCTCGCGCTGGGTGACGATGCAGCTGCCATGGCGATGCACGTACTCGATGGGATCTTCCATCGTAATAATATGACCGTTTCGTTCATGATTAAGCCGATCGATGATGCATGCCAGCGTAGTGGACTTGCCGGCGCCAGCGGGGCCGGTCACCAGCACGAGGCCCTTCTGGAACTCGGCGCAGTCCATGACGGCGTCGGGGATGTTGAAATCAACCGGATTGGGCAGCGTAAAGGGGATGACACGGATGACGGCGGCCAGCGACCCGCGCTGACGGAACACGTTCACGCGGAAGCGCCCGATGCCGCCAATGGCGAACGAGAAGTCGTCGTCATGGTTGCGCGACGCGTCGAAAGGCTCCATGGAGCGATGGGCCTCGGCATAGATGGCGCGCACCAGGGCGTCGGTGTCGGCGGGCATGAGCGCCTGATCGCCCAGGCGAACCTGACGGCCGCCGACCTGGTAGGTCAGGGGCAGTCCGGCGATCACGTAGACGTCGGAGGCCTTGGCGTCCACCATGTCCTTCAGAAGCTGTTGCAGGTTCATCGGTTCTCCTATCCGAGCGAAGGCGATCCCGACCATAGGGTCTCGCCCGCGCCCTCCTCATTCCACTCCGTCGTTGCCTTCCAGGAAAGAATCTCGTAGCTGCCGTCATCGCGGATGGCGATGACCACGTCGAGCGTACGCCCGCCGTCGGTCGCAAACGATGCGCTCACGGCGCCGCGCGCGTCATCGAGCAGCGGCGTCACGCCCTCCACGGGGATGGCGTCGGCCGGCTCCTCGCCGGTGCGTCCCACGCCCACGATGCCAGCGAGGCTGGCCGCGCGGTCGGTGGAAACGGCGGACGCGTTGGCCGTCAGCGGCAGCGGCGCCGCCTCCTTCGCCTCCTCGGCCAGGCGCGGGAGCGCCTGCTCGACGGCCGCCATGGCGCCGGGGCCCGTCGCGCCAGCGCCATGCGCGGCAGCCAGCTCGGCATCGAGGCCGCCCAGGAAGCTCTGACCCGCCGTCTCCACGGCATAGGCCTCTTCAGCCGCAGCGGCCTGGCGCTGGGTAAGGGTGTAAGACGCCTGGGCCGTGGTGACGGCAAGCACCGCCATGACAGCCAGGCACAAGATGATGATGAGCGCGAACAGGCTGATGGGGCCCATGCGCACCGAACCGCGGCTCTTAGCCATTGGCGCCACCTCCCTGCACGTCTGCCACGCCCGCGGCGCCCGCCACGTAACGCGCGGTCGCGAGGCTGAACACCTCCTCGCCGTCGGCGGTCACCGCGATGCTCGCGCGGTACAGCACGCCGGCGGACAGCGGCTCGGGCACGACCTCGCAGATGACGGTCAGACCGTCATCCGTCTCGTCGGCGCTCGCGTAGGCGCCGCCCTCGCCCGGCTCGCCCATGCCGGCCAGCGGGTCGGCGGCGAAGCGCTCGGCGCGGTTGGACGCGAGCTCCACAGCCTCTTCCAGCTGGACGTTCTGGCGCCCGGTCTCGTTAGCGTCGCCGAACAGCTGCATGAACACCGCCAGGCAGCCGGCGAGGAACACGAGCAGGATGAGCGCCTCCACCACGAAGGCGGCGCCGGGCCACACCGCACGGTCGGCGGCGGTGCGGCGCCTCATCGAGCGATCAGCAAATCCCCGAGGCATCTCACGCACCTCCCCTCACGCTGCGCAGGGCCACTTCTGCCCGCCCCTCGTCGGTGACGATGGTGAGCAGTCCCTGGGAGTAGGTGAAGTCGAACGTGCCCGTAGCCACGACGGGCGTGGCCTTATCGGGCGTATAGGGCGTGCCGGCGACGGAGTACTCCTCCACCACCTGGCCGCGATACAGGTAGATACGCGTCTCATAGGTGCCGTTGGCCAGGCGCTCGGTCAGCACAAGCGAGCGCCCCTCGGGGCCTGCGCCCACCGACACCGCGTCGATGGCGTCAGACGAGCGCACGCTGTTCACCAGGAGCCCCATGGCCAGGCGATCCTGATCGGTCTGGCTCCGCATGTCCGAAAGCGCGCTGTACACCCGCGTGCCGGCCATGATGGCCAGCAGCAACGTGATGACGAACAGCGCGAACAGCAGCGCGGTGAACACGCGGCCGTACTCGCCCGTGCGTCCCGCGCCCCGGTCGATGGCGGAGGTCAGGCCCCCTTGCACCGCATCCATGAACTGGACGTCGCGCTCGCCCTGCCGGTCTTGGTAGCTCATCGCGGCACCACCACCACGCTGGGCATCACGTTGCCTGCGAACGCCTCGTAGGTGATCACGTAGTCATCGTGGTTGACACGCAGGCCGTACTCGCGCTCGAGGTAATCGAGCGACGAGGGGTACGCCCCCTCGATGGCGCAGCACTGCATGGCCGCGTCGAGCACGGTGTCGCGCACAGCCGCAGCGCCCTGCTCGCGCAGAGACGCGCCCACCGCGCCGAATCCGACGACCACGGCCGCCACCAAAAGGCATGCGACCAGCGCGGTCACCATCCGGCGGCGGCGCCTGCGCCTGATGTCTCGGGTTGTCTGCTCGTGGTACATGGCAGCCTACCCGATGGATCCCATGATGCCGATGAGCGGCAGCATGACCGAGATGAGGGTGGCTCCCACGGCCACGGTGAGGAAGGCGGCCAGGGCCGGCTCCGTGGCATCGATCACACGGTCGATCTGCACCACCGCGTCGTCGAAGAAGGTACCTGACAGCCGGTCGAGCACCGCATCCAGGCTGCCCGAGCGCGAGCCGATGGTGAGCATGCGCGCATACACCGGCTCGAACACGCCGTGGTCGCCGATGGCCTGCGCCAGGCTCTTCGCGGTGACGGGGCTGATCATGGCCTCGTAGGCCGCGGCAGCCTTCTCGTACAGCGCGTCGTGCTCGACGGTGGCGAGCGCCTCCTTCATGGCGTCGTCGGTGTTCACGCCCGAGGCCGTGTAGATGGCCACCGCCGACGTGAAGCGCGAGAGCGCCAGCTGGTACATGGCCTGGCGCGTGAAGGGAATCTTCTCGAACAGGCGCATGATGGACTGGCGACCGCCCTCGCTGCGGCTGGCGATAACCCCCGCCAGTGCCAGCACGGTGCACAGGAGCGTCACCGCCAGCGCCACCCAGCCGATGCCGATGGAGACGGCCACCGCATTGAACGAGCCCGTGGTCAGGCCGCCGGCCAGGTTGTCGTAGACGCCCACGAACACGGGCAGGATGACCGCCACGGTGAACGCCAGGATCACGCTCATCAGGCACAGCAGCGCCGCCGGGTACCCAATGGACGAGCGGATCTTCGCGAACAGCCGGTCCTCCTCGTCGTAGTAGACGCCAAGCGAGCGCAGCACCTCCTCCAGACGGCCCGACGCCTCGCCGACGCCCACCATATCCACGGCGTAACGCGGGAACGCCCCCGAGGCCTCCATGGCCTGGGAGAGCGTGGCGCCGCTGATGAGCCCGACGTAGACGCGGTCGCAGGCACGCTTAAAGGCGCTGTCCTCCATGTTCTCGGAAAGCATCGACACGGCCTCGTCGGTCTGGATGCCCGCCGACAGCATGAGCGCGGTGCTCTCGCAGAAAGCGCTCAGCGCGCTGCTTTCCAGCAAAGACTTGCTCATTCCTTCGCTCCTTCGTTCTCCTCCCCGCCGAGCGGGGCCCTCCGTTATCGCCTGGCCGCGCGTCAGTAGACGTAGCGGTCGGTATAGGTCGTTCCGTCCCCGATGGTGCCGCCCGCCCCCGCTGCCGCGAAGGTCAGGTCGACGCGCGTCCACGTGTCGGGGTTCACGGTTATCTGGGCCGATACCCAGCGTCCGTCGATGTAGACCATGTTCCACGCGTGGTAGATGTTGTCGGGCGAGACGTAGCCCGTCACTATCTGGCAGGGAATCCCCAGGCTGCGGAACATGGCCGCGGCCAGCGAGGCGTAGTCGAAGCAGATGCCCTCGCGCGACGAGAGCGTGGAGTCCGGGTTGGGCACGTAGCCCGTGGCGTCGGCCAGCTCGGCGGCCTTGGCCTTGTCGTAGGCGATGGTGTCCACCACCCAGTCGTAGATCGCCCGCACGACCTCGCCCTCGTTCTGGGCGCCGGCGACCAGGCTGCGCGCCTGAGTCACCGCCGCGCTTGAGGGCGTGTAGTTGCAGAATACGTTGGGCACCAGGTAGGGAGCGAACTCGCTCTCCAGCTTCACATCCGCCGTGGCCGAGGCCACCTCGACGTAGCTTGAGCCGCTCGTGTTCTGCATGATGCGGAAGGTATAGGCCCCATCCCCCATGTTGATGGGGCAGATGATGGGCGTGCCATCACCGGGCAGGTCGTAGTTGTAACTCCGCTCGCCACGCACCACCTGGAACTTGAGGCGACTGTCGTTGACGGCCGACGCGCCCACGTAGCCCTTGCTCGCCGACGACACGTCGATGGAGCCGCCCGCGCTCGTAATGGCGGCAGATGCGTCAAAGCTGGACATCGGCACGGGATCGGGCGGGACGTAGGCGGGACCGGAGGTCTCTCCCCCGTCGTCGCCTCCGCCGGATCCCTCATCCGAAGGCGCGGACGATCCACCGGGACCGGTAGACGCGGAGGCAGAGCCGCCGCCCCCGCCGCAGGCGCACAGAGCCAGGCATGACACGAGAAGCGCCGCCACCAGGACGGCGCCGAGAACGCGTTGAACCGTATATTGAAGCGTGCTCAAGAAACTCCCTCAAAAACCAGGCAGAGCCCCCGTGTATCCTGGAGGTTATTATACCCGCACACGGCCGAAGCACACGCGAGGGAAGGCGTCGCGGGGCGCTATCGCCTGTAATAAGTGCACGGCTGCCGGTAACGTACACGACCTCCCGAAGAGCCCGCCGGCACCGATCCGCTACTGGCGCCGATTGAGGATGAAGACGGCCACGCAGCAGGCCACCACGGCAAGCCACCACACGACGGAGAGAACGACTCCTGCCGGAGACACCAGCAGGCCCGCTCCCATGAAGAAGCACGCGCCTACGTAGAACAGCGTCGACGCTGTGACGATAACGGGAATTGTCCAGTTTGCGGCTCTCATGATGCCTCTTCCTCGGGGCGCATCGGCTCCCTGGCTCGCAGCTTCTGCGATCGTGCCGCCCGCGGCGCTTGGAAACGTACGTCTCAACCGTTTCCTTCGAGTGCTTCTCCTCTTCATGGTAGACGTTTTAACCGGCGTCCAGACCGCCCATCTCCCAACGGGAACGCTCGTGACCGCTATTCCTTTCTTGGTGCGCGCAAGTTGCCATCGTGAAACCCTGGTCCCCGCTATCGGATTTAGCACGCCCCCGCACCCTCCCGCAACGACGAAAGGAGGGGGGCGCCCCCGTGCGGAAGGCGCCCCCTCTCTCAGCTCTCTGTCGATAGCCGCCGAACGCGGCCCGATCCGACTCGGCGGCTAGGCCTCCGCCCTATCCGCAGCCGTCGTGGGACGGGTTGCCCGCTGCGGGCGACGGCCGCTGGAGGTCAGGTCGTTCTCCAGGTCGGCGACGCCGCGAGCGCCGCGCAGGCGCCGCACGATGCAGGCAGCCCCGTAGATCAGCGTCACCACGATGCCCAGGAACGTGTAGAAGTGCACCCAGCACACCGGGTGGTCGAAAGCGGCCTCCGGCACGTCGTCATCGCTGATGGTCTCGGCCAGCGGCGTCTCGTCGTTGCCGATGAACGTCTCGAACGGGCTAGCCAGCAGACCGGCGACCGTCGCGAGCGGGCCGTCGTCCGGCGCAACGCCCGGGGTGGGGGTGCTGCCGCCCAGGGGAGACGCCGTGAGCGGCGCAGCCGGCGCCGTGATGGCGAAGGTGCCCGGCACCACGCGCACGCTGTAGTTCGGGTTGGGGTAGTAGGTGGCGGTCAGGGTGTCGGGGTAGGTGCCCACGGCCTCATCGTCGCCCGTGCGGCTATAGGCCAGCTTCTCGAGCGCGTCGCCCGCCACCAGGCCGGTGACGGTGCCCGTGAACTCGGGGTCGGCCTCGCCGGCCACCTTAGCGGCGTTGTCCACTGCAATGGTGGCGATGGCCGGGCTGATGGTTACCGTAGCCAGCACCGGCTGGGTGGGCGCGAAGTTGTTGTGGGTCGCCTGGACGTACACCTGGTACGTGCCGGCGTTCACGAAGTCAGGCAGGTCGGTGGTCCAGTTGTCGAGCGTGCCGTCGGCCGAGAACCAGATCTCGGAATCCGGCTGCAGCGCGCGGGCCTGGATGACGGCCGGGCGCCCGTCGTAGGTCTTGGTGAAGCCGTCGGCGCCGGCCACGTTCTGAAGCAGCAGCGCGTTGCCCTCGATGGGCGCGATGGTGAACGAGCCCCGCTCGACGCCCGTCACGACGTAGTTGCCGTTCTGCTGGGCGACCGTCGCGTCGATGACGCCCTCGTAGGTGCCCGCCGCCTCGTCATCGCCGATGCGGCTGAGGGTCACGTTGCCCAGCGTGTCGCTGCCGAAGAGGCCCTCGACGGCAAAGCTGCCATAGCCCTGCGGATCGTCATCGCCGAAGAACTTGGCCGACGGGTTGACGATGATGCGCACCGGCGCCGGCAAGATCTCGTACTCGCAGGCTACCGCGCCACGGTAGTTGCTGGGCGCGGAGGCGCTCACGATGGCGGAGGCGGTACCCACGTTGACGGGCTCGCTCGCGTAGGACACGGTGAAGTCGGAGCCGTTGCGCAGCACGCGGCCGTTGGCGGCACGCACGACGGGCACGAGCTCCTGGGCCTGGCCGTTGTAGGTGGGCGACGCCGGCGCCTCCACCGTCGCGCCCGTGTACACGGCCTGGGTCAGATCGTCGGGGTTGATCTCGGTGGGATCGTCGGGGTTGATGCTCTGCGGCACCACGGTCAGGGTGCCGTTCTCCATGGTGACGTCGTAGTTGGCCAGGTCGGTAGCGGCGTTCGACACGCATTCGAAGCGGTTGGGGACGCTGCCGACATTCGTCTGGGAGCTGGTGAAGAGGTACGAGCCCTCCTCGCCCTCGGCCCAGCCCTCGCCCTCGGCGTCATTCACGGCCACCACGCTCGTGCCTACGAGGGGCTCATCATCATAGACCTTGGCGTCGATGTTGCTCGCCAGGGTAACGGGACGCTTCTCGATGGTGAGCGCGCCGCCGCCCACGACCACGGCCACCTGGTCGCTCACGTCGTTGCCGGCCTCGTCGAACACGGCCGCCACGCCCGTGGCGCCAAAGAAGTGGGTGCCCGCGTTCTTGGCGGTGCCGGCCTGGTAGCCGTCGGTGTTCACGAGGAAGCGCGTGCCGTTCTGAGCCTGGGCCCAGATGCCCGCTACCTCGTGGGCGTCCTGGCCGTCCTTCGCCGGAACAGTCACGGTGCCGCGCTCGCCCTCGAAGTCGGGAGCCTCGTGCTCCTGGCCGTCATAGGTGACGGTGGAGGAGCCGCGGGTCAGCTCGACGGCGAACTCAGCGTCGGCAGGCGTCACCGTAAGCGAGCCCTCCGCCTTGGTGACGGCGTAGTTGCTCTCGATGAACCCGCTGCCGTCCTTCGCCTTGTAGGCAAACGTGTTGGGAGACGTGCCCACCAGCATCTGGGAGCCGGTGACCTCGAAGTCCACGGCCTCGTCGCCGGCAAAGCCCTCGCCGCCGACCTCCACGGCGTCGCTCGTCAGCGGAGTGCCGTCATAGGGCTTCTCGGCGCTGGCCGACGTGAAGGTGATCGGGCGCGGCTCGATGGTCAGCTTGCCAGCGACGGGGCGAACGACGATGAGGTCGTTCACGCATTCACCGTTCTCATCGTAGACGACCACCTGATCAGGCTCGTAGGCGATGGTGCCTGCGGCGCTCGCGGGGCCGTCCTGGTCAAGCGCCACGTTCGTGGCCTCCGCATACCAGGCGGTTGCCGGCAGGCCCGTGATGCGATAGACCGGCCCGTCCTCGCCGCCCCAACGGACGGTGATGGTGCCGTTCTCGTCCTGGCCGACGAAGCCAGACACCGCATGCGCCTGACCGTCGTAGGTGAACGAGGCACTCTTGCCGAACACCTCGAGCGTCTGGGCGCCTGGGTTCGCCACCTCAAGCGTGCCCGCCTGGATGGTCAGGTCGTAGTTGTCCAGGTTGGTGTTGCCGTTCGGCGTGACGGCGAAGTCGTTCGTCACGGTGCCGGGGCGGGTGATGCTCGCCGAGAACTGGTAGCTGGCGCCCTCGCCCGCGGCCCAGCCGTCCTCGACCGCCAGCTTCGCGTCGCCGTTGGTCAGCGCCGTGCCGTCGTAGTTCTTCTTGAGATCGGCCGACCTCAGCGTGAGCGGCCGCTTGTCGATGGTCAGCGTGCCGGGCGTCGTGGTTACGGCGAACTGGTCGGTCACGTTGTTGCCCTGGGCGTCGTAGACGATGGCAGAGCCCGTGACGTTGACAGGATAGCCTCCCGCAATGACGTCCTTGCCCGCGCCGCGCGCCTCAAGGCCGGCAACATAGTAGGTGAGGCCACCAGCGCTCACCTGAACCGCCTTGACCTCCTTGGCGGCCTCGCCCTCGCCCAGCGTGTAGACCTGCTCGCCCGCCAAGCCCGTCAGCACCTGCTCAGTGCCATCGTAGACCACCTCGGCGGAGGCGCCGGCCACGGTCGCCTGGTACTTCGCATCGCGGTTGAGCACCGTTAGCTTGCCGTACGCCGTGATGATGCGGTAGTTGTCCGCCTTGGTGCTGGCGTTCAGCTCATAGGTGAAGAAGTTCTCCGAAGTGCCCACGAGCGTCTGGGCTCCTGTGAAGGAGTACGTGGCGCCCTCGGTTATGTTAGCCCAGCCATCGCCGCCCACGCTGACCATGCTATTCGTGTTTACGAGCGGCGTGCCGTCGTACTGCTTGCTGAAATCGTGGCTCGTCAGCGTGATGGTGCGCTTGGTGATCTCGAGCGCAGTACCCTGCTCGACGGTCACCGCGAAGCTCGCGCTCACGTCATTGCTCGTGGCGTTGGTCACGACCGGCGTACCAGAGGCCTTCGCCTCGTAGGTTCCGGCGTCCACGCCCGAGGCGCCGACGGTGATGCCCGATACCGTGTAGGTCTTGCCGTCAACGACGAAGCTGGTGCCCTCGAAGCCCTTGACGCGGAAGCCCTCCACCGTGTGCTCCGCCCCATCGTACAGGGCAGAGCCCGTGTTGGGCACGAGCACGATGGAGTGCTCGGCATCAGCGGGAGTGACGGTGAGCGTGCCCTCGATCTGGGAGATGAGGTAGTTGTCGGCCTTGGTGCCGGCGTCCAACGTGTAGGAGAAGGCGTTGGCGGACGAGCCGACGGCGGTTTGGCTGCCGGTCACGCGGTAGGTGGCTCCGTCGCCGAAGCCCCAGCCATCGCCCTTGACCTGCACGGTCTGGCTGACGAGCGGCGTGCCGTCATAGGCCTTCTCCGCATCGGGGCTGACCAGCGTGACGCCGCGCTTGGCGATAGAGAGCGTGCCGGGGGCCGTCTTCACGTTGAAGAGGTGGGTCACATCGTCGCCCTCGGAGTCCTTAACCACCGGCGTGCCGGTAACGGTCACCGGGTACTCGCCCGCATCCACGGCGCTCGCGCGGGCCGTCAGGCCCTCCACGTCGTAGGTGGCGCCGTCGATGACGAACTGCAGGGTCTCGAAGCCCTCGACCGCCTGCGTCGTTCCATCGTAGGTGAACGAGCCGCTCTTGGCCTGAACGGTCACCTCATGCACGGCATCGGCATTGCCGACCGTCAGGGTTCCCTCCACCTTCGTGATGGCGTAGTTGTTCGCGCTCGTGCCCTCGTTCAGCGTGTAGTCGAAGGTGTTCGCGGACGATCCGATCTCAGTCTGGCCGCCGGTCACCTCGAAGGAGGCGCCCTGGCCCTCAACCCAGCCGCGGCCGCCAACGGTCACGGCGTCGTTCGTAAGCGGCTGGCCATCGTAGAGCTTGTAGGCGCTCGCGCTCGTCAGGGTCACGGGGCGCGGCTCTACCGTGAGCGTGCCAGGTGCCTCGCTGACGGCGATGTTGTAGTTGGCCGTCACATCATCGCCCGCGGCGTTGCGCACGCACCAGGCCGTGATCGTGTTGGGGGACGCGCCGGCGTCCGTCTGCTCGCCGGCCGTCGTCACGTCCAGCCAGTCGCCTTCGGCGAGCACGCCGTTTTCCAGGGAGAACCCAGCCGTGAGCGGCGTGCCGTCGTAGAACTTGACGGCGGACTCAGCGTGCACCATCAGGGTGGGATCCTCAGCGGCAACCTGCGTGACCGTCAGCGTGCCGAAGACGGTGGAGATGGCGTAGTTCTCCGCAAGCGTGTTCTCGTTCAGCGCGTAGGTGAAGACGTTCTCGGCGCTGCCGACGTTGGTGACGGCGCCCTGCACCTCGAAGGAGGCGCCCTCGCCGTTGGCCCAGCCCATGCCGCCGACGACCACCTCGGCGTTGCGCAGCTCGGTGCCATCGTAGGCACGCTCCTCGCTGGCGCTGGTCAGCGTGACCGGGCGCTGAGCGATGGTGAAGTCTTCCACAGCCACGATCTGGCCGAAGCGCTCGGTGTTCCAGACGGCGCGGGCCGTGTACTCGCCGGCGTTGACCGGACGATCCTCAACCCAGGCGTCGTCGGCGGCACCCTTGGGCTTGTAGGAGACGTTGGCGCTGCCGAAGTCGTCCTGGTCCGCCTCGCTCAGCGAGGAGATGGCGACCTTCGGCTGCGGAGAGCGCGGATGCTCGCCGTACGTCCATCCGGCGATGTCGACGACAGCGGAGAACTCGCGGCAGTCTGGAGTGCCGTTGCCGTTGGCGTCCCGATGATAGACGACGTTGACGGTCACGTCGCGATCGACGATCGTGATGGGCTCAGGCTGGTAGTCGGTGACGTAGCCCGACAGGGCGGGAGCGGCAACGGGGCTGTACGTATCGCCGGCGCGCAGGGTCTGCGACTCGATGTCCTCAGGCAGCTGGGTGGCATCCGCGCCGTCGGCCACGTGGTAGGAGTACTTCGTGAAAACGCGGTAGGTTTTCGGCATGGGGAAGTCGTCATCGGGCTCGCCGGGGTCGACGAGGTCGTCCTGCTCGGCCGGCTCGGAGGCCGGCTGCTCCGGCGCGGAAGACGCGGCAGGCTTCTCGGCAGGATCCCCCGAAGAGGCATCGGCTGGCGTCTTCGCGTCCTCCGCGGAATCCGCGGGGGCAGCCGCCGGCTCGCCGGCAGACTCGCCCTCGGTGTCAGCCAGCGTCTGCGGCTCGACGACGCTCACCGTCCACTGCTCGCTGCGGGTCTGCCACTTGACGCCATCTTCAGCGTACTCGGCGTAGGTGTGGGTGATGGTGGCGTCGCCCAGCTCCATGCCGTTGACGATAGCGACGTTACGCTCGCCGGACACGAGGGCGACCTCCCGGTCGGAGACCGTCCAGGCATGGGCGAAGTCACCCCGGTCGGACTTGAGGGTGAGGGCGGCGTTCTTCTCCATCTTCACGACGCCATTGTCGATGATCTGCGGCTTAGCCGGAGCAGCGGGGCCGGCGGGAGTCTCGGGCTCGGGGTCTTCCCCCAAGGTGCTCATGGCAAACTGCTGGGTGATCTCGCCCGACTGCGTGACCGCCTCGGACACCGCGGCGCCCGGGTTCTGCCCCGGGACGCTGGTCTGGCCGCTCAGGGTGGTGCTCGGCGCACTCGTGGCGGTGCTCACCTTCTCGGTGACCAGCGTCAGCCGAGCGCCGTCGACCAGCTTCGACGCGGGAATAACGTACTCGCCGGTGGAGGTGGGATACAGGTCGAGGCCCGCGTAGGAAACGGAGGCCACCTTGTAGCCCTTGTCGGCCTCGGGCACGAACTTGAAGTCCTTGCCCGCCACGGCCGTCACCTTGGTGGCCGGGGCCTTCACTATCTGACCGGCCCCGTAGACGAGGTAGCCGTTGCCCAGGCTCAGCGAGATGACGGGGTTAGCAGGCGCGTCGGAGCCCTTCCCCGCCTGGCCGCCATCAGCCTGCGTCGCCTTCGGGGATGCGGAGGCATCCGCCTTGGTGTCAGCCCATGCTGGCATGCCGCACATCGACGTCGCCAGCACCGCCGCCATCAGCACGGCGAGGGTCTTTCCCTCGACAGTGCTTCGGGCATCGGCCAGTCGCCTTAACACGCTCATTTTTTCACCACCGGTCTTTCCTGCTTCAGGGCGGAGCCGCCGCCCCCTATCGCATTAAATAGCCGTGCTCGACGTCCGGCTGTTTGCCTGCAGACGGGCGTAGAGCGACTCGTCCCTCTGCCAAAGGGAATAGTCCAATTACCATCTTATCGGTAACGGTTTCCCTACGAAAAGTCCGAAAACTTCCCAGGCCTCTTTTTTCGGCGTTCGGTACGAAAATTTGATTGTTTGTGCAACCTAAAATCACATAACCATTACATTCATGACCGCAAAGATGGGCATTTTTTCAGGGCGAGACAAAAACCAGGGGAGGCGACCTGCGGGCCGCCTCCCCTGGCTCATTCGCTCTGCTCTGGTGCGGAAGCTACGCCGGAGCGCCCTCCACGATGGCCAGCAGCTCATCGCAGCTGGAGAAGGGGCGCGGGGCGGCGTTGGGGTAGACCACGGAGACCACCTCGCCCTCCCAGGTCTTGCCCTCGTCGGCGAACTTCGCCGTGCGGACGATGTGGCCGAAGCGCACGCGCTTGCTCGCCGGATTTCTATTTATCGTGCATAATCAAAAATGACGCAAGCAAGTATGCGACGCTTGTCTGATCTGGTCTTTTCGGCTCTCGACGTATCCCCGCCAAACGGTCTCTACTTATCAACTGCGCTCACTCAGCTCTTTATATAAAGGCGCTTTCCTCAATTCTTGTCTTCTACTTATCATTTAGTTATCATTTAGTTATCAACTAAGATTAAGGAGAATCGTGAGCGCCTCAGACCCCATGGAGCTTATCTACTCCCTCATCGGGTATCCAGATGAAACAGAGTGGATAGAATTCAAAAGCAACAATAACGACGCCGATCGAATTGGAAAGGACATTTCGGCGCTTGCAAACTCAGCCGCCTACCACGGAAAGGATTTTGCCTACAAGATTTGGGGCGTAGAAGACAAAACTCATGCCCTAATAGGCTCCTCTTTTAGCTATCTGAACGCGCGAGCTGAGGGAAATCAGTATCTCAGCATTTGGCTCGCCACCATGATGTCGAGCAACGCAAGCTATGAGTTTATTCCTGTAGAGAATAACGGACTCCATTTCGTCGTCCTAAAGATCTCTGCCGCAGCAGAGCAGCCAGTCTACTTTAAGAATATTGCCTATATACGTGAAGGATCTAGCACAACGCATCTAAAGCCAGGATCGAAAGAGGCAGAGCTCTGGAGAAGGCTCCAGCGCTACGGCTTTGAAACGCAGGCGGCTCTGGAGGATCTCGCCAGCGCTGATGTGTTCGAACTCTTAAACACTGACGTCTACTTCTCCCTTCTCGGACTAAAGAGGCCTACAGATTCAGAGGCAACATTCCGACCGCTTATTGAGCAAGACATCCTCAAGCGACTGGACAACGGCAGGCTTGCTATAACCAATCTTGGCGCCCTTCTCTTGGCAAGAAAAGTCAGCGCCTTCCCTGGCCTTCGCAAAAGAGCCCTTCGCATCGTCAAATTTGAAGGAAAGGCCAACTTGTCGATCCTAGACGACCGCTTCTTTGATGAAGGCTATGCAACCGCTCTGCAGAAAGCAGAAGACTACATAATGACGTCTATTCCAGCTAAGGAACTCACCGACGGTGCGTTTAGGAAAATACAGCACGCGTACCCACAGGCAGCAATTCGCGAACTGCTTGTTAACACAGTTATCCATCAAGATATGACCGTCACCACTTCAGGCCCGTTTGTAAGTCTTTACGATAACCGAATCGAATTCAATAATCCCGGCGCATCGCTTATTCCGCCTAATCGAGTGCTAAATGCGCAGCCAAAAACAAGGAACGATCGCCTGGTTAAGGCCTTGAGGCAGATGGATCTATGCGAGGAGGGCGGCACAGGCTGGGATAGAGCCGTTGCCGCTTGCGAGGAAATCCATATGCTTGCGCCTCGCATCGAAAGCTCTGAGGACACCGGAACGAAGGTAACCCTTTTCAAAGGGGGAGCCTATAGAAAGATGACCAAGAACGAACGCATCAATGCGCTTTATTGGCACTGCTGCCTGATGTACGCTCAAGGCGAATCCATGAGCAACCAGTCCTTACGCGAACGGTTTGGTCTGGAGGCAGAGAGGAAGAACACTCTCGCCATGTCTAGACTTCTGAGAGAGTGCTGCGAAAACGAACTGATAAAAGAAGAGGACGAAGACGCCGGCGCAAAGTTCAAAAGGTACATACCCTTTTGGGCCTAAGTCTTTTTATCATTGGTAATCATATTGAGGCGGCTTGCGGGAGCCATACGCAACTGAACTGGTGATTCTTATCGCAGACAGGACAGTAATCTCGCAATTCTACTTATCAAAACAGCCAGGGGAGGCGACCTGCGGGCCGCCTCCCCTGGCTCATTCGCTCTGCTCTGGTGCGGAGGCTACGCCGGGGCGCCCTCCACGATGGCCAGCAGCTCATCGCGGCTGGAGAAGGAGCGCGGGGCGGCGTTGGGGTAGACCACGGAGACTACCTCGCCCTCCCAGGTCTTGCCCTCGTCGGCGAACTTCGCCGTGCGGACGATGTGGCTGAAGCGCACGCGCTTGCTCGCCGGGTCGTCCTGCAGGTCGAAGCTGTAGCTGAGCTCGGCAAGCGTCTGCTGCAGCTTGTCAACCGCCGAGGAGCCCGCCTCCACCGGCACCATGCCGGCCTCGCAGTTGTAGATGAGGCCGGGGGCCAGGAAGGCCGTGCGCACGCGCTCCTGGCGACGACGCTCGGCCAGGTGGATGCCCACGCAGCCGGCGATGATGGCAGCCCACCACACGATGGTGAACGCCAGGTCAACCGGGTTGTCCACCAGGCTGAAGTTCAGGTAGTACCACAGCCACAGAAAGAAGGCCGAGGCCGAGGCCAGCACCGCCAGAATGATCCAGTTGCTCTTGCGCATGCTAGGCCTCCATTCCGCCGGCGAGGGGAGCAGTCACGCGGGCGTCACCCGTGGACTGGCCGCCAGGCAGGTCGTCCTCGAACTTGTTGATCTTGCGCACGTAGTTCATGCGACGGGCGATCACGCCGATGGCATAGGCCAGCGTGAGAAGAATGCCCAGGAAGATCCAGTAGTGCACCCAGCACTGCGGGTGGTCGAACGCAGCCATGGGGGTCTCGTCGTCGGCGATGACCTCGGCGACAGGCGCCGTGTCGAGGTCGCCAGCGTCAGCCAGCGGGGTCGGGTTGTCGGCGATGACCTCGGCTGCGGCCGGCACGACGGCAGCGGCGGCGGGCACCACGGCGGCAGCGGCCGGAGCCGGACCGGCGGCAGCGGGGGCTGCGGGGGCCGGAGCGGCCGGCGCCGGGGTCGGGGCCGGCGTCGGCGCGGGGGCCGGCGTGGTGGGCACCGTCGGGCCGGTCGGCGGCGTGACGGGCACCGTCGGATCAGTCGGCGTCGTCGGGTCGGTCGGCGTCGTGGGATCGGTCGGCACCGGCGGCACCACCGGGGCGGCCGAGATGGTGAGCGTGCCCGGCACGTAGGTCACCTCGTAGTTGCCCTGGATGGCAGCGCCCGTAGGTACGACGGCGTACGTGCCGACGTCCTCGCCGGCCTCGCGAGTCATCGTGTAGTTAATAAGGTCAGCCGACTCGCCGTTGACGAGCCCGCTCACCTCAGCGGCAAACGTCGGATCAGCCTCGCCGGCAACCTTAGCGGCGTCACCCGCGGTCACCATGACGGGAGCCGGGTTGACGGTGAGAGTGCCAACCGTCTGAAGCAGCGAGCTGCGGAAGCGGTCGGTCACGTCGGCGCCAGAGGCGTCGCGAATGACAACGCTGTCCATATCGACGGAGGCAATCGTGGTGCCCACGTTAGTGCGAGAGCCAACCACGTTGCCGGTCACCGCGTAGCCTTCGGGGAGGCCGTTCACGGTGAAGGCCTGGGCGGCCAGCTCTTGGCCGTCGTAGGTCTTAGTCGCGCTGGGAACCGTCAGCGTGACGGCATCCAGCGGCGCGGTGACAACGCGCACGGTGTAGTTGCCCTCAACGCTGTCGATAGCGTCGAAGGTGTAATCCAGAGCCGTGCCGGTCGGCGTCAGGTTGTCCGTAGTCTCGCCGTCGGCGGTTTCCTTGGTGACAACCACGTGGTCGATGCGATAGCCCGGGTTGGCCGAGAAGCTGATGGCCTCAGAGGAACCCTGGTACTGCACCGTCTGGTTGGGGTTGCCGGCAATAGCGCCGTTAGAGTCAATGGTTGCCGCGATGGAGAAGGCGTTGCGCGGGTACACGACGTTGAGCACGTTGGCATCGGAATCGGCCGTGATGGTCTCCTGACCCGTCACCGTAGCGCCCTCGGTCGTGAAGCCGTAGGGGACGTTCGTCTCCACGTCGTAGGGAATGGCGGCCTGGAAGGCGCCAGCACCCGTCTCGGATGTGATCAGGTTGTCCTCTTCAATGGCATCACGGTAGTAGTTCACCGTATAGCCCAGATCGGTGCGAATGTCCCACTTAGCGTAGTAGGTGGTGGTGCCGACCGGATAGGAACTCGGCAGCTGCTCAACAGCCTCGCCGCTCAGATCCGCGTTGGCGTACCAACCAGCGAAGACGTATCCCTCGCGAGTCGTCTCGGGCATTGCGGTGTCCGCGATCGGCTCGTCGGTGGCGCCGTCCATGGTCTCAACAGCGGAGCCGCCGTTGGCCACGAACTGGATGCTGGCGGGATTGGCCTCCCACGTGCCTCGGATGGTCACGGGCCCGGCCGGCATCTTGAAGTCCCCGCGATCCCAGCCGGTGAAGGTGTAGCCCGGAGCCGTGGCAGCAGGAGCAACCGTCACCTCTGCACCGTAGCGGTGTGCTGCCGCTTCGGGAAGCGCGCTCACGCCAGCAGGAGCTTCTCCGTAGCTATAGGTTACCGTGTAGACATTACGATCGTAGTGAACATCCACAACCGTGGAGCCATCAGCGGCAATCGTCTCCTGCTCGATAGCCTGGGCCTTAAAGCCGGGGAGGGTCTTGGCGGCAGCGGCCGTCATCCCGCCCGTAGTGCCTGTCATATCCTCGTCGGGAGCGAGCGAGGGATCCTGCGCATACTCATCGTTGTCCACGTTCTGGAACCAATGCCTCACGGTATAGGCGGTGTTGTCAGCGGGTGTGTAAGAGCCCGTAACTACCACATCCACATCGGGCATAGTCTGGGGAAGGCCCGTCCAGCCGCTCCACATGTAACCCTGCTTCTGCATATCGTTCTCGATATGAGAGAGCTTAGTGCCGAAGGGTACATTCTCCTGCACCACAAGGGCGTCGTTGGCGAAGTAACCACCAGTCACCTGATAGGTTACCGTATGAGTGTTGCGATCATAGTAAAGCTTCAGCACCAGGGAACCATCCCCGACGACAACGCCGGAAGGCATGGCGCCCGCAACAGAGGGATTCAGCGTGAAGCCTTCATACTTCTTGGGCACAGCCGTGACCGTCTCATTGGTGACGCCCGTATTGTGCGTCTCGGTATCCATCAGCTCATAGCCATCACGGCTGAGGTTCTGCGTGTAATGCTTAACTTCATATTTGACATCATGCTTGGGGGCGAACTTCGCAGTGTAGGTAGCTGTGACCCAACCGGACTCGGGCTTCTCGGGCACAAACTCAAGGGAATCTGCCACCTTCGTATCACCCTCAAACCAACCGAGGAACTCATAACCGGTTTCGGGAATTGCCTTCGAGCCGCTCGCCACGCCTGTCTCGGGATTGAGGAACTCAGAAACCCTAGTCACCGACCCACCCACAGTGGTCACATAGGAAATGCGCACTGCAGTCTTGGGAGACCACTGCGCATACAGCGTAACATTCTCACCAAGGACGAGCTGAGCACCCGCCTCATAGGAGATGCCGGATCCGTTGCTCGCAGTGTTCCAACCAACAAAATCGAAGCCGGGTTTCACGAGCTTGTTGACATTGCCTGACACCGTCACCGACGTACCCACGATTGCCGTTTGGCCATTGGGGGCCGCACCCGACGTTGCGCCGTTACCGTCATATTCCAGCTTTACCGTTCCTTTTTTCTGAATGGTGCCGTCGATGTGCCACTGATTATCATTACGCTGATCCTTGATGACATGCCAGGCAAGATAATCGGTCTCAGGATTGTAGTCGGGGAATTGCGCTTTAACGGCAGCCTCGAGCTCATCCTTTGCCTTCTGAGTCAGAGCGTTGTTCACATTGTCAACGCCAACAGTGGTCACAGCCGGGGAAAAATACTCAAGCAGATTGGCATTTGTTTTTTCAAAGCCACTTACCATCGCGTAATCAAAGCCGTTTCCCGCAAAAATGCCCGGTTCGGCAGGAATGAAATCCTCAGAGAAGATAATCGCAGCGACGATCTTTCCCTTCGTATCGCCTTTCGTCTGAGCCCATGCAGCATAAAGGGTGGAAGCCCCCTCTTCAAGCTGAACGGCCTCCCCTTCGCCATAGAGAGGGTAACGACCACTTATGTTTCCGTTTTTGCCGTCCCATACACCACTCGCATCAGCGCCGGTGCACCAGCCAAGGAACTCGTAGTCATCACGCACGAGATCAGCGGGCTTCGCAGGAAGCGTAACGTAAGAGCCCGCATGGCCTTCGATGTCAGCGGGCACTGAGCCGGTAGCCCCATTGGCATTGAAGGTAATCTTCGAAGCGACTGGAGCCGCCTCCTTCACCACAATGGTAATGGTCTCGGTTTTCTTGTCCCAACCCCAACCATAAGTATGGGTGAGTGCAACCTCACCAGCAGAGACGCCCTTGATGGAAACCGACTGCTTATCCGCGTTCCCAAGTTCAACAATGCCGCCCTTGTCGGCAGTCCAAGTATGAGACCCCGACGACTTCTTACCATCCAGCGTAACCGTCTCGCCCACCGTCAGCTCAATGACCTCCTTGCCATCGACCTTCAGCGTCGAAGAGCCGTTGAAGATGCCGAGGAAGTCGTCCAGGGCCTCGGACTGCTCGGTGGTGGGAGCAGCGGGGATGGACGGGGTCTCGAGGGTCGTCGGGGCGACGGGCGCGATGGGCTCGGCAACCTCGGGAGCTGCAGGTTCCTCGGCCGGGGCCTCGATCGGGGCCTCGGGCTCCTGGGCCACGGGATCGGCGGTCACGACGATGGTGGCGCCCGTCTCCGCCTTCTCGGCGGCGACGACGTACTCGCCCGCGGCGTTGGGGGCCAGCGTGCACTTGACGCCAGCGGGGCTCAGCAGCTGCACGGACTGGCCAGACAGCTGGAAACCCTCCTCGGCCGCAACCGTGAACTTCGCGTCCTCGCCGGACGGAACGGTCAGCTCCTGCGCATTCGCCGCAACGGGCTTGCCGTCGTAGGCAATCTCGGCGCCGGTCACCTGCAGCTTGAGGGTCGCGGTGCTGGGCGCCTCATCCTCCGCAGGAGCGGCAGGCGCCTTCGCGGGCTGCTCTGCCTCGGGACGCGGAGCAGGATTCTCCAACGATGCCGTGGTCTTATCGCCAGACGTCTCGGCCACGGGCGCTTCCGCCTCGGGCTGCGCCTCAACCGCGGGCTTTTCCGCCTCGGGCGCGGGCTGAGCCTCGGGAGCCTTCGCCTCGGGCTTCTTTTCGGGCTCCGGGGTCTGCGCAGGCTCCTGCTCGGGGGCCTTCTTGTCGCTCACCTCCGTCACCACGTCCTGAGAGGTCTCCTGTGCCGCGTCTGACGCCCACGCCGTAACGTTGAACGTCGACACAACCAGCAGCGACGCCATGATCACGGAGAGGGCCTTGCCCTCCGCCGTGTTTCTGGCGTCAGCCAACCGACTTAGCACGCTCATGCTGCACCACCACTTCTTCTCCTGGAGCGGCCACGCCGCTCTCCAACACGCTCTTGCTCGTACCTTGGGTCTTCGCGCGCTTGCCGTTCGACACCTCGTGCCACCTCGGTGACAGCGGCGCCCAGACGCACCTTGCCTGTTGCGTCCGCGCACTTGGATATGACTATAACTTCTCCACGAATGCACCTGAGAGGGAATAGATGACCGGCACGCGCTCATGACGCAAATACACGTCTTGGTAAAAGGAGAATAACGACCAGATTACAGAGCGTTTCGTTCATTACCGTTTTCTCTGCGTTCACCAATTACTGAGGTTTTCAAAGTGCTCTGTGGGAGAAAGCTGTGATCTAGTCGCGAAGATCGGTCTTCATCGCCTGACGAGCCAAGAGGAGGGCGGCAAGGCACATCAGCGCGGAACAGAGGAGTTGCACGACAGCGGTAGGCGCGCCCAGCGCAGGCAGCAGGCCTCCCGGCGCGGGCATGAGCAGCGAAGGAACGACCACGCTGGCCGCGGCTCCGACAACCACCATGGCCATGCTGCAGAAAAGCACGATCATCACGGGAGCCGAGCGCTTCACTATCTCGTACTCGCTCGTCCAGTCATAGCGCGGCATGCGCCCGTTGAGGAACGCGCCCAACGCGGCAACGAAAAGCCCCACCGCCGCAGGGACGACCAGGCACGTGACGGCCTCAAGGGCGCCGAGGCGCAGGCCGGCGACGGCCAGCGCGCCTGCCGTCAGACCCGCCGGCACGGCAAGCACCACATTCGCCAGCATCTTGGACGCCATGATGACCGCCGGCGACTGCGGGATGGTCTGCATGATCCAGCGAGCCTCGCCCTCCAGCGAAAGCGCCGAGGCGCTGCTTGCCGCCATGGCCAGGCAGAACGCGAGTACCCAGGGGACCAGGGCGCCGATGAGCGGGGCGATGACCGGCTGCAGGTCGGCCGGCGAGGCGCCGGGCAGGTGAACGCCCGATGCGATAAGCCCCGCGACATCCGACCCCGCCACTAGGCACGCTCCGCCCACGATAAGCGCGAGCACAGGGCCGATGGCCGCGTTCATCAGCCAGACGGGCGTGCCAGCCACCGCCCGCAGTTCCTTGAGAACGAGCGCGCGGAGAACCGGCTGACGGCGAAGGGCGGGTGCTGCGGCGCGACGGGCCGAGCCGCCAGCAGCCAGCAGCGAGTTGACGGGCAGCAGAAAGCGCCCGAGCAGCGCGACGATTCCGCTGGCCATGAGCAGCGACACGGCGGCGAACAGGGAGAATGCGCCTGCATCAGCGCGCGCGATGCCGGCGGCAGCCCAGGCGGCCGGCGGCCAGAGCGCACAGGCCCCACCGGAAAGCGCGGCCGCCGCCTGACCGAGGGCGACCCGCTCTTCGCTCGACGCGGAGTCTCCCACACCGAAAGAGAGCGCCCTGGCGCTGGCGCCGGCACCGTCCGACCCTGCGGAATCTGCTCCCATGCCTCCGGATAGCACCATCATGGCCACCACCAGCGCTGCGGCCGCGACCACGCCCAAGACGCCCGCCATCACACGACCATGGCGCAGCCGAGAGGACGCGGCCGCCAAGCCAAAGGCCGCCGCGACGGCCACGGCCATAGGCGCGAGCGGTGCGAGCGCAACCGACGCCACAGCCGCAACCCAGCTCCCCGCGCCGATGCCGAGCGCGGGGAGCGCAGCCGCGTACATCGGCGCCATCAGCAGAAACGCCCACAGCAGATTCATCCCGTAGATCGCCGCCGGGCGCGACAGGGCCACCTGCCACAGGGGAACGGGCAGCGAGGCCGTCAGGTCGAAGTCCCGCGCTCCGAAGAGAATGCCGTTCGCCTTGAGGAACGTCACGAGCGCGCCTGAGAGGGAGCCCGCCACCACCGCCAAAGCGGGAACCGCCTCCCCTATGCCCAGCGCCACCAGGCTGGTCCCCATTCCGTACGCGTAGGCTACCACGAAGGCGCCGATCAGCACGAATAGCGCCGCGAGGGCCACCAGCCGGATCCGGTCGGCCCCGCTCCCCGCATGAATGACGCGGTTGATTCCGAACATCCCCAGGAACTGCACCCGCAGCATCGCCCCCAGCTTAGGCACGGCGGCCACCCCCTCGACCCGTACGGCGCGGACGCGAGGCGGCAGGGGCATGCTCGGCAGGGGCCGGGTCAACAGCCGAGGCAGCGCTCCCCGCTAGATCGAGGAACACCTCTTCCAGTCCCCCCTCGCCACACACCTCGGCGGTGGGGCCGCTGCGAACGATGGTGCCGTCGCGAATAATGGCCACCTCGTCGCACAGCTTCTCTACCACTTCCAGCACGTGGCTACTGAAGAAGATGGCCGAGCCACGGCCGACGAGCTCTGCCATGATCTGCTTGAGGTTGTAGGACGCCTGCGGGTCAAGCCCGACGAACGGCTCGTCGAGCACCAGCAGCTTGGGCTCGTGGACGAGCGCGCCCATGAGCACGAGCTTCTGTCGCATGCCATGGGAGTACGCGCTGGCAAGCTCGCCCAGACGATCGGTCATCCCGAGCAGGTCACCGTAACACCGTATGCGCTGATCGCGCACGTCAGACGCCACGTTGAACATGTCGGCCATATAGGCTAGGTACTGCGCGCCGGTGAGGAACCCGTAAACGTCGGGGTTATCGGGAACGTAGGCGGTGAGGGACTTGCACTCGACGGGATGGCTGCGAACCGACAGGCCAGCGATGTGGATATCGCCCGCATCGAAGCTCTGCGCGCCGACTATCGAGCGGATGAGCGTCGTCTTGCCAGCGCCGTTCGGCCCCACGAAGCCGTAGATGCGACGCGGCATGACAGACAGCGATACATCACGTACGGCCAGCTTTTCGCCGTAGGACTTCGAGAAGTCGCACACCTCCAGCATCGGCACCGGACGCTCAGCGGAAACGCTCCTGGCTTTCATAGGCCCTCCTTCGGCTTGTTATTGTTATAGATATACTATAACAGATAGAACAAACAGCGCCAGCGAGGGCGTGAAAAGAAGTTAGCCCCGTGCGCATGTTTCACGTGAAACATTTGTGCGCGAAAAAACGCCCGGCGGAACCGGGCGCTTTTGGGATGTCTGCGGTTGTGCTAGCTGAAAAGCCGCCTGCTGGCCTGCAGGCCACGCGAGCCTACGAGCCTCGCGACCTGCGAACATACGAGACATGCAGCCTGCAGGCGTACGGGCGCGCAGCCTGCGGACGTGTGGCCTGCGGACGTACGGGCGCGTAGCCTGCGGAAGTGTGACCTGCGAACGTGTGGCCTGCAGGCCATGGGGCCTTGCGAGCCTGCGGCCTTGCGAGCCTGCGGGCTAGCAGGCTGGCGGACGTGCGGGGCGGCGAGCAGGGTTGCGAGCATGCTAGCGACGATCCCGCGAGGCCGCAAGCTCGCGGGATCGCGAAGCCGCGCGCTAAGAGCTCGCGGTTCGCAGGGCGCAGAGTCGCGGGCGTGCAAGATCAGGGGCTCGCGGGCCGCCCAACAGTGCAACGCGGCCGCCAGGCGCAGGCGGCGCAGGGCAAGCGGCGCAGGCGCTAGAGGCCGAGGGCCTTCTTGAGCGCAGAGACGCGTCGACGAGAAACGGGGATCTTCTCCTCCACGCCGTTGAGGGTGAGCAGCAGCGTGCCGCCGGAGACGGACTCGATCTCCTCCACCATGGACAGGTTGACAAGGTAGCCGCGGTGCACGCGGAAGAACCCATGACCATCCAGGCGCTTCTCCAGTTGAGCCAGGCTAACCGTGCTGAAGTAGCGATCAGCATCGGTCTGCAGGTAGGCGTAGTCGTCACGCGCCATGACGAAGCGGATCTTGTCGATGCCGATGAGGATCTTCTTGCCGCCCTTCTCCACCGGGATGCGCTCGGACTTCTGCGCCTGCAGGTGCAGGGCCACCTGCTCGCGCACGCGGGCGATGGCCTGGGCCAGGCGCTCGGTCTCGACCGGCTTCACCAGGTAGTCGATGGCGTTGACCTTGAACGCGTCAAGCGCGTGCTCGCTATAGGCAGTGACGAACACCACCGCAGGCGGGAACTTGAGGTGACGCAGGGCCTCGGCCAGCTGCAGGCCAGTGGCCTCCGGCATGTTCACGTCGAGGAACATGACGTCGCAGGGATACTCCTTGAGCTTCTCGATGGCCTCACGCACGCTCGCCGCCTCGGCCACCACATCCACGCCGCCGACTTCGTTCAGGAGGAATCGCAGCTCGGAGCGCGCGGGCGCCTCGTCATCAACGATGATGGCTTTAAGCACGATTGCCTCCAAACTCGAGAAACGAACCAGTTATTCCGCCCTATTATATAGCACCCGCGCATGGTTGCCGCCGGAAGCGGCGAATTCTCCGCCGAGTTTCGCGGGCCCCGCGTTTTCCCCGATAGCGACAATCAACGCATCCGGGCGTAGCGCCTGCGACGCAAGCGTGGGCGAATGTTTCACGTGAAACACTCGCCCACGGGAAGAGGGCGCCTGGGCAAGCGCCCGCCCGAGCAGACATCCGCCGCGCAGGGCGAGCGCCGCAAGACGCACAGCCGCTCGCGCGACCCGCCATGCGTCTCGTGCGAGACGAGCGAATGGGGCATGCGCCCGCATCCGCCCCCCCCCGCGCGTCCGTCCGCAACCCGCACGCTCCAGCGCCAGCACGCCGCACGCAACCTGAGGCTACCGCGCCAGCACGTCGCAGCACGCAGTCCGGACGCTCATCCGCGTCTGCCCGCGAGCCAGAGCCCCTTGCGGACGACTTGCCTGCCCGCACCCGCATCTGCCCGCGATCCTACCGGGAGCCGCGCCGCCGTCCGCTGTCCGCACGCCCCCGCCTGAGCGAAGGTGGGCCGTCCACGAGATCGCACGCCTGCCCGCAGTCTCGCCGGGAGCCTGCGCGGCCCGCCCAGGGGAGCCGCGCGCCGGCTAGCGCCGTGCGGAAGCGGCTCACCCATCCGCGCACGCCTCCCTCGCCTGGGCGAAGGCCAACGGCTCGCACGCCCCGCCCGCCGTCCGCATGCCTGCGCCCAGGTGAAGGCCAGCCGTCCGCAGCCTCACACACGTCTACCCACAGCCCCACCGGGAGCCGCACGCCCCGCCTGCTGTCCGCATCTGCGGGCGCGGGGCTGCGCCTCCTGCTTCCGCGCTCGGCTCCGCTACAGTTTGATGGCGTTCAGCTTGTCGAGGGCCAGGGCGTATACCTTCAGGGCCGTCTTCAGATCCTCTTCGCTGATGCCCTCGTCGGGGCCGTGCATGCCGCCTACCCAGTCGGGCTGCTTCTGCCAGGTGCGCTCGGGACCGAAGCTGGCGCCGCTCGTGAACTCGCGCGCGTAGGTGCCGCCGCCTATGGTGAAGGGCTGACGCTCCTCGTCGCCCGTGACCTCGCGATACGCACCCAGCAGCGCCTGGATCTGCGGGGATTCCGGCTTCACCAGGAACGGATCCATCAGCAGCGTGTTCTCGAAGGTGGCGCCGATGGGGTCGGTGAGCGAGGTGACGGCCTTCGTGATGCCCTCGGGCGTGGTGGACGTGGGCCAGCGGCTGTCCATGGTCTGCACGATGCGTCCGTCCTCAAGCGCGATGGTGCCGCCGATGACGGTCAGCGGGCCGAAGTACTCGTCCGAGCAGGCCAGCCCCACGCCGGAGCCATCCGTGTGACCGAGCAGCTTCTGATCGAACTCCAGGAAGGCGCGCTCGTCGGCGCTGCACAGGCCATTCGCCAGCAGGTAGTCCACAAGCACCCCGATGGCGTTGACGCCGGTCTCCGGCGTGGCAGCGTGGGCGCTCTTCCCCACAGCCTCGATGCGCGCAAGCCCGTCGCCCTCCGGCGTGACGGTGATGCGCTCGGCAGCGGGCAGCTCCGCCGCGTCCGCGCGTACGAGAGCGCTTGCGGTTCCGGGCACGGCGTTAGTGGCCGCGCCGCCCGTCAGTTCGACGATCACCCTGCCGTCAAGGGGCTTGCTGGTGATAGTGGCGTCGAAGCCGCCCTTCTCGCCGTAACACACGGGGAACTCGGCATCGGGCGTGAACAGAAACGCCGGATCAGCGTAGCGCTCGCGGTAATAGGGCACGTCACCCATTCCCGTCTCCTCGTTCACGCCGAACAGGAAGCGCGTGGTGTAGGGGAACGTGACACCCAGGTCCTTCCAGAACTTGAGCGCCCACAGCGTGACCACCACCGGGCCCTTGTCGTCCAGCGTTCCGCGGCCCATGAGGTAGCCGTCCTTGAGCGTGACGGTGAAGGGGTCGAAGTGCCAGCCAGGGCCCGCCGGTACCACATCGACGTGGCCGATGATGCCCACCTGCGTATCGGTCGCGCCCTTGAAGTCGGCGAATCCCATATAGCCGTCGACGTCGGTGGTCTCGAAGCCCATGCGGTCGGCGATGGCGAGAATCTGCGACAGCGCCGCGCGCGGGCCGGGGCCGAAGGGAGCGCCCGGGGCAGCCTCGTCCAGCTCCTCGAAGCTGGGAACCTCCACCATGCGGGCTATGTCGTCGACGATCTCCTCCCAATGCTCGTCGATGTACTGATCGATGGCCTTGTTGAAAACCTGTGCGTCCATGGGACATCCTTCCGCTCGATTTCCTGCAGATCCGACCGCGCGCCAGCGCCCAAAGGCGCGATCGCAGCACGACCGTCGCAAGCTTATAGCTGGTCACCATTATCGAGCGCCCGGCCAAAACAAGAAGGATGAGCGCGCGATTGTTGCCCAGTCGTCGCGCTATCCGCGCGCAAGGGCGCCGTGCAAGCGGAATACGAGCAGGCTGCGGGGCACGGCCGAGAAGCAGGACGGCAGAGCAAGGACGGCGAGACATCGGACGAGGCTCAGCCATCGGATCGGAGGACGCTCGACGGTGCATCCGGTTTCCGGTATACTGCCGTCCTGCGCCCGGATGGCGGAATGGCAGACGCGGCGGTCTCAAAAACCGCTACCGAAAGGTGTGCGGGTTCGACTCCCGCTCCGGGCACCATCTTTTCGATAGCCCTGCAAACAGCAAAGCACCCCCTATCGCAGCACCCCTCGCGGGAATCGGGTCGACGAGGCGGAAGCGCGCCGGTAGCGCGTTTTCAACGCTTCGCCCGGCCGAGCTTGCGAGGGAGGGGCTAGCGCCCACCGAAGGCGGGTGCGGGGATCCCGCTCCGGGCGCCATCTTTTCTTCGCCTCCCAGAGAGCACGAGCCCCCGTCGCGACCCCTTGCGGGAATCGCGCCGATGGAGCCAAGACACCTCCCGACAGCCTTCGCCACCCCCGCCCCCCCGGCGCGCTCGCGGCTCGCCTTCGCCCAGCGAGCGTTTCACGTGAAACACCCCTCTGACAAAAAGAAACGGCCGCCCCGGTTTCGGGACGGCCGCCTTCGCATCGCAAGCCTTGGGCGCTAGATCATCTCGAGGGAGAAGTCCTTTTCGCCGTTGAACACAGCCAGCGCGTCGGCCACGGAGTAGTCGGCCAGCGTGATGGCGCTGATGGCCTTGGTCAGGCGCACCGCCTCATCGAGCGAGCGCTGATGAATGTTACGGCCCGTGGCGTTGCCGCAGGCGCCGCCGATGTGGATCTGGTCATGCAGCTGCGTGAGGAAGGTCTCGGCGTCCACCGTCGAGCCACCCGCGCACACCAGGCCAGTGCGGCCAGCCGCCATCGCGGCGATCTTCAGGGCCTCGGCCGGAGTACGGCCGTCTTCGGGCTTAGGCGGGTTCACCTTCACGAAGTCGGCGCCCAGACACAGGGCCACGCCCGCAGCACCGGCGATGAGGTCGGGGTCCTTCTCGGCGGTGACGGCCTTGCCGCGCGGGTAGATCCACAGCACGACGAGCAGGCCGTTCGCGTGGGCCTGCGCGATGAGCTCGCCCGCCTCGGACATCATGGTGGCCTCGTACTCGCTGCCCAGGTAGATGGTGTAGCCCAGGCCCACGATGTTCACGCCGGCGTCGCGCATGGCCAGCACCGCGTCAAGGTCGGTCAGCTGCGGGGAGTAGGGGTCGTCCTGCTTGACGCCCACCAGGTTGGTCTTGGAGTTCATCTTGATGAGGTAATTGATCTCCGGGTAGTCGTTCGCGTACTGCGCGACCAGGCCGCGCTGGCCGGCGAGCACGCCGCAGACGCCCTCGTCGCCAATCTTGAACAGGTGCTCGGGCTCGGCGTCGGCAAGGTCGATGCCCTCGCCGTAGAAGTCCTTGTTCAGGTGCTCGACCTTCTGGTCGCAGGCAAACAGCATGAGACGGCCGGTCCCGCGGGTGGCCTTCATATAGTTCTCAACGTAGGTGTCACGCATGTCCGGCATGACGTCGGCCGGGACACGAACCTGATCACGGGTGATCTTGGGCATGGTGATCCTCCTTCAAGGATTCTCGGATGCGGCGCTGCGGCCGCCCTCAGTCGGGCGCATCAGCGCCATTCAGCCCGTCTATTGTATCGAAAGCGAAACGCCCGCCGCCGCCCATCAAGGAAAATCTACCGACGCGCTTCCGCCGATGGGCGCCAGTGCCACTTTTTGGGATTGGAATGGCACTGATTGGCAGTTTGGTACGGTTCAGGATGTCCTCAGAGGCCACCACGCCAGCAAAACCCCAGGTCGCGTTTTCGACTCGCCGCGGATAAGGCACAAAACAAGCCCCACGGGCGCTCTGGACCGTACCAAACTGCCAATCAGTGCCACCGCAGAGCGAAAAACTGGCTCTACTTCTTGGAGGTGTGCTTCTCCAGCGCCTTCATGATGCGGTCGTAGAAGACGATGGCCACCACGGCGATGGCGGCAGCAACCAAGAAGATGAGGATGCTCTCGCCGATCCGACCCTCCACCAGGCCAGAGGCTGCATACGTGGACACGATGATGCCGGGGATGCGCGCCACGTTGGACGCAATGAGGAAGGTTTTAAGGGGCATCGAGGTCAACGGCACCAGGTAGGTGAACACGTCCTTGGGCATACCGGGGATGAGAAACAGGATGAACACTACCGTGGTCAGCTTGCCGGATTGCTCGAAGGCCTCGAACTTGCCCATATACTTCTCGGGCACCATGGCGCGCACGAACGGCGCGCCCAGCTTGTTCACCAGGAGGAAGATGAACGCGCTGGAGACGACGCAGCCCAGCCAGATGATGAGCGCGCCCACCCACGGGCCGTAGATCATGCCAGCAGCCACCTGCACCACCTCGCCGGGGATGAAGGCTACTACTATCTGGAGGAACTGGATGGCAAGCACGAGCAGGAAGCCCACGGCGCCGGCCTCGCGGATGTCGTGGAGCATGCGCTCGAGCCCGCCAGGCTCGAACAGCTCACCGATGTAGGGCCACACAAGCACCACGATGATCACCATGACGGCGAAGAACGCGATGAGCCCCGCGAACTTGAAGATATTGGCCGAGTCCATGGGATGCCCGTGGACGGTGGTCTGCTTGTGCTGCTGGGGCTTATCAGATTGCGTGTCTTTGGTCATTTGCGGGCCTTATCGTATTCTTCCTTGAACGCGTCGAACATGCCGCCGGCCTTCTTGAGGTGCGAGCCTACGGCGCGGGCCGCGTCCTCAGCCGCGCTCGAGGCTGGGCGCGCTGCCGTCGCGCGCGATGCGGGCGGAGCGTCGGGGTCGTCCACCTCGGCAGGATCGATGACGTTTCCGTCCTCGTCGACGTAGACGACTTCCAGCTCATCTTCGCCGATGACGTTTCCGTCTTCATCCACATACACGTATTCGACATCATCATTAAGGCAATCTTCAAGATTGGCGGAGGCGGCGCTTTCGGCAGAAGCGGGGGTGTCTGCGAGGGCGGGGGCGGGGGCCTTTCCGGCCGCCTTGTCGTACTCGTCCTTGAAGCCGGCGAACATGCCCTTCGCACGGCTGATCTGGCGGCCGGTGGCGTAGGCGCCCTTGTTCACGGCGGCCCCCGCGGCAGCGGCAGCCTCCCCTACCACGGGCTTGGCGGCATCGAGGGCGCTCTGCGCCTTGTCGGCCACCACGGCCGTGGCCTCGCCTGCCTTCTCGGCCAGGCCGCCTTCCGCGGCCAGGCCCTTCACGGCGTCGTCCACCAAGATGGCGCCGCGGATGGTCTCCTCCTCGGTGTCCGCCACGTTGAGCGCCGCGCCCATCCCGCGCTTGAAGCCGCGAATGAGGTCGGCCGGCACCTGACGGCGGCCGAGCAGCGTGTTGGCGGCAGCGCCTGCCGTGACCTCCAGCGTGCGCACCGCACCGGTCTGGGCGTCGAACACCACATCGCCCACCAGGCCGAAGTCCGTGCCATCCTGGCACATCACCGGCAGGCCCACCCACAGGACGCATTCGTCCCAGCTGATGCCCAGGGCCTTGCAGGCGTCCTTGTCGGTAGCCGCCGGGTCGTCGTGCACCACGATGCGCCCGTCCACGAAGTCGTAGCCGTCATAGGCCACGAACACGTCCCTGCGATGGAACATGAGCGCCGCGTCCGGGCGCTTCACCAGGAAACCGACGCAGCGCTTCTCCTTGGGATGGAACACGCAGGCGCGCACCTTCCCCAGGCGGCGCGTGGCCTCCGGATCCTTCTTGCTCTTCTTGGCAGTCAGCACGCGCAGGCCCGTGAGTTCTTTAGTGCTGATCAGGTGGTCAGCCATGGTGCTCCTTCTGGCTTGGTCGTAGAAGCAGGAACGGCCGGGCGCTCCCTCGCGGGGATGCCCGGCCGTCTCTCGATGCGGGAAGGGGATGCCGCAGCATCCCGAGGCAGATGGTGGCTACTGGGCGTCGCGCGCGGCGTCCTGGGCGACATCGGCCACCTGGGCGGCGGTGTCCTGCACGGCACCGGCAGCCTGGTCGATGACGCTCTCGGCCTTCTCGGCGGCCACGGGGATCTCGGCGGCCACGGTAGCGGAGGTCTCCTCGGCGTTCTTGGCCACCTGGGCGGCAATGCGCTGACGCGCGGCGTCGATCTTCTCGCGCAGCTCGTCGTTCTTCTCGGAGAAGACGGGCTTCATGTTGCCGGCGGCCTCCTGCACCTTGGCGCTGGCAGCCTCGTAGACGCTCTGGCCCTTGGTGGCGACCTCATTGGCGATGGCCTGGCCCTTCTCGGCCACGTCGCTAGCAATGGCCTGGCCCTTGGCCGTCACGTCGGCGACGACCTCCTGGCCCTTGGCAGCAGCCTGCTGGTAGACCTGCTGGGCGTTGGCGCCTGCCTGGGTGCCCCACTCCTGGGCCTCGCCCCAGACGCTGTTGGCCTTGTCGGCCACCATGGCGCGGGTCTCCTCGCCGGAACGCGGCGCGCACAGCAGCGCGGCGACGGCACCCACCAGGCCGCCAAAGACGAACACTCCGAACTTATTGGCCATAACTGCCTCCTAAATCGTGCTGATCGGTGCGCCCCATTATAGGCCAGCTACCTCGGCCTCTTGCAGAAAACACGATGCTTCTATGTTTTATGTTGCCCATTCGTCATCGCATGCTAAATGATGAGTGATAGGGTAATGAATTGTTTCACGTGAAACACTTTGCGCTGATGAGACGGCGACGAGGCAGCCGAGCGATCGCAGAACGGCGCCGAGGCGGCAAAGCGGGGGGATGGGCCTCGCGGGGAACACCCGCGTGAAGGGAGGCGTCGCGGCGGGCGCCTCCCGTCACGCGGGTAGGCGCGCCAACGGCAGCGCCCCCGCGTGCCAAAGGCATGCGGGGGCGCTGGGGAGTCGCGCTGCGGGTACTGGGCCGGACGCGCGGCACGGGCGGCGCGGCTGAGCGGCGTTAGAACGCGGTGCGACCCTCGGCGGCGGTCACCAGGGCGTCCACCACGCCCGTGAGGGTGAGGCCGGCCGCGCGGCAGGCCACGGGGAACAGCGAGTGATCCGTCATGCCGGGCGACACGTCCAGCTCGAAGCAGCGCGCCTGGCTTCCGTCCCAGATCATGTCCACGCGGCCCAAGTCGCGCACACCATAGGAACGATAGACCTCCAGCGCGGCACGCTCGATCTCGGCGCGGATGGCCTGCGCGTCGGACTCGTCGGCTGCGAGCGAGGCCATGCGCACCGGGCAGAAGAACTCCACGCGATCCTCGTGCATACGCGCCTCGGCGTCGAAGAAGCCCTCGCGCGCGACGATCTCCACCGGAGGCAGCGCGTGGGCGTCCCAGCCGGCGCCAAGGATGGCAACGGAGAGCTCCACGCCCTCCACCCACTGCTCGATGTTCACCGCGTCGTCGTAGGACAGCGCGTCAAGCACGGCCTCGCCCAGGTCGTCGGGATTGTCCACACGATGCACGCCGAGCGCCGATCCGCCATGGGCCGGCTTCACGCACACGGGATAGCCGCCGATGACGCGCTCCCCCACCAAGTCGAGCGCGGTGGCCGCGCCCATGCTCTTGAAGGCGTCACGCGCGATGTAGACACCCTGCGGCCAGCTGGCCACGCCCTCCTCGCCCGTGATGTCGCGGTACTTCGCCAGCGAGGAGTGCAGCGAGTCCTTGTTCCACGTACGATGGCAGACACTTGCCGGCGAGCCTACGAAGGGCAGACCGAGGAACTCGAGCAGGCTCTGGATGGTGCCATCCTCGCCGTGCTTGCCGTGCAGCGCGTTGTACACCACATCCGGACGTTCGCTGCGCAGGGTGGGCACCAGCGCGTCGTTGGTGTCCAGCGGCACCACCTTGTGACCCGCCTCCTCAAGCGCCGCGCATATATTCTTGCCGCTCGCCAGCGAGAACTCACGCTCGAAGGAGTTTCCGCCCATAAGGACCGCTACTTTCACTTCCTGCCTCCTGTTCTTGAATCACGGAAAAACGGGTTCGCGCTGCAAATTCGCACGATTATGCACTCGTATTCCGCGCTCTCAGCTTACCGTGAGGGGCCGCAAACCCCTGTCCTCATCGCCGACCTGCGGGTTTGCTCCCGCAGGGGCGTCAGATCTTGTCATGCTGGCTGTCCGTCCGGTGCAAAACCGTCCGAATTTGCACGAGACGGCGAATGTTCCGAGGCCTCCGCTCCGTCAGGGGCCTTGATGGCACCCGCGGCGATGAAGATGCGGTAGAGCTCCAGGCGCTCCTCGATCACCTTCGCCAGGCGTCGCACGGCCTCGATGATGTTCTCGGGCGTCTCGTAGCTGAAGTTGATGCGCATGCAGTTGCGGCCGGTCACGCCGTCGGGGAAGAAGCTGTCGCCCGGCACGTAAGTCACACCGGCGTCAAGCGCCGCACCGAGCATGGAGCCCGTGTCCACGTAGTCAGGCAGCGTGACCCACACGAACAGTCCGCCGTCCGGGTGCGTCCACGTGGCCTCAGGCGGGAAAAACTCGTCGAGCGCACCGAGCATGGCATCGCGGCGCTCGCGATACACGTCGAGAAACTTCTGCAACGTCTTTTCCCACGGCGTGTCGGTGAAGTAGTGCTCCACCACGATCTGGTCGAACGAGCTGCCGCACAGGTCGGTTCCCTGCTTGGCCAGGTTGATGCGGGCGAGCACGTCGCGCGGCGCCACGATCCATCCGGTACGCAGGCCCGGAGCGAACACCTTGGAGATGGTGCCCAGGTAGATGACGCGGGAATCGAGCGCCTTCAGCGGGATCATGTGGCCGCCGTCGTAGCGCAGGCGGCCGTAGGGGTCGTCCTCCACCACCAGGAAGCCGTATTCGCGGGACAGCTCCAACAGGCGCTTGCGGCGCTCGGGCACCATGGTGACGCCACCGGGGTTCTGGAAGTTGGGGATGACGTAGCAGAACTTGAGGCGCGGGTTGTCCTTGCCGATGCGCTCGAGCTCGGCCTCCAGCAGGTCCATGCGCATGCCCTCGTCGTCGAAGGGAATGCAGCGCACGTCCGGCTCGTAGGCGCTGAACGCCTGAAGCGCGCCCAGGTAGGTGGGACCCTCGGCCAGGATGATGTCGCCCGGGTCGATGAAGGTCTTGGCGATCAGGTCGAGCGCCGACTGCGCGCCCGTGGTGAGCATCACCTCGTCAGGCTTGCAGCGCACGCCCAGGTCGCGCATGAGGCCGCAGACCACCTGCCGCGTCTCCAGTCGGCCGTCGGTGCCGCCGTACTGCAGGGCCACGGCGCGCTCGTCCTCCACGGCGGCGCGGGTCGCCTTGCGCACGGCCGAGGCCGGCAGCAGCGACACGTCAGGCATGCCGCCCGAAAGCGAGATGATGTCCGGACGCACTGCGGCCGCGAACAGGTTGCGCACGGCGCTGGGACGCATCTTTCGGATGCGACCGGCGATCTTGTCACCGGTCTGATCGAAGGTGATGTGTGCTGATGGCATGGTGCGCTCATTCCCTCCCTTCGTCGTTGAGAAACGCCGTGGCGTCGCGGAGGGCCCGCAGCGCCACGAGATCGTCGGTATAGGTTACCTCAACGCGGGCCAGGCCCTCGGCCTCGTTGAGCCATTCGGTCGTACCTACATGGACTGCGTGCGCCGGCGTGGCGTCATCGCGCAGCATGAGGCTGATGACGAGATGCTCGAGCAAATGCGGAAGGGGCGTGTCGTTCATGACGGAGGAGAACGTGGAGCCCCGGTCGTTCACGCAGGCATGGCGGGAAAGGTCGGGGAAGGCCGCGACCGCGCGGGCTGCGAGCGCGGCATCCGTCCGTCGAGGCGCGCCCGGCGCCAGCCGCACGAGCACCGAGATCCGATCCGCCCGCACGGCGATGCGCTCAAGGACGAGCAGGGCCGGGGAAGGGAAGACGGCAGAAGCCGAAGGGGCGGGGGCGGCGGGAGCGGCGGGAGCGAGGGAGGCGGGGGCGGGGACGGCGGCGTCCGATCCGGAGGAAGGGGCGACGACGAGAGGGGCGCGGGAGGCCGCCGCAGGGGCTGCGGGGGCGGCTCCAGCAGCAGGAGCGGCCTCCGCAAGGGGGGCGGCGGCCCCGACGGCCGGGGCGGGGGCAGGTGTCGAGTCGGCGGCGCCCGAGAGCGGGGACGCGGGGACGCCCGCGGATGTTTCACGTGAAACATCCGCGGAGCCCCCCAGCGGGAAGGCCCGCGATGGCGAGGCGGCGTGCGCGGCGGAGGCGGGGGCGGGACCGAAGGAGGACACGGGGGCGGCGGGGGCAGGAGCCGCGGCCGCGACGGGCGCGAGGACGACCGGGGCGGGGCCGGCGGCGCCCGATTCGGCAGAAGGGGCGACGACCGCGGCGGGGACAGGCGCCAAGTCGGCGGCGCCCGCGGAGACGGGAGCCACGGCGGGGGCAGCCGCAGCGGGGCTGCCCGGGCGCGGGGGCGCGACGGGGCCGGCAGGGCTGTCCGGGCGCGGGGACGCGGGGACGCCCGCGGATGTTTCACGTGAAACATCCGCGCGGACTTCCGCTCGGATGCCTTTCCCCTGGGGGCTCGCCGGGCAAGCGGCGTTCCGGGCGTCCCCCAAGCGGACGCTCGTCGGACAGATGCGCTTCAGCGGACCGGAGATCACGAGGAGGAGGTGGCGGCGTCTACGGCGTTGCCGCCGGGCTCAAGGGGCTTGTCGGGATCGTAGACGGGCGCATCGTCGTCAGCCGCCGAGCCTGAAGCGCCGGCAGTCCCGTCGGAGCCACCGCCCTCCTTGGTCACGCCCGCGCCGCCATCGGGCGTCGCCCCCTCGGCGCCCGCGCCTCCTGCAGCAGACGCCCCGTCGGCGCCGGCGCCCGTTCCAGACCCGGCCCCGTCGGCGCTTCCCGCGTCTTCCACCTTGGCGCCCAGGACGCCGCCGTCCTCAGAGGCCGCTTGCGCAGCAGCGTCTGGGGCGGCCGACTGGCGAGCTGCGTCCTGGGCGGCGCGCGCTGAGGCGGACGTGCGGCTGAGCAGCGTCACGTTCTTGCCCGAGGCCGGCGGCAGCGACTCGCCGCGAGCCGACGCCAGCAGCGCCTCCACCGTCCAGCCGAAATCGGCTGCCAGGGTGTCGCCCCAGGTGAAATCGCCGTCGATGATGGCCACCGACTGACGGTCGAGCGAGAAGCGATAGTGCCCGTTGCCCGTGAGCTTGGAGAAGCTGAAGGCGATGGTCTTGTCCTCCGGGTCAAGCTCGTAGCGATAGGACACCTCGTCGGTGAGCACGATGGAGTTGGGGGTGACGGTGATGGACGCGTCGGTGCCGTTGACGAACCAGACGCCCTGGATGTCCTCGGCGTCGTTGCCGCCAAGCCAGCGGAAGCATGAGAACGCCACGGCCACGGCCAGCAGGACGGCGGCCAGCACGCCCAGCACGATGCGCACGACCAGCCAGCGGCGCGCCCGCACGCGGCGCCGGGCCTCGGCCTGGGCCTCCGCGGCCGCGCGGCTGCGGCGCTTCCCCGCACCCGGCGCGCCGCCTCCGCCGGCCCGTCGGCGCGCGTCGCCCAGCCCCGTGCGGCTCGCGCTGGCATCCGCGGCGTTCGCGCCCGCATCGGCATCCGCACCGGATGCCACGCCCGCGCCCGGCGCGTCCGCCCGGCGCGTCCGCCCGGAATCGTCCGCACCTGGCACCCGTCCGTCGACCCCTTCGGCACGACGCGCGGCACGCCCGCCCGGCCGCCTCGATGCGGCAGCGCCCGACGCCCCGGCGCGGTCGCCCGCACCCGCGCCGCCTTCGGCCCCGGCATCCGCACCGTCTCCGGCGCCCGCGCCCCAGCCGTCGCGCGAGCCGCGACCGCGGCCCACCTCGCCCGAGCGCCCGGCCGCCTCGCGACGCGCCGCAGCCCGGCGCGCATGGGCCGCCTGGGCTGCGGCCGGATCGAGCTCCTCGCCGTCAACGGTGGGGAACTGGCCCGTAGCCTCCTTGATGTGCTCCTCGAAGGTACGCGGGGCCGTGCGTCGGGGGCCACCCACAGCCTCCTCGGCGCGACGGCGCGGATTGTTGCCCCCCAGCACGTTCTTCGCATCGGCGATGATGTCAGCGGGGGTCGGCCCCCCCATTGGATCGAGGGGCGAGCGCTCGTTCTCGGTTCCCATGATGTTCCTGCGTCTCGTCTTCCAGATGAGGCGGGCCCGCACAAAGGGCCCGCGACGCTCTGGCTAGGCGGTGACGACGCCTTCCGGCTCGATGACCGTCACGCCGCCCATGTAGGGCACGAGCGCGTCCGGCACGCGAATGGTTCCATCCGGCTGCTGGTAGTTCTCGATGATCGCGGCCATAGTGCGGCCCACGGCCAGACCCGACCCGTTAAGCGTGTAGAGGTAGCGCGAGCCCTTGAAGTGCTCGGGGTCGCGATACTTGATGTTGGCGCGACGCGCCTGGAAGTCGGTGCAGCACGAGCAGGAGCTGATCTCCTTGTAGCCGTCGTAGCAGGGCAGCCACACCTCCAGGTCGTAGGTCTTGGCGGACGAGAATCCGATGTCGCCGGTGCACAGACTGATGACGCGGTAGGGCAGCTCCAGCTTCTGCAGGATGTTCTCGGCGTCCTCGACCATGGCCTCCAGGTCGTCGAAGGCCTCTTCCGGCTTGGCGTACTTCACCATCTCCACCTTGGAGAACTGGTGCACGCGGATGATGCCGCGCGTGTCGCGGCCGGCGCTGCCTGCCTCCTCGCGGAAGCAGGGGGTGAAGGCGCAGTACTTGAGCGGCAGCTGGGCGGCGTCGAGCACCTCGCCAGCGTGCAGGTTGGTCAGCTGAACCTCGGCGGTGGGGATGAGGTACAGGCCGCCCGTGGTCTTGAACAGGTCGTCCTCGAACTTGGGCAGCTGAGCGGTGCCGGTGAGCGTGGCGGCGTTGGCCAGCGCGGGCACCCACCACTCCTTGTAGCCGCGGGCCACGTGCTGGTCGAGCATGAAGCTGATGAGCGCGCGCTCCAGGCGGGCACCCAGGCCGCCGAGCACGTAGAAGCGGCTCTCGGCCAGCTTCACGCCGCGGTCGAAGTCGATGATGTTCAGCTCCGGGCCCAGGTCCCAGTGCGCCTTGGGCTCGAAGCCCTCGGCGGCGAAGTCACGCGGGGTGCCCCAGCGGCGCACCTCGGGGTTGTCGTTCTCGTCGGCGCCGACGGGGGTGGCGGCATCAGGCATGTTGGGAACGGACATCAGCAGGTCGCGCAGCTCGGCGTCCACGGCCTCGCGGCGCGCGCTCACGCCGGCCAGCTCGTCGTTGATGGCGCGCACGCGCTCCTTGGCGGCCTCGGCCTCGTCCTTCTGGCCGGCGCCCATCATCTTGCCGATCTCCTTGGAAAGGGCGTTGCGCTCGGCCTGGAGCGCCTCCTCCTGCTGGATGGCGTCGCGGCGGGACTCGTCAAGCTCGGAGAAGCGGGCCGAATCCCACGAGGCGTTGCGGTTGCGCATGGCCTCGCTCACGGCGTCCTGGTTTTCGCGAACGAACTTGATGTCTAGCATTGACGGGCTCCTTCTTTCCAACATTGCGTCAAGGGTGCCAGTATAGCGCACCCGCGCCCCGCGCCCCGAAACCCGGGCGAGGGGGCCGCCCCATCCGGGAGCGGCGCTACCGACGCGCGCTCACCTCGCGCGCGATGGTAGCCAGCACCTCCGCCAGGTTTATGGGCTTGGACAAGTGGGCGTTCATCCCGCTCTTGAGCGAGGCCAGCACGTCATCGGCGAAGGCATTGGCCGACATGGCGATGATGGGCACCGTCGCGGCGTCGGGGCGCCCCATCGCGCGGATGGCGACCGTCGCCTCCAAGCCCGTCTTGCGCGGCATGCGCACGTCCATGAGCACCACGTCGTAGAAGCCCAGCGCCGAGGCGGCGAACATGTCGCAGGCCGCCTGGCCGTCCTCGGCCCAGTCGACGACCATGCCCTCCTCGGACAAAAGTTCAGTGGCTATCTCGGCGTTGAGGTCGCTGTCCTCAGCCAGCAGCACGCGCACGCCTGCGAAGTCGAAGGCCTCCACGGGGCCGGCGGGGCCGGGCGCGGGCGCCGCGGGGCCGGGTGTGGGCGAGGCGGCGGGATCGGGCGTGAGCGCCACAGTGCCGGCGGACGCCGCCGAACGAGCGGCTGGCGCGACCACGGGGCCGCCGGCACCGGGGCGCGGAACAGCCGGGGCGCAACCGTCGTTCGCGGCCCCGACGGGATCGGACGATCCCGCCGGATCGGCGGCCAGGGCAGCCTCCTGCGGCACCGGGGCGCGAGGCGACCGGGGCGCGGCCGGGATGGCTGTGGCGGCCTCTGCGACCTCGACACCCGTCGCCGCTGCGGCGTCCTCCACGACCTCGGCGCCCGCCGCCATCGCCGCGCCTTCCGCCCCCCGAGGCGCCAACCCATCTCGCTCGCCTTCCGTCAGCATCTTCTTGTTCACCACGATGGTGTAGGTGGTGCCGCGCCCCACGGCTGTCTCCACGTGGATGTCGCCGCCCATGGAGTTGACGATGTGCTTGACGATGGGCATGCCCAGCCCGGTGCCCTCCGAGCGCGAGCGGCCCTCCATGACGAACGGCTCGAAGAGGTGCTCCACGAACTCCGGCGCCATGCCGATGCCGTCATCGGACACCACGAGCGTGATGCTCTCGTAGCCGGCCGCCAGACTCGGCGCCACGCGCACCTCCAGCGTAACGTGGCCGCCCTCCTCGGTGTACTTGACCGCGTTCGTCAGCAGGTTCACGAGCAGCTGGCGCATGCGCAGCTCGTCGCCCACGAACAGCGCGTCCACCGGCCCCTCGGTGACCAGGCGGTAGGTCTGCCCCTTGGCGGCGCACTGGGGCTCCACCACCGCCGCCAGCGAGTCGAGCAGCCGCGCCAAGTTGAAGGGACGGTCGACGAAGTTCACCTTGCCGCTCTCGATCTTGGAGATGTCGAGCACGCCGTTGATGAGCTCGAGCAGGTGGTCGGAGGCGCGCTCGATGTCGTCGAGGCTGCGAGCCATCCGCTCCGGATCGTCCCGGTGGCGGCGCGCCAGGTGCAGCTTGCCGATGATGACGTTCATGGGCGTGCGGATCTCATGGCTCATGCGCGAGAGGAACTCGGACTTGGCGCGGTTGGCAGCCTCAGCCGACTCCATGGCGTCCTTCATGGACAGCTGTATGAGGTTGGCCTCGGTCACGTCGCGCATGATGACGAGCACCTGCCCCTTGCCCTCGTAGCGCAGGGGGCGCACCGTGTACTCGACGTAGCGGGCGCGACCGCTGGACGGATGGCTGAGGCAGAACTCGCCGTGCTCGAAGAAGTGAATGTCATCGGCCTGGATGCGGCGCAGCAGGGTGCAGCCCTGCTCGGAGAAGCCCAGATCCTCGGCCTTGCGCGGATCGGACACCAGCTCGTCGAAGCCGATGCCGAAGATGTCGGCGCTCTTGGCCACGATGGGCGTCACCACGCCGTCGGAGGGCGAGTAGAGCGCCACGCCGAAATCGAGGCTGTCGGAAAGCGCCTGGTAAAGGTGCTGCTTCATCTCCACGTCGCGCTCCCGCGCCTGCTTGCGGTAAGCGCCACGGCTACGCCCACGCCCAGGAGCACGCAGGCGCCGCTCAGGGCGAACACCGTGGTAAAGACGGCTGACACCACGCTGGCCTCTGCGCGCACGGCCTCCACCGATATGACGTTGCAGACATACCAGCTGCCCCGGCCCGTGGGAGAGACGCACAGGTAGGACTCGCGGCCGTTCACGCTTCCCACCACGAGGGCCGACCGTCCCGCCAGCACGGCGCGGCGCAGGGCGTCCAGCTCCTCTGTCGGAGCCTGGGAGTTCTTTCCCGGCGCCCGCGCAGCCGCCGCAAGGGCCCCGCCCACGAAGTCGTAGACCGACGACCCCTCGTCAGCGGTGGCGGTCTCGCCGAAGTTGAGCAGCACCTCGCCCGTGCGTCCGTCGAACAGCAGCGTGTCGCCGATGACCCCCTTGGTCACCTCGGCCGCATCAGTGGAGAACGCCGTCAGGGGGATGACGACGTAGAGGGCGCCCGCCTGGCGCCCGTCAAGATAGAGCGGCTCCTGGGCCAGGCGCGCGTAGACGCCGTCCGGGGTCTGGAAGCTCTCTGAATAACCCGGCACGCCCTGGGAGAGCGCCACCTCCTCGTCGCCCAGCTGCGCGACGTCGAACGACTCGCCACCTGCCGTGACGCCCGTGCCGTCCATGCGGGCGAAGGCCACGCCGTAGAAGCCGAAGCGGTCACGCAGGGCGGCCAGGGCCGGCTGGACGAGAGCCGGGTCGTCGCTTTGGATGGTGAACGCGCCGATGGCGTTCTGAATATCCTCCACCTTCTCGCCCACAAAGGAGCCCATCTGCTCGGTGAAGGTGGTAGCCTGCTGCTCGCCGTTCTGGCGCAGCTTGTTGTCGATATAGCCCGAGAGCGCCGAGAGCGCCACGGCCATGACGATCAGCACCACCAGGCCGCCGTATGCGAAGGCGCCGCCCTTTCCCTTGAGCATGTTCGAAGCCATCAGTCGTTCTTCCCCCGCTGCGTGCCCGACCGGCACGCGGACCCTCGCGCCAGTTCACCGCTTCTCCACGGAGTCAAAATGGCGCAACCGTGCCCGCGTCGCATAGTATACTTTTCAGGCACCTGCACTAAACGTTCCCAGATTAGCGTCGGGAGCGCCCCGGGAAGTTGTCATTCATCTAACGTAACGAGGCTGTATACATGGATATAGACGAGATCTACCACTTCCTCTTCGAGACCATGCCGGGCATCGGATGCCTAGTAGGCGCGGGCCTGGTTCTGAGCGTCATCGCGTGCGTCATCATGGAGCGGCGCACGCGCAAGCAGTTCAAGAACCACGAGAAGACCGAAGACGACTGGTCGCTATTCGACGACGATGACGAAGAGGAGAACTAACCGTGACCGAAGACCTTTCCCGTACCGAACCTGACACCCCAGGCGCCGGGCTGCGCCTCTACGAGCGCGAGGGCGCCTACATCCCCCGCGTAGCCGCCGTGCACGACCTGTGCGGCTACGGCAAGTGCTCGCTGGGCGTGGCCATCCCCGTGCTGTCAGCCGCCGGCTGCGACGTGTGCCCCGTGCCGACGGGGCTGTTCTCCAGCCACACCGCCTTCCCCGGCTGGTACATGCACGACACCACCGACATCCTGCGCGACTACCTGGCCGCCTGGCGCGGCATCGACGTGGACATCGACGCCATCTACTCCGGATTCCTCGGCGCGCCTGAGCAGGTGGACATCATCCGCAGCCTGTACGAGACCTACCCCAACGCCCTGCGCGTGGTGGATCCCGTGATGGCCGACCACGGCAAGGTGTACCCCACCTACACGCCGGAGCTCTGCGACGCCATGGCCGAGCTGGCCTGCGGCGCCGACGTGCTCACCCCCAACCTGACCGAGGCCGCCATCATCCTGGGCGAGCCCATCGGCGAGGAGTGGGGCGGCACCGACATCCCCGACGAGGAGGCGCATCGCCTGGTGCGCGCGCTGCTGGACAAGGGCGCGAAGCACGTGGTGCTGAAGGGCGTCAAGCGTGCGGGCGAGAGCGTGGTGCGCAACTTCGTCGGCAGCCAGGGGGCAACGGACATCGTCGAGGTGTCTAACGAGTACCTGCCCTACCTGCTGCATGGAACGGGCGACGTATACGCGTCCTGCCTGCTGGCGGCGCTCATGGCCGGCCGCACGCTGGAGGAGGCCGTGGCCTTCGCCGGCGACTTCGTGCACGACGCGATGATCGTCTCGGCCGAGCAGCCGCACTTCCAGGAGCGCGGCGTGAGCTTCGAGCCGCTGCTGGGCAAGGTGACTGCGCTGCTGTAGCGCGCTGGCGTGCGGCGGTGCGGCGGCAGGCCGCTGGCCGCTGGCCGCGAGAGCGCGAGAGGCGGGCTCCGGGGGATCGGAGCCCGCCTTTTTTGCGTGCGCGCAGCAAGGACGGCCGTTTTTGGACATTTGCTTCGAAATTCCGAGGATTGCGGGCAGGATGGGGCGCGTTGCGGGCGCCCGGATTCGCGTTTGCCCAGGTCGGTGTTTTTCCGAGAGAGCGCGCTAAGCCCCCACGCATCGCTTTGTCTCGGAATTTCGAAGCAAGTGTCCAGATTTTCGCAAAACCCGCGCTAGCGGTCGGCCCAGGCGTCCTCGTCGGCGGGGTCTTCGAGGGCAGCCCACTCCTCGGGAGCCCAGCGCACGCGGTCGGGGACGCCCATGAGCGCAAGCACGACGCCGATGCAACCGGGCAGGAGCGCGCCGGTGAGCGCCGTCGGGCTGGGCAGCCACGAGGCCCCGCCGCTCGCCAGGCCCGCGGCCACGCAGGCGCCGGCCACCAGCAGACCCGCAGCCGCCAGCGCCCCCAGAATGTCGAAGGCACGCGTGCCACGCACGCACAGCAGGCTGTAGGCGCCAGCCGCAAGCACCCAGCTGGCCGCGACGCACCAGGTCTGCGGCAGCGCGAGCGTGGCGACGAGCGACGCCTGGGGGTCGAATCCGGCGAAGCGCAGGTTCACCCACGGGTTCCAGCCCATGAGGTCGCACGACCCGAGGCTCGCCAGCGCAAGTGCCGTGAACACGCTGAACAGGCTGCTCAGCAGCGTCTGGCCCAGGGGCAGCAGCGCGCCGGCCATCACCGGCGCGAGGCCCGCGAACCCCACGGCGCCGGCAAGCGGCTGAACGAGGGCGGAGAGGGCCTGCGCCTCGCCCTCGCATCCGACGCCGCGCCACCACGCCACGGTGACGCCGATGACCGCCAACCCCAGCAGGAACGCGCCGCTCAGGAAGAACGCCGTCCCCAGCAGGACGAACGAGGCGAGCGCCGCCAGATGCGGGCGCAGCACGGCGGCCAGCCCCGCCCCGGCGACGAGCCCCCAGAACACCGGCGCGCATGAGGTGGCCAGCCCGTAGGCGGCGTCGGGCGCGCCGAGCCGCACGTTGGCCAGCGCGAGCGCGACCACGAGGGCCGCCGATGCCGCCGAAAGCACGCGCGCGATGATCGAACCGCCGCGCGGCCCCAGGCGATCCACCAGCGGGACGGCGGGCGGACGCGGAGCCGGCGGCTCTTCAGGCTCCTCGGGCTCCACCTCGCATACGATGTCGGCCAGCTGCCGCTTGCCCTTGCGCGCGCTGCCCAGCAGGGGTTCGAGCTCGTCAGCGAACTCCTCCACGGTGGCGTAGCGCTCGTCTGGGTCGGGGTCGAGCGCGAGGAACATGACGTCGTCGACCTGCTGGTCGAGGTCGTCCCAGCACAGCGAGGGCAGCACGAGCTCCGCGTCCTCGATGGCCGCCTCGGCATCGGCCAGGTCATCGGCGAAGAAGGGATTGTCGCCGGAGAGCATCTCGTAGGTGAGGCTGGCAAGCGCCCACTCGTCGGTACGCTCGTCCAGGGGCTCCTGGCGCATCTGCTCGAGCGGCATGTAGCCGATGGTGCCGCCGCCGGCCGTGCCCTGGCCGCTCGCGTCCATGAGCGTGGCCAGGCCAAAATCCGTCACCTTCACCTGGCCCTGGCGGTTGACGATCACGTTGTCGGGCTTGATGTCCAGGTGCAGCACCTCGCTGCCATGGGCGGCCTTGAGCGCATGGGCGATGGAGGTGAACACGGCGGCGACGATGTCGAGGGTGATGTCGTCGCCCTCTTCGCGCATGATGCGCGCGAGGGTCTTGCCCTCGATGTACTCCATGATGACGTAGGCCACGCCGTCGTGGAGCTCGCAGTCGTAGACCGTGACGATGTTCGCGTCGGAGAGGTGCGCCGCGGTGCGCGCTTCCTCCAACCCGGGAATGTGGTCGAAGAGGTCGTCGTCCTCGAGGTCGGGCTCGTCGTCGGCGGGAATCGCCTCGGATCGGGGATCGTCAGGCATGGCGAGCGTCCCTGCGCCATTCCGCGTGCCGGATGCCAGCGCCCCCGCCGCTGCGCGCGCTACCCCGCGGGCCGCGCCCTCTCCGCCGCCCCGCGCGTCAAGGGCGCGTTCGCGGGAAAGGCTGGCTACACGCGAGCTTGGGGGCTCGCAGGCGGCGGCGCCGATGACGGGAAGGCGGGGGGCGGGATCGTCCCCGTCGTCCAGGTCGTCGAAGTCCTCGGGGGCGAAGGCGTCGTCTGCCTCCGGCGCCGCGTGGCGCGCGTGGGCGCCACGACGCCCGGGCTGCTCGGCGCGCTCGACGCTCGCGGGGCGCAGCTCGCTGCTCGCATGGGCGCCGCGAGGCTCCCAGTCGTCCGCATCGTCCTCGGCATCCCAGCCGTCGGCGCCTGCTCCCCCATCCGCGTCCGCATCCCAGCCGTCACCGGCGGCGAGCTCGTCGTCCTCGGCGGGCAGGTCCTCCCACGGGGCGACGTCATCCGGATCGACCGCGCTCCGGGCGCCGAGATTCGCCGGCGCCGCGCCGCGGATCGCCCGCGCATCGGCGGCGCGCGCAGGATCGGCAGGAGGAAGCGCCGCGCCGCGCGCGCCCTCGACCGCCCCTTCGCCGGCCTCCTCGCCGTCGTCCTCGGCGGCAGCCAGGGCATCGGCCATCTTCGCCTCCATGGCCAGCAGACGGGCGCGCGCCACGTCCGCCTCCGAGAGCGGGATGCACTTGATGGCCACGTCGCGCTTGAGGCGCGTGTCATAGGCGTGCTGCACCGTGCCGTAGCCCCCGGCTCCGGCCTTGCCTATGATGCGGTATCTGTCGAGTATGAGCTGTTGGCGGGCCATGCGGCCGGCTGCCTTCCCTGTTGCGTTTCTGCTGCGTTTGCGCTCGGATGCGGCGAGCCGCTCCCGAGCGTGGTTTCGATGGGCTGAATCCTACCACATCGCGGCCGCCCGGAGTTCCGCCGCGTCTGGCCCGCGCACATTCTCCGAAATTCCCCCTTGCGCAGGCCGAGGCGCTGGGGTAACATATCCTACGCTTTCGGCGCAAGCCGAGGCCGTCTAGTGCGGGTGTGGCGGAATTGGCAGACGCGTACGGTTCAGGTCCGTATGGGGGCAACCCCATGAAGGTTCAAGTCCTTTCACCCGCACCACTAGAGAAACGAACGCCCTCTTCGGAGGGCGTTTTTGTTTGCTAAACTAGATAGGTCAACGCCGCTACGCAAAGGGGTGAGCCCATGTCCGCCGACAGCCTCGACGCCTTCCCCTACGAAACCAGCACGCGACTCGCCGGCAAGGCGATGCGCCGGCATTACTGGGATACGGCCATCGGCCTGCAAGCGGTGGACGGCCTGGAAGTTTCTCCCTATCTGCGCGAGCTGGCCCAAAGTTACGAGCAAGGGCGCTGCACTCTGCAGGAAACGGGCGAGCTCATTCGCGCTTATCACACTGCAGAGGGGAGCGACCGGCAGGCCACGGCCGAGGCCGACCTCGTCAGCCAGCGCATCGCCGAGATGCTGGAGGCCGGCAGCTTCGCTTTCACCCCCGACATGCTTCTCCTCGTCCATCGTACGCTGTTTCAAGATATGGATGAAGAAGCTTATCGGCCCGGTCAATACAAAACCGAGCGGCTCGCAAAGCAGGAGGACATCCTCAACGGCGACAGCGTACTATACGCAGATCCAACCATGATCCAAGCCTCACTGGATTACCTGTTCCGCGAAGAGTCTCGCGAGAGCTACGGCACGTCGCTCTCTGAGACCGACGTCGCGCGCCTGGCGAAGTTCGTCTCGCTTCTGTGGCAGGTGCACCCCTTCGTAGAAGGAAACACCCGCACCGTAGCCGTATTCTCGGAGCTATATCTCGGCTCGCTCGGATTCACGGTGGGCAATGAGCCCTTCCAGAAGCACGCACGCTACTACCGCGATGCCCTCGTGAGGGCCAACTACCGCAACAACGAGGCAGGCATCCTGCCCGAACGCGGACCTCTGGAGGCATTCTACGGAAACCTGCTGCTGGACGCCGGACACCCGCTTAATCGCGAAGAGCTCATCTGTCCCGAACTCTTCGACAATCCCCAGCTCCTCAAGCACATCGATCCCTCACGCGCGCTAAAAGCGCACAGCTAAAGACCGCGTATTTCTCGCTGATGAGGCTAGAGCCGATCATCGCAAGACGCCTGCCGTCATCGGAGCGAACGCCGCCAGCACGCCCGACACCACGTAGACAAGGGACTATTCCCCACTCGCCCAGAACTGGAGCAGCGCTTCGTTGAAGCGGTCGGGGGCGTCCATGTTGGCGCAGTGGCCGGCGTCCTCCACGACTACTACCTGGCTGCCGGGCTCGGACGCGGCCCACGCTTGCACGGCCTCAAGCTCCAGGGGCAGATCGTGCTCGCCGCAGCCGATGAGCAGCGGATAGGCGCGAGGGCAGGGCTCGTGCTTGCCCACCAGCTTGCCCAAGGCTGCCAAGTGCCGCAGCGAGCGCTTGGGGAACCCGAGGTTGAGCTCGTAGAACTCCTGCTGAGCCCGCTCGGTGTAGGCTGAAATGGCCTTGTTGGCCTCGGCGAACCATTGCACCGACACGAGGGCCTTGCCCACCATGGCCATCTGGGCAGCCCCGTTGGCCTTGAGCAGCTCGGGGTCGGGACGCGTTATGTCATAGGCGCCGAAGCAGGCCAGGGACGCCACCCGCTCCGGATAGGCGCAGGCGAAATCCTGGGCCAGCACTCCGCCGAGCGACACGCCCACCACATGGGCCATGTCCGCGCCCTCGGCATCCAGAAGGGCGTTCAACCACGAGGCCATGGATTCGAGGCTGTCGCCGCGCCTGGCCTCAGTCGAGCCGCCATGGCCGAGAATGTCCACGGCGACGACGCTGTAGCGCCCGCGGAAGGCCTCCACCTGAGTTCGGAACATCCGATGATCGACAAAGGCCGCATGGAGCAACAGCACCCACGGCGCCCCCTCGGTCTTGTCCATGTGATAAACGAGGGGCGCGCCCTCTACCTGGCGCTGCTGCATTCCCAGACCCATAGCCCTATCTCCTTACGTTCTCAGCGCTCGAAGGGATTGATCACATCGATAGCCAGATAGTCGAAGTCCTTCACGTTGCGCGTCGCCAGAGCACAGTCATTGCGCTTGCAGATGGCCGCGATCATCAGATCCTCTATGGCGGGCGCTTTTCCCTGAGACAATGCCTGCTCGTGAAGCTCAGCGCAAAGAAAGGCGCTGAAAGCGTCGAATGAGTACGTTTTGGAAGAACAGTCCATGACAATGCTCGTGATGGCCTGTCGCAATCGCTCCTTCCGCTTTCCCTCAGGCAACCGAAGCATGCCAAAGTACAGTTCCTTAACCGTGATGGAGGTAAGCCACACCTGCCCCTCGTGGTCGTAGAACCAATCGATCACGTTCTCGCTTGGTTGCGGGCGCATCAATTCCGAGACGACATTGGTGTCAACGACGTAGTTCATGCCCATCCCCTCGTGTCAATTTCGCGAGCCGGATGGCGCGGGAGATCCTCGAGATCGATGCCCCCGACAGCCTGGGCGGCATTCCGCAGTCGCGTCACCCAGCTTGACGACTCGGGACGCAGCGACGATTCGAGGATGGCCTTCGCCTCCCCCTGCTGCGTACGCCCGTGACGCACCGCCCGCTCCCGCAGCAGCTGCTTCGTTCCTTCGTCGAGATCGCGTATGAGCAGATCAGCCATGGCGGCACCTCCTTTGCTTAGGTGATATCAATGATATCACCTTTCAGCGGAACGAAGAAGCCGGACTCCTTTTGCGGGCAGCCCCAGGTTCCTCTTTTCCACCACCGTGCGTCACTCCCTCCCCACCAGCAGAAGGCCGGCGATTCCGATGAACGCAAGCCCGGGGAATCACCAGGTGAGGGTTATCAGGAGGTTAGTGCCGCGGATGGCGGCGGTTGCGCGGAGGGCCATGCTGCGGGCGAGGCTGGCCACCACGGCCAGCCCCAGGCCCGAGCCGCCGCCGGCGCGGGCGGCGTCGGCTTGGTAGAAACGCTCGAAGAGCCGGTCGGCGTCGATGGCGTCCGGGTCGGCCACGGCGTTGGAGAAGGTGAGGGAGCGGCCGCGCTGACGAATGGTGGGCGCGCCGCTTCCGTAGCGCAGGGCGTTGGCCACCAAGTTGTCGAAGATGCGCGCGAGGGCCTCCTCATCGGCTTCCAGGAGCACACCCTCGTCTTCGAAGTCTACGACAGGCTCCCATCCGCGCTCTTCGAAAGTTGGAAAATGCCCCACGAGCACCCCGGCCAGCACTTGGTGCGGCTTGACGGGACGCAGATCGAACTCGGCATCCGGATCGTTAGCCCGCGCGTAGGCGAAGAGCTGGTCGAGCAGCGACTCCATGGCGCCGAGCCGCGCCGTGGCGGCGTCCAGGTAGTGGGCGCGGCGGGCGGCGTCAGGCTCGTCGGCAGCCAGTTGCACGTAGCCGCGCGCACCCATGAGCGGCGTGCGGATGTCGTGGGAGAGGCTCGCCAAGTCGCGCTGGAAGTCACGCTGCGCCATCGCCGCGACGCGCCGCTCCTCGTCGGCGCGGTCGAGCTCCGCGTTCACCGCGCGGGCCAGTTCTGCGAAGGAGCGTCCGGGTATCTCCGTGGTCATGCGGGCATTCGACCGCACGCCGCGCGTGCGCAGGAACGCGGCCATTCTCCGCAGCTCGCGCCCATAGGCGACAACCACGGCAAAACCGCACGTCGCAAGCCCAGCCAGAGCCAGCGCGAGTCCGATCATCCAGCCCCTCCTTCCCCAGCCGCCCATTGCGGCACGCATTCCTATCCCGCCTTCACGTAATCCGCCTCCCCCGGCGGCGCCCCGCCGCTACAGGTCGCGGCGGCGGCAGGCGGCGAACGTCAGCGCGGCGCAGACCGCGAGCCAGATCAGCAGCACCACCACGACGGACACGCCGACCGGCACCCCGGCGAAGCCGAGCGCGCCGCCGGGGACGGCGAGCTGCGCCGCTCCCGGCGCCAGCATATTCAGAGCGCCAGACGGCAGCCAGGCGGGAAGGACATCCACCCACGGCAGGATGCGCCCAAGGTACGTCAGCGCCTGGGCGAGCAGAGCGCCGAACATGGCAGACGACACCACAATCGCCTCGGCAATGCCAGCGGCCTTACTGCGCGTAATCCAAACGACAAGCGCCGTCGCCCACGCGTAGACGGTAGCCGAGAGCCAGACCAGCAGCATCCATAGTAGCAGGCCGCCGACGGCCTCGTCGGCGCGGTAGCTGATGCCCGCCAGGGCGAAGGACGCTGCGCACGACGATGCCAGCACCACCAGAAACCAGAGCGACACCAACGACGCCAGCAGCAGCTTCTCCCCGTAGTAGGTGACACGGCCACGGCGGGTCATCGTCAGGTTGCGAACGAAGCGCGTCTCAAAGTCGGCTGAGAAAAACAGCGCCACCAGCAAAGACGCAGTCACGGCGAGGAACCCGCCGCTCACGAACCCCGAACCGAACAGCCCGGTAAGGCTGTCGAACTGCCGCATCTCGGCGGACACATCCTGGAAGTCGTCGGCAGTGGGCACCTCACGGAACCCATCGGCACGCACGCGGACGCCAGGGCCCTGCACCGTGACGGCAAAGTTCTCCTCCGCCTCCTCGCGCGGCACCAGCTCGCTCTGAACCTCATCGACCGTCATCATCTCGGCCTGAGCGTAAAACGCCAGGGAGTCAGGCTGCGTCACCCAATGGAGCATGCCCGCCGCGAAGGCCATGCACGCCACCAGCACCACGGTCATCACCCACAGCGCCTTACCGTGGATAAGGCGGTAGAGGTCGGATTTCAGCAGGTTAAGCATGGCGCCTCCCCTCCATCAGCTCCACGAAGTACTCCTCCAGATCGCGCCGATGCGGTGAGAACTCCAAGACGACCTGCCCCGCAGCCTTGAGCGCCTGGGCCACGGACTCGGCGTCGTAGGCCCCGGAGACGATGATGGCCTGGTCGGGCTCGGCGCGGTAGGTGGCCGCGGGCAGCGTCTCCTGCAGCTGCGCCAACGTGCGCGACGGGTCAGTCGTGCGCACGCGCAGGCTCTCGCCGCATTCGGCCTGCACCTGGTCGGCCGTCATCTCGCGCACCATGGCACCCTCAGCGATGACGCCATAGCGCGTGACCATACGATCGAGCTGGTCGAGCACGTGCGAACTTACCACCACGGTCACGCCGAACACCTCATTCAAACGCACGAGCAGGTTGCGCATGGCGCGCGTGCCCTCGGGGTCGAGACCGTTGAAGGGCTCATCCAGCAGCAGCACGTCGGGATTGCCCAGAAGCGCGAGCGCCAGGCCGAGACGCTGCTTCATGCCGAGGGAGAGCCTCTTCGCCTTCTTGCCCTCCGCGTGGTCGAGGCCTGCCAGACGCAGCACCTCGTGGCAGCGCTCGCGTGCATCCACAATACCGATGGCCAGCGCCTTCGCCATCAGGTTGTCGAAGACGGAGAGGTTGGGAAGCAGCCCCGGCTCCTCAATGAGCGAGCCCACGCGCAGCCCTCCGGGCACCGCCGCGCGCTCCTCGTCCCCGAACAGGCATATCTCACCGGCGGTCGGCGTCACCAGGCCGCAGATCATCTTCATAACCGTCGACTTGCCCGCGCCGTTCTTCCCGACGAATCCGTAGATGTCGCCGCGCATCACGGTCATGTCGAACCGGTCGACCACGCGACGGCCACGATACTCCTTGGCCAGGCCGCGCACCTCTATCACGCTCATGGATCTCCCTTCGACTCTCCCTACCCTACCGAGTATCGCGGCAAGAGATTAAGAAGTCCCCGGGTAATCATTAAGAAAGTGTGAGGAAGGACGGAGAGAGGACGGGAGCGGGGCGGGGCTCGGGAAAGCGTGGGGCAGGGAGATGGGAAGTAAGCGAGGGGCGCGCAAAAGGAAGGGGCAGGCAAGCAGACGGACGAGCGCCCGAGGGGCGAGAGAGAGCTGCGACAAAGACGCAGGACAGGCGGGGAGGGCGGTGAGCGAAAACGAAAACGGAACTGGAGATGGAGGCGAGAGCAAAAAGCAGACGAATGTTTCACGTGAAACATCGTAGCGAGGAGACCCGGGAAGCGGAGGAGGCCGCAAGAGAAAGGCAGGCTCGGGCGGGGTGGGAGGGGGCGAGGGGGCGGAAGGGCGGGGCGGGAGGGAGGCGGGCGAGGGGGGGGGGGCAACCGCGCGAAGAGGCAGGCTCGGGGCGGGGCGGCGCCGGCGGGGCACGGGCGGGTGGGGCGCGGGCGGGTGGGGCAGGGGCGCGAATGTTTCACGTGAAACATTCGCAGCAAGGAGGCCCGCAGAGCAAAGGAGGTCGCGCGAAAGGACAGGCCCAGGCGAAGCGCGGAGCAGAGCGCAAGGCGAGGCGCGTCGCCAACGGGGCGGGCGAAACTCGGGGCGGGGTCGGCGGAGCGGGAGCGGAGTTCGGGACAGGGCCGCCAGGGCGCTCGAGGCATCGCGGCGGGGCGGGGCGGGCCGGCGGGGCGGGAGCGCATTCCCCCGAGTGTTTCACGTGAAACACTCGCATACGCGAGCGCGGACGCGGCTAGAGCGCCAGCTTGAAGCCGAGACCCCAGACCGTCTGGATGTAGGCGTCGGTGCCCGAGGGGCGCAGCTTGTGGCGGAGGTTGGACACGTGCACGTTGACCGTGCTGTCCTCGGTGGCATAGGGCTCGCCCCACACCAGCTCGAACAGCTCCTGCTTGGTGAACACGCGCTTCGGATGCGAGGCCAGCAGCTCAAGGATGTTGAACTCAGTACGCGTGAGGGCCACATCCTGGCCGTCTACTTCCAGCGTACGAGCGGCCCGGTCGACCTGCCAGCGACCGACGCGCAGCAGGCGGCCGCCCTCGGCAGCGCCCGACACGCCCTCCCCCGTCGGCGCCGCAGCCGCCTCCCCCGCCTTCCGCGCCTGAGCACGCGCCTGGCGGTGCCGCAGCTGCACGCCGATGCGCGCGGTAAGCTCCTCTAAGTCAAACGGCTTGGTCAGGTAGTCGTCGGCGCCCAGCTTCAGCAGGTCGATCTTGTCGGCCGGCGCGGTACGCGCTGACACCACGATGATGGGCATCGTGGCATCGGACGCGCGGATGAGAGCCACCAGGCTCTCCCCCGCGAGCCCCGGCAGCATGAGATCGGTCACCACCAAGTCGAAGCGCTCGCGTTCCAGCAGCAGCCGCGCCTCGGTGCCCGAGAACGCGCGCACGCACGCGTATCCGCATCGCTCCAGATGGTCGCCGACTATCTCGTTGATGGACGCGTCGTCCTCGATCAGCAGGACGCGCACACGCTCAGCCGCGCCGCCAGACGCCGCAGACCGCTTCACCACGCATCCGGGCGTCTCCTTTCGCCTGAATGCACCGCCCTCGGCGCCCGCCTCGTTCACGATGATCGCATCGTCCCCACCCATGCTCGCTTCCTTTCCCCGACTACGCGCCCTCTGATGATAGCAAACAGAGACCCCCCCCCCCCGGTCAACTCCGAAGGGGCTTCTCACCGGACGAGCGGCTGCAAGAGGGACTGGAAGGCTAGCGGGCGTGTTTGCCGCGCGCCGGCTCCGCGTTCTTCTTGCGACGGAACAGGCCCGTGGAGGAAGCGGCTTCCACCTGCACTGGGATGGGCTCGCCGCTGACCGGGCGCGCATCATGGGACCGCGTCATGGGGCGACGGCTGTCGCGCGGCTGCAGCGGCGAAGAGGGAGTGCCCTGCGCATAGCTGTGCGGCTGATGGGCGGCGGGCGCATCCACCTGGACGTAGCCCGAACCGGTCGAGCCGCCTCGCGAACCGCGGCTCGGCGAGACCTGGCGGGCGCTAGCGTTGGCGTTGGCCCGCGGGTTCTGCCACGGCCGCGAATCGGCGGCTGCGCGACCCTGGCCGCGTTCCTGGCGAGGAGCCTGCTGGGCCTGGGCTGCGGCGCGCTGGGCTCGGGCGGCCTGTGACGACTGCGCGGCGCGGGCCTGGGTGCGGGCATCGACCGCGGCGCGGGACGCGGCCGCCCGGGAACCGGCTGCAGAAGCTCCCTGGCCAGACGCCTGGGCGCGCTGGACGGCGGCGCGGGCCTGGGCTCGCGGATCGGCCCGACGCGCTTGCGCCTGCGGGTCGACCGCAGGCTGGGCGCCCTGCCGACGCTGGGCCTGGGCTGCGGCGCGCTGGGCTCGGGCGGCCTCCTCCACACGCTCGTGGGACTGGGTCACGCGAGGGTCGCGGGGGTCATACGCCGGCTGGGCCTGGGCAGCCGCCGTAGCCTGGCGCGCCACCTGACCGCGCTGGGTGTGCTGGCCGCCACGGGAGCGGCCCACCGGCCCCGTCCACTGATCCATGGGGACGCCGCCCGTCTTGTCGACGCCGCGCGGCACGCTGATAGCGTGGGGATCCTGCGCCTCTCGTCCCGCTCGCGAACTGCGGGAACGACCGCCCTGCGCCCCTGCGGCCGGAGCCGGCTGGGCGGCAGCGCGGCCGCGCGAGCCACGCGGGCGACCCTGCTGCTCCATGGCCTGGGCGCGTTCCTGCACCCAGGCGGCGAATGCCTGCTCTTCCTGGGAGAGCGGCGCGCTCGGCTGGGCGGCGGCCTGGCGCCCGGTTGCGGCCTGGCGCGCCTGGGCGGCAGCAGCCGGCTGGGCGGCACGAACACGCTGCGACCCCATCTCCGCACTCTGCGGCACGCCGACGCGCGAGGCGCCGGGGTTCTGCTCACGCGCCGCAGCCGACGCGGCGGGGCGGGGCCCCGCGCCACGCGCGCCCGGGCCTGAACGGCCCTGCGGACGCTGCGGCCCGCGGCCGACACGCTGGCTCACTATCACCTGCATCTCGGCCACTTTCCGCCGCTCCACCTCCAGGCCGTCCACCACGCCGCGCGTGCGGCGGTCGATGGCGATGACCCACACCACCAGCAGCACGATGGCCACGGCAAGCACGATGAGCCCAACGGCCACCAGGGCAAACGGCGACAGGTTCAGAGACGACAGAAATGAGGACACGAGCACTCCGCTCTACGGGGTAAAAGACCTCAGAAAATCATAGCCAACCGCCCGCCCCTTGTCCATGACCGTCTTAGACGGCAGGAGCTAAGATCAGGCCAGTACCTCGCCGTTCACGGAGAAGGTGACCACCTCGAAGGGCAGGCTCTTGCCGCTTTGCGCGAGTGCCTCGGCAGCCGCGCGCTCCAGGCCGCCGCAGCACGGCACCTCCATACGCGCCACGGTGACGCTCGTGACGGCATTGGCGGCGATGATGGCGGCCAGCTTTTCCACATAGCTCCCCTCGTCGAGCTTGGGGCAACCGATGACGGTCACCTTTCCGCGCATGAACCGCTCGTGGAACGACGCGCAGGCGAAGGCGGTGCAGTCGGCGGCGATGAGCAGCCCGCGCCCCTCGTAGTACGGCGCCTGCACGGGCACGAGCTTGATCTGCGCCGGCCACTGCATGAGGCGGCTCGGCGCCTCCCCAGCCACGGGGGCGGAGCCGACGCCCGCCGAGGCTCCCGCACCGGCGGCAGCGCTCACGCCAACGACGGCCGCGGAGCCGGTAGCAGCCTCCCCAGCCACGGGGGCGCTCACCTCAACGGCGGGGCCGTCCGCAGCACAGCCTGCGGCAACCGGGAAGGACGCGCCGGCCATGCCGCCGCCCAGCTCGCGCGAGCGGGAGCCGGGACAACCGGAGAAGGATGCCGGGGCGGAGGAGGCGCGGCCCGCGGCGACGCCGTCCGCCGCGTCCTCGGCGCGCAGCTCGGCGGCCGTGCGGGCGGCCAGGTGCTCGATGACCGCTGCCTCATCATAGGCGTCGGCCTCGCGCTCGATGAACGTGATGGCGCCGGTCGGGCACGCCGGCAGGCAGTCGCCCAAGCCGTCGCAGTAGTCATCGCGCAGCAGCCGCGCCTTGCCGTCCACCATGCCGATGGCGCCCTCATGGCACGCATCGACGCACAAACGACAGCCGGTGCACTTCTCCTCGTCTATTTCGATGACTCTCCTGATCATGGTTTCTCCTTCCGAGCCGGGGAGGGCAGAGCGCGACCGCGAAGGCGCGCGTCCTCATTTCTCGGCGAGAATAGCACCTCGCATGAAAGGCGCAGGTAAGGTTGGAAATCTCCGCAATCTCCTTACGGAAGGCGCGGCGGCGCCGGATGTTTCACGTGAAACATTCGTTCTTCGCTGCTCGGCCACGGCGGGCTCTGCTAGGCGTCAGGCTCTGCTAGGCGCCGGCGCCCTGAGCTTCGGCGTCCTCGGGGTCAAACGCTCGTCGGGAGCGGCTCTCGGCAACGCGTGCGGTCACCTGCGCCTCCACATCCTCAAGCTCGCGCACGTCGCGAACGAGCGCCGCTACCCCCTCGACGCCCTGCCCTGCGGCGCTCGGAGCGCCATCCCCTCGGCTCCCGCAACCCGCCCCAGCAGGCGCTGCGGGCACCCCGTCGGCGCCCCGTCGGCCTCCGAGACCCGCCCCCGCAGCGCCGGCGACGGACTCGTCGGCGCCCCGTTGGCCCACGGGCGGCGCGCCAGCGCCCTCGCCCCGCCCTTCCGCAGGTGCCCCAGCAGGCGCCGCGGGCACCCCGTCGGCGCCGGCGACGGACTCGTCGGCGCCCCGTCGGCTGCGGGCGACGCGCCCTTCCGGCACGCGGATGCGCCCCATCGGCACGGCCGCGTCGGCCACGCCGGGCGCGCCTACCACCACAGGCGCCACGTCGGCCACCGCGGCGGCCACCGCACCGGCGGCGTTGGCGACGGCCGCAGCGGGCGCCTCGCCCCCCAGCATGGCGGCATGGTTCTTCGCGCAGCCCGGGAAGCGCAGCAGCACGCGCGTTCCCTTCCCCAACTCGCTTTCCACCTCCATGCAGGCGTCGGGGCCGAAGAAGCCCTTCATGCGGTCGTGCACGTTCTTCACGGCAATGCCCAAACCCGTCTGAGACTCGGGGTGCATGATGTTCTGGCACGCCTGCTCGCTCATGCCCACGCCGTCGTCGCGCACTTCCACCACCACGTCATCGCCGTCCACCTGCGCCAGGATGGACACGGTCAGCTTCCCCTCCAGGGGCATGGCGTGCTTCACCGCGTTCTCGACGATGGGCTGGATGATGAACGGCGGCACGAGCATATCCTGCAGCTCGGGGCCAGCACCCACGTAGAGCGCCACGCGATCTTCGCCGAAGCGCGCCACCTCGAACGAGAAGTAGCGCATGGTCTGCTCGATCTCGCGCGAGAGCATGATGCGGTCGGTCGAGTCCTCCAGCGTGCGGCGGTAGAACACCGCGAACTCGCGCAGCATGGTGCGCGCCTTGGGCGGATCCGTACGGATGAGCGACGCGATGGTGTTGATGGTGTTGAACAGGAAATGCGGGTTGATCTGGCTCTGGAGCATCTTCAGCTCCATGGAGGTGGCCAGCTTGCGCTGTGCCTCCATCTCGGCAGCGGCCATCTGGGTAGACAGCAGCCGCGCGAAGCCCTGCGCGATGGACTTCTGCGTCTCGGTGATCTTCTTGCCGTTGCGATAGTAGAACTTGAGGCTGCCCTCCACCTTGTCGCCCACGCGCAGCGGAACGATGATGGCGGCCTTGATGGTGGCGCTGCGCGGAAAGCCCAGGTCTTCGGCGGTGTAGAGCACGTGCATGGTGCCCTCGGCCATGGCGTCGAGGGTGGCTTGGGTGCGGATGGCGCTGCCGGCGGGGTTATCCGCCTCCTGGTAGCCCGCGTAGCCGAGGATGTGCTCGGCGTCCGTGAGGGCAACGGCCACCGCGGCGGTGCTGGGCAGCAGCAGCACGCAGATGCGCTGCGCCGCCTCGGGCGTCATGCCCTCCTTCGTCAGATCGAGGAACTGGCTGGCCAGCTGGAGCATATCGTCGGACTGATGCGCGCGGACGGAATCCGGGTCCATCAGCAGGCGGATGACCACCACCACCGACAGGGTGAACACCATCCCCGCCACGATCATGACCACCACCGACACGTTGGGGGAAAGCACCGTCCACAGCATGGCGAGCGCCGAGAGGGCCGCCACGGTGAAGGCGAACATCTCCAAGTTGAAGAGCCGCGGATAGCGGTACTGGTTGTTAGAGGCCTCGCTGGAGGCGTCTTTCAGGGAAGCCATGGCATCTCCTCGGGAAGGCAGCGCGGCGCGGCGCGGCGCGGGCGCAGGCGCGGGCACGGGGGGCGCAGGCGGAGGGCGCGGCCCACGCGCAGGACGCAGGCGGGCGCCGACGGCCGACGCGTGTTTTCGCCACTATAGCAAAACCGCGCCCTCCGATCGACGCGCGGCGCGCAAGCACGCAGGCACGGGGAACACGCGGCGCAGGTAGGCGGGGGCAACGGGGCGGAGCGGGGTGGGGATAAGGGGGGGCATGAGCAGAAGGATTCGAAAGAAGCAGGTGTGACGGATCGGGGACAAGGGCGAGGACGCGCATAGCGAAGACGGGATCGGGGACAGGCGACGCCACAGGAGAGGGCGGGTGGGGAAGCGGGATGACACGCCGCGCAGGCGAGGGATGGGAGGGGCAGCGAAGGCGGGGGCCGGAAGCGGACGAATGTTTCACGTGAAACATTCGTCCTCTAGAAAGCCGGGGACAGGAAGGCGAGAAGGAGGACTGCGAGGCGGCGCGAGGCGCAGGGCAGAGCGCGGGATCGGGCGAGTCGAGGTGCGCGGGCGGGGCGCGGGGAGTGGGGCGCAGGCGGGACGCGGGCCGGTCGGGGGCGGCGCAACAGGGACGCGGGCGAGACGTGGCCCGGGCGGGGCGCGGGCAGAGGCGGGGCGGAGACGCAGGAGAAGCGCGGTTCCGGTCGGGGCGACGCAGCGGGCGCGGGCGGCGAAGGCGAGCCGCATGCGCATGTTTCATGTGAAACATGCGCGAGGGGCGCGATGCGGAAGAGATGCCGAAGCACCAGGAGGGAGCGCACGGCGAAGCGACGCGTTGCCGGGAAACGACACACCGCCGGAGGGCAGCACGCCCCAGAGACCCCACGCCGGAACGCGTTCCACGGCTTCCGCCCGTTCTCAGCATCAGCAACGTCAGACAGCGAGGCAACACGCAAAAGTTAGCCACGTACGAATGTTTCACGTGAAACATTCTGCGCAAAGCGAATGACGGGACACGAACGCCCCCTCCGAAAGAACAAGTACCGCAAGCGACGGAGCATGGCCGCAACAGGCGCCCGGACGCGGCGAGAGGTTCTACATGACACCCGTCTGGTTGAGGGCGAGCAAGACGGCTCCCACCAGAAGAAAGCCGCTGAAGATAAAGCGCAGCGTACGCTCGGGCACGCGCGGAATAAGCCTGGCGCCCAGCAGCGCGCCGGGCACCGAGCCCGCGGCCACGGCGAGGGCCACCAGCCACGAGACGTTGCCGAGCATCGTCTGAGTCACCGCCGCAGGCAACGCGAGCAGCGCCACGGCTATGAGCGATGTGCCCGAGGTGAGCTTCATAGGAATATGGAACAGCGACACCATGAGCGGCACCATGACAAAGCCGCCGCCCAGCCCCACGTAACCCGAGGCCACGCCTGCTATCGCACCCACGCCCACGCCCATCACCAGCTGTCGCCGCGCCATCTGCGGCACCACCGGCACCGCAGGAGCCTCCGCCGCCCCCGCAGTCGTCGCCACGCTCGCCACCGCGCACGCCCCGGCCTCCGCCGCGGCCGCCTCGACGCCAAGCCCCGCCGCAGCCCCCACGGACGCCCCGGCCGCCACCGCAGGAGCCCCCGCCTTCACCGCGGGCTCCTTCGCGCACGCTTCGACCTCTTCCGCGCTGCTCTTCCCTGAGCACGCATTCGCGACCTCCGCACCTGCGGCCGCCGTCGCCGTCCCCTTCCCCTTAGGGGCCTTAAGCGCCTTCGAGAACATGGTGATGGCCGAATACGCGATGACCGCGGCGGCAGCCACCATGATGGCCCAGTCGGGCGACATCGTGGCCAGCCACACGCCCACCGGCGAGGTGATCGCGCCGCCCAGCCCCGCAGCAACGCCGAGCGACGGCACGCAGGTCTTGCGGCGAACGTGCGAGATAGCGCCCGAGATGGACGTGGGAATGATAGTCGCAAGCGAGGTGGCCGTGCTCATGATGGGCGAGAGCGCATAGCCCAGCTTGAACACGGGCACGAGGACAGTGCCCCCGCCAATGCCCAGCAGCCCCGAGAGCACGCCGACACCCACTCCCACGGCCAACGACACGATGAGCAATCCCAGCTGATCCACGATCGGCTACTCCGCGATGTTGAGGCGAATCTCGCTCGTCATGCCCGGATCGAAGGACGCCGGACGGGCGCCGTCGGCTGCGGCCGGGCCCTCCGCTCCATCGGCCACGGCGGCGTTGTGCAGCGCCGAGCGCAGCAGCGCCTCGCTCAACGCCTCGTCGCCCTCCAGGCGCGCCATGGCCTCGGGCCACGCATACTGGAACTCGAAGTACTTCGCGCAGTTGCGCTCGGCGTAGGTCTGCGCCTCCTTGCGCGCAGCCTTCGCGGCACGGCGATACGCCTTCTTGTCCGGCAGCACCAGACTGCGCAGAAACGCTGTCACGCGGATGCGCCGCGTGAGCCCCGGCTCCAGGAACGGCCCGGGATACGGCTCGAGCGACTTCGGCTTCACCTGCTGCAAGTCGATGAGCGCACGGCTGTACTCCAGCTTGCGATACTCGTAGATCCAGCGGAAGATGTCCTGGCGGAAGCGGTCGCCCTCGCTCGACGACTTGGGCGGCAGGTGGCGCAGCACCCACTCGTTGTCGAACCAGATGTCCGAGCCGTACATCCGAAGGTCGAGCATGTAATCCAGATCCTCGCCGCGCGTAATCCACGGATCAAAGGCCTGGCGGCGGAAGGCCTCCTTATGCACAGCCAAGCAGCCACCGCACACGTGGTTGGATCGCGAGAGCCGCGGGCCCTTCATCGCCTTGCTGATCCACTCGTTGAATGCGCGACCCTGCTGCCAGAAGCGGTTGTACCAGGCATCCTCCCACTTCGAGAGGTACGAGCCCTCATCGTTGAGGTAGTAGCCCGTCTTGGCCAAGATGGGAATGCCCTTCTTGGTGAGCTTGCCCAGGCCGTACATGGCGTGCTTGAGGAAGTCGGGGTCGTCCACCACCTCATCGTCGTCAAGGAACACCACCGCGTCGAAGCCGAAGACGTTGGCCACCACCAGCCCCAGGTTGCGCACGGCACCGTAGCCCGAGAGCGCCACCTCGCGACCGAGCTTGCCGATCTTCAGCTGCTCCATGCGCTGACGCACGAGGGCCAGCTCGGCAGCGCCGATGACCAGCACGTTCAGCGACGGGTGCTGATCCACAACAGCCTGCACCTTCTCGGCCGCCTGGGCCTCGAAGGGCGACTCGGCAGCCACAAGCACCACGATAAGTCCCAAGCCACGCACCTTCTCGAGCGAGGCCAGGCAACGTCCCAGCTCGCCGGGATCGTTGAGCGGGGTCACGTGGTCGTAGGTGGCGATGGTGTTGGAGCCAGCGCGATGGCGGCGTCCCGCGATGAACGTCGGGATGATGACGACGGGCTGCATGCAGCTCCTTCCGCGTGCTTGGTCGTTGATGACAGATAACCTAGGTATTGTACTCGTCATTTGTGAAGCAACCATCCACGGCCAGGCAACACCACAACGCCGCACATCGCCGGCGCGCACGACGCGCATCTGCAGCGCCGGCTGTCGTTTCTGGTCATTTGCTTCGAAATTCCGAGGCCCAAACCGCTGCAAAGACGATGCGAGAAGAGGTTTGCCCAGGTCAGCTTTTCTCCGAGCATGCAGAGTCCTTCAAATCAGGCCGACCTCGGCCCCTCAGGCTCGGAATTTCGAAGAAAGTGACCAGAAAACGCGCTTTAGCTTGCAGCGACGCTCTATCGGCGGGGCCTGCCTCCACGCGATCGCTTGCCAGAACCGCGGCCCTTGGGAGAGCGAGCGTGCGATGCCTTCTCTCCCTGCGCCCAACGCGCTTGCTCGCGACGTTCCTTGATCTCGACCGTCTCCTGACGTAGCGCCTGGTAAGAGGCGAATCGCTCGGGCGCCAACTCGCCGGATTCCACCGCCGCGCGAACGGCGCAGCCGGGCTCGTCACCATGGCGGCAGTCGCGGAAGCGGCAGCCCTCGGCCAGCGCTTCGACATCGGCGAAGGCGGCGCCGATGCCCGACTCGGCGTCCCACAACCCGAGGCCGCGCACGCCGGGCATGTCGACGATGCGCCCGCCGCCGGGCAGCTCGATCACCTCGCGGCTGACCGTGGTGTGCCGGCCCTTGCCGTCGCCCTCCCGCACGGCAGCCGTCTCCTGGACGTCCTCGCCCAGCAGCAGGTTCACCAGGCTCGACTTCCCCACCCCGCTGCGGCCGATGAGCACAGCCATCGAGCCGGCGGGCACGAGCTCGCGCACCGCCTCGGCCGAAGAGGGGTCGGCCGACGTCACCACGATGGTCTGCACGTCGGGGCCGACCAGCGCGCGCACCTGGTCGCGCACGGCCCGAACCTGGGCGTCGTCCTGCGCCAGGTCGGCCTTGGTGAGCACGACGGTCACTGCGGCGCCCGTCTCATAGGCGAGCACGAGCTCGCGCTCAAGACGACGGCGGTTCACCTCCGCGAGGGGCTGGGCAACGATGACGCGATCGAAGTTGGCGGCGAGCACCTGGGCGACCGCGCGCTCGGTGGGATCCTTGCGCACGAAGGCGCGGCTGCGCGGAAGGATAGCCTCGATGATGCCCATGTCATGGTCGTCGGGCGCGGAGACCTCCACGCGATCGCCGATAACGGCCCGGACCTTCTCGCCCTTGACCAGCGCCGTCGCGTGCTCGCAGCGCAACGCCTCGCCGTCGGGGAAGCGCACCAGCGGGAATCCCCGGTCGAGCTTCACCACCTCCCCCACGCGCCGGGCCTCGAAAGCGCATCCCGCGGCAGGACTCGCGTCGCCCGCGCTCTCCCCCGCCGCACCGGCGACAGCGGCCGCCATAGCGACATCCGCGGCGGTGACGGCGGCGATGTTGACGGCAACGCCGGCAGCGACATCGGCGGCAGCGCCCGCGCTCTCCCCCGTCGCACCGGCAGCAGCGCCCGCCGCCTGCACGGAACCCGCGGCAACGCTCGCGGCATCGGCCTGCGCGGAACGTGCGGCAGCGCTCGTGGCGGCATCGGCCTGCGCGGAATCTGCGGCAGCCCCAGCAGCGGCATCCGTGGCAGCGCTCGCAGCAGCGCGCTCGGCGGCACCCACGGCAGCGCTCCCAGCAGCGCGCTCGACGGCATCCGCAGCGGGACGCGGCGCAGCGCCCGCAACCGACGCGGTCATCGCAACCTCGACGGGGCCCGCCGTCTGCTCGGCCATCGCGGCCTCGGCGCCCGCCGCCTGCGCACGACCCATGACGGCGCACTCGACCTCCCCGCTCGCAGCGGCATGCGTGAGGTCGGGTGTTTCACGTGAAACACTCATGGCGACCCCTAGCGCTGGCTCTCTCGCAGGCGGTAGAACACGATGATGAGCACTACGCCGAGCAGCACCATCACCGCGCCGGGCACGAAACGATGGGGATCGAGCGGCTCGCGTAGATCCTCGCCCTTCTTCACGACGCTCACGTGGTCGGCATGCAAGTCGGTCAGGCCGTCGTGCTCGGGACAGGTGAGGTGGAACGTACCGCGCACCTGCAGCGTAGTGCCGCGCACGCCGTAGGCGCCGTAGCGGTCGATGGCCTTGGAAGACTCCCTCGCCATGAACACGGGAACGTCTGCGTTCGACCCATCGACGGCTTGGAGGGCGATCCAACAGTTAGCCAAATCAAACTCTGCGTTGATGCGGTCACCCACCACCTCGCCCACCACCTGAACCGTCTGGTTGTTCAGGTAGGAGTCGGCGCTGGACAGATCGGCGATGGAGGTGTCGTAGATGAACGAGCTGTCGGGCATCTGCTGGGGGTTCACCTCGTTGGGGCCGGGAGCACCGTCGCCCTCCGCCGCCCACGCCGTCGCCCCCGGCAGCACGCACGTCAAGGACAGCGCCGCCGCAGCCAGGGCGCCCATCGCCCGTACGCCCATTGCATCCCGCGCACCCACGGCGACCGGGACGGTTGCCGCGCCCGGGGCGCCCGCGCCCACAACCACAGCGCCCGCCGCGCCCATCGCCCGCACGCCCATTGCTTCCCGCGCATCCCAACGCCCATGGGGCCCCGAATGTTTCACGTGAAACACACGCACGCGGCTAACTTTTCGCGCCGCCGCCAACGTCCTGCGAACCACGGCGCGGCCCGCCGCCCGCAGGCCGCGCTCCACCCCGCGCTCCGCCGCCGGTCCGCAGGCCGCCAGTTCCCCGCGCTCCCCCGCGCACAGGCTCCTCTCCGCCCTCACGACGACACCCTCTTCCGCGGGAAGAACGATGCGGCCACCTCCACCATCAGCGCCAGCAGCGTCACGAACTCGAGACGGCCGGCCCACATCTGGAAGATGTAGAACAGCTCGAGCGACATGGGCATGCCTGGCGTGGCCAGGCCGGTGGTGATACCGCCGTTCGACGTCATGGCCACCGACTCGAAGATGGCCTGGGTGGCCTCGTAGCCGTGCGCGATGCCCACGAGCGCGCCCACCACGTAGGTGACCACGAACAGGATGAACACCGTCATGGCCTCTTTCACGATCTCGGGCGAGAGCACGCGGCGCCCCACGTGGTTGTACGCCACCACCACGCGCGCGGAATCGGGCGCGAGGGCCTCCTTGATGGTGGCCACCATCGACTTGAAGATGATGCCCACGCGGCTGAACTTGATGCCGCCCGCGGTGCTGCCGGCCGAGCCGCCCACGGCCATGATGAGCGCGAGCGTGAGGAATGCGCCGGAGGTGAACGCCGTAGTCAGCTGATTGCTCGTGACCACCTGGAAGCCCGTGGTGGTAAACGCGGACACCACCATGAACAGCCCGCGTCGCAGAAGCGCCGGCAGATCGGAGAACAGCGGGCCGGCCGCGAGCGACGCGGTCAGCACCACGGTCATGATGCCCACCCAGATGAGCATGGTGCGCGTCTCGATGTCGCGGAAGAACGTTCCCACGCGCCCCTTCCACACCTCGGCGTACATGACGAAGCTGATGGTGCCCAGAATCATGAGCACCATGATGACGAACTCGATGACGCCCGAGTGGTAGTACATGATGGACTGGCTCATGGGCGTGAAACCGCCCGTGACGAAGGCCGAGATGGAAAGCCAGAGCGCCTGGAGGATGGCGCGCGAGGGCTCCATGCCGGCCATGAGGCATATCGACCCGATGATGACCGTGGCAACCGCCACGATCTCCACCGTGATTCCCGCGATGAACTGGGTAGTCTGCACCACATTGGGAACCACGTGCTCGCTACGGCCCTCCGAGCTGTAGAGCGACGCGCCGGCGCGCTTGCCGAACAGCCCGATGGAAAGCGCCACCACGATGAGCCCCAAGCCGCCCAGCAGGTGCATCATGAACCGGAACATGTTGTCGGCGTTGGACAGGTGGTTGAGGTCCTGGATGACGGTGGCGCCGGTGGTGGTGAGTCCCGACACGCCATCGAACAGCGCGTCCAGGTAGGTGACGTAGTGCCCCGAGAAGTAAAGCGGCACGGACGCGAACAGTGCCAGGATGATCCAAGCCGCGCCGGTGATGGCAAGCGCCTGGCGCCGGTTGAGGCGCCCCGGCTCCACGCGCAGAAAGCGCAGGAGCGCGCCGGCCGTGAGCGCGATGCCGATGGAGAACAGGTAGCGCGCGGCAGGCTCCCATTCCTGGAAGATCAGGGCCACCAGAAGCGGAACGGCCATGATGAGCGCCGAGAACAGAATGAGCGTGCCCAGGTAATGGCCGATGACGCGCAGGTCGTAAAGCGTGAAGCGCTGCCACATAGGCTACCCCATCACCACGCGGACGAGAGTCATCACGATGCCGAGGCCCACGATGAAGCTGGCCACGGCCATGAGGACGAGGAACACCCCATGCCCCGCTACGAAGAAGTCGGCCAGCAGCTGGCGAAAGGTGCTGCCCATCAGTCAGCTCCAGATTCCGCCGACGGCCGCCCGCGCCGAAACCATCGCCCCCATCGCGGCCTGCCCGACCGTTCGGGCCGCACCGGCGCGCGCCCCCCGCAAGGGGGCGACGGAGGTGACGAATCTGTGACCGCGCGTAGGCATGCCGCCTATTCTAGTACAAAGAAAGGGGGCGCATCCACCGGATGCGCCCCCTTGGAGCCGTGTCGCCAACTGCGGCTCGCGCCAGCGGCCGCCGCGAGCCGCCAGCGGCCGAACGCGCCCGCGGAGCACGCCGGCGAAACCGCATCCAGACGCGCAGGCTAGCCCTCGAGCAAGCCGTCGAAGTCGAGCGGGCCCTCCACCATGCAGGCGTACTCGCCCTCGGCGTCGAGGTCGATCAGCACGTGCCCGCCGTCGCGCAGCTCGCCGCTGATGACCTTCTCGGCGATGCGATCCACAATCTGGCGCTGGATGAGGCGCTTGAGCGGGCGGGCGCCGTACACCGGGTCGAAGCCGTCGATGGAGAGGTGCTCCATAGCCGCCGGGGTAACGTCCAGCGTGATGCGGCGATCGGCCAAGCGGGCGCGCACCTCCTCCAGCTGGAGGTTCACGATGTTCTCGATCACGTTGATGTTGAGCTCGTTGAACGTGATGATGTCGTCGATGCGGTTGAGGAACTCGGGGCGGAACGTGTTGCGCAGGGCGTCCTGCATCTTGTTGGCGAACTCGGCCATGCGCTTGGCCGCGGCCTCCGGGGTCATCTCCGCCATGCCGTTGAGCATGTCGCCCATGGTCTCGTTCTCCTGAGCGCTGTGCTCGCGGATGAGCTGCGAGCCGATGTTCGAGGTCATGATGATGATGGTGTTCTTGAAGTTCACCACCCGTCCCTGGCCGTCGGTCAGGCGGCCGTCGTCGAGCACCTGCAGCAGGATGTTGAACACGTCCGGATGCGCCTTCTCTATCTCGTCAAGCAGGATGACGCAGTACGGATGGCGCCGCACGGCCTCGGTCAGCTGGCCGCCCTCGTCGTAACCCACGTATCCCGGAGGCGCTCCGATCAGGCGCTGCACGCTGAACTTCTCCATGTACTCGGACATGTCGATGCGCACCATGGCCTTCTCGGAGTCGAACAGGTACTCCGCGAGCGTCTTGGCCAGCTCGGTCTTGCCCACGCCGGTGGGGCCGAGGAACAGGAAGCTGCCGATGGGGCGGTTGGGGTCGGAGAGCCCGGCGCGGTTGCGGCGGATGGCGCCGGCCACCACGTGCACCGCGTCGTCCTGGCCGATGACGCGCTCTTCCAGGCGCTCGTCCAAATCGGCCAGCTTCTCCAGCTCGCCCTGCATCATCTTGGATACGGGGATGCCCGTCCAGGTGGCCACCACGGCGGCTATCTCCTCGTCGGTGACCTCCTCCTTCAGGATGGCGCCGTCCTCCTGCTTGGCCTTGACGGCCTCCTCCGCCTGCTGGAGCTGGCGCTGCAGCTCGGGGATGCGGGCGTAGCGAATCTCGGAGGCCAGCACCAGGTCGCCCTCGCGGGTGGCCTTCTCCTCGTCGAGCTGCGCGCTCTCCAGCTGGGCCTTGAGGTTTTGGACGCTGACGATGGAGTCCTTCTCGTTCTGCCAGACGGCCTTCTGGTGGTCGAGGGCCTCCTGAGCGGCGGCGATGTCCTGGCGCAGCTTCTCCAGGCGCTCGGCCGAGGCGGCGTCGGTCTCCTTCATGAGGGCCTGCTCCTCGATCTGCATCTGGATGAGCTTGCGCTCGGCGGCGTCTACCTCCTCGGGCATGGAGTCGATCTCGATGCGCAGGCGGCTGGCGGCCTCGTCCATGAGGTCGATGGCCTTGTCGGGCAGGAAGCGGTCGGTGATGTAGCGGTCGGAGAGCTCGGCGGCGCTCACGATGGCGCCGTCGGTGATGCGCACGCCGTGATGGATCTCGTACTTCTCCTTGAGACCGCGCAGGATGGCGATGGTGTCCTCCACGGTGGGCTCGTTCACCATGACCGGCTGGAAGCGGCGCTCGAGGGCGGCGTCCTTCTCGATGTACTTGCGGTACTCGTCGAGGGTGGTGGCGCCGATGGCGCGCAGCTCGCCGCGGGCAAGCGCCGGCTTGAGCATGTTGCCGGCGTCGAGCGAGCTGTCGCCGCCCGCGCCCGCGCCCACGATGGTGTGGAGCTCGTCGATGAACAGGATGATCTGGCCGTCGGCGTCCTTCACCTCGCGCAGGACGGCCTTCAGGCGATCCTCGAACTCGCCGCGGTACTTCGCGCCGGCCATCATGGCGCCTAGGTCGAGCGAGACGATCTCGCGGTCGCGCAGGCTGGAGGGCACGTCGCCGGCGACGATGCGCTGGGCCAGGCCCTCGACGATGGCCGTCTTGCCGGTGCCCGGCTCGCCGATGAGCACGGGGTTGTTCTTCGTGCGGCGAGAGAGTACCTGAACGGTGCGGCGGATCTCCTCGTTACGGCCGATGACCGGGTCGAGCTTGCCCTCGCGGGCCTGCTGGGTGAGGTTCTGGCCGTACTGCTCCAGCGCCTCGAACTGGGTCTTCTCGGTCTGGGAGGTAACGCGGGTGTTGCCGCGCAGGGCCTCGTAGGCCTCCTCGATGTTCTTGCGGGTAATGCCCGCCGTGGTGAGCAGCCGGCCGGCGGCGCCCTTGTCCTCGGAGAGCGCGATGAGCAAGTGTTCGCTCGTGGCGTAGCTGTCGCCCAGCTTCTCGGCTATCTTCACGGCGTTGTCGATGACCTTGATGAGGTCCTGGCCGGGGATGGCCATGGGGGCGGCGCCCGTCTGCTTGGGCATCTTGGCTATCTCGTCGGCCACGTTCTGGGACAGCCAGACCGGGTCGGCCCCGATGCGCTTGATGATGGCGGCGAGGTTGTTCTCGTCGGCATCGAGCAGCGCCTTGAGCAGGTGAATCGGCTCGATGACGGCAGCGTCGGCTTCGCCCGCCACGCCCATGGCGCTTTGGAAGGCCTCCTGTGCCGTGAGAGCCAGCTTGTCGAGTCTCATGGATGGTTCTCCTTGCTTGGTTATCTTTCCTTCAAAGCACCCTCCGAGAGGAAGCAGGGTGCGTCATGGTGCTCCGGATGGCCCGCCTTCGCGCCGCGCCGTGTCGCGCCCGGAACGGGGGGGCAGGCGGGGCGCCATGGCGTGCCGCAGCCCCTAGGGGAGGCGGCGCAGCACAGGCGGCAGGTCGCTGGCGCGCACGAGGGACTTCACGCTCTCGCGAGTTTCCAGCTCGTGCACGCGGTCGGCCAGGCGCCGCACGCGCTTGTGCAAGTCATCGAGCTCCTGGTCGCGCTCGTCGAGGCGTCCCTGGAGGTCGAGGATGCGGATGACGCCGGCCAGGTTGATGCCCTCGCTCGTCAGTTCGTTGATGAGCTCGAGCCGTTCGATGTCGGCCTGCGAGTACATGCGCGTGTTGCCGCTCGTGCGCTGGGGCGTGACGAGCCCCTTCTGCTCGTAGGTGCGCAGCGTCTGGGGATGCACGCCGGCCAGCTGGGCGGCCACGCTGATCATGTACACGGGGCGGTTGCGGTCGTTTACTGCCATGTCCTCACGTCATCCTTCGTCGCCGCCAGGAAGTCCTCCATGGCCTGGCGCTGCTCGTCGTTCATGTCGGTGGGCACCTTCACGTCCACGCGGATCTTCAGGTCGCCGACGGCGCCCTTCGTCTTGAGGTCGGGCGCGCCCTTGCCCTTCACGTTGAGCAGGGCGCCGTCCTGGGTTCCGGCGGGAACCTTCACGCGCACCTTGCTGCCGTCGGGCGCAGGCACCACGATGGATGCGCCAAGCGCCGCCTCGGCCACCGTGACGGGAACGTCCACGATGACGTTGGCCTTGTCCCGCGAGTAGTACGGATGCGCGGCGATGGTCGTGGTGACGAGCAGGTCGCCCGCCTCGCCGCCGTTCTCGCCGAGGCCGCCCTTGCCCTTGAAGCGCAGCCGGCCGCCCTCGACGGCGCCGGCGGGCACCTTCACGGTGAGCGTGTCGGCCTCCGACTTGCCCGGGATGCGCACGGTCACGCGCTTCTCGGTGCCAGTGAAGGCCTCGTCGAACGTCACCTCCAGGGTCACGTTCATGTCCTGGCCCTTCCGCGGACGCGGCTGGCCGCCGAAGCCGCTGAAGTCCCAGTCGGATCCAAACGCACCTTCGCCATGGCGAATGCTGTCAAAGATGTCAGACCAGCCGCCGCTGAAGCCGCTGCCGCCGTAGCCCGAGCCGCCGAAGATGTCCTCGACGCTGACGTTGCCGCCGCCCCACCCGCGGGGTATCTCGTTCTCGTTGGCGGTGCCGTACTGGTCGTACAGCTCGCGCTTCTTGTCGTCGCTCAAGACCTCGTAGGCCTCGTTGACCTCCTTGAACTTAGCCTCGTCGCCGCCCGCGTCGGGATGATGCTTGCGGGCCAGCTTGCGGAACGCCTTCTTGATCTCGTCCGCGGAGGCGGTGCGTGGAACGCCTAGCGTCTGGTAGTAGTCTGGCGATGCCGCCATTCGTTCCACCTCCTAATCTGTCATTCTTGAAAAAAGGGCGGACATTCCTGCCCGCCCTCTTGCTTTCCTATTCTGCCGAAGTCTCTTCGACCTCGCGCTTCGGCCCGCCCGTGGTGACGGTGACCATCGCGGGCCTTAGCACCTTCGCGCCCATCCGGTAGCCCTTCTGGTAGACCTGGGCCACCGTCTCGTCGGGGACGCTCGGGTCGTCGACGGTGGCGACGGCTTGAGCTTCCAGCGCGTCGAAGGCCTGCCCCTCGGGGCTGATGACCTCGACGCCGTCCTTCTCGAGGACGCTCACGAGCTTGGAGTGGACGGCCTCCACGCCTCCCAGCAGCCCGGACTCGCCGTTGGTGGTGGCGTAGTCGATGGTGCGCTCGAAGTCGTCAAGCACGGGGAGCAGGCTCTCCACCAGCTTCTCCGTGGCGCGCGCCTTCTCCTGGGCCCGCTGCTCGTTGGTGCGGCGGCGGTAGGTGTCCCACTCGGCGTGCAGGCGCAGGTACTTGTCCTGCCAGTCGGCGGCCTCGGCCTTGGCCTGGGCCACCTCGTCGGCGGGGTCGGCCTCGGTGTCGGGGGCGGCCTCGGCCTCCTCGATCACCTCAGCCTCGACCGCCTCGGCGGGAGCCGCCGGCTCCGGGGAGCCGGCGGTCGGTGCATCAGCGGGGGTTTCCAAGACTTGGTCCTTATCGGGCGTCGTCATGGCGTTTACTTCCCTTCGTTCTTGTTGTCGTCGACGACCTCGTACTCAGCCTCGATGGTGTCATCGGCGGGAGCCGTCTCAGCAGCGGCGGCCTGGGCGCCGGCGGCCGCGCCCTCGGTGGAGTACACGACCTCGGCCAGCTTGTAGCCCGCCTGCTGGATCTTCTCGGTCGCGGCCTTGATGGCATCCAGGTCGGTGCCCTCGAGGGCCGTCTTCACCTCGGCGATGGCCTCCTCGGCCTGGGTCTTGGCGTCAGCCGGAACCTTGTCGCCCAGCTCGTCGAGGGTCTGCTGGGTGGCGTTCACCAGCGCGTCGGCGTTGTTGCGGATCTCGACTTCCTCCTTGCGCTGCTTGTCCTCCTCGGCATGCTGCTCGGCGTCCTTCACCATGCGATCCACTTCGTCATCAGACAGGGCGGTGGAGCCGGAGATGGTGATCTGCTGCTGCTTGCCGGTGCCGAGGTCCTTGGCCGACACGTTCACGATGCCGTTGGCGTCGATGTCGAAGGTCACCTCGATCTGCGGCACGCCGCGGCGCGCGGCCGGGATGCCGGAGAGCTGGAAGCGGCCAAGCGTCTTGTTGCCCGCGGCCATCTCGCGCTCGCCCTGCAGGACGTGCACCTCGACGGAGGTCTGGTTGTCGGCGGCCGTGGAGTAGATCTCGGTCTTGCGGGTGGGGATGGTGGTGTTGCGCTCGATCATCTTGGTCATCACGCCGCCCATGGTCTCGACGCCCAGCGACAGCGGGGTCACGTCGAGCAGCAGGATACCCTGCACGTCGCCGGCGAGCACGCCGCCCTGGACGGCCGCGCCCATGGCCACCACCTCGTCGGGGTTCACCGACATGTTGGGGGACTTGCCGGTGAGCTGCTTCACGAGCTCCTGCACGGCAGGCATGCGGGTGGAGCCGCCGACCAGGATGACCTCGTCGACCTCGCCCATCTTCAGGCCGGCGTCCTTGAGCGCCTGCTCGACGGGCTTCTTGCAGCGGTCGAGCAGATCCTTGGTGATGCGCTCGAACTCAGCGCGCGTCAGCGTGTAGTCCAGGTGCTTCGGGCCGGAGGCGTCGGCGGTGATGAAGGGCAGGTTGATGTTGGTCTGCGTGGTGGAGGAGAGCTCCATCTTCGCCTTCTCCGCAGCCTCCTTCAGACGCTGCAGGGCCATCTTGTCCTGGCGCAGGTCGATGCCGTTGTCGGCCTTGAACTTGTCGGCCAGCCAGTCGATGACGCGCTGATCCCAGTCGTCGCCGCCCAGGTGGTTGTCGCCCGCGGTGGACGCAACCTCGAACACGCCGTCGCCGAGCTCGAGCACGGACACGTCGAAGGTGCCGCCGCCCAGGTCGAAGACGAGGATCTTCTCGTCATGGTCGACCTTGTCCAGGCCGTAGGCCAGGGCCGCAGCCGTCGGCTCGTTGATGATGCGCAGAACCTCGAGGCCCGCGATCTTGCCCGCGTCCTTGGTGGCCTGGCGCTGGGCGTCGTTGAAGTACGCGGGGACGGTGATGACCGCCTGGGTGATGGGCTGGCCCACCTGCTTCTCCGCGTCGGTCTTCAGCTTCTGAAGCACCATGGCGGAGATCTCCTCGGGAGTGTAGTCCTTGCCGTCGATGTCGATGACCGCGCGGCCGTCCTTGCCGGCCTGCACCTTGTAGCTGACGGTCTTCTGCTCCTCGCCCGTCTCGTTGAAGGAGCGGCCGATGAAGCGCTTGACGGAGGCGACGGTGTTCTCCGGGTTGGTCACCGCCTGGTTCTTGGCGGCCTTGCCGACCACGCGCTCGCCGTCCTTGCGGAAGCCCTCGACGGACGGGGTGGTGCGATCGCCCTCGGCGTTGACGAGGATTTCAGGCTCCGAGCCCTCCATAACAGCCATGGCGGAGTTGGTGGTGCCCAGATCGATACCGAGAATCTTAGCCATTGCTCGTTCCTCACTTTCACAGGTTGCTTGTTAGTTAGCATTTGTTGCTTGCCAATATAAAATCTAAGTCTTGTGTTGTCAAGTTTCATTAATGCCCGTCAGTGAATTAAGCTCACCGAAGATCACCATAGACGCCTCGCGCGGGCGCGTAAGGGTACCCACGCGATTGTTACGAGGGGAAAACCCGCCTGTTACCTGGGTGAATGCCGAAAGCCTGTCGTTGAGCCGCCCGCTCAGCCGTTGCGTCGCGAATGTGGAGGTACTATGGAGGTGCTGATAAAATCTTAGTTGATGTCGCTTAGATTTAGAGAGTTCTGGCATCGGAAGCGCAACGAAAGGGAACGGCGAGGCAACCGGCGAACAGCTCGGATGCAGAAGCCTGGAGCGCGGGGCCGACGGGGCCGGCGAGGGGCGCAGGCGCAGGCGGGGACGCGAGCGAGGCGCGCGGGGCCGGGGGGTGCGAGCGAGAGGCGGGGGTGCGGACGCGGGGCGAGGATGCGGAGCCCGGGGCGGGACGCGAGCGAGGCGCATGAACGCGAGGCGCGCGGGCCCGGCAGGCGGACGCGAGGGTGCGTGAGGCGCGCGGGGCCGGGGGGCAGACGCAAGGGGCGAGGGCGCGGAGCCTCGGTAGGGCGCGAGAAGGCCTGGGGTAGGCGGCGAACGTGGGGTGTTTCACGTGAAACATTCGTTTCCGGGTATGCGAGAGAACGCGGGACGAAGACGAGGCGGGCGTGGCAGAACGCACGCAGACGTACGAGAGGGGGCGCATGATGTTTCACGTGAAACATTCGTTTGCGGTTTCGAGACCCTATGATTCTGCGAGCAGCGATTTCGCGATGCAGGCGGATGAGAGCCGCGCGTGTCAGGCACGCATCCCGCAGTCGGACGGGGCGCGACGCGAAGGAGCGAGCCTAGCGGTCGATGAGGGCGCGCAGCTGGTCGCGATTCGAGAACGGGCGCGGATCATCGGGGCGAGCGACGCGTACCACCTCGCCTTCCCACGTGTCGCCGTTGCCAGAGAACTTGGAGGTACGTACGATCTGCACGAAGCGCACGCGGGATTTGTCCGGGACGGCTGCCATGTCAAAGCCGTACTCGAGATGCGAGAGCATCTCCTGCAGCGCATCAGTCATCGAGGCGCCAGGCTCCAGGCGAATGACGCCGGCTTCTCCGTTGTAGATCATGCCGGGGGCGAGAAAAGCGGTGCGAATGCGCTCGCGGCGCTTCTTCTCCGCCAGATGGATCCCCACGCATGCAGCCACGATGACCGCCCACCACACGACGGTAAAGGCAAGGTCGACAGGGTTATCGACTAGATTGAAGTTGAGGTAATACCACAGCCACAGGAAGAAGGCCGAGGCAGCAGCCAGGACGGCCAGAATTATCCAGTTGCTCTTGCGCATACCCGCATCTCCGTTTCCCATCCCCTCCGAAAAGGGCGCGTTCGTGTGCATTATAGCCCCATATTTCCCCAACGGCATCTGTAAGGCATCGGTTTTACGCGCAGCGGAAAGCCCGTGACGGCAGCGGCAGAGAAACGGGAACGAACGCCTCTCCCCGCGCTCGCTTCACAGGCACGGCATCCGCGCGGGAACCCCCTCTATATATAAGTAGGGGGCGCCCGCTTGGCGGGACGCCCCCTACTGGCAACTCAAAGAAGCGCGAGGAGCTAATCCTCGGCGACCTCCGGAATAGCGCCCATCGGGCACTCCTCGACGCAATCGCCACACGCGATGCACGCGTCCTCGTTCACGACTTCCGCCGTGCCGTTGACGACCTCGAGAACCTCCTGCGGGCACGCGTCAACGCAGATGCCGCAACCGATGCACTCATCGGCCTCAATAATCGGGTGAGACATAGCAACTCCTTCTCGGTCGAAAGTCCCCCATGGGTACCAATAACTTTCGTGGTGCAAGATACCATTATTCGAACGTGGCGCAAGGATAATCTACGATTTTCCAGGCTGCGGCATAAAACGTGAATATTACGGTGCGCCGGCGTTTTCTCCGCGTAAAACCGGCGCGAAAACGCGCCCAGTGCGCGTACGAATGTTTCACGTGAAACATTTCCGAACGGCAACGACGAAGGCCGCAAGACGGCGCCGGAGCGCCGCAGGCGCCGGCGGGGCAGCGGGGTACGACATCAGGACGCGGCGGCGGGGTGCCGAGGCGGCGGGGCACTGGGGGTCGGGGCGTCGAGGAGCGGCGGCGGGGCGCCCAGGGCGGCGGGGCGCGACGGCGGGATGCCGGGGGGGTGCTGTGGGGATACTGGGGGCCGGGGCCGAGGGTGCCGCGAGCGCTGGCGTGGCGGGCGCGGGCGGCGGCGGGGCGCCGCGAGCGCTGCGGGCGCCTGATGCGCTAGCAGATGCGGGGAAGCTGCTCGCCGACGAGCATGTCGAGGATGCGGCGGCCGCCGAACGAGGTCTGCAGGAACACTTTGGGGCCGCGCTCAGGCTGCGCCTCGGCCACCTCGCCGATGATGGCGGCGTCAGCGCCGTAGCGGTTGGCGCGCATGGCAGCCAGCGCGGCATCAGCCTGGTCGGCGGGGACGACGCACACCATCTTCCCCTCGTTCGCCACCTGCAACACGTCGTAGCCGAGCATCTCGCAGGCGCCGAGCACCGCGTCGCGCACGGGCACGGCGTCCTCCTCCACCACGATGTCGGTGCCCGACTGGGCCGCCAGCTCGTTCAGCGTGGAAGCCAGGCCGCCGCGCGTGGGGTCGCGGAAGCAACGCGTGGAAGGAGCGGCGGCCAGCACCTCGGCAATCAGGTGGTTGAGCGGCGCGGCATCGCTTTCGACGCCAGCGGAGAAGCCCAGGCCCTCACGACAGCTCATGATGGTGATGCCGTGGTCGCCAAGGGTGCCGCTGACCAGCACCTTATCGCCGGGACGGCACTGCGCGCCTCCTAGCTCGATGCCGAGCGACAGCAGACCGACGCCACTCGTGTTGATGTAGATGCCATCGCCGTGCCCACGGTTGACCACCTTTGTGTCGCCCGTGACCAGGCGCACGCCGGCCTCGGTCGCAGTCTCGGCCATCGTCTGGCAGATGCGGCGCAGGTCGTCCATGGGGAACCCCTCCTCCAGGACGAACGCACAGCTGAGGTAGAGCGGGCGGGCGCCGCTCGTGGCCACATCGTTGACGGTGCCGCAGACGGCGAGCTTGCCGATGTCTCCCCCTGGGAAGAAATGCGGCGTCACTACGAAGCTGTCGGTGGAAAAGGCGATGCGCTCGCCCGCCGCAGGCGCGGGCAGCACCGCCGCGTCGTCGCCGCGCAGCAGTTCGTCGGTGCCATAGGCGGCGAAGAACACCTCGTCGATGATGCGCTTCATCATCGACCCGCCGCTCCCATGGCCGAGCATCACCGTTTCGCTTTGGATCATGGTTCCTCCTTGGAACAAGTGTTTCACGTGAAACATTCGGAAGGCCTTCGCGGCAAGCGCCTTGAGCGGCGGGGCGCCCTACGCCGCACGCCCCGAGCCGCAGGCCCCAGCCTCCCATGCCCACGGCCCGACGCCGCGCCGGGGGTCTGCAGCGCCCCGTCATCCCGCTCATTACAGCCCCGGGCGCCCTGCGCCACCGGCCAGCGCCACGGGCCCAGCGCCCCGCTTGCTGCAGGCCCAAATACCCCGCGCCACGGGCCGACATCCCACTTGCTGCGGGGCCGGGCGTCCCGCGCCGCAGGCCCCGGACGCTCGTTCGCCGCAGGCGATGGGCGCTTCGCAGGCGCGGGCGACGAGCTTGCTTTCGCCTTCCGCTAAAGACGCTGGCCGGTGGTGGTCAGGACAAGCCGGCCGTTCTGGACGCCCTTGGTACCCAGGATGAGATTCGCGATGTCCTGCACGAGGCCCGTCTCGCCGCGGATGACGATGACCTCCAGGCAGGTGTGCTCGTCAACGTGCACGTGCATGGACGAGACGATGCTCTCGAAGCAATCGTGCTGGATGCTGTGGAGCTTCTCCTGCAAGTCGCCGGCATGGTGGTCGAATACGATGGTGAGCGTACCCATCACCTCGACGCCCGGGCTCGCGCACTCGTCTTCCACCAGGGCGTCGCGCACCAGGTCGCGTATCACCTCGCTGCGGTTCTTCGCCAGGCCGCGCCGGGCCACCAGGCGGTCGAATCGCACGAGCAGGTCCTCGGGCATGGCCACCGAAAACCGCATGAGATCGTTGCTCATGACTGTGACCGCGCAGGCTAGACCAAGCTGACGGTAACGCCCGAGGCGTCGGCAGCGTCCTCCTCCAGGGCGTCCTTGGCCTCGTCGAGCAGGGCGCGGGCGTCATCGAGCAGAGCCTGGGCCGCATGGAGCTTCTCCGCCGTTGCGGCAAACCCGGCGTCGGCGGCCTGATGAGCCAGGTTGTGGGCCCAGCGGCGCTCAAGCTTCAGATGGTCGTCAACCTGGTCGATCATCTGCTCGAACTGACCGGCATTGACTCCGTTGGTGCACATGGCTTCCTCCTTAGTCGCATGCGGCGCGCCGGCTCCGAATGTTTCACGTGAAACATTCCGCCCGCCCCCGCGACGGCGGCGCGCGCTCTTCGTCAAACTGATAGTATGCATAGTTATAGAGGGAAGCCCTGCGACGTCAAGGATCGGTGTGAAAAAACCCGCCAACAGTAACAACGGGAGCATGTACGGCGTGGCCGCTGAAGGAGTGCTCGCAGTCTACGGCTCGCTGCTGGAGGGGACGGGCAACGAAACCGTCCTGGCCGTTTCGGCCAATGCCCTGGGGGAGTCTGCGCGCAAGGCGCTCGCCGCCTCGACCGAAGCGCTGGGCTACGGCCGCGACTGCCTAGCGCTCGTTGCCACCGAAGGAGTTCTGGGATCGAACGACCTGCTCACCATCGTGGAGGGCCTCGACCCGCTGTGCCTGGTAGCCACCGACGCCGAGGCTTCCGCTCTCCTCGCCCAAGCCTACCGCCACGACGTCGAGCCCGACGCCGCCTGCCGCCTGATGGGCCGCAGCGTCGTCGCTTTCCGCGACCTCGCCGCCCTCATGAACACCCCCGAAGACAAGCAGCGCGCCTGGGCGCTGCTCAAAAAGTTGCCTAAAATTAACTAATAGCGACCTGCGGTGCGCAAGGTCCCGTGGAAGGGGCGCTATCGCGAAAGCCGCCCGAAGGCTGCGCGAAAAGGCGCCACGCGCCATCCAGGGACGAGTCCCGCAATCAAGAGAGCGCACAGACGAATCGCTCGGCCGACAGGAGATCTGCGCGATGCGGCGCAGCGTCACCGGCAGCGCGGGGAGTGAAAAGTTAGCCGTGTGCGCATGTTTCACGTGAAACATCAAGTTGCCCCGTAACACAAGGTGGCCGCAAAGGGGCGCCCTTCAGCACAAGGCGACCATAGGGGGGGGTGATGCCCCCGCCAAGGAGACGAGGAGGGGGGGGGCAGGAGGCGATCGCGGCCCGCGAGCGGGGGGGGGCGACGCGCAGGTGGCCGCAGCCTACCAAGGCGGGGGTAGGGGTGCCGCAGCGCGCCAAGACGACGGGGTAGGGGCGCCGCAGCCCGCCAAGGCGGCGGGGGGCTCAGTCGGGCGCGGCCTGCGCGCGGCAGGAGAGAGCGACGCAGGCTGCTGCAGCGCGCCGAGGCGACGAGGGGGCAGGAGGCGATCGCGGCCCGCGTGTGGCAGGGGGGGGGGGGAGCGACGCGCAGGTGGCCGCAGCCTACCAAGGCGGGGGTAGGGGCGCCACAGGAGGCGATCGCGGCCCGCGTGCGGCGGGGACGGGGCGACACGCAGGTGACCGCGAGGGCGACACACAGGCGGCTGCAGCCCGCCAAGGTGGCGGAGGGGACGAGCAGGCGCGGCCCGCATGGCAGCGGGAGGAAGCAGCACACAGGCGACCGCAGGAGGGGGGGTGCCACGGTGTCTCAGCGACACGACCTGCGCAGGTGCAGATAGACGCGGCCCGTACAGGCGCAAAGAACGCGCCACGGCGGACGCAGGAGGGGGACACCCCCTGGCTGGAAGGCGTTCCACCCCCCCCCGGCGCGCCGCCCCGCCCTAGCGAGGGAGGAGTCCCGCCCCGTCCGCCCTGGCAAGGTGGCGACCCCTCGACGCCCGCCCTTGCCGGGGAGCGTCCCCGACGCCCGCCCTGGCAAGGGAAGCCCCCCCCCTGTCGTCCGGCGAGAAAGAGGGGGCGACCGGGCGTGCGACGGGGGCGGGGCGACCGCCTTAGGGGACGTGATGACGAGCCGCTTAGGCGCCGAAGGCGCGCCTCCTCCGCCCCGCCCGATGACGGGGGGCAGGATCCTGGCGCGAGGCTCCGCCTGCCCCGCGGCGCCCGCCCTCCCTGGCGAGGGGGGGCGAGGCGAGTAGGCGGGTCGGGGCGCCGGGGGGCGCGGGCCTAGCGCGCGTCGTAGAACTCGTCCACGGCCGCGAAGAAGGCGTCGATGTTCTCCCAGGGGCTCATCGGCGGCACGTCGCAGCCGGTGGAGGGGATGAAGTTGGGGTACTTGGAGCACGACTCCATGAGCGCGAGGGTGGCCTCGCGCACCGACTCCGGCGTGCCGTTGCGGATCTGGCCGGCCGGGCCCACGTTGCCCATGACGAGCACGTCGGAGGGCATGAGCCCGAGCATCTCGGCCATGTCCGAGGCGTTGCCGAAGTGGTAGCCCATGGCGCCCACGGCGGCCACGGCCTCAGGGGCCTTGGACACCGACGGGCCGCAGTTGTGGTAGACCACGGCGAACTCCCCGTCCTGCACGGCGTCCACGACGCGGCGCGCGTAGGGCGTGGAGAACTCGGCCATGAGCTCGGGCGAGAGCAGGCCCGCCAGGGGCTCGGCCATGACCACGCCGTCGGCGCCGGCCTCCTTGAACGCGCTCGCGTAGGCGCAGATGAACTCGGTGCACTTGCCGAGCACGGCGTGGACGAGATCCGGCTCCTCGTAGCACAGGGGCATGACCTCGTTGACGTCCATGAGGCGCCCCGCCAGCGAGAACGGCCCGATGACCCCGGCGAGCACGGGGCGGTCGGAGATCTTGGGCGCCACCTCGCGGATGGCCTGAACGTAGAGCCCCGTGCGCCCGTCGCCCACCGCGGGCACGGCCAGGTCGTCGGGGTCGGAGTCCTCGTCGACCACGGAGCCGATGACCGTGGGCACCTCGTCGTCGGTCACGCGCACCTGGCTGCCGAAGGCCTCGGCCTCCACCGACAGGTCCATGAACGACACGCTCGCCGCGGCGTCCACCCGGCCCGCCACGAGCCTCATGGCCTCGGCCTGGCGCCCGGCGTCGCCGATGAGCTCGGCCACCGTGCACCCCATCATCTGCACCGCCGGGAACGACAGCACCGGCAGCGGCTTCTTCCTCTCGGCCGCGATCTGGTCCGCGGCCCATTGCTTCATGTCCAAGGGAGTCCCCTTTCTCGAGTGGTCTGTCAGCGCGGCGCGCCCTCCGCGCCGCGGTGGGGCCCCGCCCCGGCCGGGGCCCCGGGAGGCGGGGCGGGGGCCAGGCGGGGCGCCCCGGGCTGCGGCCCCGGGGGCCGCGACGGGGGCCAGTCGGCGCCCCGACGGGGCCAGGGCGAACCCCGCCTCCCGGGGCGGCGGATCGGGCCGGCGCCGCCTCCCGGAGCCCCGGACGGGGCCGGCCCCGCCTCTCGGCGCCCCGCCCGCGGCCGCCCCGCCTCCCGGGCCCCGACGACGCGCCGGGCGGAGCGGGCCCCGCCTCCCGGGGCCCTCCGCGCGGGGGCCGCTACCCCCGCACCAGCTCGACGGCGCGCACCGCCGCGGCGCCGGCGTCCGCCGTGTAGGCGTCGGCGCCCACCTCGTCGGCGAAGGCCTGGGTGACGGGCGCGCCGCCCACCATGACCTTCACCTTGTCGCGCAGGCCGGCCTCCTCGATGGCGCGGATGGTGGCGCCGATCTCGGGCATGGTGGTGGTGAGCAGCGCCGAGCAGCACACGACGTCCACGTCGTCGTGCTCCTGCAGGAAGGTGACGAACTGCTCCGGCGCCACGTCCACGCCCAGGTCGGTGACCTCGAAGCCCTTGCCCTCGATCATCATGCGCACGAGGTTCTTGCCGATGTCGTGCATGTCGCCCCTGACCGTGCCGATGACGGCCTTGCCCACCGGCTCGGCGCCCTCCTCGGCCAGGTGGGGCTTGAGCACCTCGGTGCCGGCGCTCATGGCGCGGGCGGCCACGAGCATCTCGGGCACGAAGGCCTCGTTGCGGCTGAAGCGCTCGCCGATCTCGGACATGGCGGCCACCAGGCCCTCGTTGAGGACCTCCTCGGCGCCCAGGCCCTCGTCGAGGGCCTGCTGCACGAGCGGTGCCACCTCCTTGCGCTTGCCGCGCAGGACGGCCGAGTAGATGTCTTCGATGATGGTCATGTTGCTTTCCCTTCTCCTGGTGTCTTGCGTCCCGGCGGCGCGGCCCTAGGCCACCGGGTGGGCGGCCGCCCACGCGCGGCCGTAGCTCGCCAGCTCCTCCAGCGCGATGTCGCTGTTACGCTTGTGGAAGAGGTGCGAGGTGAGCGCGGGGAAGAAGCGGCCGGCCGGGCAGTACTCGTCGATGCAGCGGCGTACTTCTGCGCGGATCTCCTCTTCCGTGGCCTCCTCGGTGTCGATGGCGGCGCTGTCGACGCCGCCGATCATCGCCAGCTTGCCGCCGGTGCGGCGCTGGATGGCCACGATGTCGTTCTGCGGGATGACGCCCTGCCATGCGTCGATGCCCATCTCCACCATGTCTTCCACCAGGGGCTCGCAGATGCAGTCGGCGTGGTGGATGAACATCATGCCCAGGTCATGGGTCGCCTGTACTATCTCGGCATGCAGCGGCTTGATGACCTCGCGCCACACCTCCGGCGGGAGGAACAGGTTCTGCTTGGAGCCCCAATCGTCGTGGAAGTACACGATGTCGGGACGGATCTGCTCGTAGGCCTCGCGGATGGAGGCTATCTTGAAGTCGGCGATGGCGCGCAGCATCGCCATCATCTCGTCGGGATCCTCGAGGTAGGCGCAGAACGCGTCCTCCATGCCCATGAGGAAGTGGGAGCGCTCGAACAGACCTTGGGCCGACCAGAACATGACGAACGTCTCGCTGCGGTCAAGCGCCTCTACCTCGGCCTTGGCCTTAGACCAATCGAGACCCTGCACCGGCGGGATGACCAGCTGCTCGCGCCACTTCTCGATGTCCTTGACCACCTTGTTCTCGTCGGTGATGTGCGGGTGCTTGCCTGGCGCGTCGGGCAGCCGGATGCACGTCGTTCCCCACGAGTCCCGGTGCTCCTGGCCGTCGGCGGGGCAGACGTCCGCCATCCGGATCGGATCGGACACGATCTTCACGGCATTGAAGAAGTTACCGTAGTAATCCGGTTGCCTCCCTTCGAGGATTGCCGTCATGTTCTCGCGCTGATTCATTCGCAACCACCCCTTCCCGTCATCTAGGCCGCCTTGAAGCAGCGCCTCGATAATAGGAAGCGGCGCGCAAGGCGCCATCCGACGTTATTCCCTATTCGCCATGCTGCGCACGTCGGCCCCCTGCTACAGCACTAGCCGTTTCGTTCGATATTGCCAAAGAGCCCGCCAGGAAGCAGCAAGCGGGCGTTTCACGTGGAACATTCGCGACGCACGGGGCATTTGGGCAGCCGCGCGCACGGGCATGGGTACAATAGCCGCGGACACCACTACCGGGAAAGGAACCGCCATGGAGGACTTGACGATGATGCTCGACCGCTGGATCGCGAACGTGGACGATCCGGGCGTCCAGCAGCAGCTTCAGGAGCTGCGCGCCGGCGACGAGACCGCCGTGCGCGACGCCTTCTACCAGGATCTGGCCTTCGGCACCGGCGGGCTGCGCGGCATCGTGGGCGCGGGGCCGAACCGCATGAACATCTACACCGTGGCCAAGGCCACGCAGGGGCTGGCCACCTACCTGAACGCGAACTTCGTCGAGCCGAGCGTGGCCATCGCGCGCGACAGCCGCCACATGGGGCGCGAGTTCGTCGAGGTGGCGGCCGGCGTGCTGGCGGCCAACGGCATCCGCTCGTTCCTCTACCCGCGCATCGAGCCCACGCCGGCGCTCAGCTTTGCCGTGCGCGACCTGGGCTGTTCGGCCGGCATCTGCATGACGGCCAGCCACAACCCCGCGCCCTACAACGGCTACAAGGCCTACGGCCCGGACGGCTGCCAGATAACCACGCAGGCCGCCCGTGACATCCAGGCGGCCATCAACGCCACCGACGTCTTTGACGACGTGCGCACGATGCCCTTCGCCGAGGCGCTGGAAAGCGGGATGGCGCGCTATATCGGCGAGGACACGCTCGACCGATTCATCGAGGCCGTCGCCGAGCAGTCGGTGGCGCCCGACGCGGCGACGGGCGCAGGTGCCGCGGAAGGCGCCGAAGACGTGAAGGTGGTCTACACGCCGCTCAACGGCACAGGCCTGGAATGCGTCACGCGCATCCTCGAGAAGACCGGCGTGCGCGACGTGACCCTGGTGGAGGAGCAGGCCGCGCCTGACGGCGACTTCCCCACCTGCCCCTACCCCAATCCTGAGATCCGCGAGGCCCTCGAGCGCGGCCTGGCGCTCTGCGAGCAGGTGGAGCCCGACCTGCTACTGGCCACCGATCCGGACGCCGACCGCGTGGGCATCGCCGCGCGCCACGGCGACGAATACCGCCTGATCAGCGGCAACGAGATGGGTGTGCTGCTGCTCGACTACCTGTGCCGCGCTCGCGAGGCCCGCGGCGAGAGCTTGGCCGACGCGGTGGCCGTCACCACCATCGTCTCCACGGCCATGGTGGACGCGCTAGCCGCCGACCACGGGTTCCAGCTGCGCCGCACGCTGACCGGCTTCAAGTACATCGGCGAGCAGATCGGCCTGCTCGAGGCCGCGGGCACGCCCGGCCGCTTCCTCTTCGGCTTCGAGGAGAGCTACGGCTACCTCGCCGGCACCCACGTGCGCGACAAGGACGCCGTGGTGGCCAGCATGCTCATCTGCCAGATGGCGCGCGACTACAAGGCCCGCGGAATGGACCTGGTGGAAGCGATGGACGCGCTCTACCAGCGCTACGGCTACCATCGCAACGCCACCATCAGCCTGGAATACCCCGGCGCGGCGGGCGCGGAGAAGATGGCCGCCATCATGGCGCGCCTGGAGGCCGAGCCGCCGACGGAGGTGGCCGGGCTGGCCGTGACCGCCTGCGTGAACTACCGCGAGGGCGTGGTCATGCCGGTGTGCGGGTCGGCCGGGCCGGAGGGCGCTCCCGACGCGCCCCAGACGCTGCCCGTGGCCGACGTGTTCGAGATGCAGCTGGAGGGCGGCAGCAAGCTCATCGTGCGCCCGAGCGGCACCGAGCCCAAGATCAAGGCGTACCTGTTCGCCGCCTGCCCCACGCCCGCAGAAGCCGAGGAGCGCCTCGTCCGCATGGACGCCGCCGCCCGCGAGCTACTGGCGTAACGTCGCTCTATAAAAGTAAGGCGGGCCGACGGACGGCTCCCAAAATGTGAAGAAGGCCGCTAGGGGGATGCGGCCTTCTTCTTGTGAGAGGAAGAAGCGAGGAGGGCTTCTTGCGACAGCGGCGGGAGGAGGGTGTTCACGCTGCCTGCGGATCTTATCGTATCGCGTGTATTATTCTTAGTCAAGAATAATTTCCGGTTTAGGATAGTAATTCTCGCAGCACAGCCGCCCTTGTTCCGCGCAAGGAGCGCTCGTTGTCCCCCGTTTCGGGTGAATCGGCGGCGGCTCATCCCCGAACCGATGGCTTTCTCGTGCCGCACGCGGCGGAAATTGGCCGCCATAGCACACGACTGCTACCATAGGCGGGGAAATTCGCGCCCTGCGGTTCGATACTGTGCGGCAGGGCGGCCGTTCGCGAAAGGATCCCCTCATGGCTAACAAGTCTCTCGCCAAGCAACCCTCCGACATCTGCGTGCTGGTCACCGGCGGCGCCGGCTTCATCGGCAGCCACACCTGCATCGAGCTCCTGAACCGCGGCTACTCCGTGGTGGTGGTCGACGACCTGAGCAACTCGAGCGAGGTGGCGCTCGACCGCGTACGTGCCATCACCGGCACCGACGAGGGCGCGGCGCGCGACCGGCTGCGCTTCTACGAGGCCAGCATTCTCGACCGCGAGGCCCTTGAGCGCATCTTCGACGAGAACGACGTGGACGTGATCATCCACTTCGCCGGCTTCAAGGCCGTCGGTGAGAGCGTGCAGAAGCCGCTCGAGTACTACTGGAACAACATCGCCGGCACCCTGGTGCTGTGCGAGGTGGCGCGCGAGCACGGGTGCAAGAACCTCGTGTTCTCGTCGAGCGCCACAGTGTACGGCGAGCCCGAGTTCATCCCCATCACCGAGGCCTGCCCCAAGCATGACGCCACCAACCCCTACGGGCAGACGAAGTCGATGCTCGAGCAGATCCTGACCGACCTCTACGTGGGCGACGATGAGTGGAACGTCGTGCTGCTGCGCTACTTCAACCCCATCGGCGCACATGAGAGCGGCCTCATCGGCGAGGATCCGAAGGGCATCCCGAACAACCTGCTGCCGTATGTGGCACAGGTAGCGGTGGGCAAGCTGCCGAGCGTCGGCGTGTTCGGCGACGACTACCCCACCCCCGACGGCACCGGCGTGCGCGACTACATCCACGTGGTCGACCTGGCGCGCGGGCACGTGGCGGCGCTCGACTGGATGGGCGGGCGCGTCGGCGACGGCAAGGCGCGCGGGCTCGGGTCGATCGCGGGCGAGCCGGCCGAAGACGGCACGCGCCGCGGCGTGGGCATCTTCAACCTGGGCACGGGGAAGGGATCAAGCGTGCTCGATGTCATCCACGCCTTCGAGAAGGCCTGCGGGCACGAGCTTCCCTACGAGATCAAGCCGCGACGCGCCGGCGACATCGCCGAGAACTATGCCGCATGCGACAAGGCACGCGACGAGCTGGGCTGGACGGCCGAGTACGACCTGGAGCGCATGTGCGCCGACAGCTGGCGCTGGCAGTCCGGCAACCCGGACGGCTACGCCACGGCCGCGAGCGGCGAGACGCGCGCCTAGCACCACCCGAACCAACGGTTCCCCTTGCGCCCCGAGCTTCCCCTCCGGAAGCCCGGGGCGCGTTCGTTGTTCCGCTGGCGGCCCCGCCGCCCAACCTGAAGGAGATGTAATCGTGCGTTTACCTTTTCGCCTGTTCAAGCGGCAGTTTTGCGTATTTTTTGAGCAATATGGCCCAAACGTAAACGGCCGTTTACAGGCTTTCCGCCTCGCGCGGCTAACCTAACATGATGGACAAGACCCCGACATACTTCGACGAGGAGAACGAGGACGGAACGCGCCTTCCGGCGACCTTTCCCGAAGAGGCACTGACAGACGGCGACGTGCTGTACGCAGAGCCCTTCGACGAGCTCGGCGACCTGCCAGGCCACGTGCCGATGGGATCAGAGCGCGGCTGCATCCTAGGCTTGAACGTCGAGCTGCTCCGAAAGGGCGCGAAGCTCAGCAAGGTGCGATTCTGCGCGCTCGTGGGCATAAGCCGCCCGATGCTGGACAAGATCGAACGCGGCGAAAGCAACCCGCGACTCGACCTGCTAACGCGGCTGGCCGATGTGCTGGGCGTCCCGGTAAGCAGGCTCATCACGCCGCCCTGGGACGACGTGGACGAGGACTTCTACCGCCAGACGCGCCTGAAGAAGCCGCCCCGCGGACAGTAGCCCTCCGCCTCCTCGAAAAGGCACGGCCCGGAACCCCGGCCGTGCCTTTTCGCGTTATGGAGCAAATGTAAACGCGCGTTTACGTTTGTGGCTTGACCCGGGGAAACGCGCGCAGTGGGGGGGCCGGAGTGGGGGGGGCGGAGGGAGGGGGCCGCGAGGGAGCGGGGGGCTGAGGGGGGGGCGGGGGCTGCGGGGGAGCGGGGGGGGTGAGAGGGGTGGGGCGGGAGATAGGCACGAGGAAGAGAAGGGCACAGAGCGCCAGCAGCGCGGAAAAGGAGAGGGGGGGGGGCGGACGAACAGGCGCGGGCAGGCGGAGATGCACGAAGTGAGAACGCGAACGGATGGAACGCCGTGGGCAGGCGCACGAGAACGCGCGAGCGCAAGAGGCGCAGGAGGCGCAGGGGGGGGCGGGGGCGCAGGTCGCGTTAGGGGGCCGTGATTCTGCGTACGAATGTTTCACGTGAAACATTTTCTGCGTCGCTGCGCGAAGGCGCGCGGCGTCTCACAACGGGAGAGCGGAGTCGGGAGGGAGGGAGGGGCGTCCGGCGAACGACCAACGCCAAGGGAAGGGGTGGGAAAAACCCGGCACGAGAGCTCCGTCGGCAGGTTTCTTTTCCGCATATGTTTCACGTGAAACATTCGTGCGCAATTTGACCGCCGGGAGGGAGAGCTAGCGGCGGCACGCATCCTGCATAGCAGCGCTCTGCGTAGCGACGCGACAGCCTTCGGCGCACCTAGCAGGTCGCGGCAATCAGCGCGGGTGGCTAGCGCCTGGCAGGGGGCTGGAAGCGACGGAGAGCGGCGTGGGCCAGGAAGGCGCCGAGGGTGGCGCCGGCGGTATCGACGAGCCAGTCGACCGGATCGCAGGCGCGACCGGGCACGAACAGCTGATGGAACTCGTCGGTCACGCCATAGGCGCTGGCAGCGGCGACGGCCAGCAGCAACGCCCGGCGCGGCGTCAACGAGCAGCCTAAGGCGTTCTGCAGCAGGAACCCGAACAGCGCGTACTCGCAAAAGTGCGCGAACGGCGACACCAGGTCAACGCCCACCCCGAACCAGGCCACCTGGGCAGACATGAGCAGCGCCCGCACGCGAGCCACCAGTCCGTCACCGTCGGCGAGATCCGCGCCCGTGTTGGCGGACATGAGGAAGATGACCACCGCCCACAGCACCACGAGCACCCAGGACACTGCGCGCCGATTCCGCCGCAAGAACCCCCAAGCCGCCTCCACACACGATGGGCTTTCCATTTTCGGCTCCCCCGCCCCCTCGTGGGCGGCGATTTCCGCTCGCGGCGCCTTCTCCGTCACGCGCCCGCCTCCTCCGCTACCGCAGGAGGCGTCGCCTTCGAGCGATCGGGTGTTTCACGTGAAACATCCGGCGCATCGCAGTCATCCGCCGCAGCGACCAGAGACAGCAAGTCGAGCGGCGAGTAGGCCATCAAGTCGGGAGAAGCGTCCTCGGCGGCAAAGTCAGCTTCGTCGTGGTAGCCCCAGGTGACTGCCACGGCATAGACGCCTGCGTTGCGCGCGGTACGCACGTCGCCGGGAGAGTCGCCAACATAGACGGCGCGCTCGGGCACGGAGCCTAGCTCGCGGATGGTGCGCAGCAGCCCTGTCGGATCGGGCTTGCGGGGAATCTCGGCGCATTCGCCGTGCATGACCTCGAAGACGCCTGGCAGCTTCTGGTTCATGACCTGCTGCACGCCCGCGTCGAACTTATTGGAGAGCACCCCCAGCTTGCATCCACGTTTCCGCAGATCATCAAGCATTTCTTGCACTTTTGGATATGGGACGGTCAGGTCGTTGGCATAGGTGGGGAAGAGCTCCTTCCAGCGCTCCATGGCGCGCTCGGCCGCCCCGGAAGGGGTTCCCTCGGGCACCGCCTGGTACATGAGCGCCATGAGGCCGTTGCCCACGAAGCTGTGGATCTCCTCACGCGTGCGCGGCGGATAGCCCTCCCTGGCGAGCGCGCGATTCGTGATGACCACCAAATCGGGCAGCGTGTCGAGCAGCGTCCCATCCAAGTCGAACACAAACGTGTCGAATGTCGGCGTCGCCCCGTACACGGCATCCGAGGCGACCGCCCCTCGCGTGGCGCTTTGCGCGGCCGCCCTTCGCGCGGTATCCTCCGAGCTGTTTTCGCCTACGATGAGCGGGGAATTCGTCATGTCGCTTGCTCCTTCTTGCCTTCGCTTCTGCAACCACTATAGGCTGAAGGACGCGCGACGTGGAGCGCAGTTGCCGTTTCGACGCGAAAACCCGACGCCTTCGCCACGATGTTTCACGCGTGAAGGTGACAAGGGGTGACAAGGGTGACAAGGGGTCACACCAAATGTCACGCTTCGAGGACGGCGCACCGCATCGCGCAAGCAGCCCTAGGAGCAACACAGAGAACTGTCCCCCGTGCTCCCCTCCCCCGAGCAAGAGCGCGCCTACTCGCGCACGAAGACTCGATCGGCTGCAGCGTCGTGACCCTCGTCAGTCAAGCTTGGGAATCTCTTCCCCGGCTTTTCCCGCGCCACGCTGACGCGCTTAGACGAAACAATGGCACCAGACGGCAACACGGGGATAGCGCAGGGCAACAACAGCAACGCAGGGGAACAGGGCGGCGCAGGGGACAGTTCCGTGTGTCGGCAGCGCGCGGACGGGCGGAGCAGAGAACCGCCCCCGTGCCCCGTGCAGACCGAAGTCCTAACACACAGAACTGTCCCCCGTGCTCCCCGGGGTCATTGGGGCCTAGAGGCCCCTTAACAAGCGGTCAGGGAGGGCAGCGGCCTAGATGCGCACCGCATCGCCCCTAGGTTGCGACTTCAGCGGAAACTACGCGGCGGCTCCTTGCCAGCCCCTGCGCCCGATGGGATAATCCATGTGCTTGAGTAATCGCATCGACAGGAACAGCCATGAAACTCTGCATTGAGATGGCTTCGGTAGCACACAGACGAGACGCTGACCGGGGCGAAGCCTGATAAATCGTCGGCCCCGCAACCCGCTACGGGTTGCTTCGGCTTGCGCAGACGAACGATGGGCACGGGAACGGGCATGCGTCCGTTCCTTTTTGTTCTCACCCCATCGAAAGGCTTTCCATGTCAGTATCTGCAAATCACGCGCCGTCCCTTCTGGAAGGAAGCGCCCCAAGGCGCCTGGCGGCGTTCTCCGCCCCGCTCGTCGCGGCGAACCTTCTCCAATACGTCTACCAGTTCGTCGATATGGGTGTCGTGGGCAACGTCGTTGGCGAGACGGGGCTCGTCGCGGTCAGCAACGCCTCCGCCATCGCCTTCATCATCAGCTCGATAGCCATAGGGCTCATGGCGGGCTGCACCGTCGCGGTGGGCGACCGCGTGGGCGCTCGCGACGAGGCAGGACAACGGCGCGCCTTCGCCGCATCCCTCGGAGTCGCCCTCCTGGGAGCCGCAGCAACAATGTTGGCGGGGGCGGCGCTCGCCCATCCCATCTTCTCGCTTATGGGCGTCCCGGACGCCTCGCTCGACCAAACGGCCGCCTATCTCGAAGTGATTTCCCTGGGCGCGGTCGGCCTCTTCCTGCTCAACGCCGCGTGCGCGTTCCTGCGGGCGCAGGGGGATTCCCTCGGCCCGCTCGCCATCATGGCCTTCTCCGCCGTCGCCAACGTGATCCTCGACTTCGCCCTCATCGCAGGCGCCGGCCTCGGCGTGATCGGCGCCGCCATCGCCACCGTGGCCGCCCAGGGCGCGGGAGCCGTCTTCTCCCTCTGGCTCGCGCGGCGCAGGTACGCCTCCGCCCGGAGCGTGCTCCGCTCCATGCGCGAAGCCCGGGAGCGGGGGAAAGCGATCGCGGCCGCACGGGATGTCCTCCGCGTGGGCGTCCCCATGGCCGTGCAGCAGGCCGTCATCAACCTCTCCTACGTCTTCGTGACCGCATGGCTCAACTCCTACGGCCCGACCATCGCGGCTGCCTCCGGCGTCGGCCTCAAGATAAGCACCGTCGCGGGGCTTCCCTGCTGGGGCATCGGGCAGGCCGTCTCCGCGGCGGTGTCGCAGAGCATCGGGGCGGGGATGCCCGAGCGGTCGGTCGCGTTCGCCAGATCGGGCTGCCTCATGGCCGTCGCCGTCACCGTGGGCATCCAGGTCGCCGTGCAGCTCGGCGCGGGATGGCTCGTCTCGCTCTTCGGAGAATCGAGTCGGGAGCTCAGCGAGGCGGCGATCCTCTACCTTCGCATCACCTGCAGCGTGAACGGGATCTTCTACGCGGCAATGTACGCCCTCGACTCATTCGCCCTGGCCTCGGGCGCGCCGAAGCTGGCCCTGGCGAACTCCCTCATCGACGCCTTCGCCATGAGGGCAGGGCTGGCCTGGATTCTGTCCGCCCCCCTGGGTTGCGGCTTCATCGGAATCTACGCGGCGCAGGCGGCGGCACCGGTTCTTCCCGCTGTCGTCGGCTTCGTCTACCTCCAGCTGTGGGCGCGAAGGAACCTGTCAAGGTAGCGACCGTCTTGCCCCATGCCCATGACGGGCAGTCAGAAACATGCTCGCCGAAACCCTCTGTCTTCAGGCGGAAGGTTTCTCGTTTCTCCTGCGGTATACTTTCCCCAGAAGGTAAAAACACGACCCCGTCGGGTAGTCGGGGTGCGGCCGCCCTCCTGCGACGTGCCGTCAGTAACCTGCCTCCTTGGTTGTCCCTCCTTCAGGTTCATCATCTACATAAAGGAGGAACAGCGATGAGCCTGTGCAAACTCACCGTGCGCTTCGAGGAACCGTTCTGGATCGGCCTCGTCGAGACGGAGGACGGTGGCTGCTACAGCGTGGCGAAACACGTTTTCGGGGCAGAGCCCACCACGCCCGAGGTGTTCGACTTCATCCGCGACCACTGGAACGACCTGCGCTTCACGCACGAGGTCCAAGTCGAGGCCAAGGAGTCCAAGCGCATCAACCCCAAGAGGCTCCGCCGCATGATCGAGAAGGAGATGCGATCGGACGCCTGGCGCGGGACCAAGGCGCAGCAGACTCTCTCAGAGCAGCGCGCCATGGCGATAGAAGCCAGCGAGGCGCTTTCCCGGCAGCAGAAGGAAGAGCGCAAGCGCGAGCAGTTTGCCAAGCGGACGGAGAAGCGCAAGCAGAAGCACCGCGGCCACTAGAAGCTCAGCCGAGGCCCCGCAGTCCGCAACCGGATCCCACAGCAGCACAGGATGGCACAGGGGACAGTTCTGTGTGTTAGAACTAACACACAGAACTGTCCCCTGTGCTAAGAGCCTACTATTCGGGCGGACGCATCGACGTGTTCGACACCGACCGCATGACCGACGGGGTGCCGCAGCCGGGGAACCTGCTCACCAACTACACGCTCGACCTCTCCGACGTGAACGGCGAGAGCCTGTGGCTCTGCTCCTACTACTACGAGGCGGCCCAGGCATACAAGGACGAAGCTGGGCCGAAGGGGCTTCCCGTGGCCCACCGGCGCGACGGCTGGAGCTTCCTTATCGCCGACGCCGAGGACAGGAAGAGGCTCAACCGCGTTACCGTGGACGGCGAGACGGTGCTCGCGCAGATAGCCGGTGAGCTTGTGGACGTATCAGCGCTATCGTGGGCATCCGAAATGGCTGACGCGCTCGCCCCGCAGATCGTGCAATTCCAGCACCTCCTAGATGCAACGGGCGCGGATAGGGTCGAAGAACTCGGGATACCCGTTGCCGCCTTGCGGGGAATCGCCTCATCTGGAGGCTGGGAAGAAGGGTGCTCGCCCAGGTTCTAATTGTGCGATATGAAGAAATGGCGCTTGCGGAGGATGGCCTTGACACAAAGCGCGCATTTCCTAAAATAGTAAAGCATCTTTACTATTTGAAAGGAGACCACCCATGGGCAAGGGGGTGAAGGAGGCGAAGGCCATCGAGCGCGTGCTGCACAAGTACATGCGGCTCGAAGAGATGCCGTTCACTTATGGGGATGGCATTAGGCTCACCCAGCGCGAGATTCATGCCATAGATGCCATCGGCGAGAATCCTGACGTGAACATCACCCAACTCGCAGAGATGCAGGGAGTCACGAAGGCCGCGATGTCTCAAATGATCTATCGGCTGTTTGATAAGGGGTACGTGGAAAAGGTCGCAGCGCCCGAGAGCGACCGCGAGCTGCGGATGATCCTCACGCCGAGCGGCCGGGCGGCGTACGAGGCCCATAGAGAGTACCATGCGAAAAGATCTGGTGGCTTCATGGACATCCTCAACAGCATGGACGCATCGGAGTTCGCCGCCCTGCAGCACGTCCTCGCCTCCTTCGAGGCCATAGTAGACGACGCGTTGGAAGAAACTGCTAGATAGGAACGCACCCCGGGCGCCTCGAGGCGCCCTTTCTTCGGCTCTAATAGTAAAGATACTTTACAGTAAAGGTGCATTACGAAAGGAATCGCATGCAGAGAAACCAAGACAGAACAGAGCTCTTGAAATCGGCTCCGGTGAAGGGAGCTCTCCTGAAGCTCGGAATGCCCACCTTGGTGGGCATGAGCGTGTCAGCGCTTTACAACGTCGTCGACGCCTTCTTCGTCGGGCAGCTCGGCGGGTCCCAGATGGCCGCTGTGTCGCTGTTCGCTCCCATAGCCACCGCCATGCTCGGACTGGCCCTCCTGTTCGGCGGTGGCGCGGCATCTTACATATCCCGTTTACTCGGCGCGGGTAAGCGTAGCGAGGCGAACGAGTGCGCCTCCACGTCGCTGGCGACCTCTATGGCTGTGGCAATCCTGCTGCTGGCCGGGTTCGTCGTGTTCGCAGAGCCGTTCCTTCGTGCTCTAGGCGCGACGGACACCATGATGCCGTATGCGGCAGCCTACGCCGTGCCCTTCTTCATCGCCATGACGTTCTATGCGTTCAACGGCACCATCAACAACCTCATCGTCTCCGAGGGTGCGACGACCGTGAGCATGGTAGCCATGCTGCTCGGTGGCATATCCAACATCGTGCTCGACCCCATCATGATTTTCGCCCTCGGATGGGGCGTGACAGGAGCCGCCGTCGCGACGCTTGTGGGAACCCTTCTGACCACCTGCGTCTACCTCTCGTACTTCCTGCGCGGCAAGAGCAGCCTCGCCCCGTCGCCGCGAAATCTCAAGCCCACGGCGGAGATGTACGCGCAGGTGCTCAAGATCGGTGTTCCCAACCTGACCTATCAGCTGCTCGTCTCGGTGGCGCTCTGGCTCACCAACGTCTTCGCCGCAGCTTACGGGGATGCTGCCGTGGCCGCGCTCGGCATCGTGGCGCGCATCATGAACCTGGCGAGCATGGTGGCCTTCGGGTTCGTCAAAGGCTACCAGCCCTTCGCGGGCTTCAACTACGGGGCTCGGCAGTTCGACCGGGTGCGGGAGGCCACGAAGACGGCATGCGTGTGGGAGACGGCTTTCGCGTGCGTGGCGGCCGTCCTCCTCATCGCCTTCGCGGAACCGCTGCTCTCGGCATTCAGCCAAGGGAATGCCTCCATCGTGGCCATCGGGGCAATCGCCCTGTTCTGGAACGCGCTCAGTTTCTCCACCTTCGGGGTGCAGGCTGTCTACTCCGCGTTCTTCCTGGCCCTCGGAAAAGCGAAGCAGGGTGCGCTCATTGCAGTCGGACGGCAGGGCATCTTCTTCATCCCCGCGCTGCTCATCGGCTCGGCGGCCTTCGGGCTTCCCGGGATCATCGCGGCGCAACCCATCGGCGACTTGCTCTCGTTCCTCTTGGTGCTCGTCCTTGTCGCGCAATCGAAGGGCTCGCTCAGCGAAAGCAAGACCATCGCTCCCGAAAGCTCGGAAGCAGCGGCGCAATAGCGCTTTTGGCTCCTTTGGGCCAATGCCTGCATGATCTCAACCCCCGACACCTCGAAGGGCCACCGTGCCGTGTTCGTCGTCCTTGAATGCCGGAGACGCAAAGCGGGGATGAGCGTCGCGGAGCTTGCGCGTCGATGCGGAATAGACCGCAAGCGGCTCTGGTACGTCCTCGACGGGCAGCGCGAAATGCGGGTCGATGAGTTTCTGAAGCTGTGCGTCGCCTTGAGGATCGACCCTCGGAGTTTCGTCACCAAAGAAATGATCGAGGAAGTGGCCGAGGCGACGAGGCAGAGTGTCGGTCGCAGCAATAATCCGAGCGCGTAAAGCGAAGAGCGCCCCTCAATCGAGGGGCGCTCTTCATCCTGGATCTCAAATCTTTTCTGTTGTCGCGGGTTACTCATCTCGCAGCCCTTCCTCTTCTTCCGAATCCTCCTCTCCCGTCTCTTCGCTTTCCGTTTCGTCTTCGGCGCTATCGCGTCGCCTCTCGCGCAGGGCAGCCAACGTCGCCGCCAATGCAGTCACAACCGCCAAGCACACGAGCGAAGTGATTCTATTGGCGGCGCTCGCGTCGGTAGCGGCGGTGCCAATCTCGGGCGCGAGCTTTACCATGCGCATTGTCTGGTTTGCGTTGTCGAAGTCGTGGAAGCGCGCTTCTGGTCGATCGCCCTCCCCTTGCGGCGGCGCTACGCCATGCCGGCGCGCGACCCGTCCACCAGCAGGCTTTCGAGGGAGAGCCTTTCCGCGTCGTGCCTGTCGGCCGGCTTGCCGGGTCCGACGCCATAGCCTATGGCGAGCACGTTCACCGGCTCGAAAGAGTCTGGCAGGCCGAACGCTTCCGCGATGAGGGCGGGGTCGAACCAGCAGACCCAGACCGACCCCAAACCGAGGTCCGTCGCCTCCATCATCATGTGGTCCGTCGCGATGGAGGCGTCTATGTCCGCGGTCGACTTCCCGTCAGAGGGGCGCCGCCATGCCTTCTCCCGGTCGGCGCACACGATGATCGCGAGCGGGGCGCCGTACACGTTCGCTGCCTGGCCGAGCCTGCGCATCCCGTCCTCGTCGTCGACCACGACGAGCCGGACCGGCTGGAGGTTCGCAGCGCTCGGAGCCACGCGCGCGGCTTCGAGGATCCGCTCGACCTTCTCGTCCTCGACGGGGCGACCTGCGTCGTATTCGCGCACCGAGCACCGCTTCTTCGCCAAATCCAGAAAATCCATCCGAAGCCTCCTTTTCGTCCTTCTTGACGGTACCAACGATATACTTGGGACCGACGCATGGGAAGAATGTACTATTCGGGTAGGTACTTCCTAAATGGATAGTAGGAGGCTTATGGGTGTTCATGCGAAAAGGGAGTTCAACTGCCCCGTCGATGCGACGATTTCTCTGATAGGAGGCAAGTACAAGGCTGTGATCCTCTGGCACCTGAAAGGCGAGACCCTGCGCTACAGCGAGATCCACCGGCGCGTGCCGAGGGCGACGGACAAGATGCTCGCCCAGCAATTGCGCGAGCTGGAAAGCGACGGGCTCATACGAAGGAAGGTCTACCCCGTCGTCCCTCCCAAAACGGAGTACTCCCTGACGCCGCTGGGAGAGACGCTATATCCGGTCCTTGACGCAATGTGCGCGTGGGGCGCGAACATCATGGAGCAGGATGCATGATGGCCTAGAGCATCGCAACAAGGGGACACGGCGCAATGCAGCGCCGTGTCCCCTTGTTTTCAGCAGTGCCATTCAGCTTCGCCGGCAACGGCCGTGCGCTCGACCGTTGTGACGAATGCCGCACTTGTCCATTTACCCCTGAAGCTTCGAGAAGTGCTTCTTGAACACGCGGAAGCCAAGAAGGCTGCCAAGCAGGCCGCAGATGAAGGTCACGATGCCGCATACGTAGAATATGGGGCTCTGCGTCCAGTTGACAAGCCCCCAGCCGTATTCCTCGGTCATTCCCATCTCCATGACCATCTGCACGTAATCGGCGCCGGAGAAGAGAATGAGGGCCTGCATGCCGAACCACCAGCAGAGCATGAAGACGGCAAACCCGATGGCCGTCGACCATTTGGGGATAGCACAGGGGACAGTTCTGTGTGAACCAACACACAGAACTGTCCCCTGTGCTGCTGTGCTATGTGCCCTGCCCTGCCCCCCGTGCTGCCTGCTGCCGCGGAAGGCTGCTCGGGCTTGACAGTTTTTTGACTATCCCGTCTTATGATTCGCAGGATTGGAGGCAACAACATGGCCCAAAAGATACTCGTGGTTGATGACGAGCCTATGCTCACCGACCTGCTGGACGCGCACCTGACCCAGCGCGGATATTTGGTTTGCAAGGCTAACAACGCAGAAGAGGCCCTGGCGAAGCTGGGCTTGCGGCCCGACCTTATCTTGCTGGACATCGGCATGCCGGGAACTGACGGCCTGCAGCTGTGCCGCACCATCAGGAGCCATGTGGGATGCCCCATCTTGTTCCTTACGGCGCGCATCGCCGAGCAGGACAAGGTTGACGGCCTTGCGGTCGGCGGGGACGACTACATCACGAAGCCCTTCAGCCTGCGAGAGCTGACGGCGCGCATCGAGGCGCACCTGCGCCGGGAGGCCCGCGAGCACCAAGCGGCGGAGGTGGTGGCTGCGCGGGGTATCCTCATCAATCGATCCAACCGGAAGGTGTTTGCAGGCAACCAGGAGATTGCCCTCTCGAAGCGCGAGTTCGACATCTTGGATTTCCTGGTGTCGCACCCCAACCAGGTCTTCGACCGCGAGCGCATCTACGCGGCGGTATGGGGCATCGACGGCCAAGGGGATGCCGGCGTCGTCAAGGAGCACGTGCGCAAAATTCGCCAGAAGCTCTCGGAGGCCTGCGGCAGCGAGCCCCTTGAGACGGTGTGGGGAATGGGGTACCGGTGGAAGGCATGAAGAAGAAGTCCCTCAAAGGCGAGTTCGCCCGCACCGTGGCGGTGACCATGCTCGCCGTCGCCCTCGCCAGCGGCTTTGCGATCTTAGGCTGCCATCAGTTGCAGAAATCCATCCTGCCAGATTCCAACGAGGTATGGCTCACCCAGAGAATCACCGCGGCCGATGGCACGGTCTCGGAAGCGACCATCCGAGTTGAGATCGGCGGACGGGCGCAGTCGCTCGGCCGCCTCGTCCAGGACGGCGCGGAAGGCGATCCCGGCCAAACGGCGAGTTACACCGTCGACCGCATAGACTCGAGCTTCTCGATGCTCACGGATAAGGCGAAAGCCGCCTATCGCATCTCGCAGGTGGCCATGGTCGGGCTGCCGCTCCTGTTCACCATCCTCGGCATTGCGCTGGGAGGGCAGTGGTTCTACCGGAAGAAGCTGGAGCCTCCCATCCGCGCGCTCGCCGACGCGACCGCCCACGTCCGTCGCCAAGACCTCGACTTTCGGGTGCCTTGCGCTTCCGCCGATGAGCTGGGCCAGCTCTGCGTTGCCTTCGAGAGCATGCGCCAGGCCCTCGTCGACAACAACCGCCTTCTGTGGGACATGCTGGAGGAGCGTCGAGCCCTCCAGGCATCCGTGGCCCATGACCTGCGCAACCCCATCGCCATCATGGGCGGTTATGTGGAGCACTTGCAAGAAAGCCGCAAGGCGGGCCTTCTGACCGATGAGGAACTCGATCGGGCGCTTGCCAACCTGGAATCCGCCGCCGATCGCATGGGGCGCTACACCGAAGCCATGCGCGAGGTGGGAGCCATCGAGGAGGTGGAGGTTCGCCTCGAAGAGGTAAGCCTTCCGGGGTTTCTGGAGGGGCTGGGCGATTCTTTGGCCGTGCTGTGCCGCGGCAGTTCCGCGCAGCTGACCTGCCGCATCTCCGTGCCGGAGCGCACAGCTGTCTTCGATGGCGAGCTTCTGTACCGCATTCTCGAAAACCTCGTGGGCAACGCCCAACGCTTCGCCCGCCGCGAGATCGTCCTTGAGTTCCACCTGGAAGGAGAATTGCTGGCAGCCACGGTAACCGACGACGGCCCCGGCTTCTCAGAGGCGGCGCTCCGAAAGAGGGACGCCTTGTTCTTCACGGGGGATGCCTCCGGCGGCCACTTGGGGCTGGGACTTGCCATGAGCCGGATATTCTGCAGGAAGCTGGGAGGATCGCTAGAGCTGTCGAACGGCGATACGGGCGCCTGCGCAAAGGTGCTGATTGCCGTCAACCGCCCCCAAGGAAGCGCTGGGAACAGCTGACGCAAAACCGCTGCCGTCGATCTTCGTTAGCACCCTCTTTAGCATCTCTGATTTTTCGCCGCTTGACCGGTTTTTGACTTTTGCGCCCTAGGCTGGAACAGAAGACGCAAAGGAGGTCTTGCATGCGAATGAAACCTATTTTGGCCGTGCTGCTGGGGGCGGCTCTTCTGCCTATCTCCGCCTGCAGCGGTTACGACGTTCCGGAAGAAGCTCCCGCACCTGCGCAAAGCGATGCGCCGAACCCCTTCGAGGAAGCCCAGGACAACGCGAGCCTTATGGCCATGCTCAGCCACGAGGCCGCCAATCCGCCCCTGTCCGACAGCGGTGAGCGGGAGCCGTTTCCCTACGATGGCGGAGAGTTTCGCCTGGACTATCGCTTTTCTGTCAGCGGAGACCTGGAAAGCGTAGGGTTTCTCCTGTTCTTGGACGGGAAGCCCCAGCCCTACCGTATCGACGGCCAATCGTCCGATTATGCCTTTTGCCATACATTCGATGCGGCAGAGGATCAAGACGTTGCCTTCCTCTTCGAGCCGGTGACCGGGCACGGCGGCGACACGCTGAACCTGACTATCGTCAGCATCACGAACCCCGACTTCCAGCCGGACATGGAAAGCACGTCCAGCTACGGGTGGTATCACAATGCGCTTTCCGCCAGTGTGGAGATGCGCTTCAACGCCGACCCCCCTTCGTCTGCCACCACGGCGCCAAACCCGGTGGAGGTTCTTTCCTCCTGCAGCATGCACGAGGAAAAGGTCACGTCCCGGTACCTGGAGAACGACCTGACCCAGGCGGGATGGCCGGATATAACCATGGACACGCTGGACGACGGGATCTATCACACGCTCACCCTCGATGGCGACACGGTGTTCGACAACCTTCCCCTTACCGAGCCGGTAGCCGTGCGCTTCACCCTGTGCGGCACTCCCGGTGCGCGTTACCACATCTCCTTTTTCCTCGATCACCAGCCGATGGCGATGAACGGAGAGGCATCGAGCGCCGTAGAGCTGAGCAAAGGGGGCGTGGCCGTGGTGGAGGGCGTCATCGACCCGTCCCTGCTAGGGAAGCCCAGCACGTTCTACTGCGTGGCGGTGCCTGCCGACAACGCGGGCGCGCCCCTCTTCAAAACCAACTCGATACTGCTCTTCCAGGAGGCCTAGATCATGAGAAAGGCACTTTGCGCCGCATTGGCCCTGTCGCTGCTTGTCCTAGGAGCCTGCAGCGCGCCTGCACCAACGGACAACTCCGAAAAGGCGGCGCCGGAGACACCGGCCGCCCCGCTGCCGGCTTCCGATGTCATGAAGGACGACGACCTCGCCCAAACGTCAGGCTCCTTCGCTTTCGACAGCGCCCTTTTCCAGGGAAAGCTGACGGGCTGTTCCTATGCCCAGGCGGGCACGCTGCTCGTCTGGGCTGATGAGCTGTACCTCTACGATACCGCCTCCAACACGGTGCTGGCCCACTGCCCGGCTCCGGCACCGATGCGAGACTTCGGCGCAGCACCGTTCAAAGACGGCATCGTCCTCACGGTTATGGGCGATGCGGGGGCGGTCGCGTACATCTACGACAGCGAGTTGAAGCTGGAAGAAACTCTGGCGCTGGAAGAGCTTCTGTCCGGCGATCCGGTGGTCGGTCCCGGCTGCGTGGCGGCGTCGAGCGACGGGAATCAGCTGGCCATCGCAGGCCTTAGCGCCCTCTACCTTTACGACCGCCCGGCCGGCCAGCTGACCACCCTGCTCGACACTGCCCAAGGTATCGGCGGCTCCCGCTGCGTGGCGACCTCGCTGAACGGCGCCGCATTCACCCCCGACGACGACCGCGTGGCCTTTTTCGGCGACGGCTTTTCCGCCGAAAGCGGAAATGGCGAGGACAGCGCGCCGGTATGGGGGACCATAGGCATCGACGGCAGCGAGCTTGAGCTTGACTGGCTGGAATCGGAGGGCGTCGAGGAGATGCTGCGAGCCGACGGCCGGCTGTTCTTTCCCCCTGCGATTTCCCATGTCGACGGGAGCCTTCCCTGGGTCGATGCGGCAAGCGGCGCCGCGCATCGGCTCGCCTTTTCCGCGAGCGACGAGGGAGGGGACGGTGTCTACGTGTCCGAACAGGGCAAATACGTCGCCGCCGCCGAACTGGGCGACGCCCTCACCGTGCGGGTCTATGCCGTTGACTCCGGCGAGCTTCTGGCCACCGAGACCATCGAGGCGGACGACTCCCGCTCTGTGGGGCGCATTCCCCAGGTGATCCTTCTGGATGATGCGCAGGCCGCCATCGTGCTTCTGGGCTGCGGCATCGAGGAAATCGACACGGCGGTCGCCACGTTCAGCTTTGGAGCCTAGCATGGAGATTCAGTTCGATAACGTAGCGAAATGCTACAAGGGCAAGTACGCCCTCAGAGACTTTAGTGCCGCGCTGGGCGAAGGCGTCTTCGGGCTGCTGGGCGAAAACGGCGCCGGGAAGACGACGCTCATCAGCATCCTCGTGGGCATCTTGCGCGCCGACGGCGGGACGGTGAGAGCCGATGGGCGCGACGTTGGGGCGCGGGGCCGTGCGTTTCTGGCCGATTTGGGCTACATGCCGCAGTACCCGGTCTTCTACCGCGACTTCACCGTGGGGGATTTCCTCCTCTACATGGGGGCGCTGAAGAGCCTGCCCCCGGCTTTGGCGCGAAGCCGCGCGGCGGAATTGCTGGACACCGTGAATCTGTCCGACGCGCGGGACAAGAAGATCGGCGCCCTTTCGGGGGGCATGCGCCAAAGGCTCGGCATTGCCCAGGCCATGCTATCCGACCCGAAGGTCCTGGTGCTGGACGAGCCCACCGCCGGCCTGGACCCGGGCGAGCGCATCCGCTTTCGCAACCTCATCTCCCGTTTCGCTCCCGGACGCACCATCCTTCTAGCCACCCACATCGTGCCCGACGTTGAGTGCATTGCCACGGAGATCCTGCTGCTGCGCCGCGGCAAGCTGCTCATGCAGGGAGCCCCGAGTGCGCTGGAGCAGAGCATCGCGGGCAAAGTGTGGGAAGTGGCGGCGGACCTGGAACAATCCCGGCGGCTGGCCGAACGCTGCTGCATCGGCAACATGAAACAGGACGGCCCCCTCTTCTCGCTTCGCATCGTCAGCGACGAGTGCCCCTGTGCGGGGGCTCGGCCAGCGCGACCGAACCTGGAAGACGTGTTCCTGTATTTCTGCCGGGACGGCGATGCGCCATGCGCCTAGTCTGGTACGAATTCGCCAAGCTTTTCTGTCGGCGATCGGTTCTCGTGCTCTTCATCCTGTTCAGCGTTATAAACCTGGCCAAGATCTACAGCGAGTGGGATGCCTATTCGTTTTTGGCCGACGGAAGCGGCGAGCGCAGCTGGCACACCGTCTACTGGCAGCTCTACGACCAGTACCAAGGCCCCATCACGCCCGAAACGGTGCAGCAGCTGCTGGCGACGTGGCAGCCTTTGGCCCAGGCCACGGCGGACATGACCGCCAGCACCGCCACCGACGACGCCAACTCCCTGACGGGAAACCTCTACAGCGATCGGAATCTACTGGAGAAGTACTTCGTCGATCCCCTGCAGTATTGCTACGAATACGGCGACCGTGCTGCATCGGTGGCGGAAAAGGCGCGCCAGAACGCCGAGGCCGCGGCTCAGGCCGGAGCCTTGTACCAGCAGCGGGAAAGCGCCGCCCTGTACCAGATCTACGCCGGTCGCACCGTGCCCGACTTCGCCTACACGGAGATGGCCAACTACTACCTGAACTACGACTTCTCCCTCGTTCTCGTGCTGCTTCTGGGACTCTACGGCGTGGCCGGCACCTTCGTGGAGGAGCGGGAAACGCAGATGGACCGATTGCTGCTCACGAATCCCAATGGCGGCAGCCGCACCGTTCTCGCGAAGCTGATGGCAGCCAGCGGGTTTTTGCTGCTGGTGACCATGTGGTTCTCGCTGCTTGACCTGGCGGGCTTCGGGGCCGCCTTCGGCACCTTAGAGGGCTTGGATTTGCCGGTGTACGCCATCCCCAGCTTCGCCGAGGCACCTATCGATCTCAGCGTCCTCCAATTCGCGGTGCTGGCGGCGGCGCTGCGAAGCGTCGGGCTCTGGGCTTTGGGCATGGTCTGGCTTGCGGTGTCGCTGCGGGGCAGAAACGCCCTCATTCCCCTTGTCGCCAACTTCGCGCTCACCGCCGTGCTCGTCATCGGCGGCGCGAGCGCGGCCTATTCCCACTTTGTCTGGGCGAAAGCGCTCGATCCCTATTCGCTGCTGGCGGGCCGCCCCCTCTTGACCCAAACGGAGTTTCTGGACATCGGCGGCTTCCCCGTCCTGTCCTGGCAGGCAGCGCTCGCAATCTCCCTGGTTGCAGGGCTCGTCGTTGCCGCAGCCATCTATCTGCTTTCGCCGCGAAACACCTACTGCCCCATAAGGAGGCTGCGATGATGGTGCTCGCCTATGAATGGAAGAAGCTCATGATCGGGCAGCGGGGGCTGGCCTGCCTGCTGGCGGCCCTGGTGGTCAGCGGGGTCTGGCTGGCGGCGACCGAACAGCCCCAGAACATCGCCATGCAAGAGCACCGATCCGATTACGCCTGGTGCCTGGAAAGACTGGACGGGGCGTTGAACGACCAGAAGGAGGCCTGGCTTCAAGACGAGAGCGAGGCCATCACGGAAGCGAAAGCCGCCCGTGCCGAAGCGCAGGAACGCTACTACAGCGGCCTCACCTCGGCTGAGGATTACGAAAGTGCGGCAGCCCAGGCCGGGGAGGTGCTGGCCCACGAGCGGGGCTTCGACGCCGCCTTCCAGCAGTACCTCTATGTATCGGAGAACCCGACCAACCGCTACTTCCTTGAGACGAACGGCTGGGCCGGGCTTCTCTCTGCCCAGACGCTGGATTTCGCGGCGCTGCTGGCCGTCTTGTATCTGGCCGCCGCGGCTTTCTGCTCGGAATGCGCCTGCCAGATGGACGCGCTTTTGCGTACGACCCCCGGAGGCCGCGCAAGCGCCCGGTGCAAGGTGCTCATCGTCATCGGTTCCGCCGTTGCCCTTTGTGTCGCGCTCTCCCTTCTCCAGCTCACGTTCTTCGCAGTGAAATACGGGCTGCCCCACGGGGACTATCCCCTCCAGAGCGTTCCGCTTTTCGGCACCAGCGAGAAAAGCCTCTCCCTTGCAGAGGCGTTCGTAGCGGCCGCCGTCCTCCGTTGCTTCGGCGCGGTGATGCTCGCGGCCTTGCTCCTCTTCGCCTCGGTTATAGTGAGGAAGTACGCACTGACAGCTCTTATCGGCGCCGCTGCCACCCTCATCCCCCTCATCGGACTACCGGAGCAATTCATCTTCCGCCTGCCCCTTCCCCTGCCGTTCTTGCTGGCGACGGGATTCTTGGAGGGCAGTCGCTTTGCCCAGGGTGACGGAGGGGAGGCGATCGCCGTGTTTGCCGAAGTGTCCCCGTGGGAATTCGCGCTGGTGGCGGGAATTTCGGCGGCGCTTACGATGCTCGCGTTATACGGAACGGTGCGGCGCAGCACGAACTGCTGGCTCTTGGAGAGAAGGCCCCGCTTCGGCAGCAAGGCAAAGCCCGCGGCCGCCCTTCTGCTTGCCGTCGCTCTTCTGCTGCCGGTAACTGGATGCTCTTCTGAGGCCGCCGATACCGTGGTCTACAATTCCACCGCGCAAAGCTTGGCAGGCGACGGAATTGCCGTGACGTTCGACGACGAGACCAGAGCCTACACCTTAGAACGCGAAGGTGCCGCAGCGATGGCCGTGGAAACATCGCCGCTTTTCGGGGCCTTTTCGGATGAGGAGCTGGTGAAGGGCACCTACGTGGACGGCTCGTGCGTGTACTACCTTACCTCGCGCACTCGGCAGCACGTCGACCGGGTTGGCAATTACAACAGCACGTTCACCCAGTTCAGCATCGTGCGCCTTAATGCGGACACGCTGGAGCGCCACGTGATTTTCGAGCAGATCGCCGACAGCGACCGCTCCCTGCTGGGAATCGACTACACGGTTGGCGATACCTGGGCGTTCCTGCCGGATTGCCGCAGTTTTTTCCTGAACGACCGCAGCTTCTTCTTCGTGGTGAACGATAAGATCGTCGAGGTGGACCGGGGCACGCGGTCGGTGCAGACGCTCGCCATCCCCGCCAGCGGCAACATAGCCTTCGACGGTCGTGCCATTTACTTTGTAGACGAGGATTCTCGGCTCCAAACCTACGACACCCAAACCCGAGAAGTCGCTCCCGTGGGAAACATCGTCGCCCGCAGCTTCTGTCTCACCGAGGGCGGCCTTTGCTTCGTCAACCGCCTGGACGGCGATGCAGTCTGCACCTGCGCCAAAGACGGCTCCGATGCCGTGGTGGTGTTGGAAGGGCCTGCCCTGTCGGTCGATTATGAAAACGGCGAGCTCTCCGCCACTCTGAAATCGGATGGCCGAACGGTTCCAGTTGAGTTATGACGAGCGGTTTTCCCCTATGCGCAACTGGCCCAGCGCGCGCTGCCTGCCACCTCTTGCGCTACGAGGACGAGACGATCTTCGTGTTCATTTCTTACCTCATTTCCTTTTTTCCGAATCGAAGCACCGACAATGAGAGGAACGTCGCGAAGAGCAGCGCCGCGAAGAGGGCGAACGGAAACGGCTGGAACGCGGTCGATGCCATTCCGGTCGTGAAGTCATGGAGCGAGCACGAGACAAGGTAGCCGCTATAGCAGTACGGATAAGCTATCCAGGCGGGGGTGTTCGCGACGAGAACGCCCGGGATGACGAGAAGCAGGTTGAGCCCGACGGTGATGAGGGGCTTCTCGAAGACCACCGTTATCGCCCACATGGCGGCAACGGCGGGCAGCATGGTCAGGAAAAGGCCCACGCAGGACTTCAGCAGGTAGCCGATGGGCAATGTCTCCCGCACCCCCATCATCTGAGTGGCGATGAGCCCAGCGATCACGAAGACCGCGAAGAACACGGCGATCTCCATGAGAAGGAAGAACGCGACGACCACGAACTTCGCCAGGGAGAGCTTGTAGCGACTGACGGGGAGCGCGAGCATCTTCAGGATGCCGTTGTGCGACGTCTCCCTGCCCGCAATCATCACGCACACGACGATCATGCTGAGAGGGAGCAGGTAATACGCGTACACGAGCGCGCTCTGGACGAACATCGCGGGCCATGCGTTTGTGTACTCGGGGGTGAAGTAGCGGCTCAAGTTCGCCACCCCCGATACGACCACGAGGATGGGCGCAATGAAGATGAGCGGGACGATCTTCGACCTGCGCACCTTCATGAACTCGATTCCGATAAGGCTTGCAAATCCCATAACTGCCTCCTACTCGTAGCGCCTGCGGCCGGAAAGCCAGAGCCCGGCCGCAAGGAAGATGACCGTCTGCGCCGCCGAAACCGCGATGGCCAGGAAGTCCGGCTGGGCGCTCATGGCGATCGCCGGCTTCAGCATCAGGACGAAGGGGTGGGCCAGGACGAGGGGCGAGTCGACGCTGGCGAGCGCCATGGCGCTCAAGAAGCCCGCCACGCCGATGCCGAGGGGTATCCACATGTTCTCGATGCGCGACGACACGAGCAGCATGAGGGTGAGAACGGGCATGCTGGTGATGAGCGAGTAGCCGGCGAAGGCGATCACAGCGCCAGGATCGTACGCCCCTTCGGGCAGGCTGCTCGCTCCAATCAGGGCGAGCGCCCCGTTCTGCATCGCGACGGCGATGAGCAGCCCAACAGCGAGGACGAGGAGCTTGCTCACGTACATTGACGGCGTCTTCATGGGCATCACGAGCATCTTCTTGATGGCATCGCCCCTGAACTCCATGCCGTAGATCATGCACGCTGCCACGATGATTCCGAACATGTTGATGACGACGATCATCCCGTAGAGCTGCGTGAGCAGGATGTCCATCGGATCGAGCGGCATGCCGAGCAGCGTCTCCCCGCGGACGAGGAAGTTCGCGCATGCGTAAAGGGCTCCCAAGACGCCAATCGCCAAGAGCACGAAAACGATGCCCGTCCTGCGCTCTTTGCGCAGCTCGATCGACAGCGCGCTCATAGGACGGCCCTCTGCTTCCGCAAGAGGTTGTCCTGCTCTATCATCGCCAAGAACAGCTCTTCCAGGTTCTCGGCGGCGTAGCCCGAGGCAAGCGCCTGGGCACGCAGGTTGTCGAGGCTTCCCTCGTAGAGCATCGTCCCATGGTTCAAGATGCCGATATCGTCAGCCACAAGCTCGATCTCCGACAGCATGTGGGACGATACGAGCACCGTGCAATCGAAGGCCTCCGGCAGCGATTTGATGAGGTTTCTGATCTCGTGTATCCCGGCAGGGTCCAGGCCGTTCGTCGGCTCATCGAGGATGAGGATCGGAGGCCTTCCAAGAAGGGCCTCGGCAAGCCCCAGCCGCTGCTTCATGCCAAGCGAGTACTTCTTCGCGAGACGGCCGCCAAACTCCGACAGGCCCACGAGTTCCAGGGCCTCGTCCACGGAGCTCGCAGGCAAGCCCAGTATCCTCCGGATGATATCGAGGTTCTCCCTTCCGGTGAGGTTGGCGTAGTAAGAGGGGGCCTCGATGAAGGAGCCGACCTCCTTGAGGATCGCCACCCGGCTGTCCGGAAAGCGCATGCCGTCGACCTCGAAGGCGCCCGATGTGGGCGCCGTGAGGCCGAGCAGCATCTTCATGGTCGTTGACTTTCCCGCTCCGTTGGGCCCGAGGAACCCGTAGATGCTCCCCTTCCGCACATGCATTGAGACATCGTTGACGGCGACGAAGTCCTTGTAGCACTTCGTCAGATTGCGGGTCTCGATGATGAGAGGATGGCGCCCCGAACGCCCTGGTTGCGCATGTTTCATCGTTGCTCCTTTCGACGGAGATCAAGGTATTCGCCCCGCCTGACATTCCTCGATTGCGCACCTGACTTTTTCCTTACTTTCGCGTACGGCCCCGGCGCGGGACTGTATTCTGTACAGCGGATAGGCTTGAGAAAGGCACCTCGTGGATTACGCTCTCTTGCACGGCAAAAGGATCTTGCTCGTGGACGACGAGCCGGAGCTTCTTGCCCTCGTGTCAGATATCCTGACCGACGCGGGGTTCGGGGAGATATTCACCGCAGCAAATGCAAAGGACGCGCTTGAGCGCTTCGATGAAGTTAATCCGGAGCTGGCAATCTTGGACGTGATGCTTCCCGATGGCGACGGGTTCTCGCTCATGCGGCAGGTGCGCAAGTCGTCCGACATCCCCGTGATATTCCTCACGGCGAAAGACGAGCCCATCGACAGGATATCGGGCCTGGGCCTGGGAGCCGACGACTACATTCCCAAGCCATTCCTTCCCCAGGAGCTCTTGCTGCGCGTCTATGCAGTACTCAGGAGGTCATACCCCGCGGTTGAGCCAAAGGTCCAACTTGATTATTGCGTGATCGATTTCGACAGGGCCGAAGCCGTGCGCGAAGACGGCCCGGTCTCGCTCACGGCAAAGGAGTTCGCGCTGCTGGAGATCCTTTCCCGCAATCAGGGCAAGGTGGTCACAACCGACGCCATTTGCAATGCCTTGTGGGGCGGGGACGCATTCGGGTACGAGAATCCCCTCAATGCCCACATCAGGCGCGTGCGGGAGAAGATCGAGCGCGATCCCTCTCATCCCGTGTCGCTCATCACCTGCAAGGGGCTCGGGTACAAGCTGATGGTTTGCAGGTGATGCCGTGAAGTCCCTGCGCCCCTATATCGCGAGAAACCTCGCGTTCTTCGCCGCCCTGATGGTCGCTTTGCTGGCGTTCAATGCGGCGGCGTTCGGCATCTTCTTCTCCGGAGCAGTCGCCCATGAGGCCGGAGATGCCTCGCCCGCGGCCATGCTTCATGCCATTGAGGACACAACAAGCGCATCGGAGGCGTCTCCAGAGGCGAGGAGCAAACTACGGGAAAACGGCCTATGGGCGCTGTTCGTAAAGCCGGATGGGGACTGCTCGTGGTCGGTTGACGCTCCCGAGGGCGTTCCCCTCCACTACACTCTGCAGGACGTCGCGCGCTTCTCGAAGGGATATATCTCCGACTATCCTGTTTTCACCCGCGTCACTGACGCCGGCCTGCTGGTCTTGGGCTATCCCAAGGACAGCTACATGAAGATCACGGGCAACTACATCCCCATGCGGGCGGTGCAAGCTCTCCCGTCTTTCCTCGTGGTGATGGCGTTCCTCGATGTCGGCTGCCTCTTTCTAGCCTATTGGCTCTCAAAGAGGCGCACTCTGTCTGGATTGGAGCCCATCGAGGATGCCATCGAGGCACTGGGAACGGGCAAGACGACGGATTCCCTGCCGAAGGGGACGCTTGCGAACCTTTCGGAGAGCGTGACTCGCGCGTCCGACCTCATCGCCAAGCAGAATGAGGCGCGCGCGAACTGGATTGCCGGCATATCCCATGACATTCGCACCCCGCTCACCCTCATCATGGGAAATGCGGAGCGCATCGCCAGCGACCCCTCTGTCCCATCGGATGCGTCTGGCCGCGCTGCCCTTATCAGCGCGCAGAGCGCCAAGATCGGCAACCTGATCAACGACCTGAATCTTGCCTCCCAGCTGGAGTACGACATGCAGCCCTTGCATAAGGCGAAAGCGAAGCCCTCGAAGATCGTCCGCAAGGCAGCGGCAGATGCGATCAACGCATGCCCGGAAACGAGGTATTCCTACGAGATGGAAATCGAGCAGGAGGCCGAAAAGGCGGCCGTTGAGTGCGATGAGCGCCTGCTCGGGCGGGCGATAGGGAATATCCTGCAGAACAGCATCACGCACAACCCGCAAGGCTGCCGCATACGCATAGGGCTGAATGCGACCGATGAGCATGTGCTCATCACCATTGAAGATGACGGGGCGGGGGCGGCCGGAGAAGGCCTGCTTGCCCTTCTTAAATCTCAGGAACCCGCGAGCAGCACCGACGAAAACCTCGACCTTCGCCACGGGCTCGGCTTGCAAATCGCGTCTCGGGTGATAAGGGCGCACCAGGGAAATCTCTCCTTTGCGGCTCCCGTCGAAGGCGGCTTCAAAACTGTAGTGCAGCTTTCCAGGTGTTAACCGGCTGCGAGGCCTGCTGCCTCGGTGCTCATGAGGCACGAGAACCCGTCGTACACGCTCGGCCGCTATACAGGATACGCCCCGAACACGGTCATGGGCATGGGGGAAGGTGCATCGACTACATCCGTTCCGCCGAGCAACCTTGCAAAGCCTCGAAGGCTTTGACATGTACGATTATATTCTCAAATGTCGCCCATCGAGTCAATCGGCTTTCTGCACACATGGCACGCGGCAATCCATAGCCTACTCCGAAAACATTTTCGCAGTAGCGCCCTATCGGTTCTTAGCTATTACCCAACTGCCGCGGGTACCCCCCTCGCGAATCAGGATGCCTTCATCACGAAGACCCGCCATCACTCTTTCGATATGTCGCTTGCTCATTCCTAAGCCAGCCGCGATACTCTGTGCACTAATTTTCGGATTGCCTGCGATGAGGCGCAGCACTCGCTCTGCGGTCGTCACGGCCTCGCTGTTGACATTACCGACATCATTACCGACATTACCGACATCGTTGCCAACTGACTCTTTGACCAGGGGCAAAAGAATCGTAGATCGCTCCGGGTTCACCCGTTCGCTGAGCACGGGGGCTCCATAGCCTGAAGATGTCCACTTCTTCACCATGTCGGGGATACCGCCTCCGGCACGCTCACCGACACTGATGAGCGTGAACATCTTCATCATGGTCTCGTTGCGCGGATCGGATCCCTCGGCATCGAAGTGGTCGACAGGGACTCCCTCGGGGATGGCTACCACGGATGCGGCGGCGACTGCGGGCACCCCGGCCTCGTGGCCGTCGTGAGGCCCCAGGCCTGGGGCGAGGGGGCGGACATCACCTTCTACTGCGACGATGAGTCCCGCGTCTACCAGCCCACGCCGGAGGAGGTCGCGGAGACCTCGGTGGAGGTCCCCTCTCGGACGTGAGGCCCGGCGACGAGGTGTGGCTCTGCGATGGCGTCTACGGCAAGTGGGAGTCGCTCCCGGTCGTCGGCTTCGGGCAGCCCGAGTTCAACCGCATCGCGGTGGAGGTCGACGCCCCGAACGGCAGGAGGTCACGTACCCTGACCTGCCATACGTCGCCAAGTGCGACCACGACGGCGACTTCTCGTGGAACTGCAACAACTACGTCCACGGCGACACGGCGCGCATCAAGCCGCGCGACCAACAGGTCGCCGCAGAGCAGCTCGCAAGCCCGTCGGCCTTCGGGTCGGCGGGCCTTCCGCCTGCGGGGTCACGAGTCGTCCCGCTTCTCCTTCAACACTTTATAGCCGACGAGCTGAACAGTCAGAAAGTCACGCAATGACTTCTCATAAGACAGGATCGGATACCCCGTCTCCTTGCAGGCGGCTCGCTGAATGGGGAGCGGATGGGTCGCAGGATAGAGCCCAGCGACATAGTCCGACAGATCCATGAGAAACCTGGTGGAGTCAGCCAGCTCGTCGAAGAGGCCGCGCTCAACGAGCAGACTCGATCCCTCTGCCATCATGCCGATGATCTCGCGCTTGCATTCGACGAGGCATTCCAGGCGCACATTGGTCTCTATGATGCTCGTCAAAAGCGCCCCAAGTCTTCCGAAGTCCCTGTGTGAGGCAAGCATCGCCGCTAGAGTGTCCGAAGCGGCCTCGAGACCTGTTATGGAGGACGCGTCCAAAGAACCGGGATCGATCTCTTTCATAGCTTCCAAGATCTCCCGCAATGACCGGATGTACAGGAGCAGGAGTATCTCCTCTTTAGAACCGACATAATGCGAGAGATTGGCGCGCGAGCACCCGACCCTTTCAGCTATGGCGCTCAAGGTGACATCGTGGTACGAGCCTTCATCCAGTATCGATCGTGTGGCGTCCAGGATGCCATCGAGCCTTTGGTTCTTCTGCTCACGCGTCCGCGCGCGTTGGTACGTCCGGTCTTCTTCGATCACCGTAGCTCTGCCGCCTCCTTGACAAGTTGCATACCGCAACTTATAGTTAATTGCATTGTGCAACTAATTTTACGCAAGGAGTGCTCGCGATGCAATTCAGGACCGATCCCAAGAATGGCAACGAGTTGTCGGCGCTCGGCTTCGGTTGCATGAGGTTCCCTTCTTCTGGAGGACGCATCGATATTGACGCGTCTGAGCGACTCATCGTGGAAGCCGTCGAGCGCGGCATCAACTACCTCGACACGGCTTATCTGTACAACGGGAACGAGGCGGCCCTCGGCGAGATATTCACCCGCAACCCCGGCCTGAGGGAGAGGGTCCATATCGCCACCAAGCTGCCGATCGCGCGATGCGAAGCGACGACCGATTTCGATACGTATCTGGAGCGCTCCCTTGAGAGGCTGCGCACCGACCATGTTGATTATTATCTTGTCCACAACGTGACGAGCGCTTCGGCATGGGATCGCTTGAGCTCCCTGGGTTTCGAGGATTGGGTAGCGGAGCAGAAGAGGTCGGGGCGGATCACCAACATAGGCTTCTCATACCATGGCCCCAAGGCAGATTTTCCTGCGCTGCTCGATTCCTTCGGCTGGGATTTCTGCCAGATCCAGTACAACTACATGAACGAGGACTATCAGGCGGGAACGGCGGGCCTCATGGCAGCGGCAGAGCGTGGTCTGCCCGTCATCGTCATGGAGCCGCTTCTCGGAGGCAAGCTGGCAAGCGAATTGCCGGCGGACGCGCGGCGCGCCCTTTCCGATGCCGGCCTGAGCGACGATCCGGCGCGGCTCGCCCTTCGCTGGGTGTGGAACCACCCGGAAGCGACGGTGGTGCTGTCAGGCATGAATACGCTTGATCAGCTGTCGCAAAATGCCGAGACGGCTGACTCGGCGTTTCCCGGCTCACTCGAAGCTGCTGAGGAGACCGCGATCAAGAAGGCTCGTGAGCACATCGCGCGAAACTACCGGATTCCTTGCACGGGGTGCGGGTACTGCATGCCGTGTCCCAAAGGAATCAACATCCCCATGTGCTTCGCTGCCTACAACACGTCTTTCGCTCATGGCTGGTACCAAGGTATGCACCAGTACATCACGGCATCGGGGGCCATGGTGGGTGAGGCGCGCTTCGCGAGCGATTGCGTCAAGTGCGGAGCTTGCCTTGAGAAGTGCCCCCAGCATATTCGGATCCCCAGCGAGCTGACATCGGTGAAGCGCCGCCTTCAAGTCCCCGGCTTGCCGGCTCTGGTCAGTCTCGGAGTGAAATTGATGAGCCGCTAGCGCCGGCATGTTGGTGTTTCTTGCGTGATCGACGAAAGCGGCGTTGCTTGCATCATGGATAGCGCAAGACAGCTGAGAGGCATCTCGTGCGCCGAGCTCGCACGTCGCATCGGCGTGGACGGGAAGCGGCTCTGGTACGTCTTGCACGGTCAGCGCGAGATGCGCGTAGAGGGTAGCACAGGGGACAGTTCTGTGTGTTAGTTCTAACACACAGAACTGTCCCCTGTGCTAGAACTGTCCCCTGTGCTATTCCTTGCCGGTTTCCGGGTCGGGGAACCAGGCCGAGCCGACGTCGTGCGTGGCGAGCCTGTTCTCGATGACACCTTTGATCGCGCCGTAGTCCTCGATGACCTTCTGGCGGCGATAGGCGAGCTCTTCCTTCATGTCGTTGGTAAATTAGTGATGCCTGTCCTCAATATGGGAACATGCATGATGGCTTGTCCTCTTTAGCGATCGGCTGGAATATGCACCGTGAAGACAGAACCTTTTCCAAGACTGCTTTCAACGGATATCGTTGCGTTGTGAAACGCGGCCGCGTGCTTGGCTATCGCCAGCCCGAGACCGGTCCCTCCGCTTTCTTTTGAGCGGCTTTTGTCAATCCGATAGAAGCGCTCGAATATCTTGCTGGTCTCTTCGGCAGGGATGCCGCATCCGTTGTCTTTAACGCGCACGTAGGCCTCCGCGACTCCATCGGGGTCGAGCGCGTTCAAGTTCTTGCCGACGGAGACCACGACCTCTCCGCCTGCATCGCTGTACTTCACCGCATTGGTTATGAGATTGGATATGATTTGATCCAAGAGGCTTCGGTTGCCCTCGACTATCACCGTCGAGCCTAAGCAGCGCAGGCTCACGTTGCGCTTGTCCGCAAGGGGCATCAACCGGGTTGCCACCTCATGGGCGAGCGCGAGCAGTTCCACGCTCTCTTTCCCCGCATTTTCCAGCAACGGGTCATCGAGGCGCGATAGAACGAGCACGTCGTCGATCAAAGTCGCCATATTCTCCGATTCGGTCAGGATTAGCGAGGCGAACTTTTTGGCGTCCTCTTCCGGAATACCACCGTTCGAAAGCAGTTCGGCGTATCCCGAGATGACCTGGAGAGGCGTCTTCATCTCGTGAGAGACGTTTGCGGAGAACTCCCTGCGCATGTTCTCCGCGCGGGCGAGCTCGTCATTCTGGCCTATAAGCTGTCGGCGCTGCCGTTCGATTCGCTCCAGAAGCGGGCGCATTTCTACGTAGGCATCGTTTTCGAGCGGATGAGCGACATCAATTTTCCCGAAAGGTGCCACAGCGCGCCGAGAAAGCAGCCTGGACAGCATGATTGACAGCAAGAGTGCCACCAAGAGAGCAACGCCGAGCGCAGGGGCCGTGGACTCGAAGACGGCAAGAAACGATGCCCTCTGCTCCGACAGACGAAGCACGTTCCCCGACTGCAGGAGAACGGCCGCATAGAAGGTGTCTTCGCCGAGCGTCGCGGAGTATCGAATGACGGAACTAGATCCCGATGCGCGAGCCTCTATGATCTCAGGTCGGTCCGCGTGATTCGCATTCACGCTGCCGTTGCTGTCGAAGATCACGTCACCATCGGCGTCGATGAGGGTATAACGAATGTCTGCTTGCAGCTGGCTCTCCAACACATGGATGTCGTCCTGCTCGCTTCCGCCATCAAGGGAGCGGGCCGCGGCTTGGGCGACAGCCTCGATTCTCGCTTCCTCGTCCCGCTCGTAGACGAAGTAGAAGAATGCCGAGAAGACGCATGCGAAGCAAAGAAGGATTACGAGCGAGTAGACAAGGACGGAACGCAGGAGCGTCGAAGCCAGCTTCTTCTCTTTGTGGGCCATATCGGATCACGGCCTTATGACGTATCCGACGCCGCGGACCGTTTCCACCATCGACGCCGCCTCAGCAGAAGCGCTTGCGATTTTCTGCCGAAGCGTCTGGACATGGGCATCGACTGTCCTCGTATTTCCCGCGAAGTCCCATCTCCATACGCTTTCCAGTAAATGGTCTCGCGTGAGCACATGGCCGCAATTGTTCATGAGCATTTGAAGGAGGTCGAACTCCTTGAGCGTGAGGGAGATGGGCTCACCGCAGACGCGGACGGTTCTCGCTTCGCCGTCGAGTGTGATCTCACCACATTTGCATTTGCCGCCGACAGCTATCGCAGGCGACTCGGCCCGACGGTAGAGAGCGCGAACGCGCGAGACGAGCTCCATCATGCCGAAGGGCTTTGCCAGGTAGTCGTCCGCCCCCAGATCAAGGCCCTGCACCTTGTCTATTTCCGAGCCCTTCGCCGTGAGCATCATAACAGGGATATGCCGCGTGGAGGGGTTCAGCCTCATTGACTCCAAAATCTCAAGGCCATCCTTGCCGGGCAGCATGATGTCCAAGAGCACCAGGTCAGGCATCTGCGACGAGCAAGCATTCTCGAAGTCTTCGGCGCAAGAAAACCCGACCACCTCGAACCCCGCTTGGTTCAGGGCATAGGTGGCTAGATCCCGGATATTCTTGCCATCCTCAACATAGTAGATCATGTCTCTATTTTAGTTCCACGCGAAGGGACTGGCATCTGTGCGAATGTCAAATTCATGTAAAGGATCTCAGCCGAAGCGACCTGACACATAGTCGGCTGTTCGGCTGTCTTTCGGATGCGTGAACAACGCATCCGTGTCACCTGCCTCAACCATTTCGCCTAGGAGAAAGAACGCGGTCTTGGTAGATACGCGAATGGCTTGCAGCATATTGTGCGTAACCATGATCACGGTGTATTTCGATGCGAGCTCGATGACCAGATCCTCGATCTTCGCCGTGGATATCGGGTCGAGTGCGCTCGTGGACTCGTCAAGCAGCAACACTTCAGGCTGAACGGCAAGCGCACGTGCGATACACAGGCGCTGCTGCTGGCCACCCGAGAGCCCAAGGGCGCTCTTCTTCAGGCGATCCTTGACCTCATCCCAGATGGCGGCATCACGGAGCGACTGCTCCACAATCACGTCGAGCACTTCTTTGCCCTTGATCCCGTGAGTACGCGGGCCGAAGGCGATGTTGTCGTAGATACTCATGGGGAAGGGATTGGGCTGCTGGAACACCATGCCCACGCGGCGGCGGAGGTCATTGACCGGCAGGCCACCATAGATGTCGTCGCCATCCAAGGAGACGCACCCGTCCACGCGGCAGCCGTCCATCAGGTCATTCATCCGGTTCAAGGTCTTGAGCAACGACGACTTGCCGCATCCCGAAGGCCCGATCAGGGCCGTCACCTCGTTCTTCGGAAAATCGAGCGTGACGTCTTTGAGAGCATGGAACTCTCCGTAGTAAAGGTCGAGTCCCTCAACGCCCATCTTCGCTTCAGCGACGGCGGCTTCCGCCCGTGCGCTCTGCACGCTTTGCTCCTTCTCAGGTTCCATGATTCTCTTTTCGGGTGCTGTGACTGCGTCCATCATCTACATTCCTCTCTTAAGTCTCTTTGCCGCGAAGTTCGCTCCCATGTTCAGAATCACGATGAGGATCAGGAGCACGACGGCTGTTGCATAGGTCTCGTCCATGTGAAGGCCCTCGCTTGCGAGCACGTACATATGGACGGCAAGCGTCCTGCACGAATCGAAGATTGCGAAGATGCCCTGTCCGCCGAAATCGGGGATCTGCGCCACGGTGCCAGCGGTGAAGAGGAGCGCGGCCACCTCTCCAACGCAGCGGCCAAGGGCAAGCAGCACGCCGCCCACGATGCCAGGAAGCGCGCTTGGCAGCACACAGCGAAAGATCGTCCTGACATGGCCCGCCCCCAATGCGAAGCCGCCCTGCTTGTAGGATTCGGGGACAGCGAGAAGCGCCTCTTCGGTAGTGCGCATCACGACGGGGAGCACCATGATGGCGAGCGTGCATGCGCCGGAAATGAGGGAAAGCCCCCACCCGAGCATGGTCGTGAAGAAGAGCAAGCCGAACAGACCGTAGATGATTGAGGGGATGCCCTGGAGCGTCTCTGCTGTCATGCGGACTGCCCTCACGAAGCGGCTCGATGAGCGCGCGTACTCCACCAGGTAGATTGCCGCGCCAACGCCCGTCGGCACAGATAGCGCCAAAGCGAGCAGGGCCATCAGGATGGTATCGATGAGAGCGGGCATGAGCGAGACGTTCTCGGAAGTGTAGGTCCACTCGAACAGGGAGGGCTTGAGATGAGGAATGCCGTTTACAAGGATGTATCCCACGATCCCCGCCAGGACCAGAGCCGTGAGGATGGCTCCCACGTACACGAGAGCGCGCAGAATCTTCGACGTCATCGCTCCTCACCCCGCTTCTTGATGGCGCTGAACAGGAGGCTGATGAGCATGATGAAGACGAACAGCACGACACCGGTTGCTAAGAGAGCGCCCCTGTGGAGGTCGGCGGCATAGCCCATCTCCAGAACAATATTCGCGGTCATCGTGCGAACGCCGTCGAAGATGGAGTTCGGTATGACGGGCTGGTTTCCCGCGACCATAACGACCGCCATGGTCTCGCCGATCGCACGCCCGACTCCCAGCACGACAGCCGCCATGATTCCCGAGAACGCAGCAGGCACGAGGATGCGGAACACGGCCCGCTCATGGGTTGCGCCCAGGGCAAGGGCCCCCTCGTAGTAGCTTCTCGGAACGGCATCGAGGGCGTTCTTCGCCACGGTGATGATGGTGGGAAGGATCATGATCCCCAGCAGCAGGGATGCTGCCAGAAGCGAAAGGCCCCTGCCAGGCATCGTCATCCTGATGAAGGGGACGAGCACCATCAACCCGAAGAAGCCATACACGACAGAGGGGATGCCGGCGAGCAACTCGATGCCCGGCCGCAGAACGGATGCGACCCTGCTGCCCGCAAAGCACGACAGGTATATCGCCGTCAGGATGCCCGCCGGAACACCGACGAGGATGGCACCGGCGGTCACGTAGATGCTCCCCACGATCATGGGAAAGATGCCGTACATGTCGCTTCCCGGCTTCCAGGTGGTGCCCAGCAGGAACTCGGGGATGCCGATCTGGAACATCGCCGGAAGCCCGTTGGCGAAGAGGAACACGCATATCAGGGCAACTGCCAAGATCGAAATCGCGGCAGCGAGGGTGAACAGCACCCTCGCAAAGCCTTCTTTCCGTGCAGACTTCGACATATAGCTAGCCGATCACTTCTGCCCACGTGAGCGCTTCGCCGGAAAAGATCGCCTTCACTTGGTCGCTGGTGAGGCTGTCGACGATGGATGCGGGGGCGACGATCACAGCGATTCCGTCCTTGGCGATAGCCGTGGCGCTGACCCCGGACGAAGCCTCCGAATCCTTCAGGTCACGCGATGCCATACCGATGTCGCACGTGCCCTCGATAGCCATGTTGACGCCGGTGGTGGAGTCGGATTGCTGAACCTCGATGGCTACGTCAGGATTCACGGCCTTATACGCTTCGGCGAGCTTCTCCATGATGGGGGTGACCGAGGAGGATCCCGCGATCACGACTTTGCCACTTGCGCCAGTAGCGGTAAAGGGAGCCGCATTCTCGTCAACGCCTATGTAGCCGTTATCCTCGATGATCGCCTGACCATCGGAGCTCATGATGAAGTCCACGAAGTCCTGTGCCGGTGCGCTGAGGTTCTCGGCGAACACGATGTTGAATGGCCTGGACACCTTGTAGTCGCCGCTCTTCACGTTCTGCGCCGTTGCCTCGATGCCGTCGATCTTGACGGCCTTGACAGTATCGTTGAGCGAGCCGAGAGAAACGTATCCGATACCGTCGGGGTCGCTCGCTACCGACGTCATCATCACGGAAGTAGAGTTGGTGATGGCGGCTGCATCCGTCGTCATGTCAATCTTGTTGCCGCTCGCGTCCTTCTCTTCCAAGCCGAACAGTTCGATGAACGCACCGCGCGTGCCCGAACCATCTTCACGTGAATACACCGATATCTGATTGCTCGTCTGCGCCTCGGATGCGCTGGAGTTCCCCGATTGGGTTTCGGGTGAAGAACAGCCGAGGGCGCTCATCATTCCGAGCGTGAGAATCGCCGTAGCGACGATAGTGAGTGCTTTTCTTGTCATGTTTTTGGTCATGTCGATTCCTTTCTCTGAAAGACGCCTCCTCTTACGGGAGGGAGCCTAAGAGGAGGCTCTGCTCAAGCATGACCAAGCTGTATGTGCGCCTTGTCAGAGGACTGCAAAGTCTTTGCAAAGTTTCACGGCAGAGCAAATCGAAACGGGACACCTTCTTCTCAATTTGGGACATCTTTCTCTCGGATGAATCGCAGAGTTTTAGCCTTGCTCGTGAAATGTGCATCCCCGGAACTATCGGTGCTACATACGGAATGCAGGCACCTTGATAACCGCATCGAACACTCATTTCGAGTTGCGTCACAACTGCGCGCTCTGCGCAAGCATGCGATCGGGGCTTTCGCAGCGTTGTGGCGTTTATCCAAACACCCCATCATCGCGGTCAGCGACGCTGGCCGCCTCACTTTCGAGAGGAGGCGACTATGAAGGAAACCTATGGCAAGATGGAGATAGACGAGGCACAGCTCAAGGCGGCCGACCCGGACGGACTCTACCTGTTCATGCTTGAGCAGTATCCTTACATGATGACCCCTGACAACGTGGCAGCATTCACGAGCACAACGGGTCAGGAGATTCGCAAGCTCCCCGGCCGCGGGGAGATGCAGGGATGCCGCATCGGCATCCCCCGTGCTGCCTGCCTGCTGTCCCCCGTGCTGCCTCCGCAAGTCGTGATGATTCCCTGAAATGCCGGCTGACGTGAAGGGAGGAAGGGGTATAATCTCCGATGCGCGTGCGGGCGTAGTTCAATGGTAGAACAGGAGCTTCCCAAGCTTCTAACGCGGGTTCGATTCCCGTCGCCCGCTCCACGAGCTCTCAGTCGGACGCCGTCGGCAAGACGACGTCCGTGTGTTTTCGGGGGCATTTCGAATCTCAGCCCGACCTCTCCGCATCGCGGGCGTGTCGCCTTGTTCTCACGGGCCTTACGAGTTAAGCAACGGAGTGCCGACGACATGCGCGGGCGCTACGATCGACCAGGGCCTTTCGTTCCTCTGCCTGTCAGGCCCCTTCGTCGCCCACTACCGTCGAGGTGCCCCATGAACACCGCTTCTGCCACTTCGCCGCAACCTGCGTCTAGCCGCGTCATGCTCGTCGTGCTTCTGGCCAGCAACCTGCTGGCCTCACTCGACCAGTCGATGATGAACGTCGCGCTCGACACGGTTGCCGGCGCCTTCCGCATCGAGCTGGCTCTGGCCAACTGGATGGTGCTCGGATTCGCCATCGTGGCGGGCGCCACCATCACTACCGCAGCCTCGGTGCTCGCGCGCGTGGGGCTGCGCCGGGTGATGGTGGCGGGGTACGCCCTGTCGCTAACCGGCGGGCTGCTGGGCTTCTTCTCGTGGGACTTCCCGTCGATGCTGGCGGCGCGCCTCCTCCAGGCGGTCACCGCCGGGCTGTTCTTCCCCGTGGTGTCGGCCGCCATCCTTGCCATCGCGCCCAAGGGGAAATCCGCCACCCTGCTCTCGCTCAACAGCGCGGTCATCGGCGCGGGACTGGCCTTCGCGCCGCTCCTGTCCGGAATGCTCATCACCTACGTCAGCCTGCGCGCCGCGTTCCTGCTGCCTGCCGTGCTCGCTGCGGTGCTGCTGGCGGTCGGGTCGCGCGCGATCCACGACATCGAGCCCCGCGCCTTCCGCAAGATAGACCTGCTCAGCATCCTGCTGAGCTTCGCCGGACTGACCCTGTTCATCTACGGGGTGAACGTCCTCGGCAAGGATCTGCTCCCCGCCCTCGCGCTGATGGCCGCAGGCGGCGTGGTGCTGGCCGCCTTCGCCCTGCGGCAGCTGCGTCTGAAGGAGCCGCTGCTCGACCTGGCGCCGCTGCGCCATGCGACCTTCACCATCGGCGAGCTGATAGCGCTGCTCGGGTTCATGGGATCGCTCTATATGAGCCTGCTCGTGCCGCTGTACCTGGAGGGGACGGCGGGCTGCACCCCGTTTGTTGCCGGCTGCTACCTGGTGACACCCATCTTTGCCTACGTGGCGGCCACCTACCTGGGAGGGCGCATCGAGGACGCCCGGGGCATCTGGCCGCTCGTTCCCACGGGGTTCGTGCTACTGGTTGCCGGCCTGATCGTCACGGGACTGGCCGCGTCCCGCCTCATGACGATCGGCGTGCTCGTGGGCGCCGGCGCCGCTTATGCGGGCGTGGGGCTGGCCTACGCGCCGCTCAAATCCTACGACCTGGAAGCGGTGCCCGCGCGGCTGATCTCGAACGCATCGGCCATTCACTCGACGTTTTCCCAAGTGGTGACGTCGTTCGCCTCGGCGCTGTTCGTCGGCGTCATGTCGTCTGATGCAACCCGGCTGCTGGCGAACGGCGCCTCGAAGGCCGATGCCTACGCGGCCGGGTTCTCACACACCCTGCTCATCGAGCTCGGCATCGCCGCAACCCTACTCGTGGCTGCAATCGTCTTCGCTCTCGTCGCGCGGCACCGCCGGAATGCGCGGCAGAACGTGCGGAAGGGCAGCGCAGGCGCCGCGAGGTTAGCGGGCAAGCGGGTAAGGCGATGAGGGTGGAGAAGGCGAGGAAAGCAGCGAGGGGGCCGGGCATCGTACCGGGGAGGGGGTTGTCAACGCGCCGCTACGCGAAAGCTCGCACGGGTGTGCCCCCCAGGGGCCGTCGGCGGTTCGCCGAAAGCGCGCTAAACGGCGAAATGGAGTACGATGTTACGCCCTTTTATTTACCTTTGCTAACTTCTTTCCCCCTCGGCCCCGGAGCACCTCTGCGAAAACCACGCACCGAGGACGACGCCCCTCAGGGCGGCATCCGAGCAACGAAGCTCCGACGGCGTGGGATCCCCGGGCGCAGGCTTCCCGTCATGCGGTGCCTGCGCAACGAGGCCCCGACGGCGTGGGGCGCCCATCATGCGGCTCCTGCGCGCCGCCCCCCCGTCATGCGAGCATTGGGGCTTCGGCGTGGCGGGCGGGCCGCCCTGCGGGCCGTGCTCTCCTTAGCCGGAAGACCGTTGCGCGCCAGCACGCGGGTCGATGTTTCACGTGAAACATCGGCCGCCCCGCCGCGCGGATGACCGGCGGCGGCTCCCCTCTCTCTTTGCCGCCCCGATCCCTTTCAGCTGAGGCGCTACCAGCCCACCCTTCGCCAGCGCCACGCGTCCAGCCGCCCCCCGCTTCGCCTGCGGCCGGGGCCGCCGCCCTGCTGCGCGGGTGGGCACCGCCAGTGCCCCAACATCCTCGCCAGCCCCGCGTCCGGCAGCCGCCTCCCGTCCGGCCGGGGCTTCGCTCGCCGCGCGAGCGGCTGCGGGCCGGCCCCGCCAGCCGGGAGGGCCCCGCGCGCTGGCGCGCATACGCGTGTTTCACGTGAAACACGCCCCCACCGCCCCCGCCCCGCCTCCGACCGCCGCCAGCACCCGCCCCACTTCCCCGCCGCCCCCTCTGCCCAACCGCCGCCCCACTTCCCCGCCGCACCCAAAAAAGAAGCGCCCCGCAGCCAGAGGCTGCGGGGCGCGCTCTCGTGCGCTGGAAGGGGCGCCTGCGCGCGGCCTTCCGGTTCAGCAGCCCTTAGCGGCCGCTGTGATCGAATGCCTTGTTCGAGATGTTGCTGTCCTGGGCGCCGATGACGGTGGCGTTGTCCAGGTTCTTGATCTCGGCGGCCATGTCCTTCAGGAACTTGTCGGCCATGGTCATCGACAGGTCGGCGCGGGTCACGATGCGCTGGCAGGTGACGTCCTCCATGTTCGCCGGCAGCGGGTAGGCCGGGATCTGCCAGCCGTGCATACGCAGACGGTCATCCAGGTCGTACAGCGTCCAGCTCTTGCCGGCCGCAGGATCAAGGCTCCAGCAGAGGATCGGGATCTCGGTGGCCTCTTCGTACATGATGAAGATGCCCATCTTCTTGATGCCCTCCACCAGGTGATGCGCCACGTCCATCGTGCGCTGCTGGATCTCCTTGGTGCCCTCGAAGCCGTTGCGCATGAAGACGTAGTACTGGCCCACGATCTGCGACGCGGAGCGGCTGAAGTTGATGGCCATGGTGGCTTCCTGGCCGCCGAGGTAGCTCACCCAGAAGATCAGATCCTCGGGCAGGGCCTCCTTGGAACGCCACTCGATCCAGCCGATGCCGGGGTACACCAGGCCGTACTTATGGCCGGACGTGGAGATGGACCAGACGTTGGGCAGACGGAAGTCCCACTCGAGGTCGGGCTCGATGAACGGGGCCACCATGCCGCCGGAAGCAGCGTCCACATGGATGCGGACAGGCATGTTGGTGGTCTTGTTGTACTCGGTCAGGGCAGCGTCGATGCCCTTCACGTCGTCGTAGCAGCCGGTGTAGGTGATGCCCAGGATGCAGACCACGGCGATGGTGTGGTCGTCGACGTACTTCATGCACTGGTCAGGCGTCATGTACAGGTGATCGGCGTCCATGGGGACCTCGCGCATCTCGATGTCCCAGTAGCGGCAGAACTTCTCCCAGCAGATCTGGTAGCCGCTCGTGATGACGAGGTTCGGGCGGTGCGACGAGTAGATGTCGATGCCCGCGGCCTTCGCAAGCGCCTTCCAGCGGAACAGCGCGGCCAGGCCGCCCAGCATGCAGGCCTCAGACGAGCCCACCGTGGAGGTGCCCATGGGCTGCTCGTTCTGGTCGGCATGCCACAGATCCTGGATGATACGCACGCAGCGGTTCTCCAGGTCGGCCGTCATCGGGTACTCGTCCTTGTCGATGGCGTTCTTCTCGAGCGTGTCCTTCATCAGCTCAGTCGCCTCGGGCTCCATGTAGGTCTGCACGAAGGTGCAGAGGTTCTGGTGCGCGTTGCCCTCAGTGCCCAGATACTCGCGGATGACCTCGCTCGCGATGCGCGGCTCGATGGGGTCATGGTTCAGCTTGGTGGAGGGCATCTCCACGTCGGACGCGTAGGAGCCGAAAATCGGGCTGGTGGTGCCGGTCTGGGCGTCCATCTCGGCAAGCTCCTCGGTCGAGACGAGCTTAACGTCTTTCTTAGTCATGAAAGGGTCTCCTTACCTTGGTTGCGGCGTCGCGGATCGAGGCGGCACTGCGTTGACGGGGAACAGTTATGGCCAGCGACGTGCGCAAGCTCGTCGCAGAGGCTCCTTGAGGCGCCCGGGCCGGACACTGCCGGCGGCCCGGGCGCAGGACGCGGGGGCTAGCCCGCGGGATGCGGCGCGTGGGTTCCGCCGCGATGCGTGGTCTTAGGCGTCGACGTGCCCGCCGGCTTCTTGGTGCCATCCCAATGGTGGCGCAGCCCGTAGATGACGAACGGGATGGCGACGGAGACAGCCCAGCACACGATGAGCGTTATCACGTAGACGATGTTGGCCTGCGCGGAAAGCTCGCTCGACGGGAAGAACGAGATGATGAGGGCGAACAGGGTCACCGCAAGGCCGACGCCCGCCATGAGGCACTTGCCCACCGTGCTCTTGCCGAACACGTTGAACACACGGGGCAGATCCTTCTTCTTGAGGGCCAGGTTGAAGTAGCCGAGGAAGAAGAGCACGTAGCCCACCAGGTAGATAACGACGGTCAGGCCCACAGCGGTGAGGTAGGCCACCGAGGAGCTGGAGCCGCCGGAGAGTGCCATCGAGCCGCAGAGCACCGCATCCCAGATGGTAACGATGATGCCCTGGATGACGACGGTCTTCACGCTCACGCCGTGCTTGTTGGTCTTGGCGAACGTCTTGGGCAGGATGCCCTCGTCAGCCGTGGCGAGCAGGGCGCGCGACGGGCCGACGATCCAGGACGAGATCTCGGCGAGCACGCCGGCTGCCAAGAGGAACGCGATGACGTACACGAGCCAGCCTGCGTGGAAGTGCGCGTCGAAGATGGCCGCGAACGCCGCGATGACGCCGTCGCTCATGTTGCCCTCGAGCTGCTCGAGCGGGATGGTCAGAGCCACGGCCATGCCGCCCAGGGTGTCGAGCACGATGGTGAGCACGCACAGCACGATCATCACGAGCGGATAGATCTTGCCGGGGTTCTTGAGCTCGTTGACATGCGAGGCCGAGGCCTCCACGCCGGCGAAGGCCAGGATAAACGACGCGAAGATGACGAGCGTACCGGTCTTGGTGAAGTCGGGCACGTAGCTGGCCGTGGCCAGATCGATCTGGGAGATGCCGCCCGTAGCCAGGTAGGCCACCAAGCCGACGAGCAAAACGACCGCGGGAATCAGCACGCCGCCGAAGAAGCCGATCTTGGCGATGCGCGCCGTGAGCTTCGTGCCGCCGAGCTGGGTGAGGGTCAGGCCCCACACGATGATGGCAACGCCGATGAACATGACGAGCGGATTGTCATACAAGGCGTCCCAGCCCACGATGAACGAGATGGCGGCCAAGACGAAGAACGCCATGGTCACGAACCCGACGGTGATCTGGAACCACTGGTAGAACAACGCCGCGAATCCCCAGCGCTTGCCCAGGGTGTTGCCCACCCAGGCGAAGATGCCGCCAGACTCCCACCCCTTCACGGTGGCCATCTCGGCCGCACACAGCGCGACCGGGAGGAACCAGAATACGCCTCCGAGAATGAGGAAGAAGATGAGGTGCATGCCGGAGGACGCAAAATTCGGGTAGGCGTACACCGTCATCACCATGGACGCGGTGATGGCGAAGAAGCCGAAGAACCCGAGCGTCTTGAGCGGCGACGCGGAGCCGGCTGACGACGCGCTCGCCACAGGCGCTTTCTGAGATGCGCTCATACTCGCTCTCCTTTCATTGCCTGGTGCGAGGAGGCATGCCCGCGGCACACGTCCCAACACAATCGATACGACGCCTAAAAGGTACCGCCTCCAGCGAATTGCGCCCGCTCGGGGTGGCATGCGTTACCTTTATCAGGGTCATACGTTGCAAAGGCGTAATTGATGAGCCAGCAGATCAGGGGAAACGGAGCGGCAAACGCACAAAGGGCCCTTCCAGGAGGAAGGGCCCTCAGAGCACAGGGGACAGTTCTGTGTGTTAGGTGACTAGCGGCGCGTCACGTGGAGACGGCGCGAGGCGACCAGGAGCGCGCCGGCAGAAGCAGCGACCACAACGGCGACGGAGACAAGGGCCGCCGGCAGCGCGTCGCCGGTCTGGGGAAGCTCGGACGCAGTCTTGGGGTCGCGGTCGCGGTCAGCGGCGGCCTCAGCGCCGCCGGCGCTGCCGGAGGCGTCGGCGTTGGCGTCCGGGGTCGGCTGCGCCGGGGCCGGGTCCTGCTGCTCGGGAGCCGGAGCCGGGGTCGGCTGGAGCTGGCCGGACTCAGCGCCATCGGCGCCGTCGGAGCCGTCCGTGCCGGAGCCGTCCGAATCGCCCTCGGGCTTCGCCTGGTCAGAGCCGGCAGGAGGCGTGGCCTCGGCGTCGCCGCCTGCTGACGGCTTGTCGGCATCACCGGACGCAGGGGGCACGGCGTCCTCCGCCGGTGGAACGACCTCGGGCGCATCCGGATCAGTCGATCCATCCGCGGGAGGATTCGTGTAGTCGGGCACGATCGTGTTGCCGGGCAGTGTCGTCAACGCGGGCGTGTAGAAGACGTTGATCACGTTGTCCTCGGGGTTGTCCTTCAGGCGGATGGACTCCGGATAGGTATCCAGGTAGATCATCTCCTCGAGCGGAGCAGCCACCTGACTTCCCTCGATCTTCTGATCGAAGCGCTGGTTGTCAATGGTGAACGACCCCATCTTCTCGATGGCGATGTCGTCGGAACCCACCATGGCGTCTGGCTGGCCCTTCACCTTGTAGTAGTTCACCGTGCAGGCATTGTCCATGGTCTTGAAGTAGACCAGCTCCACGTAGTTCTGGGACTCGTCGGAGGACACGACCGGCTTGACGGGGTAGGCGTCGAAGAAGACATGACCCTCGATATCCTCGACGTAGTCGCGGGTGTCAAGCACCTGGCCTGCCTTGAGACCGGTGACCACGCGCTTCTTCAGCAGGCGGATGCCGCTCGGGTGGCTGTAGTCCGGGTCCTCGTAGCCCATGGGCTCGCAGTAGTAGAACGTCATGGTGTGGTCGGCCGCATCATCCCCGTCGACGGGCGGCTCCGGGCGCGTCTCGCCGTCGACGAAGCGCGGCTGCGTCACGGTGCTGACGGCATCGGATGCGGGGGCGTCAGACGCGACGGGGCCAGCCTCGGCGGGCATGGCGGCGGCACTCGCGTAGGAGCCCAGGGGGGCCAGTGCCAAGGCGAGGGCCATGGCGGCGATAGCGAGCTTGCCCCTCACTCCGGGCAGCGGGCCGGCAGCGCGCGCGTTGGTCTTCTTGTTCAAGGGGATGCCTCCATCCATTGGTTTCTCTCGTTGGGAGCGCCGAACAGCCGTAGTGGCCCGTTGACGCTTTTCGTAAAGTCTAGCTAACTACTAGGTTTTGTGGGCACAGTTGTACCAAAATCGGTACATCAATTCAAGAGAAAGCCGGCGTCGACTCAGGCGGCTCCCCATTTCCTCACAAAGCGTCCATAGAAGTTAGCCAGGGCATCGGGGCACATTACCGGGCGCCTGGGGGAGCTAGCTGAGGTAGGTTCGCCTACATAAAAAGAGCAGGATGTTTCACGTGAAACATCCTGCTCGACTGATCGGGCTCGCGTGATGCGCGACCAAGCGGGGGCCGCGCGCGAACCATCACCATGCGGGCAACGGTGGCGCCGGGCGACAGCGACGACGGCGTCCGCGTGGGCCGCCGGGCCGCCGGGCGTCGGGCCGCCCACACAGGCGCGAGTGGCGGGCCGCCGGGCGTCGGGCGCAGGCCACGCGGACGCCGCGGGACGCCGGGCCGATCACGCGGGCGCGGGCCGCCCACACAGGCGCGAGCGGCGGGCTGCCGGGCGCTACTCCAGCACGCGGAGCTTCGCCTGGGCCTTGCCAGCGCGCTTGGCCTCGTAGAGCGTCTCGTCGGCGGCCTGGTAGATCTCCTCGAAGGTGCGCCCCGTGCTGACGCACGTCACGGCGCCGATGGAGAGCGTGGGCATCACAAAGCCGCAGGGCTCATCGTCCGCGCTGCCGGTCGAGGGCCCCTGCGCAATACGCGCGAGGATGTTCTCGATGGCAGGCCCCGGCCCCAGGCCCTTCGCGAAGATGGTGAACTCATCGCCGCCGAAGCGCGCCACCACGTCCTCCTTGCGCATGACCTTCCCCAAAAACGATCCGATCTCGCGCAGCACGCGGTCTCCCTCGGGATGCCCGAAGCGATCGTTGATATGCTTGAAGTCGTCCACGTCGATGATGAGGAAGCTGCACGGCCCCTCATCGTCGGCCAGGAACTCCTCGATGCGCGTCGTAGCCGCCTCGCGGTTGTAGAGCTGGGTGAGGCTGTCGTGCTCGGCCTTGCGCCGGAACTGGTTCTCGCGCAGGACCATCTCGTGGGTGTCGAGCAGACGTCCCACATGACGCACGGGGTTGCCCTCTTCGTCGAACTGAACGAACGACTGGTAGCGGAACCAGATGGGCTGCTCGTCAGAATCGAGGATGGAGGTCTCGCATTCCACGAAGCTTCCCTGGGCGACGCGCTGCATCATGGGCTCGATGTCGAAGCAGGAGATGTCGAGGCAGCACTCGCCCTGGCAGCGGCGGCGCAACACGATGTCGGACATCTGGGGCTTGCGGCCGAAGCGGCCCTCGAAGTCGCCGAACACCTCGGTGGCGCCCGACGGGCAGTCCACGTCGAACACGACGTCGTTGCTGAGCGCGGTGAGGATCTCCAGGCGCTCGTTCCCACGCTCCATCTGGCGCTGGTAGCCTACCTTCTCGGTGATGTCGACGAGGGTCACGTAGAACCAAGCCGTACCATCGGAATCACGCACGAAGCGCCCGCGATCGTCCACCCACACGGTCTTGCCGTCGGCGCGGTTCAGACGGTAGGTCACCTGGTCAACGTCGCCCACGGCTATCTGCGCGTCTATCTCCCGTTCGACGCGCTCGCGGTCGTCGGGATGCACTAAGCCGATGAAGAGGCATCCGGTCAACTTGGCAAACTTGTCGTAGGTGTCGCAGCCGAACATCGTCAGCAGGTCCTTGCTGACGTAGTCGATCTGACCGGCGCGCTCGCCCTCGGCGCGGTAGCGGAACAGGCCTCCGGGGATGCGCTCGAGAAACTCGCGGGAGACCTCGGCGTTGACGACCTCCTCGCTCATCGCGCCGTCTGCGCCTCTTGAGAGTCGATGGAACACGGTCATGGGCTGCTTCCTTCCCGTCGTGTCGGTCTCTTCGCTCCCGGGCCCCCACGCCGACGCCGGCTTGCCAACCGGCTGGCTGCTCCTCTCAGGAACCGAACGACTTATTCTAGCGCCAGGAGAAACCAGGCACCTCCCTACGGGAACGAACGACGGCCACAGTGCCACGAAAAGCGGCGAGGAGCCAGGCGGCGGCGCGCCAGGGCGGCCAAGGGGGCAAGGCGGCGCAAAAAAATCCCCCGGCCTCGAAGCCGGGGGATTCCACATGGCGGGGAGGCGCCGGCGCACAGGAGCCGTCCACGGCCCGACCGCCGCGCCAGGCCCCTGCACGCCCGTGCGCTATTTGAGCGCGGGCGCGTCGGCGTCGAGCGCCTCATCCAGGTACTCCTTGATGGGCGCGCCGCCGAAGTCCTCCAGCTCGTCCTCATGCCAGCACTCGGTAGCGGGCAAACCGGCAATGCTCGACGCCATGAACACCGGGTCCTTGCCGGCGCGACGCTGCGCCGTGTAGTCGTCGAGCGCCTTGAGCGCCCACTTCCCCAGCAGCAGGATGGCCACCAGGTTGATGATGGCCATGAAGCCCATGAAGATGTCGGCAAGGTTCCACGCCAGGTCAAAGCTGTTCAGGCATCCGTACATGATGGCCGCCAGGCACAGCACGCGAAACACCAGCAGCACGTACTTGTTGTTGGCGATGAAGCGGACGTTGCTCTCGGCGTAGAAGTAGTTTCCGATGAGGCTCGAGAACGCAAACGCGAAGATGGCGAAGGTGATGAAGTGGATGCCCGCCTCGCCCACGGAGTTGTTCACGGCCATCTGCACGAGCGGCATGCCGTTGAGCGCCTGGGCGGCATCGGGGTTCTGCACGTAGAAGATGAGCACCATCATGGCCGAGCAGGTGCAGATGACGAGCGTGTCGATGTACACGGAGAGGCTCTGCACGAGGCCCTGCTTCACCGGGTGCGACACGCTGGCAGTGGCCGCGGCGTTCGGAGCCGAGCCCATGCCGGCCTCATTGGAGAATAGGCCGCGCTTGATGCCGAGCATGACCACCGACCCCGCGAATCCTCCGAAGATGGACTGGAAGTCGAAGGCCGAGGCGAAGATGAGCCCGAACACAGCCGGGATCTCGCCAAGGTTGGAAACCGTCGTCCACACGGCCAGGGCGATGTAGGCGATGGCCATCACGGGCACCACGATGGACGTGATGATGGAGATGCGCTTGGCGCCGCCGAAGATGACGAACGCCGTGAACACGATGGTCACGAGACCCACGGCGATAGCGGTGCCGTTGGTGGCGTAGTCGGGAATATAGTATTCGAGCGCCGAGGTCATGTTGTAGGCCTGCAGCCCGTTGAAGCCGAAGGCGAAGCACAGGATGAGCGCCACGGCGAACACGACGCCGAGCCAGCGCTTGCCAAGGCCTTGCTGGATGTAGTAGGCCGGGCCGCCGCGGAACTCGCCGTCGGCGCCGCGCACCTTCCAGATCTGCGCCAGCGTGGACTCGATGAAGGCCGAGGCCGCGCCGACGATGGACATGATCCACATCCAGAACACCGCGCCCGGACCGCCTGTGGCGATGGCCGTGGCGATGCCGGCGATGTTGCCCGTGCCCACGCGCGAGGCGGTAGACACCATGAGCGCCTGGAACGACGAGATGGAGCGCTCGCCCGGCACGTGCTTCTTCTCCGTCAGCTGGGTGAACATGTCCTTGAGGTAGCGGATCTGCACGCACTTGGTGCGCACGGTGAACCAGATACCAACGACGACCAGCAGAAACACCAGGATATAGGTGTACATGAAGCCGTCGATCTCACCCGTGACGGAGACGAGCAGGTCGTTGAGCGACGAGGCGTCTTCCATGGTCCCTCCTTCTTCTTTTCAGATGCTGGGACTGCGCGGCCAGACTTCCCAAGGCCCGAGCGCAGCGCGCCCATTCTAGCAGACTGCCCCACACCATCGCGAACCCTGAGCGAGGGGCTGCGAGGCGGATGCGAGGAGGGCAGGACGGCTTCCCCAGCCCTTCTTTGCTAGAATTCAGCCAGGGAAGAGCGGAAGGCGGAGCGGTGGACCAGGAAGTAATCGAGCAAGCAGACCTGCGCCATGGCGCGTGGCTGGAGACCGCGTGCGCGTTCGCCAACGGCCGCGGGGGCTCGCTGCTCGTGGAGGTGCCCGAGACGCGACGAGGCAAGACCCCGCTTGAGACGCTTGAGTGGCTGCCCGTGCGGCTCTACGAGGAGCTGGGAATCACCTGCGAGGTAAGCCTCGTGATGGTCGGCGGGCGCATGGGCGTCGAGGCGGCGGTGCTGCCGAGTGCGCAGCCCGTCAGCTACGAGGGACGCTTCTTCCAGCGCCGTGACGGGCAGACCTCCCTGCTCGTCGGCACCGACCTCGTGCGCTTTCTACGGAGCCGCGGCGAAGAGGAGGAGCCGACCTGGGAGCGGCGCCCTGTCTCGGCCGCGCGCCTGGAAGACCTCGATCCTGCGACGCTTCGCGCCCTCCTCGTGGCTGCCGAAGGCCGCGCCCGCACAGGCGCGGCCGACGAGAGACCGGCCGAGGGCGACGAGGGGGAAGGCACGCAAGGCGAGAGCGCGGCCGAGGGCGGGCGCGGAGGGATCGCGGGGCTTCTGCGCAGGGGCGATGGCGCCCGACGCGCTGTCGACCAGAATCCCTGGGACGAGGAGGAGACGCCGGGAGCAGGCGGATGGTCGGCGGACGACCTGCTGAGCGAGGAGCTCAGCGGCGACGGCCGGCATGCGGCGGCCGTGCTGCGGCGGCTGGCCGCGCTGAACCTGGCTGACGAGGCCACGGGGTTCGCGAACAACGCCTGCGTGGCACTCGCCCACCGCGCGCCAGACGAGCTGATAGCCGGCGCCTTCACGGTCATCGGCTTCTTCGAGGACGAAGACGCCGCCGCGCCCTGCGCGGGCGGCGGCGCGCCGTCGCGGCGAGTCGAGGTGCGCGGACCGCTCGTGAGCCAGGCGAACGAGGCCGTCCGCGTCATCCTCTCCGCAGCCGGCGTCGCAGACACGCGGCACGGACGGGAAGCAGAGGCCCGGCGAGCGACCTCTCCTGTCCGCAGCGTCTTTCGCACGGAGCGCTCCCTGGACGCGCCGCCACCGGAGCCGGCCGCCAAGGACGGCGAGCTGCCCGCTGCGACGCTGCGCGAGGCGCTTTTGAACGCGCTTGCCCACAAGGACTACGCCGCTGGCGCTCCCGTCCAGGTAAGCGTCTATCCCGATCGGGTGACTATTGCCAACGTCGGCCGCCCGCCGGCGACGTGGACGGCGGATGACCTCGCCTCGCCGCATTCCGCGCGACCGGCCAACCCCATTATGGCGGCCGCCTTGACGGCCTTGGGCGCCACCGGGTCGTGGGGTCGGGGGACGCACCTCATGGCGGACGCCTGCGCGCGGGCCGGCCTTTCCGCACCCGTCTTCGCCTTAGGGGCCGATGAGACTTCCGTCACCCTACCCCTCGTTCCGCCGCCGGTCGATCCGCTTGAGGATCTCCGCCTCTCCTCCGTCGACCGCCGCCTGCTCGAGCTTTTGCGCGACCTCGACCGTCCCAACGCGGCCGACTTGGCCGCCGCCCTCGGCGTGAGCGACAGCACCGTTCGCCGCTCCCTCAAGCGTCTGACGCAGCTTCGCCTCATCGCCCGCCACGGCTCCACCAAGACCGGCTTCTGGCGCGTCCTCCCCTAGCGCCCGCACGGCGCGGGCGACTGCGCGGGCGCGGACACACGCGCGACGCGGGCTACTGCGCGACGAGGGCGACTACACGCCGCGAGCACCCGCGCGACGCGAGTGCCCCGCGCGACGCGCGAATGTTTCACGTGAAACATTCCGTCTTTTTCACCCCTCGGGTGCCCACTCACCGCGAACAACCGCGCCCTACGGGCGCCCGCACGCCGCAAGCGCCCGCACGCCGCGAGAAACCACACAACGTGCAACGCGAAACGTGAGCAGGCGCGCAGCGTGCAGCGCGCAACGCGGGCAGGAGCGCAACCCGAGCAGGCGCGCAGCGTGCGAGTGTTTCACGTGAAACACTCCGCCTCTTCCACCCCGCGGGTGCCCACTCACCTCAAGTAGCCGCATCCCGCGGGTGCCCGAGCGACATGGGAATGTTTCACGTGAAACATTCCGCCCCTTCCGGCGCCGTGGCCGATAGCGCCCATCTCGACGCGCTCACCCCCGGCAAAAGAAAAAGCGGCGTCTTGAACGACGGCACCGCGGGGGCAAGTGCCGTCGTTCAAGACGCCGCTTCGAGAGATCCAAGGAGGGAGGCGGCTTTGCCCGGACGCCTCCCCTCTTCTTCGCTCCGGGGTTCTCCTGGAGGCCTGCCAGGAGATCCCGTGCGGGTATCTCCAGCCATCAAGACCGCGCTGCCCGCCTGATCGCTTGCCTGCGAACTGCGCGACGCACGTTTTTGCCAGTGACTCGATGACCGATAGGTTTTCAAAATCGAGCGACCCCTGCACGAGAAGACGCCAGGTCGTTGTCGACAGCCCTATCTTAGCCAAGAAAAATCACCGTTCTCAATAACGTCGCCGGATGAAATTCCCACTATTCTTTGTTCATTACATTTTTTAACTACTTAGTACAGGTTAATTGATTTTTCTGTATTGAGAATTGAGCTTTTCCGGCCTTTTTACGTCTTTTTTCGCGCTCGTTCTACTTCACGAACGATTCAGCGCACTTTTCCCTCAAAATCAGCGAATGAAAAAACACCGCGCTGAACTGCGAAAATATCCATTTTGAATGAAATGAATGATTATCTGACAGAATAAAGAATGAATAGTAGTTGCAGAGTATTTGTCAACTATTTTACCGTTAAACCATGATTAGCAACCGTTCACCTCGCCCAGACAGAAGAAGAGGACGAGGGCGACCCCTCGAGGCAGTCGCCCTCGTCCTCCCGTTCCTCACTTATCGCGAGGGAAGCCCTACGCCCAGTCGCGGCGGATGGCCTCCCATTTCTGGTCACGGCCAGCTACCACAGCGGCCACCTCGTCATCCGTGAGCGCACGGAAACGCCCTTGGCGGCGCAGGTAGTCCTCAACGCTGGAGAAGCCGTGCGGATGCCGCGTAAGCGCGAACGCCCCGCCGGGCCGCCCGCTGACCGCCGGCCCCTCGTATTCCGCCAGGTACCACAGCCCGCAGTCAACCACTTCCTTTGCCAGCTCCACCGTCTCATCCACACCGCAGCCCCAACCCGTCGGGCACGGGGCGATGACGTGGATGTACTTGGTGCCGCGAAGGGACGCCGCCTTCTGCACCTTAGCCATGAAGTCGGGCAAGTACCCGATGGATGCCGTAGCCGCGTAGGGGATGCCATGGGCGGCAACCACCTCGAAGAGGCTCTTCTTCTGCGTCAGGCAACCGTGCGCGTTGCGCCCTGCCGGCGTGGTGGTGGTCTTGGCGCCAAACGGGGTGAGCGAGCTCTTCTGGATGCCCGTGTTCATGTACGCCTCGTTGTCGTAGCAGATGTAGAGGATGTCGTCGTTGCGGTCGATGGCGCCTGAGAGCGCTTGGAGCCCGATGTCGGCCGTGCCGCCGTCGCCGGCGAAGCCCACCACCGTGCAGTCCTCGGGCTTCTTACCCTGCGCGCGCAGACCGGCTTCTATTCCCGTGAGCACGGCAGCCGTCGCCGCGAAGGGCGTGATCATGGCATTGTTGGCGAAGCACAGCTGCGGAAAGTTGAAGCCGACGGCACTCATGCAGCCGGCCGGCAGCGCGCAGACGGCATGGGGGGCCAGCACCTTGAGCGCCGCGCGGACGGCTAGGCTGCCACCGCAGCCAGCACAGGCCTTATGGCCGAAGAAGAGCTCGTCGTCGGGAAGCGTGCGCGCGCTCGGACGCGAGGTCCCGGACGCCTGACGGGGAGAAACACGCCCAGCGCGCCTCACGCTATCATCGGGGTCTCCCTCTAGCCGGACAGCGGAAGCGCTCCCGACGGCACCCGAGCCCGCGCCCGGGTCTGCCGCGCCATCCCCGCCAGCAGCCGACGCACCCGAGGCGGCCAGGCGGCCTGACACCCCAGGCGCACCGGCGGGCGGCTCCTCGGGAGCCTCCACCCCCGCGCCGAACAGCACCTCCGACCAGCGTTCCACCTGAGCCATCCTACTCACCGCCTTCCGCAGGGCCGTCCGCGCCACACGCGCCGACGCCGTCTTCGTCTATCCCGAGAAACCGCACGCGATCCACGGCGCTGGCGGCGCGTGGGCTCTCCGCAGCCAGCTCAGCAAGCGCCATGAGGTCGAAGAACGCGTCCTCTACCTGCTGCTCCGTTATGTCATCGCCGCCCAGGCCGCCGATGAAGTTCATCGTGGGAACACCCGTCCCCGCCTGCTGCAAAGCGGAGTTCACATTGGTGAACACCGTGCCTTCCGCCCCGAAGGAGACGTCCTTTTCCAGCACACCCGCAGCGCGGACGCTACTCAGAGCCCGCGCCAGATCGCCAGCGGGGAACGGCCGCACGTAGCGGATGCGCACGAGCCCGACCCGCAGGCCGACGGCACGCAGCTGGTCGACCACCTGCCGCACCAGACCCGACACCGAGCCGAGCGTCACCATCGCCACATCGGCATCGTCCATGCGATAGGCATCGATAAGCCCTGGGTAGCGCCGACCCATCACCTGGGCAAAGCGCTCCTCCACCTCAGCGATCACCGCCGCGGCGCCGGCCAGGGCGCGGTGCTCCCAGTACTTGAAGTAGCGGTTGAACTCGGGGCCAGCCGAGTACCCCATGTTCACGGGATGCTCGAAGTCGAAGCGATTCGTCGTCTGGTAGGGCGGCAGGAACGCATCGGCCTGCGCCGGCTCGGGAATGTCCACGTTCTCGTAGGTGTGCGTGAGCGCGAAGCCGTCGAGGTTCACCATGAACGGCGTGCTGACGCGCGGATCCTCGGCCACCGCGTAGGCCATGAGCGCCAGATCAAGCGCCTCCTGGTTGCTCTCGGCGTAGGACTGGATCCAGCCGTGGTCGAGCAGCGCCAGCGAATCGCGCTGATCGCCGTAGATGTTCCACGGCAGCGCGGTTGAGCGGTTCGCGTTCATCATGACGATGGGAAAGCGCCCGCCTGCGGCGTAGGTCAGCACCTCGGCCATATAGAGAAGCCCCTGGCTCGACGTGGCCGTGAAGGTCCGCGCGCCGGTGGCCGACGCGCCCATGGCGCAGGAAAGCGCCGAGTGCTCGGATTCCACGTGCACGTACTCAGCGGCGAGCTGGCCGGACTCGACCATCTCGGAGAGGCGCTCGACCACCACGGTCTGCGGCGTGATGGGATAGGCCGCTATGACCTGCGGCCGCGCGAGGCGCACGCCCTCGGCCAATGCCTCGTCGCCGGAAAGAAAGCGCTTCATCGGGCACCACCCTCGCTCTCGTAATCGGAAAGGAACGCGTCGGCGAGCGAGTCGCCGGAGGCGGCATCGTCCGAGACGCCCGAACGCGTGGCGTGGGACGCTGAGGCGTCCGAAGCGGAGACGCCGACAGATGCGACCGCGTCATCTTCCGCGATCTGGCGCTCTGCGGCGAGGGCGTCCTCCTCCGAGATCATGGCGATGGCATCGAAGCGACACGCCTTCGCGCAGATGCCACAGCCCTTGCAGAAGTCATAGTCGATGGCGACGGCCGCGAGGGACGCATCCCCCGCAGACAACTGGTCCTTGGTCGCGTAGGTGCGCACGATGGTGCCATCGGGACAGTACAGGTAGCACTGGAGGCAGCCCGTGCACAGATCCGCGGCCAGCACGGGGCGCACGTTGCGCCAGCCGGCATTGCGGGTGACCAGGTGACCCGCCTGATAGCAGGTAGACTGAGCGAAGTCGCGCGGCTCCAAGCTGGGAAGCGGGGCAGTCAGGTGGTCGCGAAGGCGCGGAATGACAATCGCGGGGGAGCGCAGGACCGACGCAGGCAACGGTTCTGGCATACGGCGCTCGCCAGGCGCGGCGCCTTCGGCCGAGCGCGGCTGCATGGCAGAGAACCCTGTTTCACGTGAAACATCGGCCGGCGCGCCTTCCGCAGCCTCATCCCGGGCCTGCCGCGAAACAGCGCGAGCCGCCAGCGCCTGGGCCATCGCATGCCGCGCCTCGGCGACGATGGCCAGGTTCTTCTCATGCAGCTTGGGCGGCATGTACTGGCGCACGGCCTCGCCCACCGCGTCGAAGGGAACCTGGTCGCAGAGCAGCGAGAGCGCGCCGAGGAACACCGTGTTGGGAATAGCACGACCCAGCAGCTCAGACGAGATGCCGTTGGCATCAAGGGTCAGCAGCCGATCGCCTCCGGAAGATCCATCAACAGCGGCAGCTAGCGGCGCGCCGATGGCACTCAGAAGGGACTCCGGCGTCTTCACGCTGTTCACGAGCGCAATGCCGCCAGGCTTTAGCTCGGATTCCCAGCCGGGGGCGAGCAGCGTGTCGTCAAGGTATATCACGTAGTCGGCACGTGTGATGGCGCTACGGTCGCCGATGGGGCGGTCGCTCACCTTGGTGAACGCGCGCATCGGAGCACCGCGCCGCTCCGGCCCAAACGACGGAAACGCCAGCGCAGAGGTGCCTTCGGCCATCGACGCCGCCGCACCGAGCAGCCGTGCCGCCGTAAACGCGCCCTGGCCGCCGCGACCATGCCACAGAACTTCGATCATAGGCTGTCCCTTCTCTTTTCCCATCCAGTATAGGGAAACAGCCGATGTTTCACGTGAAACACACCCCTCCCCCCCCCCGAGAATCAATCCACCAAAAGTTAGCCACGGCTGAATGTTTCACGTGAAACATTCAAGTGCCCCCGCCCTAGCTCGCCGGAGGACAGCAGCTGCCGCGCACGCCCTGTCTGCCGGGAGGGGGGCGCCACCTCCCCTTGCTACCAGGAGACGGCGCCCCCCCCCGTGCGCCCTGGCCGCGGCAACCTCCTCCGGCGCCCACAGGTTCCGAACGCGAGTCTCATCCAGCACACGCGGCGCCATCAGCCGCCATCGCCTATCGCCGCGGCGTAAACTTCACCGCTCCGCCGTCCCGCCCCCCCCCGCAAAAGGAAGGGCCTGTGTTTCCCGTGAAACACAGGCCCTGCGAAAGGTTCTCTCATCTCGGCGCCGGGCGTCCGCAAGCGCGAGGGATGCGGAAAGCGCGACGGTCGCCGAAGATGTGGCGATGCTAGAAGCGCGCGTACTTCTCCAGGTTCTTCTCCAGCTTCTCGACGAAGCGCTGCTCCAGGTCGGAGAGCTCGGCGTCCTTGCGGGTGACGTAGCCCAGGCGCAGCTGCACGTCGGTGTCGAGCGGCACGGTCTTGAGCGACGCGCCGTCAGAGATGCCCACCAGAATACCGCTCGTCACCGTATAGCCGTTGAGCGCGACAATCAGCTCGGAGAGCGACGCGCGGTCGGTGCAGGCGATGGTCTTAGCGCGCGGGACTGTGGCCAGGGCCTCCTCGAAGAAGAAGGCCGGCGCGTCGTCGCCCTGGTCGAAGTAGAGGTAGGGATAATCCGCCATGGCCTCCAACGTCAGCTTGTCGGCGTTCACCATAGGATGGCTCGCCGGCAGCGCCACGCGCGGAGTGCTGCGGATAAGCTCGTGGAACTCAAGACCCGCGGCATCGAGCGCCGCGCCAAGGCCCTCAGCCGTCTCAGAAGTCTGGAAGATGACGCCCAGGTCGCTCTTTCCCGAGGTCACATCATCGATAACACCCTGGGTCGTGCGGTCGTACAGCGCGTAGTGGAATTCATCGCCACCAGCGGCGAGCACCACCTGGGCGAAGGTCTGCACATCAAAGAGGTAGTGCTGGCCGGAGATGGAGAACGTCTTGCTCACGGGAGCCCCTTTCATGGGATCGGGTCGTTGCGGGCGAAAGCCGGCCGAGGGAGCGCTCGCTCAGGCGATGCGGGCCGCTCGCCTTCGGCCGGACGCGACTACTTGGAGGAGGTGCGCTCGTCGACGAAGCGCGATGCCTTGTGCTCCGACGAAGTTCCGAGCCTGCCGGCATCATACACGATGACCTTGGCCGGGCGCACGCCGGTGTGCGTCTTGAGCGCGTTCTCAACGCGGCGCGCCACCTCGTCATAGGGCTCCTCAGAACCCTGGGCGCGCTCGACGGACACCTCGTACTTGGTGGTGAAGTCCTGGTCGTAGACGCGAATGGAGTACTCGCCGGTGAGTCCCTTCTCCGCGCGGACGACGTACTCGATGTCGGTGGGGAACACGTTAACGGCGCCGACGATGAACATCTCGTCCTTGCGGCCGGTGACGTGAATGCGCGCCAGCGTGCGACCGCACTCGCACTTCTCGGTGGAGACGTAGCCGATGTCACCCGTGCGGAAGCGGATCATCGGGCGTGCCTTCTTCATGAGCGTCGTGTACACGAGCTCGCCCTGCTGGCCGGGCTCGAGCACCTCGCCGGTGTTGGGATCGACCGTTTCCACGAGGATCTGGTCCTCCACGATGTGCAGGCCGTCCTTCGCCTCGCACATGGCCGCGCAGGCGCCGTAGATGTCAGACAGTCCGAAGAAGTCGACCACCTTCGCGCCCCACAGGTTCTCGATGGCCTCGCGCGTGGACTTGATGGAGCCGCCCGGCTCGCCAGCCACGATGATGGTGTGGATGGAGAAGTCGGTACGCGGGTCGAATCCCTTCTCCTTCGCTTTCTCGCCCAGCTGCCACGCGTAAGACGGGCTCGTCCAGATAACGGTGGGCTGGTACTGCTTGAGCACGAACAGCAGGCGATCGGAGGGGACAGCGCCCACCCAGATGGCCAGCGCACCCAGGCGCTGCGCGCCGATGACATCAGGGCCTCCCACGTAGAGCGCGAAGTTGAGGCCGTGGACGTAGCGGTCGTTCGGACGCATGCCAGCCTGCCAGAACAGACGCGCCTCGGTATCCTGCCACAGGTCGAAGTCCTCCTGGGTGAACGGACTCACCGTGGGGACGCCGGTCGATCCGGATGAGGTGGCCATGAAGACGACCTCCTCCTCAGGTACGGAGCACATCTCGCCGAAGAAGCTGCCGACGTGCTGGGTATCGCGCTCGGTCTTCTTGTCGATGAAGGGAAACTTCTCTATGTCGGCGAGGGTCTGGATGTCCTCCGGACGCACGCCGGCCTCATCGAAGCTGCGCTTGTAGTAGACGGTGTTCTCATAGGCATAGGAGACCATGTCCTTGAGGCGCTCGAGCTGCATCGCCTCCAGCTCCGGGCGCGGCATGCACTCGATCTCCGGATCGTAGTACTTCTGATCGTAGGGGATGTCCTTGGCCATGGTGGCTCCTTCACGTTGATGCTTCGAAAACAGTAAGCTGTATGAAACCACTGATCGCATAAGCGTACAAGCGATTCGATGATTCAATGTTCTGATCGAACGATATAGATAAAACAGATAACCTAGTTTAGGATTATCTCGAATAGAAAAAGGATACTGTTTCACGTGAAACATTTGTCCGCCACGCCGGGCAGACGGCGCCGACAGAGGGCGCGGCGGGATGCGGGCGGCTGGCGCTGGGCGCGGGCGCGGGCAGCTGGCGGGACGAGGCGACTGGTGTAGCAGTACGCAGACGTAGCGGGACGCTGGCGGGGCGGCAAACACTGGCCGCCGCTCGCGTGGTATAGCGTGAATACGGAAGGACGAACCTATGACTCTTCAGCAACTTCGCTACCTGATCGCCATTGCGGAGCAGGGATCAATCAATGCGGCGGCAACGCAGCTGTACGCATCGCAATCGAATCTGTCGACGGCTGTCAAGGAGCTGGAGCGCGAGCTGGGCATCACCATCTTCACGCGCAGCAATCGCGGCGTCACGCTCACCAATGACGGCACCGAGCTGCTCGGCTATGCGCGCCAGGTGGTCGAGCAGGCCGACATGCTTGAAGCCCGCTATGCTGGCGGCGACGCTCAGCTGGCACGGCTGGCCATCTCCACGCAGCACTACTACTTCAGCGTCCAGGCCTTCATGCAAGTGGCCGACGAGTTCCAAGGCGACGAGTACGACTTCATCCTCCGCGAGTGCGCCACCGGGCAGATCATCGACGACGTGCGTTCCTTCCGCAGCGAAGCCGGCATCCTCTATGTCGACGACTTCAATCGGCGCGTGCTGGAGCGAGCCTTCGCCGAGGCGAGCGTGTCGTTCTACCCGCTCTTCCGTGCGGGCGTCCACGTGTTCGTGAGCGAGCGTCACCCCCTGGCCGACCGCGACGTGTTGACGCCCGACGACCTGGCGCCTTACCCCCGTTACTCCTTCGAGCAGGGCACGGCCAACTCGTTCTATTACGCCGAGGAGCCGTTCAGCTACCTGCCTCACAAGAAGATCATCCGCATATCCGACCGCGGAACGCTCACTAACCTGCTCACGCACCACAACGGATTCACGCTTTCCACCGGCGTGCTCTCCGAGGAGATGCTCTCGGGAATCGCCTCCATTCCCCTCGACACCGACGCATCGATGGAGGTGGGCTACCTCATGCATGACGAGCGCAAGCCGAGCGACCTTCTCGTCCGCTACCTTGCCGCCTTGCGAGAGATCATCGCGAAGAATCCCACCGTCACTGAATGTCTCGCCAACTGACCCCTGCCGCCCGCTCTCTACGCAGGCTCCCGACGGCTCGCGAAACTAGCTCCGCGAGCCGTCGGGCACAAGCCACCTCCCCTCGCAGTCATCCTGGGTGCCGCCTTCTCCCGAAAACCGCTTACGAATGTTTCACGTGAAACACTCGCGCCCGCAACACGCCCCCCTCACTCGCAGCCGTCCACTCTCCACAGCCCCGCCGACTCAGAGCCAACCTTTCGCGTACTCCACCCCCGACCCCGCCCCCCCTCACCTGAGCCCTCTCTCTGGCGCAAGTCGCCAGCCACAACCCTGCTGCCGCCGCCCACCAGCCGCCATTCGGCATCCTCCACCTACCCTCTGCCAAGCGCCCGCCGTCGTCCTCTCCCCGTCAGCCGCCAGCCACAGCCCCACCGACTCGCCACCAACTGCCGAACGCAAGCCACAGCTCCGCCAGCCCACCAGCTGCCATCCTCCCCCACAACCTCGCCGCCCCACCACCCACTCGCGCACCAACCACCAACTCCCCCCCACCCCTCACCCACCCCATGCAGTGAGCACGCATGCGCGCAAAGTTCCCTATGGTTAACTTTCTTGTATCCAAACCGTTACCCGCGGATGCGGTATTTCCCGAGACGCATCGCAGCACGGCCTCGCGAAACGGTATCCTGTTCCAACACGCAGTATTGGGGGAAGTGGTTACCATGTCACATTCTGACGACCTGAATCGCCGGTCGAGCGCGCGCTCCGACCTGCTCTCTCGCCTCACGGCCATCGTGCTCGCGCTCTTCTTGCTGGCCTTCTTCGGCGTCACGCTCAACAACACCGTCGCCATCAACGGGCAGGTTCAGGCGGTGCGCGAGGGAGCGTACCCCGTATCGGTAGCCGCCGGGCGCGTCGAGACGCTGCTCGTGCAGCTGCGCACCATCTCCGAGCGACCCGCCTACGTGCGCACGCCGGAAGCGTCCCAGAGCCTGCGCGCCTCGTTCCAGGGAATCGACGCGGGCCTCTCCACCCAGCTCTCGTTCATCGCCGAGAACCACAGCAGCGATCCTGAGGCCGCCGCATCGCTGGCCTCAGGTTATGACCAGCTGGCGTCCAACGTGCGCTACTACATAGGCATGGTCACCAACCCCGCCATCTCCGACACCGCCGTTCGCGAATACGCCGAAAGCAGCATCTACCCCCTCATCGACGACCTGCTTTCCATAGACATCGAGATCCTCGATGAATCCACCGAGGTGGCCGACACCATGTACACCACGGTCACCACCGCCGGCCACCAGACGCTCATCGTGTCCTGCGTGCTCATGGCCGCCGTCGTGTTCTCCCTCAGCGTGTACCTCACCATCCTGCGCCGTAAATCCGACCGCGAGAACCAGTTGCGCGCAAGCCTTGAGGAGGCGCTCATCCTGGCCCAAAGCGCTAACGCCGCCAAATCCACGTTCCTCTCCAACATGTCGCACGACATCCGCACGCCCATGAACGCGATCGTAGGCCTTACCGCCATCGCGCACTCCCACCTCGATGACCCCATCCGCGTGAAGGAGTGCCTCTCGCGCATCACCACGTCGTCAAAGCACCTGCTTGGGCTCATCAACGACGTGCTCGATATGGGAAAGATCGAAAGCGGGAAGATGTCGCTCAACGAGGAGCCATTCTCCTTCCCCGACCTCATCGGCGAGTTTGTCACCATCGTGCAGCCGCAGGCCCGCGCGAAGAAGCTGCGCTTCGACGTGGTCATCGGCAATATCGAGCGCGAGATGGTCATCGGCGATACCATGCGCATCAACCAGGTGCTCATGAACCTGGCGGGCAATGCGGTGAAGTACACCGAGGAAGGCGACGTCGTGCGCATCTCCGTTTCTGAGGAGCCCTCGCTGCAACCCGGCTTCAACAACTACCGCTTTGTTGTCCATGACACCGGCATCGGCATGGACGCGGAGTTCCTCGAGCGCATCTTCGACCCCTTCGAGCGCGAGGGCAACGACAAGACGCCCTTCATCGAGGGCACGGGGCTCGGCATGTCCATCACGAAGAACATCGTCGATCTCATGGGGGGAACCATCACGGTGGAAAGCCAGCCTGGCGTAGGCTCCACCTTCACCGTGGTCATCCCGCTCCGTCCCTACGACGAGGCCGCCGAGGAGCTGGACGTCAGCTGCCTTGAGGGAATCCGCGTGCTGGTGGTGGATGACGACCGTGACGTGCTGGAAAACACGAAGAACGTGCTCGACGGATTCGGCATGCGCGGCGACTGCTCCGCGACAGGCAACGAGGCCGTGTCCCTCACCGCCCAGGCCTTTGAGAACGGGGATGGCTACGAGGCCATCATCGTCGACTGGATCATGCCGGGAATGGACGGCCTGGAAACCATCCGCCAGATACGCGACAAGGTCGGAGACGCCACGCCTATCGTGCTGGTGAGCGCCTATGACTGGACTGAGATAGAGGAAGAGGCGTCCCAAGCCGGCGTCTCGGCCTTCGTCTCGAAGCCCTTGTTCCGCTCGCGGCTCTACCATGTGCTGCGCGCCGTGTGCGTAGACGGGGGTGTGGAAGAGGCCGCACATGGCAGCCTGTCCAAGCATCCTCTCTCAGGTCGCGTGCTGCTCGTGGAGGACAACGAGCTCAACCGCGAGATAACCACCGAGCTCATCGAGCAGCTGGGCGCGGAAGTCGAGTGCGCCTGCGACGGCGAGGAGGCCGTGAGCATGACACGCGACGCGGAGGAGGGGCGCTACCAGCTGATCTTCATGGACTGGCAGATGCCGCGCCTTGACGGCATTGAGGCGACTCGCGCCATCATCGCCTACGAGCAGCAGATGGGCCGCGCCCATGTTCCCATCGTCGCCATGACGGCCAACGCCTTCAACGAGGATCGCCGGCGCGCGCTGGAAGCAGGCATGGACGGCTTCATGGCAAAGCCCATCAACCTGGCCGAGCTTGAGCGCAACCTGCGCACGTACTTGGAGTAGCCGAGCCGCCGGAAACCGCTCGAAAAGGAAAAGGACGCCCTCCGTCGTCAGCCGGAGGGCGTCCTTCGTCATAGGGTCACGGTTCGCTAGATGCTCTTGAGCAGCTCCATGATGAAGTCCGCGTTGTCGTGCATGATCTCGCCGGAGACGTTTTCCACCACATCATCGCTCTGGCCGTAGTGAGCCGGCTTGCCATTCTCCATGCCAGCCAGGTGCATGGTCTGACAGCCTCGACGCATGGCGCAGGCAGCCGCGCTGTCCGTCCAGAGCATGGTGCCCGTGCCCACCGACAAGCCCACCGCCGACGAAGCCTTCTTCACCAGGCGGCGCATACGCGATGAGGCCTGGCGCGGCAGATAGGTTCCCTCGCGTTCGATGAGGGTGAGCTCACCGGCGCCGAGGGCGTCGAGGTCGATGAAAATGGCGCCGCGCAGTTCCTGCGCATGCTCGTCGAGGAAGGCGTTCATGCCACCATTGCCGGCAAGCTCGGCGCCAAGGGCGACGAACCAGACCTCCGTGTTGATCTCAGGGTTGCGGAAGCGGTAGATGCCATCGAGGTCGTCAGCGTCGGGCTCAAGGTCGGCCGGTTGCTCAGGCCGCACGTCTTCGGACAGCGTGGAGACACGACCGAGCTGCTCGCGGGAGAAGCTGCCGCCGTTCCAGCGGGAAGGAGCGCCGTGGGCGCCGCGAGGAGCGGAATCGTCCTCCTCGTAGAGGGCTTCGTAAACCTCGCCCTCCTCATCGTCCTCGTAATCGTCATAGTAGGCATCGGCGTCATCGTAGTCGTCATCCTCGCGGAAGCTCTCCCAACCGCCGCGCGCCGCGCCGGCAGCCTGCGCCTCAAACTCATCATCGACGTCGAGCCATTCCTGAGGCGTCGTCTCCTCCTGCCGCTTCTTGCGGCCGAAGCCGAACTTTCCGAAGAGGCGCGACGCGCGCGACTTGGGCATGTCCACGTAGCCGGGGCCAGAGAACGCGCCCGTCTCGGTGATGACCTCATCGTAGTCAGAGTCATCGGCATCTTCGACATACCTGTCGTCAGGATCGACGTTCTCCAGCAGCTCGTCGCCCACTGGGGCGAAGGCTCCGGTGGAACCCGCCACGGAAAACGCCCCTGCGACGCTGACGCTCGTCTCGGAAGGCTCCTCGGGCGCCTCCTCTGCCACCAGCGTCCCGGAAAGCGAGGGCAGGGCGTCAGCCTGGACAGGACGAGCGCCTGCCGCCGCAGCGCCGCCGATGGAGGGCAGCACGGCACGCAGGTCGCGCACGCGGCCCGTCGCCGCCGGGCGCTCCTCTGCCAGGGGCGCCGGCTGCTTGCTCAGCTCGTCGAGGGGAGCGAGCCCATCCGCAGCCTCTCCGATGGAGGGCAGCGTTATGGCGCGCTGCTTACGACGCGTGGGCTTCTTGCCTGAGGCAGCTACGGCGGGAACCTTGTCAGCCAAGGCAGCTGCAGGAGTCTGGATGGAGGGGATGGCAGCGGCAAGCGACTCGGCCATGGCCGCGCGATTGGGCGCCGAGTCAGAAGCGGGCTGAGCGCCGGTCAGCGGACGCGGCTCGCGCAGCGTCACGCCCTCCTGAGCGCGAAGATCCTCCACCGCGTCACCGAAGATGGCAGCCGGCGTCTCCTTAGGGGCGGCGCCCAGCACGTCAGCGACCGCGGGGATATCAAGCGGCACGGGCCGAAAGGCCACCGTTGAGCCACCCGCGGCGGCATCGGCAACTTCGGATTCCCCGGCGACGCTGGGCTCGGTGGGCTCTGAGGGGGCGGAGTCGGAAGCACCCTCGGGAGCCGATGCCTCGTCGGCGCGGCGGAAGCCGGGAGCCTTCACCTCCATGATGCTCTCACGCATCTGCTGAAGGCGCTGCTCCGTCTCGGAGATAGCCGTCTCGGCTGGCGCACTGAAGCGGTTGGGACGCTGCTCGAGCTGGGCGGCGTCTAGGGCCTCGGCGTAGCGCGAGCGCTGCACGGCCACCTCGCGATCCTCAGCCTTCTTCGCCTTCTGCTGCGCGGAGCGGAACCAATCCGGAACCGACGACTCCTTCTCCTCTGGCTCGATCTCGATGGCGTCGGCCTCGGAGGCCTCCTCTGAAGCGAGTCCTTCGGCCGAAGCGCTCGACGGAGCGACCTCGTGCGGCTCGCCCGCGACAGAAACGGCGGACTCCCCCTCGACGGCAAGGCCAGCAAGCGGATCAGCGGGCGTCGGCGCGGGCGCGGGCTCCTCTTCCGGCAGCTCGATGTTGATCGTCTCACTCACCGGCATGCCCGTGAGCGCGGCAACGGCGGCCTTGGCAGAGAGCAGGCGGTCTGCGGCGGACTCCTCCTGCTGGGGCATGGCCGCCTCGTAGACGAGCTCGCCGCCGGCAGGCGCCAGACCTGCGGCGCGGGCAGCCTCCTCGCCGTGAACGGTGGCCTCCTGCATCCGCTCGAGCTCAGCCGCCGACACCCGGCCACGACCCACGCGAGACGCCACGTCCAAGAGCACAGCCACGCCGGCGGCGTTGCAGTTCGCGCCCTCGTTATAAGAAGAGGTGCGATGCAGGATGGCGAGCAGCAGCGGCCAGGCTGCACACAGAAGGGCGAGGACGGTCACCACGTTCAGGGCGATGGCCGCCGGGCCCTCCAAGGTCGCCATGACGCGAATGACCAGGACGATAATGCTCACGGCCATGCCGCCCAGAGACGCCCAAGCCAGAAGGGGCAGCGCGCGGAGCAGGGGCTGACTCGTTTCCGGCTGAACCTTGCCGCTGTCGTAATGGGACACCAGCACTATCTTGCGGCGGCGCGCGCCGCCTGCCTCCGGCGAGAAATCGGGCTCGTACTTGGCGATGACGTTCTGGCTGACGCCGCGATTGAAGAAGCGCGAGATCACGGGCTTGCCGAGCGATTCGGCAGCAAACAGGGCCGTGGCCAGCAGCGCCACGATAAGGGCGGGAATCACGGCCATCGAGACGAAGATAGCGAGCACACCGGCGAGTATCACGAGCGCGCTGCAGATGGCGCGGGGAAGATCGGCGTCGGGGTTGCAGTTGAAGTCCTCGATAGAAGCCGGCAGACCAGCATCGGTCTGAAGCTGCTCGGTGATGTACAGCGCCGCCTGCTGCTCTTCCTCAGTACCCGCCGGACGCGGGCCGATGCTCTGCGAGAGGTACGCGACGTGCTCGTGTATATCGGCCATGTAGGGAGCCTTTCGGTTTACATTCCTAATGCCAAGGCATAATTACCGTCAGTATAAGCTATTTGCCCAGGCTGCCCAAGTAATCCCGCAGAAATGCATCCGCATCGCCCGCCTGGAGCCGCTCGGAGGAGTAGGCAGCCGCCTTGCCCTTCGCCGCGGCGGCGTAGAGCGGGCCCACAATGCCCGTCGGATCTCCCTCCAGGGCCCGGGCGGCCTCCGCTGCCTGGGCGTCCAGCTCGTTGTAGCGCGTGTTCTGCTCCGTCATGGCCGTCTTGTCGCGCGCGAGATACGCCTTATCCGAGGCGATGGCCGCGTATTGGGCGTCTATGCGCAGATTGAGGTAGCTGACAAAGGCGGTGTAGTCGGCGTTCTGATAGACTTCGGCAGCCGATTCCAAGCCGTCTCGCGCCGCGGTAAATGCCGCGAGGGCCTGCTCGCTCAAGGCCATGGACTGGTTGACCGTGTCCTTCGTCATGGAGGAGAGCGCGGCAGCGGCATCACGCGCCAAGCCATCCCCCTCAAGCGTCTTCTCCCAGGCGGTCTGCGCCGCCTGCTGGGCGCGCCGCGCGGGGACGGCCTCGGCCATGAGCTCTCGTCCGGCTCCGATCATGTTCACGCGGGCGTTCGCGGCCACGAGCGCGCGGTTGGCGGCTTCCTTGTCGCGCGCGTCCACGAGCTTCGACTGCACTGCCTCCACGTCCCTGCGCGCCGCATCGAGATCGACGAGGGCCTGGTCTATCTGAGGCTGGAGTGCTTCCCAGTCCGTCGCGATAGCTTCTGCGTCCCCCTTGTCCACGCCATCGTTGATGCGGGCGGCGATGAGCTCATCCATGGGAATAATGGCCTCGTCGGCTCGCTGGATGTCGCCGAGGGCCGCCGAAAGGTCGCCCCGAAGGGCCTTCTGCGCTTGGATGAGCGAGTATCCCATGGTGCCCAGGAAGGCAGCAGCCGCCAGCACGGCCGCCGTTCCGGCCGCTACCACAGCGAGTCGGCGACGCTTGCGCAGCGTCTTGCGACGCGCGACCTCCTCAGCCGGCGCCTGCCACGAGGACTCGCGGGCGGTGCGAGATGCAGGAAGGCCCGTCGCCGTGGCGCGACCGAGGGCCGCCCGCGCCGAGGAGTGCACCGGTGCTGAGGTGAGCGCCGTGTCCCGATCTCCCTCGGTGGAGACGAACGTGCCGCCCGGCAGCATGAGTCCGCGCTCGCGCTCAGGGGTCGCCATCGTCTTGCGGTGGCGGCCTAACGTGAACAGCGGGATGGCCCCGAGTTTGGAGAGAGCGCCTCCTCCACGGCCAGCCGAGCTGACGCGCGTTCGTCCGCGGGACCGCCCCCGCCCGGCGTCACGCCGGCCGCCATCTTCGAGCGACTCCCGCGCAGCGTCGAGCACGCTGAAGGAAAGCTCGTTGGAGGTTCCCTGCGTCGAGCGCTTCACATGCGCTGCGTGCGTTATCTTCCGACCGTGCCTTGCCATCCCCCGGCTCCTGCGCCCCTACTCCGCCGCATCCAGCGCGGCGATAATCTCATCGACGGTGCACACCGTGATGTTGCGGCTGGGCAGGGATTTGAGGAACGACTTCCCATATCCCTTCGTCACCAGGCGCTTGTCAGCCAGGATGAGCACTCCACGATCGTCGGCCTTGCGGATGAGGCGGCCAGCTGCCTGCTTCGTTTCCATGACCGCGGCGGGCAGCACATAGCGGCGCCATGCCGCGTCATCGCGCGCGCCGCGCTCGCAGGAAAGCGGGTCGGTCGGCTTGGCAAAGGGAAGCTTGGGGATGATGACGCCGCGAAGCGTGGCACCGGGGGCATCGAATCCCTCCCAGAAGCTCTTGAGCGCAAAGAGAGACAGATGCTCGTCGGCCAGGAAGTCATCACGCAGCCCCTTGACCGACACGCCCCACTTCTGGCACACGAGTCGCAGATCATCTTCCTTGAGGGCCGGCTGGACGGCCTCGAAGCTCTTCTCCATCTCCCGCCGGTTGGTGAACAGGGTGAGCATCGACCCCCTCTGCGCGCGATGCGTGCCGATGAGCAGGCGCTCGAGCTCGGCGAGGTAGCGCGGGTCGTTCGGCTCGGGCATGTCGCTGGCCACGAACACGCGCATATGGCCGTCAAAGTCGTAGCTCGACGCGAGCAGCAGCGTATCGCATGCCGAGGCCTCGCTCGTGTTCAACCCCAGCGCCGTCTCGAAGGAGGAGAAGGACTCGCCCACCGTCAACGTGGCTGACGCGTATACCACCGCGTGGGTGTTGGCGTAGAGCGTCTCGTCGAGCGCGGCCCCCACGTTGTACAGCAGCGCCTCCAGCTTGTCCACCGGGCGGTCGCCCTTGCGGCTGAGCGTCGCGGCGTAGACGTAGGATTCCGGCGCGGAGAACAGGATGACCTCGGCGGCTTTCAGGATATCCTTCAGCTCCAGGGCGATGGATGCTATCTCACGCTGGATCACCGCCGCCCCATCCGCGTCCTCGAGGTACGCGACTATCTCCTGGCAGGCCGTGACCAGCTTCTCGGCGCAATCCGCCATCGCGCGGCCCTTCTCCACCACGTCCGTGAAGGTAGCTGACGAGCGGATGTCCCCGTTCACCCACAGCTCGACAATCTCGTAGCCCTTACCGCGATGGTTGGTGTCGAAGAACAGCAGGCCGCGCATCGATTCGCAGAATGCGTCGGCGGCCTCGGCAAACGAGCGGCCGGCCGTGCGCGCCTTGTTGGTGAGCGCGTAGAAGAGGGTGGCACCCTCCTCCTTGCCTGGTATGACGGCAACGCGCTCAGCACGAGAGAACACGTTGCGCGCGGATTCATCACCCGCCACGCGGCGCGCGAGAAAGCGGATCTCGTCGGCCGGCAGCTCAAGGGAGAAGGCGCGGCGGGCCTCGTTCTCGGCCCCGTGGGCCTCATCCACCACCCAATAGCGAATAGGCGGGAGCAGACCGTTATCGGCGGCTAGATCGCAGAAGAGCAGGCTGTGGTTGGTCACCACCACGTTGGCCGTCTCCGCACGGCGGCGCGACCCGTGTACGAAGCACGACGTGCCGTAGAACGGGCACTTGCGACGCAGGCAGTCATGGCTCGTGTTGGTGATGATTCGGCGCGGCAGCACGCGGTAGTCGATCTTGAGGCCGTCGAGGTCGTCGTAGTCGGTCTGCTCGATGAACGAGAGAAGGGCCGCGAGCGCGGGGGCCTGGGGTTTTTCCTGTCCTCCCACGGCGCGCAGGCGCGGGCCCTCTTCCACGATGCGCTCGATCCGACGTAGGCACGGATAGTGCGAGAAGCCCTTGAGCGAGGCGAACGTGAGCGTCTTGCCCTGTTTCTCGAGGGCTGCGGCCAGAGCGGGCAGCTCATGGTGAACAAGCTGGTCAAGCAGGGCGTTGGTCTTAGTGGCCACGCCCACCGTCACATCGTTGATGAGCGAGGTCATCGATGCGGGAACGAGGTAGGCCATCGACTTGCCGACGCCCGTACCCGCCTCCACCATGAGATTGCGCGACGACGCGAATGCCTGTCGCACGGCCTCGGACATGATGCGCTGCTCATCGCGCGGCTCGTAATCATCGTAGAGCGAGCCCACCAAACCCGCCGCAGTGAAGGCGGCAGACACCTCGTCCTGGCTGGGGAAAACCAGCTCGCGGAAGGAGTCCTGCGCGATGGCGTCCGCATCTGCCTTAGGCCGGCGCTCGTCCCCGCGCAGGCGATCACGACGCAACGCGCGGATGGAGAACCGCTGGGGCGCGTCGCCAAACGCGGAGAGCTGCACCGACGCGGCCTCCCCCGCAGGTGCGGTGCCGGTTTCGCCCGCCATCGCACCAGCTTTGTCCGGAGATGTTTCACGTGAAACATTCTGACCGCCTTCTGAGTCCCCCTCATCCCCGAACACGTTATCAAGCGCCCGCTGTGCTTTGCGGCGCGCGAAATAGTCGAACACCACCACGGTCGGCCAACTCTCAGCCGGCGCCATGCGCGCTATCTCGCGAACGAGAGGCTCCGGCATCGCGTCCACCCCAGCCAGCAGGATGCGGAAGAGTGCGCAGGTAGACGCCACGTCGTCGTCCGCACGATGGGTGGAAAGCGGCGCACCGAACGCGCGTACCAGATCTATCAGGCGATGCGACTTCAGCCGCGGCAGGGCAATGCGCGCCAAATCGAGGGAATCCAGCCACTGGTTCTCCAGCAGAGGATAGCCTGCAGGGTGCTTAGTCGTGAAGTTACGATCGAACTCGGCGTTATGAGCCACGATCTTCGCATCGCCTACGAATTCAACCAGCTGGGCGAGAGCCTCCGCCGGGGACGGCGCGTCGGCCACATCCTCATCGTGGATATTCGTCAGATGAGCCACCTCATCGGGAATTGGTTTACCAGGGTTAACAAATGTGATAAACCAATCGACTATCTCTCCCTGATCCATGCGTGCTGCGGCAATCTGGGTCAACTCATCGTGGCTGAGGGAAAAACCCGTAGTCTCCGTATCGATGACGACGATATTGCGATCTAGTTCACCATAGTCCGCCGCCGCAGCCTGCGCCGGAAGCTGAGCATATCGTTCCACCACCTCGGGAAGCGTGCCGTCGGTGATAAAGCGCGTTAGCTCGCCGGGGAGCCTCGCCTCTTCGCGATCAGCCCGCGCGACGCAGAATGTTTCACGTGAAACATTCTTGTCGTCGGATTTCTCAGACCTCTTCTCTACGAGCTCATCACTCATCTGTTCTCCCCAATCAGCAGAACGGGCGCACTCCCCTGCTCTCATGCTTCCTTTCACAGCAAAGGACTTTCGAAAAGCGACGAAACAGGGGAAAATGGCCCGACAAAGGCAACGGGCGCCTTCCGGCGATTATGCGTCCCGCTATTGTATCAACCCTGCCGGAGTCCATGGAACGGAGAGGCCCATGAACCAGTATTTCGGTACATATCATCGCTTCGAGACGGCTTCTAAGAAGGAGGCTGGCCGGCTCCTCGGGGCCGACAACCTCGTCGGCGACCTCTATCATATCGACTGCACCATGGAGGGAACCGCCCATAAGGCATGGCTCGTCAGCCGCTTTGACCAGCGCATCGGCTACTTCGACGAGGACTTCTCCCGCGATCTCAGCATCTTGGCTGCCCGAGATCTCACGCTCGTGGCGGTGCTGTCCTTCATCGCCTTCACGGAAAGCCCTGAACCAGGGCATTACTGGGGGGAGGTGGCAGTCGTGGCGTACGAGCCCGCCCAGGCAGACGACTTCGAGACTTTCGTGCAGAACGTAGCCATGCGCATGCAGGATGGAATCCGAACGAACGTCTCGTTTGAGCCTGACGGCGTCAACCGCATCGTCGAGAGCCGCGGCACCTGGATTCCCGAGAAGACGATCCCCCTGCCTCAAAAAGAAAAGGGAACGGTCATCATGAAGAGCCGCCGCTCCCTAAGCGAAAGGGCCATCGAGCAGGGCCGGAAGGGGAACAAGGGGTGCTACCTCGTCAGCTGGGCGTTCCTCTTGGCCTTAGTGGCCGGCGCCTTATTCACAATGAAGTCCTGCGGGCTGTTCTAGTTCCCTGAAGATGCCCCGGAATGTTTCACGTGAAACATTCCGGGGTTTTATTTCCCTCCCCCTAGAGCGTACCCCACGAGTCTGGTGCACAACTCTGGGAACGAGATTCCTGCAGCTCGGGCTGCATCAGGTAGCAACGAGGTCTCTGTCATACCAGGAATGGTATTGGTCTCCAGAATCCACGGCTCACCATGGGCATCGAGCAGAAAATCAGAGCGCGACACACCCGAGCATCCCAGAGCCTGGTGCGCACGGACAGCCAGATCCCCTACGCGGCGCGCAATCTCCTCGTCCAGACGCGCAGGGCAGATATGCTGCGATCCTCCCGGAGCGTACTTGGACTCGAAGTCATATGAATCACTTTGAGGAACAATCTCGATGATGGGGAGCGCCTCAGGTTCTTTGTCTCCCACAACAGCTACCGTCAGCTCCATACCCTCGACATAACGCTCAATCAGGAGCCTCTCTCCCACCTTGAACGCCTGGTCAATGCTTTCTCCCAGGTCATCGCCTGACTTCACGATGAATACTCCGAGAGAACTTCCCTCCTTATTGGGCTTAACGACGCAGCTCCCGCCCATCTTCCGAGCTATCTCGTCTAGGGAATATTCTTCACCTCGCGTGATGGAAAGGGACTCCGGCGTGGGAATCCCCGCTTCGCGATAGAACTTCTTCGCCTTTTCCTTATCAATGGCGAGCGCACTCGCCCACACACCAGAACCCGTGTAGGGAAGCCCAATGGTCTCGAGAAAACCCTGGATAGAGCCATCTTCCCCGCCTTTTCCGTGCAGACAGAGAAAGGCCACGTCAAAATCCTCCGCTATCAGGCGCTCCAGATCGGCCTTGTTCGCTGGATCAAGAACGGTAACAGCAAAGCCAGCCTCCTCAAGCGCTGATTGAGCGCCTTTTCCCGAGGATAGGGATATCTCACGTTCGCCGCTCTTCCCGCCAGCGAGAAGCGCGACCTTGCAATTCATAGGATCAAGTGATTCGAACATTCGTTCCACACCTCTCAAATTGCCGCATTCAGTGGCCGAAAGTATAGCACTGAGTGTTTCACGTGAAACATTTCGTATAATGACCCAATGGAAAACGACATCAGAACATACCCGCTCGACCGCCTTGAGCAGCTTGCGAAAGAATTTGGCCAACCAGGGTTTCGGGCGAAGCAACTCTACGAATGGCTCCACCTACACCACGCCACGTCATTCGATGAGATGACCAACCTTCCCAAAGCCTTTCGCGCTCAGCTTGCGAGCGCTTACCCTCTCAAGAGCGCACGACTGATCAATCGACAGCAGTCCAAAGACGGAACGCGAAAGTATGTCATCCAGTTCGCCGACGGTCAGATGGTCGAAGCTGTGGGGATGCCCTCGGGGCCTCAGGGGGAGCGACTCACCGTCTGTCTCTCAACGCAGGTCGGATGCGCGATGGCCTGCGCTTTCTGCGCAACAGGTAGGGAGGGATTTCACCGCAACCTCTCGCCAGAGGAGATGATCGACCAGGTCTCCCTTGTTGAGAAGGACTTCGGCCGGCGTGTGACCAACATCGTTGCCATGGGCCAAGGAGAACCCTTCCTCAACTACGATGCCGTGATTGAAGCGTTTCGCAAGATGAACAGCGTCGACTCCTTCAACATCGGCGCACGCCACATCACTGTCTCTACCTGCGGAATCATTACGGGAATCGATGCGTTGGCCAACGAACCTGAACAATTCACCCTCGCCATCTCTCTTCATTCAGCGATTCAGGCGAAGCGCGATAAGCTCATGCCACGCGTTAGCGCCCAAAGGCTCCCTGACCTCAAAACCGCCCTCATGAACTACGTGGAGAAGACTAATCGCCGCGTTACCCTTGAATACCTGCTCATTAAAGACGCAAATGACAGGGAAGAAGACCTTGAGGCGCTCCTTCACTTCTGTGAGGGCCTGCTGTGTCATGTGAATCTGCTGCCGATGAATAACATCGCAGGATCCCCATTCCAGCCAGCACCTCTTAATACGGTCAACCATTGGATCGATACGCTGAGCCGACACCATATCGAGGCTACTTTAAGGCGCTCTCGTGGTTCAGACATCGCAGGGGCTTGCGGACAACTAAAGAACTCCCTTTAGAAAATGTTTCACGTGAAACATTTTCATCACTCCCAGAATGTTTCACGTGAAACAAAAAACGCCCCGAATTGCTCCGAGGCGTTTCAAAATGTTTCACGTGAAACATTTTTTATGAGATAGACGCGAGCAACTCCTCGAACAAGCGGCTCAGCTCCTCCTCGTCCTTGAACTCAATCTCAATCTTATTCCGCCCCTTAGAGGATTTCACGCGCACGTTGGTCTTAAGCACATCGCGGAGCGCTTTAGCCACCTTCTTGTACGTCGGAGGCAAAGGCTGGCGAACTGGCATTTCCTCACCTTTAGGACGTCCTGAAAGAAGGCGGGCAAGCGCCTCTGTCTCACGAACGTTGAGGCGTTCCTCCAGAAGCTTGCTGGTCAGCTTCTCACGACCCTCCTGATTGGGAATAGAGAGAATAGCGCGCGCATGACCCGCCGTAATCTTCTCCTCAAACAGCAGCTGCTGGGCATCTTGAGGGAGATCGAGAAGGCGAAGCGCATTGGCGACCGTGGAACGACCCTTCGACATAGCCTGGGCGACATCCGACTGGGTCATGTTCTTGCGCTCCATGAGTCGCCGGTAGCCGTAGGCCTCTTCAATGGGATTGAGGTCAGAACGCTGCACGTTCTCAACCAGAGCCAGCTCAAGGGCACGATCGTCATCCACATCCTTGATGCGGACGGGGATCTTCTCAAGCTTCAAGAGACTGCATGCCTGCCAGCGACGTTCGCCGGCGATGATCTGATATCGGTTGCGACCAAGAGTACGCACGAGAATAGGCTGAAGGAGACCGTCTTTCTCAATAGAGGCCGCAAGCTCCTCGATTTCTTCCCTCTTAAAATGAGTACGAGGCTGATCAGGATTGGGGGTGACCCATTCAATGGGCACCTCATCTACATTACGCGTCGCGATACCCTTGATAGTGATATGCTCAGGCGCCGTTTCCTCGACCTCCATCAGGGCAGGCTGCTCGACTTCCTCATCACGAGCCACAATTGTTTCACGTGAAACATCTCGAGGCTCGAGAATAGGATCATAGGAAGGGATTTCGCCAGGCTCAACCATGACACGCTGGCGAGCGGGATTAGACGGTACGGGGGCAGGAGTGGAGGAACTCTCCTCAAAAGGATCCCCTAGCAGGGAATTCAAACCACGTCCCAGGCCGCTTTTCGTTGCTTTAGCCACGGCTTATCACTTCCTTCGCAAGCTCAATATAGGCGATAGAACCCTTACCCCGAGGTTCGTACTGTGTAATGGGCTGCCCAAAGCTAGGAGCCTCAGACAGCTTCACGGTGCGGGGAATAGGCGTATCAAATACCGCGCGACCAAAATAACCGCGAACTTCGTCCGCCACCTCCACCGACAGCTTTGTGCGGCTATCAAACATAGTCAGCAGCACGCCGTAGATATCCAGGCTTGGATTAAGGCGCGTTTTGACACGTTTCATTGATTCAAGAAGTTTTGTCACACCCTCCAGCGCATAAAACTCGCACTGAATGGGAATGAGCAGCTTGTCGGCAGCCACGAGGGCATTCACCGTCAGAAGACCCAGAGAGGGGGGACAATCGATAAAAATGAAGTCATACTTGCCCCGCATGCTGCCAACAGCATCTTTCAGGCGGTTCTCACGAGCCATTTCGGATACCAGCTCGACCTCAGCGCCAGCCAAGTTGATGGTAGCGGGAGCAACATCCAGTCCAGGACACACATCGGGAATGATGACATCCTCAAGCGGCACGTCGTTAAGAAGCACGTCGTAGATGCAGTTTTCCAGGTTTGCCTTCTCAATGCCCAAGCCACTTGAGGAGTTACCCTGAGGGTCGAGATCAACCAGCAGAACCTGCTTTCCCATCTCACCGAGGGCTGCAGAGAGGTTGATGGCTGTCGTAGACTTCCCCACGCCGCCCTTCTGGTTAATGATAGCGGCGATTTTAGTTTGGCCCACCACATGACGCACTGGCGCCTTATCCTTATAGGACTTGATCTGCTTCTTATCCGACTGATCGACAACCGTAGGAGCAGGTTCTCTTACTACAACCTCGGCATTCTCCACATCGATGCCATCAGAAGTAGAGTCCTCACTTAGTGGGGACTTTTCCTCCTCTGGCTTGTCTCGTTTTAGACCGTCTAACAAGCCCACGTCTAACCCCTTTCTCAAGTCGCTCAGAGTATAGCAAAATGTTTCACGTGAAACATTTTGGGGTGCCTATTAGAAGTTGGGAATGCGAAGTAGCTGACTAGAAATGTTTCACGTGAAACATTTCTAGCTCCTGTTGATGAGTTTACTGAAGTCTAGCTGGAATTGCATCACATCAGGGCGACGACTTTGGGCCTCTCGGTGGATGACCTCGCAAACTCCCTCAAATTCCTGGTCAACCTCACGATTAGAGAAACGCAACTCCTTGATTCCCTGACACTCTAGATAGGTAGTACGAACACGATCATAGGCTAGACCGTGAGGCTCGTAATGCTGAGAGCCATCGAGTTCAATGCTTAGGTGAAGTCTTCTGCAATAGAAGTCAAGGATATAGTTCCCCATGACTTTCTGCGTCACAAAGGGAAACTCATAGGAACAGAGAAACTGATACCACAGCTTCCGCTCCTGGCGAGTCATTTCTTTTCGCAGTCGCTTTGCCCGTTCGGACATAATTTGTCTGTGGGTCTTTTCCATGGCTTCTCTCCTCTCATCGTAACGATAAGAGAGATAGTAATGCCCCCGGCGACGCCAGAGCAGCGTTTGGACGGAGGGGCGTCTGCTCTCATCCCCCTGGGAGCCGCTGCCCCGCGACGAAATGTTTCACGTGAAACATTTCCTCATCTGTTCCCAGCAAATTGTTTCACGTGAAACATTCTGGTCACGTCGACGCCCTGTCAGAGTGTTTCACGTGAAACATTCCTACCAAGTCGACGCCCCTTCAAATTGTTTCACGTGAAACATTCTCTCTACAACGCTGCCTCATCAAATTGTTTCACGTGAAACATTCCATTTACGTCGACAGCCCTTCTGCAGTGTTTCACGTGAAACAATTTGCCCCCGCGATGCGGGGGCAGGTATTCAGTCTATGAGTGGTTTATGCTGAGCGAGTCCGATACGTCGCGGAAGCTTTACCTTTGGCTTTCCCTCACGCCGATAGAGAAACACCTCTCGATGAGTTTCCCCATCGCTGAGCGTTAGAGATCTCTTCGACACAAAGACCATTCCCACCTTCCGTGCAACCTTTTCCGCATTTTTCTGCTCCTCTGCCGTTGCCTCACCCTTATAGCAGACGAGCGCTCCGCCCTCTTTGAGTAAGGGGGAAGCAAGTTCAAGGAGTGAGGGGAGCTGTGAGAGGGCGCGGGCGGTTAGAACCGAGAATTGACGAGGGCGTTCACAGGCTAAATCCTCTATTCGTCCACTAAAAGTGGAAATCTGATCACTAAGCCCCAAACTTTCAACAGCTTTATCGACAATGGCCACCTTCTTTTTCACTGAATCAACGAGAACAGCTTCTCGGCCCGTCATGATGGCAACGGGGACTCCGGGAAACCCCCCGCCAGTGCCAAGGTCACCATAGAGCCCCTCAGGGGCTTCGTTTATCTCTGGCAGGGCAACGAGTGAATCCTCCACATGGAGAAGCTGGGCTTTCTCCTTTGAGTCAATACGCGTGAGATTGGTCGTCTTATTCGCTTCAAGAATAAGATCGAGATAGCGATCTATGAGTTCAGCTTCACCCATCGAGCAACTCCTTCAATCAAAATGTTTCACGTGAAACATTTTGACTTCCTGGCTTGAGAATGTTTCACGTGAAACATTCTACTAAACAAAAAGGCCCGGGGAGCAATCTCCCCGGGCCTTTCCTGATCATCTAAAGCAAACTAAACAGGAATAACTACCACATGACGAGCGCTGCCCTCTCCCTCAGAGGCGGTCTCGACACGATCGTCGTCGCGAAGAGCAATGTGAACGATGCGTCGCTCATAGGGAGTCATGGGGCGCAGCTTAATACTGCGACCCTGACTGGCAGCGCGATTGGCGCTCGTGCGGGCGATGGACTCAAGCTTCTGGCGCTGACGACTCTTATAGCCCTCAACATCGATGACTACCGGATAACGGAAGCCAATGGTGCGCACGGTAATGGCGGACACCAGGAACTGCAGCGCATCAAGGGTCTTACCATGACGACCAATGAGCACCGCCAGATCATCGCCGGTGATGTCCAGAATGAGCTCGCCCTCGTCACCCTCATACTCGTCAATGGTGACCTCGCCGACGTTAAAGTACTTCAGAATGTCCTGAAGCGCGGCAATCGCCGTGTCGGCGATGTTATCGAGTACCTCGTCCGTGATCTCCGGTTCCTGGCTCTCCTCGGTCACCTCGGCAACCACGTTCTCTTCTTCCATGGCGTCTCCTTTCATATAAAACAAAAGGAGTGTTTCACGTGAAACACTCCTCCGTCCTACAAAAGATTGATCTAGCGCTTCTTAGTGGGGCGCGGCTTCTTGGCCTTGCGGGTGACGTTAACCTCAACTGGCTTGACCTCGATGACCTCTTCCTCGGCGGCACGCTGATCAGCACGGCGGCAGATAGCCAGGCTCACCTGCTGCTGGCCGATGCCGATGAGCGACGAGGTGCCCCAGAACAAGAGCACGCCTGCGGGGGACGTCCAAGAGATCCACAGCATGAACAGGCTCATAACGCCCGCCATGATGAGGGTCTGGTTCTTCTGCTGGGTGTTCTCGCTCTTCATCTGCATGAGAACCATGGGCAGGAAGGTAGCTCCAGCAAAGACAATCATCAACACCAGATAGGGAACAAATGTTCCAAAACCCGAAGCAAACGCATCAGAAGGCGTCATAGTGAGGTTCGGAACGATGTTGTAGAAGGTGAAGTTGCCCGCCACCTCAGCGCGTCCGCCCATCTCACGCAGGGTCTGGAACAGCGCGATGAAGATAGGCATCTGCAGCAGCATGGGCACGCAGCCAGCCAGGGGATTGAACTTGGCGTCGGCGTAGAGCTTCTGCATCTCCTGAGACTGGCGAACCTGGTCGTCAGCGTACTTCTGCTGGATAGCCGCGATCTTCGGCTGGATCTTCTGCATCTGGTAGTTAGACTTCGCCTGCTTGTGCATGAGCGGAGCAAGGATGATACGGAAGATGACGGTAACGATGATGATGGCAAGGCCCCAGTCACCGCAGAAGTTGAAGAAGAACTCGATAACGTTGAATATCCAGTCCTTAAATACTTCCCACATGAACATTCCCTTCTATAGCGCACGAAGGAGTGCCCTGGCCCCGTCCCCTCCTAGGGAACGGGATCGTAGCCATGCGGCCCTCCCGGACGACATCTCAGCAGCCTCTTGGCCGTCAACACGAATCCCTTGCGGAACCCGTAGCGCCGGAAGGCCGTCAACCCGTACTCCGAGCACGTGGGAACGAAGCGGCAGCAGGAGGGAAAGAGGGGCGATATGGCCGCCCGGTAGAACAAGATGAGACCAATGGCGATCATCGAGGGCACCTGCACAAGCGCCCTGCGCACCTTATCCACGCTTCTCCTCCACGGCACCCAGGCATGAGTGAGCAACCGCCTTGTCACACGCCTTTAGCACTTTACTATAAGACGCATCGGTAAGTGATGACTTCGCGAGAAATATCACATCGTAGCCGGGCCACGGGCCGCCGAGCGCTCGACAGACTTCCCTCATACGGCGTTTGGAAGAGTTGCGCCACACGGCGTTGCCCAGCTTCTTCCCCGCAATAAAAGCGACACGACCCTGGAGGTCGTGTCGCGATGCCCTCGAGGATTCCCCCTCCTTGCCAATGATGAGCGTGAGGTAGGGAGTCTTCAGGCGCCTCCCCGTGGAGAAGAGGTGTGATATGTCTGCGCTGGATTTGATGGTATCCAACGGACTCCTCCGACTAGACGCAGAGGCGCTTGCGGCCCTTCGCGCGACGAGCAGAGAGAACGGCACGGCCGGCCTTGGTGGACATACGGGCACGGAAGCCATGGCACTTGGCGCGCTTACGGGTATTGGGCTGGTAGGTGCGTTTCATCGTCTTTTCCCTTTCATATTCAAAAGAATAGCCTCAAGACTATACACCGGGTGAAATAGGCTGTCAACGGCGCTTTCTTCTCAATGCCTAAAAATCGGGAGAGCTGTGAGGAGGGGGGACGGTGGGGATGGAAGAAATGCTCCCGCCCTCATCATGGCAGCAAGAATAAGAGAAGGGTGAGGAATAACAATAATAATAACGGCGGTTGAATGGTTGAAAACCAAAGAAATGCCTGGTGGGGGAAGAGAAACGGTTAGTTTTGGCGGTTGAGGAAACGTAGGTGCTTTCCACAGGTATTTATCGCTTTGATTATCAGTGAACGTGCGCTGTGGAAAAGGAAGGGGTTTATGAGCCGGATATCCTCAGGTTATCCGGCTCATAACAGGAGGCTAGATCTCGCGGATGATCTGGGTGAGGGTCTCGATCTCCTCCTGGACCTCGCGCTGCTTCATCATTTCCTCGACCTGCTTCACCGCGTGCAGGACGGTGCTGTGGTCGCGGTTGAACTTCTCCCCGATGGCGTTGAACGGCACGTCGAGTATCTGGCGGCACAGGTACATGGCAATCTGACGCGGGTAGGTGATTTGGCGCGCGCGGCTCTTTCCCACGAGGTCGGAGTGCTTGACCTTGAAGAAGGCCTCGACTTCCTTCTGAATATCCTCGATAGAGAGGTTACGGGAGGCGCCGCCTGAGAAGTGGTTCTCGAGGAGCGAGCGCACATCGGCCACGGAGAAGTTGGGCTGCTGGAGGACGGTCATCTGGTAGATGACCTTGGTGACGGCGCCCTTGAGCTCGCGGATGTTGGAGCTCGAGTTCTCCGCGATGTACATCTGGACATCTTGGGGGATGGAGAAGTGCTCAAGGCCCTCGGTGCGGCAGTACTCGTCGATGAACGATTTGACGATGCCGAGCTTGGTCTCGATCTCCGGCGGCTGGATGTCGACCGTGCCCCCCTGGCTGAAGCGCGAGTGATAGCGCTCGTCGATGTCGATGTTCTTAGGCGCGCGATCGGCGGAGAGGATAATCTGCTTACGCTGGTTGATGAGGCTGTTGAAGATCTGGAACACGATGTCGAGCGTCTGCTTCTTGCCCTGGAGGTACTGGATATCGTCGATGAGGAGTACGTCGGCCTCTTCGTAACGGGCCTTGAAGTTCTTGTAGCTCGATTTCTCCTTGTCGTGCGCCGCGCCGGCTTCCATGTAGTCGGTGAGCATATCGGACGAGTCTACGTAGACCGTGCGCAGCTGCGGCTGGGTCTCGCGGATGTAGTTTTGGATGGCGAACATGAGGTGGGTCTTGCCCAAGCCGCTCTTACCGTAGATGAACAGCGGGTTAAGGGGGCCGTGTCCCGGCTGCTCAGCCACGTTGAGCGCCATAGAGTACGCCATGCGGTTGGAGTCACCGATGACGAAGTTCTCGAAGGTGAGGGTGGAAGAGGGTCCCTCGGCCGCGCCGCCCGCAGCGTTCGCGCAGGGGGCGGCTCCGGGAGCGGGAAAGTCGAGCGGCGGCAGGGCGCGCGCATCCTCGCCGCGCTCGGCGGGTGGATAGTAGGTGGCAGCCTGGTCGGGCAGGGAGGCGCCCATGCCAGGAACGATCGCGGGGGAGGCCTGCGTGGGAAGGGGATCGGCCGGGCGCGCCTCGATGACTGGCGCGGCCGAGGGACCCGGCGTGGCCGAGGAGCTGGCCACGGTCTGGACGGCGCCTGCCGTGGAGACGCCGGAGGGACCGGTGGCCGCGGCGCTGGCCGCAGAACCCGGGTCGACTTCGATGATGACGGTGAAGGGTATGCCGCCATGCAGCTGGGAGAGCGCGCGGCGGATGGCATCGAGGTAATGGCGCTCAACCCAGGATTTGATGAAGTCGTTATCTGAGGTGAGCATGAGGAATCCCTCGCTCAGGGCCTGGGGCTGGAGGCGGTAGAAGAAGGCCTTGAACTGGGAGGGCTCCACTCCCTCGTAGCTGCAGACGAGGTTGCAGACCTCATTCCAGTTCTCGTTGAGTTTCACGCTGTCCATAGGTCTTCCTCTTCCTGCGCAGCGCCGCGGCGCTTGTTCCTGCCTGGTTCACCCGCGAGCGGGTACCATTGTATATAAGTAAGGCTCGCCGAGCTCATAA